>CAWHHV010000002.1:0-383295 GCA_963829385.1 uncultured Alphaproteobacteria bacterium | reverse complement strand
CTTCAGCCGAGAACCGTGGGGGCGTGGGTCGAAATGACTTCCGAACAGAAGCCAAGCAGATAGGTTGACGGATCGAAGTTCGCCACACAAAAGGGCCTGTCTTCTTCTGGATCGGATCAAGCGCGAGAAGGGCGTTTGGTGGATGCCTTGGCAGTAAGAGGCGATGAAGGACGTGGCACTCTGCGATAAGCCCGGGGGAGGCGAGAGCACCCTTTGATCCCGGGATTTACGAATGGGGCAACCCACCTGACAATCTTCGATTGTCTGCTGTTTGTGTCTTCGCGCGAGCGAAGACGCACGCGGAACGGTCGCGCGGCCCGGTTGGACCGTTGGGGCGTTGCGCATGAACGGCTGAATCGTCGTTGAACAGGTACTTTTGATCTGAATACATAGGGACAAAAGAGCGAACGCGGGGAACTGAAACATCTCAGTACCCAGGAAAGGAAATCAACAGATACTCCCCTAGTAGCGGCGAGCGAACGGGGACCAGCCGAGCCGTAAGTGTGAGTAGAACCATTTGGAAAGCTGGGCGATATGGGTGACAGCCCCGTATGCGAAGCGTGATCTGACGCATTAAGTAGGGCGGGACACGTGAAATCCTGTCTGAAGATCGGGGGACCACCCTCGAAGGCTAAGTACTCCTTGCTGACCGATAGCGAACCAGTACCGTGAGGGAAAGGTGAAAAGCACCCCGACAAGGGGAGTGAAACAGTCCCTGAAACCGGACGCCTACAAACAGTCGGAGCATGCCCGAGGATCTTCGGATCATTGGAGTTGTGACGGCGTACCTTTTGTATAATGGGTCAACGACTTGGTCTCACGAGCAAGCTTAAGCCGCTAGGCGTAGGCGCAGCGAAAGCGAGTTTGAATAGGGCGCTTCAGTTCGTGGGATCAGACCCGAAACCGAGTGATCTAGGCATGTCCAGGATGAAGGTGCGGTAACACGCACTGGAGGTCCGAACCCACACCTGTTGAAAAAGGTCGGGATGAGGTGTGCCTAGGGGTGAAAGGCCAATCAAACTCGGAGATAGCTGGTTCTCCGCGAAATCTATTTAGGTAGAGCGTCGCACGAATACCGCCGGGGGTAGAGCACTGGATGGGTAATGGGGACCCACAGTCTTACTGATCCTAACCAAACTCCGAATACCGGCGAGTACTATGCGGCAGACACACGGCGGGTGCTAAGGTCCGTCGTGAAAAGGGAAACAGCCCTGACCTGCAGCTAAGGCCCCTAATTCGTGGCTAAGTGGGAAAGCATGTGGGACGACCAAAACAACCAGGATGTTGGCTTAGAAGCAGCCATCATTTAAAGAAAGCGTAACAGCTCACTGGTCTAGACAAGTTGTCCTGCGGCGAAGATGTAACGGGGCTCAAGCCACGAGCCGAAGCTCAGGATGCGCATCGCAAGATGTGCGTGGTAGCGGAGCGTTCCGTGAAGCAGCACCGTATTTGTTATGCCGCCGAGCTCATGTAGCGAAGCGGCAGCGCAAATACAGGTGCTCATCTGTGAAGCCGCCCTGTGAGGGATGCGGTGGAGAGATCGGAAGCGAGAATGTTGACATGAGTAGCGACAAAGAGGGTGAGAGACCCTCTCGCCGAAAGTCCAAGGGTTCCTGCTTAAAGCTAATCTGAGCAGGGTGAGCCGACCCCTAAGGCGAGGCCGAAAGGCGTAGTCGATGGGAACCAGGTTAATATTCCTGGGCCAGAAGGATGTGACGGATCGCAAGCGTTGTCTGCCCTTATCGGATTGGGCGGGCCTCTAAGCGGTTCCTGGAAATAGCCCTTCATCAGATCGTACCCTAAACCGACACAGGTGGACTGGTAGAGCATACCAAGGCGCTTGAGAGAACTACGTTGAAGGAACTCGGCAAAATGCCTCCGTAACTTCGGGAGAAGGAGGCCCCGTTCGTGGGCAACCATGGGCGGGGGGCACAGACCAGGGGGTGGCGACTGTTTACTAAAAACACAGGTCTCTGCGAAGCCGTAAGGCGACGTATAGGGACTGACGCCTGCCCGGTGCCGGAAGGTTAAAAGGAGAGGTGCAAGCCTTGAATTGAAGCCCCGGTAAACGGCGGCCGTAACTATAACGGTCCTAAGGTAGCGAAATTCCTTGTCGGGTAAGTTCCGACCTGCACGAATGGCGTAACGACTTCCCCGCTGTCTCCAACGTAGACTCAGCGAAATTGAATTCCCCGTGAAGATGCGGGGTTCCCGCGGTCAGACGGAAAGACCCCGTGCACCTTTACTACAGCTTCACACTGGCATCAGGCCAGGCATGTGCAGGATAGGTGGTAGGCTTTGAAGCGGGGACGCCAGTCTCCGGGGAGCCTCCCTTGAGATACCACCCTTGCCTTGCCTGATGTCTAACCGCGGTCCGTCATCCGGATCCGGGACCCTGTGTGGCGGGTAGTTTGACTGGGGCGGTCGCCTCCCAAAAAGTAACGGAGGCGCGCGATGGTGGGCTCAGGTTGGTCGGAAATCAACCGTCGAGTGCAATGGCATAAGCCCGCCTGACTGCGAGACTGACAAGTCGAGCAGAGACGAAAGTCGGCCATAGTGATCCGGTGGTCCCGCGTGGAAGGGCCATCGCTCAACGGATAAAAGGTACGCCGGGGATAACAGGCTGATACTGCCCAAGAGTCCATATCGACGGCAGTGTTTGGCACCTCGATGTCGGCTCATCACATCCTGGGGCTGGAGAAGGTCCCAAGGGTACGGCTGTTCGCCGTTTAAAGTGGTACGTGAGCTGGGTTTAGAACGTCGTGAGACAGTTCGGTCCCTATCTGCCGTGGGTGTAGGAGACTTGAGAGGAGTTGCCCCTAGTACGAGAGGACCGGGGTGAACGTTCCACTGGTGGACCAGTTGTCATGCCAATGGCAGTGCTGGGTAGCTATGAACGGACAGGATAACCGCTGAAGGCATCTAAGCGGGAAGCCCCCCTCAAAACCAGGTCTCCCTTGAGGGCCGTGGAAGACCACCACGTCGATAGGCCGGAGATGTAAGCGCAGCAATGCGTTCAGTTGACCGGTACTAATCGCCCGATAGGCTTGATTCCGATCCGGAAGAAGACGGACCAGGAAGTCAGACAGACCCAAACAGTGATCAGACAGAAGAAAGACAGTCTCGTGGCTTCATCCTCCCGACGGGAGGACGATGCGTATTGTCCCCGGAAGGGGACGGTGCGTTTTGCAGGTTTGGTGGACATAGCGCGAGCGAAACACCCGATCCCATCCCGAACTCGGCCGTTAAGCGCCGCCGCGCCGATGGTACTGCGTCCCAAGACGCGGGAGAGTAGGTCACCGCCAAACCTGAAAAACGCACCCGCTCTCAAGAACGATTTCAAACCCTGTCGCGGGGTGGAGCAGCCCGGTAGCTCGTCAGGCTCATAACCTGAAGGTCGTAGGTTCAAATCCTACCCCCGCAACCAAACCTTCTATGCGATAACAGTGACTTAGCCCGCATCGAGCGCGCGTTTTCGTGCGTCATCGGGAGTTCTCGACCAATAGCAAAGAATTCCAAATTTTTACAGTGGCTTCCGCGACTTTCGCCGCTCGTTTCAATCTGTTACCAGGTACTCCCAGGCACACGGTCGGCACATGCCGCACTGGCAGATCGGCGCTGAAAGTTGTGCCGAAAGCCTCGGTGACCCTGCCCCCTGAAGCGCCCCCGTTTCGATGTCAACGGCGCCGAGAAGTTCGGCCACTTGGGCGCCGCAAGATCCAGCCGTTTGCGCGGCGAGAGATGAGGCCCCGGCATGCCGGGGCCGCATCTCTTTCAATCCTGTTCTTGGGGTCAGTCGGGGCTCTTGCGCGACCGGCTCTGGGCCAGGCGATAGGACGTGCCGTTCATCTCGAGGATATGAACGTGGTGCGTGAGGCGGTCGAGCAGCGCCCCGGTGAGCAATGAACGACATGGCGAACCTCTCGAGTGCTCATATGACCCGCGGCAAGACAGGCGTACAGACGGTCTGTGATGTCTTCGCCGTCGCGCCCGCCGGGTCCGGCGTGCTCGAGATGTCGCCCGGCAGCACGCTTGTCACGGCGTATCTGACGGGCAGGGAGATCAGGAACGCAATCGAGTTCTGCCTCGCGAGCACGCCCGCCCGTCCCGGCGACTACTTCCCGCGCGCGTCGGGCCTTCGCTTTACCTACGACGCAGACCGACCGGCATTCGACCGGGTCACCGAGATCGCGCTCGGCGACATCGACCGGGGATACAAACCCATCGACATCGGACACGGAAACGCTCTACGGCGTGACGAGCCCTCTGTTCTTCGCGCTGACGGTCGCGGCCATCCCGGCGCTGGCCGACGGTCGGCTGGAACTGGTGGCCAAGAACAGCGACGGCGTGCCGCTGCCGTCCCGAGTCGAGGCTATCGCCCCTCCGGCCCGGGAAACGCCCGACCTGCTGCCCCAGGCGGGAACGAGCCTCGGCATGACCGACGTGGTGGAGCGGACGGCCGATGGAGTCCCGGTCGAGATCAAGGAATGGGAGGCCATCATGCAGTTTCTCCAGGCGCTACCTGCCGAGGCACCCGGATCGCTGCCCGTCGTCCCTACCGATGCGCGCGCCAGCGAGTCGAGGTTCATCCGGGTCGGTTCCAGCGCTCCGTAAAGAGCGGCGGCTCGGTCGAAGCCAGAGCCATCAATAGAAAATTACAGCACAATATCCTTCGCGTAACACGAGACCGTTTCCTGACCTTCGCTGCGACACACACGACGGTCCGCAAAGGGCCACGCTAGCGGTGCTCAAACTTATGGTCGGAGTCGCATCAGGCGCCTGCAAAGATCGACATCACGTCAACCGAGGCGGCCTGATTGCCGAAGACGTCGAGGCCGGCCTCGATGTGTGCGAGATGCTCGAACATCAGGCGGGCGCCCGTCGTTTCGTCGTGGGCGGCGATTGCGTCGAGGATCCGGTCGTGCTCGCCAGAGCGGCAGTTGTCGGTGCCTTGGGCGCCGAACAGGCCGATGATGAGCGAGGTGCGTGTGACCAGTTCGCCCACCATACGTTCCAGTACCCTGTTTCCGGCGATTTCCGCCAGGAGTATGTGGAAGTGGCCCGAGAGGCCGATAGCATGTCGGCGGTCGCGATGGGCGTGCGCTTCCTGCTCCGCCTGGAGGTGCTCGCGGAGCCTGTTTAAGTCCGACGGCTGCGCGCGAGCGGCCGCGCGCCGCACGATGCCGGGCTCGATCTCGCGCCGAGCGTCGAAGACGTCGCGCGCCTGCTCGGGAGTCGGGCGGGCGACAAAGGCGCCGCGATTGGCATGAAGCTCTACGATCTCGCGGCCCGCAAGCACGAGGAGGCTGCGGCGCACCCTCGCGCGCCCGACGCCGAACGCCTCGCAGAGAACCGCCTCGGACAGCTTGGTGCCTGGGGGCAGGCGCTGCTCGATCACCGCGTTATGGATTCGGCGGACGATCTTGTCCTCGCTTGCCGGAGCAGGCGCGGCTATCCCGTCGGCTCTGACATCGTGCTTCCTTCCGTGCATTGTTCCTGTCGGCGCCCTTTCAGTAGGCGTTGACCACTTAGAACTACATGGCGCCCTCCGATCGTACATCAACCGTGAATGAATTGTTGACAATCCTCCGCGCCGATCGTCCCATCTCGTTAATGGCTCGAGTGAGATCGATCAGCGGAGAAACATCCGATGCAGCGACGCCACCTTCTCAAAACCTCCATCCTTGCGACTGCCATCGCCCTGATGGGCGTCAGCGGCGCTTGGGCCGAGAACGCCGACAAGCTCAAGATCGGCTTCGTCGGCGTCACCAGCGGCCCGGCCGCCGCCTGGGGCACATCCAACGTCCGCTCGATGGAGACGCTCGCGGCCATGCTGAACGAGCAGGGCGGGGTTACGATCGGCGACAAGACCTACGACATCGAGATCGTCACCTTCGATGACCAGAAGGACCCGAAGCGCGCGATCGCCGGCATGGAGAAGATGGCGCAGGAGGGCATCCACTACGTTGTCGGCCCCAACGTCGACGACGGCGCCGCCGCCGTCCGCCCGGTCGCTGAGCAGAACGGCATCATCTACTTCCCATACGCCTTCCCGAAGGCGCTCTATACCGCGCCCGCCTCCAACGCGGTCCTCGGCATGGTCGCGAACTACCAGTCCGGTCCCGCGATCTACAAGCACCTGAAGGACACGCAAGGCGTTCAGAAAGTCGCCTTCGTCGCCGCCAATGAATCCGACCCGCTCAGCCAGCGCGACGGCGGCGTCGAGGCGGCCAAGGCGCTCGGCCTCGACGTGGTCTCCTCGGACGTGACCTACCAGGTCGACACCACCGACTTCACCCCAGTGCTGCTGCCGGTGATCAAGACCCAGCCGGACCTGCTCGTGCTCTCGGGCGTCGCTCCCGCCAACGCGCCGCAGCTCATCCGCTCCGCGCGCGAACTCGGCTATACCGGGCTCATCTCCACCGAGACAGCCCAGGACGCCACCGTGCTCGAGCAGGGCGCGGGCGAGCTGGCCAATGGCTTCATCTCCGTGGGCGGCGCATCCACCCCGGAGATCGCCTCCGACCAGATGAACGCGTTCGTCGACCGCTACACGCAGATGTTCGGCGAATACAACGACAAGTCCAACACCAAGGTATACGCGCTTCAATACATCCTCGACACGCTGAAGGCGAACCCGGCGGCCATCGACGACGTCGAGGAGTTCAAGACGGCCATGGACGGTTTCGAGGCGCCCAATCCCTTCATGAAGGGCGACGCCAAACTGCAATACGTCGGCAGCAGTTCCTTCGGGCAGAAGCGCCAGCTCGCGGTGCCGCTGGTGGTGAACGTCTACCAAGACGGCAACTTCGAGACGCTGTTCGTCGCCGAAGTCGACTGAGCGGCTCGCCAGAGCCTGGCTAGAGACTTCGACTGATCCTCCCGGGTCCGGCGCCAGCCTGACCCGGCCGCCGGAGAGCGCCGATGGAACAGATCATCGTCAACGGGCTTTATCTCGGCGCCTCCTACGCGCTGATCGCGCTCGGGCTTACACTCATCTTCGCGCTGATGAACGTGCTGAACTTCGCCCACGGCCAGATGTACGTGCTCGGCGGCTTCATCACCTACACCGTCTACGCCCAGCTCGGCCTGCCGTTCGTCGTCGGCCTCCTCGCCTCCGCGGTCACGCTTGCGGTCATCGGCGGCCTCTGCGAGCGCTTCCTGTTCGCCCCGGTCATCCGCCGCTCCCAGCGCGACGAATCGACCATGCTGCTGGCCGCCGGGCTCGCCTTTTTCCTCGACGCGGTGATCCTGCTCGTCTTCGGCGAGAAACAGCGCGGCGTGCCGAAGATCCTGAACGGCGTGCTCAACTGGGACTTCCGCGTCATCATGCCCTACGACCGCATCCTCGTGGGCGTGCTGGCGGTCTTCTTCATCGCCGCCTTTATCCTCTTCATGCAGTACTCGCGCACCGGGCGGGCGCTGCGTGCGCTCGCCCAGGACCGGGTGGCGGCACAGCTGATGGGGGTCGACGTTCAACGCTACTCCACCATCGGCTTCGCCCTCGGCGCCATGCTCGCCGGCCTCGTCGGCGGGCTCCTCGTCTCGATCATCGGCGTCAACCTCGGCATGGGCGGACCGACCTCGATCAAGGCCTTCATGATGGTGATGATTGGCGGCGCCGGGGTGATCTCCGGGGCCATCGCCGGCGGCTTCATCCTCGGCATGATGGAATCGGTCGGCCTTACGGTGCTGGCCGCCTACGGCGACATCACCTATCTCGTCATCTTTGCATCGCTGCTGGTCTTCCTCGCCATCCGCCCGCAGGGGCTGATGGGCAAGCCCTGGGGCTGAGGCCATGATGCGGAAGATCGTCGCGGTCGCGCTGTTCCTCCTCGTCATCTATGTGCTCGTCCCCTGGAGCTATCGCCGCCTCGGGGCGCTGGGACTTCTACTACACGCTCACCTCTGTGGCGCTGCTCGCCATCGCCTCGGGCGGGGTCTGGCTTACCTTCTACATCGGCCGCATCAACATCGGTCAGGGCGCCTACGCGCTGGTCGGCGGCTACGTCTCCGCTATTCTTGTCACCACCTACGGCTGGTCGTTCTGGTGGACGCTGCTGGCCGCCGGGCTCTTCTGCGCGGGCCTGAGCGTGCTGATCGGCGCTCCCCATCCTCCGCCTGCGCGGCGTCTACTTCGCGATGGTCACGCTGGTCCTGACCGAGGTCGCCCGCCTCACCGCGCTGGCGCTCGACATCACCCACGGCGCCAGCGGCATCACCTCGATCCCGCTCCCGGGCCGCATCTCGCTCCTCGGGGTGACGCTGGTCCAAGACTTCGCCACCCATTCCAACGTCAAGCTGTCGTTCTACTTCGTGGCCGTGACCTTGATGGTCGCCGCCTACGCGAGCCTCTGGCGGCTGGTCAACTCGCGCATCGGCCACCTCTGCCGCTCTCTGCAGCAGAACGAGGAACTCGCCGCCTCGATCGGCGTCAACGTCACCCGGCTGCGGCTCCTCGCCTACGCCATCTCCTCGTTCCTCGGCGGCCTCGCCGGCGCGATGTTCGTGGCGATCTCTCAGTCGGTCTACCCGTCGAGTTTCACCGTCGCGGATTCAGTCAACTTCATGCTGAACTGCTTTCTCGGCGGCCTCGGGTACGTCTTCGGCCCGATGCTCGGCACGCTGGTGCTCTACTTCGGTTGGGATCTGCTGTTCCAAACCGGCCAGCTTTCAACTCCTGATCTACTCCTCCTTCCTGATCCTGCTGATGCTCGTCCTGCCGAACGGCCTCCTCAGCCTCGGCCGGCGCGGCGGGTGCTGCGCGATGACTGCGCTGCTTGAGGTCAGGAGCATTACCAAGCGCTTCGGCGGCCTCACCGCCATCGACAACGTCTCCTTCGACGTCGCCGAGCGCGAGATCCTGTCGGTGATCGGCCCCAACGGCGCCGGCAAGTCGACGCTGTTCAAGATGATCGCCTCGTTCGTGCCCACCGACCTCGGGCGAGGTCCGCTTCAAGGGCGAGCGCATCTCCAACCTCGCCCCGCACCTCGTGGCCCGCAAGGGCGTGGTCCGCACCTTCCAGGAGACCACGATCTTCCGCTCGATGAGCGTGCGCGAGAACGTCATCATCGCCCACCACCTGCGCTCGCGCGCCGGCCTCGCCGGCTTCTTCCTCGGCACCCAGACAGCCCGCGAGGACGAGGCCGCCTTCGGCCGCTCCGCCGACGAGATCATCCATTTCCTCGGCCTCGACGGCGTCGGGGCCGAGCAGGCCTCCAGCCTCCCGCAGGGCCACCTCCGCGCCCTCGGCATGGCCATCGGCCTCGCCACCAACCCCACCGTGCTGCTGCTCGACGAGCCGTTTGCCGGCATGAACCACGACGAGACCATGCGCATGGTCGACCTCGTGCGCGGCGTCCGCGACCGCGGCGTCACCGTGCTCCTCGTCGAGCACGACATGCCGGCGGTGATGCGGATCTCCGACCGTATAGTGGTGCTCAACTTCGGCCAGAAGATCGCCGAGGGCACCCCCTCGCAGGTGCAGCAGGACGCCCAGGGTGATCGAAGCCTACCTCGGCAGCGAAGACGTGGCGATCGGCCTCTGAGCATGGGCAGCATGCTCTCCTTCGACAACGTCGAGCTCTACTACGACCACGTCTACGCGCTGAAGGGCGTCTCCATCGACGTCGACGAAGGCGAGACGGTGGCGCTGATCGGCGCCAACGGCGCGGGGAAATCGTCGATCCTGCGCGCCATCACCGGCCTGCGCAAGATCCGCTCCGGCGCCATCAGCTACCAAGGCCAGAAGATCGATGGCCGCAATCCTGCCGACATCGTGCGTATGGGAATCGCCATGGTGCCCGAGGGCCGCCGCGTCTTCCCGCTGATGTCGGTCAAGGACAACCTGATGATGGGCGCCTTCACCCGCACCGACAAGGCGGGGATCGCGCGAGACGCTCGACAGCGTCCTCACCCGCTTCCCCCGCCTCAAGGAGCGCTTCACCCAGGTTTCCGGCACCCTCTCCGGCGGCGAGCAGCAGATGATGGTGATCGGCCGCGCGCTGATGGCCAAGCCCAGGCTCCTCCTCCTCGACGAACCCTCGCTCGGCATCGCGCCGAAGCTCGTCCAGGACATCGCCCGCTCCATCGTCGCCATCAACCGCGACGAAAAGGTCTCCGTCCTGCTCGTCGAGCAGAACTCGCGGATGGCGCTCTCGATCTCCAACCGCGCCTACGCCCTCTCCACCGGCGCCGTCGTCCTGCAAGGCGCCTCGAAGGATCTTCTGACCGACGACCGCATCAAGGCCGCCTACCTCGGCGGCGACGTCTGATGTTTCGAGGAATCACGGTTCCACCTGTCAGATTTCACCGTCGGCACATCCGGACGCCGCCCCACCGGGGGGCGGACGCGATCATTGCACCCGCCGAGGCGGTCGCGTCCGGATGCGGCCGTCCGGTCCAGACCGCACCCCCCTTCGCCTCCGTGCTCCTGCGCTCCAGCGGACGGCCCGGCCGAAGCAGTGCTTCGGTTTGTAGGGCCGGGCCCGTCGGGCAAAGCCAGCCTCGGTGGTCGTGCGTCGACACCGGTTTCCAACTGATAAACGCACCCAGAATATCCGTTTCTCTTCAATGACTTGACCCTTGACCCTTCGGGCACGCGTGCCCTAGTGAGCCCCCGCCATGCGCCTCCTCGTCGTCAACCCCAACACCACCGCCTCGATGACCGAGAAGATCGGCGCCGCCGCCCGCCGCGCCGCCTCCCCCGGCGCCGAGATCAACGCCGTTAACCCGACGACCGGCCCGGTCAGCATCGAGGGCTACTATGACGAGGCCGTTTCCGTCCCTGGCCTCCTCGAGGTCGTCCGCGTCACCCCCGCCGACGCCGTCGTCATCGCCTGCTTCGACGACACCGGCCTCGACGCGGCCCGCTGCCTGACCGATGCCCCGGTCATCGGCATTGGCGAGGCAGGCTTCCACTTCGCGAGCGTCCTCTCCAACAAGTTTTCCGTCGTCACCACCCTCTCGCGCTCGGTGCCGGCGATCGAGCACAACCTCTTCCGCTACGGGCTCGCCCACCGCTGCGCCCGGGTCCGTGCCTCCGACGTCCCGGTCCTCGACCTCGAGAAGGGCGACCCCGACAGCCGGGCGAAGATCGCGCGGGAGATTCGACTCGCCATCGATGAGGACCGCGCCGAAGCCATCGTCCTCGGCTGCGCCGGCATGACCGACCTCGCCGCCTCCTTCGCCGAAGAGTTCGCCCTCCCCGTCCTTGACGGCGTCGCCTGCGCGGTCGCCATGGCCGAAGCTTTGGCCCGAATTGGCCTCAAGACCACTCGCCTTGGCGGCTACGCTCCACCAATCGAGAAGCCCGTCGCGCGATGATGCTGACGTCCACGAGTTTATGGACCACATCGACCAGCGCCAGAAGACCCCCGCCAGGCCTCGATCTTGGCGCAGACCTTCTTGTTGAGATTGGAGACCGTGCTCGGGCTGACCCGCGTGCCCCAGAGCGCCTCGGCGATGTCCTCGACCCGGCGCACCGAGACGCCGGCAAGGTACATCTCCATCGGCGCCTCCTCGACCGAGATCTCCCGGCGGCGGTAGCGCTCGATGATCGCCGTCTCGAAGGCCTGCCGCCGCAGCTTCGGGATCTTCAGGCTGACCTGGCCGGCGCGCGTTTCCAGCGATCGCTCGTAGCTGCCGGCGCGCGTATCCTTCCGCGCCTCGCTGCGCTCGTAGCGTCCGGCGCCGCATAACCGGTCCGCCCCGGCGTCGAGCATGGCGTTCAGCGCCTCCTCGACCGTCCCGCGCACCATCTCGCCGAGGCGATCCCTGATCCGAGCCTCATCGACCTGGATCACCTGTCCCATCGACTTCGCCTCCGGCTTCTCGTCCATCCCAAGCTCCTTTCAATGATCCTGAAGGAGCCGCCTCGCCCGGCAATGTGCGAAAGATCCTGTACGTTATCCATCACGGTCGAAGACCGGTCGGGGCAAAGTCACCGCGCCGATCTTCCTTCTGGTGCCGCAGGTCAAGCTGCCGAAGCGGCTGGACCTCGCACGGGATGCAGACCGGGCGTTGGACAGCGTGCCAGGGCTGATCCTGGCGAACCGGGTGGAGGCGAAATTATAATAGGCATCAAGGAGTTACAATCTTCGAGGCCATCTCGAAAGAAATCACAGTAGGCAATGAAGTGGGTCTTGCTTTGCTGAATCGCTTGTTGTCCGAAGTGCCGCTGCACAGGCGCTTGGAGGAGGGCAGCAGCCCCGTAGCCTTGCTTTAAACTGCCCATTGGGAATATCGCGGTCGCGCAGCCAAGCCTCCTTCGCCTCGTCAAGCCACTCTCGAGCAGCGCGCTCGCCCCCGCTGTTGCGGAACACCTGGTCGAGTTCCTGCTTGGCCGCGTATGCCCTCGCTCCTCTGGCGCGGTTGGCCAGAAAAATATCCACCCTTGCGAAGGGCCCCCCTCGGCTCGGCGCGAATTTGGTCCTCGAGCGCCTGCGGCTCTCGTTGCCGCTCTGGCGTGGGCCCCCAAGAGGCGGGCGTTGCCATGCGGGTGATCATGGACCTGTACAAACAAAAAAGGCGGGCTCTCGCCCGCCTTTCTTCAACAATTCCGATCGGGATCAGAAGTTCATCTTGATGCCAAAGTCGGCGACGGTGCCGTCTTCGATCTCCGGCGCGTAGCCGTCATCGCCCGGATCGCCGATCGCGTCGCGGCCGTAGGTCTGCGCGACGCCGAAGTTCACGCTCGCGCCGCCGCCGAGGTCGTACTCAACCGATGCGCCGTAGCTCTGCTTGCCGTCATAGGCGTCGAGGTTGCCGTTGCCGGTCAGGACGTTGGCGTAGTAGGCGCCGACGGTCCAGGCGTCGAAGGTGTAGGCCATGCCGACGTTCAGCACGTCGAGATCGCCCGAAGCTTCGTCCGCGTCGGCCTCGGAACTCGCCGCCGTGTAGACCACGCCGCCCGAGAAGCCGCCGAAGTTGCCGGTCATGCCGACCGACCACTGCTCGCCGCCCTTGACCGCGACGTCGCCGACGCCGCGGATGTTGGTGTCGAACGCACTGAAGTCGTAGTAGCCGACGCCGCCGGTGACGCTGCCGCCCGCAAAGTCGGCGGTGTAGCTGGCGCCGACGCCGATGTCGTTCAGGTTGCGGTTGGTCGAGGCCGACACGCCGAAGCCGCCGAAGTTGTAGTCATAGCGGACCGTCGGGCGCGCTTCGGGGTTGTCAGCGAACTGGATGGAGTCGCTGTCGCCGAAGCCGCCGCCGTTCGAGATGAACGGGGTCTCGTTGAAGTCGCCGAGGCCGGTGAGGGCGTAGTTGCCGCTCGCGTCGCCGACATGCTGCTCGTCCGCCGCGTTGGTGTCGCCGAAGGTCAGGGTGCCCCAGGCGCCCGACACGAAGACGTCGCCGTCGACCTGGCCCGAAGCCGCCGACGCGCCGGTGCCGCCGCCGTTCGCGTTGTCGGCGCGGATGCTGGCGCCGAAGGTGATGCCGCTGTCGGACTCACCCGTCATGATGACGCCCCAGCGGATCCGCGAGACCGCCCGGAAGTCGTCGGTGCCCTTCAGCGAGGTCACGACATCGGTATCGACGCCGCCGATGTCGACAGTCTCCGTATCGCCGTCCTCGAGGTCGATGCCGCCCTCGTTGTTGATGTTGTAGCCGAGACCGAGGCGGGCGCTGCCGAACAGCGCGATTTCTGCGGAGGCAGCGCCGCCGATCGCCAGAGCGGCGAGAGCGGTCGATGCGAAGAGAATCTTTTTCATCGCTTTCCTCATATTGTTTAGTTCGAAGCCCATCTCAGATCCGGGTCAGCCGGACCAGATGACGTTCTCTTCTCCCACCAACCGGGTTTTGGTCAAGCGATTGCCGGGACCCCAGAAGTTTGCATCGTTCATTGATGCACCTTTGCCACAGTGGCGTCCGATGGCTTGCGAAGTGTTTGGACTTGCCCGCCGTGTCCGCACGCTTTACTAGGCCGAGGATGCGAATGGTGACGGCGGAATACGCGTGACAAGGGTTTTTCGCCTTCTGGGTTTTGGACTGCTGCTGGCGGCGCTGGCGGCCTGCGGTTCCGGTCGGTCACCCGAGCAGCGGGCGGCCCAGGCCGAGGCCAACGCCGAGGCTGCGCGGACGCAGAGCATCCAGAACGCGGTGGGCAACCGCAGCTCCAACGAATACCAAGACTACGACGGCGCCGTGATCTGGGACCTCTTCCGCGGGGGAGAGGAGCCCTCCCGGCAGATCGCGGTGAACCGCTACCTGTGGATCGCCTCGCTCGACGTGCTGTCCTTCCTGCCGCTCGAGGGCGCGGACCCGTTCTCGGGCGTCATCACGACCGACTGGGGCAGGATCGCCGGCGATCCGACGCCGTTCCGCGTGACCGTGCTGATCTCCGAGCCCGCGCTCGACGCCCGCTCGCTCAGGGTGGCCGCTTTCCGGCAGCAGGGCGGGCGCGCCGCGGCCGTGTCCCAGCAGGACAACCGGGCGCTCGAGGACGCCATCCTGACACGGGCCCGTCAGCTGCGCATCGCAGCCGAACGCCGCTGATCGGATAAACCGGATGTCGCGCTACGACGCTCCCGCGGTCGAGGCCAGGTGGCAGGCCGTCTGGGACGAGGCGGGCGCCTTCCGCGCCGAACACGATGCGTCGCGACCGAAATACTACGTGCTGGAGATGTTCCCGTACCCGTCCGGGCGCATCCATATCGGGCACGTGCGCAACTACACGATGGGCGACGTGGTCGCGCGCTACAAATCTGCGCGCGGATTCAACGTGCTGCACCCGATGGGCTGGGACGCCTTCGGCATGCCGGCCGAGAACGCGGCGATCGAGCGCGGCGTGCACCCCGGCGCCTGGACCTACCAGAACATCGCGCAGATGCGCGCCCAGATGAAGCCGTTCGGCTTCTCGATCGACTGGAGCCGCGAGTTCGCGACCTGCGACCCCGAGTACTACGGCCAGCAGCAGCGCCTGTTCCTCGACATGCTCGACGCGGGCTTCGTGACCCGCAAGGCGGCGGTGGTGAACTGGGACCCGGTCGACATGACGGTGCTCGCCAACGAGCAGGTCATCGACGGCAAGGGCTGGCGCTCCGGCGCCCCGGTCGAGCGCCGCGAGCTGACGCAGTGGTTCTTCCGCATCTCCGACATGGCCGAGGAACTGCTCGAGGCGCTCGACGGTCTCGACGCCTGGCCCGACAAGGTCCGGCTGATGCAGCGCAACTGGATCGGCAAGAGCCAGGGCCTGCAATTCGCGTTCGACACTGTCGGCGCGCCCGCCGGCTTCGAGCGGCTCGAGGTCTACACGACCCGGCCCGACACGCTGATGGGCGCGAGCTTCGCCGCGATCGCCGCCGACCACCCGCTGGCCCGCGCGCTCGAGGCCGTCTCGCCCGAGGTCGCCGCTTTCGTCGCCGAGTGCCGCCGCATGGGCACGTCCGAGGAGGAGCTCGAGACCGCCGACAAGCTCGGCCTCGACACCGGCCTGACCGTGCGCCATCCGCTCGACCCGTCCTGGGAATTGCCGGTCTACATCGCGAACTTCATCCTGATGGACTACGGCACGGGCGCGATCTTCGGCTGCCCGGCCCATGACCAGCGCGACCTCGACTTCGCGCGCAAGTACGGCCTCCCGGTCATCGACGTGTTCAAGCCGTCCGCCGAGGCGCCCGACGTCGCGGCCGAGGCCTTCGTCCCGCCGAAGACCCAGTCCGTGACCTATGTCCGCGGGTTTGCGGGCGCCGAGGTCCAGACCGGCGACGAGGCCGTCGCGGCTGCTGTCGCAGACTGCGAGGCCCGCGGCATCGGCGCAGGCGTGACCCGCTTCCGCCTGCGCGACTGGGGCGTGTCGCGCCAGCGCTACTGGGGTTGCCCGATCCCGGTGGTCCACTGCCCCGATTGCGGAACCGTGCCCGAGGCGCGCGAGAACCTGCCGGTCCGCCTGCCCGACGACGTGGTCTTCGATCAGCCCGGCAACCCGCTCGAGCGTCACCCGACCTGGAAGAACGTCGCCTGTCGGCGCTGCGGCGCGCCCGCCCGGCGCGAGACCGACACGATGGACACCTTCGTGGACTCGTCCTGGTACTATGCCCGCTTCACCGCGCCCCGCGCGCCCGAGCCGACCGACCCGGCCGAGGCCGATTACTGGATGTGCGTCGACCAGTACATCGGCGGCGTCGAGCATGCGATCCTGCACCTGCTCTACTCGCGCTTCTTCGCCCGCGCGATGGCGCGCACAGGCAATCTGCCGGAGAAGGCGATCGAGCCGTTCGCGGCGCTGTTCACCCAGGGCATGGTCACGCACGAGACCTACGCCACACCGGGGCCGGACGGTCGCCTCGTCTGGCGCGACCCGACCGAGGTTGTGCGCGACGAGGCCGGCGCGCGCCTGAAGGACGGCACGCCGGTCGAGATCGGTCCGTCGATCAAGATGTCGAAGTCGAAGAAGAACGTCGTCGACCCCGACGCGATCGTCGCGCAATACGGCGCGGACGCGGCGCGCTGGTTCGTGATGTCCGACAGCCCGCCAGAGCGCGACGTCGAATGGACCGCGTCCGGCGCCGAGGCGGCGGCGCGCCACCTCGCGCGCGTCTGGCGGCTGGCCGAGACGTCTGGCCGGAGTCGCGTCGGCGGCGCCGCCAGGCCAATGGGGCCGATGCCGGTCCGCAGGCGACCGACCTCGCTGCGGGCGACCCATCGCTGCATCCGCGACGTGACCGACGGCGTCGAGGGCTTTGCGTTCAACAAGGCGATCGCCCGGCTCTACGATTTCACCAACACTCTGGCGAAGGCGACGGGCTCCGCGCCCGACATGCTGGCCGCCCGGCGCTTCGCCGCCCGCACGCTTGCGCAGCTGATGGCGCCGATGACGCCGCACCTCTCCGAGGAGATGTGGGCGTTGCTCGGCGGCGAGGGGCTGGTCGCCCGCGCGCCCTGGCCGGTCGCCGATCCCGAGATGCTGCGCGAGGCGACCGTCACGCTGCCGGTGCAGATCAACGGCAAGCGCCGCGCGGAGATCACGGCGCCGGCCGGGCTCGACGCGGCCGCCATCGAGGCGCTGGTTCTGGCCGATCCGGCCGTGCAGCGCGCGCTCGCCGGCGCCAGCCCGCGCAAGCTGATCGTCGTGCCGAATCGGATCGTGAATGTTGTGGTTTGAGGCCACGACGCGTCGCACGGCGCTGGCCACGGGCCTCGCCTCCCTCCTCGCCGCCTGCGGCTTCGAGCCGCTCTACGATCCGGGCGGGCCGGCCGCGGCGCTGGACGGGCGGGTCGCGATCGACGTGATCCCGGGCACGCCCGGTTTCCTGATGCGCGAGCGGCTGATCGAGCGGCTCGGTCCTGCGACGGCGCCGACGCATCGCCTCGCCGTCGAGCTGTCGCTGAGCCAGGTCGGCGTCGCGATCACCGAACAGGACGTCACCAACCGCTACGACGTGATCGGGGTCGCCGACTGGCGGCTCTACGCGAACGACGCGACGCGGCCGGTGATGGCCGAGCAGTCGCGCTACGTCACGGGCTACAGCGCGCCGTCGTCGGCGACCGCGCAGGCCTACGCGGTCCAGACCGCGCGCCAGAACGCCAACGAGCGACTCGCGCTCGTGCTCGCGGACCGGATCGCCCAGAGGATCGCGGTGGCCTCCGCGAACTGGACGCCGTGAAGCTCGGCGGCCGCGACGCCGCGCGATTTTTCGACAGCCCCGACCCGGGAACCGCAGGCGCGCTGCTCTATGGGCCGGACGCGATGCGGATCGCGCTCAAGCGTCAGGCGCTGGTCGCGGCGCTGATTGGCCCGGACGGCCCGGCCGAGATGCGGCTGACCCGGATGTCCGCAGGCGACCTGCGCCGGGATCCGGCCGCGCTCGACGATGCGCTGAAGGCGACCGGATTCTTTCCCGGTCCCCGCGTCGTGCTGGTCGAGGACGCGACCGACGCGCTCGCGGCCCCGATCCTCGCTGCGCTCGCGGACTGGCGGCCCGGCGATGCGACCCTCATTGCGGTTGCAGGCGAACTGCGCGCGTCCAGCGCGCTCCGCAAGTCGTTCGAGACCTCCCGCACGGCGGCCGCGGTGCCGATCTACGCCGATCCTCCCGGCCGCGCGGAGATCGAGGCGGCGCTGGCGCGCGCGGGGCTCGGAGAAATCGACCGGGACGCGATGGCCGACATCGAGGCGCTGTCGCGGGCGCTCGATCCCGGCGATTTCGCGCAGTTCATCGAAAAGCTCGCGCTCTATAAGTCCTCCGAACCCGGCGCGCTCGGCGCGGACGACGTCGCCGACGTCGCGCCGCCTCGCCCCGAAGCCGAGGTCGACGCGATCCTGGACCTCGTTGCGGACGGGCGGGCCGACCTGCTGGCCGAGGCTATGCTGCGCCTCGGCGGCGGCTCCGGCGCTGCGACCGGGCTGGTGATCGCCGCCGGACGGCGCCTGCGCCTGCTGCACGCCGCGGCCTCCGCGCCGGACGGCGCCGAGGCCGCTCTCGGCCGCGCCCGCCCGCCGGTCTTCGGACAGCGTCGCACGCGCCTCGCGGCCCAAGCCCGCGGGCTCGGACAGGCCCGGCTGGAACGCGCGCTCACGCTGGTCATGGACACGGATCTGGCGCTGCGCTCCAGCCGCCCGCCGCCCGCGCTTGCGCTCGCTGAGCGCCTGCTGACCCGGATCGCGATGCTGTCTCGCGCCGATTGAACTGCCTGCGTGCTCGCTACAACTCACCATAGAGACGTCGGTCAGCAACCGGCCGCGCGTGCGACGCGCTGTTCGGCCGCATGTACGCGCCGCGCGTCGCGCGCGTCGCGCGAAAGCTCATCATAGGCGCCGGCCGGCGTCTGGGGCGCAGCTGCGATGATGATCTGGGCGTCCAGCGAAGCCACCTGCAGCGCAGGCGCCGTCTCCGCGCCGCCGGCGCTGCGCCCGCGCATCCGCACGCGCGCGTCGTCGCGGCTGGCGTCCGCGACCGCGGTCTCGGCAGCGTTGAGCTGGCGCCGCACGCTGGCCTCGACCCGACGCTCGGCCGGGCCGGCCGCGTCCTGCGCGGCGATCAGGGCGACGCGGTCGGGGCAGATTCCCGCGCCGCCGGCGATGGCCGGAAAGATCAGGCCGCAGAGGGCAAGGGCAAAAGCGAGTGTCTTCAGGATCTGGTCCATGTGAGGTCCCTTTCAGAACGCGAATATCCGCCGGGCGGGACACGGCCGAAGCGCCATCGACCCGCTGCCGGAGCGATCGTGAGGTCTGTACACCGGCAGGCGGACCATGCCTCGGACACTCGCCGTCGTTCTGTAAGAGCCGTCACAGTTGCCAGAAGAACGAGTGCGACCGCCAAACGCTCCGGCTGGAGCTACCCCGCGGCTGAATCCCAGTGATATTATGGCGCTGCCCCAGTTGTCACGGTGGAGCGCCCGGGACTCACCGCCGCGCGAGCCTCGCGCGGATCCGCGCCCGCACCTCTTCCGGCTCTTCGGCCAGCGCCTCGCCGAGGCCCAGCAGCCGGCTGCGCAGGCCATGGATCTGGTCGATCAGCGTCACCACCAGGCCGGCCGCCTCGGCGTCCAGCTCGAAGTCCTCGGCCAGCTCTGCCAGCAGCCGCGCCCGCGCGACGTCGACCTCCGCAAAGGCCAGCCGCCCCTCGCGCTCCTGCGGGTTCAGGCAGCGCGCCGAAACGAAAGACCGCAGCCGCGCCACCGTCATTCCATCAACCTGGGCCACCACCTCGGTCTCGCTGTAGTACCGCGCCGTCATCGCATCATCCCCTTGCGCGGATCATGGCCGTGCTCCGCGCTCCACTTGACGAAGAAGTCGCGCAGGTCGTCGTCCACCTCGGGCGGGCTGACGATCTTCAACGTCACGCGCTGGTCGCCCCGCTTGTCGCCGCGCTTGACCCCGCGCCCGCGCAACCGCAGCGTCTGGCCGGAGCTCGCGCCCTTCGGGATCGTCAGCGCCACCGGTCCGTCGATGGTCGGCGTCTCGACCTTGCCGCCGAGGATCGCCTCGGCCATTGTGATCGGCAGGTCGATCTCGATGTCGTCGCCGGTCCGCCGGAACACCGGATGCGGCGCGACCGTGATCGTCACCAGCGCATCGCCCGCAGGTCCGTCGCCGAGCCCCGGCGCGCCCTTGCCGCGCAGCCGGATCGTCTGGCCGTCCTGCACGCCCTGCGGGATCGTGACCTCCATCGGCCCGCCCCCGGGCAGCGTCAGCCGCTTCGTGGCTCCGTAGATCGCGTCGAGGAACCCGATCTCCAGCGTGAAATGCTGGTCCTGGCCCCGCATCGAGAACCCCTCCGCGCGCGCTCCGCCAGAGCCCCCGCCGAAGCCGCCGCCCCGCGCGCGCTGCCCGAACAGGTCCGCGAACACATCGGACATGTCGATGTCCTCGTAGCCCCCGGCGTTGTGGTAGGTCGCCTCCGGCCCTTCCGCATACTCGCGATAGAACCGCCGCTCCGGCCGTTCCTGGCCGCTCGCGTCGATCTCGCCGCGGTCGAACCGGACCCGGCGCTCGGGGTCCTTCAGCAGATCGTAGGCCGAGGACGCCGCCTTGAACTTCGCCTCGGCCTTTGGGTCGCCGGGGTTCAGGTCCGGATGGCTCTCGCGCGCGATGCGCTTGTAGGCCTTCTTGACGTCCGCGTCGGAGGCGGACTTGCTCAGTCCCAACGCGGCATAGGGGTCGTCGCTCATCCGGTCCTCGCTGGCTCGTCCGCCGGAGCCTCGCGCACCTGTCCCGGCGATGTCAACGCGCCAACCAGTCGGCGGCGCCGCGTCCGGCCCAGGCGCCGGTGGCGAGGCACGCGGTCAGCAGGTAGCCGCCCGTCGGCGCGTCCCAGTCCAGCATCTCGCCCGCAGCGAAGACGCCCGGCCGGGCGCGCAGCATCAGCCGGTCGTCGAGCGCCGCGCGCCGCAGCCCTCCGGCCGTCGAGATCGCCTCGTCGAGCGGTCGCGGCCCCGAGAGGGGCAGGGGCAGGGCCTTGACCGCCCTGGCCAGCGCCGCCGGATCCGCCAACGCGTCCGGCGCAAGCTCCCGCAGCAGCGCGATCTTCACCGGGCTCAGGCCCAGCGCCTTGCGCAGGTGGTTCGAGACGGTCGCGCCGCCGCGCGGCCGGGCGAGCCGCGCCAGAACCGCATCGGGCGCCAGAATCCGGCGCGAGATCGAGCTCTGCCAGACCATGCGACGCGAGCTCCGGTCCCAGCGCATAGACCGCGCCGCCCTCGACGCCGCGCTCCGAGATCACGAACTCGCCGGTCACGCTGCGCCCGCCCGCGATCAGCCGGACCGGCTTGACCGGCGCGCCGAACTGCCGATCCATGTGCGTTGACCAAGCGACGCGATAGCCGACATTGGACGGCCGGAACGGCGCGGTTTCCGCGCCGTCGGTCTCGAGCAGCGCCCGCCACGCGCCGTCCGAGCCCAGCCGCGCCCAGGACGCGCCGCCCAGCGCCAGCACCGTCGCGCGCGGCCGGACGAGCGTCTCTCCCCCGGGCGTGCCGAAGACCGCGGCGCCGTCGCGCCAGCCATGCCAGCGCCAGCGGCTCCGAAGCGCCACGTCCCGCCCGGCAAGCCGGCGCAGCCAGGCGCGGAGCAGCGGAGACGCCTTCATCTCGCGCGGGAACATGCGCCCGGTGCTTCCGGCGAAGACCTCGATTCCGAGGCCGGAGGCCCAGGCTCGGGCCGCATCCGGGCCGAAGGACCGCAGCATCGGCTCCAGCCAGTCCCCGCCCTCGAAATAGGCCGCGGCGAAGCGGTCAACCGGCTCGTCCTTGCTCAGGTTCAGCCCCGACTTGCCGGCCATTAGGAACTTGCGCCCGAAGGACGGCTTCGCCTCGGCGACCAGCACCCGAGCCCCGGCCGCCGACAGCGTCTCCGCCGCCATCAGCCCGGCGGGGCCGCCGCCGATGACGAGGGCTTCGCTGTCGACCGGATCCGCGCCGGACATCCTGCCCCCTTACGCCAGTCGTCGCAGCGGCGACGCCGGCGGGGCCGCGCCGCCGCGCTTGCCGTCGAGCGAGAAGCGGCCGCAGCCGAACACCACGAAGGGCATGATCGCCGGATCGAGTCGGGTGTCGCCACGGGACGTCATGCGCGCCTCCCCGGATAGGTTCTCTCAAGGCTGCTAGCAGCGCCGTCGGCGTTCTGGCAAGCCGCGAGACGTTGACGCGCGGAGGGCGCCGCAGCAGCCTGTGGCGATGCCGGAGGCTGACCTGCCCATCTGCCCGCTCTGCGACCGCCCGATACCGCCGGGCGCGCCGTCGAGCCGGCATCACCTGATCCCGCGCCTGAAGGGCGGCGCCGCCGGTCCGGTCGTGCGCCTGCATCACATCTGCCACAAGGCGATCCACAAGGCGTTGAGCGAGGCGGAACTGGCGCGCGACTACGCCGATGTGGCGAAGCTGCGCGCGCATCCGGAACTGGCGCGCTTCATCGCCTGGGTTCGGCGCCGGCCGCCGGGCTTCAGTTCGCGCGTCGCCGGGGCTCGGCGGCGGCGGCGCGGCTGAGGTCAGCCGAGCCCGACGCGCGCCCGGATCGCCTCGTCCCGGAGCGACACCTCCTCGCCCGAGAACTCGGCCGCGTCCTCGGTGCAGAGCCAGACCAGCGCCTGCGCCGGCCATTCCGGCGGAATGTGCTGCGAGAAGTCCATCTGGCTGACGGGGTTGATGCCGCTCGCCTTGATCTTGCGCTGCATGTCGGTCGCCACCGTGCCCGGCGACAGGCTGAAGAACCGGATGCCCCGGCCCTTGTTCTCCAGGTGCGCGCAGCGCAGCAGCATGATCGCCCCGGCCTTCGACGCGCAGTAGTTGCTCCAGCCCTCGAGCGGATTGTGCGCGGCGCCGGAGCCGATGTTGATGATCGTGCCCGATCCCTGCGCCAGCATCGCCGGCAGCGCCGCGCGCATGCCGAAATAGACGCCCTTGAAGTTGATGTCCGCCGCGTCGGCCCAGGCCTGGGGATCGGTGCGCGACATCGGGCCGATCGGGTCAATGACCGCCGCGTTGTTGACCAGCACGTCGACGCGGCCGAAGGCTTCCTGGGTCCGGGCGACCACCGCCCGCAGGTCTTCGTAGCGCGACACGTCGCAGGTCATCGCCTCGGCCTTTCCGCCGGCGTCGCGCAGTTTCTGCGCCAGCGTATCTATCGCGTCGCCGCTGCGCGCGACCAGCGTCACGGCCGCGCCCTCGCCCGCCATCGCCTCGGCCGTCGCTGCGCCGATGCCGCGGCTCGCTCCGGTGATGATGATGCTCTTGTCCGCCAGTCGCTTCATGACCGTTCCTCCCGTTGCGCCGCGCCGGCGCTTCCCGCCAAGCAAAGTCCGTCGGACCCCGAAAGGCAAGCGCCGGCGCAGTTGTCTCGCGCGGGCGTTGCGCATAGTTAGCGATCCCGAACCCAATCGCACCGGAGCCGACATGGCCCACGATCTCGAATCCCTCGCCGGCCAGCTGCTCGACGCCGCCCGCAAGGCCGGGGCCGGGGCCGCGGACGCGATCGCCGTCGCCGGCGACACCCTCTCGATCGAAGTGCGCGGCGGCGCGCTCGAACAGGCCGAGCGCGCCGAGGGCGTCGACATCGGCCTGCGCGTGCTGCTCGGCCGCCGCCAGGCCTGCGTCTCGGCCAGCGACACTCGGCCGGAGACAATTGCGGCGATGGCCGAGCGCGCGGTCGCGATGGCCCGCGAGGCGCCCGAGGATCCCTGGTGCGGCCTGGCCGAGCCGGGCCAGCTCGCGACCGACTGGGATCTCGCGGCGCTCGACCTCGCCGACCCGTCGCCCGCGCCAGACCCCGCCGCGCTCGAGGACGCCGCCCGCACGGCCGAGGCGGCCGCGCTCGGCGTCGCAGGGGTCAGCAAGATGGACGCGGCCGGCGCGGGCTGGCACTCGAGCGCGATCCACCTCGCCGCCAGCAACGGCTTTTCCGGCGGCTACGCCCGCACGTCCCATTCCGTCCAGGCGGTCGCGATCGCCGGCGAGGGGCTCGGCATGGAGCGCGACTACGCGTTCGAGACCCGCACCCACGGCGCCGACCTGCCGTCGCCCGAGGAGATCGGCCGCCGCGCCGGCGAGCGGGCGGTCGCGCGCTTCGGCGCCGGCCGCCCGCCGACCGGCGCCTTCCCGGTCCTCTTCGACGAGCGCGTCGCGTCCTCGCTGATCGGCCACCTCGTGCAGGCGATCAACGGCGTCTCGGTCGCCCGCGGCGCAAGCTGGCTCAAGGACGCGATGGGCGAGCGCGTGCTGCCGGCGGACCTCGACCTGGTCGAGGACCCGTTCCGCCCGCGCATCTCCGGCTCGCGCCCGTTCGACGCCGAGGGGCTTCCGGTCGCGCGCCGCGCGCTGGTCTCGGACGGCGTGCTGATGGGCTGGACGCTCGACCTCGCCACCGGCCGCCAGCTCGGCCTTCCGTCGACCGGCAACGCCGCGCGCGGGGTCGGCGCGCCGCCGAGCCCCTCTGCCGGCAACCTCGCGCTGACCGAGGGCGACGCCAGCCGGGCCGACCTGCTCGCGCGCATGGGCACCGGCCTCCTCGTCACCAGCATGATCGGCGCGACGATCAACCCGACGACCGGCGACTACTCGCGCGGCGCCAGCGGCTTCTGGGTCGAGAACGGCGAGATCGTCCGCCCGGTCAACGAATGCACGATCGCCGGCAACCTGCGCCCGATGCTGGCCTCGATCACGCCCGCCAACGACGCGCGCCGGCATCTCGGCCGCGTCGTGCCCAGCCTGCTGGTCGAAGGCCTCGTCATTGCCGGATCATGACGACCTCGCGTTGATCGAGGCCGCCGCGCGCGCCGCCGGGCGGATCGCCGCGCTGCGTTTCGCCGACGGACTGAAGGGCCGCGAGAAGCCGGACGGGCAGGGACCGGTGACCGAGGCGGACCTCGAGGTCGACCGGATGCTGCGCGCCGAACTGACCGGCGCGCGCCCCGGATACGGCTGGCTCTCCGAAGAGAGCGAGGACGGTCCCGCACGCCTGTCGGCCCGCCGCGTCTTCGTCGTCGACCCGATCGACGGCACCCGCGCCTTCATCGCCGGCCAGAAGGCCTGGGCGCAGTCGATCGCGGTCGTCGAGGATGGCCGCCCGGTCGCGGGCGTCGTGCACCTGCCGATGCTCGAGCGGACCTACAGCGCAGCAGTCGGCGCCGGCGCCCGCCTGAATGGCGTTCCGATCCGCGTCAGCCCGCGCGCCGATCTCGACAACTCGCGCGTGCTCACTACCGCGGCGCAACTCGATCCGGCGCACTGGCGCGGCTCCGCGCCCCGGCTGGAGCGCCACATGCGCCCTTCGCTCGCCTACCGGCTCTGTCTCGCCGCCGAGGGCGCGTTCGACGCGATGATCACGTTTCGCGACTGCTGGGAATGGGACGTCGCAGCGGGCGAACTGATCGCCGGGGAAGCCGGCGCCAGCGTCACCGGGCGCGACGGCCGCACGGCGCGCTACAACAATCCGCGCCCGATGGTTCCGGGGCTGATCGTCGCCGGCCCGGCGCTGCACGCGGCGATCCTCGCGCGCCTCACCGCCTGACATGCTAGACTGGCCGGCGAGAGGGTCCGAGTCGGCCGGGGAGCGCATCGATGCTGTCAGACGTCCAGGGGAATGCGGTCAGCGGCGCCAATGCCGTGGCGCTGGCCGAATACGAGGCGGCCTTGCGCGGCTTCAACCTCTATCGCGGCGACCCGGTCGCGCATTGCGATGCCGCGATCGCCGAGGCCCCCGACTTCGCGATGGCGCGCCTGCTGAAGGCGCATCTGTTCGCCCTCGCCACCGAGCCGAGCGCGACGGCCCAGGCGGCGCTGATCGTCGCCGCCGTCCGCGACCTGCCGATGACCGAGCGCGAGCGCGGGCATCTTGCAGCGCTCGACCGGCTGCTGGCCGGCGATTGGACCGCGGCCGCGACCACGCTCGAGCGCCTCTCGGCCGAACACCCGCGCGATCTCGTCGCGCTGCAATCGGGCCACCTGATCGACTTCTTCCGCGCCAGCGCCGACGGCCTGCGCGACCGGATCGGCCGGGCGCTGCCCGAATGGCCCGACGAGATGCCCGGCCGCTCGTACCTGCTCGGGATGCATGCCTTCGGTCTCGAGGAATGCGGCGACTACGCGCGGGCAGAAGCCGCGGGCCGCGCCGCGACCGAGGCCGAGCCGCAGGACGTCTGGGCGCATCATGCGGTCGCGCACGTGATGGAGATGCAGGGCCGGGACGAGGACGGGCTCGCCTGGATGGAGACCCGCGAGCCGTACTGGTCGGGCGACGACTCGTTCTTCCAGGTCCACAACTGGTGGCACAAGGCGCTCTACCATCTCGATCTGGAACAGGGCGACGCGGCGCTGGCGCTCTACGACGGGCCGATCCGCTCCGGGCACAGCGCGATGGCCGTCGACATGGTCGACGCCTCGGCGCTGCTCTGGCGCATCTGCCTGACCGGACGGGACGTCGGCCCGCGCTGGGTCGAGCTTGCCGACGCCTGGGACGCCCATGCCGACGGAAGGCTCTACCCGTTCAACGACTGGCACGCGGCGATGGCCTATCTCGGCGCCGGACGCGACGGCGACGCCGACCGGATCATCGCCGCCTATCGCGCGGCGCCGGAGGACGGGCCGGAGACCGCGCGCTGGGCGCGGCGGACCGGCCTGCCGCTGATCGAGGGCTTCGCCGCGTTCTGGCGCGCGGACTACGAGACCGCGGCCGAACGGCTGATGGGGGCGCGCGCCATCGCCGGCAGCTTCGGCGGCAGCCATGCGCAGCGCGACGTGATCGACTGGACGCTGACCGAGGCGGCGCTGCGCGGCGGCCTCCGTCCGCTCGCCGAGACGCTGGCGCGCGAACGCGTCGCCGCGAAGCCGCACAGCCCGGTCAACCGCGGCTTCCTCAGCCGGGCGCAGGCGGCGGCCTGATCCGCGCCGGCCGCGACGCCGGCGCCATTGACTGGCCGGGCCGCGGCGTTAGGCTCGCGCCCGGTTCTGAACCCTGTCCGGAGTAGTATTTCATGGCCCAGCGCCTGCATTTCGTGTTCGGCGGCGAACTCGTCGATCCCCGGGGCGCCGAGTTCCGCGACCCTTCCGCGATCGAAATGGTCGGCGTCTACCCCAACTACGCGTCGGCCTACGCCGCCTGGAAGGGCAAGGCCCATAGCACGGTCGACAATGCGCACATGCGCTACTTCATCGCGCACATCCATCGGCTGCGCGACGAGGAGGTCGAGGCGGGGCCGACCGAGGAACTCGGCTGAACCGTACCGCGCCGATGTCCGCCACCCGCTCCCGTTCGGCGCTGCTCGCGCTCTACCTGGCGATCTCGCGCCGGGCGGGCGGCATGGCGCGGCGGCTGCTGGCGCGCCGCGCCGCCGAGGGCAAGGAAGATCCCGAGCGCCTCGGCGAGCGCCGGGGCGAGCCCGGCCTGCCGCGGCCCGCGGGGCGGCTCGCCTGGTTCCATGCCGCCAGCGTCGGCGAGGCCGCGTCGCTGCTCGAGATGCTGCGCCGGCTCGACGCCGAGCGGCCCGACCTGACCTGCCTCGTCACCACCGGCACCGTCACCTCGGCACAGATGATGCGCATGCGGCTGCCCGAACGCTGCATCCACCAGTTCGCGACGCTCGACGTGCTGCCCTGGGTCGAGCGGTTCCTCGACCACTGGCGCCCGGACCTTTCGGTCTGGACCGAAAGCGATCTCTGGCCGGCGACGCTGTGCGCGACCCATGACCGCGGCGCAGCCATGGTGCTGATCAATGCCCGCATGTCCGATCGCAGCTTTCGCCGCTGGCGCTGGATGAGCGGCATGGCGCGCAGCCTGCTGCGTCGCTTTGACCGCGTGCTGGCGCAGGACGACCTCGCCGGCGAGCATTTCGCACGGCTCGGCGTCGCGCCGGCCCGGCTCGAGATCGCAGGATCGCTGAAGGAGGGCGCGGCGCCGCTCGGGCATGACGAGGCCGAGCGGCGGCTCGTCGCCCGCGCGTTCGCCGGCCGGCCGGTCTGGCTCGCCGCCTCGACGCATCCTGGCGAGGAGGACGTCGCGATCGCCGCGCACGCGCAGGCGCGGCGCAGTCTGCCGATGCTCGCGCTGATTCTCGCGCCGCGCCATCCGGCACGCGGCGACGACGCTCGCGGCGATGATGCGCGAGCGCGGCCTCGCCGTCGCGCAGCGCTCGAAGGACGAGGCGATCACGGCCGACACGGACGTCTACCTCGCCGACACGCTGGGCGAGATGGGACTGTGGTACCGGATTGCGTCCGTCAGCTTCGTCGGCGGATCGCTGGCCGAGGTCGGCGGCCACAACCCGTTCGAGCCGGCGCTTCTCGGCTCGGCGATCCTGCACGGCCCGCATGTGCGCAACTTCGCCGACGGCTATGCCCGGCTCGGCCAGGCCGACGCCGCCGTGCTGGTGCGCGACGCGGACGGCCTCGCCGCCGCGTTGACCTACGCGATCTCGCCCGAGCGCGCCGCGCGCATGGCCGCCGCCGCATGGGACGCGATGAGCGACGGCGCCGAGGTCACCGACCGCGTTCTGGATGTGCTCGGGGAGTATCTCGACCGGAAGCCGGCCTGATGCGCGCGCCAGGGTTCTGGAGTCGGCCGCCCGATGCGCCGGGCCTCGCGGCGCGGCTGCTGGCGCCGCTCGCCGCGATCTGGACCGTGGTCACGCGCCGCCGCCTTTCGCGCGGCCGGTGGGAGCGCGTCGGCGTTCCGGTGATCTGCGTCGGCAACCTGACGATCGGCGGCGCCGGCAAGACCCCGACCGTCGCCGCGCTCGCGATGCTGCTCGCCGCCCGCGGCGTCAAGGCGCACGTGCGTCTCGCGCGGCCATGGCGGGTCGCTGCCCGGACCGCTCCGCGTCGACGAGCGCCGGCACTCGGCGGCGCAGGTGGGCGACGAGCCGCTGCTGCTCGCGGCCTTCGCGCCGGTCTGGATCGGCCGCGACCGCGCCGCTGCGGCGCGTGCGGCCGTCGCGGCCGGTGCGCAGGCGCTGATCCTCGACGACGGCTTCCAGAACCCCGCGCTTGCCAAGGACCTCTCAATTATTGTCGTGGACGCGGGCTTCGGCCTCGGCAACGGTCGCGTGATCCCGGCCGGCCCCCTGCGCGAGCCGCCGGCCGACGGGCTCGCACGCGCCGAGCTCGTCCTGCTGGTAGGCGACCCTGCGGCGCGCGCCGCCGCGCTCACCGCCTGGCCCGTCCTCGCGCCCGCGCCCCGCCTCGAGGGCAGCCTTGCCCCGCTCGCGACCGGCATGACCTGGACCGGCCTGCGCGCCTTCGCCTTCGCCGGCATAGGCCGGCCGGAGAAGTTCTTCGCCACGCTGCGCGACCTCGGGGCCAACGTCGTCGCAGCCCGAAGCTTCGACGACCACGCGCCCTATCACCCGCGCCTGCTCGCCCGGCTGGAGCACGACGCCCGGATCCGCGGCCTGCAACTGGTCACCACGGAAAAGGACGCGGCCCGGCTGCCGGCCGCATTCCGGCGAAAGGTGCTGACGCTGCCGGTGCGGCTCGAGATCAACGACCCGGCCCCGCTCGAGGACCGGCTTCGGGCGCTCGGCCTGTGACCCGGCGGGTCAGCCCTCCAGTTCGGCGTTCAGCCGCGCCTGGAACGCCGGCCAGTCCATGTTCGAGACCTTCTCGCCGTTCAGGATGAACGTCGGCGTCGCCTCGATGCCGTCGGCAGTCACGTTCTTCTGGAACTCCGCGACCAGTGCCTCGGCGAAGGCCTGGTCCTGCAGGCATTCCCCCATCGCGGCGTCGGTCAGCCCGGCCTGCCGACCGATCGCGTAGAGATCGGCCATCATCGCTTCGGCGTCCGTGGCGCGCGACCAGTTCGCCTGGTCGCGGAACAGGAGGTCGATGACGCCGAAGTACCGGTCCTCGCCGGCGCAGCGCGCGATCATCGCGGCCCACAGGCTCGGCCGGTCGAAGAAGACCTCGCGATAGACCAGCCGCACCTTGCCGGCATCGATGAACTCCTTCTTGATCTGCGGCATCACGTTGATCTGGAAGTTCGCGCAATGCGGGCAGGTCAGCGACGCGTACTCGACCAGCGTGACCGGAGCGTCCTCGGCCCCCATCGCCATCTCGACGATCGCGGGCGCCTCCTGCGCATGGAGCGGTGCGGCGGCGATTGTGGCGCCGGCGGCGGCCGCGGCGATCAGCGCGCGGCGGGTGAGGGCAGTGGCGTCGTGCATCGGGTCAGCTTTCCTTGATCGCATGCTTGCGGGCTCGGGATACCACATTTTCGGCCAGTGTCTGCAAGGCCGCGCGCAGGTCGTCATCACCAATGCTTGAGAGCCCGGAGGCGAACTCCGAGATGTCGGGCGGCGGCGCCGGCGGATCGTCGCGCACGAAGCCAGCCGGCGGCTCGGCGAAGCCGGTCGCCTGCGTGATGCGGACGCGCCCGACCGCCGTTGGCCCCAGCACCGCGTTGACCCGCTCGCGGATCAGCGGAACCAGCATCTGGATCTGCGGGCCATTGGCGCCCTCGACGCCCAGCGTCAGCAATCCGCCGGACGGGCCGCGCGTCGGGGTCAGCTTGACCGGCCGCGCCACGCCGGCGATCTCGGGGCCGACCATCTCCGCCCAGAGCGCCTTCAGCCGCGCATCGGCGTAGCCGCGCCGCCCCGCGGCGGTGCGCGTCTGCGCCTCGATCAGCGCGCCCGCCCGGCGAAAGCCGGGGCGGCGCCGATCGCGCTTGTCTTTGCCGTCGCGCACGCCAGTCTGCTCGGCCATGCGAATCCCTTCCGATACGGTCGACGATCCTACGCCCCCGGTCTCCGGGATGTCGACGCGGCCCGACATGGCCGCGCGCCTGCTCGACTGGTACGACCGCATGGCGCGGCGCCTGCCCTGGCGCGTGCCGCCCGGCTCGACCGAGCGCCCCGACCCGTACCGGGTCTGGCTGTCGGAGGTCATGCTGCAGCAGACGACGGTGGCCGCCGTGGGAGGCTACTTCTCGAAGTTCGTCTCCCGGTGGCCCCGCGTCGAGGATCTGGCCGTCGCGCCGGACGCCGAAGTCATGGCGGCCTGGGCGGGGCTCGGCTACTACGCCCGCGCTCGAAACCTGCTCGCCTGCGCCCGTGCGGTCGCGTCGGCGCATGGCGGCAGCTTTCCGGACACCGAGGACGGACTGCGCGAGTTGCCCGGCATCGGCCCCTACACCGCAGCCGCGATCGCTGCGATCGCCTTCGACCGCCCGGCCGCCGTGCTCGACGGCAATGTCGAGCGCGTCATGGCCCGCATCCACGCGGTCGAGGCGCCGCTGCCAGGCTCCAAGGAGACGCTGCGCGCTTTCGCCGCCGCGCTGACGCCGCAGCTTCGCGCCGGCGACTACGCGCAGGCCGTGATGGATCTCGGCGCGACCGTCTGCACGCCACGCTCCCCGGCCTGCGGCATATGTCCGTGGATGGCCGAGTGCGCCGGGCGCCGGCTCGGCATCGCCGCCGATCTTCCCCGCAAGGCCGCGAAGCCGGTGAAGCCGCTGCGCCGGGGGATCGTCTATCTCGGCCAGCGCGAGGACGGCGCGCTGCTGGTCGAAACGCGGCCGGCGAAGGGGCTGCTCGGCGGCATGCTCGGACTTCCCGGAACCGACTGGGCCGTCGAGCCTCCGCCGCCATGCCCCCCGTTCCCGGCGGACTGGCGCGACGCCGGCGCCACGGTCCGGCATACGTTCACGCATTTTCACCTCGAGCTCGGCGTTTCCGTCGCGACAGCCGGGTCCGGCGTCCTGCCGGGCGACTGGCGCCCGTGGTCGGCCTCGGTCGAAGCGGCGATGCCCACGGTCATGCGAAAGGCGCTGCGGCTCGGCCGGGCCGCGCTCGCACGCACCAAGTAGTCTTGGAGCGCGTCACGTTCTAAAAAAGGGGCAGGCTCGTACCCCGGCCTGCCCCCGATCGTTTTCAAGTGGGAGGACGCTTGGCCCTGCCCAGCGGCGCTAGCCTTCGTAGGCGGGACGCTGCTCGAGGTTTTCCCGGGTCTGGTCGATATAGACGCGCACGTCGCCGCCATCGGCGTTCTGCATAACCTGCATCTCGCCGAACTCCAGGGCTACCGGATGTTCGCCCATCCCGAGGAAGCCGCCGACATCGACGATCGCCTGGGTGATCGTCCCATCCTGGCCAAGAACCAGTTCGCTTACGTCGCCGATGCTCTCGTCGTTCGCGTCATAGACCGGAGCGCCCTCGAGCTGTTCCGCGGTCAGCTGCTGGTACTCGGCCTCCATGTAGCCTTCGCGCTCGAACATTGGGCGCGACACGGTCATTGGCGGCACGACATCGCCGCCCGGCGGCGCGGTCGTCGCGGCGTTCATCATCTCGTCCGGCCGTTCGTACTTCGGCGCGTTCTCGAGCTCCTCGCGAGTGCTGTTGACCGCAACGAAGCGGTCGCCGGTCTCGTCGGTCAGGAAGCGGACTTGGCTCATGTCGAGCGCGACCGTATGCTCGCCCAAGCCGAGGAAGCCGCCGATGTCGACCAGTACGCCCCGGGCGTCGCCCTCCGGCCCAATGATGATGTCGTTGACGTCGCCGATATCGTCCCACTCCGAGCGATCTGCGGCGCCGATGGGAGCCTCACGATACGCATCATAGTCCGCCTCGGAGCTGTGCACGTCCATTCCGAGCAGGTCGGAGGCGTAGAGGCTGTCCTGCTCCGCCGACAGGAAGAGGACGCCGACCGCGACCACGTCCTTCTGAGCCGTCTCGGCGCCTGCGCCTTCGGTCTGCGTTTCCTGCGCGGCCAAGGGGCTGGCGGCCAGCAGCGCGATGGCCGTCGATGTCAAGAGCACTCGCATTTCGATGTCCTCCAATGTCGAATTCTACCCCTGACAACAAACGAGCGAGGAATCGGATGCATCATTAATAGGCATCCGACGTTTTTTCCGCTGCGATCCCGCCTCGCCGGCGCCGGAAGCTTATCTTCCCCAGTGCGGTTCGCGCCGCTGGCAGCGAATTAAGGCAGGCCGAGCGAGATTTAGGCCGGGTTACCGAAATTCATCGTCCAATCGACGAGCCGGCTTACGGTTTTGGCGTTTTTCGCTGAAACACAAGCCGCTCAGACCTGCATCTCGGCCCGGACCTGCTGGCGGAAGAAATCGATCGGCACCGGATCGCCGTTGATCAGCACATGCCAGTACGTCCATCCGTTGCACGACGGCGCGCCCTCGAGCGCCGCGCCGACCTGATGGATCGAGCCGCGCAACTCGGCCGAGATCAGCGTTCCGTCGGCCCGGACCCGCGCCTGTCGCCTGCCGTTCAGCGATCGCAGCACCGCGCCGGGGCTCAGCAGCCCGCGCTCGACCAGCTGGCCAAACGCCACCCGCGGCTCCGCCCGCTTCGGCGTCGTGATCGCAGCCGCCTCGGGGTCCAGCGCCTCGACCGCCGCGATCCGCGCCTCCGCCGCCACCTTGTAGGCGGCCTCGCGCTCGATGCCGATCCAGCGTCGCCCGAGCCGTTTCGCTACGGCGCCGGTCGTTCCGGTCCCAAAGAACGGATCGAGCACCACGTCGCCGGGCCGCGTCGACGCGACCAGCACTCGGTGCAGCAACGCCTCGGGCTTCTGCGTCGGATGCGCCTTGGCGCCGTCCGCGTCCTTCAGCCGCTCGGCCCCAGTGCACAGCGGGATGACCCAGTCCGACCGCATCTGCACGCCTTCGTTGAGCGCCTTCATCGCGTCGTAGTTAAAGACATATCGCGACTGGTCCGACTTCGCCGCCCAGATCAGCGTCTCGTGCGCATTGGTCAGGCGCTTGCCTCGAAAGTTCGGCATCGGGTTGGACTTGCGCCAGATCACGTCGTTCAGGATCCAGAACCCGGCATCCTGCAGCGTCGCTCCTAGACGGAACACGTTGTGGTAGGATCCGATCACCCAGATCGCCCCGTCCGGCTTCAGCAGCCGCCGCGCCGCCGCCAGCCAGGCTTGAGAAAACGCGTCATAGCTCGCGAAAGACGCGAAACGATCCCAGTCGTCATCCACCGCATCGACCCGGCTGTTGTCCGGCCGATGCAGTTCACCTTTCAACTGAAGATTGTAGGGCGGATCGGCAAAAATGAGATCGACCGAGGCCTCCGGCATTCTCTCCATGATCTGGACGCAATCGCCCAGATGGACAAGATCGACCGCGATCGCGCTGGGTTCATTGAATTTCTTTATTCTTGTCACGGCCCCGTCCCTCCGGTTGCGGCTGCCGGCCACCATGAGTCAAAACCGAATCGCGGTCAAAGAATATTTCGAATCAAGGGGTTAAAGATTGAGCTTCACACAATATCTTGTGGATGGGCGCGAAGCTTTGACGATGATGTGGGGTCACGCCCAGCGCAGCCAGCGCATCGGCATGAGCGCGCACGCCATAACCCATGTTCCGTTCCCAGCCATACCCCGGAAACTGTTGCGCCAACGCCACCATCATCCTGTCGCGCGTTACCTTTGCGATGATGGATGCGGCGGCGATTGAAAGCGACAGCGCGTCGCCGCCGATGAGCGGGCGGACGGGGCAGCCCATGTCCGGCGGGGTCAGCTTGCCATCGACCAGCGCGAGCGCGGGCTGCGAGCCGAGCGCCGCCATCGCTCGGCGCATCGCGACGAAGCTCGCCTGCAGGATGTTCAGCCGATCGATCTCGCCCACGGTGGCCACCCCGATTCCGATCCGGGCAACGACGCGCAGCGCGTCGTGGATCTCGGCGCGGCGCACGGCCGGCAAGCGCTTGGAGTCGTCGATGCCTTCGGGGATCTCTGCGGGATTCAGGATGACCGCCGCCGCCACGACGGGCCCTGCCCAAGGGCCGCGCCCGACCTCATCGACGCCGCAGACCGGGCCTGCGCCGGCGGCGCGCTCGTGGGTTAAGTCGGGTGGCATTGGTCTGGCGAGGCTCCGCAAAGAAGTCTGCGCGGGCAACATGCAATTACGGGCGGTGCCTGTCCACTGCCACGCAAGGATTGTGCGCAAAGGCTGGCCCAAGGTAGCAGGGGAGTATATAAGTTGCCGCCCACTCTGCAGTCGGTGCCATGACAGAACCTCCTCTCCTGCCGCGCGAAGAGGTGCTTCGCATCAAGCTCGAACTGCTGCTGCGCGAACACCGCGATCTCGACGACGCGATCGCAGCGCTCGACGAGGGCGGTCGGGCCGATCCGCTGACCGTGCGCCGGCTGAAGAAGCGCAAGCTGATGCTGAAGGATCAGATGACGCGGATTTCGGACGAGATCACGCCTGACATCATCGCCTGACCGGCCTTCCGGAGTTCCCGTCCCTTGTCCCAACCGTTGATCGGAATCGTCATGGGCAGCCAGTCGGACTGGCCGACCATGCGCGCCGCGGCCGAGGTGCTCGACGCGCTCGGCGTTCCCTACGAGACCCGCATCGTCTCGGCGCACCGCACGCCGGACCGGATGTTCGCCTATGCCGAGGCGGCGCCGGGCGGGGCCTGCGCGCGATCATCGCCGGGGCCGGGCGGGCGGCGCACCTGCCGGGCATGCTGGCCGCGAAGACGCGCCTGCCGGTGCTCGGCGTGCCGGTGCAGAGCAAGGCGCTGTCGGGGCTCGATCGCCTGCTCTCGATCGTGCAGATGCCGAAGGGCGTGCCGGTCGGCGACCTTCGCGATCGGCGCGGCCGGGGCGGCCAACGCCGGGCTGTTCGCCGCGGCGATGCTCGCGACGACGGACCCGGCGCTCGCCGAGCGGCTGGAGGCCTGGCGCGCGGCGCAGACCGCGGCGGTCGCCGAGGAGCCGTCGAGATGACTGAGCCGCTGCGCCCCGGCGCCTACGATCGGCGTGCTCGGCGGCGGGCAGCTCGGCCGGATGCTGGCGCTGGCCGCGGCGCGGCTCGGGCTCAGGACCCATGTCTTCGAGCCCGGCGCCGAGCGCCGCGCCGGCGCAGGTCAGCGACGCGCACGGTCGCGCGCCGGCTACGACGACGCGGCGGCGCTGCGGGCTTTCGCGGCGCAGGTCGACGTCGTCACCTACGAGTTCGAGAACGTGCCTGCCGGCGGCGCTGGACGCGCTCGCCGGGATCGTGCCGGTGCGGCCGGGCCGGCGCGCGCTGGAGGTCGGCGCAGGACCGGATCGCCGAGAAGGACTTCCTCGCCGGGCTGGGGCTGGCGGTCGCGCCCTATGCGGCGGTCGACGACGCGGCGTCGCTTGCGGCGGCGCTGGCGCGCGATCGGGCGCGCCGGCGATCCTGAAGACGCGCCGGCTCGGCTATGACGGCAAGGGGCAGGCGCGCATCGCCGGCGCCCGAGGACGCGGCCGCGGCGCTTGCGTCGATCGGCGGCGGCGCCGGCGGTGCTGGAGGGCGTTCGTCGCCTTCGAGCGCGAGATCTCGGTCATCGCCGCGCGCGGCCTCGACGGGGCGGTGGTCGGCCTTCGATCCCGGCGAGAACGTGCATCGCGACGGCATCCTGCACACGACGACCGTGCCGGCGGCGATCCGCACGGCGCCGGCGCAGGACGCGGCGCTGCTGGCGGGGCGGATCCTGACGGCGCTCGACTATGTCGGCGTGATCGGCGTCGAGCTCTTCGTCACGCCGCAGGGGCTGGTCGTCAACGAGATCGCGCCGCGGGTCCACAATTCCGGGCACTGGACGACCGACGCCTGCCTCGATCGACCAGTTCGAGCAGCATGTCCGGGCCATCGCCGGCTGGCCGCTCGGCGACGGGTCGCGGCATTCGGACGCGGTGATGACGAACCTGATCGGCGACGAGATCGACGCGCGCGCCCGGCATGACCGGGGCGGCAGTGCATCTCTACGGCAAGGCCGAGGCGCGCCCCGGCCGCAAGATGGGCCACGTCACCCGCCTGAGCCCGCGCGGGTAGCCGGCCGGAGCGCGATCAGGCGTAGACCGCCTGCTTGTCGAAATGGCTCGCCAGCAGGTAGTAGACGACTGCCCGGTGCTTGCTCCGGTTTGAGCGACCGTACTGGTCGATGACGGCGTCGATCCCGGCCATCAGATGCGGCCCGTCGTCGAGGCCGAGTTTCCGGATCAGGAAGTTCTTCTTCAGGGTCTCCAGCTCGCTGGCGTCGGAACTTGATACCAGCGTGCTGTCGGTGTTGTAGATCGCCGGCCCGAGGCCGATGACGACCTTGGTCAGAAAGTCCATGTCGGGAGTCACGCCGCATTTTTCGGTCAAATCCCTAGCGTAGAGCTCGATCAGTTCCTCGCGCTTGCTCATGTCTTCGTCCCCGAAAATCTGTCTGCCTTGATGGCGCGCCGAGCCTAGAAGGCAATATTTCGCTGCGTCAAGAAATAGTGCTGCGGCATCGGTCGGGATCGGGGTCTTCGGGACGGTCCAGGCAGGCTGCGTCGGATTTGCCGGACAAGGAGCGGTGAGGGCAGCGGTCCACGATGCGACCGAGAGCAAATCATCTGTTATAAAAAGACTTTCAGAATGAAGGCATTCTGGGTCACGGCCGGCCCGAAAGGCGGGCGATCAGCGCTTCGGCTCCGGCGCGCACCGTCCGGTAGCTGTCGGCGTTGGGCGCATGGCCCCCGTCCCGCATCGCCGACTCCGCATCCGCGATCTGGTCGCGGGCCCGGCGCGCCGAGATCCAGGTCGGACCTCAGGTCTGCCAGGGAAAAAAGCGCCATCCCCTGCTTGCCGGTGCTTGCCGCCCAGTCAAGCGGCACGCGGTCCCGGGTGCGCTCCTCCAGTGCGGCGCGATATGCGTCGACGGCTTCTTCCAGCCGCGCCGTGCTGCGCTCAAGCACGCCCAGCCCGGTGAGCGCATTGCCGAGGTTGTTCTGGGTTCCGCCCAGTCCAAGGGCACGCGGTCGCGCGTTCTTCCTCCAGCGCCGCGTGGTAGGCTTCGACGGCCTCTTCCAGCCGCGCCGTGCTGCTCTCGCGCGCGCCCAGCGCTGCAGCGCATTGCCGCGGTTGCTCTGGGTCCCTGCCCAGTCAAGCGGTGCGCGATCGCGCGTATGTTCCGTCAGCGCGGCGCGGTAGGCTTCGAGGGCCAGTTCCAGCCGCTCCGTGCCGCTCTCGCGCTCGCCCAGCTTCGTTAGCGCATTTCCCAGGTTGTGCTGGGCCATGGCCCATTCGCGCGGTGTTCGGTCATGGGCATACACCTCCAGCGCGGAGCGGAAGGCGACGACTGCCTGCTCTAATTGCGCCGAGCTGCTCTCGCGAACTCCGATCGTCAGGAGCGCATTTCCGAGGTTGTTCTGGGTCATTGCCCAGTCGAGCGGCGAGCGGTCGCGGGTGCGCTCCTCCAGCGCCGCGCGGTAGGCGGCGACGGCCTCCTCCAGCCGCGCCGTGCAGCTCTCGCGCGCGCCCAAGGCTGAAAGCGCATTGCCGAGGTTGTTCTGCGTCGCGGCCCATTCGAGCGGGCTGCGGTCGCGGGAGGATTGCTCCAGTGCGCTGTGGTAGGTGGCGACTGCCTCCTCCAGCCGCGCCGCGCCGGTCTCGCGCTCACCCAGCGTCCTTAGCGCAGCGCCCAGATCGTTGAGAGCAGCAGCCCTCTGGCTCCGATCTTGGGCGCGCACGACCGAAAGGCGGGCCAGCGCGATCGAGACTTCGAGGTCGAGGTTCAGGCCCTTGTCCCGGCCGCGGGCGTACCAGTCGTCCTGCTCTCGCCTCAACGCATCGAATGAGACGCCCGCATCGGTCCCAATCTCGATGCGCTGGAGGATGCGGCGGGCGGCGGAGGGGGCGTCGCGGCGGAGGAGATCGGCGCGAAGGCCGGCTTCGAGGAGGGCGACGCCTTGCTGTCGTTCCAGCTGCTGGCGCTCCTGCCATTCGGCGAAGGCGCGGTCGGCCTCGGCGGCGGCCTCGTCGTCGCGGCCGTCGGCGGAGAGGACGGCCATGCGGGCGAGCACGGCGTCGACGAAGTCGCCGGTATTGGAGCCGGCCCGGCCGCGGGCCTGGACTTCGATGGCGATCTCGACCGCGCGCTCCAGTTCGGCGAAGGCCTTGTCGAGGTCGGGAATGTCGGCGGCGATGCGGCGGGCGAGGCCGAGGATCCGGTCGTCGGTGACGCCAGCGGCATGGGCGGCAGCGGCCTCCTGCGTTCCGGCGAGGCGGCGGAGGAGGGCGAGGATCTGGTCGTCCCGCGCTTCAGATCGCGGAAGCCCTCGGCCTGCTCGTCCAGGATTTGCTCCTGCCTTTGAAGCGACCCGCGCCAGAGCGCTGGGGAAAGCGCTGCGACGGTGTCGGCGCGGTTCAGCATCACGTCGAGCGTGGCGCGTGCGACGGCGCGGAAGAACTGCTCGGGGAGCGGCGTGGCGGCGAAGTCGCGCGAGGCGGGTGAGGACCGGATGGCGGCGACCATGCGGTCTGTCGTCAGGCCGGGGTCGAGATGGGCGGCGGCGAAGACGGCCGGGTCGGCGAAGGCGGCGGGGGCGACCTGCCAGAAGAGCGCGACGGCGTCGTCGCGCGCGGGGCCGGGATGCGTGAAATGGCGGGCGTGGTCGTCGGCGACGCGGGCCATCTCGGCCGCGACCGCGGCGAGGCCGGAGGCGCGGAACTGCGCGTCGAGCGAAGTTGCGCCGGTCGCGACGTCGGCGAGGGCCTTCAGGCGGTCGACGGGGTTCTCGACGACGCCGAGCCTGCAGGCGGCGACGACCAGATTGGCGAAGGCGGCGAAGCTCGTGACGGTCAGGGCGGGCATCGCGGAGCCTCGGCGGAGCGGGGTCGCCGCGAGCCTAACGGAGGCGCGCCGGAATGCGAAGGGGCGGCGCAATGCGCCGCCCCTCGGGGTCTCGTGCCGGCGGGACTTGTCAGCAGGAATAGTACATCTGGTACTCGACCGGATGCGGCGTGTGCTCGAAGGTGTAGACCTCCTGCCACTTCAGCGCCATGTAGCCGTCGAGCTGGTCCCTGGTGAACACGTCGCCGGCCAGCAGGAACTCGTGGTCGGCGGCCAGGCATTCGAGCGCCTCGCGCAAGGACCCGCAGACGGTCGGGATCGACGCGAGCTCCTCGGGCGGCAGGTCGTAGAGATCCTTGTCCGACGCCTCGCCCGGATCGATCTTGTTCTTGATCCCGTCGATGCCGGCCATCAGCAGCGCGGCGAAGGCGAGGTAGGGGTTCGCGGACGGATCGGGGAAGCGGGCCTCGACGCGCTTGCCCTTCGGGCTCTCGGACCACGGAATGCGCACGCAGCCCGAACGGTTGTTCGCGGAGTAGGCGCGCAGCACCGGCGCCTCGAATCCGGGGATCAGCCGCTTGTAGCTGTTGGTCGACGGGTTGGTGAAGGCGTTCAGCGTCTTTGCGTGCTTCAGGATGCCGCCGATGAACCACAGCGCCTGGTCGCTGAGATCCGCGTACTTGTCGCCGGCGAAGAGCGGCTTGCCCTCCTTCCAGATCGACATGTTGACGTGCATGCCCGAGCCGTTGTCGCCGTAGTACGGCTTCGGCATGAAGGTCGCCGTCTTGCCGTAGGCGGCCGCGACGTTGTGAATGATGTACTTGTACTTCAGGATGTTGTCGGCCTGGGTGGTCAGCGTGCCGAAGACGAGGCCGAGCTCGTGCTGGGCGGTCGCGACCTCGTGGTGGTGCTTGTCCACCTTCATGCCCATCCGCTTCATCGTCGACAGCATCTCGGAGCGGATGTCCTGCGAGGCGTCGACCGGGTTGACCGGGAAGTAGCCGCCCTTGACGCCGGGCCGGTGGCCCATGTTGCCCATCTCGTACTCGGTGTCGGTGTTCCAGGCCGCGTCGACCGCGTCGATCTGGAAGCTCACCTTGTTCGGCGCGTTCGAGTAGCGCACGTCGTCGAAGATGAAGAACTCGGCCTCGGGGCCGAAATAGGCGGCGTCGCCGACGCCGCTCGCGTTCAGGAACGCCTCGGCCTTCTGCGCGGTGCCGCGCGGGTCGCGCGAATAGGGCTCCATCGTGTCGGGCTCGACCACGGTGCAGTGCACGCAGAGCGTCTTCTCGGCGTAGAACGGGTCGACGTAGACGGAGCTCGGGTCCGGCATCAGCTTCATGTCGGACTTCTCGATCGACTTCCAGCCGGAGATCGACGAGCCGTCGAACATGAAGCCTTCCTCGAAGAAGTCTTCATCGACCAGGTCGGAAACGACGCTCACGTGATGTAGACGTCCCCGCGGATCGCAAAACCGGACATCGACGTAGGCGACGTCCTCGTCCTTGATCATCTTCAGAACGGATGCTGTGTCTGACATCTTTCTTCCTTGGTGCTTGCTGTTCGCGTTTCGCGGGAGAGTCTGGAGACGCGGCGCCGGGGACGGGGCGAGGCAGGTCGCGTCAGAGCGCGTCGTTGCCCTCTTCGCCGGTGCGAATGCGGACCGCCTGTTCGACCGGCATGATGAATATCTTGCCGTCGCCGATCTTGCCCGTCTTGGCGGCGTTGATGATGGCCTCGACGGCGGCGTCGACCTGCTCGTCCGCGAGCACGACCTCGATCTTCACCTTGGGCAGGAAGTCGACGACGTATTCGGCGCCGCGGTAGAGTTCGGTATGACCCTTCTGACGGCCGAAGCCCTTGGCTTCGGTGACGCTGAGGCCCTGGATGCCGATTTCCTGGAGGGCTTCCTTTACCTCATCGAGCTTGAACGGCTTGATGATGGCCTCGATCTTCTTCATGGCGGGCTCCCTGCCTGGGTCCTTCGGAGACCGGTTCTTTCCGGAGTCGCGACTTGAGACCAGCTTGATCCGGAGACTTCAACGCAAGCCCGGCCCGGGGTCCAGACCCTTGCTCCGAATCCGCGGGCTCTGTCCAAATAACGCCCAGGTTGCCTAATTGCTGTGCAAAACGTGAAGCCGGCGGCTGGGCGCTGCGGCCGCGATTTTTCGCTCGCGCCCATTCGTGCGCTCTGTTAGGGAACGCGCTCACTCGGGGTCGCCGCCGTTGGCCCCGACCGCGGGCGTGGCGGAATTGGCAGACGCACCAGATTTAGGTTCTGGCGCCGAGAGGCGTGGGGGTTCAAGTCCCTCCGTCCGCACCAGACAACATGAACGACGAGGAACAGATGCAGGTCACCCAGACCCTGAACGAAGGCCTGAAGCGCGGGTATGACATTACGGTGCCGGCCTCCGAACTGGAGGCGAAGGTGACCGAGAAGCTCGAGGAAGCCCGCAAGGACTTCCAGATGAAGGGCTTCCGCAAGGGCAAGGCCCCCGCCGCCCTGATGAAGAAGATGTTCGGCAAGTCCGTGCTCGGCGAGGCGATGCAGGAGTCGATCGACGCCGCGATGCGCGAGCATTTCGAGACGACCGGCGACCGTCCCGCGCTGCAGCCGCAGGTCAAGATGGCCAACGAGCAGGACTGGGCCGAGGGCCAGGACGTCCAGGTCTCGATGGTCTACGAGGCGCTGCCGGAGGTGCCCGAGGTCGACTTCTCGAAGATCGAGCTCGAGCGGCTGGTCGCGGAGATCGACGACTCGGCGGTGGACGAGGCGCTCGAGAACCTGGCGAAGTCGGCCAGCATCTACGAGGACCGCAAGAAGGGCACGAAGGCGAAGGACGGCGACCAGCTTGTCATCGACTTCAAGGGCTCGATCGACGGCGTCGAGTTCGACGGCGGCTCGGCCGAGGACTTCCCGCTGGTGCTGGGCTCGAGCAGCTTCATCCCGGGCTTCGAGGAGCAGCTCGCCGGCGCCAAGGCCGGCGATGCGCCCGAGGTGACGGTGACCTTTCCCGCAGAGTACGGCGCGGCCCATCTCGCCGGCAAGGAAGCGGCGTTCGCGGTCACCGTGAAGGCCGTCAAGGCGCCGAAGCCGGCGCCGGTCGACGACGCGCTGGCCGAGCGCTTCGGCGCGGAGAATCTCGAGGCGCTGAAGGGCCAGGTGCGCGAGCGGCTCGGGGCCGAGTACGGCCAGGCGACGCGCGCGATCCTGAAGCGCCGGCTGATGGACGCGCTCGACGGCGAACTGAGCTTCGACCTGCCGCCGAGCCTCGTCGACGTCGAGGCCAAGCAGATCGCCCACCAGCTGTGGCATGACGAGCACCCGGACCATCACGGCCACGACCACGACAAGATCGAGCCGACCGAGGAGCACACGCGCCTCGCCGAGCGCCGCGTCCGCCTCGGGCTGCTGCTGGCGGAGGTCGGCAACAAGAACGACATCCAGGTCTCGGACCAGGAGATGCAGCGCGCGGTGATTGCCCAGGCGCGGCAGTATCCGGGCCAGGAGCGCCAGTTCATCGACTTCATCCAGAAGAACCCGCAGGCGCTGCAGCAGCTGCGCGCGCCGCTCTTCGAGGAGAAGGTCGTCGACTACATCCTCGAACTGGCCAAGCTCGAGGACAAGTCGGTCTCGAAGGACGAACTGCAGAAGCAGATCGAGGCGCTGGACGAAGAGGTCCCGGCCGCTCCCGCCGCGAAGTAAGCTTGCGCGGCGCTCAGGCCTGCAGCCCGAGCGCCGCGAACGCCAGCAGGCCGAACCCGCAGAGCCGGTCTGCGGACCGGGCGCTGATCCGGTGGCGGCCCGCCAGCCCCATTCCCAGAGCGACGGCGATTCAGCCGGCTGCCCCGCCGCCGAGAATCACGGCGCAGGCCGCGGCCAACGCCTGGGCCGGGCCGATTTCTGCCGGGTCGAGGTGGAGCGGCAGGACGCTGCCGAAGAACACGATGTTGAACGGACTGGACAGGCCGAGCGCGGCGCCCGCCGCGAGCGAGCCGCTCCACGTTGCAACGGCCGCGATGCGCCCGCCCGGCGCCGGCCCGGCGTCGCGGCCCGCGCCGCCGCGCAGCAGCAGGCCGACGCCCATGCCCGCGAGCAGGAGGACGCCGCCAGTCCGCAGCGCCGCAAGCGCCTGATTGGTGACGACCAGCGCCCCGGCCAGGACGCCGAGCGCCGCCGTGATGAGGACCAGGTCGGCCAGCATCAGGCCCGCCACCGTCTTGAGGCCCTCGCGCGGGTTGCTGGCGGCGCGCAACAGGATCGCCGCAACGCAGGGCCCGGGCATGATGGCGGCGACCGTCGCGGTCGCGGCGAGTTCCAGCCAGCTGGCGGCGTTCATCGGCAGGCGTCCTTCCCATCGGCCGTCTCGGGCGGCCCTGACTGCCTTTTCCGCCTGCCGGTCGGCGCCCGTCTGTGTCCGCGATCACAAACCGCCGGTAACCACGCTTCGCGCATAGGTTGAGCCGCGCGCCTCGCCCCATGGGGCTTGTGGCCGGGCGCAGGTCGGCATATCTGGCAGAATGCGCGTGGGCTCAGGTCTCTGCGACGGCATGAGGGCAGTGACGGGCGGCCGCGGATCGCCCGCAGGACAAGGAAGACGGACCCGATGAAAGACCCGGTAGAGACGTACATGAACCTCGTGCCGATGGTGGTCGAACAGACTGCGCGGGGCGAACGGGCCTACGACATCTTTTCGCGCCTGCTGAAGGAGCGGATCATCTTCGTGTCGGGCCCGATCCATGACGGCATGTCGACGCTGATCGTCGCGCAGCTGCTGTTCCTCGAGGCCGAGAATCCGAAGAAGGAAATCTCGATGTACATCAACAGCCCCGGGGGCGTGGTGACCGCGGGGCTCAGCATGTACGACACGATGCAGTACGTCCGCCCGCCGGTCTCGACGCTTTGCGTCGGCCAGGCGGCTTCGGCCGGGTCGCTGCTCCTGATCGCGGGCGAGAAGGGGATGCGGTTCTCGCTGCCGAACTCGTCGATCATGGTGCATCAGCCGTCCGGCGGCTTCCAGGGCCAGGCGACGGACATCATGATCCACGCCGAGCAGACCCTGAAGATCAAGCGGCGGTTGAACGAGATCTACGTCAGGCATTCGGGCCAGCCGCTCGAGACGGTGGAGGCGGCGCTGGAGCGCGACCGGTTCATGACGGCCGAGGAGGCCAAGGAATGGGGTCACATCGACGAGATCGTCGAGAAGCGGTTGGCGGAGCCCACGAGCGCGTGAGCGGCCCGGCGACAGGGCGCCCGTACCGTCCCTTTGGACTTGTAATTGCCGCGGCAAGCATGTTCCTATGGGATTTGTCGCTGGCGTCGGTCGGATTCCGGTCGGAGTTCGAGGCGAAACAGGTGGCGAAAGCCGGAGGCAGACCATGAGCAAATCGAGCGGCGGCGACGCCAAGAACACCCTCTACTGCTCGTTCTGCGGCAAGAGCCAGCATGAGGTCCGCAAGCTGATCGCGGGACCGACGGTGTTCATCTGCGACGAATGCGTCGAGCTGTGCATGGACATCATTCGCGAGGAGACGAAGTCGAACCTCGTCAAGTCCTCGGACGGGGTGCCGACGCCGCAGGAGATCTGCAAGGTCCTCGACGACTACGTGATCGGCCAGAAGGTCGCCAAGCGCGTGCTGTCGGTCGCGGTGCACAACCACTACAAGCGTCTGAACCACGCGGCGAAGAATTCCGACGTCGAGCTGCAGAAGTCCAACATCATGCTGATCGGCCCGACGGGCTGCGGCAAGACTCTGCTGGCGCAGACGCTGGCGCGCATCCTCGACGTGCCGTTCACGATGGCCGACGCGACGACGCTGACCGAGGCCGGTTATGTCGGCGAGGATGTCGAGAACATCATCCTGAAGCTCTTGCAGTCGGCCGAGTACAACGTCGAGCGGGCGCAGCGCGGCATCGTCTACATCGACGAGGTCGACAAGATCAGCCGCAAGTCAGACAACCCGTCGATCACACGCGACGTGTCCGGCGAGGGCGTGCAGCAGGCGCTCCTGAAGATCATGGAGGGCACCGTGGCCTCCGTGCCGCCGCAGGGCGGGCGCAAGCATCCTCAGCAGGAATTCCTGCAGGTCGACACGACGAACATCCTGTTCATCTGCGGCGGGGCCTTCGCGGGCCTCGACAAGATCATCGCGCAGCGCGGTCGCGGCTCGGCGATGGGCTTCGGCGCGGACGTCAAGGACCAGGACGAGCGCCGGGTCGGCGACCTGTTCCAGTCGCTGGAGCCGGAGGATCTGCTGAAGTTCGGGCTGATCCCCGAGTTCGTCGGCCGCCTGCCGGTGCTCGCCACGCTGACCGACCTCGACGAGGCGGCGCTGATGACGATCCTGACCGAGCCGAAGAACGCGCTGATCAAGCAGTACCAGCGCCTGTTCGAGATGGAGGACGTCCAGCTCAGCTTCACCGAGGACGCGCTGCGCGCGATTGCGAAACGCGCGATCGAGCGCAAGACCGGCGCGCGCGGCCTGCGCTCGATCCTGGAGGAAGTGCTGCTCGACACGATGTTCGACCTGCCCTCATTGCAGGGCGTTGCCGAGGTCGTCGTCAACGAGGAGTGCATCCTGCGCAAGGGCGAGCCGCTGCTGATCTATGTCGATCGCAAGGAAGGCTCGTCGTCGGCGTCCGCTTCCTGACCGGCAGGCCCGCAGGCGCTGCCGCGTCGGCGCGGCGGCGGCCGGGCCACTGCCGAGGTTGCTGACCGGCATAGCGCGCTCTCGTTCTGCGGCGCGCGTGGGCCGCTTGGCCGCTGGACCGTGCGTGCGGCATGAGTCATAACGCGCTGGACGCAGACAGGACGAGGGCGGCATGAGCTTTCTGACGCAGATGTTCACCTGGTGGAACGGCGAGACGCTCGGCACGCGGCTCTGGACGCGTCGCCACGGCAAGCGCGTCGGAGAGGACGCACAAGGCAACATCTACTACCAGACCGCCGACGGCGCGCGCCGCTGGGTCATCTACAACGGCGACGTCGAGGCCAGCCGGATCGGTCCGGAGTGGCATGGCTGGCTGCACCACACCTGGCAGGAGCCCCCGACGACGGCGCCGCTGCAGCACCGCCCGTGGGAAAAGCCGCACATGCCGAACATGACCGGGACCGAGATGGCCTATCGCCCCGGCGGCAGCATACTCGGCGCGACGCCGCCGAAGGCGCCGCAGGACTACGAGGCCTGGGCGCCGGACTGAGAAACGCAAGATCATGGCACAGAACAGCGTCGCCGAGACCGCGATCGGGGCCGTCGTCATTGCGGCGGCGGTCGGGTTCGCGCTGTATGCGGGACAAGTCAGCGGCCGGCAGGGCATGGCCGGGGTCACGACGCTGAACGCAGAGTTCCGCAGCGTCGAGGGCATCGCGGTCGGCACCGACGTGCGGCTGGCGGGGATCCGGGTCGGGTCGGTGACCGGGCTGGTGCTCGACCCGGAGAGCTACATGGCGCGCGCCAGCTTCACCGTCGACCAGGCGCTGGAGATCCCCGAGGACTCGGACGTCAAGATCGCGTCGGAAGGGCTGCTCGGCGGCTCGTTCCTCGAGATCACGCCGGGCGCGTCGGACTTCATGCTCGTGGACGGCGACGCGGTCCTGAACACGCAGAGCTCCGTGAGCCTGCTGAACCTGCTGATGCGCTTCGGGACCTCGGAATGAGCGGCGCGCTTCGCTTCTGCGTCGCCGGCGCGCTGCTGATGGCTGCGGCGCAGGCGGTGGCCGCGCAAAGCGGTCAGGTCGCCAACAGCCAGGATACCGTGCAGATGCAGCGCGCGACGCTGCGCGGCCTCGACACGCTGAACGGCGAGACGCGGGACCTCGACGTCGCGGTCGGCGAGACCGTCGTCTTCGGCCAGCTCGAGATCCGGCTCGACGCCTGTCGCGTTCCGCGCGAGGCCCCGGAGAGCGACGCCTTCGCCTTCGTCTGGATCCGCGACCGCCGTGCGCCGGAACCGCGTTTTTCCGGCTGGATGTTCGCATCGAGCCCGGCGCTGTCGGCGCTCGACCACCCGCGCTACGACGTCTGGGTGCTGAGCTGCAGCAACTCCTGACGGTCGACGTCAGGCGCCAGCGACCGGAAGCTGGCCGGCCGGTCCAGCGCCTCCTGCAGGCGCTGGCGGTAGGCCGCGCGGCTGATCTCGACCGCGCCGAGCCGGATCAGGTGATCGGTGACGAACTGCGTGTCGAGCAGCGTGAACCCGCCGGCGCGCAGCCGCGCGACCAGCGCGATCAGCGCGAACTTCGACGCGTCGCGCCGCCGGCTGAACATGCTTTCGCCGAAGAAAGCGCCGCCGAGCGCGACCCCGTAGAGGCCGCCCGCGAGCCGGCCGTCCATCCGGATCTCGACCGAATGCGCGTAGCCGCCGCGGTGCAGCGCCCCGTAGAGGCCGCGGATTTCTTCGTTGATCCAGGTCTCGGGCCGGTCGGCGCAGCCGTCGAGCACGCCCGCGAAGTCGCGGTCGACGGCGATCTCGAACTCCTCCGACAGGAACGAACGCGCGAGCCGCCGCGACACGTGAAGCCGGTCCAGCGGCAGGACCCCCCGGCGCTGGGGGTCGACCCAGAACACCTCCGACGCGCCGGCGCCCTCGGCCATCGGGAAGACGCCCGACGCATAGGCCTGCAGCAGAAGCTGAGGCGTCAGCGGCGGGGCGTCGTCCCGCATCGGGTCAGTCCCCGGCGGCGCGTTCGAGAAAGCGTTCCAGCCAGTGGATGTCGTAGTCGCCCGACAGGATGTCCGGCTCGTCGAGCAGCGCGTCGAACAGCGGCGCGGTCGTGGCGACGCCGTCGACGACGAGCTCGCTCAGCGCGCGGTGCAGGCGGGCGATCGCGAGATCGCGCGTCCGCGCATGCACGATCAGCTTGCCGATCAGGCTGTCGTAGTAGGGCGGGATCGCGTAGCCGCCATAGATCGCGCTGTCCATCCGGACGCCGAGGCCTCCGGGCGCGTAGTAGGTCGAGATGCGGCCCGGGGACGGCCGGAAGTCCGGCAGGCTCTCGGCGTTGATCCGGCATTCGATCGCGTGGCCGGAGGGCTGCAGATCCTCCTGGCGGAACGTCATCGGCAGGCCGGCGGCGACGCGGATCTGCTCCTGGACCAGATCGACGTCGAAGACGGCTTCGGTGACCGGATGCTCGACCTGGAGGCGCGTGTTCATCTCGATGAAGAAGAACTCGCCGTCCTCGAACAGGAACTCGATCGTGCCGGCGCCGGAATAGCCGATCCGCGCGACCGCGTCGGCGCAGACCTTGCCGATGCGCGCGCGGGTCTCGGCGTCGATGACCGGCGAGGGGGCTTCCTCGAGCACCTTCTGGTGGCGGCGCTGCAGCGAGCAGTCGCGCTCGCCCAGATGCACGGCCCGGCCCTTGCCGTCGCCGAAGACCTGGATCTCGATGTGACGGGGGCGGCCGAGGTATTTCTCGAGGTAGACCTCGTCGTTGCCGAACGCGGCCTTGGCCTCGGCGCGGGCGGTCTGGAATGCGCGCTCCAGATCCTCGGCGGTCTTCGCGAGCTTCATGCCGCGGCCGCCGCCGCCGGCCGTCGCCTTGACGATGACCGGAAAGCCGATCTCGCGGGCCACCCGGCGCGCGTCCTCGATCGTCGGCACGCCGCCGTCCGAGCCCGGCACGCAGGGCACGCCGAGCGCCTTCATCGTCTCCTTGGCGGTGATCTTGTCGCCCATCAGCCGGATGTGCTCGGCGGTCGGTCCGATGAAGCTGAGCCCGTGGTCCTGGACGATCTGGACGAAGGTCGCGTTCTCGCTGAGAAAGCCGTAGCCGGGATGGATCGCCTCGGCGCCGGTGATCTCGCAGGCGGCGATGATGTTGGGCATCGCAAGGTAGCTTTGCGACGCGGGCGCGGGACCGACGCAGACGCTCTCGTCGGCCATGCGCACGTGCATCGCGTCGGCGTCGGCGCTCGAATGGATCGCGACGGTCTGGATGCCCATTTCCTTGCAGGCGCGATGCACGCGCAAGGCGATCTCGCCGCGATTGGCGATCAGGACCTTCTTGAACATCTCACTCTCCAGGAGGCGGCCCCGGTCATTCCAGGGTGATCAGCGGGGCGCCGAATTCCACCGGCGAGCCGTCCTCGACCAGGATGCGCTTCACCCGACCGGCCCGCGGCGCCGGGATTCTGATTCATCGTCTTCATCGCCTCGATGATCAGGATGGTCTGACCCTCGACGACCGCGTCGCCGATCTTGACGAAGGGCGTCGAATCCGGCTCGGGCTGCAGGTAGACCGTTCCGACCATCGGCGAGGGCACGATATCGGGGTCATCGGCTGGGTCGGGCGCCGGTTGGGCGGCAGCGGCAGACGCGGCCGCCGGGTGCGGGGCGGACGCGGGCGCCGCGACGGCGTGGATCTGCGGCGCGGCCGGCGCCTGCGCGATCTGGCGCGCGACGCGGACGTTCAGCGCGTCGTCCTCGCCATAGTCCCGGCTGACCTCGATCTCGGTCAGGTCGTTCTCGCGAAGAAGTTCGGCCAGGGCCTTGATGAACTCGACATCGGACTCGTGCGGGCGCTTCGTCATTCGGCGTCCTGACGTCTGGTGCTTCGGACCAATTCGGGCCTCCTTGCAGGGGCCCTCTCTATACGTAACGATCCGATGACAGGAAAGGGCGAAGTCGCCTGCGCTTGCGCCGGGGGTCAGTTCGCGGCCCGGATCTCCTCGACCATCGCCTGCATGCTGGCGAGCGGCGCGTAGCCGCGCAGCATCCGGTCGCCGAAGACGAAGCTGGGCGTGCCCTGGATCCCGAGCTCCTGCGCCAGCGCCTGCGTGGCGTCGAGCCGGCGCGCGACCTCCGGATCGTCCATGCCCGCGCGCACCGCATCGGCGTCGAGGTCCGGGACCTCGGCCAGCGCCGCGTCGAGGCTCGCCTCGGTCACGGGCCCCTCGATCTCCATCAGGCGCGCGTGCAGCGCCTCGTAGGCGTCCGGGCCCTCGGTGATCAGCGTCGAGACGGCGGCGCGGGCGGCGAGCAGCGAGCCGGGCCCGAGGATCGGGAGCTCCTTGACGATCCAGCGGATGTCGCCGTCGGCGGAGACCAGCTCCTGCACGTCGGGATGCGCGCGGCGGCAGAAGCCGCACTGGTAGTCGAGGAACTCGACGATCGTCACGTCGCCGTCCGGGTTGCCGCCGACGAACGAGAAGCCGTCGTCGAAGATGCGCTCCTCGGCGGCGGCGATGCGTTCGCCGTCCAGGCCGGCGGTATCGGCCTGCTGGCGCTCCTCCAGCATCGCAACCATTTCCTGCAGGACCTCCGGGTTGTCGAGCAGGTAGGCGCGGACCTCGCCGCGGAACTCCTCGCGCTCATCGGGCGTCATTTCGGCCCAGCCGGAATTGGGCAGGGCTGCGGAGAGCAGCAGGGCCGGCAGAAGAAGAAACCGTCGCATGTGAACCTTCACTTCAGCGCGCGTCGCGCAAGGGTAATGACATCCTGGGCCTGATTCCATCCCGGCGTGCCGCGGGGCAGCAAAGCCGCTGCGCGCTCGGCCTGGCGCAGCGCGTCCGGGTAGGCGCCGACCAGCGCGAAGCGCTCGGCCGTGGCGAGCGCCGCCTGTCCCTCGTTGCCGAGCCGCGCCTCGGCCAGCGCGAGGTCGCGCAGCACGTCCGGGTTGCCCGCTTCCAGCGCCCGGGACCGGCGCAGCGCCGCAGCCGCCTCGCCGGGCGCGTTCGGCGCGTCGGTGTTCAGGATCGCCCGTCCGAGCCCGGCGAGGATCAGCGGCTCCTCCGGCGCGAGTTCGGCCGCGCGGCGGTAGGACGCGGCCGCCGGGCCGGCCTTGCCGCTCTCGAGCAGGATCTGCCCGCGCAGCTCGTTGTAGTACGGATCGTTCGGCTTCGCCGCGAGCAGCGCGTCGATGTTCGCGAGCGACCGGCTCAGGCTCGGTTCGCGATGATAGGCGACCGCGCGGGCCAGCGCCGCCGCCTCGGACGTGTCCGAAGCCGGATAGGCGCGCAGCGTCGCGCCCGGCGATTGCTGGAAGCCGCGGAACTTCGCGACCATGCGCGCGTGCCAGTAGGCGTCGGCCGGGTCCTGCGCGCGCGGGCCCGGAGCCTCCGCCACGCGCTGCTCCAGCATCGCGATCCGGTCGCTCCAGAGCGGATGGGTGCGCGCATAGGCGTCCTGGCTGGAACTGAGCAGCGCCTCCTGCCCGCGGAACAGCTTCAGCACGTCGAGCGTCGCCTGCGGATCGGCGCCGGCCGCGATCATGTAGCGCAGGCCGGACTGGTCTGCAGCCGACTCTTCGGCGCGGCTATGCGCGAGCGCCGAGCGCTGCGCAGCGTTCTGGCTGCCGGTCGCAAGCGCCAGCCCGACCTCCGGGCTGCCGCCCAGCGTCGCCGCGATCGCGCCGGCCGCGCCGATCAGCGCGATGTTGCGCGCTCCCCCCATTGCCTGGTCGCGCCGCGTGATGTGGCCGCCGGCGATATGGCCGACCTCGTGCGCGATCACCGCGCGCAACTGGTCGGGCGTCTCCAGCCGGGTGATCAGGCCGCTGTTGATGAACAGGTTCGCCCCGCCGGCGACGAAGGCGTTCGGATCGGGATCGTTGACGATGTAGATCCGGACGCTAGCCGGGTTCAGCCCGGCCGCGCGGATCAGCGGATAGGCGAGGCGCTGCAGCGTCGACTCGATCTCGGCGTCCCGGATCAGGGACTGCGCCCGGGCCGCGGGCGCGGCTGCGGCGATCGCGAGGGCGACGATCATCGCCGTCAGGATACGTCCCGGCACCGCTCCGCTCCTCGGGTTGCGCCAGCGCGCGTTTCGTGGCTCAAGGCCGGGGTCAACCTAGGAGGGTCAGCGTGCGGATATCAAGCCGGGGCGATGTCGATCCCTTCATCGTGATGGACGTGGCCGAGGCCGCGCGCATCGAGGAATCGCGGGGCCGATCGATCATCCACATGGAGATCGGCCAGCCCGGCACGCCCGCCCCCGCCGCCGCGCGCGCGGCGCTGGCCGCGGCGATGGAGGCGGGGCCGCTCGGCTACACGGTCGCGCTCGGCCTGCCGGCGTTGCGCGCGCGCATCGCCCGGCTCTACGCCGACCGGCACGGCATCGACCTCGACCCGGGCCGCGTCGTCGTGACCGCGGGCTCCTCGGCCGCGTTCATCCTCGCCTTCACCAGCCTCTTCGATCCCGGCGAGCGGGTCGCGATCGCCGAGCCCGGCTATCCGAGCTATCGCAACATCCTGCGCGCGCTCGGCATCGTGCCGGTCGGCATCCCGACCGAGGTCGGGGACCGGTTCCAGCCGACTGCGGCGACGCTGCCGGACGCCGTCGCCGGCCTGCTGGTCGCGAGCCCCGCGAACCCGACCGGCTCGATGCTCGACCTCGAGGCGCTGTCCGACCTGATGGCCGCGGCGCGGGATCGCGACGTCGCCTTCATCTCGGACGAGATCTATCACGGGATCGAGTACGTCCGGCGCGGCGTCTCGGCGCTCGAGGTCGACGACCGCGCCTACGTGATCAACTCGTTCTCCAAGTACTTCTCGATGACCGGCTGGCGCATCGGCTGGCTGGTCGTGCCCGACGACCACGTTCGGCGCGTCGAGCGGCTCGCGCAGAATCTGTTCATCTGTCCACCGCATGCGAGCCAGGTCGCGGCGCTGGCGGCGCTCGACGCCGGCGACGAGATCGAGGCGAATCTCGACGTCTACCGCGAGAACCGCGCGCTGCTGCTGGAGGGCCTGCCCGAGGCGGGCTTCGCGCGGATCGCGCCGCCGGATGGGGCGTTCTACGTCTATGCCGACGTGTCGGACCGGACTTCCGACAGCGTCGCCTTCGCGCGGCGGATGTTGCTGGAGGCAGGCGTCGCGGCGGCTCCGGGCGTCGACTTCGACCCGGGGCGCGGCCATGCGACGCTGCGGTTCTCCTACGCGGCCGCGACGGCGGACATCTCGGAGGGACTGCGCCGGCTGCGCGACTGGCGCTAGGCCGGGCCGATCATTCGGCGCGGCCTGGCCGAGGAAACGGCGCCGGCGGCGCCACGGTCCAGCGCGCCGCGGGCGCTCCGGTCGAGCCGGCGCGCGGTCGGCGCGGCGCAGGGTCCGGCGGCTGGCCGCCGGACCCTAGTTCGTCTCAGGCGCCGCCGATGGCGCGCGACCACCAGCCGCGGCGCTTCGGGCCCGTCTCCGCCGGCGCCTCGTCGCGCGCGCCCTCAGCGAAATGCCGGTTCGGGCACAGCTTCGGGCTCCGGCTCCGGAGCGGTTTCGGAGCGGGTTCGGCCTCGCTGACCGTCTCTACCTCCGGCGCGATTTCCGCGACGGGTTCGATCTCTCCGGTCGGCTCGACCTGCGCCTCCGGCTCGGACCTTGCCTCCGGTTCGGGCGTCGCATCCAGCTCGGCCGCGTCGTCTCCGGTTCAGGCTGCGCCGCTTCGGCCGCCTGCTGGGCCGCCGGCTCGGGATCCGGCGCGATGACCGCCTTGGCCGCAACGCGGACGCGCGGCTTGGCGCGGCGCTGCGGCGCGTCGGTCTCGGGGACCTCGACGATGTCCGGCCCGGAGGATTCGGTCTCGATCACGTCGCCGAACGCAGAACTCGGGATCGCGGGCGTGGCCACGGGCGCGGCTTCCGATGAAGCCGCCTCCCGGACCTGCTCTCCAGCTGCCGGCTCCTCCGTCGGAGCGGGCGCAGCGGCGGCCGGCGCGTCGGTCGCGTCGTCGGTCCTGGCGCGGGAGCGGCGGCGGGACCGGCTGCGCGGCGCGGGGGCCGCGGCTTCCACCGTCTCCGGCGCGTCCGCCTGCGGCGCGGTCGCGTCGTCGTCCTGCGCGGCGTTCGACGTCTCGGCGTCGCCGTCGCCCTCACCGTCGGACCGGCCGGAGCCGCCACGGCGGCGGCGGCGGCGGCGGCGCTTGCCGTTCGAACGCTCGCCGGCGTCGCCGTCCGGAGCGGCGGCGCTGCCAGTCGTCTGCTCCTCGGTCTCGTCCTCGGCCTCGACGGTTTCGGCGTCCTCGACCTCGTCCTCGTCCGGATAGTCGACCGTCGGCAGATTCATCATCTGCGGCTCGGGGATGATGCGCGAGGCGGTCTTGAAGCGCTCGATCCGGTAGTCGGGGCTGATCAGGGACGGATCGCCCTCGACCCGCACGCTGAGGCCGAACCGGGCCTCGATCATCGCGACATGTTCGCGCTTCTGGTTCAGGAGGTAGTTCGCGATCTCGACCGGGGCGACGATCAGCACCTCCTTCGAGCGCGCCTTGACGCCTTCCTCCTCGATCTCGCGCAACAGCGCGAGCGCCATCGAATCGTCCGAGCGGACCCGGCCGGTGCCGTGGCAATGCGGGCAGCCCTTGGTCGTCGCCTCGATCATGCCCGGCCGCAGGCGCTGGCGGCTCATCTCCATCAGGCCGAAACCGGAGATGCGGCCGAGCTGGATGCGGGCGCGGTCGGTCTTCAGCTTGTCCTTCAGGCGCTTCTCGACGGCCGCGTTGTTCTTGCGGTCCTCCATGTCGATGAAGTCGATGACGATCAGCCCGGCGAGGTCGCGCAGCCGCATCTGCCGCGCGGCTTCCTCGGCGGCCTCGAGGTTGGTCTTCAGCGCGGTGTCCTCGATCGAGGCCTCCCGCGTCGCGCGGCCCGAGTTCACGTCGATCGCGACCAGCGCCTCGGTGACGTCGATGACGATGTAGCCGCCGGATTTCAGCTGGACGACCGGGTTGAACATCGCGCTCAGGTAGCTCTCGACCTGGAAGCGCGAGAACAGCGGCAGCTGCTCGGCGTGAAGCCTGACGTTCTTCGAGTGCGAAGGCATCAGCATCTTCATGTAGTCCTTGGCCTCGCGGTAGCCGCGCTCGCCATCGACCAGGATCTCGTCGATGTCGCGGCTGTAGAGGTCGCGGATCACCCGCTTGATCAGGCTGCCTTCCTCGTAGATCGGCGCGGGCGCGATCGACTTCAGCGTCAGGTCGCGGATCTGCTCCCACTGGCGCAGCAGGTATTCGTAGTCGCGCTTGATCTCGGTCTTGGTGCGATTGGAGCCGGCGGTGCGGATGATCAGGCCGGCGCCCTCGGGAACCGTGATCGAGGCCGAGATCTCCTTCAGCTTCTTGCGGTCGGCCGCGTTGGTGATCTTGCGGCTGATCCCGCCGCCGCGCGCAGTGTTCGGCATCAAGACGCAGTAGCGCCCGGCCAGGCTCAGATAGGTGGTCAGCGCCGCGCCCTTGTTGCCGCGCTCCTCCTTGACGACCTGGACCAGCAGGATCTGGCGGACCTTGATGACTTCCTGGATCTTGTAGCGGCGCGCCTTCGGGCGGCGCGGCGCGGCGCGCTCCTCCTCGACGTCGTCGCCGCCGACGCTCTCGTAGTCGTCGCCCGACGCCAGTACGCCGTCCTCGTCGGTCGGCTCGTCCGGCACGTCGATGTCGATCTCGCCGGAGGCCGCGTTCGGCGGCGGCGCGTCGGCAAGCGGCGCGCCGCCGGCCGGCGTCGGGCCTGAAGCGTCATCATCCCCGGCGCCTTCGGGCAGTTCCCCGGACACGGTCGCATCGGAGTTCGAAGCCGCGCCCTCTACGGCGGCCTGGGCCGGCTTGCGGCTGCGCGACCGGCTGCTGCGCCCGCGGGCTGGCTTGGACGCGGCCTCTTCCTCCTCGCGGGCGGCTGCGGCCTCCTCCGCCAGCAGAGCCTCCCGGTCGGCCTTCGGGATCTGGTAGTAGTCGGGATGGATCTCGGAGAACGCGAGGAAACCGTGGCGGTTGCCGCCGTAATCAACGAAGGCCGCCTGCAGCGACGGCTCGACGCGCGTCACCTTCGCGAGATAGATGTTTCCGGCCAGCTGGCGCTTGTTGAGCGACTCGAAGTCGAACTCGTCAACCTTGTTTCCGTCCACCACCACGACGCGGGTTTCTTCCGCGTGGGTGGCGTCGATCAGCATTTTCTTGTTCATGGCGTCTTTCGATCGCGCGCGCCGGACCCGGCCAGGACTGGCCAGGGGGCTGCAGCGCATATTCGGTTGATCGGGGGGCGGGGCACGCGCGCCGCCGCATCGGGTCCTGTCCGGGTCCCGGCGGCGTGGTCGGTATGTGTCCTGCGCGTCCCACCGCGTTTGTCTCCGGCGCCGGGCCTGACGATGTCACGACGGGCGCCCATTCGGACCGGGCGCTGGGCCCGGATATTCATCAATCGGCGCGACGCGCCGGCCGCCGGTGTGGCCGGGATCACCGCGCGCTGGCGCGCAGTTCCGCGGACTTGCGACGAATACGAGTATGACCAAGCGTCACATGCCCGGGTCATCCGGGCAACATAGTCCTGTCGCACTGCATATGACAATTGGTTTCTGGAGTTTCTTCCGCGCCGCGGCATGTCGCCGAGCCCTGAGGCATTGACGCGCGCCCGGTATTTGCGGCATGGCGACGCGCCTGTGCGCCAGCCGCCGCCGGCGCGACTCACGACGTGGTCATTTTGACCTGGGAGCCCGGCTCCTATAGGGTGCGGCAAAATATCGAGGCTCGAAATCGTGCTGCGCGCAATCCTCCGAATTCTTCGGATTCATCTTCAGTTGGCTCGCGATCGGTTCGATCCTGGCGCTCGGCGTCCTTGCGGGCGTGTTCTACATCTACGGCAGGGACTTGCCGGACTATGCGCAGCTCGCGCGCTACGAGCCGCCGACGCTGAGCCGCATCTATTCGGGCGAAGGCGCGCTGATGGACGAGTTCGCGCGCGAGCGCCGCATCTTCACGCCGATCGACGAGATTCCCGACCCGATCAAGCAGGCGTTCATCTCGGCCGAGGACAAGAACTTCTACAGCCACGCGGGCTTCGACCCGATGGGCATCGCCGCGGCGATCTACCAGGCGGCGCAGGGCGACCGGCTGCGCGGCGCCTCGACGATCACGCAGCAGGTGATGAAGAACTTCCTGCTGACCGGCGACCGGTCGGGCGAGCGCAAGATCAAGGAGATCATCCTCGCGACCCGGCTCGAGTCCACGCTGACCAAGGACAAGATCCTGGAGCTCTACCTGAACGAGATCTTCCTCGGGCAGAACAGCTACGGCGTCACTGCGGCGGCGCAGGTCTACTTCGCCAAGTCGCTCGAGGAGCTGACGCTGGCCGAGGTCGCTTACCTGGCGGCGTTGCCGCAGGCTCCGAGCGTGCTGCACCCGGTGCGCGAGAAGCCGCGCGCGATCGCGCGGCGGAACTACGTGCTGCAGCAGATGGCCGACAACGGCTTCGTCACCCGCGAGGAGAGCCGCGCGGCGCAGGCCGAGGACCTGCTGACGGTCCAGAGCGGCGACATCGTCTCGGCCCGGCAGGAGATGCCGCCGCGCGACTACTTCACCGACGAGATCCGCCGCCAGCTGTCGGCGAGCCTCGGCGACGAGGAGCTGTTCACCGGCGGCCTGACGATCCGCGCCACCGTGGACCCCGACCTGCAGTCGGTCGCGGCGCAGGCGCTGCGCGACGGGCTCGAGAAGTTCGACCGCGACCGGCGCGTCTATCGCGGCCCGGCCGGGCAGGTCGATCTCGAGACCTTCGACCCCGAGACCGAGAGCAACTGGCGCCAAGCTCTTTCCGCGACGCGGGTTCCGCGCGACATCGACGGCTGGCGGCCGGCGGTCGTGCTGTCGATCGGCGAGACCTCGGCGCGGATCGGCATCGAGGGTGTGCCCGAGGACGAGGACGGCCACTACCTGAGCTTCGCCGACGCGCGCTGGGCGCGGCTGCGTGACGGCAACCGCTTCCGCGAGGCGACCGGCCCCGACGACATGTGGGACGTCGGCGACGTTGTTCTGGTCACCGAGATCGAGGGCGACGACGGGCCGCGCTGGTCGCTACCGGCAGGTGCCGGAGATCCAGGGCGGGTTCATGGCGATGGACACGCAGACCGGCCGCGTGCTGGCGATGCAGGGCGGGTTCTCGTACCAGTCGAGCGTGTTCAACCGCGCGACGCAGGCGCTGCGCCAGCCGGGATCGTCGTTCAAGCCCTTCGTCTACGCCGCCGCGCTCGATCATGGCTATTCGCCGGCGACGATCATCGTCGACGCGCCGATCGAGGTCGTTTCGGGCGGCGAGATCTGGCGGCCGCAGAACTCGTCCAACAAGTTCTACGGGCCGACGCCGCTGCGCACCGGCATCGAGCAGTCGCGCAACCTGATGACCGTGCGCATCGCGCAGGAAGTCGGCATGGACGTGGTGTCCGAGTACGCCGAGCGCTTCGGCGTCTACGACAACATGCCCGAGCTTTTGTCCTATTCGCTCGGCGCCGGCGAGACGACGCTGTTCAACATGGTCGGGGCCTACGCGATGTTCGCCAATGGCGGGCTCAGGGTCGAGCCGACGCTGGTCGACCGTGTGCAGGACCGCTACGGCAACACGATCTATCGCCACGACCGTCGGCCCTGCGAGGGCTGTGCTGCGCCCGAGACATCCGCGCCCGTCCCTCCGGTCGTCCGATCGGACTCGGAGCGGATCATGGATCCGATCACCGCCTACCAGATCACGTCGATGCTCCAGGGCGCCGTCAGCCGCGGCACCAGCCGGGCTGCGGTCGGCTCGCTGAACCTGAACCTGGCAGGCAAGACCGGAACGACGAACGACGCGAAGGACGTCTGGTACATCGGCTACAGCCCCCGCATCGTCGCCGGCTGCTACCTCGGCTACGACAATCCGCGCTCAATGGGCGAGAGCGCCTTCGGCGGCACGCTTTGCGCGCCGATCTTCGCCGAGTTCATCAAGGTCGCGATGGAGGGGCAGGGTCCGGTCAAGTGGGACCTGCCGCCGGGCGGGTACTTCATCAAGGTCGACCGCCGCACCGGCCAGCGTCTGTCCGACAGCGCCAGCGGCGACGGCGTCCAGGTGGAGTATGTCCGCGACGGCCAGGAGCGGATCGCAGTCGGCGCCTTCGGCCAGACCGTCGACGGCGGCTGGCGCATGGGCTCGGACGTGCCGCTCTACAGCGGCTCGGAGTCTGCGGCGACGGAGATCGAGCGGGTTCAGGTTCGCGGGCAGAGCCGTGTGCTGCCGAAGAACCCGACCCGCGGCGCGCTGTCGAGCGGCGGCCTCTACTGAACGCCAGCGGCCACGGGCGCGCCCGGTTTCTCCCGCTCCGAAGGCGCCCTTTACCCTAAGGCGCTGCAAGGCTAAAACCTCCGCCGCGCCCCCGGACCCGATCGGGCGGGAGCGCCAGACCCGAGGACGATCCCACATGCGCGCCGAGACCGAACATCTGGTCGAAGAGATCGAGAAGTCGCTGGCCCTGCTGCGCCAGCGTCTGGACTGGGAGACCGCGCCGCATCGGCTCGAGGAGCTGAACGCGATGTCCGAGGATCCCGACCTGTGGAACGACCCGGCGCGTGCGCAGAAGCTGATGCGCGAGCGCCAGACGCTGTCTGACGCGATCGATGCTTATCGCAGCCTGGAGCAGGAGCTGTCCGACCAGCGCGAGCTGATCGAGCTCGGCGAGGCCGAGGAGGACGCGGCCGTGGTCGCCGACGCCGAGGCCGCGATCCGGGCGCTGCGCGACGCGGCCGCAAAGAAGGAGATCGAGGCCCTGCTCGACGGCGAGGCCGACGGCAACGACACGTTCCTCGAGGTCAACGCCGGCGCCGGCGGCACCGAGAGCTGCGACTGGGCAGCGATGCTGGCGCGCATGTACGTGCGCTGGGCCGAAAGCCACGGCTACAAGGTGGAGCTGATCGCCGAGAGCGCGGGCGAGGAAGCGGGCATCAAGTCGGTCACCTACCAGATCAAGGGCCAGAACGCCTATGGCTGGCTGAAGTCCGAGAGCGGCGTGCACCGGCTGGTCCGCATCTCGCCCTATGACAGCGCCGCCCGGCGGCACACGTCGTTTTCGTCGGTCTGGGTCTATCCGGTCGTCGACGACAACATCGAGATCGACGTCGCGCCGAACGACATCCGCATCGACACCTACCGCTCGTCCGGGGCCGGCGGGCAGCACGTCAACACGACCGACTCGGCGGTGCGGATCACCCACATCCCGACCGGCATCGTCGTGACCAGCTCCGAGAAGTCGCAGCACCAGAACCGCGCGAACGCGATGGCCGCGCTGAAGTCGCGGCTCTACGAGATGGAGATGCGCAAGCGCAACGAGGCGATCAACGCGGCGCACGAGGCCAAGGGCGACGCGGGCTGGGGCAACCAGATCCGCAGCTACGTGCTGCAGCCTTACCAGATGGTCAAGGACCTGCGCTCGAACGTCGAGACCTCGGACACGCAGGGCGTGCTCGACGGCGACCTCGACGCGTTCATGGCCGGCGCCCTGGCCGCGCAGGTCGCGGGTAAGAGCCGGGCCGAGGCGCAGGCGGAGACCTGAGTGGCGTACCTGCGCGCGATTTGGTTGTCTTGCGCGTCAACCTGACGCAAGATCGCTCCGGAACGGGCCAAGGAGCCCCATTTCGACCGGGAGGCGTCCAGATGACCACGGATATCCAGACTGCTCCGGCGCGGCCGGTGGTCCGCTCCATCACCAGTGAAGACGTGCACGCCGCGCTGGCCGAGGGCTGGGCCGATTTCCGGGCAGCGCCGCAGTTCGGGTTGTTCTTCGGCGCGATCTACGCGCTGGGCGGCATGCTGATCTTTTCCGAGTTGTGGCTGGCGGACCAGCCGTTCTGGATCATCCCGTTCGTCTTCGCCTTTCCGCTGATCGGGCCGTTCATCGCGGTCGGACTCTACGAGGTCAGCCGCCGTCGCGAGGCCGGCCAGCCGCTCGACTGGTCCGCGGTGCTCGGCGCCTTGTGGCGCGAGCGCGGACGCCAGATACCGATGATGGCCTTCATCGTGCTGGCGGGCTTCATGATCTGGCTGTGGTTCGCCCGGCTGACCGCGGCGATCTTCATCGGGCGGATGGCGATGGGGACCTATTCAGACTTCCAGATGCTGTTCAGCACGCCCGAGGGCCTGACCATGCTGGCGGTCGGAACGCTGGTCGGCGGGGCGATCGCGCTGGCGCTCTACGCGCTGACGGTCGTGTCGCTGCCGATGCTGCTTGACCGCGACCTCGATTTCGTGACGGCGATGATCGCAAGCGTCAACGCGGTGACGCTCAGTCCGGCGCCGATGCTGACCTGGGCCGTCATCATCGCGGGCGGCGTGCTCGTTGCGATGGTGCCGTTCTTTCTGGGCCTGGTCGTCGTGCTGCCGGTGCTGGGCCACGCGACCTGGCATCTCTATCGCAAGGTCATTGCCGCCGCCTAGCGCCGGCTGCGCCAGGAGCTGCATCGGCCGCCCGGACGGGCGGCCGGCGGAAGGGCTCAGGAAGCGGCTTCGATCTGCTGCTGGGGCGGTTGCGGCTGCGAGCGCGGACCCGTGATGCGCGCCGGCGACGCCCCGTTCTGGCCGATAGGATCGTCCTGGCGCTGAACCGACCCCTCGAAATGCGCGCCGTTCTCGATTGCGATCGTCTTGTGGACGATGTCGCCCTCGACCCGTGCTGTCGCGGTGAGCCGGATTCTGACTCCGCGCAGGCGGCCGACGACCCGGCCATGCACGATCACCTCGTCCCCGACGACCTCGCCGCGCACGACGGCGCTTTCTCCCACTATGACGACCTGCGAGCGCACGTCGCCTTCGACCGAGCCCTCGATCTGGATGTCGCCGCTGGACTTGATGTTGCCCACGATCGTCAGATCGGAGGACAGCACCGAGGCCGCCGGCTTGGACTTGGGCGGCGCGCTCGGCGTGAAGTCAGCCCGCGGCTCCGCCGACTCCGCCATCCCCGAAGGAGTGGACGCCGGCTGCGGGACTGTCTCGGGTCTGGACTTAGAAAACATCCTTGGCGGCCTCCACATAGGTCATCGGGTTCACGGGCTGACCGTTCAGACGCACCTCGTAGTGAAGGTGCACGCCTGTCACGCGCCCTGTGGCTCCCATATCACCAATGTGATCTCCGCGCGATACCCGTTGGCCCTGCTTGACCAGCAGTCTGGTCTGGTGGGCATAGACGGTCTCGAACCCGAATTCATGCTGGATGCGCACGACCCTGCCATAGCCGCTCTCGCTCGCCGCGGTCGTCACGACGCCGTCCGCCGTCGCGTAGATCGGGGTGCCGCTCGGCGCGGCAAAGTCGACGCCCGCATGCATCCGCCGGCCGCGGCCCTTGGGGTCGCTCCGGTAGCCGAAGCCCGAAGTGAAGCGGAAGGCGTCGCGGACGGGGACCGCATAGGGCACCTTGCCGATCGCGATTCGGAGCAGGTTCATGCGATCGATGTCGATCATCAGCTCGTCGAACGGGCTGGCCGTGGCGGCGGCGCCGTCATCATAGCTGCGAGTGCTGACGCCGAGGGGGACGAGCGGGCCGCCTTGACCCGAATACTGCTGCCGCGTGGCGGCAAGGACGCTGTCGACGTCGAGCGAGGCCTTGGCGAGCAGGCCTTCCAGCGAACCCTTGGATTCAGCGACCGCGTCCTTCAGCTGCGCAAGCATCTCGTCCTGGCGGCGGACGGTCACGCGAAGCTCGCGCTCCGTTTGGGCAAGCTCCGCCGCAAGGGTCTCGCGCTCGGCCGATGCGGTGTCGCGCGCGACGACCGCTTCGGAAAGCGCAGAGGTCACGATCTTCAAGGTCGCGGTCAGGTCCTCGCCGGAGCCGCCGGATTCGATGGCGTCGCTGACCTCGTTCATCCGGGCGAGAAGGCGGTCGTTCGACTCCGACACCGCGTCGCGCTGCGAGACGGTCTGGGCCAGGCGCTCACGCATCATATCGAGCGCAGACGACAGCTCGCGGCGCTGCTCGACTTCCTGCAGCAGCGCGCTCTGCTGCCGGCTGATCTGCTGCATCGCGGTCTGGAAGCGGGCCTGCGCTGACTGCGTCTCGGCCGCGCGCTGATCGCGCTCCTCGGTCAGCGCTTCGAGCCGGGCGCGATAGGCCTCGCCGATATCCAGCCCCTGGCCGGCATCGGCGTCGGCTGCAATCATGTCCACGGCGAAATCGGCAGTGCTGAAGGCCAGCCAGCCGACGGTGGCGACGGCCAGAGTGATGGTGAGCCATTGGGCGCGGGAGCTGATGCGGATGTAGCGGGCGCCGCGCTCCGACTGGATGAAGAGCCGTTTTTCCGGGAGCGCAGCGGAAAAAGCGCCCTTCAAACCACGTCGACGTTGCGTCATTCCCCAGCCTTGCGTCTGTTGATCCCCACCCACCCTCCGGCCGCAGACGCGTTCCGGGGGTCGTTGCGGATGTTCTAGGAACGCGCCGGGGGGATGGCAACCGACCGTCCGGGCATTCCGGGCGGCGGGGCGCCGGTCGGCGGATATCTGCTCAGGAGCGGAGCGCGAGGCTGCCGCGCGCGGCGGCGCAGCACTCAAGCCTGCAACGCAAGAGCTTGATCCGCAAGAATCTCCGAGTGATCTAAAGCGCCTTGGCGGCCGCCAGCACTTCGTCGACGTGCCCGGGCACCTTGACCTTGCGCCAGACCTGCGCGATCACGCCGGCGCCGTCGATGAGGAAGGTCGTGCGCTCGATGCCCATGTACTTGCGGCCATACATCGATTTCTCGACCCAGACCCCGTAGCGCTCGGCGACGTCGCCGGCCTCGTCCGACAGCAGGATGAGGCCGAGAGCGTGCTTGTCGCGAAACTTGTCGTGGCTCTTCACGCTGTCCTTCGAGACGCCGATGACTACGGCGCCGGCGGCCTCGAAGTCCGCCGCCTTGGCGCTGAAGTCGGTCGCCTCGCGCGTGCAGCCGGACGTGTCGTCTTTCGGGTAGAAGTATAGAACCACCTTGCGGCCGGCAAAGTCGGCGAGCGAGACGTCGCCGCCGCCGTCGCGGGGCAGCGCAATGTCGGGAGCCTTCTGGCCGGTCTCGATGGCGCTCATTCCAAGTCCTCCCCGTGCGATGCTGTAGTCCGGTAGACACCACGCGGGCCGGCGGTTCAAGCTCGGCGGCGACGTTGCGGGCAGCGTTGCTGCCGGCGGCGCCGCCGAGTATAGGCGCGGCCGTGGAAGACATGACTCTCGCCGATTTCGATTTCGACCTGCCCGAGGACCTGATCGCGCTCAGGCCCGCGCGTCCGCGCACGGCTGCGCGGCTGCTGGTCGCCAAGGGCGACGCGATCGCGGACGCGACGGTGGCGCGGCTGGGCGACTGGCTGCGGGACGGGGACCTGCTGGTGTTCAACGACACCCGCGTCATCCCGGCGCGGTTGAGCGGGACGCGCGCCCGGCCGGGCGGCGCCGGCGCGGCGATCGAGGTGACGCTGATCTCGGGCGACGGCGGGCCGGACTGGCGCGCGCTGGCGCGGCCGGGCAAGCGGCTGGCGGTCGGCGACAGGATCGACTTCGCCGCCGGGCTGTCGGCCGAGGTGCTGGAGAAGGACGGCGCCGAGGTGAAGCTGCGATTCGGGCAGGCGGGAGCGGCCTTCGCGCAGGCGCTGGAAGCGGCCGGCGAGATGCCGCTGCCGCCCTACATCGCCGGGCGGCGTGCGGCCGATGCGGCCGACCGGGACGACTACCAGACGATGTTCGCGGCCCGGCCGGGCGCGGTCGCCGCGCCGACGGCGGCGCTGCATTTCGATGCGGATCTCGTCGCGAACCTGACCGCGCGCGGCGTGGTCTCGACGCGGGTTACGCTGCATGTCGGCGCCGGCACCTTCCTGCCGGTCAAGGTCGAGGACATCGCCGCGCACCGGATGCACGCCGAATGGGGCGAGATCGGCGTCGAGGCCGCCGAGGCCGTGCGCGCCACGCGGGCGGCGGGCGGCAGGACGATCCCGGTCGGGACCACGGCGCTGCGGGTGCTGGAGACCGCCGCGGCGGATGGCGAAGTCAGGCCCTGGCGCGGCGAGACCGACATCTTCATCCGCCCCGGCTACGCGTTCCGCGCGACGGACGGGCTGATGACGAACTTCCACCTGCCGCGCTCGACGCTGATGATGCTGGTCTCGGCGCTGCTGGGCGTTGAACGTATCCGCGCCGTCTACGCCCATGCGGTCGCCGAGCGGTACCGATTCTTTTCCTACGGCGACGCGTCGCTGCTGCTGCCGGAGGGGCGCGGATCGCGCTAGAGGTGTCGCAGGTTGACGGGCGGGCGCCGCGACGGGCGTCTAGGTCCGGCTCCGTGTGCATGTGAGGTTTCGATGCTGTTCGTGTTGCGGAATTCCTGGGCCCTGCTGCTGGGCATGATGCTGCTCCTGATGGGCAACGGGATGCAGGGCACGCTGCTCGGCGTGCGTGGCGGCATCGAGGGTTATGGCGCCGGCGAGATGTCGCTGGTGATGAGCGCCTATTTCGTCGGCTTCCTGTTCGGCTCGCGCCGGGCGCCTCACATGATCCGGCGGGTCGGGCACGTCCGCGTCTTCGCGGCGCTGGCCTCGCTGATCTCGGCGGCCTTCGTGCTGTACGCGGCCGCGCCGACGCCCTGGGCCTGGGTCGCGATGCGGCTGGTCGTCGGCTTCAGCTTCGCCGGCGTATACGTGACTGCGGAGAGCTGGCTGAACGAGGCGGCGACGAACGAGACCCGGGGCAAGGCGCTGGCTATCTACATGGTGGTGCAGATGGTGGGCATCATCTCGGCGCAGTGGCTGCTGACGCTGGCCGATGCGGCCGGCTACGAGCTCTTCGTCGTCATGTCGGTTCTGGTCTCGATCTCGTTCCTGCCGATCCTGCTGACGGTCAGCGCGACGCCGGCATTCGAGGCGGCCAAGCGCCTGACGCTGCGCGAGCTCTTCGCAATTTCGCCGCTGGGCTGCGTGGGCACGTTCCTGCTGGGCGGCGTCTTCGCCGGCATTTTCGCGATGGCCTCGGTCTACGGCACGCAGAAGGGGCTGAACGTCCGGCAGATCGCGCTGTTCGTCGCGGCGATCTACACCGGCGGGCTGTTGATGCTGTTTCCGATCGGCTGGCTGTCGGACCGCGCGGACCGGCGCATGCTGATCATCGCGCTGACCGGGTTCGGGGCGATCTTCGCGCTGGTCGGCATGATCTTCACCGACAGCTTCATCGTGGTGATGGCGGTCGGCTTCGTGCTCGGCGGGGTCGCGAATCCGCTCTATTCGCTGCTGATCGCCTATACCAACGACTTTCTGACGCCTTCGGACATGGCCGGAGCCTCGGGCGGGTTGCTGTTCATCAACGGGCTCGGCGCGGTGTCCGGGCCGCTCCTGATCGGCTGGCTGATGACCGTGGCGGGCGCGGACGCATTCTTCGCCTATTGCGGCGTGCTGCTGGCGCTGATCGCGATCTACGCGGGCTACCGGATGACCCGGCGCGCCTCGCCTGCCGAGACCTCGCCGTTTGCGCCGGTTCTGCCGCAGGCCACGCCGGTCGCGATGGAGGCGGCCCAGGAGGCCGCGCAGGCGCGGGCGGGGGCCGGGGCGAGCGAGCAGGCGGCCGACGCGGCCGCCTGAGCGGCTTTCCTTTTCGGCGCGGCTGGGTCAAGCTTGCGCCACATCCGGAGGCGCGCGCATGATCAATACCGAGGCGGAACGGGTCCTGACATTCTGGCTCGAGGAGGTCGGCCCGGAGGGCTGGTACGGCGGCGGCGGTGAGTTGGACGCGCGCTGCCGGGCCGAGTTCGCCGGCGCGTGGGAGCTGGCGCGCGGCGGAGCGCTCGACGGCTGGCGCTGCGGGCCGCGCAACTGCCTGGCGCTGCTGATCCTGCTCGACCAGTTGCCGCGCAACATGTTCCGCGAGGACCCAAGGGCCTTCGCGACCGACGCGATGGCGCGCGAGGTGACCAAGGGCGCGATCGGGCGCGGCTACGACCTCGCGACCGACGAGCCGCAGCGGCAATTCTACTACATGCCGCTCGAGCATTCCGAGATGGTCCCCGACCAGGAGCGCGCGGTGCGGCTGTTCGAGATGCGCTTCAGCGACCGCGAGCTGTTGCGCCATGCGCGCGCGCACCGGCTGGTTATCAGGCGGTTCGGCCGGTTTCCCTATCGCAACGCGGCGCTGGACCGGGTCTCGACGCCAGAAGAGCAGGCGTTTCTCGCCGCCGGCGGATACCGTGCGGCGCTCGAGGAGATCGGCTGAGCCGGCTTTGCCTCGGCCCGGCGAATGGGCTAAGTCGAAAGTCAGGCATTTCAGGGGGAAACAACCATGGCGGCCAAGACCTACGACCTGGCGATCATCGGCTCCGGACCCGGCGGCTACGTCTGCGCGATCCGCGCGGCGCAGCTCGGCCTGTCGGCCGTCGTCATCGAGCGCGAGCATCTGGGAGGGATCTGCCTGAACTGGGGCTGCATCCCGACCAAGGCGCTGCTGCGATCGTCGGAGGTCTTCCACCTGATGCACCGGGCCAAGGAGTTCGGGCTGAGCGCCGACAACATCGGCTATGACCTCGACGCGGTGGTCAAGCGTTCGCGCGGCGTCGCCAAGCAGCTGAACCAGGGCGTCGGCCACCTGTTGAAGAAGAACAAGGTGACGGTGATGATGGGCACGGCCGAGCTGGCCGGAAAGGGCAGGATCACGGTCAAGACCGACAAGGGGACCGAGGAGGTCTCGGCCAGGAACATCGTCGTGGCCACCGGCGCCCGGGCGCGGGAGCTGCCGGGGCTGGAGGGCGACGGCAAGCGCGTCTGGACCTACAAGACCGCGCTGCAGCCGCCGCACATGCCGAAGAAGCTGCTCGTGATCGGCTCCGGCGCGATCGGCATCGAGTTCGCGAGCTTCTACAACACGCTCGGCGCCGAGACGACGGTGGTCGAGGTTATGGACCGGATCCTGCCGGTCGAGGACGTCGAGATCGCTCGCTTCGCGAAGAAGCAGTTCGAGAAGCAGAAGATGCGCATCCTCGAGAAGGCGAGCGTCAAGAAGCTCGAGCGCGGCGCCGACAAGGTGACCGCGCATATCGAGAAGGACGGCAAGACCACGACCGAGGACTTCGACACGGTGATCTCTGCGGTCGGCATCGTCGGCAACGTCGAGGGGCTGGGCCTGGAGAAGGCGGGCGTCAAGGTTGATCGCACCCATGTCGTCGTCGACGAATACTGCCGCACCGGCGCCGAGGGCGTCTATGCGATCGGCGACATCGCCGGCGCGCCCTGGCTGGCGCACAAGGCGAGCCACGAGGGCGTGATGGTCGCCGAGATGATCGCCGGCAAGAACAAGGTCCATCCGGTTCGGCCCGAGGCGATCGCAGGCTGTACCTACTGCCATCCGCAGATCGCGAGCGTCGGCCTGACCGAGGCCAAGGCCAAGGAGCAGGGCCACGAGATCAAGGTCGGGCACTTTCCGTTCGTCGGCAACGGCAAGGCGATCGCGCTGGGCGAGCCCGAGGGCATGGTCAAGACGGTGTTCGACGCCAAGACCGGCGAGCTCCTGGGCGCGCACATGGTCGGCGCCGAGGTGACGGAGTTGATCCAGGGCTACGTCGTCGCGCGCACGCTGGAGACGACCGAGGCCGAGCTGATGGAGACGGTGTTCCCGCATCCGACGCTGAGCGAGATGATGCACGAGAGCGTGCTCGACGCCTACGGGCGTATGATCCACTTCTAGGAGGACCGGGATGAAGACTGGCGCGCGCGCCGCGGCATTGGCCGCAGGGATCATGTTCGGGCTGCTCTCGCCCGCCGCCGCGCAGGATCCCGGGCTGCCGGAAGCGCCGGACGTGCCCATCCCACAGACCCAGTTCGTCATCAACCTCGGGCTCGGCGTTTCGGTCGGGCCGCGCTACGACGGGGCGGAGGAGTACCTGGCGCAGCCCGTCCCCCTTATCAGCTTCAGCCGGGTGACGCTGCCGGGCGTCGGGCAGTTCGGGGGCAAGGATCCCAAGCAGGGCTTCTTCGTCTTTCCGACCTTCGACTACATCGGATCGCGCGATTCCGGCGACAGCCGCGACCTGAAGGGCACGAAGGACGTCGACTGGGCGCTGGCGGTGGGGCTCGGAGGCGGCTACCGCTTCGACTGGTGGCGAGTCTTCGCGCAGGCCGACTACGGGTTCAACGGCTATTCCGGGTTCCGCGGGCAGATCGGCGCGGACGTGATCGCGGAGCCTGCGCCGAAGTGGTCGCTGAGCGTCGGGCCGCGCCTCGCCTGGGCGGGCGGCGACTACATGGACACGTATTTCAGCGTGTCGGGCGCTGAGGCCGCCGCGTCGGACGGTCGGCTGAACAATATTCGGCGGATGCCGGCCTGCGCGCGGTCGCCGTGTCGGGACTGGCGAGCTATGCGATGACGGACAAGCTGTTCCTGCTGTTCAACGCCCGCTACGACCGGCTGGTCGGGGACGCCGGCGACAGTCCGATCGTCAAGTCCGGCAGCGCGAACCAGTTCACCTTCGGCGCCGGCGTCAGCTACCGCCTGGCCTTTGACGTGTTCCGACTGACGCGCAGGCGGGCCCGACCGCGCAGACGGCCGCTTCAGGCCGCGACGAGCCTGAAGCTTGGGCCGCGCGGCGCGGGGATCAGTCCGCCAGGGTGACGCTCAGTAACGCGCCGTTGCTGGCATCGGTCAGCGCGAGGATTGCGCCGTCGGCCGCCACGGCGACGTCGCGGATGCGGCCGTATTCGCCGCGCAGCAGCCATTCCTCGCCGACGACGGTGTCGCCCTCGATGTCGAGGCGGACGATGGACTGGACCACGAGGCCGGACGACAGAAGATCGCCTTTCCAGTCGTCGAACATCTCGCCGCCATAGAACGCGATGCCGCCAGGCGCCGTGACCGGGTCCCAGTAGTAGCGCGGCTCGACGAAATCAGGCTCGTGGCGGAGTCCCCCTATCCGACAGGGCTGCCGTCGTAGTTCTCGCCGTAGCTGACGACCGGCCAGCCGTAGTTCGCGCCGGGCTCGACGCGGTTGAGTTCGTCGCCGCCCTTTGGTCCGTGCTCGAGGATCCAGAGGTCGCCGGTTGCGGGCTGGACCGCCGCGCCCTGAATGTTGCGGTGGCCGTAGGACCAGATCGCGCCGATCGCGCCGGGCTCGTCGACGAACGGGTTGTCGTCGGGGATCGAGCCGTCGAGCGCGACGCGGATGACCTTGCCGTAGGTCTTGTCGAGGTCCTGGGCGAAGACGCGCTCAGCCTCGCTGAAGTGCTCGCCGGTCGTGATGAACGCGTGGCCGTCGCCGTCGAAGACGATGCGCGAGCCGTAGTGCATCGGGCTGGCCGAGGGCGGCTCCTGGACGAAAATGTCCTCGACCCCGGTTACTTCGCCCAGGTCCTCCGACAGCACGCCGCGCGCGGCGGCGGTCGCGGAGAGGCCGTCGCCCATCGGCTTTGCGTAGGTCCAGTAGATCATCCGGTCGTTCTCGAAGTCCGGGCCGACCGCGACATCGAGCAGGCCGCCCTGGTCCACGGCAAAGACCTCGGGCAGGCCAGATACCGGCTCGTCGCGCAGGTTGCCGTCCGCGTCGACCACGCGCAGCCGACCCGGGCGCTCGGTCACGAGCATCGCGCCGTCGGGCAGCTCGTCCATGCCCCACGGATGTTCGAGACCCTCGGCCATGATCTCGACGTCGAGCTCGGCGCCCGATTCCACGGCGGGCGCGCGGTTCTGCTCCGGAAACGCCGGCGTGAACTCCGGGACGTTGGGCGCTCCCTGCCCGACCGGCTCGGCGGACTGGGCGAGCGCTGCGGGCGCTGCGAGAAGAGCGGCGAGGGCGGTGCTGGCGAGGGGACGGATCATCGGTTCTCCATTTGCAATGCGTGGCGTCGGCCGAACACGACCGGTGTCATGCAGGGGCAACCGGACCGGGACGGAGCGGTTCCTTCACGAAACCGCCAGTCCTGGCGACAGCCGCAAAGAAAAAACGCCGCCGGCGCAGGGGCCGACGGCGTCTGTGGCGGGTCGGAGCGGCCGATCGACGGCCGCCCTGGTCAGGCGAGGTCGAAGCGGTCGGCGTTCATCACCTTGTTCCAGGCGGCGATGAAGTCGGCGACGAACTTGGCCTCGTTGCCGGCGCAGGCGTAGACTTCCGCCAGCGCGCGCAGCTGCGAGTTCGACCCGAACACCATGTCGACGCGCGTGCCGGTCCACTTCGGCGCGCCGGTCGCCCGGTCGCGGCCCTCGAACAGGTCCTCGTCCGCCGAGACCGGCTTCCAGACCGTACCCATGTCGAGCAGGTTGACGAAGAAGTCCGGCGTCAGCGCGCCGGGCCGATCGGTGAGGACGCCGTGCTGCGCGCCGCCGACATTGGCGCCGAGCACCCGCAGGCCGCCGGTCAGCGCCGTCATCTCGGGCGCGGTCAGCGTCAGGAGCTGGGCCTTGTCGACGAAGAGCTCCTCGGCGGTGACCGAGTACTTGCGCTTCTGGTAGTTGCGGAAGCCGTCCGCGACCGGCTCGAGCACTTCGAACGCCTCGACGTCGGTCTGCTCCTGCGAAGCGTCGGTGCGGCCGGGGGCGAATGGCACCTCGACTTCGTGGCCGGCCGCCCGCGCCGCCGCCTCGACCGCCGCGGCGCCGCCGAGCACGATCAGGTCGGCGAACGAGACCTTCTTGCCGCCCGGCGCGCCCGCGTTGAACGCGTCGCGGACCGCTTCGAGCTTGCCGAGGACCTCGGCGAGCTGGGCCGGCTGGTTCGCCTCCCAGTCCTTCTGCGGCGCGAGCCGGATGCGCGCGCCGTTGGCGCCGCCGCGCTTGTCCGAGCCGCGGAACGTCGAGGCCGAGGCCCAGGCGGTCGAGACGAGCTGCGGGATCGTCAGGCCGGAGTCGAGAATCAGCGCCTTCAGGCTCGCGATGTCGGCCGCGTCGATCAGCGGGTGGTCGACTGCCGGCACCGGATCCTGCCACAGCAGGTCCTCGGCCGGGATCTCCGGGCCGAGATAGCGCGACTTCGGGCCCATGTCGCGGTGGGTCAGCTTGAACCAGGCGCGGGCGAAGGCGTCGAAGAACTCCTCCGGGTTCTCCAGGAAGTGGCGCGAGATCCGGCCGTACTCCGGGTCCATGCGCAGCGCGATGTCGGTGGTCAGCATCGTCGGCGCGCGCCGCTTCGACGGGTCGAACGGGTCCGGGATCAGGTCCGCGCCGGCGCCGTCTTTCGGCGTCCACTGATGCGCGCCGGCGGGGCTTTTGGTCAGCTCCCACTCGAAGCCGAAGAGGTTCTCGAAGAAGTTGTTGCTCCACCGGGTCGGCGTCTTGGTCCAGACGACCTCCAGGCCGGAGGTGATCGCGTCGGCGCCCTTGCCCGAGCCGTAGGAGCTGAGCCAGCCGAGGCCGAGCTCGCCGATCGGCGCGGCTTCGGGCTCGGGGCCGACCAGGGCCGCGTCGCCGGCGCCGTGGGTCTTGCCGAGCGTGTGGCCGCCGGCGATCAGCGCGACGGTCTCGTAGTCGTTCATCGCCATCCGGGCGAAGGTCGTGCGGATGTCGCGCGCCGAGGCCAGCGGATCGGGGTTGCCGTCGGGGCCTTCGGGATTGACGTAGATCAGGCCCATCTGCACCGCGGCCAGCGGGTCATCGAGATCCCGGTCGCCGGAATAGCGGCTCTGGGGGTTGTCGCTCGGCGCGAGCCATTCGCTCTCGCCGCCCCAGTAGACGTCCTCCTCGGGCTCCCAGGTGTCGACGCGGCCGCCGGCGAAGCCGAAGGTCTTGAAGCCGGAGGATTCCAGCGCGACGTTGCCGGCCAGCACGAAGAGGTCGGCCCAGGAGATCGCGTCGCCGTACTTGCGCTTGACCGGCCAGAGCAGCCGGCGCGCCTTGTCGAGGTTCGCGTTGTCGGGCCAGGAGTTCAGCGGCGCGAACCGCTGCTGTCCGCCGCCCGCGCCGCCGCGGCCGTCGCCGGTGCGGTAGGTGCCGGCCGAGTGCCAGGCCATGCGGATGAAGAGGCCGGCATAGCTGCCGTAGTCGGCCGGCCACCAGTCCTGGCTGTCGGTCATCAGCGCGGTCAGGTCGGCCTTCAGCGCCTGCAGGTCAAGCTTGCCGAACGCCTCGGCGTAGTCGAAGACCGGGCCCATCGGGTTCGAGAGCGCCGAATTCTGGTGCAGGATCCGAAGGTTGAGCTGGTTTGGCCACCAGTCGCGGTTCGAGCGCATCGAGATGCTGGAGGCGATGCTCGCCCCGTGCGCCACCGGGCATCTGGCTGAAGTGTCGTTGACGTCGAGTGCGTCGTCCATGTCTGGCTCCGATCGAGAATGCTGGCGTCCGCCGGGACGTTTTTGGAACGGTTCTTATCTAGCAGAGCAATTCGATAAGGGGAAATTGAATTTGCTTACCGAGATGATAAGATGAGCCTATGGACATCACATTGCGACAGCTCAAGTTCCTGATATCCCTCGCGGACGAGCAGCATTTTGGGCGCGCGGCCGCGGCGGTCAGCGTCAGCCAACCGGCGCTGTCCCTGCAGATCCGCGCGCTGGAGGAGCGGCTGGGCGTGGCGCTGGTCGATCGGCGCGCGCGGCGGGCAGCGCTGACGCCGGCCGGGCGCGAGGTGCTGCAGCGGGCGCGGCGCATCGCCGACGAGGTCCGGGCGCTGCAGGAGGCGGTGCGCCGCGAGCGCGGGCTGGGCGGGCGGCTCCGGATCGGCGTTATCCCGACGGTCGCGCCTTATCTGCTGCCGGTCGCGTTGCCGATGATGCGCGAGCGCAACATCGGGCTCGATCTCGGCGTGCGCGAGGCGCGGACGCATGTGCTGGTCGCGGAGCTTGCGCAGGGCGAGCTCGACGCGGTGGTGGCGGCGCTGCCGCTGCCGACGCCGGACCTGGTCGCGACGCCGCTGTTCGAGGACCGGTTCCTGCTCGCGGGATCGGCGGCGACGCTGGCCGCGCTGGGCGAGGCGCGTCCCCGGCCCGAGGCGATGTCGCCGAGCCGGCTGCTGCTGCTGGACGACGGGCACTGCCTCGCGGATCAGGCGCTGGCCGTCTGCGGGCTGGCGCGCGACGCCACGCGGGTCGACATGCGCGCGTCGAGCCTCGCCACGCTGTGCCGGCTGGTCGAGGAGGGCTTCGGGCTGACGCTGCTGCCGGAGATCGCGGTGCGCTCCGAGACCGCGGCGGCGCCGGGCCTGGCGCTGATGCGCTTCGCGCCGCCGGAGCCCCGGCGCACGATCGGCCTGCTCCGGCGGCGCGCCGACGCGGACAGCGGCTGGTTCGACGAACTCGGGGCGCTGCTGCGCCAGGCGGGCCGCGCGGTGCTCGATCAGCCGGCCGTCGCCGCGGTGGCCTGAAGCCCCGTCGCATCGATCGTGGTGAACAGGTAGCCGGAATAAACGACGAAGGCGGCAAGCAGCAGCGCGCCCTCGATCCGGTTGATCCGGCCCTGCCGGCCGAACCCGTAACAGATCGCGACGAGCGCCAGCGTCAGCAGCGCAACCGTCGGCAGGTCGCGGCTCAGGATCTCGGGCGGCGCCTGGAAGGGTGCGATCGCCCCGGCGATGCCGACGACGGCGAGCGTGTTGAACAGGTTCGAGCCGACGACGTTGCCGAGCGCAATATCGTGCTCCTTGCGCCGGATCGCCGCCAGCGATGATGCAAGCTCCGGCAGCGATGTTCCGATGGCGACGATGGTCAGGCCGATCACCAGGTCGCTGACCCCGAAGGTGGTGGCGAGCTCCACCGCGCCCCAGACCAGCGCGCGCGAACTGACGATGAGCAGCACGAGCCCGGCGATCGTCCAGCCCAGCGCCACGTTGCGCGGCATCGGGTCGAAGTCGACCGCGACGTCAGCGGCCTCGGCCGGGTTGCGCCGCGCCTCGCGGATCGACCAGCCGATCAGGAAGGCGAAGACCGCGAGCAGGATGATCGCATCGAGGCGCGACAGCGTCAGGTCCCACAGCAGCCAGATCGTCAGCGCGGTCACGGCGACGAGCGCGGGAAGTTCGCGGCGGATCACGCTGCTCTGCACGCGGACCGGGCTGATCAGCGCGGTCAGCCCCAGGATCAGCGCGATGTTGACGATGTTCGAGCCATAGGCGTTGCCGAGCGCGATGCCCGGCGCGCCGTCGAACGCGGCGAGCGCCGAGACGATCATCTCGGGCGCCGAGGTGCCGAACCCGATCACCAGCATGCCGACCAGCAGCGGCGGCATCCCGTAGCGCCGGGCCAGCGAGGCGGCGCCCAGGACGAAGCGGTCGGCGCTCCAGATCAGGACGACGAGGCCGGCGAGGATGGCGAGGACTGGCGTCAGGGACATGCGGCTGTTGCTCCCGGGCTGGCGAAGGGTCCGGTGGCATGTCGGGCGCCGGCCCCGCCGTGACAAGGGCGGTTTGCGAGATGCAGGCTGACAAAGCCGCCTCGCGCGACTATCTGGAAAAGATCAGCGACAGGCGAGGGGCGTCATGACCACGCGCGAGATCAAGCACCGCGACATCAAGGACCGGGCCGAACGCCACCCGGAAAAGGCGCACCGGTCCGAGACGCCGTTGCTGCGCAAGCCCGACTGGATCCGGGTCAAGGCGCCGACGTCGGAGGGCTACCGCAAGACCCGCGACATCATGCGCGAGAACCGCCTGGTCACGGTCTGCGAGGAGGCGGGCTGCCCCAACGTCGGCGAGTGCTGGAGCCAGGGCCACGCGACCATGATGATCATGGGCGAGATCTGCACCCGCGGCTGCACGTTCTGCAACGTCGCGACCGGGCGGCCGGATGCCCTCGACGCGTTCGAGCCGGGACGGGTCGCGGTGGCGGTCGAGAAGCTGGGGCTGAACCACGTGGTCATCACCAGCGTCGACCGCGACGACCTGGGCGACGGCGGCGCCGAGCATATCGCGCAGACGATCCGGGCGGTGCGGCGCAAGAACCCGGCGACGACGATCGAGGTGCTGACGCCGGACTTCCTGCGCTGCGGGCCGGAGGCGGTGGAGGCGGTGGTCGCGGCGAAGCCGGACGTGTTCAACCACAACCTGGAGACGGTGCCGGGGCTCTATCCCGAGGTGCGGCCGGGGGCGCGGTACTTCCACAGCCTGCGGCTGCTGCAGCGGGTCAAGGAGATGGACCCGACGATGTTCACGAAGTCGGGCATCATGGTCGGGCTCGGCGAGGACCGGCAGGCGGTGGGCCAGGTCATGGACGACATGCGGGCGGCGGACGTGGATTTCCTGACGATCGGGCAGTACCTGCAGCCGACGCCGCGGCACCATGCGGTCAACCGGTTCGTGACGCCCGAGGAGTTTGCGTCCTACGAGAAGGCGGCGTTCGGCAAGGGGTTCCTGATGGTCTCGGCGACGCCGCTGACCCGGTCGAGCTATCATGCCGGCGACGATTTCGCCCGGCTGCGGGCGGCCCGGCTGGCGAGGCTGGGCGGGGCCTGAGAGGCGGTCGCACGATGCGACCGTGCTTATCGGATTGAATCGAAACGAGAATCCAGAACGTCGCAGGACGCCATGATCTCCGATGTCGAGCACTTCTTCGCCAGGGGCTGCGGGCGGTGCGACCGCTTCGCGACGCCGGACTGCTCGGCGCGGCGCTGGAGCCGGGGGCTCGACGCGCTGCGCCGCATCTGCCGGGAGGCCGGGCTGGTCGAGACGGCGAAGTGGGGCCATCCGTGCTACATGCATGCGGGGCGCAACGTCGCGATCCTCGGCGCCTTTCGCGGCGACTTCCGGATGACCTTCTTCGACGCGGCGCTGCTGGGCGACCCGCAGGGCGTGCTGGAGCGGCAGGGGCCGAACACCCGCCATCCGGACGCGATCCGCTTCACGGACGAGGCGCGGGTCTCTGAGCTGGAGCCGGTGATCCGCGCCTGTCTGCGCGCGGCGATGGATCACGCGGAGGCGGGCGCTCGGCCGCCGAAGGAGACGGCCGAGCGGGAGATTCCGGACGAGCTGCAGGACGCGATGGACGGCGACCCGGAGCTTGCAGAGGCGTTCCGCCGCCTGACGACAGGCCGTCGCAACAGCTACGTAGTGGGCCTCGCCTCGTCGGCCCGGCCCGAGACCCGGATCGCAAGGATCGCGAAGTTTCGCCCGAAGATTCTGGCAGGCAAGGGCGCGAACGAGCGCTGAGCGTCAGTCGATCCCTCCCTGTTCGATCTGGAAGCCGTTGCAGAAGATGCAGGCGATGCAGGAATGCGGCAGGTACATGCCGTGCCAGCACTGCTTGCAGACCCAGTCGCAATAATCGATCGGCCCGGCGCCGGACGGATTGGCGAGACCGCCGATCCCGCGCAGGACCTGCTCGCGGAAGAAGAAGTCGCCCCGCAGCTTCTCGATCAGCGCGCGCAGGCGCGGCGTCCGGTCATAGACCCGGCGGTCGACGGCGATCTTGCGGGCAGGCGCGCTGTAGCCGGTCAGGATCGAGGCGCGTTCGTCGAGCAGCAGGTCGTTGTCGCGGAAGTAGCGGACCGCGACGCTGCCGCCGTCGAAATCCGCCTCGAGGCGCGTGGTCTCGTCGCCGGCCGTCACGGCGACTACGAGGCCTCGGCCATAGCGCGCATGGCTGACCGAGGCGTCTTCGGCGATCCGGCTGTCCTGCAGCGCCTTCAGAGTGAAGGCTTGCGGGCTCGCGCCGATCGCGTAGACCGTGCCTGCGTCATGCAGGATCAGGGCCGCGTGGTCGGAGAGGGATTCGAGGGTCCAGTGCGGGGTCGCATACGGGGTTTCCTCGGGCATGTCGTGTCCTCCCGAGCCGGGACCTGTCCGCCCCGGCTCCGTTCGGGTTGCTCGGAAAGGATCGCCGCCGCGGGTTGGCGCCCGCGGCGGCGCGGCGTCAGCCGACCGGGTTCAGGTCGCCGACGAAGTTGAGGAGATCGACCATCGTGAACTTGCCGGGCGTCGCGCCGGGCAAGGTCGGCTTCCAGTTCGCCTCCTGCCACAGGAAGCTGTCATGGTCGCCGTGGACCAGGCCGAGGAAAGTCTCGGCGATGATCGTCGATCCGACCGGGCCGAGCCGTTCGCCGCCATGGACGACCTCGGCCTCCTTCAGGATGTAGTACCAGAGTGGCGTGTAGACGTTGAGGCCATGCGCCGCCGCGGCCGCGCCGTCCGGACCGGTCGAGAGGTCCGCGATGCTCAGCACCGGAACGCCCATGTGGCGCGCGACGTCCTGGCCGCTCGGCAGGCCGAGCTGGACGCCGCGCTTGAGGTTGCGGAACGCGAGGTTCGCGGTGCGGCCGCCCTCGCCGGGCAGCGTGTGCAGCGCCGGCACGATGCGCGGGTCGAGCCGGCGCGTCAGGTTGCGGTCGGCCGCGCCCGCGGGGAAGTCGTAGAACCGGTTCCAGTCGATCGCCCAGTTCGACGGCAGGTCGGCGATCGGTCCCGGCGGCGTCGCGCCGTCGGGCGCGAGGTCGCCGACGATGTTGCCGGACTTGCCGGTGAAGTTGAAGAGCAGGCCGAGCGTGGCCGCCCCGGTCGGGAAGACCCGGTTGAAGCCGTAGACCTCGCGCACCATCGAGTGCCCAAGGCGGTAGGCGGCGGCCGAGAACTCGACCGGCATGTAGGGGCGCGACTTGAATCGGTAGTACTTGCGCCCGTCATGACGGATGCGGTCGACCAGCCCCGGCTCGGTCAGGCGCTCGACCCAGTCGTAGAGCGCGATCCACTGGTAGTGCCAGGTGACGATGCGCCGCGCCTTGACGAACATGTCGGCCGAGTGCAGGTCGGCGCCGTCCGCCACCAGCATGTCGACGACCGCGTTGTGGAACTTGAGCATCGCGAGATGGGTCTGCGCGACCGCGAGGTTCTCGTCGTTGCGCTCGTCGCCGATCAGCGCGCGGCCGATGCTGTTGCGCGGCAGGTCGTGCGGACCCGCCGCCACGGTTCCGCCGGCGAAGTCGGGCGACGCGGCGGCAGCGCCGATCAGGAGCTTCGGCGTGACCTTGAAGCCGTTCGCCGGGTCGCGCTGGTAGAGATGCGGCGCCACGCCCGGCCCCTGCCCGTAGACGGAGTCGAGGTCGAGCGACGGCGTGCGGAAGTTCATCACCGCCAGCGGGTCGGTCGCCTGCATCGCGAGCGGCGTCGTGTCGAGCGTGATGTCGTGGTCGATGAACTGGCCGAGATAGGTGAAGCCGGCCGGGATGTTCGGGTTGTCGCCTGCGTCGTCGTCGCCGGGGTCGTCCTTCATCGCCTCGGCGAGCGCGAACAGCGCGTCGTCGCCGACCGCGAGCGGGTCGAGCTGCGGGAACATGCGGCCGAACTTGCCCGGGTCGCCATGGCCGTCGAGCGCGGTCAGCGCCTGGCGGGACATCTCGCGAACCGAGTGGCCGTGCTGGGGCGTGGCGATCTCGCGCGTGTCGCTGTCCGCGACTGCGAGACCACCCTTGATGGTGGTGAGTTCGGTCATGGTGCCATCCTGAGATCTGAATTGAAGTATCTTTGGGAAAGGCGGTGCGACGGTATTGCGCCGGGCTCGTCAAAAATTACTGGCGGGGCGGAAATTCGCCCGGGTTGGCCGTAAAACACGGTCGGCCTGCGCAGATACTATCAGAAATTGCGATGATCCTCAAACGAATGTTTGGGATTGTCGTCTCAAGGGGCCGTCTGCTCGGACGATCGGCGCAGAACGTCCGGACTGTGCGGGTCTTTCAACTGGAGCGTGCGGCTCAGAGCATCGCCGGCACGACCTGGTCGGGGGGGCGGTGGCCGTCGGCGAAGGTCTTGATGTTGATGATGACCTTCTCGCCCATCTCGAGCCGGCCCTCGATCGTCGCCGAGCCCATGTGCGGCAGCAGGAGCACGTTCGGCAGGTCGCGCAGGCGCGGGTTGATGTCGTGGCCGTGCTCGAAGACGTCGAGCCCGGCGCCGGCCAGCTCGCCCGCGCGCAGCATCCGGGTCATCGCGTTCTCGTCGATGACCTCGCCGCGGGCGGTGTTGACGATGTAGGCGGTCGGCTTCATCAGCTTCAGGCGGCGCGCGTTCAGGAGGTGGAACGTCGCCGGCGTGTGCGGGACATGGATCGACAGGATGTCGATGCGCGACAGCATCTGGTCGAGGCTCTCCCACCAGGTCGCGCCGAGGCCGGCCTCGATGTCGGGATGGACGCGGCGGCGCGCGTGGTAGTTGATGTCGAGCCCGAAGGCGGCGGCGCGGGCGGCCACGGCCCGGCCGGCGCTGCCGAGGCCGAGGATGCCGAGCCGCTTGCCGGCGATCCGGTGCCCGAGCAGCGCGGTCGGGCTCCAGCCCTGCCATTCGCCGCGCTGCATCATCTGCGCGCCTTCGGCGAGGCGGCGCGGAACGGCGAGGATCAGCGCCATCGCCATGTCGGCGGTGTCGTCGGCCAGCACGCCGGGCGTGTTCGTGACCATGACGCCGCGGCGAAGCGCTGTCGCGACGTCGATGTGGTCGAAGCCGGCGCCGTAGTTCGCGATCAGCTTCATCCGCGGCCCGGCCTGGGCGAGCAGGCGCGAGTCGATGCGGTCGGTGATCGTCGGCACCAGCACGTCGGCCTCGGCCAGCGCTGCGGCGAGGCGGTCCGGCGGGAAGGCTGCGTCCTCGCGGTTCAGCGTCACGTCGAACAGCTCCGACATGCGCGCCTCGACCGCTTCGGGCAGGCGGCGGGTCACGACGACATTCAACCGGGGCGCGGCGGGCATGCGGATTCCTGTTCCTCTGGGGACGTCTCTTGGCTATGGTTGAAATATAATTGCACGGGAAGGTCGGCCATTGCCAGACACTTCCCGGCGTCCGAGGCAGTTGAGCAGGACGGTCCCGATGGCAGGTCTCGCCGCAGGAGTTCGGTGCGCCGGCGCGCTGGCGCTGGCGATTTTTCTGGCTGCTCCGGGGCCGGCGCCGGCCGCGGATCCGGGCGCGGCGGGGCGCGGGCCGGTCACGAACCTTCCGCTGCCGCGCTACGTGTCGATCCGGGCGAACGAGGCGAATGCGCGGCGCGGGCCGAGCGTCAGCGACCGGGTGGACTGGACCTTCGTGCGCCGCGGTCTGCCGGTCGAGGTGACGGCCGAGTACGGCAACTGGCGGCGCGTGCGTGACAGCGAGGGCGCGGGCGGCTGGGTGCACCACACGCTGCTGAGCGGGACGCGCACCGGGCTGGTCCAGGGCGAGGCGCCGGTCGCGCTGCGCGCCAAGGCCGACGCGGCTGCGCAGATCCGCGCCTTCGCCGAGCCGGGCGTCGTCGGGCGGCTGGAGGCCTGCGTGGCGGAATGGTGCGAGATCGACGCGGATGGCGTCGTGGGCTGGGCGCCGCGGGCCGCGCTGTGGGGCGTCGATCCGGATGAAGCCTTGGAATAGCGCGACTTCGGGCGTCACGCCGGGTTACGGCTTGTCGAGGTCCGCCAGCGGGGCAGCGACCTTGCGGATCGGCGAAATGCCTCTCATGCCGATGGAGGCAGGCAGTTGCTTCAGAAGCGCGAGCGACGGGGCTTCCACGTAGCGCCAGGAAAGGACGGCCAGGATCAACGTGACGGGAAAGGCCATCGTGACGTGCAGGGCGATCGATGTCCCGCCGACGAGAAAGACGATCAAGCCCTGCATCGCGTAAGCGTAGATGTACATGCCGTACGAGTAGTCTCCGAGCCTGTTGTACCGGCGGATCCAGCCGTCCGGAACAAACGCGAGCCAGAAGGAGACGTAGGCAAGGGCGAGGATGAACGAGAGGTAGGCGAACGCCGTGGCCTGCAGCAACGCTGCCGCAACGAGCGAAGCCGCCACGAAGGGGAGCGAAAGCGGTATCCTGTCGCGCCATGCCCAGGCCGCCATTCCGACCACGAACGGAACCGACAGGTACACAAGGCGGTCGATCTTGTACGGCAGTTCGAGCCCGGATGTCGCAACAGCCACGCAGAACGCCAGGTAACCGCCGGCGAAGAGCCCGAGCCTGATCCGCCCGAGCATCCCTGCCACGCCCAGCAGGAACACCATTCCGTAGCACATCACTTCGTAGTTCAGGGTCCAGATCGAGCCGTTCAGGCCTTGAACCGGATTATCGACGAAGACCCCGGGCAACTTGAACTGCGGCGCGTAGAGCAACGTTCCGCTTGATACGTACGTCCACGTGCCGGGATCGACGAGATAATCGTGCAGCGACAGATTCGTCACTAGCGGACCGATGGCGAGGGCTACGAAGACCAAGGATACCACGAGCCCCGGCATCAGCCGCAGAAAGCGGGCCGAGAAGAAGCGGAACAGGGAGTCGGTGCGCTCGAAGCTCGCCGTGATCAGGAAACCCGAGATAATGAAGAAGACGAAGACCGCGATCCGTCCGAGCGAGTGTCCGGCGATGCCAGGCTCCGCAACCCCTTTGCCGAGCGTAAGGGGCCATGCGTGGGATACGAGCACTGCCGTAGCAGCGACCATCCTGATGAGATTCAGATTGTTGTCTCGCCCGGGGGCGACGTGACCGAGCAAGGCCATGTAATTTAACCAAAATCCGAGAAAGTTACGGACAAGGGTTAACGGACGGCAGAGCCTCTCGCAAGCGCGAGGCGGTCGGTAGGCGGTTCGCCGCCAATGCCCGGCTTTCGGCAGAACGACCTGAGATATCGCGTCCGGCTGGTTCGTCCGATATCAGCCTGTCTTGCCAGCGCCTTGGCGCCGGCTCAAGTCAGGCGTCGCCGCGGATACCCGCCCCGGTCCGATCAGGCCTTGCGGCGCAGGCGGATCACGACGTCGACGCGAGCGATCTCGGCGCCCTCGGGCGCAAGCGGCGCGCCGGCCAGGCGGGCGGCGTCGTTGGGCGCGTCGGTCAGGCGGCCGTCATCTTCCCAGTAGTAGTGCGGATGGTCGTCGATGCGGGTGTCGAAGTACGAGCGCGACCCGTCCACCGTGACCTCGTTCATCAGGCCGGCGCTGCAGAACGCGCGCAGCGTGTTGTAGACGGTCGCGAGCGACACCGCCGAGCCGCCCGCGGCGGCGGCTTCGAACAGGCTTTCGGCGGTGACGTGCCGGTCGCGGCCGTCGCCGACCAGCAGTTCGGCCAATGCGAGGCGCTGGCGGGTCGGCCGCAGGTCGGCCATAGTCAGCCAGGCGACGGCGCGCGCGCGACCCTCGGTGACATCTTGATGCATCTTCTCGCCCTTCATTGCGCGCCAGTCTTACCTCAGGCGCTGGGAAAATCCAATCTCATTGCGCAATCCGGCGCCGACGGCCCGGCGGCCGATGCTCTTGCACGCCCGGCGGCTGCGATGATAGAGGCGGGGCCCAGACGCCGGAGGGGCCGGCGGAGGAAAGGCTGCATGACCGAAAGGCCGACGAGCATCGACTACGAGGGGCTGCTTGCCTGCGCGCGCGGCGAGATGTTCGGGCTCGGCAACCCGCAGCTGCCGATGCCGCCGATGCTGATGGCCGACCGCGTCACCGAGATCTCGGAGGACGGCGGCGCGGAGGGCAAGGGCCATGTCGTCGCCGAGTTCGACATCCGGCCGGACCTGTGGTTCTTCGAATGTCATTTCATCGGCGATCCGGTGATGCCGGGGTGTCTCGGGCTCGACGCGCTGTGGCAGCTGACCGGGTTCAATCTCGGCTGGCGCGGCATGAAGGGCCGGGGCCGCGCGCTGGGCGTCGGCGAGGTCAAGTTCACCGGAATGGTGACGCCGAAGATCAGGCTCGTCGAGTATCGGGTGAACTTCACGCGCGTCATCGACCGCAAGCTGAAGCTCGGGGTCGCCAACGGCGAGATGCGCGCGGACGGAGAACTGATCTACACCGCCGCCGACATGAAGGTCGGCCTGTTCCAGGAATAGGGAGGCGCCGATGCGCCGCGTCGTGATCACCGGAATGGGGATCGTCTCGTCGATCGGAAACGACGTCGAGGCGGTGACGAAATCGCTGAAGGAGAGCCGGTCCGGCATCTCCTTCGCGCCGGATTATGCCGAGCACGGGTTCCGCAGCCAGATCCATGGCAAGCCGGACCTCGATCCGTCCGAGCACGTCGACAAGCGCCAGATGCGCTTCATGGGCGACGGCGCGGCGTTCAACTACATCGCGATGGAGCAGGCGATCGCCGATGCGGGCCTGGAGCCGGGCGACGTGTCGAACGAGCGCACCGGGCTGATCATGGGATCGGGCGGGCCGAGCACGCGCAACCTGTTCGAGGCGCACCGCATCGTCATCGAGAAGGGCAGCCCGAAGCGGATGGGGCCGTTCATGGTGACGCGCGGCATGTCCTCGACCAATTCCGCGACTGCCTCGCGACGCCGTTCAGGATCAAGGGCGTCAACTACTCGATCACCTCGGCCTGCTCGACCAGCGCGCATTGCATCGGCAACGGCGTCGAGCAGATCCAGTGGGGCAAGCAGGACATCGTCTTCGCCGGCGGCGGCGAGGAGCTGGACTGGACGCTGTCCTGCCTGTTCGACGCGATGGGCGCGATGAGCTCGAAGTACAACGACACGCCGCAGACCGCGAGCCGCCCCTATGACGCGACCCGCGACGGCTTCGTCATCGCCGGCGGCGGCGGGGTCGTCGTGCTCGAGGAGTTGGAGCACGCGCTGGCGCGCGGCGCGAAGATCTATGGCGAGGTTACCGGCTATGGCGCGACCTCGGACGGCTACGACATGGTGGCGCCGTCGGGCGAGGGCGGCGAGCGCGCGATGCGGCTCGCGATCTCGACGATCGGCAACCGCAAGGTGGGGTATGTGAACAGCCACGGCACCTCGACGCCCGTCGGCGACATCTCGGAGGTGGAGGCGATCCGGCGGGTCTTCGGCGAGGAGACGATGCCGAAGATCAGCTCGACCAAGAGCCTGACCGGGCACAGCCTCGGGGCGACCGGCGTGCAGGAGGCGATCTACAGCCTGATCATGCTGCGCGACGACTTCGTCGCCGCCTCGGCCAACGTGACCGAGCCCGATCCGGCGCTGCGCCCGGGCGAGATCGCGTTCGAGCGGATCGACGACGCGGGGCTCGACACGGTCATCTCGAACTCGTTCGGTTTCGGCGGCACCAACGCGACCCTGGCGCTGAGCCGCTATCATGGGTGAAGCAGGGCTGATGGCCGGCCGGCGCGGGCTGGTCCTCGGCGTCGCCAACGATCACTCGATCGCCTGGGGCATCGCGCGGGCGCTGGCGGCGCAGGGCGCGGAGATGGCGTTCACCTACCAGGGCGAGGGCTTCGGGCGCCGGGTGATCCCGCTGGCCGAGAGCCTGGGCTCGCCGCTGGTGCTGCAGGCCGACGTCGAGGATCCGGCGTCGCTCGACGCCGTGTTCGACCGGATCGAGTCGGAGTGGGGACGGCTGGACTTCATGGTCCACGCGATCGCCTATTCGGACAAGAAGGAGCTGGACGGGCGCTTTCTCGAGACGAGCCGGGCCAACTTCCTGCGCTCGCTCGACATCTCGTGCTACAGTCTCGTCGACCTGACGCGCCGCGCGGCGCCGCTGATGGAGCGGGGCGGCTCGATCGTCACGCTGACCTATCTCGGCGCGAAGCGCGTGACGCCGAACTACAACGTGATGGGCGTCGCGAAGGCCGCGCTGGAAAGCTCGGTGCGGTATCTGGCGAACGACCTCGGGCCGGACGGGATCCGGGTCAACGCGATCAGCGCGGGGCCGATGCGCACGCTGGCCGGCGCCGCGATCGCGGGCGCGCGCAACGTCTACCGCGTGTCCGAGCGCAACGCGCCGCTCCGGACCAACGGCACGCTCGACGCGGTCGGCGGCACGGCGGTCTACCTGCTGTCGGATCTGGGCGCATGCACGACCGGCGAGGTGATCTTCGTCGATGGCGGGTTCCACCTGCTGGGGATGGCGCAGCCGGAGAACCTGTAGCAGCCCGTCGCGATCTATTGCGGCACGTTAGGGTCGAGAGGAGGAAGCTGACAGCCGCCTTCGGGCTGGGCCCGCAGGACGCCTTCGACACGCTGCAGGATCTCGATCATACTCTCGTCGGCCGAGCCGAACATGGTGCCGATCTCGGGGATCGTTCGATCGACGACCATGCCGGCCGCGGACACGCCCTGCCGGACCATTTCCTGATTGTGCATGTGCGCGTTGTCCACGACGACCTTGACGTGCACCATCGACATGGCGTGACCTCCGCGAGACCGGCCTTACAGATCCAGATATCGGCATTCGGCGTCAGGACGTCAAGGCTGGGGCTGCTGCTGGCGCCTGAACCAGTCCCGCGCCGACGTCGCGGGCGGGAAGTTCGAGCCTGCGCGCGCTCTCGACGAGCCGGGTCCAGAGCGCCCTGCCGCGCAAGGCCGGATCGGACTGCGCCCAGAGCGCGGCGACGCCGGCCGCGTGCGGGCAGGCCATCGAGGTTCCGCGCAGCGCCGCGTAGCGCTGGGGCATCGGCACCGACGAGAGCACGCCGACGCCCGGCGCCGCGAGATCGACGAGGCCGCCCTCGTTGACGCCGCCGTTCGAGAACTCGGCGACGTCCAGCGCCTGGTCGAGCGCCGCGACGGCCATTATCGATGGCGCGTTCGCCGGCGATCCTACCGGGGCGACGTGCCCGAACCTGCGGCTGCTGTCGTTGCCGGCGGCCGCGAGCAGCAGGGTCCCGCTCGCCAGCGCCAGGTCGCCGAGGCGTTCGTAGTCCGCTTCGTGCGGCTCGCCGGGACGGACCGCGCGCCCGAGCGACATCGACACGACCGCGCAACCGGTCCGGATCGCCCAAAGCATCCCGTCGATGATCTCGCTCTCGCGCCCGGATCCGAGGTTGTTGAGCACCTTCGCGACATGCAGGTCGCATCCCGAAGCGATGCCGTAGCGCATCCCCGCGCCTCCGTTCGCGCGACCGCCGGCCGCCGTTCCGGCGCAATGGGTGCCATGGCCCTGGACGTCGTCGGCGGTCTCGCCGGCGACGAGGCTTTCGACGACGATCCGCCGGCCCTCGAAATCCGGGTGCTGGAGGTCGATGCCGGTGTCGAGGACCGCGAGGGAGACGCCGGCGCCGTCGAAGCTGCTGCCGCGGGCCCCGACGGCCTCCACGCCCCAGGTGCTGTCGGCGGTGTCGGAGAACGCGTCGAGCGCGTGAAGATAGAATTCGGGGCGCACCTCCGCGACGTTGTCGTCGCCCGACAGGCGCTCGGCAAAGGCAAGCACCTCTTCCGGGTCGCCCCGGTCGGGAATGAAGGCGATGCCGGTATTCTCGAACATGATGGCGCTGTGGTGCGGCGCCGCCTCGCAGACGTTCTCCTCGAGCGCGGAGAGAACGTAGGCGTCGGCGCCGACCTGGCGGCGCATCGTCTCCATCTCGGCGCCGAGATCGACGCCCCGCTTGAAGGTCACGATCCTGCCGCCCGCCGGACGGGGGCGCAGCAGGTCGAGAACCGGATTGGCGGCGTCGGCGTTCATCGCGGCTCCCGTCACATCACGAACGAGCGCCGGGGACTTGAGGATTGACGGCGCGCCGGTGCAAAGGTGAGCCTTGCGCAGCGGACGTCAAGGCGTCCGGAGATACGGAGTGAGGCATTTGGATCCGAAGATGCGGCCGGTCGTTTTCGACGCCTACGGAACGCTGTTCGACGTGGCCGCGCCGGCGCGCCGCGCCGCGGCCGAGCCCGGGGCCGGGGCGCTGGCCGAGGCCTGGCCGGCGCTGGCGCGGGACTGGCGCGCGAAGCAGCTGCAATACACGTGGCTGCGGGCCGTGGCTGGCAAGCACGCGGATTTCGAGACGGTCACCGGCGATGCGCTCGACTGGGCGCTGGAGGCGGCGGGGCTCGGCGCGGAGCCGGCGCTGCGCGCGCGGCTGATGGCGCTCTACCGCGAGCTCGACGCCTATCCCGAGGTTCCCGCGATGCTGGCGGCGCTGCGCGCGGCCGGGCATCCGCTGGCGATCCTGTCGAACGGCTCGCCCGCGATGCTGGAGGCGGCGGTGACGGCTGCGGGGCTCGAGGGCGTGTTCGACGCGCTGCTGTCGGTCGAGGCGGTCGGCGTCTACAAGCCGGCGGCGGCGGTCTATGACCTCGTGGGCAAGGAGTTCGGCGTCGCGCCGGGCGCGGTCGTCTTCGTGTCCTCGAACGGCTGGGACGCGGCCTGCGCCGCCGGCTACGGCTTCGAGACGATCTGGGCGAACCGCGACGGCGCGCCTGTGGACCGGCTGCCGTGGCGTCCGGCGCATGTGGTCGCGGACCTGACGCCGGTCCCGCAAATCGCGGCCGATCCGACACGGCGGCGGTTCACGGCTTCCGACGGGATCGGGCTCGCCTACTGGGACGAGGGGGAGGGGCCGGCGCTGCTCTGCCTGCCGGGCCTCACGCGCAACAGCGAGGACTTCGATCCTGTCGTGCAGCGGTTCGCCGGGCGCGTGCGGGTGATCCGGCTCGACCTGCGCGGGCGCGGCGCCTCGCAGCACGACCCGACCTATTTGAACTACAACATCCTGCGCGAGACGCAGGACGCGATCGAACTGCTCGATCATCTCGGGATCGCGCAGACGCATGTACTCGGCACGTCGCGCGGCGGGATGATCGCGATGACGATGGCGGGCATCGCGCGCGACCGGCTGGCGGGCGTCATCCTGAACGACATCGGGCCGGTGGTGGCGCAGGACGGGATCGCCCGGATCCTGACCTATCTGGGGCTGACGCCGCCCTACGCGGACCTGGACGCGGCGGCAGCGGCGCAGGCGCGGGCGATGGCGGAGAGCTTTCCGGGCGTCGGCGCCGCGGCGTGGCGCGACTATCTCGCCAAGGTCTGGCGCGAGGGCGAGGGCGGGCTGGCGCTGCGCTACGACGCGAAGCTGCGGGACGCGGTGATCGAGCAGGCGGCGACGTCGACGGCGGTGGACCTGTGGCCGCTGTTCGACCTGCTCGCGGGCTTGCCGCTGCTGCTGATCCGCGGTGCGAATTCGGATATCCTGTCGCCGGAGACCGCGGCGGAGATGCGGCGGCGGCGGCCGGACATGGCGTTCGTCGAGGCGCAGGATCGCGGGCACGTGCCGTTCCTCGACGAGCCCGAGATCGTCGCAGCGATCTCCGCCTGGCTGGAGAGCGTCGGCGCATGACGGACATCTATCGAATTCGCGCGGCGGCGGCCCGGGGACGGGGCCGGTTGCGGCGCACGCCGCTGCTGTCCTCGGCGGCGCTCGACGCGCGGGCCGGGCGGCGGATCTGGGTCAAGGCCGAGTGTCTGCAGGTGACCGGGTCGTTCAAGGCGCGCGGCGCCTGGGCCGCGGTCTCGGCGATGGACGCGGAGGCGCTGGCGCGCGGCGTGCTGGCGTTCTCGTCGGGCAACCATGCGCAGGGCGTGGCATGGGCCGCGGCCGAGCATGCCGCGCCGGCGGTGATCCTGATGCCGCAGGACGCGCCGGGCGTGAAGATCGAGGGCACGCGCGCGCTGGGCGCCGAGGTCGTGCTCTATGACCGGCTGACGCAGGACCGGGCGGCGCTCGGCGCCGAGATCGCGGGCGCGCGCGGGCTGACGCTGATCCCGCCCTACGACCATCCGGAGGTGATCGCCGGGCAGGGCACGACCGGGCTCGAGATCGCGGCGGACGCCGCCGAGGCGGGGATCCGCGCGGCCGAGGTGCTGGTCTGCTGCGGCGGCGGCGGGCTCGCGAGCGGCATCGCGCTGGCGCTGTCGGCCGAGGCGCCGGATTTCCGGGTGCGCACCGCCGAGCCCGAGGGGTTCGACGACATGGCGCGGTCGCTGGCCAGCGGCGGCTGGGAGACCAACGCCGCGCCGACCGGGTCGATCTGCGACGCGATCCTGACGCCGCGGCCGGGCGAGATGACGTTCCCGATCCTGCAGGACCTGGCGGGCGAGGGGCTGGCGGTGTCCGACGAGGAGGCGCTGCGGGCGATGTCGCTGGCGTTCTCGCACCTGCATATCGTACTCGAGCCGGGCGGCGCGGTCGCGCTGGCCGCCGCGCTGTTCCGGGGCGACGACCTCGCCGCGGGCGACGTGATCGCGGTCGCCTCCGGCGGCAATGTCGAGGCCCGGCTGTTCGCCGAGGCGATCAGCCGGTTCCCGGCCTGAGCGCCGGCGCCGAGTCCGGGACCGGTCCGCCCGGCGGTTGGTTTCGGGCGCCTCCGGCGGGAGTATTTCCGACAAGAAGAAAAAGACGCCCCGCCTTGCGGGCGAAGCGCCTTTTCCTTCTCCTTGTGCGGTCATCGGCGCTCCCGCCTGTACCGCGCCGCCGAACTTAGGGCGGACAGGTTTCTTCTTGGTGAAAATACTCCCGCCGGAGGCGCAGGTCTCAGCGCGCGCTTCCGGTCGGCGTCGCGGCCACGCGGCTGCGCAGCTCGTTCTTCTGGATCTTGCCGGTCGAAGTCTTCGGCAGTTCGGCGAAGATCACGCGGCGCGGGCACATGTAATGCGCGATGCGCTCGCGGCACCATGCGATCAGCTCGACCTCGGTCACCGCGGAGCCGGCGCGCGTCTCGACGAAGGCGCAGGGCGTCTCGCCCCATTTCGGGTCGGGCTGGGCGACCACCGCGGCCAGCGTGACCGCCGGATGCGCCATCAGCGCGTTCTCGACCTCGATCGACGAGATGTTCTCGCCGCCGGAGATGATGATGTCCTTCGAGCGGTCCTTCAGCTCGATGTAGCCGTCGGGATGCGCGACGCCGAGGTCGCCGGTGTGGAACCAGCCGCCGGCGAAGGCCTTCGCGGTAGCCGCGTCGTCCTTCAGGTAGCCCTTCATCGTGATGTTGCCGCGCATCATCACCTCGCCCATCGTCGCGCCGTCGGCGGGCAGCGGCTCCATCGTGTCGGGATCGACGACGATCGCGTCCTCCTGCACCAGGTAGGCGAGGCCCTGGCGCGACTTCAGCCGGGCCTGCTCGTCCATCGGCAGCGCGTTCCAGTCGCGCTTCCAGGCGCAGGCGACGGCGGGGCCGTAGACCTCGGTCAGGCCGTAGACGTGCGTCACGTCGAAGCCGCGCTCGGCCATCTTCTGCAGCACGCTGGCCGGCGGCGGCGCGGCGGCGGTCATCACCGCGACCCGGTGCGAGAAGGCGCGGACCTCGTCGGCTTTCGCGTCGATCATGAAGCCGAGCACGATCGGCGCGCCGCACATGTGGTCGACGCCCTCGTCGGCGATCGCGGCGTAGATCGCCTTTGCCGTGACCTTGCGCAGGCAGACGTTGGTGCCGGCCTTGGCCGCGATGGTCCAGGGGAAGCACCAGCCGTTGCAGTGGAACATCGGCAGCGTCCAGAGATAGACCGGGTGCATCCCGAGGTCCCATTCCAGCGTGTTGCCGATCGCGTTCAGATAGGCGCCGCGGTGGTGGTAGACGACGCCCTTTGGGTGGCCGGTCGTGCCGGAGGTGTAGTTGATCGAGATCGCGTCCCATTCGTCGGCGGGTCCGGCCCAGGGGAACTCCGGATCGCCCGTTCCGAGGAAAGCCTCGTAGTCGGTCTCGCCGATAGGATCGCCGGGCGCGGCCGGGTCGTCGATGTCGATGACGAGGGGCCGGAAGGCGGCGAGGTCGAGGGCCGCGCGGACGTTGGCGGAGAACTCGCGGTCGACGATCAGCACGCGCGCCTCGGCGTGGTCGAGGACGTAGGCGATCGTCGCCGGATCGAGCCGCCAGTTCATCGCGTTCAGCACCGCGCCGGCCAGCGGCACGCCGAAATGCGCCTCGTAGAGCTCGGGCGTGTTGGTCGCCATCACCGCGACCGTGTCGCCGGGCCCGACTCCGGCGCCGCGCAGCGCCGAGGCGAGGCGGCGGCAGCGCGCGGCGGTCTCGGCCCAATCCCGCCGGATGTCGCCGTAGACGACCGCTGGATGGGTCGGATGGGCCAGCGCCGCCTTGCGCAGGAAGCCGATCGGGGACAGCGGCGTGAAGTTCGCCGGAGTCTTCGGCAGGGTGTCATGGGCTTGCGTCATAAGGCGTCCCCGGTGCTCGTCGGCGCTGACGCTAGCGCATCCCAGAGCCGTCGGGAAGTTCTGCGCGCCGTCGGCGCGGACAGCTTCAGGGCATGTCCGGCGCGATGAGGAACAGCGCTCGAATTGCGAGACCGGGCTCGACGCCGGGCATCGCCTCGATCAGCATCTCCTGCATCCGGCCGGAGATGTAGAGTTCGCTGAGCGCGGTATCGACGGCGAGGCGAAACGCGTCGTCGCCGCGCGGCATCGCCAGAGCCTGTTTCTCGATCGTCATCATGTCGTTCGAAAGCTCGAATTCATCGGGCGCGCCGCTCGTCAGGATGAGGCCGATCAGGATCGACTGGTCGCCGAAATACGCGGCGATATCACCGGAGCGGACCGCCTCCCGCCCGGCCTGATGGTCATCGAACTCGACAACTTCTGCCTCCATTCCTGCCTCGGACAGCGTTTGGCGAAGCGCCTCCTCGGTCGTCGTGCCGGCGCGGACCCCGACCCGCTTGCCGGCCAGCGAGGCGATATCGCCTTCGGCGCCGCTCTTGACCAGCACCGCCGCTCCGTCGACGAAAACGGGAATCGAGAAGTCGACGATGGCCCGGCGCTCGAGCGTCACGGTGGTCGCGCCGCAGAGCAGGTCGATCCGGCCTTCGGTGATGGCCTCGAACCGGTCCTCGGGCGTGACCAGCGTGTATGTGAGTGCAATCTCGTCGAGGCCGAGCGACGTGCGCAGCGCCTCCCCGACGGCCTCGCACACCTCGACCGTATAGCCGGCCGGCAGGTCGGCGTCGTCGACGAAGGACATCGGCAGCGCGTCGGCGCGGTAGCCGAGGCGCAACTCGCCGGTCTCCTGGATGCGGTCTAGCACGCCCTGCGCGGCGGCGGGGCCTGCGGCGAAGGCAACGGCCAGCAGGCCGGCGGCGATTGAATGGCGCATGGTTTCTCCCTGTTCAGGGCAAACCATATTGCATCCCGCGGGGCTGCGCCACGGAGGTCTTTGCCCCTGGCGCGTCTTGCTGCCCCGTCAGTGCCGCCGTGGCGCCGTGTTGCGCCAACCGGGCGCCCTCGGCGCGGTTCGACGTCCGGACAGCACGACCGCGCCCAGCAGGCTCGTCGTGGCGGCGGCCGATAGCGTCAGAAGGATCAGGATATGCACGTCCATGATGATGTCCTCCACCTGTGATAGGAGAACGAACGGCCGGAGCGACGGTTCCCGTGCGGGGAGGGCGCCGCGTCGGCCGAAGCGCCGCCGGGCGGGCCGCGGTCCGGACGCCGCCGTTACCCGTCCGTGCGCAGGCGGGCGTTGGCCGGATCGTAGGGACTGTCTTCTGTCACCGTCGCGGGCCAGAGCCGGCCCTGCATCCGGACCTCGAGCCGCGCGCCGGGCGTCGCGTGCTCCGGCGCGACGTAGCCCATGCCGATCGACTTGCCGAAGGCTACCGACCAGCCGCCCGAGGTCAGGCGGCCGACGACCCTGCCGTCGAAATGCAGCGCCTCGCGGCCCCAGGGATCGGCGTCGGCCGGGCCGTCGACCAGCAGCGTCACGCAGCGCGCGCGCAAGCCCGTCGCCTCCATCGCGGCCTTGCCGCGGAAGTCCTTCGAGACGTCGACGAAGCGGTCGAGTCCGGCCTCCAGCGGCGTCGCGTCGCGGCCCAGCTCGGCGCCGAAGGCGCGGTAGCTCTTTTCCTGCCGCAGCCAGCTCTGCGCGCGGGCGCCGACCAGTTTCAGGCCCATCGGCTCGCCGGCCGCCATCAGCCGGTCGAACAGGTAGTTCTGCATCTCGATCGGGTGGTGCAGCTCCCAGCCGAGCTCGCCGGTATAGGCGACGCGGATCGCCGTCGTCGGGCACATCTCGAGCTCGACGCCGCGCACGCCGAGCCATGGGAAACGCTTGTTGCCGAGCGCGGTCGCGGGTTCGGGATCGCGGATCAGCTGCGCCAGCAGGTCGCGCGACGACGGGCCGGCGAGCGCGAAGACGCCGAACTGGGTGGTGACGTCGGCGAGGTACATCGGGCCGAAATCGCCGAGCCTCGCCTCGACGGCCTTCGCGAGTTCGTCGCCGTCATAGGCGGCCCAGCCGCCGGCCGAGACCAGGTAGTATACGCCCGGGCCCATGCAGGCGACCGTGTATTCGGTGCGCACGGTGCCGGCCTCGGTCAGCGCGTAGGTCAGCGAGACCCGGCCCGGCTTCGGCAGGCGGTTGCAGGTGTACCAGTTCAGGAAGCCCTCCGCGCCCGGCCCCTTCAGCAGGTGCTTGGCGAAGGCGCTGGCGTCGATCAGGCCGACGTTCTCGCGGATCGCCGTCGCCTCCTCGACCGCGAAAGGGTGCCAGCCGCCGCGCCGGAAGCTGCGCGCGGCCGCGTCGTCGAACCCGTGCGGCGCGAAGTAGTTCGGCCGCTCCCACCCGTTGACCTGGCCGAACTGCGCGCCGCGCGCCTTCATGCGGTCGTAGCAGGGCGCGGTGCGCAGCGGCCGGCAGTCCGGGCGCTCCTCGTCCGGGTGGTGCAGGACGAAGACGTGGGAATAGCACTCCTCGTTCTTCCGCGCCGCGTACTCGGTCGTCATCCAGGGCCCGAAGCGGCGCGGGTCGAGCGAGGCCATGTCGATCTCGGCCTCGCCTGCGGTCATCATCTGCGCGAGGTAGTGCCCGGTCCCGCCCGCGGCGGTGATGCCGAAGGAAAAGCCCTCGGCCAGCCACAGGTTGCGCAGGCCCGGGGCCGGGCCGACCAGCGGGTTGCCATCGGGCGTGTAGCAGATCGGGCCGTTGAAGTCGTCCTTGAGCCCGGCGGTCTCGGACGACGGGATCCGGTGGATCATCGACATGTATTCCGCCTCGATCCGGTCGAGGTCGAGCGGGAACAGGTCGGCGCGGAAGCTGTCGGGCACGCCGTATTCGAACCGCGCCGGCGCGTTCTTCTCGTAGGGGCCGAGGATCCAGCCGCCGCGCTCCTCGCGGACGTACCACTTCGCGTCGGCGTCGCGCAGCACCGGGTGCTCGGGGTTCGACTTGCGCCACTCGACCAGCGCCGGGTCGGGCTCGGTGACGATGAACTGGTGCTCGACCGGGATCGCCGGCAGCTTCAGGCCGAGCATCCGGGCGGTGCGCTGGGCGTGGTTGCCGCTGGCGGTGACGACGTGCTCGGCCCGGATTTCGAAGCTCTCCTCGCCTGGGATCAGGTTGCCGCCGCGCTCGGTCATCATCCGGCCGGTGACGATCCAGTCCGAGCCGGTCCAGCGCAAGCCGTCGACCTGGGCGCGGCGCACGATCTCGGCGCCGAACTGGCGCGCGCCCTTGGCCATCGCCTGCGTCACGTCGGCGGGGTTGATGTAGCCGTCGGTCGGGTGGAACAATGCGCCCTTCAGGTCCTCGGTCCGGACCAGCGGCCAGCGCTCGGCGATCTGGGCCGGCGTCAGGAACTCGTGCGGGATGCCGATCGATTCGGCGGTCGCGGAATAGAGCTCGTACTCGTCCATCCGCGCGGCGGTCTGCGCCATCCGCAGGTTGCCGACGACCTTGAAGCCGACGTCGAGCCCGGTCTCGGCCTCGAGCGACTTGTAGAAGCGCACCGAGTGGTCGTGGATGTGGCTGGTCGCATAGCTCATGTTGAAGAGCGGCAGCAGCCCGGCCGCATGCCAGGTCGAGCCGGAGGTCAGCTCGTCGCGCTCGAGCAGCATCGTGTCCCAGCCGGCCTTCGCCAGGTGGTAGGCGATGCCGCAGCCGACCGCGCCCCCGCCGATCACCACCGCCCGCGCCTGCGTCTTCATCGCCGCTTCTCCCCGTTCCGGCCGTTCCCCGTTCTCTAGCCGAGGCGGCCAGCCGGCAAGGGCGACGCGCCGACGCCCCGTGGCGCGAATGCGACGCGCGGCCGGGGCGCCGCCCGCTCCGGGAGCCTGCGCCGTCGGCTCCGCGTCGGCCACTCGGAGCGTCGTCGCCACGGCGACGTCCGGAGGATTCCTTGGGCATCCGGGCTGATCGGCGCCGTCGCCGTCGCGCTCGCGGCCTGTGCCCAGGTCGATGCGCCCGAGCCCGTGCGGGTCTCGGACGTGGTCGTCGAGACCGACCTGACCGCCGTCTCCAGCCCGCAGGCCGCCCGGCTACCGGGGCAACCTGAACGGCGACCCCTCCTCGGCCATCGCCGCCGAGTTCCTCGGGCAGACCGCGCCGGAGGGCTGGATCGTCATGGTCGACGTCGACGAGATCGCGCTGGCGAACGCGTTCCAGTCCAGCCTCGCCGCCGACGAGGCGCGGCCGTCCGGCGCGGTCAGCCTAGTGCGTCCCGGCTCGGACGACGTGTTCGACTCCTGGACCGTCAGCGCCAGCGCGATCGAGGGCGAGACCTTGATTACGGGCGACGCCGACGTGGCCGTCGTCCAGCCCCTCCAGCGCCGAGTTCTACGCGGCCGTGGTCCAGGCCTTCGCCAGCGGCGTCAGGGACAGCTTGCGCGTGCGGGCGCCGAGCTAAGGTCTTGCCGACCGGGGCGCGGCGTCCGGAGGAACAAGCAGGCGCGCCGGGCCCGGTTTTCCCTTGACCTCGCCCGGCGCATCCGGTTTGCCCGTCGCGCCTGCCGTCCCTCCTGATCCGAGCCCGCGATGCCCGACCTGCTGCTCGAACTCCTGTCCGAGGAAATTCCCGCCCGCATGCAGGCAAGAGCCGCTGCGGACCTCAAGCGGCTGGTCACCGACGGGCTGGTCGAGCGTGGGCTGACTTATGCCGGCGCGGCGGCATTCGTCACGCCCCGGCGGCTGACGCTGGCGGTCGAGGGGCTCGCCGCCGCCTCGATGCCGGCGCGCAATGAGCGCAAGGGGCCGCGCGTCGACGCGCCGGATCGGGCGATCGAGGGATTCCTGCAATCCACTGGCCTGACCCGCGACGAGCTCGAGATTCGCGCCGACAAGAAGGCGGAGGTTTATTTCGCCGTGACGACGCGTCCGGGCCGGCCCGCGTCGGATATCGTCGTCGAGACCGTCGAGGCGGTCGTGCGCGGGTTCCCGTGGCCGAAGTCCATGCGCTGGGGCGACGGCGCGCTGCGCTGGGTGCGGCCGCTGCACTCGATCCTCGCGATCCTGACCAACGAGGCCGGCCACGAGATCGTGCCGGTCGAGATCGACGGGCTTACGGCCGGCGAGACGACGCTGGGACATCGCTTCATGTCGCCCGCCCCGCTGATGGTCGCGTCGTTCGAGGACTATGTCGGCAAGCTGCGGCGCGCGCATGTGCTGATCGACGCCGACGAGCGGGCCGAGAAGATCGCGCATGACGCCGAGCAGACGGCCTTCGCGCAGGGGCTGGAGATCGTCGCGGACCCGGCGTTGCTGGCCGAGATCGCAGGGCTGGTCGAATGGCCGGTCGTGCTGCTGGGCCGGATCGAGGAGCGCTTCCTCGGGCTGCCGCCCGAGGTGCTGCAGACGTCGATGCGCGAGCACCAGAAGTTCCTGTCGGTGCGCAACCCGGCGACCGGGCGTATCGAGGCCTATGTAGTCGTCGCGAACCGCGAGACGGAAGACGACGGCGCCAGGATACTCGCCGGCAACTCGCGGGTGCTGGCCGCGCGCCTGTCGGACGCCGCGTTCTTCTGGGAGAACGACCTCGCGACGCCGCTTGACGAGATGGCCGCGCGGCTCGCCGCGGTGACCTTCCACAACAGGCTCGGCAGCCAGGCGGACCGCATCGCCCGGATCGCCGCGCTGGCGCGCGAGATCGCGCCGCAGGTCGGGGCCGACCCGGACAAGGCCGAGCGCGCCGCTCGGCTCGCCAAGGCGGATTCTCGCAAGCCAGATGGTCTACGAGTTTCCCGAGCTGCAGGGCGTGATGGGCCGCTATTATGCGCGCGAGGCGGGCGAGGCCCCGGACGTCGCCGCCGCGGCGGAAGAGCATTATTCGCCGCTCGGGCCCTCGGACGCCGTCGCCCTCGGCGCCGGTTTCGGTCGCCGTGGCGCTCGCCGACAAGATCGACATGCTGACCGGCTTCTGGGCGATCGACGAGAAGCCGACGGGCTCGCGGGATCCGTTCGCGCTGCGCCGGGCCGGGCTCGGCGTGATCCGGCTGGTGCTGGAAAACGTCGTGCGGATGCGGCTGCTGCCGATCCTGCAGGCGCAGTTCGACACGGTGGGCAAGTCGGTCGCGGCGCTCGGACTGCAGGAGGCGCTCGACCACGACGACGGCGGCGCCTTCGAGCCGACCGGCGTCGAGGTCGAGGGCGGAGCGGCGATCGACCTGCTCGCCTTCCTCGCGGACCGGCTGAAGGTCGCGCTACGGGACCAGGGCCTGCGTCACGACGTGATCGACGCCTGTTTCGACCTGGGTGGGCAGGACGACCTGACGCTGCTGGTCGCGCGCGTGCGGGCGCTGCAGGGCTTCCTCGGCACGGAGGAGGGCGCGAACCTGCTTGCGGGCTACAGGCGCGCCGTAAACATCCTGACCCAGGAGGAGAAGAAGGACGGCGTCGAGTACTCGCTCGACCCGCATCCCGACCTCGCCGAGACAGACGCCGAGCGCGCGCTCTTCGCGGCGCTGGACGCGGCCGAGGCGGCGATCGGACCGGCGCTGGCGGCCGAGGATTTCGCCGCCGCGATGGCCGCGCTTGCGGCTCTGCGCGCGCCGATCGACGTGTTCTTCGACACGACGACCGTCAATGCCGACAGCGCGATGGTCCGGCGCAACCGCCTTTGCCTGCTGCACCGGATCCGGGCGGTGATGAACCGGGTCGCGATGTTCTCGGCCGTCGAGGCCGGCTGATTCCGACTGATCGCCGCGCCTGACGGCAGATATGACGATTCCGTTTGCCTGCCGCCGATTTCGGGCCTATGCTGCACTGCAATGAAACGGCAGGACATGGAACCCGCCCCGCGCGACGCGGTCATCAGCCTGAGCGCGGGCGTGCGCGTGCGCGACACGGCCTACGGCCGCCGCGCCTACAAGCTTGCGCGTCTGACGGAGCTGGGCCTGCCGGTCCCGCCGGGCGTGGCGCTGTCGTTCGACTGCGTGCGGCGCCTCGCCGAGGGGGGGCCGATGCCGACGCTGCCGCTCGACCTTGGCGGCGGGCGTCTCTTCGTGCTGCGCTCCAGCCCCGAGGTGCGGGCCTGGGGCGGGGTCAGCGCGATCCTCGATATCGGCATATGCGCCGCAACGCTGCCAGCGATCGCGCGCCGGATCGGCGAGGAGGCGGCGCTGTCGCTGATGTGCCGCTTCGTCCAGAGCTATGCGGTCGCGGTCGCCGGTCTCGATCCCGAGGATTTCGAGGCGATCGCGCAGGCCGGGCGGGCGGAGGCGTCCGGGCCGGACGCGCTGCGCGCCGTGCTGGACGCGAAGCGGGCGCTCTATGCCGACGAGGTCGGGGCGCCGTTCCCGGATGATCCGATGGACCAGCTCGAAGGCGCCGCGCGCGCGATGGCGCGGGCCTGGAACGCGCCGTCGGCGCGCATCCTGCGCGAGGCGCGCGGGGCGCCGGCGGATGCGGGCCTCGGGCTGATCCTGCAGGAGCGTGCGCTCGGCCTGAGCGGCGCCATTGCGGGCGCGGGGCAGTTCCAGCCGGTTGACGGGCGCACCGGGGCGCCGGCCATGATAGGCGGGTTCTGCGCCGCTGGCGAGAACGTCCAGAGACCGCTGGCGGGCGGCGGCGATGCGCTCGAGGCTGTCGCGCCCGACGCGGTGAAGGCCCTGCACGCCGCAGCGCGCGCCGCGGCGCTGGGCCTGGGCGACGCCTACCAGTTCGACTTCGCGCTGGGCGACGCGGGGCTTGCGATCCTCGACGCGGCGCCGGTCAAGCGCAGCGCGCGCGGCTCGGTGCGCATCGCGGTCGACCTCGCCAACATCGGCGCCATCGGGCGCGACGAGGCGCTGCTGCGCGTCGACCCGCGCAACCTGATCGAGCATCTGCACCCGCAGATCGACCCGGCCGCGGCGCGCGACATCTTCGGCTCGGGCGTCGGCGCCAGCCCCGGCGCCGCGACCGGGCGCATGGTGCTGACCTCGGAGGCAGCACAGGCCGCCGCCGCGCAGGGCGAGGCGACAATCCTCGTGCGCATCGAGACCACGCCCGAGGACATCCGCGGCATGCACGCGGCCCGCGGCGTGCTGACCATCCGCGGCGGCATGACGAGCCACGCGGCGGTGATCGCGCGCGGCCTCGGCCTGCCCTGCGTCGTCGGCGCCGGCGACCTGCGGCTCGATCCCGCCTCCGGCACGCTCGAGACGCCGGACGGCCGCGTGCTGCGCGAGGGCGCGCTGATCACGATCGACGGCGCGCGCGGCGAGGCGATGCTCGGCGCGCCGGCGACCATCGCGCCGGAACTGGGCGGCGCCTTTTCCGAACTGCTCGACTGGGCGGACGCCGTGCGCGACCTCGGCGTGCGCGCGAACGCAGACACGCCGGCCGAGGCCCGGATGGCGCGGGATTTTCGCGTCGACGGCGTCGGCCTGTGCCGCACCGAGCACATGTTCTTCGAGAACGGCCGCATCAACGTGATGCGCGAGATGATCCTGGCCGAGACGGTCGAGGAGCGCCGCGCCGCGCTCGACCGGCTGCTGCCGATGCAGCGCGACGACCTGCGCGAGATCTTCGGCATCATGCGCGGCCTGCCGGTGACGATCCGGCTGTTCGACCCGCCGCTGAACGAGTTCCTGCCGCACGGCGACGACGGCATCGCCGCGCTCGCCGCGGCGACCGGCCGCAGCGAGCGCCATGTCCGGGCCCGCGCGCGCAGCCTCGCCGAAGTGAACCCGATGCTCGGCATGCGCGGGGTGCGGCTCGGCGTCGTCATGCCCGAGATCTACGAGATGCAGGCGCGCGCGATCTTCGAGGCGGCGATCGAGGTCAACCGCGACGCCCGCGCGCCGATGGTTCCCGAGGTGATGATCCCGCTGGTTTCGGCGAACCGCGAGGTCGAGCTGGTCAAGGCGCGCATCGATGCGGTCGCGGCCGAGGTGCAGCGCGAGCAGGGCGCGACGCTGACCTACGAGCTCGGCGTGATGGTCGAGACGCCGCGCGCGGCGCTGCGCGCGGGCGACCTCGCCGCGTCCGCGACGTTCCTCTCCTTCGGCACCAACGACCTGACGCAGATGACCTACGGGCTCAGCCGCGACGACGCCGGCCGGTTCATGCGCGACTACGTGAACCTCGGCGTGTTCCACGAGGACCCGTTCCATGTGCTCGACGTCGAGGGGGTGGGCGAGCTGATGCTGATCGCCGCCCGGCGCGGCCGCGAGCGCAACCCGAACCTGACGCTCGGGCTCTGCGGCGAGCATGGGGGCGATCCGTCCTCGGTGCGGTTCTGCAAGCTCGCGGGCTTCGACTACGTGTCCTGCTCGCCCTACCGCGTCCCGATCGCCCGGTTGGCCGCGGCGCAGGCGACGATCCTGGCCCGCTCCCGGGCGGAGGGAGCGGACGCCGCCGAATGACGCTGCCGGCCGATCTCGCCGGACTGCGCGCCGGCGGCAAGCTCGGGCTTGCGCGCGCGCTGTCGCGGCTGGAGACGGACCCCGCCGATCCCGATCTTGCGCGGCTGCTCGACGCGGCGCTCGCCGATCCGCGCGGGCTCGCGCTCGGGCTGACCGGCCCGCCCGGCGTCGGCAAGTCGACGCTGACCAACGTGCTGATCGCGCGCCTGCGGGCGCAAGGGCAGAGTGTCGGCGTCATCGCCGTCGATCCCTCGTCGCGACGCTCCGGCGGGGCGCTGCTCGGCGACCGGACCCGGATCGAGACCGATCCCGAGGACGCGGGCGTATTCGTGCGCTCGATGGCGGCGCGGACCCGGCTCGGCGGCATCGCCGCGATCACGTTCCCCGCGATGGTGCTGATGCGCGCGCTCTTCGACGTCGTGATCGTCGAGACCGTCGGCGTCGGCCAGTCCGAGACCGAGATCGCCGACTGCGCCGATCTCGTCGCCTTCTGCGTCCAACCGGGCTCGGGCGATGCGCTGCAGTTCATGAAGGCCGGCGTCATGGAGACCCCGGACCTGATCCTGATCACCAAGGGCGATCTCGGCGCGCCGGCGCAGCGCGCGGCAGCCGACGTGCGCGGCGCGTTGTCTCTGGCCGCCTCCGACCGGCCCGCGCCGCAGGTGGCGATCCTGTCGGCCATGACCGGCGCCGGCGTCGGCGAGGCGCTCGACCTGATCGCGTTGCGCATGACGATCGAGCGCGCGGACGGCGCGCTCGATCGGCGCCGCCGGGCGCAGGGCTTCGCCTGGGCCGGCTCGCGCCTCGCAGAATCATTCGGCGCGGTGGGGCTGGCGGCGCTCGCGCCGCGGATCGCGCGGTCCGACAGCCCCTTCGCGGCGCTGGCCGAGCTCGAAATCCGGGCTCGCGCGTTGGTTCACGAGTTGCTTAAAGAACTCTGAATCCTCTCCGACATCGCGGAGTTTTCCACAGGCTCCGGAGCGGCGGATGGGCGAGAATCCGCTTATCCATTGCAATTGCTAGACTTTCCGTCGGCGGACCTGCGACAAGCGTCGCAGCGAACACATTCGGACATCGCAGTTTTCGATCGAGAGGGCCTCTCATGACGACATCGCGCCGCCGCGCCACGCGCCTCGCCTTTGCCGCGACTCTCGCCGCGGCCACGCTGGCGGGGCAGATGTTCGGCTCGGCGGCGGTCGCGACGGAGGCGGTCTCGCCGCAGGCCCGGCCCGAAGCGGCCAGCCAGGTCACGTCGATCATGGGCCGCGAACAGGCCGCGATGAGCCAGGTCGGCAGCGACCGGATCCGCGCGCTGGCGCGCGTCCGGGCCGGCGAGGCGACCGCGACGGTGGCCGTCGCCAGCCGCGGCGGCGGCGCTTCGTCGTCGTCGCTGCCGGACCCGATGCGCGCGCGCGCCGTCGAGGCGCCGGCGCGGCTCGACCTCGCGGCGCTTGACCGAATGCCGCCGGCGTCGGGCGGCGACCAGCAGTTCCAGTGCCTCGCCCAGGCCATCTACTTCGAGTCCCGCGGCGAGCCGCTGGCCGGCCAGATCGGCGTCGCCGAGGTCGTGCTGAACCGCGTCGACTCGCGCAACTACCCCAACACGATCTGCGGCGTGACGATGCAGGGCGTGGGCAGCGGCCGGGGCTGCCAGTTCTCCTATGCCTGCGACGGCCGCGCCGACGCGATGACGAGCCCCGTCGCCCGCGCCCGGTCCGAGAAATTGGCGCGCCTGATGCTGGACGGACGGCCGCGCACGGTGACCGACGGCGCCACGCATTTCCACGCGACCAGCGTCCGCCCCGGCTGGTCGCGCTCCTTCGCCCGCACCGCGGCGATCGGCGCCCACATGTTCTACCGCGAACCGACGCGGCTGGCCTCGAACTGAGGCAAGGCGCGGCGCGTCAGTCGGCGAAATCCTGCACCAGGTAGACGTCGCCGCAAGCAGGCCCCTCGAGATCCACGGCGACGCTGGTTCCGATCCGCTTGAACTTCGGCGACAGCAGCGACGCGCGGTGCTTCGGCGACGCCATCCAGCGCGCGACCGCCGATTCCGCGAGGCTCGCATAGGTGTGGACCGGCACCGGGCCGCCGGTATCGGCGTAGGTGAAGGCGCAGCCCGCCGCGCGGGTCGAGATCGGCCGGCCGAGCAGGCGCAGCACCTTCTCCATGCCGATGTTCTCCGCCGCCGTGCGGTAGCGCACGCCGTTGCGGTCCATCCGCTGCGCCAGCCGCCCCTCGCCCGCGACCGGCAGGCGGTGGCTGTGCGTCCTGAGCCGCGCCATGTTCCGCGCATGCGCGACCGCCGCGTTCAGGAGCTTGCCGTCGCGCCGCAGCGCGCTCTGGCCATGCGCGCGCCGCGCGGCGTTGGCGTGGATCGTCACCGCTTCGTCGAAGAGATGGGGGTCGATCGGCCCGTCGATGATCGGCCGCTGGAACTTCGCCCCCAGCCGCGGCGAGTCGGCCGCCGCGCCCTGGGCCGCCATGAGCGCGGCCGCCACCGCCAGAACGCCGCACAATCCCCGCATCGCATCCTCCCTGTCGCAGGGCGCGCTGCCTCCGCCCGCGCGCCCGTTCTCCTCGCGCGCAGACTGGACCGGCGGGGTTTGCAGCCCGATTAAGCCGGGGCGGATCGGTCCGGCGATCTTGGCGTTGGGTTAATCGATGCTTGCCGGGACCGGCGGGCGCGGCCTGCTTGCGGCAGGCGGCGCTGACGGGTATCGAGCAGCAAAAGGGGAGCATCGCGATGGACGAGACCGCAATGGCCTTCGAACTGCCTTACGTGCGCGCCGCGGCGACGCAGGAGCCGGGCCTCGTGGACCGCATCTCGGTGCGCGACTATACGCGCGACGTCGAGATCGGCGCCTACACGACCGAGCGCGGCGTGCGCCAGCGCGTGCGCTTCAACGTCGTGCTCGAGGTCGCGCATCACACCGCCGCCGAGAACGACGACGTCGACAAGGTCCTGAACTACGAGATGATCGTCGAAGCGATCGAGGCGGCGCTGGCCGACGGGCGTCTGAACCTGCTCGAGACGCTGGCCGAGCGCGTCGCCTCCGGCTGCCTCGCCGATCCGCGCGCGGCGCGCGTCTTCGTGCGCATCGAGAAGCTCGACCGCATCCCCGGCGCGCTTGGCGTCGAGATCGCGCGCACGCGCTTGCCCGAGGATGCGGCCCGGCTGCGCGCCGTCCCCGAGGCGCGGCCCGAGCGCGCGCTGCATACGCAGGTTCTCTATCTTGCGCCGGAGATCCTCGCGGGTCCCGACGCGCGCGCCTGGATCGAGGCGTTCGCCGGCGCCGATCGCGCGATGGCGCTGGCGATCGGGCCGGCGCGCCCGCAGCCGCGCGCCGCGACCGAAGGCGCGCTGCATGTCGGCCTGCTCGCGATCGACAGCGCCGCCTGGTCGCTGGTCGATCTCGATCCGCGGCTCAGCGTCGTCGCGACGCGCACCGAGCTCGACTGGGCGCTCAAGACCGGTCGCCGCACCATCTGGGCCCCGGCTAGGATGGTGGTCGACGCGCTGCCGCGCCCGAGCGCCGACGCCTCCGATCCGGCTGCGCTTGCCGCCTGGCTCGCTGGCGCGATCGGCGCCGAGACGCTGCTGGTCTCCGGCTGCCCGCCGCCGTTCGCGGCCGAAGGCATCGAGGTCCGCTCGGTCGCCCGACCGTCCGATCTGGCCGGCTAAAGGCATGGCGGCGCGCGGACAGGTCTGCGACTTCGGAGCGCCCGCTCCAGACTTCGCGCTGCCGGATACGACGGGCGCTGTCCGGTCCCGCGACGCGCTGCGCGGACCAATGGGCCTCGTCCTGATGTTCATCTGCAACCACTGCCCCTATGTGCTTGCGGTCGCAGGCAAGATCGCCGCCGAGGGGAAGGCGCTGCAGGAGCTCGGTTTCGGGGTCGCCGCGGTCTGCTCCAACGACGCGCACACGCACCCCGCCGACAGCTTCGAGAACATGGGCGTCTTCGCCCGGCGGCACGGCTTCTCCTTCCCGTACCTGCACGACGCAGACCAGACGCTCGCCCGCGCGGTCGATGCGGCCTGCACGCCCGAGTTCTACGGCTACGGCGCCGATCTCGGCCTGCAGTACCACGGCCGCCTCGACGACAGCGGGCGCAGCCCGAAGGAGGGCGGCCGGCGCGAGCTCTTCGACGCGATGCGCCTCGTCGCCGAGACCGGCGCCGGCCCGCGGGAGCAGCACGCCGCGATCGGCTGCTCGATCAAGTGGAAGGCATGAGCGTCGCGATCCGCCGCCTGGGACCCGAGGACCACGACGTCTGGGCCGCGATGTCGCATCGGCTGTTCCCGCACTACCCGCTGACGCGTCTCCGGGCCGAGATCGCCGCGCTCGACGGCGAAGGCGTCGGCCGGACCCGCGGCTTCGGCGCCTTCGAGGGCGCGCGTCCCGTGGGCTTCGCCGAACTCGGCCTGCGCCCGCATGCGAATGGCTGCGACGGCATGCCGGTCCCGTTTCTCGAGGCGATCTGGGTCGATCCGGATCTGCGCGGCCGCGGCGTCGGACGGGCGCTGATCGGCCATCTGGCCGCGATCCTGCGCGCCGAAGGCCACCGCGAGCTCGGCTCCGACGCCGGGATCGAGAACCTCGCCTCGCACGCGGCCCATGCCGCCTGGGGCTTCGCCGAGACCCAACGCGTGGTCTATTTCCGCAAGGCGCTCTGACATCATGGCAAGACTGATCTTCGACCTCGACGGCACGCTCGTCGAATCGGCTCCGACGCTCGCCGCGACGGCGAACGCGCTGCTGACCGAACTCGGCCGGCCGCCCGTTCCGGTCGAGACCGTGCTCGGCTTCGTCGGCAAGGGCGTCGTGCATCTGGTCACGCGGATCCTCGACCATACCGGCGGCGTGCCGGGCGGCGATCCGGCGCCGCATGTCGCGCGCTTCAACGCGATCTACATGGACGACCCGGTCGGGGGCACCGAACCCTACCCGGGCGTGCGCACGGCGCTGGCCGCGCTGGCGGCCGAAGGGCACGGCCTCGCGCTCTGCACGCAGAAGCCGGACGCGCCCGCCCGCGCCATCGTCGAGGGCCTCGGCCTGATGCCGCCGATCACCGGCTTCACCGGCGGCGACAGCGCCGGCGTGCTGAAGCCCGACCCGCGCATGTTCCGCCATGCCGCCGACCAGCTCGCGCCGGGACCGGAGTTCATGATCGGCGACAGCGAGATCGACGCCGCGACCGCGCACAACGCCGGCGTGCCCTTCCTGCTGTACCTGAAGGGCTACCTGCACGTTCCGCCCGACAGCGTCGGCGCGGCGGCGATGTTCGACGACTACGCCGACCTGCCGGGCATCGTCGCCGGGCTGCTGGCCGAGGCCGGATGAGCGCGCCGCGCTACCGCCCGATCCCGCAATCGGACCGGCTGCGCCCGGAGGGCGCGCTGCCGCTCGCGGGCGGGCCGCTCTGGTTCGACCGCGCCGCCGAGCACCGCCGCGGCGCCGCCCCGCGTCTGGTCCCCGCCGCCGACCTGCCCGATGACGCCCGCGTCGGCGCTGACCGCCCCGCGCGCCGCCATCTGCGGCCTGTCGCTCGACCGGCCCGCGGATCATGGCGGTCCTGAACGTCACGCCCGACAGCTTCTCCGACGGCGGCCTGCATGCGCGGCCGTCGACGCGGCGCTCGCCCAGGCGCGCGCGCTGATCGACGCCGGCGCCGACATCCTCGACATCGGCGGCGAGAGCACGCGTCCCGGCTCGGACCCGGTCGACGCGGGCGAGGAGGCCGGCCGCATCCTGCCGGTGATCGAGGCGCTGCGCGCGGCCGGCGTGACGACGCCGATCTCGGTCGACACCCGCAAGGCCGAGGTCGCGCGCGCCGCCTTCGCCGCCGGGGCCGACCTCTTCAACGACGTCTCCGCGCTGACCTACGATCCCGGCAGCCTCGGCGTCGCCGCAGTCTGCGGCAAGCCCGTCGCGCTGATGCATGCGCAGGGCGATCCGAAGACGATGCAGGACGCGCCCGCCTACGACGACGTGCTGCTCGACGTCGCCGACTTCCTCGACGCGCGCGTCGCCGCCGCCGAGGCGGCCGGCATCCCGCGCAGCCGGCTGATGGTCGATCCCGGGCATCGGCTTCGGCAAGACCCAAGGCCACAACCTCGCGCTGATCCGCGGCCTCGCGATCCTGCACGGGACCGGCTGCGCGATCCTGTTCGGCGCCTCGCGCAAGCGCTTCATCGGCGCGATCGGCGGCGCGCCCGAGCCGCGCGACCGGATGGCGGGCTCGGTCGCCGTCGCGCTCGAGGCTTTGCGGCAGGGCGCGCAGATGATACGGGTGCATGACGCGGCCGAGACGCGACAGGCGCTGGCTCTCTGGACGGCCCTCAACGCTCCGGCCTGACCCGAAACAGGCGGCGAGACAGGCAATGAGCAGGAAACTCTTCGGCACCGACGGCGTGCGGGGCCGCGCGAACGACGACCCGATGACCCCCGAGACCGCGCTCCGGCTCGGTCAGGCGGCCGGCAAGCACTTCACCAGCGGCGGCCATGCGCACCGCGTCGTTATCGGCAAGGACACGCGGCGCTCCGGCTACATGCTCGAGAACGCGATGACGGCCGGCTTCACCTCGGTCGGAATGGACGTGTTCCTCGTCGGCCCGATCCCGACGCCCGCGGTCGGTTTCCTGACCCGTTCGATGCGCGCCGATCTCGGCGTGATGATTTCCGCCTCGCACAACCCGTTCCAGGACAACGGCATCAAGCTCTTTGGCCCGGACGGCTTCAAGCTCTCCGATGCGGTCGAGGAGGCGATCGAGGCGCTGATCGACGGCCCGCCTTCGCTGGCCGAGCCCGGCGGCATCGGTCGCGCGACCCGGATCGACGACGGCCGCGGCCGCTACATGGAATTCGCCAAGACCACCTTCCCGCGCGGTCAGCGCCTCGACGGGCTCAAGGTCGTCGTCGATTGCGCGAACGGCGCCGCCTACCGAACCGCGCCGGAGGTCCTCTGGGAGCTCGGCGCCGAGGTGATCCCTGTCGCCGTCCGCCCCGACGGCTTCAACATCAACCGCGACTGCGGCTCGACCCATACAGAAGCCGCCGCCTCCGCGGTCGTCGCGCATGGGGCCGATCTCGGCATCAGCCTCGACGGCGACGCCGACCGGGTGCTGATCGTCGACGAGACCGGGACCGTCGCGGACGGCGACCAGTTCATGGCGCTGATCGCCGACCGCTGGGCGGCCGAGAAACGGCTGGCCAAGGGCACGCTGGTCGCCAGCGTCATGTCCAACCTCGGGCTCGAGAAGCACCTCGAGGCGCAGGGTCTGACGCTGCTGCGCGCCCCCGTCGGCGACCGCTACGTCGTCGAGGCGATGCGCGCAGGCGGCTACAACCTCGGCGGCGAGCAGTCTGGCCACATCGTGATGACCGACTACGTGACGACCGGCGACGGGCTGATCGGCGCGCTGCAGTTCCTGTCGGCGATGGTCGAGACCGGCAAGCGCGCGTCCGAGCTCGCGCGCGTGTTCCAGCCCTATCCGCAGGTGCTGCAGAACGTGCGCTACCGCAAGGGCGCAGCCCCGCTCGACCAGGCCAGCGTTCGCGCCGCGATCGCCGAGGGCGAGGCCCGCATCGCCGGCCACGGCCGGCTGGTGATCCGCAAGTCCGGCACCGAGCCGCTGGTTCGCATCATGGGCGAATGCGACGATCCCGCGCTGCTGAGCGCAGTCGTCGGCGAGATCGAGGCCGAGGTAGCAAAATTCGCCTGACGCGAGTGCACCGGTGTGATATACAACTTTAACGACAGGTCCTTTGCCCTGTGCGGGAACCTGTCCGTGTTGTGCCTCACCCCTTCCGCCTGCGGATGCGTGCATGTTCAGACCGGTCGCCCGCTCCTCCTGCTCGCGGCGCTCGGCCTCGCCGCCGCCGCGGAGCCGGCCGTCGCCGACCCGCTCGGGCTGGATTTGCGAGTGGCGGATGGCGCGTCCCCGACGCCGGTCCTGCATGGAGCGCTGCGGCTCGCGGGCGCGCGTTCGTCGTCACGCCGACCTTCCCGACTACGACGGCCCGCCCTGTCCACGCGTCGCCGATCCCGGCCCGCACCGCGGCCTCGCCGAGCTCCAGCCTCGCGGTCGGTCGGCGTTCGCCCGAACTTGGACGCAACGCCTTCGACCTGAACTACAGCCGCGTCCGGGATCGTCTGCTGCGGCGCCTTCGACGCCGGCCTCGCGCGCCCGCTCGCGGCGTCGCCGACTGCGGCCTTCCTCGCCGCCCGCGCCGCCGACTCGTCCGAGCGGCCAGCTCGTGGTCCTGACCATGGCGCTCGACGCCGCCGGCGACTTCGGCTACCGCCCGCTGCTCGGCGCGTGGCGCGGCCATGTCGGCGTCAAGCTGCACGTCGAGGCCGAGAGCGGCCGCTCGACAGCGACCACCCGCGCCGAGTACCCGGTCACCCGGAGCGTCACGATCGAGGGCCGGCTCGAAGGCGTCTATGCCCCGCAGCAGGACAACGAGGCGCTGAGGGCCGAGTTCGGCGTCGCTCAGACGGTGGCGCCGCGCTCGCGCCTCTATCTGCGTCTGCGAGAAGCCTCCGACGCGCCCGGCCGCGCCGAGTTCACGCTGCGGCTGGCCTTCTAGACCGAATTGACGAAGGGCTTCCTCTCGTGATCACCTGTTGCGCATGAGAGACGAGAGCCCCAAGGGTCCGGCCTCCTTATCACCTGCCCATCTAATTGAAGCGCCGGCCGGCCCTAGCTCCTCGAGTCACGCCCGCCCTGATCGCAGGGCCTACAGAAGACGCACACCGGCCCGCGCGCCGGCGAAGCGCATGGAACTGGCGGCCCTGTCTGTAGGGACAGCACGCGATGTGCCACGGCCACGCGATCGCCGCCTTCCAATCTCGGCGCGCCGACCACGAAGCTGAGCAGGACCACTGCGTCGCGGCCGATGCGCGACCTCTCGAGCAGGGGTCCGGCCTCCGTTTTTCCTCCCCATCAAAGAGAAGCGCGGTCGGCCAAGCTTCGAGTAGAAGGCGCTGATCCGGGCCGCGCGTCCGGCGAGGCATATGGAACTGGCGGCCTTGCTGAAGGAGCAGCACGGGATGGGCTACGGCCACGCGAACGCCCTCGTCCCTGCTAGGCGCGCCGAGGACGAAGCTGATCCGGAACATTTATCCGTTGCCCGACTCGATCGCGCGACCGGGTCAAAGAACCAGCCGTCTGCCCCGTCGCCGCGCGCTTGGGCGCCGGACCGCGCGATTTGGCTCTTCACAGCTGCGGCCAGATCGCCTAATCGGGCTCTGGGCGCGTTCCCGGACTAGGGTGAGCGGGGCGGGCTCAGCGAACTCACCCTGACGACGGAGCTGGCCCCATGAGCCACGCGACCCCGGCGACGCTGTCGCCCGAGATACCCGTTCCCGCAGCGAAACCCGCGCGCCCCGAATTTTCCTCCGGTCCCTGCCCGAAGCGACCCGGCTGGTCCGCCGAGTCCGTCGCCGCGCGCGCCTGGCTCGGCCGCTCGCACCGCGCCGCTGGCCCGAAGGCCCAACTGAAGGAGGCGATCGACCGCACCGCGGCGCTGCTCGGCGTGCCCGAGGGCTACCGCGTCGGCATCGTGCCCGCCTCCGATACCGGCGCCTTCGAGATGGCGATGTGGTCGATGCTCGGCGCGCGCCCGGTCGACATGCTGGTCTGGGAGAGCTTCGGCCAGGGCTGGGCGACCGACGTCACCAAGCAGTTGAAGCTCGCCGACGCCCGCGTGCTGAGCGCGCCCTACGGCGAGCTGCCCGACCTGACCGCCGTCCGCCCCGACGCCGACGTCTGCTTCACCTGGAACGGCACGACCTCGGGCGCCCGCGTCCCGAACGGCGACTGGATCGCCGCCGACCGCGCGGGCCTGACCTTCTGCGACGCGACCTCGGCGGCGTTCGCCCAAGACCTGCCCTGGGACAAGCTCGACGTCACCACCTTCTCCTGGCAGAAGGCGATGGGCGGCGAGGGCGCGCATGGCGTGCTGATCCTGAGCCCGCGCGCGGTCGAGCGGCTGGAAAGCTTCGTGCCCGACCGGCCGCTGCCGAAGATCTTCCGGCTCACCAAGGGCGGCAAGCTGATCGAGGGCGTCTTCAAGGGCGAGACGATCAACACGCCGTCGATGCTCGCCGTCGCCGACTGCGTCGACGCGCTCGACTGGATGGAAGGGATCGGCGGCCTCGCCGCGACCCGCGCCCGCGCCGACGCGAACTTCGCGGCGCTGCAGGCCTGGGTCGACGCGACGCCCTGGATCGAGAACCTGGTCGCCGACCCCGCCGCGCGCTCGAACACCTCCGTCTGCCTGCGGATCGTCGATCCCGAGATCGCGGCGCTGGACGAGGCCGCGCAGCGCGACTTCACCAGGAAGATGGTCAAGCTGCTCGAAGGCGAGGAGGCGGCCTACGACATCGGCGGCTACCGCGACGCGCCGCCGGGCTTGCGCATCTGGTGCGGGACGACGGTCGACTCGACGGACATCGAGGCGCTGACGCCCTGGCTCGACTGGGCCTTCGCGACCGCGCGGCGCTGATCCTCTTCCCTTTCCCGACAAACGGCGGAGCCCCGGAGGGCGACCGCCGATCCCGGAGTCACATCCCATGCCCAAGGTTCTCATTTCCGACGAACTCAGCGACGCCGCCGTGCAGATCTTCCGCGACCGCGGCGTCGAGGTCGATTTCCAGCCCAAGCTCGGCAAGGACCCCGAGAAGCTGGCCGCGATCATCGGCGACTACGACGGCCTCGCGATCCGCTCGGCCACCAAGGCGACGGCGGAGCTGATCGCGAAGGCGACCAACCTGCGCGTGATCGGCCGCGCCGGCATCGGCGTCGACAACGTCGACATCCCGGCGGCCAGCGCGAAGGGCATCGTCGTGATGAACACGCCGTTCGGCAACTCGATCACGACGGCCGAGCACGCGATCGCGATGATGTTCGCGGTGGCGCGCCAGATCCCGGCCGCCGACGCCTCGACCCGCGCAGGCAAGTGGGAGAAGTCGAAGTTCATGGGCGTCGAGATCACCGGCAAGACGCTCGGCCTGATCGGCGCCGGCAACATCGGCTCGGTCGTCGCCCAGCGTGCGATCGGGCTGAAGATGAAGGTCATCGCCTACGACCCGTTCCTGTCGGCGGACCGCGCGCAGGCGCTCGGGATCGAGCGGATCGAGGAGGTCGACGACCTGCTGGCGCGCGCCGACTTCGTCACGCTGCACGTGCCGAAGACCGAGAAGACCGCGAACATCCTGTCGGCCGAGCGGATCGCGCGGATGAAGCCCGGCGCGCGGCTGATCAACTGCGCGCGCGGCGGGCTGGTCGACGAGGCGGCGGTGGCCGAGGCGCTGCGGGAGGGCCGGCTCGCGGGCGCCGCCTTCGACGTGTTCTCGGTCGAGCCGGCGAAGGAGAACCCGCTCTTCGACGCGCCGAACGTGGTCTGCACGCCGCATCTCGGCGCCGCGACCTCGGAGGCGCAGGAGAACGTCGCGCTGCAGGTCGCCGAGCAGATGTCGGACTACCTGGTGTCGGGCGCGATCTCGAACGCGCTGAACGCGCCGAGCGTGACCGCCGAGGAGGCGCCGATCCTGAAGCCCTGGATCGGCCTCGCCGAACTGCTCGGCAGCTTCGCCGGCCAGGTGACGGAAAGCCCGATCCGCGAGATCGAGATCGACTATGTCGGCGAGGTCGGCGACCTGAACCTGACGCCGCTGACGGCGGCGCTGACGGCGGGCCTCCTGAAGCCGCTGGTGGGCGAGGGCGGCGTCAACATGGTCTCGGCGCCGCTGGTCGCGCGCGAGCGCGGCATCCATATCGCCGAGACCCGCAAGGACGCGCAGGGCGCTTTCGGCTCCTACATCCGGCTGATCGTGACGACCGAGAGCCAGAGCCGGTCGGTCGCGGGCACGATCTACTCGGACGGCAAGCCGCGCTTCATCCAGATCAAGGGGATCGGCCTGGAGGCCGAGCCGATGCGCCACATGCTCTACACGACCAACACCGACACGCCGGGCTTCATCGGCGCGCTCGGCACCAAGCTCGGCGCGCTCGGGATCAACATCGCGACGTTCTCGCTCGGCCGTTCGGAGAAGAGCGGCGAGGCGATCGCCTTCCTCGGCGTCGACGAGCCGGTCGAGCCGCAGGCGCTGGCCGAGATCGCCACGCTGCCGCAGATCCGGCAGGCCAAGGCGCTCCGGTTCTGAAGGCGCATGGGGGGCCGGGCACGCGTGCCCGGCAGACCAACATGCTGTTGTAGAACGCCGATTCCTGATCCGTTAATGAAGGGGAAACCTTTGTCCGACCTTGGGGCGCCGTGCGGCCGGGCGCGGCCGCAGGTCGAACTGCGCGGCACGAGCCCTTGGATTCGTTGCCGGATGCCAGTTTGGCAGTGACGGGCTGCTCGCGATCCGGCAGAGTGCCGCCCGACAGAGGCGAGACGCGATGAGCGAGGCGAGCATCACGGTCGAGGAAGCCGGCGGCGGGCGGGTGCTGCGCTTCGCCGGACCGATGCTCGTGGCGAACCTGGAGGCGCTGCGCCGCGGGCTGGGCTCGGTGCCCGGCGATGGCGCGGTGACCATCGACCTGAGCGGCGCCGGGGCGATGGACACGGCCGGCGCCTGGCTGATCGTCACGCTGCGCCGCCGGCTGGCGGCGGAGGGCGTCGCGGTCCGGGTCGAGGGCGCCAGCGAGAAGCAGGCGCTGATCATCGAGACCGTCGAGAAGGCGCTGCCGACCGAGGTCGAGCCGAGCGCGCGCCAGGGCGGCTTCGTCGCCTGGCTCGGCAGCTATGGCGAGACCGTCGTCAGCGGGATCCAGGTCGTGCGCGAGATGACCGCCTTCGGCGGCCAGATCGTCGCCTGCTTCGCAGCGACTTTGGTCCGGCCCTGGCGGCTGCGCGTGACCTCGCTGGTCTTCCACATGCAGGACGCCGGCCTGCGCGCCGTGCCGATCGTCACGCTGATGGCGTTCCTGATCGGCGTCGTGCTCGCCTTCATGGGGTCGGTCCAGCTGCGCGCCTTCGGGGCCGAGATCTTCGTCGTCGACCTGATCGCGATCACCGTGCTGCGCGAGCTCGGCCTGCTGATGGCCGCGATCATCGTCGCCGGGCGCACGGCCTCGGCCTATGCGGCGGCGATCGGCTCGATGAAGCTGCGCGAGGAGATCGACGCGATGCGCACGCTGAGCCTCGATCCGATCGAGACGCTGATGCTGCCGCGCGTGCTGGCGCTGATCATCACGCTGCCGCTGCTCGGCTTTCTCGCCGACATCGCCGGCCTCGTCGGCGGCGCGCTGATGTGCTGGATCCAGCTCGGCATCTCGCCGGCGCTGTTCGTGGCGCGGCTGACGGAGTCGAGCGATCCGTGGAACTTCCTGGTCGGGATCATCCAGGCGCCGTTCTTCGGCGCGATCATCGGCCTCGTCGGCTGCTACCAGGGCATGAAGGTCGAGAAGAGCGCGGAATCGCTCGGCGCCCGCACGTCGGACGCGGTGGTGCTCGCGATCTTCATGGTCATCGTCATCAACGCCGCGTTCTCGGTGTTCTTCATGCAGGTCGGCGTATGACGCAGGCCGAGGAGTCGCCCGGACGGAACCGGCGGGCCGGGCGACCGGGAGGCGGTGATCGAGGTGCGCGGCCTGCGGACGCAGTTCGGCGCCAACGTCATCCACGAGAACCTCGACCTCGACGTCTATCGCGGCGAGGTGCTCGGCGTGGTCGGCGGCTCGGGCACCGGCAAGTCGGTGCTGCTGCGCGAGATCGTCGGACTGGTGAAGCCGGCGGCGGGGTCGATCAACGTCTTCGGCGTCGACATGCTGGCCGCCGACGACAAGGCGCGGCGCGCGGTCGAGAACCGCTGGGGCGTGATGTTCCAGGACGGCGCGCTGTTCTCGTCGCTGACCGTGCGCGAGAACGTCGAGGCGCCGATGCGGGTGCTGAGCAACCTCGATCCCGAGCTGCGCCGATCGCTGGCCGAGCTGAAGGTCGCGCTGGTCGGCCTGCCGCCGAACGCCTGCGACAATTATCCGTCGGATCTCTCGGGCGGCATGCGCAAGCGCGCGGGCCTCGCGCGCGCGCTGGCGCTCGACCCGGAGATCGTCTTCCTCGACGAGCCGACGGCCGGACTCGACCCGATCGGCGCCAGCGACTTCGACCAGCTGATCGTCTCGCTGCGCGAGGCGCTCGGCATCACCGTATTCCTCGTGACCCACGATCTCGACACGCTGCACGCGACCTGCGACCGGATCGCGGTGCTGGCCGAGAAGCGGGTGCTGGTGACCGGCACGATGGCCGAGATGTTGAAGGTGGACCAGCCCTGGGTTCACGAGTACTTCCATGGTCCGAGGGCGCGCGCCGCGCTCGCCACGGCCGGCGGCTAACGAGGAGAGCGATGGAAACCCGCGCAAATTACGTGCTGATCGGCGCGCTTACGCTGGCCGGCATTATCAGCGCGTTCGCGTTCTTCCTGTGGTACGCGAAGGTCTCCATCGATCGGCGTTACGATTACTACGACATCCGCTTCGACCAGGTGTCCGGCCTGAGCCGGGCGGCCGAGGTCCGGTTCAACGGGATCCTGGTCGGGCAGGTCCTGTCGATCGACCTGTCGCATACCGGGTCCGCGGTGCTGGTCAGCATCCAGGTCGATGACGGGATCCCGATCAACTCGTCGACGGTGGCGCAGCTCGGCTCGCAGGGCGTGACCGGCGTCTCCTATGTCTCGCTGACCACGCTGCGTCCCGACGCGGCGCCGCTGGAGGCCGATCCGGTCACCGGGACGCTGGTGATCCCGTCCAAGCCCTCGGCGATCGAGAGCCTGATCGAGGGCGCGCCGCAGCTGCTGAGCGAGGCGCGCGACCTGCTGCGCGAACTGAACGCGCTGGCGAGCGCCGACAACCAGCAGCGGGTGTCGCAGATCCTCGCGAACGTCGAGCAGGCGTCGAGCGGGCTGGAGCAGGCGCTGACGGATTTCTCGTCGATCTCGGGCACGGTCCGCGACGGCGTCTCGCAAATCTCGGCCTTCACCGGACGGCTGGAAGGGATCGCGACGCAGGCGGAGACGACGCTGAAGACGGCGGACACGACCCTGGCCAGCGCGACCGGCGCCTTCGACGAGGCCAAGGGCACGCTGTCCTCGGCCACCGGCGCGCTCGATTCGGCGCGGGTCACGTTCGACAGCGCCCAGACGCTGCTGTCGGAGCGGGCCCCGGCGCTGGTCGACGACTACCAGGGCGTCGCGCAGTCGCTGACGGCGACGATCGACGATCTGGGCGGACGCGGCGCCGCGCTGATGGGGCAGCTCGACACGACGGTCGACCTCGCCTCGGCGCGGCTGCGCGAGGCGGAGGCGCCGATCGCCGCGGCCGCGCCGGCGCTGACCGCGGTCGAGGGCGCGGCGTCCAGCGTCGAGGCGCTGCTGTCGGGCGACGGGGCGGCGCTGGTCGCGGAGGCCCGCAGCGCGATGACGACGCTGAACCGCCTGCTCGAGGAGGACGCGCCGACGATCCTCGCCGACGTCCGGACCGCCGCCGCGACCGTGAACCGCGTGGTCGCCGAGGTGGGCCAGGACGTGACCGAGTTCACCGGCAGCCTCGACGGTCTCGGCCCCGAGATCACCGCCGCGCTGACGGAGGCGCGCGAGACCTTCCGGACCGCGACCGACACGCTGCAGGCGCTCGAGCCCGCGATCGCCTCGGCGCAGGGCACGCTGGCCGCGGCCGAGAGCGCCTTCGCCTCGGCGGACCGGGTGATGAACACCGACATCGAGCCGATCATGTCCGAGATCTCCGGCGCGGTCGCGGCGCTCAACCGGGCCGTCGAGCAGGTGACCGAGGATCTGCCGCGCATAACCGGGCAGGCGCTGAGCGCGGCCACGGCGGCCGAGCGCGGCGCGCAGCAGTTCGAGACGCTGATGTCGAGCGCGTCGCCTGCGGTGCAGTCCTTCGCACAGAGCGGCCTGCCGCAGTTCACCCGGCTGCTCTCCGAGACGCGCAGCCTGGTCGCGACCATCGAGCAACTGACCCAGCGCATCGAGCGCGACCCGGCGCGGTTCTTCCTCGGCGGACAGGTTCCGGAGTATCGCAGATGACCGATCCCATCCCGTTCCACGGACGCATCATCCGCGCCGTGCGGATCCTCGCTGCTGTGGCGGCAGTCGCGGCCTTGTCGGGCTGCGCCGCGGTGTCGTCGCTGTCGAACGCGTCACGGCCGCTGCCGGCGTACACGCTGACGCCGCTCGCCGGGACCGGCGTCGGCGGCGGGTCGCGCCACGTCGTCGTCGAGGCGCCGACCGCCACCAGCGCGATCGCCACCGACCGGATCCTGGTCCGGCCGGGTCCGCTGCAGATCGCCTATCTGCCGGACGCGCGCTGGATCGACCCGGCGCCGGTCCTGACCCAGAACCTGCTCGTGCAGTCGATGCAGGCGAGCGGCGCGTTCCGGTTGGTCAGCCGGACCGGGATGGGACTGTTCCCCGACTACACGCTGGTCAGCGAGCTCGACGCGTTCCAGCTCGAGCCGGCCGGCACGGCCGAGGCGCCGGTTTATGTCGCGCGGATCGCGATCACGGCGACGCTGGTGCGCGAATCGGACGGCGCGGCGGCGGGCACGCGGCGCTTCGAGGGCGTCGCGCCTGCCGCCTCGGACGAACCGCTGGTCGCCGCGGCGGCCTTCGACCGGGCGATGGACCAGGTGCTGCGCGAGGTCGTGCAGTGGACCGCCGGCGGCGGGGGCGGGGTCTGAGGCGCGACTGCCCGGCGCTGCGCGTAACCCCGCGTTAACCGAACTGGCCGAGCCTTCCCGCAACTTCAGGGAGGCTCGGCAATGGGCGACGAACCGGCGCGGCCCGGCTTTTCGGAAGAGGCCCTGCGCGGGCTCGACGACCTCGACCGCCGGCTGCCGCCGAGCGGCGTCCGCGCCGATCCCGCCTGGGACGCGCGCCGGTCCGGCGGCGCCGCTGCGCCCTCGGCCGAGGGCGGCTGGACGCGGCCGCATTACTGGGGCCACCGCGAGCGGCTGCGCCAGCGCTTCCTCGCCGGCGGGCCGATGGCGATGCCGGACTACGAGCTGCTGGAGATGGTGCTCTTCAACGCGATCCCGAGGGTCGACGTGAAGCCGCTCGCCAAGACGCTGCTCGCGACGTTCGGCGACCTGAACGGCGTGATCGCGGCGCCGGAGCCGCGGCTGATGTCGGTCCCGGGCGTCACCGACAAGGTGCGCTACCAGCTGCGGCTGATCGAGGCGATCGGGCACCGCATGGCGCGTGCGACGGTGATGGAGCGCGAGGTCATCTCGTCATGGGACGCGCTGATGCGCTACTGCAAGACGGTGATGGCCTACCGCGACACCGAACGCTTCCGCATCCTGTTCCTCGACCGCAAGAACGTGCTGATCGCCGACGAGGAACAGGCGAAGGGGACCGTCGACCACGTCCCCGTCTATCCGCGCGAGGTCGCGAAGCGGGCGCTGGAGCTGAACGCCTCCGCGCTGATCCTCGTCCATAATCATCCGTCCGGCGACCCGACCCCGAGCCAGGCCGACATCGACATGACCGAGTTCGATCGGGATCGCATGTGCTGCGATCGGCGTGACGCTGCACGACCACGTTGTGATCGGCAAGGCGTCCGACGCGTCGTTCCGGACGCTCGGCCTGCTCTGAAGCCGGGTTCCCGGCGCGCTGGACTTCGGGCCGCGCGAGGAGCAGGATCCGCATGGCGGCCTCGCGGCGCCCGCCGCGCGGCTTCGCCCGACGGGAGAGCGTGCGATGGGACGGCCTGCGGAGCGCGAATACAGGACATGGGTGGTGGACAGCCGGCGCTGGCGGGACTTTCGCCCGCGCGAGGGCGACATCGTCATCGCGACCTATCCCAAGAGCGGCACGACCTGGATGCAGCAGATCGTGGCGCTGCTGGTGTTCCAGGACACCGAGCCGCGCCCGGTGATGGACCTGTCGGTCTGGATCGACCGCCGCGTGCTGGAGCCTGTCGAGGCGACGCTGGCGCGGGTCGAGGCGCAGACGCACCGGCGGTTCCTGAAGGCGCACCTCCCCGCGGATGGGATGCCGCTGCATGACGAGGCGCGCTACATCCACGTCACGCGCGACGGCCGCGACGCGTCGCTGTCGTTCCATAACCACGCGCTCGGTCTGTCGTCGCAACTGCTCGCCGCGTTCGACGGCGCCGGGCTCGCCGATCCCGCGGTGGGCCGGCCCTATCCTAAGCCGCTGGAGGACCCGGCCGCGCATTTCCACCGCTGGCTGACCGAGGGCGTCGCCGAGGGAGCATCGGACGGGCTCCCGCAGATGTCGTTCTTCGACACCGAGCAGAGTTGGTGGGACGTGCGCGATCGTCCGAACGTGCTGCTCGCGCATTATGCCGACCTGAAGGCCGATCTTCCGGGCGAGATGCGGCGGATCGCCGCCTTCCTCGACATCGAGGTTCCGCCGGACCTGTGGCCGGAGCTCGTCGAAGCCGCCGGCTTCGCGGCGATGCGGCGCAACGGCGCGGCGCTGATGGGCGCCCATGCCCGGATGTTCGCCGGAGGCCCGGACACGTTCTTCAACCGTGGCGACAACGCGCGCTGGCGCGACGTCTTCGATGCGGCGGACCTCGCGCTCTACGACAAGCTGGTCGCGTCCCGGCTGACGCCGGACTGCGCGGCCTGGATCGCGCAGGGCCGCGCCGGCGCCGACCCAGAGGCGGAGGCGGCCTGAACTCAGGCCCGCAGGCGCTCGGGAAAGAGCCCGGCCAGCCCTTCGGCCGAGGCGTCGCAGACGCCGCGCTCGGTGATGAGGCCGGTGACCAGCCGCGCCGGCGTCACGTCGAAGGCCGGGTTCGCCGCCGGCGTCGCGTCGGGACTGATCCGGACCGTGCCGATGCTCCCGTCCGCCAGGCGCCCTTGCACGTCGGTGACCTCCGACGGATCGCGCGCCTCGATCGGGATGTCGCGCAGGCCGTCCTGCAGCGACCAGTCGATCGTCGGCGAGGGCAGCGCCACGTAGAACGGCACGCCGTTGTCGCGCGCCGCCAGCGCCTTCAGGTAGGTGCCGATCTTGTTGCAGACGTCGCCGCGCGCGGTCGTGCGGTCGGTGCCGACGATTACCATGTCGACCTCGCCGCGCTGCATCAGGTGCCCGCCCGCGTTGTCGACGATCAGCGTGTGATCGACGCCGTGGCTCGCCATCTCCCAGGCGGTCAGCTGCGCGCCCTGGTTGCGCGGCCGCGTCTCGTCGACCCAGACATGCACCGGCACGCCTGCCTCCGCGGCGAGATAGATCGGCGCGGTCGCCGTGCCCCAGTCGACGGTCGCGAGCCAGCCGGCGTTGCAATGGGTCAGGATGTTGACCGGCGCGCCGGCCTTCCGCGCGGCGATCTCCTCGATGATCGCGAGGCCCGCCGCGCCGATCGCCCGGTTGATCTCGACATCCTCGTCGGCCAGCGCCGCGGCGCGGGTCCAGGCGGCCTCGGCCCGGCGCTCGGGGCGCAGCGGCGCGAGGCTCGCGCGCATCGCGTCGAGCGCCCAGGCGAGGTTGACGGCGGTGGGCCGGGTCGCGCGCAGCGTCTCGGCCGCGCGCGCGAGGCTCGCGTCCGACGGGTCCGCGTTCATCGCGAGCGCCATGCCATAGGCGGCCGTGGCGCCGATCAGCGGCGCGCCGCGCACCCACATGTCGCGAATCGCCACGGCGGCCGCGTCGAGATCGGCCAGCGGCACGACCCGGAAGTCGTGCGGCAGCCAGCGCTGGTCGATGATCGAGACCGAGCGGCGGTCCGCGTCGGGCCAGATCGTGCGGTAGGCCTTGCCGTCAACCAGCATCGTCGCGTCTCCCCCAGGTTCGAGCGGGGCGGACCCTCGCGCCGCGCCCCTTGGGTGTCAAGGCGCTCAATGCCGGTTGCGCCGGTGTTCGGGCGGGCGCAGGTCGTCGGGGCCCGCCAGCGCGTGCCGGTCGATCAGGTAGCGGTCGAACAGCGGCAGGCTGGCGCCCCCGAGCGCGCGCGCGATCGGACCGAGCGCTCCGCCGCGCAGCGCCGGCGGCTCCATCCCCGACAGGTCGAACTCGGCTATCCGGGCCGCGGTCGCGTCGATCAGCCGCGCCTGCACCGACTGCGGGAACGAGCCGTCGATCAGCGTGGCCTCGAGGTCGAGCACGGCGCTGGCGGCGACCGTCGCCTGCGCGATGCCGGAGGCGGCGGTCTCGATCCAGTCCGACAGCAGCGGCTCGAACGCGCTCCAGTCCGCGTCGGGATCGTAGAGGCCCGTCGTCGGGCGACCGGCCGCGCCCAGCCTGCGCTCCAGCGTCGCGAGCGAGGCGATGTCGATCAGCTGCGCCAGACGGCCCGCCGCGTCCTGCACCAGCATCGAGCCGAGCGCCGCGGCGTTGCCGGTGCGCCCGGCATGAAGGCCGCCGTTCAGCACGAGGCCGCCGCCGATGAAGGCGCCGACATAGAAGTAGAGGAAATCGCGCAGCTCCGAGCCTGCGCCGAACGCGAGTTCGGCGCCGCAGGCGGCGGTGGCGTCGTTGCGCAGGTAGACCGGGTAGGGCAGTTCGGCCGCGAGCTCGGCGCGTATGTCGGCGTCGAGCCAGGCGGCGAGCTCGTCGGCGGGCGCGCCGGCTTCCTCGGCCCAGTCCCAAAGCGCAAAGGGGATCGCGACGCCGAGGCCCGCGATCCGCGCGGCGTCGGCGCCAAGGGCGGCCGCGGCCGCGCGCGCGCCGGCCAGCGTCCGGCGCACCGCGTCTCGCGGGGTCGGGAAGGCATAGCTCTCGCTGGCGACGCGGCGGACCTCGCCGGCGAAGTCGACGACCGCGACGTCGAGGCTGCGCCGCCCGATCTTGACCCCGAGGAAGAACGCGCCTTCCGGATCGAGCGCCATCGGCACCGACGGCTGGCCGACCCGTCCGCGCTGCGGCTCGCAGCGCCTCAGCAGCCGGTCCGATTCGAGCTTGCGCATGATCACCGACACCGTCTGCGCCGACAGCCCGGTCAGCCGCGCGATCGCGGTCTTGGCCAGCGGCCCGCGCCGACGCACCAGGCTCAGCACCAGCCGCTCGTTCTGCGCGCGCATCCCCGCCTGGTTCGTTCCGCGCTGGACGGGCGGCGAATCCAGCGCCCGTTCGTCGCTCTCTTCGGCGTCTTCGCGCATTCCGCAGTCTCCGGTTCCCGACCGGACCTGCATAGGCTCTAAAAATAAATCAGAGTGATTTAATTATTGACATCCACTCCGGGACAGCGTTTGTTGACGATGTCGGGGGCTTGAAGACCCGCGGCTGATCAACACTGGGAGGACCTTACCATGACTTCGTCCAAAACCAAGGCGGCCTTGCTCGGCGCCTGCGCGGCCTTCGGATTGATCGCAGCGGCTCCGGCCATGGCGCAGGACATCTCGGCCTGCCTGATCACCAAGACGGACAACAACCCGTTCTTCGTCAAGATGCGCGAAGGCGCGTCGGCCAAGGCCGAGGAGCTGGGAATCTCGCTGTCCTCCTACGCCGGCAAGATCGACGGCGACAACGAAAGCCAGGTCGCGGCGATCGAGACCTGCGTCGCCAACGGCGTCGACGGCATCCTGCTGACGCCCTCCGACACGGCGGCGATCACGCCGGTCGTGCAGGCCGCGCGCGATGCGGGCGTCCTGGTCATCGCGCTCGACACGCCGCTCGATCCCGCAGACGCCGCCGACGCGACCTTCGCGACCGACAACTTCCAGGCCGGCCTGCTGATCGGCCAGTGGGCGAAGGCCAAGATGGGCGACGCCGCCGCCGACGCCCGCATCGGCATGCTGAACATCTCGATCGCCCAGCCGACGGTCGGCGTGCTGCGCAACCAGGGTTTCATGACCGGCTTCGGCATCGACGTGAAGGACCCGAACCGCTGGGGCGACGAGGAAGACCCGCGCATCTCGGGCCAGGACGTCACCAACGGGAACGAGGAAGGCGGCCGCAAGGCGATGGAGAACCTGCTGATCGCCGATCCCGACATCAACCTGGTCTATGCGATCAACGAGCCGGCGGCTGCGGGCGCCTACGAGGCGCTGAAGGCCGTCGGCCGCGAGTTCGACGTGCTGATCGTCGCGGTCGACGGCGGCTGCCCGGGCGTACAGAACGTCAAGGAAGGCGTGATCGGCGCGACGTCGCAGCAGTACCCGCTGCAGATGGCGTCGCTCGGCATCGAGGCGATCAAGGCCTATGCCGACACCGGCGAGAAGCCCGAGCCCACCGAGGGCAAGGACTTCTTCGACACCGGCGTGACGCTGATCACCGACGAGCCGGTCGACGGCGTCGAATCGGTCGACACCGCCAAGGGCCTGGAGCTCTGCTGGGGCTGATCCCCGCGCGAGCCGGGAGGCGGGTCCTCCCGGCCAGGGGCGCGGCTTTGGCGCCGCGCCCCTGTCGACATAGCATCGGTGGAAACGAACAGGATGGGAGGCTGGCCATGACCGTCGGAAACTCGCCGTCGGACAGCTACGAAGCAGCTGCCGCAGGCAGTTCGGAGACCGTCGCGACGTTCAAGGACGAGCGCACGTCGCCGCTGAACAGGCTCCAGAACTGGCTGCACCAGACGCCATCGGCGGTGCCGATGATCGTGCTGCTGATCTCGATCGCGATCTTCGGCCTCGCGGCGGGCAACTTCTTCCGCACCGGCACGCTCAGCCTGATCATGCAGCAGATCGCCGTGGTCGGCCTCCTCGGCTGCGCGCAGTCGGTCGTGATCCTGACCGCCGGAATCGACCTGTCGGTCGGCGCGATGGCGGTGTTCTCGTCGGTGATCATGGGCATGTTCACGTTCCGCTACGGCATTCCGGCGCCGATCTCGATCGTGCTGGGCCTCATCGCCGGCACCGCGATGGGCGCGGCGAACGGCTGGCTGGTCGCGCGGGTGAAGCTGCCGCCCTTCATCGTCACGCTCGGCACCTGGCAGATCATCCTCGCCGCGAACTACCTCTATTCCGCGAACGAGACGATCCGCAGCCAGGACATCGAGGCCGAGGCGCCGCTGCTCCAGCTCTGGGGCTGGACCTTCCGCTTCGCCGGCGCGACCGTGACGCTTGGCGTCGTGCTGCTGATCGTCATCGTGCTGATCATGGCCTACGTGCTGAAGCACACCGCCTGGGGCCGGCATGTCTATGCCGTCGGCGACGACGCCGAGGCGGCACAGCTCTCCGGCGTCGAGGTCAACAAGACGCTGATCTCGGTCTATGCGCTGGGCGGCTTCTTCTGCGCCGTCGCCGGCTGGGTGATGATCGGCCGGTTCGGCTCGGTCTCGCCCTCGGCCTCGACCGGCGTGCTCGGCAACATCCAGTCGATCACCGCGGTCGTGATCGGCGGCATCTCGCTCTTCGGCGGGCGCGGCTCGATCCTCGGCATGTTCTTCGGCGCGCTGATCGTCGGCGTGTTCGAGCTCGGCCTCCGGATGCTCGGCACCGACCCGCAATGGACGTACCTGTTGATCGGCGCGCTCATCATCGGCGCGGTCGCGATCGACCAGTGGATCAGAAAGGCGTGACGCAGATGACCGAACCCATCCTCAAGGGCCGCAACCTCGTCAAGCGCTACGGCCGCGTTATCGCGCTCGACCATTGCGACTTCGACCTGATGCCCGGCGAGATCCTCGCGGTCATCGGCGACAACGGCGCCGGCAAGAGCACGCTGATCAAGTCGATCTCCGGCGCGGTGATCCCCGACGCCGGCGACATCTGGCTCGACGGCGAGAAGGTGCAGTTCCAGTCGCCGATCGAGGCGCGCGGCGCCGGCATCGAGACCGTCTACCAGACGCTCGCGATGTCGCCGGCGCTGTCGATCGCCGACAACATGTTCATGGGGCGCGAACTGCGCAAACCCGGCTGGCGCGGCAAGTACCTGCGCCAGCTCGACCGCGCGGCGATGGAGAAGTTCGCGCGCGAGAAGCTCAGCGAGCTCGGCCTGATGACGATCCAGAACATCAACCAGACGGTCGAGACGCTGTCGGGCGGCCAGCGCCAGGGCGTCGCGGTCGCCCGCGCCGCCGCCTTCGGCTCGCGCGTGATCATCCTCGACGAGCCGACTGCGGCGCTCGGCGTCAAGGAGAGCCGCAAGGTGCTGGAGCTGATCCAGGACGTGAAGTCCCGCGGAATGCCGATCATCCTGATCAGCCACAACATGCCGCACGTTTTCGAGGTCGCCGACCGGATCCACGTCCACCGGCTCGGCAAGCGGCTCTGCGTGATCAACCCCGGCGACTACACGATGTCCGACGCGGTCGCCTTCATGACCGGCGCGAAGGAGCCGCCCGCGGAGCCGATCGCCGCATGACGGCCGGCCCCTCGGACGCGCTGCCGGCGCTCGCCCGCGACATCCTCGAGCGCGCCGCCGGGCGGCGGCGCATCCTCGTCGCGATCGCAGGCGCGCCCGGCTCCGGCAAGTCGACGCTGGCCGAGGCGTTGCTGGCCGAGCTCGAGGCCCAGGCGCCGGGCGACGCGGCGCTGGTGCCGATGGACGGCTTTCACTACGACGACGTGGTGCTGGCCGCCCGCGGGCTGCTGTCGCGCAAGGGCGCGCCGGAGACCTTCGACGTCGACGGGTTCGCGGCGGCGCTCGCCCGGATCCGCGCCGCCGACCGGCCGGTCGCGGTTCCGGTCTTCGACCGCGAGCTCGAGATCGCCCGCGCCGGCGGCCGCATCGTCGGCCCCGAGGCGCCGGTCGTGCTCGTCGAGGGGAACTACCTGCTGCTCGACATGGCCCCCTGGGATGCGCTGGCGCCGCTGTTCGACCTGACGCTGTTCCTGCCGGTTCCGGAGGCCGAACTCGCCCGGCGCCTTCATCGCGCGCTGGCGCGGCTACGGCTTCGACGCCGAGGCCGCGCGCGCCAAGGCCGAGGGCAACGACCTGCCGAACGCCCGCCTTGTCGCCGCCCGGTCGCGGCGGGCGGATCTGGACTGGGCCGGGCCCGATCCGGCCGCCGATCCCGGGCTCGATAAAGCCTTGCGCAACCCTGGCGCTCGGCGCACTTGATTTTTCGCCGCCGCGGCGCAACGTTCCCCGCATCCGCACGGACAAGGACCACGCTCATGGCGCAGACCAGCGCGCACCTCGCCAGCCTCGATCCGGTCTGGACCGCGATACGCGAACGGGCCGAATGCGTCGCGCGCAGCGAGCCGCTGATGGCGAGCCTCGTGCATGCCGGCGTGCTGCACCACGGCAGCCTCGAGCGCGCGCTCGCGTTCCGCCTGGCGCAGAAGCTCGCCTCGCCCGAGATGAGCGACCTGATCCTGCGCGAGATCGCCGACGCAGCCTATGCCGAGGATCCGGAGCTAGGGGCGGCGGCGCGCGCGGACATCCTCGCTGTGTTCGACCGCGATCCGGCTTGCCACAGCCTCCTGCAGCCACTGTTGTATTTCAAGGGCTTCCAGGCTTTGCAGAGCTACCGGATCGGCCATTGGCTGTGGCGGCGCGAGCGTGCGGACATGGCCTATTTCGTGCAGATGCGCACGTCGGAGGTCTATGGCGTCGACATCCACCCGGCCGCCCGCGTCGGGCGCGGCGTGATGATAGACCATGCGCATTCGATCGTGATCGGCGAGACCGCCGTCGTCGGCGACAACGTCTCGATGCTGCATTCGGTGACGCTGGGGGGCACCGGCAAGCAGGACGGCGACCGCCACCCCAAGATCGAGGACGGCGTGCTGATCGGCGCCGGCGCGGCAGTGCTCGGGAACATCACCGTCGGCCATTGCAGCCGCATCGCCGCAGGCTCGGTCGTGCTCGAATCGGTGCCGCCCTGCAAGACGGTAGCCGGCGTGCCTGCGCGCATCGTCGGCGAGGCCGGCTGCGCCGAGCCGTCGCGCAGCATGGACCAGATGCTCGGCCGGGGCTGAGGCCGGCCGCACACGAACCGGCGAAAGCGACGTAGCGCGTCGCGCCGGTCTGGAGGCATGCGGCCAGAATCGCCACCCGCAAGTCGGCGAAGAAATTGGCCGACACGCCGTGCCAGCCCCTTACCGCAAATGTTGATCCGCGTCCCGCATCGATCGCCGTGCCGAGCAGACATTGACAGATGACGCCATACCCGACCACAGAAGAAATCGTCGAGAGCCGGCGGTCGCAAGCGAAGAGGCAGCTTTGCGCCAAGAGCGGTCGTTTGGGCGACGCCTGCTGGACAATCGAGATGCGGACGGAGCGGACCTTTGGAAGGTGGCCAGGTCTATTGCGGCCTGAAGTCACCAAATGCTTGACGAGGGCCTGACCGCCGGCAAGCGTCAACGTATGAAATGGCTTGATCACGATAATCTAGTCCGCTCAGGCGTCCAGATCGCGTCAGACGGTCGTTGGGAAGATGCCGTTCCGATCGAGAGCACCGATCCCCACGCGCTGCGTCGCTGGCTCGCGGAAAGTGGGCCCAACGTCGCGATAGAAAGCGTCTATTCTGATGCGTCCGGCAGCCTACAAGGTTTTTTCGGTTTTCGGCGTATTTTCGAGGATGCGGAAGAGCGGGCATCCTTCTGGGAAGGCGTCGTCAAGGCTACTGAGGCCTATCAATCGCTGGCTCCAGGACAGCAACTTGCGGCCTGGCTCGGTCTATTGGGTGTGCCGTCTATGCTAAAGGCGACACCCTCTGGGACGCAGCTCGGAGTGTTCAACCAATGGCTATCGGCAGGACCAGTCACATTGCGTGGAACAAGGTTGAACGAAGTTGATATCGACTCCGGTCCGGACTGGCTTCGAATTGGAGCGACGGCTCCGATTTGCCGGGAGCACTACTGGATGACGCCGGAGCGGGTTTGGGTTGCGGAAGCACTGAGCGTCCGTGAAGAGGGCCGCTATCAGGTCGATCCGTCTGTCTTTCCGGTTTGATGTTACAAGAGCTGGCCCGACAGAACGTTGGGCGCGACAGGCATCTGAAAAGAAGTCCGCAACACGCGGAACGTGTTTGAATTGAACTCAGGAACAGATGTCCGCTCTGGGTTCGATCCTGCCGTCCAAGGTGCGTTCCACCAACGTCGGCATTGGACCGGAAGCGGCCCTTGCGTCGTCGGCGCGCCTTCAACATTTGTCGTAGGGACCTGGCACATCGTGCAGCCGCCGTCATCCGGCGCCGGTTTCACGCCCGCGGCCGTTTCTCGTCCTGGTCCGGCAGCAGCGCGCCCGGCTGGTCCAGCGGCAGCGCCTCGATGACGACGAAGGCCTGCGCCCAGGGGTGGTCGTCGGTCAGCGTCAGGTGGATGATCGAGCGCATGCCGGGGGGCGTGATCTCGGCCAGCCGGGCGTCGGCCCAGCCGGTCAGCCGCATGAAGGGCTGGCCGCCCCTGCGGTTCAGCACGCCCATGTCCTTCCAGGCGATCCCCATGCGCAATCCGGTCCCGAGCGCCTTCGAACAGGCCTCCTTCGCGGCCCAGCGCTTGGCGTAGGTCGCGATCCGCTGCGCCCGGCGCTCGGCGGTCGCCTGCTCGACCGGCGTGAAGACGCGGTTGATGAACCGGTCCCCGAAGCGGGCGATCGTGCCCGCGATCCGGTCGATATTCGCAAGGTCCGAGCCGATGCCGAGGATCATCCGATCCCGGGCCCAGCCTGTGGATAACTTGTGATCCGCATGGAACGAGACGCCTTTTCAATGGCTTGATCTGCGTCTCATCGTGAGACCCTCCCAGTCATAGGGCGCCCGGCCGCGTCCTGTCCACCGCGGGCCTCAGCCAGACAGCCCCGGCTCGTCGAGCAGGCTGCGCCCGGCGCGGTCCTCGACCTCGATCAGCCACAGGTCCGGATCGTAGCCCCGCTGCCGCGCAAGCGCCGCATCGACCTCCGCCTCCGCCCCCTCGGCCAGCACGCCCCAGGCCCGCGCCCCGGTCGCGAGATCGAACCCCCGCTGCCAGGCCGTCGCGGTCCCGTCGAGCCGGTTGACCTTGACGATCACCGCTCCCGCCGACCCGTCGCCCTTCGCCGTCACGAAGGCCGGGATGTCCGCCAGCCGCAGCCGCGTCAGATAGGCCTGGACCCAGAACCCGGTCGTCAGCCGCGGCTCCATCCTCAGTCGCTCCCGCTGAAGTCCAGCCCCATCTCGCCATAGCGCTCGGCCTCGTCGAGCCAGTTCGGCCGGACCTTGACGGTCAGGAACAGATGGACCTCGCGCCCGAGGAAGGTCTTGATCTCCTCCCGCGCCGCCTTGCCGATCGCCTTGATCGTCTCGCCCTTCGGCCCCAGCGTGATCCCCTTGTGGCCGTCGCGCGCGACGTAGACGACCTGGTCGATCTTGACCGAGCCGTCCTTCTTCTCCTCCCAGCCCTCGGTCTCGACGGTCAGCTCGTACGGCAGCTCCTGATGCAGCCGCAGCGTCAGCTTCTCGCGCGTCATCTCGGCCGCGATCTGGCGCAGCGGCGCGTCGGCGATCTGGTCCTCGGGATAGAGCCACGGCCCCTCAGGCGCCTGGCCGGCCAGCCAGCCGCGCAGGTCGTCGACGCCGTAGCCCTTCTCGGCCGAGATCATGAAGGTCGCCGCGAAGTCCCGCGCCGCGTTCATCTCGGCGGTCAGCGCCAGCAGCTTCTCGGCCGGAAGCCTGTCGATCTTGTTGATCGCGAGCGCGACCGGGGTGTGTCCGGGCAGCTGCGCGTCGAGCGCGTCGAGGATCGCCTGCACGCCCTCTGTCCGCCCCCGATGCGCCTCGATCAGCAGCACGACGATGTCGGCGTCCGCCGCGCCGCCCCAGGCCGCCTTGACCATCGCCCGGTCGAGCCTCCGGCGCGGCCGGAACAGGCCCGGCGTATCGACGAAGACCAACTGCGCCGCGCCTTCGAGCGCGATGCCCCTGATCCGGGCACGGGTGGTCTGCACCTTGTGGGTGACGATCGAGACCTTGGCGCCGACCATCCGGTTCAGCAGCGTCGACTTTCCGGCGTTCGGCTCGCCGATCAGCGCGATCAGGCCGCAGCGGGTCGCGGCTTCGGATCGTTCGGTCATGCCTTCTCCTTCCGGACGAGAGCCAGCAGCGCCTCCGCGGCGATCTGCTGGGCGGCGCGTTTCGACGCGGCGCTGCCCCGGGCTGCGCGACCGTCGGCGAGGCGGGCCTCGACCGAGAACACCGGCGCATGATCGGGGCCCTCCCGCGCAAGATCGACGTAGTCGGGCGGCCGCAGGGCCCGGCCCTGCGCCCATTCCTGCAGCGCGGTCTTCGCGTCGGGCGCCTGCGCCCGCGCCTCGGCGACGCGCGGCCCCCACATCCGCAGCACCAGCGCACGCGCGGCCTCGAGACCGGCGTCCTGATAGACGGCGGCGATGACCGCCTCCATCGCGTCGCCGAGCAGCGCGATCTTGCGACGGCCGCCCGAGACCATCTCGGAGCGGCCAAGGCGCAGCGCAGCGCCCAGGTCGACCGACTGCGCCACCTCGGCGCAAGTCTCCTTGCGCACCAGCGCGTTCAGCCGCGGCGCGAGGTCTCCCTCGGCAGCCGTCTTGTCCTGGGCGAGCAGCGCCTCGGAGATGACGAGGCCGAGCACGCGGTCTCCGAGAAACTCCAGGCGCTGGTTGTTGTGGGTCGCGCCGCCGATCGACGGATGGGTCAGGGCCTCGATCAGAAGTTCGGGCCGCGCGAAGTCGTGGCCGAGCCGGCGGCTGGCCTCGGCCATCGCCCGGCCGAGCTTCACTCGACCGCCACGAAGAACCGATCGGACCGCCACGACCAGAAGAACAGCATCGACGACCCGGCGGACGAGAAGATCACCCGGTCCGCGCGCCCGACCAGGTTCTCGAACGGGACCGAGCCGACCCCGAAGGCGGAGCGGGAGAAGCGGCTGTCCATCGAGTTGTCGCGGTTGTCGCCCATGAAGAAGAACTCGCCGTCGGGCACGGTGAAGGGGCCGACGTTGTCGCCTGGCCCATCCTCGATGTTCAGGACCAGGTGGCGCGGCCCTTCGGGCAGCGTCTCCCAGGCCATTTCCTTCTCGCAGTCGCCGCCCGGCGGGACTGGACGGTTGAGGCAGCGAGGCAGACCGCGCATCGGCCCCTGCGGCTGGTTCGGCTCGACGAAGAGGCCCGCAGGCTCCTGCGGGGCGGGTTCGCCGTTGATGTAGAGAAGGCCGTCTCGCACCTCGATCGTGTCGCCGGGCAGGCCGATCAGCCGCTTGATGTAGTCGGTGCCGTTCGACGGGTGCTTGAACACGACAACGTCGCCACGCTCGGGCTCGGAGGCGAAAATGCGGCCCGAGAACGGACAGAGCGAGAACGGGCAGGAATGCCGGGAATAGCCGTAGGCCATCTTGTTGACGAACAGGAAATCGCCGATCAGCAGCGTCGGCTTCATCGATCCGGACGGGATCCAGAACGGCTGGAAGAACAGCGTGCGGATCACGGCCGCCAGCAACAGCGCGTAGACGATCGTCTTGATCAGTTCGACGACGCCGCCGCCCTTGGATTTGCTCTTGGTCGCCATGCCGGCTCCGCCGCCCCGTCCGAGCCCGCCTTGTGAGCCTTGGCCCGATGCCTGTCAAGCAGAGCACGCGTTCCACATCGGCAGACGGCGACGGCGCGGGACCGGAGCATCCACGCGCGATGATCGGATCAAGGCACTGATAACGATCGCTTCTGCAAATCGGCATGCACGAGGAAGACGCGGGCTTGGCCGCGCCGTCGGATGCCGTTGCGCCCTGACCGAGCGCAGGCGCGCGGATGACGTTTTCGTTTGACGCCCGCGGATCAGCGTGCGCCAGACTGCTCGACCCAAACGAGACCCGCAACCGCCCGGCTCGGCGGCGGGCAGGACGCGCGATGGACTGGCGGGACGAAGGCATCCTGATCTCGACGCGGCGCCACGGCGAGAGCGCGGCGATTGTCGAGGTCTTCACCGAGGCGCATGGCCGGCATGCCGGCGTCGTGCGAGGTGGCGGCGCGCGACGCATGGCGCCGATCCTGCAGCCGGGCGCCCGGCTCAGCGTCGAGTGGTCGGCGCGGCTCGAGGAGCATATTGGCGCCTTCCGCGTCGATCCGATCGCGACGCCCCTGGGGGTCGTGCTCGGCGACCGCGCAGCGCTGGCGGCGCTCGGGAGCGTCTCGGCGCTGATCGGCGTTGCGCTGCCGGAGCGCGCGGCGCATCCGGGGCTTTACGCCGCGACGCGCGATCTGGTCGACGCGCTGGGCCGGGCGCGGGACTGGCGCGAGCGCTACGCGTTGTGGGAACTCGGCCTGCTGACGGAGCTCGGGTTCGGTCTCGACTTGGCGCGTTGTGCCGCGACGGGCGCAAGCGAAGACCTGATCTGGGTCTCGCCGAAATCCGGCCGCGCCGTCAGCCGCGACGCCGGCGCTCCCTGGGCCGACCGGCTGCTGGCGCTGCCCGCGTTCCTGCGCCGCGGCTCCGAGGGAAGTCCGGCAGATCCGAAGGAACTCGCGGCGGCGCTGGCCCTGACGGGGTTCTTCCTGCAGGCGCGGCTGGCGCCGGCGCTTCCGCGCGAGGCGCTGCCGAGCGCGCGAGCCCGCGCGGCGGCGGCGCTGCTAAAGCGCTAGCGCTGGTCAGCGCGCCGCCTGCGCCAGAGCCGCAGGCGGCGGCGGCCGCGGATCACCGCGGCCGAGACCTGCGGCCGCAGCGACGGCACGTCGACCGCAAGCAGCAGAAGCCCGACCGGGGCCATCCAGAGGCCGAAGACCGGCAGCACCGAGACCAGGGCGCCGACGAGGAAGAAGGCGGCGAGCGGCAACCGGATCAGTCGCATCCGGCGCTCGAGCATCGCCTCGGCGACTTGACGAGAGACCGGCATGCCGCTCGCAAGCGCGTGAAACTGCCGGCGTAGCCGGTTCTCATGCTTCAGCGCGTTCTCGGACATCTTCGGCTCCTCCCGGTTGGGGCAATCTGTGGCGCAGCGATGACGCATTCAATGCGCTTAGGCCGGATTGGATGAAGATTCCCTCATTCCGCCGCAGTGACGCCGACCGCGTTCACGCGATGGTCACGATTGGGGGCGAGGCTGCCGGACTTGTGGCGGGCGATGGAGACGGGCCATGCTCGGGATGCTGACGGCCGCGCTAGCGGACCGCCGCGGCGCGACGGCGATCGAATACGCCTTGCTGGCTGCGCTGATCGCCGGCGTGATCGTCGGCGCCGTGACCTTGCTCGGCGGCACGATGGCCGGCGCCTTTGACGCCGTGAACGATGCGGTGGCGGAGTTCTTCTGATCCATCGGACGGCCGGCGGCGCCGCAGCCCCGCCGGTTGCATGCGCCGCGGGGTTGACGACGCCGGATGCGCGCGGCTGACGCGGCGCACGGGTCGGGCCGCCTTCGTGGCGGCCCGAGGCCTCAGGCGCGCGTCTCGAGCAGGCGGCGCGCGATGACCTGCGCCTGGATCTCGGCCGCGCCTTCGAAGATGTTCAGAATGCGCGCGTCGCAGAGAACGCGGGAGATCGCGTATTCGAGCGCGAAGCCGTTTCCGCCATGGATTTGCAGCGCGTTGTCTGCGCAGGACCAGGCAATGCGCGCGCCGAGCAGCTTCGCCATGCCGGCCTCGAGGTCGCAACGCCGGCCTTCATCCTTCTCGCGCGCGGAGAAGTACGTAAGCTGGCGCGCTATCATGATCTCGACCGCCATCATCGCGAGCTTGCCGTAGACGCGCGGGAAGGCGATCAGAGGCCTGCCGAACTGCTTGCGGTCGAGGGCATAACGCAGGCCTAGCTCCATCGCGCATTGCGCGACGCCGATCGCGCGGGCGGCAGTCTGGATGCGCGCGCTCTCGAAGGTTCGCATCAGCTGGCGGAAGCCTTGACCCTCGACGCCGCCGAGCAGGTTCGCGGTCGGCACGCGGAAGCCGTCGAATCCGAGTTCGTACTCCTTCATGCCGCGGTAGCCGAGGACTTCGATCTCGCCGCCGGACATGCCCTCAACGGGGAACGGGTCTGCGCCGGTCCCGCGCGGCTTTTCCGCCAGCAGCATCGACAGGCCGGAATAGTCCGATGTCGTTGGGTCCGTCCGCACCAGCAGCGTCATCACGTCGGCGCGGGCGGCATGGGTGATCCAGGTCTTGGCGCCGGTCACGACGTAGTCCGCGCCGTCGCGCGCCGCGCGGGTCCTGAGGCTGCCGAGGTCAGATCCGGTGTTGGGTTCGGTGAACACTGCCGTCGGCAGGATCTCGGCAGAGGCGATCCCGGGTAGCCAAGCCTGCTTCTGCGCCTCCGTTCCGCCGCAGAGGATCAGCTCCGCCGCGATCTCCGACCTGGTCCCGAGCGAGCCGACGCCGATGTATCCGCGCGAAAGCTCCTCGGAGACCACGCACATCGCGGTCTTCGACATTCCGAGGCCGCCATATTCTTCCGGGATCGTCAGGCCGAAGACGCCGAGTTCGCCCATCGTCTCGACGATCTCCATCGGGATCAGCTCGTCCTTCATATGCCACGCGTGCGCGTGGGGGACGACCTTTTCGTCCGCGAAGCGGCGGAACTGGTCGCGGATCAGGTCGTAGTCGGCGTCCAAACCTGCGGCGCCGAACGTCGCCGCTCCCTCGTGCTCGATCATCAGCGCCACGAGCCGAGCACGGGCCGCGTCGGTGTTGCCGTCCTCGATCAGCATCGTCACCGCTGGCGTCAGCAGCGTCGCACGCGTCGCCGCGTCAAGGCCCATGTCCCGGCTACGCGCCATCTCGCCCTGCGACATCGGGATGCCGCCGGCGAGCTGGCTCAGATACTCGCCGAACCCGATCTGAAGGATCAGCATTTCGATCTCGCCGAGCTTGTCCTGCTCGGCCAGCCGCCGGGCCCACGCGCCGAGCTCGCGCAGCGCCTGAACGCAGGTCGCCGTCCAGGCCAGCGCATGCGCGGCGGCCTGATCAGCGTCCAGCGCGCTGCTGGACACGCGCCCGCCAGCGGCGACGCGGGTGGACACCGTCGCGCGGCCGGCTTCGACGAGCGCGGCGCCGGCTGCGACCGCCTCCGCCGTCAGCGTCAGCAGGTCGGGCAGGATCGGGGCGTCGGAGGTCACGACGCGGGCTACTTGGGTCATCGGGTCCTCGGGGAACTCGTGTTGCAGTGCGGAATCGGTTGCTGTGCTGCGACAAGGTTAGAGGGAACCGGCGCCGGGGTCAACGCGAGCGCAACAAACCGGCGCGAAGAGGCCATCTAGAGATATTATATTAGTCCGGTTTTGCGGCGGCGCGGCGTTGCGCCGCCCGGCGCGGCCTGCGAAGACAACGTCGGAAGGAATTTCGCGCCGTGCCGGGATTGCAGAGTTTCATCGAGACGTTCGGAATGGCGGCGCTTGTCGGCGCGGCGCTGTCGATGGCGGCCGGCGGGTTCGCGAAGGGCGTCGTCGGCTTTGCGCTTCCGCTGATCGCACTAAGCGCCATGGGCTCGTTCCTGCCCTACCAGGTGGCGGTCGCGCTCCTGATCGTTCCGACAGTGGTCTCGAACCTGTTCCAGAGCCTTCGAAACGGCGTCGGCGCCGCGTTCGGCAGCCTGAAGGCGTACTGGCGCCTGAACCTGGCGCTGACGCTGATGATCGCGGCTTCCGCGCAACTGGTCGTGGTCCTGCCGGACCGGTTCCTGTTCGCGCTTCTGGGCGTGGCGATCGCCGGGTTCGGGCTGAGCCAACTCGCCGGGTGGCGCGCGCGTTTCCCGAAAGGACGGGACCGGCAGGTCCAGGTTTCCGTGGGCCTGCTCGGCGGGTTCTTCGGCGGTATTTCAGGCATTTGGGGGCCGCCCGTGGTCATGTACCTGCTGGCGTCGAACGTGCCGCGGGTCGAGATGGTGCGGGCGCAGTCCCTGTCCTTCCTGTTCGGCGCGTTGGTGATGGTCCTGGCACATCTGAATTCGGGCGTGTTGAACGGGGTGACCCTGCCGGTCTCGGCCTGGCTTGTCGTCCCGACGGTGCTGGCGATGTTCGCCGGCTATCTGGTGCAGGACCGGCTGGACCAGGGGTTGTTCCGCCACCTCACGTTGATCGTGCTGGTCCTCGCCGGACTCAACCTGTTGCGCCGCGCGGTCTTCTGATCGGTCGCGGGGCGGCGCCCCGTCAGCCGGTCTCCCCGTCGGCGCCGCGCCCGAGGATGATGCCCGCAACGCCGGTCGGCTGTGCGCCGCGCGGATCGTACGTCCGCGTTGCGCCGCGGCTCCCGACCGTCCTAGACTGCGTCATGGGAAAAGACCTCACACGCCGGTGCCTCCTGCTGCTTGCGGTCTGTCTGCCATCGGCGGTTCTGGCGGCGCCGTGGCGCCTGGAGCCGGAGACGCGCGTGTCGGTCGACGTGACATGGCAAGGCTCGGTGATCGAGGTCCGGTTCCCGCGCCTGTCCGGCAGGATCGACTTCGACGAGGTCCGACCGGAAACCGCCAAGGCGCGCATTACCGCCTATTCGGCCGATGCGACGACGGGGGTCGGGGTGGTGGATGCGCTGGTCCGGGGGAGCGACTATCTCGATACCGCCGCCCATCCGACGATCGTCTTCGACCTTGACCGGTTGACGCGGACGTCGTCCCAGACGGCCGATGTCGAGGGACGCCTGACGTTGAGGGGCGTCACGAGGCCGGTGCGGTTTGCGGCGCGGGTGACGCGCTACGAGGAGGCCGCCGACGGCTTCGTCGCGGGGTTCGACATCGAAGGGGTCGTGGACCGCACACAGTTCGGGTCCACCGGCGGCCTGCCGGACGTTCCGGCGGAGCTCGGGGTCCGGATCCACCTCGCAATGCGCTCGGGCTGATCGAATGCGCGCCCGGGGGGAGGGGTGGAGCTGGCCCACGCGAGCCCTGCACTGGTCGATGGCGGCGCTGATCCTGTTCCAGTTCGGCCTCGGTCTGCAAGCGGCCGAGTTCACGCCCGACGTCGCCGAGCGCTTCCGGCTGGTCCAGACCCACAAGAGCTGGGGCGTCGTGATCCTTGTGCTTGCGCTGACGCGAATTCTCTGGCGGGTCCTCGGTCCGCCGCCGCCAAGCATGCCTGCCGCAATGCGGCGCTGGCAAGCTCGGGCTGCGCGGATCAGCCACGTGCTGCTCTACGGGCTGATGCTGGCGCTGCCGCTCACCGGTTGGGTCATGGCGGCGGCGTCGCCGGTGCAGGATCTGCTTGGGATGCAGAACATGGCGTTCGGGGTTCTGGTTCTGCCCGACCCGTGGGTTCCGGGCGACGCGGCGGTCGAGGCGGCAGCGCGTGTCGCGCATCAAGGATGCGTTGCGCTGCTCGTGGTCGTTCTGACGGTCCATACCGGGGCGGCGCTGAAGCACCAGTTCATCGACCGGGACGGGATCCTGTCCCGAATGGCGTTCGGGTCCTGAGGCGCCAGAACGCGCCCCTTTCGGGGCGCGTTCGATGTCAGGCGTGTTCGGTTGTCCCGGCGCTGCGCCGGTTCGACATGAACTGGTCGAACTCGGCCTGGTCCTTGGCGGCGCGCAGCTGATCGAGGAAGGCGGTGAAGGCCTCGCGCTCGTCTTCGAGCCGCTTCAGCGTCTCTTCGCGGTACGAGTTGAAGGCAGCATTGCCGGTGGGCGCGGCGGCGTTTCGATAGCTGTCGCGGCGGGTGCTGCGGCTCCGGGAATTGCAGGTCATGCGATTGCTCCAGATCATATAGAAGAGGGTGGCGAGGCCGATCGGCCAGAACAGGATGAAGCCGGCGATCATGGCCATGATCCAGGCGACCTTGCCGCGGGCGTCGAGCCAGTCACGGCCGCGTTCGAGCCCCGCCCGCCCTCGCCCGATCCAGTCGCCGCCGGCGGTCTGTCTCTCTCGCGTCGGCCCGTCATAGGTCTGCCAGTCGGTGGCGGTATGCATCAGGCGCTCCTTTCGATGTAAATGTGATTTACATTAACATAGATGGTTGATGTCTGTCAGCCGGTCAAGTGGCCGCATCGCAAATTTCGTTCCCGTGCGCCAAGGCTGCGGCAAACTCTCGGACCGCGTGGACCGTCTCGGCGGGGGCCTCTTCGTGAAGCAGGTGCCCGAGACCGGGGCAGGACGCCACCCGCGCGCCCGGAATGCGCCGGGACGCGCCGAGAGACGTGTCTGGCGGCACGGCGCGATCGTTGGAGCCGACCATGAACAGCGTCGGCGCGCGGAGCCGCGGCAGGTCCTGGAGCAGCGTTTCGAGTTTCCAGTTTGCCATCATGCACAGCGTGGCGTCCACGTGTCCGCTATCCATCAGCAACCGACGATAAAGTTCGAGACCTGTCTCGTCGAGCGCGCTGCCGGTCGACGAGATCGCCATCCGGACCAGCGCGGGCGCCCTCGCCGCGCGCGACAGCGCATAGGCCGGGAACGGCGTCAGTGACAGGATCTGGGCGAGGGCCGGGAAGATCGATCGCGCGGGGCCGCGAAAGTTCTCGAGCGCCGCGTTGATGCAAATGACGGCGGGGGGCGGCCCGGGCAGGTCGAGCGCAAGTCGCAGGCCGATCGCGGCGCCGGCGGAATGGCCGACGATCACGTCCGGCGAAAGGTCCTGCTCGGCGAGCAGGGTCGCGATGTCCATGCTCATCTGCGAAAGACCGCAGCGCCCCGGCGCCCCGAGACCGGTGAAGCCCTGGCCGGGCAGGTCCGGGGCGACCACCCGAAAGTCCTGCGCCAGGTCCGGCAGGACATCGCGCCAGCTGTGGGTCGAGGCCCCCGCGCCGTGCAGCAGCAACATGACGGGCCCCTGGCCCGCGTCCTGAACATGCCAGCGGCGGCCCGCGGCCGTGGGGAACCGGCTGTGCCGGGCGTTCGGCCACGACGCCCGCGACTCCTCCCAGTTCATTGCCGCCCGCTCAACGCGCTCGCGACCGAGGCCGACAGCCGCTTCGCATCGGCCCGCGGAAGCGCCCGGTATTCGGCGCGCATGGCCGAGGCCAATTCCGCGAGCGTCGGTTGCGGCCGCGGGCTCATGTCGATCACGAGCGCGGGAATGCGCCGCGCAGCGAGCGCGCGCGCCATTCGGGCCGCATCGGCGTCGGCCGCGCTTCTGTCCGCGACGCCGTCCAGCCCGACGTTGGCGCGGCCGTCCGTCAGCACCGCGAGCGCCGGCGTCAGCCCGCGGGCGCGGGCGGCTTCGGCGACGTCGAGCGCGGCGCGCAGACCGGCCGCGAGTGGTGTGCCGCCGCCGCCGGGCAATCCGGCGAGCCGGCGCTTGGCCTGGACCAGCGACCGGGTCGGCGGAAGCAGGACTTCTGCCGATGCGCCGCGAAAGGTCACGAGCGCGACATGGTCGCGCCGGACATAGGCTTCCGCCAGCAGCAGCTCGCAGGCCCCCTTTGCTTCGGCCAGACGCGCCGCCGCCGCCGAGCCGCTGGCGTCGACCGCAAGGATCAGGAGGCGATCGCTGTGCTCCTCGAAGCGGCGCAGTCGGATGTCGTCCCGGGTGATCAGCAAGAACCGGTCGGCCACCGCGCGTCGACGCAGCGGCTGCCACGGCGCCGCCGCGCGCAGCGTGGCGACCACGTCGATGCGCGCCGCGCCGTCGAGCCGCCCCGGTTGCGCAGCCAGAGGGCGTCCCCGCCGATTGCCCCGGCGTCGCGCGCCGCCGCTGCCGCCGCGCGCGGCCGCGACGGCGGCGCCCGAGAGCCGATCGATCAGGTCCTTTGGCAGCACTGCCTTTGCGGCCTCGAGGAGGATGTCGCGGGCCGGGCCCTTCGGAGCGGGGTCCGGCGGGCTGCCGTCTTCGGCCTCGTCTCTGTCGGACGGCGGCGGGGGGGCGTCCGCCTCGACCGGCGGCAAGGTCCTGGCCCGGGGGCCGAGAACGAGCACGACCGCGTCCGTCAAGTCGGATTCGGCGATCTCGACGCGCCCGCCGCGCGCGGCGGCGGCGCGCGCGGCGCGCAGGGCGAGCCAGGGCGCGCGCAGGCTGCCGATGCCGAGCTGCGCCGCAAGGCCCGTCAGGGCGGTCAGGGAGGCCGCGTCCGTGACCACGCGCGGCAGCAGGGCGCGGGAGACGCTGTGGTCGGCGACGTCGATCTCGGGGCAGGCGCCCTGGGGAAGGTCGTCCAGATCGAGACGCAGCGCCAGACGCTCGGCGAGGGCCGGCGGGAGAGTCGCGTCGTCATCCGCGCCTTCGTCCAGCGCCACGACGCAATGCCCGGCCTCGATCATCGTTGCAAGGCGTGCCGCCAGCCCGGGCTCCGCGCGCTCGGCCATCGGGAGGATCAGCGCGAGCGGCTCCGAGCCGATCAGGCCGCGCGCATGCACGAGGGAACCGGCGGACAGCGTGGCGAGGAAATCCACGCCTCCGAACAACGCCTCGTCAGACACGCCCGGGTGCAGGCGGCGGCAAGCCCGGGGCGCGAGCGCGCCAGGGAGGGCGGCGAGGAACCGGTCGCGGACGGGGCCGGCGCGTGCGCGCAGGTGCAGGCCGCCGAGGCCGCCGGGATCGATCGAGAGGAGGTCCAGCGCCAGGCACGCGCGGGCCCAGACCTCGCCGGGACCGGTCACGGCAGAATCTCTTCGACCACGCGCATGATGCGGGCGGTCGAGCCGGCCTCGTCCAACGGATCGCGGCGCAACCGGTGCCGCATGGCGGCCGGCGCGAGCAGGCGGAGATGCGCGCGCTCGACGCCGGGCGCGCCGTCGTGGGCCGCGAGGGCGCGGGCGGCTCGGATCAGGGTGAGTTCGCCGCGCAGTCCGTCCGAGCCGAGCGCCACGCACAGCGTCGCGCAGTCGCGCAGCGCGGCGTCGGGGACGGCGACGGACGTGAGGCGTGCGCGGGCGGCGAGGATGGTCTGCCGCAGCCGGCCATCTGCGGCGCGCCAGCGCTTCATGAAGGCGGTGTGCCCGGTTTCGTAGGCGTCCCGGCGCCGGATCACCTCGATGCGGTCGTCGATGTCTGTGGGCGAGGCGACCTCGACCGAAAGCCCGAAGCGGTCGAGCAACTGGGGACGGAGTTCGCCTTCCTCGGGGTTGCCGGAACCGACCAGCACGAAACGGGCCGGGTGGCGGATCGAGAGCCCATCGCGCTCGACGACATTCTCTCCCGAGGCGGCGACGTCGAGGAGGAGGTCTACGATGTGGTCCTCGAGAAGGTTGACCTCGTCGACGTAGAGGTAGCCGCGGTTGGCGCGGGCGAGAAGTCCCGGCTGGAAGGCCTTCTCGCCGCGGGTCAGCGCGCGCTCGATGTCGAGGGCGCCGACCACGCGGTCCTCTGTGACTCCGAGCGGGAGGTCGACCACCGGCGTCGGGCGCTCGACGATCTCCCGCGACGTCGCCTCGGCCCAGGCGGGAACATCGGCCTCCAGCGCGCTGTTGACCGGGCATCCGGCGACCGCCTGGATATTCGGGAGCAGAGCGGCGAGCGCGCGGACAGCGGTGGACTTGCCGGTTCCCCTGTCGCCGAAGACGAGGACGCCGCCGATGCCGGGATCGATGGCGGTCAGGACGAGGGCGCGCTTCATTTCGTCCTGACCGACGATGGCCGTAAATGGATAGGGCTGCGTCATGCGCAGCACGCCGGTGTCGCTCGCCGGGCAAGCGGGCTGGATCCGTCCCATGCGCCAGCTTCGCCCACCACCCTGAAGCGGGCGTAGAGTTCCTCGGAAAACCAGCCGCCTTTGCGCACCGCCCGGATGGCGCGGGCGTGCGGGCCGTCGTGGCGGGCAAACGCGGCCATGCTGGCCTCGTCGGGCCAGATCGAGAAGGTCACCTGATGCAGCCATGGGACCTCTCCGACGCCGATCTTGAACATGACGTTGGAGTCGGAGCCGATCCGCCGGCTGATCTCGGGGACGCGTCTCCAGAAGCCCGCCAGGCTGGCAGGCCTGACGCTGGCCCTGGTCAGCGATGCGATCGGGCCGGACTGGCAGGCCTCGCCGGGGACGAACGGGGTCCGGCCGCTCCAGGCGCCGCGGCAGGAGACCGGGTGCAGGTAGACGGTCCAGGTCTCGCTGGCACGCCTGCGATACCGGCGGTACACGGGCGCGTCGCGCGTCTGCCTCTCGGCGATCGCGCGGTCTGACCAAGCGCCGAGGATGGCATAGACCGCCGTGTTCGGTATCGGGGTGAAACCTTCGCCGGTCCCGGAGCCGAGCAGCTTCCAGAAGTCAAGCCCGGCGACGCGGCGCAGGCTGGGCCGGGCCAGCAGCATCTGGCTGAAGGCCCAGAGGCGGGCGCCGGCGCCGGGAAAGCGGTGAAAGGTAAGGCTGACGGTCTGGATGGTCCTGGCTCCTGCCGGCGGTTGCTTCAGGCGAAACATACACGGAAACCGCCCATTGCAAAGCGTGCGTGACGGGTCTGCCGGGTCGGCGCGTCGCAGGCGCTCGGGCGACGGCCGGGTGGCCGCCGCTACCGGGCGCTGGGGCTTCTGACCCGCCGCAACGTTGTCAACGAGAGAAGGCCCGCCCGCCGGGCAAGCGGCGGATCCGCGCGCGGGGAGCTTGGCGGCAACTTCGGGTCCGCCGTGCGTCCGTTTCAGTTGTCAGCATGTCGATACACCGATAACGTCTAGTCATGTTGACGAGAATCGACGCAGGACTTTCCGACGCGCTCGAAAGGGCGCTCCGGCCGCAGGCTGTGGTCATCGGCGCGGGAATGGGCGGACTGGCTGCGGCGATGCGGCTTGGCGCCAAGGGCTACAGGGTCACGGTGATAGACCGGCTGGACATGCCCGGCGGCCGGGCCACTTCGATCAGCGTCAACGGTCACCGCTTCGACCTCGGACCGACGATCGTCACGGCCCCGCAGGTATTCCGGTCGCTTTGGGCGGATTGCGGTCGCGACTTCGACGCTGATGTCGACCTGCGCGCGCTTGATCCGTTCTACGAGATCCGGTTCCCCGATGGATCGAGCTTTGCTGCCCGGCAGCACGCCGCTGCGGCGCGGGCGGAGGTCGAGCGGCTGTCTCCGGCCGATCTCGCCGGCTACGACCGGTTCCTCGCGGACAGCGAGCGCCGCTACCACATAGGTTTCGACAGACTGGGCCGGCGATCGATGGACCGGCTCAAGGATCTGATAAGTGTCCTTCCGGCTTTCGCCATGCTGCGCGCCGACAGGTCCGTGCATAGCCATGCCGCGCGTCGCGTGCGCGACGAGCGCCTGCGCATGGCGCTGTCGTTCCATCCGCTGTTCATCGGCGGCGATCCGTTTCACGTGACCTCGATCTATATCCTGGTGTCGCATCTGGAGCGCCGCTTCGGCGTCCATTACGCGATGGGCGGCGTCGGCGCGATCGCAGCGGCGATGGCGCGGGTCATCGAAAGCCAGGGCGGCGAGATCCGTCTCGGCACGGAGGTGGACGAGATCGTCAAGTCTGACCGGCGCGTGTGCGCGGTGCGCACCGTCGCCGGCGAAACTATTCCTGCGGATGTGGTTGTGTCCAACGCAGATCCCGGCCAGACCTACGGGCGGCTGCTCGGCGGGCGTCGCAAGCGCTGGAGCCCGGCGCGCCTGGGGCGGCAGCGCTGGTCGATGGGCTTGTTCGTCTGGTATTTCGGGACGAAGGGGACCCGCGGATTATGGCCCGACGTCGGGCACCATACGATCCTGAACGGCCCGCGCTACCGCGAGCTGGTGCAGGACATTTTCGTGCGCGGCGCTCTCGCCGAGGACTTCAGTCTCTACCTCCATCGGCCGACGGTCACCGATCCGGGCGCTGCGCCTGCCGGAGACGACACCTTCTACGCATTGTCGCCGGTGCCGCATCTCGGCTTCGCCGATGCGGTCGATTGGAAGCAGGCGTCCGAGCCATACCGCCTCAAGGTGGCGGCGGCGCTGGAGACGGTGATGCCGGGCGTGCAGGAGCGGGTGTCGGCGAGTCTGGTCTTCACGCCCGAAGACTTCCGCGACCGTTACTTGAGCCCGCATGGCTGCGGCTTCTCGATCGAACCGCGCATCCTGCAGAGCGCCTGGTTCCGACCGCACAACCGGTCGGAGGAGGTGCGCGGGCTGTATCTGGTCGGCGCCGGCACTCACCCCGGCGCGGGCCTGCCCGGGGTGATCGCCTCGGCGGAAGTGGTCGGCAAGCTGATCCCGGACGCCGTGCAGTCCGTGGAACAGGGGGCAATCGGGTGATCGCGCCCGACGATCTCGCCGCGTGTCACGCGGCGATCCGGCAGGGGTCGCACTCGTTTCACGCGGCCTCGCGGCTGCTGCCGGCCCGGGTGCGCGACCCGGCGCTGGCGCTCTACGCCTTCTGCCGGCTTGCCGACGACGCCGTTGACGACGGCGGCGGGGCGGGGGCCGTAGCCACGCTGCGCGTGCGGCTGGACCAGGTTTATGCCGGAAGGCCACGAAACGCTCCGGCGGACCGCGCCTTTGCCGCCGTCGTCGAGACGCACGCTCTGCCCCGCGTGTTGCCGGAGGCTCTGATCGAGGGCTTCGCGTGGGATGCTTCGGGCCGGCGCTACCAGACGCGCAGCGATCTGATCGCCTATTGCGTCCGGGTCGCCGGCACCGTGGGCGCGATGATGAGCGTCCTGATGGGGATCCGCGACCGCGACGCGCTGGCGCGGTCCTGCGACCTCGGGGTGGCGATGCAACTGACGAACATCGCGCGGGACGTGGGCGAGGATGCGGTCGCGAAGCGGCTTTATCTGCCGCTGGACTGGCTGGAGGAGGAGGGCATCGGTCCCGACGACGTGCTGGTCTCGCGGCGGTGCGACGGCAGGCTGCGCTCCATCGTACGCCGGCTGCTCGGCGAGGCGTCCGATCTCTATGCCCGGGGCGAGGCCGGCGTGGGCGCCCTGCCGGCGGATTGTAGGCCAGGTATCCTGGCGGCGCGGCACATCTATGCCGCGATCGGCCGGCGGGTGGAGGCGAATGGAACCAGCCTGCTGGAGCGTCGGGCGCGCACCTCTGGCGGCGAAAAACTGGCGCTCGCGGCACTGGCGATGGCGCGCTCGGTGGGCTACGGTGTCATGCCTAGATCGGCGGTGCTGCACGCGGCCCCGCTGCCCGAGGCGGAATTCCTGGTCGAGGCTGCGGCCGTAGACCGGGGGCGGGCGACGGCGTGGGGCCATGGACGGAGCGGGACGGTGATCGGAATTCTGGCGCAGCTTGAAGAGCGGGACCGGGGACGCGGGCAGGGGCTGGCGGTCTGACGTGACGGGCTTCCTGCTTTTCCTCGTTTTTCTGGGCGCAAGCGCGGCAGCCGGCTCGACCGGGATGACCTTTCCGACCGGACCCTGGTACATGGCGCTTCGCAAGCCGGTCTGGACACCGCCGAACTGGCTCTTCCCGATCGCATGGACGTTGCTCTACATCGTCATCGCCGCCGCCGCGGCGCGGGTGGCCTTGCTGCCAGGGAACGCGTTCGCGATGGGCTTCTGGGCGCTGCAGATCGCGCTGAACGCGATCTGGACGCCGATCTTCTTCGGCAAGCACCGGATCGCTGGGGGGCTCGTAATCATTGCGATGCTGTGGCTGGCGGTGCTGGCGACCACGCTGGCGTTCTTCGCCTTGGACGGCCCGGCGGGGTGGCTCTTCGTGCCATACCTGATCTGGGTCAGCTATGCCTCGGCGTTGAACTTCACGATCTGGCGGATGAACCCGGGCGCCTGATTCAGTCGAATGTCCAGCGGGCGCGGCGCGGCACCCGCAGCGCCAGCATCGGCTTCAGCCATGGTTTCGCAAAGCGGTCGAGGTCGAGCGCCTCATGGACGCCGATGCTGGTCTCGCCGTCGAGCGTTGTGCGGATGGCGGAGCGGCAGTAGAACGGCGCATCAAGCATCGCCTTGACCTGTGCGGGCCTGGCGCCGGGATCGGCGCGCGTGCTGCGCGGCAGGGCCCAAAGCGAGCGGCGTAGCGGCGTCAAAGGCGGCGCGTCGAAGGCGGTCGCGTGGCCCTGCGCGTCGAAGCGGATCGCGGCGGCGAGGGTCGAGCCGTCGCGGCGCGTCGCGTCGTAGAGGCAGGTGGCGCCGGCTCGGGTCGGCAGCCGCGCCCAGGTCCAAGTTCGGAAGTCGGCCTCCAGCGCCCGGTCGCCGAAGTTGGCGTCAAGGTAGCCGTGGCCGGTCCACCGCCAGCCGGGGCGGTCGAAATCGACCTCGATGTCGGCGACGGGAGCGAAGGGCCGCCAGACATGGCTCTCGTCAGGAGCGAGAGGAAGCTCGACGTCGGTGATCGCAGCTGGATGGACGCGGATGACGCCGCGAAGGCGGTCGAGGTGCGGAACGGTCCGTTCGTCGATGTGGATGGTGAGCGCGCCGCCGTCCCAGTGCATACGGCTCGGACCGATCTCGAGCATCGTGCGCGACTGGCGCAGCGCGCCTTCGCCGCGGTCGGTCATCGTCCAGCGGCCGCCGCGGCCGTAGAGCGCGACGTTGATGCAGCAGTGGTCCGCCGGGTTCCGGCGACCGCTCCAGCCGTACCATGGCGAGAAGACGGAGCCGATGAAGCCGATGACCGAGACGGCGCGCTCGCCGTCGCCGGAGATGCCGTCGACGTACCACCAGGCGTAGCCGTCCGGCGGGACGCTCAGATCGAAGCGAGGTCCGCAAGAATCGCCGCGGCCGCGTGCCTGCCGGAGAGCGTCGCCATCGGCATGCCGGGTCCGGGATGGACTCCACCTCCCGCCAGGTAGAGGCCCGACATCCGAGTTCGCGCCCGTGGGCGGCGGAAGGGCGCCATCATTCCGTGCGGGCTCCGCCCATAGAGAGCGCCCTCCGAGCCCGGGAACATCGCTGCGAAGTCGTGGGGAGTGGTCAGGGCGGGGCGTCCCGGCAGGGACGAGAAGCTCAGCCCCATCCGCTGAAGCGTAGCGAAGGTCCGTGTCCGGCATCGGGCAAACTCCGTGTCGTCGAGGCCCAGGCCAGAGGCGACCGGCGGGCTGTTGAGGATGATCTCAAAGCGTTCCGGACCGGACGGCGCCAGACCGGCGCCCCTGTCCTGCGCGCAGACGTAGAGCGTAGGGTTCCCCGGGGCGCGGCCTTGCGGCCAGGTCGTCGAACTCCGCAAGGGGATCGCGGCAGAAGAAGACGTTGTGGTGCAGGAGCGACGCCCCTCCTTCGGGCGTGGCGGAGAAGCACCAGACATTTGCGGAGAGGCTGCGCGGGCTAGTGGCGGCCTCCGCGTCGCGGATCGACCCCGCTGCCGCCTGTCCGAGCAGGCCGGTGGCGAGGGCGCGAGGGTCTCCGTTGAAGACGACGTGGTCCGCCGGCAGGCGGTCGCCGCCGTCGATTTGGACAGCCGAGACGGCGCCGGCGGCGATGTCGATGCGTTGCGCTTCGACGCCGAGCATAAAACGGGCGCCCTTGGCCGCGGCAAGATCCTTCAGGACGAGCGCGAGGCGGTGCATGCCGCCGGGTATGCGCCAGACGCCGCCGGCCTCGGCGCGCCAGATCAGCGCGAGCAGCGCCGGAGACTGGTAGGGCGAGCCGCCTACATAGGTGGCGTAGCGGCCGAACAGCTGGCGCAGGCGGGGATCGCGGAACTGGGCGGCGAGAGAGACCGCCAGCGTGCGGTGTGGGGCCATGTCTGCCAGAAGCGAGGGCTGGCGGAGGACGGCGCGGCTGATCGAGAGCGCATCGGGATCGGACGCCTGCATCATCGGCCTGTCGAAGGCAGCGTATAGGCGGCCGGCGCGGGCGTGGAAGGCGCGGAAGTCGGCGGCGGCGCGCGCGCCTGCGAAGTCGCGGATGGCCGCTTCGCTGGCGTCGGCATCCGCGTGCAGGTCGAGGGTACTGCCGTCGGGCCACCAGTGGCGCGCAAGCACGGGTTCGGGCGCAAGATCAAGATGGTCCGCGAGGTTGGCGCCGACATGGGCGAAAAGCGCTTCGAATACAGGCCGCAGGGTGAGCACGGTTGGGCCGGCGTCGACAGGACCGGTGGCGCTCGGCACGGCGCGCAGCTTGCCGCCCGGTCCACTCAAGCGGTCGACGACGGTGACGTCGAGGCCGGCATGGGCGAGGCAAAGCGCGGCCGACAGCCCGCCCAGGCCCGCTCCAATGACCACCGCCCTGTTCCGGCCAGCCTTGCGCACTGCGTCCTCCTGCGCCCCTTGGCAGCCGAATGTTGACAGACGTCCGCGCTATGTCCAGTATCAATTACACTTTATGTGTACAGATGACCTGACATACGGAGAGGCCATGATGCTCATGTCGAGGATCGAGCTTGCGCTGGGTACGGCGCTCGACCGGGCGTCGGCGGCGTACGCGCCGCCCCGCCTCGCGGCAGCGATGGCGCATGCGGTGCTGCCGGGCGGGGCGCGGGTGCGACCGCAGCTCTGCCTTTCGGTGGCTATGGCCTGTGGCGAGGACCGGGCAGAGGTCTCTGACGCGGCTGCGGCGGCGATCGAGTTGATCCACTGCGCGAGCCTCGTGCATGACGACATGCCATGTTTTGATGACGCAGGCATCCGGCGGGGCCGTCCCTCCGTGCATCACGCCTATGGGGTGCCGCTGGCCGTGCTCGCCGGCGACTCGCTGATCGTCATGGCGTTCGAGGTTCTCGCGCGCGCCGCACAGGCGGATGCCGGGCGCTCTGCGGCGCTGACCCTGGCGCTCGTTCAAGCCACTGGGATGCCTGGGGGCATCTGCGCAGGTCAGGCTTGGGAGAGCGAGGCGGACATCGACCTTGCGGCGTACCACCGCGCCAAGACCGGTTCCCTGTTCATAGCCGCGACCCGCATGGGCGCGATCGCGGCCGGGTCGGATCCCGCGCCCTGGATCGAGCTCGGAGCGCGGATTGGCGAGGCTTTCCAGGTTGCAGACGACCTGCACGACGTGCTCAACGGCGAAGAGGAACTGGGCAAGCCTGCCGGGCAGGACGCGGCGCACGGTCGCCCGAACGCCGTGGCCGACTTCGGCGTGGCCGGGGCCATCCGTCGGCTGGAGGACATCCTTGGCGGCGCGATTGCTTCGATCCCCGCCTGTCCCGGCGAGGCCGCGCTATGTGCCGTGGTGCGCAAGCAGGCCGAGCGGCTCACGCCGGTCATGCCCGCCCGCCACGTGGCATGAGGCGGTGGCGACGGCGGAGCAGAGCCGCCGCGCCTTGCTGACGGAATTTGCTTCAATGCTGGCGGAGCGGCGCAACCGGCTTGTCGGCTCGCGCGGGTTCCAGAGGTGGGCCGCGGCGTTTCCGCTGACGCGCCGGATGGCGCGACTCGACGGCGAGCGGCTGTTCGACCTGATGGCGGGCTTCGTCTATTCCCAGACGCTTCTGGCCACCGTCGAAGTCGGGCTGCTGCGCGCGCTGCGCGGCCGGTCGCAGCATCCCGCGAGCCTGGCGGCTGAACTTGGGCTGTCGGAGGACCGGACGGCGACGCTTTGCCAGGCCGCCGCGTCGCTGGGCTTGCTGGAGCGCAGGCGCGACGGCCGGTTCCATCTCGGCAGACTGGGCGCGGCAGCGCTCGGCGTGCCAGGGCTGGAGGCGATGATCCGGCATCACGGGATGTTCTACCGGGACCTCGCCGACCCGGTCGGCCTGCTGCGCGGCGAGACCGACCCCGAGATCGCGCGGTTCTGGCCCTATGTTTTCGGGGCGGACGCAGGAATAGGCGGCGCGGCGGCGGAAAGCTATTCCGAGCTGATGGCCACGACGCAGGCGCTGTTGACCGAGGAGATCTTGCGGAGCGTCCCGCTGGGCGGCGTGTCGCGACTGATGGACGTGGGTGGCGGAACGGGGGCCTTCCTAGCCGCGGTCGCAGAGGCCTATCCCGGCCTGCGGCTGACGCTGTTCGACCTGCCGGCCGTGACCGACGCCGCGGCACGCCGGCTGGCCGCGCAGGGTCTCACGGGACGCATCGAGGTCGCTGGAGGGAACTTTCAGACCGACGAGCTTCCTCCGGGCGCCGATGCGATCAGCCTGGTGCGGGTTCTCTATGATCATGAAGACGAGACGGTCGCGGGACTGCTTGCGCGAGCCTTCGCGGCGCTGCCGCCGGGCGGGTTGCTGTTGATCGCGGAGCCAATGTCCGGCGGCGCGCAGCCGAGCCGATTCGGCGACGGATACTTCTCGTTCTACACCATGGCTATGCGCACCGGCCGCGTTCGCTCTTCCGCCAAGATTGCGGAACTGCTTGGCGCTGCCGGATTCGAGCGCGTGAGGCAGCCCCTCACGCACCGCCCCTTCATCACCGAGATTGTGACCGCGCGCAAGTCGCGGTCGTTTTCGTCCATTATGGTTGACAACAAATAGTGTAAGGCTAGACTGACAGTCGCCCCGGAAGATGAGAGTGAGTCTCCGGCGCGACAGAAGGAGATACCGCCATCGAAACCGTTGCCGTGATCCTCAGCAAGCCGGGAGCGATCGAGCTCGGGTCGGTGGCGCTGGACGCTCCCGGGCCGGACGACATCGTGGTCGAGATCGCCCACACCGGCATTTCGACGGGCACGGAGAAGCTGTTCTGGACCGGTGCGATGCCGCCATTTCCAGGCATGGGATATCCGCTCATCCCCGGATACGAAGCTGTTGGCGAAGTGGTGCAGGCAGGCGCCGGTTCCGCGCTGCGCTCCGGCGACAGGGTGTTCGTGCCCGGCGCGAGCTGCTACGGCCCGATGCGCGGGTTGTTCGGGGGCGCCGCCCGGCGGCTTGTCACCCATCCTGACCGTGCGTTGAAGGTCGATCCCGCCCTCGGCGCGGACGCGACGCTGATTGCGCTTGCTGCGACGGCGCGGCATGTGATCGCCGGCGTCGACAGGAGCCTCCCGGACCTTATTGTCGGCCACGGCGTGCTCGGTCGCTTGCTTGCCCGGCTTACGATCGCCGCCGGCGGGCGCGCCCCCACGGTGTGGGAGATCGATCCGCAGCGGCGCAGCGGCGCGGTGGGCTACGCCGCCGTCGACCCCGATGCGGATGACCGGCGGGACTATCGCTGCATCCACGATGCGACCGGGGACGCTCGACTTCTCGACAAGCTGATTGGGCGGATCGCCAAAGGCGGCGAAATCGTCCTCGCCGGCTTCTATTCCGAGCCGCTGACTTTCGCGTTTCCGCCGGCCTTCATGAAGGAAGCCCGACTGCGGGTGGCCGCGGAGTGGACGCGGGACGACCTGATCGCCACGCGCTCACTGATCGAATGCGGAGCGCTTTCCCTCGACGGCCTGATCACCCACGCGGCCGCCGCGGCGGACGCCCCGGCGGCCTATGCGCGGGCCTTCACCGATCCGGCCTGCCTAAAGACGATACTGGACTGGAGCGCGATCGCATGAGCCTCGACATTCCCAAGCTGACCGACGACGCAATGGGCGCACACCATGAGCGGCTGCGTGACGAGGCCAACGCGCCGATGCACGAGATCGATGCGCGGCCGCCCACTAAGAAGACGCAGATCATCGCGATCTACGGAAAGGGCGGCATCGGCAAGTCGTTCACGCTTGCGAACCTCAGCCACATGATGGCCGAGGACGGAAAGCGGGTGCTGCTGATCGGCTGCGATCCGAAATCCGATACCACGTCGTTGTTGTTCGGCGGCAAGGCCTGCCCCACGATCATTGAAACCTCGACGCGCAAGAAGCTGGCGGGCGAGGAAGTGAGAATCGGCGACGTCTGTTACAAGCGCGGCGGCGTGTTCGCGATGGAGCTGGGCGGCCCGGAAGTGGGTCGCGGCTGCGGCGGCCGCGGGATCATCCACGGGTTCGAGCTGCTGGAGAAGCTGGGGTTCCATGACTGGGACTTCGACTACGTGCTGCTCGATTTCCTAGGCGACGTGGTCTGCGGCGGCTTCGGCCTCCCGATCGCGCGGGACATGGCCCAGAAGGTCATCATCGTCGGCTCGAACGACCTGCAGTCGCTCTACGTCGCGAACAATGTCTGCTCCGCCGTGGAATATTTCCGCAAGCTTGGCGGCAACGTCGGCGTAGCCGGCATCGTCATCAACAAGGACGATGGCACCGGCGAGGCGGCGGCATTTGCCGCGGCTGCAGGCATTCCGATCCTGGCGGCGATCCCGGCGGATGACGACATCCGGCGCAAGTCGGCGAACTACCAGATCGTCGGCACAGCTTCGAGCAAATGGGCGCCGATGTTCCGCGAACTGGCGGAGAATGTCGGCGAAGCGCCGCCCGTGCGGCCGAAGACGCTGACTCAGGACGAGCTGCTGGGCCTGTTCTCCAGCGCGGTGACCGGGGCGGACTACGTGCTGACGCCGGCGACGGACGCGGACATGCGCGGCAAGTACGCTCGTCCCAAGGCATCGCTGGAAGTGGTCTACGACGATGTTTGATCTCGATCGCCTCGATCAGGCCGAGGCAGCGCTTCGCCTGTTGAACTCGGACAAGCTGCGGCCGATCTCGACGCCGATCCGGTCCTCTCGGCCCGCTCAGCCGCGCCAGTGCCCGTTCCACGCTGCCCAGGTCCAGGAAGCGGCCGCATGACTCTCGACGATCGATATGACGCGAACGCGACTGCTCCGAGCGGCGAGCCTGCTGCAGAAGCGGACGGACTCGGCTGTCATTCGGGCGCCGAGAAGATGAAGGCGCAGGCGATCGCCGGCGGCAGCGCGGAGTTGCTCGAAGGCTTTGCCCGAGACTATCCGCAAGGACCGCACGACAAGCCGCAGAGCATGTGCCCGGCCTTCGGGTCGCTGCGGGTCGGCCTGCGGATGCGGCGAGTTGCGACGGTGCTGTCGGGCTCGGCCTGCTGCGTCTACGGGCTGACGTTTGTCAGCCACTTCTACGGGGCGCGGCGGTCGGTCGGCTATGTGCCCTTCAATTCCGAGACGCTGGTCACCGGCAAGCTCTTCGAGGACATCCGCGAGGCGGTCCACAAGCTCGCGGACCCGGCCGACTACGATGCGATCATCGTGACCAACCTTTGCGTGCCGACCGCGTCGGGCGTGCCGTTGCGGCTGCTGCCGAAGACCATCGACGGCGTGCGGATCATCGGCATCGACGTCCCGGGGTTCGGCATCCCGACCCACGCCGAGGCCAAGGACGTGCTGGCAGGCGCAATGCTGGCCTATGCGCGCGCGGAGGTCGAGGCAGGACCGGTTGCCTCGCCCGAGCGGCGGCGGTCGGACCGGCCGACGATCACCATGCTGGGCGAGATGTTCCCGGCCGACCCGATGAGCATCGGCGCTTTGCTGGAGCCTCTCGGACTAGCGGCGGGGCAGGTCGTGCCCTGCCGGGCCTGGCCGGAGCTCTACGGGGCGCTGGATTGCAGCGCGGTCGCCGCTATCCATCCTTTCTACACCGCGGCCATCCGCGAGTTCGAGGCGGCCGGGCGAACCGTGTTCGGGTCCGCGCCGGTCGGTCGCGACGGGACCGCTGCCTGGCTCGAAAGTGTCGGGGACGTGTTCGGCCTCGCGGCCGAGAAAGTGGCGGCGGCGCAGAACGCGAATCTCCCCGCGATCGAGGCAGCGCTTGACGCCACTCCCGTCCGGGGCACGATCACCCTTTCGGGCTATGAGGGGTCGGAACTGCTGGTCGCGCGGCTGCTGATCGAGAGCGGAGCACGCGTGCCCTATGTCGGCACCGCCTGCGCGCGCAGCGTGCATTCCGAGGCGGACCGCGACTGGCTCGAGGCGCATGGCGCGCGCGTCGTGTTCCGCGCCAGCCTCGAATCCGACCTCGCGGCGATGGAGGCCGTTCGGCCGGACCTGGCCATCGGCACGACGCCGGTCGTTCAGCGCGCCAAGGAGGCCGGGATACCGGCGCTGTATTTCACCAACCTGATCTCAGCGCGTCCGCTGATGGGTGCGGCCGGGGCCGGCAGCCTCGGGCAGGTCGTCAACGCGGCGATCGCCAACAAGGGCCGGATGGACCGGATGAAGGCGTTCTTCGAAGGCGTCGGGACGGGAGATACCTCCGGCGTCTGGGAAGGCGCGCCGAACCTGCAGCCGCAATACCGCGCGCTGCACCAGAAGAAGCTGGAAAAGAAGGCGCTGGCCGCCAAAGCGGCGGAGATGATCTGATGCTGGTTCAGGATCATGACAGGGCAGGCGGCTACTGGGGGGCGGTCTATGCCTTCTGCGCGGTAAAGGGCCTGCAGGTGGTGATCGACGGGCCGGTCGGCTGCGAGAACCTGCCGGTGACCAGCGTGCTGCACTACACCGATGCGCTGCCGCCGCACGAGCTGCCTATCGTGGTCACCGGGCTCGGCGAGGAGGAACTCGGCCGCGACGGGACCGAGGGCGCGATGCGGCGTGCCTGGAAGACGCTCGACCCGGCAATGCCGGCGGTCGTCGTCACCGGCTCGATCGCCGAGATGATCGGCGGTGGCGTCACGCCGATGGGCACCAACATCCAGCGGTTCCTGCCGCGCACGATCGATGAGGACCAGTGGCAGGCGGCCGACCGGGCAATGACGTGGCTCTTCACGGAGTTCGGCATGACCAAAGGTCGGATGCCGAAAGAGGCGAAGCGGCCAGAGGACGCGAAGCCAAGGGTGAACATCCTAGGGCCGATGTACGGCGTCTTCAACATGCCGTCGGACCTGCACGAGATCAGGCGTCTGGTCGAGGGCATCGGCGCCGAGATCAACATGGTGCATCCGCTGGGCGCGCATCTCGCCGAGATGGCGCGGCTGGTCAATGCGGACGCCAACGTGGTGATGTATCGGGAGTTCGGGCGCGGGCTCGCCGAGGTGCTGGGGAAGCCGTACCTGCAGGCCCCGATCGGGATCGAATTCGACGACGCTGTTTCTGCGCAAGCTTGGCGACATGCTCGGACTGGACCCGGAGCCGTTCATCGAGCGCGAGAAGCACTCGACGATCAAGCCGGTCTGGGATCTCTGGCGCTCGGTCACGCAGGACTTCTTCGCCACAGCCAGTTTCGCCATCGTCGCGAACGAGACTTATGCGCGGGGGATCAGCAATTTCCTCGAGACCGATCTCGGCCTTCCCTGCGCCTTCGCGGTCGCGCGCAAGGCCGGCGCCAAGACGGACAACGACGCGGTGCGTGCGCTGATCGCGCAGCATCGACCCTTGGTGCTGATGGGGTCGATCAATGAGAAGATGTACTTGGCTGAACTGGCGCAGGGTCACGGTCCGCGGCCGAGCTTCATCCCAGCGAGCTTCCCGGGCGCCGCGATCCGGCGGGCGACGGGCACGCCGATGATGGGCTACGCCGGAGCGACCTATCTGGTGCAGGAGGTCTGCAACAGCCTCTTCGACGCGTTGTTCCACGTGCTGCCGCTGGGTACGCAAATGGATAGCGCGGCGGCGACGCCGAGCCGGCTGCGCCGCGACTTTCCATGGGATTCCGATGCGCGCGAGCTGCTCGACCGCATCGTGGCGGAGCACCCGATCCTTACCCGGATTTCCGCCGCCAAGACGCTTCGCGACGCCGCCGAGCGAGCGGCGCTGGACGCGGGCGCTGAACGGGTCGTGCTGGAGACGGTTGCGGCGCTGGAGCCTGCAGCGCCTCGTGGCGTCGTTGATCAAGGAGGACACGGAAATGGCCTATGAGACCCATGACCGCCTGGCGCACGACCGGCATCGGGGAGGAGGCAACTGGGAGTACCGCGCGTATTTCGTCCCAATCTTCCTGTTGATCGCGCTGCCTGTGGCCCTGTGCCGGTGGACGGTCTCGGCGCTCCATCCGCGCGGCGGTTCAACCAATCCCGGCGTGCTTCAGCTGGCGATCGAAGATGCGCACATCGTCACGACCACGATCTTTTCCACATGATGCGCGCAGCAGAAATTCTCCCCGTTCGCGGGGCGATAGCCGGTCGGGCATCTGACCGTCCGGCAAACCCTGGCCGTGGGTTTCACGGCATCAGTCAAACGATCCGGAGGAGAGTTGATGGCTGAGAGAACCGACCTGTCGTTCACAGGTCTAACCGACGACCAGGCGCAGGAACTGCACTCGGTCTACATGAGCGGGCTCTGGCTGTTCACAGCCGTCGCCATCGTCGCTCATCTGGCTGTGTACATCTGGCGACCGTGGCTCTGAAGGAGATGGGAAGTTGAGCAAGTTCTACAAGATCTGGCTGATCTTCGACCCGCGCCGCGTATTCGTGGTTCAGGGCGTCTTCCTCTTTCTGCTGGCAGTGATGATCCACCTCGTCCTGCTCAGCACCGACCGGTACAACTGGCTTGAAGGCCCCGAGCGTTACAGAACGCCCGCGGTCGTCGTGGCAGAATGACCCGGTGAGGAGAAATTGCTGCGGGCGACCACTGTTGCCCGCAGCAGACCTGAACACATTCGGCCGCAATGGCGGCCAAGACCCCTTGGACCGGAGACGGAAGTCATGTCCTTGCTCAGCTTCGAGAGAAAGTACCGCGTAAGGGGAGGGACGCTGCTTGGCGGCGACTTGTTCGACTTCTGGATCGGTCCGTTCTATGTCGGATTCTTCGGGGTGACGACGCTGTTCTTCGCCTCGCTTGGCACCATCCTGATCTTCTGGGGCGCCGCCATGCAGGGGACGTTCAACCCCTGGCTCATCAACATCGCGCCGCCAGACCTGTCCTATGGCCTGGCTTTCGCCCCCCTGCGGGAGGGCGGCCTCTGGCAGATCATCACGATCTGCGCGCTGGTCTCGTTCATCTCCTGGGCGCTGCGCGAGGTGGAGATCTGCCGCAAGCTCGGCATCGGGTACCACGTGCCGATCGCCTTCGGGTTCGCGATCCTCGCATATGTAACGCTCGTTGTATTCCGTCCCTTGCTGCTCGGAGCCTGGGGACACGGTTTCCCCTACGGCATCTTCAGCCATCTCGACTGGGTGTCTAACGTCGGCTACCAATATCTGCACTTCCACTACAATCCGGCGCACATGCTGGCGGTGACTCTGTTCTTCACCACCTGCTTTGCGCTGGCGCTGCACGGCGGGCTGATCCTGTCGGCGGCAAATCCCGAGAAGGGCGAAAGGATGAAGACGCCCGATCATGAGGACACCTTCTTCCGCGACTTCATAGGCTACTCGATCGGCACGCTCGGGATCCATCGCCTGGGCCTTCTTCTCGCGCTGAACGCGTCGTTCTGGTCGGCGGTCTGCATCATCATCTCGGGGCCGGTTTGGGATCAAGGCTGGCCGGAATGGTGGAACTGGTGGCTCGATCTTCCGATCTGGCCGCAGGCGGGGAACTAGAGCCATGGCCGAGTACTACAACATCTTCAATCAGGTGCAGGTCCAGGGCGTGCCCGAGCGCGGCATGGACAACGGCCGGGGGCTCGCGGCCGAGCGCGTCGGCGAAGCCCGCTTCTCTACGCTGATCGGCTGGCTCGGCAACGCCCAGCTCGGGCCGATCTATCTCGGCTGGTTCGGGGTGATCTCGCTTGCCACCGGCCTCATGTGGTTCTTCATCATCGGCCTGAACATGCTGGTCCAGGTCGGCTTCTCGATCCCGGAGTTCCTTCGCCAGCTCTTCTGGCTCGCGCTCGAGCCGCCGAGCCCGGAATACGGCCTGCGCATGCCGCCGCTGAACGAAGGCGGCTGGTACATGATCGCGAGTCTGTTCCTGCTGATCTCGGTGATGAGCTGGTGGATTCGCACCTATCGCCGGGCCGAGGACCTTGGAATGGGCAAGCACGTCGCATGGGCGTTCCTCTCGGCGATCTGGCTGTTCCTGGTGCTTGGCCTGTTCCGGCCGATCCTGATGGGGTCCTGGTCGGAGATGGTGCCTTACGGCATCTTCCCGCACCTCGACTGGACCGCGGCCTTTTCGATCCGGTACGGAAACCTCTACTACAACCCGTTTCACTGCCTCTCGATCGTCTTCCTCTATGGCTCGGTGCTGCTGTTTGCCATGCACGGCGCGACGATCCTCTCCGTCACCCGTCTCGGCGGCGACCGCGAGCTCGAGCAGATCGTCGACCGCGGAACGGCTTCGGAACGGGCGGCGCTGTTCTGGCGCTGGACGATGGGCTTCAACGCCACCATGGAGGGCGTACACCGCTGGGCCTGGTGGTTCGCGGTGCTGACGCCGATCACCGGCGGGATCGGCATCCTGTTGACCGGCACCGTGGTCGACAACTGGTTCCTCTGGGCCCAGGAGCACCACTTCGCGCCGATGTACGACGGGTCCTATGGGTACCAATCCTATTCGGCGGGGAACTGAACATGGCCGACTTCAAGTGGTTCACCAAATGGAACCGGGAACATCCCAAGGACATCTTCGGTCCGGCCTACGTGGTGGGAGCAATCGGGGGGGCCGTCGTAGTCGCGACCTTGATAGTCACCTGGGGTTACCCCTGGTCCACCTTTAGCGTCCAGACCGGGCCGCGCGGCACCGGAATGGCGGTGGTAAAGTATGCGGATCGCCCGGAGCGGGTGGATGCGAGTGTGGCGGCCTTCTACACAGATCCGGCGGTGGTTCCTGTGGGCGGCGAGACCTTGGCCGGGGACGTTTGGGAGAATCTCCAGGTTCTGGGCGACCTGACCGAGGACAATTTCAACCGTCTGATGCTGGCGATGACCGAGTGGGTCGCGCCCGAGCAGGGCTGCGCCTACTGCCACGGCGAGGAGGGTGATTTCGCGTCCGATGCGCTCTACACGAAGGTCGTGTCGCGGCGAATGCTCGAGATGAACCGCGCCATCAACGAAGGATGGGACGTCCATGTCGCGCCGGCTGGCGTCACCTGCTTCACCTGCCACCGCGGCCAGAACGTTCCCACAGGCATCTGGTTCGACGTCACGCCGGTCGTTGCGAGCATGGCTGGGTGGTCGGCGAACCAGAACCGGGTGACCTCGGTCAGTCAGTGGACGTCGCTGCCTTCGGACGCCCTGCAGAAGTTCCTGGTCGACTACGAACCGATCCGGGTGCACGACTTGGCGCCGCGGGTCGAGAATGCGGGCACGGCGACGATCCAGGACGCAGAACGCACCTTCTCCCTGATGAACTACTTTTCCAACTCGCTCGACGCCAACTGCACCTACTGCCACAACACCCGAGCCTTGTATGACCTTGATCAGGCGACGCCGCAGCTGCTGCAGGCGCAACTCGGCATCGGCATGTCGCTTGAACTGAACAACGACTACCTGTTGCCGCTGGTCGACGTGCTGCCTGCAAGCCGGCTCGGCGCGCTCAACGGCGACGTTCCAAAAGTCGGGTGCGCTACGTGTCACAAGGGCCATGTCAAGCCTCTCGCGGGCCTGAACGTGCTCGCGGATTGGCCGGAACTGGCGACCTCCGGTCCGCCGGTCTACGACTGAGCGAAGCCGCGCGATCCCGCACCTGGGGTCGCGCATGTTTGTGGGGAGACACGTCATGTCGCTGGAGCTCGATCGTCCCAAGACGCCGCTGCTCGACCGCGTGCACAGCCCCGCGGATCTTCGGCGAATGTCCGACGCCGAACTTGCCGGCGTCGCCCGCGATTTGCGCGCGGAGTTGATCTCGGCGGTCTCGCAGACCGGCGGGCATCTTGGCTCGAGCCTCGGCGTTGTCGAGTTGACCGTGGCCATACATGCGATATTCAACACGCCGTACGACAAGCTGATCTGGGACGTCGGCCACCAGTGCTACCCGCACAAGATCGTCACCGGGCGGCGCGGCCGGATTCGCACGCTGCGCCAGACCGGGGGACTGTCAGGCTTCACCAAGCGCAGCGAGAGCGCCTACGACCCATTCGGGGCGGCGCATTCCTCGACATCCATCTCGGCGGGACTCGGCTTCACGGTCGCCCGCGATCTCGGCGAAGCGACGGGCGACGTTGTGGCGGTTATCGGCGACGGCGCGATATCCGCGGGGATGGCATATGAGGCGTTGAACAATGCCGGGGCCGAGCGCCGGCGTATGTTTGTCATTCTCAACGACAACGAGATGTCGATCGCACCTCCGGTCGGAGCGATGTCCAAGTACCTGTCGGGTCTGTACTCCAATACGCCGCTCCTGACCCTAAAGGAGATCGCCGATGGCTTTGCGCGCAGCCTTCCCGAACCTCTCCGCGCCAGTGCTCGGCGGGCGCAGTCTCTGGTGACCGGAAAGGCCGGATCCGGAGGCACGCTCTTCGAAGAACTTGGCTTTTCCTACATCGGCCCGGTCGACGGCCACTCCATGAGCCAGCTTCTTCCGGTCTTGCGCTCGGCGCGAGCGCAGGCCACCGGGCCGGTGCTGATCCATTGCGTGACCGTCAAGGGCAAGGGCTATGAGCCGGCGGAGAAGTCTGCGGACAAATTCCATGGGGTGGCGAAGTTCGATGTAGCGTCCGGCGCGCAGGCAAAGTCAAAGCCGGGCGCCCCGAGCTATACCTCCGTTTTCGGCAAGTCTTTGGTGCGTGAGGCCGAGGCCGATCCCCGCGTCGTCGCGATCACCGCAGCCATGCCGGACGGCACCGGCCTGAGCGATATGGCTCGCCGGTTCCCGGCTCGCACCTTCGACGTGGGCATCGCCGAGCAGCACGCGGTGACCTTCGCCGGGGGACTGGCGGCGGCGGGCCTGCGGCCGTTCTGCGCAATCTACTCGACCTTCCTGCAGCGAGCCTTCGACCAAGTGGTGCATGACATCGCGCTTCAGAAGCTTCCGGTGCGCTTCGCCATCGACCGCGCCGGACTGGTCGGTGCGGACGGCGCGACCCATGCGGGGTCGTTCGATATCGGCTATCTAGCAAGCCTTCCCGGGTTTACGGTAATGGCGGCAAGCGACGAGGCCGAGCTGGCCCATATGGTCCATACCGCGGCCGTTCACGACGAAGGTCCGATTGCCTTCCGCTATCCGCGTGGCGAGGGGACGGGCGTGGCGCTGCCCGACCAGCCGCAGGCGCTGGAGATCGGCCGCGGTCGCGTCGTTCAGGAGGGGAGCGGCGTCGCCATCCTCAGCTTCGGAGCGCACCTGCAGGAGTGCCTGGAGGCGGCGCGGATGCTTGCAATGCGCGGGATCTCCGCCACGGTCGCGGATGCCCGCTTCGCGAAGCCTCTCGACGTCGCGCTTATCGATCAGCTCATCCGGCACCACCCAGCGCTCGTCACCGTGGAGCAGGGGGCCGAGGGCGGGTTTGGGGCGCGGGTTCTCCACTGGCTTGCGGCAAACGGGCGGCTTGACCGGGGCTTGTGCATCCGCGTGATGACCCTGCCGGATCGCTTCATCGATCAGGGAAGCCCATCGGCGATGTACGCCGACGCCGGCATGACTCCGAGCGACATCGCGGCACGCTGCCTGGATGCGATTGGGGTTGTGCCGGGACGCTTCGGCGCAGTGGCAATCAATGACCGGCGCCACCCTGGATAATGTCAAAACGGCGGGATCGAAGCGCCGTCGGTTGCGTTTATTGATCGCTGTATCAAAAGGAAGGTTGGTGGAGATGTACACGCTGATAGGGGTTCTCGCATTCGGGACGATGGGCGCAGTCGCGATCTTCGCCCTTCTGAGTTCGTCCAAGACGGCTGATCGCTTGCATTCACAGAATCGCAAATCGACTTTGGCCGCCGACGCACCGAACACGGCGCCGGAAGGTCAGAAGCCAATCGACACCTGAGTCGATGCTCGTGCCCGTCTTGGGGAGTCGGGCGAGGTTTCGCTTTCCAGCGACGGCAAGAGTTATCCTGTCAGAAGAGGAAACGTGACGCCAATCGCCCATGCGAATGCGACAGCGTTCGCCGTACCTGCGACCAGCGGGTTGCCAGTGCTCCGGTATGCCCAAGCGCTGAAGAGTGCGTAGACTACGAAGAACGGTATGATCACCGGGATGATGATGATCAGAAAGAACAGTCGTTCAAAGTCCAGTGTCACAGCGGCAGCCAGCGATAAGAGGAACGCGAGCTTTGACGCAGCGTATGCGCCTCGTGCGGCGCTTGGCCCGCGGGTGAGCCACTCGTCCGACAGAAAATAGAGAATCGTTCCCGCCAGCATTGCTAAAATGAGAAGTGTCCTTCCCTGGCCGGGCCAGAAGGACGTAACAAAAGTGTCGATCGGCCAGACGATGCCGACGAGACCGTAGGCGATCATGGCGGTCGTCGCCGTGACGAAAGCGATCCGCGCGCCGATAAAGGGCCGCATCGCGTGCAGCCACGCCATGCAGCCGGCGGTGATCAGCCCGTAGAGGGCGAAGTGCGTGGCCAGATAGTCGGCGATCAGCACGGGCAAGAAATGCGTGGGAACCACGCGGAGCAGCAGCGGCGTGGCGACTGCTGGAACCAGCAGAGGGATCCATATCCGGCGCCAGCGGAGCCCGGATCCTGCGCCGGTTGCGGCGACTCGCGGAAGCAGTCGGGACAGCGGTCGCGCCAGCGCAACCGTTCCGCAGAGCAAGATCAGGATCCATGGCCCCTGACCGGTGACAACCGGACCAGCGGGCCGGTTGATCGCAAACGCTGCGTCGAGCCAGCTGACGGCCTCGCGAAGGCTGTCGCGGCTGTAGAGCACGCCCACGTGCTCCACGCCTGGGCTGAAGGCGGCCCGGCGCGCGCTGCCGTCAGCTGGATCCCCGTACGTGACGCCAGATTCGGCTTCTGCCGGCTCGGCTGCTGGCCTGAGAGCCCGCAGCGCCTCTCGCTTCAACATGCCCTCCCAACCGCCGACGATGATCAGCAGGTTGCTCGGCTCTGTGGGGGTGACTGCCGGCGAGAACATCGAGACCGCGACGGTCGCCCGGACGTCGGGGGTCGCTTTCGCGAAGCGCACCACGACGTCGGAAGCCATCGAATGACCAAGCACTGCGAGTCCGCCGTTCCCGAGCGAGCGGGCAAACTCCGCGACGCGAGACAATTCGCTTACCAATGTGCCGGTTGCGCCGTCTGCATCGGTGATGCTTCCGCTAAGCGGCGCTGGATTGCGCGCATGGCCGGCGAAATCGAACGTAACGGCGACGTAGCCGTTCTGCGCCAGGCTCGTGGCGAATGACCGCATCAACTGCTGCGAGCCTGCAAATCCGTGTGCGATGACCACTGCAGGGCCAAGTGGTCCAGAGGCGCGGCGGAAGACCGTGGCCGGAATGCCGTCCACGGTGACCGCTTCGGAAACCAGTCCGGATGTGGCGGATCGTAGCGTCCAGAGCGAAGCGCCGATCATTAGAACCGCCGCACATATCAGTGCTCGGTCGAGGACGCTCCAGCGACGCTGCATCGACGGCGGTCGGGTCAGGCCGCGGCGCCGAATATCCGGCCGCGGCTCTTGTCGAGATAGATCCGCAGCCAAGGCGTGAATACCTCCGGCTGCGCCGCGACCCTAGCTGCGAGATCGGCGAGATCGATCCACGCGGTCTGCATCACTTCTCCGGGTTCGGGCGCAACGCCGAGGTCTTCGGGCGCTTCCGCCGCAAAGATGTCCACGAGCTCGTGTTCGACCATGCCGTCGCCCACCTCAGCGCGGTACTCGAGGCGGTCGCGCCAGCGCAACTCCAGTCCAGTCACGCCGAGTTCTTCGCTCAGTCGCCGCTTGGCGCAGGCTGCTGCGGCTTCCCCCCAGTGCGGGTGCGTGCAGCAGGTGTTCGCCCATAGCCCGGCGCTGTGGTACTTGCCGAGGGCCCGGCGCTGGATCAGCACGGCTGGTCCGCGGGTGACGAATACCGAAACAGCCTTGTGGCGCAGCCCCATCCGGTGCACTGCGAGCTTGTCGACCGGCGCGAGCGTCCCATTCACCCAGGCGGGTATGAGGTCGGTCATGTTGTCTCCGCCGCAACGATTCCCGTCAGATGGGCTATGTTCTTTGCCATGATGCGCAGATGCGCCATCGGGCGAGCCCGCACTATGCGCTTGTTCATGTAGGCCTCGAAGGTCAGGCGCTGGACATCGACATCATGGCAAAGCGAGACGAACCGCTCGCGACGGTCGTCGGACTTGTAATACGCGTCCTGCATCGCCCTGAGCACTCGGAAAACGGTTCTGTGCTCGGCCATGAAGCGGTTGCGCGCCAGACGCAGGTCTCGAGCACGTCCCGAAGCGAGGCAGGCGGAGGCCGCATGGGCGGCAAAGCGCCCGCCGACCATCGCGTAGTAGATGCCCTCGCCGGAGGAGGGCGCGACCACGCCGGCAGCGTCGCCGGCCAGCACGACGTCCCGGCCGTTGTCCCAGCGGTCCAGCGGCCTGAGTGGGATGGGCGCGCCCTCTTTGCGGATGGTACGGCAGCCGTCCAGCCCGGACGCGCGGCGCAGCGCGCCGGTCGCGGCCTTGAGGTCAATGCCGTGAACTCCGGTCCCCATGCCGACGCTTGCCTGCGCGCCGTGTGGGAAGATCCAGCCGTAAAAGTCAGGCGAAATCGCGCCATCGTAGATCACGTCGCAGCGCGCGGGGTCGTAGCTGCCGGCATCGGGCGCATCAATGATCTCGTGGTAGGCGATGACATAGGGAATGGCTTCTCCACCGGGCACTTCGCCGCGGGCGACGTTCGAGCGGGCGCCGTCGGCGCCGATCACCAAACGGGTGCGCAGGCGAGACGGCTCGCTCGTCTCCTTGTCGCGAAAGACAATGCTGGTCCCTCCTGCGTCGCGCTCGATTCCGATGAAGGCGCCGATGACGAGTTCTGCGCCTTCGCGAACGGCGCGCTTGCGCAAAAAGGCGTCGAAGTGCTCGCGGTCGACCATTCCGATGAAGCCGTTGTCGATCGGGATGTCCACGTGGCGCGCGGTCGGCGAAACCATGCGGGCGCTGGTGATCCGGGCGACGATCTGGCTGTCGGGGATATCGAAGTCGGCTATGAGCCTGGGCGGAATGGCGCCTCCGCAAGGTTTGATCCGTCCTGCACGGTCGAGCAGCGCCACCTTGTGGCCCGCGCGCGCCATGTCGGCCGCGGCCGTTGCTCCGGACGGACCTCCGCCCACCACCACTACGTCGTAGGTCATTGTGTCACTCCCCTGGCACGCACGGTGCGCCGAACGGCCGCGCCGGGCGCCCCTCCATGATCCTGAACGCCATCGCCGCCGCGCCGACGAACAGCGTGGCTTCGAGGATGAAAACAGCAGCGAACGCCTGGGCGTCCGGCCCGACCGCGCGGAAGGCGTCGGCGAGAGCGGCGCCGAGCAAGCCCCCGAAGCCGGCGGCGAGCGCTTGCGCGGCGCCCCACAGTCCCATGCGCGTACCTTCGCGGCGCGTGCGTCCTTCGCCGGCAAGCTGCATCATCGCCGCGATCGCCGCCACAGCGAAGGCGCCGTTGGCGCAGCCGAGCAGGCCCACTGCCGCGCTAAGCGGCAGCTCCGTCAGGCCTAGCCCCAGCAAGCTGACGAGGCCGAGAGCCGCGGCGGAAAGAAGGCAGCCGGCCAACACCCAGAAGCGGAGCGATCCGAGGCGCAGAGCGCTGGAGGCGACGCCCACGGTCGCCATCCCGAGCAGGACTCCGGCGTTCTGCGTGCCGGAGAGCGCCGTCGACTGTCCCGGAGTGAAGCCGAAGACGAGACCGGAATAGGGCTCGAGGATCAGTTCCTGCATGAAATAAGCTGTCATCGACAGGAAGACGAAAACGGTGAAGTTGCGCGCCCTCGGCTCTGACCAGACCTCGCGCAGGCCCTGCCGCAGCGTGGCGTCGTCGCACGGAGGGGCGCAGGTCGTCCGCTTCTCGATGCCGCGCATGGCGAGCCAAGTGATCAATACGCCGCTGATCGTGACGCCCCCTACGATCTTGAGCAGCCGGGCAGGGGAGAACGGATCGAGCAGCACGCCGACAATTCCTGCGGTGACGGCGATGCCTGCGATCATCATCATCCACGTGACGGTCGCGGCGGCGGCGCGACGGTCGGGGTGGGCGCCGCTCGCGAGGAGCGCGAGCAGCGACGTGCCAGAGGCGCCGACGCCGAGGCCGATCAGCCCATAGGCGATTACAGAAATCGCAATGCCGGCGGCGGGGGCGTTCGGGATCAAGACGACGCCCAGCGCCGCGCCTCCGGCGCCTCCTGCCAGCACGGTCATCCCACCGACAATCCAGCGCGTGCGGTCGCCGCCGACGTCGGAGGCGAAGCCCCAACTTGGGCGGGTGACCTGGATGCCATAGTGCAGCGCCACCAGCAGGCCCGGCAGGACCGCTGGCAGTGCGAGTTCGACGATCATCAGGCGGTTGAGCGTCGAGGTCGTCAGCACGACGATCGACCCCAGCGCCATTTGCACGAGGCCGAGCCGGATTATTGAAGTCCATGACAATGTCATGGCAGACCTCGGAGCGCGAAGGCGGCCACCATCATTCCGGCGACATAAAGGGTGACCCCGGTCGCGTTGTACCAAGGCGCTTTGCCCTTCGGGTCACGCAGCAGCACGCGCATCGCCAGCCCCTGTACCAGCAGCAGCGCGAGGATCGCAGCCGCATGCGCCGGTCGATCCCAGGAGGCCAGGGCTACAATTACCGCGACCTGCGGCGCCGCCATGACGACGCAGGAAAGCCGTGCGGCGCGCTCCGGCCCGAGCGTCACGGGCAGCGAGTTGACGCCGGTGGCGCGATCGCCGGCCAGCGCCTTGAAATCGTTTAGGGTCATGATTCCGTGAGCGCCAAGTGCGTAGAACAGCGCGATCACGACAATAGGCCAGGGAGGCGCTCCGGAGACCAAGACCGCCGCGCCTGTGAACCACGGCAGCCCTTCGTAACATAGTCCGACGAGGCCGGGGCCGAGCCAGCCGGAACGCTTCAGACGGACGGGTTCCGCCGAGTAGGCCCAGGCGCAGAGGACTGCGACAACTGTGGCGCCGAAGCCCCAAGGGCCGAGCAGGGCGCCGCTCACGAGCGCGACGGCCGACATCGCGAGCGCGATGCCAAGCCCCCAGCGCCCCGGCACCCGGCCAGAAGGGATGGGCCTGTCTGGTTCGTTGATCGCGTCCACATGGCGATCGCACCAGTCATTGGCAGCCTGGCTCATGCCACAGACGATCGGTCCGGCCAGCAGCAGGCCGAGCAGGAGCAGCCCCAACTGCCCGTCAACCGACACTCCGGAGGACACTGCCCCGCAAGCGAATGCCCACATCGGCGGAAACCACGTGATCGGCTTGATCAACTGCAGCGCCGCCGACCAATCTGGATACCGCCTAGTTTGTAGGAATCCTGTGACAGTCATACTGTCAATTAAAAGCTACATTGCGCAGTCCGGCAAGCCATAAGTAGCGACCTCGAGTGTGCGGCTTTACACAACGTTTCGCGCACGTGCAACGTGGTGTCCGTGGTATGCCATAGATCGCAACTGGCGCGGACAGAGCCGCGCCCGGGGGACCCAGCCGGCCTCACCTGCACGCGCGCAACAAGCCGGCCCAGCGGGCTTTCCCGTCCGGCGACTGTGCCGTATCACTCCTGCGCGTTCTTGCTCAGGAGATTGTACTTGCGCAGCTTCACGTAGAGGCTCTGACGCGACAGTCCCAGCATTTCTGCTGCGGCCACCCGATTGTTGCGCGTCAATTCGACGGCGGTCTCGATGCACATCTTCTCGATAACGTCAGTGGTCGCCGCGACGATGTCCTTCAGCGGCGAGGCGCCGACCAGAATCCATCACGTTCCGGCTGACATCGCCAGCCGCCGGCATTGCCGGGGCTCCTGACGTATCGCCTCGCGAGGTGTCTCGCAGCACGAAGCCGAACGTCTGATCGACATGATCGCCGATGCTGGTCACCGATACGTCGACTGGGCGCTGCGATCCGAACGCCGTCTCGAGGCGCGTGGAGAACTGTCGCACCCGTCCCGACCGCGCGGCGCCCTCTATCAGGATCCTCAGGTCAACGCTGCCACGCACGAGAAATTCGGAGATCGACCTTCCGGCCAGGGCCGTCACAGAAGGCAAATCGAGGAGGCTCAGAAATGCGTCGTTCGCGCCGCGGATGCCGCCCCGCAAATCTGTGAACACCACGGCATCGAAGCCGCGGTCATAGAGCGCGCGCAGATTGTCGCTCAGCTCTTCGCCAACCGTCTCTTGGCGCACGTCCGCTTCAAGCCGGCATAGGATGATCACCCGTCCGGCTGCGCGGAAAAGCGTACCGTGGATTCTCACCGGCGTCCGGTTTCGCCGCGTCGTCGCTGCAAGAGGCGGCGCGCCGTTGCCTGCAGAAGCGTTGAGGCTGTCGAGAAATTCAGCGCGGCGACGATCCTCGAACTCCTGAAAGAACGAGGCGCCGGATATTGCCTCCGTCCCGACCCCGAGCATCACGCCCGCTGCCTCGCTAACGTCCTCAATCCGTCCCGTCGCGGAATCGACGAACACGATGGCGTCTCTGGTCTCTGCCATGAGAACACGAAACCGCGTCTCCAACTCGCGCTTTGCCTCGTAGTCCTTCTCAAGCTCGAGCTGAGTCCGGACAAGTTGTTGCTGGACCTCTGCCACCGGTCCCAGATCGCGACCGACCATCAGAATCGGACCACCGGCTCCGGAGTCGAAAACAGTGTAGCGAATGGGAAACTCCCAACTCGCGTTGTCGATGTGATTGAGTTCGACGCTGCGCGGGCTTTCAATGCCGCCCTTCAGGGCGCCAGCAAGCGCAGAATCGAGCTTCGGTTGGCACTCTTCGCTCAGAAACTCCCGCAGGTTCCTGCCAATCCAGTGATCAAGGCATCCCAAATTCTGACTGCTCGGGTTGGTCAGGATCAACTCGACCACGCCATCGTGGGTCACCGCGATCACAATGTCTGCGGCCGCCGCCAATACATCGCCGAACCGATCCATCGGAACGGCCAAGTCGGCTCCCTTACTCCAGGCGATTTCCTCGCGTCTGCTCACAACCCATTCCCGAACAACTCACTGCTGCTGACCGAACTTCTTCTCGGCCTCGTATGTCAGATCCTGCCGAGCGGACAGACCGCAAAAACTCATCGCCTGACGCGGGCTTGTCGTCACGAAGTCCGCGCCTGTCAAGTCGAGAACACGGTGCTCCAGATTACACATGTTTCCTCCTACCACGACGGGGGCCCGGTTCGGGCATCGCTGCTTGACGGTCGTGACGAGGTGTCTCACCAACTCAAGCGACCGCCGGCCCGCGCCCGAAATGCCGATCATCTCGAATTCCTGCGCGGCGATCGTCTCGGCAACCTCGTCGGCACTCTGCCCGATCGCAAGGTGAACCCACAAGCCATACCGGCGGAACTGGTTAGCGGCGACGAAGGCGCCGAGGCTGTGGTCCTCCTCCGGCGGGATAACAAGAAGTATCCTGTGGCCAAGAGGAACAGTGACCGAACTTCTCATGTCGGAGTCGCCGAGCGACCGGGCGATCTCCTGCAGCCGGGCCGCGCCTATCGTCACTTCGCTGAACGTAAGGATGTCGTCAACCCAACCCTCGCCGAGCTTCCTGGCAGCGGTGGTCACGTAGTCATCGGCGACGTCAGCGGTCGAAATGCCCGCGGCGACCATCTGCGCAACCACCGCGTGCTGGCGGCTCCGGTCCTTGTGCACGACGGCGTCGCAAAGATCCTGGATATGTTCTTCGCGGGACCTGCTCGGGGAGTTGCCGCGGCGCGCGGCGAGCACGGTCAAGGCTCTGACGGCCAGAGCGACTACATCCGCTTCATCGAGACAGCCGGATTGCTGGATCCGGGATACCGGCGCGTCGCCCATCGTCCCCCCCTTATGTCAGCTCCGGCGCATGCCGACACTGCATTGATTCCGACAACTTTGATCACTAGGGCGGTCGTTGTCAAAGAAAATTGACAGTCCAGATATGGCGCCACGTTAGCCGCAGTCTTGAACCGCAGCAGAAGGGCGGTTTCGCCGAAAGCCATTGCGTGGGCGGCCATTTCAACCGTATCGGCCCAAGCGCCGTCAGGGTGTCTAGTGTCGTGATGTAAGTTTCAGTTGACACCTCCGGAGGGGCGGCGCTAGCCTTCGAGCGAGATGCTGACTGGAGCCGCCGAATGCCGTCGCCCGCAGATTGCACCCCTAGCTGCCGCCTCTATAGCGACGACCAGCGCCGGCGCCGCGACTCTTCCATTTGGACCATCGTTCAGGCAGTGCTCGCGCCAGTTCAGTTCGCCGCTTTTGCAGTCTCGGTTGTGCTCGTGCTGCGTTTTGTCTGGACCGGCGCAGGGTACGAGGCGGCAACCCTGTCGGTTCTGGTAAAGACGGCCCTGCTCCTGACCATCATGGTTACCGGCGCCGTCTGGGAGAAGGTCGTCTTCGGGCAGTATCTCTTCGCACCGGCCTTCTTCTGGGAGGACGTGGTCAGCTTCGGCGTCATAGGGCTGCACCTCGGCTATGTCTGGGTGCTCCTTACCGGACGGCTCGGACCGGACGGCCAGATGCTGGTCGCGCTCGCGGCCTATGCCGCTTACGTAATTAATGCGGGGCAGTTCCTTCTGAAGTTCCGCGCTGCTCGGCTCAACTCGCGGGTGCCGGCTTGAACCAGCACGCACACATCCCCGCCGACGGATGCCGGGACACTCCCGTGCTGAAGGAGCGCGGTCAACGTGAAGTGTTTTGCGGGCTGACCGGCATCATCTGGCTGCACCGCAAGATGCAGGACGCGTTCTTTCTGGTCGTCGGCTCGCGCACCTGCGCGCATCTGCTCCAGTCGGCCGCGGGCGTCATGATCTTCGGAGAACCGCGCTTCGGCACGGCGATCCTTGAGGAGAAGGATCTGGCTGGGCTTGCGGACGCCAACGACGAACTCGATCGCGAGGTCGCCAGGGTTCTGGCGCGCCGACCCGACCTGCGGCAGCTGTTCCTCGTCGGATCTTGCCCGTCGGAGGTCATCAAGCTCGACCTTGCCCGGGCCGCCGAGCGACTGACGCGGCGCTATTCGCCGCAGGTTCGGGTGCTCAGTTATTCCGGCTCCGGGATCGAGACAACGTTCACGGAGGGCGAGGACGCCTGCCTCGCAGCAATGGCTCCGGTTCTGCCCGCCTCCGATGCTGCATCTCTCATCGTAGTCGGTGCTCTGCCTGACGTGGTGGAGGACCAGTTGGTCGGACTGATTCGCGCGCTCGGGATCGAGAACGTGCACACGCTCCCGGCTCGGCGGTCCGGGGAGGTTCCGGCAGTCGGCTCCGGCACCCAGGTCGTGCTTGCGCAGCCTTTTCTAGGAGAAACGGCTGCGGCCCTTGAGCGCCGCGGCGCGTTCCGGATCCCGGCGCCGTTCCCCTTTGGCGAGGAAGGGACCACAGCCTGGCTCAGAGCGATTGCCGATGCTTTTGGCGTGACGGACGACCGCTTCGAGCAGGTCACGAAGGCGCCGCGCGCGCGGGCCCGAGCGGCGGTGGCGGCAGTGTCGGAGACGCTGCGTGGCAAGTCGATCTTTTTCTTCCCCGACAGCCAGCTCGAGATTCCGCTCGCGCGATTTCTGACCCGTGAATGCGGCATGCGCGCCATCGAGATCGGCGCGCCGTACGTCAATCGCCACATCGTAGGGCCCGATCTCAATCTAATCCGCAGAGGCCCGCGGATTAGCGAGGGGCAAGACGTGGACCGCCAGCTCGACCGTTGCCGTGCCGACCGGCCGGACCTGACCGTCTGCGGGCTCGGCCTCGCGAATCCGCTGGAGGCGGAGGGGCTCGCGACAAAATGGGCGATAGAGCTCGTCTTCACCCCTGTGCATGGATACGAGCAGGCCGGCGATCTGGCGTCGCTTTTCGCACGTCCCTTGCGGCGACGGGGAGCGCTCCGGCTATGAAGCTAAGCGTTTGGACCTACGAAGGCCCGCCACATGTCGGAGCGATGCGTGTCGCAACCGGGATGACCGGACTGCACTATGTTCTGCACGCGCCGCAGGGCGACACCTATGCCGACCTTCTGTTCACCATGATCGAGCGGCGAGGGCACCGCCCGCCGGTCACCTACACGACGTTCCAGGCGCGCGACCTTGGCGCCGACACTGCGGAGCTCTTCAAGACTGCTTGCCGTGACGCGTACGAGCGGTTTCGGCCCGAGGCGATCGTTGTCGGCGCATCCTGCACCGCCGAGCTTATTCAGGACGACACGGCAGGACTTGCCGAGGCGCTTGACCTGCCGATCCCGGTGATCCCGCTCGAGTTGCCTTCATACCAGCGCAAGGAGAGCTTCGGCACGTCGGAGACCTTCCTCCAGATCGTCCGTCACCTCGCCGTCAGATCCGATCGAACGCCCGAACCGAGCTGCAACATTCTTGGCCCGACCGCCCTCGGCTTCCGCCACCGCGACGATGTGGAGGAGCTTTCTCGGCTCCTCGGCGAGATGGGCATCGCCGTAAACGCCGTAGCTCCCCTCGGCTCGTCCCCGCGCGATATCGCCCGCCTCGCCAAGGCTCATTTCAACGTCATGCTCTATCCCGAGACCGCTGAGCCTGCCTGCGCCTGGCTGGAACGCGAGCATGGCCAGCCCTACACCCGCACCGTGCCAATCGGCGTCGGCGCGACGCGCGACTTTCTTGCCGAAGCCGGACGGCTCGCCGGCCTGTGCCGGGTCACGACCGACGAGACGCGCTTGCGAATGCCCTGGTGGAGCCGCTCGGTCAATTCGACCTACCTTACAGGCAAGCGCGTGTTCATCTTTGGAGACGCCACTCATGCGGCCGCCGCCGCGCGTATCGCTCGCGACGAGCTTGGCTTCGAAGTCGTTGGCCTCGGCTGCTACAATCGCGAGTTCGCCCGCCAGTTACGCGCTCTCGCCAAGGACCACGGGGTGGAGGCGCTGATCACCGACGACTACCTCGAGGTCGAGGCCGCTATCGCTCACGCCCAGCCGGAACTGATCCTTGGCACGCAGATGGAGCGGCACATCGGCAAGCGGCTCGGCATCCCCTGCGCCGTGATCTCCGCCCCGGTTCACGTCCAGGACTTCCCCGCCCGCACGTCTCCGCAGGTCGGCTGGGAGGGCGCGAACGTCATCTTCGACACCTGGATCCACCCGCTGGTCATGGGATTGGAGGAGCACCTCCTGCATATGTTCCGCGACGACTTCGAGTTCAACGACGCCGCAGGCCCAAGCCACCACGGTTCGGTTCAGAACATTGCGCCGGAGCTGAACGCGGACCCCGCGCTGGTCTGGCTTTGCGAGGCTGAGAAGGAACTGCGCAAGGTGCCGTTCTTCGTGCGGGGCAAGGCGCGGCGCAACACCGAGCGCTTCGCTGCCGAGAAAGGCCTCTCCGCAATCTCCATCGACACGCTGTATGAAGCGAAGGCCCACTATGCCCGGTGATCGATCAGCATATCGTGTGGTGATCGTCACCATGGACAGCCACACGGCAGGACCTGCGGCGCGCGTTCAGGAGCGGCTCGCCCATGACTTTCCCGGCCTCACCGTCTCGGTCCACGCTGCGGCGGAATGGGCGGAAACGCCCGGCACGCTCGCGGCGACGCGAGCGGCAGTCGCCGCGGCCGACATTATCATCGCCAACATGCTGTTTCTTGAGGAGCACGTTAGCGCGATCCTCCCCGACCTGAAGGCTCGTCGCGAGAACTGCGACGCCATGGTCTGCTGCATGGCGGCGAGCGAGGTTGTCGCTCTGACGCGGCTCGGCGGGCTCGACATGGCGAAGCCCGCGAGCGGCACGATGGGCCTAATCAAGCGGCTGCGCGGATCCCGCGCGCCCTCCTCGGCCAGCGGCAAGTCTCAAATGACGATGCTGCGGCGCCTGCCACGGATACTGCGATTCGTCCCAGGCAAGGCGCAGGACCTGCGGGCTTGGTTCCTGACCATGCAGTATTGGCTCGGCGGCTCTGATGACAACGTCGAGGCAATGGTTCGCTTTCTCGTCTCCCGCTATGCCGGCCGCAGTGACTGGCGCGGGGCGGCCGTGGCGGCGCCGGTCGAGTACCCGGAGGTAGGCCTCTACCACCCTGGTCTCGTCGAGCGAATCGCCACCAGCGTCGCCGACCTGCCGGCGCCTGCCGACCCGAAAGCGACGATCGGCCTGCTTGTCATGCGGGCGTATGTGCTTTCTGGCGATACGGCGCATTACGATGCCGTGATCGCGGCTCTGGAAGAGCGCGGACTGCGGGTCGTGCCTGCTTTCGCCTCGGGGCTGGACTCGCGCCCGGCAATCGACGCGTTCTTCCGCGATGCGTCTGGCGCGCAAGTGGATGCGCTCGTCTCTCTCACCGGCTTCAGCCTCGTCGGCGGACCGGCCTACAACGACAGCGGCGCGGCCGCAGACACGCTGGCGACGCTCGACGTTCCATACGTCGCCGCGCACCCGCTAGAGTTCCAGACGCTGGGGCAATGGGCGGCGAGCCCGGGCGGTCTCGGACCGGTAGAGGCGACGATGCTGGTCGCGCTGCCGGAGATCGACGGCGCCACGAATCCGACAGTCTTTGCTGGGCGGCACGGGTCCGACGGCTGCCAAGGCTGCGCGCGCCAGTGCGCCGGTGGCGCTGCCAGCAGGGTGATGTCTCCCTGCCACGAGCGCATCGAGGCGCTTGCGGCGCGGGTCGAGCGCCTGGCCGCCCTCCGCCGCGGCCGTACGAATGAGCGTCGGATCGGCATCGTGATCTTCGGCTTCCCGCCCAATGCCGGCGCAACCGGCACCGCGGCCCATCTCGGCGTCTTCGAGAGCCTGCACAACGTATTGCTCGCGCTGAAGGCGGACGGCTACGACACCGATCCGCCGGAGAGCGTCGAGGCGCTCCGCGCTGCGGTGCTGGGCGGCAACGGCGGGCAGCTTGGCCAGCCGGCGAACGTAGCCGCCTATGTCGCCGCCGACGACATCGTCCGCGGCGAGCCGCATCTGCGCGAGATCGAGGCGCAGTGGGGACCGAGTCCAGGCAAGCACCAGTCGGACGGCCGTGGCGTCTTCGTCTTGGGTCAAAGGTTCGGGAACGTTTTCGTCGGTTTGCAGCCAGCCTTCGGCTACGAAGGCGACCCGATGCGCCTGCTGTTCGATCGCGGCTTCGCGCCGACCCACGCGTTCAGCGCCTTCTACCGTTGGCTCAGGAACGACTTCCGCGCTGACGTGCTCCTGCACTTCGGCATGCACGGCGCGCTTGAGTTCATGCCGGGCAAGCAGTCCGGAATGAGCGGCGCGTGCTGGCCCGATCGGCTGATCGGCGATGTGCCGAACGTCTATCTCTACGCGGCCAACAACCCGTCCGAGGGCACGCTGGCCAAGCGCCGCTCGGGCGCCACGCTGGTGAGCCACCTGACCCCGCCCTTGGCCAAAGCCGGGCTCTACAAGGGCTTGCTCGAACTGAAGGACAGCTTGAACCGCTGGCGCTCCGCCCCCGAGGACAGCCCCGAGCGTCCCGACCTCGCCGTGCTGATCGAGGCGCAGGCGGCGTCGGTGGATCTCGCCGGCGGAACCGATCCGGACGGACTGTGGCGCAAGCTGCTTGAGACAGAGAACGCTCTGATCCCAGAAGGCCTTCATGTGGTCGGACGGCCGATGACGGCAGACGCGATCGTCGAACATCTGGCGGTGATGGAACTGGAGGACACGGCGCGGGACGAAGTGGCGGCGAAGCTGGCCGTGGACACCGAAATCCCGGCGCTGATGCGCGCGCTCGACGGAAGGTTCATCCGCCCAGTTCCGGGCGGCGACCTGATCCGGAACCGCGACATTCTGCCCACTGGGCGCAATATCCACGCCTTCGATCCTTTCAGGATGCCGACCGCCTTCGCGATGCAGGACGGGGCGCGCCAAACCCAGCGGCTGCTTGAAGCCCATGCCGAACTGCCCCGCACGGTGGCGCTCGTCCTTTGGGGGTCGGATTGCATCAAATCCGACGGCGGTCCAATTGCGCAGGCCTTGGCGCTAATTGGCGCCGTACCCCGTTTCGACACATACGGGAGGCTGGCCGGCGCCGACCTAATCCCGCTCGAGATCCTCGCCCGCCCGCGCATCGACGTGGTGATGACGCTGTCGGGAATCTTCCGCGACCTGCTGCCGCTGCAGACGAAGCTTCTTGCCGAAGCTGCATTCCGCGCAGCGACCGCTGATGAGCCGGTCACTCAAAACTTCGTCCGCGCTCATGCGCTCGACTACGCCGAGCGCGTCGGCGTCGACATGGAGACGGCGAGCCTGCGGGTTTTCTCGAATGCCGAAGGCGCCTACGGCTCCAACGTCAATCAGCTCGTCGACAGCGGCGCCTGGGGCGAGGAGAGCGACCTTGCCGACGCCTACGAGGCGCGCAAGAGCTTCGCGTACGGCCGCAATGGCAAGTCGGCCAAGCATGCAGGCCTATTGCAGGCGGCTCTCAAGGACGTCGACCTTGCCTACCAGAACCTGGAGAGCGTCGAGCTCGGCATAACCACCGTCGACCACTACTTCGACACGCTGGGCGGCATCAGCCGTGCCGTCACCCGAGCCCGCGGCGAGGAGGTTCCGATTTACATCGGCGACCAGACCCGGGGCGAGGGTAAGGTCCGCACGCTCGCGGAGCAGGTCGCGCTGGAGACCCGTGCGCGCTCCTTGAACCCCAAATGGTTTGAGGGGCTGCTGAAGCACGGCCACGAAGGCGTGCACCAGATCGAGGCGCAGGTGACCAACACCTTCGGCTGGTCGGCCACCACCGGTCAGGTGGAGCCGTGGGTCTACCAGCGGCTGTCGGAGACTTTTGTGCTTGACGAAACGATGCGCCACCGTCTTGCCGCACTGAACCCCGCAGCGAGCCTGCGCATGGCGAACCGCCTGCTCGAGGCACACGAACGCGCCTACTGGCAGCCGGATGATGCGACGCTGGAGGCGCTGCGCCACGGCGCCGACGAACTGGAGGACCGGCTCGAAGGCGTCGGGATCGCCGCCGAATGACCGAGTTTTACCCGAGGATTGCCGCATGAGCCCGCTCGACATCCAAATTCCCAGCCTGCGCGGCGACGACGGCGAAGGCTCGGTCCAGGTCCATCAGGACGCCGACGTCCAGATCACCGGCGCAAAGGTCTTCTCTGTTTACGGCAAGGGCGGCATCGGTAAGTCCACCACCTCGTCCAACCTGTCGGTCGCGTTCTCAAAGCTCGGCCACAGGGTCCTGCAGATCGGCTGCGACCCCAAGCACGATTCGACGTTCACCCTGACCGGCAGACTGATACCGACCGTGATAGACACGCTGAAAGACGTCGACTTCCACGCCGAGGAACTTCGTGCCGAGGACTTCGTGCACAAGGGCTACAACGGCGTCCTCTGCGTTGAGGCCGGTGGCCCCCCTGCGGGCACCGGCTGCGGCGGCTACGTCGTGGGCCAGACCGTGAAGCTGCTCAAGCAGCACCACCTGCTCGAGGACACGGACGTCGTCATCTTCGACGTGCTCGGCGATGTCGTCTGCGGCGGCTTCGCTGCTCCGCTCCAGCACGCAGACCGCGCTGTGGTGGTGACCGCGAACGATTTCGACTCCATCTACGCGATGAACCGGATTATCGCCGCGGTGCAGGCAAAGTCGAAGAACTACAAGGTTCGCCTCGCCGGCTGCATCGCCAACCGTTCGAAGGACACCGACGAGGTCGACCGCTATTGCAGCACCGTCGGCTTCAGCCGCCTCGCCCATTTCCCCGACCTTGACGCCATACGCCGCTCGCGACTGAAGAAGAAGACGCTCTTCGAAATGGACCCCGAGGAGGACATCATCGCCGTGCAGGCCGAATACATGCGCCTTGCCGAGACCCTCTGGAACGGAACGGAACCGCTCGCACCCGATCCTCTGCCCGACCGGCAAATCTTCGAGCTACTTGGATTCGACTGATGACCGACACGTACGTCCACACCCGCGACCGGCTCGAAGACTATTTTGACCGTACCGCCGCGCAAACCTGGGAGCGGCTCACGTCCGACGCCCCGGTCTCGCGGATCCGCGAAACGGTGCGGGCGGGCCGCGACCGGATGCGGGCGCTCATCCTTGACCGTCTACCGCGAGACCTGGACGGGGCGCGCGTGCTCGACGCCGGTTGCGGCGCCGGACAAATGTCCATCGAGCTGGCGGCACGGGGCGGCCAGGTGGTCGCGACCGACATATCGCCGCGCCTGCTTGAGGTCGCGCATGGCCGCACGCCGGTTCCTCTCCGGACCCGGATCGACTATCTGGCTGGCGACATGCTCGACCCGGAGCTTGGAGCCTTCGATTTTGTCGTGGCGATGGACAGCCTCATCCACTATCGTGCACAACACGTGGCGCAGGCGCTGACAAGTCTGTCGCAGCGTGCCGCTGTTGCCACCATATTCACCGTAGCGCCGAGAACGCCGTTGCTGGCGGCGATGCACATTGCCGGCAAGCTGTTTCCGCGAGGCGACCGCTCGCCCGCGATAGTGCCGCAGGACATCCCCGCGCTTGCCGGGCAGGTCTGGCAGGTCTGCGGCCTGCGGCCGCAATCGGTCGGAAGGGTGGCGACTGGCTTCTACATCTCTCATGCGATGGAGCTGCGTCCATGAAGATGCCGCGGGCGCCGCTTTGGAAACTGCTGCGGGCGCCCATCCCGGTGACCCGACTCCGGCTCGACATGCTGCCCTTCGCGGATGCGGCGTCGGATGAGCTGCCGCTGGGCCAGCTGTTGCGCCTGTCGCTCTTTCAGGTTTCAGTCGGGATGGCGACGGTACTGCTTCTCGGCACGCTTAATCGGGTGATGATCGTGGAGTTGGGCGTGCCTGCAATGGTCGTCGCCGCGATGATCGCGCTGCCGGTCCTGAGCGCGCCGTTCCGCGCGCTGCTGGGCTTCCGCTCCGACACCTACCGCTCCGCTATCGGCTGGAAGCGGGTGCCCTATATCTGGTTTGGCTCTCTCTGGCAGTTCGGCGGCCTTGCGATCATGCCCTTCGCGTTGATCGTACTGTCCGGGGACCAGACGCTAGGGCCCGTCTGGGCGGGCGAGGTCCTGGCCGCGCTCGCGTTCCTGATGACCGGGCTCGGGATGCACATGACCCAAACCGCCGGTCTTGCGCTCGCATGCGACCGCGCTACCGACGAAACCCGGCCCCGCGTCGTCGCGCTGCTCTACGTCATGTTCCTGGTCGGCATGGGCATATCCGCCGTCGTGGTCGGCGCGCTTCTGATCGATTTCTCAAACCTGCGGCTAATCAGAGTCGTGCAGGGAACGGCCGTCGTGACGCTGATCCTGAACCTTGTCGCGCTCTGGAAGCAGGAACGGATGGCGCCGATGAGCGCGGAAGATCGCGCTGCGCCGCCGCCTAGCTTCTCCGCCGCCTGGGCCGACTATGCCGGCGGTGGTCTGGCCGGTCGCCTGCTCGGCGCGGTGGCGCTGGGCACCGCGGCCTTTTCGATGCAGGATGTGCTGCTTGAGCCGTATGGCGGCGAAATCCTTGGTCTCAGCATATCGGCGACTACGCTGCTGACTTCGATCTGGGCGCTTGGCGCCATCGCAAGCTTCGCTCTGGCGGCGCGTTGGCTGGCGCAGGGGCTCAACCCGTACCGCATGGCTGGTCGCGGTCTGGTGCTCGGAATCGTCGCCTTCACCTGCGTCATTCTGGCCGATCCGATGGGCTCCGAAACCTTGTTCTTCGCCGGGGCCGGTCTGATTGGCGCTGGCGGCGGCCTTTTCGCCGTGGCGACACTGACAGCAGCCATGACGATGCCCGTCGCGGGAATCGCCGGAAGGGGCCTCGCGCTGGGCGCCTGGGGCGCGGCCCAGGCCACGGCGGCCGGCGTGGGCATCGCTGTCGGCGGCGGACTGCGCGACATCGTCGGCGATGCGGCGCTGGCGGGACGACTTGGCGAGGGCCTGAACGCTCCGGCCACCGGCTACTCCGCCGTCTACAACTTGGAAATCCTGCTTCTTTTCGCGACCCTCATCGCCATCGGACCGCTGGTGCGGACCGTGACCACGAAACCCCACGCCGGGAGGCGGGGCAGCATCGGGCTGGCCGACTTCCCGACGTGACAAGCCGAACCTGGAGGCCCTTCCCATGACGGAACCGATCGTCGGCACCATCGACCTGGCGCTGGTCTCGCTCTACGCGTTCTGGCTCTTCTTCGCCGGGCTAATCTACTACCTGCAGACCGAAAACATGCGCGAAGGCTATCCGCTCGAAGACGACGACGGGAAGCCGGCCGCGGGACCCAGCCTTTTTCCGATGCCGAAGCCGAAGACGTTCCTTCTGCCGCACGGCCGCGGCGAGGTTACCGTGCCGAACAGCACGCCCGAGCGGCCGGTCGCAATGCGGCGAACCGACGCATCGAACGGATATCCGCTCGAGCCGACAGGCGACCCGATGGTCGACGGGGTCGGTCCGGCGTCCTGGGCGGCGCGGCGCGATGTTCCCGAACTGGACGGAATGGGTCATCCGAAGATCGTTCCGTTGAGCGCCAACGCGTCTTTCCACGTCTCGGCCGGTCGCGACCCCCGTGGAATGCCGGTGCAGGCCGGCGACCTTGCTCTTGTCGGCCGCATCTCCGACATGTGGATTGATGAACCGGAGCAACTCGTACGCTACCTCGAGGTAGAACTCGACGGAGACGCCGGCAAGCGTCTGATCCCGATGCCGTTGGTCCGCATCCACCGCGACCGCGTCTTCGTACGCTCTATCTTCGGCAAGCACTTTCCCGGCGTGCCGACGACCAAGTCACGCAACCAAGTCACCCTGCTCGAAGAGGAAAAGATCTGCGCCTACTACGCCGGCGGAAATCTCTACGCCTCGCCAGAGCGACAGGCCTGAGGGGATCGCCATGCCAAAGGACGACGTCCAGGTTGAACCGATCCGCGGTCTGCCCGAGGTGCCGCCGGAGGGCGAGCACATACTCTGGCAGGGTGCGCCAGACCCGTGGACCCTGGCGCTTCAGGCGTTGAACCTGGGATGGGTCGCTGGTTACTTCATGCTGCTCGCAGCCTGGAGAGGCATCGCGATTGGTCTCGAAAAGGGGTGGGCGCTCGGCGCGAAGGCGACGATCCCATATTTGGCCATGGGGCTGGCGGCGTGCGCCATTCTGGGGATCATCGCGCTCATTATGGCCCGCACGACGGTTTACACGCTGACCAACCGGCGGGTCGCGATGCGCATCGGCGCGGCGCTCACGGTCACGCTCAATCTTCCCTTCGCCAGCGTGATCTCTGCGGATGTGGCGCTCAATCGCAACGGAACCGGCACCATCGCCCTCGACCTGACCAGGGGCGCTAAGCTGTCTTATCTGGTCTGCTGGCCACACGTTCGACCGTGGCGCGTCTCGAACACCCAACCGGCCCTACGTTGCATTCCCGACGCCGAACGTGTCGCCGGCCTGCTCGCAGACGCCGCGCAGGCGCGTCTTGGGGAACTGGCCAATCCGCGCCTGCGCGCGCGCCCCGTCGTGCTGGCGGCGGAATAGGAGGCGACCATGCGAGCCGCAATCGCAAGTCCGGAACAACAGCGCGAGATCATCTCGCGTCGGCTGCTGCGCGCCATGGGCCTGCTCGTGGCTTCGAGCCTCGCAATTGTCACCTATGCCCGGATGACCGATCGCCCGCTCGAAGCGTTGCCGGTGGACGGCAAGATCGCCGAGGAACGGGTGATCCACATCTTTGCGGACATGACCGGCGCAGCGCAGATCCTTGACGCAGACGGCTCGCTGATCGCCGACCTGCCATCTACCGAGGGCGGTTTCATCGCCGGTGTCTGGCGGGCTGTCACCTACGAGCGCCACAAGATCGGCGTCGATCCCGACGCACCGGTGCGGCTGATGCAGTTCGAAGACGGTCGCCTGGCCCTTCGGGACGAGGTTGGTGGCGGGCGCTACGAGCTGATCGGCTTCGGGCCGGGAAACGCCGCCGCCTTCGCGCGGCTTCTGAACGAATAGGAGGGTGATCACATGGGTCTGTTGACGCGAAATCGGGAACAGGCGCCCTGCACCGTCGAGGTGTCGCACCGGTTCGAGAGCTTGCATGCGCACGTCCGCTTCGAAAACGGCGCGGTGGTGTACCCGGGAGACGAGGTTCTGGTGCACGGAGCACCGGTCGTCGCCGCTTACGGAGACGTCGTGGTCGAGGAGCGCATGGCGACGATAACCCGCGCCAGCCTGGTTGAGCGCGCCTGGACACGCATGACCGGCAATCTGGAATTTATGGAGCTCTGCGAGTTCTCATTCTCCGAGGAGGTGAAGCTATGAACATGCGCGCCGAACTGACCGACGCGGAGATCAAGGCCAGCCGCAAGGTGATCAACGAAACCACCGAGATGGCGACTGAGACGACGATGCTCGCGCCGCGCTTCTACACCACCGATTTCGACGAGATGGACCGGATCGACGTGTCGCCAGTCCGCGACGAATGGGACGCGCTGATCGCGCAGATGAAGTCCGACCCCAACCGCTTCCACTTCAAGAAGTCGGCCGAATGGGACGAGATCGACTGGGACGGAATGGAGCCAGAGTTGAAGCGCGAGCTGATCGACTTCCTGGTCTCCTCGCTGACCGCCGAGTTTTCCGGCTGCGTGCTATACAAGGAGATGAAGCGCCGCGGCTCCAATCCCGACATTTGCGAGCTGTTCAGCTACATGTCGCGCGACGAGGCCCGCCATGCCGGATTTATCAACGACGCGTTGCGTGAGGCCGGGATCGGCGTAAACCTCGGCTTCCTGACCAAAGCGAAGAAGTACACTTATTTCAAGCCGAAGTTCATCTACTATGCGACCTATCTCAGCGAGAAAATCGGTTACGCGCGCTACATCACCATCTACCGCCACCTTGAGCGGCATCCGGAACACCGCTTTCACCCGATCTTCAAGTGGTTCAAGGAATGGTGCAACGACGAGTTCAGCCACGGCGAGGCGTTCGCGCTTCTGATGCGCACGGATCCGAAACTGACCTCCGGCCTGAACAAGCTCTGGATCCGCTTCTTCCTCGTCGCCGTCTTCGGGACCATGTCGGTGCGGGATCACGCCCGCCCGGCATTCCACAAGGCGCTTGGCGTAGACATCGACTGGTATGACCGCGAAGTTTTCCGCGTCACGTCCGAAATCGCGCGCCAGGTCTTCCCGATGGCGATTGATATCGACAACCCGGCCTGGGACCGCGGGCTCAGGCGGCTCGGCCACGCCTTCGCCGATCTCGACGCCGCCAAGCGAAAGGGCGGCGCCGGCGGATTCCTCGGCAAAACCGCCGCCGGGTTGCGCGCCGGCATCGCATTCGCGCGGCTATACCTCATCCCGGTCAAGCCCAATACGCCGCCGGCATCCTCCCGCCTGCAACCGACATACTGATCGACGAGATGGAGAACCCCTGGATCGCCGCGCTCCTGGCGCTCTTCATCTGGTGGTTCTCCACCGGGGCCATTCTGGTCGTCGTCAAACGCGCCGACATCGTCGGCGGCGGCGCCCATCTGACAGCCGTTCTGGCGGGGCTGCCGCTGCTTTGCCTTGGTTGGTACGGGCTGGTCGGCACTCTCGGCTCGGCGACGGTGCCCAACGTCTACGCCGCCTTCCTATCGGCGTTGGCGATCTGGGGCTGGTTCGAACTGGCGTTCCTGTGCGGCGTCATCACCGGCCCGAACGTGCGTTCCTGTCCGCAGGACATCCCGCGCTGGGAACGCTTCGTGCGGGCCTGGGGCACCATCGCGCATTCGGAGATGGCGCTGATCGCGACTGCGGCGGTCATGCTGGCGCTTTGCTGGGAGGCGCCCAATCCGTTCGGCCTTTGGACGTTCATCGTCCTCTTTGTCGCCAGGATCAGCGCCAAGTTGAACGTCTATCTCGGCGTGCCCAACATCAACGTTGAGTTCCTGCCGGCGCCGGTGCGACATCTTGCCAGCCACTTCCGGATCGCGCCGATGAACGCCTTCTTCCCGTTTGCGGTGACGGCGCTGTCGCTCGCCGCCGCCTGCTGGATCGAGCGCGGCCTCGCAAGCCCGCCCGGCAGCGGGGCGCATATCGGGTTCGCCCTACTCGCGGCCCTGACCGGCCTCGCGCTTCTCGAGCACTGGATGATGGTCCTGCCGCTGCAGGACGCGAAATTGTGGCGCTGGATGATGCCGCGCCCCGACAGACTGCCAGATCGCCGACTTTCGAAAACCGGAGCCTTTCCAAGTGAGGACGCCCATGGACTACGATAGCCTGTTCAATTCCCAACTGGACACGCTCCGTTCCGAAGGCAACTATCGCGTGTTCGCCGATCTCGAGCGCCACTGCGGCGCGTTTCCGCGGGCTCGGACCCACGGGCGGGGGGCGGAACGAGACGTGACGGTCTGGTGTTCAAATGACTATCTGGGCATGGGGCAACACCCCGCGGTCACCGGCGCGATGACCGAAGCGCTCAACCGGTGCGGCGCCGGGGCAGGTGGCACCCGCAACATCTCGGGCACCAATCATTACCACGTGCTGCTCGAACAGGAACTCGCGGACCTTCATGGCAAGGAGAGCGCGCTTCTCTTTACCTCCGGCTACGTTTCCAACTGGGCCACTCTTTCTACCCTGGGCAGCCGCCTTCCTGGCGCTATCATCCTTTCCGACGCGCTGAACCATGCGTCGATGATCGAAGGAATCCGGCATGCTCGCTGCGACAAGCGGATCTGGCGACACAATGATCCGATGGATCTGGAGCGCAAACTTGCGGCCTGCCCCAAGGATGCTCCCAAGATCGTAGCGTTCGAGAGCGTGTACTCGATGGACGGCGATATCGCTCCGATCGCCGATATCCTGGATGTGGCAGAGAAGCACGGAGCGATGACCTATCTCGACGAGGTGCACGCGGTCGGCCTCTACGGTCCGCGCGGTGGCGGCGTCTCCGAGCAGGAGGGCGTGGCGGACCGCGTCACGCTGATCGAGGGCACGCTCGGTAAGGCTTTCGGCGTGTTCGGCGGCTATATCACCGGCTCGGCCGCGCTCTGCGACTTCATTCGATCTTTCGCGAGCGGCTTCATCTTCACTACGTCGCTGCCGCCGGCGATAGCCGCAGGTGCTCGCGCTTCTATCCGTCACCTGAAGTCCAGCGGGCTTGAACGCGCGCGTCAGCGACGCCAGGTGGCCCGTCTCCGCGCTCGCCTCGACGCCGAAGGTATCCCGCACCTCGACAATCCGAGCCACATCATCCCCGTGATGATACAGGATCCGGTGAAATGCCGGCAGATCAGCGACATTCTGATGGACCAGTTCGGAGTCTACGTGCAGCCGATCAACTACCCGACCGTTCCGCGCGGCACGGAGCGCCTGCGGATAACCCCATCGCCGATGCACAGCGACGAAGACATCGACCATCTGGTCGACGCCCTGCGCCATCTTTGGCGCCATTGCGCTCTCGCTCGCGTTGCGGCTTGAGCTTTTCCGTGCTTAACCAGTTCTTAGGAAATCAGGAGACAAGTCCAAGATGAGAGCAGTACTTCCCGTTGCGTTCGCTGTTGCGGCGATTCTGGGCGTTCCGGCCTTCGCGGATGGCGATCCGGCGGCTGGCGAAAAGGTCTTCAACAAGTGCAAGGCCTGTCATTCGATCACGGCGGCGGATGGCGCAGTGATCCAGAGGGGCGGCAAGGTCGGCCCCAACCTTTATGGCGTAATTGGCCGAACAGCCGGCACGCAAGCCGACTTCTCGTACAGCCCCAGCATGGTCGCCGCCGGCGAGCAGGGCCTGGTCTGGGACCAGACCAACACCGCCGAATACGTGCAGGATCCTACCGCGTTCCTGAAGGCATATCTCGGCGACGACGCGGCCAAGGGAAAAATGGTCTTCAAGCTCAATACCGGCATGGAAGACGTTGTCGCCTACCTGCAAAGCGTCGGCCCTGGCACGTGACGCGTCTGCCCTCGACCGGCCCAAGGCTCAGATGCACTCAGCCATGTCGACCGGGCGGAGCTAGACGAGCGACGACGGTAGCTGCGCGAGCGAGCGTGGAAGCCGCAAGCATCGCCGCCAAATAGGCGCGGTCGAAGGCGGCAGCCACGGCTTCTGCCTCCGGCGCATTTTCGGGCGGGAATGCTTCGAACAGCGCAACATAGGCAGGCGTGCTGAATACCGTAGCTGCGATCGCCCCGGACATGGCGACCGCCAGCAGACCCGCAGGCCTGCTGGCCGCGTTGTTGAACCCTGACGCCGCGCCTGCCAGCGCGTCCGGGGCAGCATTCATCACCGCGGTCGTCAGCGGCGCGACGACCAGCGCCATGCTGACAGCGAGCAGCACGATTGGCAGGATCGCGCCGGGCAGGCCAAGCGGTGCGGCTGCGAAGGCAAGGTCCGACACGGTGACGAGGGCGGCGCCCCAGACCAGCAGCGGACGCGGCCCGATCCGGTCGGCGGCCCGGCCGGCCGGCCCGGCGAGAACTCCGATGATCAGCCCCAAGGGCAGCAGGATCAAGCCAACGGCTGCCGGGCTGAAGCCGCGTCGCCCGATCAGCTCGAACGGGTACAGGAACAGGATCGGGCTCAGCGCGCCGTAGAGCAGAACCGTCATTGACCTTGTCCCCGGCATCCGGGCCATTGCGAGCTGGAATCTTCCGCCCTTAGATCGACGAGGAGGAAGACCCGATGAAGCACAAGCGGTTCAGTGACGAGCAGGTGATCGGCGTGCTGAAGGAGCACGAGGCCGGCGCCAAGGTGGACGACATCTGCCGGCGGCACGCGATCAGCAGCGCGACCTTCTACACGTGGCGCAAGAAGTACGGCGGCATGGAGGCGAGCGACGCGAAGCGGCTGCGCGAGCTCGAGGCGGAGAACGCCAAGCTCAAGCGGATCGTCGCGGATCAGGTGCTCGACATTTCGGCGATGAAGGAACTGCTCGGAAAACATTGGTGAGCCCATGGCCAGGAGACGAGCCGTGGGCTTTCTGATGAATGCGCTGGGTCTCAGCGAACGGCGTAGCTGCCGGATTGTCGGTCTGTCGAGGTCGGTGCAGCAGTACCGACGCGCGCCCAGGGACGACGCGGCGGTTGTCGGGCGGCTGAAGGAGCTGGCGTCGGAGAACCGCCGCTACGGGTACCTCCGGCTGCACGCGATGCTGCGCCGGGAGGGGCTGGTCGCGAACCGCAAGCGGACCTACCGGCTCTACATCGAGCAGGGCCTGCAGGTGCGGACGAAGAAGCGGCGCAAGCTGCCGCGGCGCGACAGGGTGGCCCCGCAGGTCCCGGAGCGGCCGATGCAGCGCTGGTCGCTCGACTTCGTCAGCGATCAGCTCGCCGACTGCCGCCGCTTCCGGGTGCTGAACATCGTCGACGACCTCGAGCCGCCTCTGCCCGGGCCAGATCGTCGACGTCTCGATCTCCGGCGCGCGGGTGGCCCGCTACCTCGACGACCTGGCGCTGCTGCACGGACTGCCCGAGGAGATCGTCCTCGACAACGGGCCGGAGGGCACGAGCCGCGCCATGTCGACTGGTCGGAGCGCACCGGCGTCCGGCTGCGTTTCATCGAGCCGGGCAAGCCGGTCCAGAACGCCTTCGTCGAGAGCCTGAACGGCAAGCTGCGGGACGAGTGCCTCAACCTGCACTGGTTCCGTTCGCTGCGGCACGCCCGCGAGGAGATCGAGCGATGGCGCTGCCACTACAACACCGAGCGCCCGCATTCGGCGCTCGGCTACCGAACCCCAATGGAGGTCCTGACCACGTACGCCGCGACAGCGCCTGAGCCTCTTGCCGGCTACGCGCTGCCGCTCATCGACCAGTTTCAACCGGAGGATTCCAGTTCAACGCGGCCCTAACTGCGGGGAAAGGTCAATGAGGTTCGCCCCGGAAAAGGCGAGCGATGCGAACAAGCCAAGCGGCGTCAGGGGCTCCTCGGCGCGACGCTCGACCCGGACGTAGAGGACGCAGGCGACGAACCCGGCGGCGAGCAGCGCCAACGCGCGGCCGGGCGCGGGCTCGCGTTCCGCCAGCGTCCCGAGGCCGAGGCCCAGCGCTGCGGCCGCGGCGACCGCAAGCGCCGCGCCGGCCCGGTCGGGCGGCCCGGCGGCGGCGGATCGGCTTTCGGGAATGTTGCGCTGCGCAATGCAGATCACGGCGACGGCGATCGGCGGGTTGATCCAGAATGCGGCCCTCCAGCCCAGCGTGTCGATCATCGCGCCGCCGAGCGCCGGACCAAGCGCGGCGGCGAAGGCGCTGGCGCCGGCCCATGTGCCGATCGCCGATCTCGGGCGGGAAGGCGGCCGACAGGATCGCCAGGCTCTGCGGGACCATCACTGCGGCGCCGATGCCCTGGACTGCGCGGGCGGCGATCAGCGACGCCGGGCCGGGGGCCAGCGCGCAGCCGATCGAGGCCGCGGCAAACAACGTCGCGCCGAGCTTGAAGCACCGCCGGCGGCCGAACCGGTCTCCGGCTGCGCCGCCATGAGGATCAGCGCGCCGAGAAACAGCGTGTACGCGTTTGCAACCCACTGCAACGTAGCGAATCCTACGCCGAATTCGGCCTGCATGACCGGAAGCGCGATCGTGACGACCGAGCCGTCTATGAACGCCATCGCCGAGGCGAGCACGGTCCCGGCGAGCACGGATGGACGCGCCTCCGGGGCGCAGGACGCACCGGCAGGCACGGCGCCAGGAGCGCTTGCGTGGGCCGGCGGCTGCGGGCGGTGCGGAAACACCGTCGGCGAGTTCACTGGGGGATGATCCCGAGGCCGCGCAGGTAGATCCCAGTGCCGCTCTCGAGCATCTCATCCGCAGAGTATGGCGCTCGGCCCCCCGGCGCCCCGCGGGCGAACAGCTCCACGACGCCGTGGCTCAACGCCCAGATATGGTTGGCGACCATCGTGGCTGGAGGACGCCTGCCCGGTGGCAGGTCGGCCGTCAACGTCTCGGCCGCGCGAACCAGAACCGACATCGCCCGATCCGACGCATGCGCAAGGTCCGGGTTGCAAGCCAGCGCGACGCCGCTCTCGAACATCGCGATGTAGTGGCCGGGTCGGTTGCGGGCGAAGACCAGATAGGCGCGCCCGGCGGCGCTGAAGGCGGCGAGGGGAGACGGCCTTCCGTCATCGAACGCCCGTTCCAGGCGTTCGGCAAAAATCTCGAAGCCCTGGCGCGCGACCTCGGCGATCAGCTCTTCGCGGCCCCGAAAATGGCGGTAGGGCGCGGCGGGGCTGACCCCGGCGAGTCGTGCGGCCTCGGCCATCGTAAAGCCGAGTGGACCCTTCTCCTCGATCAATCGCAGCGCCGCTCCAACCAGCGCCTCACGCAGGTTGCCATGGTGGTAGGTCTTGCGTGCGGGCTGGCCGGGATCATCCATCGCCATCACATACTGGCGGCGCCGGGATGCGACAAGCATGCGACTGCGGACGAGGACCTTCAGGCCATCTGGAATCCCGGCGTAGAGTTCGAGATTTCCCGCTCGTCCTCGTTCATTTCTGCGCCGAACGGCTCGAAGAGCGGCGTCGACAGGTAGCGCTCCGCCGTATCCGGCAGAATCGCGAGGATAGTGGAGCCGGGCGCGGCATTCTCGGCGACCTGGCGCGCGATCGCGAAGGTCGAGCCGCCCGAGACGCCGGTGAGGATCCCTTCCTTGGCGGCCAGTTCACGCGCCCATTTCATGCCGTCCGGTCCGGTGACCGGGATCAGGTCGTCGTAGTATCCGCCGTCAATCGCCTCCTGCAGCACCAGCGGAATGAAGTCCGGCGTCCAGCCTTGGATAGGATGCGGCTGAAATGCCGGATGGCTGACGGCCGGCGCGCCGTTGGGCCGGCGCTCCTGGGGCACTTCCGAGGCGATCAGCGCCGCGTTGGCGGGTTCGGAAAGCACGATCTTCAGGTCCGGCCAGGTCTTCTTCAGCACCCGGCCGACGCCGGTGACCGTGCCGCCGGTTCCGTAGCCGGTGACGAAGAAATCGAGCTTGCGGCCTTTGAAGTCGCCGAGGATCTCCTGCGCGGTCGTGTTCTCGTGGATCTCGGCGTTGGCGTCGGTCTCAAACTGGCCGGCGAGGAACCAGCCGTGCTGGTCAGCCAGCTCCACCGCCTTGTTGTACATGCCGGTGCCCTTCTCGGCCTTCGGCGTCAGGATCACCTTGGCCCCGAGGTAGCGCATCAGCTGGCGGCGCTCCACGGAGAAGCTCTCGGCCATCGTCACGACGAGCGGGTAGCCCTTGGCGGCGCAGACCATCGCAAGGCCGATGCCGGTGTTCCCGGACGTTGCCTCGACGACGGTCTGGCCGGGCTTGAGGCTGCCGTCGCGCTCTCCGGCCTCGATGATGTTCAGCGCCAGCCGGTCCTTGACCGAGGCGGCCGGGTTGAAGAACTCCGCCTTGACGAACATGTCGACGCCTTCGGGCGCGAGGCGGTTTATCCGGACGACTGGCGTGTTGCCGACGGTGTCGAGGATGCTGTCGAAGAGCCGTCCGCGGCCTTCGGTCCGGCGCAGGGGATGGGCAGTCGTCATCGGGGCGTCCTCCTGTTGCACAGCGCGCGGGTTGTCGGCGCTGCCCTCTTCGGCCGGACTCTAGTGCGATGCGAACCTTGCGGCAATGTCGCGCCGTGTGGCTATGTCGGGGCGGCGCCGAATGCGGTCCCACGATGCGACCAGGTATATCTCATTGAATAGCAAAGTTTTTCTGAACATGCGAACGGATCTCGGCGTGTCGCTTGCCGCCGGCGGCGGCCAGCGTGGCGAGAACGACCGACAGGATCGTGGCGAGCGCCAATGCCGGGCGCGGGCGGAGGGCTTCGGCGCGACGAGCACGGGCACGCCCGCAGAGATCGATGCGGCCCGGCGCCGGGCCGAGCGCCGCCAGAGCATCCCGATCCCGAGCGCCGCGCCGTACAGCCGAATGGGCTTCAGGTCTCGGGGTCGATCAGCGCCAGGCGGGCGTCGGTGAAGCGACGCAGGCTGTCGAGCGCGTCCCGGTCCTGCCGCCGCAGGCTTGCAGCGTTCTCGCCGACGAAGCGGGCGCAGACATGGACGTGACTGTCGGCCAACGCGCGGTACTCGTCGGCGAAGCGCTGGTGCGATGGGCCCAGATCCGCCGGCAGCGCGGCGAAGCGTGGCCGCAGCCGCCGCAACAGGTTGACCAGAGTTCCGTGGTCCCACGACATCAGGCCGCTGAAGCGCGCGGAACGCACGTTGGGCGGCGACATGGTTCCCCGGATCTCGGTCAGGTAGGTCTCTGCGGAAAAACTCCCGGCAAGGCGCATCGCGGCCCCGGAGGCCCGCATCAGACAAGCGGCCGCATCCAGTTCCAACCCGGCCGCCGCGATGTCGCCGCGGTCGAGTTGCAGCTCGAACCGGCGCAGGCACAGGATCAACCCCTGGGTGACGAGGAAGAAGGCCCAATGGAATTCCCGCCAGATCTCGCGCGGCGCCGGCGGTCGGGACGTCGCCGCTGTCATCGGCGATCCTCGAGCCCGTAGATGCGCGCGAGCAGCCTGGCCTGGGCGGCGAAGCCGTCGATCTGCGCCGCGACGTCGGCCTCCGGCAGCGACCGGGTGCGGGCGCAAAGCGCCAAGACCGCCGAAGCCCCCTGCATAAGGCTCCGGAGCAGGGCGCCGGCGGCATCGGCGCCGGCGACCCTGCGCACGCCGAAATAGTCGTCGAAGTCGGCGACCGCGTCGTCATTTTCCGGAATGCCTGTGTAGCCGACCGCTGCCGTCTGCGCTTCGCCGGGCCCCAGGTCTTGCAGGGCGGCGGATACGCGCCCGGCCCTGACCGCCGGATCGGTGTCCTCGAGAGCCGCAAGGAAGGCATCGAGGATCGTCCGCAGCCGGGCCGCTTCCCCGGCCGGCAAAACAAGCTCGGCGGGCAGATCTCGAGGCGCGACAAGATGGAGAGTTGCCGTTCCCCCGGTCCCCGCCGCGACATCGGCGATGGAGCGTTCGTTCACGGCCGGACGCGCCGTCTCGGTCGGGGATCCGGAAATGAGGCGCTCCTTTTCACTGCACCGGCTAATCAGCGCGGAAAGCCGCCTTTGGCGCACCGATCCGATACTGGCGCGAAGATTATCGGATTCCGCAGCGCTGCGCCATGGACCGAAACCAGGTGAGCGAAGTGCAGCGCACGTTCGTAAATTCGACGGAATTTGGTGGTAACGCTGGGACGCCTGTAGGCCTCAACAAGTCGGAACGGCCCGATATGGATGAAGACACGCTTTCCCGCATCCTCAACGCGCATTATGGCGGCGATCCCGACGAACTGTTCAGCAGCCGCTGCCACCGGTTGCGCTGGACGTCCCCGAAGTGGTTCCTGCTGCGCCTGATCGTCGACCGGCATTTCTACCGGCTGCGCGGTGAGCGGGACCATTGCCGCAACGCCCATCTGCGCGAGCAGTCCGAGCGCGGCGCCGGCGCGTCGTTCGAGCGCGGCGGCGAGCCGCTGCCGACCTGATCCGCCCGCAGGGCGGGTCAGCGGCCCCGAATCCGCGGATCCAGCGCATCGCGCAGGCCGTCGCCGATGAAGTTGATCGACAGCACGGTCAGCGAGATCGCGAGGCCGGGCCAGAGCACCCGGGCCGGCGTCAGCATCATGAAGTTCGCGCCGTCGAACAGCAGCCGCCCCCAGGTCGGGAAATCCGAGGGAAAGCCCAGTCCGAGGAACGACAGCGCGCTCTCGGTGATGATCGCGTTGGCGACGCCGAGCGTCGCGGAGACCATGATCGGCGACAGCACGTTCGGCAGGATGTGCCGGCTGATGATCCGCCGCGGACGGCGTGCCGATCGACTTCGCCGCCAGCACGAACTCGCGTTCCTTCAGCGCCAGCACGTCGCCGCGCACGATGCGGGCCGTCTGCATCCAGGACGTGACGCCGATGATGAAGACGATCAGCAGGAAGATGCCGGTCTCCGGCCCGAACAGCGCCCGCAGCGTGTCGCGGAACAGCATGATGATGACGAGAAGCAACGGCAGGATTGGGAGCGCGAGGAACAGGTCGGTCATGCGCATCAGCAGCCCGTCCAGCCTGGGGAAGTAGCCGGCGAGGACGCCGACCAGCGTTCCGAGGAACAGCGCCAGCAGCATCGCCGTGATGCCGACCGCCAGCGAGACCCGGCCGCCCTGCAGGACCTGCGCGAAGATGTCGCGGCCGATGTTGTCGGTCCCCATCGGGTGCGCGAGGCTGGGCGCCGCGTTGCGCGCCAGCACGTCGATGTATTGCGGATCGGTCGTGTAGATCATCGGGCCGAACACGACGCCGAACAGGATCAGCCCGAAGATGATCACCCCGAGCATCGCGCCGCGGTGATGGCGGAACTGGCGCCAGACGTCGCCCCAGAGGCTGCGCTGCGGCGCGTCGATCTCCGGATACGGGACCGGCGAGACGTCAGTCATAGCGGATCCTCGGGTCCAGGATGCCGTAGAGCAGGTCGGCGATCAGGTTGAAGGCGACGATCAGGAAGGCGAAGATGAAGGTCAGCGTCTGCACCAGCGGCAGGTCCGCGCCCTGGATGCCGGTGATCAGCAGCTGACCGAGCCCGTTCACGCGGAAGATCTGCTCGGTGATGATCGCGCCGGAGAAGATGCTCGGGATGCCGAGCGCGATCACGGTCACGACCGGGATCATCGAGTTGCGAAGCACGTGGACCAGCAGCACGACCCGCTCCGACATGCCCTTGGCGCGGGCGGTGCGCACGTAGTCCTGGCTGAGGTTGTCGAGCATCGAGGCGCGCATGAAGCGGCTGATCTGGGCGGCGTTGTAGAGCGCCAGCACCATGACCGGCATGATCATCTGCTTGACCTGGAGCCAGAAGGTCTCGAAGTTCGTCACGCGCAGGTTCGTGTCGTAGATCGAGGGCAGCCAGCCGAGGTTGACCGAGAAGATCACGATCAGCACCAGGCCCATGAAGAAGGTCGGCACCGAGAAGCCGACCATCGAGAAGAACGTGCCGAACTGGTCGAACCAGGAATACTGCCGGTAGGCCGAGATCACGCCGATCGGGATCGCGATCAGCACGCCGACGACATAGGACATTCCCACGACCCAAAGCGTCTGCGGCATGCGCTGGATGATCAGGTCGACGACCGGCGAGCGGGTCTGCCAGGAGATCACCCGCATCCGGTTCGCGCTGTCGCCGATCGTCCAGCCGGTGATGCGCTCAAGGATGTTCAGCGGCTCGTTGATGAAGAACTGCTGGAGCCAGAGCAGGTAGCGGACGTGGAACGGCTCGCCGAGGCCGAGCGACATGCGGATCTGCTCGCGCACCTCGGCCGGGATCGTCAGCGGCAGGTTCGCGGTCGGATCGCCGGGCGACAGGTCGAGCAGCGCGAAGATGATGAAGCTGATCACCAGAAGCGTCGGGATCGCGAAGAACAGCCGTCTCAGCGTATAGGCGAACATCGTCGCAACCTCCCCCTCGGGCGACGGCCCCGGGCCGGCCTGCGGCCCGGGGCCTGGGTTAACCGGGGATCAGTTGTCGCGGTACCAGTCGGCGGCGTTCCACAGCTCGCTGTCCCAGGGGTTCAGCTTGACGCCGCCGAGCGTGTTGGACTTGGTCGACACGCGGCCGCGGTGGATCAGCGGGATGAACGACGTGGAGTCCACGATCATGTCGTTGAGCTGGATCGCGATCTCGGAGCGCGCCTCCTGGCCGGCCGTCGTGCTCATCTCGGCCAGCATCGCGTCGAACTCGTCCGAGCAGAAGCGCGACGTGTTGCCGCCCTGCCACTGGGTTTCCGGGCGCGGCGCCTCCGAGCAGCGCCAGTCCCCAAGGTACTTCTCGGGATCGGTGCCGTCGAAGTTGTTCGCGTACATCTCGACGTCGGCGTAGAACTTCTGCAGCGTGTCCGGAGAGCCCGGGTCGGCGCCGAAGAACACTGCGGCGTCGATGTTGCGCAGCTCGGTCTCGACGCCGATCTCGTCCCACCACTGCTTGATCAGCGCCTGCGCGGATTGCCGCACCGAGTTGGTCGAGGTTTGGTAGAGGATCGACAGCCGGACGCCGTCCTTCTCGCGCACGCCGTCCGAGCCCGGAACCCAGCCCGCCTCGTCGAGCAGGCGCTTGGCCTCCTCGATGTCCTGCGTCTTGCACCAGTCGTTGTTCGGGGAGGCGTTGAAGTCGGGCGCCGGCACCAGGTTGCAGGTGACCTGGCCGGCGGCGCCATAGCCGGTCTCGACCAGGATGTCGCGGTTGATCGCGAGGCTCAGCGCCTTGACCACGTTCGGATCGGTCAGGAACGGATGCGGATGCGCGGCGGTCGAGCGCTCGTCGCCCAGCGCCGGGTCGGGGTCGGTCTGGTTGACCTGCAGCCGCTCGACCAGCGTGCCGAAGGCCGAGATCACTTCGCCCTGGCCGCCGGTCGCCATCTGCTCCAGCACTTCGGGCTCGACCTGGGCGTTCCACGCGTAGTCGAATTCGCCGGTCGACAGCACCGACTGCGCGGCCGAGGCCGGATCGCCGCCGCCCTTCAGGACGACGGTCTGGAAGGCGGGCTTGTCGGGCTCGCGGTAGTTCGGGTTGGCTTCGAGCAGCACCACGTCGTTGGCCTTGAAGTCCGTGACCATGAACGGGCCTGTGCCGATCGGCTTGGTGTTCGCCTCGGTGCAGGTCGGCGCGTTGGCGCCGAGGCAGTTCTCGAACTGCGCCTTCTGCAGGACCGGCGACTGGGCGCCGACCAGCGGGCCGTAGGGATAGGGCTTGGGCCCGTCGAAGGTGATCTTGATGGTCCGGTCGTCGACGGCTTCGACATCGGTGACGCCGCCGAAGTTCGGCAGCTGAGCGCAGCCGCCCTCGGGATCGGTGCAGTACTGCCAGGTGAAGACCGCGTCCTCGGCCGTCACCGGGGTTCCGTCGGACCAGAGCAGCCCTTCCTTCAGCTTCCAGGTGATGGTCGTCAGATCCTCGGAGATGCCGCCGTTCTCGAGCGTCGGGATCTCCTCGGCCAGGAACGGCACGATCTGGCCGGTCTCATCGAAGCGCGCCAGCGGCTCCAGCACAAGGCTCGCGCCCTCGATGTCCTTCGTGCCGTTCGACAGGAACGGGGTCATGATGGAGATCGCCTGCCAGTACAGGATGTTGAGCTGGCCGTCCGAGCCCCGTTCCGCCTGCGCCGTCGAGGCCAGCATGGCCAGCGCCGTGGCGCCCATCAGGATGTGTCTCGTCTTCATGCGTCGCTCCTTTGGTTTCGGGCGCGGGACGGCGCCCGGTCAGGCGGGATCGTGGGGATTGTCCACCAGATGGCAGGCGGCGAAGCGGTCCTCGCCGAGATCGCGCAGCGGCGGGGTCTCGACCCGGCAGCGGTCGAAGACCTTGGGGCACCGCGTCGAGAAGGCGCAGCCCGGCGGCGGATTGCTCGGGCTCGGCACGTCGCCCGTGAGGATGATGCGCCGCCGCCGCGCCTCGACCTCGGGATCCGGGCTCGGCACCGCGGAGATCAGCGCCTGCGTGTACGGGTGCAGCGGCGTCGCATACAGCGCCTCGCGCGGCGCGAGCTCGACGATGCGGCCGAGATACATGACCGCCACCCGGGTCGCGAGGTGTCGCACCATGCTCAGGTCGTGGCTGATGAAGAGATAGGTCAGCCCCAGCCGTTCCTGCAGATCCTCGAGCAGGTTCACCACCTGCGCCTGGATCGACACGTCGAGCGCGGCGATCGGCTCGTCGCAGACGATGAAGCTCGGATTCAGCGCCAGGGCGCGAGCTATGCCGATGCGCTGGCGCTGGCCGCCCGAGAATTCGTGTGGATACCGGTTGGCGAAGCTCCGGTTCAGGCCGACCTGATCCATCAGCTCCAGCACCCGCGCCCGCCGTTCCGGCCGGCTCATCCGCGTATGCTCGTCCAGCGGCTCGGCGATGATCGAGCCGATGGTCATCCGCGGGTTCAGGCTCGCCTGCGGATCCTGAAAGATCATCTGCATCTTCGGGCGCAGCGCGCGCAACGCGTCGCCCTCCAGCTGGGCGATGTCGCGCCCGTCCAGCACGATCGCCCCTGCCGTCGGATGGTAGAGGCGCAGGATCGCGCGGCCCGTCGTGGACTTGCCGCAGCCGCTCTCGCCGACGAGCCCGAGCGTCTCGCCGGCGTGGATCTCGAAGCTCAGATCATCGACGGCCTTGACCTCGCCCACCTTGCGGCGCAGCGCCCCCTTGTAGAGGGGAAAGTACATCTTCAGCCCCTCGACCCGGAGCAGCGGCGCAGCCTCCGCGTCGGAGGGCGCGTCAAGCACGGCGCGGCTCTCCGGTCGCCGGATCCCACCAGCAGGCGACGTCATGGCTGGCGGAGACCGGGATGCGGGGCGGGTTCTCGACGCGGCAGCGGTTGAACACATGGGCGCAGCGCGGCGCGAACGGGCAGGATCTCGGCGCGGCGGTCAGGATCGGCGGCTGGCCCTCGATCGTGCGCAGGCGCCGCTCGCGCGGGCCGGTTACGCTCGGAACCGTGCCGAGCAGCGCGCGCGTGTAGGGGTGCTGCGGGTCGGAGAACAGTTCGGCCACAGGGCCGTGCTCGGCCACCTGGCCCGCATACATGACGATGACCCGGTCGGCGATGCCGGCGACCAGCCCGAGATCGTGGGTGATCCAGACGATCCCCATTCCGAGCTTCTGGCGGAGCTCCCGGATCAGTTCGAGGATCTGCGCCTGGATCGTCACATCCAGCGCCGTGGTCGGCTCATCCGCGATCAGCAGCTTGGGGTCGCAGCCGAGCGCCATCGCGATCATCACGCGCTGACGCATCCCGCCGGAAAACTGGTGCGGATAGTCGTCGAGGCGCTGCCCAGCGTCGGGGATGCCGACCAGCGTCAGCAGCTCGGCCGCGCGGTCGCGCGCCGCGCGCCTCGAGAGGCCCAGATGCGCGCGCAGCGGCTCGACCAGTTGGTAGCCGATTGTAAAGACCGGGTTCAGGCTCGTCATCGGGTCCTGGAACACGAACCCGATCTCGCCGCCGCGCAGCTCGCGCATGTCGGCTTGGGACATGGCCCGCACATCGCGTCCTTCGAACAGGATGCTGCCGCCCGCGATCCGGGCCGGCGGGCTGGGCAGAAGACCCATCAGCGACATCATCGTGACCGACTTGCCGGATCCGCTCTCGCCGACCACGCCCAGAAGCTCGCCCGCGCCGATCGAGAAGCTGACGCCGTTGACGGCATGTATCTCGCCGTCGCGGGTCTGGAACACCGTTTCGAGGCCATTGACCTCAAGGACCGGCACGGGTCCGTCAAGCATCGGCGCTCCCTGTCGAGCATTGCGGCGCAGGCGGTTTTTCGTTCGCCGCCGTGCGTCCTGTGAAGGAAAGTTAACAGCAAGATCCGACGCCGGACAACGGGAAATGCGGCCTTGACCTCGCGTCAGGGGCGGCCCCACATGGCGTGACGCATCCCAGGAAGACGATCGCATGCCGGACACCCCGACGCCCCGAGAGATGCTGGCCCGGCTCGTGGCCTTCCCCACCGTCTCCGACCGCTCCAACCTGCCGATGGTCGATTTCGTCGAGGATTATCTCGCCGGTCTCGGCGTCGCCGCGACGCGTGTGCCCGACGCCACGGGGACCAAGGCGAGCCTGATCGCGCGGATCGGGCCGGAGGCGCCGGGCGGCGTCGTCCTGTCCGGGCACAGCGACGTCGTGCCGGTCGACGGGCAGGACTGGACCAGCGATCCCTTTGCGCTGGCCGAACGCGACGGACGGCTCTACGGACGCGGAACCTGCGACATGAAGGGCTTCGTCGCCTGCGGACTGGCGCTCGCGCCCGAGATGCTGGCGGCCGACCTGAAGCGGCCGATCTTCCTCGCGCTCAGCTATGACGAGGAGGTCGGCTGCCTCGGCGCGCCGGAGATGATCGAGCGCCTGGTCGCCGACCATCCGCGCCCCGAGGCGGTGATCGTCGGCGAACCGTCGCTGATGCGCGTCGTCACCGGCCACAAGGCGAGCTGGGGCTTTCGCGTGCATGTGCGCGGCCACGAGGTGCATTCGAGCCTGATCCATACCGGCGTCTCGGCGGTCATGGTCGCGGCGCGGCTGGTCGCCTGGCTCGACGCGGCGATGGCCGAGGCCGCGGCGGCGGCGGGGCCGGGCGACTTCGCGCCGCCCTACACGACGCTGCATGTGGGCACGATCGCCGGCGGCACCGCGTCGAACATCGCCGCCCGCGACTGCACGTTCTCCGGCGAGATGCGCGTGCTGCCGACAGAGAGCCTCGCGAATTGGAAGAGGCGTTTCCTCGCCGAGGCCGCCCGTCTCGAGGCCGAGGCGCGGGAGGTACATCCCGACGCGCGCGTCACGGTGACGACGCGGATGGAGTTGCCGGGCTTCGCGCCCGAGCCCGACGGCGCGGCCGAGCGGCTGGCGCGCGCGCTGACCGGCGACAACGGTCGGCATGTCGTGTCGTACCAGACCGAGGCCGGGCAATTCCAGGCGGGCGGGCTCTCGGCCGCGATCTGCGGTCCCGGCTCGATCGAGCAGGCGCATCAGCCCGACGAATTCATCACGCTCGAACAGCTCGACGCCGGCGCCGCCTTTGTGCGACGGCTGATCGGCCGCCTCGCAGCCTGAACGAAGGAGCCGCCGCCATGCCCGTGCTGAACCGCCTCGCCGAGGTCGCGCCCGAGGTCGCCGAATGGCGCCGCGACCTGCACCGCAATCCGGAGCTGGACTTCGACACGCACCGGACCGCGGCGCTGGTCGCCGACAAGCTGCGGGCCTTCGGCTGCGACGAGGTCGTGACCGGCATCGGGCGCACCGGGGTCGTCGGCGTCATCAAGGGGCGCTCGACCGGCTCGGGCCGGGTGATCGGCCTGCGCGCCGACATGGACGCGCTCCCGATCCTCGAGGCGACCGGCGCCGACTGGGCCTCGACCGCGCCCGGCAAGATGCATGCCTGCGGCCATGACGGTCACACGGCGATGCTGCTCGGCGCGGCGCGGCACCTGGCCGAGACCCGCGCCTTCGACGGGACGGCGGTCGTGATCTTCCAGCCGGCCGAGGAGGGCGGCGGCGGCGGGCGCGAGATGGTCGAGGACGGGATGATGGAGCGCTTCGGCATTCAGGAAGTCTACGGCATGCACAACATGCCGGGCCTCGCGGTCGGCGACTTCGCGATCCGGCCCGGCCCGATGCTGGCGGCGACCGACATGTTCACGATCCGGGTCGCCGGGCGCGGCGGGCACGCGGCGCAGCCGCATAACTGCATCGACCCGACCGTCGCGGGCAGCGCGATCGTGATGGCGCTGCAGACGATCGTCGCGCGCAACGTCGATCCGCTGCTGAACGCGGTCGTCTCCGTCACGTCGTTCCGCACCGACAGCGACGCGTTCAACGTGATCCCCGACGGGGTCGAGCTGCGCGGGACGGTGCGGACGCTGTCGGGGGAGGTGCGCGACCTGATCGAGGCCCGGATGACCGCGCTGGTCGGCTCGGTCGCGCGGGCCTACGGCGCCGAGGCCGAACTCGCCTACCGGCGCAATTATCCGGTCACCGAGAACGATGCCGGGCGCGCGGAATTCGCGGCCCGGGTCGCGGCCGACGTGGTCGGCGATGCACGGGTGGATACGGACGCGCCGCCGGTGATGGGCGGCGAGGACTTCTCGTACATGCTGCTGGCGCGGCCCGGCGCGTTCATCTTCGTCGGCAACGGCGACAGCGCGACGTTGCATCATCCGAGATACGACTTCAACGACGCGTTGATCCCGGTCGGCTGCTCGTACTGGGTCAGGCTGGTCGAGACGGCGATGCCGGGCTGAGGGCGCCGGCCCGCAACGAAAAACGCGCGGCAACCCGGCCCGATGCCGGGCTGACGCGCATTCTGTCCGTTCGCTCAGTTCCGAACGACCACCTCGTCGGCCGTCGACTCGCCTCCGTTGACATGGCGCGCGGCGAGTTCGGTCAGCGTAGGTTCGTCGCTTGCATCAATGCCGGGGCCGGCATTGGCGATGAGCTGGCTCCGGTCTCCTGCGCCGGGAGTCGGCGCGGTCACCGTGATGCGGTCCTGGACGCTCTCGCCCTGGTTCGAATGAATCGCCGCGATCTCGCGCGGCGTCGAGCCGGGCATGTCGCGCGACGAGGCCTGCAATTGCGCTGCGCCGCCGGCGCCGGCTGAGCCCATCATGATCTCGCCGGGGATGGTCTGCCGGTCCTGAACCGACTCGCCGCGGTTGAACAGGTGCGCGACGATTTCGGGCAGCGACATCGCGGCCGCCTCGGACTGGCTCAGCCCTGCGCTGGCGGCGAGCTGGCTGTATGGGGCGGCCGAGAGCGGCGCAGCCACGCCGGCGGCGATCGCGAGGGCGAGAGCGGAAATCCTGAAGTTGCTATTCATCTGAACGGCTCCATGTTGGCATTTCATTACTGATGTAACATTGGAACACCGAGGCGCGTGCCAGCAGCAATTCCATTTTGTTCCACCGGAGGCGATGCGCCTTCCTGTAATGATCTACGTGAGACGCAGACAAATAGTTTCAGTCCTCGCGGTTTCGTGTTCGGCGCGTGCTCTGGCTCTGGCCGCGGCCTCGGGCGAGGCGGCACGCGGTCGCATGGGCTCGGCGCTGATCGAGCCATCACCGTCCGCGACGACGAGCACCTACCGGCTGCCGCCGACGTCGCAGGTCATCGGCGTCGACTGGCCGCCCCGCGGGCAGGCGCGCCTTCCAGAATTGCGCGCCGGTGGTCGCGTCGCCGGCGCGCCCGCAGGCGTCGGCCATGGCGCCGAGACAGGCCGGCGACGAGCCGCCCGTCGCGCTCAGGTCTCCATGTTCGTGAACCCGTCCCGCAACACGCGGCTCCAGGCCTCGGACAGCGCGGTGAACTCCAGGTCGCCGGGCTCGATCCGCGTCTGTTCGGCGAGGCGGCAGGCGCCATGTTCGACGATGGTCAGGTCGAGCGGCATCCCGACCGACAGGTTCGAGCGCATCGTGGAGTCCATCGACAGGAGCACCACCTTGCGGCCCTCGGCCAGCGACGTCTCCGGCCGCACCACCCGATCGAGGATCGGCTTGCCGTACTTGAACTCGCCGATCTGCAGGAACGGCGTGTCTTCGGTCGCCGCGATGAAGTTGCCCTCGCGGTAGATGTGGAACAGGCGCAGCCTGCCGCCCTTGCGCTGGCCGCCGAGCATGATCGAGGCCGAGGCGCTCCCATCCATCTGCAGCATCCGCTTGCGCACGTCGAGCGCGACGTCGAACAGGGTCCGCCCGACGATCTCGGCGACGTCGAGCATCGTCTCGGCGAGCATGATCGAGGTGCGGTGCGTGGCCTCGGGATCGTCGATCTCGTGCTGCAGCTTGGCCAGCACCGTCTGAGTGACCGAAAGGTTGCCCGAGGTCATCATCGTGATGACCCGTTCGCCGGGGTTCTCGAACACGAACATCTTGCGAAAGATCGAGATGTTGTCGATGCCTGCGTTGGTGCGGGTGTCGGACAGCATCACGATGCCGGCGTTCAGCAGCAGTCCGACGCAATAGGTCATCCTGGGCGGGTTCGCTTCTGTTACTGCTGCGCCGAGGATACGACGACCGAGACGTTCATCGCCTCGATGCCGCCGCCGCGCGTCACGCCGCGGATCGGGGCGGCGTCGGCGGCGTCGCGGCCCGATCCGAGCCGGACATAGCGGTCGTCGGGGCAGCTTTCGTTGGCGGGGTCGAAGCCGATCCAGCCGAGTCCTTCGACGAAGATCTCGGCCCAGGCATGGCTGGCTTCCTCTGCCGCGTCGTCGTCGGATGACATCAGGTAGCCGGTCACGTAGCGCGCCGGCATGCCGGCTCCCTGAGCCAGCGCGATCAGCGTGTGCGCATGGTCCTGACAGACGCCGGACCCGCGCTCGACCGCCTCCGACGCCGTCGTGGTCGCCTCGGTCGACCCCGGCGCATAGACGATGGCCTCGGTCACGGCCTCGGACATCCGATGCGCGCGGCTCAGCGCGGTCGCGTCCTCCGCGCCCCCGAGCGCGCTCTTGCGCAGCGCCTCGATCGCCGTTCCGGAGAGGGTGGAGGCGGTCGGAGTCAGGAAGACCCGCGGCGAGATCACCTCGCGATGCCCGCGCAGCACGCCGGCGGTGTCGCTGGTCTCGACGACGCCCTCGACCAGAACCTCGACCCGGTCGACCGGTCCGGCCAGGGTCATCGTGTTGATCACGTCGCCGCCGCCGTCGACGAAGCTCGCGCCGAACTGGGCGCCCTCGACCGTGACGCTCCATTCGACGGTGCGCTGGCTCGCGCAATGCGAGGGGGTCAGGCGGTGGCTCTGCACGATCCAGCGCATCGGCTGGTCGAACTCGTAGAGCGTGCTGTGGACGATCCTGAGCAGCATCACTGGACCCCGAAGAGATAGGCGTCGGCGACCTGCTGCCCAAGCGCGCCGTTGCCGCTGACGAAGCGGCTCAGGAACTCGTGCAGGCCCTCGTGGATCACGTCCTCGATCCTTGCATCGGCCAGTTCGGCCCGGATCAGCCGGACCTGATCGTGAGCCGGGGTCGTCTGCCCGTAGGCCCGGGCGAGCCGGCTGAGGTGGAAATCCGCCTTGTCGGCGCAGTGCAGCAGCGCGCGCGGGCATGACGGGTTCAGGATCAGGAAATGCGCGATCTTGCGCGGCGTGTACTCGCCGCCATAGGCCCAGTGGAAGGCCCGGTAGGCCGAGAGCGAGCGCAGGAGCGTCGTCCATTGGTAGGTGTCGACGGTGCCGCCGACCATGTCGGTCGTCGGCAGCAGCACGTAGTACTTGACGTCGAGCAGCCGCGCCGTGTTGTCGCCGCGCTCGAGGTAGTAGCCGAGGTTCAGGAAGTCGTAGCCGTCGTTCTGCAGGTGCGACGTCTCGGTCGCGCCGCGCAGCTGCGCGCCCTGGCGCTTGGTCCAGTCGCAGAGCTTGGGCATCAGCTCGTCGGTCCGCGGCTCGCGCTCGATCGAGGCGAGGTCGAGGTAGGCGGTGTTCAGCGCGTCCCACATCTCGGTCGTCAGCGCGGTGCGCACGGACCTGCCGTTGTGCCGCGCCCGTTCGATGCAGGAGATCACGCTCGACGGGTTCTCGCGATCGAAGAACAGCCAGGTCTCGACGTCGCGCTGCCGCGCCTCCTCGCCGAACTTGGCCGAGAACCCGGCCGCGCCGCCGGAGGCCGCGACCAGGGAGGCCCATTCGTTTCGGTAGCCCTCGGCCGCGGACGGCATCATGCCCATCCGGTAGCCGACCTCGAGCAGCCGGGCCATCGTCTCGGCGCGCTCCATGTAGCGCGCCAGCCAGTACAGGTTTTCCGCGGTTCTGCTCAGCATCAGTCGGCCAGCACCCAGGTGTCCTTGACGCCGCCGCCCTGGCTCGAATTGACCACCAGGGAGCCCTCCCGCATCGCGACGCGCGTGAGCCCGCCGGGGCACAGATGCACCTCGCGTCCGACGAGACAATAGGGGCGCAGGTCGACGTGACGTGGCGCGAGACCGCTGTCGACGAAGGTCGGCACCGTCGACAGCGACAGCGTCGGCTGCGCGATGAAGTCTTCGGGCGCGGCCTTGATGCGCTCGGCGTAGGCCGCGATCTGCTCCTTGGTGGAGGCGGGCCCGACCAGCATCCCGTAGCCGCCCGAGCCGTGCACCTCCTTGACCACGAGGTCCTTGAGGTTCTCCAGAACGTGCTTGCGGTCGTCGGCCTCGGCGCATTTCCAGGTCTGCACGTTCTTCAGGATCGGCTGCTCGCCAAGATAGAAGCGGATCATCTCCGGCACGAACGTGTAGACGGCCTTGTCGTCCGCGACGCCGGAGCCCGGCGCCGAGCAGATCGCGACGCCGCCGGAGCGGTAGACGTTCATCAGTCCGGGGACGCCGAGCATCGAGTCCGGCCGGAAGCACAGCGGGTCGAGGAAGCTGTCGTCGATGCGGCGGTAGATCACGTCGACGCGCTTGGGGCCCTGGGTCGTGCGCATCCAGACGAAGTCGCCCTGGACGAACAGATCCTGCCCCTCGACCAGTTCGATGCCCATCTGGTCGGCGAGGAACGAGTGCTCGTAGTAGGCGGAGTTGAAGGCGCCCGGCGACAGGAGCACGACCTCCGGCTCGCCGGCGCATTTCGGCGGCGCGACCGAGGCGAGCGTGCGCCGGAGCCGGTCCGGATAGTCGTCCACCGGCGCGATCCGGGTCGAGCGGAACAGGCCCGGGAACATCCGCATCATGATCTCGCGGTTCTCGAGCATGTAGCTGACGCCCGACGGCGTGCGGCAATTGTCCTCGAGCACGAAGAACTCGTCCGGTCCGGTGCGGACGAGGTCGATGCCGACGATGTGGGAATAGACGTTGGCGGGCGGGTCGATGCCGACGACCGCCGCCTCGTAGGCGTCGTTGCGGAACACGAGGTCCGCAGGGATGACGCCGGCGCGGATGATCTCCGCCCGGTGGTAGACGTCGTAGAGGAATGCGTTCAGCGCGCGCGCGCGCTGCTTGACGCCGCGCTCCAGCTTGCGCCACTCGCGCTCGGTGAACACGCGCGGCATCATGTCGAAGGGGATCAGGCGTTCCGTGTCGCCGCCTTCGCCATAGACGGCGAAGGTGATGCCGATGCGCCGGAAAAGAGCCTCGGCTTCCAGCTTCTTCTGCGAGATCACTTCGGGCGGCGTCTGGCGCACCCATTCCATTACGGGTTCGTATGCCGCGCGAACGGCGTCTCCGTCATACATCTCGTTGAAGAATGAGATGGTCGACCTCCCCCGGTTCCTGCTGGTCCCATGTAAATTCGACGCCCAGCCTAAACGCAAGCGCATTGCGACGGTTTCTCCTGCCGCCCGGCCGCCTCCTGCCCGATCGTCGGGCGCCGGGTCCTGGCGGCGCCCACGATTGCGGCCGGTTGCGCTTCTGCCGACGAAAACGGCGTTTAGGCTTCCGTCGCCGCGTCGATTGTGCTTGATCTCACGCCAGTCAGGGCAGTCCCGCCCGCTGCTGTACGGGAATTGCGCATGAATGCCGGACCCGGCGATGCCTTTGTGGCGTTCGAGCATGTTCAGAAGAGCTACGACGGCGAGACGCTGGTCGTGAAGGACCTGAACCTGGACATCGGCCGGGGCGAATTCCTGACGATGCTGGGGCCGTCCGGATCGGGAAAGACGACGTGTCTGATGATGCTTGCCGGGTTCGAGACCGCCACGCACGGCGAGATCCGCCTCGCCGGCCGGCCGATCAACTCGGTGCCGCCGGAGAAGCGCGGGATCGGCATGGTGTTCCAGAGCTATGCGCTGTTCCCGCACATGACGGTCGGCGAGAACCTCGCCTTCCCTCTGCAGGTGCGCAAGATGGGCAAGGCAGACATCGACGCCAAGGTCGCCCGCGCGCTCGACATGGTGCAGATGGGCGCCTTCGCGGGCCGCCGTCCCGCGCAGCTTTCGGGCGGCCAGCAGCAGCGGATCGCGCTGGCCCGCGCGCTGGTCTTCGAGCCGGAGCTGGTGCTGATGGACGAGCCGCTCGGCGCGCTCGACAAGCAGCTGCGCGAGCACATGCAGTTCGAGATCAAGCACCTGCACGAACGGCTCGGCATCACGGTGGCCTACGTCACGCACGACCAGGGCGAGGCGCTGACGATGTCGGACCGGATCGCGGTGTTCAACGACGGTCGCATCCAGCAGCTGGCGCCGCCCGAGGAGCTCTACGAGAAGCCCGGCAATCGCTTCGTGGCGAGCTTCATCGGCGAGAACAATACGCTGGAGGGCGCGGTGGAGAGCATCTCGGGCGGCGTCTGCACGGTCCGGTTGCCGACCGGAGAGATCCTCGACGCGATCCCGGTCAACGTCAGCGCTCCGGGGGAGCGGACCACGGTCTCGATCCGGCCGGAGCGGGTCGAGTTCCGGCCCGACAAGATCCCCGAGGGGGCTCATACGCTCGAGGCCGAGGTGCTGGAGTTCATCTACATGGGCGACATCTTCCGCACGCGGCTGCGCGTCGCGGGCAGCGACGATTTCGTCATGAAGTGCCGAAACAGCGTAGGCCAGGTCAAGCTCGCGCGCGGCGAACGCGTGCGGATCGGCTGGCTGCCACAGGACTGCCGGGCGCTCGACGCCGCCTGACCGGCGACCGCCCCGACGGAAAGACCCTCTACGGGATAACAGGGAGAAGGACGAACAACATGAAACGCATGCTTCTGGCGACGACAATGCTCGCATCCGCCGCTGCCGCGACTTCGGTCGCGGCGCAGGAGGTCGTGGTGATGGGCTGGGGCGGGGCCTATACCAACAGCCAGGTCGAGGCCTATCACAAGCCGTTCACGGCGGAGACCGGCGTGAACGTCGTGTCGGTCGACGCCGACAACCCGGCCACGCCGATCAAGGCGCAGGTCGAGGCGGGCAACGTCACGGTCGACGTCGCCAGCGTCGAATACGCGGACGCTATCCGCCTCTGCGACGAGGGTCTGCTCGAGGAGATCGATCATTCGATCCTGCAGCCCGCGGCCGACGGCACGCCAGCGGAGGACGATTTCCTGCCCGGCGCGCTGACCGACTGCCTGGTCTCGACGGACGTGTTCTCGACGGTCTACGCCTATGATGCGTCCAAGTTCCCGGACGAGAAGCCGACCACGATGGCCGACTTCTTCGATCTTGAGAAGTTCCCCGGCAAGCGCGGCGTCAAGCGCGGCGCCAAGGCGACGCTCGAGATGGCGCTGATGGCCGACGGCGTGCCCGCGGACGAGGTCTACGAGACGCTGGAGACCGAGGAGGGCGTCGCGCGCGCCTTCGCCAAGCTCGACACGATCAAGGACGAGATCATCTGGTGGGAGGCCGGGGCGCAGCCGCCGCAGCTGCTGGCGGATGGCGAGGTGGCGATGACGCTGGCCTGGAACGGCCGGATCTTCAACGCCGCCGTCTCCGAGGGCAAGCCGTTCGAGGTGGTCTGGGACGGCCAGGTCTACGAGCTCGAAGGCTGGGTGATCCCGAAGGGCGCCCCCAACATGCAGAACGCTCTCGACTTCGTGGCCTTCTCGACCGGCGCCGAGCCGCTGGCCAATGCCGCCACCTGGATCAGCTACGGGCCGCCGCGCCAGTCTTCGGCGCCGCTGGTCGGCGTCTACAAGGGCGACGGCGAAACCGAGATGTCGCCGAACCTGCCGACCTCGCCCGAGAACCTGACCAACGCGCTGGCGTCTTCCTACGAGTTCTGGGTCGATCGCGACACCGAGCTCAACGAGCGCTTCAACGCCTGGGTCGCTTCGAACTGAGCCGCCACGGACGGCGCGCCGCCAACGCGCGCCGTCCAGCGGCACGAAATGGGAGACGCAGGCCATGGCGGAGACGGCGCCGAGCGAGCGGGGTCTGACGACGGCCGATGGACGGCCGCTCAAGGCGTCGCTGGCGCGGGCGACCCGCGGCGCGCAGCGGCGCGCGCTGCTGCTGGTTCTGCCGCTTCTGCTGTTCGTGCTGATCACCTTCGTGGCCCCGATCGGCCAGATGCTGTACCGGTCGGTCTGGAATCCGGGCTTCGCGGCCAACATGCCGGCCGTCAGCGCCTGGTTCGACGCAAATCCCGCCGGAACCGAGCCCGACGAGGCGGGCTTCGCGGCGCTGGTCGCCGATCTGCGCCAGTCGTCGGAAGAGCGCACGATCGGCGTGGTCGGCACCCGGATCAACTACGACCTGTCCGGCTCGCGCTCGATGTTCACCTCGGCGGGCCGGCGCGCCGAGGATCTGGAGCCGCCCTACCGTGACGCGCTGATCGATCTCGACGAGGACTGGGCCGATCCCGAGCTCTGGGCGGTGATGCGCGCGGCGTCGACGGCGCACACCCCGAGCTTCTACATCGCGGCGCTCGACCGCAAGCTCGCCACCGACGGCTCGATCGAGCGCGTGGCGCCGGAGCAGCGGATCTACGTGCCGCTGTTCTGGAAGACGATGTTCATGTCCGCGCTGATCGCCGCGCTGTGCCTGCTGCTGGGATTTCCGGTAGCGCATCTGCTGGCGACGCTGCCGCTGCGCTATTCGAACCTGCTGATGATCTTCGTCCTGCTGCCGTTCTGGACGTCGCTCCTGGTGCGCACGACGAGCTGGATGGTGCTGCTGCAGAGCCAGGGCGTGGTCAACAACGCGCTGGTCGCGCTCGGCGTCATTTCGGACGAGAACCGCATCCAGATGATGTACAACCAGACCGGCACGATCATCGCGATGACGCATATCCTGCTGCCGTTCATGATCCTGCCGCTGTATTCGGTGATGCGCACGATCAACCCTTCCTACGTGCGCGCCGCGCGCTCGCTCGGCGCCAGCAGCTGGACGGCGTTCCGGCGCGTCTACGTGCCGCAGACGACGCCGGGGATCGCCGCGGGGACGCTGCTCGTCTTCATCCTGGCGATCGGCTACTACATCACGCCGGCGCTGGTCGGCGGCGCCTCGGGGCAGTTCTTCTCGAACATGATCGCCTTCCACATGCAGAAGTCGCTGAACTGGTCGCTGGCGGCGGCGCTGGCCGCGATCCTGCTGGCGGCGATCCTGCTGCTGTACTGGGTCTACGACCGGCTGATCGGCATCGACAACATGAAGCTGGGATAGGCGACGATGGCCCTGCCGCCCTATTCCAGCCCGCTCGAGCGCATCTGGCGCTTCGTCTTCATCGCGATCTGCGCGGCGGTCTTCTTCTTCCTGATCGCGCCGATCCTGGTGATCATCCCGCTGAGCTTCAACGTCGAGCCGTACTTCACCTTCACCGACAGGATGTTGCGGCTGGATCCGGAGGGGTACTCGCTGCGCTGGTACGACCTGCTGCTGACGTTCGGCATGACCGCGCCCGACGCGCCGCGCGACGCCGCGTGGTGGGCCGACGCCTGGGCCAACGCCGCCTGGATCAACGCGGCGAAGAACTCGCTGATCATCGGCTTCTTTGCGACGGTGCTCGCGACCGCGCTGGGCACGCTGGCGGCGCTGGGCCTCGCGCGACCGGAGATGCCGTACCGGCGCGCGATCATGGCCGTGCTGATTTCGCCGATGATCGTGCCGATCATCATCACGGCGACCGGGCTGTTCTTCTTCTACTCGGCCACCGGGCTCGCGAACTCGTATCTCGGCGTGATCCTCGCCCATGCGACGCTCGGGATCCCGTTCGTCATCATCACGGTGACGGCGACGCTGGTCGGCTTCGACCAGTCGCTGAACCGGGCGGCGCTGTCGCTCGGAGCGTCGCCGACGACGACGTTCTTCAAGGTGACGATGCCGCTGATCATGCCGGGCGTGATTTCCGGCGCGCTGTTCGCCTTCGTCACGTCGTTCGACGAGGTCGTGGTCGTGCTGTTCGTCGCCGCGCACGACCAGCAGACGATCCCGCGGCAGATGTGGAACGGCATTCGCGAGCAGATCTCGCCGGCGATCCTCGCTGTGGCGACGATCCTCGTGGTCATCTCCATCGGGCTGCTGAGCGTGCTCGAACTGCTGCGCCGCCGCTCGGAACGGTTGCGGGGCCTCACGCCGGGGTGAGACCCTGCGCGCGTCAGCCGACTGCGGCTTCGGCCCGCCGATCCGGTGATCCCGCCAGGCGAGGGATCGGGGCCTGAGGCTGCCGGCCCGGGTCAGGCCGCGCGTCCTCGGCCACCGCTTCCATCCACTCGGCGATGTCAGGGCTGTGGAATATCCGCGGCGTCCGGAACACGTCGAAAATGATGTTCGGGGTCATGACTGCATCTGCTCCTGTCTGGGAGGCTGTGAACTTCGGCGCTTCGGACGCGGCCCGTCGGTTCGCTCAGGTTGCTACGCGGGCGCGGTCCAGGATGCGCAACAGACCTTCGTAGACCTGCATCTCGTCCTTCAGCCGCAACTTTTCACGCTTCAGAGACTGCAGGACCACGACGTCGGGCAACGGACGCATGTGTTCGGTCTCGACCGATTGCTCGAGCGCGCGGTGACGCCGCCGGATCGCCTCGACGCGCGCGGCCAGCGTCGCCGCCTTGGGCCGGCCGGCGCCGCTCTTCAGTCTTGTCGCTACGGTCCGAACGGGATCTTCGCTTGCGAAGGATTCGGCGCGGTCGAGCATGGCGATCTCCATCTTGCTGTCTGGAACTGCGATGGACCGGAGATGGGATTGCCAAGCCTGAGGTTAAATCCTATTGAACGATAAAGTCTGATCGGAAAAACCTATGCAGTGGTACGGGTGCCTTGATGGAGCGTATGCCCACCTTGCGGCAGTTGCAGTATTTCGTCGCGCTCGCCGAGGCCGGTCACTATCGACGCGCGGCCGAGCGGTTCGGCATCACGCAGCCCTCGCTGAGCCTGCAGATCGGCAATCTCGAAGAAACGTTGCGCCAGACGCTTGTCGAGCGCGGCCGCGCCGGGGCTGTGCTGACCCCGGCGGGCCGGGAGGTTCTCGCCGCCGCCGAGCGCGTTCTCGCCGAGGTCGCGGCCCTGATGGAGCGGACGGAGACGCTGCGGTCCGGGATGGCAGGACAGAATCCGCCTCGGGTCGTCGCCGACGCTCGGCCCATACGTGCTGCCGAACGTCGTGCGCCATCTGCATCAGCAGTACCCGTCGCTGAGGCTCTTCATCCGCGACGGCGCGCCGCGGGACCTAGTGGCGGATCTGCTGAGCGGCCGTCACGATCTGATCCTCACGCATCTGCCCGTGCAGTCGGGCGACGTGATCGTCCGGCGCCTGTTCGCCGAGCCGCTCCATCTGGTCGTCTCCCGCGACCACCGGCTGGCCGGACGTGACGATGCCGCGGACGCCGACCTTGCCGGCGAGACGCTGCTCGCGCTCTCCAGCGCCTTCACGCTGCACGACCAGATCGCCGCGGTCGCCCGCGAGGCCGGCGCGACCCTGCTGCAGGACTACGAAGGCACAAGCCTGGATGCGCTGCGCCAGATGGTGGCGATGAACATGGGCCTGACCCTGCTGCCAGCGCTGTACGTGAAGTCCGAGATCACCGGCCGCGGCGGCGATGTGGCCGTGCTGCCGTTCCGGCGGGGCCGGCTGACCCGCGCCATCGGCCTCGCCTGGCGCCGCAGCGCCGGAGATCGGGTCGCCTACGCCACGTTCGCCGAAGTGATCCGCAAGGTGGTCTCGACCGACCATGGGGAGCTTGTCCGGCTCGACGCCTGAGACCCGTCGCCGAACGCGGGGCGACAGCGCCCTTTCGTCCCTGCGGCAGACGATCTACATAGCGGTGATGACCGATGCCGCCCCAGATCGAGGCCGGGCCTCCGGAGCCCAGCCGTCCCTGGCAGACATGATCGCCTGTCCGTACTGCGATGCGCTGCACCGGGAGGTGGAGCCGCCGCGCGGCGGGCGTCTGCGCTGCCTGAGGTGCGACGCGATCCTGAAGACCAACCGGCCTGCCGCGATGGACCGGACGCTGGCCGCCGCCTTTGCGAGCGTCATCCTGATGACGGGCGCGCTGCTGTTCCCGTTTTTGGAGCTTTCGACGTTTGGCCTGCACCGCAGCGCCTCGGTGCTCGATGCGGCGCTGGCGTTCTCGAGCGGGCTGATGGTCCCGCTCGCGATCGCCGTCGGGATGCTGATCATCGTGATTCCGCTGATCCGCGCGTCGGCGCTCGCCTACGTGATCCTGCCGCTGCGACTTGGTCGGTCGCCAGCGCCGGGCGCGACCGGCGCGTTCCGGCTGGCTTCGCATCTGAAACCGTGGTCCATGGCTGAGATCTTCATCATCGGGGTCGTCGTCGCGCTGGTGAAGGTCGCGGGCCTCGCGAGCATCACGCTGGGGCCCGCCTTCTGGGCCCTGTGCGCTCTTGTCGCGCTCGTCGTCATCGAGGGGACGAGCCTTTGTGAATGGTCGCTATGGCAGACGCTGGAACGCACCCGCCGATCCTGACCGCGCGCCGCGCCGGCCTCGTCGGCTGCCGCACCTGTGGCAAGGTCTCGCCGCCGGGCGTCGAGATTTGCCCGCGGTGCCGGGAGCGCCTGCACAGCCGCGATGGCGCGAGCCTTCAGCGGGTCTGGGCTTGGTGGGCGGTGGGGCTCATCTGCTACGTCCCGGCCAACCTGTACCCGATGATGATCACCTCCTCGATCGGGACGACCACGCGTTCGACGATCCTGAGCGGCGTCGTCGAGCTCGCGCATCACGGCGCCTTCCTGATCGCGGGGATCGTGTTCCTGGCCAGCGTGGTGATCCCTGTCACGAAGTTCTTCCTCATCGCGCTGCTGGCGCTGTCGATCCAGTTCCGCCTGCCGATTCCGGCCCATACCCGGATCCATCTCTACGAGGCTGTCGAGTTCGTCGGGCGCTGGTCGATGGTCGACGTCTTCGTCGTCGCGATCCTCGCCGCGCTGATCCAGATGGGGTTCTTCGCATCGATCCAGCCGGGGCCGGCGGCGGTGTTCTTTGCCATGTCGGTCGCCTTTACGATGATCTCTGCGCAGGCTATTGACCCCAGACTGATCTGGGACAGCACGGAGAGGCCCGCGGATGGCTGATGAGGGTCCGCACGACCCGGTCGTCGAGACCCCGAAGGCCGAGAAGGCCACGCGCCGCATCTCGGTCGTCTGGCTGATCCCACTGATCGCGCTGGCGATCTCGCTGGCGGTCGCGTGGCGGACCTATTCCGACCGCGGTCCGATGATCGACATCGTCCTCGGCGACGCGGCCGGGATCGAGGCCGGGCGGACCGCCGTGCGCTTCCGCAACGTCAATGTCGGCGTCGTCGAGAGCCTGCGCTTCACGCCGGATCTGCGCAACGTCATCGCCGAGGCGCGCATCGACAAGGACATGGCGCGCTATGTCGACGCCAGCGCCGAGTTCTGGGTCGTGCGCCCCTCGGTCTCGGCCCAGGGCGTGTCGGGCATAGAGACGATCGTGTCGGGCGTCTACATCGAGGCCTACTGGAACGGCGAGGCGGGACCGAGGGTCGAGGAGTTCGCGGCGCTGGACCGTCCGCCGCTGACGCTGTCCGACGAGCCGGGTCGGCGGGTCCAGCTGAACGCGACCGACGGAGGTTCGATCAGTATCGGCGCGCCGGTGCTCTACAAGCGCATCCCGGTCGGCCAGGTCGAGAACGTCGAGCTGACCGAGACGGGCGACGTGTCGGTCGATCTCTTCGTCAACGCGCCCTACGACGCCTTCGTCACCGAGGGCGCCAGATTCTGGAACGCGAGCGGCTTCTCGATCCAGCTCAGCGGCGCCGGCGCCTCGCTGAACGTCGACAGCCTCGTCTCGCTGCTGCAAGGGGGCATTTCTTTCGCGCAGGTGGGATCGCAGGTCTCGCCTGCGGCAGACGATCGCATCTTCGAGCTCTACGGCTCCGAGACGGCGGCGCGGCAGAACGTCATCGAGAACCTGACCGGGGTGCGCATCACGCTGAACGCCTTCTTCGACGCAAGCGTCAGCGGTCTGGAGCCCGGCGCGAAGGTCGAGTTCCGCGGCGTCACCGTCGGCGAGGTGACGGCGTTGCAGCCGGTCGTCCTCGATGGAGCGGACGGCGAGCGGAACCTGCGGATGCGCGTGACCTTTGCGGTGCTGCCGCAGCGGCTGGGCCTGGCGGGCGACGCCGGCGATCCGGCCGATGCGGGTCTCGACCTGCTGTCGGATCTCGGTCGTGCAGGGCATGCGCGCGCAGCTCGCGTCGTCCGGGCTGCTGTCGCAGAGCCTGCACCTGAACCTCGCCGAGCTTGAAGACGCCGTCCCGGCGACGCTCGATCGCGACGCCGAGCCGTTGCCGGTCATGCCCTCTGCGCCGTCCGAGACGTCCGGCCTAGCGGCCTCGGCCGAGGGGGTGATGAACCGGTTGGCCAACCTGCCGATCGAAGAGCTGATGAGCACGTTCACCGGGCTGCTCGCGAACATCAACGCGGTCGTCGCCGACCCGAACGTGCGCCAGGCGCCGGCCGACATCGCCGCGCTGATCGCCGACGTGCGCGAGGTGGTCGAGACCAGCGGCATCAAGGAGACGCCGGCGCAGATCGCGGCGACGCTGTCCTCGGTGCAGGCGGTCGTCGAGGACCTCGAGACGCGCGAGGTGATGGCGAGCCTGGTGCAGACGCTCGACGCGACCCGGGCGACGATCGAGCAGTTCGGCGTCGCCGCCGAGGGCGTGCCGGCGCTGATCGCCGAGGTCTCGGCGCTGTCGCAGCGGACCGCGGACCTGCCGCTCGACGAGTTCGTCGCGATCGGCGACCCGGACGGTCGACGGCATCGACGCGCTGGTGCGCAGCGAGCAGACGGCGGCGCTGCCGGGTTCGGTGGACGCCGCGCTGGCCGAGGCGCGCGGCCTGATCGCCGACCTGCGCAACGGCGGCTCGATCGAGAACGTCAACGCCTCGCTGCTGTCGCTCCGGCAGCTGACCGACGAGCTGCGCGCCGCCGACCTCGGCGCCGAGATCGCCAGCGCGGTGCAGGCGGCCGAAAGCGCCGCGTCCAACGTCAACACGGCGACCGAGGGCCTGCCGGAGCTGATCGACAACCTGCGCGGGCTGTCCGGACAGGTCGAGCAGCTGCCGCTCGACGAGCTCGTGGCGTCGGCCGCGGCGGCGCTCGACGCGGCCGACGCCTTCCTCGGCGCCTCGGGCATGGAACAGCTGCCGGTCGAGCTGGCGCAGTCGCTGGAGCAGATCCGGCTGATGGTGACGGAACTGCGCGAGGGCGGCGCGGTCGCGAACGTCAACGCGACGCTGGCCTCGGCCGACGACGCCGCCGTGGCGATCGCCGCGGCTGCCGACCGGCTGCCGGGGCTGATCTCCCAGCTCGAGGCGGTGTCGCAGCGCGCCGATGCGGCGGTCTCGACGTTCACGCCGGGCTCGCAGCTCAACCGCGAGACGGAAATGCTGCTGCGCGACCTGCGCAGTGCGGCGCAGTCGGTCAACGCGCTGGTCAACGCTCTGGAGCGGCGCCCCAACTCGGTCCTGTTCGGGAGATGACGATGATGCGCATGCGCGAGGTGCCCGCTTTGTCACTGGTCGCCGCTCTTGCGCTGTCGGCCTGCAGCCAGCCCGACTACTTCCTCGTGCCCCCGCCTGCGCCGACCGCGCGCGCAGGCTCCGCCTCCGGCATCGCCGTCGCCGACATGAGCCTGCCGACCTATGCGGAAGCGGTCGAGATCGCAGCGCTGACCGACACCGGCGCAGTCAGCCTCGACAAGAGCGCGCTCTGGGCCGACACGCCGCGCCGGGCGTTGACCCGGCATCTGGTCGCCTCGCTGCAGCAGCGGCTGAACGCGCAGATCGCGACCGAGCCCTGGCCGGCCTTCGATCCGCCGTCGATGCGGGTCGAGGTCTTCGTCGACCGGATGATCGGCGCGCCGGAAGGGCCGTTCATGTTCTCGGGCCAGTACGTGATCGTGTCGCCGACGTCGGGGCGCATCATCTCGTCGGACCGCTTCTCGATCGAGCTCGTCGCCGCGCAGCCGGGCTATCAGGGCCTGATCGACGCGCATGCGCGTGCGGTCGAGGCGCTGGCCGACCAGATCGCGGCCCGGATCGTCCGGTCCGGCGGGATGACCTGAGCGCTCAGGCCGCGCCGGCGCCCGCCTTCAGCAGCGCGTCCATCTCCCTGGCCGTTGGCGCCCCGCGCCAGCGCGTCGAACCGGCCGGCGTCGAGCACGTCGCGCGCGGCCGCGACGAAGGCCGCCTGCGCGACGCGGGCGAGGCCGGAGCCGAGGCTGATGCGGGCTGCGCCCGCGCGCGCCAGCGCGTCGCGCGGCGCGGCGGCCAGCGCGCCGGCGGCCAGCGCGTTGACGGGCGCGCGGACGGTCCGGCACAACTCGGCGAGCGTGTCGAGATCGGGCAGGAACGGCACGTAGACGCAATCGGCCCCGGCCTCGGCGAAGGCCTCGGCGCGGGCGAGCGCCTCCGCGACGCCGTAGCCGCCGGTCATCAATCCGTCGGCGCGGGCGACCAGCACGAAGTCGCGCGGCAGCGCGCGCGCGGCGTCCACGGCGGCGCGGATGCGATCGACGGCGAGAAACAGCGGGTACGCGCCGTCGCCGGGCAGGTCGGTGTCCTCGATCGAGCCGCCGGCGAGCCCGGCCTCGGCGGCGCGGCGGATCGTCAGCGCCACGTCCTCCGGCGCCTCGGCATAGCCGTTCTCGAGATCGGCGCTGACCGGCAGCGGCGTCGCGCCGACCAGATCCTCGGCATGGGCGAGCGTCTCGTCGAGGCTGATCCGCGCGCCGTCGGGCAGGCCGCGCGTGAACGCGTAGCCGGCCGAGGTCGTGCCGATCGCTTGCGCGCCGAGCGCGGCCAGCACGCGCGCCGTGCCGCGGTCCCAGGCGTTCGCGAGCACGAAAGGGTCACCGGGGCGGTGCAGCGCCCGGAAGGCGGCGCCGGGGTCGGAGCGGGTCATGTCGGTCCTCCCGTGGGGCTGGAGCGATATCCTCGCATGGAGGATGCGGCCGAACAAGGGCGTCCCTGCGGGGCGGTCAGATCAACAGGTTGAAATCACTGGTGATCACCGGCGCCGCCGCTGCATCCTTGATCTGGCGCGCGGAAACGGGCAGATTGCCGGGATGACGGAACGCCGCACCAGCACCGCCTGTCGAATTCGCCGCTGAGCCCTTCGCGGCGGCGCGCCCGTTCCCATTTCCGGACCAGAGTGCTAATCCGTCGCGCCCCTAGCCCGAGGTCCTGCGCATGGCCGAGATCACGCTCTACAACACGCTGACCCGCCGCAAGGAGCGGCTGGAGCCGGTCGTCCCGGGCAAGGCGTCGATGTATGTCTGCGGCCCGACCGTCTACGACCGCGCCCATATCGGCAACGCGCGGCCCGTGGTCGTCTTCGACACGCTGTTCCGGCTGCTGCGCCATGTGCATGGCGAGGCCAACGTGACCTATGTGCGCAACATCACCGACGTCGACGACAAGATCATCGCCCGCGCGCGCGAGAGCGGCCGCGAGATAGGCGCGATCACCGAGGAGACGACGCGCTGGTTCCACGAGGACATGGACGCGCTCGGCGCGCTGCGCCCGACGTTCGAGCCGCGCGCGACCGAGCATGTGGGGGACATGATCGCGATGATCGCGCTGCTGATCGAGCGCGGCCATGCCTATGCGGCGGAGGGGCACGTGCTGTTCGCGGTGGCGAGCGACCCGGACTACGGCAAGCTGTCGCGCCGCTCGCTCGACGACATGCAGGCCGGCGCCCGCGTCGAGGTCGCGCCCTACAAGCGCGACCCGATGGATTTCGTGCTGTGGAAGCCCTCGACGCCCGACCAGCCCGGCTGGGACAGCCCCTGGGGCCGCGGCCGGCCCGGCTGGCACATCGAGTGCTCGGCGATGGCGCGCCGCCTGCTGGGCGGGACCTTCGACATCCACGGCGGCGGCGTCGACCTTGCCTTCCCGCACCACGAGAACGAACTGGCCCAGTCCAGTTGCGCGCACCCGGACGAGGGTTTCGCGCGGGTGTGGATGCATAACGGGATGCTGAACATCGAGGGCGAGAAGATGTCCAAGTCTTTGGGCAATTTCTTCACCGTGCGCGACCTGCTCGACAAGGGCATCCCCGGCGAGGTGATCCGGTTCGTGCTTCTGTCCACGCATTACCGCCAGCCGATCGACTGGACGCAGTACAAGGTCGACGAGGCGACTGTGACGCTGCGCAAGTGGCGGGCGCTGACCGCCGACGCGGCGGTCGGGGCGATAAGCGATGCCGTCACGGTGGCGCTGGCGGACGATCTGAACACGCCGCGTGCCTTCGCGGCCTTGCACGAGCTGGCCGGCGATCCCGCGGCGCTCAAGTCCTCGGCCGCAGCGATGGGTCTGCTGACCGATGCGCTGGGCGGATGGGACGCGGCTCCTGCGGTGACCGACGACGTCGCGGCGCGGGTGCAGGCGGTGCTGACGGCGCGGCTGGACGCACGTAAGGCGCGCGACTTCGCAAGGGCCGACGCGCTGCGCGACGGGCTGGCTGCGGCCGGGGTCGAGGTCAAAGACACGGCGCAGGGCGCGGAATGGTCGCTGGGACCGGACTTCGACGCCGCTCGGCTGGAGGCGCTCGGATGAGCCCCGCGGGCCCAATTCGAGGAACAAGGGCGGCGCCCGACCTCGGAGGGCGTGAAGCGCCCTCCCGGGGGGAGGTCGGGCGCTGCCCGGCGTGCCGCCGGGCGGGACGGCGGCGCCGGCGTACGCGGCGTCGGGCGTTGGGGAGATCGCGGATGAAGACGGATCAGGACCTTGCCGAGGCGCCGGCGCGGCCAGCGGCCGCGGTGAAGGAGCGGCTCTGGCTCTACGACACGACATTGCGCGACGGGCAGCAGACGCAGGGCGTCGACTTCTCGGTCGAGGACAAGACCCGGATCGCCCGGGCGCTGGACGCGCTCGGCGTCGACTATGTCGAGGGCGGCTGGCCGGGGGCGAACCCCACCGACAGCGGCTTCTTCGACGCGGCGCCGACGCTCGCCCATGCGCGGATGACGGCGTTCGGCATGACCAAGCGAACCGGGCGCTCGGCCGGCAACGACGAGGTGCTGGCGGCGGTGCTGAACGCGCGGACCGCGTCGGTCTGCCTGGTCGGCAAGACGCACGAGTTCCACGTCGCGCGCGCGCTCGGCATCACGCTCGACGAGAACCTCGCCAACATCCGCGACAGCGTCGCGCATCTGGTCGCCGAGGGGCGCGAGGCGCTGTTCGACGCCGAGCATTTCTTCGACGGCTACCGCGCGAACCCGGATTATGCGCTCGCCTGCCTGCAGGCGGCGCTCGAGGCCGGCGCGCGCTGGGTCGTGCTCTGCGACACCAATGGCGGCGCGCTGCCGGAAGAGGTCGGCCAGGTGACGCGCGCGGTCATCGCCGCCGGCATCCCGGGCGACCGGCTCGGCATCCACACGCACAACGACGCCGAGATGGCGGTCGCGAACACGCTGGCCGCGGTCGATGCGGGCGCGCGCCAGATCCAGGGCACGCTGAACGGGCTCGGCGAGCGCTGCGGCAATGCGAACCTGACCAGCCTGATCCCGACGCTGCTCTTGAAGGCGCCCTATGCCGAGCGGTTCGAGATCGGCGTCAGCCGGGACGGGCTCGCGGGGCTGACGCGGCTCAGCCGGCTGGTCGACGATATCCTCAACCGGGCGCCGGATCCGCATGCGGCCTATGTCGGGGCCTCGGCTTTCGCGCACAAGGCGGGGCTGCATGCGAGCGCGATCCTGAAGGACCCGGCGACCTACGAGCACGTCGCGCCCGAGACGGTCGGTAATGCGCGGCTGATCCCGATGTCGAACCAGGCGGGCCAGTCGAACCTGCGCGACCGGCTGGCGCAGGCGGGCATCGTGGTCGCGCCCGGCGACCCGCGGCTGGCCGCGATCCTGACCGAGGTCAAGGCGCGCGAGGACCGGGGCTTTGCCTATGACAGCGCGGCGGCCTCGTTCGAACTGCTGGCGCGCGGCATGCTGGGGCTGCTGCCGCGGTTCTTCGAGGTCGAGCGCTACCGGGTCATGGTCGAGCGGCGGCTGAACGCGATGGGCGAGACGATCACCGTGTCCGAGGCGGTCGTGGTGGCGCGGTTCGGGCGCGAGCGGGTGATGAGCGTGTCCGAGAGTCAGGACCCGGTCAGCCATGCGGACCAGGGGCCGGTCAACGCGCTGGCCCGGGCGCTGGCGAAGGATCTGGGGCCGTACCAGGCGCTGATCGCCGACATGAAGCTGGTCGATTTCCGGGTCCGGATCACGTCCGGCGGCACCGAGGCGGTGACGCGCGTGCTGATCGACAGCGCGGACGGACAGGGACGGCGCTGGTCGACGGTCGGGGTCAGCGCGAACATCGTCGACGCGAGTTTCCAGGCGCTGCAGGACGCGGTCGTCTGGAAGCTGCTGGCAGAAGGCGCGCGTCCCGCTGCCTGAGCTCATCGACGAGGTCGCCGCAGGGGTCGCGCGGGCCGATCCCGAGCGGTTCCGCGGCGCGATGGCGGCGGCGCCGGGGCGACCGCGGGACGGGCTGATCGCACTCGCGGCGTTCAACCTCGAGATCGCGCGGGCGGGCTATGTCGCGTCCGAGCCGATGCTCGGCGAGATTCGGCTGCGCTGGTGGGCCGATGCGATCGACGAGATCTACGCGGGCGCTGCGCCGCGCCGGCACGAGGTCGTCGCGCCGCTGGCCGAGGCGATCCGGGCGGGCGGCCTGCCGCGCGCGCCATTCGACGCGATGATCGCGGCGCGGGAGTGGGATTGCGGGCGCGAGGGTTCGCCGACCAGGCGGCGCTGGAGGCGCATCTGGAGGCGACAGCCGGCGGGCTCGCCTGGCTCGGCGCGCGGCATCTGGGGGCGCCGGATGGGGCGGAGGCGGTCGTGCGAGCCGCGGGGCGAGCGCAGGGCGCGGGCGAATTGGCTGCGGGCGCTCCGGGCGCTCGAGGCGACCGGGCGCCGCCCGCTGCCGCGCGGGGACCGGGCGACGGCGATCCGGGCTCTGGCGGCGTCGGGGCAGGGGTGGCTGGCGCGGGCGCGGGCGGACCGCGCCGTCGTCCCGCGCGCGGCGCTGCCGGCGCTGTTGCCGGTCGCGCTGGCGGGGCCGGTGCTCGCGCAGGCCGAGCGGCGGCCGGAGGCGGCGCTGGAGGGCGGGCTGGAGCCTTCCGAATTCGCCGTGCGCGCGCGGATGCTCAAGGCGGCGCTCACCGGCCGGTGGTGAGCGCGGCCGGTCTTGCATCCGGGCCGGCGCGGACGCATGTGCAGCGGCGTCCTTCTCGCTGACCCGGAGACCTGAATGAACCGCGCCGCCCTTGGGGAACTCGTCGAGAGCGCGCGGGTGCGCAACTTCATCCTCGCCGTCATCGTGCTGAACGCGATCGTGCTCGGCTTCGAGACCTCGGAGACCGCGATGGCGGCGGCCGGTCCGCTGCTGGTGGCGCTCGACACGGCCTGCCTCGCGGTGTTCGTCGTCGAGATAGGCGCCAAACTCTGGGCGTTCCGCTGGCGGTTCTTCTCGTCGGGCTGGAACGTGTTCGACTTTCTCGTGGTCGGGGTCGCGCTGGTTCCTGCGACGGGCGCGTTCAGCGTGCTGCGCGCGATGCGGGTGCTGCGGGTGCTGCGCGCGATCTCGATCGTGCCGAGCCTGCGCCGCGTGGTCGAGGGGCTGGTCAACGCCCTGCCGGGCATGGCGTCGGTCTTCGCGCTGATGAGCCTGATCTTCTACATCGCCGCCGTGATGGCGACCAAGCTGTTCGGCACGGCCTTTGACGACTGGTTCGGCAATATCGGTCGCTCGGCCTATTCGCTGTTCCAGATCATGACGCTGGAAAGCTGGTCGATGGGCATCGTGCGCCCTGTGATGGAGGTATATCCCTGGGCCTGGGCGTTCTTCGTGCCGTTCATCCTGGTCACGACCTTCGCGGTGGTGAACCTCGTCGTCGGCCTCGTCGTCAACTCGATGCAGGAGGCCCATTCCGAGGAAGCGGTCGCTCAGACCGACGAGTACCGCGAGTCGGTGCTGGGCAAGCTCGAGGCGATCGAGGCGCGGATGATCACGCTGGAGCGGGACCTGCGGCGCGAGCCGTGACGACGCGGCGCAGATGGCGGCCCGGCCTCAGCCGGCCGCCATCATGTCGGACTGGCGCACGATGACCTGCGCCTGGCGCACCGAGGCTATGTCGACGAGACGGCCCTTGTAGACCGCGGCGCCCTGGCCCTCGGCCTCGGCCCGCGACATTGCGGCGAGGATCTCGCGCGCCTCGCGCACCGAGTCCTCGGTCGGCGTGAAGACTTCGTTGCAGAGCGCGACCTGCTTGGGATGGATCGCCCACTTGCCGACCATGCCGAGGGTGGCGGACCGGCGCGCCTGCGCGCGGAAGCCCTCGGGGTCGGAGAAGTCGCCGTAGGGCCCGTCCACCGGCAGTAGCCCGTGTGTGCGGCAGGCGGCGACGATCGCCGTGCTGACGCTGTGCCAGGGATCGCCGTAGACCGGCAGCCGCGGATCGGCGCCAGCCGGCGGCAGCATGTAGTAGTTTTCCTGCGTCCCGCCGATGCCGGTGGTCTGCATCCCCATCGAGGCGGCGAAATCGGCCGCGCCCAGATGCATCGACTGCAGCCGCGGACTGGCGGCGGCGATCTCCCCTGCATGGGCGAAGCCGGCGGCGGTCTCGATCAGCGCCTCGAAGCCGATACGCCGCTTTCGCCCGGTCGCCTGCTCGATCGACGAGACCAGCGCGTCGACCGCGTAGATGTCCCTTGCATTGCCGCATTTCGGGATCATGATCAGGTCGAGCCGGTCGCTCGCCTGCTCCATCAGCTCGACGACGTCGCGATACCAGAACGGGCTGTCGAGGCCGTTGATCCGGACGGAAACGGTCTTGGCGCCCCATTCGATCTCGTTGATCGCGAGGATGATGTTGGCGCGCGCGGAGGCCTTGTCGCCCGGCGACACGCTGTCCTCGAGATCGAGGTTCACGACGTCGGCGGCGGAGGAGGCCATCTTCTCGAACAGTTCCGGACGCGAGCCCGGTCCGAACAACTGGCAGCGGTTCGGGCGGGCGGGCGGCTGCGGCGGGATGAGGAAACTCACGATTGACCCTTTCGACGCGGGCTCGGGACATATTCTTGCGCACGCAGTTAACGTGCGGCGCCGCAGCATGTCAAATGGCAAGCCGCGCCTTGCGATTGGTCGGAGCCCGTCGCCCGAGCTATTGCAGGTCGGCAAAAGCCTTCTGCAGTCGGATGATCGCGTCCTCGACCAGAGCCCGGCGCGTGGCGATGTTGAACCGCAGGAAGGTCTCGCCGCCGGCGCCGAACGGCCGGCCGGGGCTGGGCGCGATGCGCGCGCCGTCCCGCACGCGCGAGCCGAACTCGTCCTCGCTCATGCCGGTCCCGGCGAAGTCGACCCAGGCGAGATAGGTCGCCTCCAGCGGCATCGAGCGCAGGCCGGGGATCGCCCCGACCCCGGCGTCGAACAGGCGCGCGTTCTCGGCCAGATAGGCGCGGAGCGCATCCAGCCATGCGTCGCCTTCGGCATAGGCGGCGGTCGCCATCACGACCCCGAGCCGGTTCGGGCCGCCGCCGGCCGCGGCCACCCTCGCGGCGAAGCCGTCGCGCAGGCCGGCGTCCGCGATGATCGCGTTCCCGGTCAGCGCGCCGGCGATGTTGAAGGTCTTGGTCGTCGCGGTCAGCGTCAGCAGCCGCCGTTCGGCCTCGGGCGCCGCCACCGCCATCGGCACGTGTTGCGCGCCGGTCAGGATCAGGTCGTGGTGGATCTCGTCGCTGACGAGGATCAGGTCGTGCGCGGCGCAGAAATCCGCTAGCGCACGTTGCTCGTCGACGCTCCAGACGCGGCCGCCGGGATTGTGCGGCGAGCAGAAGACGACTATGCGCTCGGTCCCCGTCAGCGACGCGGCGAGCGCGTCCAGATCCATGTGGTAGCGCCCGTCGCGCAGGGCGAGCGGGCTCTCGACGATGCGCCGGCCGTTCGCGCGGATGATCCGGTGGAACGCGTGGTAGACCGGAGTGAACAGGATCACGCCGTCGCCGGGAGCGCTGAAGGCCTGGAGGGCGAAGCCGACGGCGGCTACGATGCCATGCGTCGTCAGGATCGAGGCCGGGTCCACCTCCCAGCCGTGACGCCGGGCCATCCAGCCGGTGATCGCAGCCTTGTAGGCGCGGTCGTCGCCGAAATAGCCGGGCACGCCCTGGTCGATCTCGCGCTGCAGCGCCGCCATGACGGCCGGCGGCGGCCGGAAGTCCATGTCCGCGACCCACATCGGCAGGCCGTCTTCGGGCGAGATCCCGAACAGCGGCTCCATCATGTCCCACTTCATCGAGTGGGTCTGGCGGCGGTCGATGGCTTCGTCGAAATCGAACATGGAGGCTCCGGGCAAGCGCTGCGGCGCGGCATCCTGCGTCGGGGGGCCAGGCGGCGCAAGGGCCGGCGCGGGGCCTCGCGCGGGTCTTGTCAAGGCTTGCGGCTTCGCTTACCTGCGCGCCATGACCATGCGACCGATCCTGATCCATCCCGACCCCCGCCTGCGCAAGGACGCGGACAGGGTCGTCGTGTTCGACGCCGAGTTGAAGACGCTGGTCGAGGACATGCTGGAGACGATGTACGAGGCGCCGGGAATCGGCCTCGCCGCAACGCAGATCGGCGTGATGAAGCGCGTCTTCGTGATGGACTGCGCGGCCCAGGACGAGGATGCGGCGCCGGTCGCGATGATGAACCCCGAGATCCTGTGGACGTCGGACGAGACCGAGACCAGCGAGGAGGGGTGCCTGTCGATCCCGGAGATCTATGGCGACGTAACGCGCCCGGCTCGGGTGCGGGTCGCCTGGCAGGATGTCGACGGCGTCGCGCAGGAACGGGAGTTCGACGATCGGGAGGCCGTCTGCATCCAGCACGAGATGGACCATCTCGACGGCAAGCTCTTCATCGACTATCTGAGCCCGGTTCGGCGCACGATGATCACCGCGCGGATGAAGAAGCTGAAGCGCGAACGGGCGCGGGCCTGATCCGCCCGAAGGCGGGTTCGATGGCCGCCCGGAAGGCGAGGCGATGCGGCTGATCTTCATGGGAACGCCGGATTTCTCCGTACCCGCGCTCGATGCGCTGGTCGCGGCCGGGCACGAGATCGCCGCCGTCTACAGCCAGCCGCCCCGGCCCGCGGGGCGCGGGCAGAAGCCGCGGCCGAGCCCCGTCGCCGCGCGCGCCGCGGCGCTGGGGCTCGAGATCCGCACCCCGGCCACGCTGCGCGACCCGGAGGCGCAGGCGGGGTTCGCCGCGCTCGGCGCCGAGGCGGCGGTCGTGGTCGCCTACGGGCTGATCCTGCCGCAGGCGGTGCTGGACGCGACGCCGCGGGGCGCATTCAACATCCACGCATCGCTGCTGCCACGCTGGCGCGGCGCGGCGCCGATCCAGCGTGCGGTGCTGGCCGGCGACGCCGAGACCGGAATCTGCATCATGGCGATGGAGGCGGGTCTCGATGCCGGGCCGGTGCTTCTGCGCCGGACGACGGCGATCGGGCCGCGTGATACGACGGGCGACCTGCACGACCGGCTGTCGGCGCTGGGCGCCGAGGCGATCGTGGAGGCGCTGGCGGCGCTGGATGCGCTGGCGCCCGAGCCGCAGCCCGAGGCCGGCGTCACCTATGCGGCGAAGATCGACAAGGCCGAGGCGCGCATCGACTGGACCCGGCCGGCGGCCGAGGTCGACCGGCATATCCGCGGCCTGTCGCCGTTCCCCGGCGCCTGGTGCGAGATCGACGGGCGGCGGGTGAAGCTGCTGCGCTCGGAACTGGCCGCGGGCGCAGGCGCGCCGGGCGCGGCGCTCGACGACGCGCTGACCATCGCCTGCGGCGACGGCGCGGTGCGCCTGCTGGAGTTGCAGCGCGCGGGCAAGGGCGCGGCGGCCGCGGGCGACTTCCTGCGGGGCTGTCCGGTCCCGAAAGGGACCGTGCTCGGCTAGTCCGGCAGCGCCACCGGCCCGAGCTCGGCCCAGCGGTCGCCGGGGCCGGGGTTCTCGGGGTGCGTGCGGCCGCCGAGATGGGTCATGATGCCCCAGACGGCGTTCAGCGCGGTCTGCACCGCGCCCTCGACCCAGGCCGGCGTCCAACTGATGTCGTCGCCGGCGAGGAAGAGGCCGCGCTCGTCGGGCGGCAGCGCATCTTGCATGAAGTGCCCGTACATGCGGTGGTTGTAGCGGTAATGACCGGGCAGGGCGCCCTTGAAGGCGCCGAGGAAGTTCGGGTCGCTCTCCCAGCTGACGGTGATCGGGTCGCCGATGATGTGGCGGCGGATGTCGAGCTTCGGATAGACCTTCTCCAGCGCGGCGATGGCGAGCTCGACCCGGCGTTCGACCGGGAAGGGCAGCATCTTCAGCGCGTCCGACATCCAGGAATAGGTCAGGCAGATCACGCCCGGCCTGTCGTCGCCATGGTCGAAGAGGTAGGTGCCACGCGTCAGCCGGTCGGTCAGCGTCATCGACATCAGGTGCCGGCCCGTCTCCGGGTCGCGGTCCTTCCAGAACGGGCGGTCAACCATGACGAAGGTTTTCGACGACTGCATGTAGCGGGTGCGGTCGAGCGCCATCCAGGCATCGTGACTGAACAGCCGCTCCTCGGTCTCGATCGCGGTCGACAGGAGCCAGGTCTGGCAGGTCGCGAGCACCGCATCGAAATCGTCGGTCCGACCCCACTGGTCGGTGACGTTGAGCCGGCCGGTCCCGTCGCGGAAGAGCCGCCGCGCGCCGGGCCGGGTCGCGCCGCCGTTCAGGCCGATCAGCGTCGTGCCGGCCGGCCAGTGCGCGATGCGCCCCGGCGCGTGGCGCCACAGGCGCTGTGGCGCCTGCTCGACGCCGCCGACCATGAAGCGCTGGTTTTCGTCGCATTCGGTGGCGTTGACGCGCAGGATCTCGAGCATCGAGTTCGGGAAGTCGCTGTCCCAGCCGCCGGTGCCGAAGCCGACCTGGCCGAAGACCTCGCGGTGGCGGAACGGCAGCTTCTGGAATGCCTCGGAGGACGCGACGAAGTCGTAGAACGTGCGTTCGTCCCAGGCCGCGACGATCGGGTTCCAGATCGCCTTGACCCGCGCGGCGTCGCGGTCGCGGATCGCCGCCTTCAGCGCCGAGAAGTTCGCGCCCCGCTCGAGCGCCGCGTCGTAGGCCTCGGCGACCTCGCGGTAGAGCGGCGGCAGGTCGGCCAGCGTCTCGGCGTAGAGCGTCTCGCCGAAGAGGTCGATCACCGTCGAGCCGGCCGCGGGCGTCAGCGGGTTCGGGAAGGGCCGGCTCTCGATGCCGAGCAGGTCGACATAGTGGTAGAAGCCGGTCGAGGACACCGGGAAGCGCATGCCGCCGAGCTCGGCGATCACGCCGTCTGCGCCCTCGAAGGCCTGGCTGCGCAGCCGCCCGCCGAACTGCCCGCTCTCGTAGAGGATCGGGCGCAGTCCCATCTTCATCAGCTCGTAGCCGGCGATGACGCCGGCGATGCCGGCGCCGATGATCGCGACCTTGGCGCCGAGCCTGTCGGCCGGGACGGACCCCAGTCCCGCGGGATGCGTGATCCAGTCGTCGAAGGCGAAGGGAAAGTCCGGCCCGAACATCGTCACGGGCCGGGTCGCATCGGCGGAGGCGGTCATTGCGACTTCCTGTCCCTGGGGTCGGCAAGGCTCCGGTAGAGGTCGGGCCGGCGGTCGGCGAGGTGGGTCGAGGTCGCACGCGCCGCGTCGAGCCTCGTGCGGTCGAGATCGGCGACGAGCGTCATCTCGCCGCCGCCGGCGCGGGCGAGGTCGGATCCGTCGGGGCCGCAGAGGCAGGAGAGGCCGACATAGTCGAAAGCGCCCTCGGACCCGCAGAGGTTGCAGTAGGCGACGTAAAGCGCGTTTTCCTCGGCGCGGGTCGGGACCATGCGCAGCGCGACGCTGTCGAAGGGCGCCATGTTCGCGGTGGGCGCGAGGATGATCTCGGCCCCGTCCAGCGCCAGCACGCGGGCGGTCTCCGGGAACTCGAGGTCGTAGCAGATCGCGAGCCCGATCCTCCAGCCGCCGAGCGAAACGACCGGCGCGAAGCCGTCGCCAGGCGCGAACTGCGCGCGGTCGACGTCGCCGTAGAGGTGGGTCTTGGCGTAGGTCGCGCGGGTCGCGCCGGTCGCGTCGACCAGGCGGATCGCGTTCAGAACGCGGTTCGCGTCGTCGCGGCGCGGGTAGCCGGCGAGGATCGCGATGCGGCGCGCTTGCGCGACGCCGGACAGCGCGCGGTCGAGGACGCCGCCCTCGGGCTCGGCGGCCCCGGCGACCGCGCCCGCGCCGATGTTGTAGCCGGTCAGCGCCATCTCGGGCAGGACCAGCAGGTCGACGCCTTCGGCGACGGCGTGGGCGGCGGCGCGATCGAGCCGGGCTAGGCCTTCCTCGCGGCCGCCGGTCACCGGGCGCCACTGGTCGAGCGCAACGCGCATCCGGCTCAGGCCCGGGCGCGGGTCGTGCGGCGGCGCGGCTGGCACGCCCGTCGATCATCGCGGTTCATGGTCGAAGCCGTCGCGCCGCCAAGAAGAATTGTCAAGCGGAGGGCGCGGCGCGGCCGCTTCCGTGGCGAGGTCTTTCGGGCGCGGCCCGTTCGCCGCGCCGGACGTGCGGGCGCGCTATCCCACGGGGATGCGCGCCCCGCGGCCTTCAAAGGATCGACTGGCCGGTGGACTTCCAGTCCTTGACGAACTGCGCGAGGCCCGCATCGGTCAGCGGGTGGCGCGCCAGCGACTTGATGACGCCCGGCGGCATCGTCGCCACGTCGGCGCCGGCCAGAGCGGCCTCGCTGACATGGTTGGGCGTGCGGATCGACGCGGCGAGGATGCGCGTCTCGAACCCGTAATTGTCGTAGACGACGCGGATGTCGCGGATCAGCTCCATGCCGTCCATATTGATGTCGTCGAGCCGGCCGATGAACGGCGAGATGTAGGTCGCGCCGACCTTGGCCGCGAGCAGCGCCTGGTTGACCGAGAAGCACAGCGTGACGTTCGTGCGCACGCCGTTGTCGGTGAAGTGGCGGCAGGCCTTGAGCCCGTCGAGCGTCAGCGGCAGCTTGACGACGACGTTGTCGGCGATCTGGGCCAGCCGTTCGCCCTCGGCGACCATGCCGTCGTACTCGATCGACGCGACCTCGGCCGAGACCGGTCCGGGCGTGAGCCTGCAGATCTCGCCGACGACTTCCTTGAAGTCCCGGCCAGACTTCGCGATCAGCGACGGATTGGTGGTGACGCCGTCGAGCAAACCGGAGTTGCTGAGTTCGGTGATCGCCTCGATATCGGCGGTATCGACGAAGAATTGCATGGGATTCCCCCCTTTCATGCGGCCTCGGGCGGTCGACCGGTCCGGGCGATTCGCCGTCACGTCCCGGATCTGGGCCGCATCGCGGGTTTACGCAAGGGCGGCCGGCCGGCGCCGGGTCACCGGTAGATGCGGCTGTACTTCGCGCCGCTGAAGCTGGCGTCTGCGATCAGGCCCCGCTGGCCGTACACGACCTCGACGATCGGGCGGTTGAACGTGCCGGTGTTCAGGCTGCCGGCGGCGCCGTCGGTGTTGACCGTCACCGCGCCATCGACGCCGAGCGTCCAGCCGTCGGCAAGGCGGAAGTCCTGCAGCGCCTCGGGCGTCAGGAAGAACAGCGCCTGGTTGTAGGCCTGCGCGCCGAACGTGAAGCCGATGCCGACCGCGCTGAGCGAGTAGTAGTCGACGGTCGCGCCGGAGATGCGCAGCGCGCCCTCGCCATACGCCCCGCTGGCGAAGAGGCCGATCTGGGTGATGTCGGGGATGATCAGCAGGCCCTGCGCACGGGCGGCAAGCGCGTCGGCGCCCGAAACGGCCTGGAACAACTCGGCCTGCGCCTGGTCGACCCGGGCGTCGATGCGCTGTCCGGCGCTGCCCTGGAGGCTTGCCGGCGCCGTCGTGCAGGCGGCCAGCCCGCCTCCGGCGGCGGCGAGGAAGCCGCGTCGGGTCCAGGGGGTCATCGGAATCTCCTTCATGCTCGGGTTCGCCTCAACTGCCGCCGCGGCCCGGAATGCGCCGCGCGCCGGTCGGTTCGCCGGCTTTGGGCGCAGAATCTAGCATGGTTCGAGCGGCCCCGCCAAGCGCGGCGAGGGGCAGGCGTTCACGCGGCCAGCGCCCGCGCGACCCGTGGCGCGTAGTAGGTCAGCACCCCGTCGAGACCGGCGCGCTTGAAGGCGAGCAGGCTTTCCCACATCGCCTTCTCGCCGTCGATCCAGCCGTTGGCGGAAGCGGCCTCGATCATCGCGTACTCGCCCGAGACCTGGTAGGCGAAGGTCGGCACGCCGAACTCGGCCTTCACGCGCGCGGCGATGTCGAGATAGGGCAGGCCCGGCTTGACCATCACCATGTCGGCGCCCTCCGCGAGGTCGAGCGCGACCTCGCGCAGCGCCTCGACCGCGTTGGCGCCGTCCATCTGGTAGGTCTTCTTGTCGCCCTTCAGCGCTCCCGTCGCGCCGACCGCGTCGCGGAACGGGCCGTAGAAGGCGGAGGCGTACTTGGCCGCGTAGCTGAGGATGATCGTGTCGGGGAACTCGTTGTCGTGCAGGGCCTGGCGCAGCACGCCGATGCGGCCGTCCATCATGTCCGAGGGTCCGAGGATGTCGGCGCCGGCCTCCGCCTGGACCAGCGCCATCTTCTCGAGCGCGAGCAGCGTCTCGTCGTTCCGGATCACGCCGTCGCGGACCAGCCCGTCGTGGCCTTCGGAATTGTACGGATCGAGCGCCACGTCGAGCATGACGCCGATCTCCGGGACGGCGGCCTTGATCGCGCGGGTCGCCCGGTTGACCAGGTTCTCCGGGTTCCAGGCTTCGGTCGCCTCCGGGTTCTTGTCCGCGGCCTCGGTGTAGGGAAAGAGCGCCACGCAGCGGATCCCGAGCGTCATCGCCTCCTCGGCGGCCCGGACGGCGCGGTCGACGCTGAGCCGCTCGACGCCGGGCAGCGAGCCGACCGGCTCCGCGAGGTCCGCGCCCTCGCGCACGAAGATCGGCCAGATCAGGTCCGCGGCGGCCAGCCGGCTCTCGGCGACCAGGTCGCGGATCCAGGGCGTGCGGCGGAGCCGGCGCGGGCGGCCGAGCGGAAACGGAGCGGCGAGCGGGATCATCGGCGGCGTCCTGTGACGGGCGCGGCCTGCGCCCGGGGTTGCGGCTTCGGTCTTGCACGGCGCGGCGGCAGTTCTCAAGCCCCTGCGGACACGCGGGGTTGGATCGGGGCGGGCGAGACGCTACCAACGGCCGGATGTCGCCGGGGAGTGCGCCGTTGTTCGCCATGTTTCGCTACGAGAGCTTCTTCAGCGTCTGGTACTGGGCGCTGACCGTGCTGATCTGGACGCTGGTCTGCCAGCGCACGCTCGGCGTGCCGCATGACATGGTGCTGCGCGCGGCGCGGCTTCCGGAGGTCGCCGAGCGTGTCGACCAGATGGCGCGCATCGGCGCCGACCGGCTGGCGGGCATCGCCGACGCGGTCGGAGCGCCGCTGGCCGCCGCCGGCGGGTTCGGCCTCGCCGCGCTCGCAGTGTTCGGCTTCTGGAACGGGATCGAGGCGGCCAAGGCGGTCTTCCTGCTGGCGTTTCCCCTTGCGCTCGTCTGGGCCGGCGGCGTGCGCCTCGCGCGACAGGTGCGCGGGGCCAGGCTTTCGGGCGAGCCGCTGCGCGCGCGGCTCACCCGGCGTCGGGCGCTGAACCAGCTGATCGCGATCGCCGCGATCCTTGCCGCCGCGTTCGCCGCGCTCCAGCATCCGCCGCGGCTGCTGCTCTACTGATCCGCCAGCTTGTAACGCCCCGGCCGCTGCGCTAACTCGCCGCTCATGAGCGCCGAGAACGCCCCTCTCAACCCCGGCAGGCTGCTCGTCGGAGGCTGCCCCGAGGGTTTCGACGCGCGCTGGCTGGCGCGCACGATCGGCCGCGCCCGCGGCCCGGTGATCCACGTCTCGCGCGACGACGCGCGGCTGGCGGCGATGCGCGCGGCGCTGCGGTTTTTCGCGCCCGAACTCCCGGTCCTGACGCTGCCCGCCTGGGATTGCCTGCCCTACGACCGGATGTCGCCGAACCCCGAGGTCGCTTCCGCCCGCATGGCGACGCTGGCGCTGCTGGCGGGCGGATTCGACCGTCCTGCCGCCGTGCTGACCACGGTCAACGCGATCACGCAGGCCGTGCCGGACCGGGCGACGCTGCGCGAGGCCAGCTTCACCGCCGAGGTCGGCGGCCGGATCGACCTCGAGGCGCTGCGCCGCTACCTGGCGCGCATGGGCTTCACCCAGTCCGCGACCGTCACCGAGCCGGGCGAGTTCGCGGTGCGCGGCGGCATCGTCGACGTTTACCCGCCCGGCGCCGGCGGACCGGTGCGGCTCGACCTCTTCGGCGACGTGCTCGATAGCGCCCGCCGCTTCGACCCGGAGACGCAGCGCACGACCGAGACGGTCAAGCGCGTGGAGCTCGCCCCCGTCTCCGAGGTGATCCTCGACGACGCCGCGATCCAGCGCTTCCGCACCCGCTACCGCGAGATGTTCGGCGCCGCCGGCAACGACGATCCGCTCTACGAGGCGATCAGCGCCGGCCGCAAGCACCAGGGCTACGAGCACTGGCTGCCGTTCTACCACGAGCGGCTCGAGACGCTGATGGACTATCTGCCAGGCGCGCCGGTCCTGCTCGACGAGGCCTTCGACGCCGCGCACCAGGCGCGCTGGGACGCGCTCGGCGAGCAGTACGACGCGCGCCGCATCGCGCTGGGCGCGAAGGGCAAGCTCGGCGCCGTCTACAAGCCCTGTCCGCCGGGGGAGCTCTACCTCGACCCGAGCGCGTTCGCCGCGGCCGTCGAGGGCAGGCCCGTGCACCGTCTCGCCGCGCTGCCGCAACCGCTCGGCCCGGGCGTCATCGACGCGGGCGGGCGCATCGGCCGCGACTTCGCGCCCGAGCGCCAGCAGGAGAACGTCAACCTCTTCGACGCGATGGCCGCGCACGTGACCGCGCGGCGCGCGCGCGGCGCCGTGGTGATCGCCAGCTACTCGGCCGGCGCCCGCGAGCGGCTGAAGGGCCTCCTGTCCGACAGCGGCGTCGACGACGGCGTCGAGATCAGCCGCGCCGCGCAGGTCAAGGGCGAGCGCGGCCTCTACCTCGCCGTCTGGCCGCTCGAGCGCGGCTTCCAGGCCGATGGCCTGACGGTGATCTCCGAGCAGGACGTGCTCGGCGACCGGCTGATCCGCGCGCCGCGCCGCCGCCGCCGGGCCGAGAACTTCCTGACCGAGGCCGCCGGCCTGACGCCGGGCGACCTCGTCGTGCATGTCGACCACGGCATCGGCCGCTACCGCGGGCTCGAGACCATCGCCGCCCTGGGCGCGCCGCACGAATGCCTGTTCCTCGAATACGCGGGTGGCGACAAGCTGTACCTGCCGGTCGAGAACATCGAGCTGCTCAGCCGCTACGGCCACGACGAGGGCCTGCTCGACCGTCTCGGCGGTGGGGCCTGGCAGGCGAAGAAGGCCCGGCTGAAGGCCCGCATCCGCGACATGGCCGACCGGCTGATCCGGCTGGCGGCCGAACGGGCGCTGCGCCGGGGCGCGATCATGACGCCGCCCGAGCATCACCTGTGGGAGGAGTTCTGCGCGCGCTTCCCCTATGCCGAGACCGACGACCAGCTGAACGCGATCGCCGACGTGCTCGGCGACATGGAAAGCGGCCAGCCGATGGACCGGCTGGTCTGCGGCGACGTCGGCTTCGGCAAGACCGAGGTCGCGCTGCGCGCGGCCTACGTCGCGGCGATGTCGGGCGGGCAGGTCGCGGTGATCGCGCCGACAACGCTGCTGGCGCGCCAGCACTACAAGAACTTCGTCGAACGGTTCCGCGGCCTGCCGGTGCGCGTGCGCCACCTGTCGCGGTTCGTCTCGGCCAAGGAGGCGGCCGAGGCCCGCGACGGGCTGGCGCGCGGCGACGTCGAGATCGTCGTCGGCACCCATGCGCTGCTGGCCAAGAGCGTGCGCTTCGCGAACCTGGGCCTGCTGATCATCGACGAGGAGCAGCATTTCGGCGTCGCGCACAAGGAGCGGCTGAAGGCGCTGCGCTCGGACGTGCACGTGCTGACGCTGACGGCGACCCCGATCCCGCGCACGCTGCAGATGGCGCTGTCGGGGGTGCGCGAGCTCAGCCTGATCGCGACCCCGCCGGTCGACCGGCTGTCGATCCGCACCTATGTCAGCGAGTTCGACCCGCTGACCGTGCGCGAGGCGCTGCTGCGCGAACGCTACCGCGGCGGGCAGGCGTTCTACGTCGTGCCGCGCATCTCGGACCTGGCCGAGGTCGAGGCCTACCTGCGCGAGCAGGTGCCCGAGGTCAGCTTCGTCGTCGCGCATGGCCAGATGGCGGCGACCGAGCTCGACGACCGGATGAACGCGTTCTACGACGGCAAGTACGACGTGCTGGTCGCGACGACGATCATCGAATCCGGCCTCGACATCCCGGCGGCGAACACGCTGATCGTCAGCCGCGCCGACATGTTCGGCCTCGCGCAGCTCTACCAGATCCGCGGCCGCGTCGGGCGCTCCAAGCTGCGCGCCTACGCGTTCTTCATGACCGAGCCGCGGAAGAAGCTGACGCCGCAGGCCGAGAAGCGGCTGCGCGTGCTGGGCGCGCTCGACAGTCTGGGCGCAGGCTTCACGCTGGCGAGCCAGGACCTCGACATCCGCGGCGCCGGCAACCTGCTCGGCGAGGAGCAGTCGGGCCAGGTCCGCGAGGTCGGGTTTGAACTCTACCAGGAGATGCTGCAGGAGGCGATCGCCAAGCTGCGCTCGGGCGAGATCGAGATCGAGGGCGACGGCGAGTGGTCGCCGCAGATCAACCTCGGCGTGCCGGTGCTGATCCCCGAGGCCTACGTGCCCGACCTCGACGTGCGGCTCGGCCTCTACCGCCGGCTGTCGGCGCTGGAGCGGAAGGTCGAGATGGAGGGCTTCGCGGCCGAGCTGATCGACCGCTTCGGCCCGCTGCCGCCCGAGGTCGACACGCTGATGACGGTCGTCCGCATCAAGGTGCTCTGCAAGCGCGCCGGCATCGCCCGTCTCGATGGCGGCCCCAAGGGCGGCACCGTCGCGTTCCACATGGACAAGTTCGCGAACCCGGCCGGCCTCGTGCAGTTCCTGCACGACCAGAAGGGCACGGCCAAGGTCAAGGACAACAAGATCGTCGTGCGCCGCGACTGGTCCGACCCGCGCAAGCGCCTCGTCGGCGCCTTCGGCGTCGCGCGCGACCTGTCGATGCTGGCGAAGCCGCCGCAGAAGACCAAGGCCAGCGCCTGAAGCCGACGACGAGTGCCTTCGCGGATTTGTCCGTCGGCAAATCCGCGCGCGCCTGCCCGCCCCTGGGCAGGCGCGTTTCCGCGCCGCCCGGGCAGGCGCGCGCGGATTACAGACCGACAGTTCTGGCTGATCCCCTCTCGGCCTGCGCGCTCACGCGCTCCGGCCGACGAACCGGCGCGACGCGATGCGTCGCCTTTGCCGGCTCGGCGCCCGCTCAGCCGCGCGCCATCTCCGCCGCGGCGGCGTCGAGTTCGTCGGCGAGCTTGACCCAGGTCTCCGGCGGCTGTGCGCCGCTCAGCGCGTAGCGGCCGCCGATGATGAAGGTCGGCACGCCGGTCACGCCCATCTCGCGCGCCTGCTCGGCCTCGGCTTGGACCTCGGCGCGGTCGACATCTCCCGAAAGCAGCCGGTCGACCACCGCCCCGTCCATGCCCGTCGCCTCGGCGGCGGCGCGCAGCACCGCCCTGTCCGAGATGTCCTCGCCGGCCTCGAAGTAGCGGCGGAACAGCTGCAGCGCGACCGGGGTCTGCGCGCCCTCGACCCGCGCCCAGTGCAGCAGCCGGTGCGCGTCGAGCGTGTTCGGCGCGCGCGGGATCGCCGTGAAATCGATCTTCAGCCCGGCCTCGGCGGCGGCCGCCTCGACGCGGGCGTAGATCTCGGCCGCCCGCTCGGCGCCGCCGAACTTGGCCGCCAGGTACGCGGCCCGGTCCATGCCCTCGGCCGGCATGTCCGGGTTCAGCTGGTAGGGCCGCCAGTTCAGCTCGAACGTGTCGCGCCCGGCCGTCGCGCGCAGCAGGTTGTGCGCGCCGATGTAGCACCACGGGCAGACCGGGTCGGAGATGATGTCGAGCCGGGTCACTGCGATCCCTTCGGATGGTTGGGGTCGGTCCAGACCACGTGCTCGACCGCCTCGGCCGGCGCGATGTCGAGGTTGACGACGACCGGCTCCTGGTCGCTGCGCACGAGCACGCATTGCAGCGGCTGGTCGGTCAGCGCGTTGATCTCCTGGTGCGGGACATAGGGCGGCACGTAGATGAAGTCGCCGGCCTCGGCCTCGGCGACGAACTCCAGCCGCGCGCCCCAGCGCATCCGCGCCCGGCCCGACACGACGTAGATGATGCTCTCGAGCGCGCCGTGATGATGGGCGCCGGTCTTCGCGTTCGGCTCGACGCGCACGGTCCCGGCCCAGAGCTTGTTCGCGCCGGCCCGCGCCCGGTCGATCGCCGCGGCGCGCGTCATGCCCGGCGTCTGCGGCGTGTCGAAGTCGAGCTCGCCCCCGCGCACGATGCGGATCCCGTTCTCGCGCCAGTCGGTGGTCTCGGTCATCGCGTCTCCTCCTCCGTCCGGTCCGGCCGCGCGGCCAGCGCGCGCCGCATAAGCTTGCCGTTTGCGTTGCGGGGCAGGGCGTCCCACGCCTCGAAGACCCTCGGGCATTTGTAGCGCGCGAGCAGGCCCGCGCAATGGGCGGCCAGGTCCTCGTACGGCACCGGCCCGTCCGAGGGCACGTAGACCGCGGCGATGACCTCGACGCCCGGGCGGACCTCGCGCGCGGCCACGGCGGCCTCGGCGACGCCGGGATGGCGCGCCAGCGCGGTCTCGACCTCCTGCGGGCTGACCCGGTAGCCGCCCGCGTTGATCAGGTCGTCGGCGCGGCCGAGGTAGCGGATCGCGCCGTCGGACTCCATGACCGCGCGGTCGCCGGTGACGAACCACGCGCCGCGAAACGCGGCCGCGGTCTCTTCCGGCCGGCGCCAATAGCCGAGCATCAGGCCGGGGTCGCGGCGCGAGACCGCGAGCAGCCCCGCGTCGCCGCGTGCGACCGGCGCGTCGCTGCCCTCCGCCTCGGCCAGCACCGCGACCCGTCGTCCCGGCTGCGGATAGCCCGCGCAGTCCCGGCGCGGCCGGGCGATCGGGGCTCGACGAGACATAGGTCGAGATCTCGGTCATGCCGAGCGCCTCGTGGATCGGCTTGCCGGTCGCCGCGGTCCAGGCGTCGCGCACCGCCGCCGGCAGCGCCTCGCCCGCGCTGAGCCCGTGGCGCAGATGCGCGAAGCCCGCCGCCAGATCGACGCCCGCGTCGAGCATCTGGCGGTAGACGCCCGGCGCGGCGGCGAACAGCGTCGCGCGATGCGCCCCGGCCAGCCGCGGCCACACCGCGCGATCGGGCGCGCCGGCATAGATCAGCGCGGTCGCTCCGATCGCCCAGGGGTCGGTCAGCCCGGCGCCGAGCGTGTAGGTCCAGTTGAAGGCGCCCGCATGCAGAACGCGGTCCTCCGGCGTCAGGCCGTACCAGCCCTCCCACATCATCCGCCGCGCCCAGGCGGCGCGCTGCGCATGGACGACGCCCTTCGGCCGCCCGCTCGCGCCGGACGTGTAGACGATGTAGGCCGCATCGTCGGGCGTGGTCGCCGCGCAGCAGCAGGCCGGGTCGTCGTGATCGCGCAACGCCGCGATCTCGGCCGGGCCGAGCACCGGCGCGCCCGGCCGGGCGGGAAGATCGAGGCCCGGCCCCAGCGCGATCAGCCTTGGCTCCAGATCGTCAAGGATGCCTGCGATCTCGGACGAGGTCAGCAACGCCGAAGTCGGGACCGGCACGGCGCCGAGCGCGTTGGCCGCGAAGAACAGCACGGGGAAGTCGACGCTGTTGCCGAGCCGGAGCAGGATGCGGTCCCCGCGCCGCAGGCCGGCGGCGCGCAATCCGCCGGCGCTGCGCAGGATCGCGTCCGCGAGCGCGCCGTAGGTCCAGCGCTCGGCGACGACGCCGGGCGCCGCCAGCACCTCGAGCGCGACCTTGTCCGGCGTCCTTTCCGCGGCCGACAGCGTGTGCGCCGCCATGTTGAAGCGCGCCGGCGGCGCGGGAAACGGCCCGTCATCGAAGATCGCCGCCTCGGCCATCGCGGCGTCCTCCGCGGCGCTCAGGCGGCGCCGAAGTAGCGGCCGAGGATGCGGCGATAGACCCGCGCCAGCAGTTCGATGTCGGCGACCGCGACGCGCTCGTCGACCTGATGCATCGTCGGACCGTGCAGACCGAGCTCCACCACCGGACAATGGTTCTTGACGAAGCGCGCATCCGACGTGCCGCCGGTCGTCGAGAACTGCGGCGTGACGCCGGTTTCGGCCAGGCTGGCCGCCGCGACCAGCGCGGTGAACTGGCCCGGCTCGGTGACGAAGCTCTCGCCCGAGATCTCGAAGCGCGCAGCGATGCCGACGCCGAAGGCCTTGGCGGCGATGTCGGCTTCCTCCTCGATCCAGTCCGACAGCGACTGGCCGGTATGGGCGTCGTTGAAGCGGATGTTGACCGTCGCCGTCGCCTCGGCCGGGATCACGTTCGACGCCGGGTTGCCGACGTCGATCGTCGTGATCGCCAGCGTCGAGGGGCCGAAATGCGCGGTGCCCGCATCGAGCTTGCGCGCGGCCAGCCGGTCGAGCAGGCGCACGAGGCCCGGCAGCGGATTGCGCGCGCGCTCGGGATAGGCGGCATGGCCTTGGACGCCGTAGGCATGCAGGCGCGCGGTCAGCGAGCCGCGGCGGCCGATCTTCATCGCGTCGCCGGTGCGCTCGGCCGAGGTCGGCTCGCCGACCAGACAATGGTCGAGTCGCTCGCCGTTCGCTTCCATCCAGTCGAGGATCGCGACGGTGCCGTCGGTTGCGTCGGCCTCCTCGTCGCCGGTGATCAAGAGCGCGATCGAGCCGGTATCGGGCGGCGTCTCGGTCACGAAGTCGATCGCGGCGGCGACGAAGGCGGCGACGCCGGACTTCATGTCCGACGCGCCTCGGCCATGCAGCACGCCGTCCTCGATCACGCCGGCAAAGGGCGGATGGCGCCACGCGGCGACATCGCCCGGCGGCACGACGTCGGTATGGCCGTTGAAGCCGAAGACCGGCCCGCCCTCGCCCCAGCGCGCGTAGAGATTGGCGATGCCGCCCCGGTCGCAGCGCGTCGTCCGGAACCCGGCCGCGGCGAGGCGGGCCTCGATCAGCGCGATCGCGCCGCCCTCCTCGGGCGTGACCGAGGGGCAGCGGATCAGGTCTGCGGTCAGCGCGACGGGTCGGTCATCGGGGCTCTCCTTCGGCGCCGAAGCTAGAGCGCGGCGCGCGTGCAGGCAACCGGCCTCGGCCCGTTCCGGCCGGGGCCGGCCTCCGGGGGCATCGAGCCCCCGTCGGCCGGGCGGAGGCGGCGCCTCCGCCGGGGCCCGGCGGCCTTACGGGCTCTCGGCGTGGAAGGCCGTCGCCATCGCGAGTTCGGCGGCGTGAAAGGCGACCGCCTCGTCGCCGAACGGGTCGCCGGAAAAGCGGCCGAGCCGCGCCGCCGTCTCGAAGAAGCCGAGCGCGGGCAGGCCGTTGCGCGCGCGGCTGACGACGAGGGCGGCGATGAACGGATGGCTCCGGTGCGCGTCCTCGGCCATCAGCTCCTCGAGCAGCTGGCTGATCGAGTGGATCACGTGCGGCGGCGCGAGGTCGATGCCGCGGGCGGCCTGGTGATAGGTCACCGTGGTCTCCAGCGCGGCGACGATACGCAGGTTTTCCCGCAATCGGGCGCGGGCGGCCTCTGGGTCGAACATCCGGCAGCGCCTCCGGCTTGGCGGGCCAGAATGTCACGGCCGCCGCGACGCGCCAAGGGCCGCGTCAGGCCTTGCGCGGACGCTCGGCGCGGAGAATCTTGAAGAAGGCGTCCTCGGAGACCTTTTCCCAGCGCTGGAACGCCCGCTCGACCGCAGCCTCGTAGGGGAGCTGGCGGTTCGCGACCAGCCAGAGCCGGCCGGCGGGCTTCAGCAACCGCGCGGCGGCGGCGATGAAGGCGGCGCCGAGATCGGGCTCGGCGGCGCGACCGACGTGGAAGGGCGGATTGGCGATCGCCGCGTCATAGGGCCGGTCGACCTTGCCAAGGAAGCGCACGTCGGCCCAGTGGAACGTCGCGCGCGGGTCCGGCACGTTGGCGCGGGCGGCGTCGAGCGCGCGCGCCTCGGCCTCGTAGAGGTCGATCGCGGTGATCGCGGGGCAGCGCGCCAGCGCCTCGGCCGCGAGCCAGCCCCAGCCGGCGCCGAGATCGGCGACGCGGCCCTTCAGCTTGCCGTCGATCGCCTCGGCCAGCCGCCGGCTGCCCGGATCGGGACCGTCGGCCGAGAACATGCCGGGCGCGGTCATGAAGCCGGCGGCGTTGGGCGCCAGCTCGGCCGCGCGCGCCCAGTCGGCGACCACCGGCGGCAGCCTCTCCGGCCGGGTCAGCGACAGGACCTTGCCATGCGCCTTCGCGAAGGAGCCGTCGAGCGGCAGCGCGGCGCCGACCTGCTTGGCGAGGCTGTCCACGCCGTCGGTCTTGGCCCCGTCGATCGCCAGCGTCGCGCCGGCCGGCAGCAGCGCCAGCGCGCGGGCGATGGCGCCGAGGTTCTCGGCCCGGTGCCGGGTCAGCGTGACGATCGCCATCGCCGCCGGCGCATCGGCGCGCGAGGCCACGCGCAGGCCCGCCGCCTGCAGCATGTCGTGCTCGGGGCGCGAACTCTGCTCGTAGGCCAGGCGCTCGGCCGGCAGCGCTGCGGCGAGATCGGGCGTCGTGGCGCGGATCACGAGGATGTCGCCGGACGCGGGCGGCGTCAGTGCGCCGGTCTCGAAGGCGATTGCGAGGCGGTCGGGGCGGGTCATCATCCGGGCGCGCGCACCCTATTCCCGTTCCATCGTGCACTGCAGGGGGTGCTGGTTGCGGCGGGCGTAGTCCATGACCTGGGTGACCTTGGTCTCGGCGATCTCGAACGAGAAGACGCCGACGACGGCCAGCCCCTTGCGGTGCACGGTCAGCATGATCTCGATCGCCTGGGTGTGGTTGATGCCGAAGAAGCGCTCGAGCACATGCACGACGAATTCCATCGGCGTGTAGTCGTCGTTCAGCAGCATCACCTTGTAAAGCGGCGGACGCTGGGTCTTGGACCGGGTCTTGGTGAGGATGCCGGACTCGTCTCCGGGCGACTTTGGATCCGACATGCGGTTCAATTATGTTAGTGACTGACGGCGGGCAATGCCCATTCGCCGACGTATATAGGCTGCCGTCGAAAATGCAAAAGGGGGGCCGGGCCCCCCTCCAGATTCCGTCAGAGACCTGCAATCAGGCAGAGAAGCTCTTCATCTTCTCGGTGGCCGCGGTGAAGCGGGCGCCGATCGGAGCGGTGATGTCCTTGGTCGCTGCGACCAGGATCTCGTTCATCTTGGTCGTCTGGGCGACGTAGCCCTCGAAGGCGGCCTGCGCGAACGCGGTCTGCTTCTCGAAGAGCTCGGTCATCGTCTTGGCCGCGGCCAGATCCTGCGCGGCGGCGACGCTGTCCTCGAAGGCCTTCTTCGAGTAGGCCGAAACCTCGGAGCCGATGCCCTCGGCGGCCTTGGCGGCGATCTCGGACGACTTGACCATCGCGTCGACATTCTCCTGGCTGAAGGCGGTCATGCCCTCGAAGCCCTTCGAGAACTTCTCGAACTGTTCGGTCATGTTCTTCTGCGTGTCGGCGACCATCGTCTCGACCTTGGCGGTCACGTCCTGATAGGCGCCGGCGCCGGCGTCGGTGGCGGACTTCGTGCGGGTTGCTGGCATTTCGATCTCCTCGGCTATCCGGGTGGGGTTTGCGTTCGCGGTGAGCGCTACATAGGAGAAATGCTGCACTGCGTCAATACCGCCTGCTGCACTGCGGCATTACTTTTGCGGCCGGTTGTTGCCGATCGGTTGCGGACGGAGCGCATTCCCGAGATCGTGACAAAGATGTTTTCTGCGATGGGAACCCGTGCTAGCTTTACCGAAAATTAAGCAGATGCGGCCAAGCGTCTGTAAACCCTGAGGCGAGGCGCCCCGCGCGCCGGAGGCAGTGATGATCCGAAACGCAGCTCGCGGGCTTGCGCTTGCGTCCGCATTCATGTTCCTGGCGGCTCTTGCGCAGGCTCAGGAATATGCCGCCTATGTGATGGACGCACGCACGGGCAAGGCAATCCACACCGTCAACGCCGACACGCGACTGCATCCGGCCTCGCTCACCAAGATGATGACGCTCTACATCGTGTTCGACGAGGTGCGCCGCGGGCGACTGTCTCTCGACCAGAAGGTGACGGTTTCCGCCAATGCCGCGTCTCAGCCCCCTTCGCGACTCGGATTGAAGGCCGGGCAGAAGATCGAACTTCGCTACCTGATCCGCGCCGCCGCGATCAAGTCGGCCAACGACGCGGCGACGGCGCTCGGCGACGCCGTCGCAGGCGACCAGGCCGCCTTCGCCGACAGGATGAACCAGTACGCCCGCGCCATGGGGCTGCAGAACACCCAGTTCAAGAACGCCAATGGCCTGACCGCCAGCGGCCACTTCTCCAGCGCGCACGACATGGCCGAGATCGGCCGCAGGCTGTTCTACGACTTTCCGCAGTACTACAACATCTTCGGCCGCACCTCGACCTCGGCCGGGATTGCGACGGTCCAGAACACGAACCGGCGGCTGCTCGACGCCTACCCGGGCGCCGACGGTATCAAGACCGGCTATACGCGCGCCGCCGGCTTCAACCTGGTCTCGTCGGCCCAGCGCGGCAACGAGCGCGTGATCGTGGCGGTGTTCGGCGGCAAGTCCTCGGCCTCGCGCAACGCCGAGGTGGCGCGGCTGATGGATCTCGGCTTCGACAAGATGCCGGCGCGCGCGCAGATCGTGCGCCCGGCGCCTCTGCGCGGCAGCGCGCCGGCGACTGTCGCCGCTGCGGCGCCTCAGCCCTCGACAGCGGGCGTCGCGCGTACGACGACCGTGGCGCGCGCGCCCATGGCCCTGACGACCAGCGGCCGGCCGATGCCGCGCTGGATGGGCATGGGGATGAGCGTGGACGCGACGCGCACCAGCGCCAGCATCGCCACCGCCATCGCTGCGGTGAACGCCGACCTCGCCGCCGGCCAGCAGGTCGTCGCCAGCAGTTCGGGCGGGATCCTGCGGCCGGCGCCGCGTCCGGGCGCCGGTCGGATCGTCGCGGCGAACGAGGCAGGGTCCGCCTCGACCTTCGCGGTTTCGCCGCCGCCTCCGCCGCCGGGACGCGAGGTCGCCCAGGCAGTGGCGATTGCCGATGGCGGCCGGGCCGGAACCGGCGGTCACGCCTGGGGCGTGCAGCTCGGCGCCTTCCGCTCCAAGGGCGACGCCGAACGACACCTGCTGACGATGGCGCTGCGCGACCTGCCCGAGTTGAACGGCGGCCTGCGCCGGATCGAGGCGGCCAGCGTGCAGGGCGTCACCTTCTACCGCGCCCAGTTCGTCGGGCTCGATCAGGCCGACGCCGAGCGCGCCTGCAAGGCGTTGGGCGGCGACTGCCTGACGCTGGCCCCCGGCATCTGAGCCCGCGGGCAGGGACGGCGGCGCGATGCCGGCCTCCCGCGCCGGGACGCCGCCGGCATCTGCGCCGGCCTCTCTGGCCGCAGGCCTCGGCCGGGCCTTCGCCGGGGCCCTGATCTTCGGCCTTCCGATGCTGATGACGATGGAGCTCTGGGAGTTCGGCGCGCGCATGGACCGGCTGCGCCTGGTGCTCCTTATCCTGCTCGGCCTGCCGCTGCTGGTCGGCATCGCCCACCGAATCGGCTTCGAGCCCACCTTCGGCTGGCGCGAGGACCTGCGCGACGCGCTTCTGGCGCTCGGCGTCGCGATCCTGACCAGCGCCGGGCTGCTGTCGCTGCTGGCCGTGTCGCGCGAAGGCGATTCGCCCGACGCGCTGCTCGGCCGGGTCGCCTTGCAGAGCGTGCCGGCCGCGATGGGCGCGCTGCTGGCGCGCAGCCAGCTCGGCGAGACCTCCGGCGACGGGGACGGGCCCGACCCGGCCGATAGGCGCGCGCTCGGCGGCTGGGCCGGCGCGATGTTCCTGATGCTGGTCGGGGCGCTCTTCCTCAGTCTCAACGTCGCGCCGACCGAGGAGATGATCCTGATCTCCTACATGATGCACCCCGGCCATGCGCTGGCGCTGATCGCGCTGTCGCTGGCGATCATGCACGGTTTCGTCTACGCGGTCGGATTTCCCGGCGTCGATCGGCCCGTGCAGGCGTCGGGATGGAGCCGCTTCCTGCGCGTGACGCTGCCGGGCTTCGGGCTCTGCCTCGCGATCAGCGTCTACGCGCTCTGGACCTTCGGCCGGCTCGACGGCATGGCGCCGGGGCCGGCGATGATGGCGACGATCGTGCTGGCCTTCCCGGCGGCGGTCGGCGCCGCGGCTGCACGGCTGATCCTGTGAGTCCGCGCGCGGCCGCACGGATCGAATGGATCGCTGCGGCGATCGCGGGCGCGGTCGTGCTCTGGATGATCGGCGCGCTGCTGGCCGAGGCGCTCGACGGGCCGGGGCGGCCGCCCGACCTGCGCGTGACCCTCGGCGCGGCGGAGACCGACGCCGCGGGACGCACGCATCAGGACTTCACGCTGCGCAACGACGGCGGCCGTGCGGCCAGCGCGGTCGTGGTCGCGCTGCGGCTCGGCGGGCCGGGCGCGGCCCCGGCGCGACGCCTGGCGGTAGACTACGTGCCGCCGCGCTCGTCGGTGACCGGACGCTTCTACCTCGAGGCCGACGAAGACGGTCCCGCGCCGGCGGCGCTGGTCGAGGGCTACGTCGATCCCTGAGGGGAATCCTCTCTCGCAACGGCGGAAGGGGCGCATGACAACTCCCCGACACCGGAGGTTGCCATGCGCGCGCTGCGGCTCAGGCGTCGGGCAGCGCCAGCGCGCGCATCAGTTCGCGCACTTCCTGCCGCGCGGCGATGTTGGACATCGTCATCGCCTGCGGGTCCGCGTCGCGCAGGTCGAGCAGCGTCAGCCCCGACAGGAACAGTTCGCGGAAGATCACCCGCTCGGAAAAGCCGGGCGTCAGCCGGAAGCCGATCCGCGTCGCCAGTTCGTCCAGCGCCGCGCCGACCCGGCGCTTGTTTCGCGCGTCGAGCGCGGCCATGCGGTTGCGCAGCACAAGCCAGTCCATCTGCCGCTTGCCGGTAGCCGCGCGCGCCTGGCGCGACTTCCAGACCATCTCCGAGTAGACTGACGGGCCCTTGATCCGCCCGGTCGACGGGTCGAGCCGCGCCAGCATGTCGAAGTCGACGAGGCTGTCGTTCATCGGCGTGATCAGCGTGTCGGCGATCGCATGGGCCATCCGCGAGAAGCCGGTATGCGAGCCGGGGCAGTCGATCAGGATGAAGTCGCAGTCCGATGCGAGGTCCGCGATCGCCGCGTCGAAGCGGGCCTGGTCCTCGGCCTCGGCGCCCGCGCGGCTGTCCGCATCGCTGGCGATCAGGTCGATGCGGCGCGGGATCGGCAGGTCGATGCCGTGGCGGCGCATGTAGTCGGCGCGGTTGTCGAGGTAGCGGAACAGGCTTCTCTGGCGCAGGTCCAGATCCATCGCGCCGACGGGACGACCGTCGCGGGCCAGCGCGGTGATGACGTGCATCGCGGTCGTGGACTTGCCCGATCCGCCCTTCTCGTTTCCCATGACGATGACATGTGCCATGCGGCTTCCGTCGAATCAAAATGATGCATCCCTGCCGGGATCGGACCGGCAGATGTAGACGGTCGCATCGATTCGCGAAAGCGGCCCTCAGGGCGCGCCAACGTGGAGGACGATCTTGCCGCGCACGCGGCCGGCCTCGCCCGCCTCATGGGCGCGGCGGGCATTGCGGAGCGCCAGTTCCAGCCCGACGACCGGGCGCAGCTTCATCGCATCGACGAGGGCGGCGAGTTCGGTGAGGATCGCTCCGCTGGGCGGGGTGAAGACGAAGGTTGCGCGCACCCCGGCCGCCTGCGCCCGCTTCGGCGGCGGCGGCGGCGGCGGCGGCGGCGGCGTCGAGAGTAGCAGGCCGCCGGGGTGCAGCAGGTCCCAGGACCGCGCCTGGGTCTCGCCGCCCGCAAGGTCGATTACGAGGTCGAGGTCGCGCGCCACGGTCTCTAGGGGCGTGGCGCGGTCGAGGGCCACGTCGGCCCCGAGGGCGGCGACGAGATCGAGGCCCGCGGCAGATGCGGTGGCGAAGACGTGCGCGCCGCGCGCCTTGGCGAGCTGGATCGCAAGCGTGCCGACGCCGCCGGAGGCCCCGAGGATCAGGACGCGCTGTCCTTCGGAGACCGCGCCCGCCGCGACAACGCATCGCCAGGCGGCCCCGCCGGTCATCGGCAGGGCTGCGGCATCGGCGAAGGAGGCCGTCGCGGGTTTCCGCGCCACCTGATCTGCCCGGATCGCAACATATTCGGCATGCGTGCCGCCCGCGCCGAAGGCGGGGTAGGAATACACCGCATCTCCGGGCGCGAAGCCGGTCTCGGGCGCGGCGCGCTCGACCACGCCCGCGCAGTCCCAGCCGAGGGTGACCGGCAGATCGCGCCCCAGCGCCTGCTTCATGGCTCCGGAGCGAATCTTCCACTCGATCGGGTTCACCGCGCTCGCGATCACCCGGACAAGAACCTCGTCCGGCCCGGGTTCGGGGACGGGGGCGCCCTCATAGGACAGGACCGAGGCGTTGCCGAAGACGTGGATCCGGATCGCCTTCATGGCTCTGCCTCAGGTCAGGAGCGGAAAGGCGACCGCCCCCGCTGGGGTCGCCCAGTCGTTGACCAGTTCGGCCACCACGGCGTTTGGCGCTCGTCAGCCGCACACCGGCGTTCCATGCGCCGCCAGGACATCTCCTCGGCGATCCGGTTCGATGAGCCGCAGGCGTCGCAGACGACCTGCACGTTGTAGCCCTCCTCATGCGCGCTGACCGCGGGGCCGACCATACAGACGTCGGTGGTGACGCCGGCCATCACGAGGTTGCGCCGGTTGGTCGCCCGGCACGCGCGCCGCGTATGCATCGGGCAGGATCTCCTGCAGCTCGGGCATCAGCGGGCTCTGCACGTCGATGTTTGTCTCCTGGCTGGAGGTCAGCACGACCGGGATTTCCGTCCCCTTCGCGAACGAGGCGAGGATGATCACGTTGCGCCGCAATAGCTCCAGCGGCGTGGTGGCCGCCCAGGTGATGGTGCCGACCTGCTGGTCGATCAGGATGATTGCGGTGTCGTCGAGATGGAAACGCTGCATGTTTGCCGCCGGATGCGGTGTCCGCGGCCGGCCCTGCGCCGCAGTGGCGCTTCGATCAAATGAACGGATGGGAGGTGTTGCATGCACCGTATGAATTTCAGCCGGATCGACCGGAACCTGCTCGTGGTCTTTGCTGCGGGCGCGGAGACGCGGTCGGTGACGCGCGCCGCGGACCGGCTGGCGCTGAGCCAGCCGGCGGTGAGCCACGCGCTGGGTCGGCTGCGCCGGATGCTGGACGACCCTCTGTTCTTGCGCGGGCGGGCCGGTTTCAGCCTGACGCCACGCGCGGCGGCGCTGGTCGGTCCGGTGCGACGCGGTCGGTCGCGCGCTGGAGCCCGCCCGGCTTCGACCCCGCGCGCAGCGAGCGGCGCTTCTGCATCGCCGCCAGCGACTACGCTATGATGGTCGCCGTGCCGGCGCTGGTGCGGCGGCTGCGGGCCGAGGCGCCGGGGGCCCGGCTGGAGATCGAGCATGTGGCGCGGAAAGCCTCGGGCGGCTTGAGTCCGGCGAGACCGGCCTCGCCTTCTGGGGCGCAACTCCGCCCGAGGACTCATTCGAGGCGCGGGAGTTGTTTCGCGAACGCTTCGTCGGGGTGGTCGATACCCGACATCCGCTCGCCGTGCGGGCCGGGCAGGGGCGGCCGACGCTGGATGACTACTTGGGCTTCCCGAATGTGCAGGTGACTTTCCGCGACCCGCGCGCGAGCCCGGTGGACGCGGCGCTGGAGGCTGAGGGCCGCGTCCGGCGCCTCGCTGTTGTGCCGCCGAATTTTGCGAGCAACCTCGCCGCGCTGGCGGGCTCGGACCTGATCATGGCGGCGCCGTCGCGCCCGGTCGCAACGGAGGACGTGGGCGATCCGGTCGTCTTCGAACTGCCGCTGGCGGTGGCGGACTATGCATATTCGCTGATCTGGCACCGCCGCAGCGATCAACATCCGGCACTGTTCTGGCCGCGCGGCCTTATCTCCGGTCTTTTCGCCGCGGAGCGGGACGCGGGACCGGCCGCAGGGCGGCCGGCCGGTTCGTGAGGCGCGGGCATCGCGCCGTCGGTCTCAGAAGCCGAGGCCCTCGTACTTCTTCTTGAACTTCGACACGCGGCCGCCGGCGTCCATCAGCTTCTGGCTGCCGCCGACCCAGGCGTGATGCACCGACGGGTCGATCTCGAGCGACAGCGTCGTGTCCTCGGCGCCGTAGGTCGAGCGCGTCTTGTAGGTCGTGCCGTCGACCAGCTTCACCTCGATGAAGTGGTAGTCGGGGTGGATATCCTTCTTCATGGCGCTGCTCCTCAGGCCTGGGCTTCGGCGGATTTCGGCGCGCGGTAGTTCGTCTTCTCGACGATGCGGGCCGATTTGCCGCGGCGCTCGCGCAGGTAGTAGAGCTTCGCGCGGCGGACCTTGCCGCGGCGGACCACGGTGATCGAATCGATGTTCGGGCTGTGCAGCGGGAAGACGCGCTCGACGCCCTCGCCGAAGCTGATCTTGCGCACCGTGAAGCTGGCGGCGATGCCCGTGCCGTTGTTGCGGGCGATGCAGACGCCCTCGTAGGCCTGGACGCGGCTGCGCGTGCCCTCGGTCACCTTGTAGCCGACCCGCACCGTGTCGCCGGGCGCGAAGTCGGGGATGTCTTTCGCCAGGGCCGCGATCTGCTCGGCCTCCAGCTGCTGGATCATGTTCATGCGTCGTCGTCCTTCTGGGTCTCGCCTATCGCGGCGATGGTCTGCGCGTCCGAGAGCTCTGCTTCTCCCGCCGGGCCATGGGCTTTCGCCAGATGGGCCCGCCAGAGGTCGGGACGACGTTCCTTGGTCAGCCTCTCCGCCTGAAAGCGTCGCCATGCGGCGATCCGGCCGTGATGCCCCGAGAGGAGAACCTCGGGTATCTCACGACCCTCCCATACGGTCGGGCGTGTATACTGGGGGTGCTCAATCAAGCCGTCGGAGAAACTCTCCTCCACGGCCAACTCGGCATTCCCCAGGACGCGCGGTATAAGCCGGACGCAGGCGTCGATCAAGGCCATCGCCGCGATCTCGCCGCCGGTCATCACGAAGTCGCCAAGCGAGACCTCCTCCAGCCCCCGCGCCTCGATCGCGCGCTCGTCCACGCCCTCGAACCGGCCGCAGAGCAGCGTCAGCCCGCGCCCCGCCGCCAGCCCGCGCACGCGCGCCTGGGTCAGCGGCCGGCCGCGCGGCGTCAGGTAGAGCGCCGGCCAGGCAGCGCGGTCCAGCCCCGGGTCGGCTGCGTCAAGCGCCGCCGCGGCGATGTCGGCGCGCATCACCATGCCGGCGCCGCCGCCGGCCGGGCTGTCGTCGACGGTGCGGTGCCGGTCGGTCGCGACGTCGCGGATCTGCATCGGCTCGAGGCGCCACAGCCCGTCTGCCAGCGCGCGCCCGGTCAGCGAGACGCCGAGCGGTCCGGGGAACATCTCCGGGTAGAGCGTCAGCACGCGGGCGGTCCAGGCTTGGGTCATGGCGTGCCGGGGTCAGCTGTCCCCGGCCTCCTCGGGCGGATCGACGATGACGCGCCCGCTCGCGAGGTCGACGTTCGGGACCAGCTCGCGGGTGAAGGGCAGCAGCAGGTCCGGCTGGCCCGGCCGGGCGATCTCGAGGATGTCGCCCGCGCCGTGGTTCATCACCGCCTTCACGCGGCCGAGCGCCGCGCCGCCTGCGTCCAGCACCGCAAGGCCGATCAGGTCGGCGTGGTAGTACTCGTCCTCGTCGAGCGGCGGCAGCCGGTCGCGCGGCGCATAGAGCCGCGTGCCCTTCAGCGCCTCGGCGTCCTCGCGCGTCGCCACGCCGCTCAGCCGCGCCGCGAAGGCGCCCTGCAGCGGCTTGACCAGCGTCACGTCGAAGCTGCGGCCGTCCTCAGCGACCAGCGGACCGTAGCCCGCGATCGCGCCCGGGTCGGCGCAGAACGACTTCAGCCGCGCCTCGCCGCGCACGCCCCAGGCGCCGGCGATCGCGCCGACGCAGATCAGGCCCGGACCCGGCTCAGCCATCGGCTGCCTCGCCGGACCGGGACCGAGGCCCTGCCGCCAGCCAGCGGGTCCGCAGGCGCGGCACGGCGCCGTCGGCCGAAAGCGTCGCGACGCGAGCCCGGTCCATCCCGGCTTACTCGGCCGCCGCGGCGGCCTTTTCCTCGCGGGCCTTGGCGCGCTCGATCGCGGCCTTGCCCGGCTCGGCGGACTTCGGGTTGGAGCGGGCCTTCTTCGGCATCTCGCCGGCGGCCTCGAGCATGCGCGCGACGCGGTCGGTCGGCTGCGCGCCCTGGCTCAGCCAGTGGCGGATGCGCTCGAGGTCCATCTTCACCCGGTTCTCGTTGTCCTTCGGCAGCAGCGGGTCGTAGGTGCCGAGCTTCTCGAGGAAGCGGCCGTCGCGGGCCGAGCGGCTCTCGGCGGCGACGATCGAGTAGAACGGACGCTTCTTGGACCCGCCGCGGGCGAGCCGGATCTTCATGGCCATTGGGATGCTCCTGTCATGGCTGTGGGTTCGCCCCGTTGCGGGGCGCGCTGGTTTCGAGATGGCTCTCGTGATGCCTGATCACTTCGGAGATGATGAAGCTCAGGAATTTCTTGGCGAATCCAGGGTCGAGATCGGCTTCCGCCGCCAGCCGCTCCAGCCGCTCGATCTGCTGCGCCTCGCGCGACGGATCGGACGGGGGCAGGCCATGCGTCGCCTTCAACTCGCCGACGCCCTGCGTGTGCTTGAACCGCTCCGCGAGCGTGAACACCAGAATCGCGTCGAGCCGGTCGATGGATTCGCGGTGGCCCCGCAGCAGCTCCGCCGCGCGACGGACATCTTCGGCCCCGCTCATTTCTTCTTGCCCAGCCCGCTCAGGCCCGGCGGCAGCGCCATGCCCGGCGGCAGTCCGCCCGGCATCCCGCCCATAGGCCCGCTGCCCGGCATCGGGGGCATGCCGCCCGGCATCCCGCCGCCGCCCTTGCCCAGCAACGCGCCGAGGCCGCCGCGCAGCAGGCCCTTCTTGCCCATGCCGCCCATCTTCTTCATCACGTCCGCCATCTGGCGGTGCATCTTCAGGAGCCGGTTCAGGTCCTGCACCTCGAGCCCGGCGCCGGCGGCGATGCGCTTCTTGCGGCTCGCCTGCAGCAGCTCCGGGTTGCGGCGCTCCTTCTTCGTCATCGAATCGATCAGCGCGATCTGGCGGCGCAGCACCTTGTCGTCGAGGCCGGACTCGTCCATCTGCTTCTGCATCTTGGCCATGCCGGGCATCATGCCCATCAGGCCCTGCATGCCGCCCATCTTCATCATCTGCTCGAGCTGGCCCTTCAGGTCGTTCATGTTGAACTGACCCTTCTGGAACCGCTTCATCATCCGCTCGGCGGCCTCGGCCTCCAGCGTCTCCTGCGCCTTCTCGACGAGGCTGACGATGTCGCCCATGCCGAGGATGCGGCCCGCGACGCGCTCCGGGTGGAACTCCTCGAGCGCGTCCATCTTCTCGCCGAGGCCGACGAAGCGGATCGGCTTGCCGGTGACCGCGCGCATGCTGAAGCGCCGCGCCGCCGCGGCCGTCGCCGTCCATCCGGGTCAGCACGACGCCCGAGATGCCGATGCGGCCGTCGAAGTTCTCCGCCGTCGCGACCGCGTCCTGGCCGGTCAGGCCGTCGACGACCAGCAGCGTCTCGCGGGGCTTCGTCGCGTCGCGCACCGCGGCGACCTCGGCCATCAGCTCGTCGTCGATCGACAGACGGCCGGCGGTGTCGAGCATGAAGACGTCATACCCGCCGAGCGTCGCTTGCTGCTTCGCCCGGTTGGCGATCTGCACCGGCGTCTGCCCCGGCACGATCGGCAGCACGTCGACCCCGACCTGCATGCCGAGCACGGCAAGCTGCTCCATCGCCGCCGGGCGGCGGGTGTCGAGGCTCGCCATCAGCACGCGCTTGCCCTCGCGGTCCTTCAGGCGCCTCGCGAGCTTCGCCGTCGTCGTCGTCTTGCCCGAGCCCTGCAGGCCGACCATCAGGATCGGCGCGGGCGGGTTGTCGATCTTCAGGCCCTCGGCCTTCTGGTCGCCGGCCAGCACCCGGACCAGTTCGTCATGGACGATCTTGACGACCTGCTGGCCCGGCGTGACCGACTTCGTCACAGCCTGGCCCTTGGCCTTCTCCGTCACCGCCTTGACGAAATCCCGCGCCACCGGCAGCGACACGTCGGCCTCCAGCAGCGCGACCCGGACCTCGCGCAGCGCGATGGAGACATCCTCGTCGCTCAGCGCGCCGGCCTTGGTCAGCTTGCCGAAGACGCCGGACAGCCGGTCGGACAGGTTCTCGAACATGGGCCTTCCTTCTCGCGCGCCCGATCCGAAAACGCGAAACGCGCCGGTGGGCGCAACGCGCTGACCGGCGGCGATCCCGCGCCCTCGGGCGGGACCGGAAGCGTTCACACTTCCGGAAACCAGCCGCCCCTACTCCGAACGCGGCGTCCGGTCAAGACGCGCGCGCCGATGACCGAGATGCTCCTCAGCCCGTCCGCTTTCGCCCGAGCAGCAGCACGGCGAGCGCGAGGATCAGGATCGAGGCCGCCTCGAACACGATGTTCAGCGGATCCATGTCCTTACCCTGCAGCACGATAAGTCGCGCCAGCGCGGTGATGGCGATGAAGATCGGGTAGATGACCACGATCGTCCGGCTCGTGTAGAACACGGCGACCATCCCGATCACCTCGGTGTAGAGGAACATCAGCAGGATATCCGCCAGCGTCACCGCGCGGTTCTCCCAGATCGCCCACAACTCCAGCCCGGCTGCGATCACCGTCAGCCCGCCGACCAGGATCAGCATGCCGCGTTCGATGAACTTGAGGATCTGCAGCGCGGTCTCGTCGGCGGCGACCTCGTGCCCGGCGAGATCGGTCGAGTCGTCCATGCGCACATCCTCCCCGCGGGTATTCCGCAGGATTAGCGCGTGCGCGTCCGATCCCCAAACGCGAAAAGCGCCCTCGGCAGGGATTGGGAGCGATCCTGCTCCGGCGACCCTATTCACGTTCTGGTCATACTGATTGAAATTGCATGTATGATTAAAGTTAAGCCGCTGATTGTTAGGAATAAATGGAGGGGTCGCACGATGCGACCGACCACTCGGCCAACCTCCAGATCCAGAGGCTTCTCCCAGATCGGCATCCGGATCAGCGCCAGCCAGAGCCGCCCATCAGAACCGGAAACAGCGTCACCGTCCCCGGCGTGCCGGTTTCAGCGCAGCGTGATCTCTCCGGTCAGGTCCGTCGAAAAACGCCGCGTCGTCGGATCTGTGACGAACTGGAACTCCCCGCCGCCGGTGGCGCCGTCCCACTTCCCCGAGCCGCCCGTCAACTCCCAGTCACCGCCGTTCGAGGTCTCGGTCAGGCTCGTTGCGGTCCAGCGGAGCGTTACCCTTTCGCCGGCCTCATCCTCCAGCGCGCACCAGCCGCCGCCGCTGAGCGCGCCCGCGTCGCTGTCGATCATCCCGAAGCACGCACCGCTCAGCCCGTTCATCGGGCTCGACGCGTCCAGCGCCTCGACGCGCTCGTATTCGGTCAGCGCCATCACCGCGACGTGCTGCGGGCCGACGTCGAAGACGCGCGAGTCGTCCGTGCCCATGGACGTGCTCGTCGCGTCGAGCGTCTGCGCCGCCGCGCCCGCCCCCGCCCCCGCAGCCGCCAGCGCCGCCCAAGCGAGGATCGAGATCCTGGTGCGCATCCGGCGCCCTCCTTTCCTGTACGACGGAAATGGTAGCATCCCCTCCGAATGCCCGCAAACCCGCATGGGCTTCAACACCGCCAGACGACCGGCTACAGCTGCCGCCGGAGGACGCAATGACAGAGTTCCTGTTCCGAAGCGACGCCTACGCGGCCGAGGCTGAGGCGATGGTGGTTTCAGTCGGCCCCGACGGCGTCGAGCTTGATCGCACTGTCTTTTACGCATCGTCCGGGGGGCAGCCGGGAGATTCCGGCACGCTCGAGGACGCGACCGGCGCATCCCTGACCGTGACCGGGACCGTCCATCCCGATGGGGACCGAACGCGGATCCTGCATCAACTCGAACCGCATGCGGCGCGCCCGAAGCTCGGCGCGCGGATGCGCATGCGCCTCGACTGGGACCGGCGGCATCGGCTGATGCGGATGCATTCCGCGCTGCACCTGCTGTCGGTCGTCCTGCCCTGGCCAGTGACCGGCGGGCAGATCGCGCAAGGGCGCAGCCGGCTCGACTTCGACATTCCGGAGCCGCCGGAGGATCTCGGCGGGGTCGAATGGGCCCTCAACGCTCATGTCGCCGCCGATCTCCCGATCACCGAAGAATGGATCAGCGACGGCGACCTCGCCGCCAGACCGGATCTCGTCAAGACGATGAAGGTCGCGGCCCCGCGCGGCCAGGGCCGGGTGCGCCTTGTCCGGATCGGCGCCGGAGACGCCACGCTTGACCTGCAGCCCTGCGGCGGAACACATGTGCGTGCAACCGGCGAGATCGGGCAGCTTGTGCTCGGCAAGATCGAGAAGAAGGGCCGCCAGAATCGCCGCGTCTATCTGGCGCTCGCTTCATGAGCGGCGTGCGGGTCGCCGAAGGGCCGATGGCCAGTTACCGCGCGCTCGTCGCCGAGGGTCGGATTGAAGCCGATCCCGCCCAGCGCATGGCGGTCGAGAAACTGCAACTGCTGTTCATGCGGCTCAAGGACTACAACCCGGCCCGTCCGAAGCGCGTAGGGCTCGGGATCTTCGGCTGGGGCCGCGAGCGGATCGAGGAGCGCGCAATTCCGGGCCTCTATCTCTACGGCGACGTCGGCCGCGGCAAATCGATGCTGATGGACATCTTCCATCGGACCGCCCCGGTCGAGCGCAAGCGCCGCGTGCATTTTCATGCGTTCATGCAGGAGGTCCATGCCGGAATCCACAAGGCGCGGAAATCCGGGATCACCGATCCTGTGCGGCCGGTCGCCGATGTGATCGCCGACAACGCCACGCTGCTCTGCTTCGACGAGATGCAGATCGCCGACATCACAGATGCGATGCTGGTCGGCCGGCTGTTCGAGCGCCTGTTCGAGCGTGGCGTCGTGATCGTCACGACATCAAATCGAGCCCCCGACGAACTTTACCAGAAGGGGCTGAACCGGCAGCTGTTTCTGCCCTTCATCGCGATGCTGAAGGACCAGCTCGATGTGCTCCAACTGGCGGGCGGGCGCGACCACCGCTTCGACGGCGGCGGGGGGGAAGCAACGGCCTGGCACATGCCGCTGGGACCCGAGACGCAGATGGCGATCGACGCCGACTGGGCGGCGCTGGCAGGCGGACGTGGCAGCGCGCTCCGGCTGGACGTGCAGGGGCGCGCGGTCGTTTTGCCCGAGTTTCGCGACGGCGTGGCCCGCGCTCGATTTGCCGATCTGTGCGGCCGGCCGCTCGGACCAGCCGATTACCTCGCGATCGCAGAGGCGGTTGACGTGTTGATCCTGTCGGACATTCCGGTCCTGGCGCGATCGCGGGCTAACGAGGCCAAGCGCTTCGTGACGCTGGTCGACGCGCTCTACGAAGCCAGGGTCCGCCTGATCGCTTCGGCCGAGGCCGCACCGGCCAGCCTCTACCCAGAGGGACCTGGCGCGTTCGAATTCGCGCGCACCGTCTCGCGCCTCGCCGAGATGGGCGCCGACGCGTGGGGCCGCTGAGGGGCGCGGGACCTGGCGCCGCGTCATCTCCCGGAACGGACCGTCTCTCGGGTTCCGGACCGGAGAGCAAATGGGCTTCTCGATGGCGCTAAGTAGTTCCGTGCGCGCAACTTTGCATTGCCGTTACGAAGATCTGGCCGTCTCCCAGGTCAGCCGACAGTACCCGGCACGTTCCAAGCTCGCCACTGCAATCCGCCCCTCCGGGCTGCCTAGCTCAGGATCGCAACTTCGCAAGCAATGCGGCATTGGCGAAGCCGTCCGGGACCAAGCCCTGCGCGGCCTGGTACTGCCGGATAGCCCGGATCGTGTCCGGGCCGACAATGCCATCCGTCTTGCCGGTGTCGTAGCCCCTAGCCATCAGACGTTCCTGCATCTCGACCTTCTCCGAGCGTGACAATTCCCGCTCGTGCCGGGGCCAGGGACGCTGGATCGGCCCGCCGCCCATGATCCTGTCGCCGAGATGGGCAACTCCGATCGTGTAGGAGGTGGCGTTGTTGTAGGTCTTGATTACAAAGAAGTTTTCGTAAAGTGCAAAGGCCGGACCATTCGCGCCGGCGGGGGCGATCACCGCGGCCGTTCCATGGTCTGGCAGGGCCGCCCCTGCGACGGTGGTGACGCCGCGGCTGCGCCAGTAGCCGACCGGTTGGCGGTTGGACTGGTCGGCGGCGGCGAAGTCAAAGCCCGCCGGCAGCCGCACCTCTACGCCCCAAGGCTGGCCGCGCCGCCATCCATTCGCGCGCAGGTAGTTCGCGGTCGAGGCCAGCGCGTCGGTCGGATCGGTGCCCCAAACATCGCGCCGCCCGTCGCCATCGAAGTCCACCGCGTGTTCCAGGTACGAGCTGGGGATAAACTGGGTATGCCCCATCGCGCCAGCCCAGGACCCGACCATCTGCTGCGGCGTCGCGTCGCCGGCCTGCAATATCCGAAGCGCGCCAAGCAGCTCCTCTTCGGCCCAGGCGCGTCGGCGGCCTTCGTAAGATAGCGTGGCCAGGCTTTCGACCACGGGTATCGAGCCGCGATAGCTGCCGTAGTTGGTTTCCATGCCCCAGATCGCCAGCACCACCTGCTGGTCGACGCCATAGCGATCTTCGATCGCTGTAAGCGTCGGCGCAAGCTGGCTCCGCTTGGCGCGGCCTGTGCCGACCCTGTCGGCCGAGGCGGCGCCGTCGAGATATGCCCAGAGCGGCTTGGTGAACTCGGCCTGCTGTCCGTCGAGGCGTTCGACCTCCGGATTGATGCCGACGCCGGACAGGGCCGTGTCGAAAACCTGAGGTCGGATGCCGGAGGCGATCGCTCTGCCGCGGAAGTCCTGCTTCCACGCCGCAAAGCTGGCGAACTGCACGTCCGGTGCGGTGCGCGCCAGCGGCGGTGCGGCGCTGACTGGCGCATCCGCACCGGCGCCGCAGCCGCTGATCAGCCCTGCCAACAGAATCACTCCGATCCCGATGATCCGCACGTTGCCTTTTCTCCTGCCCGTTTTTCCGAAGGATAGCTGCAGTTCAAGCGAATAAAAAGGCGGCGTGTCGAATCACAGCAGGTCAAATGACGTCGTGGCCTTCGCCCGGTTCCTCAAGAATGTGGTCGCCGTCGTTGCCGTTCTTATAGAAGTCCAGATAGGATTCATTGCCCTTGCCGCCCGACATGATCAGCCCCCCAAGGGGGCCGCGGCCGTCGAGCAGGTCGTCTCCTGAGGCAAGTCCTGGACCACCGAGTGAACCTATTTGACATTTACTTCTTCTTTAACGCTGTGAATGAAATTCTTTTTTGGATGCAAGTGCGGCGCTTCCCTGAATAAAGCGGCGGCTCTTCCCAAGCTCAACTGAAAACGCAAAAAACCCCGCGGGTTTCCCCGGGGGTTCATGCTGGATCGGGCGTCGCCTCGCTCCTGGCCGACCTCTCGGCCGATCAGTTCCTCAGAGCGCGCCTTCGCGCTGGAGCTTCTTGCGCGCCAGCTTGCGCGCACGGCGCACAGCCTCGGCGCGCTCGCGCGCCTTTTTCACGGAGGGTTTCTCGAAATGCTGCTTCAGCTTCATCTCGCGAAACACGCCTTCGCGCTGCAGCTTCTTCTTCAGAGCACGCAGAGCCTGATCGACGTTGTTGTCACGAACCATCACCTGCACGGGTAGTCACCACCTTCCAGTCTAGCGTTTCGAAATCTGCAGGAGGGCGCTATATAGCGAAGTGGAATGGCCCTGTCCACCTTGAGGGGCTGCCCAATCCGAGGGAGTGCGCGCCAGATGACACAGATGAACGCAGCGCTGGAAGATGAGGACCGCATCGAGGATCTCCGCAACGCCGTTGTCCGCTCGGCAGTGCCTCATGTCGCCTTCGACGGCTGGACGGATCGCACGCTGGCTCGAGCGGTCGCAGAGGCGGGCGTGGATCCGGGCCTGTCGCGTATCGCGTTCCCGCGCGGCGGCGTTGATCTTGCCCTCGCCTATCATGACCTGAAGGACAGCGAGCTCGCGGAGCAACTGGGCGCGGCCGACCTTTCGGGGCTGCGCTTTCGCGATCGTGTCGCCCACGCGATCACCCTCAGACTGGAGTTGATCTCGCAGGATCGAGAGGCCGTTCGCCGGGCGGTTTCGCTTTTTGCTTTGCCGACCCATGCCGTCGATGGGGCTCGCGCAATCTGGCGCACGTCCGATACGATCTGGAACGCGTTGGGCGACACGAGCCGCGACTACAACTGGTACTCTAAGCGCACGACACTGTCTGCGGTCTGGTCATCCTGTCTCCTCTACTGGCTCGGCGACGAAAGCCCAAATCTCAACCGGACGCGCGAGTTCGTCCATCGGCGGATCGATAACGTGATGCAATTCGAAGAGGTGAAAGCGAGAATTGCCGACAACCGGCTGGCGGCGGCAATCCTGAAGGGACCGCAGCGTCTGCTTGACCGGGTCCGGGCGCCCGATGATACTGCCTCCTCCGGGTTGCCCGGCCGCCGGCGCCGCGGCGACTGAGGCAAAATACGGCAGCTAACGGGGTACGGATGGCGCTCGGCAACACGATTTCGACATGGGTGGACGGGCGCTGGCATGACGGCGACCGTGCGGTCATACGCGCGGCCGACCACGGCGCCTGGCAGGGTACGATGGTGTTCGACGGCGCCCGGGCATTTGAGGGGGTGACGCCGGATCTCGATCTGCACTGCGCGCGGATCATCCGGTCGGCGCAGGCGATGGGTCTGACGCCGCCCGTGGACGCCGACGAGGTCGAGGCGATCGTGCGTGAGGGACTGCGTCGCTACCCTGTCGGGGCGCAGCTCTACCTCCGGCCAATGATGTGGTCGCAGGGATGTTCGTCTTCCTATGTCGATCCCTTGCCTGATTCGACAGCCTTCGTCGTCTGCATCGAGGACATCCCGATGACCGCGCCGGGCGGGCCTGCGACATTGACGGTGTCGCCTTATCGTCGTCCACGACCCGATATGGCGATTACCGAAGCCAAAGCCGGCTGCCTCTACGCGAACAACGGACGCATCGTGGCGGAGGCGCGTCGGCGGGGTTTTCACAACGCGCTGTCTCTCGACGTCAACGATCATGTAGCGGAGACGGCAATGACCAATGTGTTTGTAGTTCGGGACGGCGTGGCCTTTACGCCGGTTCCGAACGGCATGTTCCTTGCCGGCATCACGCGAGCACGGGTGATCACTCTCCTGCGCGCAGATGGAGTGGAGGTGTTGGAAACGACGCTTTCTGTCGCGGATTTCGCGCAGGCCGACGAGATCTTCACGACCGGGAATGCGAACAAGGTCATGCCTGTAACCCGCTTCGAAGATCGCGATCTCCCCTCGACCTGCGTTGCCACGCGGGCTCGCGCGCTCTACTGGGACTTTGCGCACCAAGCCCGGCAGGCGGCGTGAACCTAGCACGCGATCTGCCGGAGGAAATGCGCGTCGTCGAAATCTCCGCGCCCGGCGGTCCCGAGGTTCTGCGACCGGCAGTTCGCCCGGCGCCGAGGCCCGGCGTCGGCGAGATTATGATACGCGTGCAGGCAGCCGGCGTGAACCGGCCGGACGCGCTTCAGCGGGCCGGCGCCTACCCGCCGCCGCCGGGCGCATCCGACCTGCCCGGCCTCGAGGCGGCGGGCGAGGTCGTCGCCATCGGACCGGGCCCAAACCGCTGGCGACCTGGCGACGCGGTCTGCGCGCTGCTGCCGGGCGGCGGCTACGCGGAATATGCCGTCACGCCTGGCGACCATGCGTTGCCGATCCCGGGGGACCTTTCGGTGATCGAGGCCGCGGCGCTGTGCGAGACGTTTTTCACCGTCTGGACCAACGTGTTCGAGCGCGCCGGGTTGAAGGCTGGCGAATGCTTTCTCGTGCATGGAGGGTCGTCCGGGATCGGAACGACGGCGATCCAGCTTGCGAGCGCTCGTGGCGCACGCGTCTTCGCCACTGCCGGATCGGCCGAGAAATGCGCGGCATGCGAGACGCTGGGAGCCGAAAGGGCGATCAATTACCGGGAAGAGGATTTCGTCGCCGTGACGCTGGAGGCAACCGGCGGTCGCGGGCTCGACGTCATCCTCGACATGGTCGGCGGCGAGTACTTGTCGCGCGACGTGCGCGCGCTGGCGCACGAGGGGCGGCTGGCGATGATCGCCTTTCTCGGCGGCCCGCTCGCGGAACTTAATTTTGCGGAGGTCATGACCAAGCGCGTCACGATCACCGGCTCCACGCTGCGCCCCCGATCCGTCGAGGCCAAGGCCGGAATCGCCGCTGCCCTCGAGGCCGAGGTCTGGCCGCTGCTTGCTTCGGGGCGGATCGCGCCCGTCATCGATCGCACTTTCCCACTAGAGGAGGCCGCTGCGGCGCATGCGCGGATGGAGAGTTCGTCCCACACCGGCAAGATCGTGCTGTCGCTGATCTGAGCGCCGACGTTCGGCAGATTCTCGAAGCCCGGCGGCAGAGGCGGCGCCTGCTCGGATCGGGCTCCGAGGGACCGCCGAACGGAACTACCAAAGATCGGAGGGCGGAGCCTCGCCCAATGTCTCCGCAATTCGCCTGCGCGTTGGGTCGGTCGTGGTTTCGGGCAGAGCATCAAGCGTGAAGAAGCGGGCCTCTCGGATCTCGAGGCCGGCTCTCGGCTGTGCCTGACGGATCCGGACATTTCGGGCGACGAACAACGCCACGTGATCGCGCCGGCCGGAACTGCCATTGAAGTACAGGTGAAACAGCGCGGGCGGCGCGTCGAAGACCAGGCCGCCTTCTTCGTCCGCTTCCCGGACCGCCGCTTCGCGCGCCGTCTCGTCGGGATCGACGGCTCCTCCGGGAAGATGCCAACCCGGAACGTAAGAATGCCGAACCAGAAAAATCCGGTCCGCGAAGTCGACGGCCACAAGCCGGACGCCGAGGGTCAGCGGAATGCGGAACATCTGGTTTGCGCGAATCAGCAGCTCGCCCGCCAGCAGGTGCAGCCGTTTCATGGGGGAGAAGGCAGGAAGACATCGCCGGCGCGACAAGCCGAGCGCAGCACGTCGGCGCCGCAGCCGCGCGGCGCCAGTTCGCGGGTCAGGCAGATGCGAACCTCGCGCAGCAGGCCGTCGCGGCAGGTTGCGACGATGCCGTCTGCCGGCGTGCCGTCATTTGCGGCCACAAAGGCCGCCTCGACCGCATCGCCGGACATGCGCTCGGCGAGGTCCGGCAAGGTCATCAACTGAAACGCAAGGCGCGACAGCGCAAAGTAATCTTCCGGGGAGAGCCCGGAGCAGCGCCCGTGCTTCTTCCACTGATGCCAGGCCAGCCCTCCTGAACCCATGACGTCGGCCATGGCTGCGGTCAGCGCGCGGGACGGGTCGCGAAAGCTGCTGTTACAGTTCTCGGGCCAGCCATCCTCGTTCTGTGGCCAGAGTCCGTGCATCATGAAGCCGAGATCCCGCTCAGGCGAGCATTGCTCGGCATCTCCATCGCTCCCTTCGCTCGCGCACCAGCTTGGCGACCAGGACAGCGCGAGCAGATAATAGTCGAAAGCAGCTGCAGGTCGAGCCATGGTCAGGATCAACAGCGACAGCGACGCCAGAAGACGGGCTGCGCAGCTTCTTCGGAGCGTCACCGACATGCTCGATTGCCTCTTTATCATTTCGGGCGCGGCTCCTATATAGACCAGCATACTCCCCGCGAAAACCGATCTTCGCGCCCCGGCGCACCCGAGTTTTCACCTCGGGGATCGTTCGAAATGGGGATCAGGCACATGTCGCTTCCACTGATGCAGAAGGCCACTGCGGTCTGGCTGGTCGATAACACCACGCTGACTTTCCGACAGATCGCGGGGTTCTGCGGTCTGCACGAGCTTGAGGTGAACGGGATCGCCGACGGCGAGGTGGCGCAGGGCATCAAGGGCTTCGATCCGATCGCCAATCGCCAGCTGACCGCCGCAGAAATCAGGCGCTGCGAGGCGGATCCGAAGTCCGACCTGCGGCTGATGAAGAACCCGGCCGCGGAAGGCGAGACCCGGCGCAAGGGGCCGCGGTACACGCCGCTCAGCAAGCGGCAGGAGCGGCCGGCGGCGATCGCCTGGCTGGTGAAGTTCCACCCCGAGTTGTCGGATGGAGCGATCTCGAAGCTCGTCGGCACCACCAAGCCGACGATCCAGTCGATCCGTGAGCGCAGCCACTGGAACATCGCCAACATCTCGCCGGTGGATCCCGTGGCGCTCGGCATGTGCAGGCAGTCCGAACTCGACGCGGCGGTGGCCAAGGCGGTCGCCAAGGCCGGGCAGCAGGGCATCGTCATGACTGATGACGAACGCATGAAGCTCGTCTCGACCGAGCAATCGCTGGCTATGGAATCGGAAACCCGTCTGCCGTCGAGCGTGTCGGGGCTTGAGAACTTCACCTTGGGCGCCGGCTCGCGCAATGAAGAGCGTCCGTCGCGTGAAGGCGCCCGCGCCGAGGCCGAAAGCCTGTTCTCGCTGCGCGAGGAAGAAGACGAGGACTGAGCCGCCGCTCCAGACGATACAAGCTCTCGGAGCCGTCGGGTCTCTGATCAAGGCACGGGCTGTTTCGATGGTGCGTGCTTCAGGACGGATCGTTCTGCGCCCCGAGCAGACGGTCCATCGTGATATCGGCCAGAAGCCGCCCACCATCGACGTCAAGCACCTGCCCGAGCACGAAGCTTGCGGCGGGAGAGACCATGAAAAGGGCTGCGTCCGCGACCTCCTTGCGCTCGCCGGTTCGACCAAGCGGCGCATCTGAACTCAGAGCGTCCTGCAGGTCTTCCTCGCCGTCCACTGCCTGCTGCAGCGCACGTCCGGCAATGCCGCCGACAGCGAGCGCATTTACCCGGACGCCGTGCGGCGCCATCGCCAGGGCAAAGGTGCGGGTCAGTTGCTCCAGCGCCGCACAGCTCACCGAATAGGCAAGCAGCTCCGGAGGCGCGCGCCGGGCATGAACGGACGAGATGTTCAGGATCGCCCGGTCTACGCGCTCGGACCCCTCATCGTCGGCCAGCTCGATCATCCGTTTCCCGACGATCTGGCTCAGGCGCAGAAGCGCCGTCACGTTCTGGGCCATGGTTTCGTCAAACCGATCCTCTTCCGGATCCAGCGGCGACGAGGGCGTCAACAACCGGCAGGCGTTGACAAGGATATGTACCCCTTCTTGCGCATCCATCGTCGCGGCCATCAGGTTGGCCATCGCCAGCTTCTGCCGCAGATCCCCGACGAAGGCCGTGGGGCGTCCCTCGTAGCCGGCCTCGGCAAGCGCCTCGACCTCGACGTCTAGGCGATGCTCGTCGATATCGGCCATCATGACCACGGCGCCGGCCCGCACCAACCGGCGGGCAATGGCCAGCCCGATGCCGCGCGCTGCGCCCGTCACGATCGCCGATCTTCCCGACAATCCGTTCGCCATCCTGCGCCTCTCGCCAAGTGCTCCGGCCGCAGACCGTATCAACCCGAGACGCCGGCCGCGAGCGCTTTCCGCCCCTTGAGATCACGTCGGCGCGGCTGCAAGATTGAGTATGGACACGAATTTCGACCATATCATCGTCGGCGCCGGCACGGCCGGGTGCCTGCTCGCCAATCGGCTTAGCGCGGACCCCAACCGGCGAGTGCTTCTTCTCGAAGCGGGGGGCTCAGACGCCTACGCGTGGATTCACATACCGGTCGGCTATCTGTACTGCATCGGCAACCCGCGCACCGACTGGCTTTACTCGACCGAGGCGGATCCGGGTCTGAACGGGCGCCGCCTGCGCTATCCGCGCGGCAAGGTCATGGGCGGGTGCTCCTCAATCAACGGCATGATCTACATGCGCGGCCAGGCGCGTGACTACGACAACTGGGCCGCGCTGACCGGCGAACCGGCTTGGTCCTGGGAAAACGCGCTGCCGGACTTCATCGCGCACGAGAACCACTGGCGGCGCGACGCCGGCGATGCCGACGTCGGCTTTTGCGCGCTGCACGGCGCCGCCGGCGAACTCCGCGTCGAGAAGCAGCGCTTGAAATGGGATATTCTCGAAGCCTTTGCCGAAGCTGCGGTCAGGGCAGGGGTTCCCATGCGGGACGACTTCAACGATGGCGACAACGAAGGCGTCGGCTACTTCGAGGTGACGCAGCGCGGCGGCTGGCGCTGGAACTCGGTGCGCGCCTTCCTTGGCCGATCGGTCAGGGCGCGGCCGAACCTGACGATCCGGAAGCTGGCGGAGGTCGAGCGACTGATTCTCACGCGACGTGAGGATGGCGGCCTCGCGTGCCGCGGTGTGCTCCTGCGCGGTTCTTCGGACGCCCGCGAACTGTTCGCACGCAAATCAGTGGTGCTGAGCGCCGGAGCAATCAACAGCCCTAAGCTGCTGCAGATCTCCGGCATCGGACCATCGGAAGTGCTGCGTCGGCATCAGATCCCGGTGCTTGCCGACCTGCCCGGGGTCGGGGCGAACCTTCAGGACCACCTGCAGATCCGCAGCGTCTACAAGATTGAGGGTGCGACGACTTTGAACGTCTCGTCCCGTGGCTTGCACCGCAAGGCCCGGATCGCTTTGGAATACGCGCTGAAACGATCCGGCCCGATGAGCATGGCTCCGAGCCAGCTTGGGGCCTTCACCCGGTCCTCGTCCGGACACAATCACGCCAACATCGAGTTTCACGTTCAACCGCTCAGTCTCGAGGCGTTTGGCGAAGGGCTGCACGACTTCAACGCCTTCACCGCCAGCGTCTGCAATTTGAACCCGACCAGTCGCGGCTCCGTCGAGATCGCGAGCGGGCGCGCGGAAGATGCTCCGCGCATCGCCCCCAACTACTTGGCAACGCGCGAAGACCGCAAGGTCGCGGCCGACAGTCTTCGCGTCACGCGGGGCATCGTCGCCCAGGCGCCGCTCGCCCGCTACAATCCGGTCGAGTGGAAGCCGGGGGCCCAATACGACAGTGACGACGACCTTACCCGGCTCGCCGGCGATATCGCTACGACCATCTTCCATCCGGTCGGCACCACGGCGATGGGCCGCGATGAAGATGCGTTCGCTGTTCTGGACCCTCATTGCCGCGTGCGCGACGGCCGCGGCGGATGCATCGAGGGACTGCGCGTCGTGGATGCCGGCACGATGCCGGCCATCACCAGCGGCAACACCAACGCGCCGACGCTGATGATCGCGGAGAAGGCGTCGCGCTGGATCCTGGCCGGAACGTGACGGTCAGGAGGCTGCGGCTTCGCGCGCGGCTCCCGGCTTCGGCAGCAGGCGCACCAGCACCGCGACCAGCACGAAGGCGACCGTGTTGTAGATCATCGCGAGCGCGAAGGCCGATGCGAAGGCGACATTCGGCTCCAGGCCTGCCCCGGTGGCCGAAGCAAGGCGGCCAAAGAAGAGCTGTCCCATGACGGCGACGCCAAACGCCGCGCCGACCTGCTGCAGCGACTGCAGCGCCCCCGAACCGGACCCTGCGTCCCGCAGGGGAACGCCGGCTAGGATGGTCTGGAAAAGCGGGCCGACCGCCACGCCCAGCCCCAGTCCGCCAAGCAGCAGCGCAGGGGCAAAGTGCCACCATGCGACAGCGTCACCGGTCGTCAGCGTCGCCCAGCGCAGCCACAGCATCGCGGCCGCCAGCATCAGCCCGCCGGCCGTGATGCGTCGTCGCGCCCAGAAGATGCCGAAGCGCGCGGAGATCAGCGAGATCGTCAGGACCCCGATCGAGAACGGCAGCGTGGTCAGGCCGGACTCCAGCGGCGTCAGCCCGTAGCCGGTTTGCAAGAACAACGCCATCACCAAAAAAAAGCCAGGGATGCCGGAAAACAGCAGCGCCACCATCGCCATGCCGATCAGGAAATTCCGGTTGCCCATCAGGGGCGCCGGAAGCAGCTCCGGCGCGCCGCGCGCACCCTGTCGGCGTTGCCAGAAGACGAACAGCGCCGCGGCCGGAACGGACGCCGCCATCATTGTGAAGCACCACCATGGCCATCCGATCTGGCGGCCCTCGACAAGCGGCACGATGACGAGAAGCAGGGTCGCCGCCGCCAAAGCGATGCCGACGAAGTCGTTGCGCAGACCATCGCCGCCGGGCAGGTCGGGAAGGTAGCGTCGGGCCGCCAGGATCGCGACGACGCCGACCGGGATGTTGACGAGGAAGATTGGTCGCCAGCCCAGTCCGAAGATGTCCGCCTGGATCAGCAGTCCGCCGATCACCGGGCCTGTCACCGTCGCAAGTCCGGCCGTCAGGCCGAACAACGAGAAAGCCCTGCCGCGCTCGTGTGGCGGGAACAGCGCCGGCGTTATCGCCAGCGTCTGCGGCACCATCATTGCGCCGCCAATCCCTTGCAGCACGCGCGCGGCCACGAGCCAGTTGATGTCGGGAGCCAGGCCGCAGAAGGTCGAGCCGATCGTGAAGACCGTGATCCCCGCGACGAACATCCGGCGGCGCCCGACGATGTCGCCTAGTCGGCCGAACGGCAGCAACCCGAGTGCGAAGACCAGTATGTAAGCGGCGACGACCCATTCGATCGCGCTGTCGCTGGCGCCGAACGCGCCTTGCATGCTTGGCAACGCCACGTTGACGATCGACACGTCGATCAGGTTCATGAAGCCCGCCATCAGCAGGATCGCCATGGCAAACCAGCGGCCCGGGTAGGGCGCCGGCTCGGCGTCAATGGATCGGGAAGTCATGTCATTTGTGGCTCGGCGTGACTAGGCGCGGCAGCGGATGGAGCTTGGCCTAGCGCGGCGAACGCGCGCGGCGAGGCGGCGGATCGCGTATGCCGGCTCGCCATCCGACCTACAGGCGCTCGAACGCGAGAGCGATCCCTTGGCCGCCGCCGATGCACATCGTCACCAGCCCGTACCTGCCACCGATGCGCTCGAGCTCATACAGCGCCTTTACCGCCAGGATCGCGCCCGTCGCGCCGACAGGGTGGCCCAGCGCGATCGCGCCTCCGTTCGGGTTAACCTTGGCTGCGTCCAGGCCCAGGCCCCGGTTGACCGCTATCGCTTGGGCCGCGAAGGCCTCGTTCGATTCGATCACGTCGAAGTCCTCCACCGACAGACCGATTCGTTCGAGCAGCTTACGGACTGCCGGCACGGGCCCGATGCCCATGACCCGCGGCGGAACGCCGGCCGTCGCGTAGCCGAGCAGCCGAGCCTTCGCTTTTAGACCTGCCCTTTCGGCGGCGCCCGCCGTCGCCATCACCAAGGCTGCGGCGCCGTCGTTGATGCCGCTGGCGTTGCCCGCGGTGACCGTGCCGTCCTTCTGGAATGCGGGGCGCAACTTGGCGAGCGACTCCAGCGTACTTGCCTTCGGATGCTCATCGGTTGCGAACGCGACCTTGTCGCGCTTGACCATCACCTCGATCGGGACGATCTCGCGCGCGAACCTGCCTTCCGCAATGGCGGTCCGCGTTCGCTCCTGGCTCTCCTGGGCGAAGGCGTCCTGATCCGCGCGGCTGATCTGATGCTCGGCAGCGACGTTCTCTGCCGTTACGCCCATATGCCCGGTCCCGAATGGGCAGGTCAGCGCGCCGACCATCATGTCGACCCCGCTCGTGTCGCCCATCTTCTGGCCCCAGCGCGCGCCGTTGAGGGCGTAAGGAGCGCGCGACATCGACTCGGCGCCTCCGGCCAGAGCGAATTCGGCATCGCCCATCGCCAAGGTCTGCGCAGCCGAAGCGATCGCCTGCGCGCCCGAGCCGCAGAGCCGGTTCACGTTCATCGCGGGCGTCTCCTCGGATACGCCCGCCTCCACGCTCGCCACCCGGCTAAGATACATGTCCCGCGGCTCCGTGTTGATCACGTGGCCGAACATCACCTGCCCGATCTGGCCGGGCTCTACCCCGGAGCGTTCAAGCGCGGCGCGAGAGACTTGCGCCGCCAGTGAAGTCGGCGGCACCGCCGAGAGGCTGCCTCCGAATGTCCCGATGGCCGTCCTTGCCCCATCGATAATGACGATATCGGCGTTCATCTGTCAGCCTCCCCGCTGTTGAGTTCGCCCTGGCCGAACCCGTCAGCCGAGTCGGAGAGGCGTCGGCTAGCGGCTCGCTTCCATAGCCGCTAGGTTCGTGTATAGTTTGGCTATTAACGGGGCGCAACGCGCGCCGCCGCCATGGAGCGGATGTGCAGGTCCTGATCGTTGAGCACAACCGGGACCTCGCTCGCATATGGGCGGGCTTCTTGGTTCGTCAGGGAATGACGTGCAGTCTCGCCGGGTCCCGCCCCGAGGCTTACGCCCAACTGCGCGCAAAGCCGTTCGATGCGCTGGTGCTGGACATGGAACTGCCCGAGGCCGAGGCGCTCGCCGTGGCGGACTTTGCGACCTACCGAAACCCGGATGTGCCGATCATCGCCGTGACCGCGCGGGGCTTCTTTTCCGACGGAGCCATCTTCGAGTTGATCCCGAACGCGCGCGGTCTGTTGCGCGCCCCGCTTCGGCCCGAGGACATGGCCGCGCTTGTCGAGCATTACGCAGGTCGAGCCAGCGGTCGCGCGGCGGACGGCGGCGTCGTACGAAGTGGGGGGTGACCGCGTCGCCGCTCCCTTCAGTACCCTAAGGTCAGCGCCCATGCGGCGCCGTCCAGTCCAGATCCGGGCCCAGCGGAACTATCCCGTTGGGATTCAAGGACTTGTGGCTCTGATAATAGTGATTTGTGATGTGGTCGAAGTTCACCGTCTCGGATACGCCGGGATGTTGGTAGAGCGCCCGCGCATAGGCCCATAGGTTCCGATAGTCGATCAGCCGGCGGCGGTTGCACTTGAAATGCCCGTGATAGACCTGATCGAACCGGAAGAGGGTCGTGGCCGCGCGCCAGTCCGCCTCGGTCAGGCGGTCGCCGGCCAGCCAACGCCGTTCGCCCAGCGTCTCCTCCATCCAGTCCAGCGTGACGAAGACCTCGCTGACGGCCTTCTGATAGGCGGCCTGTCGTGTCGCGAAGCCGGCTCTGTAGACGCCATTGTTAAGGCCCGGATAGACGCGGCCGTTGATGGCCTCGATCTCGTCTCGCAGATCCGGGGGCCGATAGTCGCTCGAAGCCCCGGCGATCCCGTCGAAGGCGGAATTGAACATCCGGATGATCTCGGAAGATTCGTTCGAGACGACGACGCCCCGCTCGCGGTCCCACAGGACCGGCACCGTGACCCGACCCGAGGCGTCCGGATCCGCACGCAGGTAGATGTCGCGCAGGAAGTGCTCGCCGAACAAGCTGTCCCCGGTCGCCCCCTCCCAGTCGGTGCCGAAGGTCCAGCCGTCTTCCAGCATGATCGGGTGGACGACGTCGACGCTGACATGCGCGTCCAGCCCCTTCACCGCGCGCAATATCAACGCCCTGTGCGCCCATGGGCAGGCGAGCGACACGTAGAGGTGGTAGCGGCCGCTCTCGGCGCGAAAGCCGCCTTCTCCGCTGGGGCCGGGCGATCCATCCGCCGTCACCCAATTGCGATAGCTGGTGTCGGCCCGCCTGAAGCTTCCATCATCTGACGAAAAGCCGTCCGAAATCGTTGAGCCACTGACCCTTGAGAAGAAATCCCATGCCGCCTCCTTCTTTCCCCGCAACATGGCCTCCGAAGCGAGCGCGTAAAGCGCCAACCTGTGGCCTAACTGTTTCCGTTCCGGAAGCCGTCCAACGCGTTAACGGCTATCAACCAATTCCGTTGTCTTTCTGCCGCGTCTCAGGCTTGCTGGACGGGTGTTGAGTATGTGCCGGGCGTGCCCGGCCCCCAGTGCGAGGAGGTTGAGCATGGGCCACGAGATACTTCATCCCGAGTCGACCGCCAGGAGGCTGGCGCGGCCCGGCCTCGTCCTCGCTGCCGGGACCCGGCGCATCCCGATCCTCGAGCTCGGCCGCGACAGCTGCCTGATCGAGGCGCCCGACAGCGCCACGCTGCGCGGCTACGCCGACATCTTCGACGGCGAGCGCCACGTCGCCGAATGCCTGATCGTGCTGGCCGCGCCCGAGGGCGACCTGCTGCGCTGCTCGTTCAAGCGGCGCACGCCATTCCGCCTCGATCCGCCAACGGACTACGCCGTCTGACAACCCGAGCTGCGCCCGCGACGAGCGGGCTGGCGTCCCACCCGAAGGATTTGTAGGCTCCCGCCGGTCCACTCCGGGAGCCTGCGATGATCGAGACGCCCTACCTGCTGTTTCTCGCAGATGCGCCCGACCCGCTGGCGGCCAAGGTCGCGCAGGGCATACGGGACTGGCGCCCGGACGCCGCCATCGGCCAGTATCGGATGGAGGGCTGCCAAGCCGACATGGGCCTGCCCGACCTTACCATCGACGAGGCGGTCGCCGCCGGCGCCCGGACGTTGGTGGTCGGCGTCGCCAACCGCGGCGGCGTGATCTCTCCGGCCTGGATCTCGGTCCTTACGCACGCGCTGTCGCGGGGAATGGATCTCGCCTCCGGTCTGCACAACCTCCTGCGCGACGAGCCGGAACTGGTCGCCGCCGCGATGGCCCATGGCAAGAAGCTGCATGACGTGCGCGTGCCCGATCGGCGCTATCCGATCGCGGACGGCAAGCGGCGCGCGGGCAGGCGCTGCCTCGCTGTCGGGACGGACTGCTCGGTTGGCAAGATGTACACGGCGCTCGCGATGGAGAAGGTCATGCGCGCCCAGGGCGCGAAGGCGACCTTCCGCGCGACCGGACAGACGGGCATCCTGATCACCGGAGACGGCGTGCCGCTCGATGCGGTGGTCGCCGACTTCATGGCGGGCAGCATCGAATGGCTGACGCCCGCCAATGACCCGGATCACTGGGATCTGATCGAGGGTCAGGGCAGCCTGTTCCACGCGTCCTTCAGCGGCGTGACGCTGGCGCTGATCCACGGCGGGCAGCCCGACGCGCTGATCCTGTGCCACGAGCCGAACCGCGCGCATATGCGGGGCCTGCCGGACCATCGGCTGCCGACGCTCGAGGCGCTGCGCGATCTCTCGCTCACGATGGCGCGCATCGTGAACCCGGCGGTGCGCGTGGTCGGCGTTTCGGTCAATACTGCCGCGATGGCCGAGGACGCGGCGCTGGGTCTGCTGGCGGACGTCGAGCGCCGGATGGGCCTCCCCACCGTCGACCCGTTCCGCGAGGGCGCCGAACGGCTCGTGGACGCGCTGGAATGAAGCTGATCGTCTCCCGCGACGTGTTTCCGCTCGCGCGCGTCTTCACGATCAGTCGTGGCTCCCGGACGGAGGCGCAAGTTCTGTCCGTATCCATTGAGGAAGACGGCCTGATCGGGCGCGGTGAATGCGTGCCTTATTCCCGCTATGGCGAGACTCTGGACAGCGTGGCGGCGCAGATCGAAGGCTTGCCGGCGCCGTTTGACAGAGCCGCCCTGCAGCAGATGCTGCCGCCGGGAGCTGCGCGGAACGCGGTCGACTGCGCGCTGTGGGATCTGGAGGCGAAGCGGGCGGGAAGGCCGGCCTGGGCGCTGGCCGGGCTGCCCGAGCCTGGTCCCTTGGTCACCGCCTACACGCTGTCACTCGATGAGCCCGAGGCCATGCGGCTGCAGGCTGCCGAGAACGCGCATCGGCCTTTCCTGAAGGTCAAGCTCGGCGGCGAGGGCGATATTGCCCGTCTCGAGGCGGTGCGCGCCGGCGCGCCCGTCGCACGGGTCGTCGTCGACGCGAACGAGGGCTGGTCCGCCGACGAATATGCGCAGCTTGCGCCGGCGCTGCTCCGGCTCGGCGTGTCGATGGTCGAGCAGCCTCTGCCGGCCGACGACGACGGCGCGCTTGCCGACATGCCGCGGCCGCTGCCGGTCTGCGCCGACGAGAGCTGTCACGACCGGGCGTCGCTGCCGGACCTTGCGGGCAAGTACGACATGGTCAACATCAAGCTCGACAAGACCGGCGGCCTGACCGAGGCGCTGGCGCTGCGCGACGCGGCGCGGGTGGCGGGCCTGCAGGTGATGGTCGGCTGCATGGTGGGATCGTCGCTCGCGATGGCGCCCGCGGTGCTGGTCGGGCAGGGGGCGGCAGTGGTGGACCTCGACGGGCCGCTGCTGCTGGCCTGCGACCGCGAGCACGGACTGGTCTACGACGACAGGGGCGTGCATCCGGCGACGCCCGAGCTTTGGGGGTGACCATGAGTCGCACCGTCTACGTCAACGGCGACTACGTGCCCGAGGAGCAGGCGAAGGTCAGCATATTCGATCGCGGTTTTCTGTTCGCAGACGGGGTTTACGAGGTCACGTCGGTGCTTGGCGGCAAGCTGGTCGACTTCGCCGGGCACGTGAGGCGCCTGCAGAGGTCTCTGGGAGAATTGCAGATGCAGATGCCGGTCCCCGAGGCCGAGCTGGAGGCGATCCATCGCGAGCTTGTCGCGCGCAACGCGCTGGACGAGGGGATGGTCTACCTGCAGGTCACGCGCGGGGCGGCGGACCGGGACTTCGCGTTCCCTGAAGATGCGGCGCCGACGCTGGTGCTGTTCACCCAGGCCAAGGCGCTGGCGTCGAGCCCGGCGGCGGCGACGGGGATCAGAGTGGTGACCGTGCCCGACATCCGCTGGGGGCGACGGGACATCAAGACCGTGCAGTTGCTGGCGCCGTCGCTGTGCAAGATGGCGGCCAAAACGGCGGGCGCGGACGATGCCTGGATGGTCGAGGCCGGGATGATCACGGAGGGCACGTCGAACAACGCGTGGATCGTGACCGGGGACGGGACGATCGTGACGCGGGACCTGTCGACGGCGATCCTGCACGGGATCACGCGGGCGGCGGTGATCGACTATGCGAAGGGCGCGCAGATGAAGGTCGAGGAGCGGGCCTTCAGCCCCGAGGAGGCGCGGGGCGCCGCGGAGGCGTTCTCGACCTCGGCGACCGGGTTCGTCATGCCGGTGATCGAGATCGACGGCGAAAGGATCGGAGACGGGCGCCCAGGCCCGGTGGCCCTGCGGCTGCGCGAAATCTACATCGAGCAGAGCCGGAAACTGGCGACCTGATGAGGTCCCACGATGGGACCAGCCTTAAGTTATTGAAAATAAATGATATATTGAGTTGTGGGCGATTCGGGGCGTAGCCTCGCTTCGAGGCGTCGCCGCCCGGATCCGGCCGGATCCTGCAGCGGCATACATGCGCGATTCGCCTCTGCGCTGACGCAATCCGGGGATCATGCGCCGTTTTCGATGCCCTTGTCGGCATAGATGGCGACATCCGGTCCTGCCCGACCATCGCCCTGTCTCGGTTCGCAATGCCGGCAGCGGGGGGGCTCCGCCCGTGGGTCAGCCGCCGAGCGCGATCCACAGACCGCCGGTCGCCGTCGCCCAGCCGAGGCCTCGCAGGAATCCGGAGCCGGCGACCGATTTTCTTGCCGCCATGGCGATGGCGACGCCAGCGCCATGCAGGACGGCAGTGGATGGGGCAAACCCGGCGGCGAAGGCAAGCGCGCCCGCCGCGCCCAGCTCGCTGCCATGGGCATGGCCGTGGAACAGGCCGAACAAGGCGCCAGCAGCGCCGCCGTCGCAACCGGCAGGCGCAGGCTCAGCGCCACCGCCAGGCCCATCGCAAACACCGAGACGGGGATCATCGGTTCGACGAGCGGCAGCGGAAGGCCCCAGATCGCCGCGCTGAACCCAGCCGCCATGAACCCGACGAAGGCGCCCGGCAGCGCCCAGAGCGCGCGCCCGCCAAGAACGGCCGCCCAGAGCCCGACCGCGACCATGGCGAGGATGTGGTCGAGCCCGAATGCCGGATGCGACAGGCCTGCCATGAAGGAGCCGTGCCCGGCCGGGTCGAGGTGAGCCAGCGCGTGCGTGGCGGCGAGGGAGGCTGCTGCGGCGACAACGACGCGTTTTATTGCTGGTCCTTGATCCGGGGCGCCGTAAGCCTCGACGCCGGGAACGGTCTCGCGATTATGGCCAACCGAAGCGAGCCCGCGCAACGGCAGTCTCTTCTTGCGACGGCGCGCGGCCTGATCTTGACCGCAAATCCGGCGGACGAATGGTCATCGCGCGGCACGGCCCAGCCGCGTCGGCCATTCATGTCGGCGGACACCCGGTTTGCGGCATGGCGCGCGCCGGGCAAACATCGCACCAGAGCGTCCAGAGTTCGCATAGTCTCTCCTGCTCACGTCGGAGCCTTGCCGCCGCTTTCTGCCGCCCGCGGCGCTCGACCTCGAAGAAACGAGGACCCCGTCGATCGGGAGGCGATCTCCAGAGGCCGGCAGGATCATCAGCGCGGAGACGTCGCTCATCCGCGCATGGTCACGCGCCGCCGGTCGGGCCGCGCCGCTTTGCCCTCGCCGCCGCGACGCGCTATGCGGGGGCCAACAGGAATGCCGGATGGAGGATGAGATGGATCTGGGGATCAGGGGCAAGCGCGCGATCGTCGGCGCGGCGTCGAAGGGACTGGGGCGCGGCTGCGCCGAGGCGCTGGCCGAGGCGGGCGTGGATCTGACGATCAACGCGCGCGGGGTCGAGGCGCTGGAGGAGACCGCGGCGGCGCTGCGCGAGCGGTTCGGCGTGTCCGTCACCGCGGTGGCCGGCGACATCACGAGCGACGAGGGACGCGCGGCGGTGCTGGCGGCCTGCCCGGACCCCGACATCCTGGTCACCAACGCGGGCGGCCCGCCGCCGGGCCTGTGGTCGGACTGGAGCCGCGACGACTTCATCCGCGCGCTGGACGCGAACATGCTGACGCCGATCGCGTTGATGCAGGCGGCGCTGCCGGCGATGATGGAGCGCGGCTGGGGCCGGGTGGTCAACATCACCTCGGTCTCGGTGAAGGCGCCGATCGCGCAGCTCGGCCTGTCGAACGCGGCGCGGACCGGGCTGACCGGCTTCGTCGCCGGAACCAGCCGGCAGGTCGCGCCGAAGGGCGTCACGATCAACAACCTGCTGCCCGGCATCCACGACACCGACCGCGGCGGCGCGCTGGACCGCGGCGCGTCCCAGGCGCAGGGGATCAGCGTCGAGGACGCGCGCAAGCGGCGCGAGGCGACGATCCCGGCCGGGCGCTATGGCACGCCTCAGGAGTTCGGCGCGGCCTGCGCGTTCCTGTGCTCGATCCATGCCGGTTTCATCGTCGGCCAGAACATCCTGCTCGACGGCGGCGCGACCAACCAGACGCTGTGAGGGGGGACGCCGCGCCGGGCGCGGCTGCGCGGGCAGCCGGGCCCGCTCCAGCGGGCTTCGGGCGAGCGGCTGGCGGACTTGCCATCGGCGCTGGTCGGCTGCTATGCCGTTTCCCGATGAAATCAGTCGAGAACAGAGCGGCATGACGACGTCCAACGCGCCGGCGCCCGTCGCCCCGCGGCTTGCGCTCGCCGGCATCCGCCGCGTCTACGACGGCATGACCGCGATCGAGGACGTCACGCTGGAACTCGGGGCCGGCGCGGTCACGTGCCTGCTCGGCCCGTCCGGCTGCGGCAAGTCGACGCTGCTGCGCATCGCGGCCGGCGTCGACCGCCAGACCGCCGGCACGGTTTCGGTGAACGGCAAGGTGGTCTCGGGCCCGGATTTCCACGCGCCGCCCGAGCGACGGTCGATCGGGCTGATGTTCCAGGACTTCGCGCTGTTCCCGCATCTGCGGGTCGCCGAGAACGTGGCCTTCGGATTGACCGGTCCCGGGCCTGCGCGCGCCGAGCGGGCCCGCGCGCTGCTCGACCGCGTCGGGCTGGCGCGGCACGGCGACAAATACCCGCACCAGATCTCGGGCGGCGAGCAGCAGCGCGTGGCGCTGGCGCGCGCGCTGGCGCCGCGGCCGCCGATCCTGTTGATGGACGAGCCGTTCTCCGGGCTCGACGACCGGCTGCGCGACGCGATCCGGGACGAGACGCTGGACCTGCTGAAGGAGGAGGGCGCGGCCGCGCTGCTGGTCACGCACGAGCCGGCCGAGGCGATGCGCATGGCCGACAACATCGCGCTGATGCGCGCCGGCCGGATCGTGCAGCAGGGCGCGCCCTACAACATCTACAACAATCCGGCGGACAAGGAGGCGGCGATGTTCTTCTCGGACGTCAACGTCATCCACGGCGTCGTGGAGAACGCCCAGGCCGACACGCCGTTTGGCCGGTTCCTGACGCCTGGGCTGGCCGACCGGGCCGATGTCGAGATCATCATCCGCCCGCAGCACCTGAAGATGGACTTCGACCGCGCCGGCGTCGGGCCGAAGCCGACGCCGCAGGACGGCGTCCCGGCGCGCGGGCAGGTGGCGCGGGCGCGCTTCATGGGGCACCAGAGCATCGTCGACCTGAGGATGGACCATGACGGGTCGGTGCTGAAGGCGACGGTGCCGGGCATCTTCCTGCCGCGGCCGGGCACGGCGCTCTGGCTGTCGCTGCGCCGCGACCGCTGCTTCGTCTTTCCGTGCCGGCGCCAGTCGCGCGTGGCGGACCTGCACGCCGCCGCGCCCGCTTGATCGCGGGAACGCGATCAAGATTCGGCGGGCGCGGGCCTCGCGCCGCCGTTTGGGGTTTGATAAGGTCCCGCAGACGCCATATGTCGGAGTGCCGGATGCAGGCGGCCCGCCCGCCCGGCCGCTGATGGGAGAAGACGCATGTTCAACAATATCGGCCCGGCCGGCCTCTTGCTGATCGCGATCGTGGTCCTCGTGCTGTTCGGCCGCGGCAAGATCGCGGGGCTGATGGGTGAGGTCGGCAAGGGCATCACCAGCTTCAAGCGCGGGATCAAGGACGGCTCGGACGAGATCGCCCACGAGCAGGCCAACAATTCGGCCGAGATCGCCCGCGACGTCACGCCCGAGAAGGACAAGGTCTGACACGGGCCTCCGGGCCGGATGACGCGCCATGCTCGATATAGGTTGGGGTGAATTGCTGCTGATCGGCGTCGTCGCGCTGATCGTGGTCGGACCGAAGGACCTGCCCGGGATGTTCCGGACCGCGGGTCATTTCATGGGCCGGGCCCGCGGCATGGCGCGCGAGTTCCAGCGCTCGATGGAGGCCGCGGCTGACAAGTCGGGGCTGAAGGAAGCCTCGCAGAGCCTGAAGATCGACCGGCTGGACCTCTCCTCGCCGACCCGCACCGCGCGCAAGTACGCGCAGTCGGTGGTCAAGGACATCGACGACGCCGCGGCGGGACGGCAGAAGCCTGCACCGACTGCGGCCCCGGCCGTGTCGCAGACGCCGGGCCCTGATGCGCCGGCGCCCGAAGCCGAACCCGCGCCTCCCCCCAGGGACGCCGCCGCGCCATGAAGCCTCCAGCCAAGGGCGCCGACGACATCGACGACACGACGGCGCCGCTGATCGAGCACCTCGCCGAGCTGCGCAAGCGGCTGATCTACTGCGTGCTGGCTTTTGCGGCGGCGATGATCGCCTGCTTTACCGTCGCGGGGCCGATCTTCGAGTTCCTCGCGGATCCGATCCGCCGGCTGCTGATCGAGAACGGGCAGTCGCCGCAGCTGATCTTCACCGGGCTTCAGCAGGGCTTCATGACCCAGGTGCGGATCTCGATGTTCGGCGGCTTCGCGATCTCGTTCCCGGTGATCGCCTTCCAGCTGTGGCGCTTCGTCGCGCCCGGGCTCTATCGCAGCGAGAAGAACGCGTTCCTGCCGTTCCTGGTCGCGTCGCCAGCGCTGTTCATCATCGGCGCGTCGTTTGCGTTCTATGTCGTGCTGCCGATCGCATTCAACTTCTTCCTGTCGTTCCAGCAGTTCGGCTCGCCCGAGTTCGCCGACAACGCCGCCGCCACGGTCGAGGCGGGTCTCGACAGCGAGATCGGCATCCAGTTCCTCGGCACGATCAACGAATACCTCGGGCTGACGATGAAGTTCCTCATCGCCTTCGGCCTCTGCTTCCAGCTTCCGGTGCTGCTGACGCTGATGGGCATGGCCGGGATCGTTTCGGCCAAGGGACTTGCGGGCTTTCGGCGCTATGCGGTCGTCGTGATCCTGCTGGTCGCTGCGGTCGCCACGCCGCCGGACGTGATCTCGCAGTTGATCCTGTTCCTCGCCGTCTACCCGCTCTACGAGATCTCGATCCTGCTGGTGCGCCGCGTCGAGCGCAAGCGCGAGGCCGAGCTGCGCGCCGCGGGCCTGTGGGACGAAGACCTCGAAGCCGCCAAGGAATAGCCATGACCGCCGATGGACCCGACTTCGGCGCCGCCGGCCCGGCGGCGCTCGACCGCATCGCCGCCGCGCTCGAGCGGATCAGCCCGCCGCCGGCGCCGGCTCCGGACTTCGACGCGGCCGACGCGTTCGTGTGGCATGTCGACCCCGACCGACTGGTTCCCGTTCCCCGCGTCTCGCGCATCGATATCGGCCTGCTGGTCGGCGTCGACCGCGCCCGCGACACGCTGCTGGCCAACACGTTGCAGTTCGCGCGCGGCTTTGCCGCCAACAACGTGTTGCTGTGGGGCGCCCGCGGCATGGGCAAGTCGAGCCTAGTCAAGGCGGCCCATGCCGACGCTGCCAAGGCCGCGCCGGGCCTGAAGCTGGTGGAGTTGCAGCGCGAGGATCTGCCCACGATCGGCCGGCTGCTGTCCCATCTGCGCGACGCGCCGTACCGGTTCCTGCTGTTCTGCGACGACCTATCGTTCGAGAAGGACGACGCACACTACAAGTCGCTGAAGGCGGTGCTGGACGGCGGCATCGAGGGCCGCCCGGAGAACGTCGTGCTCTACGCGACCTCTAACCGCCGCCACCTGATGCCGCGCGACATGATCGAGAACGAGCGCCAGAGCTCGGTGAACCCGAGCGAGGCGACCGAGGAGAAGGTTTCGCTGTCGGACCGCTTCGGCCTTTGGCTCGGCTTCCACAACTGCAACCAGGACGACTTCCTGAGCATGATCCGCGGCTATTGCGACGCCTATGGCATCGCGATCACGGATGACGAGATGCGCGCCGAGGCGATCGAGTGGAGTCAGACCCGCGGCGGCCGTTCGGGACGGGTCGCCTGGCAATACGTGACAGACCTCGCCGGTCGCCGGGGCGTGCGGCTCGGCTGAGCCGTTCGGAAGGCTGGACGCCCAACGGCGCGCCGAGCGCAGTGAAAGTTAATTCTTTTGTTATTCCCCTTAAATTCGGGCAGTAAGTAACTAGTTTAATGAACAGCGGAGATCCCGCAATTAGGAAAATGTTTCAGATGAACATAGTAGAAACACTTGCTGCCAAGCCCGAATTTTCGACCCTCGTCACTGCCGTCAAGGCCGCCGATCTTGCTGGCGCCCTGTCGGGAGCCGGACCGTTCACCGTCTTCGCGCCCGCCAACGCCGCCTTCGAGAAGCTGCCGAAGACCACGATCGACCATCTGCTCGACCCGGCCAACAAGGCCGAACTGGTCGCGCTGCTGAAGATGCACGTCGTCTCGGGAAAGCACGGCGCCGCCGGTTTCGCCGGCAAGCAGAGCGACGTCGCAACCCTGGGCGGCGGCAAGGTCGCGGTCGTCGGCAAGGACGGTCATGTCACCGTGTCCGGCGCGAAGGTCACGTCCGCGGATCTGCCGGCGTCGAACGGGGTCATCCACGTGATCGACACGGTCGTGCAGCCTGCGGCCGTGCCTGCCGAATAAGGCGCGACGCGCCTCGGGGCGGGCGCCGTTCGCGGCGTCCGCCCACGTCCTTCATCCGAGGTCGAGGATCGTGGCCATACGCCAGTCTCAGGAAATCGTGACGTTCACGAAGCCCTTCGTGATCTCCGGATATCCGCAGCAACTGCCCGCCGGCGCCTATCTCGTCGAGATCGAGGAGGAGCCGATCGAGGGCGTCTCGTTCATGGCTTATCGCCGGACGGCGACGACGTTGCACGTCGCGCGAGTGCCCGGCCGCCCGGGCGAAAGCCAGGCGTGGAGCGTCGATCCGGCGGCCCTGGCGTCGGCGCTGGCACTCGACCGCCTCCAGACGGACCCGCCGTCCGGTTGATGCTTGACAGCACGGCTTCCTCGGGAGCAGGGATTCGGAACGGGACCAAGCGCGCGGAGGCCAATTCCGGCGCCCGCATCCCGACGCGCCCCGCGCTGTCGCCGCCATCCGGCCGCACGGCGAACGTCGGTGAGGTGAGAGCGATGGCCAAGGGTCAGATGCGCAGCAACAAGGAAGCGAAGAAGCCGAAGCAGGCAAAGGCCAAGGCGCCGGTCGCCGTTTCGACCACGGCGACGCGACTGAACGAGTCGCAGGAGCGGACAAAGGGCAAGAAGTAGAGCCGCCAGACCCGAGGCCGGCGCCTGGCGCGTCCGTCTCGGGCTGCGGCGCCTGGCTGCGTCAGCCGCCGCTCAGATAGATCGTCGGGTCGACAGGGTCGGTGCCGCGGAACACGTCGAATTGCAGTTCCTGCGTGTCGCGCGGCGCGACCGTGCCGATGACCTGTCCGGCCGCGACCTTGTCGCCCTTCTGCAAGGTGACGCCCGACAGCACCGAATACGTCGTCAGCAGATCGTCGCTGTGGCTGATCAGCACGATCGTGCCGCCGCCGCCGATCTGCTCGGAAATCAGCGCGACCTCGCCGGCGCCGGCGGCTTGCACCGGCGTGCCGGCCGGGACGTCGAACCCGACGCCGTTCGGCCTTTGCGCATTGTAGGGCCGGCTGATCGACCCGGTGACCGGGGAGGACAGCCGGCCGCCCGGCGGGGTCCGGTACTGGGCGAGATCAGGCGATTCCGGGTTCTCGCCCGGCGCGACGTTCTCGGGCAGCGGCGTCGTCGAGATCGGCGGCGGCGGGACCGCCGTGCCCTGGCCCGGCTGCGTGGTCGTGTCGAGCGAACTGGTGATCTGGTTTGCGCCCGAGACGATCGGGATCAGCAATTCCTGGTTCTCGCGGATCGCCATGTCGGGGCCGAGGCCGTTCCACGACGCGAGCGCCGTGACGGAGACGCCGTAGAGCCGCGCGATCGAATACACGGTCTCGCCGGCCTCGACGCGGTGGCGGACAGGGTCGATCAGCGGGTCGCTCTCGCCGCCCTGGAACGGCGGGGTCGCCGCCGGCGCCGGGGTTGCGGCCGGCGCGCCCTCGATCGCCGCCGACGCGATCTCCGGGCTCCAGGCCGTGGTCGCGTCTGGCCGCGCGACGCTGTCCGGCAGCACGACGATCTCGCCGGCGCGCAGCCGGTAGTCGAGCGGAAGGCCGTTCAGTCGCGACAGCGCATCCGGGGTCGTGCCGACGCGGCTCGCCAGCGTCGCGACCGTGTCGCCCTCGCGCGCCACCGCAACCTGATAGGTCGCGTAGGTGATCACGCCGCGCGAGTCCGGCGTCTGGTTCGCGATCGCGCTGGGCGACGGGCTGCCGAGGCCATTGTTGCAGGCGACGAGAGCCAGAAGGGCTGCGCCGGCGAGGGCGGAGCGCGAAAGTCTGAGTGCGGCGGCGTCTTTCATGGCATCCACTATATCTTGGCGCTAGCGCCTAGTCCAACACATCCCGTGCGACGCCTTCCAGCAGCGGAACGAAGCGCACCTGGCCGAGTTCGGTGTAGTCGAGGCCGTCCTCGGTCTTGACGATCTTCAGCAGCGTCTGCACCGCGTGGCTCTGGCCGACCGGCAGGACCATGACGCCGCCGGGGCGGAGCTGGTCGAGCAGCGGCTGCGGCGCGTCCTCGGCCGCGGCGGTCAGGATGATCCGGTCGAACGGCGCCTGTTCGGGCAGCCCCAGCGAGCCGTCGCCGATCACGACGGTGATGTTCGGGAGCACCATCCGGACCAGCGTCTCGCGGGCGGTGCGCGCCAGCGCCGTGTGCCGCTCGACCGTGTAGACCCGGCGCGCGAGCTTGGAGAGGATCGCCGCCTGGTAGCCGGAGCCGGTGCCGATCTCGAGCACCTTGCATCGGCGCGTGACGTCGAGCGCCTGTGTCATCAGGCCGACGACCGAGGGCTGGCTGATCGTCTGGCCGCACGCGATCGGCAGCGGCGTGTCCTCGTGGGAACGCGCGCGGAAGATGCCCTCGAGGAACTCCTCGCGCGGCATCGCCTCCATCACGCGCAGCACCTCGGGGTTCGTCACCCCATGCGAGCGGAGCGCGAAGACGAAGGCCATCTGCCGCTCCGCTGGCTCCATCGGCGGCTACCCGAGCGCCTGGGCGAGCGGCGAGACCAGATCATGCGCGGTCAGGTCGGCCCGCAGCGGCGTCACGGTGATGAAGCCGTCATGGCATTCGCGCGCGTCCGATCCGGCGGGCGTGTCGTCGTTGCCGTGGCCATGCGCCAGCCACAGGTACTTGCGCCCGTTCGGCGCGATCTGCGGCTGCACACCGAAGGTCGCGGCCCCGCGGTGGCCCTGGACGGTCGCGCGCAGGCCGCGCACCTCGGCGGCCGGCCGGGCCGGGAAGTTGACGTTGTAGAAGACGCCGTAGGGGACCGGGGTCCAGGCGCCGCCGTCGAAGACCCGCCGGCAGACGTCGGCGCCATGGGCTCGGGCCGCCCCGAACGGGTCCGCGCCGCCGCCGTTCGGCCCGTAGTACTGCGACAGCGCGATCGCGCGCAGGCCGTGCAAAGCGCCCTCCATCGCGCCGCCGATCGTGCCCGAATAGAGCGTGTCCTCGGCGACGTTGTGGCCGCGGTTGACGCCCGACAGCACCAGGTCGGGCCTCTGGGGCAGGATCTCGCCGATCGCGGCCAGCACGCAGTCGGCCGGGGATCCCTCGACGGCGAAGCGGCGCGGCCCGAGCGGCTCGACCCGCATCGGCCGGATGTAGGAGACGCAGTGCGAGACGCCCGACTGCTCGAAGGCGGGCGCGACGACCCAGACCTCGCCGTCCGGCCCGGCCAGCCCGGCGGCGATCTCCTCGGCGACCGCGAGGCCCGGCGCGCTGATGCCGTCATCGTTGGTGATCAGAATGCGCATGCCCGGCCCCTCGCGCCGCCAAGCAGCTTGCCGGGCCAACTCGGGACCCAGGCGGCGGCCATTCCTTTGTCACGAGGGCGGCGCGGGTGTCAACGCCGCAGCCCGGATGCGGACCCGCCGCTGCGGGACGCGGGTCGCGCGCCGCCGTCATTCCTCTCCGGACCGGGCGCGTCTGTCGTGCGGCGACAGGGGAAGGCGGGAGGGGCTCGGTTGCGCGGCCGGCGCCGGTCCGGCCGCGGCGGTTATCAGGACTCGGCCGCTGGCGGCAGGATGACGGTCGGGGCCTGAACGGTGGTCTGTTCAGGGGGCTTCTGCGCCTCGTATCCCGCGCAGCCGGCGGACGCGGCGGCTGCTCCGAAACAGAGCGCCGCGATCGTGGCGGCGGCGGCGGTCATCAGCTTCATCGGGTGCGTCTCCTTCTGCGGTTGCGGCAATCGGAGGATAGCACGGATTCGGGCCGCGCGCGCTACATGCGGTTCCAGATGTCGATGTCGTGCATCGTGACGCCGCCCCAGACGATGAACGCGCAGAGCGGCGCCCAGATCAGCAGCGTGATCACCGTCACCCAGAGGAACTTGCGCCGCATGTCGATCTCGAAGGGCGCCGATTCCGGCGTGCCGGGCGTCACCTCGCCGACGTCGCCCTGCGTGCGCAGTCCGATCGGCAGCATGACGAACAGCGTCAGGAACCACAAGACGGCGAAGACGACGATGGCGGCGGTGATGGTCATGCCTGCTCCAGTTCGATCAGGGTCCCGGTGAAATCCTTCGGATGCAGGAACAGCACCGGCTTTCCGTGCGCGCCGATCTTCGGCTCGCCGTGCCCGAGCACCCGCGCGCCCGCCAGCTTCAGCCGGTCGCGCGCGGCGAGGATATCGTCCACCTCGTAGCAGACGTGATGGATGCCGCCCGACGGATTCTTCGCGAGGAACGCCGCGATCGGGGAGTTCTCGCCCAGCGGGTGCAGCAGCTCGATCTTCGTGTTCGGCAGCTCGATGAAGACGACGGTGACCCCGTGGTCCGGCTCGTCCTGCGGCGCGCCGACCATCGCGCCGAGCGTGTCGCGGTACTGTGCGCGCGCGGCTTCCAGATCCGGAACCGCGATGGCGACGTGGTTCAGGCGCCCGATCATCGGGCTGCTCCGGCTTCGAGCGGCGCGGTCGCGGCCAACTCGGCCAGCAGCCGGCGCGCCTCGTCGGCGCAGCGCGTCAGCTTCGACGCGTCCTCGGCCGGGTAGAACCGCGCCCGCACCGCGGTCGGCATCGGCGCGGGCCGGAACAGCAAGACCCTGGGGCCGATGCGGCGGGTCTCCGCCGCCCAGGACTGCGCCAGCGCGTCGGCGGCCGCCTTCGTCGCGCCGTAGCTGCCGTAGAACGGCTGGCCGGCGCGGTCGTCGGCGACATGAACGAAGACGCCCGCCGGCGCCGCCGCGAGCAGCGGCGCGGTCATCGCGATCATCCGCTGGGTGCCGCGCAGGTTCACGTCGACGCTGGCGGTGAAATCCTTCGCGGCGATCATCTGCGCCGGCGTCAGCGGCGCCGCATGGGCGGCCGCGTGCACGACCAGATCGAGCCGGCCCCAGCGCTCGTGGATCGCGAGGCACAGGCGTTGCAGCCCGCCCTCGTCGGTCAGCGACAGCGGCGCCAGCGTCGGCGTCGGGCCGCCCTGCGCCTCGATCGCGTCCGCGACGTCCTCGAGCCCGCCGACGGTGCGCGCCATCGCGACCACCTGCGCGCCGGCGCCGCCCAGCGCGGCGGCGACCGCATAGCCGAACCCGCGGCTCGCCCCGGTGACCAGGGCGACAATGTCGCGACCCGGCGTCATTCGGCCGCCGCCGGGACCTCGAAGCCGCGCTCGATCATGTCGGACGGCCGGACCGGATAGTCTCCGGAGAAGCAGGCGTCGCAATACTGCGGCGCCTTCGGATCACGCCCTTCAGCCTCTCCGGCCGCGCGGTAGAGACCGTCCAGCGACACGAAGCGCAGCGAATCGACGCCCAGATGCACGCGCATCTGCTCCTCGGTCATGTGCGCCGCCAGCAGCTTCTCGCGGTCGGGCGTGTCGACGCCGTAGAAGCAGGGCCACATCGTCGGCGGCGAGGCGATCCGGAAATGCACCTCGGCGGCGCCCGCGTCCATCACCATCTCGCGGATCTTCATGCTGGTCGTGCCGCGCACCACCGAATTGTCGACGAGGATCACGCGCTTGCCCTCGATGATCGCGCGGTTGACGTTCAGCTTCAGGCGCACGCCCATGTTGCGGATCTGCTCGGTCGGCTCGATGAAGGTCCGGCCCATGTACTGGTTGCGGATGATCCCCATCGCATAGGGAATGCCGCTCTCCTGGCTGTAGCCGATCGCGGCCGGGGTGCCCGAATCGGGCACCGGGCAGACGAGGTCGGCCTCGACCGGGGCTTCCTTGGCCAGTTCGACGCCGATGCGCCGACGCGTCTCGTAGACCGACCGGCCGCCGATCACGCTGTCGGGGCGCGAGAAATAGACATGCTCGAAGATGCAGAAGCGCGACTTGACCGGCTGGAACGGGAAGAAGCTCTGCACCCGGCCGTGCTCGACGATCACCATCTCGCCGGGCTCGATCTCGCGCACGAAGGTCGCGCCGATGATGTCGAGCGCGCAGGTCTCGGACGACAGCACCCAGCCGTCGTCGCCGACCCGGCCGAGCATCAGCGGCCGCACGCCGAGCGCGTCGCGAACGCCGATCAGCTTGGTCCGCGTCATCCCGACGATCGAGAACGCGCCCTCGACGCGGCGCAGCGCGTCCTTCAGCCGCTCGGGGATCGTCTTCTGGATCGAGCGCGCCATCAGGTGGATGATGCATTCGGTGTCCGAGCTCGACTGGAAGATCGAGCCATGCGCGATCAGCTCCTCGCGCAGCGCCACCGCGTTGGTCAGGTTGCCGTTATGCGCGATCGCGCAGCCGCCCATGGCGAATTCGGCGAACAGAGGCTGGACGTCGCGAATCGCCGTCATGCCCTTCGAGCCGGAGGTCGAGTAGCGGACATGGCCTATGCCGATGCTGCCGGGCAGCGCCTCCATCAGCGACGCCTTGGTGAAGCTGTCGCGGACGTAACCGAAGCGCCGAACCTGGGCGAAGCCCCCCTCGGGCGCGTAGGTCACCACGCCCGCCGCTTCCTGGCCGCGATGCTGCAGCGCATGCAGCCCGAGCGCGACGAAGGTGGCGGCGTCCTGCATCCCGGCAACGCCGAAGATGCCGCACTCCTCGTGCAGCTTGTCGTCATCAAAGGGGTGGCTGAGCAAAGACCCGTCTCCGGTTCCGTCGTAGGCACGTCATATAACCGGACCTGGAACGATTGTCAGGCGCCCCCGCACGATAATCTGATCGCGACTGTGCGATGCCATCGGCGGGCGCGCGGATCGCTGATGGACTTGCCAAGCGCCGGTCGCGCGGCCTAGCACGGGCGATATGGAGCTCGACCTGCCCGACGGCCGCCGCATCGCCTGCCACCGCACCTTGGGGCGCGGACCGGGCGTCGTGTTCCTCGGCGGGTTCCGCTCGGACATGACCGGGACCAAGGCCGCGCATCTGGAGGCCTGGGCGCAGGCCGAGGGGCGGGCGTTCCTGAGGTTCGACTATACCGGGCACGGGGCCTCGTCCGGCGATTCGAGGACGGCTGCATCGGCGACTGGGCGCGGGATGCGGCGGACGCCGTCGCGGGGCTGACCGACGGGCCGCAGGTGCTGGTCGGCTCGTCGATGGGCGGATGGATCGCGCTGCTGCTGGCGCGGGGGATGCCCGAACGGGTCGCGGGGCTGGTCGGGATCGCCGCCGCGCCGGACTTCACCGAAGACTCGATGTGGGCGGAATTCGACGCGGGCCAGCGGGCGCGGCTGATGGAGACCGGGCGGCTGGAGCTGCCGTCGGACTATTCCGACGATCCCTACGTGATCACCCGCCGGCTGATCGTCGACGGCCGCGAACAGCTGGTCCTGCGCGCGCCGTTGCGGCTCCACTGCCCGGTGCGGCTGCTGCACGGCACCGCGGACGCGGACGTGGCGTTGTCGGTGCCGCTGCGGCTGATCGAGCATGCCGAGGCGGCGGACATGCGGCTGACGCTGGTCAAGGGCGCCGACCACCGGTTCAGCACGCCCGAGAACCTGGACCTGATCACTGCGACGGTCGAGGACGTGCTGGCGCGGGTCGGGGCGGCCTAGGGCGCGTCCCGTGTCGGGACGTCGATCAAGCGCTTGGCGTCAAACGGAAACCCTAAAGCGTCAGGCCCATGACGACCATTCCGAGGCCGAGCGCGGCGGCGGCGACCGAGCCGAGGTTGACCGCGACCAGCTTCTGGAGCCGGGCGCGCGCGACCTCGGGCGCGGGCTTTTCGGTCCGGATGCGGATGCCCGCCCGGATGCAGTAGCCGAGCCCGGCCATGCCGGCCACGACCATCAGGACCCCGATATAGGCGAGCGCGATCATGCGGGCTTCCCTAGGCCGCGGCGGCGCCGCGCGCAAGCGCCGCCTGCCGGCGCCGGATCGCCCAAGCGCCGCTTGCCGGCGCGGGGGCGCGCCGCTAGGGTCCGCGCCGATCCGCAGACAGGAACCCGCCATGAGCATGGAAGACATCGTCGAGGACGAGGGCGCGCAGACCCAGTACAAGGTCACGGCCGCCGAGCTGCGCCAGTTCGTCGAGCGCTACGAGCGGCTCGAGGCCGAGAAGAAGGACATCGCCGACCAGCAGAAGGAGGTGATGGCCGAGGCGCGCGGGCGCGGCTACGACGTGAAGGTGATGAAGAAGCTGATCGCGCTCCGGAAGCGGGAGCCGGCCGACATCAGCGAGGAGGAGGCGATCCTCCAGCTCTACCGCGAGGCGCTCGGCATGTGATGGCGCGGGCGCGCGGCCCTGCGCCGCTGCCCGGCCTCGACGCCCCGCCCGACGCCGCGCGCAGCCGCGTCATGCGGGCCGTCCGCGGCAAGGACACGCGGCCCGAACTCCGCGTGCGGCGCCTGCTGCACCGCCTCGGCTATCGCTACCGGCTGCATGTCGCGGGCCTGCCGGGCAAGCCCGACCTCGTGTTCCCGGCGCGGGCCAGCGTGATCTTCGTCCATGGCTGCTTCTGGCACGGGCACGACTGCCCGCGCGGCGCCCGCCCCCCGCGCGCCAACGCCGCCTACTGGACGGCCAAGATCGCCCGCAACGTCGAGCGCGACGCCCGCAATCGGGCGGAGCTGGAGGCGTCGGGCTGGCAGGTCCACGTGGTCTGGGAGTGCGAGATGAAGGACGCGGAGGCGCTCGCGGTCGGATCTCGCGGCGTTTCTCGGACCCTCCGGCGGCGTCACCAGCGCATCAGGTCGGCGCGGAGGAACTGCTCGACCGAGGTGAACTGGGTCGAGGCCGCGTCCGTCAGCACGCCGTCGCCCGAGGCGAGCTTCTGCATCAGCCGGGCGTAGTGCTCGTACTTATCCGAGCCGTTGACATGCGAGCGCCAGTCGAGCGCGCGCCCTACCTTGGCCTCGAACTGCGACGTGAAGACGAAATGCGCGATCGTCAGCATGAGGTCGCGCGGCGCCGGCCGGTTGCAGACATGCGTGCCGGCGAGGAACGTCGTGGCGTCGCAGCGGAACACCGGGGTCTTGAACTGCGGCGACTTGCGATATTCCGGCGCGAAGAGCCCGACCAGCTTTCTGCGCAGGCCGCGCTTCGAGACACGCAGGCCGTGGCGCCGGAAGAGCCGCGTGGATTTCGACGGGTTGCGGGGCCGGGGCGCGCCGGCATCGTCGATGTCGACGACCGGCTCGGGCTGGAAGAAGCGGCAGGCCGACAGCAGGTCCGCGAAGGACCGCGGCGCCGGTCCGGCGCGCAGGCCGGCGACGGTCTCGGGAAAGAACTCGACGATCGACGCGACGCAGCAGGCGTCGCCGCGGGCCTCGAGGCGCGCGATCGCGTCGCCGAGCCGCTCCACGCCCGGCGGCAGGAACAGGAATTCGTCTGCGTCCACGTAGGTCACGTACTGGCCGCAGAGATAGCCGGGCGGGACGGCCATCTTGAAGAAGACGCCGGCGCGCTGGTTGGTCCGCTGGCCCGCGTCGTCGACGAAGACGATCGGCTGGCCGTAGCCGAGGTCGGAGACCAGCGTGATGCAATCGGGCTGGGCGAGCAGGAACGCACGCGTGCCGTCCGTCGATCCGTCGTCGAGGATCAGGAACTGCTCGACGCCGATCGTGCGGTAGTGCTCGAAGAACGCCGGGGCGAAGAACATCTCGTCGCGAAAGAGCGAGAACAGCGTGACCTTGCCGGTCTGGACCCGTCCGCCGACAATCCGCGTCGCGGATGTCGCGTCCGACAGGCGCAGCGTGGGGCGTTCGAGAACGGGGGACGCCATCCTGACCTGTCAGATCGCCTCGCGCAGGGTCGCCACGGCGTCATGCTCCGGTCGCGGCAGCCGCCCGCTCCAGGCCTGCGGCTGCTTCGATGCGAAGTAGAGCAGGTAGCGCACGCCGCCGCCCTTCGGGCCGGCGCTCTCATAGAGGACGTCCATGCCGTTCGCCGCGAAGAAGCGCCGCATCGCATAGGGCGACGGCCGCCAGAAGTCGCCGTCGTCGGGACCGTGAAGATGCTGCATGAAGGGCACGACCAGCATCACCGCGTCGCGCGACAGGCTGCAGATGCTCTCGAAGGCGCGGGAGAACTCGAAGACGTGCTCGAGCGTGGTGTGGTTGAACACAAGGTCGAAGCGACCGGCGAGCTCGGGCGGCAGCGGCTGCGCGAGGTCGATGGTGAAGTCGGTCGCGCCCTCGTCGCCGCGCCAGCCCACGTAATTCGAGGTCGCGTAGGTCGTCGCGTTGGCGAAGTAGTCCCGGTAATGCCGCCCCGCCTTGTCCTCGTCCTGCCAGGCGCTGACGTTCAGGACGTCGCCGGTCGCCAAGGACGCGAGGCGGGCGATCTCGGCGTTGGACCACAGCCGGGCGTCGCGCGCTGCCGGCAGGCGCGGTCCGGTCGATATTCCGAGCATGCGCCGAAGCCTCTTCATGAATCCTGCATACAAGCTGGCTCGGAAACCGTCCAGCGTCCGGGATCGACGGGCCAGGCATGCTCGCTGGGCAGTCCGGATTACGGTTTTGTGCGATTGATTTCGGTTTCGGGCGTGGTATGCTGCAGATGCGAACAAAAATGAAAGCTAATCGCAAATGGTCGAAGGAAAGAGCATATGACGAACCACAATCTTTCGCGCGCATGCGCGATCCTCGAAGAGGAACTGGGCGAGATCCGCCAGTTCGCGGACTTCCCTGCGAGCGAGATCGAAGCGATCGCTGCGCGCCTTGCCAGGGCGCTGACGCCGCTGATCGAAGCGCCGGCCGCCGAAGCGCCGCGCGAGGTCGCCGCCTGAGCCAACCGCTCAGGCCAGATGCGCCGCGACCTCGCGAAGATGCGCGCGGTCGCGATGCTCCCACAGATAGACGCCCTGCCAGGTACCAAGCGCGGGCCGGCCTCCCGTTACCGGGATCGACAGCGACACCGGCAGCAGCGCCGCCCTGATATGCGCGGGCATGTCGTCTGGCCCCTCGAACCTGTGGGTCATCCAGCGCCCCTCTGGAGCGTCCGAACGGGGAACGAGACGCCGCAGGTATTCTTCGAGGTCGGCCCGCGCGGAGGGATCCGCGTTCTCCTGGATCAGCAGCGACGCCGAGGTATGGCGAAGGAACAGCGTCAGCAGGCCTTCCTCGGTTCCTGCCTCGGCGACCCAGTCGACCACCCTGTCGGTGAATTCGACAAGGCCCTGTCCGCGCGTGCGGATCTCGAAGATGGTCTGCGCGGCCACGGTCAGGCGACGTTGTCGGCCACGTAGGCGCCGCGCTCGCCCATCGGCTTCGGCCGGCCGGTCGTCGTGTCCCGCGACGTCTGCAACTCCATCGACGCGTTCAGCTCTGCCCCCAGCAGCACGACATAGGCGCTGGCGTAGAGCCAGAACATCAGACCGGCGATCGCGCCGATGGACCCGTAGGTCTCGTTGAAGTCGCCGAAGCGCGAGAGGTAGACCGACAGCAAAAGCGACACCAGAACCCACAGCGCCGTCGCGACGATGGCGCCGAGGCTGACCCAGCGCTTGCGCGCGAACGACCGATGCGGGCCGTAGCGGTACAGCACGCCGACCACCAGCACCATCGCGAAGCCGAGGATCACCAGCGGCGTCGCCTGCGCGGCCAGCGTGCCCAGCGCGCCGAGGTCGCTGAAGTGCAGGATCGCCGGAACCGCGACGACGGCGACGACGGCGATGATCGACACCAGCATCAGCATCAGCGTCAGGGCGAACGAGATCAGGTACTGGACGACAATGTTGCGTTCGTCGACCTCCCGATAGACGACGTTCAGGCCCTCCATCAATCCGGTGACGCCGGCGCGCGCGGCCCAGATCGTCAGCGCCAGCGAGATCAGCGAGGCGAAGCCGAGACTGGAGCGCCCCGCCGCCAGCAGTTGCTGCACCTGGTCGGAGATCATCGCATAGACATCAGGCGGCAGAATCGGCCGGACGGCGTCCATGCTTTCGATGATCTGCGTCGGATCGGCGACGAGGCCATAGAGCGAGATCAGCGCGGCGATGGCCGGAAAGATCGCCAGCAGCGCGAAGAACGCGACTCCGGCGGACACGACTGACAGATGGTGCCGGCCCAGGCCAGTCCACACGCGGTACAGCACGCTCTTCCACGCCCGCGCCGGAAAGCCGCTGGGCCGGGACGCCATGCGCCCGTCTTCGGGAGCGTCGTCAGGGGCTTGGGTTGCGCTCACCATGGCACGATACCGTCAGGATCCATGCTTATCAATGGATCGCGCGGCGCCCGGTTCCGTCCGGGCCCGCGAATTGTCGCCGGGCGGATCAGGCGGAGCGGCGGCGGCGCCTGGCGACGAGGCCGAGGGCGCCGAAGGCGGCGCCGATCAGCAGCAGCGCCGGCGGGATCGGCACCGGGGCCGGGGCCGGCGCGATCCGGGCCGCGTTGCCCGGCGCCAGGATCGAGTAGGCCAGGTCGCTGCCATGGGTAAAGTTCAGAGCCAGGTACAGCGTGCCGCCGAAGCTGTCGGCCAGGTCCAGCGTCAGCGACTGCTTCGGATTGCGATAGTCGACCTGAATCGCCTGTTTGAGGCGCGCGCCGTCCCAGCCGTAGCGGAACGGCGTCTCGCTGAAGAGTATCGCGCCGCCCGCCGAGTAGGAATGGCCGGCGGACGCGGGCGCGGAGAACGTAAAGCCGATGGACTGCACGCCCTTCGCCAAATCGGTGAAGACCATCGTGTCGAACCGGTTCTGCGATCCGGTCCCAATTACGGTCTCGTATCCCGCAGCGACCGCCGCGGGCCGGTCAAAGGACGCGCCAAAGGCGCCGCTGGGGAGATCGGCCTCGGACAGGGTCGCGGCCCGCGCCGGCGAGGCGACGGCGGCTGTCGCCGCCAGCAGGAGCGCGCAGAGCGGGAGGGTACGGGCGACCATCGCGGAACCTTGTCCTTGGCGCGACCCTTGCGTCGCGGACGAGCACCTACGCCGACGCAACCGCTTCTCGCAAGGAATGGATGGCTAGAATTGATTGCAACAGGCCCCCGCGGCCGCGACCCGGCCGCTGACCTGGGACCGGACACAGCGGGCCTGCTGGTCAGGCGGCGGTGGCAAAGTGGAATTCGGCATGGGACTCGCGAACCCAGGCCCACAGCTTCATCGCCCCGCTCGGCCGAACGGCTTCCTCGCGGACATGGCGCTCCGCTGTTCGACGACGCCGGAGCCTGAACCCGAGCAAGGGGCCAGCCTGACCTCCGTCCGATACACCCGCGCCGAAGGCCGTGGCGAGGCTCGCCTTCATCCACGACCTGCGGCGCCCGTCCGGCGGATGATGCGCCGCGAGCGCGGCTCAGAACTGCTGGGGCTCGAGGATCCAGCGGTCCTGGTCGCGCATCTCGGACAGGAAGCGCTGGCGCCAGTCGTCGGAAACGCCGTCGGACTGGCGCTGGGTGCGTTCGGACGCCGTCGGCGCGACGGCCGCATCGCCGTCGAAGAACCGGGCGACCCGCGCGAACTCGGTGGCCTGATTCGCGACGAGGTCCTCGTAGACGACCGTGATGAACGGCTTGTCGAAGCGCTCGCGAAGATACGCCGACCAGGCGACGTTCTGCGCCCGCAGCCCCGCGGCGCGCCGAATGATCCGGTCGTAGAAGTATCTCTGGGGGCCCTGCTTTTCGGAGCCGCTGATGTACTGGCGGGTCTGGGCCGCGCGCATCAGCGAGATCGCCTGGGCGAGCAGGTCGCGCCGGTAGAGGAAGATCGCGCGTTCCAGGCCGCCGTAGGGCGCGAACAGGCTGCGGTCCGCATGGGGCTCGAACTGGCTCCAGTGCGCCTTGAGCCCGAACCGGCCGTTGGTGCTGGTGCGCAGCGGCACGAGCGCCGCGATCAGGTCCGGCATGGACTTCGTGCCCAGCCGCTTCGTCCAGAACGGGAAGCTGCCCGGGTTCAGGTACTCCATCGGCACGCCGAAGTCGCCGGTGGCGCCGAGCGCATGGCCGAGGAAATGGCTGCCGCAGCGTGGCGTCGAGGCGATCAGGTACATGTGCGGGCGGCCGGCGAAGCGCGCCATGTCCATGTCTGGCTCGAACTGCTCGGGGTAGGGGTGGGGGCCGGGCGGCAGGCCGACCGCGCGGCGAAGGGTGCGCGACATGCGATTGAACATCGGGAACTCCAACAGATCGGATCATCATAGGATGACCGAACGGGGCGGCCGCCGTAAAGCGGCAACCGTGGGTCGCCGTTTCGCGCCCCTTGTGGCGCTGCGGCCAAGCCGGCTGTGGGCGGCGGAGCGCGCGCGGAGGCGCGGGCCCGGTCAATCCCTGAAGATCGCGTCGCCCTGCTGGTCGATCAGCAGCATCGCCTTCTTCGTCGTCACCTCGCGGGCCTCGTCGGCCGAGGGGCAGGTATCGGCGCGGATCATGCGGTGGGACCTGAGCGCGCCGTCGATCTCCTTCTCGATCCGGGCGCAGATCCGGAAGCCCCCGGCCTCCTTCACCGGCTCGGCGAAGATCCGGAACCCCTTGTGGATCACGGGCTCCGGCGCCGGCGCGGGAGCGGAGGATCCGCCGAAGAGTCGGGACAGCAGGGACATGGGCGAGGTTCCGAACGAGGGACGAGGCTGCCGGTCGCGCGACCGCCGAAGACTTCGTCGGGTCTAGTCCGACTTGCAGCCCATGTGAAGCCCCTCGGCGCCTGCCGAAAGGGCCTTGATTGGCTCGCGTCATAGCGTAGCCTGCGTGCTCAGGCACTGGAGCCGCTGCGAGGCTCCGGATGCAAGCCGCCGGTCGTACCGGCATCGGAGCGACGATGGCCCGTCCCGCGCACCACCCGCCCCGCCTCGCCGATGCCGACCTGAGCCTCCGGATGAAAACCGAAAGGTACAAGTCCGATCTGGCGAAGCTGCAGCGCAAACTTTCGCAGATCCAGCAGGCGTACCTGTTCTCCGGGCGCTCGGCGGTGATCGTGTTCGAGGGCTGGGACGCTGCCGGCAAGGGCGGCGCGATCCGCCGCCTGTCGGCCGGGCTCGACCCGCGCAGCTTCAAGGTCTGGCCGATCGGGCCGCCGCGCAACTACTACCTCGCGCGGCACTATTTCCTGCGCTTCATGGAGCGGCTGCCGCCGAACGGCGCCATCGCGGCCTTCGACCGGTCCTGGTACGGGCGCGTGCTGGTCGAGCGGGTCGAGGCGCTGATCCCGCCCAAGCGCTGGAAGGCGGCCTACCACGAGATCACCGACTTCGAACGAATGCTGACCGACGACGGCACGCGGATCGTCAAGCTGTTCTTTCACATCTCGCCCGAGGAGCAGTTGCGCCGCTTCGAGGCGCGGCTGCACGACCCGATGAAGCGCTGGAAGCTGTCGTTCGAGGACTTCCGCAACCGCCGCCGCTGGGACGACTACGTGGCGGCGGCGGAGGAGATGTTAGCCCGCACCTCGACTGCCAACGCGCCCTGGACGATCATCCCGGCCGAGAACAAGAATTACGGGCGGATCGCAGCCTTGCGGGAGATCGCCAACGCCCTCGGCCGCGGCGTCGACCTCAGCCCGCCGACGCTCGACCCGGCGGTGCTGGCCGAGGCGGAGGAGTATTTCGAGCTGGCGCCGACGCTGGTGGAGAGCCTCGGCGGGCGGACGGAGTAGCGGGCGAGGGGCCCGAGAGCCGGCGAAGTCGCCGCCGCGTAGTTCGGTCGGAGCATCGCGTCTGCGGTCGCTGGAGAACTGGCTGTCCCCAGGCTGTCCCCTTGAGTTCGTGCTGCCGCCGTGGGCCCTCTACGGAAGCGCGCTCCTGCTCGCGCGTGTCGCAGCGGCCTTGCGCGCCGCGGCTCGACGTTTCCTGACCAGAGCGGCCTTGGCGCCACCGTCCTTCATCCGCGCGGTGTGGTCTGGCTGACCGCGAGTGATCTGCCAGTGCGCCTGCAATTGCCGGATCGCCTCGAGAGGATACAAACCGGCATCGTACATCCAGTGGTGCGTCTGGCACAGACGCGCGAGGTTGTCAGGGCTGTTGTTGCGGGCGTCGTGGTCGAGATGCGCCATCGTGAGGCAGGTTGGAAGCCGCAGCCCACAGACAGCGCAACACGCGAACGGGTAGTGTTCTGCCAACACGCGCCGCGCGTCAGCTTGCCTGCGGACTGAACCCGATTTCGGAATTTTTCCGCCGCCGCCGGGAGCCGGCGCATTGTCACTGGTCAAGGAAGCTTCTGAGCTTGCGCGACCGGCTCGGATGCTTGAGCTTCCTCAGCGCCTTCGCCTCGATCTGCCGGATGCGCTCGCGGGTGACGGAGAACTGCTGGCCGACCTCCTCGAGCGTGTGGTCGGTGTTCATGCCGATGCCGAAGCGCATGCGCAGCACGCGTTCCTCGCGCGGGGTCAGCGAGGCGAGGACGCGGGTGGTGGTCTCCTTCAGGTTGCCCTGGATCGCGGATTCCAGCGGCAGGATCGCGTTCTTGTCCTCGATGAAATCGCCGAGCTGGCTGTCCTCCTCGTCGCCGATCGGCGTCTCGAGGCTGATCGGCTCCTTGGCGATCTTCATCACCTTGCGGACCTTCTCGAGCGGCATCTGCAGCTTCTCGGCCAGCTCCTCGGGCGTCGGCTCGCGGCCGATCTCGTGCAGCATCTGCCGCCCGGTGCGGACCAGCTTGTTGATCGTCTCGATCATGTGGACCGGGATGCGGATCGTGCGGGCCTGGTCGGCGATCGAGCGGGTGATCGCCTGCCGGATCCACCACGTCGCGTAGGTCGAGAACTTGTAGCCGCGGCGGTACTCGAACTTGTCCACCGCCTTCATCAGGCCGATGTTGCCCTCCTGAATGAGATCCAGGAACTGCAGGCCGCGGTTGGTGTACTTCTTCGCAATCGAGATCACGAGGCGCAGGTTGGCCTCGACCATCTCCTTCTTGGCCTGCCGGGCTTCCTTCTCGCCCTTCTGGACCTGGTTCACGATCCGGCGGAACTCGGAGATGTCGAGGCCGACGTACTGGCCGACCTCGGCCATCTCGAAGCGGACCTCGTCTGCCTTGTCGCGGTAGCGCGTCGTCAGCTGGTCCCAGCCGCGCGCCTTCAGCCGGCCGACCCGGTCAAGCCAGCCCGGCTCGAGCTCGGCGCCGCGGTACTCGGCGACGAATTCCTGGCGGTTGATGCGGGCCTGGTCGGCCAGCTTCACCATCGCGCCGTCCAGCGCCATGATCCGCCGGTTGATGCCGTAGATCTGGTCGACGAGCTGCTCGATGCGGTTGTTGTGCAGGTGCATCGAGTTGACCAGTTCGACGATCTCCGAGCGCAGCCGCTGGTACTCGCGCTCCTGGACCGACGAGAACGTCTCGTCGTGGTTCAGCGTCGCCGACATGCGGTTGTCCTGCATTTCGGCGAGGCGCGCGTAGTCGGAGGCGATGCGGTCGAGCGTCTCGAGCACCTGCGGCTTCAGCGCCGCTTCCATCGCGGCCAGCGACAGGTTGCCCTGGTCGTCCTCGTCCTCCTCCACATCGTCGCGCGACGGCGCCTCGACGTCGGTGACGTCGACGTCCGGGTCGTCGTCGCGCGCGGCCGCCGGAGCCGGGCGCGCGGCGGCAGCCGGGGCCGCGGCGGCAGCCGGGGCCCCGGCCGCCGCCGGGCCGGCGGCGTCCGCGCTCGCATCGTCCTCGTCGTCGCCGTCGACCTTGACGGCGCCGAGCACGCTGTCGACGTCGTCGGTCTCCATCGAGGCGCCGAACGTGGTCTCCAGATCGATCACGTCGCGCAGCATGATCGCTTCTTCGAGCAGCTCGTCGCGCCAGACCGTGATCGCCTGGAAGGTCATCGGGCTCTCGCACAGGCCCGCGATCATCGTGTTGCGGCCGGCCTCGATGCGCTTGGCGATCGCGATCTCGCCCTCGCGCGACAAGAGCTCGACCGAGCCCATCTCGCGCAGGTACATGCGCACCGGGTCGTCGGTGCGGTCGAGCGCCTCGCCTCCGACGGAGGTGATCGTCAGGTCGCGCGAGGTCGATGCGGTCTCGCCGATCTCGGGCCCGGCGGCGGGGGTCTCGTCCTCCTCGCCCTCGTCGTTCTCGGTGACGTTGATGCCCATGTCGGACAGCATCGCCATCACGTCCTCGATCTGCTCCGAGGTCACCTGGTCGGGCGGCATCACCTCGTTGAGCTCGTCATAGGTGATGTAGCCGCGCGCCTTGGCGGTCGCGATCATCTTCCTGACCGCCGCCTGGCTCATGTCGAGCATGGGGCCGGTCGGCTCCTGAGCGTCGTCGGGCTTCTTCGGATCGGCGTCTTTGACTGCCATCAGGGCGGCTCCATCTTGCCCGGGGCGGCGGCTCCGGGGGGTGGCGGCATTCCGGGTTGTCACCTACGAATTGGCGATTCGCAATGTGGCGCTCATTTTTTTTCGGGTTTGCGATACATTTGACCGTCGAGCAGGCTTTGCAAGCCCTGGCTCAGAATTGATTCGTCCCGTGATTCGTCCTCTACGTCGGCCAGCGCGCGGGCGACGGCCGCATGCGCCGCCTCGGCCGCCTCGCGCAGGCGCCAGGTGACGCCCTCGTCGGTCGCGCCCGCGAGGTCGCGTTCGGCCTCGGCGATCTCGGCGCGGCGGCCGGCCCAGGCCGCCTGTCGGTCCAGCGCCTCGTCGATGGCGCGGGCGGCAAGCTCCGGGTCGGCGTCGGCGCGCAGGTTGCGATCGGCGCGAAGCGGTCCGGCCGCCAGCAGGTCGGGCAGCGGATCGCGCCCGAGCCGGGACGCGATCCGCGCCCGCAGGTCGTGCGCGTCGTCGCCCAGCGCCGAGAGCAGCGCGTCGCGCAGCGCGGCGAGATCGGCGCAGACGAAGCCCGCGCGCTCGAGTCGCTCCTCGAAGCGGTGCACAAGGCCGGGATGGTTCAGGCAGCCGGCGAGGATTGCGCTCTCGCGGTTCCGGGCGATCGCGTCGGCGTCGGCGCGGCCCAGCAGCGTCGCGCGCGTTGCGTCGAGCGCGGGGCCGGCGGGCAGGCGGGGCGCGTTCCGGAAATCCTTGCGGAACCGGCCGCCCTTCGCCGCGCCGGTCGGGCGGCGGCCGCGCGGGGCTGCGAACATCGCGGCGCTGCGGGCGCGGAACTCGGACTGGTAGTGCGCGCGGATCGACGGGTCGGCGATGCGCCCGAGATGGGCGCGTAGCCGCGCATCGAGCGCGGCGCGGCGCTCGGGGCTGTCGAGCGCGGCGCCTTCGGTCTCGCGCGTCCAGAGCAGGTCGATGATCGGGCGCGAGGCCGCGACCAGCGCCTCGAAGGCGTGGGCGCCGCCCTCGCGGATCACGTCGTCGGGGTCCTTCTTCGGCGGCATCAGCGCGAAGCGCAGGCCCTTGCCTGCGGTCAGCAGCGGCAGCGCGAGGTCGGCGAGGCGGCCCGCGGCGCTCTGGCCGGCGCGGTCGCCGTCGAGCGCGATCACCGGCTCGTCGGCGATGCGCCACATCAGGCGCAACTGCTCGGCGGTGATCGCCGTGCCGAGCGGGGCCACCGCATGCTCGATCCCGGCCTGGGCCAGCGCGATCACGTCCATGTAGCCCTCGACGACGACCAGCGCGCCGGTCCGCCCGGTCGCCGCGCGCGCGGGCCCGATGTTGTAGAGCGTGCGGCCCTTGTCGAAGAGCGGCGTCTCGGGCGAGTTCAGGTACTTCGCCCGCGCCTCGGGGGACATCGCGCGGCCGCCGAAGGCGATCGCCCGGCCGCGCGCGTCGCGGATCGGGAAGAGGATGCGGTCGCGGAACAGGTCGTAGGGAGTCCCGCCGTCGTCGGGCTTGCGACAGAGCCCCGCCTCGACCAGCGCGCCCAGCGGCACGCCGCTGCCGGTCAGGTGCGTGAGCAGGCCGTTGCGCCCCGAGCCCGCGAAGCCGAGCTCGAACCGCTCGCGCGTCCCTTGAGCGACGCCGCGCCCGTCGAGATAGGCGCGCGCCGCGACCGCCTGCGCGCCGCCGAGCTGCGCGCGGTAGAAGCGCAGCGCCGCCTCCATGACGTCGGCGAGACCGCTCAACGCGGCGGTCCTGCGCGCGGCGCCCGGATCGCGCTCCGGCATCGCCATGCCGGCCTCCGCGGCCAGCCGCTCGACCGACTCCATGAAGCCGAGGCCCTCGGTCTCCTGGACGAAGGTCAGAGCGTCGCCCTTCGCGTGGCAGCCGAAGCAGTAGTAGAAGCCCTTGCGGTCGTCGACGTGGAACGAGGCCGTACGCTCCTGGTGGAACGGGCAGGGCGCCCAGTGGTCGCCGCGGCCGGCGTTCGACTTGCGCGCATCCCACGCGACCTTTCGGCCGACCACCTGCGCCAGCGAGACTCGGCTGCGAAGGTCGTCGAGGAACCCGGGGGGAAGCGGCATCGCGCGAATATCGGGCGCGCCGGTCCCGAAGGCAAGGGTCCGCTTCGGTGGCGCGGCTCAGGCGTTGACGTCGACGATCACCCGACCCCGGACCTGTCCCTTCAAGATCGCGCGGCCGAGGTCCGGCAGGTCGCGCAACGTTGCCGGAACGGCCATCGCCTCGAGCTGGTCGAGCGGCAGATCGCGGGCGATCCGATCCCAGGCGGCCACCCGGTCGGCATAGGGCTTCAGCACGGAGTCGATGCCGATCAGCGAGACGCCGCGCAGCAGGAACGGCACGATCGACATCGGCACTTCCGCGCCGCCCGCGAGTCCGACCGCGGCGACCGACCGGCCGTACTTCATCTGCTTCAGCACGCGCGCCAGCATCGGGCCGCCGACAGCGTCGATGCAGCCGGTCCAGGTCTCGCTCTCGAGGGGCTTGGCGCCCGCGTCCGCCAGATCGGCGCGCGGCACGATCTGCGTGGCGCCGAGGTCGCGCAGATAGAGCTCGGCCTCCGGCCGGCCGGTGACCGCGGCGACGTCGTGGCCGAGCGCCGCCAGCAGGCAGATTGCGACCGAGCCGACGCCGCCGGCAGCGCCGGTGACGAGGACCGGCCCGTGGCCGGGCGTAAGGCCGCGTTCCTCCAGGGCCATCAGCGCGAGCATCGCGGTCAGGCCGGCGGTGCCGATGATCATGGCCTGTCGCGTGTCGAGCCCGTCTGGCAGCGGGACCAGCCAGTCGGCGTTGACGCGCGCCTTCTGCGCGTAGCCGCCCCAATGCGCCTCGCCGACGCGCCAGCCGGTCAGGATCACCCTGTCGCCCGGCTTGTAGCGCGGGTCCTCCGACGCCTCGACCGTGCCGGCGAAGTCGACGCCGGGCACGTGCGGGTACCTGCGCACCAGCCCGCCGCCGGGGCCGATGCACAGACCATCCTTGTAGTTCAGCGTCGAATGTTCGACAGCGACTGTGACGGCGCCCTCCGGCAGGTCGTCGAGGCTCAGGCTTCCCACCGCGGCACGAGTCTTGCCGTCGGCGTCCTTGTCCACGATCAGCGCGTCGAACGTCATCGGGTCTCGCTCCTCGCATCCGCGGCGGGGGGATCGCGCCGGCCTGCCTCGGCGGCGCATCCCGTCGCCGCCGCCTGGGTCAGTTCTTCGACGACAGGGTCGCGCCGCCGCACCCGCCGACCTGGAGCAGGCCGTAGCCGAAGATCGGGTCGCGGCCGGGCGCGCCGAGGTCCCGGGCGCCTGCGGCCAGCCGCGCGCGGCCGTCGTTGATGTCCTTGGTCCGGCCCAGAGACAGGTCTCGCGCGACGGTCGCGGTGACGAAGGGCGCCGCGAACGAGGTTCCGGTCCAGAACGCCTGACCGCCGCGGGCGTCGGCGCCCCAGATATCGACGCCGGGCGCGGCTACGTAGACATAGGCGCCGCGGTTGTTGCGCGAATACGGCCGGCCGCGGGCGTCGACCGCGGACACGGCGATCACCCCGGGATAGGCGGCCGGATAGGCCGGCGCGGCGGCCGGGCCGTCGTTGCCGGCGGCGGCGACCAGCACCTGGCCGCGGCTGGCCGAGGCGGCGATCGCCTTTTCCAGCAATTCGTTGGACGGCCCCATCAGCGACAGGTTCACCACCGGCACCCGCTCGGCGTAGAGCCAGTCGAGCGCCTCGATGATCGCGAGCGCGTCGGCGCGCAGGCCTGCGCCGTCCTGGGCGAAGACGTTGGCGCTGTAAAGCCGCGCCCCCGGCGCCAGCGGTCCGGAGCCCGGAAGGTCGCCGACGAGGATACTGGCGATCGCCGTGCCGTGCGCGACGTTGGTCGCGGCGTTGCGGGCGACGAAGTTGCGCCGCGTGATCGATGCCTTCGCCAGCGTCGGGTGGTTCGCGACGCCGGAATCGATCAGCCCGATCCGTGCGCTGACGTCGCAGGCGCCGACCGGAGTCGCGCCGACCATGTCGGCCGCGTAGCGCACCGGCGCCCGTTCGCCGGTCGGGCGGTACAGATGCGCGAGGTCGAAGGTCAGTTCCGGCAGCACGCCCCTCGCGCGCGCCAGCGCCGCCTGCGCCGTCATGCTGGCGGGGGTGCGCAACTTGGCGACGATCGCGTTGCCGAGCAGCGCGCTGCGGCGTTCGGACAGGATGCGAAAGCCCAGGGCGCCGAGGACCTGCCTGGACTGCGCCGTCACGCCGAGCGCGGAAATCTCGTACTGCCGGTAGTTCGGTCCGCCGTTGCCGGACGACAGCGCGATCCGCGGCGCGGACGCCGCCTGCGGCGGCTCCGCCCGCGCGGCATTCGCGGCCTTGGCTTCCGGGGCGGTCTCCGCGACGGCAGGCGGCTCCGGCGCCGCCTTCGCCAGCGCATGCGGCTCCGGGGCGCGGACCCCCCCCTTGCCAGGGCCGACGTCCATCCTCAGCAGGTCGATCAGAGCCTGGATGGGCTGCCGGGCCGAGCCGGTAGAGTCGCGACCGCGGTCTCCGCGCCCGGCATGCTCCCTCGCGCCCGAGCCGGATCCGTTGCTGGCGTCCGGGGCGGAGGTCGGACCGCGCTCGGGCTCCGAACTGGCCACGGCCGTCGGCGGCGCGCTGGGCCCGCTGCTCGGGCCGCCCGCAACCGGCTGATCGACCCCGGGCGAGGCCGGAGGCTCGGTCTGGTCCGGGTCCGGACCTGCGACAACGGACGGCGTGTCCGGCTCGGGCTCGCCGGGACCAGGGGTCGGCTCTGCAACCACGGCGGGCGTCTCCGGCCGGCTCGGGCCGGGATCCGGGGTCGGCTCGGCGACGACGGAAGGCGTCTCCGGATCGCTCTCGTCCGGATCCGGCGTCGGGCCTGCGACGACGCTCGGCGTCTCCGGCTCGGCCTCACCAGGATCCGGGGTCGGGCCTGCGACGACGGTTGGCGTCTCCGACCCGGTCTCGTCGGGGTCCGGCGTTGGGCCGGCGACGACCGTGGGCGTCTCCGAGCCGGTCTCGCCGCGGTCCGGCGTCGGGCCGCCGACGACGGTGGGAGTGGAGGGCCGGCTCGGATCCGGCGCGCGGCCCTTGTCCCGGGCGTGCTGCGACGCCTGCTCGCGCGAACTCCTGCCGCGGTCGTCCCGCTTGCGTTTCGATGCGGCGGCGGACCGCTTCTTGCCGCTGCTGGCCGCCGCGGCAGACCCGGCCCTGTCCGATCCGTCGCGTGCGGCGGAGCCTCTGGAGCCATGGTCGGAGCCGCGCTCGGCGCGATCCCTGCCGCCGGAGTTTCCGGCGCGCTCGGAGCGCTTGGTGCTCTCGGCATGGGCAGCGTTCAGGAAACCGGACGGGTCGGGATACGCCAGCACGGCCATCGCCAGAACGCCTGCCGCCGACGCGAAACGTGCAATCCAACCCATCGACCATCCCCAGCCCTGAAAATTTGATAGATCGCGCCGCGCGTGAAATCAAGCTGCGAATGGAATAACCCCGTCAGGCGCGCGTTGTTGCAACAGGACAAGTTCGTGAAGGCGGCTCCGTTGAACCCTCGTTTCCAGCGCGACCTCGTGGCCCTGGTTCCGCGCCTTCGGCGGTTCGCTTATGCCCTTACCGGGTCCACGGACACGGGCGACGACCTCGTGCAGGCGGCGTGCGAGCGCGCGCTGAAGAACGCGGCGCAGTTCGAGCCCGGCACCCGGATGGACAGCTGGATGTTCCGCATCGTGCAGAACCTCTGGCTCGACGACAAGCGCCGGCGGCGGGTCCGGGGCACGCAGATCGACCCGGACGCGGTGGTCCTGTCCGACGAGGGCCAGGGCGCGCGGCAGGCGGAGGACAGGCTCATGCTGGCCTCGGTCCGCGCCCGCGTAGACGCGCTGCCGGACGATCTGCGGCTGGTCCTCGTGCTGGTGGCCTTGGAGGGCCGCAGCTACCGCGAGGCGTCCGAGTCGCTGGGAATACCGATCGGCACGGTGATGAGCCGGCTTTCACGCGCGCGGGCACAGCTGATGCCGCTGGCCCAGCCGCCGGACGAGGGGACACGGTCATGGCTGCAATGATCAGGACGGTCATCGACGCCGATGCCCTGCAGGCTTTCGTGGACGGGGAGCTTTCGCCCGAGGAGGCTGCCCGCGTCGTCCTGCACCTGGCGGATTCTCCGCGGGACCAGGCTTACGTCGATGCGCTGATGGAGACCGATGCGCTGCTGGCGGCCGCCTATGCGGACCCGATGCACCAGGCGCTGCCGGAGAAGCTGCGCGCGACCATCTTTCCGGAGCCGGGCCCGCAGCAGGCGGCGCCTGCGGGCGCTCGCAGACCGGGCTGGCGCGGCGTCGCCGCGTCGCGCGTCCGGGTGCTGGCCGCGATCGCGGCCTGCGCGGTGGCGGCTGCCGGCGTCGGCGCGGCCCTGCTGCCCCGGGGCCCGGACGGTGGCGGCGACCGGGCGATCAAGGGCCAGCTCGCGTCGGTGCTCGATGGGCAGGCCAGCTACGCCGCCGTCTCGGATGCGGACGGGAACGAGTTCATGGTCAAGGCCACCTATGTCGACCGCGAGGGGCGGCCCTGCCGCGAGTACGAGATCCTCCGCGCCGGCGCCGGCAAGATGGTCGAGGGCATCGCGTGTCGCACCTCCGACGCGGCCTGGGCCAACGAGATCGTCGTGGCGAGCCGTCTCGACGGCGCGGCAGCGGCGGACGGGGGATACGTGCCTGCCTCCGGCCCCGGCGACGAGGCGCTGGACGCGGTGCTGCAGCGGCTCGGCATCGGACAGGACGCGCTGGGCGCCGCGGAAGAGGCCGCGCGGATCGAAGGCGGCTGGACGCCCTGAGCGGCGCGCTCCTGCGGTTCCGAGCCTGCTTTGGCGCTGAGGGTTGGCTGCCCGCGCCTGCCCGCTGGCCGGTATGAGCCCGCCGACCCTGCGCTGCAATCACGCGCGCGCCGCGCTGACGCGCGGCGCCTCCCTTTGCTCGGACGTCGCCCGCGGCAGAGCGGCTCAATCTTCGACCGGGCTCCAGTCCTGGCCGGGATCGAATGCGTCGATGGCGGCGGCGCGCTCCAGCGTGTCCTCGCCCAGGTCGGCCTCCCAGACGACGCCGTTCTCGCCGACCAGAAAGCTCATGACGCCGCTGACGCCGTAATCCGCCGGCGTCGCCAGCATCGCGTGTCCGGCCAGCATCCGCCCGGCGACGATGTAATCGTACGCTCCGCCCGGGGCCGAGGCGCCCTGCCGTGTCAGGATGCGGTAGTAGTAGCCGTGGAACGGGTCGGGCTGCTGGTCCTCGCCATCGAAGCTGTAGCCTTCGGCGGCGGCCCGGGCCATGAAGTCCCCGATCGGGCTTTCCGGCGCGCCCGGCTCGGGAGGCCAGTACAGCCCGTCGCGCGCGCCTTCGCTGCTCAGCACCGAGGCGGCGAAGGCCGGCGAGCCGTCGCCCTGGGGATCGCTGGCCCGGAAGGCGCGCTGCGCCTCGACATAGAGCCGAAGCGTTTCGATCACCGCCAGTTCGTTGGCGCCGATGCGCCGGACCAGCACCTCCTCGCGCGCCCCGGCCGCGTCGAAGGCCCAGCCGGCGTCGGTCGCGACGATCTCGCCGGGGAACGGCCATTGATCCCGGCCCACGACCAGCGTCGCGCGGTCGCCCACGACGTCGATCCGGTGTCTCTGCCGCCAGTCGGCGAGGAATTCGCCCCAAGCTTCCCGGTCGGCGACCTCGTCGCCGGACAGGACGACATCGTCGTTCTCGGGGCCGAAGACCGCGACCAACGCCGCGGCGTCCCCGGCCTCGATCGCCGCGACCACGGCGGCGGCGGCGGCCTCGGGGCTCGCGAAGACCTGCGGGTCGGCAAGCGCGCCGCCGGCGCCGAGCGCGCCCATCGCCGCTGCCAACGTCAGGCGGCGCAGACGGGTCCGGTTCATCTGGTCTGTCACGGTTCGGCCTTTCCTGGCTTCAGCGGCGCTTGCGGCCGGCGCTCTTGTGGCCGCGCGCGGAGGCGGCCTTGGCCCGGCCGGCGCCCGACGGTTTCGTGAACGCCGAATGGCTCTTCGCCGCCTTTCGCGCGGCGGGCTTCTGCACGACGGCCTTTGTCCCCGATGGACGCGACACGCCCTTGGCCTTGGCCTGGGCGATCGAGCCGCGCGAGATGTGCGCGCTCGACGCGCCGCGGTCACGCGCGGCCTGCAGCTTGGCGCCGCCCGAGCTGCCCGGCTTCAGCGCGTTCGGCGTCGACGCCGCCTTGTGCGGGCCCGCCTTGCGCTCGCCCGCAGCCGCCGAGATCCGGGCCCGCGCATCCGACCCGACCGACCGGCCGGCGCCGGCGCGGTCGCGCGGGGCTGCGCGGCCGCCACTATCCTTCAGCGCCGCGAGCCGGTCTCCGCCGCCGCCGTCGCCGCGCCGCTCCTCGAGCTTGTCGCGCGCCGCCTCCTGCCGGCCGGGGTCGGGCTTCCAGGCGCCCTCGCGGCGCGGGCGCTCCGGATCGACGCCGCCCAGCCGGTCCCGCAGGTCGTCAGCGCGCTCGGGATTGCGCAGACCGCCGATGTTGACGTCGCCGCCCACGTCGATGTCGACGTCCCGGTCGGGCCGCGGGTACAGGTCGCCGTCGTCCCAATCGATGTGGTGGCGGTGCGAGCCGCCCCAGTAATCGTCCCAGTCGTCATCGTCGTCGTCGAAAATCTGGTCGATCAGCAAGGCGCTGCCGAAGGCGATCGCCCCGGTCGTGAGCCAGTCGGCTCCCTGGTTCGCGGCGACATAGGCCGGCGCGCTCGGCGCTGTCGCATAGACCACGCCCGGATCGTAGCTCGGCACGTAGACGACCTGCGGATCCGCCGGCGCGATCGAGATCGCGTCGCCGTCGTCGCTCACGATCTGCGCGTCGTTCGAGGCGAGGTAGCCGGACGCCTCGGCCTCGGCGCGCAGCCGCTGCACCGAGGCCAGCACGTCGTCGGTCTGCGCCATCACCGCGTCGCCGAGCGCCTCGGTGCCGTCGAGGTCGTCGGCCATGTGCTCGATGACGATGGGAAAGCCCGCCGCGAGCACCGCGACGCTGTCGTCCCAGCCTTCGGCCCTGGTCGCGACCGCGCGCGCGTCCGGCGGCGTTTCCGCATTGTCCGTGACCCAGCGCCCGGCCTTGGCTACGTCGAGCGGAATCGTCGCGGCGACCAGGATCTGGGTCAGCAGCGAATCGGGAAACAGCGCGACGGGGGCCAGCATCTCATCGAGTTCGTCCGAGGTCAGGAGCCCGTCCTCGGAGCGCACGACCGCCAGAACCTCCGGCCGCGGCTGCGGCCCGGCATCCTGAGCAGCCGCCCCGACCGCCAGCAGGGTGGCCAGAGCCGCTCCGGCAAGTAGACGCGCCCGCATCGTGTCCTCCCGCACACGCGACGAGACTAGCACGAGAAACGCGCCGGAGCAGCGCCTTTGTCGCGTCAGCCCCGGACGGAGCCGCCGAGTTCGTCCTCGATATGCGCGGCCACGATGTCGTCGAAGGACGTGTCGGCCGTGAACCCCAGCCCCTCGGCGCGGCTCGCGTCGAAGCGCGTGGCCCAGCCGGCGACGATCTTCTGGATCATCTCGTCGGGCTCGTGGCGGATCAGCGCGACCGCGCCGTCTCCGGCCGCCCGTCGCAGCGCCTCGATCTCCTCGCCGACGGTCGCCGACAGACCCGGCATCGTCAGGTTGCGCCGCGGCCCGATCGTCGAGAGGTCCATGTCCAGCGCATGCCGGAAGAAGCCGATCGCCGCGCGCGGGCTCGCGAACCAGTGCCGCACGTCCTCGGAGACCGGCAGCACCGCCTCGTGCCCGGCCAGCGGCTCGCGCAGGATGTTGGAGAAGAAGCCCGAGGCCGCCTTGTTCGGCTTGCCCGGCCGGACGCAGATCGTCGGCAGCCGGATCCCGACGCCGTCGAAGACGCCCTTGCGCGTGTAGTCGGCCAGCATCAGCTCGCCCATCGTCTTCTGCGCGCCGTAGCTGGTCAGGGGCGTATTGAAGAACTCCTCGGGGATCAGGTCCGGGTAGGGCGCGCCGAAGACCGCGATCGACGAGGCGAAGATCACCTTCGGATGGTAGTCCGGCTGCGCGCGGATCGCCTCGAAGATCGAGCGCGTGCCGTCGAAATTGACCGCGTAGCCCTTGTCGAAGTCCATCTCGGCCTCGCCCGAGACCACGGCGGCGAGGTGGAAGATGACGTCCGGCCGCTTGGCGATGCGCGCGGCGACCGCACCGGCGTCGGTGATGTCGAGTTCGGCCGCGACGGTCGCGACCGGAGAGCCGGCCGGCTTCTGCGGCGTGATCACGTCCACCAGCGTCATCCGGGTCAGCCCCGCCGGCGGGTTCGCGGCCAGCGATTGCGCGAGCTTTGCGCCCACCATGCCCGCCGCGCCCGTGATCAGGATGTGCATCTGTCGTTCCTCCCTGTTTCGTCCCGCGACCGCTAGCACGGGGCCCGCTTGCCCGGCAACTGCGGCTCGGCTAGCACCGTCGCAAGCAGCATCCGGAGGCCGATCATGTCCAAGCTCGCAGCGCTCGCGTCCGAATTCGGCGCGGGCGGCGTCGTCGGCGATCCCGAGGGCATGGCGCCTTACGTCACCGACTGGTTCCGCATCGAGCGCGGAGCGGCGCTCGGCGTGCTGCGCCCGCGCGAGACGGCCGAGGTCGTGGCGATGCTGCGCGCCTGCGCGCGCCTCGGCCTCGGCGTCGTGCCGCAGGGCGGCAATTCGGGCCTCGCGAACGGCGCGCTGCCGACGGACGCCGAGGGCCATGTCGTGCTCAGCCTCGGCCGGATGAACCGGATCCGCAGCCTCGATCCGGACGATTATTCCTGCGTCGTCGAGGCCGGCTGCATCCTGCAGCAGGTCAAGGAGGCGGCGGCCGCGCGCGACCTGTTCCTGCCGGTCTCGATCGGCTCGCAGGGCACCTGCCAGATCGGCGGCAACGTCTCGACCAACGCCGGCGGCATCAACGTGCTGCGCTACGGCATGACCCGCGAGCAGGTGCTGGGGCTCGAGGTCGTGCTGGCGGACGGGACCTTGTGGAACGGGCTCTCGACGCTGCGGAAGAACAACCTCGGGCCGGACCTGAAGCAGATCTTCATCGGCGCCGAGGGCTCGCTCGGCGTGATCACCGCGGCGGCGCTGCGGCTGGTCCCGCGCCCGACCGCGCGGGCGGCGGCGCTGATCGGCGTCGCGGACGCGGCCGCGCTGATGCGGGTGTTCCACCTCGCGCGGCGGGCCTGCTCGGACCTGCTGTCGGCCTTCGAGTTCCTGATGCCGCCGGCGATGGACATCGCGGTCGCGACGCAGGAGAACGCGCCGGCGCTCGGGACGCGCTGCGGCGCCTATGCGCTGGTCGAGCTGGCCGCGCCCGGGCCGGTCGATCTCGACGCGCTGCTGACCGGGTTCCTCGAGGCCGCGTTCGCCCAGGGTCTGGTGATCGACGGGCTGGTCGCCTCCAGCGACGCGCAGGCCGAGCGCATCTGGGCGCTGCGCGAGTCGGTGAACGAGGGCCAGGCCCGGCGCGGCGAGCACCTGCGCTCGGACGTCTCGGTGCGGCTGTCGGACCTGCCGGTCTTCGTCGCGCGGGCCTGCGCCGCGATCGAGGCCGCCGTGCCGGGCGCGGAGGCGATCGCCTACGGCCATTTCGGCGACGGCAACGTGCACCTGAACGTGCTGCCGCCGCCGGGGCTCGACCAGGCGGCGCGGACCGACGCGCTCTACCGCGCCAAGGAGGTGCTGAACGCGAGGTCGACGCCTTCGACGGCTCGATCAGCGCCGAGCACGGCGTCGGCCGGCTGAAGCGCGCCGATTTCGAGGCGCGGACCGCCGCCCGAGAAGCGCGCGCTGCTGGAGGGCCTGAAGCGCCTGCTCGACCCCGAGGGCCGGATGAACCCCGGCTGCCAGATCGGCTGAGGCAAGGGGGGGACGTCAACCTCCGTTGACGCCAAGTTAACGCGGAGCTGATCTTCCTTTTCAATCAAGGGCATGACAGGTCCGGGCACTGTGCCCGCCGCGGCTCCCGCGCGCTGCGCCTCCTCTTGCCGGCGCCCGGGAGGTCGGGCTATGCGTGCGGCGCCATGCCCGCTTTTCGGGCATCCTGCATAAGAGCGCGCCGCTTCCCGATGGCCACGATCCCCGCCGACCCAGCCGCGACCCTGACCGACGACGCCGAGTTCGCGCCGCCTGCGCCGGCTCGGCATCCTGATCGCGCTGTTCGGCATCCTGTTGTTTGCGCTGAACGACGTGTTGGGCAAGTGGCTGGTCGCGACCTATTCGGTCGGCCAGCTGCTGGTGCTGCGCAGCGCGGCGGCGCTGGTCGTGCTCGCGCCGATCCTCTGGACCCGCCGCGTCCGGCTGTGGCCGCTGGAGCGGCCCTGGATCCAGCTCGCCCGCGTGCTCGCGGCCTCGGTCGAGGTCTACTGCTTCTACTACGCGGTGATCACGCTGCCGCTCGCGGACGCGATGACCTACTGGCTGGCCGCGCCGATCTACATCGCCGCCGCGTCGCCCTGGCTGCTCGGCGAGCGCGTCGGGCCCTGGCGCTGGGGCGCGATCGTCGCGGGCTTCGTCGGCGTGCTGATCGCGCTCAGGCCCGGCGCCGGCGAGATGTCGATGGCGGTCGTCGTGTCGCTGGTCGGCAGCCTCGCCTTCGCGTTCATGATCCTGAGCGCGCGCCAGCTGCGCGGCACCGCCGACGGCGCGCTGGTGTTCTGGCAGAGCGCGGGCGCGCTCGGCGCCGGCGCGCTGACCGCCGGCATCGGCTGGCAGACGCCGAGCGCCGGCGACCTCGGCCTGATGGCGCTGCTCGGCATCGTCGCGATGACCGCGCATCTGATGATCACCCGGTCGCTGAAGCTCGCCGACGCCGCGACGCTCGCGCCGCTGCAATACACGCTGCTGGTCTGGGCGATGCTGTTCGGCTGGCTGATCTTCGGCGACGTGCCCGAGCCGGCGATCGTCCTGGGGGCGGGTCTGATCACCGCGTCGGGCCTCGTGATCTGGCTGCGCGAATCCCGCGCCGCCCGCCGCAGGGGCCGGGCCTGAACGGCCGCATCCGCTCTTGCCACAGCGGCGCCTTGTCGCGCCGCGCGCGCCAGACTCTCAGCGTCCGATCTCCAGCGTCCCGCGCTCGGCCCCGGTCGCGGCGTCCAGCACCCGAATGCGCTCGGCGCCCTGCGCGTCCTCGGTGACGACGGCGATCCAGCCCCGGCCCAGCGTCACCGCGCGCGCGCTCTCGCCCGCGGGCAGCGCGACCTCCGGCGGCAGCGCCGGCGCCGGCGTAGGGCGGAACGCGGCGAGCCGGATGACAAGGAGCGCGATTATGATTATGACGCCGGCGATCATCGTCGCCGTAAGCACCGTCACGAGCCTGCGGAGCCGCCGCAGCGCCGGGGGTTCGGGGAGTTCCTGGCCGCCGTCTCCGGAGTCCGAGCCTGCCATGTCGAAGCCCCTCCAGGTCCTGAGGATCACGCTGCCGGACCTGCCGGGCGAGCGCATCGATAAGGCATTGATGCTGGCCGCGCCAGACGGGCTCGGCCTCAGCCGGTCCCGGCTGCAGGCGCTGATCGCCGAGGGCGCGGTGCGCTGGGTCGGCGGCGACCTGCTGCGCGACCCGCGGCTGCGCATCGCCGGCGGCGAGGCCTTCGACGTGACGCTGCCGCCGCCGGGCCCGGCGCGCGCCGAGGCCGAGGACATCCCGCTCGCGGTCGTCTACGAGGACGCGGATCTCATCGTCATCGACAAGCCGGTCGGGCTCGTCGTCCACCCGGCGCCGGGCGCGCCCGAGGGCACGCTGGTCAACGCGCTGCTGCACCATTGCGGCGCGAGCCTCTCGGGGGTGGGGGGCGAGATGCGGCCCGGGATCGTGCACCGGATCGACAAGGACACGTCCGGCCTGCTGGTCGCCGCCAAGAACGACGCCGCGCACCAGGGCCTCGCCCGGCAGTTCGCCGCGCACAAGCTGGAGCGGCGCTACCTCGCCGTGACCTGGGGCGCGCCCGACGCGGCCGACCCGCGGCTTTCGGGCCTCTCCGGCGCAACCTGGGAGCCGGACGGCGCGTTGAGGATCGAGACCCAGATCGGGCGGAACCCGGCGGACCGCAAGCGGATGGCGGTTCTGTCGCATGGCGGGCGCCGAGCGGTGACGCGGGCGCGGCGGCTGGAGCGGTTCGGCGATCCCGCGCGGCCCTCGGCGGCGCTGGTCGAATGCCGGCTGGAAACCGGCCGGACGCACCAGATCCGCGTCCACATGGCCTATGCCGGCCATCCGCTGGTAGGCGACGGCGTCTACGGCCGCAGGCGGGCCGGCGCTGACCCGGCGCTGGCGGCGTTCCCGCGCCAGGCGCTGCACGCGGCGACGCTCGGCTTCACGCACCCGGTCAGCGGCGCCGAAATGCGTTTCGAATTCGGCGCTGCCCGCCGACCTCGCGCATCTGGTCGCAGCATTGCGGCAAAAAAACGAAACGGAATCGTTTCACAATCCGTAACGAAGCTCTATGATGAGACGTAAGGCAGATGGGCAATGCCCGTCCGGAGGTAAGATATGAACTACGCAAGACTTCCCGCGCCGTCTCCCGAGCAGGGGCTGTCGCGGTACCTGACCGAAATCCGCAAGTTCCCGATGCTGGAGCCGGAACAGGAATACATGCTGGCCAAGGCCTGGGTCGACCACGGCGACAAGGAGGCCGCCCACCAGCTCGTCACCAGCCACCTGCGGCTGGCGGCAAAGCTCGCCATGGGCTACCGCGGCTACGGCCTGCCGACCGCCGAGGTGATCTCGGAGGCGAATGTCGGCCTGATGCAGGCGGTGAAGCGCTTCGACCCCGAGAAGGGCTTCCGCCTCGCGACCTACGCGATGTGGTGGATCCGCGCGTCGATCCAGGAGTACATCCTGCGTTCGTGGAGCCTGGTGAAGATGGGCACGACCGCGGCCCAGAAGAAGCTGTTCTTCAACCTGCGCAAGGCAAAGAACAAGATCGGCGCCATCGAGGAGGGCGAGCTGCGCCCCGAGAACGTGCAGCGCATCGCCCACGACCTGAGCGTGACCGAGGCCGAGGTCATCTCGATGAACCGGCGCATGGCGGGCGGCGACGCCTCGCTGAACGCGCAGGTCAAGAACGACGGCGAGGGCGCCGCCGAGTGGCAGGACTGGCTCGAGGACGAGGACGCCGACCAGGCGATGGCCTATGCCGAGCGCGACGAGCTCGACGCGCGGCGCGAGCTGCTGCTGGCGGCGATGGCGTCGCTGAACGAGCGCGAGCGGCACATCCTGACCGAGCGCCGGCTGAAGGACGAGCCGGTGACGCTGGAGGATTTGTCAAAGGAGTACAACGTCAGCCGCGAGCGCATCCGTCAGATCGAGGTCCGCGCGTTCGAGAAGCTGCAAAAGCAGATGCGCGAGCTGGCCGCCGAGCGCAACATGGCGCCGGAGCTGGCCTGACATGGCCGGCGGCTGGACCCGCGACGGCGCGGTGCAGGACCAGATCGACGCCTCGATCGCCGACGAACTGGCGCGGATGAAGGCGGGCCGGCACGCGCCGGCCCGCGAAAGCCTGACCCATTGCGCCTCCTGCGAGGAGCCGATCCCCGAGCCCCGCCGCGCCGCGCTGCCCGGCGTGACGCTCTGCATCGACTGCCAGTCGGAGCGCGACTCGCGCCCGGTCCTGCGCGGCGGCATCAACCGGCGCGGCTCGAAGGACAGCCAGCTGAAGTGAGCGCCGCGGAGGCGCCGAACAGCGCAAGACGATCGGCGCGGCCGGACGCGGATCCCCTGCGTCAACAGCGCTCTCGTCTGCCGGGCTCGCGCGATCCTGTTGCCCGGATGCAGTACCCGTCCGTATAAGAGCTGCATAATTCAGCCCGGGGGACGGCATGGCGGACTGGTGGCGTGGCGCGGTGATCTATCAGGTCTATCCGCGGTCCTTTCAGGACAGCGACGGCGACGGCATCGGCGACCTGCCAGGCATCACGGAGCGGCTGGACTACATCGCGCGGCTCGGCGTCGACGCGGTCTGGCTGTCGCCGATCTCGCCGTCGCCGATGGCGGACATGGGCTACGACGTCAGCGACTACCGCGACATCGAGCCGCTGTTCGGCACGCTGTCGGACTTCGACACGCTGCTGGCGCGCGCGCATGCGCTCGGCCTGAAGGTGATGCTGGACCAGGTCATCAGCCACAGCTCGGAGCGGCATCCCTGGTTCGTCGAGAGCCGGTCCAGCCGCAACAACCCGAAGGCGGACTGGTACGTCTGGGCCGATCCCCGGCCCGACGGCGCGCCGCCGAACCGCTGGCTGTCGATCTTCGGCGGCCCGGCCTGGCAGTGGGATTCGGGGCGCCGGCAGTACTACCTGCACAACTTCCTGACCGAGCAGCCCGACCTCAACTTCCACAATCCCGCCGTGCAGGACGCGATGCTGGACGTGCTGCGCTTCTGGCTGGACCGGGGCGTCGACGGGTTCCGGTTCGACACGGTCAACTACTACTTCCACGACCGCAAGCTGCGCTCGAACCCGCCGGCGTCGCGCGAGGTCAGGGAGCCGGACGTGAACCCGTACTACATGCAGGATCACGTCTTCGACAAGAACCGGCCCGAGAACATCGCGTTCCTGAAGCGCATCCGCGCGCTGATGGACCATTATACCGACCGCACGACGGTGGGCGAGGTCGGCGAACTCGGCGCGAAGGCGGTCAAGCTGATGGCCGACTACACGCGCGGCCCGCGCCGCCTGCACATGGCCTACAGCTTCGGCATGCTCTCGGACGCCTTCGACGCGAAGCATTTCCGCAAGTCGATCAAGGACTTCTTCAAGAGCGCGCCGGACGGCTGGCCGTGCTGGAGCTTCTCGAACCACGACGTCACGCGCCACGTCACACGCTGGGCCGCCCATGCCCGCGACCCGCAGGCGCTGGCCCGCCAGACGGCGGCGCTGCTCCTGAGCCTGCCGGGCTCGGTCTGCCTCTACCAGGGCGAGGAGCTGGGCCTGCCCGAAGCGGAGCTGGAGTTCGAGGACCTGACCGACCCGTCCGGCATCCGGTTCTGGCCCGAGTACAAGGGCCGCGACGGCTGCCGGACGCCGATGCCCTGGGACGGCGGCAACGCCGCGAGCGGCTTCTCGACCGGCAGGCCCTGGCTGCCGATGAAGCCCGCGCAGGCATCGCGACACGCGGCCGGCCAGGAGACCGACCCGGACTCGACGCTCGCGTTCTACCGCAGGATGCTCGCGTGGCGCAGGTCGCGCCGCGTGATGCGCGAGGGCGGCATCCGCTTCCTCGCCGCCGACGAGCCGGTCCTCGCCTTCCTGCGCCAGGGCCCGGACGAGACGGTCGGCTGCGTCTTCAACCTGTCGCGCGACCCGGTCGAGGCGTCGCTGCGCGGCATGACGCTTGCCGAGGACGCGCCGGCCGGCGACGCGACGCTGCAGGGGCGCAAGCTGTCGCTGGGGCCGAACGGTTTCGCGTTTCTCGCCGTCGACGCCGCCGAGGACGAGCCGCGGCTGACCCTCCGGCGCTGACGCTCAGTCCAGCCGCACCACGCGCTCCGGCAGCCCCGGCGCTGGCGCCGGCAGCGCGAACAGGCTCCCCGCGAGCCGATGCCCCGCGTCACCGTCCGAGCCGCGCGCCGTGGTGACGTAGAGCGTCCGCAGGTCCGGCCCGCCGAAGGCGCAGGTCGTGACGTTGCTCGAGGGGATGTCGACGACCTGGTCGATCCGGCCGTCCGGCGCGACGCGCACGACGCAGCCGCCGCCATGGCGCGCGTTCCACAGGAAGCCCTCGGCGTCGACGGCCGAGCCGTCCGGGCGTCCGCGCTCGAAGCCCGCGAGAAACGGCCGCGGGTTCGAGATCTCTCCCGAGGGCGCGTCGAAGTCGTAGGCGCGGACCTCGTTCTCCATCGTGTCGGCGAAGTAGAAGGTCGCGCCGTCCGGGCTCCAGCACAACGTGTTGGCGATGCCGAGCCCGGTCTCGATCACCGTGCGCCCGCCGTCGGCGTCGCAGCGCATCAGCGCGCCGAGGCCCGGCTCGACGGCTAGGCCCTCGCCGTCCGGACCGACGTTGTTGCCCATGCTGCCGACCCAGAACCGGCCCGACGGATCCGCGCGCCCGTCGTTGAAGCGCGCCTGCGGCCAGGTCTCGAGCCGCGAGCCGAAGGCGTCGCGCGCATTGGTCCCCGGCGTCCACAGGATCAGCCGGCTCGACAGCGCGGCGAGGATCACGCCAGGCCGGTCGGTCAGAGCCAGCGCGGTCGGCGGCTCGTCGAAATGCCAGCTCAGCACCGCGCCGCTGCGCGCGTCCAGCGCGCGGATCAGGAAACGGTTGATGTCGACCCAGTAGAGCCGCTGATCGCCCGCCGACCAGACGGCGCCCTCGCCGCAGATGTCCCCGGTCGGCGCGGCGCAGGCGATGTCGGTCATTTGGTTTCGCTCCTCTGGGCCGGGCGGGACGGCGACATCTACGCCGGCCAACGTCGGCATGAACAGCACACGCGGCGCTGCCGCGCGAACCGTGTCATGTCGCTCCAACTGATCCAAACGCGCCGCCGGAGGCAAGCCCGATCGCTGGCCTGCCCGTTCGAAAGCCGGTTCGTTCCGCGCGGATCGTTTTCGCGGTTTCGGGCGGACGCGGTCGCGGCTATAACCGCCGGCGTTTGTCGAGGAGAGCGAAGCATGGGCAACGTGGTCGTCTTCGGCGCCCAGTGGGGCGACGAGGGCAAGGGCAAGATCGTCGACTGGCTGAGCGAGCGCGCCGACGTGATCGTGCGCTTCCAGGGCGGTCACAACGCCGGGCATACGCTGGTCATCGACGGCACCGTGTTCAAGCTGTCGCTGCTGCCCTCGGGCATCGTGCGGCCGGGCAAGCTCAGCGTCATCGGCAACGGCGTCGTGCTCGATCCCTGGGCGCTGCTGGCCGAGATCGACAAGCTGCGCGGGCAGGGCGTCGAGATCTCGCCCGAGTCGCTGATGATCGCCGAGAACACGCCGCTGATCCTGCCGCTGCACCAGGATCTCGACCGGCTGCGCGAGGAGGCGGCGGGCGCCGCGAAGATCGGCACGACCGGGCGCGGCATCGGCCCGGCCTACGAGGACAAGGTCGGCCGGCGCACGGTCCGCGTCGCCGATCTCGGCGACGCGGCCACGCTCGACACGCGGCTCGACCGGCTGTTCGCGCATCACGACGCGCTGCGCCGCGGGCTCGGCGCCGAGCCGATGGACCGCGACCGGCTGCGGGCGCAACTGCTCGAGGTCGCGCCGAAGATCCTGCCCTTCGCCGGGCCGGTCTGGCGCATGCTCGACGCCGAGCGCCGCGCCGGCAAGCGCATCCTCTTCGAGGGCGCGCAGGGCGCGCTGCTCGACATCGACTTCGGCACCTATCCTTACGTGACCTCGTCGAACACGCTGGCCGGCATGGCCGCGACCGGGTCGGGCGTGGGGCCGGGAGCGATCGACTTCGCGCTCGGCATCGTCAAGGCCTACACGACCCGCGTCGGCGAGGGGCCGTTCCCGGCCGAGCTGACCGACGCGACCGGCCAGCGCCTCGGCGAGCGCGGCCACGAGTTCGGCACCGTGACGGGCCGCAAGCGGCGCTGCGGCTGGTTCGACGCGGTGCTGGTGCGCCAGACCTGCACGACGAGCGGCGCGCGCGGCATCGCGCTGACCAAGCTCGACGTGCTCGACGGGTTCGACGAACTGAAGATCTGCGTCGCCTACGAGCTCGACGGCGTCCGGATCGACCACCTGCCGACCGCGGCGGCGCAGCAGGCGCGCGTGACGCCGATCTACGAGACGATGGAAGGCTGGTCCGACACGACCGCGGGCGCGCGGTCCTGGGCCGACCTGCCGGCGCAGGCGATCAAGTACGTGCGCCGGATCGAGGAGTTGATCGGCTGCCCGGTCGCGATGCTGTCGACGAGCCCCGAGCGCGAGGACACGATCCTCGTCACCGACCCGTTCGCCGGGTGACGCGGCGATGAGCGAGGGCCTCAGCTACAAGACGCGGCGGCGGCTGTCGCTGCTGGCGCTGGTCGTCGGCCTGCCGCTCTACATCATCGCAGCGGTGGCGATCGTCGGGCAGTTCGACCGGCCGGGCCTGCTCACAGAACTGCTGATCTACGTCGGGCTCGGCATCGTCTGGGTCCTGCCGCTGCGGTCGGTGTTCCGCGGCATCGGCAAGGAAGACCCGGATGCGCGGCCGCGGCCGGGCGACGACCGATGACGGGCAAGGGAGCGACGGCGATGCGAAACTGGGTGCTGGCGATCACGGCGGCGACGGCGGTGCTCGGCGCCGCGGCGCAGGCCGAGGAGATCGGCGAGGTCACGACGGCGTTCAAGCTGCTGGGCGCGAACCACCGGATCGTCGTCGAGGTCTTCGACGACCCCAAGATCGAGGGCGTCAGCTGCTATGTCAGCCGGGCGCGGACCGGCGGCATCTCCGGCTCGCTCGGCCTCGCCGAGGACACCGCGGACGCCTCGATCGCCTGCCGGCAGACCGGCGAGATCCGGTTCCGCGACGAACTCGAGGACGGCGAGGAGGTCTTCGGCCGCCGCGCCAGCGTGATGTTCAAGCGCGTGCAGGTGGTCCGCTTCTTCGACGAGCCGCGCAACACGCTGGTCTATCTCACCTATTCCGACCGGCTGATCGACGGCTCGCCGCAGAACTCGCTTTCGGCCGTCGCGATCCAGCCCTGGCGGTGACCGCGCCGCTCTACCGCGCCTCGGGACCGGTCACGCTGGTCGGCGGCGGTCCGGTGGATCCGGACCGGCTCGCCGAGGCGCTGGCGCTGGCGCCCGAGGCGGTCGCGGCGGATGGCGGCGGCGACGTCGTGCTGGCAGAGCGGCCGGGATTTCGCCGCGGTGATCGGCGACATGGATTTGCTGCGCTCCGCCGACGCGCTGCGCGGGCGCGGCGTCGCCCTGCACGCGATCGGCGAGCAGGACACGACCGACCTCGAGAAGTGCCTCTACTCGGTCGAGGCGCCGCTGTTCCTCGGCCTGGGCTTTCTCGGCGGGCGCATCGACCACGCGCTGGCCGCGGTCGGCGTGCTGGCGCGCCAGCCCGACAAGCGGCTGGTCCTCGTCGGCGACGAAGACCTGTGCCTGCTCTGCCCGCCCGACTTCACCTTCGCCGCGCCGGCCGGAACGCGGGTCTCGCTCTACGCGATGCGCGCTGTGACGGGCCGCGTCAGCGACGGGCTGCGCTGGCCGATCGCCGGGCTCGACTTCGCGCCGGACGGGCGCAACGGCATCTCGAACGAGGCGACGGGCGGCCTGGTCCGCATCGGCTTCGACGCGCCCGGCGCGATCCTGATCCTGCCGGTCGCGCTGCTGGGCCAGGTCGTCGACCGGATCGCCGCGGCTTGAGACGCGTCGCCGCCTGGCTGATGACGCTGGCCGTCGCTGCTCCGGCGGCGCTGCTGGCCGACCGGCTCGGCGTGCCCCTGGCCTGGCTGATCGGCCCGCTGATCGCGATCGCGATCGTCTCGATGCTGGGCCTCAGGCCCGGCGGGCTCGACTTCGCGATGCCGCGCTGGGCGCGCCCGGTCTTCATCCCGGTCATCGGCGTCGCGATCGGCGCGACCGTGACGCCGGAGATCGTCGCGCAGTCGGCGCGCTGGTGGCCGAGCCTGCTCGCGGTCCTGCCCTACGTGGTGCTGGTGCAGCTGATCAACTACGCGATGCTGCGCCGGCTCGGCGGCTTCGACCGGCCGACCGCGTTCTTCTCCGCGAGCCCCGGCGGGCTGATCGACTCGGTGATGCTCGGCGAGCAGCGCGGCGGCGGCCTCGCCGACATGTCCTCGCAGCACTTCCTGCGCATCGTGCTGACCGTCGCGGCGGCGCCCTTCCTGTCGCGGCTCTTCGCGACGCCGATCGAGGCGCCCCTGGCCGAGGCGGTCGTCCGGCCGGCGGTCGAGCTCGTCGACGCAGCGCTGCTGCTCGGCTGCGCGGTGGCTCGGCGCGACGCTGGGGCCGCGCCTGAAGCTGCCGGCGGCGATGATGCTCGGGCCGTTCCTGCTCAGCGCCGCGCTGCACGTGACCGGCGTCTCCCAGATCGGCGTGCCGCTCTGGCTCGTTCACACGGCCCAGCTCGCCGTCGGCGCCGGTCTCGGCCTGCAGTTCCGCGGCGTCGACCACCGGCGTCTGGCCAAGGGCCTGCTGCTGTCGGGCCTCGGCGTGACGCTGGCGCTCGGCGTCGCGGCGGCGCTCGCCTTCGCGCTCGCGCCCGTCGTCGGCGTGCCGGGCCCGGCCGTGTTCTTCGCCTTCGCGCCGGGCGGCGTCGCGGAGATGGGCCTCGTCGCCGTCTCGCTCGGCGCCGAGCCCGCCTACGTCGTCGCCCACCACCTGCTGCGCATCGTCCTGACGGTCTCGCTCGCGGCGCTGATCTACGACCGCGTCATCGCCCGCTTCCGGCCCTGACCGCGCGCAGCCCGGTTCAGCCCGCCTCGCCCGAGAACTGCTCGAACGCCGCGACCGCGTCGGCCGCATACATCAGCGCCGGACCGCCGCCCATGTAGACCGCCATGCCGAGCGCCTCCTCGACCTCCGCCCGCGTCGCGCCCAGCCGCACCAGCGCACGCATGTGAAAGCCGATGCAGCCGTCGCAGCGCTGCGACACGCCGATCGCCAGCGCGATCAGCTCCTTGGTCTTCTTGTCGAGCGCGCCGTCCTTGGTCGCGGCCGCGGCCAGGCCGTTGAAGGCCTGCATCGTCTCGGGGATGTCGCGCCGCAGCGTCTTCATCCGCCCGGAGATGCGCTCGGTGATCTCGGCATAGGATTTGGTCATGGCGTTCGCCTTGCTGTTGCAATAGCCGGATGCGACCGCATGGCCGCGCCCCATTGCTTCGGCGTCGCCGCGCGACCTGTCAATCGCAAGCCTGGGGACCGCGGGCGATGGAACTCTGGGCGCTCCTGTCGATCGCGGCGGCCTTCCTGCAAAACCTGCGCTCGGCGCTGCAGAAGACGCTGACCGGCCGCGCCGGCGTCTCCGGCGCCACCTTCGCGCGCTTCCTCTACGGCCTGCCCTGGGCGCTGGCGCTGCTGGCGGCGCTGGCCGCCTCCGGCGTCGCGATGCCGGGCGCGACGCGGGCCTTCGCGGCCTGGGCGCTGCTCGGGGCGGGGATGCAGATCCTCGCGACCGTGCTGCTCCTCAGGCTGTTCTCGCTCCGCAACTTCGCGGTCGGCAACACCTTCGCCAAGACCGAGACCGTGCAGTCGGCGCTCTTCGGCATCCTGCTGCTCGGCGACCGGATCGCCCCGCTCGGCTGGGTCGCGATCGGCGTCAGCCTCGCAGGGCTCCTGCTGCTGTCCGGACCCGAGGGCTGGCGGGCGGCCAGCGGCGGGCGCGCGACGCTGATCGGGCTCGTCTGCGGCGCCGCCTTCGCGATGGCCTCGATCGGCTATCGCGGCGCGTCGCTGGCGCTGGCGGGCGATGCGGGCTTCGTCGCGCGGGCGACCTTCACGCTGGCGGCGGTGCTGTCGGTCCAGACGGTCGCGATGGGCGCCTGGCTGGGGCTGCGCGACCCGGAGGCGCTGCGCGCGACGCTGCGGGAATGGCGGATCGGGGCGCCGGCGGGCGCGGCGGGCATGGCGGCCTCGTTCGGCTGGTTCGCGGCGCTGACGCTGCAGACGGCGGCGCTGGTCAAGGCGGTGGGCCAGATCGAGCTGGTCTTCAGCTGGCTGACCGCGCGGATCGCCTTTCGCGAGCGGCCGAGCCTGCGCGAGACGGCCGGGATCGTGCTGGTCGCCTTCGGCATCCTGCTCCTGCTGGCCGCGTGAGCGTTTCAGCCTGAAACAGGGGTCAATCCTTGAAAAGACAAGGCTAAGCGCGAGCCCTGCCTCGGCCCCCGAGACGCGGGCTTTCACGAAGCCGTGGGCGGGCTTCGCCCGGCGCGCGCGACCCGCTATTCTGGAGACGGCACGCGCGACAGGAGAGACCGACGATGCCCCCAGCCCTGCACAGCCGCCGCAGCCTGCTCGCCGCTCGCCGGAGGCGCGCTGGCGACCGGCGTCTCCGGCCTGGTCCTGCCGGCATTCGCCCAGGGCCTCGCGCCGACGCCGACGATGCGGGGCGGCGCCAACAACTACCGGCCGGGCGCGCCGATCGTCGAGCGGATCGGCGGCGGCGGCTTCTGGATGACCGGCACCGTGCGGCGCGCGGGCGACGGCGCCCCGCTGGCGGGCCAGCGCATCCAGATCTGGGCGCACACGACCGAGGGCAACGAGCGCGACCCGCAGAGCCACGGCGCGACGCTGACCGACAGCCGACGGCACGTTCCGGCTCGAGATGCCGCAGATCGTGCCGGCCTTCGGCCAGCCGCACGGCCACCTCGCCTATGACGACGCCGAGTTCGAGACGGTGTTCCTGCGCCCGGTCATGCCGAGCGCGAGCGACACGACCCTCGCCGCGCACTTCGTGCTCCAGCCGGCCTGAGCGGCATGGCGGCGCGGGCGGTCCTGATCTGGCTCGCGCTCGCCGTCGCCATCGCCGTCCCGCTCGCCGTCGCCGCCGCGAGCCCGCTCCTCGCCTGGCGGCAGCCGGTCTACATCGCCGCGGGCTTCGCCGGCGTGATCGCGATGGCGCTGCTCCTCGTCCAGCCCCTGCTCGCCGGCGGCTACCTGCCCGGCCTCCCGGTCCCGCGCGGGCGGCGCGTGCACCGCGTGGCCGGGATCGCGCTGGTCGCCGCGGTCGTCGTGCATGTCGCCGGCCTCTGGATCACCAGCCCGCCCGACGTGATCGACGCGCTGCTCTTCGTGGCGCCGACGCCGTTCGCCTATCTCGGCGTGATCGCGATGTGGGCGGTCTTTGCGGCCGCGCTGCTGGCGGCGCTGCGCCGGCGCCTGCGGCCGCGCGTCTGGCGCCTCGCCCATACGACCGTCGCGGCGGTCGTCGTCGCCGCGAGCGTCGGCCATGCGATGCTGATCGAGGGCACGATGGGCACGGTCTCGAAGGCCGCGCTCTGCGCGCTTGGCGGTCGCGGCGACCGCGAAGGTCATCGCGGACCTGCGGGTCTGGCGGCTCGCGTCGCGCCGGGGGACGTGACCGCTTCGACCCCATGCTGATCCGGCGCTGTCTTCATCGGCCCGGCGCGGTCTGCTACCTTGCACCGCCGCCATGACCTCGGACCGAGGACGCGGAACCGTAGAAAGGACGCGGGATGAAGACGTTTCCCTCCGGCTGGACCCAGGACGACGTCCACGGACATGGCTGTCTTTGCCACAGTCCGATCTTCACACGGGTCAACGCGATCCTCGAGGGCAAGTTCTCGCGCCGCCAGATCCTGGCTGGCGGGACCGCCGCCGCGCTGACCGCCGCGTTCCTGCCGAAGACCGGGCGCGCCGCGATCCCGGACGCGCCGGACCGGCCCGTCGTCTTCGCCAACGTCAGGATCTTCGACGGTCTTTCGCCGAGGCTCGTCGAGGGGATGCGGGTGGTCGTCCAGGGGAACAGGATCGCGGGCATCCAGGCTTCGGGCGAGCCGATGCCCGACGACGTCACGGTGATCGACGCCGGCGGCCGGACGCTGATGCCCGGGCTGATCGACGCGCACTGGCACACGATGATGGCGGCGCTCGACCTGTCGGACATGATGACGGCCGATGTCGGCTTCATCAACCTGGTCGCCGCCGGTGAGGCGGAACGCACGCTGATGCGCGGCTTCACGACGGTGCGGGACATGGCCGGCCCCGCCTTCGGCCTGAAGCGCGCGATCGACAGCGGCGTGGCGGCCGGACCGCGCATCTTCCCCTGCGGCGCGATGATCTCGCAGACCGGCGGCCACGGCGACTACCGGGCGCCCTACGAGGTTCCGGCGCCCTTCAATGCGCCGCTGAGCCGCGGCGAAGCGATCAACGGCGGCGTCATCGCCGACGGCGTGGACCAGATGTTGAAGCGGGCGCGCGAGCAGCTGATGCTCGGGGCCTCGCAGCTGAAGCTCGCGGCGGGTGGCGGGGTCGCGTCGAACTACGATCCGCTGGACGTCACCCAGTTCACCGAGGCCGAGATCCGCGCTGCGGTCGATGCGGCCGAGAACTGGGGAACCTATGTCGCCGTCCATGCCTACACGCCGCGCGCGATCCAGACCTCGCTGCGCGCCGGGGTGCGCTGCATCGACCACGGCCAGCTGATGGACGAGGAGACCGCGCTGATGATCCGCGACGCCGGCGCCTGGCTCAGCATCCAGCCCTTCCTCGACGACGAGGACGCGATCCCGTTTCCGGAAGGATCGGCCAGCCGCGCGAAGCAGATCGAGATGTCGGCGGGCACCGATCACGCCTACGAGTTGGCGAAAACGCACGGGCTCAAGACGGCCTGGGGCACCGACACGCTGTTCGATGCGGCGTTGGCCCGCAAGCAGGGCAAGCAGCTCGCCAAGATGACGCGCTGGTATGCGCCCGACGAGATCCTGATCAACGCGACCAGCGTCAACGCGGAGTTGCTGGCGATGGCCGGCCCCCGCAATCCCTATGACGGCAGGATCGGCGAGATCACCCAGGGCGCATTTGCCGACCTGCTGCTGGTCGACGGCGATCCGATCGCGGACATCGGGCTGCTGGCCGACGCCGACGCGAACCTCAAGGTCATCATGAAGGACGGGCGCATCTACAAGAACGCGCTGTGACGGCTCAGCGCGCCGGGGCGAAGCGCGCGGCCGACCGGGCCCGCGCCTTCGCGGCCTCTGATCGCGCGGTCGCGCGGGTCGGCGCTGGTCGACATCCCGGCCAGCAGGCGGCGCGAGGCCGAGGCGACCTCGTCGACCGCGCGCTCGAACGCGGCGGCGTTGGCCTGCGAGGGCGCCGAGTAGCCGCTGATCTTGCGGACGTACTGCAATGCGGCGGCGCGGATTTCGTCGTCGCTCGCGGGCGGCTCGAAATTGAACAGCGGGCGGATGTTGCGGCACATGTCGGTCGTCCTGTCGCAAGAGGCCGGGCGTCTGCAAGCCCTAGTCCTGCAGATGCTCCGAGATGAAGGCTCCGGAGGAATTGCGGTCAGGGTAGGGCTCGTCGGGGACGGCGACGCCGAGATGTTCGCAGAGCGGCGGCCAGCCGTCGCCGAAGCGGTGGACCAGCAGCCGCTCGGCCGGAACCGTGGCCATTACGTCCGCGACGTGCTGTTCGTAGACGGCGGTCGCATGGGCGCGGTCGTCGGGCCTTCCGCCGAACGCCTGGTCGGCGACCAGCGTCACCGCCAGCGACTCCCGGTCCTTGGTGTTCATCATCACGTTGAGGATCGTCTTCGAATAGCTGTCCCACCAGCTTTCCGGCGTACGCCAGGTCAGGACGGCCTTCGCGTCGGGATAGGCGGCGAGGAGATCCTTCCAGTAATGCACCGACGGCCAGTCGACGCAGGAATTGTATCCCTCGAACAAATCCGCCCAATTGGTCGGCGTTCCTCCGACGAAGGCGCGCCAGCGCGCCTTCTGGACCGGGTTCGGGCCGACCTCCAGCATGTGGTGGCAGGGGCCGAACCCGAGGATGTTCAGCGCGGTCCGCATGGAATCCGTTCCGGTACGCCCGAATCCCGTTCCGATCACCTTTAACGTCATGGCATTGGTCTTTCCGATCCGCCGCGCCGTATCAGGCTACCCCGTCGTCGCCCCTGCGCCAACCCCACGGCGCCACGGCGCGCGAATCGTGCTCAAAACGGCTCAACCTGAGTTTCGCGTCTAGCACATGACAATCATGGATACCGCCGCGGCGGTTCTCGCCGCCAACAGGACCTGGGCCGCGGCACTTGCAGGCTCGATGCTGGCGCTGACCGCACTGGCCGGCGATCTGCTGAACCCTGCGCGCAAGGACGACAACCTCACCGCTGTGGACCGGGCGCTGCGCTCTATCTTCGGGGGCCGGGTCTGCCTGGGATATAGATCCATCCGGGCCGTCTATCTCTGCCGCCAGGGCTGCGACGGCGGCGAAGCCTCAGGCTGCGTCAATTTCGGCTGGCTTCACGAAAGGCATCGGCATTGAGCCCGACGCGGCAGAGGCTGCACGGCTGTGCCGACAGGGCTGCGACGGCGGCGCGGCCCCGGGGCTGCATCCATCTCGGCGTTCTCTCAGGGCAGCGCATCGGCATGGAGCCTGATCCGGCCGAGGTCCAAAGGCTCCACCGCCAGGGGTGCGACATGGGATACGCCGAAGCATGCCTGTTTGCCGAGGAACTCGACTGACCTCTCAATATCTCTCAACGTCGACGAAAAGGGGACTTCTGAAATAATGCTATTTATCAGATACTTGATCCAGGTCCCATCGTGGGACCGGTTCAGAAGAACGCCTGCAGCCCCGTCTGCGCCCGCCCCAGGATCAGCGCATGAACGTCGTGGGTGCCCTCGTAGGTGTTGACCGCTTCGAGGTTCATCACGTGCCGGATCACCCCGTACTCGTCCGAGATGCCGTTGCCGCCATGCATGTCGCGCGCGACCCGGGCGATGTCGAGCGCCTTGCCGCAGTTGTTCCGCTTCATCAGGCTGATCAGCTCCGACGGCGCCCGCCCCTCGTCGAAGAGCCGCCCGAGACGCAGCGCGCCCTGCAGGCCGAGGCCGATCTCGGTCTGCATGTCGGCGAGCTTCTTCTGGATCAGCTGGGTCTGCGCCAACGGCCTGCCGAACTGCTTGCGGTCGAGCGTGTAGCTGCGCGCGGCGTGCCAGCAGAACTCGGCCGCGCCCATCACGCCCCAGGCGATGCCGTAACGCGCTCGGTTCAGACAGCCGAACGGGCCGGCGAGGCCCTCGGCATGGGGGAGCAGGTTCTCCGCGGGGACAAAGACCTCGTCCATCTGGATCATGCCGGTGATCGACGCGCGCAAGCTGAACTTGCCCTCGATCTTCGGCGCGGTCAGGCCCTTCATGCCCTTGTCGAGGATGAAGCCCCGGATCTTGCCGTCATGCGCGTCGGACTTGGCCCAGACGATGAAGACGTCGGCGATCGGGGAGTTGGTGATCCAGTTCTTCGCGCCTGACAGGCTGAAGCCGCCGTCGACCTGCTTCGCGCGGGTCAGCATTCCGGCGGGATCCGAGCCCGCGTCGGGCTCGGTCAGGCCGAAGCAGCCGACCCATTCGCCGGTCGCGAGCCGGGGCAGGTACTTGTCTCGCGCTGCGCGTCGGTCCCGTAGGCGAAGATCGGGTGCATGACGAGCGAGGACTGCACGCTCATCGCGGAGCGATAGCCGCTGTCGACGCGCTCGACCTCGCGGGCGATCAGGCCGTAGGCGACGTAGCCGGCGCCGGCGCCGCCGAAGTCCTCGGGGATCGTCGCGCCGAGCAGGCCGAGCGCGCCCAGCTCGGTCATGATCGCGCGGTCGAAGGTCTCGCTCCGGTTCGCCTCGAGCACGCGGGGCGCGAGGCTGCCCTGGCAGAAGTCGCGGGCTGCGTCGCGGATCATCCGCTCCTCGTCGCTCAGCTGCTCGTCGATCAGGAACGGGTCGTCCCAGACGAAGGGCGCGGGCTTGGCGCGGGCGGACTCGGGCGTATTGCGTTTCTGGAGCATGGCCGGGATTCCTGTTTACCTGAAATCATAAGCCCGGCCGCAGGTCCGCACAAGGCGCGGCCGACGGCGCTCATGCCGATAACGGCTCCCTATCGTTCGCCGACACTGTTTTCGCGCTGCCCTGCAGGCATGGGGGCGTCGCCTTGCTTCCAGTGGCGGGCGCAACGCGTTCCGCGGCCGGATCGCGGCGGTGCGAGTGAGGGGAACGCTTCGTGCGGCCTGCCAACTTGTGCTGATGCGCCCGGAAACGCCGCGCCTGCGTCGCAAACGGACGCGCGGCCCCGCAGGAGCGCGCCCAAGACTGCGGCGATGAGCGAACGCAAGCCCCGCCGCGCCCGCGCCACAGGCGCCCGGGCCATCCCGCAATCGGCGTGGCGGCTGCCCGTCAACACCGACCGGCCGACCGAGCCGCTGCGCCCCGAGGGCGTCGCCGCGATCCACGACACCGCGATGCGCGTGCTCGAGGAGATCGGCATCGAGTTCCTGAACGACGAGGCGCGGGCCTACCTGCGCGCGGCCGGTTGCGCGGTGTCGGGCGACAACGTGCGGATGGACCGCGCCTTCGTGATGGAGAAGGTCGCGCTGGCCCCGCGCGCCTTCGACATCACGCCGCGCAACGCCGCGCACCGGGTGCGGATGGGCGACGGGCACATGGCTTTCGTCAACGTGTCCTCGCCGCCGAACTGCATGGATTCTCGACCGCGGCCGGCGGGTCGGAAGCATGGAGAGCTTCCGCGATTTCATGAAGCTGACCCAGTACTTCAACTGCATCCATGTCGCGGGCGGCTATCCGGTCGAGCCGGTCGACGTCCATGCGGGCGTGCGCCATCTGGACTGCCTCTACGAGAAGCTGACGCTGACCGACAAGGTCGTGCACGCCTATTCGCTGGGGCCCGAGCGGGTCGAGGACGTGCTGGAGATGGCGCGGATCGCGTCGGGCCTGGACGCGGAGGCGTTCTTCGCCGAGCCGCGGCTCTTCACCAACATCAATTCGTCGAGCCCGCTGAAGCACGACTGGCCGATGCTCGACGGCGCGATGCGGTTCGCGCGGCGCGGGCAGCCGGTCGTGGTGACGCCGTTCACGCTGGCCGGCGCGATGGCGCCGGTGACGATGGCCGGCGCGGTCGCGCAGTCGGTGGCCGAGGCGCTGGCCGCGATCGTGCTGCTGCAGGTGATCCGGCCAGGCACGCCGTGCGTGATGGGGACGTTCACGTCGAACGTCGACATGCGCTCCGGAGCGCCGGCCTTCGGCACGCCGGAATACATGCGTGCGACGCAGATGACCGGGCAGATGGCGCGGTTCTACGGGCTGCCGCTGCGCGCGTCGAACGCCTGCGCCTCGAACGCGCCCGACGCGCAGGCGATGTGGGAGAGCATGAACAGCCTGTGGTCGGCGGTGCAGTCGGGGGTGAACCTCGTCTATCACGCGGCCGGCTGGCTCGAGGGCGGGCTGATCGCGAGCTACGAGAAGTTCGTCATGGACTGCGAGGTCCTGCAGCAGATCCAGCGCTACTTCGAGCCGGCGCTGACCGAGACGACGCCGGAGGCGCTGGCCTACGACGCGATCGCCGAGGTCGGGTCGCAGGGGCACTTCTTCGGCGCGACCCACACGCAGAGCCGCTACCAGCAGGCGTTCTACGCGCCGTTCCTCAGCGACTGGCGCAATTACGAGGCCTGGTCCGAAGCCGGCGGCGCCTGGGCCGAGGAGCGGGCGAACCGGGTCTGGAAGGCGGCGCTGGCCGAGTTCGAGCCGCCGCCGATGGACGCGTGCGTTCGCGACGAACTCGCGGATTTCGTCGCCCGGAGAAAGCGCGAGGGCGGGGCGCCGACCGACTACTGACCCAGGCTCCGGGCCCGGGGTCTCCGCCCGCCGCCGCCGGCCTCGCGGCCGCCGCCGCCGGCCGGACCCAGGCGCCGCGTCGGCGGCGCGCCGGCTGCGCCGGACCGCCCGCGGCGCACGGCGCCGCTGCGCCGGCGGCCCCGTCTCGCGCGGCAGCGGCCGGAGCGACCGGCAGGATTCCGCTCAGGGTCGGGCAGGCCCTCGACGTGTTGCGGCGCAACATGGCAGTTTGCCGCTCCCGACACGATCCCGGAGCGCTCCATTGCGTCTTGCCGCCGTTCCCGCCGCCGCCCTCTGCGCGCTCGTGGCGCTCGCCCCCGCCCTCCAGGCCGAGACCACCGTCTCGTCGCGCGGACCCGAGCCCCGGGCCGTGGCGGCGCCGGTCTCGCCCGACGAGCAGGCCTGCCTTGCCGAGGCGATCTACTTCGAGGCGACGCCGGACCCTGCCTCGCGGGCGGCGGTGGCGCATGTGGTGCTGAACCGCGCCGAGGACCCGCGCTTTCCGCGCACCGTCTGCGGCGTGGTGCGCGACGGCTGCCAGTTCTCGTACCGCTGCTCGGGCCGGCCCGCTGGCGCTGAAGGACCCGGTCAAGCGCAAGGGCGCGCTGACGACGGCTGCGGCGGTGCTGACCGGCGCCCCGGACCCGACGCGCGGCGCGCTGTTCTTCCACTCGGCGCAGGTCAGGCCCGGCGGCTGGTTCGCCTCGCGCCCGCGCGTGGCCGAGATCGGCGGGAACGTGTTCTACCGCTGAGGTGGGCGCGGGACGCGTTGGCATCGAGACATCTTGTGTCGTCGTCTCGCTCCTCGTCTGGCGTCTGCTCCGACGGGGACAGGCAGAGCAGGACCCGCACCGTTTGCCTGACATGGTCTCTGCCTTCAGGCGTCAGCTTCGGCAGGCCTGCGACGATCTCGCGGGTGGCGTCGTCCGCGACGTCCCGGGCCGGAACGATCCGCTCGCCGAAGAACTCCAGCAGCGGCCCGATCTCGCGGCCCTGAAGCTCACGTTCGCCGCTCAGCACCTTCGACAGCTTGTGTGAGTCGATCCGCATAGCCCGAGCGAGCGCAGCTTTCTCGCCGCGCTTCCCGCAAAGCCGGGCTTCGATCTATTTCGGATCGATCGCCGTCATGGCCGTGTTGCCCGCTGGGCGCCAGCGTGACTGACGCGCTTGTTTAGCGTCATCTGGATTCCGTAGGCCATCATTCTCCTATCGCGCCGTTGTGGCTCGGTCGAAACCTGCGGCGATCTCTGGATGGCTGGCGTCCCCGGCAGGATTCGAACCTGCGACCTATCGCTTAGGAGGCGATCGCTCTATCCACTGAGCTACGGGGACCGGCCGGCGCCGTTGTAGCGCGATTGCGGTCCGGCCGCCAAGCGGGAAGGGCGCGGTTTGCGGCCCGCAGGCGGACGTTGCCGGCAGCGCGCGCCTTCCGCTACGAACAGGCTTTCGCAACCGGTCCGCGTCAGGCCAAGATCGACGCATGAGCCGAATCGGGACGACGCGACGCATGTGCCGGCTGGTCGGCGCGCCGGTGCAGGACGGCGCGGGGCGGCGCGGCTGCGAGATGGGGCCAAGCGCGCTGCGCACGGCGGGCCTCGCCGAGGCGATCCTGGACCTCGGATACGCCGTCGAGGACCTCGGCGCGGTGACGCCGGCCGAACCGGCGCCGGCCGCGCACGCCAACCCGGCGCTTCAGGCGCTGCCCGAGATCGCGGCCTGGACCGCGGCGCTGACCGAGGCGGCCTTCGCGGCCTCGGACGGAGCGATGCCGATCTTTCTCGGCGGCGACCACAGCCTGTCGGCCGGGACGGTCGCCGGCATGGCGCGGCGCGCGGCGGCGCTCGGGCGGCCGCTCTTCGTGCTCTGGCTGGACGCGCACCCGGATTTCCACACGCTGGACACGACGACTAGCGGGCATCTGCACGGCGTGCCGATGGCCTATGCGGTCGGGCTGCCGGGCTTCGCCGGACACTTCCCCGAACTCGCGGCGCCGGTCGATGCAAGCCGCGTCTGCATGTTCGGCATCCGCAGCGTCGATCCTGCCGAACGCGCCGCGCTGGCGCGGTCCGGCGCGGTCGTCCACGACATGCGTGCGATCGACGAGCGCGGGATCGTCGCGCCGCTGCGCGCGTTCCTCGCGCGGGTCGAGGCCGAGGACGGGCTGCTGCATGTGAGCCTCGACGTCGATTTCCTCGACCCCGGCATCGCGCCGGGGGTCGGGACCACGGTGCCCGGCGGCGCGACGTTCCGCGAGGCGCACCTGATCATGGAGATGCTGCACGACAGCGGGCGGGTCTCGAGCCTTGACCTGGTCGAGCTGAACCCGTTCCTCGACGAGCGCGGGCGCACTGCGACGCTGATGGTCGACCTGACCGCGAGCCTGCTCGGCCGCCGGGTGCTGGATCGCCCGACGCGGAGCTACTGACATGCCGCCGGTCGCGGGGCTGAACCTCGTCCCCTTCGTCAGCGTCGAGAACATGATGAAGCTGGTGCACGCGGTCGGCGTCGAGCCGTTCCTGGTCGGGCTTGCTTCCGAGATCGAGGCGGACTTCCGGCGCTGGGAGGCCTTCGACAAGACGCCGCGCGTCGCCAGCCACAGCCCCGAGGGCGTCATCGAGCTGATGCCGACGTCGGACGGGCTGGTCTACGGGTTCAAGTACGTGAACGGCCATCCGAAGAACACGAGGGACGGCCGCCAGACGGTCACGGCGTTCGGCGTGCTGGCGGACGTGGCGACCGGCTACCCGCTGCTCCTGTCGGAGATGACGCTGCTGACGGCGCTGCGCACGGCGGCGATGTCGGCGCTGGCGGCGCGGTTCCTGGCGCCCGCAGGGCGCGGACGTGATGGCGATGATCGGCAACGGCGCGCAGTGCGAGTTCCAGGCGCTGGCGTTCCGCGCGATCTGCGGCGTCGGCGCGGTGCGGCTCTGGGACATCGATCCGGCCGCGACCGCGAAGGCGCTGCGCAACCTCGAGGCCGCGGGCATGACGGCCGTCGCCTGCAACTCGGCCGAGGAGGCGATGGAGGGCGCGCGGATCGTGACGACCGCGACCGCGGACAAGGCGAACGCGACGATCCTGACCGACAACATGGTCGGCGCCGGCGTCCACATCAACGCGGTCGGCGGCGACTGCCCCGGCAAGACCGAGCTCGCGCGCGACATCCTGCTGCGCTCGGAGATCTTCGTCGAGTACCCGCCGCAGACGCGGGTCGAGGGCGAAATCCAGCAGCTCGCCCCCGACCATCCGGTGACCGAACTCTGGCGGGTGATCGCGGGGACGCATCCGGGCCGGCGATCCGGCGCGGAGATCACGCTGTTCGATTCGGTCGGGTTCGCGATCGAGGACTTCTCGGCGCTGCGCTACGTGCGCGACCGGCTGGCGGACGCGCCGTTCTTCCAGGACCTGGACCTGCTCGCCGATCCGGACGATCCGCGCGACCTCTACGGGATGCTGATGCGGGCGCGCTGACGCCGAGGACATGATGCCGTAGCCGCCGCTGGTCGGCTGCGGCGTCTTCATGGTTTTCGACGTCGCGCGCTTGGAATGACGCAATTCCGTCATATCTCCGACACAGCAGGGCGCGCGCCGCTACTCGCGGATTTTGCCACGCAGAAAGAATTTGAGGGATCGCGGGTGCCGCTGAAGAACGCATTTACCAGAGCGCTGCGCACCGCGGATCTCGAGCTGAGGCGTATAGAGCCAAGGACGGCGGAGCAGGGTCCGCTGACGGCAAGCTCCGGGCGGGTGATCGAGTTCGTCGGCGTGTCGGGCATCGGCAAGACGACGCTGGCGCGGCGTCTGCAGGGCTCGCTCGGCGGGCGCTGGTACTTCGTCGAGCACGTCGCCTCGATCCAGGAGGCCGCCTTTCGCCTGCCGCCCGGACGCCAGGCGTTCTACGACCGGCTGATCGAGGCCAAGATCGCCGCCGTCCGCGGATCGGGGCGGCATCTCTACCAGCAGCTGTCGAACCTCTCGACCTTTTCGACGAACCTGCTGCGCGACATGGCGATCCGGCAGGCGCCGGTCAGCCGCGGCTTCGTCCAGCACGACGGCGCGCTGCACGTCTACTGCGACGAAATCCTGATCGCCGGGCAGGCGGATCCGGTCGGGATGGAGACGTTCCTGCGGGACCGCGCCATCGTGCACATCGTCGCCCGGCGGCCCGAGACCGTGCTGGCCCGCATCCGCGCGCGCCGACGCGAGGCGGGGGAGGCGAAGCTGAACAACTACCCCGGCCTCGACGACGCGACCGTGCTCGACATGACGCTGGAGAAGGACCGGCAGCGGCGGATTCTGTGCACGATCTGCGAGGAGATGGGCCTGCCGTTGCTGCGCCTCGACGCGGAGGAGGAGCCGGAGACGAACCTGCGGCGCATCGTCGACTTCGAGGCGCAACTGCTGGCCTAGAGCGGCGGGATCCCATCAGTGTGGATCGTGTCCTACGGCGGCGAAGAAATTGGCGCATCCAGATGGGCTGAAGAGACCGACGATGCGGCCGGCAGCGCTCCCGAGGCCTGCGATAATGCGCTCGGTGGCCTTGCGGAGGAGCGCCTTGAGCTTGGCAAGGGCGTTCTCGATCGGGTTGAGGTCCGGGCTTTACGGCGGAAGGAAGAGCAACTCCCGCCGGCTGCCTCGATGAGCGCGCGCCTTCTGACTTCAGAAATGGCCCATGACGACGATGTCGCCCGGCTTGAGCTCGGGACGATGACCTGGCCGACATAGGCCTCGAAGGCCTCGCGGTTGATCGTCCCGGAGAGTACGAAGGGGGCGATCCTGCCGCGCAGGCTCAGGGCAGCGAAGACGGTGGCAGTCTTCCGGTGGCCGTGCGGCACGCCGACCCGCAGGCGCTCCCCCCGTGGGGCGCAGCCGTGGGGTTCGTCTTTCTTGCCGGTGCGATAGGATTGGCTGCCAAATCGTGGCTTGCTCACCTGCAGTTTCACGACGGTCCCGTCCTCGATTCAGCATGGGCGAGCGAGCCCGGACCTCGCCCGAAGACCCGCTGCGTCGTCTCGTTCTGCGAGGCCCTGGCGGCCGCGCGGCGCCTGAGGATTGTACATTCGCTCTCGGCCCGGACGATCTCGAACTCGCTTGGTTCGATGTAGGATACACTGGATCATGTCCAGGGGGATGGTGTGGGAGCGCCGTTCCTGGGAAGGTCCGAGCCTGATCATGGCGCCCCGGCGGGCAGCCTGACGGTGGGATTGTCGGTGACGCGTGCGAGCGTTTCAAGGCTGATATGACGGCGCGCCACGGCCCATTCGTCGTTGGTCTCCAGCATCAGTGCGCCGACAGGCCGGACGATGGCCGCGTCGTTCGGGAAGATCCCGATGACGTCGGGGCGTCGCTTGATCTCGCGGTTGACCCGTTCGAGGGGATTGGTGCTGGCGATCTGCGTCCAGTGTTCGCGCGGGAAGGACATGTAGGCCAGGACGTCGTCCCGAGAGGCGTTCATGAAGGCCCCGAGCTTCTCGTTCTTCCCGCGTAGCGCGTCGGCGACGGTGTCCCGCTGGGCTTCCGCATCGGCTTTGCTCCCTGAGCGAAGATCGTCTTCAGCATCGCCGCGGCCGCCGTGCGCTGCTTGGCCGGGGCGTGGGCCAGTGCCTTGCGCATCCAACGAACCCGATCAGAAGGTCTTGGCTTCCGAAGGCCCCGTGGCGACGCCCAGCACTTCGCGCTTGCCGTCCTCGTTGACCGCGACAGCGATTATCACGGCCTGGCTGATGATGCGCCCGCCCTCGCGGACCTTGAGGTAGGTGGCATCGAGCCAGAGGTAGGGCCAGGCTCCCTCCAGGAGCCGGGAGAGGAACGCGTTCACGCGCTCGTCGATCTCGACGCAAAGCCGGCTGACCTGTGACTTCGACATTCCGCCCGCGCCCATGGCCTTGACCAGGTCGTCCACGGACCGGGTCGAGACGCCGTGGACGTAGGCTTCCTGAATGACGGCCACGAGCGCCTTCTCGGACGTCCGCCGCGGTTCGAGGAAGCTCGGAAAGTAAGAGCCTTTCCTCAGCTTCGGGATCTCCAGCGCGATCCGTCCGGCGCGGGTGTCCCAATCGCGGTCGCGGTATCCGTTCCGCTGCACCTCGCGCAGGGCCGAATGCGCGCCTTTCGCCGCGCCCGTCCGTGCCTCGACCTCCACCTCCATGATCCGCTCGGCGGCAAAGGCCAGCATCTCGCGCACGAGGTCGCCGTCGGCCCGCTTCTCAACCAGCTCGATCAGCGCAATTCTCTCATCGGTCATTGTCGTCTCCGTTCCGGTTCCAGGTATTGCAACCCGAACCTTCTCCGAAGACCGGCGATGGCCGCCAGCCTCTACCCCCAGCCGCGCTGCGCTACGCCAAGGGCTCCGCACGGCCTCCTACACCACGTGCTGGGACACGACCCACTGAGCCTTCCTGCCGCGCCGAATGCCCCCGGCTTGGTGGCCAACGGCGGTTGATCAGGGCAGGCGTCTGTCGGCCGAACTCCCGAAGCTCGTGAACCCATTCGCCCATCATGCATGGCCGCGATCGGAACGTTACAGCAGATCCATGGTTGGAGTTCGCAAGCCGCTGTGAGGAAAGTGAATGACTACGCAGGCGCCAGACTTTCGGCCGCGCATCCTGATGGTGGAGGATCACTGGCTTGTGGCGATGGAAGCGGCCCGGATGCTTGGGGAAACGGGATGCGAAGTGGTCGGCCCTTACGCGACGGTTCGCGACGCCGCGCCGCACGCGCGCGACGCCGACCTGGACGCGGCCATCCTCGACGTCAATCTGGGTGACGAAACCTCGCTTCCGGTGGCGGAGATCCTCAAGGGGCGAGGCATCCCGTTTGCGCTCGCTACCGGATACCATGCCTCCCAGGTTCCCAGTGACTTCCAAGCGGTCCTCTGTCTCGACAAGCCCGTGGACAACGCGATGGTGAAGCGCTTTCTGGTTTCGATAGGGCTAGCGCAGGCGCAGTCCGGCTTTTGGAATCGCGTCGCCTAGTGCGGTGCCCTTTCGTCTCATGGACAACCTCTCCAGCCACAAGCGGGTCCCGGTCCGGGCAATGATCGAGGCCAGAGGCGCAAAGCTCGCCTTCCTTTCTCCCTACAGCCCCGGCTTGAACCCCATTGAGATGGCCTTCGCGAAGCTCAAGGGGCACTGCTGCGCAAGGCCGACGAACCCACCGTCGACGGCCTATGGAGCGCCATGGGCCGCCTCGTCGACGTCTTCAAACTAAAGCAGTGCGCCAACTACTTCGCCGCCGGCGGCAGCGATGCAGATTGATCGGGAAGCGCTCCTAGTGGATGGTCACGCATGGCGGAGCGTCTTGCTTTGTCTTGCCGCTTAGACCGGCTCGTGGGCGTGGGTCCCGACAATGCGGTCGGCAGCCTTGCCATGCACCTCCTCGTAGTGGTCGAACGCGGCGTCGAAGTAGCCGACGCCTTGCGTCGCTGCTCGCACGTCGTTGGCGAGGCCAGGCAGCGCAGCGGCGGGCAGCAAGGCTTCGAAAACCTCCCAACCACGTCCCTGGAGATCCGCCTCGAAGCCCAGCACCTGGCCCCGTAGGGCCGAGATGATCGGGCCGAACGCGCCAGTGAAAACGGCCGGTGCGTGGATCGTCGCCTTGAAGATCGGCTGCAGCAGCACCGGTCCCGCCGCCTCCATCGCCTCGCCGACGCCGCGCCGCCCGGCGATGCGGAAGGCCATGTCCGAGCTGTCGACCGCATGCGCCTGCCCGTCGGTCAGCGTCACGGCGACGTCGACGACGGGAAAGCCGAGCGGGCCCTTCTCCATCGCGTCGCGGGCGCCCGCCTCGACGGCGGGGATGTAGTTCTTCGGGACCGCGCCGCCCTTCACGGTGTCGGAGAAGGCGAAGCCCGCGCCGCGCGGCGCAGGGGCGACGGTCAGCTTCACGTCCGCGAACTGGCCGGCGCCGCCGGTCTGCTTCTTGTGGCGGTAGGCGACGTCATGGGACTTCGAGATCGTCTCGCGGTAGGCGGGCGACGGGTCGAGCTCCTCGACCTCCATGCCGAAGATCTCCTTCAGCCGGGCCTTCACCAGCCGCAGGTGCAGAGGCCCCTGCAAGCCGGCCAGCGCGCCGCCGGTGACCGGGTCCTGCGTCAGCGTCAGGCCCGCGTCCGACTCCGCCAGCGTCGCCAGCGCGCCGGACAGCTTGACGCTGTCGCGCTCGGAGACCGGCGCCAGCAGGCGGCGCAGCATCGGCGGCAGCGGCCGGGTCCAGCCGGGGGCCGCGTGCATCGCGGCCTGGCTCGCCAGCATGCCGGGCGCGAGGTGGTCGGCCTTGACGGCGGTGACGATGTCGCCGGTCGCCGCCTCGTCGAGGTGGCGGGCGTCGCGCGGATCGGCGGGGCTCATCTGGCCGGGCGGCTTGCCGCCGAGGGCGCGCCCGGCGGGCAGCGTCTCGAAGGCGCGCAGCAGAGCCATGCGGCCGACATGCTTGCGGTAACCGCCGGCGAAGACCACGGCCGCGGGCGGCGCGTCGAGCCCGGCCTGCGCCTGCAGCCGGTCGCGCAGCGCATCGGGGCCCGGCGCCTCGTGGCGCAGCGCCTTCATCAGCCGCACGACGCCGTTGCCGTGCAGGCCCGAGCCGATCAGCGCCTCGAGCACCCGTTTCTCCGCCAGCGCCCTCGCGCAGAGCGCGTAGACCTCATCCGTGGGCGGCTCGCGCTCCTCGATCAGCTCCTCGAGCAGGTGGTCGTCGAACTCGCTCAGCGACTCGAGCAGTTCGTCGCGCGCCTCGTGCTCGCGCGCGGCCATGCCGGCGGGCAACTCGACCAGCCGCGACGGCGCGCCCTCCTGATAGGACCAAGCGCGTTCCGAGATCACGTCGACCGCGCCGGTGATCCGCCCGCCGTCGCGGATCGGGACCTGGCGCAGCAGGATCGGGCGGGCGGCGTAGTCCTGCAACGCCGCGATCAGGTCGCGCATCCGGCCCTCGGCCTCGTCGATGCGGTTGACGAAGAGCAGGGCCGGAACGCCGGCGGCCTCGACCGCGCGCAGATAGGGCGCGGCCAGCGGCGCGGCGGCCGGATCGGGCGCGACGCAGATCACCGCGGCGTCGGCGGCGAGCAGCGCCGCCGTGGCGACGTGCAGCGCCTCGATCGAGCCCGGCGTGTCGATCGCCTGCCAGGCCTCTCCGAGATGGGAGAAGCTCGCGACCCGCGCCTCGCCGGGGTTCGCGCCGGGACAGGGCTGGCCCTCGAGACCGCAGATGCGGTCGACCAGCGTGGACTTGCCGGTATTCGAGGCGCCGAGGACGGCGAAGGTCCGCGTCATGATGTTCCTCCCCATGCGATCGATCGTTTTGGGAAGATCATGCCGCGCAGGCGGACGGAATTCCAGCGCGCGATGCCGGCATCGCGCGCTGTTCCGGCCGGCCCGCTTCGTGAGACGACTAGTTCTGCCGCCAGTACTCGGTGAACTCCGGGTCGGCCCGGGTCTCGGCCGCGTTGGCGCAGAATTCCTCCTGGTGCAGGCTGCCCTCGGCGAGGAACAGGCCGTGGACCGTGCCAAGCGCGATCAAGAGCTGGCTGTGGCGCGCGACCATCTCGTCCTCCGGCACGCCCTCGAGCGCGGCCGCGACCATCTCGTTGCTGGCGGCGCCGAGCTTGTCGATGTCGATCGCGAAGCCGTCGCAGAGGCGCGCGACTGCGCCGTGATAGGCGATGACGTTGATCTCGGAGATGCGTTCCGGGGCGAGCATCGGCGTCTCCTCGCCGAGCGCGGCCTCCCATGCGGCCTCGAGGCGATGGCTCTGCGCGAAGGCGGGCACGGCGGCGGCGCAGGCGAGCGCAGCGGCGAGCGTGAAGGCGATCCTGGGCATCATCCGTAAATCCGCTGCGTCCAGTTGTACGAGAAGCCCCCGTCCGAATGGTAGCAGGCGCGCTGCTTGTCGTAGCATTCGATGCCGGCCTGGGGGCTGAACTTGTGCGACGAGGCGTGGTTCGAGTGGTGGCTGTGATTGCTGAGCGCCGCGCCGATCGCGACGCCGGCCACGCCCGCGACGATGGCCGCGGTCGTCTTGCTGTCGGCTGCGGCCGGCTGCGCGAGCGGCAGCGCGAGAGCCCCCGCTGCGGAGGCTGCCAGGAGGATGCGTCGCATGGTTTTTTCCTGCCCCTTCGTGTGGTTGCGCGGCGGAGCATGCCACCGCCTCCGCGAGCCGGCCAACGATTCGATTCGGGGCGCGCGGCGTTCAGGCCGCCAGACGCGCCGCCTCCTCGAACAGGATCGCGTGCCGCGCGGCGAGACGGCGCGGCTCGTCGTCGTAGCCGCCGCCGAGCACGCCGGCGACCGGGATGCCGCGGCTGCGCGCCCAGCCGAGCGCGCGGGCGTCGCGCGCGCGCAGGCCGGCATCGGTCAGCGCGAGCCGTCCGAGCCGGTCCTGCCCGTGCGGATCGACGCCGGCGTTGTAGAAGACGATGTCGGGCGCGAAGGCCTCGGCCGTCGCCAGCGCATGGTCGAGCACCTCCAGATAGGCGGCGTCGGCCAGACCGTCGGGCAGCGCGAAGTCGAGCGTCGAGACGGCCTTGCGCGCCGGGTAGTTGCGCTCGGCGTGCAGGGACAGCGAGAACACGCGGGGGTCCTGCGCGAAGATGCGCGCGGTGCCGTCGCCCTGGTGCACGTCGAGGTCGAGGACCAGCACGCGACGCGCCCGGCCCTCGTCGAGCAGCGCGCGCGCGGCGACGGCGACGTCGTTGAAGACGCAGAACCCGGCGCCGCCGTCCGGGCCGGCGTGGTGCGAGCCGCCGGCGGCGTTGCAGGCGACGCCGTGCTCCAGCGCCAGCCGGGCCGCGAGCAGCGTGCCGGCCGCGGACAGGAACGCGCGCCGCGCGACGGCTTCGGTCGAGGGCAGACCGATGGCGCGCGCCTCGTCGGGCCGCAACCGCGCGCCCGCGACCCGCTCGACGTAGTCGATCGGGTGCACGGCGGCGACCGTGCGCGCCGTCGCCGGCGCCGGCGCGACGTAGCCGCCGGCCGGCGGCAGCAGGCCGCGCGCGATCAGCGCCGCGCGCAGGTAGCCGTATTTCGACATCGGGAAGCGGTGGCCGGGCCGGAGCGGCGCCATGTAGTCGGGATGGTAGACGATGGGCAACGTCACGGCGCGGTGAGCCGGGCGGCGACGATTTCGGCGACGGCCTCGGCCTCGGCGGCGAGCAGGTCGCGCAGCGCGTCGAGATCGGCGGTCTCGGTCGCCTCCAGCACCAGCCGGACGAGGCCTGCGCCGCCCTCCTCCGGCGCGATTGTGTGATCGGAGGCGAGGCGGAGCAGTTGCTGGAGCGCGGCGAGGCGCGCGTGCTGCGCGATCAGCCGCGCCGCGTCGGCCGCGTCGAGCCAGCCCTCGCGGCCGAGCCGGTCCAGCATCGCGCGCGGCCGGCGCAGCATCGCGAAACCGTGGAGCAGCGCGCCGGTCTGGGCCAGCAGCTCGATGTCCATCATCCGCCCCGGGCCGAGCTTGGTCTCCCACGGACTGTCCGCCGCGCCCTCCTGCGCCTCGGCGAGGCGCCGGCGCATGTCGCGCACGTCTGCGAGGACCTTTTCCGCGTCATGGGCGGCGCGCAGCGGCTCGTTCAGCGCGGCCGCGACCGTGCCCGTCAGCGACGGCGGCCCGGCGAGGACCCGGGCGCGTGTCAGCGCGAGGTGCTCCCAGGTCCACGCCTCCTCGGCCTGGTAGCGGCGAAAGCTCGCGAGGCTGGTCGCGACCGGCCCCTGCCGGCCCGAGGGGCGCAGCCGCATGTCGACCTTGTAGAGGATGCCGTCGGCCATCGGCGCGGTCAGCGCGGCGATCAGCGCCTGGGTCAGCCGCGCGTAGTACGCGGCCGCGGCCAGCGGCCGGCGGCCTTCGGACATCGCGCTCGCGTCGGCGTCGTAGATCACGATCAGGTCCAGATCCGAGCTGACGGTCATCTCGCGGGAGCCGAGCTTGCCCATCGCGACGACGGCGGCGCCGGCGCCGGGCGGGGGCCCGTGGCGACGCGCTAACTCGGCCTCGACGACCGGTAGGAGCGCGGCCACGACCGCGTCGGCGACGGCGGAATACGCGGCGGCGGCCTCGTCGGGTTCGGCGATCCCGCGTAGCAGGTGAACGCCGATCCGGAAGTGCCGCTCCTTCATCCAGATGCGCGCGCGGTTCAGCGCGGTCTCGTAGTCGTCGATGCCTGCGAGGATCTCGGACAGCTCGGCGCGCAGCTCGGCCGGGCCGCGCAGCGGGCGGTAGAACTCGCGGCCGATCACCGCGTCGAGCACGGCCGCGTTCGAGCCGAGGTAGCGAGCCAGTTGCGGCGTCGTGCCGCAGATCTCGACCAGCAGGTCCATCAGCGGCGGATGCGCCTCGAAGAGCGAGAAGAGCTGCACCCCCGCCGGCAGCCGCGACAGGAAGGCGTCGAGCGAGATCAGCGCCTCGTCGGGCTGTGCGGCGCGCGCCAGCCGCGTCATCAGCTCGGGCTCCAGCCGCCGGAAGATCTCGCGCGCCCGCTCCGAGCGCAGCGCCGGCAGCCGTCGCCAGCTGGAGATCAGCTTCTCCGCCGCCTCGGGATCGCGGAACACGCTCTCGGGCGCCGGCGCCTCCTCGCCCGGCTTCGCGTGCACGAAGAACGGCTCGGTCAGCTCTGCGACCTCGACTAGCCGGGCGCGGACCGCATCGCGGAACGCGCCGACGTCCGGCGCGCCGCAGAAATCCGCGAGCCGCGCGAGCCCGGCGTCGGTCGACGGCAGGCGCTGGGTCTGCGCGTCCTCGAGCATCTGCAGTCGGTGCTCGAGCGTGCGGTGCGCGACGTATGCCTCCCGCAGCGCGTCGCGCACCGGCGCGCCGACCCAGCCGCGCTCGGTCAGCGCGTTGAGCGCGTCGAGCGTGCGCCGCGAGCGCAGGCCGGGATCGCGGCCGCCGACGATCAGCTGGCGGGTCTGGGTGAAAAACTCGATCTCGCGGATGCCGCCCTGGCCGAGCTTCAGGTCGTGGCCCGCGACCTGGATCGGACCGGTCAGCCCCTTGTGCGAGCGAATTCGCTGCCGCATCGACTGGGCGTCCTCGATCGCCGCGTAGTCGAGGTGCCGGCGCCAGACGAAGGGCCGCAGCCGGTCGAGAAAGGTCCAGCCCGCGTCGATGTCGCCGGCGCAGGGCCGTGCCTTGATGAAGGCCGCGCGCTCCCAGGTGCGACCGACGCTCTCGTAGTAGCGCTCGGCCGGGTCGGTGGCGATGCAGACCGGCGTGGTGGACGGATCCGGACGCAGCCGCAGGTCGGTGCGGAAGACATAGCCCTCGGCGGTGTTCTCCGACAGCAGCCGGACCATCTTCTGCGTCGCGCGGATGAAGCCGCGGCGGATCTCGGAAAAGGCGCCCGCGTCGTGGCGGTCCTCGTCGAACATCACGATCAGGTCGATGTCGGACGAGTAGTTCAGTTCGGCCGCGCCCATCTTGCCCATCGCGATGACGAACATGCCGGCCGCGTCCTCGGCCGCCTGTTCGGGCGTGACGCCGGGCAGCTTGCCGCGGGCGACCTCGGCGCAGAGCGCGGCCGTCAGCGCGACCTGCACCGCCTTGTCGGCCAGCGCCGTCAGCGCGCCGGTCACCGCATCGAGCTCCCAGACGCCGCCAAGGTCGGCGAGACCGACCAGCAGCGCCGTGCGCCGTTTGGCGAGGCGCAGCGCCGGGGCGGGATCGCCCTCGGCATCGAGCGCGTCGAGGATCGCCGTCATCGCCGTCTCGGGCGGCTCGGCGAGCGCCGCGCGCAGCCAGTCCTCCTCGCGGGCGATCAGCCCGGCGAGAAAGCCCGAGCAGCCGGCGGTTCCGGCCAGAAGGTCGCGCACCTGCTGCGGCTGATCCGCGAAGCGGGCGGCGGCCTCCGCGCCGCGGTCGGCGTCGTGCGGCCGCGGCGCGCGGTCGATCCGGCTGGCGAGGGCATCGGCCATCGGTCAGCGGCCCTCGTAGCGGGCCGGGCGCTTCTGCAGGAAGGCGGCGACGCCCTCGGCGAAGTCGCGGCTCCGACCGGCCTCGCCCTGCAGCCGGGCCTCGAGCGCGAGCTGGCCAGCGAGGTCGTTTCCTGGACTCGCCCGAAGCGCCTGCTTGATCAGCCGGTAGGCTGCGCTCGGGCCTTCGGCCAGGTGCAGGGCGCGGGCGGCGACGACGTCGGCGAACTCCGCATCCGGCACGGCCTGCCAGATCATGCCCCAGTCCGCGGCCTGGCGCGCCGTGATCCTGTCGGCGAAGAGCGCGGCTCCCATGGCTCGGGCGGCGCCGATCTGGCGGGGCAGCCAGTAGGTGCCGCCGGCGTCCGGGATCAGGCCGATCCGCGCGAATGCCTGGATGAAGCTCGCGCTCTCGGCCGCGATCGCGACGTCAGCGGCCAGGGCGAGGTTCGCGCCGGCGCCGGCGGCCGGGCCGTTGACCGCGGCGATGGTCGGGATCGGGCAGTCGTAGATAGCGCGCAGCATCGGCTCGTACTCGTCGCGCAGCGTCGCCTCGAGGTCGAGGCCCGCGCCCGGCTCGCCGAGGTCCTGGCCCGAGCAGAAGGCCCGGCCCGCTCCGGTCAGCACCAGCGCCCGCGCCTCCGTTCCGGCGCGCTCGACGGCGCCGCGGATCTCGGCGCGCATCCGCATATCGAGCCCGTTCATCAAGTCGGGGCGGTTCAGCGTGATCGTCGCGACGCCCGACGAGAGGTCGTAGAGAAGGGTCTGGTAGCTCATCCGCGCGCTCCGCCTCGGCAAGGGCCGGACGATAGCCGCGGCGCGGCGCGAGGCAAACCCCTGACGCTGCGCCTACTCGCGCATCAGCATGTCGATCCGCGCCTGTTCCGCCTCGCTGAGCAGCACCTTCGGGCGGGCCTGCTCACGGGCGCGGCGGCGCACGAACGCGGCCGACAGCGCCGCGCCGAAGATCAGGAACACTGGCCCGGCCAGCCAGAGCGGCATGTTCGCCGCGCTCATCCTCGGGCGGAACAGCACGAACTCGCCGTAGCGCGCGACGACGTAGTCGAGCACTTCCGCGTTGCTGTCCCCGGCGACGATGCGTTCGCGCACCAGCCCGCGCAGGTCGCGCGCGATCTCGGCGTTGCTGTCGTCGATCGATTCAGACTGACAGACAACGCAGCGCAACTCGCGGGTGATCTCTCGCGCGCGCGCCTCTTGCTCAGGGTCGGGCAGCAGTTCGTCGGGCGACAGCGCGTGCGCGCAGAGCGGCGCCAGCGCCAGGGTCAGGGCGAGCAGAAGGCGGCGCATCGTCATTCTGCCGGCACGGCGCCCGGCGGCGGCGCATGGCGCGGCGCCGGGGCGCCGATCCGGTAGCGCCGGTCGGTCAGGCTGATCGCGCCGCCCAGCGCCATGATCAGCGCGCCGATCCAGATCCAGTTGGCGAAGGGTTTCACGTAGGTCCGGATCGCCCAGCCGCCGTCGTCCTGCGGATCGCCGAGCGTGATGTACAGATCGCGGGTCAGCCCCCGGTCGATCGCCGCCTCGGTCGTCGGCATGCGCTGGACGTGGTACATGCGGCGCTCGGGCGACATCACGCCGATCTCGCGCCCGTCCCGCAGCACGGTCAGCCGCCCGGTCTCGGCCGCGTAGTTCGGGCCCTCCGACCTGTCGACGCCCTCGAAGCGCAGCTCGTAGCCGCCCGCGGTGTAGGTCTCGCCCGGATGCAGCGCCCGGATGTCCTCGGTCTGCCAGGCGGTGATGCAGGCGATGCCGAAGATCGACACGCCGAAGCCCGCATGCGCGACGGCCTTGCCCCAGTCGCCGCGCGGCAGGCTGCGCGCCCGGCGCAGCGTCTCGCGCACCGGCGCGCTCCCGAGCCGGCAGCGGGCGGCGATGTCGGTGGCGGCGCCTAGCACCAGCCAGGCTGCCAGCGCGACGCCCACCGGCGCCAGCATCGAGCCGCCCGTCTGCATCGACCATACGAAGGCGCCGAGCGCGATCGACAGCGCCAGCGCGCCCCAGAGTGGCCGCATCGCGCGCCCCAGGTGGCCCCGCTTCCAGGGCAGCGTAGCGAAAACCGGCAGGATTACCGCCAGCGCGACCATGAACGGCGTGAAGGCGAGGTCGAAGAACGGCGGGCCGACCGAGATCTTGCGGCCGGTGAAGGTCTCGACCAGCAGCGGCCAGATCGTGCCGATGAAGACGACGAAGGTCGCGACGACCAGCAGCAGGTTGTTGAGGACCAGCCCGCTCTCGCGGCTGACGCTCGAGAACACCGCCGTCGTGCGCATCGCCGGCGCGCGCCAGGCGTAGAGCGTCAGCGAGCCGCCGATGAATAGCGCCAGCATCCACAGCAGGAACACGCCGCGCTCGGGGTCGTTAGCGAAGGCGTGCACGCTCGTGATCACGCCCGAGCGCACGACGAAGGCGCCGATCAGCGAGAACGAGAAGGCGAGGATCGCGAGCAGGATCGTCCAGGACTTCAGCGCGTCGCGTTTCTCGACGACGATCGCCGAATGCAGCAGCGCCGCCGACAGGAGCCAGGGCATGAAGCTGACGTTCTCGACCGGGTCCCAGAACCACCAGCCGCCCCAGCCGAGCTCGTAATAGGCCCAGTAGCTGCCGAGCGCGATGCCGATGGTCAGGAACACCCAGGCCAGCAGCGTCCAAGGCCGCACCCAGCGCGCCCAGGCCGCGTCGACCCTTCCCTCGATCAGCGCTGCGATTGCGAAGGAATAGGCCATCGAGAGCCCGACATAGCCGAGATAGAGGAACGGCGGGTGAAACGCGAGGCCGGGATCCTGCAGCAGCGGGTTCAGGTCGTTGCCGTCGATCGGGGGAAAGTCGAGCCGCGCGAACGGGTTTGAGGTCAAGAGGATGAACGCGAAGAAGGCGACGCCGATCGTCGCCTGCACGCTCAGCGCGCGCGCCTTCAGCGCCGGGGGCAGGTTGCCGCCCCACCAGGCCACCATCGCGCCGAACAGCGTCAGGATCAGCATCCAGAGCAGCATCGAGCCCTCGTGGTTCCCCCAGGTGCCGCTGATCTTGTAGAGCAGCGGCTTGGCGGAATGCGAGTTGGCCGCGACCAGCCGAACCGAGAAGTCCGACACGACGAAGGCGTGCATCAGCGCGCTGAAGGCAGCCAGCGTCAGCAGGAACTGCGCGGTGGCGGCCGGGGCGGCGATCCGCATCCAGTCGGTCCAGCCGCGCTGGGCGCCGACCATCGGCACGACCATCTGGACGACGGCGACGGCGAAGGCAAGGACGAGGGCGAAGTGGCCAAGTTCGACTATCATGCTGCGGCTCCCCGAGAGTGGCCGCACTATGCTCCGAACGCGACTGGAGATCAAATTGCATGATCGTGAGGCCGAGCGCGGGGCGTCGGTCCGAAAAAGGCGAGGCCGCGTTGCAGCCTGGCCCCATTTCTTTCAGCAGGGCCCAGTCCCAGATTCTGGTCGTGATTGCGTCAGGCCCGCAGGCGGCGCCACTCCTCCACCGCCGCGTTGTAGTTCGGGTCGGTCTCGCGCATCGTCGCCGGGACCGCCGCGGGGGCGGGGACCGGACGCGATGCCAGCGGCTCCGAGATCGGGACGGGCGGGACGGGCTGCGCCGGGACGGGCTGCGCCGGGGAGGGCGTCCGAGGGAGAGCGGCCGGGTGGTTGCCCCGCCGGTAGTGCAGTTCGCGCGCGCCGAAGTAGAAGGACACGATTGCGCCTAGAAGCCACCACAACGGCTCGGGCACCAGCGCCAATCCCTGCATCCGCACGGAAAAACCCGCGGGCTCTGCCATCGCATAGACAAAGAGCCCCAGAGTGCCGAGCGCTAGCGTCGGGCGCGGCAGACGGTTGAGCCCGTTGACGAAGCCGTCGAACCATCCGCCGCGATCCTGACCGAACTCCGTCCCGTACTGCTCCAGCGTCGCGGCGAAGGCCGAGTGCTCGGCGGCCTCGCGCTCCGCCCGGTTGCCGACAAAGACCTCCGCCACGCCGGTCACGGCCTCCCCGACTGCGCGGACGCCGCCGCCCGCGCCGATGATGCGCCCAATCAACCCCATGCCCGTGTCCTTTCGTCGTGCTGCGCGCGGGTGAAGTGGAACCGCGCCGACACGAACTCTTCGGCGCGAAGGATCCACCCCCCCTTTCCGCCGTCCCGCGCCCGCGCGTACTTTCGGCTCGGCGGGCGCTGGTCGGCCAGTCGGTAGTAGTAGTTGCGCCGCGCGATCCCGTAGGCGTCAACCAAGTGGTCCGGCGCCTGCTCCATCGCTGCCGCGACCGCCGCCGCCGTGACCGGACCGACGACGCCGTCATCCCGGATCCGCCGGCCGAAGATGACCATCAGACGCTGAAGTATCTTGACGGCGTTGGCTCCAGCATTCACCTGCATGTCAAATACCGAGGCGTGCAGAGGCTCGGGGAGCAGGTTCAGTTTTGGCGCCTCAAAGTAGTGCCGGACGTATATTGCGGCCGCCTGTGCTGGGCTCAGCGCCCTCACGTCTGCGGCGTCGACACGGCCGTCGCGGTTCAGGTCTAGCCCCAGTTGCCGCATCGTGCCGATTGTCACGCCATGATTGGTCGCGCCGCCCGGATCGTCGGGGTCGTTAACGTAGCCCCCTTCGCGACGGACGATGTCCGTCGCGATGCTCTCAACGGAGTGCATCAGGCAATCTCCTGCCGAATTATCTCTAAACCGGAAGAACTTGCGCCAAATTCGCTAAAATCCGGTTGAAACGCGCTGCGCCGCACGCACCGCATATTCTCGCATGATCAAGGGCGGGCGGCGTGCCGGACGCAGGCAGGCCGCTTCAGGAAGCGACCGACAGGCGGGATAGCTTTGCGATTATCGCGTCGCGGGGCATGAGGTCCGCGTATTTCTGCCCCATTTCCTGAAGGCTTGCCACATGATGCTCGGCGCAGCGGTCGCCGATGCACTCTACCGCCAGCATCGGCCTGAAATTGTTGCTGACCGCATCGACTACGGTCGCCCGAATGCAACCACTGGTAGTGCAACCTGCTACGATCAGCGTATCCACGCCCTGCGAGATCAAATGTGAGGTCAGGTCGGTTCCGAAGAAGGCGGACGGCTGCCGCTTCCGCACGATCTTCTCGCCGGACCGTGAAGCCAGCGACGCGGTGATCTGGCTCGCCTCGGCGGTTTCGGTCAGCATCGCCAGCCGCGGTGACTTCAGCCGCCAGATTCCCGCGTCGGAACCGTCTTCCGCGTAAACGATTCGGGTGTGGACGATCGGAATGCCCGCTGTCCGGGCCGCTTCGAGCAACGGCTGCGTCCGGTGCACCGCCTCGGCGATGTTGTTGTCAGCATGCTGCGGGCGATACAGGAAACCGTTAACGAAATCCACGATCAGCAATGCCGGTCGCCGTCCGAAACCGATGATCCGCGCGGGTTCGGATCGGGGCAAGATAGTCGCGTCCCTCATGCGTCTCCTCCCGACACGCCGTGGCCGTGATCGATAGACGATTGTGACAGCCTCCGGGCGCCTCGCGCAAGCACTTTACCCGCCTGAGCGGCGTGCCGCTCAACTTTCGGGCTCGCTGTCCCCCGCGACGGCGTCTGGGCTGACGCCGCCGCCGTACCGAAACACGCCCTGCTCCTTCAGCGCGTCAGCGACCTCCTTTGGCATGTAGCTTTCATCGTGGCGCGCCAGCACCTCTGATGCGACGAAGCGGTCGCCCTCGATCCGGCCCATTGCGATCACGCCCTGACCCTCGCGGAACAGGTCCGGCAGAATGCCGGCGAAGGCCACTTCGGTCGTCGCGCCGCCGTCGGTAACTACGAACTGAACGCCGCCGCCCTCTCGGACCAGCGATCCCTCCTCTACCAGACCGCCGAGCCGAAACCTCTCGCCCTCGCGGGGCGGATCGACGGCGATCTGGCTGGGGCTGCGGAAGAACTCGATCCCATCACGCATCGCGTAGCCGATCAGGCCGGTCGCCAGCGCCAGCAGCGCCGCGCCGATGACCACCACCTGGACCCGCCGGCGCTTCTTCAGTCCGACCGCCATTCTTCCCCCGCCCTGGGCGGCGGCGCCAGCCGCTGCAGCGCCGCGTTAAGCTCAGCTCCAAATATAATGGTTGCGCCGGTCAGATAAAGAAACATCAGGGTGATCATCACTCCTGCCAGCGTTCCGTAGGTGACGGTATAGGTAGGCGTGAAGCTCAGATACAGCGTGAACCCGCCCGCCGCCAGCAGCCACAGCCCGGTCGTGACCAGAACGCCCGGCCAGAGCTTGCGCATCGGCAGGTTCCTCCCGGGCAGTGTCTTGTGCATCAGCGCAAGGAAACCGGCGAAGACGAGGATCCCGAAGAAATAGGTCACGTAGCTGGCGATGATCGGAATTGGCCGTCCGGCGGCGCGCTCGGCCAGAATCAACAGGAATGGGCTGAAGATGATCAGCAGTCCCAGCAGGGCCGCCACGATGGCGCCGATGAAGACCATGACGATCGCAAGCAGCCGGTTGTGGACGATGCCGCGCGGATCGGCGACTGCATAGGCGCGGTCGAAGGCGATGCGGAACGCCTCGACCGCGTTCGAGGCGACCCAGATCGCGAAGAGCGCCGACAGCGTCAGCACCTGCTGGCTCTGCTTTCCGAGTACCTCGAGCACCACCGGCTCGAGCGTGCGCGCGACGTGCTCGGGCGCGATCTCGAACAGCGCGTCGAGGATCTCGGCGGAGCGGGACTTGCCGACCAGGATGCCGATCAGGGTGGTGGCGAAGATCAGGAACGGAAAGATCGACAACAGGCCGGAGAAGGCGATGAACCCCGCCATCGCCGAACCGTCGTTGAGATTGAACCGGGTTACGCCGTTCCAGAGCGCGCGCAGGAACCGCCGCACCGGCTTCACGGAAACAGCGGCGGGGCCATCAGGCCCATGGTCTCCGGCAGGCCGAGCATCAGGTTCGCGTTCTGCAGCGCCTGGCCGGACGAGCCCTTGGTCAGGTTGTCGAGCGCCGAGAACACCATGACTCGGCCGGGCCGGCGGTCCGGGATCACACCGAGATGGACGAAGTTCGAGCCGCGGACATGGCGCGTCGCGGGGGCCTCGCCTAAGGGCAGCACGACGATGAACGGCTCGTCGGAATAGGCCCCGGCCAGCGCGGCGTGGATCGCCTCCGCCTCGCCCCGGACGTAGATCGTCGCGAGGATCCCGCGGTTCTGCGGCAGCAGGTGCGGAGTGAAGGTGACCTCGACCTTGCGGCCGGCGGCCTTGGAGAACTCCTGGTCGAACTCGGCGAGATGGCGGTGCTTGCCCACGTTGTAGGCGTGGCAGCCCTCGGAGACCTCGGAATGCAGCATGCTCTCCTTGGGCGAGCGGCCCGCGCCGGAGACGCCGGTGGCGAGGTCGATGATAACGTCGTCGGGGTCAATGACGCCGGCGGCGAGCAGCGGCAGGATGCCGTAGATGCCGGTCGCGGCGTTGCAGCCGGTGCCGGCCACGAGGCGCGCGGCGCGGATGTCTTCACGGTAGAACTCGGTCAGGCCGTAGACCGCCTCCGCCTGCAGGTCGAGCGCGAGGTGCTCGTGGCCGTACCACCTGGCGTAGACCTCGGGGTCGCGAAGCCGGAAGTCGGCGGAGAGGTCGACGATCTTCAGGCTTCGGGGCAGCGCCGCGATCACCTCCTGGCTGGTCGCGTGCGGCAGCGCGCAGAAGGCGAGGTCGATGCCGGAGAAGTCGGTCTCGGCGATGGTGGCGAGCCTCGGCAGGTCGAGATGGCGAAGGTGCGGGAAGACCTCGCCCATGGTCGCGCCGGCCTTGCGGTCGGCGGTCAGGGCGGCGATCTCGAGGCGGGGATGGGTCGCGATCAGGCGGACCAGTTCGGCGCCGGTGTAGCCGCTTGCCCCGAGAATTGCGATGCGAAAGGTCTTGTCCAAGGTCTAGCCCCTCATCCTGGCCGGGGGGAAGCCCTAAGGGAAAGCGCGACGCCGTTCAATCCGCTGATTGGGGCCCGAGAACCGCCGGTCCCACGCGGTCCCACGATGCGACCAGATTCAAGTTCTTGCAATATAACGATATTTCTACACAACGAAATTTCGGGTGCGGCGCCCCGGACGCGAGCGGCTCGTCGAGACGCGGTTCGAAAGAAAGTTAGCCGATCGGCAAACTTTCTGTTGCCGTTGGCGGCGCAGGCAAATAGTTAGTGACATGGCTAAGCAAGATCCCGACCTTTCGCTGATCTTCCATGCGCTGTCCGACCCGACCCGGCGATCGATCCTGCGGCGGCTGGCAGAGGGAAGCGCGCCGGTGAGCGATCTGGCAAAGCCGACGGGCCTGCGGCTGCCGACGGTCATGCGGCACCTGTCGGTGCTGGAGGAGGCCGGGCTGATCGCGACGGCCAAGGACGGGCGCGTGCGAACCTGCGCGCTAGCGCCGGAAGCTGTGGCCCCGGCCCGGGCATGGCTCGACGAGCAGCGCGTCATCTGGGAAGGCCGGCTGGACCGACTGGACGACTACGTGACGAAACTTGTGAAGGAGCGTTCGAAATGACGCCGGATCTCGACCCCCGAACAGACCTGTCTTTCACCCGCACGCTGGCCGCGCCGCGGCGGCTGATCTGGGAGTGCTGGACCAGCCCCGAGCACATCCCGCACTTCTTCGTCCCCGCGCCGCACAAGGTGACCGCGGTCGACATCGACCTCAGGGTCGGGGGGCGGTTCAACACGACCTTCGATGTGGAGGGCAACGCGATGGACAATCGCGGCGTCTATCTGGACGTCGTGCCGGGCGAGAAGCTGGTCTTCACCGACGCCTACACCGAGGGCTGGAAGCCCGCGCCCGAGCCGTTCATGACCGCGATCCTGCTGCTGGCGGACGCGCCCGGAGGCGGCACGACCTATACGGCCATCGCCCGGCATCGCAATCCGGAGAGCCGCAAGTCGCACGAAGCCATGGGCTTTCACGACGGCTGGGGCACCGTCGCAAGCCAGCTCGAAGCCTATGCGCAGAGCCTGGCATGAGCGGCGACTTCGCGACGTTGACCTTCGAGCGAGAGGCGGCGGCGTCCGTCTCGGCGCTGTGGGAAGCGTGGACGGCGCCGGCCGCGCGGGCGGTCTGGGCCGCGCCGACGCCCGCGGTCACGGTGGAGTTCCTCGAGGCCGACACGCGGGTCGGCGGGCGCGAGGTATCGCTGTGCAAGGTCGCGGGCGAACCCGACATCCGCTGCGACGCGGGCTGGCTGGCGCTGGAGCCCGCCCGGCGCAGCGTCAGCTACGAGACGGTCTCGTCCGGAGGCTCGATCCGGTCGGCGGCGCTGGTGACGGCCGGGTTCGAGGACGAGGGCGAGCGCAGCCGGCTGGCCGTGACGGTGCAGCTGTCGTCGCTGGCCGGAGACATGGAGGCCGGCTACCGGCAAGGATTCGGCGCGGGCCTCGACAACCTGGCCGACGCCGCTGGACGGTTGCTGGTGATGCGGCGCGAGATCCGCGCGCCGCGCTCGGTGGTCTGGGGCGCGTGGACCGATCCGGCGGCGCTGCCGCGCTGGTGGGGGCCCGACGGCTTTTCCTGCCGGACCGACCGGATCGACCTGCGCGCAGGCGGCGAATGGGTCTTCGACATGATCGGGCCGGACGGAACCGTCTATCCGAACCACCATCTGTATCGCGAACTCCGGGCCGAAGAGCGGATCGGCTATACGCTTCTGTGGGGCGAGAACGGGCCGAAACATGCGGATGCCTGGGCCGCTTTCGACGAGCGGGACGGGACGACGACGGTGACGCTCGGCATGGTCTTCAGCACGGCGGACGAGCTCAAGGCGGCGCGGAGCTTCGGCGCCGAGGCGCTGGGACTGCAGACGCTCGGCAAGCTCGCGCGGTTCGTCGGCGCGGATTGAGCCGATCGAAGGCCGCTTGACCTGGAGCGCGCTCCAAGCGGTAGCCTTGTCCGAATCGAAAGGGAAGACAGGCGGGCCGCGGATGAAGATCGGCGAACTGGCGCGGCGCTCGGGGCTGAGCGCGCACACGATCCGCTGGTACGAGCGGATCGTCCTGCTGCCGCGCACGGGCCGGGACGACGGGGGGCGGCGGGACTACGACCCCGCCATCCTCGCCTGGGTCGAGTTCATCGGCCGTCTGAAGGCGACCGGGATGCCGGTCCGCGAGATGGTGCGATATGCGGAACCTGCGCGCAGGTCCCACGAAGATCGAGTAGGAAGCGGACAAGGCGCTCGGCCGTCGAAGTCGGCCCGTCTCAGTCGACCGGCCGAGCCGGCTCCAGGCGCCAAGCGCCGTCCAGAACTTCTGCATGAGGTTGGTAGAGCCGCACGAGGTAGTTCCAGCCCTCAGTGATTGGAAGGCAGTTCGGAACATCGCCTTCGGCGGCACAGCCGCCGAACTGTATCCTGACCGACCCGTCCGCGTCGCGCTCGGCCGTGACGCTGTTGACGGAATAGGCGCCGAGATCGTTGGGCTCGAAGAAACCCGCCTCATTGTAGACGCTGACCGACCAGAAGCCGTCGACCGGCACATCCTGCATGGTCAGTTCGTGAACCGTGGCGCCGTCCGCCTGCTCCGGGAAAACCGCGAGGTAGGTCGCTTCGGACTCGGGGTTCAGCCCCCAGCCCGCAGCGGTGGCGATCAGATGCTCGATCGGATCGATCTCGTCGCGCGTGCCCATCCGCCGACCATCGCCGGATCCAATCGCCGCGAGATCGAGGAGCTCGCTGCGCACGCGGTCGAGCGACGCCTGATCCCACTCGGGAAGCTCGAGAGTTCCCGTTGCGTCCTGTTCGATCACGATCGCGTCCTGGATGCGATGAGCCTCGGCGACGTCTTCCGGGTCGGCGGGATCGACGAACACCCGGACGAGCAGCGCCGCATATCGCGTGCCGATCATGTCTTCGGTGATCTCGTGCGTCCCTTCGTGCAGCACCATTGGCGTGAGATGGTCCTGCGACACAACCTGGACGGCGACGTAGCGGTCGCCTTCGGGCTCGGGGATGGTGACGGTCAGCGGACCTGCCTCAAGGTCGAACACGCCCTGCGAATAGAGCGTATCCCGGTTGAGGCGGATGATCATCTGGTCATCCACCGACACGATGTCGCGCTCGTGGTAAAGCTCGCCAAGACGCCCGCGGGCGACCATGTCGGTTAAGTAGCGGTCGGTCTCCGCGTGGACAAAATTTGAGGCCACGACCGGCATTGTCTGAGAAAACGCAGGGGCGGTGAACATTGTTACGGATGAGATGAGAAGAACGTTTGTACGGAACATTGCGTAACCTGTCTGTTGGCCCGGTTGGTTTTTTTTGATTCCGCATGCATGTCACGGATCGGGCCGCCATTCGCTGCCGACGGCCAGGGCCGTCGAAGAATACCATAATCAAGCGCGATTCGGCACCCGCACCCGACTGCGCCGCCAGCGCGAGCTGCCCGGCCTTCTTTTCCTTGACCTGGAGCGCGCTCGAAGGGGTAGCGTTGTGGGAATCGAAACGGACGAAGGCGGCGCGCGGCATGAAGATCGGCGAACTCGCCCGACGGTCGGGGCTCAGCGTCCACACGATCCGCTGGTACGAGCGGATCGGCCTGCTGCCGCGCGCGGGGCGGGACGGGGCGGGGCGGCGGGACTACGATCCCGAGATCCTCGTCTGGATCGCGTTCCTGGGACGGTTGAAGACCACGGGCATGCCGATCCGCGAGATGCTGCGCTATGCGGCGCTGCGCGCGCAGGGGTCGCAGACCGGCCCCGAGCGGCGGGCGCTGCTGGAAGCGCATCGCGAGCGGGTGCGCGTCCATGCGGACGAAATCGCCGCCTGTCTCTCCGTTCTCGATGCGAAGATCGCCGGCTATGGCGCGGACGGAGAGGAGCGATGATGACGGACGAGACGAGACTGGAGCGCGGCCGCAGGAAGCTGGCGGAGATCGACGGCGAGGGGGGCGAGCGCGTGGTCGCGGCGCTGGCCGGCATCGCGCCGGATTTCGCCGATTACCTGCTGGAGTTCCCGTTCGGGGACATCTACGCGCGGCCGGGACTGGGGTTGCGCGAGCGCGAGATCGCGACGATCGCGGCGCTGGCCGCGCTCGGCAACGCCGCGCCGCAACTGCGGGTGCATATCGAGGCCGGGCTGAACGTCGGGCTGACGCGCGAGGAGATCGTCGAGACGCTGATGCAGATGGCGGTCTATGCCGGGTTCCCGGCGGCGCTGAACGGGTTGTTCGCGGCGAAGGAGGTCTTCGCCGCACGGGACGCGGAGGCGGCGTGAGGCGCCGAACCGGCGTCGGCGACGCGGCGCGTGGCGACGGCGGCGCTCAGGCGGCGCGGAAGGCGCGCGGCGCGCCCATGAAGACGGCGGCGCGCGCCCCGGTGGCGGCCGGGTCGCCGGTCGTCAGGTACGAGATCGCGCCGGTCCCGCCGCGAAAGCGCGGGTGGCGCTTCAGGTAGTCGGCGAGGCTGGCGGCGACGAGGTCGGGCTGCGAGACCAGCGCGGTCTCGGCCGGCAGCGCCGCGCGGAACGCGTCCTCGACCAGCGGGTAGTGCGTGCAGCCGAGCACCGCGGATTGCGGCGCCGGCAGGCGTTCGAGCAGCGCCGCGACATGGCCGCGCGCGACCCTGCCGGCGCGGTCGAAGTCGCCGGCCTCGATCGCCTGCACCAGCCCGTCGCAGGCTTGGGCCTCGACGCGCACGTCGCGGGCGCGGAACCTGAGTTCGCGCGGGAAGGCGCCGGAGAGCACGGTCGCGGGCGTCGCGAACAGCGCAACGTCGCGCAGGCCGGTATGGGTCGGCGGCGCGTTGTCGCCCCAGTCGCGCCGGGTCAGGTGCTCGATCACCGGGACGAAGACGCCGAGCACGCGGCGGCGCGTCGGATCGAGCCAGTCGACCTGAAGGTCGTGCAGCGCGACCGCCGAGGCGGTGTTGCAGGCGAGGATCACGAGGTCGCAGCCGGCGCGGAACAGCCGCCGGACGCCTTCGATTGTCAGGTCGTGGATCTCGCCGGGCGGGCGCAGGCCATAGGGGGCGTTGGCGTTGTCGCCGAGATAGACGAAGTCCTGCTCCGGCAGGGCCCGGGCCATCGCGCGCAGCACGGTCAGCCCGCCGAGGCCGCTGTCGAAGACGCCGATCGGCCTGTCGCTACCGGACGTCTTGCGCGCGACGCTCGATTCCATGCGTGAGACGCAGCTCCGGCCGACGCCGCGTGCTCGCGGCGTTGCAGGCATACAGGGATCGGGGATTGGAGACAACAGGGCCGCCGGGTCACTTCGGCCGGGCGGCCTTCTCGGCGATGCCCGAGACGCCCTCGCGGCGGGCGAGCTCGGCGAGGACCTCGTCCCAGGCGACGCCGCAGGCCGCGAGCATCACCTGCAGGTGGTAGAGCACGTCGGCGGCCTCGGCCGTGAGGCCGGCGCGGTCGCCCTGGGCGGCGGCGACGATGGCCTCGACGGCCTCCTCGCCGAACTTCTCCGCGCATTTGGCCGGGCCGCGCGCGAGCAGCGCCGCGGTGTGCGAAGCGGCGGGGTCGCCGCCGGCGCGGGCCTCGATCGTGGCGAAGAGCCGGGCGAGCACGTCGGCGCTCATGTCGCGCGCACCGGGATGCCGGCGGCGGCCATCGCGGCCTTGGCCTCGCCGATCGTGTGCTCGGCGTAGTGGAAGATCGAGGCGGCGAGCACGGCCGAGGCGTGGCCCTCGGTCACGCCCTCGACGAGGTGGTTCAGATCGCCGACGCCGCCGGAGGCGACGACCGGGACCGGCACCGCGTCGGCGATGGCGCGGGTCAGCGCGAGGTTGTAGCCGGCGCGGGTGCCGTCGCGGTCCATCGAGGTGAGCAGGATCTCGCCGGCGCCGCGCGCGGCCATGTCGCGCGCGAAGGCGACCGCGTCGATGCCGGTCGCCCTGGTGCCGCCGTGGGTGAAGATTTGCCAGACGCCCGGCGAGACGGTCTTCGCGTCGATCGCGACGACGATGCACTGGGCGCCGAACTTGCTGGCGGCGGCGTTGACGACGTCGGGATTGGCGACCGCGGCGGAGTTGAAGCTGACCTTGTCGGCGCCGGCGAGCAGCAGCTGGCGCACGTCCTCGGGCGTGCGGACGCCGCCGCCGACGGTCAGCGGCATGAAGCACTGCTCGGCGGTCCGGCTGGCGAGGTCGAGCAGCGTGCCGCGGTTCTCGAGCGAGGCCGCGATGTCGAGGAAGCAGAGCTCGTCGGCGCCTTGCGCGTCATAGAGCCGCGCGGCCTCGACCGGGTCGCCGGCGTCGCGCAGGCCCTCGAAGTTGACGCCCTTGACGACGCGGCCGTTCTTGACGTCGAGGCAGGGGATCACGCGGACCTTCAGCATCAGGCGGTCCTCGCGGTCAGGGCGGCGGCTGCGCCCGCGCCGATCAGCGCGGTCCCGCCGGCGCGGTTGACGATGCGGATCGCGCGCTCGCTGGAGGCGAGGCGCCCCGCACGCGCGCCGAGGGCGGCGTAACCGAGCGCGTTGGCGAAGGCGAGGATGACGAAGGTCGCCTCGAAGATCGCCATCTGCGTCCAGAAATCGCGCGTCGGATCAAGGAATTGCGGCAGGAAGGCAACGAAGAAGATCAGGCTCTTCGGGTTCAGCGTCGTGACGAGCCAGGCATGGCCCAGCATCCGCCAGGAGGCGCGGGCGGCGGTGCGGGGCTCGACCTGCGCGGCCCCGCCCGATCGCCAGAGCCTGACGCCGAGCCAGATCAGGTAGGCCGCGCCGATCCATTTCAGCGCGACGAAGAGCGTGGCGGATTGCGCGAGCAGCACGCCGAGGCCGAGCATCGACAGCGTCATCGCGGTCAGGTCGCCGAGCGCCACGCCCGCGGCGACGGGCGCGGCCGTGCTCCAGCCGCGGCCGAGCGCGTAGGAGAGCACGAGCAGGATCGTCGGGCCGGGGATGATCAGGAGCACGGCCGAGGCCGCCGCGAACGCCGCCCAGGTCTCGAACGCCACCGTCAGTCCTCCAGCGCCCTGAGCGCCGCGGCGAGGTCGAGCTTGCCCTCGTAGAGCGCGCGGCCCGAGATCGCGCCGTCGAGCGGCGCGCCGCTGGCCTTGAGCGCGATCAGGTCGTCGAGCGACGAGACGCCGCCCGAGGCGATGACCGGGATCGCGACGGCCCGCGCCAGCGCGGCCGTGGCGGCGACGTTGGGACCGGACATCGCGCCGTCGCGCTCGATGTCGGTGTAGATGATCGCGGCGACGCCGGCGTCCTCGAAGCGGCGGGCGAGGTCGGTCGCGGTCATGTCGGTGGTCTCGGCCCAGCCCTCGACGGCGACCATGCCGCCGCGCGCGTCGATGCCGACCGCGACGCGGCCGGGATGGGCGCGGGCGGACGCGCGCACGAACTCCGGGTCGCGCACCGCGGCGGTGCCGAGGATGACGCGGGCGACGCCGCGTTCGAGCCAGGCCTCGAGCGTGGCGCGGTCGCGGATGCCGCCGCCGAGCTGGACCGGGACGGTCACGGCGGCGAGGATCGCCTCGACGGCCGCGCCGTTGACCGGCGCGCCGGCGAAGGCGCCGTTCAGGTCGACGATGTGCAGCCAGCGGCAGCCGGCGTCCGCGAACGCGCGGGCCTGCGCGGCCGGGTCGGCGCCGAACACGGTCGCCGCGTCCATGTCGCCGCGCAGCAGGCGGACGCACTGGCCGTCCTTCAGGTCGATGGCGGGGTAGAGGATCATGCGGGAGGCGACCGTTCTGGGAATGCGCGTGGCCTGATAGCCGGAATTCGCGGGCCTGTCGAATGTCCTGTGCGGCCTGCGCCCGGATCGGGCAGGCGCATGGACAGAAGCCGGCAAACCGGCCTAGAGACGCGCCGCAGTGCGGAGAGGCGAGGGGAGCGCGAGACCATGCCGGCGCGGGATGTGGCGCTCGCGGTCCTGATCGCGATCGCCTGGGGCTTCAACTTCGTCGTCATCAAGGTCGGGCTCGAGACCTTTCCGCCGCTGCTGTTCTCGGCGTTGCGCTTCACGCTGGCGGCGTTGCCGCTGGTGTTCTTCCTGCCCCGGCCCGCGACCGGCTGGCCGATCATCCTCGGCATCGGCTTCATGCTCGGGGTCGTGAAGTTCTCGCTGCTCTTCATCGGCATGGACGTCGGCCTCTCGGCCGGCATGGCGTCGCTGCTGTTGCAGTCGCAGGCGTTCTTCACGCTGATCCTCGCGGCGCTGCTGCTCGGCGAGCGGCCGGGGCGGGCGGGGATCCTCGGCATGGTCGTGGCCTTCGCCGGCATCGGGCTGGTCGGCGCGACCGTCGACGGGGCCTCGACGCTGACCGGCATCGCGCTGACGCTGGCGGCGGGGCTCGCCTGGGGCGTGTCGAACATCATCCTGCGCAAGGCGGGGCGCGTGGCGATGCTGAACCTGATCGTCTGGGCCTCGCTGGTCCCGCCGCTGCCGCTGCTGGCGCTGTCGATGGTCTTCGAGGGGCGGGGGGCCGCGGCGGAGGCGTTCGCCGCGGTCGGCTGGCCGGGCGTCGGCGCGGTCTTCTACGTCGCCTTCGTCGCGACGATCTTCGGGTTCGGCGGCTGGGGCCTGCTGATCTCGCGCCACGGCGCGTCGCGCGTGGCGCCGTTCTCGCTGCTGGTGCCGATCTTCGGCATGGGGTCGTCGGCGGTGTTTCTCGGCGAGGAATTCGGGGCGCTGCGCCTGATCGGCGCGGCGCTGGTCCTGGTCGGGCTGGCGCTCACGGTCGTGGGATCGCGGCGCGCGCCGGTCCCGGCGGCGGGCGGGTGATCCGGGCGAAGGGCCTTGTATTGCAGCGCAGCGGCCTCTAGGCGTCGAGAGGTCACGTTTTCGGGAGGACCCATCCGATGGCAGAGCCCGGCGGAACGCCGCGCGGCGGTCGCGGCGCCTGGATCACGGCTGCGGCCGTGCTGGTGCTGGCCGGCGTGGTCGTGCCCTACGGCGTGCTCGGCGGCGGCGAGCCCGGCCTTGCGGTCGCGGGGTTCTGGCTGCTGTTCGGCGGCGCCGTCGTCGTGCTGATCCTCGCCGCCGTTCTCGCCTGGAAGGACTGAGCCCGGATGCTGTCTCCCGCCCTGGTCTGGATTGCGATCGCGGTCTTCGCGCTCGCCGGCTTCGTCATCGCGTTCAGCGCGGCCCGCGCCAACACCGGCGCCGCCAGCGACTATTATCTCGGCGGGCGCAAGGTCGGCGGGCTGGTCTCGGGCCTGTCCTACGCGGCGACGACGTATTCGGCGTTCATGCTGATCGTGCTGACCGGGCTCACCTATCGCGGCGGCATCGGCGCGCTGGGCTTCGAGCTGATCTACTTCGCCGGCCTGTCGCTGCTGGTGCTGTTCGCGCCGCGCTTCTGGCTGGCGGCCAAGCGCTGGGGCTTCATCTCGCCGGCCGAGATGATCGGCGCGCGCTACGGCGACCGCAACCTCGCGCGGCTGATGGCGGTGGTGAGCCTCCTGTTCCTGCTGCCCTACTGCACGACGCAGCTCGCCGGCATCGGCCTGCTGCTGTCGGGCGTCACAGGAGGGGCGATCTCGCTGGTGCAGGCGGTCGCGGTGGGCGCGGCGCTGGCGCTGGTCTGGGCGGTGCTGGCCGGGCTGCGTTCGGTCGCCTGGACCGATGCGGCGATGGCGGCGGTGATGATGGCCTCGGGCCTGCTCGCGGTCGGCTATGCGATCTCGGAGATCGGCGGCTGGAGCGTCTTCGTCGACACGACGCTGGAGACGCACGGGCCCTGGCTCGACGTGCCGGGGCCGGGCCTGTGGAGCCTGCCGACGTTCCTCGCGCTGAGCTTCCCGTGGTTCTTCTTCGCGATCTCGAACCCGCAGGTCAGCCAGCGGCTGTTCATCCTGCGCGACATGGCGGCGATGCGGCGGATGATCCTGTGGGTGCTGGGCTTCGGCCTCGTCTTCACGCTGGTCGCGGTGGTTTGGGGCTTCGCCGCGCTGCAGCTCGCGCCCGATCTCGGCGACGGCTTCGCGAGCGCGACGCCGGCGCTGCTGACCTCGGGCGCGATCCCGGCGCCGATCGCGCTGCTCCTGATCCTCGGCATCCTGTCGGCGGCGATCTCGACGCTGGATTCGATCGCGCTGACCGTCGGCGCCATGGTCGCGCGCGACTTCGCCGGGAGCCGGCTCAGCGACAGCCGCCAGATCCTCGCGGGCCGCGTCGTCATGGTGCTGGTCGTGCTCTTCGCGGCGTGGTTCGCGGTGCGCAGCGCGGTGATCGTCTCGCAGCTCGCCGCGCTGTCGGCGGCGGGGCTGCTGGTGACGGTGCCGGCGATTGTCGGCGCGTTCTTCTGGCGGCGCGGCACGGCGGCGGGCGCGCTCGCTTCGATGGCGGGCGGCGCGGTGCTCGCGATCTGGATGGCGATGGGCGCGGGAGTCAGCGTGTTCGACCCGAAGCTGTCGTTCATCGTCGGCGGCGTCACGGTCGCGCTCTTCGTCGGGGTCAGCCTCGTCACGCGGCCGCGGCCGGAGGCGCTGGACTTCGTGACGGAGCTGAAGCCCGAGCTGGACCGGCGCCGGGTCTGGTAGACGGCTCCGGTCAGGGCCGCCAGGCGAGGAAGTTCGCGATCAGGCGCAGGCCGGTCGCCTGGCTCTTCTCCGGGTGGAACTGGGTTCCGACGAGGTTGTCGCGGCCGACGACCGCCGTGACCGGGCCGCCGTGGTCGGTGCGCGCCAGCACGCGGGCGGGATCGGCGCCGGACAGGTGGTAGGAGTGCACGAAATAGGCGTGGTCGCCGGTGGCGATGCCCGCGAGCACCGGATGCGGGCGCAGGATCTCGAGTGCGTTCCAGCCCATGTGCGGGATCTTCAGCGCCGGGTCGTTCGGCTCGATCGGGACGACCTCGCCGCCGATCCAGTCGAAGCCGGGCGTCTCGCCGTGCTCGCGACCGATGCGGGCCATCATCTGCATGCCGACGCAGATGCCGAGGAAGGGGACGGCCGCGCGGATCGCGCGGTCCTCGACCGCGTCGAAGAGGCCGGGACGGGCGAGGAGGCCGGCGCGGCAGTCGGCGAAGGCGCCGACGCCGGGCAGAACGATGCGCGTCGCGCGGGCGACGACATCGGGGTCGCCGGAGACGACGACGGGGCCGGCGCCGGTCTCGCGGGCCATGCGCTGGAAGCTCTTCTCGGCCGAGTGCAGGTTGCCGCTCTCGTAGTCGACGATGACGGTGGTCATCCGGCCAGCGTCCCCTTGGTCGACGGGATCGCGCCGGCCATCCGCGGATCGGGCTCGACGGCCGCGCGCAGCGCCTGGGCGACGGCCTTGAACGCGGCCTCGGCGATGTGGTGGCTGTTGACGCCGTCGAGCCGGGCGACGTTCAGCGTGATCCCGCCGTTCATCGCGAGCGCGGTGAAGAATTCGCGCACGAGCTGCACGTCGAAGGTTCCGATCTTCTCGGTCGGGAAGTCGACGTTCCAGACCAGGAAGGGCCGTCCGGAGAGGTCGAGCGCGGCGCGCACCAGCGTCTCGTCCATCGCGAGGAGGCAGGAGCCGTAGCGCCGGATGCCGCGCTTGTCGCCGAGCGCGCGGCCGAGCGCGCGGCCGAGCGCGATGCCGACGTCCTCGACCGTGTGGTGGTCGTCGATGTGCAGGTCGCCCTTCGCCTCGACCTCGATGTCGATCAGCGAGTGCCGCGCGAGCTGGTCGAGCATGTGGTCGAAGAAGCCGACGCCGGTGCGGCAGTCGTGCCGGCCGGTCCCGTCGAGCGAGACGCGGACGCGGATCGCGGTCTCGGCGGTGTCGCGGGTGAACTCGGCCTCGCGCATGGCGGTCTCCTGAGGCGGGGATAGGACCGCGGCGTTATAGGGGCGCGTCGCCGGCGCAGGGAAGCCCGGAGCGCGGCGCCCCGGTTCGAGGGCGGTCAGACGGCGGCCCGGGGCCTTCCCTTGGCATCGCGTGGTAGAGCGCGCCGCCGAGAATCGCGCCGATCAGCCAGGCGTAGCCGGAGAGCGCGGCGAGGAACGGGATCCAGACCGCCGCCACCGAGAAGATCGCGGCGATGGCGAAGGCCTTCAGCGCGGGCTCGTTCCAGCCGTTGCCGTAGTGGTAGGCGCCGCCTTCGAGGTTGTAGAGGTCGGGCAGGCTCAGCTTCTGCCGGCGGATCAGGTAGTAGTCGACGATCATGATGCCGTAGAGCGGCGCCAGCGTCGCGCCGAGCGTGTTGACGAAGCCGCCGATGCCGAACTCGCTGATGAAGGCGGTCCAGAGGCCGCCGATGACCAGCGCGAACAGCGACGTGATCAGGCCGGCCATGCGGAACGTGATCCGGGACGGCGCGAGGTTGGCGATGCCGTTGACCGCCGGGATGAAGTTCGCGACCAGGTTGATGCCGACCGTCGCCGCGAAGAACGTGATCGCGGCGATGACCGCGAGGAGCACGCTGTCGGTCTGCTCGACGATCTCGGTCGGGTTGATGATCTCCTCGCCGAAGACGACCGCAGCGCCCGCGGTCGTCAGCAGCGCGAGCGCCGAGAACAGGATCATGTTCAGCGGCAGGCCCGTGAGGTTGCCGACGATCATCGCGCGCCGGTTCCTCGCGTAGCGCGAGAAGTCGCTGAAGTTGATCATCACCGCGGCGAAATAGGCGACCATCGTGCCGACGATGGCGATGAAGCCGTTGAACTCGGTCCAGAACGTCGCCTCGGGATTGGCGAAGATCGTCTGCGCGGCAGCGAGGAGCTGGCCGTCGGAGCGCTGCCACAGCACGATCACGAGGCCGATCATCACGAGGTAGACGAAGGGCCCGGCGATGTTGAGGAAGGTCTCGACCCAGCCCATGCCGCGCCAGAAGATGACGATGTGAAAGCCCCAGACGACGAGGAAGCTGATCCAGTCGATGCCGGTCAGGCCGAGGAACTCGGCGCCGCCGGTCGCTCCGGTCACCGCGCGGATCAGCAGACCCACCGCCGTCGAGGCGAAGTAGACCTGGACGCCGTACCAGAAGACCGCGACCGTCGCCCTGAGGATCGACGGGAGCTTGGCGCCGCGTGTTCCCATGCTGGCGCGGGCGAGGACCGGGTACGGGATGCCGTAGCGCTCGCCGGGGGCGCCCGAGATGTTGACGAGGAACATCACCATGAGCCCGGCGAAGATCAGCGCCGAGAACGCGGTCCAGCCGCTGACCCCGTAGGAGATGAACAGCGACGCGACGAGGGAATAGCCGAACAGCGACTGGATGTCGTTCGCCCAGATGTTGAAGATCGCGAACCAGCCCCAGCTCTTTTCCGCGGCGCTCACGGGATTGAGCGTGTCGCCGTCCGTGGAGTGAGCGGGACGCGGCGAGCTGTCTTCGAGCGTGGCCATGGGGATCGCCTTCCGTTGCAAGGGCCGGGCGTTGCCGGCGTCGACCGGCCTTCTCGATCGGCCCAGTCTGCTGCGATCGTAGTCACCTTTTCGTCATACGATCAACGCTCCTGCGCACGGGACGGAGATTCCCGCGTCGGCTTGTGCGAATAGAGCGCAATTGCCTTCCTGCGTGCAGATGCGGTCCCCGGCGGCGGGTCCGGGCCGGGCGGGCAGATGTTGAGACGGATCGACGCGCGGCCTAGAATGCCGGCAGCGGGGGCCGAACCCCGGCGTGCGGAGGGCCGGTCCATGCTGCGATTTCTCGTCCTGACGGCGCTGCTCGTGCTCGGGGGCTGCGGCGAGCGGTACCGGGACCGCTCCGCGCCGATGCAGACGGTCGCGGAGGTCGATCTCGCCCGCTATGCCGGCCGTTGGCACGAGATCGCCCGCTTTCCGGTCTGGTTCCAGCGCGGTTGCACGGCGGTGACGGCGGACTACGCGCTGCGTGAGGACGGGAAGGTCGACGTGCTGAATGCCTGCACGCGCGACGGCAGGCGCGATACGGCGACCGCGGTCGCACGCAGCGTCGATCCGTCGAACGCGCGGCTGAAGGTGCGGTTCTCTGACATCGTGCCGATCGAGGGCGACTACTGGATCATCTATCTCGACGCCGACTACCGGACGGCCGTGGTCGCGGTTCCGTCGGGCGCGGCCGGCTGGATCCTCGCGCGCGATCCCGAGATCGCGCCGGAGAACCTGGATGCCGCACTGGCCGCCCTCGCCGCCGCCGGATACGACCTTTCTCGCCTTGCGATGACGCCGCAGTGACGAAACGCCTTGCCGCTGAATTGAACATGTGTTCACTTCGACGAAAACGTCTTTGGGGGAACTGCGCATGTTCAATTCGAGCATGAATTTCGCGCTCGGCGAGGATGTCGACGCGCTGCGCGACCTGGTGCAGTCCTGGGCGCAGAAGCGGCTGGCGCCAATGGCGGCCGGGATCGACCGGAAGAACGTGTTTCCGTCCGAACTGTGGCGCGAGATGGGCGATCTCGGCCTGCTGGGGATCACCGTATCCGAGGAATACGGCGGGGCCGGGATGGGGTATCTCGCCCATGTCGTCGCGGTCGAGGAGATCGCCCGCGCCTCGGCCAGCGTGTCGCTGAGCTACGGCGCGCATTCGAACCTCTGCGTGAACCAGATCAACCTGAACGGCACGCCCGAGCAGAAGGCGCGCTATCTGCCGCGGCTGATCTCGGGCGAGCATGTCGGCGCGCTGGCGATGTCGGAGGCGGGCGCGGGGTCCGACGTCGTGTCGATGAAGCTGCGCGCCGAGAAGCGCAACGACCGCTTCGTGCTGAACGGGACGAAGTACTGGATCACCAACGGACCGGACGCGGATACGCTGGTCGTCTATGCGAAGACCGATCCGGAGGCCGGGTCGCGCGGCATCACCGCGTTCCTGATCGAGAAGGCGATGACGGGCTTCTCGACCAGCCCGCATTTCGACAAGCTCGGGATGCGCGGCTCGAACACGGCCGAGCTGGTATTCGAGGACGTGGAGGTCCCGTTCGAGAACGTGCTGGGGGAGGAAGGCCGCGGCGTCGCCGTTCTGATGTCGGGGCTCGATTACGAGCGCGTCGTGCTGTCTGGCATCGGCATCGGGCTGATGCACGCGATCCTCGACCACGTGATGCCGTACCTGCACGAGCGGCGGCAGTTCGGTCGGCCGATCGGGGAGTTCCAGCTGATGCAGGGCAAGATCGCCGACCTCTACACGGCGATGAACACGGCGCGCGCCTATGTCTACGCGGTCGCGCAGGCCTGCGACCGCGGCGAGGTCACGCGGCAGGACGCGGCGGCCTGCGTGCTCTATGCTTCGGAGAAGGCGATGGAGCAGGCGGCGCAGGGCGTGCAGGCGATGGGCGGCGCAGGCTACATGGCCGACAGCCCGTTGGCGCGGATCCTGCGGGACGCGAAGCTGATGGAGATCGGCGCGGGAACATCGGAGATCCGGCGGATGTTGATCGGGCGCGAACTGATGAAGGCGGCCGGTTGACGGGCGCCGCAGAAAACAGGAGACGCAGCATGGCGCTGAACGACGCCCAGACGCGGCTTTGCGACGACAACAAGACCGACTTTTCAGACCTTTCCGCGGTTTTCATCAACTGCACGCTGAAGCGCGCGCCCGAGCCGTCTCATACCGCGCTGCTGATGTCGTCCTCCGAGGAGATCATGCGGCGCAGCGGCGTGTCGGTGGAGGCGGTCCGTCCGGCCGGCATGCCGATCGCCTTTGGCGTGCAGCCCGACATGACCGAGCACGGCTGGCCGGAGGATGCCTGGCCGGGGATATGGGACAAGGTCTCGCGCGCCGAGATCCTGGTGATCGGCACGCCGATCTGGCTCGGCGAGGAAAGCTCGGTGTGCCGGCTGATCATCGAGCGGCTCTATGCGATGTCCGGGATGCTGAACGATCGCGGGCAGAGCGTCTTTTACGGCAAGGTCGGCGGCTGCGTGATCACCGGCAACGAGGACGGGATCAAGCACTGCGCGATGACGCTGGCCTTCGCGCTGAACCATCTCGGCTACACGATCCCGCCGCAGGCCGACTGCGGCTGGATCGGCGAGGCGGGGCCGGGGCCGTCCTATGGCGACGATGACGGCAAGGGCGGGGGCGTGGGCCTCGACAACGACTTCACGCAGCGCAACCTGACGATCATGACCTGGAACCTGCTGCACATGGCGCGGATGCTGAAGGACGCGGGCGGGCTGCCGAGCCACGGCAACGACCGCAACGCGTGGAAGGCCGGCTGCCGGTTCGATTACGAGAATCCCGAGCATCGAGCATGATGGCGGCGGAGGCGGCGGCGTGACCGAAGGCAGCGGCACCGAGGTCGGCGCGGTGCCGTCGATCGCCGATCAGTTCGCCGGACTGGCCGTGCTTCTGGAGACGGCCGCGACGCTGATCGAGGTCTTCGCGGTGATCGTGCTGCTGAACGGGCTGATCCGCTTCGTGATCACCTACCTGCTGGCGGAGGTCGCGCGGGACCGGTCGGCGAGCGCCGAGCGGATGAACGGCGGGCGCGTCGACCTGTCGCGCTACATCCTGGCGGGGCTCGAGATTTTCATCGTGTCGGACATCATCCGCACGGTCGTGCTGCCGACGCTCGAGGGGTTGGCCGTGCTCGGCGCGCTGGTCGCGATCCGCTCGGCGATCAGCTTCTTCCTGGAGCGCGAGGTGCGCGCCATCGAGAACGACAGGAAGAGGTCATGATCGCAGCGCTCGCCCTGGCTTTGGCGCTGGCGCCGGCCGCCTTCGCCCAGGACGCGGCGCCGGCCGGAGACGCGGAAGCGCTTCGCGCCTGCCTGGCTGAGGCGGAGCGCGACCCGGAGGCCGAGCGGGCCTGTATCGGTCGGCAGGCGCTCGCCTGCGTCGACGCCGGCGCGGCGGACATCGCCGCGTGCAACGCCGCCGAGGCCGATGCCTGGGAGGAGGTCCTGAACGCGGCGCATGGCGACATCGTCACGCTGATGCGGACTCAGGCTGCGCTCGCGGATCCGCAGGCCGCGGCGCCGGGGCCGCAGGAACTGGCGTTGCAGCGCGCCCAAGCGACCTGGGCCGCGTTCCGCGACGCCGACTGCGCGCTGGCGGCGTTGCGCTGGGACGAGCCGGCGCAGCGCGAGGCCGAGGCGGCGCGGTGCCGGATGGAGCGGACCGCCGACCGCGCGCTTGAACTCGGCGTGCTCAGCCGCGCCTATCTCGCGCCATAGGAGGAAAACGTCGTGAGCGCGATCGTCTCCAAGGCTGCCCCGTCGTCCGAGGCGTTCCGCGTCAACCGCGCCGCGCATCTGGCGGCGCTGGCGGAGATCGCCGAGGCCGCCCGTACGGCCGCCGAGGGCGGCGGGCGCGAGGCGCAGACCCGGCACATGGCGCGCGGAAAGATGCCGCCGCGGGCGCGGGTCGCGAACCTGCTCGATCCCGGCGCGCCGTTCCTCGAGATCGGCGCCACGGCCGCGCACGGGCTCTACGGCGGCGACGCGCCCTGCGCGGGCGTCATCGCGGGCGTCGGACGGGTCATGGGGCAGGAGGTCATGGTCGTCGCCAACGACGCGACGGTGAAGGGCGGCACCTACTACCCGATGACGGTCAAGAAGCACCTGCGCGCGCAGGAGATCGCCGCCGAATGCCGTCTCCCCTGCGTGTACCTGGTCGACAGCGGCGGCGCGAACCTGCCGAACCAGGACGAGGTCTTTCCCGACCGCGACCATTTCGGACGCATCTTCTACAATCAGGCGCGGATGAGCGCGGCCGGGATCGCGCAGATCGCCGTGGTCATGGGGTCCTGCACCGCGGGCGGCGCCTATGTGCCGGCGATGGCGGACGTGTCGATCATCGTGAAGGAGCAGGGCACGATCTTCCTCGCCGGCCCGCCCTTGGTGAAGGCCGCGACCGGCGAGGAGGTCACGGCCGAGGATCTGGGCGGCGGCGACGTGCATACGCGGCTGTCGGGCGTAGCCGACTATCTGGCCGAGGACGACGCGCATGCGCTGGCGCTGGCGCGGCGCGCCGTAGCGGGGCTGAACCGCGCGCCGCCCGGAGGGGCCGGTCCGGCAGGCGGTCGAGGAGCCGCTCTACGATCCGGAGGAGCTGCTCGGCGTCGTGCCGGCCGATCTGCGCACGCCCTACGACATCCGCGAGGTCATCGCGCGGCTGGTCGACGGCTCGCGGCTCGACGAGTTCAAGGCGCGGTTCGGGGCGACGCTGGTCTGCGGCTTCGCGCATCTGATGGGCGTGCCGGTCGGGATCATCGCCAACAACGGGGTGCTGTTCTCGGAGAGCGCGGTCAAGGGCGCGCATTTCGTCGAGTTGTGCAGTCAGCGCCGCATCCCGTCTGATCTTCCTGCAGAACATCACCGGCTTCATGGTCGGGCGGCGCTACGAGAACGAGGGCATCGCGCGGCATGGCGCGAAGCTGGTGACGGCGGTGGCGACGACGAGCGTGCCGAAGGTCACGCTGCTGGTCGGCGGCTCGTTCGGCGCGGGGAATTACGGAATGGCGGGAAGGGCTTATCAGCCGCGGTTCCTGTGGTCCTGGCCGAATTCGCGGATCTCGGTGATGGGCGGCGAGCAGGCGGCGGGCGTGCTCGCCACGGTGCGGCGCGACGGTATCGAGCGGCGGGGCGGGGTCTGGACGGAAGAAGAGGAGACGGCGTTCAAGGCGCCGACGCTCGAGATGTTCGCGCGCCAGAGCCACCCGCTCTACGCCAGCGCCCGGCTCTGGGACGATGGCGTGATCGATCCGCGCAAGTCGCGCGCGGCGCTGGCGCTGTCGCTGTCGGCGGCGCTGAACGCGCCGATCAATGAGACGCGCTTCGGCGTGTTCCGGATGTGAGCGCGCCGCGCGGTCGCCACGTCCTGCCGTTCCGCCGTCCGTCCGGGCGCGGGACGCCGCCGCGCCGACCTTGGCGGCGGGGTGGGCGCAGACTTGCGCAGGCGCTGATCTGGGGCGCGATCGCGCTGGGCGCGGCCCTGTGGCGCCGGTCGCCGACGATGCCCGATCGGCGCTGCGCGCGACCGAGGCGGGATGTGCTGTGCTGCGCGTCGTCGACGGCGATACGGTGGAGATCGGATGCCCGGACGGGGCCGCCGCCGGCGGGGGCGCTTTTCCGGCCCGCATCGTCGGCTACGACGCGCCCGAGTTGTTCTCGCCGCGCTGCCCCGCCGAGCGGCAGGCGGCCCTGGCGTCGCAGGCCGCGCTGTCGCGCCTTCTGCGCGAGGGCGGCGCGATGGCGGGGCAGGCGGGCGGTCTCCGGATCGCGCTGCTAGGCCCGGACAGGTACAGGCGCGAACTGGTCGACCTGCGCGTGGGCGGCGAACGAGTGGCCGACCGCATGGTCGCCGAGGGCCACGGCCGGCGCTACCTCGGCGGGCGCAGGGGCGGCTGGTGCTGAAGGAGAGAGCCATGTTCGAAAGCATCCTGATCGCGAATCGCGGCGAGATCGCCTGCCGGATCGTCCGGACGGCGCGCGCGATGGGGATCGGGACCGTGGCCGTATATTCCGACGCCGATGCGGGCTCTGCGCATGTGGCGATGGCCGACCGGGCGGTGCGGATCGGGCCGGCTCCGGCGGCGGAGAGCTACCTGAACGGCGCGCGGATCATCGAGGCGGCGCTGGCGACGGGCGCCGAGGCGGTGCACCCGGGGTATGGGTTCCTGTCGGAGAATCCGGATTTCGTCGAAGCGGTCGAGGCTTCGGGGCTGACGTTCATCGGGCCGAGCGCGGCGGCGATCCGGGCGATGGGGTTGAAGGACGCGGCCAAACGGCTGATGGCGGCGGCCGGCGTGCCGGTCGTGCCGGGCTATCACGACGCGGACCAGGACGACGGGTTGCTGGCGGAGGCGGCGGCGGGCATCGGCTATCCGGTGCTGATCAAGGCCGTGGCGGGCGGCGGCGGCAAGGGGATGCGGCGGGTCGACCGGGCGCGCGACTTCGCCGGCGCGCTCGCCGCGGCGCGCGGCGAGGCGGCTTCGGCCTTCGGCAATCCGGCGGTGCTGGTCGAGAAGTTCGTCGCAAGCCCGCGGCATGTCGAGATCCAGGTCTTCGGCGACGACCACGGCAACGCGGTGCACCTGTTCGAGCGGGACTGCTCGCTGCAGCGCCGGCACCAGAAGGTGATCGAGGAGGCTCCGGCGCCGGGCATGACCGCGGAGACCCGGGCCGCGATGGGCAAGGCGGCGGTCGATGCGGCGAAGGCGATCGGCTACAGCGGCGCCGGCACCGTCGAGTTCATCGTCGACGGGTCGCGCGGGCTGCGGCCGGACGGCTTTTGGTTCATGGAGATGAACACGCGGCTTCAGGTGGAGCATCCGGTGACCGAGGCGATCACCGGCGAGGATCTGGTCGAATGGCAGATCCGGGTCGCGGCCGGCGAGCCGTTGCCGAAGCGGCAGGAGGAGTTGCGCATCTCGGGTCATGCGATGGAGGCGCGGCTCTACGCCGAGGACCCGGCGAGGGGCTTCCTGCCGGCGACCGGGCGGCTCAGCCATCTCGACTTTCCGGACGGCGTGCGGGCTGATGCGGGGGTGCGGGCGGGCGACGCGATCTCGCCGCACTACGACCCGATGATCGCGAAGCTGGTCGTGCATGGGCCCGACCGCGAGACTGCGCGGCTGCGGCTGGTTCATGCGCTGGAGACGTCGCGCGTGGCCGGCTCGACGACCAACCTCGGCTTTCTCGCGCGGCTCGCGCGCAATGCGGACTTCGCCGCCGCCCGGCTCGACACCGGCCTGATCGAGCGCGACCTGGCGGCGTTGACGACGCCGGCGCAGCCGACGACCGCCATCCGCGCCGTCGCCGCGGTCGCGGCGCTCGGCCTGCTCGATGCGGGTGGAACGCCGTCGGATCCGCTGGCAGGCTTCGCGCTCTGGGCTCCGCTCCTGAGGACGGTGACGCTCAGGATCGATGAGGAGACGGCTGTGCATACGGTCGCGGTCGAGGGCGCGCGCCTGTTCCGCGTCGACGCCGCCGAGATCGAGGTGGCGTCTTGGGACGGGCGCTGGCTCGGGGTTCGCATCGACAATCTGCCGCAGCGCTTCGGGCTCGCGCTGGCGCCGGGCGTGGTCACGGTTCTCGACGGCGCCGAGGCGCATGTTGCGCGCGTGCCGGACCCGCTTTCGATCGCGGCCGAGCAGGCGGGCGGCGACGACGTGCGCGCTCCCATGCCGGGGCTGGTCAGGCGAGTTGCCGCGACGCCGGGCGCGCGAGTCGCGCGCGGCGACGTGCTGATGGTGCTGGAGGCGATGAAGATGGAGCATGCGCTGACCGCCCCGCGCGACGGCGCGGTCGCGGCGGTGCATGTGTCCGAAGGCGCGCAGGTCGAAGACGGCGCGCTGTTGCTGGCGCTGGAGGCGGAGGATGACTGAGATCACGGTCTACGAGGTCGGTCCGCGCGACGGGCTGCAGAACGAGGCGGCGCGAATCCCGACCGAGGACAAGATCCGGCTGGTGGATCTGCTGAGCGCGACGGGGTTGCGCCGGATCGAGGTCACGAGCTTTGTCAGCCCGAAATGGGTGCCGCAGCTCGCCGACGCCGCCGAGGTGATGGCCGGAATCACGCGGGCGCCTGGCGTCGTCTATGCGACGCTGACGCCGAACCTGAGAGGGTACAAGGCGGCGCGGGAGGCTGGCGCCGACGAGGTCGCGATCTTCGGCGCGGCGTCGGAGACTTTCTCGGAGCGCAACATCAACGCCAGCATCGCCAACAGCCTGAAGCGCTTCGAGGCCGTGGCGGCGGCGGCTCATGCCGACGGGATCGCGCTGCGCGGCTATGTCTCCTGCGTAACCGACTGCCCATACGAGGGACCGATCGCGCCGGCGGAGGTCGCCCATGTCGTCGCGCGGCTGCTCGACCTGGGCTGCCGCGAGGTCTCGCTCGGCGACACGATCGGGCAGGGGACGCCGGAGACGGTCGCGGCGATGCTCGACGCGGTGCTGGCGGTGGCGCCGGCCGAGCGTCTGGCCGGCCATTTCCACGACACGGCCGGGCGGGCGCTCTCGAACGTGGATGCCGCCATCGAGCATGGGCTGCGCGTGTTCGATGCGGCGGCGGGCGGGCTGGGCGGCTGCCCATACGCGCCGGGCGCGGCCGGAAATCTCGCGACCGAGACGCTGGTCGCGCGTCTGGCCGAGCGCGGTCATGCGACAGGGGTTGATGCAGGCAAGCTGGCCGACGCCGCCGCCTTCGCCCGCAGCCTGAGGAGCGCGGCATGAGCGGGGACAGCGTCGAGGTTCGCGGCGCAGGGACCGCTGTCGCGACGCTGGTCCTGAACAGGCCGGACAAGCACAATGCGCTCGACGGCGACATGTGCGACGCGGTCGCGGCGGCGGCGCGGACGCTGGACGGGGACCGGGCGGTTCGCGCAATCGTGCTGACCGGCGCCGGCGCGAGCTTTTGCGCGGGCGGCGACCTCGGCTGGATGAAGGCGCAGTTCGGCGCGACCCGTGCCGGTCGGCTGGCGGAGGCGCGGAGGCTTGCGGGGATGCTGCAGACGCTGAACACGCTCGACAAGCCCCTGATCGGGCGGGTCAACGGAGCGGCTTATGGCGGCGGGATCGGCATGACGGCGGTCTGCGACGTCGTTGTCGCGGTGGAGGGCGCGCGCTTCGGGCTGACCGAGACGCGGCTCGGACTGATCCCGGCGACGATCTCGCCCTACGTGATCGCGCGGATGGGCGAGGGCCGCGCGCGGGCGGTGTTCTTCTCGGCGCGGCTGTTCGACGCGGCCGAGGCCTGCGGGCTGGGCCTCGTCAACCGCGTGGTCGCGGAAGACATGCTCGACGCAGCGATCGAGGCCGAGGTCGCGCCCTACCTGGACGCGGCTCCCGGCGCGGTCGCCGCGGGCAAGCGTCTGGCCCGCAGCCTCGGGACGCGCATCGACGAGACGGTGATCGAGGCGACGATCGCCCGGCTGGCGGATGTCTGGGAGACCGAGGAAGCGCGCGAGGGCGTTGCCGCCTTTCTCGACAAGCGCCGCCCGTCGTGGCGAATCTCCTGACCCGGGCCCGCGCGCAGGTTCCGGGCTGCTCCCCTGAAGCGGACCCGCGCACGAGGGTTGCTCGCCGGAGCTGGAACCTGGCCTTGGGATCCGGGGGCGGCCTAGACACGGCGCGCGGAAGCGGGGGCGAAGACGGGTCCCGCTTGCGTCCGCACGGCCTCGAAGATGGCGCTCGCGCCGTGAGGCGGGTTGATCAGGACCAGTCCAGATCCCGTCATGCCGCGCTCGGGCGGGCGGGCGAAGCGGATCTCGTCGCGCAACAGCGGCAAGGGACCGAGACCGGCTATCAGCTCCCGGTGCCGACCGGCCGGGAGCAACGGATACCAGACCATCAGGCTCGCTTGCGGCCATTTCGCGATCAGCCGGCGCGCAAAGGCCGCCGCGTCCGCGTATTCCGTCTTCACTTCGTACGAAGGATCGACCAGCACCAGCCCCTTGCGCGGCTTCAAGGGCGCGAGCGCCAGCAGCCCTTCGAAGCCGTCGCGCCGATGCACGGCCGAAGCGCCAATCGCGGCGGCGCGCAGGGCAATGTGTTCGGCCGGGTGCAGCTCCATCAGCGTGATGCTGTCCTGCGCGCGCAACAGCGCCTGCGCCACCAGCGGCGACCCTGGGTAGGCGGACGGCCCGTGCCTGCGCCGGGTCGCCGACAGCGCCCGGCCATAGGGCGTCGCCGGATCGAGCGCGATCAGGGCGATCCCCTGCTGCGCCTCGCCGGTCTTCAGCGCCTCGGCCGCGCCGAGGTCGTAGAGGCCGCGCCCGGCATGGGTCTCGGCATAGGCGATGCCGCGCGGCTTGACCGTCAGCCGCGCGATCAACTCGGACAGGGCGATATGCTTGTGAAGGTCCGCCGGGCCTCCGGCATGGTAGGCGTGCTGGTAGGAAAGCATCCCGACGCTTTACCCGCGCAACGGGGCCGCGGCCAGCCCGCCGTCCGGTCCCGGCGCCGTTCCCGGGGTCGACCTACAGGAATCGGTCGCAAGCGCAGCCGGCGGCGCCAGCGGTGTTGCCGCGCGACGGCGCGCCCCGGCGTCCGTCCGTGCGCCGACGGTCTTCGGTCCGGGCGCGGCGGGGACTGCGCCTTGCAGCGGCCGGGCTCGCTGCCAGGGAGAGGGCCGCGCCGCTGGCCGGCGCTTTCCATCGGGCGACGGGGGCGATAGGTTCGCACGTCTGCGACTGTCGGGCACAACCTCGGGATCAGGGCCTTTGGGACACGGGCATCATCACCATGTAGATCCGGGCGCGGGCGACCGGCGCGTCGCGCTTGCGGTCGCCGTCAATCTGGGTCTGACGATCGCGCAGGTGATCGGCGGCGTGCTCGCGGGAAGCCTCGCGCTGATCGCCGACGCGCTGCACAACTTCTCCGACGCGGTCTCGCTGATGATCGCCTTCGCCGCACGCCGGATCGCCCGGCGGCCGGCCGACCCGCAGATGACGTTCGGGTATGGCCGCGCCGAGGTCGTTGCGGCGCTGATCAACTACACGACGCTGATCGTGCTGGGGCTTTATCTTGCCTACGAGGCGGTGATGCGCTTCTTCGAGCCGCAGAGCGTCGACGGCTGGATTGTGGTCGTCATCGCCGGGGTGGCGCTGGCGATCGACCTGGTGACGGCGCTGCTGACATTCGAGATGTCGAAGTCGAGCATCAACATCCGCGCGGCGTTCCTGCACAATGTCGCCGACGCGCTCGGCTCGGTGGCGGTGATCCTCGCGGGCACGCTGATCCTGCTCTACGACTGGCGGCTGATCGATCCTCTGGTGACGCTGGCGATCTCCGGCTACATCCTGTGGCAGGCGGTCACGGAGATCGGCGACGTCGTGCGCATCCTGATGCTCGGCGCGCCGCCGGAGATAGAAGCCCCGGACGTAGCGGCGGCGCTCGCGGAGCTGGAGGGGGTTGCCGGAGTTCACCATGTGCATTTGTGGCAGATGCAGGAGCGCGATACGGCGATGGACGCGCATGTCGTGGTCGCCGGAGGCTTCTGGTCCGATGCCGACGCGATCAAGGCTCGGGCGAAGACGGTTCTCGCGGACCGCTTCGGAATCGGCCACAGCACGCTGGAGCTGGAATGCGCCGCACATGCCTGCGCCGACGAGCGCCTCATCGGTCACGACTGAGAGCCCGGACGGTGTTCGGAGCGGCCCGGCCCGGCGAACGGCCGCGGGAAATCGTCCTTGTTCGCCCGGAGTCGGCCGCGTATACGGGTCGGCGGAGAGGTGGCCGAGCGGTCGAAGGCGCGCCCCTGCTAAGGGCGTAGGCGGGGAACCGTCTCGAGGGTTCGAATCCCTTCCTCTCCGCCACTTGCCCTCGCGAAAGCGTTCTCCCGATCCGGCTGCGGCCGGATTTTTCCGTTGTTTTCGAGGGTTATGCGGGAGGGGCTGAGCACCGGCCCCGGCGCCGGGAGGCCCGGAAGCGGTCTCTCAGGGCCGATATTCTCCGGACCTCATGACTGCGCAGATTTGGTGAATTTCTTCTCAAGCCTCTGTAATGGCTCGGCTTTTCCGACGTCGCAGCTAAGCACTTCGATGCCAGTGGCGTTCGTGAGATGGAACACAAATCGAACTCGACTTCCACCGACGTCGTGTTGCCGAAATAAATTCCAAAAACGGCTGAAGCGGACTCATATGGCCCCCTCTGGACGGTAGGAACCGTTGGTCCGCGACCTGATGTCCGACGAGCAACGGACACTGTTCTCGCACTTCGTAGTTGCGACGGAGCCGAAACGGCCCCCCCCGTCGAAGAACCACCGCCGGGTGCTGGGCGGCGTGGTCGGCATCGCTGGAACTGGCGCGTCATTGGCGGGAACTGCCGGAGAGCTTCGGTTCATGGGCCTCGGAAAATCATCGGATTGGCCGCGGCCACTCGCCACTGGCCGGTGTCTTGGACTTGATCCTCAAAGCCATCAGCGAGGCCGAAGGCTCCGGGACACATCCAGTCCGACGAACAACCTCAACCAGTAATCGTCCTTCTACATTGGACACGACTTCTTCTATATCCACCAAAAAAATCTCAGAAACTCAAGCCGAAAATTGGTCTCCGTCTTGCTCAATGAAAATTGCTGCTTCTATTTCCTTTCGGATGAATGTCCGTCCCGACCCTGACGGGTTTTTGAAAATGTCTTCCGAAAAATCTATTCCACGCGCACCTTCAAGCTTTCCAACGAAGTACTCCTCGCTGATCTTTCGATCAGCGTAGGCTTTTCCCGCCAGCTGACGAAGTATGTCGAATAAAGCTTGCACACCGATTGTCTTCAAAATGTACAGATCCGGCTTTGCACCGTGCCAGAATATATCTTCGCAGGCCCTCAGGTAGTTTAGGACCATTTGGAATAACAGCGCATCGTTACCTGCAATGTAAACATCCCTAAGTGGTGATTTGTCTTTCACTCCCTCTTTGAGCACCTGCCTCGGACTCGCGTCGCCTTTTCTCATTGCGTTGGCATCGCGCTTGGGATTGCTAGAAAACAGGCGTAGAACGCCATCAACGACTACCGCCGTAGATACGCGCCAATCAGCTTCGGCTGCGAGCTTTTCAAGCGCTGCGTCCCGCTTCGGTGCGACCATGATCCGACCGCTGAGCGGGGAGGCCGGATCAGTTGCCAGTTTGCGCGCAAAAAACACCGCTAGCTTGTCGGGCGTCCAGTAGGCTTCATCCTCATCGGAGACGTTATAGCCGAACAGCTCATATGTCAGGGACCGATCAACCTTCTTTTGATTCGAATTGATCGTCGCAAATATTTGAGCTTGTAGAGCTTTTGGAAGGTCGATGAAGATCGAGCAGAGCAAATCCATACTCTGCATGGCCTCCCGCTCGGCGCGGGCGAAAGAGAAAAGTCGGTGCTGACCGTCTATGACAGCGGCGAGCTTCTCTGCTGTCGGAGATAGTGAGGCTATGGCAACCATCATCCGATTGATCAATCGACCAAACTCGCGAGTCTGCTATGGGCGCTCCGGTATCTTCCTCGGCGATATATTCCAGTTCACCTTGGTCGAAACCTGAATCCAAGTCATAATTTGCTGCAATGATTATCGAGTTTGGAAAGGCTAAATCGACGCGGTTTATGTAATCGCTGATTTCGGTCAGGCGCTTATCTTGTATCAGACGTTGCGTCCCCTTGAGCTCATAACTGTTGCCGTCAGGATTCATGATCGCGCGCATGCTGTCACTGGCAGCCACTTGCAAGAGGAGTTCCGCCGGAAGAACTGCGACGTAAAACGTACCAAGCCGTTGATCAACACGCAGTGCGCGTGTCTTATATGGAAAGGTAAAACCTGTCATACTTCAAAGCCTCCCATGTCGCCCTTGAGGGGACGGTTCGGATCACCGCCACTCGCTGCGCTAGGGTCTGTTTTTAGGTCAGGGTTGTCACAGTTCGCGACCGCCCACACCCAAACGCCGAATATTGACAACGCAATAGTTCCCCAAAAACAGAAGCTTGCGAACGTACTATTGGCTTCGAAAACTCTAATAAGGATACCGGTAATGATCGATATGATGAGAAACAGGACCGATACGATAGTCATAGGACGATCAAAAACCCTCTGATCCTGCCGGTTTGCTTCAAGGATGAGCTGGATCGTCGCAGCGCCAATCAGAGCCGGATAGTAGGTAGCGAGCGCCTGCATTATGGCGTCCCATCGCCACTCATCTCCGATTAAATTTTTGACGACTTCACTCCAAATGCCAAGTCCTCCAAAAAGGAGGACTCCCAAAAATACGTAAAGTACAAAAGTGAAATCGAGAAATGAGCTCGAGGTTCGGCGTCCCATCTCCTTCGCAAACTGTCGATATGGTCTTATTTTTTGATTCGACATCAAATGATCACCAGTATTGCGAAGGTTTCCGGCCTTACCACGCCTTTACTTTCTTCGTGGCTTTATCGAACCGTACGAAGCATTGGCCCGTCTGAAGGTTCGTAAGGTTGGCACCCTTGCCGAGGACGCGCGCTGCAGCCCCTGGCTTTGCGTTGGTCGCGAACGCTGCAACCAAGCCCATGTTGTCCAGGAACTCATCGTCTTCGCCGGAAAAGTCATCGGGAGATTGAGAGACCAGCATAACAACGCCGCCTTTGGAACGGCTCATGCGGATCAGACGAGATAGCGAGGGCAGCTTGGTCCCGAGGATCTGGTGCGCTTCATCGACCATGCACAGGATGCGAAGGCCGCGCGCGCCATCTGGGCTCGTCTCGGCGTCCACGAGGCCGTTGAGATACTGATCGAGCGCATCCAGCAGTAGGTTGACGACAATCGTACGGCTATCCTCCGGTACGTTGGGCGGCAGCTTGATGATCCAGCTCTTCTGGAAGAACTCCGCAGGAGAGAACTTTGGCTCGAACAGCGGAAACCGGCACAGCTCCTCCATGCTTGAGACAGCGCCATCTTCCTTCGCCTCGTGCTCCTGATAGACCTCATGCAAGCGGTCGCGGATGTGCCGCAGCTCACAGGGCTCCTCGGAGGAAAGCGCTCGGCTGGCTGCTTCATGGACGTAGTTGCGCTGGATGCTTCCAAGCTTTGAGCCCTTTAGCCGCGAGAAGGACTCGCGGAAGCGCATCGCCGCTTCGTCAATCCCGAATTGGTCCTTCTGTGAGAGCGCGAGCACGTCCAGCGGGATGGGCATTCGCGGAGGCTCGATGACTTGCGCCTCAAAGGCTTCACCGAGCGCGGTTTGGCCCTTCGTGCCGGTGAAGCCTGCGAGGTCCCCCTTGAAATCAAAGGCCAGCAGCGGCACCTGAGCCTGCTCACGAATGGAACGCAGCATGGCGGCTGCCATAACCGTCTTGCCCGAGCCGCTACCGCCCATGATTGCCGTGTGGGGCGCGCCACCCTTACCATTCAGGCTCCAAAAGACCTTTTCCTTGGTGGCGACATCTTCCCCGATCTCGCCGAGGGGAACCTTGATCTCGCCGCTGGAGAAAGTCGCGCCGGATGCGCCCGCGCCGCCAGACGTCGGCAAACGGCCTCCCGCAGAGGGAAGTTCAGCCACGTCGACAAGACGCCGGATAAATTGTCCGAGATCGGCTCCGGCCTGTTCCCACTCGTCATCCAGCTTTGCCAGTCCGCGCCGCCAATGGGCACCGACCAGCGTGACAAGTCTTTTGATATCGACGTCCGGCTCCCCGGCACGCTCCACGATCAGCGCCAGCCATACGGAAAGCGCCGTGCCTGTGCCGAAAAGCGTGTCGCCCTTGATCACTTTTCCCGGCTCCAGCTCATCGGCTGAAAGGGAAATTGGAGCGCTCATCGCCAGGGAGCGCGAGATTGCTAAGCGGGCGGGGAGATAGCGTTTGCGCATCCCAAGCCGCCCCATGAAATCTGTGTTGAGCTTGTCGCTGTCGTAATCCGTGCGGAAGTTGGCGCCCGCGACTTCAACGAGGGAGATGCTCATGCCTGCTCCTCCCGTCTCTTCAAAGTATCCGGGACGAACCGTGGACTGACCGATATCACCAACCCGCTCAAAGTGGACCAGATACTTCTTCTGAACGTGCGGCGCAATTTCCCGAAGATACTCTCCCACGACTTCGGTGTTTGTGGAGAGCAAGATAACCTGATGCTCGCGCTGCACGAGATGGTTCAGCACACCCTTACGGTGCTCGATATCAAGACGCCCGAGCGGCGTATCGACCACCATTGGAAAGCCGCGGCCCGAAACCGACGACACGGCAGAGATCAAGGCTTGGGTGAAGATCTGCTTCTCACCAGCCGAGAGGTCGTAACCACGCAAGTCAACGCCAGCGGTATTAAGCAGCTTCACGTCGCAATTCTCATCGATGGCGATACGCTCCACCAGGTCTTTCTTGTGTGCCATAGAGCGGTGCGCCGTCGTCATGGCCGCCGCTATTGCGTCAATCTGGCTTGGCACTGCCTTTGCCACGATCTGGTCGACCATCATCGCGACCTTGTTCGCACGCGCGGCGCGCCGGGCGGACGGGGCAGCCTGGTCAAGCTGACCGGAGAGCTTCGTCAGATCCGTATTCTTCTGGCCAATTTGGCTTTCCAGCGAGGCCATCTCACGCCGCAGCGCCCCGATCTCCTGATCAAACCTCTGAAGTTCGCTGCCGACATGGGATAGGCGCTCGCGCTTCGTATCCACATGTGGTGCTACCGCTTCGGTGCGCGTGACTTCATCTTGCAGACGCTTAAGCGCCTCTTCGTTGGCTGCAATGCTGGCCAACAGTTCGACAATCGCCGGCGCACCCAAGCTCATCCAGCTCTTCGAGCCGGTCGATCACCTTGGAGCGTTCCAGCTCATTCAGGTATGGGTGCAGATAGACCTCTGCACAGTTGTCGGGAGGCGGATACCAGAGCTTCTCCCAAGCACTGCGAGCGCTGTTCAGAACGCCTTCTCGCTGGCCACCCGTGAGCGCCGGATCAAGCTCCTGCATGCCGGCATCGACCGAGGCCAAGGAAACGCTCCAGATTGCTGTCTCCCTGGCTTTTCCCATTCTCCCAGCGCTCGAGCACGCCCTCGCTCAGAAGCCGGGCCTTGACGCTCTTTCGAAGCAGTAGGCCGCACAGCGCCAGCGCAAGGTCTTTCATCATCAGATCTTCGAGCTGTGCATTTCCGTCTTCAATGGCGCGCTCATAGTTCTTGATTTGCTCGAATTGCTCTTGAAGTAGGGCCTGCGAACCAGCGCCAAAGCTGGCCAGTTCGCGGATCAGATGCTCCTGCTCTTCCTTTAGAGCGGCTGCGACTGGGTTCTATTTCGGCCAGACGAGTTGACTTCTTGTCATACTCGAAGGTGAGCGTGTGTCGCTCGAGTTCCAGCTTTTCGATAGTCTTGTCGGAAACGTTCGGGAACTCCTTGCGCCGAACTTCTGCATAGGAGCGCAAGTCCTTTGCAAGTTGTTTCAGAACTGGAATACCAAGCAGACCTTCGATACCAGCGCGAACCTGCGCCGACATCTCCCGCTCTGCAAGCACGCTCACCTGTTCGCCATCGAACATGAAGAAGTGCGCCAATGTGAAGGGCAGAAGATTTTCTGCAATGTACTCGCGAAACCAATCTGCACGATCGTTTCCCTGCAACGCCCCTGGGCCAACGGCCTTACGGGTTGAGCCCTCATAGATGTGGATTTCTTCATCTTGAGGGCGATACGCGCCAGAGTCGCTGAAATGCCAGATGCGCTGGATTTCAAGCGGCTCATCATTGTCGTCGGTGAAGATCAGTTTGACAGAACAGGACGTACGCCCCGCCGCAGTTGCGCCACCATGGAGCGCTTTCTCCAGAAAGTTCTTGTAGGAGGTGGCGAGACGCTCCTTGTCCGTGCCCGAAAACGGCGAACGCGCAATCAGCGGCAGGCCATCCCGCCCGAACATCCCGAGCACAATGGCCTCAAAAAGACTTGTCTTGCCGTAGCCATTTGGGGCGCCGATCAAAACGATATTCCGACCGCTTGCCGGCGCCGGGAAATCAAAATTGGCCGTCGTATAGGCCTTCCAGTCACGCAACGTGATCTGTGATAGATGCATGGGCTGTTATTCATCCACCTGAATGCGGTCGAGGATATCGTCGAAGGAATCCCAAAGGCCAGCGCGGCGCTGCTTTCCCGTTTGTTCAACTTCCGCCTGCACCAGTTCTTCAAACTCGGCGAAGAGCATTCCATTGGCCTTGCAGGCATCCTTGATCATGGTCCGTCCATCTGGATTATCGAGAAGCACTACAACATTACGCGGCATCTACTTGTCCTTCACGATTTCACGGACACTCATGGTCCTCGACTTGCTGTGGCCCGCGATCTCTTCGGACCAAAGCTGGTGGATGAGATCGACTTCTTCCTCTGTGATCAAGCTTTGTCCGGTCTCCTCCTCCAAGCCGCGGAGACGTTCGAAAATCTCAGCGCGGGTCTGGAGAGTAAAGGGGCCAGGGATAAACGTTCCGCCATCCGTGATCGTGATGCGGCCGTCACGCCGACGGGCCTGGCGGCGCTCCTTCTCGTTGCGGATCGAAACCAGCCAGTCCCGGAAGTCCAGAAGGGGCGTGAACTCGGCATAACCGGACTCGACAAAACCCTCGAGGCTCCGGTCTTTCTCCACAACCGTGCAGGTCCAGCAGCCAAAGCGCGAGGACGTCGTACCGCAGGACGGTGCATCATCCTTGGAGGTGACGACCGGGCATTCCCCACCGCTTGCGTTGCGATAGAGCCCGATCAGCTTAAGGTGCGAACCGCCCCAAGGCGGTTCGTTCAGGGCGAGAAACTCCCAGACATCATCGGTATGCAGTTCGACAATGGGTCGGAAGACCATGCAGCCAACAAGATCGTTGTGCTTGTTCAGGCGCTCTCCATTGTCGTAGCGCCCTACCGACGCGGCGCGCGTCGCGCTCTCCGATCGCCGCACCCCGAGCAGGAGGACCACCTTTCCGGCTTGGTCCACCTGGCTCTTGATGTACCGGCTGGTGGGAAGGATTTTCATCCGATCTGTGCACCAGCGGAACGAGCGATTCGGGGAGGGATAGCCCCGCCCGATCAGGTTCACCCAGAAGGACTGGTCCGGCGAAGGCCGCGTGATCTTGGTGATGACCGGAAGCCGAACGCGTTGGCCGCTTCTCGATCTCTTCCATGCTTTCGATGATGTGCTGGACGACAAGCGGGCTTTCGACCAGAGTGTCGTTGGCGACGACATGCACCGGACGCGTGCGTTGCGAAGGTGGAAGGGACAAAAGCATTTCGAACACGAGATGCGTGACGAGTGTGCTATCCTTGCCGCCGGAATAGCCGATGATCCAAGGCCAATCATGATCTTGGCGATACTCATCGAGCAGTTCTGCCCGAATTGCATCAAAGAGCGCTGCGCTCTCATCTTCAATGGCGAGTGCTTCAGCGCCGTCCATATAACTGCTGTCCCCCTTGTGTAGGCGCGATTCACTCGCTTTATCTGTATCTTGTGTAGCAGTCTCCGCGACCCACT
>CAWHHV010000001.1:0-1677481 GCA_963829385.1 uncultured Alphaproteobacteria bacterium | reverse complement strand
CTCGAGCGCATCATGCGCGAGATCCGGCGACGAACCCGCGTCGTCGGCGCCTTCCCCGACGGCCAATCCTGCCTCAACCTCGCCGCGGCGCGGCTCCGGCACATCGCCGGCGCCCAGTGGTCGACCCGGAAGTACATGAACATGGCGCCGCTCCGCGCGGCGCAGAACGAAGCCTACGGGGCCGTCGTGGCGTGAGCGAATGTGCGAAAGAGTTTGGACGCTACCCGAGCGACACGTAGGTCGCGGAATTCTAGCCCTTGCCGTCCCTGATCCCGGTCGATCCGTTCACCATCAGGCGGCCGTTCATCCGGGCGGTCGCGTCGGCTTTGACCTTGTCGAACAGCGAGCGTGTCGCGGTCGGATCGTGGACTTGGCCGGGTCGCCAAGGCGGCCCTTGATCCGAACTCGGCGCGTGGCGGCCCTCGATCAATGTGGGATAGCTCCTCGCTATCGAGACCATAGCGAACCGGGATTTCCTCCCGGCGGCGCACTGGCCGAAAATCTCACGGACCGGATCAATGCTGATCGCGGTCATCAACATCACACTGGGGAACAAGATCATGAAAGCTACCATCACCGCTCTCGCCCTAGCCGCCAGCCTGTTTGGCGGAAACGCACAGGCGCAGGACATGTCCACGACCATGGAAGTCGGGCTGTCGATGCTTGAGCTGGCCGCCCAGCACGAGCTGCAGCACTACGGCTTCGGCGACCAGGACGTCATGGGTCTCACCCTTAGCCAGATCGCTAGCATCAACGCGGTGGCGACGAGCAGCGACTACAGCGACAACGAGCGCAAGCAACACATCGGGGTCGTCCTGGCCAAGTAAGAAGCCAGGATGCGACTGGGGCAGCCGGGCGGCCTGGAGCCGGCCGGCCTTCCCCGCCGAGCCGCGCCTGAACGCTCGGCGCTGCCCCCGGGTCTCGACTGCCCCGGCGATCGAGACCCGACAGCCTTAAGAGACTTCGATCCTTTCGCGACGCTCCGGTTCGACGGCGCGGCGGCAGCCCACCGCAGGCCGGTTGGACCGTTCTACGGCGTTTCTTCCAATATGGAGTTCGAAAGTGAAAACGAAACTCCATGCAACACTGCTCGCATCGACGCTGGCATCAAACGCCTTTGCCGCCGAGGTCAAAGGCTAATCTGTATAAAATGCTGAACGACGAGACGCCCGTCCGTACCGCGCTCCGCGAAGCCAACTCGACACTGCATCTCGGCCCGAAGCCGATCCCGCGGAGCCTCGACTGCGGCCCTGGCGCCTGAACGATGTTTGGCATGGCGTAGCCGACCCTGGCGGCCGTTCTCGCCTTCACGGTCGGCTACGCGGCCCAGCGCGCCAGCATCGCCGGTCAGGGTCTCGCTCCTGAAGCCGCTCGGTTAGGCTTGCCTCGACGATATCCCGGTAGCTCCCGAACGAACCGTCGCGTCGCCAGCGCGCGACCAGCCACTCAACGTCCAGCGGCCGCCGTGCCATGCCCGAAAGGTTGCCGGTATCGATGGCGTCGAGAAGGCGTCGACACATTCGACTCCGCGCGCCCGCCCGTAGCGGGCGACCTGTTCCTGGGCGAGCCCGCTCATGACAACCAGGAGCGGTTGTTCCGGGGCGCTGGCTTTCTCGTCCTCCCGCTCCTCGTCGGCGACGTACTCTCGCTCGAGAATCCGCTGCAACGCCGCTTCCCGCGTGATCGCCGGGGGCGGCCCGGAGGCCTTCGCCGGAATGGGGAGCATGTCCCCGAAGGTGGCGAGGTCGTGGCGCGCTTCCCAGTCGGTAAAGCGGCTCGAGAGGAGAATACGCGCACGTCCCTCAAGGCCGTCGATTGGCGTCGGCCACCTTGCGGAGCGCCGTGCGCAGCCTGATGCCGTCGAGCTTGGCCTCGTCGACGGAATCGAGGAGCAGCCACGCGGGGCGCTCGGAGACGCGCCATGCCGTGAACCGCGTCCGGTCGGCGGAATCCGAGGGCTCCTTCGAAACCCTCCCGGGCGACGTCCTGGACAGTTGCCAGGAACGCATCCTTCCCGGCCCGTTGGAGGCACGCCGCCCTAAGCGCGAACTCGTCGCTCTTGCCGCTGCCCGCTTCCGCCAGCACCACCACGCGGCGCCGCGCCAAAAGGTCATCCCAAGCCAACTCGCCCCGGTGGAACGAATAGGCCTCGAGGTCGGCGCGCTCGTCGACGATCTGTGAGAAGGTCGGGTGAAGCTCGATGAAGTCTGGCATCTGATCCGCCGTATGCCTCGCCGAGCAGGGGCAGCAGGTCAATTGAAAGTCAACTCCGCACGTTGATCCGCGCCGGGTTCCCCGAGGCCGGCCGGCTTGAGTATTGCGCCGCGGATCGCCAGCTTGGCGTGGTACCGCTCCTCGGCTTCGGCTGGCGGGGCATGACCGCGATGGGCGCGAGCGGGCACCGGGTGTCGAACCGGCCGACAAGTTCGAGGGTGGCTTCTTCGAAGGCCTCGCGGCAGCGCCAAGGTCCGAGGCGATGGATAACGGATAACTGCGTGGGGTTCTGCAGAGCGACTGGCGAGATGGCAGCGAGGTGTATCTAATGACCGCTTTGGGTTGCGGAAAGCTCAGTTAGCGCAAGCTTGAAAGACCGCTCTCCGCCCGGAACGACCGACGCCGGCCAACAAAGTCCGCCTTCCTGTCGAACAGCACGCCATGGGGCTCGGTGAGAATTGTAGGAACTCTACGGCTGATCCGCGGACATATACGCCGAATCGGGTGGAAATTCGCCAAACATAGCAACGCCCTGCCGGGGCAGGTCCGGTAGGGCGTTTTCTGTATGTTCTAAGGGGCGGAATGCGTCAAAGGTTGCGCCCGGCCCTTGCGGATACGAGGTCGATCCTGTACCGCCCTCGGATTCTGAGACACCCGATTGCGATTATGCGGCCAAGGGCATTGTGTCCATCTGGTCGCGTCGGAACTGGGCTGGCGAGCGGTGTCCGTGGCGCTCGATCAGCCAGCATTCGTTTTAGGTCTGCCTGAAGTCGATCAGGGCGAGGCGGAGGTCCTCGACGGTCGGGAAGGTCCTGACCCAGAGCAGGTTCTCCTTCAGCGTCCGGATGAACCGCTCGGCCGCAGCCGTTGCCTTCGGGCGCCCGGACGAAGGCCGGGGAGGACGCCGCCCCGAGCCAGGCGATCTCCTTCTGGACGTCGCGGGACATGTACTGGCTCCCGTGGTCGTGGCGGATGCTGAGGCCAGCAGCCGCCTCCTTCTCTACCCCGCCAAAGCGCTCGGTCACGCCCTGCCGGACGGGCTCGAGCGCCTCATGGCGGGTGCCGTGGAGAGCGGCGTGGATGCCGACGCACTCCGCCGAGCAGTGGTCGACCGCGACGAACACGGCGACCTGGCCGTGCTCGACAGTGAAGGCAGCGGTCATGTCGGTCCCCCACATCGTGTCGACGGTCTTCGGGATGATCGTGCCGTCATGGTTGCGCGGGCCGCGGGGACGGCCCGTGCGGGTCGACGCCGCCAAGCCGTTCTCCCGCATCAGGCGGCGCACCCGCTCCTTCGAGGTGCGCAGGCCCGCATGGCGCAGCCGCGCCCAGACCTTCCGGCAGCCCTCGCCGTGGAACGGGCTGTCGACGAGCACCTGCCGGATCGCCTCGACCAGCGCGGCGTCGGACATCGGCCCCTGCGGTCCCGGCCTGCGCCGTGGCGCGGCCGGCGCTTCCGCTGCGCCGCGGCGGCGATAGACCCCCGCCCGCGCGACGCCCCAGGCGCGGCAGACCCCGGCGACACCGTAGCGGCGGCGCGTGGAGATCGAGATGACGGCGCTCATCGCTTCGACCTCCGCGTCGCAAAAGGGATGCCGCCGCCCCCAGCTTCCAGCCGCTCGATCTTCGCGTAGAGCAGCTCGGTGTCCATGGTCAGCTCGCCGACCTTGGTCCGAAGGCGCTCGATGGCGATCTCGACGCGATGCTGGTGCTCCTGACGCTGTCGCTCGGAACGGATCGCGACGGATGGGAAGACGCCCTGCGCAGCGACTTCGCGCCTTCTCCCCAAACGCGGCTGACGAACACGCAATCGATCGCGCTCGCCTCCGGCATCCCCCGGGAGACGGTGCGTCGGAAGCTGGAGGCCATGCGGACGGGCGGCTGGATCGTACGGGACGAAGCGGGCAATTGGACGCCGACGCCCCGCGCAGCGACTGATCTGCGGGAAAGTTCGCGGGAGACGATCGGCTTCCTTCGCGCAGTGGTCGCGGCGGCCCTCTCTGCCGCAAAGACCGGCGCGTGCGACGTTCAACTTCGGAGCGGGACGGCAGCGCTTCACCCTCGCGAACGGCTTCCTGATCGCCAACACGGCGGCGAACGGCTGGGACCGCGCCGCACTCCAGGCGAACGCGCGCTGGGCTTCCGAACTTCTGGTCCTCGGCGAGGTCGCCTACAACCAGACGAAGCTGCAGGCGTTCTACCTCGATCCCGACGAGCTTCCGATCCTCGACACCGATACGAAGATCGTGGGCCTGAACCTCGAGGGCTCGCCGATCCGCGGACTGACGCTCGGCGGAACCTACCTGACCGTCCCGGAGCTCGACGCAGGCATACTTCGGCCCGACGGGCGGGGTCGGGGCACGCGCGAGGGTCTGCAACTCGTCGACGCGCGCTTCACCTACATGCCGAGGCCGCAGGGCGCTCGGGGCCCCTATTTCGGGGCCGAGTTCGCGCGGCAGACGAACCGGAACTTCGCGATGGACACCCGCGCCGGCTGGGCGGAGGTGGGCTACAGCTTCGCGAACGCGACGTGGTCGCCGACGCTCAGCTACCGGCTCTCGTACTTCTCCGGCGACGATCCCGACATGGCGACCTACGAGCGCTGGGATCCGCTGCTCTCGGGCGGCACGGGCGAGCAATGGGTGCAGGGCGCGAACCAGTTCAAGGTCGTCCAAGATACGAACGTGATCGCCCATCGGATCCAGGGCCGCCTGCGGGTCGCCCCGAAGGTCGAGCTCGTGCCCCAGCTCTGGGCCTTCTACGCCGACAGCGAGACGAACGTCGGCGGGAACCCGGCGCTGAGCTTCCTCGACGGCAACGAGTACGGCTACGAGGCGAACGTCACGGCCAAATGGTTCGTACAGCCGCAACGTCTACGTGCACGGGCACGTCGCCTATACGGTTCCCGGCGACGCGATCCAGGCGGCGCTCGGCGACGACGCGAAGGACTGGTTCAGCACCATGCTCTTCGTCCGCTACGCATTCTGACCAGGGAGACGACAATGAACAGACGCGATCTGCTGAGCGGGATTGGCGTCGCAGCGGCGGCGGCGGGCGCAGCGGCGGCTCCCGTCGCCGCGCATGACGCCGCGGTCCCCGCCATCGGCCCCTACGCCCGGCCCTGGGACCCGCCCGACCCGGACATCCTCGCCCGCGACGTCGCGGCGATGCCCGACAACTACTTCACGCCCGGCCGGTTCGCGGGCAAGACGGTCATCGTCACCGGCTGCGCCCGCGGCATGGGGCGCGGGGCGGTCTTCCGCCTCGCGCGCGAGGGCGCGAACGTCGTCGGCGTCGACTGGCTCGAAGAGCAGGGACGCGCGACGATGGAGGAGATCGCCGCGCAGGGGTTCGCGACCCGCTTCGTAGCGGCGGGCGACGTGGGCGAGGATGCGACCTGCGCGCGCATGGTCAGGGTCGCGGTCGAAGCCTTCGGCGGCGTCGACGCGGCGCTCAACAACGCAGGCGTCATGGACGGCGTCTATTCCGGCGCGCCCGTCGACTACGCGGCGCAGAAGGAGCCTCGTGTTCGCGCCGATCCACGAGGCGACCGAGGACTACTGGGACGCCGTCTTCCGCACCAACGTGAGGGGCGTGTTCCTGTCGATGCGCCACGAGCTGCGCCGGATGATAGAGCAGGGAAGGGGCGGCGCGATCGTCAATGTGGGCTCCATCGCCGGGCTGACCGGCCTCGCGGGCAACCCCGCCTATGTCGCGTCCAAGCACGCCGTGAACGGCATGACGCGCAACGCTGCGATCGACTACGCTCCCTACGGCATCCGCGTGAACTCGGTGAACATGGCCGCGACCGACACGCCAATGATCGCCCGCGCCGGCACGCTGGTCGCCGCACAGAACGCCGCCTCCGGGCCGAACCCCGGCATGGGCAGGATCAAGACGCAGAGCATCCTCGCATATGCCGACCAGGGCCATCGGCCCGCCACCGTCGCCGAGCAGGTGTCGATGATGGTCTACCTTCTCTCGCCCGAGTCCGGAAACATGACCGGGGCCACCTACGCCACCGACGGCGGCTGGACCGCCTACGGACCGACCCTCGACTAAGTCCCCAGGAGCGCCCATGGATCGCAGAGACATGCTGAAATCGCTTGGTGTCGTCGCAGCCGCTGCGGCGCGCGACCTCCGCCGAAGCGCAGGAGCCCAACCTCGAGCAGGGACTTGCGCTCAGGGCCTTCTCCTCCCCTGGGACTCGCCGGACCCGAAGGTCCCCGGGCGTCAGAACATGGCCCGCGTGCCGGACGACTACTTCATCCCCGACCGCTTCGCCGGCAAGACCTTCATCGTCACCGGCTCGGCCCGCGGCATGGGCGCGGACGCCGCGCGCCGGGTCGCCCGTGAGGGTGCGAACGTGGTCGGCGTCGATATCCTCGAGGCGCTCGGCACCGAGATGCACAAGGTCTACGCCGAACTCATCGGCCGCTACGGCGACAAGGAGGGCGCGGTCGTCGACGTGCGCTTCAACACCGGGGGCCTGCTGCACGACCAGCTCATCGCCTTCCTGACCGGCGAGCGTTAGTCGGGGTTCGTGACGCGCAACGGCGTGGATTCTCGGCCTCTCGCCCTTCGACCGTTGGGCGCGGCCGACGGCGCTCGTGCAGAACGCCTTCAGCTATTCGGATGGTTCGATCTTTCCCGGCTACTACGAGCGCCTCGGACTCGGGCCGATGGTGGGCGACCGCGTTCCGGGCACGGGCACCGCCGCCTACACCGCACCGCAGCTCGAGCCGCGCCTGGTTTTCAGCGCCGCCCAGATCGGCATGCGCACGAAGGAAGGCCGCTTCTACGAGAACAAGGAAATCGTGCCTGATGTCCTGCTGCGGACCGACCCGAACGATATCGCCGCATCCCGCGATCCTCAACTCACGGCCGCCGTCGAGGCGTTGTTGGCCGAGATGGACTGAAGTTAGTCCGAGCACGGCGCGGCGCATGCTGTAGGCGGAGGTGTCCTCAAGAGTTTTCGATCGCCTGAAGGACGAGTCCCTTTCTGTCGCCAGACTACTCCTCGGATTGGAGACAGCGATTTCGCAAGGAGCTTAGCGGTTGTTCAGCCGCCCCCCAATCGGGTGTCTGCTCTCCGCCCTGAGTCCTGACGCGTAGCGCCGCCGGCGGGACAGATCGGACGCCTTCGTGTATAAGGCTGGCAGCTTCACTTGGGCTCGAAACTGCTTGGCCAGCACCAACTCGTCATTTCCGCGGCCGCGGACACCGCAAGCGCGTCGTCGCTCCATGGCGCTGACGCCGGAGCTCGTCGCTCGCTGCTTGCGTGTGGAGCCCGACCCTGGACCCAATCCAAACTTCACGCCGCTCACAGACTCGGAGCGGGCGGACATTGCCGAAGGTCTCCTGCGCGAGCGCCTCGAGGGGCAGCTTTGGGTCTTCGGGTATGGGTCGCTGATCTGGAAATTCGAATTCGAGGTTGTCCGGACGACAAGCACGACGATCGGCACCTCCATGGTGCGGCATGCCACGCGTGCCTCTTGGTTCCAGAGACGAGCTGCGAAGCTCGAAACGGTCGTCTTGATCGAGTGCTGCTCGTTGGTTCCGCGCAGGTCCCGGCCCTCATGAATACCATGGCAGAAGCAGTGTAGCTTGAAACCCATGGGATTCGTACGCCTCCGAAGCCGCGCGATGGTGGCGAATTCCGATGGGGGCGTGATCACGTCTTATCGTGACTATCGGAGGGAAGAACTTCCCGATCTCTTATATGGACGGTCGGATATGAGTTGTATCCGCCGGAATCGCATGGATGAAGTCTCGCAGGTCGCTCGTGAGCCATTCCCGGTGACCGTAGTGCGTCTCCGTGACATCGTTCATCGCGTGCCCCAGCAGGACGGTGCGGGCCGCGTAATCGACGCGCGCCGCCTTGAGATCCTGGTAGAAATCCTTGCGCAGCGAATTAAAATCCTTGCCCGGCATCGTAGATGCCCTCCGCCCTCCGCCAGTTGTGATACGATCTTCGAGTACCGGCTCGAGAACGACCCGTCCTGGTGGCGCTCCACCGCGAACAGCCATTTGGCGCCTGCGGCTCGTTTCGCCGCGGCGAGCCGGAGGATCCCGAGACGAATGAGCTCAGGATGGACCGGAACCGTCCGTGTGGAGGCGATCGACTTGAGCGTCTGGTCGACGCTGGCACGAATGTGGAAGACGGCGATCCCGTCCTCCTCGCCAAGATCCTCGGGCTTCAACTGGCAGGCCTCCTCGAGCCTCAGGCCGGCATAGCGCGCCGTGAGCGGGGTCCAGAACAGCGGATCGTCGGGCATGGCGGGGCCGCCGAGGAACAGCGGTCGTGAGAACAGCGCCGCGCGTCCCTCCGGTCCGAGCGCGACCCGGATTAGACCGCCCTCGGCCACCCGCTTGTTGCGTTCCTTGCGCGTCCAGATTGCCCCCTTCATCGGGTTTGCGCCGATCCCGGCGGCCTCTATGACCGTCTTGAAGACGCCGGAAAAGTAGCTCTGGTGCTTGTACTGGGTTCGCGGCGCGAGCCGATCGACCTGGGCTTCAGCGACAGCGGCAAGGAAGCGCTCCTGCGTCCAATTCTCGGCTTCCGCACGTATCTCGACCTGGGACAGCCGCGCGTCCTCACGATCGTTGGCCGCGTCGATCAGCGCCTGCATCGACACCTGCGCCGCCGTGCTCGCAATCAGGCTGCATTTTGCGCCCTTATTCCAAATGTCCGGGATAAGCGCGAGCCGGTCCACGAAGTTATGGCTGTCGCCGGACGTAATGTCCCGAAGCCGGGTCTTCGACCCGACATATGCCATTGCGAGCCGGCCGGATGCGTCGAAACCGCGGGCGGACCCCTTCATCCACTTCGCGTTCGTGCCGGAATTCGAAGCCTTCGCCTTGGTAAAGGCGAAGGCGTCTTCAAGGGTCATGTCCCATAGCTCTGCGGGCGAACGCGATCGCAGCGCTGTCACGACGGGATCCGGCGCGCTCCGCCGCTTGGCCCGGTAGGGATTGCGCCGAGCCGTGGCGGACGTCGGCTTCTCGGCAGGCATCCTCTCAGGCTGCGCGGGAACGGCATCGAGGGCCGGCGCCGCGTGAACGGGAGGCGCTTTCGGCGCTTCGGCGACGCCCGAAGCGATAGCTTTGATCGGGTCTGCGGGTTTTGGCGAGGCTGCGCACTTCGCGAGCGGGGTCGGACGCGCCGGCGCGGCTCGACGCTCGCTGCCAGGGCGAAGCTCTACTTCGCCGAATTTGTCATCGAGTCGCGCGCCGACCGGTCCGTCGAAGGTGTCGGGGGCCCGGCGGCCTGAAGACACGACGGCGGCTACGGGACCTTGCGGCTGAAAGATCTGGCCCGACCGCGTCGCGTCCCAAACCAGCGACGGCCGGAGCGATGGGGTCGCTCTCGAGACGTGCGCCTCCTCAGCCGAGGTCTCGACTTCGGTGCGTGATCCGCGAGCCTCCTCATGGTCCCGAGCGGGGGTCATGCGCGGCGCCATGCGGAGCGATCCGTCGAGGGCTTGCGCGGGGACCGGACCAACCTGGAGAGCGAGGCGCGCCGCCAATCGGGCGTGGTCGCCGGCGTAGCGCCCGTCCTCGCGGGCGATGTTCTCTTCCGCGACGACGGTGAGCGTGCGCGCGGCCTCGCGGAGCAGGCCCGGAACGAGCGCCCAGTCCGGCTGCGTGACGCCGGCGTCTCCAGCGGCCGTCGTGACGAACGGAGCGATGACGCCGAGATCGTTGCGCCTGAGCACGTCGCGCCAGGCGTCGGCTTCGGTCTCGTGACCGCGCTTGGCGGCGAGGATCGCCGTTTCCGACCGCGGCCCGGCGTTCGCGCGCAGGGCTTCGTGCTCGGCGAGCGCACGGCGCGCGAGCGCGGTGATCACCGCCTCCGCCTGCGTCTCCGAAAGCACGCCCAACCGCAACCGAGCCTCCACCACCACGAAGCCCGCGTCGAGCGCGGCCCGAACGGATCGGGCGGCGCAGTGGGCCTCGCGTTGGAGATTGGTGCGCAGCGAAGAGCGCCAGAAAACTTTCGAGAGGAGGTTCGCTATGGCCGCGGGCGTCCGGACTTTCAGCCAGAAGACGTCTCCGCGCCGGTAGACGCCGGACCCATATCGAGACGACCTTCCGCCCATCGTGGCACATCCTGTGGCACGGCGCGGTAGCACACCCGGACAAACTACGCTGCGAAACCGGATTCGCAGAGCAAAATCAGAAGTTTCGGAGGATTGGCTGGGGAACCTGGATTCGAACCAGGACTAACGGAGTCAGAGTCCGTGGGTCTACCGTTAACCTATTCCCCAATCCTTACGGCGTTCATTATGTGCCTGACGGAGAAAGATCAACCCCCCGATCAGCCGGGTTTTCGCACGGAAGCATCCTCACGCGCCGATTTGACGAGGCTCGCGACGAAAGCCAGCGTCAGCGCCAGCACAACGGTGGGGGCGGGCGCCGCGTCAAGCCAGAAGCTCGCATAAACCCCTAGGACTGCGGCGGCGAAGCCAAGGCCGCCGGCCAGCGCCAGCATCGGTCCCACCCGGCGGACCCACAGAAAGGCCGTCGCTCCTGGCGTGATCAGCAGCGCGACCGCGAGGATGATCCCTACCGATTGCAGCGCGCCGACGACCGCCAGCGAGACCAGCGCCAGCAGGCCGTAGTGCAGCCGACGCGCTGGCAAGCCGATCGCGCGGGCATGTGCCGGGTCGAAGATCAGCACGGTGACGTCAGCGCGAAACGCCAGCAGCGGGACCACAACCCCGACGCCTGCCAGCGCAGCCCACGCAACCTCGCCCCACGTCACCCCTAGCATGTCGCCGAACAGCAGGTGGCTCAGGTGTAGCGTCGTCGGTACGCTGGCGTAGAGCACCAGGCCAAAGCCGAAAAGGCCAGCGAAGACGACGCCCATGGCCGTATCTTCCTTGATCCGGCTGTTGTCGCGCAGCCAGCCAGACCCCGCAGCGCAGATGAAGCCGGCGACAAAGGCTCCGAGCGCGATTGGCAGTCCTACAATGTAACTCAGGATTACACCCGGCAGAACCGCATGACTGATCGCGTCTCCCATCAGCGCCCAGCCGCGCAGCACCAGAAAGCAGGACAGCAGCGCCATCGGGACCGCAGTCGCGATGGCGATCGCGAAAGCCATCTGCATGAACGGCAGCTGGAATGGCAGCCAAATGTCAGACATGCCGAGCCTGAGAACTGCGCGTCCGACCCGCGATCACGCCGTGCCTAGGCGCGAAGATGAAGGCCACAAGGAACAAAATTGTCATCAACGCAATGATCAGTCCGCCCGTCGCTCCGTCGAGGAAGAAGCTCAGATAGGCGCCGGCTGCGGAACATCCGGCGCCGATCGCCACCGCAATCCCGATCAGCCGCCCGAATCGGTCGGTCAGCAGGTAGGCAGTAGCCCCGGGTGTCACAATCATCGCGATGACCAGGAACGCGCCGACGGTCTGCAACGCGGCCACTGTGGCCAGAGACAGCAGCGCGAAGAAAAGCGCCTTCAGTCGCTGTGGGCGCAATCCGATCGTGTGCGCATGCGCCTCGTCGAAGAAAACGGCAAGGAAGTCTCGCCACTTTAGCAGCAGCACCCCCAGGGCCGTCCCTCCAATCGCCAGGAGCTGCGCCGTATCCTTCGGCGTGATCGCGAGCACGTTGCCGAGCATAATGGTCTGGATGTTGACGCTCGCCGGCCAGATCGAGATCAGGAACAGTCCTGAGGCGAAGAACCCGGTGAAGACTACGCCGATCACCGCGTCCTGGCGGAGGCGCGTGGTCGCCCCCAGCGCTAGCATCGCCGCCGCCGCCAGCCCGCCCGACAAGAAAGCGCCGAGGGCGAACGGCAGGCCCAGGATGTAGGCGCCGGCGACGCCTGGCACGATCGCGTGGCTCAGCGCGTCGCCGATCAGGCTCCAACCTTTCAGCATCACGAATGCCGACAAGAACGCGCAGAGCGCGCCGACCAGTGCGGAAACCCAAATCGCGTTGATCATGTAGTCATAGGCGAAGGGCGCGAGCAGTTCAGTCATCGTGTGGCGCCGGCGTCTCTTCCGGACCCATCTCGTAGATCACGAACGGCCGCTCGTCATCGGTCAGGACAGTGACTTGGCGGGCATCAGCATCGTCGTGCAGGTCGCGGCCGCCGAGCACGAAATGCCGCAGCTTGCCGCCGAATGCGCGCTCCAGATTGGTTTGGGTGAAGACGGAAGCGGTCGGCCCTGAGGCCAGGATGCTGCGGTCGATCAGCACTGCCCGGTCGCAGAAGTCCGGAACCGACCCGAGATTATGAGTCGAGATCAGCATCAACTTGCCCTCCTCGCGCAGCGCCTTCAGAAGCTCGATGATCGCCTCCTCCGTAGTGACATCGACGCCCGTGAAGGGTTCGTCGAGCAGGATCACCCGCCCTTCCTGCGCCAACGCGCGCGCAAGGAAGACCCGCTTCTTCTGCCCGCCGCTCAGTTCTCCGATCTGGCGTGCGGCCAGTCCGGCCATGCCGACACGCTCCAGGGCCGCATTCGCCATATCCCGATCGCGCGGCGTCGGTCGGCGCAGCCAACTCATATGGCCGTAGCGGCCCATCATGACGACATCCTCAACCAATACCGGGAAGGTCCAGTCAACCTCCTCCGCCTGCGGCACGTAGGCGACCAAGTTAAGCTTGAGTGCCGCCTCGCGCGGCATACCGAGTATCTCGACTGATCCCGATCGCAGAGGCACGAAACCCATGATCGCCTTGAACAGGGTTGACTTGCCGGAGCCGTTGACGCCGACCAAGGCTGTAATCGATCCTTCGGGCAGATCGAACTCTGCGTGATCAAGCGCCGTAAGGCCGGTGCGGTAAGTCACGCTGACGTCGCGTAGTGCAAGACCGGTCATTGACTAAGCGCCTCCGTTATGCGGCCGGCCGTTACCTGCAACAGATCGAGATACGTCGGCGCCGGGCCATCCGGCGGCGTAAGGCTGTCGACGTAGAGCACGCCGCCATACGCGATCCCAGTCTCGCGAGCCACCTGCTGTGCCGAGCGCGGATCGACCGTCGATTCAGAAAAGACAACTGTCACTCCACTTTTTCGGATCAGATCGATCGCCCGGCGAATTTGCTGCGGCGTGCCGGTCTGGTCCTCGTTTATCGGCCAAATGTAGATCTCGCCAAGCCCGAGATCACGCGCCAAGTACGAGAATGCGCCCTCCGACGTTGCAACCCAGCGCCGATCCGCGGGCTTTGTGTCGAGCTCGGCGCGCAGCGGCTCGGCCAGAGCCTTGATGCGGGCCGAATACGCAGCGGCATTGGCGGAATAGATGTCGGCGTTTGCAGGATCTGCCTTGGCAAGTGCTGCGCGGATGTTTTCGACGTAGATCAGGGCATTCGTGCTGGACATCCATGCGTGGGGGTTGGGCTGACCGGCATACGGACCTTCGGTGATCGCGATCGGCTCGATGCCCTCGGTTACAACGACCGCCGGCACGTTGCGCAAGTTGCGGAAGAACCGGTCGAACCACGCTTCGAGCCCGAGGCCGTTGTAGAGGATGAGCCCGGCGTCCGAGGCGACGCGGATGTCCGACGGAGTGGGCTGGAAGTTGTGGACTTCGGCACCTGGCGGGATCAGCGAGGTCACCTCTGCCACATCGCCGGCCACGTTCGCGGCCATGTCTGCGATTATCGTGAACGTCGTGGACACCCTCAGCTTGTCCGCGACCGCCGGTAACGCCGAACTGACGGACAGCGAAACGGCCAATGTCATTCGGGACAGGATGATGGCAGCGCGGGGCATCGAAACTCCTCTTGCTAACGAAGGCGATTCTAGCGCGGCGACAGGGATATGCAAATGATAACTGTTTGCAGAAATTTTCTTTGCAAGCTCCTCGGGCGCAGATATGCTCAATGCAATGTCGATGGCCGCTAACCTGACCGACTACGAGACGGTGCTGCGCAACGCCGGGCTGCGCATCACGAAGCCGCGCCGCATCATCCTTGAGATCCTTCATCGATCTGATGGTCATCCGGATGCCGGTGAGATATTCGAGCGCGCGGCTGCGATGGACGCCCGTATCTCTTTGGCGACTGTATATCGCACGATGAAGGTGCTGGAGGAATCCGGCGCTATCAAGCGCCACGCCTTCGGCCATGGTCCCGCGCGGTTCGAACAGGCGGCGGTCGGGCACCACGACCACCTGATCGACATCGACACGGGGGAGGTGGTCGAGTTCATCAGCGAGCGGATCGAGGCGATCCAGACCGAGGTCGCCGCCCGGCTCGGATATGAAATCGTGCATCACCGGCTTGAACTCTACGGCCGCCGATTGAAGCGCGACTGACGCACGTATCGAAGGAACCATGACATAATCATCACCAGGCAGGATGAGTTGAACGGCCTGAAGGTGATCGGTCGCATCGTCGCGAACACCTTGCGAGCGATGGCGACATCGCTGGAGCCCGGCATGACCACACGGGAGCTCGACGATATCGGAAGGGAACTTCTGGATTGAGAAGGCGCCGTGTCAGCGCCGCAATCCGCCTCCGGATTTCCCGGAACGACCTGCATTAGCGTCAACGAGGAGATTGCCCACGGCATCCCGGGCGACCGGCTGATCGCGCCCGGCGATCTGGTGAACATCGACGTGTCGGCGTCAAAGGCCGGTTATTTTGCCGATACCGGCGCGACAGTCGCAGTTGCGCCCGTGGCGGCTCCGCTGGATCGGCTCTGCCGTGACGGCAGGCGCGCTTTGGAGATCGGGATTTCGCAGGTCGGTCGAGACAGACCGCTGGCGGGCATCGGAAACGTAATAGGTCGTTTCGCTGCGGACCGGGGCTACACTCTGATTCGCAATCCTGCCAGCCATGGCGTCGGTCGTTCGCTGCATGAACATCCTACCGAGATCCCGACCTGGCCGACCCGGAGCGACAAGCGGCGGATCAACAAGGGTCTCGTTCTCACCGTGGAGCCCTTCCTCTCGGTGGGCGTGCTTTTGGTCACTGACGGCGATGACGGGTGGACGCTCTAGTCCAAGCCCCGGGCGCCTGTGGTTCAGTACGAGCACACGGTAGTCGCTCGCAGATCGCAAGCCGATCGTCGTGACGCTGCCGGCCTGACCGGCTGATCAACCTGCGACCGCGGCGTGCGCAAGAGCTTCGCGGCGCTCAGTTGCCCGCATCGGAATACGCGCCAAGCGCTCCCCAGGCGGCGCTGAAACCCAACAAGGATGCTGTCAGCCGGATCCGGACGCCATCGACCAGCGTCAGCACTACCTCGGTTGAGCGCTCCCGGCGCAGGTCCGCCAGCAAGTGCGCATCCAGCGCGACCGTCGCCTCGCACCAGGCCATCGGCCCACACGTCCGCCACTCGATCCAACGGAGAGGCGCGTCGCCGAGCGCAAGCGCCGCCCCGTCGGGCAGGTGGAGGGGCAGGGGCGTGCCCAGCCTCAGCAGGCCCAGGTCCTCCGACTTCTCCGCCATCACTGTCAGAATCAGTGATCCGTCGCCGCCGCGAAGTTCGGTCCGGACGGCGCAACCGGCCGCGCCGCAGTCTAGCCGCCAATCCCGAAATGTTTTCCCGTCGGCCTCGGCGGCTCGCGCATGCGGCGGATCGGCTGCCGCCGCCGATGCCGCCAGCGTTAGCGCAACCGCCAGCGCTCGCCCCAGCAACGTTAACTGCATCTTAGCCATGATAGGGTCCGGCCATTAGCGAATGCTCAATGCTGTTCGCGGATTGTCTCCCAATGCGGCCGAACGAGCCGGCGCGGCGGGGCCCGAACGATGCCCTTACGCCGCACAAGTCAGAAGGACGATCGCAGGTTTCGTACATCGCGGAGCCATCCGGAAGACAGCGGGGTCGAAAGCCCCGAACGCCACGAAGGAATACAGCAATGTCCTCGATTCTCACCAACTCCTCCGCGCTCGTCGCCCTGCAGACGCTGAAGGGCGTCAACAAGAGCATGGCCAAGGTCCAGGACGAGATCTCGACCGGTCTGAAGGTCGCGACCGCCAAGGACAACAGTTCGGCCTGGGCGATTGCCTCGACGATGAAGTCGGACGTCGGTTCGCTGAAGAAGCTAGGCGAATCGTTGACCTCCGCCTCGGCCATGGTCGGCGTAGCCCGCACCGCAACCGAGCAGGTCGGCGAACTGGTCAGGCAGATCCAGGAAAAGGTCGTGCAGGCCCAGAACCCGGACGCCGACGTCACCAAGCTGACCGCCGACGTCACCGCGCTGGCCGCCACGATCACCTCGATCGCCGGCTCGGCGCAGTACAACGGCATCAACCTCGTCAACACCGGCGCGACCGCCGAGACCGTGACGGTCTCGATCACTCGGTCTGCCGCCGGCGCCGTCGCCTCGCAGACCTTCTCGACCGGCGCAGCGGACCTCGCGGCGGTGGCGACGGCGATCACCGGCATCGCCGACATCTCGGTGGCGGCCGCGCTCGACACGATCGACACGCAGCTCGACACGGTCAACACCGCGGCGGCCACGTTCGGCGCGGCGCAGGGCCGGATCGAGGCGCAGAACGCCTTCCTGTCCAAGCAGGCCGACGCGCTGAAGGAAGGCGTGGGCGCAATGGTCGACGCGGACATGGAGGAAGCCTCGGCTCGCCTGACCGCGCTGCAGACCCAGCAGCAGCTGGGGATCCAGGCGCTGTCGATCGCCAACCAGGCGCCGCAGAGCATCCTGTCGCTGTTCCGCTGAGCGGAACTCCGGGGCGGGCCATCCGCCCGCCCCGGGCAATGACAACCCGATCGCCTAGAACCGCCCTCCAGAAGGCCCGCCTATGAACATGCACGCCCAGGCTCGCTCTGCATATGTCGATGCCGCCGCGCCGATCCGAACCGGACGCGGCGCTGAATATGCCATCTTCGCCCGCGTCACCCACCGCCTCAGCGCCGTGGATGAGACGGACCGATCCAAATTTCCCGCCCTGGCCGCCGCAGTCTCCGACAACCAGCGCCTGTGGGGCGCGCTGGCCGAGGACTTGATGACCGACGGCAACGCGCTGCCGATGGCGCTCAAGGCCCAATTGATCAGTCTAGCCGAGTTCGTTCGAAAGCACACGCTGCGGGTACTCGCCGGCAAGGCCTCGATCGCGCTGCTCGTAGACATCAACACGACGATTATGCGCGGCCTGCGCGGCGAAGCGGAGGCGGCGTCATGACTGGTCTGGTGCTCAAGCTCGGCCCGCGCGAGCGAGTGATGATCAACGGCGTCGTCATGGAAAATGGAGACCGCCGTACGCGGATTAACATCTTGACACCAGAAGCGAACGTGCTGCGACTGCGCGACGCGATCCATCCATCCGAAGCCAATACGCCTGTGCGTCGCGTATGCTACGTCGCCCAACTCGTCATCGCCGGTGAGGCCGATCCGGAGGAGGGCCGTCGCCAGATCATGCGTGGCATCGAGCAGCTCAGCCAAGTCTTTACCGATCCGGACAGTCGAGCGAGCCTCGCCGCTGCCACCGAGGCCGCCGCCGAAAGCCGCTTCTATCAGGCGATGCGCGCGCTCAGGAAATTGCTGCCACGCGAGATGCGCCTGCTCGACAGCGCTCGCGCCTGAGGAGATGAATGAGCGATGAGCTTTCAGCCGCTGATCCCGATGGCGGGTCCCGCCGGCTGGAGGTTCCTGCAGAGGACCCAGCCGAGCCAGCAGCAGGCCTTCGAGCGGGGCCCTGCGCTGCAACGCGACCTCGCCTACTTCTCAGAAGCCATTGGCTCCGTCACGACTGCGGCCAATCTGGTCGCAGATCGTCGCCTGCTCAAGGTAGCGCTCGGCGCTTTCGGTCTTGAGGGGGAGATCGACAAGAAGGCCTTCATCCGAAAGGTTCTCGAAGAGGGTGCCGAAGATCCCGCGGCTTTCGCTAACCGCTTGGCGGCGCCTGGTTACAAGCAGATCGCAGCAGCCTTCGGCTTTGGCGACGCGGCAGGGGCACGCACCGCGGATCCGGGGTTCGCGGACAAGATCGCCGCCGCCTACAAAACCCGCGCCTTCGAGGCTGCTGTGGGCGAGACGAACAACGACATGCGGCTCGCGATGAATTTCCGGCGCGAGATGGCAGATCTCAGCAAGGGCGAGCAGGGTGGCAGCTGGTTTTCCGTCATCGGCTCAACCCCTCTCCGTCAGGTGCTGGAAAAGGCTTACGGCCTGCCGGCCCAGTTCGGCCGGCTCGACGTGGACCGGCAGCGCGACACGCTGCGCGACAAGACCAGCGTCTTTTTCGGCACGCCAAACCTGACTGCCTTCTCCGAGGCCGAGAACATTGAGAAGGTCATCAACCGCTTTCTCGCTCGCGCGCAGCTCGAGAACGGCCCCACGGCCGCAGCGGCCATGTCTCCCGCATTGAGCCTGTTGCGAAACGCCAGCTCTGGCGGCTCAGCCGGCCTCTACAACCTTTTGCTGTCGGGCGCTTGAACGTCGGCGCCGCATAGCATTTCGTACCGAGCGAGCTCCAGCGCGGGCGAATTTTCGCGAGGACGGCGTCGGCGCGGAGAGGGCAAGATTGGCGGCGGCCGCCAAGCGGGCTGGCGCCGTACGCCTCGGCCGCCTAGCGGTGCCGCCTTTCGGGCGTGGCCGGCGTCTGAGACGCCAAGGCGCTATCGGGCTGGCCAAGAATCTCGCCCAGACGTGCGAAGCTCGCAGCGACGCCGTCCGGGGCAGCCTCCGCAAAATATGCGTCCAGCGTCGGCCAAAGCGCTTTTGCCTCGTCGATAACGGGGTCGGTCCCGAGGACGTAGAGCCCCGTCTGGATCATCAGCTCGGCGTTCTCGTAGGCGGTCAGGACCCGGCGTAGCTTCGCCAGCACAACATTTTCGGCGGCGCTCGCGATCCCCGGCAGGCTGCGCGACACCGAACGACGCACGTCGATGGCCGGGAAGCGACCGCGCTCGGCGATGCCGCGCTCCAGCACGACATGCCCGTCGAGCACGCCGCGAGTGATGTCCGCTACAGGCTCGTCCATGTCTGAACCTGCAACCAGAACGCTGAAGACGCCCGTGATGTCGCCCTTGCCCAGCGGACCCGGCCCGGCGCGTTCGCAGAGGCTTGCGATCAGGTTGGCGGTAGAGGGCGGATAAGCGCGGAGTGAGGGCGCCTCGCCGGCGGTCAGCGCAATCTCTCGGTGCGCTTCTGCAAAGCGCGTCAGGCTGTCGAGAATCAGCAGCACATGCTTGCCTTGGTCGCGGAAAAGTTCGGCGGTCGCCATCGCCATCCAAGCGGCCCGTCGCTTTATCAGCGGCGCTTGATCGGAAGTGGCGGCGATTACGACTGCTCGCTCCATTCCTTCCGGTCCGAGCACGATCTCGGTGAACTCGCGCAACTCGCGACCGCGTTCGCCGATCAGCCCCAGCACCACGACGTCGGCCTCGACCCCACGCGCAAGGTCCGCCAGCAGCGTCGATTTGCCGACTCCGGAGCCAGCGAAGATGCCGATGCGCTGTCCCCGCGCCAGCGGCAGGATCGTGTCGAAGACCCGCAGGCCGGTTCTGAGCCGCGGGCCGAGGGCATTTCGTGCGGCTGCAGGGGGGGGGCTTTGGCGCAGCGGCGCCGCGGCGCCGCCGGGGCGCAGCGGCCGGCCGTCGAGCGGAGAGCCAAACCCATCGACAATGCGTCCGATCCAGCCTTCGGCCGGATGGGCGTCGGCAGTACCGATCAGCGTCGCGGCGTCGCCAACCGCCGCTCCATCCAGCGGCTGATAGGTCATCGCTCGGGCCGAGCGCTCCGAGATGGCGACAATTTCGCCGCCCAGCGTCGCGCCACTGCGCAAGCTGATTGCGACCTGGTCGCCAATCCGGGCTTGGTGCGTCAACCCGGCGACTTCGAGCGACGCCTGCCCCAGCTCGACGACGCGACCGATGCGTCGGTGATTGGAGATGCGCCTAATTTCCTGCGCCAGCGCGATGAAGTCGTTCGCCATTTTCTTAAAGCCTGCCCGCCGTCGATTACGCTTTGTCAACCAACAACCGTTAAGCCGAAGTTGCGACAACTCGGGAGAACCCGCATGGACCTGACCCTTCTCCGCCTCTCCAGTGCCCTGGCCGCCCATGCAATGGCGCGGCAGACAGTCGTAACCGAGAACATCGCCCATGCCGACACGCCCGGCTATCGCGCGCGGGACCTGCCGGACTTCGCGGAGACTATGTCCGGAATCTCGACTTTCGTCGCCCGATCCACGCGGCCAGGTCATTCCGACTTCGACGTCAGCGCAGACAGATATGGGGCTGAAGATATCGCCGCGCTTGGCGCCGAAACCCCGAACGGCAACTCCGTCAGTCTTGAGGATCAGATGATCCGGGCGGCCGAACTGCGCCAGAGCCACGATCTTGCGCTCGGCGTATACGGCAAGACTATGGACATCCTGCGGGCGAGTATTGGAAAGCAGCGCTAGTGGAGCGGCAAGGATGAACGAGATCGCCCGGACTATGGCGGCGGCGGCCAGCGGGATGTCTGCCCAGTCTGCGCGGCTGCGGCTCAGCGCCGAGAACATCGCGAACGCAGACACCCCCGGCTATCGTCGCAAGCTCGTCTCGTTCGAAGAGACGATGGCCGACCGCGGCGATGCGCGGGCGGTGGCCACCGGGCCCGTGCGTCTGGACCAGGCTCCGCTTCAGCGCATTCGCGACTCCAACCACCCGTTGGCCGGAGCGGATGGATACTACGACGGCTCCAACGTCAACATGATGGTGGAGATCGCCGACGCGCGCGAGGCCAATCGAAGCTACGAGGCGAACCTGCGCATGTTCGAGCAGGCCCGCCAGATGGCGGGCTCCCTGCTCAACCTGCTCCGGCGCTAGAAAGGCCAGACATGGACATCAACTCGACTCTCGCGGCGCAAGTCTATTCGCGGGCCCAAGCGGCAGTCCGGGCAGAGCCCGGAGAGCGAGGGCCGGCGGAAGCGTTCTCGGCAGCGACGACCGACTTTATGGCCACGCTGCGTGAAGGCGAGGAGACGGTGAAGGCGGGTCTGGTTGGACGCGCCGACCCGCAGGCCGTGGTGGAGGCGCTGGCGGCGACCGAGTTGGCTGTCCAGACGGCCGTCGCGGTTCGCGACAAGGTCGTTGAGGCGTACCAGGAAATCCTGCGGATGCCGGTCTAGGCGTGACTGAGGCGGCGGTCCTCGACATTCTGCGGCAGGCGCTCTGGGTGGCGCTGGTCATCTCAACGCCGGTTCTGGCTGTGGCGCTCGTCGTCGGTCTTGCGATCGGTCTGATTCAGGCGCTGACTTCCGTTCAGGAAATGACGCTGACCTTCGTTCCCAAGCTCGGTGCGATCCTGGTGGTTTTCTGGGTGAGCATGAGCTTTTCCGGTCAGACGCTGGTGCGATTCTATCAAGACCAGATAATCCCGATAGCAACGGGGCGCTGAATTCCGGCGAAGCCGGCATTGGCGGCTGTTCTCGCACTGCGTGCGCGGACACCAGCGTCACTATTCGCACCGCGATTAGTCGAGCCACGCTTCAGTGTGTTGAGCCTGGATTGGCAGCAGATTGTGCTGTTTTTCATGGATTGCGACCGGAGTTGGCACTACCATTACCTCGGGTGGAGCGAGAAGCGTGTTATTGGGTTCGTGATGGCAACATCTCCGATATCCATATTGCATGCACCGTAAGGCATTAAAGTTTCGTCGAAGTTGCAGGTGGCGACAAATTGTCTTTTTTGGGGCCGACCAGCATGGGCGGGCTCTTGGATTTTGGGTGGAAAAAAAATGGTTTTCGAAAAAGAAGTTGAACTTTCGGCTTATGAGGCGTCGCTCAACTTGAACGTATGTTCTCGCGGCGGCGTTCCGATTGCAACTGGCGGAACTGGTGTTCGCCGGTATTCCGTCGAATCCGTCGGCGGAGAACCGCTCGGCGAGTTGTACGGTCTTGTACTGGCAGCAAGGCCGGAATTGGCTTTCGTGATTGAGCGAGATCGGATCCGGATGACGATCCCGATCGCAGGCTTCGGTGATCTTGAAGAGCATCTCATCCATCGCATGCGCGGCACCTTTGCCGTCGTGACCGGCGGGCGTCTGGCTGCTCGGCTGTACCCGGACTGCGCCGCGACCCTGCCCGTCGTGTTCTGTCCGGCCAGCCAGCGTGCTGGCGCATCGGCCGCGACGATCCTCGACGCCAAGGAATACTGGGAGCGCTACAATGCGCTTCGGCATCGCGTGCATGTCGAGCGCCGTGGTCTTGAGGCGTGGATCCCGGGAACATTGACTGCGCATCAGGGCGTGTTCCGGTTGCTTCCCAACCATTATCTCGATCTCGCCACCTGGCGCGCGGTCCGCTTCTGGCCCCGGCCCGACAAGTTCCGACGCGATGCGTCGGGTGCTCAGACCGCGAGGATCGTCGCGGCCGAGATGTCCGATTTCATATCGGCCGCGGTTTCGGGTCGCCGCGTGGGCGTCGCGTTGACTGCTGGCTTCGACAGCCGACTGATCGCTGCTGCTTGCCGGAAGGTAGTGGACAACCTGCATTTTTATACCTTGGCGCATGACAGGCCGGGGATGGACGCGGTGGTTGCGGGCGACCTGTCCCGGCACCTCGGACTAAGACACGAGGTCCTGCCTTTCATCGAGGCGACCCACGACGAGCAGGATGCGTGGGACCGAGCCACCGGCCACACGATCCGTCACGCTAATCGTCGACTGCATCCCAGCGTGCGCCAGCTCGGGTGCGATCTGATACTGACAGGGATCCTTGGCGAAACGGGCCGGTCGCGAATGTACCGCAACGACTATGCGGTCATCGACGACATCGCGCCGACGGCCGAAGCCGTTTTGGCCCGAATGAACGTTCCGGCGGAGCCTGAGATTTTGAACGACATTGAGGCTTGGCTCGCTGGCGTCGACTGGTTGCCGTTTTCCGCGATTCTCGACCTTGCGGTGCTTGAATTGTTTTACATGCCGCATTTCCGCCCGCCGCAATTCGCGCAGATGCCTGAGCTAATGCCGTTCGCGGACCGGGCTGTCCAGAATGCGTTCTTTGCCACGCCGCCGCGGGAAAAGCCTGATGGGCGGCTGTTCGAGCTGGCGATTGGCGAGCTTTGGCCCGAGGCGCTTTCGGTCCCCGTCAATCGCTACGGCGACTACCGCGATCTCCTCGACAAGGTGACAAAGCTCAGTCAGCCGGATCGGGTTATCCCCTACGTGCAGCGCCGAATCGTCGAACGCTTGTCGGCGCGGAATCGACCAGGATAGCAGCGCGAGCTGCGCACGCCGGCGGTTCTGGACAGGTCGCTCGAGCCGCGCCCGGAAGGTGCCGGCCGGCATCGCAGGCCTTTGCACCCGCGCGAGAAGGCCTTGCGGAAGCGTATTGTCACGTTCGCCAAGCTGCCTCCGGCAGCACTCCAGCCGGTGAGACGCCTTTGCCTCCAGTCGGTCGCAGCGCCGCCCGCGCGGCTCTATCGGTTAGAAACAGCGGCAGCCAACAGTTCTTCGAAGCCGAGCCTGAGGTCCGATGCGATCCAGGCGGCTTCGGCGCGGGAAAGGGCCTCGCCCAGCAGAAGACCCTCTAGGCCCGTCAGGTCCGCAGCGCGCAGCGGCAGTCTCGCCGACGCGCCCCGCGCAATTTCGGGCTCCATCATGTCGGGCGGCGGCGCTCCGAGCGTCGCCGCCCGGATCAGCGCCGCATCGCGCGCTGCGTCCGCCCCGCGGCGGTAGGCGGCCACGGCAGGTCCATCGCCTGAGGCAAGCGCCGCCGCGACGGCATCCAGCGCCCGACCGTCGGCGCGGGAAAGCCGCAACCGATCGCGCCAATCGCAGTTCTGACCAAGTGACGCAAGGCGTCGGCGCCAGCATGGCCCAGCGCCCGCAGCAGCCTCCACGCGGACCAACGGCGCAAGGATCGCAGCGTCGGCGCCAGGCAGGATTCGCCCCAGCACGCCGGTAGCCGCCATTGCGGCAAGCGAGGGCGCCGGATCGGGCGCTTCCAGCAAGCGCTTCACCTCGGCACCGACACGCTCCCGCGACAGTCGTTCCAGCCCGTCCAATGCCCCCGCGCAGGCAGCCAGCGCCTCGGGATCAGGTCCGGACGCAGGGTCGCCGTACCATGCGTAAAACCGAAAGAAGCGTAAGACGCGCAGGTAGTCCTCGGCGATCCGCAGCACTGGATCTCCGACGAACCGCACTCGGCGGGCGCGTAGATCAGCCAGTCCGCCCAGGGGGTCTACCAGCGTACCGTCGATGCCGGCGTACAGCGCATTCATCGTGAAGTCCCGCCGGCGGGCGTCTTCGGCGGGATCGTCCGAGAAGGACACGACCGCACGTCGCCCGTCTGTCGCGACGTCCCGCCGGAACGTCGTCACCTCAATGGGCCGTCCTGAATAGATCAGCGTGACGGTGCCGTGATCAATGCCTGTCGGAAGCGCCCGAAGTTCGGCGGCTTGCGCCAGCGCCAACACCTGCTGAGGCCGGGCATCAGTCGCTAAGTCCAGATCCGCTGCCTCGCGCCCAAGTAGCGCATCGCGGATGCAGCCGCCAACGAACAGCGCCCGCCATCCTGCGCTTTCCAGCAAGCCGCAAACCGCTACGGCCGCCGGAGAGCGGAGCCACGCCGCATCGATGCGCACGACCTCGCTCAATGCATCCCGAGGCGGTCCGACAGCCCCTTTAGGATCCGAGCTGTCGCGCCCCAGATGTAGTGAGGCCCATAGGGCAGCGCATAATAGTGACGCCAGCTGCCGCCCCATCGCACCCGGTGAACCTGCAGGTTGGCCGGATCAAGCGCGAAGTCGAGCGGAACCTCGAAGACCTCGTCCACCTCTCCACGCTCCGGCCTCGGCTCAAAGAAGCCGCTCACCAGCCCCACGAACGGCGACACGATGAAATTTGTTACGGTCTCGTGCGGGTCGAAGGCGCCAAGTACATCCACCTGGCCCGGCGGCAGGCCAATCTCTTCGTGCGCCTCGCGGAGCGCCGCCGCCAGCGCGTCGGCGTCACAGTCCTCCCGCTTGCCGCCCGGAAAAGCGATCTGACCGGGGTGATGCGCGAGCCGCGCGGCGCGGCGAGTCAAGACCACATGCATCGCCCCGGAGCGCTCGACGAGAGGCACGAGCACCGATGCCGCTCGTAGTGGACGCCGTCCCGACGGCCGCGCCCTCGGGTTCAGGTCGTAGTCGGACGAAGCCGCGCCCGGTACGCGCAGCGCCAGCGCGATCTGATCGGCGTTGATCCGCTGATGTTCCATCGGAACTAGATGGACTGCTCCCCCGGACGGTGCAAGAGGAGGCAATCGTTTCGGTTCTAGCTCCTGCGCAGCTTGCATCCCTGCTTCGTTTCCGAGACAACTATCGTTACATCCGACCGGCTGACGCAGCCACGGTTCCTTTCGGACGGAGAGACGCCACAGTGGCCGAGCCCGACGCCCAGACAGGATCGACTCCCGCACGCCCTTGGCGTCTGGTCCCGGCGCTTCTGGCCGCCGTTTCCACGATATGGTTCGCCACGTTCCTTGGCCCGGTATCGCGCGGAGAGACGTTCGAGTTTGTCCGACCCTGGGCGCCGGAGCTTGGCGTCGACATTGCCTTCCGTCTGGACGGGCTGTCCCTGGCCTTCGCGCTTCTGATCACCGGAATTGGCGCAATCTGCCTTCTTTACGCATCCGCCTATTTCAGGACCGACCGGCGCCTGGGCTCGCTGCTGATAACGCTGGTCCTCTTCGCGATCTCGATGCTCGGGCTGGTGCTGGCGGACGACGCGATCACGCTCTTCGTTTTCTGGGAGGCGACGACGATCACCTCCTTCCTTCTCGTGGGCTTCGACCACGAAAAGGCCAAGTCGCGCGCAGCCGCGCAGCAGGCATTGCTGGTCACGGGCTCTGGCGGGTTGGCCCTGCTGGCCGGGATGCTGGTCATGGGCGCGCAGGCAGGGACATACCGGCTATCGGAGATGAACGCGCTCGGCGACATGTTCCGCGCGTCCTCGGCCTATCCTTGGATATTCGCGCTGGTCATGCTCGGCTGCTTCACCAAGTCGGCGCAGTGGCCCTTCCATTTCTGGCTTCCCGGCGCGATGGCCGCGCCTACGCCGGTAAGCGCCTATCTGCACTCAGCTACGATGGTGAAGGCCGGCATCTACCTGATGGCGCGGCTCACGCCCGCGCTCGGCGGCACGGACCTTTGGTTCTGGGTGCTGACGCCCATCGGCGCTTTCACCATGCTTCTGTCGTCGGTTTGGGCGATGCGCCAGACCGATCTGAAGATGATGCTCGCCTTCACGACCGTCATGGCGCTTGGCGCGATGACGATGCTGCTCGGAAGCGGAAGCCCCATCGCGGCGACGGCAGCAATGACGTTCCTGCTGATCCACGCCTTCTACAAGGCCGCGCTCTTCCTGACCGTCGGAATGATTGAGAAGGGCGCCGGCACACGCGAATACCTCGACGTGCGCGGACTGTGGTCGGCCATGCCCCTGACAGGCTCGATCGCCCTGCTGGCAGCATTGTCGATGGCCGGGTTTCCGCCCTTCTTCGGCTTCATCGGCAAGGAACTGATCTACAAGGCCAGCGAGTACTCGCCCTACCTCGTCAACGCGGTCGCGATCGCGTCAATCGCGGCGAACGCCATGATGGTGGCCTGTGCCGGCCTTGTCGCGCTGAGGCCGTTCTTCGGGGGCGCGCCGCTCAGCCCGAAGGACAGGCCGGCGGATCCGGTCTGGGGGCTCTGGCTCGGCCCGTCGATCCTCGCTGTCCTGGGTCTGGCGTTCGGCCTCGCCCCGTTCGCCATCGAACTTGGGTTGGTCGCGCCGATGACGCTCGCGGTGTCAGGCGTCGGTCCGCCCGAGCACCTGACGCTCTGGCACGGCATCAACCGCCCGCTGATCCTGAGCCTCATCACGTTCGCCATCGGCTTCGCGCTCTATACGGCGATCGACCGGATCCGCATCGCCCTCGCCGCCGCCGAACCGGGCGTGCCGAGGACCGAGGGCTGGTACGACCTTGCCTTGGCGAAGTCTCGTGAACGGATCGCGCATCGTGACGAGCGCGATCCAGAACGGCGAGATGACGGTCTATCTGCGCCGCACTTTCGCGGCCATGACCCTGCTGATAGGCGGCGCCCTCTGGATCGGAGGTCAGATCTTCTGGCCCAGGACCCGCGACCCGCTCGAACTGATTGACTGGGCGATCATCGCAATCGTCGCGGCATCCGTCATGGCTGTCGTGCTGGCCAAATCGCGGTTGACCGCAATCACGGCGCTGGGAGGCATCGGCGCCGGCATCGCGATAATATTCGTGCTGTTCGGCGCTATCGATGTCGCGATGACGCAGCTCTTCGTCGAGATACTGGTGGTCATCTTCATCGCGATCGCCATGGTTCGGCTGCCGTCGCAGGATCCGATCCCGTTCAAGGCGTTGAACGCCGTGGTAGCGCTTTCGCTCGGCGTCGTGGTGACGCTAGCGACGCTTTCAGTGCTTGGCACTCCGCTCGATCTTTCGCTGACGCTGTTCTTCGAGGAGGCGAGCGTTCCCGAGGCTTACGGCCACAACATCGTCAACGTCATCCTCGTCGACTTTCGTGGCTTCGACACGATGGGTGAGATTGCGGTGATCGTGATCGCTGGCGTATCGGCGGTTGCCGCGCTGAGGGCTGGACGAAGGGCGCTTCGATGAACTCCCCGATCCTGAGCACGGCTACGCGCGTGCTGACTCCTCTGATACTGATCCTGTCGGTCTTCGTGTTCTACCGTGGCCACAACGAACCCGGCGGTGGCTTTATCGGCGGACTGCTCGCGGCTTCGGCTTTCGCGCTGCTGGAAAAGGCCGAGGGCCGAGAGCGCGCACGGCGCCTGCTGCGCGTGGACCCGCAGGCGCTGGCCGCCTTCGGGCTCGGCTGCGCACTAGTCGCCGGCGTCTGGGGCGGCCTTGCCTACGGCCACTTCCTGAAGGGCGTCTGGCCGTTCATCACCATCGCGGAAGACGGCTCCAAGCATGGATTACCGTTCGGTTCGATCTTCCTCTTCGACCTCGGGGTCTACTTCGTCGTGCTCGGCACGATCTGCAGCATCCTGTTCACGCTGGAGGACGCCGTCGCGACCGAAGCCGATCCGGGAGACGACTGACCATGGAGATCGTTCTGGCAATGCTCGCGGGGCTGCTGGTCGCCGCCGGCGCTTATCTGATGATGTCTGGCAAGCTGCTGCCCTACCTGTTCGGCCTGACGATGATCTCGAACGCGGCGAACCTGATCATCTTCACCTCTGGCAGGCTCACCTACGCAAAGCCCCCGCTGGTCGGGGAGGGCGAGTATGCGATCACCGGCGCGGCGAATGCGCTGCCCCAGGCGCTGATCCTGACCGCCATCGTCATTGGGTTCGGTCTGTTGGTCTTCGCGCTAACGCTGACGTACCGCAGCTACTACGTGCTGAAGACCATTGAGATGGACGAGATGCGCGCATGCGAGCCTCCGTTTGAGGGTCGCGGCTGATGCTGCTGTTCTGGCCCGTCGTCATTCCCTTCGCGACGACGGTCGCCTGCATGATCGCCTACAGGTCGGTTGAGATGCAGCGCGGCATCTCGCTGATCGGCTCCGTGGCGCTGCTCGTGGCCGCCCTGCGCATCCTGTTCGAGGTCCTCGGGAGCGGTCCCGTCGCGGCCCAGGCGGGCGGCTGGCCGGCGCCCTACGGCATCACCTTCGTGGCGGATCTGTTCGCGGCGCTTCTGGTCGCGGCCGTGGGGTTGGTCGCCGTCGCGACGCTAGTCTTCGGTATCGCCGACGTCACGCCTACCGAGGAGGCGCAGGGCTTCCATCCGCTGATCCACGCGATGCTTGCCGGCATCTGCGGCGCCTTCCTGACCGGCGACCTTTTCAACATGTACGTCTGGTTCGAGGTCATGCTGATCTCATCCTTCGGTCTGCTGGTGATTGGCGGCAGCCGGGCGCAGCTTGACGGCGCAGTCAAGTACGTCGGCCTGAACCTTATCGCCACCGTGGCCTTTCTTGCCGGCGTCGGCCTGCTCTACGGGGCCACCGGCGCGCTGAACATGGCGGAGCTGAGCGGCCGGCTGGTCGGGCGCGAAATGGAGACGCCGATCATCGCCTCGGCCGCGTTCCTGATCTTCGCCTTCAGCTCGAAGGCGGCGCTGTTCCCGCTGTTCTTTTGGCTGCCGGCATCGTACCACACGCCGTCTTTCTCGACCTCGGCGATCTTCGCGGCATTGCTGACTAAAGTTGGCGTATACGCATTGATCCGGGTCTTCACGCTTGTGTATCCGCTCGATGGTACGCCAATCCAGACACTGCTGATCTGGGGCGCAGCGCTGACCATGGTCGTCGGGGCGCTCGGCGCGATCAGCCAGATGACGATGCGCCGCGTTCTTGGCTTCAGCGTGGTGAGCTCCGTCGGCTATATGGTGCTCGGTCTCGCGATTGCGACGCCGCTCGCCGTGTTCGGCGCCGTGTTCTACCTGCTGCAGGATATCCTGGTGAAGGCGGCGCTCTTCATGTCTTCCGGCGCGTCGCGTCGCGTTGCCGGCTCCGAGGCGTTCGCTGAAGCCGGCGGCATATGGCGCGCCCGGCCATGGTTTTCCGTCCTCTTCCTGCTTCCGGCGCTCTCGCTGGCCGGCATGCCGCCGTTCTCGGGCTTCTGGGCCAAGCTCCTGCTCGCGCGCGCGAGCATAGAGGCTCTGAACTACTGGCTCGCGTTTGCAGTGCTGGCCGTGGGACTGCTCACGCTGTTCGCGATGGCCAGAGTCTGGTCCGAAATGTTCTGGAAATCGCACCCGAACGGCGATGGCGCCTGCGTCGGTCGGGCCCCTGTCGCAATGCTGGCGCCCATCATCGTCATGGTCGGCTTCATCATCGTTGTCGGAGTCTTCGCTGCCCCGTTCCTCGACGCCGCCGCGATTGCCGCCGCCGGTCTCGTCGATCCGGCCGCCTACATCGATGCCGTGAAGGGAGGCGCTCCATGAGCCTCATCAAGCGAACGTATCATGCGCTGCGCCTGTTCGTGGTGTTTCTCTACGATCTTGTGGTTTCGAGCGTGCAAGTCGCCCGGGCTGTAATCTGGCCAGGCGACATAAGCGCGCCGAGGCTGGTCACGGTGCCCATGGACGGTCGTACCGACACTGAGATCACGTTGATCGCGAACTTCATCTCGCTAACCCCAGGCACGCTCAGCATAGACGTTAGCGAAGACCGCGGCTATTTGCTTGTGCATGACATGTTCGGAGGCGCCACCGGCGACGCAACCCGATCAGCGATCCGCGACGGCATCGAGGCGCGGGTGCTGAAGGTGACAAGATCATGAGCGTCATCGGCTTTGCAGTCGAGGGCGATTTTGAGTGGGCTCTTACCCTGACGACCTTCTGCCTGATTATCGCGCTGCTGTCGGCGCTGTATCGGTTGCTTCGTGGACCGACATTGGCCGACCGCGTCGTTGCGCTCGACATGATCTCAATGCTTATGGTCGTGTTCCTCGTCGTGTTCAAACTGATTAGCGGCGTCAACGCCTACATGTACGTCGCCATTTCTCTCGCCCTTATCGGCTTTCTGGCGACTGTGGCCTTTGCCCACTACATCGAGCGCACCCGGGGGGACAGCGATGAGTGACTGGATCTCCTCGTTCTTCCTGGTCTCGGGCGGCGTGTTCTGCCTGATCGCCGGCGTGGGGCTCGTCAGGTTCGGCGACATCTACCTCCGGATGCATGCGGCGACCAAGTCCGGGACTCTGGGCCTTGCGCTGATCGGTGTCGGCTCGATGATCGAGGCAGAGACCTGGGGCAACATGATCGAGGTCCTGATCGTGTTCCTGTTCATGATCGGCACCGCGCCGGTCGGCGCGCACCTGATTGGTCGCGCGGCGTTCCGGACCCGAAATCCGATGGTGCTTGGCACCCAAGCGGACCCCGCCTGCGAGATGTTCCATGAGCAGGCGCCGGCCCCGTTGGCGCCGCAGCGCCCCTGACGTCATCCCTTGTGTTCGATCCGTGCGCGGACCCGGCGGACCATCAGCCAGACCAAGCCGACCACCGGCAGGGTCAGCGCGGCAAGGATGGTCGTTTTCGGCAGGCCCGCCTCCTCCCCCAGCGGCGCAAGCAGCCCTGCCGCCAGATTTACTGCGTAATAGCTGATCGCGACCACCGAGAGGCCCTCCACCGTTTCCTGCAGCCGGAGTTGCAGAGCTGCGCGCTGGTCCATCGCCTTGAGCACCTCGACATTCTGCGCCTGGTTCGCCACGTCCACCCGGGTCCTGAGCAGATCGGCGGCACGTTCGGCGCGCGATGACAGCTCGTCCAGGCGCGCCTTGGCCGATCTGCAGGTCCGCATGGCTGGGTCGTAGCGCCGGGTCATGAATTCGGAAAACAGCTGCCGCCCGTCGATGCGCGCCTCGCGCAGCACCTCGATGCGCTGGTTGACGATAGCCTCGTACGCCTCGGCTGCGCCGAAGCGAAATGCGGTGGTCGAGGAAAGGTAGCCGATTTCCGCGGCCATCCGCAGCAACTGGTCAAGCGTCTCGGCCTCGCGGCCGTCCTGGGCCGCCATCTGGGCCACGACGTCGCTGAGGTCGCGGTCGAGGCCGGCGACTCGAGCCGAGACGGCGCGCGCCTGGGGCAGGGCGAGCATGGACATCGACTTGTAGGTCTCGATTTCCAGCAGCCGCTGCACGATCCGACCGAGCCGCCGCTGGCCGATGCCTGGCCGAGCCAGCACTGCCATGCGGCTGTGGCCGTTCTCGTCGATCCGGAAGTCCGCGCCGATGACGGCGTCGCCGTCGAGCACGGAGGCGATGGCGAGGCTCTCGGGCACGAACCAACGCGGGAACTTCGTCGCGATTGCTTCGGCGAGGTCGTCCTCTGCGACGCTGTCGACCCGCAGGATGCATGACGTGACCACAGCGCCGGGGGTGGCCGCGAGCCAGTCCGACGGGAAGAGGCCGAAGAGGGCGCCCGAGAACGGCGGCTCCGACACCTGGTCGCCGAAGACCGTGTAGGTGACGAACTCGGTATGCATCTCCCACTTCAGGAAGCCGCGCCCTATCCGGCCGGAATAGTGGTTGGCGCCGGGCGCGGGATGGGGGGCGCCGTAGCGGTCAAGCAGCGCGATCAGATGCCGGAAGTCCCGGTCCCGGTCGCGATCGGCGGCGTCGGGGTCCTTGATCGCGAGGTGGACGGCGCGGCAGGGGGCGTCGATCTCGGGGAAGGGGCGCGCGTGCAGCTCGTTCGCCAGCGCGTAGCGGTTCGGGTGGTCCTGAATAGCGAGCTGGGCCATGCGCGGGTCTCGAGGCTGTCATCGACCGGGCCGGTCCCGCTCTGTGTCGGCAAATGCGGGCCGCCGGTCAAGCCTCCGGCGGTGGTCTCACGATGCGACCGCGGTCAAGTCTATGATATTAAGAAGATTTAGGGAAAGTCGCATTTCGCGGTCGTTCAGCTGCCTTGCTCATGGCCCGGCAGGTCGGGATCGACGGGCTCCCAGGACAGGCGGTGCGACAGCCAGGTTTCGGCCTCCGGCGGCGCCGCCTCGGGATCGTCGAGACTGGCGAGCGTCACGTCGATGTCGCCGTCGCCGCGCCGCCAGGTCAGGCTGGTCCCGCAGGCGGCGCAATGGGTTCGGGCAACCCCGGGCGACGAGGCGAAGACGGCAGGCGCGCCGGCGGTGAAGGCGAAGCCGGCGGCCTGAATCGTCGCCCAAGCGACCGAGGAGGCGCCGGCGGCGCGGCGACAGGTCGCGCAGTGGCAGATGATGGCGGAGACGGGGGCAGCGTCGATCCGGTAGCGCACCGCGCCGCAGAGGCAGCCGCCGAGCAGGGGAGGGACGGCGGCCAAGCCTATTTCGCGGCCGACTTGGGCGCGGCCGCCGTCCTGCGGGCGGGGGCCTTCTTCGCGGCGGTCTTCTTTGCAGCGGGCTTCTTGGCCGCAGCCGTCTTGGCGGCGGTCTTGCGCGCCGGGGCCTTCTTCTTGGGCCTCTTGGCGGCGATCAGCTCCAGCGCCTGTTCGAGCGTCACCGCCTCGGGCGCGACCTCCTTCGGCAGCGTCGCGTTGACCTTTTCCCACTTCACGTAAGGCCCGTACTTGCCCTCGTAGAGCGCGACCGGCCCGCCATCGGGATGCTCGCCAAGCTCGCGCAAGGGCTTCGCCGCAGCCCGGCCGGGACCGCGCGCGAGCTTCTGGGCCAGGACCTCCATCGCGCGGTTCATGCCGATGGTCAGGACCTCCTCGGGATCCTTGATGTTCGCGTAGGTCTTGCCGTGCTTCACGTAAGGCCCGAAGCGGCCGATCGAGGCCTCGACCGGCTCGCCGTCCTCGGGATGCATGCCGATCAGACGCGGCAGCGCCAGCATGTCGAGCGCGCGCGCGAGGTCGATCGCGGCGGCGTCCATGCCCTTGGGGATCGACGCGCGCTTCGGCTTCGGCGCGTCCTCGGCGACCTCGCCGAGCTGGACGTAGAGACCGTAGGGGCCGACGCGCAGCGTGACCGGCAGGCCGTTGTCGTCATGGCCGAGCAGCTTGCCGTCCGGGCCGGCGGCGTCGCCGCCCTCGACCTCGCCCGACAGCGGGCGCGTGTAGCGGCATTCGGGATAGTTCGAGCAGCCGATGAAGGCCGAGCCGTTGCGCGAGGTGCGCAGGGAGAGCCGGCCGTCGCCGCAGGCCTTGCAGCGCCGCGGCTCCGGGTCCTCGGCCGTGACCGGGAACAGGTGCGGCTCGAGCACCTCGTTGATCTTGTCCAGCACCTCGGTGATGCGCAGCTCGGTCGTCTCGCCGATCGCGGCGGAGAAGTCGCGCCAGAACCGCGCGAGCAGCGCCTTCCAGTTCTCGTCGCCGGTCGTCACGCGGTCGAGGTCGCTCTCGAGGTCGGCGGTGAAGTCGTAGTCGAGATAGCGGCGGAAGTAGTTGACGAGGAACGCCGTCACCAGCCGCCCCTTGTCCTCGGGCATCAGCCGGTTGCCGTCCTTGCGGACGTAGTCGCGCTCCTGGATCGTCGAGACGATCGACGCGTAGGTCGAGGGCCGGCCGATGCCGAGCTCCTCCATCCGCTTGACCAGCGTCGCCTCGGTGTAGCGCGGCGGCGGCTGCGTGAAGTGCTGCTCGGGCGTCACCGCGCGCTTGGCGGCGGGCTCGCCGTTCATGATCTGGGGCAGGCGGCGGTCGTCCTCGTCCTCGCCGAGCTCGACGTCGTCGTCGCGGCCCTCCATGTAGACCTTGAGAAAGCCGTCGAAGGTCACGACCTGGCCGGTCGCGCGCAGGCCGACCTGGCCGTCGGCGCTCTCGATCTCGATCGTCGTGCGCTCGAAGCGCGCGGCCTCCATCTGGCTCGCGAGCGAGCGCTTCCAGATCAGGTCGTAGAGCTTGCGCTGGTCGGGCTCGAGGCGCGCGAGCTTGCCCGCGTCCATCGACATGTCGGTCGGCCGGATGCATTCGTGCGCTTCCTGCGCGTTCTTGGCCTTGTTCTTGTACATGCGCGGCGACTTGACGGCACGTAGTCGGCGCCGTAGCGGTCCTTGATCACGTCGCGCGCGGCCATGACCGCCTCGGGCGCCATGTCGATGCCGTCGGTCCGCATGTAGGTGATGTGGCCGGCCTCGTAGAGCCGCTGCGCCGTCGACATGGTCTGCCGCGCGCCCATGCCGAACTTGCGGCTGGCCTCCTGCTGCAGCGTCGAGGTCATGAAGGGCGCGGACGGGTTGCGGGTCGCGGGCTTGGCCTCGACCGCGCGCACGGCGAGGTCGCGCGACGTGACCGCGGCGACGGCCATCTCGGCGGCGGTCGCGGTGTCGAGGTCGAACTTGTCGAGCCGCTTGCCGGCCAGCGACACCAGCCGCGCCGTGTAGTCCTGGCCGCGCGGCGTCGCGAGCTGGGCTGTGACCGACCAGTATTCGCGGGCGCGGAACGCCTCGATCTCCATCTCGCGCTCGACGATCAGCCGGAGCGCGACCGATTGCACGCGGCCGGCGGACTTCGCGCCCGGCAGCTTGCGCCAGAGCACCGGCGACAGGTTGAAGCCGACGAGATAGTCGAGCGCGCGCCGGGCGAGGTAGGCCTCGACCAGCTCCATGTCGATCTGGCGCGGGTTCTGCATCGCCGTCGTGACGGCGGACTTGGTGATCGCGTTGAAGACGACGCGCTCGACGCCGGTGGTCTTCTTGACCGCCTTGCGCTTGGTCAGCGCCTCGAGCAGGTGCCACGAGATCGCCTCGCCTTCGCGGTCGGGGTCGGTCGCGAGGATCAGCTTGTCGTCGGTCTTCAGCGCCTCGGCGATGGCGCGGACGTGCTTCTGGCTCTCTGGCGCGATCTCCCAGAGCATCTCGAAGTCGTGGTCCGGATCGACCGAGCCGTTCTTCTTCGGCAGGTCGCGCACATGCCCATAGGAGGCAAGGACGGTGTAGTCCGGGCCGAGATACTTGTTGATGGTCTTCGCCTTGGCGGGCGATTCGACGACGACGACGGCCATTCGGGACAACCTCCTGCAGCGCGTCGGCGCTGCGACGGGCGTCTACATGTGGCCCTGCCGAAGGCTTGTCAACCGCGCCCGTCGGGGCGTTCCGGGCCAGCGGCTTGCGCACCGGGTCGTCGGGGCGGCGTTGTTAGGCGGGGCGGGGCGCTGTAGGCGCCGCCTGGATGGCGCAGCACGCGGCCGTCGAGCTCGAGCTCGAGGAGCAGCGCCGCGATGTCGCCGGGAGCGGCGCCGGTGGCGCGGATCAGCAGGTCCTCCGGGCTCGGGGTCGGGCCGAGCAGTCCGAGTAGGCGGTCGGCGAGCGGCCCTTGCGGCGCGGCGTCCTGCGGGCGAGCGGGGTCGGGCCGGGCGGGGAATCGCGCCTCGGGATTGCGGACGAACGGCGGTTCGGGAGCGCGCGGGGCGCTCCGGAACTCGGCGAGGCTCGCGCCCAGCGTCTCGGCGACGTCGGCGGCAGAGCGCACCAGCGTCGCGCCTTCCCGGATCAGCAGGTTGCAGCCGCCGGCCCGCGGGTCGAGCGGATTCCCCGGCACGGCCATGACCTCGCGGCCCTGGTCGAGCGCGTCCCGCGCGGTGATCAGGCTGCCGGAGCGCTCGGCGCCCTCGATGACGACGACGCCCAGCGCGAGGCCGGACACGATGCGGTTGCGGCGCGGAAAGTCCTGCGGCCGCGGCGCGTGGCCCATCGGCGTCTCGGACAGGAGCAGCCCTTCGGCGGCGATGCGCTCCGCGATGCCGGCGTTCTCGGCCGGGTAGATCACGTCGACGCCGCCGGCGAAAACGGCGATCGTGCCGGTCGGCAGCGCGGCCTCATGGGCGCTTGCATCGATGCCGCGCGCGAGGCCCGAGGCCACCACGAGGCCGCCGGCGCCGAGGTCGCGCGCGAGGCGGGCCGCCATCCGGCAGCCAAGCGCCGACGCGTTGCGCGCGCCGACCAGCGCCACGGCCGGCCGGCCGCCGAGCGCCGGTTCGCCGATGGACCACAGGAGCGGCGGGGGATCGGGAATGGTCGCGAGCAACGCCGGATATCCGGCCGCGCCGAGGAGCAGCGCCCGCGCGCCGGCCGCCTCGGCGGCGCCGAGTTCGGCTTCGATCCCGGACCTCGGGGCCGGCGCATAGCCGCGGACCCCGGCGGCTTCGGCGATCCCGGGCAAGGCCGCGAGCGCCGCTTCGGCGGAGCCATGCTCGCGGATCAGCCGGATGAAGGTGGCGGGACCGACCCGCTGCGACCGCGTCAGCCGCAGCCAGTCGAAAACGCCCGCGTCGGACGCGGGAAGCGCCTCGGGCGGGATCTTGGCGGAGAGCGGCGCGGACATCGGGCCGACCGTTGCGCGCCAGTGGTTAACGCGGCGTCAAGAACCCGGCCAGCCGCACGCGTGAGCGCAAGGCTGCGCCGGCGAGCGGTCCGTCACTCCGTCGCGTCGAGGTTCCGGTAGTCGTCGCGCGGCGGCGTGAACACGTCGAGCACCTGCACTTCGGTCCGTGCGCGGCCGCAATGGACGGCGCCGCCGGGAATGACCAGGACGTCGCCCGGCCCGAGCACGTGCGCGGCGCCGTCGACGGTCAGTTCCAGCTCGCCGGCGAACATGTTGACGATCTGCTCGTTCGGATGGGAATGCTCGGGCAGGGCCGAGCCTGCAGCGATGGTCCAGTATGCGAGCGTCGCCGCGTCGGTGTGGATCATTCGGCCGACGAAGCCGGGAAAGACCTCGTGCGCCCGCATCGCGATCAGCCGGTGCAGCAATCCGTTATCCGTCGCGGTCATGTCGCGGGTCCTCCCCTTGCCAGCCCTCCGGCCCCCGCGTCGGGCTCCCGACCTGGATCCCAGGGCCATTGTCCGTTTCCGCCATGATTTCCGATTTCGCCGCCGAGCGCCATGTCGTTGAATGGCCAGGCTGGAGCGCCGGCCGCGCCAGGGTCGATACTACTGGCGGTCGGACTGGCGCGACGGCTGCGCTCGGTCAGGGTTCGATCGCGGTCGCCGCATCGAGCGACCTGGCGATTTCCCGCGAATTGGCTTTGTCGTCCAGAGGCGCGGCCTGCGAGTTGCTCGTGTCGGCTGCCGGCATGATTTCCGGGTCGCTCGCATCGTCCGAAGGCATGGTTTCCACCGTGAACGGATCGCGCTCCATCACCCCGTTCAGGAGATAGAGATACGCAAGGGCGGTGGACATCTGCTGTTTCGGGAAGTGCTTCTGGAAGAGACCTCGCGGGTTGCCGGGGTGCGAGAAGTATTCGTAGGTCCGCCGCTGCACGAACTGGGCGAGTTCCGGCCGTTCGAGGCTAACGACGAGTGCATAGGGCTCGTAGGTATAGTTCGAGGGATCCGCCTCGACCTTGTCCTCGGGGCAGGCGTGGCCGGGCTGCTTCACGTAGGCCGCCAGCTTGCCCTGGATGATCTCGCGGTCGCCGAAATAGGCCATGTGGAAATCCAGCGGCGCGGACGGTCCGGCCGCAGTGCCGCGGCAGAACCAGCTGATGAGTTCGCTGTGGTCGCGCTTGGGGCAGAAGTAATAGGCGCGGTCCGATCTCGGAGTCCGCGGCGCGTACCGATCCGCGACCGGCGCGGGGCCGTCGGCGTCGCAATGCGGATCTGAAACGGCGTCGAGCTTCGGAGGCTCGCATTCGCCGGGCTGCGGCGGTTCGTCGGGGTCGCGGATCCGCAGCAGATCGACCTGACACGCCTTGCTGGCGACCTTCGGGGCCGTCGAATTGTCCGCGTAGCCCAGATACGCGATCGCCCGCGGGCGGCCGGTCTTGCGCAGGAGGTAGGTGACGCCGGAGGTGAAGACGATCGGGGAGTAGAGGCCCCGCACCTCCTGGCCCCGCCCCGAGAAGCGCAGCGTCAGCGGATCGCACAGCATGTCTACGGGCTCGCCGGGAGCCGGGTGTACCGCGCCGCGGATCCGATCGAAGCGGTCCCTGACCGTCACTTCGACCGAGATGACATGGTAGGGGCTGCCGCTGAACAGCGCGTAGCAGAGGTCGGCGATATAGCCTTGGAACCGCTTGCGGCTGTCCGTCTCGACCAGAAAAGAGAAGGGTTCGGCATCGGCTCGAAAGCCGATCGTCACCTCGCAGCTCTCCCCGCACGGGGCGGCTGCATCCCCGCAACGCCCGTCGAGCGAACCCGCACAGGCCTGGCCGTGCGCCGGAGACGCCGGGATCACGATGACCAGCAGGGCGGCGGCGGCGGCCAGCGCTCCGGCCGCCGCGCGGCGGCGGAAACGCCGCTCCGGCGCGGCCTGGCCGCTCGGCGCTGCCGCGCCGGCCGGCAGCGCGCCGAAGACCGCGCAGGCGAGGAACGCCGTTGCCGGGTAGATCAGGAAGTCGAGCGCGCTGGTGTCCCGGAAGCACGCCTTGTCGGTCAGGAGCCCCAGAGGAAACGTAAGGTCGGGATCCGCGCAGGACAGGCCGCCGGCAAGGATCGAGCGCAGCAGCCACGCCAGCACGGACGCCGCGCAGAGGATGCCGAGCCAGCGGCGCCTGGCCTCGGCGTGCGGCCCCGACGCGTCGCAGGCGATCAGCGCCCAGAAGATGATCAGCGCCGAGGTCAGGGCCTGCTGGACGAAGTAGACGAGAAAGCCGGCCTGGCTGCGGAAGAGCAACTGCTGGAAATGCGTCGAGGTCGGCGACAAGATCGCGGCCCAGAGGAGCGCGACGAGGCAGAGCAGGATGGCGCTGGTCACGGCGCCCGCCGCGGTCGCCATCAGCCGCTCGCCCATCGCCAGCCGCGGCGGCTGGCCGTCGGCCGTGCGGCCGCGGGATGCGTGGTCGAGGAGGTAGAAGCGCAGCGCGAAGGCGGCGACCGCCGGCAGACTGCAGATCGCGGCGAAGCGCAGGGTCTCGAGGCTCGCCGTGACGGTCGCCGTCCAGAAGGTGAGCTGGACCGGCTTCAGCAGCCCGTGCAGGTCCGACAGACAAGCCATCAGGTAGATGAGGAAGACGGCCGGCAGCGCGACGACGAGCGCCACCTCCGGCCCGGAGCGGATCCGCATGAAGGCGAAGGTCTCGACAAGCGTCTCCCGGATGTCCTGGTCCCCGGGCTTGACGATCTTGTCGAAGTCGCGGTCGCCCTCGGCATAGACCGCGATGATCGCGGCCAGATCGCCGCGCAGCGCGGTCATGCGCTGGACGGCGATGTCGAGGCGGTGCCGCAACTGCCTGCGGCGGGTCTGGGCGCGCTCGCCGCCGGCGCCGTTGGGGGCGGCCTCGTCTTCGTAGGGATGGCGCAGGATGTCGTCGTATTCCTGAAGCACGACCCGGGCCTCGGCGGCGATCTCGTGCTCGAGCCGCCGAAGGTCGGAGCGCATCGACCGGTTCGGCCAGTCCGGGTCCTCTTCCTCGGACCATTCCTGGAACCTCTGCAGTTCGGCGTAGATCGTCTCCATGCGCTTCGCGATCGTCTCGCTTCCGAGATGCGTGCGCACCCAGGCCGGCAGGTCGGGGCGCGCGAAGCCGTCGGGCGAGACCGCGGGTTGTCCCGGGGCGTCGGCCGTCAGGGACAGCCGCTCGTGGGCGTCGATGATCCGGCGCGCCAGCTGGTCGATGCGGGTCGGGATGCCGACGGCCTGGTGCGCGCGGCGCCGGAGCCATGTCTCGGCGACTTCGAGCGGCGGGATCAGCGGCGCGAGGCCGGCGAAGCCGAAGGCCAGCATCAGCGGCCATTGCGGGCTGTTGAAGTTGAGCCCGCTGGTGTCAACCTGCGCGCCTGCGATCGGGAGCTGGCCCACGGTCTCGAGGATCAGCTTTCCGAAGAAGGTCATCCCGAGATAGAGGACGATCAGCGTCCCGGCGTAGATCATGTAGGCCCGCCGCATCGCCGCGCCGCCGCGCAGCACCGTCAGGTCGAGTTCGTTGAAGACGCGGTAGGTGAAGGAATTGCTGTCGAACGTCTTTTCCTTGAAGCGCCGCCAGGCGAAGATGGCGACGAAGATCATCCCGAAGACGAAGGCGATCAGGAACTCGGTCTCGAAGCGCAGTCCCATGAACGGGAACGGCGGCTGCTGCTGGGCCTGCATGAGCCCGTAGTTCCAGAGGGTCTCGGGAACGCTCTTCGGCCAGTACTGAACGGTGGTTTCGTCCAACGGCTCCACCCTGAGACTGCGGTTCCCGAAGGAACCGGCGGCGCGAGTTCAACGCGAACGGCACGCAGTGGCGCGCCGTTCGCGATCGTCTCTCTCGTCTGGTCGTCGGTGGATCAGACGGCAGTCAGCACGTCGTCACGTTCGGATTGCAGGGACCGGCCTCGGTCTGATGGGCCGGGCCGAACACGAAAGCCGTGCTGAGGACAACGAATACAACCAAGAACAGAGTTTTCATGAGTCACCCCCAATAAGATCTCATGATTCGTCTCTAGAATAGGCGGAATACTACACGATACCTGTCTTCCGCGCAACGCGAGGGCGACGGGGTCAGGCGGCGCTGCCGCCCACCGTCAGGCCGCCGATCATCAGCGTCGGCTGTCCGACGCCGACCGGGACCCATTGCCCGTTCTTGCCGCAATTGCCGATGCCGGGGTCGAGCGCCATGTCGTCGCCGATCGCGCGCACGCGCTGAAGCGCTGTCGCGCCGTCGCCGATCAGCGTCGCGCCCTTGATCGGGGCGCCGACCTGGCCGTCCCGGACCCGGTAGGCCTCGGTGCAGGAGAAGACGAACTTGCCGTTGGTGATGTCGACCTGCCCGCCGCCGAAGCCGACCGCGTAGACTCCGTCCTTCAGGTCCGCGAGGATCGCGGCCGGGTCGGCGTCGCCGCCCAGCATGATCGTGTTGGTCATGCGCGGCATCGGCGTATGCGCATAGCTCTGGCGCCGGCCGTTCCCGGTGGCCGCCACCCCCATCAGCCGCGCGTTCTGCCGGTCCTGCATGTAGCCGACGAGGATGCCGTCCTCGATCAGCACGTTGCGCTGGGAGGGCGTTCCCTCGTCGTCGAACGAGATCGAGCCGCGCCGGTCGGGGATCGTCCCGTCATCGACGACGGTGACGCCGGGCGCGGCGACCCGCGTTCCCATCAGGCCCGCGAAGGCCGACGTGGTCTTGCGGTTGAAGTCGCCCTCGAGCCCGTGGCCGACCGCCTCGTGCAGCAGGATGCCGGGCCAGCCGGGGCCGAGCACCACGTCCATGATCCCGGCGGGCGCCGCCTCGGCGCGCAGGTTGACGTCCGCGATGCGCAGCGCCTCCAGCGCGACCGCCTTCCAGGCGCCGGCCTCGATCAGCGGCGCCAGCCCGTGCCGGCCGCCGCCGCCATAGCTGCCCGATTCGCGCCGGCCGTTCTCCTCGAGGATGACCGACACGTTCAGCCGGACCATCGGGCGGGCCTCGGCCAGCCTGCCGCCCTCGGGACGCAGGATCTCGACCTCCTGCATCGAGGCGGCCATCGACGCCGAGACCTGCACGACCCGCGGGTCGCGCTCGCGCATCCAGGCGTCGATCTCGCGCAGCGTCTCGACCTTGACCGAGAACTCGGCGTCGTCGAACGGATCGTGGTCGGTGTAGAGCCGCTGGTTGGTCAGGCGGGGCGGCGGCGACATGGTCCCGCCGCCGGCGCCCACCGCGAGCCGCGCGGTCTCGGCGGCGCGCTTCAGCGCGGCTTCCGAGACCTCGGTCGAATGGGCGTAGCCGGCGGTCTCGCCCCGGACCGCGCGCAGCCCGAAGCCCTCGGACGCGTCGTAGCTCGCCGTCTTCAGCCGGCCGTCGTCGAACAGCAGCGATTCGGAGCGCCGGCGCTCCAGGAACAGCTCGCCGTCGTCTGCGCCGGCGGTGGCGTCGCGCAGCACGGTCAGGGCGCGCTCGGGATCGAGGTCGGTCTCGAACGGGCGAAAGCGCGGGGTCTCGGACATGGCCTGGCCTCCCGGGGGACGATAAGTTGATCCGGCGGCATGCGATCGTCGCACGTCCGCGTCTTGTCCTCCGCGCGCCAATATGGTTCACGTTCACGCGGATGCAACAGCGCGCTGCCGGCGCGCGGCTTTCAGATGCAGGGCCTGCGGCAGTTCGGGGGATACGTGATGAAGACCTTTGGCCTCGTGACTGCGGTGATGCTGGCGATGTCCGTCGGGCCGTTCGGTCCGGTTTCGGCGGCCTGGGCGCAGGACGCCCAGACCGACGCACCCGCCACGGTCGGGGAACTGCCCGCGCCGCCGGCCGAAGAGGTGGTCTCGCCCACCGACGACGTGATCGAGCCTGGCACCGAACTCGGCGGCGAACCGGCGCAGGGCGAGGCCGAATCCCAGTTCATCGAAGGCACGCCGGACGCGGAATCGGTGCTCGAAGGAACGGTCGAGCCGGCGCCCGAGGCGGCGTTCGTGATGCCCGACCTGCCGGTGATCGGGGTCCCGGTTCCGGGCGGCGTCAACTATCAGCCGGCGGCGACCGAGCTTGCCGAGGACACGCACTGGCTGTCGCACATGGTCCACATCATCATGGCGCTGATCGTCGCTCTGGTGACCGTGCTGATCCTGACCGTCATCGTTCGATACAACAGCCGCTCGAACCCCAATCCGGCGCGTTTCACCCACAACACCAAGATCGAGATCGCGTGGACGCTCGGCCCGGTCCTGATCCTGATCGTGATCGGGTCGTTTTCGTTGCCGATCCTGTTCAAGCAGCTGGAGATCCCCGAGCCCGACGTGACGGTCAAGGCGACCGGCAACCAGTGGTTCTGGAGCTACGAATATCCGGACTACGCGATGTCCTTCGACTCGCTGCTCCTGCAGCGCGACGAACTCGCCGAGGCCGGTTATTCCGAGGACCTTTACCTGCTGGCGACCGACACGGCGCTGGTCGTGCCGGTCGGCGCGGTCGTAGCGCTGCAGGTGACCGCGTCGGACGTGATCCATTCCTGGGCGCTGCCGGCCTTCGCCGTGAAGATGGACGGCATTCCGGGCCGGCTGAACGAGACCTGGTTCGAAGTCGCCGAGCCCGGCATCTACTTCGGCCAGTGCTCGGAGCTGTGCGGCAAGGACCACGCCTACATGCCGATCACGGTCAAGGCGCTGCCGCAGGAGGAATACGACGCCTGGCTCGACTGGGCGATCGACGAGTATGGCGGCACGCGCCCCGAGGAAATCGCCGCGGCAAACTGAGGAGAGGCGTGTCCAGAGGGGCGCGCCTGCGGAGCGAAACATGAGTGATGCGACCCTGGCCGGGACGGCCCAACCGCGGGATTCGCAGTTCGGCGATTATGTCGAGCTGCTCAAGCCGCGCGTGATGCGCCTCGTGGTGTTCACGGCGCTGGTCGGCCTGCTCGCCGCGCCGGTCCCGGTCCACCCGATGATCGCCATCGCGGCGATCGTCTGCATCGCGGTCGGCGCCGGGGCCTCGGGCGCTCTGAACATGTGGTGGGACCGGGACATCGACGCGGTGATGGCGCGCACCGCCGGCCGCCCGATCCCGTCGGGCCGGATCGAGCGCAACGAGGCGCTGGCGGTCGGCATCGTGCTGTCGGGTTTTTCGGTCGTGATGCTCGGCCTGTTCGCGAACCCGTTCGCCGCAGGCCTGCTCGCGTTCACGATCTTCTTCTACGCGGTAGTCTACTCGATGTGGCTGAAGCGCGCGACGCCGCAGAACATCGTCATCGGCGGCGCGGCGGGAGCGTTTCCGCCGATGATCGGCTGGGCGGTCGCGACCGGCGGCGTCGCGCCCGAGAGCGTGCTGATGTTCGCGTTGATCTTCCTGTGGACGCCGCCGCATTTCTGGGCGCTCGCGCTGTTTCGCAACGAGGACTACACCTGCGCCGGCGTGCCGATGCTGCCGGTGGCGAAGGGGTTGCGGTCGACCCGGAACCACATCCTCGCCTATGCGCTCGTGCTGGCGCCGGTCGCGATCCTGCCGGCCTTCACGACGATCGGCGGTCCTGTCTACCTGGCCGGCGCGCTGATCCTGAACGCGCGGTTCGTGCATGGCGCCTGGGGCCTCTGGCGGCGCGAAGACGCCGACGCGAGCGCGGACCGCTACCTGGCCGAAAAGCGCTTCTTCGGGTTTTCGATCCTCTACCTGATGCTGCTGTTCGGCCTGATCCTGGCCGAGACGGCGCTGCGGGCAGTGGGCCTGGCGCCGGCCGGCTGGCCTGCGCTTTTCTGAGGAGATCCGACGCATGCGACCAGACAGCCACGAGATCTACGCCCGCCGCAGGAGCCGGAACATCGGGCTCGGCCTGACGCTGTTGGTCTTCGTCCTGCTGATCTTCGGCGTGACGGTGGTCAAGGTCGGCCAGGGCCAGTCGATGGAGGGCTTCGACCACTCGTTCCGGCCTTCCCTCCTGCCGATCGAAGGGGACTGAGCCGGTGGCCGGTCAGCGCAACGGTAGGGTCGCCGTCGGCCTCCTGGTCGTGGCGGTGCTGATGCTGGGAGCGAGCTTTGCCGCCGTTCCGTTCTACAACTGGTTCTGCCAGGTGACCGGCTTCGGCGGCACCGTCGCGACCGCCGAGGCGCCGACCGCGGCGCCGCTCGACCGCACCGTGGTGGTCCGCTTCGACGCCAACACGGCGCCCGACCAGCCGATGAAGTTCCGCCCGATGCAGCGAACGATGAAGGTGCGCCTCGGCGAGACCGCGCTCGCGTTCTACGAGGCCGAGAACACGACCGACGCTCCGATCGCGGGCACGGCCAGCTACAACGTCGCGCCGTTCTCCGCGGGCGGGTACTTCGCGAAGATCGCCTGCTTCTGCTTCGAGATGCAGGTGCTCCAGCCCGGCGAGCGCGTCGAGATGCCGGTCAGCTTCTTCGTCGATCCGGCCATGGTCGAGGATCGCGAGGCAGGCGAGGTCCACCGGATCACGCTGTCCTACACGATGCACCATACCGACATGCCCGAGCAGGACGACGCCCTTGTCCGCGCGGAGGCGCCGCGCGACCCGACCACATCGCCGACGATCGAGAACTGAGGGAGACCCGACCCATGGCCGGCACCAAGAACCACGACTACCACGTCCTCCCTCCGAGCATCTGGCCTCTCGCCGGAGCGGTCGGGGCGTTCGTGATGCTGCTCGGCGCGGTCCTGTTCTTCCATGACCACGGGCCGTGGATCATGCTTATGGGCCTCGCGCTGGTCCTCTACACGATGTACGCGTGGTGGGCGGACGTCGTCGTCGAGAGCCGTGCCGGCGACCATACCCCGGTCGTGCAGATCGGCCTGCGCTACGGCGTGATCATGTTCATCGTCTCCGAGGTGATGTTCTTCGCAGCGTGGTTCTGGTCGTTCTTCAAGCACGCGATGTACCCGATGCCGGCCATCGACAACACCTGGCCGCCGCCCGGGGTCGAGACGTTCGACCCGTGGCACCTGCCGCTGATCAACACGCTGATCCTGCTGTGCTCGGGCTGCGCCGCGACCTGGGCCCACCATGCGCTGGTCCACGAGAACGACAAGCAGCAGATGAAGTGGGGCCTGTGGCTCGCTATCGCGCTCGGCGTCTGCTTCACGATCCTGCAGGTCTACGAGTACAGCCACGCGCATTTCGGATTCGCCGGAAACATCTACGGCGCGAACTTCTTCATGGCGACCGGCTTTCACGGCTTTCACGTTGTCATCGGAACAATATTCCTGACGGTCTGCCTGGCGCGGGTCTATGCCGGCCACTTCACGCAGGACAAGCACGTCGGCTTCGAGGCCGCCGCCTGGTACTGGCACTTCGTCGACGTGGTCTGGCTGTTCCTGTTCGCCGCCGTCTACATCTGGGGCGGCTGAGGCTGAACGAGCGAGGCGGCGCGAGCCGCCCCCTGCCGTCTTTGACCTCCCAGGCAGCGGGCTACCATCAGCGAGCCGAAACGCGACGAACAGGGGGAGATTTCACGATGACTCATACGAGACGACGGACGCTGCAGGTCGGAGTGGGCCTTGGACTGGCGACCCTGATGCCAGCGCTCGGCCGTGCCCAGGACATGGAAGGCCACGTCCACGCGACCGAGGGGGGCGAGATCCGAATCCACCCGGTCCAGCACGCGTCCTTCGTGATGACGACGCCGAGCATCGTCATCTATGTCGATCCGGTCGAAGGCGCCGCCGCTTATCACGACCTGCCGCGGCCGGAGCTGATCCTGATCACCCACGAGCATGGCGACCACTACGACGTCGAAACGTTGCGCGGCATCGTCGGCGCCGAGACGCGGCTGATCACGAACCCGGCCGTCCACGACATGCTGCCGGACGACCTGAAGGAGCGCGCCACCGCGATCGCGAACGGCGAGTCCACGATGGTCAACGACACGATCCAGATCGAGGCCGTCCCGGCCTACAACACGACGCCGGACCGTCAGCAGTATCATCCGGAGGGTCGCGACAACGGCTACGTGCTCGGCATCGACGGGTTGCGCGTCTATATCGCCGGCGACACTGAGGACATCCCGGAGATGCGGGCGCTCGAGGGCATCGACATCGCGTTCCTGCCGATGAACCTGCCCTACACCATGACCGTCGAACAGGCGGCCGCGGGCGTGGAGGCCTTCGCGCCGCGCGTCGTCTACCCGTATCACTATGGCGAGAGCGATATCGACGCCTTCACCGCGCTGGTCGCCGATGGCGGATCGGGCGCCGAGGTCGTGCGCGGCGACTGGTACTGAGCGCAGCCGTGATCGGCCCGCGGCTTGACCTGCCCGGGCCGCGGACCTAGTCAGCCCTGCGCCGCATTCCGGCGCGGGTTTGAAAGGCGCCGGCCATGACGCGCAGGATGATCGCGCCGCTGATCTTCGGCCTCTGCGGCGTCGCGATCCTGCTGGCGCTCGGAACCTGGCAGCTGCGTCGCCTGGAGTGGAAGACCGCGATTCTCGACGAGATCGGCACGCGCCTGGCGACCGACCCGGCCGCCGTGCCTGTCGATCCCTCCGAGGCCGCGCATGAGTATCTGCGCGTGCGCGAGAACGGCGAGCTGCTGCCGGGCGAGCTGCACGTCTACACGTCCGCTCCGCCGCGCGGCGTCGGCTACCGGGTCATCGCGCCGTTCCGGATCGGGGACGGGCGGATCGTGCTGCTGGACCGCGGCTTCGTGCCGATCGCGGAGAAGGATGCGGTCCGCCAGACCGGTCCGCTGACCGTCGAGGGCGCGCTGCTCTGGCCGGACGAGACCGACGGCTTCACCTCCGAGCCGGACCGGGACGCCAACATATGGTTCGCGCGCGACGTCGACCTGATGGCGCGGGCGCTCGGGACAGAACCGCTGATGATCGTCGTGTCGGCGAGCGACGATCCGGATGCCCCAATGCCGCTTCCGGTCGGGGTCAACATCCCGAACGATCATCTGCAATACGCGATCACCTGGTTCTCGCTGGCCGTCATCTGGGCGGTGATGACAGGCTACCTGCTTTGGCGTATCAAGCGCCGGACCCTTTGAAGGCGACCGAATGAAATATGTCTCGACCCGCGGCGCGGCTCCGGAGCTGAATTTCGAGGAGGCGATGCTCGCCGGGCTGGCCCGCGACGGCGGTCTGTACCTGCCCGAGACCTGGCCGCAGATGAGCGCGGCCGAGATCGCTGACCTCGCGGGGCTGCCCTACGAGGAGGTTGCGTTCCGCGTGATGCGCCCCTTCGTCGGCGACGCCTTCGCCGAGGACGAGCTGCGCGCGATCATCGCGCGCGCCTATGCGGGTTTCGAGCACGCGGCGCGGACGCCGCTGGTGCAGATCGGCCCGAACGACTGGCTGATGGAGCTGTTCCACGGGCCGACGCTCGCGTTCAAGGACGTGGCGATGCAGCTGATCGGCCAGCTCTTCGAGGCGTCGCTGGCGCGCTCGGGCAAGCGGCTGACCATCGTCGGCGCGACCAGCGGAGACACCGGCTCGGCGGCGATCGAGGCGTTCCGGGGCCGCGAGGGCGTCGACGTCTTCATCCTCTATCCCGACGGCCGCGTGTCCGAGGTCCAGCGCCGCCAGATGACGACGCCGGCCGAGGCGAACGTGCGCGCGCTGGCGATCGCCGGCGACTTCGACGACGCCCAGGCGCGCGTGAAGGACATGTTCAACGACCACGCGTTCCGCGACGCGGTCGGGCTCGCGGGCGTCAACTCGATCAACTGGGCGCGGGTGCTGGCGCAGGCGGTCTACTACTTCACCGCCGCCGTCGCGCTCGGGGCGCCGCATCGCAAGGTCAGCTTCGCGGTGCCGACCGGCAATTTCGGCGACGTCTTCGCCGGCTACGTCGCCAAGCGCATGGGCCTGCCGATCGACCGGCTGGTGATCGCGACCAACCAGAACGACATCCTGCACCGCACGCTCGACGCCGGCCTGCACGAGAAGCGCGGCGTCGCGCCGTCGATCTCGCCGTCGATGGACATCCAGGTCAGCTCGAACTTCGAGCGGCTGCTGTTCGAGCTCTACGACCGCGAAGGCGCGGCGGTGGCCGCGCTGATGAGCGAGCTCCGCGACCGCGGGTCCTTCGCGCTGAGCCAGGGCGCGCTCGAGCGGCTGCGCGTCGACTTCGACAGCGACAGCGCCTCCGAGGACGAGACCCGCGCGACGATCGCGGCCGTCTACGCCGAGACCGGCGAGGTCATCTGCCCGCATACCGCGGTCGGCGTGAAGGCCGCGCAGGCGCGGCGCGGCGATCTGGGGACGCCGATGGTCGTGCTCGCCACCGCGCATCCGGCGAAGTTCCCCGACGCGGTCGAGGCCGCCTGCGGCGTGCGCCCAGGGCTGCCCGAGCGGATGGCCGACCTCTTCGACCGCCCGGAGCGCGCGATCCACGTGCCGAACGACCTCGGCGCGATCGAGGCGCAGATCCGCGGGGCGCTGGTCGCATGAGCGCCGTGCTGCACCGCCTGCCGAACGGCATACGCGTCGTCGCCGAGCCGATGCCGGGCCTGGGCTCGGCCTCCGTCGGCGTCTACGTCACCGCGGGCGGCCGCCACGAGCGCCCCGAGCAGAACGGCGTCGCGCATTTCCTCGAGCACATGGCGTTCAAGGGCACGCCGACCCGCACCGCGCGGATCATCGCCGAGGAGATCGAGGACGTCGGCGGCTACATCAACGCCTATACCGGCAAGGAGATGACCGCCTATTATGCGCGGGTGCTGGAGAAGGACGTCGAGCTCGGGCTCGGGCTGCTGGCGGACATCGTGCTGAACCCGCTGTTCGACGCGCCCGACATCGAGGTCGAGCGCAACGTGATCCTGCAGGAGATCGGCCAGAGCCTCGACACGCCGGACGACGTGATCTTCGACTGGCTGCAGGAGGTCGCGTATCCGGACCAGGCCTTCGGCCGCACGATCCTCGGCGCGCCGGAGCGGGTCGGGGCGTTCGCGAAGCCGCATCTCGCGGGCTTCGTCGGCGAGCACTACGCGCCGGACCGGCTGATCGTCGCGGCGGCCGGCGCAGTCGATCCCGACCGGCTGCTCGCGGGCGTCGAGCGGCACTTCGGGCATCTGGCGTCGCGGCCGCACGCGGCGATCGAGCCAGCGCGGTTTACGACCGGCGAGCGGCGCGTCGTGCGCAAGCTCGAGCAGGCGCATGTGGCGCTGGCCTTCGAGGGCGCGGGCGTGCGCGAGGACGCGGCCTATGTCGCGCAGATCTACGCGATCGCGCTCGGCGGCGGCATGTCGTCGCGGCTGTTCCAGGAGCTGCGCGAGCGCCGCGGGCTCTGCTACACGATCTTCGCCCAGGCCGCGTCCTACGAGGATACCGGCCTGATCACGCTCTATGCGGGCACCAGCGCGGACCAGCTGCGCGCGCTGGAGGAATTGACGATAGACGAGCTTCGCCGCGCCGCCGAGGGATTCGCGCCCGACGAGATCGAGCGCGCCCGGGCGCAGATGACCGCGGGCCTCGTGATGGGGCTCGAGAGCCCGTCCGCGCGCGCCGAGCGGCTGGCGCGCGTCGTGTCGGTCTGGGACCGCGTGCCGGGCATTGACGAGACGCTCGCGAAGATCGCGGCCGTCACGCCCGACCAGATCCGCAGCTTCGGCGAGGGGCTGGTGGGTCGGGCCCAGCCGGCGGTGGCGTTGCTGGGGCCGGTGCGCCAGGCGCCGTCGCTCGCGGCGCTGAAATCGAGGATGGCCGCCTGAGGTGCTGAGCTTTCGCCGTGCCGCCGCGCCTGCGATCGAGACACCTAGGCTCGTGCTGCGCGGCCCGGAGATGAGCGACCACCTGGCATGGGCGCAACTGCGGCGGCGAAGCGAGGCGTTCCTGCGCGAGTGGGAGCCGAGCTGGGCGCCCGACCATTTCGCGCGAAAGGCGTTCCGCAACCGCGTGCACTGGTCGCTGCGCGCGCGCGAGGAGGGCAGGGCGCTGGCGCTGTTCCTGATCCGGCGCGACGACGGCCGCCTGCTCGGCGCGATCACGCTCGACAACATCCGCCGCGGTCCCGCGCAGGCCGGCCAGATCGGCTACTGGATCGGCGAGGAGTTCGCCCGGCAGGGCTACATGTCCGAGGCGGTGGCGGGGGTCGTCTCCCACGCGTTCGCGTCGCTGGACCTCAGCCGCGTCGAGGCCGCCTGCCTCGAGGAGAACGTCGCCTCGCGCGGGGTCCTCGAGCGCACCGGGTTCGCGCTCGAGGGCCTCGCGCGGCGCTATCTGCAGATCAACGGCAGGTGGCGCGACCACGTGCTCTATGCCCGGCTGCGGTCGGACCGCGCCGCCGAGGAGACGCCACGATGACGGGCCCCGGTCTGAACGACGCCGACGACGCCTTCGTCGCCCGGCTTGCCGAGGCACTCGGCCCGGAGGCCGTGCGCCCGCCCGAGCCGCGGCATCTAGAGGAGCCGCGCGGCCGGCGCCATGGCCGCGTCGCAGCGGTGCTGACGCCGTCCTCGACGGAAGCCGTCGCGCGGGCCGTGCGCCTCTGCGCGGAGGCGCGCGTCGGGCTGGTGCCCTTTGCCGGCGGCACCGGCCTCGTCGGCGGGCACACGCCGATGGAGGGGCCGCTTCCGGTGCTGCTGTCGCTGGAGCGGATGAACCGCATCCGCGAGGTCGATCTCGCGGCCGGGCTGATGGTCGCGGAAGCGGGCGTGATCCTTGCCGACGCCCATGCGGCGGCCCGCGAGGCCGGGCGCATCTTCCCGCTCTGGATCGCCTCCGAGGGCACGGCGCGGATCGGCGGCATCCTCGGCGCCAATGCCGGCGGCGTCAACGTGCTGCGCTACGGCAACGCGCGCGACCTCTGCCTCGGCGTCGAGGCGGTGATGGCGGACGGACAGATCCTGCACGGACTCAGCCGCGTGCTGAAGGACAATCTCGGCTACGACCTGCGCCATCTGCTGATCGGCTCGGAGGGCACGCTCGGCGTCATCACCGCGGCGACGCTGCGGCTGCATCCGGCGCCGGCCGAGACCGCGACCGCCTGGATCGCCACGCGCGACCCCGAGGCGGCGGTCGAGTTGCTCGGCCTGATGCGCGCGCGGGTCGGGCAGTCGCTGCAGGCGTTCGAGCTGATCGGACGCAGCGGCCTCGATTTCCTCGCCGAGACCCTGCCGCAGATCGCGCAGCCGCTCGCCGAGCCGCCGCTCTGGAGCGTGCTCGCCGAGGCCGGGGACGGCCCCGGGTCGCAGATCGCGGAGCGGTTCGAGGCGGCGCTGGCCGAGGCCTTCGAGGCGGGTCTCGCGACCGACGCGCTGATCGCGCAGAGCGAGGCGCAGCGCGCGACCTTCTGGACGGTGCGCGAGTCGATCCCGGAGGCGAACCGCCGGATTGGCTCGGTCTCCAGCCACGACGTCGCGCTGCCGCCCGGCCGCATCGCCGCGTTCATCGCCGAGGCCACCGCCGCGATCGCCGCGCTGGATCCGGGCCTGCGCATCAACTGCTTCGGCCATCTCGGCGACGGCAACCTGCATTTCAACGTCTTTCCGGCCGCGGGCCGGCCGCGCAACGACTACGACGACATCCGTCCGCGGGTGAAGGAGACGCTGCACGACCTTGTCCACGGCTACGGCGGATCGGTCGCGGCCGAGCACGGCGTCGGGCGGATCAAGGTCGAGGATGTCGCGCGCTACGCAGATCCGGCCAAGCTCGACGCCATGCGCGCGATCAAGCGCGCGCTCGACCCGGTGGGCATCCTGAACCCGGGGGCGGTGCTTCCGCCGGAGCGCTGACCCCGGAACGAATTGCGCCCCCTCCGGGGGGGAAGAGGGGGCGCTTTTCCAGACGAGAAGGTCTGTAGGGTCTTGCAAGCAGCGTCCGTTTGGACACCCTTATCTAGCGCCGCAATCGTTACCAAAAGTTTAACGAGATGCGTGACAATCAACTAAAAGTTGTCCTGCGCTCAGCCCTGGCCGGGGCGGTTCAGCGCGAAGACCTCCTTGACCGCCGCATAATCGCGATATCCGAGCCGGGCGAGCGGCCGGTACAGCGTCACGTCGACCTTGCCGTCGACCAGCGCCGCGTCGTCGATGTGGATGCCGACGACCTCGCCGATCACCATCACGTTCGCGGGCCCCGGCAGGTCGATGATCTTCCAGACCCGGCATTCCAGCGACGCCGGCGCTTCGGCCACGCGCGGCGGCCCGACGACCCGGCTCGGCGCCGGCGTCAGGCCCGCGCGCGCGAACTCGTCCTCGCCGGCCGGATAATGCCCGGACGAGACGTTCATCGCGTCGCGCAGCGCATGCGAGACGATGTTGGCGACGAATTCGCCGGTCTCGCGGATGTTGGCGACGGTGTCCTTGCCCTCGTCCAGCCCGATCTTCCGTCCGGTCGACGCATACATGACCATCGGCGGGTCGTCGGCGATCGCGTTGAAGAAGCTGTAGGGCGCCAGATTGACGCGGCCCGCGCCGTCCTGCGTCGAGATCCAGCCGATCGGCCGGGGCGCCACCAGCGCCTTGAACGGGTTGTGGGCCAGTCCGTGCGGATCGACGCCGGGACGGAAGAACATGCGCGCGCTCGCTCTTTTCGGATTTGCCGCCGACCTTAGGGGCGTGCTAGGGGCAAGTCGAGCCGCAAGCCGCCGCCCCTCATCCGTCTCCCGCCCATGTTCCGCATCTTCCCCGAGACGCCGCGCGACCTCGCCGAGGTCGAGTACCTGTTCGACCTCGCGTTCGCGCCGGGCCGCACCGCGCTGTCGTCGTACCGGATGCGCGACGGCATCGGCCCGGAGACCGACCTGTCGCTGATCGCGCGCGACGACTACGACACGCTGGCCGCGGCGATCCGGTTCTGGCGCGTGCGGGTCGGGGACGAGGGCCATCCGGCGCTGCTGCTCGGGCCTGTCGCCGTGCATCCGACGCGGCAGGGCGAGGGCCTGGGCGCGCTGATGATCGGCGACAGCCTCGAGCGCGCCGCGCAGGCCGGCTGGACCCGCATCATCCTCGTCGGCGATGCGCCCTACTACCGCCGCTTCGGCTTTTCCAGCGGCACGGAGATCGGCCTGAGCTTCCCGCCGCCGACGAACCCCGACCGACTGCTGGTCCGCGCGCTCGCGCCCGGCGCGTTCGAAGGCGTCAGCGGCCTCGTGCGCCCCTGGGCCGAAGGCGAGCCGGACTGACGGCGTTCCGGCCGCGTCAGGCGTCGCGCCGCGGGTCCGGGCCGCGCTCCCAGAATTCGGCGAGCCGGTCGAACTCGGCGGCGATCTTGGCGCGGTGATGCAGGTGTTGCGCGTAGAGCGCGTCCGGCTCGCGCGCCTGCAACGCGCGCACCAGGGCGTCGGGACGCGTGCTGTCGGCGTCTTCATCGGAGCCGTAGCGCGCGCAGACCCAGGCCTCGACCCGCGCCTTGTCGACCGGCGGGCCGGACGGGTTCGGCCGGCCGCCGCTTCCAGTCCAGCTCGTCCTCGCGCGGCGGGTCGAGCAGCCGCGACAGCGCGCGCATCTCGTCGCAGCGCAGGTACCAGCTCATCGATACGTCGCTGTTCGCCTCGAAGGTGAAGACGTTGAGGAAGTCCGGATCGCCGGTGCGCTCGGCATAGCGCCGGCGGACGAGCGCAAGCTGCTGGTCGTTGCGGAAGAGCTGGCTCGACCGCCGCGCTGCGGACAGACCCTCGAGAGGCGTGGTCAGGAACTGGAACGCGCGCTGCCGCCAGCTGGGCTTCTCGGTCATCAGGCCGGAAGGGAACGCCCGCACCTGGATCACCGCCACGCCGCGGCACCGCTCCGCCGCAAAGTCCAGGACCTCCTCCTGCTCCAGATAGGCGGTCATCAGGTCGACGCCGAAGTTGTCGTAGTAGCCGGCGTCGACGGGACGGCGGTCGGGCAGCGTCGGCAGCGAGATCGCCGGCGAGACGTAGGGAAAGGTGGCGTTCAGACGCACGGCCGTCGCCAGCGTGACGGTGTCGCGGGCGCCGGGAAACGCCTTGAAGACCTCGACAGTCGACTTGTCGCCGGCGCCGCCGCGCAGCCGACCGAGGTCGATATTGGAGAACAGCGCCAATGCGCCGGTCTCGGCCAGCATCGGTGACAGGACGATCGCCGGCGCCTGCGGTCCGAGGTCGGAAAACGGCCGGGCCAGCGTCGTCCACTGCGCGTCCAGCGTCCGGCCCCGGTCGCTCTCGGGCAGGCCCGGGATCAGCAGGCGCGGCAGGTCGCGCCGCACCAGCTGGTGGACGACCGGGGACAGGCTGTCGCGGGCGATGGGCCAGCGCCGGTTGCACCCGTCCTCGGAGCGCATCCGCGCCAGGGTGTCGACGCAGATCTGCCGGGTCACGCCGTCGCCGAGCCGTCCCTTGTCCGCCATCGCCACGAAGTAGGCGCCGGCGACCATTCCGCCCGAGGCGCCGGTCACAAGCCGGATGCTCCGGTCGAGGCCGGGCAAGGCGCCGTCCGGCCCGCTCTGCGCCACCAGCCGGTCGATCATCAGGCTCGACCAGAATCCTGCGCGGTAGGCGCCGCCGGAGACGGCCAGCAGCGCCAGCACCGGGCGCGGGTCGTCTCCGGCGCCCCAGCTGCCTGCCCAGGCGCCGAGCTTCTCGCCCGGCGCCCTCAGTCCGTCGGCCGCGACTGGAGCGGGCTCGGGGGCAGATGCGCCCTGCGGGTTAACCGGCTTGTCGTACAGGTGCTCGAACCCCGGCAGGCGCCGCCGCGCGTATCGGCCGTTGACGATGACGATCGCGCCAAAGGCCAGCAGGGCGACCAGCGGCGTCCAGGCGTCTCCGATCCGCGATAGCGGCATGCCGACCAGGATCAGGAAGACGACGAGGCAGGAGATCGACACGACCGGCAACGCCGCTCGCAGGAGGGCGACATAACCGAGCATTCCGAGGTAGGGGATCGCTGCGCCTACGAGCGCGCTGTCCGGGCCGCGCACGGCGCCGACGGATCCAAGACCCACAGCCACGAAGGCGAACGCGGCGCCGAGGGCGGCTCCGAGCGCGGTGCGGGCGAGCTCCGCCCGGCGGCGGCGGAACGAAGGCACGGCGAAGTCGGCGCGCGGCCGCGAGAGTTCACGCCAGGTTCTGACGAGGAAGACCAGCGTCGCGACCAGCAGCGCGGCTGCGAGCCAGAGCGCTGCGGAGAGGCTTCCGCGGAACAGTTCCGTCGAACAGCTCCCGTTGGGGCAGGCGGGGGCGGTCGTCGTATGGGAGGCGATCCAGAACAGGCCGAAAGCGGCGACGAAGCCGAAGCCGCCCCAGAGCGCCGGGCTGGCCGCCGTCCGGCTCAACCCGGCGGGCGGCGGGACGGTTTCGGGGTCGGGCGACGGCCGCCAGCACGCGTCCGGATCGAATATCTGGTCGTCGTCGCGAAAGAGGTTCGGGACGCCGAAGCCGCGCCCGGCGCCTCCTGCGAGCAACAACACGAGGACGATTGCCAGCAGGGAAGGCCAATGCGCCAGAATCAGCGCGGATTCCGCGACGAGTGCATCCATTGGATGGACCCTAAAAAAGAAGAATGTAGCCGGGCGCGACCATACCACGATCGATCACGCCGGTCTCGTCTTGTGTCCGGAAACGAGCGCTTGGGACGGTCCCACGATGGGACCTTGTGCAAGTACCTGTTATTGTAAAAAATTTCTGAGGAGGTCTTCGACTGTGCCGTTCAGACCGCGAAGCCTTCGCGCCGGAGCAGGTCCTCCAGCGCCGGGCGGACCGAACGCTGGCCGGCGGCGCGGGCCTGCGCGATCGCGGCCTCGGCCTCGGAGAGATCGACCTTGCGGATCAGCGCCTTGACCGGGCCGATCGACGAGGGCCGCATCGACAGCTGGCGGATGCCGATCGCGGCAAGGGCCAGCGCCTCGAGCGGACGGCCGGCGTCCTCGCCGCAGAAGGACAGCGACGTGCCGTGGGACGCGCAGCGCGCGGCGATCCCCTGCAGGAAGTCGAGGAAACTGAGGCTCAGGGTGTCATAGCGCCTCCGCACCAGCTCGTTCTCGCGGTCGGCGGCGAAGAAGAACTGCTTGAGGTCGTTGCCGCCGATCGAGATGAAGTCGGCCATCCGGAAGAACCTGTCCGGCGCGAAGGCGAGCGACGGCGTCTCCAGCATCGCGCCGATCGTCAGCTTCGAGGGAACGAGGCGCCCGAGCGCCTGCTCGCGCGCCGCCTCGCGCAGCGTCAGCTCGCGCGCCGCTTCGAATTCCTCCGCCTCGGCGACGAAGGGGAACATCACCGCCAGCGGCCGGCCGGCCGCGCCGCGCATCAGCGCCTGCACCTGCATCCGGATCATGCCGGGTCGGTCCAGTCCGACCCGGATCGCCCGCCAGCCAAGGGCAGGATTCGGCTCGTCCTGCCGCTTCATGTAGGGCAGCACCTTGTCGGAGCCGATGTCGAGCGTCCGGAAGATGACCGGCTTGTCGCCGGCCGCGTCGAGGATGCGCCCGTAAAGCCCGGCGAGGTCGTCCCGCCTGGGCACAGTCGTGCGCACGAGAAACTGGAGCTCGGTCCGAAATAGCCCGACGCCCAGCGCCCCGCATTTCGGCAGGCTCGGCAGGTCGGCCATCAGGCCCGCATTCATGAAGAGGTTCAGCGTCACGCCGTCGCGCGAGGTCGCCGGCCGGTCGCGCAGCGCCGCATAGGCCTGCTGCGCGTCCGCCAGCATGTCGATCTTCTCGTGGAACGCCTTGGCGACGGTCTCTTCGGGACGCAGGTGCACGACGCCCTGGTCGCCGTCGACGAGGATCACGTCGCCGTTCTGCGCCTCGCGGGTGATGCGCTCGGCCTGGATCACCAGCGGGATCGCCAGCGCCCGCGCGACGATCGCGGCGTGGCTGCCGACCGACCCCTCCTCGAGCACCACGCCCTTCAGCCTCCGGCCGTAGTCGAGCAACTCGGCCGGGCCGATGTTGCGCGCGACCAGCACCGCGTCGTCTGGAATTTCACGCCCGCCCGCCTGATCGACGCCGGCCAGCAGCCGGAGCAGCCTGTTCGCCAGATCGTCGAGGTCGTGCAGCCGCTCGCGCAGATAGGGATCGCCGACGCGGCTCATCCGCGTCCGCGTCGCCGACTGCTCCTTCTCGACCGCGACCTCGGCGGCGAGGCCGCTGTCGATCGAGGCCTCCATGCGCCGGACCCAGCCCTTGTCGTTGGCGAACATCCGGTAGGCCTGCAGCACGTCGCGATGCTCGCCGCTCGAGGTCAGGTAGTCGGCCGCGAGCATCTCGTCGACCTCCTCGCGCAGCCGCTCGATCGCCGCGTGCAGCCGCGCGTATTCTCGGATCGGATCGTCGCTGATCGGGTTCGACACGACGATCTGCGGCTGGTGCAGCAGCACGCGCCCTTCGGCGACGCCCTCCTGTCCGACGATGCCGCGCGCATAGAAAGGACGGCGATGCTGAGCCGCGATCGCCATCGCGCCGGGGCCCACGAAGGCGCCGAGCTCGGCCATCTCGGCGATGACCATCGCGATCACCTCAAGCGCATAGACCTCGTCCTCGGTGTACTGGCGGTGGCCGGTGTTCTGGACGACCAGCACGCCCATCACCTCGCCGAGCCGCTGGATGGGCACGCCGAGGAAGCTCGCATAGACCTCCTCGCCGGTTTCGGGGAAGTAGCGGTAGCCGCGGGTGGACGGCGCGTCGCGCGTATTGACCGGCTCGGCGCTCTCGGCGATGCGTCCGACCAGGCCCTGGCCGACCTTCAGCCGGGTCTGGTGCACCGATTCCGCCTTCAGACCCTCGCTGGCGCAGAGCTCCAGCCACTGGTCCTCGCGCCGCAGGTAGACCGAGCAGACCTCGGCGACCAATCCCGTCGCGATCAGCCGCACGATACGATCCAGCCGCTCCTGGCCATCGCCGCCCTCGGCCAGAGCGTCGCGAAGCCGGCGCAGAAGCTCGCGGCTGTCTACGGCCTCGGAATAGGCCATGCCGGGGCGCCCCTTCTGTTATGCGGCCTTCTCGAGTTCGAAGGCATCATGCAGCGCCTGAACCGCCAGTTCCAGATATTTGCGGTCGATCAGCACCGACACCTTGATCTCGGACGTGGTGATGACGCGGATGTTGACGCTCTCGGCGGCAAGCGCTGCGAACATCTTGTGCGCGACTCCGGCATGGCTGCGCATGCCGATGCCGACGATCGAGACCTTGGCGACCTCCTCGTTGACGCCGAGATCGCGGAAGTTCATGCCGCCGGACTCGCGCGCCGCGAGCAGCGCGCTGCGCGCGCGCGGCACGTCGTCTGTCGGGCAGGAGAAGGTCATGTCGGTGCGGCCCTCCTCGGCGATGTTCTGAACGATCATGTCGACGTTGACGCCGGCCTCGGCCAGCGGGCCGAAGATCGCCGCCGCGATGCCGGGACGGTCGGCGACGGAGATCAGCGTCACCTGCGCCTCGTCGCGCGAATGCGCGATGCCGCTCACCACTCTGGATTCCACGATTTCCTCCTCGTCGCAGACCAGCGTCCCGGGCTCGTCCGAGAAGCTCGACAGCACCTGCAGCCTAACCTTGTAGCGCATCGCCAGTTCCACGCTGCGCGTCTGCAGCACCTTGGCCCCGAGCGATGCGAGCTCGAGCATCTCCTCGTAGGAGATGCGGCCGAGCTTGCGCGCCTTCTTCGTGATGCGCGGGTCGGTCGTGTAGACCCCGTCCACGTCGGTGTAGATGTCGCAGCGCTCGGCCTGCAGCGCCGCCGCGAAGGCCACCGCGCTGGTGTCCGAGCCGCCGCGGCCCAGCGTGGTGATCCGGCCCTCGGGCGAGATGCCCTGGAAGCCGGCGATCACCGCGTGCAGGCCCTCGCCGAACTTCTGGACCAACCGCGTCGTGTCGATGGATTCGATCCGCGCCGCGCCGTGGGCCGAGTTGGTGCGCAGCGGCACCTGCCAGCCCTGCCAGCTGCGCGCGGGCACGCCGATCTCCTGCAGCGTCAGCGCCATCAGCCCGGCGGTGACGTTCTCGCCGGACGAGACGACGGCGTCGTATTCGCGGGCGTCGTAGAGCATCGAAGTGTCGCGGACCCAGCCGACCAGTTCGTTGGTCTTGCCGGACATCGCGGAGACCACGACCGCCACGTCGTAGCCGCGCTCGACCTCGCGCCTCACGCGCTCGGCCGCGTTGCGGATCCGCGCCAGGTCGCCGACCGACGTGCCGCCGAATTTCATCACCAGCCGCGGCATCACCCGGCTCCCCGAAACAAGACGCGCCCTCATATCGACGCGGCGCCGCGCCCGCAACCCGCGCGGATCGGGCTGCCGGCGCGGGAGAAGATCGACGTCGGGGGCGGCGCGGATGGGCCGGCGAAGGGGCGCGCCGCCCTTCAGCTCGTCTTCTTGCGCGACCAGGGCAGCGGCGCGATCGGCACGCCCTCCTCGATCAGCGCCCGCGCTTCGGCCGGGCGGGCCTCGCCGATGATCGGCCGGTCCGGGGCCTCGCCCGCGTGGATGCGGCGCGCTTCGGAGGAGAAGTTGCGGCCCACGTCCTCGGAGACGGCCTCGATCTTGCGGCGCAGCTCGCCCAGCGCCTGTTCGGCGGGCGAGGCCGGCGCGCTCAGCGGCCGCTCCGCCTCCTCGACCGCGGTCCGGACCCGCGGCGCCATCAGGTCCTTCTCTATGCCCTTCGCGCCGCCGCAGACGGGGCAGCTCAGCAGGCTCGCGGCGCTCAGGCGGTCGTATTCCGCGCCCGAGGCGAACCAGCTGTCGAAGCGGTGGCCGTCCGGGCAGCGCAGGGCGAAGCGGATCATGCGGCGATGGAACTCCGGTGGTTTCCACCTAGATATATGACCTTCGGGTGAAGGCAATCTTCCTTCCCGACAACGTCATGCGCTGATATGGCTGCGCTCCATGCCGAACCGGACCGCGCTCATTCTGGCCCTGATCGTGGCGGCCGCGACGGCGGTTTCCGCCGCGCTGTCGCTGTCAGCGTTTCCCGCCTTCGTGATGGGGGGGGTCGTCGCCCTCGGCGCGGCCTGGCTGCTGCGGCCTCGCGAGCTGGAGGCGGAGGGCCTCGTTCCCGCGCGCGAGGCGGCGGTCGCGGAGACGAACGGCCACGCGCCGGTGCGGGCGCTGGCCGAGACGCTGCCCTCGCCGCTGCTCGTCATCGCCCAGAACGGCCGGATCACCTATGCGAATTCCGCCGCCCAGCGCAGTCTTCCGCGCATGCTCCGGGGCGCCCATTTCGCCAGCGTGATCCGGGCGCCGGCCTTCGTCGAGGCGGTGACCGCGACGCTCGGCGACGGCCAGCCGCGCGAGTTGCAGTTCGCGACGCACCAGGGGCGCGACCGCTTTCTCGAGGCGCGGATCGGGCCGCTGCCGGACGACACGCGCTTCGGACCGGAGCCGCAGGTCATCGTGCAGATCGACGACCGCACGGAGGCCCGCCGCGCCGAGCAGCAGCGATCGGACTTCATCGCCAACGCCAGCCACGAGCTGCGCACGCCGCTCGCCTCGATCATCGGCTACATCGAGACGCTGCAGAACCACGCCCGCGAGGACGCCGCCGCTCGCGAGAAGTTCCTCGGCATCATGGCGCGCGAGGCGGGCCGGATGCAGAGGCTGGTCGACGACCTGATGTCGCTGAGCCGGATCGAGCTGACCGAGCATGTCCGCCCGGACGAGATCTGGTCGCTGAACGCGATCGCGAGCGAAAGCGCCACGGCGCTGCTGCCGCTGGCCCGGCGGAGCGACGTGACGCTGAAGATCGAGCTGGAGCCGTCAGGCGCACTGGTGCTCGGCGATCGCGACCAGCTGGAGCAGGTGTTCGCGAACCTGATCGACAACGCGATGAAGTACGGCGGCTGCGGCGGCACGGTGCGCGTCTTTGCGGCCGCGGCCGTCAAGGCGCACCCCAACCGCTGGGGCGTGACCGTCGCCGATGCGGGCCCGGGCGTGGCGCGGGAGCACCTTCACCGGCTGACGGAGCGCTTCTACCGCGTCAACGCCGCGTCGAGCCGGACCCAGGGCGGGACCGGGCTCGGGCTCGCGATCGTCAAGCACATCCTGAACCGGCACGAGGGACGCCTCGAAATTGCCTCCGAGCCGGGTTCGGGCAGCGCCTTCACGGTCTGGCTGCCGCGCGCCGGCGGCGATACGGCGAAGTCCGCCGACGGCGCCGCGCAGAAGCTGTCCCAGCCGGCGGCTCCGGGCCAGTAGGGCAGAGGCGCACTCGGCGGGCGGCTTTACAAAACTGTCGCAGAAACGCCATGGTCCTGTCGCCGTCCGCGCTATAGTCGGGCGCAATCCGGGGACCGAGGAATCCGGTCGCGTGCGAGCAGGGCTACGGTAGGACGGGATCAGGATGGCGCATATCGTATCGAGCTTCGACGAGGACCTCGTCCAGGTTCAGGCGAAGATCTCGGAGATGGGCGGGCTTTGCGAGGAGCTGCTGTCGAAGTCCCTGGAATCGGTCCAGGCGCGCGACGCGCAGCTGGCGCGCAAGGTGATCGAGCGGGACAAGGCGCTGGACGCGCTGGAGAGCGCGCTCGAGGAGCAGGTGGTCCGGGTGATCGCGCTGCGCCAGCCGATGGCTGCGGACCTGCGGGTGCTGATCGCCGCGCTCAAGATCTCGTCGACGCTCGAACGGATCGGCGACCTTGCGAAGAACATCGCCAAGCGCGCGATTCCGTTGTCGGCCTCGTCACGGCAGATCAGGCTGACCAATTCCATCGTGCGGATGGGCCGTGCGACGCTGACCCAGCTCTCGGACGTTCTGAACGCGCATGCGTCGCGCGACGTCGATCTCGCCGTGCAGATCTGGAACCAGGACGTCGAGATCGACGAGATGTACAACGCGATCTTCCGCGAGGTGGTGACCTACATGGTCGAAGACAGCCGCCTGATCGGGACCGGGGCGCAGCTGCTGTTCCTGGCCAAGAACCTCGAGCGGATCGGCGACCACACGACGCACATCTCGGAGATGGTGTACTATATGGTCACCGGCGAGAGCCTCGGCGACGACCGGCCGAAGGGCGATCCGACCGGCATCCACATGGACGCGGTGTAAGGTTCTGGAAGGAGAGCTGGGCGATGGGCGCGAAGGTGCTGGTGGTCGAGGACGAGGAGGCGATCAGCCACCTGCTGGCCTACAACCTCGAGAAGGAAGGCTTCACGGTCAGGACCTCGGCCGATGGCGACGAGGCGCTGATCTCGGTCGACGAGGACCGGCCCGACCTGGTGCTGATGGACTGGATGCTGCCGAACGTGTCGGGCATCGAGCTTTGCCGGCAGCTCCGGACCCGGATGGACACGCGCGAGATCCCGGTCATCATGCTGACCGCGCGCGGCGAGGAGGACGACCGGGTGCGCGGGCTCGACGTCGGCGCCGACGATTACGTGACGAAGCCGTTCTCGATGTCGGAGCTGGTCGCGCGGATGCGGGCGGTGCTGCGGCGGACGGCGCCGGCGCTGGCGGGGGACGTCGCGAGCTTCGCCGACATCGTGCTCGACCGGCAGTCGTGCCGGGTGCGGCGCGGCAAGCGGGACGTGCATCTGGGGCCGACCGAGTTCCGGCTGCTCGACGCGCTGATTCAGCGGCCCGGGCGAGTGTTCTCGCGCGAGCAGCTGCTGGACCGGGTCTGGGGCCAGGACGTCTATGTTGAGATCCGCACGGTCGACGTGCATGTGGGCCGGCTGCGCAAGGCGCTGAACCGGCGCGGCGACCGGGACCCGATCCGCACGGTCCGGTCCTCGGGGTATTCGCTGGACGAGACGTATGCCGCCTAGCCTGTGCGGGGCAGGCCGGGCGCGCGCAGGCTGGACCGGGCGCGCCTTCGATTATCCGCAAGCCATGAGCCGAAGGCGCTGACGGCGCCCTCGGGTGGCATGTCGGCGCGGATCGTCGAGCCGACCGTTTCCACGCCGATGCGTCGGGAGCACGCCACCAGCAAGAGACGCTGCCTCGCAGGTTCCGGTCCCGTTACCCCCAGACAGTCTGCGACCTCGAGCCTGTCGCCGCCTCGGCGGCCGCAGAGGCGGTCATTGCCAGTCCGGGATCCGATCCCCTGAATGGCGTGCCCGCAAGGACATTCCTGGCGCGTCTCCAGAGGATCCGCGCCATGCCGGCCCGCCCGATCTGCTCGAATTGACGAGGCAGTCGAGTGTTCCTCCCGGGCCGTCAAGGCGCTCCTTGAGGCAGATCAAAGCGGGAGCGGGTGCGGTTGGCGAAGGCGACCAGCGACAGCATGACCGGCACCTCGACCAGCACGCCGACGACGGTGGCGAGCGCCGCGCCCGAGCCGAGGCCGAAGAGGCTGATCGCGACCGCGACGGCCAGTTCGAAGAAGTTCGACGTGCCGATCAGCGCGCAGGGCGCGGCGATCCTGTGCGGGACCTTCAGCGCCCAGGCCGCGCCATAGGCCAGCGCGAACATGCCGTAGCTCTGGATCAGGATCGGCACCGCGATCAGCGCGATGACCATGGGCCGCGCGAGGATCGTCTCGCCCTGGAGGCCGAACAGGATCGCGACCGTCGCGATCAGGCCGAGCATCGACCACGGCTTCACCCGGGCCGCGAAGGCGTCGATCGCCGCGGGCGAGCGGAGCGCGCGCCGCGTCAGGAGGCCCGCGATCAGCGGCAGCACGACGTAGAGCACGGTCGCGAGCAGCAGCGTCTGCCAGGGCACGACGATGTCGGTGACGCCGAGCAGGAAGGCGACGATCGGCGCGAAGGCGACGACCATGACGATGTCGTTCACCGAGACCTGGACCAGCGTGTAGGTCGGATCGCCGCGGGTCAGCTGCGACCAGACGAAGACCATCGCGGTGCAGGGCGCGGCCCCGAGCAGGATCAGGCCGGCGATGTATTGCTGCGCGTCCTCGGGCGCGATCCAGGGCGCGAACACGTGGTCGAAGAACAGCACCGCCAGCAGCGCCATCGTGAAGGGCTTGATCAGCCAGTTCACCGCCAGCGTGACCAGGAGGCCCTTCGGCTGGCGCGCGACGCCGGCCACGGCGCCGAAGTCGACGCCGACCATCATCGGGTAGACCATCGCCCAGATCAGCACCGCGACGACGAGGTTGATGCGGGCGACCTCGGCCGCCGCGATCGCCGCGACGAGGCCTGGCGCGACCGCGCCGACGCCGATGCCGAGGATCATCGCGAGCGCGATCCAGAGGGTCAGCCAGCGTTCGAACAGGCCCATGCCGCCGGGCTCGGCGAGGCTTGCGTCATTCATGGTCGGGTCTCCGGGTCAGCTCGCGTCCGCGCGGACGTCGGTTCGGCCGATCGCGTCGAGCCGCTGCTGCAGCGACAGCCGGTCGAGCGCGGCCAGCGGCAGGCTGACGAAGATCGAGATGCGGCTGCGCAGCATCCGGTACGTGTCCGAGAAGGCGAGATGCCGCTCGGCGTCGTTGCCGGTCGCCGCGGCCGGGTCGGGCATGCCCCAGTGCGCAGTCATCGGCTGGCCGGGCCAGTACGGGCATTCCTCGGCGGCCGCGTTGTCGCAGACGGTGAAGACGAAATCGAGCCGGGGCGCGTCGGCCCAGGTGAACTCGTCCCAGCTCTTCGAGCGGGCGAAGCTGGTGTCGTGGTTCAGCCGCTTCAGCAGGTCGAGCGTGTAGGGGTGGACCGCGCCCTTCGGCTGCGACCCGGCCGAGAAGCCGCGGAACTTGCCGATGCCCTCGCGGTTCAGGATCGCCTCGGCGATGATCGAGCGCGCCGAGTTTCCGGTGCAGAGAAACAGGACGTTGTAGGGGTCTGACATGGCTGCCTCCTCAGCAGGCGCAGGCGATTTCGTCGATGACGGGCTGGCACAGTTCGGGCCGCCCGCCGCAGCAATCCTCCATCAGGAAGGCGAGCAGCGCCCGCATTCCGTCCATGTCGGCGAAGTAGCGGATCGCGCGCCCCTCGCGGGCGTTGCGCACGAGGCCGGCGTTCAGCAGGATCGACAGGTTGGCCGACAGCGTGTTCTGCCGCACGTCGAGCGCGGCGCCGATCTCGCCGGCGAGCATGCCGGTAGCGCCGGCGCGGACCAGCAGGCGGAACACGTCGAGCCGGGTGTCCTGGCCGAGCGCGGAGAGGGAGGCGAGGGCGCGAGTCTTTTCCATAATTCAGGAATACTGGAAATATGGAAGCAAGGCAAGCCGCAGCGGCGCGGCAAGGACGTCAGGCGCCGGGGATGTCCTGCCAGAAGACGAGGCCGTTGCCGAACGGGTCGGTGACGCGCAGTTCGCGCTGGCCCCAGGGCTGGTCCTGCAGGCCCGGCCGGGCGAACGGATAGGCGCGGGCGGTCAGTTCGCGGCAGAGCGCGGCGACGTCATCGGTCGCGATGCGGACGCGCTCGCCGGGCGGGGCGTCGCCGTGGTGCTCGGACAGGTGCGAGACGGCGTCATCGCAGCGGATCTGCATGTAGAGCGGCAGGTCCGGCGCGAAGCGGTGCTCCCGGTCGAGCGTGAAGCCGAGGAAGTCGAGGTAGAATTCGCAGGCGCGGGTCCCGTCGAAGCTGCGCAGGATCGGGACCGGCGCAGACAGCCTCACCTTCCGCCGGCGCGCCGGTCGCGCCGCGCCGACATCGGCTGGAAGGCGACGGCGACATGGGTCTCGCAATAGGGCTTGCCCGGCACGGTGGGCAGGCCGCAGAACCAGAAGTCGTCGGTCGCGGGATCGCCGACCGGCCACTTGCAGGTGCGCTCCGTGAGCTGCATCAGGTTCAGCCTGCGCGCCTTCTTCGCGACCTCGGCGAGGTTTGCGAGCGCCTCGGGGCTGATCTCTGCGCCCGAGGGCTGCGGCGGCAGCGGCTGGCCCGCGATCGGGGGCTTGGGCCGCAGCGGCGTCACGGCGGCGGGCTCGCGCGGGCTCGCGGGTTCGGCCGGCGCGGTCCCGACGGCGGCCTCTGCCGCAGGGTCGGCCTCGGGCGCGGCCTGGGCCGTGGCGGGGGACGCCTCCGGCTCGTCGATCCTATCGCCGTTCGGGCTGCGGTTCGACAGGCCGAGGCGGTGGACCTTGCCGATCACGGCGTTGCGGGTCACGCCGCCGAGCTCCCTGGCGATCTGGCTGGCGCTCTTGCCTTCGGCCCACATCGTCTTGAGCAGCTCTACGCGTTCGTCGTTCCAGGACATTCGGGGCGGTCTCCGTCGGAAGCTCTCGCAGGAAATGGATGCGGCCGCGATAACGCGCGGCCCGAGCACGCTATTGTAACCACTGGCGGCCCGGTTACAAGGCGGGGGCGCCCGCGAGGTTTGACATGCGGCCTGCGTTGCGACAATAAGCCGCGATTGCCCCACCGTTGCGGCCGCCGGTGGGGCATTGGCGTTTTCGCGGCCGCCATTGCGATCCAGGAGACGGCCCCCGTGATCCCGCCCGTTCTGCCGACCTACGCCCGCGCGCCGCTGACCTTCGTCGAAGGCCAGGGCCCCTGGTTGACGACGGATGCGGGCGAGCGATATCTGGATCTCGGCGCCGGGATCGCTGTGCTGGCCTTCGGGCACGCGCATCCGAGGCTGGTCGCGGCGCTGGAGGCGCAGGCGAAGAAGCTCTGGCACACGTCGAACCTCTACCACATCCCGAACCAGCAGGCGCTGGCCGAGCGGCTGGTCGCGCATACTTTCGCCGACACGGTCTTCGTGACCAATTCCGGCGCCGAGGCGATGGAATGCGCGATCAAGATGGCGCGAAAGTTCCACGACTTCCACGGTCATCCGGAGCGCAACCGCATCATCGCCTTCGAGGGCTCGTTCCACGGCCGGACGCTGGCGACGGTCTCGGCGGCGGGGTCGGAGAAGCTGACCAAGGGGTTCGGGCCGCTGCTGCCCGGCTTCGACCACGTGCCCTTCGGCGACCACGAGGCGCTGAAGGCCGCGGTCGGGCCGGAGACGGCGGCGATCCTGATCGAGCCGATCCAGGGCGAGGGCGGCATCCGCCCGGTCCCCGAGCAGTGCCTGCGCGGCCTGCGGGCGCTCGCCGACGAGCACGGGATCCTGCTGATCTTCGACGAGATCCAGTGCGGCATGGGCCGGACCGGGCGTCTGTTTGCGCATGAATGGGCCGGGATGACGCCCGACATCATGGCGGTCGCGAAGGGCATCGGCGGCGGCTTCCCGCTCGGCGCCTGCGTCGCGACCGAGGCCGCGGCCGCGGGCATGACCGCCGGCACGCACGGCTCCACCTATGGCGGCAACCCGCTCGCCTGCGCGGTCGGCTGCGCGGTGATGGACATGATGACCGAGGACGGGTTCCTCGACGAGGTCAGCCGCACGGCCGGGCGGCTGCGCCAGGGGCTGGAAGGGCTGGTCGCGAGCCATCCGGACGTGTTCGAGGGCGTGCGCGGCTCGGGGCTGATGCTGGGGCTGAAGTGCCGGGTCCCGAACACGGACGTCGTCGCGGCCGGCTACGCCGAGCACGTGCTGACGGTGCCGGGCGGCGACAACGTCGTGCGGCTGCTGCCGCCGTTGAACCTGACCGCGGACGAGGTCGACGAGGGGTTGCGCCGGCTCGACGCCGCCGCCGCGCGGCTGGAGCGGGTCGCATGAACCACTTCCTCGACATCAGCGCGGCGCCGCCGGAGGCGCTGCGGGCCATCCTCGACCAGGCGGCGGCGATGAAGCGGAGCCGCGACGGCCGCAGCCGGGGCGCGGCCGACGACGAGCAGCCGCTGGCGGGCAAGGTCGTCGCGCTGATCTTCGAGAAGCCGTCGACGCGGACGCGCGTCAGCTTCGACGTCGGCGTGCGCCAGATGGGCGGCGAGACGATCGTGCTGTCGGGCGCGGAGATGCAGCTCGGCCACGGCGAGACGATCGCCGACACCGCGCGGGTGATGTCGCGCTTCGTCGACCTGATCATGATCCGGACCTTCGAGGCGGCGACCCTGCAGGAGCTGGCCGAGCATGCGAGCGTGCCGGTGATCAACGGGCTGACCAATGCGAGCCACCCGTGCCAGATCATGGCCGACGTGATGACCTACGAGGAAAAGCGCGGGCCGATCGCCGGGCGCAAGGTGGTCTGGACCGGCGACGGCAACAACGTCTGCGCGTCGTTCCTGCACGGCGCCGGGCAGTTCGGCTACGACTTCGTCTTCAGCGGCCCGAAGACGCTGGACCCGGACCCGGCGGCGATGGAGTTCGCCCGCAGCCGGGGCGTGCAGGTCTCGATCGAGCGCGATCCGGCGCGGGCCGTCGCGGGCGCCGACCTGATCATCGCCGACACCTGGGTCTCGATGCACGACGCCCAGTCGACGCGCGAGCGGCGCCACAACCAGCTGCGCCCCTACCAGGTCAACGAGGCGCTGATGGGACTCGCGAAGTCCGACGCGCTGTTCATGCACTGCCTGCCCGCCCATCGCGGCGAGGAGGTGACCAGCGCCGTGATGGACGGGCCGGCCTCGGTCGTGTTCGACGAGGCCGAGAACCGGCTGCACGCGCAGAAGGCGATCATGCGCTGGTGCCTCGGCGTCTGAGCGCGCGGGGCCGCGGCGTCAGCTGTGGCCGTGCCGGTGGTGCAGGTCGGGATAATGCGGATGCTTGTGCCGCATCGGCGCGTGGCGATGCCAGTGCGAATGCGGCTCGCGCACCGGTCCAGCATGGGCATGCCGGTGATGTTCGTCGTGGATATGGACGTGCTCGTGTTCCAGCGCTTCGTGCGCATGCACGTGGTCATGCCGCTCCGACAGGTGCAGCCACAGCCCCAGGGCCATCAGTACGCTGGCCAGCGCGAGCTTCGCGGTGACTGGGTCGCCGAAGACGATCACGGCGAGTAGCGCGCCGATGAAGGGCGCCAGCGAGAAGTAGGCGCCCGTCCGTGCGGTGCCGAGGTGGCGCAGGCCGCGCATGAACATGACGAGGCTGACGCCGATCCCGAGGAAGCCGACTGCGAGGCCCGCGCCGATCAGGCCGGCCGCCGGCAGCGCGGCGCCGAGCGCGAGCGCGAGCGCGATGTTCGTGCATCCGGCGACGAGGCCCTTGATCATCGCGATCTGGACCGGGTCGGCGGCGGACAGCTTGCGCGTCAGGTTGTTGTCGATGCCCCAGCACAGGCAGGCGGCGGCGATGAGGAGGCCGCCCGCGTCGAGGCGCAGGGCATGCCCGTCCCACGACAGCAGGACCGCCCCGGCGAGGATCGCGCCCGCGCCGACCAGCAGCCGCCGGTCGACGTTCTCCCGGAAGACGATCCAGGCGATCGCCATCGTGGCGAGCCCCTCCAGGTTCAGGAGCAGCGATCCGGACGCGGCCGTCGTCCGGGCGAGGCCGAACATCAGCAGCAACGGCCCGAGCAGGCCCCCGAAGACGATCACGGCGGCGAGCCATGGCATGTCCGCGCGCCGCAGTTGCGCCTCGGGGCTGGGCAGGCCGATCAACGGGCGGCCCCAATGCACGGCGGCAAGCCCGACGCCGGCGCCGATGTAGAGGACGCCCGCCAGCAGCCACGGATCGACTGCGCCGATCAGCAGCTTCGAGAGCGGGGCGGACGCGCCGAACAGGACGGCCGAGCCGAGCGCGAGAGGGACGCCGGGCCAGAGGTGGGAGCGATCTTCAGACATCGGGGATCATCTCATGGCCGGGCATGGAGGTTTCCGTCAGGACCACATGTCGCGCACGCGGCGGCCGTCGCGCGGCAGGTCCTCGAAGCTCGCGAGCCCGTCGAGATGGTCGATCGGCAGGTCGGCGATCGGGTCCGGCTCGACCAGCCGCAGGTTGACGGCCGACCAGACCCGCCCGTCCGCGTGCGGCTGCGCCGCAACGTAGGCGTGACGCAGCCGCAGCGCGCGCAGAAGCGGTAGTCCACTTCGCCGCCATCGGCCCGGCGGTAGGCGACCGTCTCGCCGGAGGCGTGGACGTCCTGTCCGAAATGGCCGTAGGCCCAGAGGGCGCCGTAGCGGCGGCAGATCGTGCAGTTGCAGGCGGTGACCAAGTTCGGCGGCGCGTCCAGCGTCCATTCGACGCGCCCGCAATGGCAGTTTCCCCGCATCTCGCTGCCCTCCGTTGGACGACTGGATCGCGCGATCATAGCGCGCGGGATCCCTCCGGTCGCGGGGCTTGTCGTCGGCTTCGGCGCCAGAGCTACCCTTCCCCACCGCGGCGGCAGGGGCCATACTTGCGCGCCGTGAGAGGAAGGTCTGGCGGCATGGCGAGGCTCTTGTTCGCTCGCGGCGAGCCGTTCTTCGCCGGCCCTCGGCCGCCGCTCCGCCTCGTCGCCAGCGACCGGACCGGCGCGGAGGTGATCCGGCTGACCAACGTGCCGGCCGACGGCTGATGCGGACCGGGGCCGCGGGAACCGCAAGTCGGCTTGCCGCGTTCCGGGTCACACGGATGGAGGAGGACGCGATGCCGGCGAAATCGAAGGCGCAGCAGCGGGCGGCGGGCGCGGCGCTGTCGGCCAAGCGCGGCGAGACCAAGGTGGGCGACCTGCAGGGCGCGTCGCGGCAGATGTACGAGTCGATGAGCGAGGACGAGCTTGAGGACTTCGCGTCGACCAAGCTCGACGACCTGCCGGATCACGCCGAAGACGACTGAATCGGAGGCGGCTTCGCGACGCCTTCTTTCTTGCCCGTGCCTCTGGAAGCGCGGCCTCAAACCTCATCGCGCGGGGTCTCGATGTCGATGACGGCCTGCGCGCCCGGCTCGGGACGGATGCGCAGACGCACGCCGCGCCTGCCCCAGGCGCCGTCCGGGTGGCGGGCGTCGCCCTCGCGGGCGCCGACCTGCGCGCCGAGCGTGGCGAGCATCCGGTCGAGCAGCCCGGCCGCGGCCTGCGCGTCGCCGGCGCGCGCGACGGCGCGGTCGCGCAGGCAGACGCTGTCGCCAGGACCGAGCATGGTCACGCGCACGCCGCTCGCGATGAAGGCGTCGTTGTGCAGCGCCAGCGCCTCGGGGTCGACCTCGACCAGCACGACGCCGTGGCGGCCGGCGGCGGTGATGCGGGCCTCGGTCTCGGACCAGATCGCGGCCGAGTGCTCGGCGACGCCGATGCCGAAGCGCTCGTTCTCCTCGGCGCAGGCGACGATCAGCCGGCCGAGCCGTTCGCCGCCGATCAGGTTCTGGTCGACGATGCCGCCGCCGAAGAGGCCGACCCCCTCCTGGATCGCGAGGCCGCGCCGGCCGACGTCCGACGCGACGCCGTAGCGCAGCGCCTCGGACGACGAGCCGCCGGCGATCATCACGCCCGACAGCGCCGAGGCGGCGCCGCTGGCCCCGATCAGCGGAGCGCCCTGCGCGTGGGCGCGGGCGATGGCGCGCAGGAACGCGCTTTCCTCGCCGCGGTGGAGCAGCGTCTCGACGAGCCGGATCTGGTTGCCGCCGCAGAAGAGGATCGCGCGCATCCCCGCGACGCGTTCGAGCAGGTCCGGGTCTTGGCCTGCGTAGTCGACTGTGTCGATCGTCACGCCGATGCCGACGGCCTGGACGCCGAGGCCTTCGAGCAGGTCCACGTGCTCGCGCGCGGCGCGGCGGGGCTCGGCCGAGGCGGAGGCGACGACGCCGATCGGGCCCTGGCCGATCAGCGGCAGCACGGCGGCCATCATCGCGGGGTCGGCCGAGAGCGGCGACGAGCCGAGCAGCACGATGCGTGCGTCCGGGTTCGGCGTCATGCCGAAGCTGCGCGCGGGACGGCCGATGCGCTCGCGGATCCGGGTCGCGCTGAGCCGCTCGGACGTGATCGAGCAACGAAAGTCGATGCCGGTCATGCGCAGTCCCTCGGGCGGCGTCGCGATCAGCGCGCGGGTGCGGCCCGGCCGGCGGGCCAGTGCGACGGTGACGTTGACGCCGCTGCGTGCGTCGAAGGCGCTGGCGGCGTCGGTCCGGTAGCAGTCGGGGTCGCCGAGCACGAGGCGGGCCATCAGGTCGTAGAGCGCATAGGCGCCGAAGGCGTTGCGCCGCGACAGGGCGGGGGCGCGGTAGGCGCGCTCAGGCTTGCGGACCCTGCGCTTGGCCGGGCCGGGGACGGGGCGGAAGCGCGCGAGGTCGATGCTGTCGCCGGCGTCGAGGTAGGAGAGACGGAAGTCGCGCCAGGCGCCGCCGGCCGGGTCGACCTCGGCGCCGGCGAGGTCGACGAGCATCATCCCGTATTCGCCGCAGACGCGGCCCCGGCCGTTCTCGACGATCAGCGCGGTGTTCTCGTCGATGCCGAAGCCGCGGCGCAGGCCCGCGGCGGTCATCGCGACGACGAGCCGGCCAAGCCGGCCACGCTTGATGAAGTGCTGGTCGACGAGACCAAAGGGGAAGAAGCCGAGGCCGTCGCCGACCAGCAGGCCCGGCCTCTCCGGGTCCTCCGTCACGCCGTGGACCAGCGCCTCGAGCGAGGTGCCGCCGAGCAGCATCCGCGCCGACATCATCGCCGCGCCGGCGCTCGATCCGGCCAGCAGCCCGCCCGCCGCCTGGGTCGCGCGGATCGCGGCCAGCGCCGCGGTCTCGCGGCCTGCCGGGGCGAGGGCCGCGGTGATCTTCGCCTGGTCGCCGCCGGTGAAGAAGACGCTGCCGGCCTCGCGGATCGCGGCGGCCAGCGCCGGGTCGTCGGCGCCGGTTCCGCCGGGGCCGTCATGCAGCGGCGCGGTCTCGGCGGCGAATCCGTGGGCGCGGAAGGCGGCGACGGTCTCCTCGGCGACCTCGACCGGCTCGGAGGAGGCGGTGGGAAACACGAGGATGCGCCCGCCCGACAGCGCGTGCATCGCGCCGTAGACCTCGGCGTTGTTATCCTCGAGCCGGCCGCCGATCACCGCCAGCCGGGGGTGCGTCTGCGTCATCTGGGAGCCGGATCCTCCGGCGCGGCGGCATCGCCACGGCCCTGCCGCGCGGCGGCGAGATCCAGCCCCTCGGAGGCGCCTTTTGTGTCACGCCCCTCCGGGGCCGCTTTTGTGTCACGCCCCTCCGGGGCGATGCGCACGCCGCGGTCGTCGCTGACCAGCACGTAGCCTTCGGGCACCTCGAATCCGGAGGCGGCCAGTACCCGTGCGGGCTCGGGCGGGGCGGCGGCCTCGGCCGGGCGAAAGTAGATGATCTGCTTCCAGCAGCGCGTGATTGCGTCGCAGAACACCAGCAGCAGGTCGTTCGGCCGCGCGGCCTCGAGGCCCATCTGCAGCGAGGCGGCCTCGCTTTCGGCGATCGTAATCGCGTCCTCGGCGACGCCGCTGGCCATCAGTTCGGAGCGGATCATCTCGGGGATCTCGGTCGTGGTTCGGCCGCGTGGGTCGTCGTCGCTGTGGCAGTAGTAGTGGTCGAACCGGCCGGCGACGGCGCGGGCGATCGCGCGCACGTCCTCGTCGCGCCGGTCGCCGGGGCAGGTGACGCAGACGATACGGCTTCCGAGCGGGTTCAGCCGCTCGACGAGATCGACCATCGCGCCGACCGCGGCCTCGTTGTGGCCGTAGTCGAGGATCACGCGGAAGCCGTGCTCGTCGAAGACGTTCATCCGGCCGGGCGACTGGTAGAACGTGTTGTCGAAGGTCCGAAGGCCGTTGCGGATCTGGTCGAGGCTAAGGCCGAGCGCATAGGCCATCGCGGCCGCGAACATCGCGTTCTCGACGTTGTGAAGCGCCTTGCCCTCGAGCGTGGCCGGGATCAGGTGGGTCCAGATCAGCGGGATCTGCCCGCCATTGTCGTAGATCGAGATCTGCTCGCCGTTGACGCCGCGCTCGAGCACGACCGCGCGCTTGCCGAGCCGGATATGCGCGCGCACCAGCGCGTTGTCGGGGTTGCGGGTCACGTAGCAGATGTGGCGCGCCGGCGTGTGGGCGGCCATCTTCAGCGTGTGCTCGTTGTCGGCGGAGAGGACCGCGGTGTTCTTGGCGACCTCGACGACGAGGCGCTTGACCTCGGCGAGCTGCGCCACCGTGTCGACGCCGCCGAGGCCGAGATGGTCGGAGGAGACGTTCAGGACCGCGCCCACGTCGCAGAAGTCGTAGCCGAGCCCGGCGCGGACGATGCCGCCGCGGGCGGTCTCGAGCACGGCGATGTCGACGCTGGGGTCGCGCAGCACCATCCGGGCCGAGGCGGGCCCGGTCATGTCGCCCTTCACCGTCATGTTGCCGTCGACATAGACGGCGTCGGTCGAGGTCTGGCCGACGACGCGGCCGGCCATCTTCAGCACATGCGCGAGCATCCGCGCGGTCGTGGTCTTGCCGTTGGTGCCGGTCAGCGCCGCGATCGGAATGCGCGACGGCGCGCCGGTCGGGAACAGCATGTCCATTACCGCGCCGCCGACGTCGCGGCCCTGGCCTTCCGACGGCGCGATGTGCATCCGCATGCCGGGGCCGGCGTTGATCTCGCAGATCGCGCCGCCGGCGTCGCGCCAGCTCTGCGTGATGTCGGGGCTGAGGAAATCGACGCCGCCGATGTCGAGGCCGACGCCCTGGATCGCCCGCTCGGCCATCAGCCGGTTGTCGGGGTGGATCACGTCGGTCACGTCGATCGCGGTGCCGCCGGTCGAGATGTTCGCGGTCCGGCGCAGGTAGACGACCTCGCCGGCGGCGGGCACGCTGTCGGGGGTCATCTCGCGCTCGGCGAGCATCCCGTGCGCGACCGCGTCGAGCTCGATCCGGGTCAGCATGTTCTCGTGCCCGGCGCCGCGGCGCGGGTCGGAATTCACGATCTCGACGAGCTCGGCGACGCTGTGGCTTCCGTCGCCGGTCACGTGGCCCGGCATCCGGCGCGCGGCGGCGACGAGCCTGCCGCCGACGACGAGCAGGCGGTGGTCGTCGCCGGCGATCATGCTCTCGACGACGACGCCCGAGCCCTCGCCCTCGGCGGTCTCGAAGGCGGCCTCGACCTCGGCGGGCGTCGTCAGGTCGACCGCGACGCCGCGGCCGTGGTTGCCGTCGACCGGCTTCACGACGACCGGATAGCCGATGCGCTCGGCCGCTCGGACGGCGTCGGCGGGCGAGCGCACGGAGCGCTGCTGGGGCACCGGCAGGCCGAGATCGCCGAGGAGGCGCGTGCAGAGCTCCTTGTCGGACGCGATCTCGACGGCGATGTGCGAGGTGCCGCTGGTCAGCGCCGCCTCGATCCGCTTCGCGTGCCGGCCCTGGCCGAGCAGGATCATGCTGGCGTCGTTCATCCGCGCCCAGGGGATGTCGCGCGCCTCGGCGGCCTGGACCAGCGCCAGCGCCGTGGGGCCGAGCGCGCGCCGGCCGGCGTAGTCGTCGAAGTCCGCGACGAGGTCGCGCAGGTCGAGCGGGTCGACGTCCTCGGGCGGCGAGATCAGCTCGAGCAGGATCGCGCGCGCGACGTCGCCGGCCTCGAGCCCGACCTCGTCGCTCTCGTAGCCGTAGAGGACCTCGATCTCGTCCGGGTGCGCGGCGGGCCGGGTTAAGGCGGTCGCGGCCGGCGCGCCGGCATGGTTCATCAGCGCGAGCGCGACCTCGGCCATCAGGTCGCCGAGCCGGGCGGCGGGGTCGGCGACCAGAGCGTCGAGCCGCGGCGCGAGCGCGGGCAGGACCTCGCGGAGCGGGCCGGCGACGCGGTCGGCCACCTCGGAGACCGGCATCTGCGCGCGGCGGTGCAGGTCGACGGTCAGCCGGATCAGCGGCTGCTTGGCGTAGACGTTCGGACCGACATAGACGGACGTCGAAACGATTTCCATGATGGCTCCCGCGATTTGCGGTAGGCTTACCGTGCACGGCCGGGCGCGGAAAGCGCCTTCGGCCCCGCGCCGGGCCGAGCGGCCCGAAAGCGCCTGCGGCTGGCAGAGGCCGGGGCAGGGGAGGACACCAACATGGACACCGACATGGACGACATCCGGGACAACCTGGCCGGCTTGTGCGCGGCGTTCAACGCGCATGACCTCGACGGGATCATGGCGTATTTCGCCGAGGACGCCGTGCTGGAAATGCCGCGGGGGCCGGATCCCTGGGGCGCCCGGATGGAAGGGGCCGAGGCGGTGCGCCGGGGACTGGAGTCGCGGTTCGAGGGGCTTCCGGACGTCCATTACGGCGACGCGGAGCATTTCGTCGACGCGGACCGGCAGACCGGCATCTCGAAGTGGACGCTGACGGGCACGAACCGGGACGGGCGGCGGCTGGAAGTCAGGGGGTGCGACTTCTACAGCTTCCGCGACGGCCGCGTGACTCGCAAGGACTCGTACTGGAAGATCGTCGACAGCGCCTAGCGCGTCTCTGCGATCAGCGCAGGTTCACGCGCAGCGCGGCCGCGGCGGCGAAGGGGGCGAGCCCGACGATGCCGAGGCTGAGGCCGGCGAGGAGCAGCAGCGCCGTCGCCGGGTCGCCGCCTTCGGCCGCATCGGCGACCGTGCGCGCGCCGAAGATCAGGCTCGGGACGTAGAGCGGCAGGACCAGGATCGACAGCAGGAGCCCGCCGCGGCGCAGCCCGACCGTGACCGCGGCCCCGATCGCGCCGAGAAAGCTGAGGCCGGGCGTGCCGATCGCGAGGCTCGCGACGAGCCACGGATAGGCGGGCCCCGGCAGGCCGAGCGTGACGCCGAGCAGCGGCGCCGCGACGACCAGCGGCAGGCCGGTGGTCAGCCAGTGCGCCAGCGCCTTCAGCGCGACCAGCGCCGCCAGCGGCGCCGGCGACAGCGCCAGCAGGTCGAGCGCGCCGTCCTCGGCGTCGGCCTGGAACATCCGGTCGAGGGACAGCTGGCAGGCGAGCAGCGCCGCGATCCAGAGCGCGCCGGGCGCGGCGCGCGCCAGCAGCGCGGGCTCCGGGCCGAAGCCGAACGGCATCAGCAGCACGACGATCAAAAAAAACGCAAGGCCGAGCCCGGCGCCGCCGCCCGAGCGCAGCGCGAGGCGCAGCTCGCGCGCGAGCACCGCGCGGGCGACGCTCATGCCATCGGCCCGGCGAGGAACGGGTCGTCGCTGGCGTCGCCGATCCGGGCCGGGGCCAGCGGGGCGAGGTTCAGCACGTCGGCGTCCGGAAGCCCGAGGTCGACATGGGTCGCGATCACCGCGAGGCCGCCCGCCGCGCAATGCGCGCGGACCTGGCCCGCGAAGGCCGCGACGGCCTCGGCGTCGAGCGAGACCGTGGGCTCGTCGAGCAGCCAGAGCCGCCGGGGCGCGAGCAGCAGCCGCGCGAGGCCGAGCCGGCGCTTCTGGCCGGCCGAGCAGGTCCAGGCGGGCCGGTCGGCCAGCGAAGCGAGGCCCGACGCCGCCAGCGCCGCCGCGACGGCCCCGGGCTGCGCGCCGGCGAGCGCCGCCCAGAACGCGAGGTTCTCGGCGACGCCGAGCTGCGGCTTCACCGCGTCGAGATGGCCGGCATAGGCGATGCGCTCGCACCAGCCGTCCGGGTCGCGGGCGAGGTCGATCCCGTCGAGCCGCGCGGCGCCGGCTGTCAGCGGCAGCAGTCCGGCCAGCGCGCGCAGCAGCGTGGACTTGCCGGCGCCGTTCGGGCCGCGCAGCAGCAGCGCCGAGCCCTCGGCCAGCGTGAACCCGACGTCGCGCAGGATCGCGCGGCCGGAGCGGGCGCAGCCCAGGGCTTCGACGGTCAGCGTCATCGCGCGGGCATAGCCGATCGCCGGGGTCGAAGGAAGGCGGCTCGATCGGGCTTGCACATACGGAGTAAATTCGGTATACGACGGTATGCTTTTTGCAGCCGCCACCCTTGCGAGCCAAGGGCGGATGCGCCATACCAAGTGCCAACTCTTTCCGTCCCAGCCAGGAGCCCGGAGGCCAGATGACCGTTTTCGTCGGAACCGATTCAGCCAAGACACGCCGCAGCCTGAACGTCGGGGGCAAGGAATACGCCTATTACTCGATCGAGGCGGCCGAGGCCGCGGGTCTGGGGGATTTCAGTCGTTTGCCGGCCGCGCTTAAGGTCGTGCTCGAGAACATGCTGCGCTTCGAGGACGACAAGACGGTCAGCCAGGACGACATCCGCGCCTTCTCGGACTGGGCGGAGATGGGCGGCAAGAACCCGCGCGAGATCGCCTATCGCCCGGCGCGGGTGCTGATGCAGGACTTCACCGGCGTGCCGGCGGTCGTCGACCTCGCTGCGATGCGCGACGGGATCATCGGGCTCGGCGGCGACGCGCAGAAGATCAACCCGCTGAACCCGGTCGACCTCGTGATCGACCACTCGGTGATGATCGACGAATTCGGCAACCCGCGCGCGTTCCAGATGAACGTCGACCGCGAGTACGAGCGCAACATCGAGCGCTACACGTTCCTGAAATGGGGCCAGAAGGCGTTCAACAACTTCCGCGTCGTGCCGCCCGGCACCGGCATCTGCCACCAGGTGAACCTCGAATACCTGGCGCAGACGGTCTGGACCGACGAGGATCCGGAGGGCGTGACGGTCGCCTATCCCGACACGCTGGTCGGCACCGACAGCCACACGACGATGGTCAACGGCGCGGCGGTGCTCGGCTGGGGCGTCGGCGGCATCGAGGCCGAGGCCGCGATGCTGGGCCAGCCGATCTCGATGCTCATCCCCGAGGTGGTCGGCTTCGAGCTGACCGGGCGCATGATGGAGGGCACGACCGGCACCGACCTGGTGCTGAAGGTCGTCGAGATGCTGCGCAAGAAGGGCGTCGTCAGCAAGTTCGTCGAGTTCTACGGCGCGGGCCTCGACCACCTGCCGCTGGCCGACCGCGCGACGATCGCGAACATGGCGCCCGAGTACGGCGCGACCTGCGGCTTCTTCCCGATCGACCAGGAGACGCTGCGCTATCTCGAGATGACCGGCCGCGAGAAGGACCGGATCGCGCTGGTCGAGGCCTATGCCAAGGCAAACGGCATGTGGCGCGACGAGAGCTACGCGCCGGTCTACACCGACACGCTGAGCCTCGACATGGGCACGATCGTCCCGGCGATCTCGGGCCCGAAGCGGCCGCAGGACTACATCGCGCTCGACAAGGCGGCGAAGGCGTTCGGCGACTACGTGAACGGCGTGCGCGAGGGCAAGGACGTGACGCCGACGGCCGAGATCCGCTGGGAGGCCGAGGGCGGCGCGCCGGAGCCGGTCGACATCCCGGGCGACACCGGCCATCACCGGCGGGCCTTCGTGCGGATGGACGGCGAGACGTTCCAACTGCATGACGGCTCGATCGTGATCGCCTCGATCACGTCCTGCACCAACACGTCGAACCCCTACGTGATGATCGGCGCGGGCCTCGTCGCGCGCAAGGCGCGGGCGCTCGGTCTGAACCGCAAGCCCTGGGTCAAGACCTCGCTGGCGCCGGGAAGCCAGGTCGTCTCGGCCTATCTGGAGGCCGCCGAGTTGCAGGAGGATCTCGACGCGATCGGGTTCAACCTGGTCGGCTACGGCTGCACGACCTGCATCGGCAATTCCGGGCCGCTTGCGCCGGAGATCTCGCAGTCGATCAGCGACAACGACCTGATCGCGACCTCGGTCCTGTCGGGCAACCGCAACTTCGAGGGCCGGATCAGCCCGGACGTGCGCGCGAACTACCTCGCCTCGCCGCCGCTGGTCGTCGCCTACGCGCTGGTCGGCGACATGAACGTCGACATCTCGAAGGACCCGCTCGGCAAGGACAGGGACGGCAATCCCGTCTACCTGAAGGACATCTGGCCGAGCCAGAAGGAGATCGCCGATCTGGTCGAGAAGACCGTGACGCGCGCTAGCTTCCGGGAGAAGTATGCGGACGTCTTCAAGGGCGACGACAAGTGGCGCTCGGTCGAGACCACGGACAGCGAAACCTATGATTGGCCGCCGAGTTCGACCTACGTCCAGAATCCGCCCTACTTCAAGGATATGTCGCCCGAACCTGGCGTGATTTCTGATATCGTCGGCGCCCGAGAACTGGCGATTCTGGGCGACATGGTCACGACCGACCACATCTCGCCGGCCGGATCGTTCAAGGAGACGACGCCGGCCGGACAGTACCTGGTCGAGCGCCAGGTGCCGCTGCGCGAGTTCAACTCCTACGGCTCGCGGCGCGGCAACCACGAGGTGATGATGCGGGGCACCTTCGCCAACATACGCATCAGGAACGAGATGCTGGACGGGGTCGAAGGCGGCTACACCAAGGGTCCGGACGGCAGCCAGATGTCGATCTACGACGCGGCGATGGCCTGGCAGGAGCAGGGCGTGCCGCTGGTCATCATCGGCGGCGAGCAGTACGGCGCCGGATCGTCGCGCGACTGGGCGGCCAAGGGCACCGCGCTGCTCGGCGTCAAGGCGGTGATCGCCGAGAGCTTCGAGCGCATCCACCGCTCGAACCTCGTCGGCATGGGGGTGATCCCGTTCGAGTTCACCAACGGCGACAACCGCAAGTCGCTGGAGCTGAAGGGCGACGAGACGTTCTCGATCTCCGGGCTGGAGGGCGACCTGAAGCCGCTGGCGATGGCGCCTTGCACGATTTCCTATGCCGATGGCCGCGAGCGCACGATCGAGCTGCGGTGCCGCATCGATACGGCGATCGAGATCGAATACGTCGAGCACGGCGGCGTCCTGCACTACGTGCTGCGCGACCTCGCCGGTCGCGCCGCCTGATCCCGACCGCCGGGGCGGGTCGCGCACATCGCGCCCGCCCGGGCGCTGCGGCGCCGACTGTTCCGATGCGCCGTCTGCCGCCGCCCGGCTGCTCGGACGCGGATATTGCCGGAATGGCGCGCCGCAAACCAGCGACTCTCGCGTTTCTTCGCGACGAAGGCTGCGCGCGGGCGTATCATCCCAGCGTCACGCGCCTTTCTGAGTGCCCGGACCAGGGTCGTGGGCGCACCTGGCCCGAGGACGCAGCGCGGACGAACCCTGCGCCCGGGAGGGGTAAGGATGCGCATCCAGCAAAGTGCGGCCTCGACGGCCGCAAGGGCGGCGCCATGACCGCGATGAATGTGGTGAGGTTCCGCACCAGGCCCGGTCGAGAGGACGACTTCATCGCGGCGCACCGGAAGATCGCTTCCGATTGGCCGGGCTTCGTGGGCGCCCGGCTGATCCGCACCGGCGATCGCAGCTTCTGCCTTGTCGGCGAATGGGAGAGCATGGACCGGCTGGCCGCGGCCCGACCGGCGATGATCGGCACGCTCGACGGGTTGCGGGACATGCTCGAGGACCTCGGCGGCGATCTCGGCGTCACCGACCCGGTCTCGGGCGAGGTCGTGTTCGCGACGCCGTGACCGGCAGGCGGAGGCGCTTTCGCCCGCTGGCGCGGCCGCCGCGGGACCTGCGTCGAAGCTGGCGCCCGAGCCGCCTCCGCGCGGCGAGCGGCCGGCTTCTTGCAAAGATCGCGAAGGCTTGACTGGCCACCCCCGGCGCGCGGGTTTAGTGCTGCTGGCGATCAAGCCCGGGGAGCCCGATGCGAATTCTTCAGGTCATGCTTGTCATTGCGGCGTTCGGCTTGCCCGGCGTCGCGCTGGCGCAGCGCGCTCCGGACGCCGGCTCCGAAGGGCGTGCTCCGGTCGTCGTCGAGCTGTTCACCAGCCAGGGCTGCTCGTCCTGTCCTCCAGCCGACGCGCTGCTGGCCGAGCTTGCGGTCCGCGACGACGTGATCGCGCTGGCGCTGCACGTCGACTACTGGGACTATCTTGGCTGGGTGGACACCTTCGGCAGCCCCGCGCACACGATGCGGCAGCGCGCCTATGCCAAGGTCGCGCGCGAGCGGTCGCTCTACACGCCGCAGGTCATCGTGCAGGGGACGGACCGGGTGATCGGCTCGGACGAGCGGGTGCACGATCTGGTCGAACAACATCTGGAGACGCCCGAGGGAGCCGAACTCGACATCTCGCGCGAGGGGAACGTGCTCGACGTAAGCCTCGGACCGCGCAACACGGCGGCTGCGGGACCCTGTGACGTATTCCTCGTGCGCTTTGTCCCCGGCGGCATGGTCTTCATCGCCGGCGGCGAGAACGCGGGTCATGAGATCGACTACACTAACGTCGTCACCGAGTGGATCCGGCTGGCGCGCTGGGACGGCCGGTCCGAGGCCGAATTTTCGATGAATGTCGTCGGAGACGCGGGAATCGCCGTCATCGTTCAGCGCGAGCGGATGGGGCCGGTGCTGACGGCCGCGGTCCTGCCCTGAAACCCGCTCAGGCGAGCGGCACGAGGATGTCTGTGACGAGATCCTCGGGCGCGGCGTTCCGGGGCGTGTTGCGATAGACCTCGAAGACCGGCGCATCGGCCGGCTCCATGTCCTCGGCCGCGCCGACTGCGTCGAGGATCCGGCGATGTGCGTCGGCAAGCAGCACATGCGGCCCAGTCACCCGCAGTTTCGCGCAGCGTCCGCCGGGGGCGCGGACTTCGTGCAACCCCGGCGGGCAGGGGGCCTTCTCGCTGACGGTGACGCCTGCGTGGGCGCGCAGCGCTCCGGGCGGCGTCGCCTCCGGGTCGTCGAGATAGATCGCGACCAGTTCGCCAGCCTGGCCGCGCAAGCCGGTCTCGGCGAGTTGGTCAGCCAGTCTTCCGAACGTCGCGCCGATCCCGGCGTAGGGTCCGCGGTGGGGCATGCTCAGGAGCCTGCGCGCGGGCGCATCGACGATCTCGATCGGGCTCATCTGGCCGGTCATAGGAGGTCTCCTTCCGGACAATCGGACGCACTTGCCGCAGAGCGCCGCAGAGGTTGCAAATAGCTCGGCCCGGGCAATATACCAGCCCAGCCCGCAGAGAGGGACCGAATGCAGAACTATCTCGACTTCGAGAAGGGCCTGTCCGAGATCGAAGGCAAGGCCGAGGAATTGCGCGCGATGGCGCGCAAGACGCCCGAGACCGACCTGGCCCAGGAGGCGGCGGCGCTGGACGGCAAGGCGTTGACGCTGCTCGAGGATCTTTACAGGAACCTCGATCCTTGGCGGAAGGCGCAGGTCGCGCGGCATCCGGATCGGCCGCATTGCAAGGACTACATCGAGGCGCTGTTCTCGGAATGGACGCCGCTGGCGGGCGACCGCAACTTCGCCGACGACCATGCGGTGATGGGCGGGCTCGCGCGGTTCAACGACCGGCCGGTCGTCGTGATCGGCCACGAGAAGGGCAACGACACCCGCTCGCGGATCGCGCGCAACTTCGGCATGGCGCGGCCCGAGGGCTACCGGAAGGCGATCCGGCTGATGGATCTGGCGGACCGGTTCGGCCTGCCGGTGATCACGCTGATCGACACGCCCGGCGCCTATCCGGGCAAGGGCGCCGAGGAGCGCGGCCAGGCCGAGGCGATCGCGCGCTCGACGGAGAAGTGCCTGTCGCTCGGCGTGCCGCTGGTCTCGGTCGTGATCGGCGAGGGCGGCTCGGGCGGCGCCGTCGCCTTCGCGACCGCCGACCGGGTCGCGATGCTCGAGCACTCGATCTATTCGGTGATCTCGCCGGAAGGCTGCGCGTCGATCCTGTGGAAGGACGCCGAGAAGATGAAGGAGGCCGCGGCGGCGCTGCGGCTGACCGCGCAGGACCTGAAGACGCTCGGCGTCATCGACCGGATCGTGCCGGAGCCGCGCGGCGGCGCCCAGCGCGACCGGCGCGAGACGATCGACCGGGTCGGCGTGGCGATCGGCGAGCTGCTGGCCGAGGTTTCCGGCAGGAAGCCGGACGCGCTGCGCAAGGCGCGGCGGCGCAAGTATCTCGACATGGGGTCGAAGGCGCTGGCCGGCTGAGCCGGGACGCGCGGCCTCAGGCCCCGGCCGGCGGGGCCGGCGTCTCGAACCCTGCCTCGCGCATCAGTCGGTTCGAGGCCTCCTCGATCACGGTCTCGGCGCGCGCCATGAACTCGGTGATCGGCAGGCCCGGCGGCACGGTCTCGAGGAACTCGACGACCGCGAGGCCCGGCCTGCGGTAAGGGCTGCGGCGGGCCCAGAACACGCCGACATTGGTCGCGGCCAGCACCGCGGGGTCGCCGAACCGCTGGTAGAGCACGCCGGCGCCAACCTTGTAGGGCAGATAGGCGCTGGGCAGGACCCGGGTGCCCTGCGGATAGATCACCAGCTGGCGCGGCTCGGCCCGGCCCTTCTCGATATGGGCGACCATGTCCTTCATCGCCTTCGACTTCGCCCCGCGGTTGACCGGCGTCGAGCCGATCCGCATCGCGTAGAGCCCGAAGATCGGCGCCCATTTCAGCTCGCGCTTCATGATGAACTTCGGCCGCGGCAGCCGGTCGGTCAGCACGAGGATGTCGAGGAAGGACTGGTGCTTGGCGACGACGACGACCTCGCCGGTCGGGACCGGGCCGCGGACCTCGACGCGCAGGCCGCAGATCCGCTCCAGCAGCCACAGCACGGTCCGGCAGTAGAGCTTCACCGACCGATAGGCGCCGTCGACCGACCACAGCGCCATCGGGGCGCAGAGGATGCCGAGGATCAGCATCAGCCCGTACATCGCGAGGTCGAAGAGGAGCGAGCGCAGGCGCAGCATCATCGGCGTCTCAGCTCCACTTGCGCAGCGCCCGGCGCGCCGCGATCCGCGCCGCGACCCAGCCCGTTCCCGCAAAGACGGCCGCCGCCAGCAGCGGGGCCAGCCATTGCCAGCCGACGAAGCGGATCCCGATCAGGAAGAACCCGGCCTCGTCGCCGGCGGGCAGCAGCGCCGCCAGCGCCGCGCCAAGCGCCGCGCCGACCAGCGCGCCGACCGCGGCATGAAAGCTGACGCGGCGCGTGTAGGCCGACCCGATCAGCGCATCTCGCGCGCCGACCAGCCGCAGCGTCCTGATCGCGGGCCCGGCGCCTGCGACCGCAGCGGTCGCCGCGACCGCGGTCGTCGCGCCGAGGACCAGCGCCAGCGCCGCGAAGGCGGCAAGACCGAAGGCGCGCAGCCGATGCGCCGAGGCGACCAGCGGCGCGCGCCAGGCCGCGTGGTCGTCGTAGACGGCGCCGGGGGCCTCGGCGGCCAGCCGCGCGGTCAGCGCATCGCGGTCCAGCGTCTCGCGGTCCGCCTGCACCTCGATCAGCAGCGGCAGCGGCAGCGCGTCAAGCGCCGCCTCGGCGCCGAACCAGGGCGCCAGCAGCGCGCGCTGCTCGTCGACCTCGATGATCCGCACCGACAGCACGCCCGGCGTCGTGCGCAGCACCTCGAGCGCGGCGCGGGTCTGGGTCTCGACGGCCTCGCCGGCGGCATCGACCTGCAGTGTCGCGGCGCCCGCAAGCTCCGCCGACCATTCGTCCGCCAGCCGCCCCGACGCCAGCGCCAGCGCCAGCGCCAGCGTCGCGAAGAAGGCGAGCGTCGCCGCGACGCAGCCGGCCGCTGCAGCCGGTCCACGGCGTCCCGGCGCGAGTCGGGCGGCAAGGCTCGGCGCGCGCGTCAAGAGATGTCTCCGGCCGGGCTCACCCTGCCCTTGGCCATCCGGAGCACCTCGACCGGCGCTAGGTCGCGCGCGGCGCGGATCAGGTTCATGTCGTGGGTCGCGATCAGCACGGTCTTGCCCATGCGGTTGAGTTCCACCAGCAGCGTCAGCAGCCGCAGCGCCATGTCCGGATCGACGTCGCCTGTCGGCTCGTCGGCGAGGATGATCTCGGGGCTGAGGATCACCGCGCGCGCCAGCGCGGCGCGCTGCCGCTCGCCTCCCGACAGCTCGCAGGGCATCGCCGAGACGCGGTCGGTCAGGTCGACCCACTCCAGCAGCGCCTGCAGGTCCTCAGCGCGGGTCTCGACGCCGACGCCGCTGATCCGGAGCGGCAGCGCGATGTTCTCGATCACCGGCAGGTGCTCGATGAACTCGCAGGACTGGTTCACGATGCCGATGGTCCTTCTCAGGTCGGCGACGGCGTTGCGGCTGCGTGGCGGGATTACCCGACCGTAGTGCCGCACCTGGCCGGTGTCGGGCGCGAGATCGAGGCTGCAAAGCCGCAGCAGCGTCGACTTCCCCGAGCCGGAAGGCCCGACGACGATGTGGAACGATCCAGGCGGGAGCGTCAGCGTCACGTCGCGCAGGATGGTCCTGGACCCGTAGCTGAAGCACGCCTGCTCGAACTCGATCACCTGGGTCCTCCAACGCCGCTGGCGCGCGTTATACCCGGCGGTCGGGCGGACGCAACCGCCCGGCCGCCGCGCCGCTTGGAATGAGGGGGGCCGGCCGCTAGAACGGGTCTGCCCCCGGCGATTCGGGAGGCGACTGGACATTCCCGACGCGAGGCCGAGATGCGCCTGACCTGTCCGAGTTGCGGCGCGATCTACGTCGTGAAAGACGATGCGGTGCCCTCCGGCGGCAGCCACGTGCAATGCAGCGCCTGCCACACGCGCTGGTTTGCGCGACCGGCCTCGCCGGCGCCCGAGCGGCTGAGCGAGGAGCAGATCATCGCGCGGCTCGAGACCCGCTGGTCGCAGCCGGCGTCGGCGGAGGACGACCGCCCGGCATCCGATGATGGCTCGCGGACCGATGCGCCCGCGACGCGGCGCGAGCCTCCGCCTCCGCCGATCGCCTTCCCCGCAACCCGTCGAGCCGATCTCCGGCTCGAGACGGACGCGCCTGGACCGGAGCCTGTCGCGTCGGCGCCTACCGCGTCGGCATCCGCCGGACCCGCGCCAGCCGCGTCCGCGCCTGCCGCATTGGCGCCGGTCGATGCGCCTGACGTCGCCGCTGCGCCGGCGACGCCGCTGCGCCCGCGCGCCGCGTCCACGCGAAAGCCGCCCACGGCACCGCCGCCCACGCGACGCGGCGGCGTCGCCGCGGTCGCTGGCTTTCTGCTTCCGGTCGCGCTGGCGGCCTTGGGGATCGGCGTCTACCTGCGCGCTGCCGACCTGAGCGCGGCGGCGCCGTCGGCGGGACCGGCGCTGGCGGTCTATGTCGCGCAGATCGATGCCGGCCGGGACTGGGTTGAGGCGCGCATCGGGCCGCTGCGGGCGGGGTCCGACGGACCCGGCGGCTGACGCTTCGCGCGCCCCGGCCTGCTGCGCAGGTTTGCGGCGCGACCCGTCCGTCCTTGGCAGCCAATCGGGGTGGGCGGCTGCGACGAGCCCGCCTGAATCGAATCCCCTCGGCGGCGCGGATCGCGCGTCGCCGCGCAGGGGGCTCGCGCTGGCGAGGGCTTGGCCTACGACGTTCGGGGCCATGGCGGCCGGATTGGCCGTCCCACGCGCGCCCTCTGTGCCTTCGGGCCGTCAGAACTGGTCGAGCAGGCGACGAAGGTAGTCCAATTCGAGCTGCGGCCGCGCCTGTTCGCCGGAGCGGCGCCGGATCTCGTCGAGCAGCGCGCGGGCGCGGGCGCGGGCGTCGGCGCCGGGCAGCATGTTCTCGTTGGTCCCGAAATTGCCCTGCGAGCCGAGCGGGCGTCCAAGCGGGTCGTTGCGCCCGTCTGCCGTGGCCTCGCCGTTCTCGCCGGGCTGCCCGCCGCGCGCCTCGTTCTCGGCCTCCCGCATGTCGCGCGCCATCTCGCGCATGCCCTCGCGCAGGTTGTCGATCGCCTCGGCCTGGCGGTCGAGCGCTCCCGAGGTATCCCCCTCGCGCAGGTCCTCGCCAGCCTGGCCCATGCTGCGCTCGGCATCGCGCAGCGCCTCGCGCGCAGCCTCGCCAGCCTCGCCGGGCATCCCTTGCTGCAGCTGCTCCATCAGGTCGCGCAGCGCCTCCTGGCGGCGGGCGAGTTCCTCGCCGGTCGGGGCCGCCCCGACCACGGTTCTCGCCCTCGGACTCGCCGCTTTCGTCCATGCCGCGACCCTCGCGGAACTGGCGCTGCAACTCCTGGAAGCTCTCGTCGGCAAGGTCCTGCTGCTCGCGCAGCGCGTCGCCGAAGTCCTGCATCGACTGCTCGCCCTGACCGGGCTGGCCCTGCTGGCCCTGGCCCCCCTGGGCCATCTGCATCTCCATGTTCTCGAGCATCTGCTGCAGCATTTCCAGCAACGCCTCGGCCTCGGCGCGACGGCCCTGCTCGCTCAACTCCTGGATCCGGTCCATCAGTTCCTGGATCTGGTCCTGGGTCATCGTCTGGCCCGGCGGCGGAGCCTCGGCCTGCTGCTGCTCGCCGTTGCGGATCGCCTCCTCGGCCAGCTGCTGCATGTAGTCGCGGGTCGCCTGGCGCAACTCGTCCATCAGCTGCGCGATCTCCTCGTCGCTGGCGTCGCTTCGCAGCGCCTCCTGCAGCCGCTCCTTGGCGCGGGCCAGACGCTCGGCGGCGTCGCCGAGGCTGCCCTCCTCGAGAAGCAGCGCGACGCGCCACAGCATCTCTGCCACCTCCTCGACCTGTGCAGCGTTGTTCTCGGTCGTGGCCGCGCGATCAAGCCGGCGGATCGCGATCCGGGTCGACAGGTAGGCGGGCTTGTTGCGGAACAGCGATTCGGGTCGCCAGGTCACAGCGCGCAGCACCTGAACGACACGCGGCGCGTTCTGCGCGTTCCAGAGCAGGTCGCGCCGCTGCTCGACAAGCGCCGCGGCTATCGGATTGTAGAAGCGCCGGCCGGGCAGGATCAGGCTCTCGGGCGGGCTGGCGCCGGTCTGGCCGACGGCGTCCGTGGCGCTCAGCGTCAGCGTCACGGGCAAGCCAGCCCAGGGATGCTTGGAGAAGTCCTCGACCAGAACGTCCAGAGATCTCCCCGGGATCGCCCGACATCGGCAGCGGCAGGTCCACGACGATGGCGTCGCGCGGCGCCGGCTCAACCGCGAGGCCGTAGCGGCGGTCGACGGCGCCGAGGTCGAGCGCGATCTCTGCACGGGCCGTGGCGACGCCGTAGTCGTCGCCAGCCTGCCATGCGATCTGCGCCTCGCCGGTCGGCGCGCGGTCGACGGGTTCGGCCAATGCGATGGTCGGCGCGGCGTCGGGCGCCACGACGAAGGTCCAGGCGCCGAGCGTTTGGCCGCTCTCCGCGATAGAGACCGTACCGTTTGTGGTCACGTCGAAGCTCGCAACCGCGATCCCCTCGGCGGCCTCGGCCAGCGCCGGCGTCTCGCGGCCGCTGACGGTCTCGGTCAACGTGAAGCCCTCGGGCGGGCCGTAGACGCGCAACGTGACGCGGGAGCCCTCTGGGACCGGCAGGGGCGGGTCGGACGGCACTTCCGTCAGGTAGAGCGTTGGCTTGCCGGTATAGGCCGGCGGCTCGGCCCAAGCCTCGAAGCTGGGGCCGGTCGCCACGGCCGCGGCGCCCGATGGAGCCAGCGCCGCGCCCAGGCCCGAGATCGCGTCGGAGCGCGCGAAGAGGATCGCCGCGATCACCAGCGCGAGCGCCCCGAGCCGCAGCGCCCAGGGGTCCTCGCGCGACAGCCGCGCGTCTGGCGGCGCGGCGCGGGCCGCAGCCGCGCGCAGGCGCATCCGGGCCATGTGCGCGCGCCAGACGCCGAGCGCGCCGGGGTCGTCGCGGCCAAGCGCCGGCGCGTCCGCCAGAGCCGCCAGCGGCCGACCGGGAAGGTCCGCGTCGACGCGCGCCCGCGCCTCCCCTGGTGTGGGCCAGCGGAACCGGCTGACGCCGCGCCAGCCGAGCCAGAGCGCCGCCGCGGCGCCGAGCCCGAGACCGGCGAGCAGCAGCGTCCGGGGCGCCGCTTCGGCGAACCCGAAGGCGAGCGATGCCCAGAGCGCCGCGGCCAGCGAACAAATAGGCCAGAACGCGCGCAGCGCGCGCTCGACCGCTATCGCGCCGCGGGTCTGCCAGACGACGCGCTCGATCGGATCGCGGGGTCCGAGACGCCAGCGTGCGCCCGCAGGCGCGCCGCTGGCCGCGTCGATGTGGCCTAGGTGTTCGACGCCTCCGGCGTCCCGCTGTGACCGATCCATGAGGGTATGGTATCGCGCTTCAGCATCTCGTCAAAGCTCGGTCGGCTCCGGACCACATCGAAGTGATCGCCGTTGACCAGAACTTCGGCAACGAGAGGCCGCGAGTTGTATTCCGACGCCATCGCCGCGCCGTAGGCCCCGGCCGAGCGGAAGGCCACGAGGTCGCCCGCGGCCAGCGGAGGCAGGTCGCGGGCCTTGGCGAAGGTGTCGCCGGTCTCGCAGATCGGGCCGACCACGTCGTAGCGCGCGGTCCCGGCGCCCGGCGCCGTCTCCACGATTGGCACGATGTCATGCCAGGCGTCGTACATCGCCGGCCGGATCAGGTCGTTCATCGCCGCGTCGAGGATCAGGAAGTCGCGTCCCTCGCCACGCTTGACGTAGATCACACGAGCGAGCAGCACGCCGGCGTTGCCCGCGATCAGCCGGCCGGGCTCGACCTCGATTTCGCAGCCCAGATGTCCGACCGTGTCGCGGATCACCGCGCCGTAGTCGAAGGGCAGGGGCGGCGCCTCGTTCGCGCGGCGGTAGGGGATGCCGAGTCCGCCACCGAGGTCGAGCCGGCGGATGTCGTGGCCGTCGGCGCGCAGCGCGCCGGTCAGGTCGGCGACCTTTCCGAACGCGCTGGCGTAGGGTTCGAGTTCGGTCAGCTGGCTGCCGATATGCACGTCGATGCCGACCACCTCGATTCCCGGCAGGACGGCGGCTTCGGCGTATACGGCGCGGGCGCGCGCGATCGGAACGCCGAACTTGTCCTCGGACCTGCCGGTCGCGATCTTCGCGTGCGTGCGCGCGTCGACGTCCGGGTTGACCCGAATCGCGATCGGCGCGCGCAGCCCCATGCCGGCGGCGACCTCCGACAGCGCCAGCAGCTCCGGCTCGCTCTCGACGTTGAACTGCCGGATCCCGCCCGCGAGCGCGAGGCGCATCTCGTCGGGGGTCTTGCCGACGCCGGAGAAGACGATGCGGCCGCCCGGCACGCCGGCGGCGCGGGCGCGGCGGTACTCGCCGCCCGAGACGACGTCCATGCCGGCGCCGAGGCTGCCCATCAGCGCGACGACCGCGAGGTTCGAGTTCGCCTTCATCGCATAGCAGATCATGTGCGGCATGCCTGTCAGCGCGGTCTCGAACAGCCGGTAGTGCCGGGTCAGGGTCGCCGCCGAATACACGTAGACGGGGGTTCCGACCGCCGTCGCGATTTCGCTCAGCGGTACGTCCTCGGCATGCAGCGCGCCGCCGCGATAGAGGAAATGGTCCATGCAGTTCGGCTCCCGGGCCGGGCTGCGCGGGAGCGGCCGGCAGGCGCCTGCCTATCCCGCGCGCGGGCGGAAGATCAAGCCCGCGCTCCGATGGCCTCCGGACATCGCCAGTCGTTCCAAAATGCTCGAACCCCTTGCATGGCGCGCCGCGCTTCTGCGGCAAGCGCAAGTCATGGCTTGATCGGCGTCCGCGCGATCAAGCCGATCACGCGGCGCTGCTCGCATCCGGCTTCGGCCATCGCATCCGTCAGCTCGGCGCGGCATCTGGTCGGCGATGCGCCATTCTGGAGTCTGACGGCGGCTGCGGCCGCCGCCGCGCTCCCGGCCGGTCACTCGACGGCGATGTGATAGATCTGCCAGATCCACCAATCGTCGTTCATCTGGGCGAGATCCGCGCGCTCGCCGCGCGGGAAGACAATCTGTGTAGGGCCGTAGTCGCCGATGCCGAGCGGCGCGCCGTCGCGCTCCAGAGCGACCACCGCGCCCTTGCCGGTAATTTCGTCGAACGGAACCTCGATCGCGTAGCCGTCCATCGCCTGAACGAGAAGGGTTTGGCCGTCGGCGCCAGCCTTGCGCAGCACGTCGGCCAGCAGCGGGCCGCTGAATTCGGTCTGCTCGCCGCCCATCGGAAAGTCGGTGCGCACAGTAACCTGCGGCAGAGCGTAGAGGGAGTCGAGATCGAAGGCCGTCGCCTTGTCGAACTGGACGTCGTTAAACAGGAACAGCTTGTCGTTGACCGGGTCCACTGCGCCGCGATTGGGCTCGGCGACCGAACCGCTGACGGTCAGCATGGTGGGACCGTCCGCCAGGGCGGGAGCCGAGGCGCAGACTGGCGCCGCGATCAGGGCCGCGGCGAGGGAGCGGGTCAAGGCGTGCATGGTCAGGCTCTCCGTGTTCCAAATGGCTCAAGGCGGACAGCCCAATCCTACCGACCCCGGCCGGCGAGTTGCTCCTGAACTTCGGGCCTGGGGGACTGGGGGTCGCCCTTAAGACCGCAGGAGGCCAGCGCGGCCAGCGCCAGTACGACCAAGGCGTGGCGCAAGACCGCCGCAGCCGTTCGGCCCGTCACGTCAGGGCCTCGCGCCAGCGGGCGATCTGCGCGCGCACCTGGGCGGGCGCCGTGCCGCCGTAGCTTGCCCTGCTCGCCACAGAGTTGTCTACCCCGAGTACGTCATAGACTTCCGCGCTTATTCCGGCATGCGCGCGGCGCATGTCGTCCAGCGACAGCTCGGGCAGGTCGACGCTGCGATCCTCGGCCATCTTCACCAGCGCGCCGGTCACGTGATGCGCTTCCCGGAACGGCAGGCCGAGCCGGCGCACCAGCCAGTCGGCGAGGTCGGTCGCGGTCGAGAACCCGCTGGCCGCCGCCAGGCGCAGCGCCTCCGGCCGCGGCGCGAGGTCGCGCGTCATCCCTTCCATTGCCGCCAGCGCCAGCATCAGGCTGTCGGCCGCGTCGAAAACCTGCTCCTTGTCCTCCTGCATGTCCTTGGAATAGGCGAGCGGCAGGCCCTTCATGATCGTCAGAAGCGCAACCAGTGCGCCGATGATCCGTCCGGGCTTGGCCCGGATCAGCTCCGCCGCGTCCGGGTTCTTCTTCTGCGGCATGATGCTCGATCCGGTCGAGAACCGGTCGCTCAGCGTCACGAAGCGGAACTGCGCGGTCGACCAGATCACCAGTTCCTCGGCGAAGCGGCTCAGATGCACGGCGCAGATCGCCGACGCGCTCAGGAACTCCAGCGCGAAGTCGCGGTCGCTGACCGCGTCGAGCGAATTGCCCATCGGCCGGTCGAAACCGAGCGAAGCGGCCGTCATGTGCCGGTCGATGGGAAAGCTCGTGCCCGCCAGGGCCGCGGCGCCGAGCGGGCTCTCGTTCATCCGGGCGCGCGCGTCCCGGAACCGGCCGCGGTCGCGGTCCAGCATCTCGACATAGGCGAGCATGTGGTGGCCCCAGGTCACGGGCTGGGCGACCTGGAGATGCGTGAAGCCCGGCATCACCATGTCGGCTCCGGCCTCGGCCTGGCCGAGCAGCGCGCGCATCAGCGCAGTCAGCCCGACGATCGCCGCGTCGCACTGGTCGCGCACCCAGAGCCGGAAATCCGTCGCCACCTGGTCGTTGCGCGAGCGGGCCGTGTGCAGCCGGCCCGCCGGCGCGCCGATCAGCGCCTTCAGCCGGCTCTCGACGTTCATGTGGATGTCCTCGAGCGCCTTCGAGAACGGGAAGTTCCCGGTCTCGATCTCTGACAACACCGTGAGAAGGCCTTCCCGGATCGCCTCCGCGTCGGTATGGCTGATCACGCCTGCGCTCGCGAGCATCGCGGCATGGGCGCGGCTGGCCTCGACATCCTGTCTGGCCAGGCGCCTGTCGAAATCGATCGAGGCGTTGATCGCCTCCATCACCGCATCCGGTCCCGCGGCGAAACGGCCGCCCCACATGGTATTCGCCGTGCCCTTGTCGTCGCTGCTGTCGTCCATCCAACCCTGCCTTAAGCCGTTGAGAGGCCCTGCCGTGATCCTGCGCGCCCTGTCGATCCCGCTGCTCTACACGCTGGCCTTCGCTCCGGCAAACAGCGCGGCCGCGCAGGCGCTCGACGCGAGCGCGCGCGCGGAGCTCGAGGGCATGAGGCAGGGGGACATGCGCGGCCTCGCGATCCATTCCGAGCCGCGCCCGGCCTCGCCGGTTCCCTTCCTCGGCCCGGACGGTCAGGAGACGACGCTCGCGGCCTCGAACGGCAAGGTGCGGCTGGTGAACTTCTGGGCGACCTGGTGCGCGCCGTGCCGCAAGGAGATGCCGGAGCTCGACGCGCTGCAGGCCGATTTCGGCGGCGCCGATTTCGACGTGATCCTGATCGCGACCGGCCACAACGATCCCGAAGGCATCGTGCGCTTCTTCGACGAAGCGGGCATCGAGACGCTGGAGACCGCAACCGATCCGCGCGGAAAGCTCGCGCAGGACATGATCGTGCCGGGCCTGCCGGTGACGGTGCTTCTCAACCGCGAGGGCGACGAGATCGGCCGTCTGATGGGCGCCGCCGACTGGAACGGCGACAGCGCGCGGGCGATCATCTCCGACCTGATCGCGCGCTGACGACGAGGCCGGCCGCGCCTCAGTCGGCCGCCGCCCCGGCGATTTCCTCGGCCACCTGCCGGATCGGCGCGTAGCGGAACGCGACGGCGACGACGCCGTGATCGTTGGTCCCGTCGCTCTTGTGGTCGCCGGAGTGCAGATGGTCGTTGAAGACGGTTATCCAGTCGAAGATCCAGATCCGCCTGCGGCTGTTGTCATAGACCTCCTCGCTGACCAGGATGTGGTCCAGCGACTCCATGATGTCTTGATAGATTTGCGTCTAGTAGACGTCGCGTGCTGCGGTCACGCCGCAGCGTTTGCTCGGTAGAGAGCGCGTTGTCGCCGCCCTGCGAGCTGCCGACTAGGTAGCGCGGCTGCTCGGTCAGGATGTTCGCCGTGCTGCTGTGCTGGCCGTCGTTGATGTCCCCAATGACGATGACGGGCATGCGGGTGTCCTTCATCTGCTCGGTTGCGGATTGTCGGCAGCGCGGCGCCGAGCCCGGTCGCGTGCTGGCCGCAGACCGCCTTGTCGTACCAGTTTGCGATCCAGATCGGCGTCGGAGTCTTGGACTTGAAGTGGCAGACATGGACGCGGGGGCCGTTGAAAAAGTCGTCGGCCGCTGATTCTATCGGCTTGGGAACATCACCTTGGGGGATTGCATGATTGGCGGTCGGACCCGCGCCCAGCCCGAGTTCTTCCTGTGCGGCTCGCTGCGCCACCTCGCTCCCGACGACCACCTGCTCGCCCGCGTCGACCGGGTCCTCGACCTGAGCTGGCCGCGCGCGAAGGTGGCCGATCTTTATGCCCCCGGCGTGGGGCGGCGTGGGATCGACCCTGAAGCGGCGGTCCGTCTGATGCTGGCGGGGTTCCTGTCGGGGATAGTCCATGACCGTCGGCTGATGCGCGAGGCCCAGGCGATCCGCTGGTTCGCCGGCTTCGGGCGCAACGACCGCCTGCGACGGGGATGAGGCCGCGCGACAAGCGCAGCGGCATTACAGGAAGACGGGCAAGTTCAAGAAGGTCTGCCTCACCGACCCCGACGCCTCGATGGCGACGTCGGGGCGCAACCGGCGGATCGAGCCGAGCTACAAGCAGCACGGCGCGGTGGACGACGAGTGCGGCGTCATCCTGGACGTCGAGGTCACGACCAGCGAGGTGAACGAGGGCCAGACGATCCTCGATCGGCTCGAGGCGGTCGCGGCCGTCACAGGGGTCCCGGTCGAAATCGTCACGGCGGACGCGGGCTACGTCTACGCCAAGGTCTTCGCGGGCCTGGGGGCGCGCGAGATCACCGGCGTCATCCCGGCCAAGGCCGAGCCGATCCGCTCCAAGGTCCCGCTCAGGCGGTTCCGCTACGATGCGCGCCAAGGCATCGTCAAATGCCCCGGGGGGAAATCCTGAAGCCGAACAGGGCGAAGATAGCCCATGGCCGGTTCTTCGCCTCCAAGGCGCGGGACTGTAAAGGCTGCGATCTCGCCGCCCTCTGCCTGTCGCCGTCACGCGTCGCCAAGGCCGTCGTCATCGTCGACGATTACCCGGCACTGCTGCGCGTCCGACGCCGCCGCGACCGCTGGGACGCCGAGGAAGACCGGCTCTACCAGCGCCATCGCTGGCGTTCCGAGGGCTTCCACGGCGAAGCGAAGACCTGGCGCGGGCTGGCCCGCGCGGTTCGCCGAGGGCTCGACAACATGCGCATCCAAGCCTTCCTCACCGCCACGGCGATCAACCTGAAGCGGCTCGACACCGCGCCCGTCGCGCTTATGCTCGAATGGCTCCTCAGCGCCGCGCCTTGGGCGACCCGTTCGGTCCGATCGACGCCGTCAGGCCAAACAGAACTCGCCGCTCCTCGCAAAGGCGGGCGAGCCGCGCCCGGCCCCACAACCCACATTCTTCAACGGCCCCACGAGGGACTCGGGCATGATCGTCGCGGGGCCGGATGCGAAAGCGCAGGACCGGGCGCGAGAACGTGTCGATGTTGACGCCGATCGCCGTGGTCTGCGAATCCTCGCCCTTGCTTTCGACCCGGAATCCTTCGGGGACTCCGACCAGCCATTCCGGTTCGCCTGCGAGCAGGCCCTTGCGCACCAGCGCGGCGCAGACGATCCGCTGGCCCGACCCATCGGGCGGGGCCAGCAGGTCGTGCGTGTCCTTCAGCCGCGGCCAGCGCGCGTTCCATTGACGCGGCATGCCACAGTTCCTCAAAAGCCGATGACGTCCGCCTCGACGGTGTCGAGGATGCGTGTCGTCCAGGCAGTTCTGCGATCCTATCCCTCCCGCGCCAGCCGGCGCGTTCGCGGTACATCGGCAGGTTCGGCTCGTTGAGATTGTAGAGGCTGAACTTGGCGATCTCTCTGCGCAGGCGCATGACGATTCCCCTGAATTGCCGGGTTCGAATGCGACGTAATTGCCGCCCGGCGAGACTATCACGCCTCGATGACGACTCGGCTACGCTCCGTCCACCGCGCGAGGATCCGGTCCAGGTCGGCCCGGGCGAAGGCGACGCAGCCGGCGGTGGGCCAGCGCGGCCGTCGCCAGACATGCAGAAAGATCGCGCTGCCGGCGCCGGGGACGACCGGCGCGCGGTTCCAGTCGAGCACAGCGATCCGATCGTAGAGCGGATCGGCGCGGCGCAGCGCCTCGCAGGAGAAGCGGCTCGGGCGGTCGACCGGGCCGTTGTAGCTCGGATCGGCCGGATCGTCGGACCAGCCGTCGAAGGGCCGAACGCGCCGCGTCGGCAGGCACTCCGAGACCGGTCCGCGGCGTCGGTCCGGGCGGATCAGCACGGCCTCGATCCGGTGGACGCCAGCCGGCGTGACGCCGTCCCCCTCGCCGCGTTTTGCTCCAATGCCGCCGCGCCCGACCGCGCAGGCGAACCGCCGCCCGGCGAAGCGCGCGCCCCAGGGGCCCACGACAAGATCGGTCGCGCGGGCGTTGACAGAAGTTGAGTTTTCGTTAACGGCGGCGGGCATTATCAACCAGGATCAATGATTTGACCTTAGGCCCTGAGTCCGGACATCAGAGCAGATGCCCGCTCTTGGCCGCCTTCGTGTCGAGGTAATCGGCGTTGAACCGAGTCCGCCCGACCTTCAGCTGCACGCGCTCGGCGACCTCCAGCCCGCAGGTCTGCATCATCGCGACCTTGGCCGGGTTGTTCGTCATCAGCCGCACCGAGCGGAACCCCATCGCGGTCAGGATCCGCGCCCCCAGCCGGAAGTCGCGCTCGTCGTCCTCGAAGCCGAGCCGGTGGTTCGCCTCGACCGTGTCGAAGCCCTGGTCCTGCAGCGCATAGGCGCGCATCTTGTTGGCGAGCCCGATGCCGCGTCCCTCCTGGTTCAGGTAGAGCAGCACCCCCGCGCCCTCTGCGCCGATCTGGTCCAGCGCCGTGCGGAGCTGCGGGCCGCAATCGCATTTCAGCGAGCCGACCAGGTCGCCGGTGAAGCACGCCGAGTGCAGCCGGCACAGCACCGGCGCGTTGCGGTCCGGCGCGCCGATCTCGATCGCGTAGTGCTCCTCGGCGCCGTCGAGCGGACGGAACACCCGCACGCGGCCCGCCTCGGAGACCGCCAGCGGCACCCGTGCGGCAGCAACCTCGGCCAGCGGTCCCGGATCGGCCAGCACCGGCACCTGCGCCGCGTCGAGCCGGCTCAGCCCCGTCGCCGCCAGTTCGGCCGCCCGCACGGCCCCGATCGGCGCGACCAGCGCCGCCGGCAGCATGTGGGCCTGCTTGCAGAGCGCGATGGCCGCCCGGTGCAACCGCGCCGAGCCGTCGCGCCGCGTCTGGTACGGCCCCTTCAAGGGCCAGGAGAGATCGGCCGACGGGTCGGCGGTCGACCGGAACCAGTCGAGCCCGGCGTCGGGGGGCGCGGCGATCCGGGCGAGGTCGTCGTCATAGGCGCGCGCCTTCAGCGTCGCGGCGCGCCGGGCGGTGACGGCGAGGTCGACCTGTCCCTCCGCGCGCAGATCCGCGAGTCGCTCGGCCGTCGCGGTCTCGGCGGCGAGCACGATCGCCGCCGCCCCTTCTGCCTCGGCAAGCAGCACCGGCGCGCCCATCCGCAGTTCCGCGCGCGCCCGCGCCAGTCTCTCACGCAATGTGGGGCCGAGAGCCATTTCGATCCTTTCGATGCCGTCGAGGCCATTCGCATGCTTACTTGGGTCTGGCGCTGAAACAAAGCGACCCGTGCGGACACACTGGCGTGATCGAGCCGCCCGATCGCTTGTTGAGCGCGCAGCGGCCCCTGAAATGCTTGGAAACACTGGAGGGTTTGATGAGCGCCTTGAAAAAGATCCTGATGGTGGACGACGACGCGGACCTGCGCGAGGCGCTGGCCGACCAGTTGGTCCTGACCGAGGAATTCGACGTCTTCGAGGCCGGCAGCGGCGCGGACGGCCTGGTGCGGGCCAAGGAGCAGCACTACGACCTTGTGATACTGGACGTCGGCTTGCCGGACATGGACGGCCGCGAATTGTGCCGGCTCATGCGCAAGCAGGGCGTCAAGTGTCCGATCCTGATGCTGACCGGCCACACGACAGACAGCGACACGATCCTCGGGCTCGACGCCGGCGCGAACGATTACGTCGCGAAGCCGTTCAAGCTGCCGGTGCTGCTGGCCCGGATCCGCTCGCAGCTGCGCCAGCACGAGCAGTCCGAGGACGCGGTGTTCGCAGTCGGGTCCCTACACGTTCAAGCCGGCGGCCAAGCTTCTGCTCGACGAGCGCGAGCGCAAGATCCGGCTGACCGAGAAGGAAACCAACATCCTGAAGTACCTGTATCGCGCCAGCGACGGCGTCGTCGCCCGCGACGAGCTGCTGCATGAGGTCTGGGGCTACAACGCCGGCGTGACGACGCATACGCTGGAGACGCATATCTACCGATTGCGCCAGAAGATCGAGCCTGATCCGTCCAACGCTCGGATCCTGGTCACCGAGCAGGGCGGCTACCGGCTGGTCGCCTGATCGGGCCAGGGCGCTTGAAGCGCAGTTCCCCACTCGCTCGAACCTGCCGGTTCAGGATATCCCTGCACGCCTAGATTGTTGATCGGCGAAGTTGCGTCGCGACGCTGGGAATCGTTTGTGGCCCCCGGTCCGGTCTGGTATGATCGCCCCATGCGTTGCTGATAATCCGATTAGTTACAATTACTTGTAGATCGAGACCGGTTGGCGCTCACTTCGGCAACCAGGGTAGCCTCGGGCGGGGATCATGTCTTTAAATCGCGATGGAAGCGGGGCCGCGCGCGCGGCTTCCGCAACGAAGGCGGCTGCGCCGAGCGGCGACCCCCGCATCGACGGCCTGCTCCACGGCAACAGCTGGGCTGGCGGATCGATCGCCTACAGCGCGCCCGACGTGAGGTCGGACTACGAGCATGAATATTCCGCCGAGCGTCTCGACGGCTTCGGCGAACTGGCCCCGGGGCAGCTCGCAGCCGTTCACGCGGCTCTAAACGGGTCGGAGGGCGCCAGTCCCGCCGGGCTCGGCTTTTCGATGGCCGGGTTCTCCCGCCTCGACATCGGCTTCATCGACGGCGGCAGCGGCGCGGCGGAGATCCGGATCGCGAACAACGGGACCGAGCGGACGGCCACCGCATATTTTCCCGACAATGGCTTCTACAGCGGAGACGTCTGGTTCGGGCGCTCCGGCATCGCGCCGCTTGCCGGAAACTACGACCACCAGACGGTCCTGCACGAACTGGGGCACACGCTCGGCCTGAAGCATGGCCATGACGCCAGCGGCCTTGGCGCCGTGCCCGCGAATTTCGAATTCGATGGAATACACCGTGATGACGTACAGGTCGCATATCGGCGCCACGTCGTCGGCCTATCTGAACGAGCGCTGGGGCTATGCGCAGAGCTACATGATGCTCGATATCGCGGCGTTGCAGCGCCTCTATGGCGCAAACTACGAGACCAATGCCGGCGACACCGTCTATTCCTGGAGCCCGACCAGCGGCGATACGCTGGTCGATGGTTCGGTGGCGCTCGAACCCGGCCGCAATCGTGTCTTCGTGACGGTGTGGGACGGTGGCGGCATCGATTCCTATGACCTTTCGGCTTACGAAGCGCCGCTGCGGATCGACCTGGCCCCGGGCGGACATTCGGTCCTGGAGCCGGGCCAGCGCGTGCATCTCGGCGGCGGTCCGAACGGCGGCTATGCGCGGGGCAACGTCTTCAACGCGATGCTCCACGAAGGCGACCCGCGCTCGCTGATCGAGAACGCGATTGGCGGTTCCGGCGACGACGCGATCCGCGGAAACGAGGCCGACAACAGGCTGTCCGGCGGGTTGGGCCGCGACTGGCTGCTCGGACGCGACGGCGACGATTGGTTGTTCGGCGGGGCGGGCCAGGACGAATTGCGGGGCGGCTCGGGCGACGACGTTCTGGAGGGCGGATCGGGCCACGACGCATACTACGGCGGCTCGGGCCTGGACACGGCGCTGCTGTCCGGCGCAAGGCAGGGCGGGGTCATCGACCTCGGGGCGGGCGAGGCTGTCTTCTCCGGAGACGCGGAGCGACTGCGCTCGATAGAGAACGCTGCCGCCGGCGCCGGATCGGACCGGATCTTCGGCGACGACCGCGCGAACGCGCTCGATGGCGGGGCCGGCGCCGACCGGATCGAGGGCCGCGGCGGGGCGGACGTGCTGATCGGCGGATGGGGCCGGGACGTCTTCGTCTTCCGTTCGGCCTCCGACAGCCCGCGCGGCGGAGGCGACACGTTGTACTCCGCTGGCGCCGGCGCGGCCTTCGAGGGACCGGGCCCGGAGCGCGGCGACCGGATCGACATGTCGCGGATCGACGCGGACGCGACGCAGAAAGCCAATCAGGCGTTCGCCTTCGGCGCGGAAAAGGGCGTGGGGCGGCTGTGGCTGGTCGAGCGCGGCGACGACACGATCCTGCGCGGCGATGTCGATTCTGTCGCGAACGGCTGGGACTTCGAACTGCGGATCGCGGACAGGGGAACGCGCGCCTCGGCCTACGATGCGTCGGATTTCGTGCTCTGACCCGGCGCTCTCGTGGTTGCGGCTCCGCCTTGGACGAGTAGATTGCGCCGGCTGCCGCCCGGAGAACCGCATGTCCGTCAAGATCGCGACCTGGAACATCAATTCGGTGCGGCTGCGCGCCGACACGGTCTCGCGGTTCCTGCGGGAGGAAGCGCCCGACGTGCTGTGCCTGCAGGAGACCAAGTCGCCGGTCGAGAAGCTTCCGCTCGACGCCTTCGCGACCCTCGGCTACCGCCACGCGGCGTCGCGGGGGCAGAAGGGCTACAACGGCGTCATGATCCTGTCGCGCCTGCCGATCGAGGACGCCGGCGACCGGAACTTCTGCGCGCGCGGCGATGCGCGCCATGTCGCGGCGCGCCTGCCGTCGGGCGCGGTGATCCACAACTTCTACGTCCCGGCCGGCGGCGATGCGCCGGATCCGGTCGCGAACCCGAAGTTCCGCCACAAGCTCGACTTCCTCGAGGAGATGCGCGCCTGGTTCGCGGCAGAGCAGCCGCACAACGCGATCCTCGTCGGCGACCTGAACATCGCCCCGCGCGAGGACGACGTCTGGAGCCACAAGCAGCTTCTGCGCGTCGTCTCGCACACGCCGGTCGAGGTCGCGGCGCTGGGCGCGGTGCAGGGGTCGGGGGCCTGGGTCGACGTGACGCGCGCGCATATTCCCGACGGCCGGCTCTATTCCTGGTGGTCGTACCGCGCCCCGGACTGGGCCGCGGCGGACAAGGGCCGGCGGCTCGACCACATCTGGGCGACGCCGGATCTCGCCGAGCGCTCTGGCGGCAGCCGCATCCTGCGCGACGCGCGCGGGTGGGACGGGCCGAGCGACCACGTCCCCGTCATCGCGGAGTTCGACGCATGATCCGGCACGAGATCGACGGGCACGTCGGGCGCATAACCCTCGACCGGCCCGAGGCGCACAACGCGCTCGACCAGGCCGCGATGCGCGATTTGCGCACGCTGCTCGAGCACTGGGCCGGCCACGACCTGCGCGTGCTGGTCCTGACCGGACGCGGCCGCAGCTTCTGCGCGGGCGCGGCGCTCGGAGACGTCGCGGGCGGCGACTGGAGCGACAACCCGCTGACCGCGGCTTGCGACGCGCTGGAGACCTTTCCGGCCCCGACCATCGCGGCGCTGAACGGCGGCGTCTATGGCGGCGGCGTCGAGCTGGCGCTGGCCTGCGACTTCCGGATCGGCGTCGCGGGGATGCGCGCCTTCGCGCCGCCGGCGCGGCTCGGCATCCACTACGAGCCCGCCGGGATCCGGCGCGCGATCGAGCGGTTGGGCGCGCAGGCGGCGCGACGGATCTTCCTGCTGGCCGAGACCTTCGACGCCGAGACCCTCCGGGCAATGGGCTTTCTCGATCGCCTGGTCGAGCCGGACGCGCTGGCGGCCAAGGCCGAGGAGATGGCCGGAACGCTCGCCGGGCTCGCGCCGATGGCGGTCCGGGGCATGAAGCGCACGATCCTCGAATTGTCGCGCGGGACGCTGGACGCCGAGGCGGCGCTGGACCGGATCGCCGCCTGCTTCGCCTCGGAGGATCACGCCGAGGGTCTCGCCGCGCAGCGCGAGAAGCGGCCGCCGCGCTTCGAGGGGCGCTGACCGGGCGACGGGCCGGCCTTTTCACGGCTCGGCTTCCCACCTAGTGTCGCCCCCGCGCCCGGCATCCGGGCCCCATAGGGAGATCGCCGATGATCCGCCATGTCGTGCTGTTGAGGTTCCGTCCCGAGATCGCGCCGGAGGCGCGCGCGGCGCTGATCGGCGAGCTCGACGGGCTGCGCGGGCGCCTGCCGGGAATGGTCGCGTTCACCGCGCATCGCAACATCTCGGTCGAGCCGCACGTGATGCATGGCTTCGACGACGGCTTCGTCATCGACCTTGCGGACGAGGCGGCGCGCGACGCCTACCTGGCCGATCCGACCCATCAGGCGATCGGGAGCCGGCTGGCCGAGGCCTGCATCGGCGGCCGGGACGGGATCGTCGTCTTCGACCATGCGATCTGACCGCGCGTTCCTGAAGCGGCTGTTCGAGGCGGCGGTGGCGGCGGCGCTGCCGGAACGCTCGATCGGCGCCCATCTGCCGGAGCCGCCGAAGGGGCGCACCGTCGTGATCGGGGCCGGCAAGGGCGCAGCCCAACTGGCGCAGGCGCTGGAGCGCGCCTGGGACGGGCCGCTGAGCGGGGTCGTCGTGACGCGCTACGGCTACGGCGTGCCCTGTGAGCGGATCGAGGTGCTCGAGGCCGCGCATCCCGAGCCGGATGCGGCCGGGCTGGAGGCGACGCGGCGGCTGTTCGCGGCGGTCGAGGGACTGGGGCCGGACGATCTGGTGATCGCGCTGATCGCGGGCGGCGGCTCGGCGCTGCTGCCCTGTCCGCCGGACGGGATGACGCTGGAGGACGAGATCGCGGTGAACCGGGCGCTGCTGGCCTCGGGCGCGCCGATCTCGGAGATGAACGCGCTGCGCAAGCACCTGTCCGGGATCAAGGGCGGACGGCTGGCGGCGGCGGCGCATCCGGCGCGGGTCGCGTCGCTGATCGTCTCCGACATCCCGGGCGACGATCCGGCGCTGGTCGCCTCCGGCCCGACCGTGCCCGATCCGGTCGGGCCCGATGCGGCGCGGGACGTCGTGCGACGCTACGGGCTCGACCTGCCGGAGGCGGCGCGGGCGCACCTGGCCAGCGACGCGGCCTCGGCGCCGGATCCGGCCGATCCGGCCTTTGCGCGGGACACGGTGACGGTGATCGCGTCGAGCGCGGTTTCGCTGGAGGCGGCGGCGGCGGCGGCGGAGGCCGAGGGCGTGCCGGCGGTGATCCTGTCGGACGCGGTCGAGGGCGAGGCGCGCGAGGTGGCGCGGGTCCACGCGGCTATCGCCCGCGAGGTCGCGATGCGGGGCAGGCCGTTCGCGAAGCCGGTCGTGCTGCTGTCGGGCGGCGAGACGACGGTCACGCTGCGCGGCAAGGGCAAGGGCGGGCGCAACGGCGAGTTCGCATTGTCCTTCGCGTTGTCGGTGGAGGGGCTGGACGGGATCACGGCGCTGGTCGCGGATACGGACGGGATCGACGGGTCCGAGGACAACGCGGGGGGGATTGTTGACGGTGGCACTGCGGGGCGGGTCCGGGCGGCGGGCGGCGATCCGCGCGAACTGCTGGCCGGCAACGACGCCTGGACGGCGCTCGATCTTGCGGGCGACCTGCTGGTGACGGGGCCGACCGGGACCAACGTCAACGACTTCCGGGCGGTTCTGGTGCGGTGAAGCGTCGCCTCGGTCGCACGATGCGACCGAGGGTCAAGTTACTGAAATCAATAAATTTAAAGAAGATGATTTACCCGACGTTAACCGGTCTCGACGCGACCCGACAGGTCCGCGGTCCTGCGGATCGAGCTTGGCAGCGCGGCGCCGTCGACGACACATCCGGGGTCGCGCTTGTTCAGGTCGCAGGCCAGAAGCGCGGAGCCACCGCCATCTTTTTCCCGGAATTAATGTGCTTTGCGGGCAGATGAGGTCAGAATCGGTCCAATTGCAGCGGGAAAATTGCAAACGCCGCGGGAAAACGGGCATTGTGGGTCGCGCAGCGACTCGGATGGACGGCACGATGAACACGCACGCGCGGCCAACGGCGAGGCGCTCGAGAGGCAGGCCGCGCAAGTTCGACGAGCCGAGCCGCTCGGTCACGCTGACGCTCCCGCAGGACGTGCTCGACCGGCTGGAGATGCTGGACGGGGATCGCGCGAAGGCGATCGTCCGGGCCGCCGAGATCGCCGCGCCGCCGACCGAGCGCGCACATGCCCAGGTCGAGGTCATCCGGGTCGGCCCGGGCGTCGGCCTGATGACGGTGCCCGACTGCCCCAGCCTGCGCGCCGCGCCGAATGTGTCGCTGGTCCAGATCGCGGCGGATCGCAATCTGATCGTCCTCGCGCCCGGAACGCCGCTGTCCGAGGTCGAGATCGCGATCAGCGACCTGCTGGAGACGGTGGCGCCCGCGAATCCGGACCGGGCGATCCTGGAGTCGCTGCTCGAGAAGATGCGGATTCTGCGGCGCACGCAGTCGGCCGATACCGGCGACGTCATCCTTGTGCGCATGACCTGACCCGGAGCGGCCAGGCCGGAAGCAGGCTTCAGCGCGGCGCGGGCAAGCTCAGAAGGAAGGTCACGCCGCCGGCGTCGCTGCGCTCGAGCGTCAGGGTTCCGCCATGGCCCTTGACCAGGTCCGCCGCGATCACGAGGCCGAGTCCGGCGCCGCCCTGGCGCGCGCCGCCGCGGAACGGCTGGAACAGGTTCTCCCGCGCCTTCTCCGGCAGGCCCGGCCCGGTGTCGGCGACGCGGATCTGCACGCGGTCGCCAGCGAGGCATGCCTGAACCGAGACCTCGCCCGGCTTGCCCGAAGTCTCGATCGCCTGGGCGGCGTTGCGCACGAGGTTGGTCAGGACCCGGAAGATCTGGTCGGCGTCGGCGTGAACGACGAGGCCCGGCGGGGTCTGGGCGGTGATGCGCACACGCCCCTCGGTCGCCGCAGTCTCGTTCTCGACCACCTCCTCGAGCAGAGGCTCCAGCGCGAACGCGCCGAATTCCGGCGGCGTCTCCTCGGCGCGCCCGAAGGTCAGCGTCCGCTCGCAGAGCGTGATCGCACGCGACAGCGAGGCCACGAGCTTGGGCGCGGTGCGCCGCACCGACGGATCGGCGCTCGATTCGATCCGGTCGGCCAGCAGCTGGGCCGTCGTCAGCAGGTTGCGCAGGTCGTGGCTGATCTTGGCGACCGCGCCGCCGAGGGCCGCGAGGCGCTCCTTCTGCTTCAGCGCGCCGGTCAGCCGCAACTGCAGGTCCTGCAGCGCGGTCTCGGCCTCGCGCAGTTCGCGCACGTCGCTCTCTGGCGCGATCACCCGCGTCGCGTCCTCGGGCGCATCGCGATAGGAGACCATGTGCGCGACGACCCGGCTCATCGGCTGCACGATCAGGTAGCGCACCGCGAGGAACAGCAATGCGGCCGTCGCCACCGAGATCGCCAGCGACGTGTAGAGGATGCGCAGGCCGAAGTGGATCATCGCCTCGCGCAACGGCGCCTCGATCATCGTGACCTCGATGCCGCTGCCCGAGCCCATGCCGGTGCGCCCGACCACGCGGATCACCCTGTCGTCCGGGGCGAAGTAGACCTCCAGCGAGTCGCGCACCATGTCGAACGCGTTATCCTCAAGCAGGTGATAGGTCTCCGCCGGCGGCGAAGGCAGCGGGCTGTCGAGCACCAGCTCGCGCACCTCGTCTCGCCGCAGCACGACGTTGAAGACGTCGGCGGTCTCCAAGAGCTCGGCCTCCAGCGCCGGGTCGACCGTGCTGTCGACCGGCGTCGCGAGCAGGGCGAGCGCGGCCAGCTGCGCGAGCTCCAGCCGGTTCTGCAGGTAGTCGGTCCGGAACCGCGTGACCGAAGGCACAAAGATCAGCACCTCGGCGATCACCACGAAGACGATCGTCAAGCCAAGAAAGCGGCCCGAGAGAGTGTTGAAAAACATGGGCGATCCCGATGCGCGCGCGGCGGCGACTGTAAGCGTTGCCGAACGGGGGGTAAAGTTCGGCCGCGCGGGGTCGCCGGCTTGACACTCGGCGCGCGCGAGCCTAGCGCAGCGGAACCTGAGACCCGGGCGTGCCGTAGGCGCCAAAACCAAGGGAGACCCGAGATGACCGCTTCCGTAGCAGACCTCGCCGAGGTGCGGATCACGCTGCCGGACGGCGCCGAGCGCGCCTATCCGAAGGGCGTCACCGGCGCCGAGATCGCCGACTCCATCTCGAAGTCGCTCGGCAAGGCCGCGCTCGCGGTGACGATCGACGGGCGGCTCAGCGACCTGAGCCAGCCGATCGATGCCGACGCGCAGGTCGCGATCCGCACGATCAAGGACGAGGCCGAGGCGCTGGAGCTGATCCGGCACGACTGCGCGCACATCATGGCGCGCGCGGTGCAGGAGATCTGGCCCCAGACCAAGGTAACGATCGGCCCGGTCATCGAGAACGGCTGGTACTACGATTTCGACCGGGCCGAGCCGTTCACGCCCGAGGATCTCGAGACGATCGAGGCGCGGATGCGCCAGATCATCGCGGCGCGCGACCCGGTCCGCACCGAGGTCTGGGACCGCGACCGGGCGATCCGGCATTACGAGGCGCTGAACGAGCCGTTCAAGGTCGAGCTGGTCCAGGCGATCCCCGGCGCCGATCCGATCCGGATGTACTGGCACGGGCCTTGGCAGGACCTGTGCCGCGGACCGCATCTGGCGCATACCGGCCAGGTGCCGGCGGACGCGTTCAAGCTGATGTCGATCGCGGGCGCATACTGGCGCGGCGATTCGGCGCGGCCGCAGCTGCAGCGCATCTACGGCGTCGCGTTCCGCGACCGCGACGACCTGAAGGCGTACCTGCACCGGCTGGAGGAGGCGGCGAAGCGCGACCACCGCAAGCTCGGGCGCGAGATGAAGCTCTTCCACCTGCAGGAAGAGGCGCCGGGCATGGTGTTCTGGCATCCGGACGGCTGGACGATCTACCGCACGCTCGAGGACTACATGCGCCGGCGCCAGCGCGCGGCCGGCTACAGGGAGATCCGCACGCCCCAGGTCGTCGACCGGGTGCTGTGGGAGCGGTCGGGCCACTGGGAGGCCTACCAGCACAACATGTTCATCGCCGAGGTCGAGGAGGAGCACGCGAAGGAAAAGCGCGTGAACGCGCTGAAACCGATGAACTGCCCGTGCCACGTGCAGGTCTACAACCAGGGCCTGAAGTCCTACCGCGACCTGCCGCTCAGGCTGGCCGAGTTCGGCGCATGCCACCGCTACGAGCCCTCGGGCGCGATGCACGGGCTGATGCGCGTGCGCGGCTTCACGCAGGACGACGCGCACATCTTCTGCACCGGCGACCAGATCGAGGCGGAATGCGCGGCGTTCATCGAGCTCCTGACCTCGGTCTACGCCGACCTCGGCTTTGACGACTACGACATCAAGCTGTCGACGCGGCCCGCGGTGCGGATCGGCTCGGACGAGGCCTGGGACCGGGTCGAGGCCGCGCTCGAGAACGCGATCCGCAAGGTGGGCCGGCCCTACCGGATCGATCCCGGCGAGGGCGCGTTCTACGGGCCGAAGCTCGACTTCAAGCTGACCGACGCGATCGGGCGCGAGTGGCAGTGCGGCACGTTCCAGGTCGACCCGAACCTGCCCGAGCGGCTGGACGCCGAATATGTCGGCGAGGACGGCGCGCGGCACCGGCCCTACATGCTGCACCGCGCGATCCTCGGCTCGTTCGAGCGCTTCCTCGGCGTGCTGATCGAGCATTACGCGGGCAGGTTGCCGCTGTGGCTGGCCCCGCGCCAGGTCGTCGTCGCGCCGATCGTGTCGGACGCGAACCAATATGCCGAGGACGCTGTCGCGGCGCTGCGCGCGGCCGGCCTGCGCGCCGAGGCCGACCTGCGCAACGAGAAGATCAACTTCAAGGTCCGCGATCACAGCCTCGCCAAGGTGCCGGTGATCCTTGCCGTCGGCGGGCGCGAGGTGGCCGAGGGCACGGTTTCCATCCGCCGCCTGGGCGAGAAGGACAGCCGGGTCGTGCCTCTGGCCGAGGCGATCGCCGAACTTGCCGCCGAGGCGACGCCGCCCGACCTGCGCTGATGCGTCGCGCCGGCTGCGCTCACCAGTAGGGCGTCGGCCCCGGAAGTTGCGCGCCGCAGGCGCAGATCCGCGCCGCGCCGGGGCCGCGGGTCATCCTGCCGCAGGCGCCGCAGCGCACCAGCACGGGGTTGACGTGGTGCTTGACCCAGACGCTGGTGAAGCCGGTCTCGGCCAGCGTGCCGTCCGGCAGGCCGCCCATGACCCGGGCATGGGCGCCATCGCGCATGACCCGGCGCGGGGCGGCTGCGTCGGTCCAGGCGGAGACGGTGACCATGCGGCGCCCGATGGTCGCGGCCGTCGCGCCGATGAAGCCGTCCATGTTCAGCATGTCGAGCATCGCGTCCCGCGATCCGTCGCGCACCTTTTGCACGGCGTCGTCGTCGATCGCCTCGAGCGCGGTGACCGAGAACGCGCCGGGCTCGTCGGTGCGCCCGGTCTGCACGCTGGTCGCGACGCCGAAGCGGAACGGTCCGATCTCGTGCGGCTGCACGATCACGTTCAGGCCGATCTGGCGCGGCAGGCCGGCGGAGTCGAAATAGCCGGTCACGCTGTCGAGCCTGCCGTCGCGCAGCGCGAAGAAGTCGGCGCCGCGCAGTCGGACCGATTTGCCGGTGGGCGGCAGCCCTCCCATGGATCCGCTGTTCGTCCCGGTCATCACCCATTGGGCGGCCATGCGGTCCGGCGCGATCTCGCCGAGGCTCTCCTCCTCGAAATCGAGGTCCGGGAACGCGGCCCAGAGACCGGTGACGTAGCCGCGCAGGGCCGGGCCCGAGATCGGGCCGCCAGTTCCCGGGTCTTCGTAACGCCCTCCGTCATTGAAGGTCGCGAGGATCGCGTCGGCGTCGCGCGCCCTCCACGCGTGGAAATAGGCACGAACGACGTCCGCGTTGCTCATTCTCGCCCCTCGCCGCAGATCCTGAGCCTGCAGTCTCAGCATACATCAAATGCCGCCTCCGGCACAGCCGCTCCTCGCGCGCGGCCGGATGCCGCGATCGGGCATGATCTTGAGGCGGCTCAGTCCGGAAACGCGTCGCGGAACGTGCGGCGCAGCGCCAGATCGAGGTCGGCCGTCGTCACCGGCAGACCGAGGTCGACGAGGCTGGTCACGCCGTAGCCGCGGATGCCGCAGGGGACGATGCCGCCGAAGTGGCCGAGATCAGGCTCGACGTTGATCGCGATGCCGTGGAACGCGACCCAGCGCCGCAGCCGGACGCCGATCGCCGCAATCTTGTCCTCGGCCGGCGAGCCGTCGGGCAGCGGCGGCTTGTCGGGTCGGACCACCCAGACGCCGACGCGACCGGGCCTCCGCTCGGCCGTCACGCCGAACTCGGCCAGCGCCCGGATCACCCACTCCTCGAGCCGCCAGACATAGGCGCGCACGTCGCGGCCGCGCCGGTTCAGGTCCAGCATCGCGTAGACGACGCGCTGGCCTGGCCCGTGATACGTGTACTCGCCGCCGCGCCGGGCCGGGTAGACCGGGAACCGGTCGGGCGCCAGCAGGTCCTCGATGCGCGCCGAGGTCCCGGCGGTGTAGAGCGGCGGATGTTCCAGAAGCCAGACGAGCTCCGTGGCCGTCCCGGCCAGGATCGCCTCGACCCGCGCCTCCATCGTCTCGAGCGCCGCCGGGTATGGGGTCAGTCCGTCCTCGATTCGCCATTCAAGGGAATCGTCGTCCGGTGGCGGCTCAGTTTCGGCGGCGCTTTCGGCGTTCACGTATACCGTCTCTTCCTGAAGCGAATCGCGGGAACTTATTGTATAGTTGTTGATCGGATTTGGAGGGGGCCACATGCGATTTCAACTCAAAGTATTCACCGGCGCCGTGGCGCTTGCCGTTGCTCTGCCGATGGCGCCGCCTGCGGAGGCGAACGACGCGTTCGTCGGCGGGCTCGTCGGCGGCATGCTGGGCAGCGCGATCGGCAACGCCGCGACCCAGAACCGCACCGTCGTGCGCAGCCAGCCGCAGACGCAGACCCGGACGGTGGTCCGCCGCGCGCCCGCCGTCAACACCTACGAGCGCGAGCGCAATCGCGAGGTGCAAACCGCGCTGAACTACTTCGGGTTCCCGGCCGGGGCGCCCGACGGCGTGATGGGGCGCAATTCCCGCTCCGCGATCTCGCAGTACCAGGCGTTCCTCGGCTATCCGGCCAGCGGCTACCTGACCGATTACGAGCGCACGTTCCTGACCTCGGGCTACAACCGCGCGATGATCGGCGGCCCGCAGACGCAGCAATACATGGCGAGCTACGGGCAAGGCCCGCGCAGCCTGTTGCTCGGCTTCCGCGACGAACAGGCCGGCGTCGCGCCGACGGCGCCCGCGCCGGTCCAGCAGGCGCCGCAGGTCGTCGCGGCCCCGGCTGCGTCGGAGGCCGCGCCCGCTCCCGAACCTGCGGCGGCGGCCGCGGCCCCGGTCGTCGAGGCGGCGGCCCCGGCTGCCGCGGCGCCGGGGATGCTGCCGAGCTTCCTGACGGAGGCCGCGGAGAATTCGATGGCCAGCCACTGCAACCGCGTCAGCCTCGTCACCTCGACCAATGGCGGGTTCGTCACGTCCGCCAGCCTTACCGATCCGGGCTTTGCGCTTGACGAGCAGTTCTGCCTGGCTCGGACCTATGCGATCGAGGACGGCGACCGGCTCGCTGCGACGGTTCAGGGCGCATCGGCCGCAGAGATACGCAGCCAGTGCGAAGCCTTCGCGCCGGCCATGCGGCCCTACATCGCGATGCTCGGCGCCGAAAGCGCCTCCGCGGTTGCGGCAGAGGTGCGCGGCTTCATCGTGCAGACCGGCGCGCCGCCGGCTGCGATCGCCGGCAACGCCCGGATCTGCCTCGGGGTCGGCTATCGCACCGACAATGCCGAACTGGCGCTGGGGTCGGCGCTGCTGCTCGAGGCGGCGGGCGAGGCTGCCTATGGCGAGCATGTCGGGCATCAGCTGATGCAGGGCTTCGGCGTGCCCCGGCGCGGCGACCGCGGCGCGGAGTGGCTCGCCGCCGCGGTGTCGGCGATGGAGGGCGGCGCGAGCCCGGTCGTCTCGCCCGGCGCCCCGGAGCGGGTCGCGCTGTTGCGCCTGTCGCTGGACATGACCTCGGGCGCGGCTGGCGCGCCGGAGGCGCTGCGCGATGCGTCTGCGCCGGCGGCGGCGCTGCCGATTTTGATCCCCGGCGGCGCCCCGCCGGCGGCCGCGTCCAACTGACGGCCTGCGGCCGGCCCCTGCGCCGGCCGCGCGAATTTGCCCTTCACAACGCCGCGGGCGTTTGCTAGGAGCCGCGCCAGTGCGGTCGTGGCGGAATTGGTAGACGCGCAGCGTTGAGGTCGCTGTGGGCTAACCCCCGTGGAAGTTCGAGTCTTCTCGACCGCACCACTAGTTTTTAAAAAGGCCGCGCAAGCTCCTCACTGCGCGGCCTTTTTGTTGCTTTGCTTTTCTCCTCCCCTTGGCGTGTCAGGGCGCCGGATGTCAGCCTCGGCCGACGAACGGCATCTGCGTCGCCATCACCGTCAGGTGCAGCACGTTCGCCTCGGGCGGCAGCGAGGCCATGTAGCGCACGGCGTTCGCGATGTGGGTCGCGTCGATCGTCGGCTCGGGCGCGGTCGAGCCGTCGGCCTGCAGCATGCCCTTGGCCATGTTCGCCGTCATGTCGCTGGCCGCGTTGCCGATGTCGATCTGGCCGCAGGCGATGTTGAACGGCCGGCCGTCGAGCGCGGTGGCCTTGGTCAGCCCCGAGATCGCGTGCTTGGTCGCGGCATAGGGCGCCGAGCGCGGCCGCGGCGTCGTCGCCGACACCGAGCCGTTGTTGATGATGCGCCCGCCGCCCTGCTTCTTCATGACCCGAAACGCCTGCTGGGTGCAGAAGAACGCGCCGGTCAGGTTCGAGGCGACGACCTGATGCCACTGCTCGGGCGTCGTGTCCTCGAGCGGCACCGCAGGCGCGTTGACGCCGGCGTTGTTGACGAGCAGGTCGACGCGGCCCCATTTCGCGACCACCGCGTCGAACAGCGCCTTGACCGCGGCGGGATCGGCGATGTCGGCCGGGACGGCCATCGCGACGTCGCCGGCCCCGAGCTCGGCGATCGCCGCGTCGAGAACCTCCTTGCGGCGCCCGGTCAGCGCCACCTTGAACCCGTCGGCCAGCAGGCCCCTGGTCACTGCCTTGCCGACGCCTGTGCCGGCCCCGGTCACGATTGCGATACGGTCCACGTTCTTCCTCCCGATGAGATCGGCGTCCGGTTCGCTCCGGAGCGCTGCGCGCGGGAGTCATAGCGGCCCCGGGCCGCCAGGCGCCAGCCCGGAAGGGCGGCTGGCCTCGGCGGCGGCGCGGCGCTAGGGTGGGGCGCATCGAGGCAAGGCGGGCGGTTCATGCGCAGACCTGACATCGGCAGAGCCGCGCCCGTCTTCCTGCTCGCGCTCGCGGCTTGCGCGAGCCTGCCGGCCATCCCGCGTCCTTCGATCCTGCCGCCGGTGGAGGCCGAGATCGAGGACCGGGCCTGGCGGTCGACCGGCCCGGACGGCGGCGAGATCCGGGTCTTTGCGTCGGACGGCACGATGCTGACCGCGCGCTGCGGCGGCGGCTGGGCTCTGACGCCCTGGCGGCGGATCGATGCGGGCCGGCTGGTCTGGGACAGCGAGGCAGGTCCGGTCGCGGCCGAGATCGCCGCGGTCGGCCCGCGCGAGCTGGCGCTGCTGGTCGAGCCCGACGGCATGGCGACGACGCTGGTCTTCACCCGCCCCGACACGCCGGTCGCCTGCTGAGCGTCAGGGCCGCGCGAAACGCGCGCCGGCGCCGAGCGGCCCCTCGCTGACGACCGCGCCGCGTTCGGCGAGGTAGATCAGGTGCGCGAGCACGTTGCGCGCCGCCGCCGGCCGCAACGCCGGCGCGAGGTCGGGGTAGACCGTCGCCACCAGGTCCGGGACCGTCAACGGCCCGGCGTCGAGCGCCACGCGGATCTGTTCGGTGCGGGCGGCGCGATGTGCGAGCTGCCAGGCGAGCATGCGGGCCGGGTCGCGCACCGGCGCGCCGTGGCCGGGGTGGTAGACGCGCTCGCGGCGCGCTTGCAGCCGCCGCAGGCTGGCGAGGAAGGCGCCGAGATCTCCATCGGGCGGCGAGATCAGCGTCGTCGCCCAGCCCATGATCGTGTCGCCGGAGAACAGCGCCGCGCCGTCGTCCCAGGCAAAGCACAGATGGTCGCCGAGATGTCCGGGCGTATGCACGGCCTCAAGCCGCCAGCCGGCGCCCGCGATCGTCTCGCCGTCGGCCAGCGTCCGGTCGGGAACGAAGCCGGCGTCGACGCCCTCGCCGCCGCCGAGCGCGCCGCACTGCGCCAGCCGCGCCATCGCCGGGCTCCTCTCGGGCGGGCCGAAGGCAAGCACCGGCGCGTCCAGGCGCGCCGACAGCGCGGCCGCCCCGGCGGAGTGGTCGCGATGGGCGTGGGTGACGAGGATCGCGGCGATGCGCGCCCCGGCGGGGACGGCGGCGACGAGCGCTTCGCGATGCGCGGGATCGTCGGGACCCGGGTCGATCAGGGCGATGTCTTGCGAACCCAGAAGATAGCTGCGCGTGCCGGTGAATGTCATCGGCCCCGCATTCGGCGCCGTCACCGCGACGAGGCTGGGGCCCAGCGGCTCCGGTCGGCCATGAACCGGCGCGTGGTCGCGCTCGAACGGATCGTCCGCCATGCCGGCCTCCCCTGCCGCGCGACCCTTGCACGGCGATCACGCCGGGCGTAGGTGCCGCGGATGCAGCCGCTCCGCCCAAAGGCCGTCCTGCCGCGCAACCTGTTCGGGCGTGCGCTGCTCATCCTACTGGTGCCGATCGTGCTGCTGCAACTGATCGTCGGCCTCGTGTTCTTCCAGCGGCACTACCAGCGCGTGACAGAGCAGATGACCCGCAGCGTGGCGCGCGAGCTCATCTATGGGACCGAACGGCTCGACGCCGCGCCGGATGCAGCGACGGCGGCCGGCGCGCTGGCGGAGATCGGTCGGCCGCTGGGGCTGTCGTTCCGGCTGGACGCGTCGCAGGCGCTGGCGCCGGGCGCGAAGCTGGGGCCGCTCGACTTCACCGGCCGGACGGTTGTCGCGACGCTGGCGGACGAGATCGACCGACCGCTGGGGATCGACCTGCTCGGCGACTCCCGCACGGTGGGCATCCGGATCCCGACCGGCAAGGGCGTGCTGGCGGTCGAGGTCCCGCGCACGCGGCTCAGCGTGTCGAACCCGCACCAGCTTCTGGTCCTGATGCTGATCTCGTCGATCGTTCTGGGCGCGATCGCCGTTGCGTTCCTGCGCAACCAGGTCCGGCCGATCCGGCAGCTCGCCGAGGCGGCGGAGGCGTTCGGAAAGGGCCGCTCGCTGCCGTTCCGGCCAGCCGGCGCCGAGGAGGTCCGGCGCGCCGCCGGCGCTTTCCTCAGCATGCGCGCGCGCATCGAGCGCCAGATCGAGCAGCGCACGACGATGCTGTCCGGGGTCAGTCACGACCTGCGCACGCCGCTGACGCGGATGAAGCTGACGCTGGCGCTGATGGACGACAGCGAGGAAACCGCTGGTCTGCGCCAGGACATCGACCAGATGGAGCGGATGCTGTCCGAGTTCCTCGCCTTCGCGCGCGGCGACGGACTGGAAGAGAGCGCGCCGACAGATCCGTTTCTGCTTGCGGAGCGGCTGGTCGAGGACAGCCAGCGCTCGGGCCGCGAGGTCGACCTCCGCGAGATCGACGAATCACCGCAGGACAGGGTGGTCGAGCTGCGTCCGGTCGCGGTGCAGCGCGCGGTCGAGAACCTGATCGGCAACGCCGCCCGGCACGGCTCGCGCGTTGCGCTGACCGTGCGACTGACGACGCGAGCGCTGGAGTTCGTCGTCGAGGACGACGGGCCGGGTATTCCGGCCGAGGACCGCGCCCGCGCGGTGGCCCCGTTCTCGCGGCTCGACGCAGCGCGCAACCTGGATGCGGGCAGCGGGGTCGGGCTCGGTCTCGCGATCGCGCTCGACATCGCCCGCAGCCATGGCGGAAGCTTGGAACTCGGCGCGAGCGGATCGCTCGGAGGCCTGCGCGCCACGTTGCGCCTGCCGCGCTGAGGCGTTGGACAGCGGCCCCGGATCCGTGCAGATCTGAAGCCGGCGCGACGCGGTCCGGCGCGCCGTCCGAGCCGCCGCGGAGCCGTCATGAAGCCGATCGTCACGATAACCCTGAACCCCGCGATCGACGGCGCGGCCGAGGCCGACCGCATCCATCCGATCCACAAGATCCGCACGTCGAACGAGCGCTATTATCCGGGCGGGGGCGGCGTGAACGTCGCGCGCGTGCTGACCGAACTCGGCGCGCCGGCGCTGCCGGTCTGCCTGGCCGGCGGCGCGATGGGCGGGCTGCTCGAGGAGTTGCTGCATGGCAGCGGGTGCCCGCCGCTGCTGGTCCCGTTCGCCGGCGCGACGCGGGTCAGCCACACGGTGTTCGAGCGCGAGACCGGCCTCGAGTACCGCTTCGTGCCGGAAGGGCCGATGGCGACGGCCGAGGACGCGGCCCGCATGCTCGCCGCGGTGGAGGCGCTCGATTTCGACTGGCTGGTGGTCTCGGGCAGCCTGCCGCGCGGGCTGCCCGAGATCGCCTATGCGCCTTTCGCCGCTCTGGCCGCGGCGCGCGGCGCGCGGTTCGTGCTCGACACGTCGGGTCCGGCGCTGGCGGCGACGCTGGCGGTGGCGCCGGCCTACCTGATCAAGCCGAGCCACGGCGAGTTTCGCATGCTGACCGGCGAGGCGCTCGACAGCGATGCCGAGATAGCGGGCGCGGCCGCGCGGATGCGGGCGGGGGGGCGGTTCGAACTGGCCGCAATCACCCTCGGCCGCGACGGAGCCGTGCTCGCCTATCCGGGCGGCGTCATGCACCGCCGGCCGCCGGACCTGCCCGTGGCCAGCGCGACCGGCGCCGGAGACAGCTTCCTCGGCGGCATGGTCTTCGCGCTGGCCGAGGGCGCCAGCCCGGAGGAGGCCTTCGCGTTCGGCATGGCGGCCGGGGCCGCCGCGGTGCTGACGCCGGGCACCGAGCTTTGCCGCAAGGCGGACGTGCATCGCATCCTCGCCGGATAGACGCGCAGATACGCAAGGGGCGCGACAGCGGTCCAGCACGGGACTTCATCGATGCAAACCCGCGCGCGTCCCGGCATTGTCTTTCGTCGGCCCGGCGCGGCCAGATTCACGGCGTAAGCCTTCGGAAAGCCGTTTCTGCCAGCCTGCTGGCGTGTGCGGAATCGCCGCGGGGGCATTGGTGACGGAACCGGATATCGCTCGGCTGTTGATGGTCGGAGGCGCGGTCCTGCCCGCTGCCGTCGGGCTTCCGGCAATCCTGCGCCGGGCGTCCTGCCTGCTGCGGCTGGCCATCGCCCGGGCCTGCGGCCGGATGCGGCCGTTCGGAGGCCGCGCCTGCATCATCGATGGCGACACGATCCTGGTCCAAGGCATCCGGGTCCGGCTTTTCGGCATGGATGCGCCGGAGATGGACCAGCAGGGCGGACCGGAGGCCCGACGCCATCTGCTCCGGCTGATCGACGCCTGTTCCGTCGAGATCTTTCCGCGAGATACCGATGTCTACGGCCGCACGGTCGCGCGCGTCTTCCGGGGCAGACGGGATCTCGGCCGAGCGATGGTGCGCGATGGCTACGCCCGGGCGATGCCCTACTGGAGCTGGCGCTACCTGGCCGAAGAGGCGCGCGCACGGCTCGGCCGTTGCGGGCTCTGGGCGTCCAGCCGGGTCAATGGCATCGGGGATCCGGCTCATCACCGTGCGGCGCGGAAGGGGCTTCGCCCGCGTCGGCAGCGGCGTTGATCACGTCGCCGCGCGGCGACCGCGTGAGCCCGTCGCCTTCAGGAAGAAGCGCTGAACCCTGCGCAGGTCGCCCAGGCAGGGGTCACTCGCCGAACTCCATCAGCAGGTCCTTGGCGTCGACCTGGCTTCCGGACGCGACGTGCAGCGCCTTCACGTGGCCCGCGTGCTCGGCGTAGAGGCCGGTCTCCATCTTCATCGCCTCGATGGTCATCAGGATGTCGCCCGCCTTGACCGGCTGGCCCTCCCTGACCGCGACCGATGCAATCACGCCCGGCATCGGGGCCGCGACATGCTTCGCATTGCCGATCTCCGCCTTGGGCCGGCGCGGCGTCATCGCCTGGACCTTGCGGTTCGGCACGCGGACGGTGCGCGGCTGGCCGTTCAGCTCGAAGAACACGCGGACCTCGCCGTCCTCGTTGGTCTCGCCGACGGTCGAGAGCCGGATCTCGAGGGTCTTGCCGGGGTCGATCTCGGCGGAGAACTGGTCGCCCGGCTCGACGCCGTAGAAATAGATCGGCGTCGGCAGGGTGCGCACCGGCCCGTAGTCCAGGTGACGGCCCATGTAGTCGGTGAAGACCTTCGGGTACATCAGGTAGCCGTTGAAGTCCTCGTCGTCGATCGGGACGTCGGGAAACTGCGCCTGGAGCGCGGCGCGCAGCTTCGGCAGGTCCGCCGGCGGCAGCACCTCGCCGGGGCGCACGGTCAGCGGCGCCTCGCCCTTCAGCACCTTCTTCTGCAGCGCCTTCGGCCATCCGCCCGGCGCCTGGCCGATGTTGCCGCGCATCAGGTCGACGACGCTTTCGGGAAACGACACGTCGACGTCCGGGTTCTCGACATCGGCGCGGGTCAGGCCCTGGGCGACCATCATCAGCGCCATGTCGCCGACCACCTTCGAGGACGGCGTCACCTTGATGATGTCGCCGAACATCTGGTTGACGTCGGCATAGGTGCGGGCGACCTCGGGCCAGCGGCTCTCGAGCCCCATCGAGCGGGCCTGCGCCTTCAGGTTGGTGAACTGGCCGCCCGGCATCTCGTGCAGGTAGACCTCGGAGGCCGGCGCCATCAGGCCGCTCTCGAAGGCCGCGTACTGGGTGCGGACCTCGCCCCAGTAGTCGGAGATCTCGCGGATCGCCGCGATGTCGAGGCCGGTCGCGCGCTCGGAATGCTTGAGCGCCTCGACCAGCGAGCCGAGGCAGGGCTGCGACGTGCCGCCCGAGAACGCGTCCATCGCCGCGTCGATCGCGTCTGCGCCGGCGTCGATCGCCGCGAGCACGCTGGCCGCCGACAGGCCGCTGGTGTCGTGGGTGTGGACGTGGAGCGGCAGGCCGGTCTCCTCCTTCAGCGCCTTCGTCAGCGCCTTGGCCGCGTCGGGCTTCAGCAGGCCGCCCATGTCCTTCAGGCCGAGCACATGCGCGCCGGCGGCCTTCAGCTCGCGGGCGAGGCCGACATAGTACTTCATGTCGTACTTGGAGCGCGCCGGGTCGAAGACGTCGGCCGTGTAGCAGATCGAGGCCTCGAGCACCTTGCCGGTCTCGAGCACCGCGTCCATCGAGACGCGCATCTGCTCGATCCAGTTCTGGCTGTCGAAGATGCGGAACACGTCGACGCCGGACGCGGCCGACTGGCGCAGGAACGAGACGACGACGTTGTCGGGGTAGTTCGTGTAGCCGACGCCGTTCGCCGAGCGGAACAGCATCTGCGTCATGATGTTCGGCATCGCCGCGCGCAGGTCGCGCAGCCGCTGCCACGGGCATTCCTGCAGGAAGCGGTAGGCGACGTCGAAGGTGGCCCCGCCCCAGCACTCGACCGAGAACAGCTCCGGCAGGTTCGCGGCATAGGCGGGCGCGACCTTGATCATGTCGTAGGAGCGCATCCGCGTCGCGAGCAGGCTCTGGTGCGCGTCGCGCATCGTCGTGTCGGTGACGAGCACGCGGTCCTGCGCCAGCATCCAGTCGGCGACCGCCTGCGGACCCTTTTCGTCGAGCAGCTGCCGCGTGCCCGGCCTCGGGTCGGCCTTCGGCTTCGGCGCGACCGGCGTGCGGGCCTCGGCGGGCGGGCGGTTGCGCCCGGCGGTCTCGGGGTGGCCGTTGACGGTGACGTCGGCGATGTAGGTCAGCAGCTTCGTCGCCCGGTCGCGGCGCGCGACGAACTGGAAGAGCTCGGGCGTCGTGTCGATGAACTTGGTCGTGTAGGTGTTGTCGAGGAAGGTCGGGTGGCGCAGCAGGTTCTCGACGAAGGCGATGTTGGTCGAGACGCCGCGGATGCGGAACTCGCGCAGCGCGCGGTCGAGGCGCGCAATCGCCATCTGCGGGGTCGGCGCCCAGGCGGTGACCTTTTCCAGCAGCGAATCGTAGTAGCGGGTGATGACGGCGCCGGAATAGGCGGTGCCGCCGTCGAGCCGGATGCCCATGCCGGTCGCGCCGCGATAGGCGGTGATGCGGCCGTAGTCGGGGATGAAGTTGTTCTGCGGGTCCTCGGCTGGTGATCCGGCACTGGATCGCGTGGCCGTTCAGCGTCACGTCGTCCTGGCGCTCCTTGCCGGTCGCCTCGGCGATGGTCGCGCCCTCGGCGAGCAGGATCTGCGCGCGCACGATGTCGATGCCGGTCACCTCCTCGGTGACCGTGTGCTCGACCTGGACGCGCGGGTTGACCTCGATGAAGTAGAAGGCGCCGGTGTCGCGATCCATCAGGAACTCGATCGTGCCCGCGCATTCGTAGTCGGCCGCGCGCGCGATCCTGAGGCCGAGCTCGCAGATCTCGGCGCGCTGGGCCTCGGTCAGGTACGGCGCCGGCGCGCGCTCGACGACCTTCTGGCTGCGGCGCTGCACCGAGCAGTCGCGCTCCCACAGGTGATAGAGCCCGCCGAACCTGTCGCCGAGGATCTGGACCTCGACGTGACGGGCGTTCATGATCATCTTCTCGAGGTAGCCCTCGCCGTTGCCGAAGGCGTTCAGCGCCTCGCGCCGGCCTTCGAGCACCTTTTCCTCGAGCTCGTCCGGTCCCATGATCGGGCGCATGCCGCGGCCGCCGCCGCCCCAGGACGCCTTCAGCATGAACGGGTAGCCGACCGCGTCGGCCATGCGGCGGATCTCGGCCATGTCGTCGGGCAGGACCTCGGTCGCCGGGATCACCGGCACGCCGGCCTTCATCGCGACCTTGCGGGCGGACGCCTTGTCGCCGAGCATCCGCATCGTCTCGGCCCTGGGGCCGATGAAGGCGATGCCGGCCTCCGTGCAGGCGTCGACGAGGTCGGGGTTCTCGGATAGCAGGCCGTAGCCCGGATGGATCGCGTCGGCGCCGGCCATCCGGGCGACGCGGATGATCTCGGGAATCGACAGGTAGGCCGCCACCGGGCCGAGCCCCTCGCCGATGCGGTACGCCTCGTCCGCCTTGAAGCGGTGGAGCGACAGCTTGTCCTCCTCGGCGTAGACGGCGACCGTGCGCTTGCCCATCTCGTTGGCCGCGCGCATGACGCGGATGGCGATCTCGCCGCGGTTTGCTATCAGGATTTTCTGGAAGTTCTGCATCCGATGGCGGCCTTCGATCCGGAGATTGTTCCGGAGTTGTAGCCTTCCGCAGCGCAGGCTACAATCAGGCTCCGGCTCCGGCGGCGCGGGATGCCGGCTCGGTCGACGTCATCGCCTGTTTTTTGGGCGTCCTTGCGGTCTCGCCGGTCATCAAGTCCTCGATGAAGCAGCCGAGCAATCCGGCGCGGCCTTCGACTCCGGCCTTGCGGTAGATTGCGGAGGACTGCGCCTTGACCGTTCCCGGCTGCGACCGCCGTGCGACCGCTATCTCGGCGACCGACATGCCCTTGATCGTCAGCAGAGCAACATCGCGCTCGGACGGTGTGAGACCCCAGCGCGCGAAGCTCTCCTCCATCAGTTCGGAGAAGGCGCCGCGCGCCGCCCGCAGGCTGCTTTCGACGCGGTCGTTGCGGCGCGTCAGCCGGCGCAGTTCGCGCAGGCCGAGCGCCGTTCCGATCAGCAACGCGATGACTGCGGTCAATTCGACCATCGGATGCGCGGGCTCGGTCCGCATCCCGGGCACTTCGCTTGCGACGTCGAAGATGAAATACAGCGCGCAGCCGGCCTGGAGCGCTGTCACGGCGGCGATGCCGCGATGGCGGCGCAGCAGGTCGACGCTCCGTCTCGACATTCCGCCATCCATCGGGCTCAGGGGCGCTTGCGCCCGGTCAGCATCGCCCGTGCAAGGTTCTCATGGTGGCGCATGCTGGCGTAAACTACGCCCGTCACATGCAGCGCGGCAAGGCCGATGGTCAAGTCCGCCATCGCGACGTGGACGTTCTCGACCCAGTTCACTCCGAACCAGGCGTCGGTCCCCATCATCCAGCCGGTCGCGCCCGTCGTCAGCACGGAAACCAGAAGCGCGACGATCATCACGCCTCCCGCGGGATTGTGGCCGAGGCTGCGCGGCTCGTCGCCCCGGATCATCGCGCGCATGTAGGTCAGGAATCCGGACGGCCCGGGCACGAATTCGGCGAACCGCGCGTTGCGGGTCCCGATGAAGCCCCAGACAATCCGAACGGCGACGGCGCCGAGCGCGATCCACCCGAGCGACTCGTGCAGGTCGCGGGGGCGTTCAATGAAGAACGCCCCCAGAACCGCCGCGGCGAGAGTCCAGTGAAAGACACGGACGAGCGGATCCCACACAGGGACCGTCGCCGCCGCCTTTCGGGTCTCGGCGACATCGGACATTGTCAGTTCTCCACGCGGTCGAGTTCTGCGGCAGTCGAAGGATCATAGTAGATCTCGACCTTCTTGCCGTCCTGTTCGCCCTTGATCTCGTAGCAGCCGTCTTCGACCTTCATGTCGCGGATGCTGCCGCCGGCCTCTTCGAAGGACTTGGCGGCCTGCCACATCGGCGCCTTCGCCTCCATGTTCCCGCAATCGGGGCCGGCAAAGGCCGGCGCGGCTGCGAGGACGGCGGCGAACGGCAACGCCGCGAGGAAGAACTTGGTCATACTGGGTATCCCTTGGTTTCGGTATGCCGCGGCAAGGTCGCCGCTGCGGGGCCCATCTCGCTGGTCCGGACGCGACGCGCCATTGCGCGGGGGCTTAAACCCTGATGCATAAACCCGGGCTTATGCCGGAATCAGCGGTCAAGCCGGCCGCGCAACTCGTCCTCGATCTGCGCATACTGCTCGCGCGCCTTGGCCATGTAGCGCGCGTTGCGCTCGGCCGGGACGTCGGGGTCCCAGAGCTCGGCGGCTTCCGCCAGCATGTGCCGGTCGGTGTCGACGAAGGCTTCGGCGATCCGTTCCACCTCGTCCTCGTCGTGGCCGAGCGCGCTGAGCGCGTACTTTCCCGCCCGCACCGCGCTGTCGAACATCTCGCGCACGCTGTCGGGCGTTCCGGCCGCGTAGAGCGCGTAGACATGGTGCCGGTCATGCGCGCGGGCGATGATCCGGACGTGCGGATAGCGGCGGTGGATGTAGTCGGTCATCCGGACGATCTTCTCGGGGTCGTCGATCGCCAGCACCACGGCCTTGGCCTCGGCGATCCCGGCGGCCGCCAGCAGTTCCGGGCGATCGATGTCGCCGTAGAAGCTGCGGATCCCGTAGGATCGCAGGCGGGCGACGGTGTCGGGATGGCTGTCGAGCACCACGGTCTTGTGGCCGAGGCCGGTCAGCATCCGGTTCACGACCTGCCCGAACCGGCCCATGCCGGCGATGATCACCGCGCCCTGCTCGTCGATCTCGTCGTGCGGGCCCGCCGCGGCGACGAGAAGCCGTCCCTGCAGCCGCTCGTAGGCGATGAACAGGGCCGGCGTCAGGAACATCGACATCGAGATCACCAGCAGGACGTCGGCGGTGACGGCGCGGGGCAGGACCGTGGTCTGCGCGGCGAAGGCGACGAGGAAGAAGCCGAACTCGCCCGCCTGGGCCAGCGACAGCGTGAAGAGCAGGCGCGGCCGGCCGCTCAGGCTGAACGCGAGCGCGAGCCCGTAGAGGATCGCGGCCTTCGCCGCCATCAGCAGCAGCGTCAGCCCGACAAGCCGCGGCGCGTCCGCCATCAGCAGCGACAGGTCGATGCCGGCGCCGACGGTGATGAAGAACAGGCCCATCAGCAGGCCCTTGAACGGGGCGATGTCGCTTTCCAGCTCGTGCCGGTACTGGCTGCTCGCCAGCACGACGCCGGCGAGAAAGCTGCCCAGCGCCGGGGACAGGTTCAGCATCCCGAGCACCAGAGAGATGCCGACGACCAGCAGCAGCGCCGCCGCGGTCTGGATTTCCGGCAGCCGGGACAGCGCGACGAAGCGCATCAGCGGGTTCGTCAGGAACACGCCGCCGAGGACGACCGCGGCGACGACGCCGATGACCATCAGCGCCTTGACCCAGCCGGTCAGCGCGGCCACCGCCTCCGGCGCGCCGTGGGCTTCGAGCGCGACCGGCGCGCCGCCGAGCGCGAGCAGCGGGATGATCGCCATCAGCGGGATCACCGCGAGGTCCTGGAACAGCAACACCGCGAAGGCTGCGCGGCCGCCCTCGCTGCGGATCAGCTTCTTCTCGCTCAGGGTCTGCATCACGATGGCGGTGGACGACAGGCACAGGATGATCCCGACGGCCAGCGACTGATTCCACGGCAGACCGAGCGCCATCGCGCTGGCCATGATGACCGCAAGCGTCACCCCTACCTGCAGGCCGCCCAGCCCGATCAGGCGGCGCCGCATCTCCCACAGAGCCTTGGGTCGCAGCTCCAGCCCGATCAGGAACAGCATCAGCACGACGCCGTATTCGGCGAAGTGCTGGAGATCCTCGGTTTCCGAGCCGACGAGCCCCAGGACCGGCCCGATCGCGAGGCCCGCCGCCAGGTAGCCCAGCACCGATCCGAACCCGAGACGCGCGAAGATCGGCACCGAGATGACCGCGGCGGCCAGGTAGATCGACATCTGCAGCAGAATCTGGTGCATCTCGCGGCGCGTTCTCCTCGGTCTCCGGCTTACCCGCCGCCGGGGCGCGGCGCCAGATGCGCCGCGGGCCGCGTCGGGCGCGGTCTGTGCGCCGCTCGGACTCGACGCAGGCCAGCAGACCGGCAAGCGGCGCGAACGCAACAGGAACGCCTTTCCTTTGCCGGGGCGGGGCGTTACCTTTGCCGACATGACCCCCTACGCCCCCGACGAGGCGGACGCCTTCGAGACCGCCGAGCGCCCGCTGTCCCAGCTTGCCGCCGCGGCGCGGCCGGCGCCCTATCTCGATGCGCTGAACCCGGACCAGCGCGCGGCCGTCGAGGCGCTCGACGGGCCGGTGCTGGTGCTGGCCGGCGCGGGGACCGGCAAGACGCGGGCGCTGACCGCGCGGATCGCGCATCTGCTGAACACCGGCCGGGCGCGGCCGAACGAGATCCTCGCGGTGACCTTCACCAACAAGGCCGCGCGCGAAATGAAGCACCGCGTGGGCGAGCTGGTCGGCGGCGTCGTCGAGGGCATGCCCTGGCTCGGCACGTTCCATTCGCTGTCGGCGCGAATGCTGCGCCGGCACGCGGAACTGGTCGGGCTGAAGTCGAACTTCGCGATCCTCGATACCGACGATCAGCTGCGGCTGATGAAGCAGCTGATCCAGGCCGAGAACATCGACGACAAGCGCTGGCCGGCGCGGATGCTGGCCGGGCTGATCGACAGCTGGAAGAACCGGGCGCTGACGCCGGATCGGGTGCCGGCGGCGGAGGCGGGCGCGTTCAACCATCGCGGCGCCGAGCTCTACGCCGCATATCAGGAGCGGCTGAAGACGCTGAACGCCTGCGACTTCGGCGACCTCTTGATGCACGTCGTCGCGATCCTGCAGGCGCATCCGGACCTGCTGGCGCAGTACCAGCGCTGGTTTCGCTACATCCTCGTCGACGAGTACCAGGACACCAACGTCGCGCAGTACCTGTGGCTGAGACTGCTGGCGGGCGGGCATCGCAACATCTGCTGCGTCGGCGACGACGACCAGTCGATCTACGGCTGGCGCGGCGCCGAGGTCGGCAACATCCTGCGCTTCGAGAAGGACTTTCCCGGCGCGAAGGTGATCCGGCTCGAGCAGAACTATCGCTCGACGCCGCATATCCTCGCGGCTGCGTCCGGCGTGATCGCCGGCAACGAGAGCCGGCTCGGCAAGACGCTGTGGACCGACCTCGAGCAGGGCGAGAAGGTCCGGCTGATCGGCCACTGGGACGGCGAGGAGGAAGCGCGCTGGATCGGCGAGGAGATCGAGGCCTTCGCGCGGGGCACGCGCGGGCTCGATCCGGTCTCGCCTGACGGGATGGCGATCCTGGTGCGCGCCAGCCACCAGATGCGCGCCTTCGAGGACCGGTTCCTGACGATCGGGCTGCCCTACCGGGTGATCGGGGGGCCGCGCTTCTACGAGCGGCTCGAGATCCGCGACGCGATGGCCTATTTCCGCGTCGCGGTCAGCCCGGACGACGACCTCGCCTTCGAGCGGATCGTCAACACGCCGAAGCGCGGGCTCGGCGACAAGGCGGTGCAGGAGATCAACCGGACGGCGCGCGGCGAACGGCGTGTCGATGCTGGAAGGCGCGCGGCTGCTGGTCGAGCAGGGCGGGCTGCCGGCGCGGGGGCGCAGCGCGCTGGGCGCGCTGGTCGAGCAGTTCGATCGCTGGGCCGCTTCGGTGCGGACCGAGACGATGCCGCATGTGGACCTGGCCGAGATCATCCTCGACGAGAGCGGCTATACCGGCATGTGGCAGGCCGAGAAGTCGCCGGACGCGGCGGGGCGGCTCGAGAACCTGAAGGAGCTCGTCAAGGCGCTGAACGAGTTCGAGAACCTGCAGGGCTTCCTCGAGCATGTCAGCCTCGTCATGGAGAACGAGACCGAGGAGGGCGCGGCCAAGGTCTCGATCATGACGCTGCACGCCGCCAAGGGGCTCGAGTTCCCGGCCGTGTTCCTGCCGGGCTGGGAGGACGGCCTGTTTCCCTCGCAGCGCTCGATGGACGAGAGCGGCGCGAAGGGCGTCGAGGAGGAGCGGCGGCTCGCCTATGTCGGCATCACCCGGGCGCGGCGGCTCTGCACGATCAGCTTCGCGGCCAACCGGCGGGTCTACAACCAGTGGCAGAGCCAGATGCCGTCGCGGTTCGTCGACGAACTGCCGGCCGGGCATGTCGAGGTGCTGACGCCGCCGGGGCTCTATGGCGGCGGGTTCGGGGCGGCGGCGCCGGCCGCGCAGGGGCCGGCCTCGACGCTGCACGATGCGGCCTCGCGGGCGGACGTCTACAACTCGCCGGGCTGGAAGCGGATGGCGACGCGGGCGGCGACGCGGCCGATGAGCCAGCCGCGCGAGGCGCGGGACATGGTCATCGACGCGCAGGCGGTGCCGGCGCATGAAGTGGGCGCGCGGGTGTTCCACCAGAAGTTCGGCTACGGCACGGTCGAGGCGGTCGAGGGCGACAAGCTGACGATCGAGTTCGAGAAGGCGGGCCGCAAGAACGTCGTCGCCCGGTTCGTGACGTCCCCGGACGACGTGCCGTTCTGACGCGTTTCAGCGTGAGACGCGCGCCAAGGCGTTGGCTTTAAACGTCTTTCCAGAGGTACGGCGCCGGGCGCAACCAGCGCCGGCGCCTTCCTCGCCCCGGCAGACCGCTCTAGCTGAGCGTGACTGCGCGGATCGTCCAGGATTTCAGGCGAATGGGGTCGCGCTCGCCCGAGCGCGCGCAGCGGAAGATCTCCGCAGCCGCCCGCTGACGCGCGCCGGCTTCGCCGGCGGTCTCGATCAGCGGATGCATCGCGGTCCGCAGGTCGGAAAGAGTGTCCTCCAGAACCGTCTCGAACAGCGCAAGGTCCCGTGAAGTGAAGGCGACTCCCTGCTCGCAAACCCGATCGTCTTGCAACTGTCGCTGAAGCATGGCCCGTCTCCTATACATCACATTCTTGCGATTCCCCGTTCGCCTAATCAGGATGCGATCACAAAGAAGACGGTGCAATCGCGAATTCTGTCGGCAAGCGTACCAAGCCGCGGATCAGCGGCGGGTCGGCTGCGGGAAAAGCCGCTCGAACTCCCGCTCCGCGTCGCCGTAGAAGCCGTTGGCGGTGCGGACCAGGCCGTCCCTGTCGAGAACCAGCAGGACTCCGCGATCCCGGCGGAGGAAGCCGCCCTTCTCGAGGTCCCGAAGCGCAACCGTGACGCTGGGCCGGCGGCAGCCGAGCATGACCGCGAGAAACTCGTGCGTGATCCCCAGCCGGTCGCCCTCCGTGCGGTCATGCGCCATCACGAGCCAGCGGGCGAGGCGCTCGGAAACGGCGCCGCGTCCGTTCGCCAGCGTGGTCGACGCCATCTGGATCATGAAGACGTGCGCGTGCCGGAGCAGCGCCGCGCTCGAGGCTCGCGCTGGCCGCCATCGCGACGACCAGAAGTCGTGCGTCGATGCCGTGACCCGCGCCGCCAAGCTGCATGTAGGTGGCGTTGGGGGATCTGTCCGCCTGCAGGATTACCGGGTGATTGACGAGGCCTTCTCGCCCGATGATGCCTATCTCGATCGGCACTTCTTCCTGGTAGCGCGCGACGACGGAGGCGATCCCGCTTTCGAGGAAATAGACCCGGTCCATCGGGACGTTCGCCTGCGAGAGGCGATGCCGCTTCGGAAGATCGATGGCGATCAGGTCGTCTCGGATCAGATCAAGGTCGGCGTCCGAAAGGCTGCTTAGCACTCTGTTGCGCTGCGCCCGGTCCAGGCTCATCGTTCGGTCCTCCTCACGCGGGAGAGCGACGGTCGACGCTCTGGTTCATCCGTCCGGGTGACACCGTAGCATGAATGGAGCGCAGTCGGACCTGACCTGTATCATGGCGCATGAATATGACGCCCGAGCGCTCTTTTGGTTCCGGCGGCGGCTGCGGGCCGCCCGGGCTAGCGGCGCGCGAAGCGGAACGCGGAGGCGGCGAGCCAGCCGGCGGCGAGCGCCAGCGCGACCGACATCAGGCCGTAGGCGAACGGGCGGTTCTGCGCGAGCTTGTAGAGCCAGCGCTCGAGCCCGGCCTTCTCGACGGTGATCAGGGTTTCGCCGCTGGAGATCACCTGGCGGCTGCGCACGAGAAAGAACTTGGCGGCGTAGGTACCCTCTACGAGGTTGACCGGGAGGTTGAAGCGCGTCTGGAACAGCGTCTGCTCGCTGAGCAGGACGCCGTCCTGCATCTGCTCGAACAGGCCCTGCTCGAGGCGCAGCCGGACCATGGCGTCGGTGAAGTCGCCGGTATCGGCGAGGGTTGGATGCGCGCCCACCCGGCGCACGGTCTGGTCGAGGCCGATCTGGTGGCGCAGGCGCTCGGTCGCGGTCAGGATCTCGTCGAGCGGACGGGTGGTCGCGACCGCGTAGTAGCTCGGCGCCTGGCGCACGCGCACGCTTTCGGCGTTGAGCCAGATGCCGAAGCGGCGCTCCTTGCGGAAGACGGTGACGCTGGCGGGCGGGCCGGTCAGCGTGATGACGACGTCGAGCGGCGCCTGGTCGACCGGGATCGGGCTGTCGCGCCGGATCGCGCCGAAGACCAGCACCTCGGAGCCGCTGAAATTTGCGGTCAGCGCGATGTTGTCGGTCGAGATGCCGGTGACGACGCTCTCCTGCGCCGCCGCCGCGCCGGAGACGCCCAGCGCAAGCCAGAGGCCGGCGAGCCAGGCTTTCATTGCCGCACCGACAGCGAATAGAGCTCGTCCGGCTCGATCACGAGGTCGAGGAACAGCCGGAAGCCGACGCCGAGCACCAGCAGCGCCAGCAGGATGCGCAGCAACTCGGGGCGCATCTTGGTCGCGTAGTTGGCGCCGATCTGCGCGCCGATGACGCCGCCGACCAGCAGCAGCAGCGTCAGCACGATGTCGACGGACTTGTTCTGCACCGCCTGCAGGATCGTCGTGAAGCTGGTCACGAACAGGAACTGGAACAGCGACGTGCCGACGACGACCTTGGTGGGCATGCCGATCACGTAGATCATCGCCGGCACCATGATGAAGCCGCCGCCGACGCCCATGATCGCCGCCAGCACGCCGACCGCGGCCCCGATCACGAAGGGCGGGATCGCGCTGACGTAGAGCTGCGACGTGCGAAAGCGCATCTTCAGCGGCAGGCGGTGCGACCAGGTGTGGCGCTTGCGCGAGATCAGGCCCGCGTTGGGGTCGTTGCGCTTGCGCCAGGCGCCGATGCCCTCGACCAGCATCAGCGCGCCGATCGAGCCGAGCAGCACGACGTAGAGCAGGCTGACGGTCAGCTCGAACTGGCCGGCGGCGCGCAGCAGCGCATAGACCTGGACGCCGAGGCCCGAGCCGACGACGCCGCCCGCGAGCAGAACGCAGCCCATCTTGATGTCGACGGTCTTGCGCCGCAGGTGCACGAGCAGCCCGGAGAACGACGATCCGGCGATCTGGTTGGCGGCCGAGGCGACGGCGACGGCGGGCGGAATGCCGAGGAAGAACAGGAGCGGCGTCAGGATGAAGCCGCCGCCGACGCCGAACATGCCGGACAGGACGCCGACCATCCCGCCGATGCCGAGCAACAGGAACACGTTGACGGCGGTTTCGGCGATGGGGAGGTAAATCTGCATGGGCGGCGGCAGGACCTTGGAAACGCAGCATCAGGCTAGCCTTTCGGCTGGCCGATTTCACTTACAATCTGCGGGGGCGCCGAACGCGACCATTTGGCCAACGGGCTGGACGGGCTGGCGATTTTTGGAGAATGTGGCTGCGGATGATTTGGGGAGGCGTCGCGGCGTGCCCGGTCTTTTTCGTCGCCTCGTATCCGTGCAGCGGGCTGCTGCGTCGACCCTTGCGCTGCTGGCGCTGCTCGGCCTCTGGCCGGAAGCCGCCCTGGCCGGTTCCGGCGATTGGGCGCTGACCGCATTCGCTGGGCGCGTGACGGATGCAAGCTGGCCGTCGATCGTCTACCGCCCCGGCGACGTCGGCATCGCGGACGCCAGCCTGTTCGGGCTGGGGTTGATGCGGCGGCTGTGGCGCCTGGATCGCGGGCTGGAGTTCGACGTCGAGGGGCAGGTCCTCCGGTACACGGGCGACCAGACGAACTGGGAGTTCAACCTGCCGGTCGTGGCGCGCTGGACCCGGTTTCCGTGGGACGGGGAACTGGACACCAGCGCCGCATTCGGCCTCGGCCTGTCCTGGGCTGCTTCCAGGCCGGACTACGAGACGCAGAAGGAGGGCGGGTCGGAGCAGTTGCTGACCTATTGGATGATCGAATTCGAGGTCGGTCCGCCAAAGTCGGACTGGAGCGGCGTCGCCCGGATCCACCACCGCTCTACCGCCTTCGGGCTGTTCGGCCCCGATGGCGGCGCGAATTCGCTGGTCCTCGGCCTGCGCCGCTCGTTCTGAGCCATGTCACGGAGCGTCGCGCAGGTACCGCCGCAGGATGCGCTCGAGCTTCGCCGCGCCGATCGGGGCCATCGCCTTGGTGTGCTCGTGGCTGATGGCCTCGTCCGAGAGGCCCGCCGCCATGTTGGTGACGACCGAGACCGCCGCCGCGCGCAGGCCGAGGAAGCCCGCGAGGATCACCTCGGGCGCGGTCGACATGCCGACCGCGTCGGCGCCGAGGATGCGCAGCGCGCGGATCTCGGCCGGCGTCTCGAAGCTCGGGCCCGAGTACCAGGCATAGACGCCCTCGGCGAGCGGCACGGCCTCGGCGCTCGGCGGCGGCGCGGAGTCCGGCGCGCATCTGCGGGTCGTAGGCGGCGCGACATGTTGACGAAGCGCGCGTCCGAGTCGGCTCGCCGATCAGCGGGTTGCGCCCGGAGAAGTTGATGTGGTCGCTGAGCAGCATCAGGTCGCCCGGCGCGATGTCGGGCCGGAGCGAGCCGGCGGCGTTGGTCAGGATCAGCCGCTCGGCGCCGAGCGCGCGCAGCGTCTCGAGCGGGCCGCGCATCGCCGCCGCGTCGCCGGCCTCGTAGTAATGCGCGCGGCCGCCGAAGACGGCGACGCGGCGGCCTTCCAGCGTGCCGATCGCGAGCCTGGGGTTGTGACCCGAGACGCCGGGCTGCGGAAAGCCGGGCAGGTCGGCATAGGGGATCGCCGCGCCCTCGACGGCGCCTGCCAGCGCGCCGAGGCCGGACCCGAGGATCAGGCCGAACTCGACGGGCTCGGATCCGGCGCGCGCGCGCGCGACGTCTGCGGCTTCGGTCATGTCAGCGTTCCTTGACGTAGGGCCGTCCGCCGGCGCTGTGGCGGGATCGCCTTGCCGACGAAGCCCGCGAGGATGACGACGGTCAGGATGTAGGGCAGCGCCTGCATGAACTGGACCGGCACCGTGAAGAGGCCGGGGATCTGGATGCTCTGGTAGCGGATGCCGACGGCCTCGAGGAAGCCGAACAGCAGGCAGGCCCAGAGCGCCGGCCAGGGCCGCCACTTCGCGAAGATCAGCGCGGCAAGCGCGATGTAGCCCTTGCCGGCCGTCATCTCGCGGATGAAGCCCGCCGACTGCGCGGTCGACAGGTACGCGCCGGCGATGCCGCAGAGCACGCCCGCGATCAGCACCGCCGAATAGCGCAGCCGCGCGACCGAGACGCCGGCCGTGTCGACGGCGGCCGGGTTCTCGCCGACCGCGCGCAGGCGCAGGCCGAAGCGGGTGCGGAACAGCGCCCACCAGGTCAGCGGCACGGTCGCGAGCGCGAGGTAGACGAGGATGTTGTTGCCCGAGATCAGTTCGGCGTAGATCGGCCCGAGCACGGGCACGCCCGCCAGCGCCTCGGCGCCGGGCAGCGTGATCCCGAGAAAGCGCGCGTCGGCCCCGAGCTGCGGCGTCTGGCCGCCCATGCCGAACAGGCTCTGGCCGACCAGCGCCGTCATGCCCGAGGCGAGGAAGTTGATCGCGACGCCCGAGATCAGCTGGTTGCCCTTCAGCGTGATCGAGGCGAGGCCGTGCAGCAGCGCCAACGCCATCGAGGCGAGGATGCCGGCGAGGAGCCCGAGCCAGGCCGAGCCGGTGACCGCCGCCGTCGCGCCGGCGACGAAGGCCGCGGCCAGCATCTTGCCCTCGAGCCCGATGTCGAAGATGCCGGCGCGCTCGGAGAACAGCCCGGCCAGGCAGGCGAGCAGCAGCGGCGTCGCGAGCCGCAGGCTGGAGCCGGCCAGTTGCAGGACGGTGTCGATGTCCATCACGTCCTCCGCCGCAGGAACGCGCGCTCGACCGGCATCCGGACCATGTTCTCGAGCGCGCCTGTGAAGAGGATCACCAGCGCCTGGATCACGACGACCATCTCGCGGCTGATGTTGGGCATCTCGAAGGCGAGCTCGGCGCCGCCCTGGTAGAGGATGCCGAACAGGATCGCCGCCAGCACGACGCCGACCGGATGCGACCGGCCCATCAGCGCCACGGCGATGCCGACGAAGCCGGCGCCGCCGACGTAGTCGAGCACCAGCCGGTGCTGGAAGCCCATCACGACGTTCAGCGCCATCATGCCGGCCATCGCGCCCGACAGGACCATGACGATGACCGTGATCCGCACCGGGTTGATGCCGGCATAGACCGCGGCCGGCTCGGAATGGCCGAAGGCGCGCATCTCGTAGCCGAAGCGCGTGCGCCAGATCAGCGCCCAGGTCAGGAACGCCGAGATCAGCGCGAGGAAGGACGACAGGTTCAGTGGCGTGCGCGACACGGTGACGCCGATCGTGGCCAGCATCTCGTGCATCGCCGGCAGGAACGTGCCCTCGGGGAAGTTGCGGGTCTCCGGGGCCATCGAGCCCGGCACCTTCAGCACGTTGACGAGCAGGTAGACGACCAGCGCCGAGGCGATGAAGTTGAACATGATCGTCGTGATGACGATGTGGCTGCCGCGCTTGGCCTGCAGGTAGCCCGGGATGAAGGCCCAGGCCCCGCCGAACAGGCCCGCGCCGATGATCGCGGCCGGCAGCGCCAGCGTCCAGTGCGGCCAGGGCAGCGCGAGGCAGACCAGCGTGACGCCGAGCCCGCCCAGCGCCGCCTGCCCCTCGCCGCCGATGTTGAACAGCGACGCGTGGAAGGCGATCGCGACGGCGAGGCCGGTAAAGACGAACGTGGTCGCGTAGTAGAGCGTGTAGCCGATGCCGTAGGACGACCCGAGCGAGCCGCGGATCAGGATCTGCACGCGCCTGGATCGGGTCCTCGCCGATGAAGAGCACGACGAGGCCCGCGAAGAGGAACGCGAGCGCGAGGTTCAGCGCCGGGATCAGGACCAGGTCGGCCCAGCGGGGCAGGGCGGGCTTCATGGCGCGGTCCCCGGCGCCGGCGCCCCGCTCACGCCGCGCGTCCCTTCGACGGGTCGATCCCGGCCATCAGCAGGCCGAGCTCGCGCTCGTCGGTCTCGGAGGCCAGCCGCTCGCCGGACACCGCGCCGTCGAACATCACGACGATGCGGTCGCTGAGCGCCTGGATCTCGTCGAGCTCGACCGAGACCAGCACGATCGCCTTGCCCGCGGTCGCGCAGCGCGACGATCTGCTGGTGGATGAACTCGATCGCGCCGATGTCGACGCCGCGCGTCGGCTGGCCGATCAGCAGCACCTCGGGCTCGCGCTCGATCTCGCGGGCGAGCACGATCTTCTGCTGGTTGCCGCCGGAGAAGTTCGCGGTCTTCAGGTCGCAGGACGGCGGGCGGATGTCGAAGTGCTCGATCGACTGGCGCGCGAGGTCGCGGATCGCGGTGCGGTCCAGCGTCGCCAGCGGCCCGCGCAGCCGGTCCTCGCGGTGGTAGCCGAAGCAGGAATTCTCCCATTCCGCGAAGGGCATGACCAGTCCCGCGCCGGTGCCGGTCCTCCGGCACGTGCGCGATGCCGAGGTCGCGCCGGTCGTCGGCGTTGGTCATGCTCGACAGGTCGAGCGCCTGGCCGTTGAGCCGCACCGACCCCGTCGCCGGCGCGTATCCGGCCAGAACCTCCAGCAGCTCCGACTGGCCGTTGCCCGCGACGCCGGCGATGCCGAGGATCTCGCCCGCGCGCACGTCGAAGCTCACCGATTTCAGCCGCGCGACGCCGTGGTCGTCGACGAGGCTCAGGTCGCGGATCTCGAGCCGCACCGGGCCGGGCGCGGCCGGGCCCTTCTCGACGCGCAGCAGCACGCGGCGGCCGACCATCAGCTCGGCGATCTCGGCGGGGCTGGTCTCGGCGGTGGTCAGCGTGCGCGACCATCTCGCCGCGCCGCATCACGCTGACCTCGTCGGTGATCGCCATGATCTCGCGCAGCTTGTGGGTGATCAGGATGATCGTCTTGCCCTGGTCCTTGAGGAAGCCGAGGATGCGGAACAGGTGGTCCGCCTCGGCCGGCGTCAGCACGCCCGTCGGCTCGTCGAGGATCAGGATGTCGGCCTGCCGGTACAGCGCCTTCAGGATCTCGACGCGCTGCTGCAGCCCCACCGACAACTCGCCGACGATCGCGTCGGGGTCGACCTCAAGCTCGTATTCCTGCTCCAGCCGGCGCAGTTCGGCCCGCGCCTTCGCCAGCGACGGCCGCAGCAACGGGCCGCTCTCGGCGCCGAGCACGATGTTCTCCAGCACCGTGAATGGCTCGACCAGCATGAAGTGCTGGTGGACCATGCCGATCCCGGCGCGGATCGCGGCGAGGCTGTCCGGGATCCGGGTCGCCTCGCCGTTGATCCGGATCTCGCCGGCGTCGGCGGTGTAGAAGCCGTAGAGGATCGACATCAGCGTCGACTTGCCGGCGCCGTTCTCGCCGACGATGCCGTGGATCGTGCCCCGCCGGACGGCGAGGTCGATGTCCTTGTTGGCCTGGACCGCGCCGAAGCTCTTGGAGATCCCGACCAGCTCGATGGCGAGGTCGGACCGCGGGGCTGGGTGCGCTGCGCCGGCCGGCGTCTCCACGGGCGCGCCGATCAGTTGACCGGGCAGGCGTCGTCTGCCGTGTAGTCGTGGACGACGATCTCGCCGGAGATGATCTTGTCGCGGGCTTCCTCGGCGGCGGAAATCATCTCGGGCGTCAGCAGCGCCTCGTTGTTCTCGTCGACCGCGTAGCCGACGCCGTTCTCCGCGAGGCCCATGACCTCGATGCCGGCGCTCCATTCGTCGTTGTTCGCGTCCGACAGCGCGTCGTAGACCGCCTCGTCGACGCGCTTCAGCATCGAGGTCAGCATGTTGCCCGGGTGCATGTAGTTCTGGTTCGAATCGACGCCGATGCCGAGTCGCCCTCGTCGGCGGCGGCCTGCAGCACGCCGACGCCGGTGCCGCCGGCCGCGTGGTAGATCACGTCCGCGCCGCGCTCGATCTGGCTCCGGGCGAGCTCGCCGCCGCGGACCGGGTCGTTCCAGGCGGCGCCGGTGGTGCCGGTCATGTTCTGGAACACCTCGGCGTCGGGATTGGTGTCCTTGACGCCCTGGACGTAGCCGCAGGCGAACTTCTGGATCAGCGGGATGTCCATGCCGCCGACGAAGCCGACCTTGCCGGTCTTGGACGCCATCGCGGCCAGCACGCCGACCAGATAGCTGCCCTCGTGTTCGTTGAAGACGACCGAGCGCACGTTCGGCAGGTCGACGACCATGTCGATGATCGCGAACTGCGTGTCGGGGAATTCGGCCGCGACCGTCTGCATCGCCGACGCGTTCGAGAAGCCCGCGACGACGATCGGATTGTAGCCTTGCTCGGCGAAGCGGCGCAGCGCCTGCTCGCGCTGGGCGTCGGACTGGAGTTCGAACTCCCGGTACTCGATGCCGGTCTCTTGCTTGAACCGCTCGGCGCCTTCATAGGAGGCCTGGTTGAACGACCGGTCGAACTTGCCGCCGAGATCGAAGATCAGCGCCGGGTTCGCCTCCGCCTGAGCAGCGGCGGCCGAGGCCAGCAGCGCAGCGATCGCGGCGAACGTCTTAAGGAAAGTCATCGAAGGTCCTCCAGGGAAGGTGCAGCAGCGACAACGCGTTGCAGGCCCCGGAAGCAGGTCTGCCTTGCGCGACTGGCCGAGTTAACGCGCATCCTCCGAGGCCGGTCAATTCATTTTTCGAGGCAGAGCCAAACGCTTCATCGGGTCCGGGCGGAGGCGGCGAGGTCCTTGCGCAGGACCAGAGCGTCGACGCCCGCTCCGCCGTTCGCTGCGTAGTAGCGCGGCCTGCATCCCACGCGATCATACCCTGCGGCGGCATAGAGCGCGCGCGCCGGCGCGTTGGTTTCGGCCATCTCCAGGAACGCCTCCATCGCGCCGCGGAGGACCGCCGCTGCCTCGAAGGCGCGCAGCAGGCCGGAGGCGACCCCGCGGCGCCGCGCCTGCGGCGAGACGGCCATCGTCAGCAGTTCCGCCTCCGTCGCGATGACGCGCCCGAGCGCGAAGCCATGCGGCGCGGTCAGCAGCAGCGTCTCCGGCTGCGCGATCAGAACCGTGAACTCGCCGGCGCTCCACGGGCGCGGGGTCGCGTCGAAGCAGAGCGCGTGCAGCGCCGCGAGCGCCTCAGGCGTCATCGAGGAGGACCGGCGGCAGGTCCGGGGCGGGCGCGGCGTCCGGGGGGCGCAGGTAGAGCGGCGCCGGCGGCGGCGCGCCGGCGCCAAGGCGGCGCGCGGCGATCCGGGCCAGCGTTTCGGCGTCGGGCGTCTCCGCGGCTTCGGGGGAACCGACCGCCGCGGCGGCGCCGAGGCGCAGCGCGCCGTCGGGCGCGGGCAGGTCCGCGGCGGTGATCAGCGCGGGCGGGCCCAGCGGCGCGCCGCCGTCGAAGCGCTGCAGGTAGAGCGCGTCGCGCCGCGCGTCGATCGCGACGATGACGGGCCCGGCTCGGCCTTCCGCCAGCGCTTCCAGGCGGGTGACGCCGATCGCCGGCCGGTCGAGTGCGAGCGCGAGCCCCCGCGCGGCGGCGACGCCGATCCTGAGCCCGGTGAAGTTGCCCGGTCCGGTGCAGACGGCGAGCGCGCCGAGGTCGCTCCAGCCGCATCCCGCCTCGTGGAGCGCTTCCTCCAGCATCGGGAGCAGCCGCTCGACCTGGCCGCGCTCCATCGGTTCGAAGCGCCGCGCCAGAACGCGGCCGCCTGCAACGACAGCGGCCGCGCAATGCGCGGCCGAGGTGTCGAAGGCGAGGATCAGCGGCGCGCCGGGCGCCGCGTCAGAGGCCGACAGGGCGGACCTCGGTGACCTCGGGAATGTAGTGGCGCAGCAGGTTCTCGATGCCCATCTTCAGGGTCATCGTCGAGGACGGGCAGCCGGCGCAGGCGCCCTGCATGTGCAGGTAGACGACGCCGCGGTCGAAGCCGTGGAACGTGATGTCGCCGCCGTCCTGGGCGACCGCCGGCCGCACGCGGGTGTCGAGAAGCTCCTTGATCTGGACGACGATCTCGCTGTCCGGGCCGCTATGGGCCGCATGCTCGACCGAGCCGGCCTCGCCCTCGATCACGGGCTGGCCAGACTGGAAATGCTCCATGATCGCGCCGAGCACGCCCGGCTTGATATGGCTCCAGTCGACATCGTCGGTCTTGGTCACGGTGACGAAGTCCGGCCCGAAGAACACGCCCGCGACGCCGCCGGTCGCAAAGACGCGACGCGCCAGCGGCGAGGCCTGCGCCGCCGTCTCGGACGGGAAGTCGGCGCTGCCGGCGGCCATGACCGTCTCTCCGGGCAGGAACTTCAGCGTCGCCGGGTTCGGCGTGGATTCGGTCTGGATGAACATCGTCGGCATCTCCGGGGTTTGTCGTCAGATGGGCCGCGGCGGCCGCCAAGTCAAGCCTTTTGGAATGATTCCAAGGCGCCCTCAGGTGGTCGCGATGATCTGCTCCTTGGTCATCGAGCCCGGGACGATGGTGATCGGCACGCCCATCTCGGACATGCGGCGGCCGGTCAGCGCGGCGACGAGCGGGCCGGGGCCGTCGCTGTCGGCGCCGGCGCCGAGCACGATCACGCCAATCTCGGGATCGGCGGAGGTATGGGCGATGATCGCCTCGATCTTGTCGCCCTCGCGGATCGCGAGCGTCGGCGTTACGCCCTCGCGCCGCTCCATCCGGTCCTTGAACACTTGGAAATGCGCCTCGATCTTCTCGCGCGCCTCGGCCCGCATCACGTCGGCGACGCCCATGAAGTGCTGGAATTCCTGCGGGTTGATGATCGCGAGCATCTCGACCGCGCCGCCGGTCTTCGACGCCCGGATCGCCGCGTAGCGCATCGCGTTCAGCATCTCGGGCGTGTCGTCGAGGATGATCAGGAACTTGCGCAAGGTCTTCCCCCGGATGTCTTTTGCCGATCATCCGGCAACCGGCCGGGGCGCGCAAGCCGCAACCGGCCGGAGACAGCGTGCGGTTCAATCCTGTTTCGCGAGCGGATGGCCTTCGGGATAGGGCGCATCGCGCGGCAGCGGCGCGCCGATCTTCCGGCGGGGGTTGCCGGGGCCGCAGAGAAACATTGGACGAAGCTGTTCGAGGTCGCTCTGGGCTCGCGTGAGGGCCAGCTGCGGTCGTCAGGATGGCGTCAAACCCTTTGGGCGGGCTCTCCCAGCAGGACCAGACGTAGTAGGCCTCGCCGTTCGCGTTCAGTCGGTCGGGCGGAAGCGTGCCCTCGTTCCCGATCAAATTCTCGAGGTGGTCTTGAGTGAGGTCTTGACCGGCGCGAAGATCCGCAAATTGGATCGGCGACGCCAAAGGTTCAAAGGCTGGGACCAATCTGAATGTCTCGGAAGTCGGCGTCTCGGAGGTCCGCTCCGTCCAGCGAGGCGCTGCTGAGATTGGCTCCTTTAAGCCGGGCGCCCCGAAATCCTCGCCAAGCTCAAGGCGGAGCGTGACATCCTAAAAAAGGCCGCGGCATACTTCGCGCGGGAAGCGACATGACATTCGCGTTCGTCGCAAAGCACCGGCATATCTGGCCGGTCAGCTGGATCGCCCCCTGCAAAGCGCTGGGCGTCTCTCGCTCGGGCTTTCGACGCCTGGCTCAGGCGATCGATCAGCGCCCGGGCGAGCGTACGACGCGAAGCTCGCCGTGGAGATCGACAAGAGCTTCAAGGCCAGCGACCGCACCTATGGCGCCCGTCGCGTCTGGCGCGATGTGCTCGAGGACGGGCTTGCCTGCGGACTGCACCGGATCGAGCGCCTGATGCGGCAGATTACGCCATTCGCCCACCATTGCGCACCGCCTTCGGTTCGGGCCCAGCCGACGGTCGCGACGGCGACGACCGCCAGCGCGGCGACGGGGATCGTCCGCCAGCGGGAAGGCGGCGCCTTGCAGCGGCCTGTTGCGAGACGCGCGCGGCGCCAGCTGTTGACGCAGGCGTGCAGGTCTGACCAGCACGGCAAACCCTCGATCCAGCAGCGTCAGGATCTCCTGCGTCATCGAGCCGCTCGCATCGAGCGCCACCAGATAGCCCACGAGAACCAAATGGCGTCGCGAGCCAGATGAGGACGAGGCTTGCGACCCGGTTCGCCAGCCGGCGCAGCGGTCTCCGCGCCGGACGCGGTGCGCTCGTCCCGGCGCATCGACAGGACATAGTCGTTGGCGCACGCCAAGGCGGTGGATGCGCTCGCCGATCGGCGCGGCGTCGGCCTGCCAGCCGATCCGGGCCGGGGCCTCGCCGAGCGCGTCCCACAGGCGCATCAGGTGGACATGCAGATAGGCGTAGAGCGCAGCGGTCCAGCGGCGGGGCGAAGACGAAGAAGGAAAAGGTCGGGATCGAGATGCCGATCAGCGGCAGGTCGGTGCGGCGGGTGTCAAGACAGAAATCCGCGTCCTCGACGGCGAGCAGCGTGACGCCGACATAGGCGAGGAAGCCGAGCAGCGCGAGCCACGAGGCGCGCGCGATTGAGCTCAGACCGCTCGTTGATCCGAGCGATCCGTTTCTTCTGCGCGCGAGGTTTCCAGCTCGAAAGGCTTTAGCGCGTATCGGAGCCCGTGATAAGCGCGCAGCGACACGGAGCCCTGGCGCCCTCGCTCCGGCCCGCGTATAGCTGGGCCTGTCCAGCCCCCCGGAGACGCATGATGGATGGAAGCCCCGACATTCAGCGCAGGCCCTCGGTCTGCCCGCATGACTGCCCCTCGGCCTGCGCGCTCGAGGTCGAGGTCATCGACGGCGCGCGGATCGGCCGGGTGCGGGGCGCGAAGACTCAAGGCTACACCGACGGCGTGATCTGCGCGAAGGTCGCGCGCTACGCCGAGCGCATCCACCATCCCGACCGGCTGACCCGGCCGCTCCGGCGCGTCGGGCCGAAGGGCTCGGGCCGCTTCGAGCCGATCCGCTGGGACGAGGCGCTCGACGAGATCGCGGCGCGGTTCCTCGCGGCCGAGGCCGCGCACGGGTCCGAGACGGTGTGGCCCTACTATTACGCCGGCACGATGGGCCTCGTGATGCGCGACGGCATCAACCGCCTGCGCCACGCGAAGCGCTATTCCGGCATGTATGCGACGATCTGCACGACGATGGCCTGGACCGGCTACATCGCCGGGACCGGGCGGCTCTCGGGCGTCGATCCGCGCGAGATGCGCCGCTCGGACTGCATCGTGATCTGGGGCACCAACGCCGTGCACACCCAGGTCAACGTGATGCACCACGCGACGCGGGCCCGGCGCGAGCGCGGCGCGAAGATCGTCGTCGTCGACATCTACCGCAACGCGACGGTCGCGCAGGCCGACCTCGGCCTGGTGCTGCGGCCCGGCACCGACGGCGCGCTCGCCTGCGCGGTCATGCACGTGCTGTTCCGCGACGGGCTCGCCGACCGCGACTACCTCGCGCGCCACACCGACGCGCCGGAGGCGCTCGAGGCGCATCTCGCCACGCGCACGCCGGACTGGGCGGCCGCGATCACCGGCCTCGGCGTCGCCGAGATCGAGGAATTCGCGCACCTCGTCGGCCGGACCAAGCGCACGTTCTTCCGCCTCGGCTACGGCTTCACTCGCCAGCGCAATGGCGCGGTGAACATGCACGCGGCGCTCTGCATCCCCGCGGTGACCGGCGCCTGGGCGCACGAGGGCGGCGGCGCCTTCCACAACAACGGCGCGATCTACCACTGGGACAAGACGCTGATCGAGGGGCTCGACGTCCGCGACCCTGCCGTGCGCGTGCTCGACCAGAGCCAGATCGGCCGCGTGCTGACCGGCGACGCCGAGGCGCTGCGGCACGGCCCGCCGGTGACGGCGCTGCTGGTCCAGAGCACGAACCCGGTCTCGGTCGCGCCCGAGCAGCGGCTGGTGCGCGAGGGTTTCGCCCGCGACGACCTCTTCACCGTCGTGCACGAGCAGTTCATGACCGAGACCGCGGCGATGGCCGACATCGTGCTGCCCGCGACGCAGTTCCTCGAGCACGACGACCTCTACCAGGGCGGCGGCCACCAGCACGTGATGTGGGGCGGCAAGCTCGTCGAGGCGCCCGGCGAATGCCGGACCAACCACGACGTCGTCTGTGCGCTGGCCGGCCGGCTCGGGGCCGGGCATCCCGGCTTCGCGATGAGCCCGCGCGAGATCGTCGATGCGACGCTGCAGGCCTCCGGGCACGGCGACCTCGCAGGTCTCGAGGCACGCGACTGGCTCGACGTCCAGCCGGACTGGCGGACCGCGCATTTCGCCGACGGCTTCGGCTACCCGGACGGGCGGTTCCGCTTCCGCCCCGACTGGCCGCGCGTGCCGAACCCGAATGTCGGCGCCTTCGGCCCCTGGGCCGAGATGCCGGAGTTTCCCGACCACTGGGACGCGATCGAGGCGGCCGACGAAGCCCATCCGTTCCGCCTCGCGACCAGCCCCGCGCGAAACTTCCTGAACTCGACCTTCACCGAGACCGAAGGCTCCGCGCGCCGCGAGGGCGCGCCCGAGCCTGATGATCCACCCCGAGGACGCGGCGGCCCTCGGCCTCGCCGCGGGCGCGATGGCCGAGATCGGCAACCACCGCGGCGCGGTGCGCCTCGCCGTGAAGCCGGCGGACGGCCTGCAGCGCGGCGTCGTCATCGCCGAGGGCATCTGGCCGAACCGCGCCCACGCGGACGGCGAGGGCATCAACACCCTCGTCGGCGCCGACCCGGTCGCCCCGTTCGGCGGCGGAGCGTTCCACGACGTGAAGGTCTGGATCCGCAAGGGGTGAAGGCCGGTGGCCTTGGCGATCAGCTCGTTCCGGCCCGCAAGCGGATGGCCGGGCGGATAGGGAGCATCGACCGCGAGTGGCGTCCCGACCTTGCGGCGGGGATTGTCAGGACCACACAGAAAGCGATCGCGCAGCTGTTTCCTTCGGTGCTCTTGCGCCCCCTTGCCCGCTACCCGGTACAGCAATTCCTCATAGCGCTCGGGTGGAAGCTCCCAACAGGACCAAACGAAGAACGGGTTGCCGAACTCATTTCGCTCCTCCGGCAAGATGGTCTTGTCGTCCCCGATAACGCCGCTTAGCTGATCTTGCGTCAGGTCCGGTACACGGAGATCCGCGAAGTGGACCAGGCAGGAGCCGACTACCGCTCTGAACAGTTTTGCCTCACGTAGATTGGATTGTCTTAGGTCCGCTCCATCGAGAACAGCCCCTCCAAGATCCGCAGCCTGCAGATTGGAATTTAACAGGCTTGCGTCGTTGAGTTTTGCGCTGCCCATCGATGCGCCAGCGAGTTGGGCATGCCCAAGGTCTGCGCCTCTGAGCTTGGCATCAATGAGCGTCACGCCCTCCAAGTGCGAGGAGGAGAGGTTCGCACCCTCCAAAACCGCCGACCAGAGATTGGCCGCTTCCATCCGAGCTTCCTGGATTTGAGCACACTTCAGATCAGCCTCCCGAAGGAAGGCGCCTTCAAGACTGGCTTCGAAGAAGCGTACTTGCTCTAATCGGGTCCGCAGAAGGAAGGCACCCTCCAGTCGCGCTCCACCAAACAGCGTATACGATAGATCGAGATCGGATAACCTGAAATTGAGCAAGTCGACTTGACGGAGATCCAGTCGGAATTCTTCTTGCCCCGCATTTGCTTACGTTCGAGATCAATTTGTGCGGGGCTACGCCTGCCAATGACTTGTATGGCAGTCTGGATGTCGGTGCGGGGCCTCCGAATACCTCTGAGCCAGCCTAGCCCGCATTTCTCACCAAGGGTAGGTGCATCGGGGTCCTGAACGTGGGAAAGTGCTTCTGCAACAAAGACTTCTGACCCCACAGGAGAGCTCCCCGATGCCGACAGAGTGTAGCGCGAAGCCGATGGGGTTTGCACGCGTCGATGGCCGCGCGGTGGTGGCGGATTTCGATGGGGGTGCAATCACCTCGAACGCGGGCGGACTGCTGCTCGGGGCGACCGACCGGGCGATCGGGCTGGTCGAGCGCTTCGCGGCCTGCTTCACCGACGGCCGGTCGGCGGAAAGGGCGGTTCATGACGTGGCGACGCTGGTCGGGCAGCGGGTGTTCGGGATCGCGCTCGGCTACGAGGACCTGATCGACCACGACCGGCTGCGCCACGACCCGGTGCTCGGGGTGGCGCTCGGCCGGCTCGAGCCGCGGCACGGCCGGTGCGCGCCGCTTGCGGGCAAGAGCACGCTGAACCGTCTCGAGCACGGCGCCGCGGCCGCCGACCGCTACCGCCGGATCGCCCACGACGGCGCGGCGATCGAGGCGCTGTTCGTGGACCTCTTCCTCGACGCCCACGCCACGCCGCCGAAGGAGATCGTGCTCGACCTCGACGCCACCGACGACCCGCTGCACGGACATCAGGAGGGACGGTTCTTCCACGGCTACTACGACTGCCACTGCTACCTGCCGCTCTACGTGTTCTGCGGCCGGCATCTGCTGGCGACGAAGCTGCGGCGCTCGAACATCGACGCCGCGGCCGGGGCCGTCGAGGAGATCGCCCAAATCGTCGGCCAGGTCCGCGCCCGCTGGCCGCGGGTGCGGATCGTGCTGCGGGCCGACGGCGGCTTCGCCCGCGAGGCGCTGATGGCCTGGTGCGAGGAGAACCGCGTCGACTACCTGTTCGGCCTCGCGCGGACATCCCGTCTCGTCGAGCGGATCCACATCGAACTCGCCTGGGCCGAGCACGATGCCGAAGCCAGCGGCCGTCCCGCCCGCCGCTTCGCCGACTTCCGCTGGACGACGCGCGAGAGCTGGAGCCGTCGCCGGCGCGTCGTCGCCAAGGCCGAATGGATGCCGGGCCGCGGCGCGAAGGGCGCCAATCCCCGCTTCGTCGTCACCTCGTTCAAGGCCGCCCGGGCCGATGCCCGCATGCTCTACGAGCGGATGTATTGCGCCCGCGGCGAGATGGAGAACCGCATCAAGGAATGCCAACTCGATCTGTTCGCCGACCGAACCAGCGCCGCAACGATGCGCGCCAACCAGCTGCGGCTGTGGTTCGCCTCCATGGCCTACGTGCTCGTCACGGCGCTGCGCCGCCTCGCCCTCGCCGGGACCGACCTCGCCAGCGCCACCTGCGGCAGCATTCGCCTGAAGCTCCTGAAGATCGGCGCCCTCGTCACCCGCAGCGTGCGACGCGTCCGGATCGCCATGGCCTCGAGCTGCCCCGACGCCGCCGCCTTCCGTCTTGCCCACGCCCGATTATGCCGCTGAACCGCAACCGCCCCGAAAACCTCTCACCGCCACCAACCAACCCCAACATTCGAACGCGCCGAAGCGCGGCGCGCAGCCGTACCTGGCCGCAGCGCTGTCTAGGCGCGGCAGCACGATCGGGCCCCTCATTGAGCCTATCGGGACCTCCACGGAACGTCCGGTGAGAAATGCAGGCTAGGATCGCAAGGTGTCGAGCGGACAGGAGATTCTTTATGCCTTCTGCATCAAGGCCTTCTAGGTTGCTCGGGAAAGTGCCGAGCCCATGATCCTTGACATCGGCTGCGGGCGCGTTCTCACGAATATAGGCGCAGAGGATCTCCATCACCCGGATGTGCTCGCTCGGGTTCTCCCGGGCGATACGCTCCAGCGTGAGGATCGCGCCGATCCGCACCTCCAGATTGGGCGCGTTCGTCTCGAATGTTCGCCAGTCTCCGCGCTCGGCGCCGGCTTCGCCGGAAAACGGATCGGGATCGCCCTGCCACTGAACATTCGTATCCTCGCCTAGACGCACCGGACGGCCGATGCGGCTGATCTTCTTGTCTGCGCCGAGCCCTTCGACAGCAGTATTCAGCAACCCGGTCGTCAGATTGGCCTCGGCGGTCCGCGCCGTGCGCTCATTGATCCAGACGCGGATCGACTGCGCGACCAACGTGCCAAAGATTGTTATACCAGCCAGCAGGGAGGCGAGCGCGAAGATGATGCTGCGCGTTGCTTCCGCGTCCCCTGCATTGGCTTCGAGTTGGTCGAGAAGCTTGGGAATGGTGCCCGGAACGCCGCCAAGCCCGATCCAGTAGGCCCATGCGAAAACGCCAATTACGAAAACGAAGATCAGCGCTACGTAGTACGCGCGGAGGAAACGCGTTGTCGTTGCCAATCCCGATGTGACGGTGCTCGACAGATCCTTGGCGACCGAATCCGCCGAGCGGCCCTTGCCGAGGAATGGCAGCCGGATCGTCAGGCTGTCGGCGTCTCGCGTGATCCAGCCCATTTCCGCCCCATACGCGTTCTGGGCCCGAGGCTAGCCCAAGGGCACTGCCGGGTGCAATCGGACTGGCCGGGCCGTGCCCGAAGGATTGCGATCCGGTTAACGCTGGTCGGAAAGTCGTTCTGTAACAGTGACTTGACCTTCCGGGCACGCGTGCCCCGGAAGGCGGTCAGCCCGCGCGGACGAGGCCGACGATGTCGTAGGTGCGCTCGATGATCGGCGCCGCGATCTCGTTGGCCCGCTCGGCGAGGCGGCCGAGGATGCGCTCGATCTCGGCGGGATGGGCGGTCAGCTCCGACATCCGCGCGCCGCGATGGGGCGCCAAGCCTGATGATCCACCCCGAGGACGCGGCGCCCTCCATGACGTGGAGGTCTGGATTCGCGCGAGATGACGGGCGATCGGGAACTCCAGCCGATGGCTTGGCGGGCGTGGACAGCAACGACAAGGCGCTGGTGGTGCGCACGGACGGGCCCGCCACCGTGTGGTTCGGCCCCGTGGCCTCCGAAGGCCACGGGGTCAACTGGGTTCGAACCCGGCAAGGGCTATTTCGCGCTGTGCCCTGGAACAATCTCAAGAACATCAACAGGGTCTTCACACAGGCAGATACGCGGTGCAGACGCCCAGTTCGGACACGCCGTATTCCTGGGCCGGACTGGATCTCCGGGCCGAGCCGACCGTGCTTTCGCTGCCGGAGATCGAGAAGCAGCGATGCTACGACGTCGAGATCTGGGACGCCTACAATTGCATCATCGGCTACGCCGGATCGCGAACCACCAGCAACGATTATGGATCAGTTCGTCAAGGACGCCGACGGCGGGATCACCCTCCAGTTCCAGAACGAATCCCCCGGCGCGGACAATGAGGCGAGCTGGCTGCCCGCGCCCGAGGGCCCCCTTCTGGGTCATCATGCGGCTCTACTGGCCGAAGGAAGCGGCACTAAACGGCGACCGGAAGGCCCGGCCGTCGAGCGGGTAACTAACTGACTAGAGCCATCCGGTGGGGGGCTCGCGGAGCGGCGGCTGGCTGTTCTGTCGTAAGTTCGTGTATGAGATGGACAGCCCTCCGCGTGCAGGACGAACGGCTGGTCTCGAGAACCTGCACTGCGGCTGACGCGACCCCGTTTCTTCGTCCCGGACTGCACTCTAGGTGAGACCACTTCTTGGATCGCCCGTGGCTTGAAGTCTCCGGGCTTCGTCACGACGGATGCCGGGCTGCGCCGACTTTGCGGCAGATCTCCGTTCGGCGCATCAGAGCATCTCGATGCCTTGATCCTGCTACGCTCCTCCCTCCCAAGTGGTCAATCCGCGGCAAATTCTAACCCGAAGCGATCCAGTTCCGGGCTCACATCATCAAGCGGCCGCGCATCAAACAGGTTCCGACAGACGCAGGCATAGCAAAATCACGATCCGCTCGCGACCATCCCCGACCCATCAGCCGCGCATCCAGCGAGAAAAGCGTCGATCTCACCCCAGACCCGGTTCTGGATCTCGGGCCGCTCCATCAGGATCTCGTGCCGGGCGCCCTCGAGCGTGACGAGGCGTCCGCTTTTCATGTTGCGGACCTGGCTGCGGATCATTGCCGGGGAGACGACGGTCTCGTTGGTCCCGAGGAACACCAGCGCTGGCAGGGCGGGCAGGGGGGCCACGAAAAGCTTCGCCATCTCTTCGAGCGCCGCGCGGGTCCAGTGCACGTTCGGGCCGCCCAGCGCGAGGTCCGGATGGGTTGTGATCTGTCGCATCACCCAGGCGAAGTGCTCGGGGTCTGAGGTCAGCGCGTTGCCCTCGAAGGCGGCGTCCGGCGTCGTTATCCGTGCGTCGGCGCCGAGGGTCGGGCGCTGGCCGAGGCCGAACACGTTGGCGAGCCGAGTCACTCGGGAGGTCAGCTGGCGCGTCGCCGCGCGCATCTGCAGGTGCCACATCGGCGCCGTCATGATCGCCGACGAGAAATGCGCGCCTTCGAGCAGCGTGCGCAGCCCGATGCAGCCGCCCATCGAATGCGCGATCAGGCGCCGCGGGCCGGGCAGGGCCGCCACCTCGGGATGGGCCAGCAACGCCGCGACGTCGTGCTGGTAGAGGCGGAAATCCTCGACATGCCCGAGATGGGGCGTCAGCGCGTGGCGCTGCGACAGCCCCTGGCCGCGCCAGTCAATCGCCACGACCGACAGCCCGCGCTGCAGCAGCCGGCGCGCGACCCGGCCGTATTTCTCGATGTACTCGGTGCGGCCCGGAAAGACGACGGCGACGCCGCGCGCGCCGCCGCTCCAGACGGCCGCGCGCAGCCGCAGGCCGTCCGCCGTCGTCAGCCAGAACGCGGACGCGCCGTCGGGCGCATCCGCGACGCCCGCGTAGAACGGCGCCGCGTCGCTCACGCCAGGATGCTTCCCAGCTTCATCGCCAGACCCATGTCGCCCTCGATCTTCAGCCGCCCGCTCATGAAGGCGCCGGTCGGATCAACGCCGCCTTCGAGCATGCCACGGAACGTGTCGGCATCCGCGGCCATCACGCAATCGGCCGGGCCGTCCTCGGCGCGCGCGCCGGCCTCGTCGACCAGAACCGAGCCCTCGCCCTCGATCAGGAGCTTGACCGAGCCGTCGATGCCGCCCCCGTCGAGCTTTTCATTCAAAGCCTTGACCGCGTGTTGGACGATCTCGCTCATGTTTTCTCCGATCTGGGCGCCCAGGCCCTCGCAATGTCCGCGTCGCAGGCCTATTCTAAAGAGCATGATGCGGATTAAAAAGCGTCTCCCTGTTCTTGCCGTCGCGGCAGCCCTTTGCCTCGCCGCCGCGGGCCCGGCTTCGGCGCAGCAGGCGTCGAGGCCGGACAAGCTCAAGCAGTTGCTGTCGGAGCTCCGGGAACCCGGCCGCGACGACTATGCCCGCATCGAGGAGGAGATCGTGCGGCTGTGGTCGCAATCCGGCTCGCCGGCGATGGATCTGCTGCTGCGCCGCGCCGGGACGGCGATCGCGGAGGAGGACCTTGGCGCCGCTGTCGGACATCTGAGCGCGCTGATCGACCATGCGCCCGGCTTCGCCGAGGCTTGGTTCTCGCGCTCGACAGTGTTCTTCATGATGGGAGAGTATTCGCTGTCCATGTCCGATCTCGAACATGCGCTCGCGCTGAATCCGGATCATTTCCGCGCGCTGGAGCAGACGGCCGCGATCCTGAACGAACTGGATCGGCCGGACCTCGCCATGGACGCGCTCAAGGCGGCGTCCGACATCAGTCCCAATCGCGAGAGCCTGCGTGACGCCCTGCAGAGCCTGGAGCGCCAGTTGGGCGCGTCCGATCTCTGAGCCCGCTCCCAGCTTCGTTTCTCGGTAATCGCCGATGCCCTTCGAAAGCGCCCAGCCGCAGGTCACGGCCGTGCTCGGCCCGACCAATACCGGCAAGACCCACTACGCGATCGAACGCATGCTGGCGCATCGCAGCGGCGTCATCGGGCTGCCGCTGCGGCTGCTCGCGCGCGAGGTCTACGACCGCATCGTCGGCCTGCGGGGTCCGTCCGTCGTGGCGCTGGTCACCGGCGAGGAGCGGATCGTGCCGGCGCGCGCCGCGTTCTGGGTCTGCACGGTCGAGGCGATGCCGCTCGACCTCGCGCCCGAGTTCCTCGCTGTCGACGAGATCCAGCTCTGCGGCGATCCCGACCGCGGCCATGTCTTCACCGACCGGCTGCTGCACGCGCGCGGGCTGTCGGAGACGCTGTTCCTCGGATCGGACACGATGCGCGGCCGGATCGCGAGCCTCGTGCCCGGCGCGCGGTTCCTGCGCCGTGAGCGCTTCTCGAAGCTGACCTACACCGGCCCGCGCAAGATCAGCCGGATGCCGCCCCGGAGCGCGATCGTCGGCTTCTCGGTCGACGACGTCTACGCGATCGCCGAGCTGATCCGCCGGCAGAAGGGCGGCGCGGCCGTGGTGATGGGCGCGCTGAGCCCGCGTACCCGCAACGCGCAGGTCGAGCTCTACCAGAACGGCGACGTCGACTATCTGGTCGCGACCGATGCGATCGGGATGGGGCTGAACCTCGACATCGCGCATGTCGCCTTCTCGGGCCTCTCGAAGTTCGACGGGCGGCGCCGGCGCTATCTCGCCCCGAACGAGCTGGCGCAGATCGCCGGGCGGGCCGGGCGCTACATGTCGGACGGCTCCTTCGGCGTCACCGGCGACGCGCATCCGCTGGACCCGGAGGTGATCGAGGCGATCGAGAGCCACCGCTTCACGCCGCTCGGCAAGCTGCAATGGCGGAATTCGCGGCTGGAGTTCCGATCGCCGGAGGCGCTGATCGCGAGCCTCGAGGCGCCGAGCGGGCACGCCGACCTGACCCGCGCGCGCGAGGCGGACGACTTCGCCACGCTGCGCGCGCTGCTCGAGCTGCCGGACGTGCGCGCCCGCCTGCGCGACGCGCGGGACGTGAAGCTGCTCTGGGACGTCTGCCAGATCCCTGACTTCCGCAAGGTCTCGCCGGCCGAGCATGCGAGCCTCTGCGCGCGGCTCTACGGCTTCCTGCACGACGGCGGCGCGGTGCCGACGGACTGGCTTGCGCGGCAAATTCACCGGATCGACCGAACCGAAGGCGATATCGACGCGTTGTCGAAGCGGCTGGCTTATATCCGCACCTGGACCTATGTCGCGCAGCGCAGGGCCTGGATCGACGATCCCGCCCATTGGCGCGACGAGACCCGTGCAGTAGAAGATCGGCTGTCGGATGCGCTGCACGCGCAGCTGACCCAGAGATTTGTCGACCGGCGCACGTCCGTGCTGATGCGCCGGTTGAAGCAGAGGGAGAGCCTGGTGGCGAATGTGACCGACAATGGCGAGGTGTCGATCGACGACCAGTTTATCGGCCGGCTCGAGGGGTTTCGCTTTCGGCTGGACCCGTCGGCGGACGCCGATCAGGCGCGGACGCTGCGCGCGGCCGGAGTCGCGGCGCTGGCGCCAGCTCTGAGCCTGCGGGCGGACCGGTTCTACAACGCGCCCGATCCCGAGATCGACGTGACCGAGCAGGGCGGCCTGATGTGGGGCGAGCACGCGGTCGGCCGGCTGATCGCGGGCGCCGACGCGCTGTCGCCGCAGGTCCAGCCCTTCGTCGACGAGGACGCGGGCCCAGAGATCGCCGAGAAGGTGCGCCGGCGGCTCGGGCATTGGATCGACCGGCGAATTGCGGCGCTGTTCGGCCCGCTGATCGCGCTGCGCGACGACGAGAGCCTGAGCGGCATGGCGCGCGGCATCGGCTATCGGCTGGTCGAGGCGCTGGGCGTCGTGCCGCGCGGCGAGATCGCCGACGACGTCAAGGGCCTCGACCAGGACGGCCGCGCCAGCCTGCGCAAGCACGGCGTGCGCTTCGGCCAGTATACGATCTTCCAGCCGCTGATGCTGAAGCCGGCGCCGACCCGCCTGCGGCTGGTTCTGTGGTCGCTGAAGGAGGGGCTTGACGAGTTCCCCGAGTCGCCGCCGCCGGGGCTGGTCACGGTTCCCGCCGCGAAGGGCGCCGTGCCGGGGTACTATCCGCGCGCCGGCTACCGGCTGGCGGGCGAGCGCGCGATCCGGATCGACATGCTGGAGCGGCTCGCGGACATGATCCGCGGCCTCGATGCACAGGGCGGCTTCGAGGCGACGCCGGACATGCTGTCGATCACCGGCCTGTCGCTCGACCAGTTCGCGGCGCTGATGCAGGGCCTCGGCTACGCGGCGACGCCGGGCGAGCGGCCGAAGCGTCGTCCCGAGCGCGCGAGCGCAGCGGCTTGCGGCGTCCGGAGCGCCGGCGCGCCGGGCGCGGACCACGGCGGACGCGGGCGGGGCGGCGACGGAGGCGGGCGCATCGGAGACAGGCGCGGCGGAGTTGGGCGCATCGGCTGCTGCCGGCGCGGCTGCGACGGGCGTGCCGGACACGCCGGCGCATCCCGAACCGCCGGCGGGTCCCGACATCCCGCAGATCCCGGACAGCCCCATCGCGCCGGATCTGCCGGGCGTCGAGATACCGGCCCAGCCGCCGGGCGGGCCCGAGATCCCGTCCGATCCGCTGCCGGAGCCGGAGATCCCGAACGACCCGCCGGCGCAGCCCGAGCAGGCGCCCGACCCGGCGCCGCAGCCGGAGATTCCGTCCGATCCGGCGCCGCGGCCGGAGATCCCGTCCGACCCGGCGCAGGAGCCCGAGGTCCCGACGACGCCGGTTCCGGAGCCCGAGGCGCCGGTGGAGCCGACGTCCGAGCCGGAGATCCCGGGCGATCCGGCGCCGCCGCAGGAGGTCCCGACCGATCCCGGCCAGCCTGCTGCGGCTGCCCGGTCGGAGGCGGGCGAATCCGAGGTTCAGGCGGCGACCGACGGGTCCGTGCCGGATCCGGCATCTGCGGAGCCTGTCGAGATGGAGGCGTTCTACACCTTCGTGCGCGCGCCGCGCCGGCGGCCGGATCGCGGTCCGCGCGAGGCGCGCAAGCCGCGCGGCGAGGGCGAGCCGCAGCAGGCCCGGCGCCACGAGGGCGGCGGCGACAAGCAGCGGGGCAAGCCGCGCCGCGACAGCGCCGGTCCCGGCCCGAAGGGCGGCAAGGGCCCGCACGGCGGCAAGGGCCGGGGCAAGCCTGCGGAGGCGCCCTCCGCGCCTCCACGGCCGCAGCGGTATGAGAAGCCGCTCGATCCGGACAACCCCTTCGCCGCGCTGATGGCGCTGAAGACGCGGACCTGACCGCTTCCGATGCAGCCGACCGAGGCAATTCGGCTCGACAAGTGGCTTTGGCAGGCCCGGCTCTGCAAGACGCGCGGCATCGCGGCGCGCCTCGTCGCGTCGGGCGCGGTCCGGGTCAATTCGGTGCGGGTCACGAAGCCGGCGGCGCAACTGCATGTCGGCGACGGCCTGACGGTGGCGCAGGGCGGTCTGGTGCGCGTCCTGCGCGTGACCGGCCTCGGCGCGCGGCGGGGCCCGGCGACCGAGGCGCGCGACCTCTATGCCGAGATCCCGGCGGCCGGCGTCGCTCCTGGCACTTGAACCTCCGCGCCGGGCTGATACATAGCGCCGCGTGAAGTGTGACAGGCTTTGCGGAACCCTCAAGCTGCCAGAGGTCCCGACCATGACCTATGTGGTTACCGACAACTGCATCGCCTGCAAGTACACCGACTGCGTCGAAGTCTGCCCCGTGGACTGCTTCTACGAGGGCGAGAACATGCTGGTCATCCACCCTGACGAGTGCATCGACTGCGGCGTCTGCGAGCCGGAATGCCCGGCCGACGCGATTCGCCCGGACACCGAGCCGGACATGGAAAAGTGGGTGGAATTCAACCGGAAGTATTCGGAAGCCTGGCCTGTCCTCGTCTCGAAGCGCGACCCGATGCCCGAGGCGGAGGAGCGTGACGGCGAAGCGGACAAGCTCGACAAGTACTTTTCCGAGGCGCCCGGCGAGGGCGGCTGATCCGGCCGACTTCGCGGAGGGTTGCGCGCGAATCGCCCGGTCGTGATCACGGACTCTGCCGTCGAGCTTCCATCTGGGGCCATTTTATGCTATATACTGGTTCCATGGAAGGTCTGGGAAGTCGGCCGAGACAAACGTTGGCCTGAGACTGCTTGTCCCACACGGGTGAGATGCAGGGCGTTGCGAGAGCAGCGGTCGCGTTTCTTGTCCGTCGGGGATCGGTGTTTCATCACAATACCCGTGACCTGGTCAGAAGGAAGCGACGCGCAACATGAGCAAGAACAAGAAGCCCTCCGAATTCCATCCGAACGATTTCGTCGTCTATCCTGCGCACGGCGTGGGACGAATCATCTCGATCGACGAGCAGGAAGTGGCCGGGCTGCGTCTGGAAATGTTCGTGATTTCCTTCGAGAAGGACAAGATGACGCTGCGCGTGCCGATCGCCAAGGCCGGCGCCGTCGGGATGCGACCGCTGTCCTCGGCCGACATTGTCGTGAAGGCGATGGAGACGCTGAAGGGCCGCGCCCGCGTGAAGCGCGCGATGTGGTCGCGACGGGCGCAGGAGTACGAGCAGAAGATCAACTCGGGCGACCTGATCTCGATAGCGGAGGTCGTGCGCGACCTGCATCGCAACGACGACCAGCGCGAGCAGTCCTATTCCGAGCGCCAGCTCTACGAAGCGGCGCTCGAGCGTCTGACCCGTGAGGTCGCCGCCGTCGACGGCATCGAGGAGATCATTGCGCAGAAGCGCGTCGACGAGGTGCTCGGCAGCCGCGTCGCCGCCTGAACCTGGTCGCGCCGCAATGCGCCGCCTGTCCCTGTGGGGGCGGCGGCGCTCTTCCTGTTACATGCTGCGTTCCGCATCCTGGGCAGTGTCGGTCACGGCTTCGCCGCCGGACTGCACGTCCTGACCGAAGCCCTCGACGGTATTGCACGCGGCAAGCCCGAGCAGGGCCGCCAGCGTCATCGCCTGAATGATTCGCATCTGTTGTCTCTCCGTTCGAGTTGCGGGCATTCTGCGCCCGTCAGGCCGTCAACGCCGGCGCGCGGCGCAGGTTCCGGAAGGCGCTGACAGGCGTCAGAATCAGACCACCGGAACGCCACCGACATGTTTGGCCTTTTCGTCCGGCTCTACATGGATGGTGATGCGGGCGTCGCCGAACTCGGTTTTCAGCGCCGTCTCGATGCGATCGCAGATCTCGTGCGAGTCGGCCACCGTCATCCCGCCCGGGACGACGAGGTGAAAATCGACGAAGACGGCCGGTCCCGCTTGGCGCGTGCGCACGTCGTGCGCCTCGAGCGCGCCCTGCGCGTGAGCGGAGATCGTGTCGCGGATCCGCTCCTGCATCGCATTGGGCGCCGCTTCGTCCATCAACCCGCCCAGCGACTCGCGGATCACTGTCCAGCCCGACCAAAGCACGTTGAGCGCGACCAGCGCCGCCAGCGCCGGGTCGAGCTCCGGCCGGTCGGTCAGGACCGCCAGCGCGATGCCGAGGATGACGCCGAGCGACGTCACGACGTCGGCCATCAGGTGCTTGCCGTCCGCCTCCAGCGCCGGCGAGCCGTGCCGTCGTCCCTTCCGGAGCAGCGTCATCGCCCAGCCGGCGTTGAGCGCGGTCGCGACCATGCTGATCGCGAGCCCCTGGAACGGCGCGTCCGGCATCCTGGGGGTCTGGTAGGCATCCCATGCCTCGCGCAGGATCAACATTGCCGCGAGCACGATCAGCACGCCGGCGAAGACCGCGCTGAAGTACTCGACCTTGTGGTGGCCGTAGGGGTGGTTCGCATCCGCCGGCTGCGACGACAGCCGCACCGCGAGCAGCGTCGCGATTGCGGTGGCGATGTTCACCAGGCTTTCGAGCGCGTCCGAGTAGAGCGCGATCGAGCCGGTCGTCCAGTACGCGAGGTATTTCAGCCCCAGCACGACGAGGCCGACAACGATGCTGCCGAGGCCGATGCGGACGCTGGTTTCCATGGTCGACGCGGCTCCCTGACGCCCTGTCTGCGCAGGCGGGCCTAACAGACAGCCGCACGGCTCGCAACTTTCTGAAAATACTGCAAATAGATCGCATTTGCAGGCGGCGGCGCACGCAGGCTTGAAGCGCGCGCCGATTGCGGGCACATCAGGCGCCGATGACCCCGGCCGCCCGCCTTTCCGCCGCGATCGACCTTCTCGACGCCGTGATCGCCGGCGAGCCTGCCGAGCGGGCGCTGACCCGCTGGGCGCGGGCCAGCCGGTTCGCCGGGTCGAAGGATCGCGCCGCGGTGCGGGACATCGTGTTCGACGGGCTCAGGCGGCGGCGCTCGCTCGGCTGGCGCGGCGGCGCCGATACCGGGCGCGCGATCGTGCTCGCCCAGGCGGCCGGCGAGGGCGCCGATCTCGACGCGCTCTGCACCGGCGAGGGCTACGATCCGGCGCCGCTCGACGCAGCCGAGCGGGCGCGGCTGGCCGCCGTTCTTCCGGCCCCGCCGGACCCGGTGCGGCTCGACTATCCGGACTTTCTCGACGCGGCGCTGCGCGCGTCGCTCGGCGACGGCTTCGAGGCGGTGCTGACGGCGATGCAGTCGCGCGCCCCGGTCGACCTGCGCGTCAACATGCTGAAGACCACCGTCAACGCGGCGCTGGTCGTGCTGGCGCGCGACGGCGTTCAGGCCGAGCCGCAGCCGCTGGCGCCGAACGCGCTCAGGGTCGTCGCGAACCCGCGGGCGGTCGCGGCGAGCCGGGCCTACAGCCAGGGCATGGTCGAGCTGCAGGACGTGTCGAGCCAACTCGTTACGGCCCTTTCCGGGGCCGCGCCGGGCATGCGGGTGCTGGACTACTGCGCCGGCGGCGGCGGTAAGACGCTGGCGCTGGCAGCGGCGATGGAGGGCCAAGGCGAGCTTCTAGCCTGGGACGCCAATCCGCGGCGCATGGCCGACCTGCCCGAACGCGCGCGGCGCGCTGGCGCAAGCCCGCTCATCCTGCGGCGCTCCGACCTCGACGCGCTCGGTCCGGTTTGCGATCTGGCGCTGGTGGACGCGCCCTGTTCGGGAACCGGCGCCTGGCGGCGCAAGCCGGAGGGGAAATGGCGCCTAACCGCGACGGAGTTGGCCGGCTTCCCGCCGCTGCAGGACATGATTCTCGACGAGGCGGCGCTGCGGGTAAAGCCCGGCGGGCGGCTGGTCTATGCGACCTGCTCGCTGCTGGCGGTCGAGAACGAAAACCGCGCCGCCGCCTTCATCGCCCGCCATCCCGGCTGGGCTCCCGACTTCGCCCGCCGCCTCAGCCCGATCGATGGCGGCGACGGGTTCTTCGTCGCCCGGTTCCGTGCGCCCGCCAGATGAGGTCGAGCTCCGAGGCGCGAGCCAGATGCAGCCGGGGTTCCGGGCGCCGATCCCGGAACCTGCGCACGCGGCCTGCCTGGGAGGCAGGGCGTGTTCCGGCCGTCCCCTGCCTGGAGCCCCGTTCAATCGTCGTTAACATTACCTGTGGTTGAACTCCTCCGGCTGGACTAAGCTCGCGCTGGGGCGACGGGCTGCTTGCGGGAAGGCTCGACGTGCACGACAAGGCCGAGGCGGTAAATGCGGGAACGGCGGGCGAGAGCCGCGCCGGCGCCCTCGCGATCGCCGCGGGCGGGCTTGCGGCCGCCGCGGGCGTCGCCGCGGCCTGGAGCGGCGCGGCGGCCGCGCCGGCCGGCGTCGCCGCGGCGGTTGCGGTGTTTGCCGTCTACATGCTGGCGCAGCGCACCGGCTACGGCTCCGGCGCGCGCCGGAGCAGCGGCATCGGTGTCTTCGCCGGCTGCCCGGACCCGGTTTTCGTCACGGACCTCGACGGGGCGCTGCTTGCGGCCAATCCGGCGGCCGGCGATCCGTCGCGCGCCGCGCCACTGGCGCGCTGGTCCGAGGACGGCCCGGCCAGCCTCTACCGTCTGACCCGAGAGGCGCGGCTGAACGGCTTTGCCGCCGAGACGGCAGCCGATCCCGGCCAGCGCATCGTCGTGCAGCGCCAAGGGGCGCGCCGCCTGGTCTGGCGAGTCGAGCGCCTTCCGCTCGCGGCCGGGGCCGAGCCCGGCTTCTCCGGCGCCGCCGTCCCCTGGATGCGCATCGACGCCGCGGGCCGGGTGCTCGACGCGAACGACGCGCTGCGCGCGCTGATCCCGGACCTGCCCGACAGCCTTGACGATATTCTGTCCGACCCGCCGCTGCGCGTCGACGGCGTGCATGTTCTGGCCGGCGTCGGACAGGCGGTGCGGGCGGTCGTTCTGCCGGCTGGGGATGGCCTCGGCGCCGCCGACCTGCGCGACGTGCTGCTGACCCCGCTCGACGGAGCCGAAGTCTCTGGCCTCGTGCCCGACCTGTTCCTCGAGGACCTGCCAGTGGCGCTGGCGCGCCTCGAAACGACCGGACGGCTGACCTTCGCCAACAAGGCCGCGCGGCAGCTGCTCGGCGGCCGCGCCGCCCCGGGCGTCAACATCTCCGACCTGATCGAGGGTCTCGGCCGGCCGATCGCGGAGCGCGTCGCCGACACGACCCGGGGAAGGGCGCTCGGCCGTTCCGAGGTCGCGCGCGGCGTCGTCGACAATGCAGAGATCTTCCTGCAGGTCGCCTTCACCCGCACCATCCTCGACGGCGCCCCGTCGCTGCTGGCCATGCTGTCGGACGCGACCGAGCTGAAGACGCTTGAGGCCCAGTTCGTCCAGTCCCAGAAGATGCAGGCGGTCGGTCAGCTCGCCGGCGGCGTCGCGCACGACTTCAACAACCTGCTGACCGCGATAAACGGCCACTGCGACCTGCTGCTGATGCGCCACGACGTCACCGACGTCGAGCACGGCGACCTGATGCAGATCCGCCAGAACGCGAACCGCGCCGCGGCGCTGGTCCGCCAGCTTCTGGCCTTCTCGCGCAAGCAGACGCTGCGCCCGACGATCATCAGCCTGCAGGACACGCTGGGCGAGCTGACGCACCTGCTGAACCGGCTGCTGACGGATCGTGTCACGCTCTCGATCGCCCACGCCCCCGACCTTCGCCCGGTCCGCGTCGACGAGCGCCAGTTCGAGCAGGTGATCATGAACCTGGTCGTCAACGCCCGCGATGCGATGCCGCGCGGCGGCGAGGTGCGCATCTCCACGCGCAACCTGCGCCTCGACCAGGAGCTGTGCCGCGACCGCGCGATCGTGCTGCCCGGCGACTACGTCGTCATCGAGGTCGCCGACAGCGGCACCGGCATTCCTGACGGCAAGCTCAACAAGATCTTCGAGCCGTTCTACACGACGAAGAACGTCGGCGAGGGCACCGGGTTGGGCCTCTCGACCGCCTACGGCATCATCAAGCAGACCGGCGGGTTCATCTTTGCCGACAGCCCGCCGGGGCAGGGCGCAACCTTCACGATCCTGCTGCCGGCCCATGACCGGGTCGAGCCGGGTCCGGCCCCCGAACCCGAGCCACGCCGCGTTCGCGACCTGACCGGGCGCGGCCTGGTGCTGCTGGCCGAGGACGAGGACCCGGTGCGCTCGTTCGCGGCCCGCGCGCTGCGACTGCGCGGCTACACCGTCCTCGAGGCGGCGTCCGGAGAGGCGGCGCTCGACGCGCTTTCCGACCCGGGCCTTCACGTCGACATCCTGTTGTCGGACGTGATCATGCCGGGCCTCGACGGTCCAGCATGGGTGCGCGAGGCGCTGAAAACCCGGCCGGGGACCAAGGTGATGTTCATGTCCGGCTACGCCGAGGACGCCTTCGTCGACGGCGACAGCGGCGTGCCGGGCGCGGCGTTCCTGCCCAAGCCCTTCACGCTGAACGAACTCACCCAGAAGGTGAAGGACCTGCTGGAGACCTGACGCCGCGGCCGGGCCGCGCCGGCCCGTCCGCCCTTTCCGCCGCATACAAAGGAAGTCTGGAATGAAGTCTCGGATTTGTACGACCGCCGCCTGGCTCGCCCTCGCTGCCGGTCTCGGCGCCCTTGCGCCCGCGGCTCTGGCCTGCACCCGCGCCGTCTATCTCGGAGACGACGAGATGGTCATCACGACGCGCAGCATGGACTGGGTGACGGATCTGGGCTCGAACCTCTGGATCTTCCCGCGCGGCATGGACCGTGACGGCGCCGCGGGCGCAGGCTCCGTGGCCTGGACCTCGAAATACGGCAGCGTGGTCGCCTCGGCCTTCGATGCCGCCACCGCCGACGGCATGAATGAGAAGGGCCTGGTCGCCAACCTGCTCTACCTCGCGGAGTCGCAGTATCCGACGCCGGCGCAGCTGCCCGACAACAAGACAATTTCGATCTCGGCTTGGGCGCAATACGTCCTCGACAGCTATGCCACGGTCGCCGAGGCGGTCGCCGATCTGCAGGCCGATCCGCTGCGCGTGGTCCCTGTCGAGACGCCGGACGGCCATGCCGGCACCGTTCATCTGGCGATCTCCGATCCGAGCGGCGATTCGGCGATCTTCGAGTACATCGACGGCGAACTGGTCGTGCATCACGGGCGCCAGTACCAAGTGATGACCAATTCGCCGACCTACGACAAGCAGCTCGCGCTCAACGCCTACTGGGAGCAGATCGGCGGCACCGTGATGCTGCCGGGCACGAACCGGGCGGCAGACCGTTTCGTGCGCGCCTCGTTCTACATCGACGCGATCCCGAAGACCGGCGACGGGGGCACTGCGGTCGCCGAGGCGTTCAGCGTGATCCGCAACGCCTCGGTGCCGCTCGGCATCTCGACCCCGGGCGAGCCCAACATCGCCTCGACGCTGTGGCGCTCGGTATCCGATCAGAAGACGCGGCGCTACTTCTTCGAGTTCGACGCGCAGCCCCAGCGTGTTCTGGGTCGACCTCGACAAGGCCGACTTCGCCGAGGGGGCGCCGGTCCTGCAGCTTCAAATCAGCGGCGGCGAGATCTACGGCGGGGACGCGACCGGGAGTTTCAGGCCGGCCGACCCCTTCCCCTTCCTGCCGGCAAGCTGACGAGGGCCGCCTGGGGGCAGGACCCGGGACGCCTTCGGCTTCGGCGGCCCGATCCCGCCGAAGCCCACGGAGCCGCCCGGCACGGCCGGAAGCCGAAACCTGCGCCCGCCGTCCCGCCGCTCTGCCCGCCTGACGCCCAACCGACGGCGCGCCGATAATCCATCGGCGTTCGATGCCGGAGTGCGTTCCCTGCCGTTCGCAGACATGTCCCGCCGCGCCGCGCTGGCCGACGGTGCGGGCCTGCTCGTCGCGCCGTCCGTGCTGGCGCAGTCGCCAGATAAATGCCCGCTCGGCCCGCCGCAGGACCACGTCAAGAGACCGCCGGTCTTTCTCGATTACGACCAGGTAGAGTTGGACGCCGCCTATGACCAGGACCCCTACCAGCCCCATACGGCGCGGGTGAACCAGCGCCCCGCCTTCCGCAGCTACGACGCGCGCGTCCGGCTCGGCGATCCGATCCGCACAGCCTATGGCGCGGACCCGGTCGAGGAACTCGACATCTGGCCCGCCCGCCGCAAGGAGGCGCCGGTCTTCGCGATCACCGCCGGCACGCTGGAAACGCCGGAGTTCCAGCGCCAGCCCCGGGATTTCGCGAAGGCGCTGCGCGAGGCCGGGGTCCCCCTCGAGTTCGATCTGGGGCGAGAGTTGCTTCCATCCGGATGGAGGCGCTGGGGCCCTACGCCTTCAACGGCCGCGCCGCGCTGCGCCTGATGGGCTTGGTCGGGCCTGAACGGACCGGCCGGTTAACCCGCAGGTCACGAATATGGCGCATCTGTTAACGAAACACGCGAATTGCCTTGAAATGTTCCCGTTTTGATCGCATGGTCGCCGGCAGAACAAGACGCGAACGAAACCCGCGATTGCCGCCAGTCGGCGCCTGTGGAATAACGGATGGGATTGAGGATGAGCCACCTCGTTGACTTGAGCGAAAGACGCGGAATGGACAAGCAGAAGGCCCTCGAGTCCGCGCTGGCGCAGATCGAGCGGAGTTTCGGCAAGGGCTCGATCATGAAGCTCGGCTCGACGCCGGCGCTGGATATCGAGGCGATCTCGACCGGGTCGATCGGTCTCGACATCGCGCTCGGCATCGGCGGCCTGCCGAAGGGCCGGATCATCGAGATCTACGGGCCCGAAAGCTCGGGAAAGACCACGCTCGCGCTGCACGTGATCGCCGAGGAACAGGCCAAGGGCGGCGTCTGCGCCTTCGTCGACGCCGAGCACGCGCTCGACCCGGCCTATGCGAAGAAGCTCGGCGTCGACATCGACGAATTGCTGATCTCGCAGCCTGACGCCGGCGAGCAGGCGCTCGAGATCACCGAGACGCTGGTGCGTTCCGGCGCGATCTCGGTCGTCGTCGTCGACTCGGTCGCGGCGCTGACGCCGAAGTCCGAGCTCGAGGGCGACATGGGCGACGCGCAGGTCGGCGCCCAGGCCCGGCTGATGAGCCAGGCGATGCGCAAGCTGACCTCGGCGATCTCCCGCTCGAACTGCATGGTGATCTTCATCAACCAGATCCGGATGAAGATCGGCGTGATGTTCGGCAGCCCCGAGACGACCTCCGGCGGCAACGCGCTGAAGTTCTACGCCAGCGTGCGCCTCGACATCCGCCGCATCGGCGCGATCAAGGACCGCGACGAGGTCGTCGGCAACGCGACCCGCGTCAAGGTGGTCAAGAACAAGGTCGCGCCGCCGTTCCGCCAGGTCGAGTTCGACATCATGTACGGCGAGGGCATCTCGAAGCGGGGCGAGTTGATCGACCTCGGCGTCAAGGCCGGCGTCGTCGAAAAGTCCGGCGCCTGGTACTCCTACGCCGACCAGCGTATCGGCCAGGGCCGCGAGAACTCCAAGGCCTTCCTGAAGGAGAACCCCGACATCGCCCATGCGATCGAGGACAAGATCCGCGCCGCGCACGGCCTCGACTTCGGGATCACCGGCGACGACGTCACCGAAGCCGCCGAGGACTGAGCCGGCGGTTCCTGGCCGACCCGGCCTCGGGGGGCATCGAACCCCCCTCGGCCGGGCGAAGGCGTCCCGCCTCCGCCGGCGTGCGTGGCGGCGGAGCGCCGCAGGCGGAAGCGGGCCCGCGTGTCGAGGACTCCGGATAATCGAGCGAATTGAACCGGATGGCCTCCGTCCGGACTCCAGACGGCGCGCTCCGGCATGCAGACGTGGACAGCAGCGCCCAGCGGCGCTAACAGGTTGCCAGACCGGCCGGGAGCGGTGCCGCTGCTCGATTCGGCCCTGACGCGCGCGACGTGGAGCCCATGGCAAGCCTGAACGACATCCGCTCGACCTTCCTCGACTATTTCTCCCGGAACGAGCACCGGGTGGTCGAAAGCTCGCCGCTGGTCCCGCGCAACGACCCGACGCTGATGTTCACGAACTCGGGCATGGTCCAGTTCAAGAACCTGTTCACCGGCCAGGAGCACCGCGACTACGTCCGCGCGACGACGAGCCAGAAATGCGTGCGCGCCGGCGGCAAGCACAACGACCTCGACAACGTCGGCTACACCGCGCGCCACCACACGTTCTTCGAGATGCTCGGCAACTTCTCGTTCGGCGACTACTTCAAGGACCAGGCGATCCCGATGGCCTGGGAACTGCTGACCCGCGACTTCGGCCTGCCGAAGGACAAGCTGCTGGTCACCGTCTACCACGACGACGAGGAGGCGGCGGACCTCTGGCGCAAGGTCGCGGGCCTGCCCGACGAGCGGATCATCCGCATCGCGACCTCGGACAATTTCTGGATGATGGGCCCGACCGGCCCCTGCGGCCCCTGCTCGGAAATCTTCTACGACCACGGCGCCCGCGATCGCCGGCGGCCCGCCGGGCAGCCCCGAAGAGAACGGCGACCGGTTCATCGAGATCTGGAACCTCGTCTTCATGCAGTACGAGCAGCACGCGGACGAGAGCCGCGACCCGCTGCCGCGCCCGTCGATCGACACCGGCATGGGGCTCGAGCGCATCGGGGCCGTGCTGCAGGGCAAGCACGACAACTACGACACCGACCTGATGCGCGCGCTGATCGAGGCCGCGGCCCATGCGACGAACTCGGACCCGGACGGGCCCGGCAAGGTGCATTGCCGCGTCATCGCCGACCACCTGCGCTCGACGAGCTTCCTGATCGCCGACGGCGTGCTGCCCTCGAACGAGGGCCGCGGCTACGTGCTGCGCCGGATCATGCGCCGCGCGATGCGCCACGCCCACCTGCTCGGCGCGGAGGACCCGGTGATGTACCGGCTGGTCCCGGCGCTGGTGCAGCAGATGGGCCAGGCCTTCCCGGAGCTGGTCCGCGCCCGCGCGCTGATCGAGGAGACGCTGCAGCTCGAGGAGACCCGGTTCAAGACCACGCTCGACCGCGGGTTGAGGCTTCTCGACGACGAACTGGGCCAGCTTCCCGGCGACGCGGCGCTGCCCGGCGCGGCGGCGTTCCGGCTCTACGACACCTACGGCTTCCCGCTCGACCTGACCCAGGACGCGCTGCGCGAGAAGGGGCGCGCGGTCGACGTCGCGGGCTTCGAGGCGGCGATGGCCGAGCAGAAGCGCCGCGCCCGCGCCGCCTGGGCCGGGTCCGGGGAGGCCGCCGAGGGCGCGGTCTGGCTGACGCTGGCCGAGCGCTTCGGCGCGACCGAGTTCCTCGGCTACGACACCGAGACCGCCGAGGGCGAGATCCTCGCGATCCTGCGCGACGGCGTCGAGGTCGACGCGGCCGAGGCCGGCGACGCGGTCCAGATCGTGCTGAACCAGACGCCGTTCTACGCGGAGTCCGGCGGCCAGGTGGGCGACGCAGGTCTGCTGCGCGCCGAGGCGGGCCGGGCGACGGTGTCGGACGTGCGCAAGCACGCGGGCCTCTTCGTCCACTCCGTGCGCATCGACGAAGGCCGGCTGACCCGCGGCGCCGCGGCGCAGCTCGCCGTCGACCATGAACGGCGCGCCGCGATCCGGGCGCACCATTCGGCGACGCATCTGCTTGCACGAGGCGCTGCGTCGCACGCTCGGCGATCACGTCGCCCAGCGCGGCAGCCTCGTCGCGCCCGACCGGCTGCGCTTCGACTTCACCCACGCCAAGGCGATGACGCCGGCCGAGATCGCGACCGTCGAGGCCGAGGTCAACGCCTTCGTGCGCCAGAACACCCGGGTCGAGACCCGGATCATGACGCCGGACGCGGCCGAGGCGTTGGGCGCCCGCGCGCTCTTTGGCGAGAGGTACGGCGACGAGGTTCGTGTTGTCTCGATGGGCGCGCGCGCCGGCAGCGGCCTTGGCCCGCGCGGCGAGACCTACTCGCTGGAGCTCTGCGGCGGCACCCATGTCGCGCGCACCGGCGACATCGGCGGCTTCAGGCTGGTCTCCGAGGCCGCGACCGCCAGCGGCGTGCGGCGCGTCGAGGCGCTGACCGGACAGGCGGCGCTGGCGCATGCGTCCGCGGCAGAGGCGGCGCTCGGCGAGGCGGCGGGCCTGCTGCGCGCGCGCCCCGACGAGCTGGCCGAGCGCATTCGCGCGCTGATCGACGAGCGCAAGGCGCTGACCCAGGATCTGGCCGACCTGCGCCGCAAGCTCGCGATGGCCGGAAGCGGCGGAGGCGCCCCGGCCGGTCCCGAGACCGTCGGCGGCGTGCCGTTCCTCGCCCAGGCGCTGACCGGCGTCTCGGGCAAGGACCTGCGCGGCCTGATCGACGAGCACAAGGCGCGGATGAAGTCCGGCGTGGTCCTGCTGGTCGCCGATCCCGGCGACGGCAAGGCCGCGGTCGCGGCCGGCGTGACCGGCGACCTGACGGAGCGCTTCTCGGCGGTCGACTTCGTGCGCGTCGCGGCCGAGGCGCTCGGCGGCAAGGGCGGCGGCGGCCGCCCGGACATGGCCCAGGCCGGCGGCGCCGACGCCAGCCGCGCGCCCGAAGCCATCGCCGCAGCCCGCGCCCTGCTGGAGGTCTGAAACCGATGCCGGCCTACTGGATCGCCCACGCGACCGTCACCGATCCCGAGTCCTACGGCCGCTACGCGAAGGCCGCGACCGAAGTCATCCTCGCCCATGGCGGCAAGATGCTGGCCCGCGGCGGCGCCTTCGTCCAGCTCGAGGGCCGCGAGCGCGCGCGTAATGTCGTCGTCGAGTTTCCCGACCTCGCGACCGCCGAGGCCTGCTATCGCTCCGAAGGCTACCAGGCGGCGCTCGAATTCGCGCGCGGCGCGTCCGAGCGCGAACTGATGATCGTCGAGGGCCTGCCGGTCGCCGACTGATCTGCCGGACAAGCGCCAAAAGACCGAAGACCAACAGGGGGACATCGACATGGCCAAGGAACGCGTGCGCTGGGGCATCCTCAGCGCGGCAAAGATCGCCCGCGAATGGGTCGCGCCGGCGCTGCATGCGTCCGAGCGCGGCGACCTCGTCGCCGTCGCCAGCCGCACGCCCGGCAAGGCCGAGGCGCTCGCCGCCCCCTACGGCGCGCGGACCTATGCGACCTACGAGGAGCTGCTCGCCGACCCGGAGGTCGATGCGATCTACATCCCGCTGCCGAACGGCGACCATGTCGAATGGACGGCGAAGTGCCTCGAGGCCGGCAAGCACGTGCTCTGCGAGAAGCCGCTGGCGACCAGCGCCGACCAGATCGACGACCTGATCGCGCTGCGCGACCGCACCGGGCTGGTCGCGGCCGAGGCCTTCATGGTCACGCACCATCCGCAATGGCGCCGGGTGCGCGAGCTGATCGGCGACGGCGCGATCGGCCGGCTGCGCCAGGTCCAGGCGGCGTTCACGTTCTTCAACGACGACCCGACCAACATCCGCAACATGCCGGAGCTTGCGGGCGGCGCGCTGCGCGACATCGGCGTCTATCCGACCGTAACCACGCGGTTCGCCACCGGCGCCGAGCCGGTCGCGGTCAAGGCCGAGATCGAGTGGGACAACGGCATCGACGCGACGGCGCGGGTCCAGGCGAAGTTCCCGGACTTCCACATGGACTTCTACGTCTCGATGCGGATGGCGCCGCGCCAGCTGATCACGTTCCACGGCGACAAGGGCTGGATCAGCGTTCACGCGGCCTTCAACGCCGGGTCCTACGGCGACGAGGTGGTCGAGCTGCGCAACTCGGACACGGTGCTGACGATCGAGCGCTTCCCGCGCGCCGACCAGTACCTGCACCAGGCCGACGCGTTCAACGCGAGCGTGCTCGACGGCGCGGACTACGCGTGCCCGCTGGAGTTCTCGCGCGGCAACCAGGCGATGATCGACATGATCTACGCGGCGGCCGGACCCGCCTGACGCCCCGGCGCGGATTCAGCGCGCCGTAAGCTCTTTCGCCCAAGATCGCATTGGACCCGGTCGATCCGGCGCACTTTCTTGCGTCGAATCAGCGAACGGGTCGAAGCTGTCCGGTGCGGGAGGGGTGTGTGGTATGAGGATGTGGAAACTGGTCGGGCCGTTGACGGCCGCGCTTCTGGTCATGGGCTGCGTGCCCGACGACATGGAGGTGGCGGAGGCGCCTCCGGAAACGACCGCGCCGATCCAGGCGGATGTCGCCGTCTACGCGGCGCGGAATGACGGCGGCCGCACGCTGGCGGCCATCGACACCTCGACGATCCATCCCGCCTTGCTGCGGAACCGCATCGCTTTCCAGACCGACGAGGCGCCGGGCACGATCGTCATCGACCCGAAGGGACCGTTCCTCTACTTCGTCGAACCTGAGGGCATGGCGACGCGCTACGGCATCGCCGTCGGCCGCGAGGGGTTCGGTTGGCATGGATCGGGCCGGATCGCGCGCACGGCGAAGTGGCCGACCTGGACGCCGCCGCCGGAGATGATCGCGCGCGACCCCTCTCTCGCGAAATGGGCCGGCGGCATGCCCGGCGGATCGCAAAACCCGCTCGGCGCGCGGGCGCTCTACATCTATTTCGGCGGCGGCGACTCCGGCTATCGCATCCATGGCACCAACCAGCCATCGAGCATCGGCTGGGCGGCGTCGTCGGGGTGCTTTCGGATGCTGAACCAGGACGTGATCGATCTCTACGAGCGGGTCCCGCCGGGCGCCAAGGTCGTCGTGCTCTAGCCTCGCGGCTGCGGCACGGCCGTGCTAGGCGGTGGCTCATGCCGCCGAGGAGCCCCTGCGCCGATGACCGCCGCCCGCGAACTGACCGTCCATCTCCGCCGCATCAGCGCGCTCGAGCGCGTGTCGGGCCTGCTGCACTGGGACCAGGAGACGCAGATGCCGGCGCGCGGCGCGGCGCAGCGCGCCGAGGAGGCGGGCGCTGTCGCTGCGGCGCTGCACGCGGCCGCCGTCGACCCGAGGCTGGCAGACCTTCTGGACGCCGCCGAGGCGGAGGCCACGCATCCCCGCGCCGTCGCCGAGGTCGCCGAGGCGCGCCGCCTGCGCCGTCACGCAACCCGCGTGCCGGTCGGACTGGCCGCGGAACTGGCCGAGGCGACGGCGTCCGCGCAGGTCGTCTGGCAGGACGCGCGCGCAGCGTCGCGCTTCGCGGACTTCGCGCCGGCGCTCGAACGGGTGGTTCGGCTCAAGCGCAGCGAGGCCGCCTGCCTGGCCGAGACCGGTGCGCCCTACGACGCGCTGATCGACCTGCACGAGCCCGGCATGACAGCCGAAGAGACCGCGGCGCTGTTCGACGCGCTGCGGCCGGGTCTCGTCGAGTTGCGCGCGCGGCTCGCCGCGACGGGCCGCCGTCCTCCCCGATTGTCCGGACATTTCCCGGCGCAGGCGCAGCGCGCCCTTGCGCGCCGGATCGGCGACGCGTTCGGCTATGACTGGACGGCGGGGCGCATCGACCTCGCGGCGCATCCGTCTTGCAACGGCAGCTTCGGCGACGTGCGGATCACGACCCGCATCGACGAGTCCGACCCGTTCGACTGCATCTACTCGACGATCCACGAGATCGGCCACGCGCTCTATGAGCAGGGCCTCGATCCGGAGGCGGCATTGTCATTCGCCGGCGCAGCCGCGTCGATGGGCGTGCACGAATTGCAGTCGCGGCTGATGGAGAACCAGATCGGCCGCAGCCGCGCCTTCGCCGAATGGCTGTATCCGCAGATGCGCTCGGCCTTCGGCGAGATCGGCGTCGACGGTCCCGATGCGCTGCATGCCGTCGCGAACGTGGTCGAGACCGGCTTCATCCGCACCGAGGCCGACGAGGTCCACTACAACCTCCATGTGCTGATGCGCTTCGACCTCGAGCGCGCGCTGATCGCCGGCGACCTCGCGGTGGCGGACCTGGAAGGAGCGTGGAGCGACCGCTTCGCCGCCGATTTCGGGATCGACGCCGCCGGATGCCGCGCGCGGCGTGCTGCAGGACGTGCACTGGTCGGTCGGCGCCTTCGGCTATTTCCCGACCTATACTATCGGCAACGTCTATGCGGCCGAACTCGACGCGGCGCTTCGGGCCGATCTGCCGGGCTTGGACGCCGACGTCGCGCGCGGCGACCTCGGAGCCGCGGTGGAGTGGCTCCGCGTCCGCATCCACCGGCGCGGCCGCATGGCGTCGCCCGCCCGGATCATCGCCGACGCGATCGGCCGAGCGCCAGATCCGGCGACCTTGGTCGCGAGCCTCGAGGACAAGTACGGCGACCTCTACGGCCTCTCCTGACAGCGCTCTCGCGGCCCCATTGTCCCATGGCGCGCGATCAGCAGACACAGAGAGGGCGTTGAAGCGCCCCGGTCTCGATATGTGCGAAAAAGCTCGGCTCGGGCCGAAGCCCGAGCCGAGATACCGTCAGCGGGGCAGAGCGTAGACGACGCCCAGCGACAGCTGGTTGTCGGTGCTCTCCTGACCCTCGGCCGGATCGGTCGAGTAGTCCACGCGCCATCCGACGCGGCCCGACAGCGGTCCCGCGATGCGCGTGTTCAGCGCAAGCTCGTTGCTGACCAGCGTATCGACCTCGGACGTGATGACGTCCGTGTCGTTGGTCAGGAACATGTCGTTCGTCACCTGGTAGTAGAAGCGCGACGATGCGATGCCGGCGATATTGGTGTTCTCGACGCCGGAATTGACGTTCTTCGTGTAGCGCACGCCCGGACCCGCCTGGAGCCGCCAGGCGACGTTGTCCTGGTTCAGGACGCGCACGCCCGGGCCGACGCCGGCGAAGAGGTCCCATTCGTTGCGCGACGCGAACTCGTTGTATTCGCCTCGGCCGATGCCGAACACGTAGAACCGCGGCGTGAGATCATACGACAGGTCGTAGATGCCGAGCACCCGGTTGTTGTCGCGCACGTCCTCCGATTCGCCGTACTCGACCGCAAGGCCGAACGAGTGGTTGAGCGCGCCTTGGCCGAGGGTGAAGCGCCCGGCGGCGCCGACATCGACCAAGTCGCTATTGCCCGAACTCGCGACGCCGGTCAGCGCCAGCGAGCCTGCGAAGCCTTCCGGAACTCCCGAGGTGCCGAAGCGGGCGTCATCCTCCGCCCGCGCCAGCTCGCGCTCGGTGCGCAGCTCGATGTCCTCGATGCTCTCGTCGGCAGTGGTCACGCCGATCTGCGACTGGACCGCAGAGGCCGTCGGGCGATCGCCGATACCCTGCGCGAAGGCGGCGGGCGCGACCGCGACGCCCATTGCAGCGACGGCCGCGCTCATTAGGAACTTGCTTGTCGTCATGTGAACGACCTTTCTTCTTCGATGCCAATGGCCCGACATGCGGGCCCGGCCGGTCAGATAGAGGACTCCGCCGGTGAGCTGTAGGGCGCAGCGGCCGGGGGTGTGTCCATGCGACAACACCGAACGTCCGGGCGGAGCGGGGTTCGGGATCACGCGGTGCGGGAATACGGCGGCGCCAGCAACGTGCGTGTCCCGGCGCGTCTTCGATCAGCGATTGAACGGCGAGTAATTTCAGCGCCGGGGCGCCGGTCGAGAGCGCGGGGACAGCTGCGCGGACTGCCGGTCAGCTTCGACCGCGGTGCCGGTCCGACCACACGCAAGCGTGAACGCATTGGCCGAAGTGATTATTTCCGAAGTTCGCTGGAACATTTCGGCGCGGCCGAGAAGCCGCCCCGCCAGCAGGATCCTACGCTTCCATCGCCTCAAGTTCGTCGATCATGCTCGAGATCAGCGACAGGCCCTTGTCCCAGAACGCCGGATCCGAGGCGTCGAGGCCGAACGGCGCGAGCAGCTCCTTGTGGTGCTTCGAGCCCCCGGCCTCCAGCATCGCGAAGTACTTGCCCGCGAAATCCGGATCGCCCTCGCGGTAGACCGCGTAGAGCGCGTTCACCAGCCCGTCGCCGAACGCATAGGCGTAGACATAGAACGGCGAGTGGATGAAGTGCGGGATGTAGGACCAGAACGTCTCGTAGCCCGGCATGAAGTCGAAGACCGGCCCGAGGCTCTCGGCCTGCACGCTCATCCAGATTGCGTTGATGTCGTCCGGCGTCAGCTCGCCCTGACGCCGCGCCGCGTGCAGCTTGCACTCGAAGTCGTAGAACGCGATCTGGCGCACGACCGTGTTGATCATGTCCTCGACCTTGCCCGCGAGCAGGATCTTGCGCGCGGCCTGGTCGGGGGCCGCCGCCAGCAGCTTCTGGAACGTCAGCATCTCGCCGAAGACGCTCGCGGTCTCGGCCAGCGTCAGCGGCGTGTGCGACAGGATCTCGCCCTGTCCGGCCGCCAGCACCTGGTGCACGCCGTGCCCCAGTTCATGCGCCAGCGTCATCACATCGCGGCTCTTGCCGAGGTAGTTCAGCAGCACGTAGGGATGCACGTCCGTCACGGTCGGATGCGCGAAGGCGCCCGGCGCCTTGCCGGGCTTGACCGGCGCATCGATCCAGCCCTTCTCGAAGAACGGGGTCGCGATCTCGGCCATCCGCGGGTCGAAGCCCGCATAGGCGTCGAGCACGACGCCGCGCGCCTCGTCCCAGGGGATCAGCCGGTCGTCCTCGCGCGGCAGCGGCGCGTTGCGGTCCCAGACCTGCATCCGGTCCAGTCCCAGCCACTTCGCCTTCAGCGCATAATAGCGATGCGACAGCTGCGGATAGGCGGCGACGACGGCGTCGCGCAGCGCCTGCACCACCTCCGGCTCGACGTCGTTGGCGAGGTGGCGCGAGGTCTGCGGCGTCGGCAGCTTGCGCCAGCGGTCCTCGATCTCCTTTTCCTTGGCGAGCGTGTTGGTGATTCGGGTGAACAGCGGGCCCTTCTCGAGGAAGACCGCCGCCAGCGCCTCGGCCGCGGACTCGCGCTTCGAGCGGTCCTGCTCGGTCAGCAGGTTCAGCGTCGCCTCGAGCCCCATCTGCGCGCCGGCGACGTCGAACTGCAGACCCGCCATCGTCTCGTCGAACAGCCGGTTCCAGGCGGCGGCCCCGACGACCGACTGGTCATGCAGGAACTTCTCCAGCTCGTCCGACAGCTGGTGCGGGCGCATCTTGCGGATGCGCTCGAACATAGGCCGGTAGCGGCCCAGCGCCGGATCCCCGCCGAGCAGCGCGTCGAGCTTGCCGTCCTCGATCCGGTTCAGCTCCAGCGTCAGGAACACCAGCGGCGCGGTCGTGTCTGTGACCTCGTTCTGCATGTCGCCGAAGAACTTGGCGCGGCCCGGGTCGAGCGTGTTCTGATAGTGGCGCAGGCCCGCATAGCTCATGATCCGGCCCGAGACGGCCTCGATCCGCTCGTAGCGCCGCACCGCCTCCAGCAGTCCGGCGGCGTCGAGCGCGGCCAGCCGGCCCTCGTAGACCTGCGCGAAGTCCGCGCATTCGGCGCGCAGCCAGTCACGGTCCCGGACCAGCTCGGGCGCATCCTCGCCCGCGTAGAGATCGGCCAGGTTCCACTCCGGCAGGTCGCCCAGCCCCTCCGACGAGGCGGGGTCGCGGGCGTCATGGAGACGGTTCGGGCTCAGGCGCATCGGGGTCCTCCGTAAAACGGCTGAACCCGAGATAGGCGCTCGGATCCGCGGTGTCGAGGCGTGCGCCCGGTCAGACCACGCGCGAGGGCAGGGGCTTGCCGTCGAAATGCGCGATCAGGTTCTCGGCCGCCATCATGCCCATCGCCGTGCGGGTCTCGATCGTCGCCGAGCCGATATGCGGCAGCAGCGTCACGTTCGGAAGCGCCATCAGCTCCGCCGGCACGTGCGGCTCCTTGGCGAAGACGTCGAGCCCCGCGCCCGCGATCCGGCCCGCGACCAGCGCCGCGGTCAGCGCCGCCTCGTCGATCACGTCGCCGCGCGCGGTGTTGACGAGGTAGGCGGTCGGCTTCATCAGCGCGATCCGCTCGGCCGAGATCAGGCCGCTGTTCTCGCCGCCGCCCGGCGCGTGCAGCGTGACCACGTCCGCCTCGCGCATCACGTCCTCGATCGAGCCGCGCGCCTCGGCGGGGAAGTCGAACGGACCCTTCGGCGAGCGGTTGAAGTAGATGACCTTCATCCCGAAGCCGAGCGCCGCGCGCCGCGCCGTCGCCTGACCGATCCGGCCCATGCCGATCACGCCGAGCGTCTTGCCTTGGATCGACATGCCGAGCATCGCGGTCGGCGAGAAGCCGCCCCAGTCGCCGCGGCGCAGCAGCATCTCCATCTCCGAGGCGCGCCGGGTCGCGGTCAGGATCAGCATCATCGCCGTGTCGGCGGTCGCGTCGGTCAGCACGCCCGGCGTGTTGGTGACGATGACGCCGCGCTCGCGCGCCGCGTCGAGGTCGATGTGGTTCACGCCGACGCCGAAATTGGCGATGATCTGCGCCCGGCGCTTGCCCTCCGCATCCAGCAGCGGCCCGTCGAGCGGATCGCCGACCGCCAGCAGCAAGCCCGTCAGCCTGCTGCAGCGCGTCGACCACGTCAGCGCGCTTGAACGGCCGGTCGTCCTTGTTGAACACGACGTCGAGTCCGGAGGCGGCGAGGCGATCCTCGACGGCCGGCGGCATCTTGCGGGTGACGATCACGCGGGGGGTCGGCATTCAATTCTCCTCCGGACGGCGCGCATTGAGCGGGGACGGTATCGTCGCGACCCGGAGGTGGCCAGACGGAAACCGCGGCGGCCTCGGCTCAGTGCATCCGCCCGCCGAGGGGAACCGGGCGGTCCGGCGCGACGAGGACGATGGCGCCCTCGGCGTCGGACAGGCCGAGCACCAGCACCTCCGAGCGGACCGGGCCGATCTGGCGCGGCGGGAAGTTCACCACGGCCAGCACCTGCCGGCCGACCAGCGCCTCGGGCGTGTAATGCGCGGTGATCTGCGCCGACGAGCGGCGCTCTCCGATCTCTGGGCCGAAGTCGATCCAGAGCTTCAGCGCCGGCTTGCGCGCCTCCGGGAACGGCTCGGCGCGGGTGATCCGGCCGACCCGCACGTCCACCTTGAGAAAGTCGTCCAAACCGATCTCGTTCATGCATGCCCTCTCCCGACCGCTGCGCACAAAAAAACCGCTCGCCCGGCTGCGGGCAAGCGGTTTCGGAAGGCAGGTCGGTTGCGCGTTCAGGCGCGCGTCTGCCCGGATCAGTTCTTGCCCACCTTCGCGGCCATGTCGCGCAGTTCCTCGAGCGATTCCTTGATGCGGGCCGAGACGATCTCGTAGGCCTGCGCGTTCGCCTTCTGGGCGGACTCGGCCAGCGCCTGCATGTTGCCGACCGCCTTCTCGAAGGCGGCCTTGGCGAGTTCGCCCTGCGCCTTGGCGCTGTCGGCGTCGAGCTTCGACGCGTCGAAGGACTTCATGTGCTTCTGAGCCTCGGCCATCGTTTCTTCGAAGATGGCGACCTGCTTCTTGAACAGGTCCTGGTAGCCGGCGGCGGCGGCCTTGTTGGCCTCGACCAGCGCGTCCATGTTCTTCTTCTGCGCGGCCATCATCGCCTCGCCGTCGAAGCCCGGCATCTTCATGCCCGCGAACTGCTTGGTGAAGTCGTTCTGCTTGAAGAACTCGGTCATCTTCTCGACGTCGAACGAATAGGTCTTGGGGTCATACATCGGGCATCTCCTGGTTGTCGCCGTCGATCCGGCGCTGCATTTCTGATCCGGATATGGTGCAGTGCAACATAGATGTCAACACCCTCATGTTGCAGCGCAGCATTCAGGATCCGGCAAGCTCCCGCGCCCGCGCGGCGCCGGCCGCGACGGCGCGCTCCATCAACGCGGCGAAGCCGCCCTCCTCGGCCATCAGCACCCGAAGCGCGGCCTCCGTGGTTCCGCCGGGGCTGGTCACGTTGATCCGCAACTGCTCGGGGCTCTCGCCGGAAGACGCCTCGGACAGCCGGCCGGACCCCTCGATCGTAACACGCGCGAGCCGTTCGGCCAAATCCTGCGGCAGGCCCTCGGCCACGCCGGCGGCCGCGAGCGTCTCGATCAGCAGGAACACGTAGGCGGGACCGGAGCCGGACACGACGGTGACCGCGTCGATCTGCGCCTCGGTCTCGAGCCGGACCGTCTCGCCGACCGCGGCCATCAGCGCCCCGGCGAGGGCCAGCCCGTCCTCGCCGGCGGCGGCGTTGCCGATCAGCGCGCTGATCCCGCGCCCGACGGCGGCCGGCGTGTTCGGCATCGCGCGCACGACGGCCGCGCCGGCGCCGAATGCGGCCTCGAAGGCGCGGATCGGCGTGCCGGCGGCGATGGAAAGGATCAGCGTGCCGCCGCCCGCCAGCGCCGCCAGCCGGGGCAGCGCCGCGCCCATCATCTGCGGCTTGACCGCGAGCACGGCGACGACCGGGTCGGGCGGCAGATCGGCGTTCAGCCGCAGACCTTCCCCGGCCAGCGCGGCCAGGCGGGGCGACGGGTTCGGCTCCAGCACGGTGATCGCCGAGGGCGGCAGCCCCTTCGACAGCCAGCCCTCGAGCAGCGCCGAGCCCATCTTGCCGCAGCCGAGCAGCACCATGCCTTGAGTTGCGATGTCGTCGAACCGGGCCATGCTTCCCCTCCTTCTGCCGAGACCGGAGCCGATCCAGTCAGGTTCGCGCGCGGAGGTCCAGCGCGAACTGAGGCGCCCGAAGCGCTCCGCCCGCCGGCGCCGGCAGGGCCGCCGCCGCCGGCCGGACCCGGCGCCGCGTCGGCCGGCCGCCCGGTCCGGCCGGCGCGCCCGCGGCGCACGGCGTCGTCCGGCCAGGCCGCGCCGCAGCCTGGCGACGGAGGGGAGCACGAAAAACGCGCCCGCGGCAGGGCCGGGGCGCGTCGATCTGCGTCGGAAGGGTCGGGTTCAGGCCCGGCCGTAGGCCTCCGTCATCGCGATGCCGAGCGCCTTTTCGGGCGTTTCGCCGCCCCAGGCGACCAGCTGGAACGCCGGATAGAACCGTTCGCAAGCCGCGACCGCCGCGCGGACGATGTCCTGGATCTGCTCGGACCCGGCCTGTGCGCCGCCGGTCAGGTTCAGGCTGTAGCGGTAGACCATCAGCTTCTGGTCCGGCCAGAGCACGAACGCCCCGGTCCAGCACCGGTCGTTGGCGAGCGCCATCGCCTTGTAGAACGCGTTCTGCCGGCGCGCCGGCGGCGCCATCTCGAAGGCGCAGATCAGCCGCAGCGTCTCTTCGCGCGCCGAATAGGCGAGCGTAACCGAATAGGTGCGCCAGGCGCCGTCGATCGCCATCGCGATCTGGTCGTCCGCGATCCGGTCGAAGTCCCAGGACCGCTCTTCCGCCAGCAATTCGACGATGTCGATCGGGTGGAGGTCCTCGGAGGTGAAGTCACGCTCGACAATGGTCATGCCCGTAGCCTCTGGTTGACACCACCGGCGGGGCGGACCCCGCGCGGGGGGTTGAGGTTAACAACAGGTCCCCGGTCGCAACCGACGACCTACAAGATATGGTGGGAGAAGCCAGAGGGCCTGTAAAGACAATTCTTGTGAACCTCTGACACAATCCGCGAAGTGGTTAGCCGCGCGGCAGATCACGCCTCCGGGTGGCCGTCCGCGCGTCCTTTGGATTCGAGCGCCTCGATCCGCGCCTTCAGCGTCTCGTTCTCCTCGCGAGCCTTCTGGGCCATCGCGCGCACCGCGTCGAACTCGTCGCGGGTGACCAGGTTCCGGTCCGCCAGCCAGCGGTCCATCATCCCCTTCAGCGCGGTCTCGGCCTCGACCCGCGCGCCATGGGCCACGCCCATCGCGTTGGACATCAGCTGCGAAATGTCGTCGAACATCTTGCCTCGGGTCTGCATCGGCCTCTCCATCGCTAGCATTCTGCAAGATATGGCCCTGGCGCCGGCGCTTGCCAAGCGCGCGCGGAAAAACCGTGCGGCAATGAGCGGGATCCGCAGCCGGATCAGTCGTTTGATGCGATCGCAGCGTCTGGACGCGGGCCAGGGCGGCTTGACATCCCGCCGGGCCGCCCTGATGCAGGCCGCCGCAGCAGACCGGGTCGGCCCATGTCAGAAGCCTTGCCTTTCCCCGCCATCGACCCGGTGATCTTCTCCGTCGATCTCTTCGGCGTCGAGCTCGCCCTGCGCTGGTACGCGCTCGCCTACATCGCGGGCCTCGTCCTCGGCTGGCGCTACGTCGCCTGGCTCTGCGCGCGCCCCGCGCTCTGGGGCGGGGTCGCCCCGATGGCCCCGCGCCGCGCCGAGGACCTGCTCACCTGGATGGTGCTTGGCGTGATTCTCGGCGGCCGGCTCGGCTTCGTGCTGTTCTACCAGCCGGGCTACTACCTGTCGCACCCGGCCGAGATCATCGCGGTCTGGCAGGGCGGCATGTCGTTTCACGGCGGCTTTCTCGGCGTCGTCGCGGCCGCGCTCGCCTTCTCCTGGAAGAACGGGCTCGATCCGTTGCGCATGGGCGACGCGATCGCCGCGGCCGCGCCGATCGGCATCCTGTTCGGCCGTCTCGCGAACTTCATAAACGCCGAACTCTGGGGCCGGCCGACCGACATGCCCTGGGGCGTCGTCTTCCCCGGCGCCGAGTGCCCGCTTCCCTGGCCCGCCGAATGCGGCCGGCATCCGTCGCAGCTCTACGAGGCCGGCCTCGAGGGCCTGCTGCTGGGGCTGCTGCTCTTCGTCGCGATCCGCCGTGGCGCGCTGGCGACCCCGGGCCGGGTCATCGCGCTGTTCCTGGTCGGCTACGGCGCGGCGCGCGTCGTCGTCGAGGGCTTCCGCCAGGCCGATGCGCAGTTCGTCACGCTCGCCAATCCGGCGGGCCACGTGCTGCGCTTCGGCGAGTGGGGGCTGACGATGGGCCAGGTCCTGTCGCTGCCGATGCTCGTCGCGGGGCTCGCGCTCCTCGCCTGGACCGCGCGGCGCCGGTGAGCGCGCTCGCCCCCGCGATCCGCGCCCTGATCGCCGAGCGCGGCCCGATGCCGGTCTCGGAGTTCATGGAGATCGCGCTCGGCGATCCCCGGCACGGCTACTACGCGACGCGCGATCCGTTCGGCGTCGCCGGCGATTTCACCACGGCGCCCGAGATCAGCCAGATGTTCGGCGAGCTGGTCGGCGCATGGCTCGCACAGGCCTGGATCGACCAGGGCCAGCCCGGCCGCTTCGTGCTGGCCGAGCTCGGGCCCGGGCGCGGCACGCTGATGGCCGACGCGCTGCGGACGATGCGCGCCGTGCCGGGCCTCGTCGCGGCCGCCGACCTCTGGCTAGTCGAGACGAGCCCGGTCTTGCGCGCCGCCCAGGCCGCACGGCTCGACGGCTTTTCGCCGCGTTGGGCCGCCCGCGTCGAGGACCTTCCCGAGGCTCCGCTCCTCTGCGTGGCCAACGAGTTCTTCGACGCGCTGCCGGTCCGCCAGTTCCGCCGCGTCGATCCCGGCTGGCAGGAGCGCCGCATCGCGCTCGACGGTGCGCGGCTGGCGTTCGAGTTCGGCCCGCTCCGGCTCGATCCGGATCTCGACGCGCGCTACCCGCTGCTGCCCGACGGCGTGATCGTCGAGACCGGCGCCGCGCGGGATGCGGTCGCGGCGTTGCTCGGCGCCCGGATCGCCGCTTCCGGCGGCGCGGCGCTGATCTTCGACTACGGCGAATGGGACGGCGCGGGCGACACGCTGCAGGCGCTGCGCGCCCATGCGCGCTGCGATCCGCTCGACGCGCCGGGCGAGGCCGACCTGACCGCGCATGTCCGGTTCCGTGCGCTCGCCGAGGCGGCCGCGCCCGCGCACGCCTTCGGCCCGTGCCTCCAGGGCCTGTTTCTTGCCCGGCTGGGCATCGGCGCACGCGCGGAGCGGCTTGCGGCAGGCGCGTCCGAGGAACAGGCTGCGGCGGTTGGCGCGCAACTTCGCCGCTTGACCGGCACGGCTGAAATGGGAACGCTGTTCAAGGCGCTGGCGTTGGTGCCAAGTGGCGCCGGGACGCCGCCAGGATTCGAGGCCGTATGAAGCAGAAGGCGCTGACGCTGGAAATCCTCACGTCGGACCTGCTGTCCGGCGCCCGGCACGGTTTTTTCACCCGGCGCGGCGGAGCTTCATCCGGTATCTACCTGGGCTTGAACTGCGGTCCAGGCTCGAACGACCAGAGCGAGGCGGTCCGGATGAACCGCGCGCGCGTCGCCGCGGCGCTCGGCGTTGCGGCGGAGAGCCTGCTGTTGCTGCATCAGGTGCATTCGGCCGATGTGGTCGTCGCCGGAGCAGACGGCTGGGCCGAGCGGCCGCGCGCCGATGCGGCGGTGACCGACCAGCCCGACATCGCGCTCGGCGTCCTGACGGCCGATTGCGCCCCGGTGCTCTTTCATGATCCGGAGGCCGGGGTGATCGGCGCGGCGCATGCCGGCTGGCGCGGCGCGCTCGACGGCGTGCTCGAGGCGACGCTCGGCGCGATGGAGCAGCTCGGGGCGCGGACCGAGCGCGTGCGTGCGGCGATCGGACCGACGATCAGCCAGCGCGCCTACGAGGTGGGGCCGGAGTTCCTACAGCGCTTCGTCGACGCGGATCCGTCCCATGCTCGTTTTTTCGGCAACGGGTCCGGAGACCGGTATCTGTTCAACCTTCCCGGCTTCGTGCTCGATCGTCTGCGCGCGGCCGGAACGGCCGAGGCGGAGTGGGTCGGCGCCTGCACCTACTCGGACAAGCAGCGGTTCTTCTCCTATCGCCGCGCGACCCATGCCGGCGAGGCGGACTATGGCAGGCTGATTTCAGCGATCGCGCTCTGAACGTCAGTCGCGCGCCCGCGCCCGCGCCTCGTAGATATCGAAGGGCACCGCAGGGTCGTCCTTGGCGCAGCGGATCACCAGGCTGGTCTTGACGCTCGCGACGTTCGGGGCTGACGTCAGTTGCTCGGTCAGGAAGGTCTGGAACGTCGACAGATCCGGCGCCACGCACTTCAGGATGAAGTCGATCTCGCCGTTCAGCATGTGGCACTCGCGCACCAGCGGCCAGGACCGGCACTTGTCCTCGAACGCGGTCAGGTCGGCCTCGGCCTGGCTCGTCAGTCCGACCATCGCGAAGACCTGCACCTCGAAACCAAGTTCGCGCGCGTTCATTGCGGCGTGGTAGCCCTGGATGAAGCCCGCCTCTTCCAGCGCCCGGACCCGCCGCAGGCACGGCGGCGCCGAGATCCCGACCCGCCGCGACAGTTCGACGTTCGTCATCCGGCCGTCCGCCTGCAACTCGGCGAGGATCTTGCGGTCGATCGGGTCGAGTTTGGCCCCCGGCATACTCATCCTGCTTGATCAATCTGTCACCATGCGGTCGATAGCAGAAATAATCTTGCGCGGGCAAGCAACAATCGGACAGGGCTCAGGCCGCGGACGTCGCGCGCGCTGCGGAGCAGTACCTGCGCCGCAGCCCGCGAGGAGACCCTATCTGCCGGACCGACCGACCTGCTGGCATATTCGCCGAGACAAGGTGTTCATGGGGTATGGTCCGATTTCGGGGACGACGCGCCGAGGAACTTGCGCGGATGCCGGTCGGCCCAGGATCCCGCCCGGTCCCCGCGCCATCCGATCGCCGAGCAGACCAGAGGTCACGGAGCAACGCCGCGACCGCCCCGGAAGGATATCGTGCTGGCTGCGCGCCGCCGCCGTTTGTCCGCTGCCGGCTTCACAGGCGGCCCCGCCCGAACTATATCAGGCGCTCGCCGCGACAGGAGACCTCCCATGCCCGAGACCCGCCACACCAGGCTTCTGATCATCGGCTCCGGCCCCGCGGGCTACACCGCCGCGATCTACGGCGCGCGCGCAATGCTGGAGCCGATCCTGATCCAGGGCATCCAGCCGGGCGGGCAGCTCACCATCACCACCGAAGTCGAGAACTGGCCGGGCGACACCGAGGTCCAGGGCCCGGAGCTGATGGTCCGGATGGAGGCGCATGCGCGGGCGACCGGCGCCGAGATCATCGCCGACCACGTCTCGAAGCTCGACCTCTCTTCGCGACCGTTCAAGGCCTGGGGCGACGGCGGGACCCTCTATCTCGCCGACGCGCTGGTGCTGGCGACCGGGGCGCAGGCCAAGTGGCTGGGTCTGCCGTCGGAGGAGGAGTTCAAGGGCTTCGGCGTGTCGGCCTGCGCGACCTGCGACGGGTTCTTCTACCGCGGCCAAGAGGTCGTCGTGATCGGCGGCGGCAACTCCGCCGTCGAGGAGGCGCTGTTCCTGACCAACTTCGCGTCAAAAGTCACGCTCGTCCATCGCCGCGACGAGCTGCGCGCCGAGCGGATCCTGCAGGACCGGCTGTTCAAGCACCCGAAGATCGAGACGATCTGGCGCCACGCGCTCGACGAGGTGCTGGGCGAGGGCACGCCACGCGGCGTCACCGGCGTGCGGCTGCGCGACGTCCGGGACGGCTCCGAGCGCGTCGTTCCCGCGACCGGCGTCTTCATCGCGATCGGGCACGCGCCGTCCTCGGAACTGGTCGTCGGACAGTTGCCGCTCCACAACGGCGGCTACGTCGTGACTAAGCCGGATTCCACGGCCACCGACATACCTGGCGTGTTCGCGGCCGGCGACATCACCGACCACGTGTTCCGCCAGGCGGTGACTTCGGCCGGCATGGGATGCATGGCGGCTCTGGAGGCCGAGCGGTTTCTGGCGGCGCAGGGCGAGATCGCGGAACCCGCCCCGGAAGGCCACGTCTACGCGCTGAAAGCGTGAGAGGACCCCGGCCGCAGACCGGGACGGCGCCGCAGTCGGGCGACGCCGCCCTCCGGCGGCGTCGCCCGATCCGTCCGGTCAGTGCACGCTGACCGGCGACAGTTCGTTCTGGCGGGCGACGACGAAGGCCTGCCGCCGGTCGGTCACAAGCGCCAGAACCTCGCCATCCGTGTCGCTGATCGCAAAGACGTGTTCGAGGCCGCCGGTGCGGGCGCGGACGTCTTCGGGCAGGTCCGCGGTCTTGACCTCGCGCACGTAGACGATGGGCTTGCTGTCATCCTCGGGGATGATCGGGAAATCGGTCATTTGCTCGTGCCTCCTGAGCCTTGGCGGCTGGCGCGGTTGATGGCTATGGTGCGGACGACGGTCTGCGGCTCGGCCCGCTGCAGGTCGATATGCAGCAACCCGTTCTCGAGGGCCGCTCCGGCGACTTCGACGCCGTCGGCCAGCACGAAGCTGCGCTGGAACTGGCGCGCCGCGATGCCCCGGTGCAGGTAGATCCTTGCATCCGAGTCGTCGGCCTGCCGCCCCCTGATGACCAGCTGGTTGGCCTCGAGCGTGATCGCGAGGTCGTCGTCGCCGAACCCGGCTACCGCGAGCGTGATGCGGTACGACGTATCGCTGGTCTGCTCGATGTTGTAGGGCGGGAAGCCATCGGATTTCGCGCTTCGCTCTACCAGCCGATCCAGTTGCTCGAATCCCAGCAAATAGGGATGCGAGGCGAAAGTGACCTTCGTCATGTCCACAAGCCCTTGAAAAGCGACTTCGTCACGGGGTCCCTCGTTGCGGCGACCCCGTATTGGAACACAGATGGGTCGGAACGCGCGGAATGCAAGGACGGCTCCCGATGCCGCCGGACCGCCCTTGATGCCGCCGGCGCTTGCCGCTATATGCGCGATCGAGAGGTTGGCGCGGGCAGGCGCCTCGCCAACCCGGTCAGGTCCGGAAGGAAGCAGCCGTAACGAGCCCCGCTTGGGTCGTTGTCCAGCCTCTCACCTCCCCTTACCGGATCGCGCCGCGCGCGCGCATCTCGTCATAGGCTTCCGGATCGACCCACCAGATCGAGCCGACGCCGATCCCGTAATCCGGCAGCGTCTCCGGATGGCGGTAGAAGTCGTAATAGGCGATCCAGGTTTCCGGCCGCACCCAGTACGGCACGCGCAGGTGCATCGCGCGCAGCACGCGGTCGAGCGCGCGCACCCGGATCTCCAGCTCCTCGCGTGTCTCGGCCGTCTCGATCATCGCGATCAGCCGGTCGATGCCGGGGTTCGACACGCCGCCGACGTTCAGCGAACCGCCGGTGTTCGCGTATTCGGCGCCGAAGGCGTCGCGCAACTCGTTGCCCGGCGTCTCGCTCATCGGGATGAAGACGTGAATCGCGTCGAAATCGTAGGTTTCGGCCCGCTCGCGCCACTGGGCGCTGTCGACGAACCGGAGGCTGGCGTCGATGCCAATCCCGTCCAGGACCTGCGCGAAGGGCGACAGGTATCGTTCAGCATCCGGACTCGCATACATCATCTCGAATTTCAGCTGCTCGCCGTCGGGGCCGACCAGCCGCCCGCCTTCCGTCGTGAAGCCCGCCTCCTCGAACAGCGCCATCGCCGCGCGCTGGCGGCGCCGGTCGCGCTGGGCGCTGTCGCCGGCGAACGGCGTGACGGCTGGCTCCGTCAGGATGTCGCCGACATCCGGCGGCAAGTCGGGCAGGACCTCCTCGAGGATCGCACGTTCCTCGGGCGACGGCGGCCCCTCGGCGCGCATGTCGCTGCGCTCCCAGTAGCTGGCCGCGCGCTGCTCGACCCCGTGGAACAGCGTCTGGTTGATCCATTCGAAGTTGAACATCGTCTGGATGGCCTCGCGCACACGAGCGTCCTGGAAGGTCGGGCGGCGCAGGTTGAAGTAGAGCCCGCCCGCGTTGGGCACGGTCCGGGCCGGGATCTCCTCGAGCACGACGTCCCCGCGCGTGCGCGCCGGAAATTCGTATTGCTGCAGCCAGCGGTCGGCGTCGACCTCGCCTCGAAACGTGTACTCGCCGGTCTTGAAAGCCTCGAAGGCGCTGGCTTGGTCGGCGTAGTAGTCGACGCGGAACTCGTCGAAGTTGTTCTGGCCGACATTCACCGGCAGGTCCTTGGCCCAGTAATCCTCGTCGCGCTTGTAGACGACGGTCCGTCCGGCCTCGGCGCGCTCGACCCGGTACGCGCCCGAGCCGAGCGGTGGGTCCATCGAGCTGGCCGAGAAGTCGCGGTCGGCGAAATAGGCCTTCGAGAAGATTCCGGTCCCCGCGACCAGCGGCAGCAGGTCGCGCACGGCCGCGCCCTCGGCGAAGGTGAACTTGACCTCGTGCGGTCCCAGCGCCTCGACCTTCTCGATATCGCCGAAATATGCGCGGTAGCGGATCTGGCCCTTGTTCTGCATCATGTCGAAGCTGAAGACGACATCCTCGGCGGTCAGCGGGCTGCCGTCCGAGAAGCGCGCCTCCGGGCGCATCTTGAAGCTCACCCAGCGCTTGTCGGGGGGATAGGTGACGCTCTCGGCGATCAGGCCGTACATCTGGTCGACCGTGTCGAGCGTGCCCACCATCAGGCTGTCGAAGACGCCCCAGGCCCCGTCGGCCGGATTGCCCTTCTCGGTATAGGGCGTCAGCGAGTCGTAGCTGCCGAGGCTCCAGGTCCGGTAGACGCCCCCCTTCGGCGCGTCCGGGTTCACGTAGTCGAAATGCTCGAAACCGGCCGGATATTTCAGCTCCCCGAAGACGGACAGCCCGTGGCTGGTGATCAGTTCGCCCGCCTCGTCCTCCTGCGCGAAGGCGGGCGCGACGAAGGCGGTCGCGGCAAGGACCAGCGCGCAGGCGAGCGAGACGAGGCGAAGGGCGGGCGCGGCGGCGCGGATCGGGTTCGACATGCGCCCGACCCTAGCGCGGGCGCGGTTCCGGTAAAGCTCAAAACTGCGTGCGCGGTCGCTGCCGGCGACGGCGTCGGCGTCTCCCATTCCCCGGAGGGCCGGTCAGGCGCCACGCCCGCTTCTCCGACAGTCTCGGCCCCCCCCCCGGCGGCGGCCGTCCGGTCGGCAGTGGGGCTCGCGGCTCGCCGCGAAGCTCCCGCAGGGCGTACGGAGCTGCTCAGGTCCGGCTTCAACGGGTGGAACGGTGGCGAGACGCAGGCGGGCCTGGAGTATCGCGACCGGGCGCGGCAGGCTCGTGGCTCGCTTCAGTACGGGTCGCTCCGTGCGACATGCGCCCTCAGCGTCCCGGCGGAAGCGTCAGCGGCACAAAGCATGGCCAGCCTGTGGATAACTTTGAGCTGCATTGGTAATCCATCTATATCAAGCAGTTGACCACGGTCGCATTCTGCGACCGGCTATCCGCCGACGCAAGCCGCACGGCGGGCGGACGATCCTTTCTTGTTCCTGCAAGCGCCCGGCCTTAGGTTCGCGGGCGACAGGCGGCCACCGACCGAAGGAACCCCGTGAGCGAGACGAAGACCGGGCAGGCCTATAGAGTGCTGGCGCGCAAGCACAGGCCACAGACCTTCGCCGATCTGATCGGCCAGGAGGCGATGGTCCGCACCCTGCGCAACGCCTTCGAGCAGGACCGCATCGCCCACGCCTTCATGCTGACCGGCGTCCGCGGCGTCGGCAAGACCACGACCGCCCGGATCATCGCCAAGGGCCTGAACTGCATCGGAGCCGACGGGCAGGGCGGCCCGACGATCGCGCCCTGCGGCCTCTGCGAGCCCTGCCGCGCGATCGCCGAGGGCCGGCACGTCGACGTGCTCGAGATGGACGCCGCCTCCCGCACCGGCGTCGGCGACATCCGCGAGATCATCGACAGCGTCGCCTACCGTGCCGCCAGCGCGCGCTACAAGGTCTACGTGATCGACGAGGTGCACATGCTCAGCACCTCGGCCTTCAACGCATTGCTGAAGACGCTGGAAGAGCCGCCCGAGCACGTGAAGTTCCTGTTCGCGACGACCGAGATCCGCAAGGTCCCGGTCACCGTGCTCAGCCGCTGCCAGCGCTTCGACCTGCGCCGGATCGAGCCGGACGTGATGATGGCGCACCTGTCCGGCATCGCCGCGACCGAGGGAGCGACCGTCGCGCCGGACGCGCTGGCGCTGATCGTGCGCGCCGCGGAGGGCTCGGTGCGGGACGCGCTGTCCCTGATGGACCAGGCGATCGCCCATGGCGCCGGCGAGACGACGGCCGCCGAGGTGCGCGCGATGCTGGGTCTCGCCGACCGGGGCCGCGTGCTCGACCTGTTCGACGCGGTGATGCGCGGCGATGCGGCCGCCGCGCTGGCGGAACTGGGCGCGCAGTACGCGTCCGGGGCCGAGCCGATGGCGGTGCTCCGCGACCTCGCCGAGGTCACGCACTGGGTCTCGATGGTGAAAATCACGGCGGCCGCGGCCGACGACCCGAGCGTCGGGCCGGACGAACGCGCCCGCGGCCTCGACTTCGCCGAACGCCTGAACATGCGCACGCTTACGCGGGCCTGGCAGATGCTGTTGAAGGCGCTGGAGGAGGCGGGGACCTCCCCGAACGCGATGATGGCGGCCGAGATGGCGCTAATCCGGCTGACGCATGTCGCCGACCTGCCCAGCCCCGAGGATCTCGTGCGCCGGCTCAGTCAACCGGGCGCCGCCCCGCCCGCGGCTCCCCGGCCGGCGCCCAGCGCCGCGCCGCGCGGGGCCGGCGGCGGCGCGCAGGCAAGCGCCGCAATCGCAGCGCCGCGCCCGCAGATAGCGCCTTCGCCTGCGCCCGATCCGGCCCAGCCGGTGTCGGAGACGTCGCTCGCACATTATGCGACGTTCGACGACGTCATCGCGCTGGTCCGGGCGCGGCGCGACATGAGCCTGTTGGTCGAGATCGAGTCCGGCGTGAGGCTGGCCCGCTACGCGCCCGGGCGGATCGAGTTCGAACCCACCGAGAGCGCGGCGCCCGAGTTCGCCGCCCGGCTCGGGCAGCGGCTGCAATCCTGGACCGGCGCACGCTGGGGCGTGAGCGTCGTTGCGTCGGGCGGTGCGCCAAGCATCGCCGAGACGCGGGATGCGCGCAGGGGCGACCTGATGAGCCAGGCCCGCGCGCATCCGTTGGTGCAGGCTTTTCTAGAGGCGTTTCCCGGCGCCGCGATTCGCGACGTCCGGGCTGACGACGACGCAGGCGAAGCGGCGCCGCCGCCGCCCGAGGAAGATGACGCGTGGGATCCGCTCGATCCCTTCGACGAGGAGTGACATTCGATGATCAAGGGACTCGGCCAGCTCGGCGACATGGGCAAGCTGATGAAACAGGCGCAGGAGATGCAGGCCAAGATGGTCGAGGCGCAGGCACGGCTCGACGAGATCGAGGTCACTGGAGAATCCGGCGCCGGTCTGGTCAAGGCCACGGTATCCGCCAAGGGCGAGCTCAAGGCGCTTGCAATCGACCCGTCGCTGTTCCAGCCCGAGGAGCGCGAAGTTGTCGAGGACCTAATAGTGGCGGCCGTCAAGGAAGCTCAGGCGCGCGCACAGGCCGCCGCTCAGGAGGAGATGGGCAGGGTCACCGAGGGCCTTCAGTTGCCCCCGGGCATGAAGCTGCCGTTCTAGGAACTGACATGGCCGATCAGGGCGCCGCCGCCGCGGTCGAGCGGCTGATCGCGCTGATGGCGCGGCTGCCTGGTCTGGGGCCGCGCTCTGCTCGTCGGGCGGCGCTGGCGATGATCCGCAAGCGCTCGCTGCTGCTCGATCCGCTTGCGAGCACGCTGGCTGAAGTCGCCGCCACGGTCGGGGAATGCGTGCGCTGCGGCAACATCGCGACCTCTGATCTGTGCGGCATCTGCGCTAATCCTGCGCGGGCCACCGGCGAGATATGTGTGGTCGAGACCGTGGCCGATCTGTGGGCCTTGGAGCGAACAGGCGCATTTCGCGGTCGGTATCATGTTCTTGGAGGCGTCTTGTCGGCGCTGGACGGCGTCGGGCCTGAAGCGCTGCGCATCCCGGAGCTGGCTGGTCGCGTTCGCGCCGAGCACCTGCGCGAGGTCATCCTGGCGTTAAACGCTACGGTCGATGGCCAAACCACCGCCCACTACATTGCGGAGATTCTGGGGCCTGCGGGCGTGGCCGTGACAACGCTCGCCCAGGGCGTGCCCATGGGAGGTGAACTCGACTATCTCGACGACGGGACGATAGGAGCGGCGCTGCTGGCTCGTCGCGACGTGTGAGCGGCTCGATCCCCGCCTATCAGCCCAAGGACCGCGCGAATAGCGAGCTCATCGCCGGCCGTCGCTGCGGAGGCGACGACGGCCATCGGTCAGGCCGCGTCGCCGGCTGACCGCGCCCGCGGCGCCGCGATTTCTTCGGTCACAACTTCGAAACCGACAAGACGCGCCTCGCCGAAGCTTGTGGAAAACGCCACGTCCGTCGCATCGCGTCCCGTTGCCATAAGGATGCGGCCGATCCGCGGCTTGTTGTGACGTGCGTCGAACGTCCGCCAAGCTCCGCCGAGCCAGACCTGATGCCAAGCGCTGAAGTCCATCGGATCGGGCACAGGCGGCACGCCGATGTCTCCAAGATACCCGGTGCAGTAGCGTGCGGGCATGTTCAGACAGCGCAGCAGCGTGACCGAGAGGTGCGCAAAATCGCGGCATACGCCCCTTTTGTCCTGAAACGCTCCAAAGGCGGTTCGCGTCGACCTCGCCGCGCCGTAATCGAAGCGGATATGGTTGTGGACGAAGTCGTTGACCGCCTGCGCTCTCGCCCATCCAGCAGGGATCGAGCCGAAGGCATTCCAGGCGAAGTCGGAGAGCAGGTCGGTTTCGCAGTATCGGCTTCCAAGAAGAAACCCGATCACGTCGTCCGGCAACTCGGTCAGCGCATGTTGCCGCGCATGCGAAACAACAGGATCAGACCGTCCGCTGTCGTGGATCCGGAAGTTCGCGGAGATGGTCGTGCGACCGCGCGGCGCCACTATCCGGGTGCATCGATTGCCGAAGACGTCCGAATAACCCCAAGCCTCTACTGGTCTATCGAACACGATTCTTTCAGGCGTCTCAAGACCGCCCAAGCGTGATGGATGAAGATTTCAGAACCAGCAGCATCGGCGTCGCCGCGGCACATTCGTATGTCAGGTTGTATCCTGCCTGGATCAGCATCCGAGCCTCGATTCCGCCTTGATCTCGGCCCCAAACGGGCCTGGTCATAGAGCGCGGCTCAGCCGCCTCGGTTCCCTGTCCCCGCGAATGCGACGACGACCCTCCGTCCGAGCCCCTAAATGTCCCCGGCCGCGTACCCGGTGCCTTTCGGCTCCCCGACTGGATCATCGTCCTGCACTTCGGCTCCCATTTCGAGCGCTTGTATCGCGCCCACAAGTCGCTGGCGCTGGTCGTCGCCGGCCCCGGAGCGCGCTAGTTCCTCCTGCCAAGCCTGAAGAACCTTCAGGCGTTCCTCGTAAGGAATTTCGGTGCGGTCGACGAGGTCGATTGGATCGTCGTATCCTTGGTAGCTCGGTACGCTGACCTGCGCCATGCGGCTCTCCTCCTACGATGGCAGTTTGTGGCCGGCCTCAACGCGCGTGAAGTCGGCCGGTTCCGCGACTTGCTTTCGGTGGGCGTAACCCGCAGGCTCGGCCCTAACCCGGGAATGAACGGCGCATCACATGCAGACGGTTCTGGTGGCGAATCGAAAGGGAGGCTGCGGCAAGACGCTGGTCGCGTTGACGCTGGCGTCGGCGCTGGCCGGCCGAGGCGCAAGCGTGGCGCTGGCCGACGCCGATCCGCAGAAATCCGCGCTGCGATGGCTGAAGCAGCGTCCGGCGGTGGCGGCCGTCATCCGCGGGGTCGACTGGTCAAAGGCCGGCGACGTAGGCGAGGTCCCGAAGCGGATGGACTGGCTGGTGATCGACGCGCCCGGCGCGCTGGCTGGCAGCAGGGCCGAAGCGTTGATCGCGGAGGCCGCCGCAGTGATCACCCCGGTGCTGCCGTCCTACTTCGACGCGGATGCGACCAGAAGATTTCTCAAGGACATCGAAGACATAAAACGAATACGAAAGGGGAAGGTCGGCGTACATCTGCTCGCCAATCGGGTCAGGGCGCAGGGCAGGGCGCGGGACCGGTTGAACGGATTCTTCGAAAAGATGGGCCAGCAACCGCTGGCCTGGATCTCCGAGCGGGCGGCCTATGGCGAACTGGCCGAGCAGGGCCTTGCAGTCTTTGACCGCCCGCAACGCGCCTTGGCTCCTATCCGGGCGCAATGGGCGCCCGTCCTGGCCGCCATTGAACCAGGCTTCTCCACCTTGACTTGACTGCTTGGCGCCGGGGCCGAACGCGGCTCGAGTACGACTAGTTTGCCGAGCCGGAGCCAAACAGCTGGCCGCGTTCCGTGATCAGAACGATCGCCATCGCCAGCGCGCCGAAGGCCAAGTAGCCGCAGGCGAGCGGCGCCACTGTGCCATCAAAGCTCTGGCCGACGAGGGCGCTGAGCCCCGCCGCCAGTCCGGTCGTAACCGCGCCGACGAAGGAGGAAGCCGTGCCTGCTATGCGTCCCATCGGCTCCATCGCAAGCGCGTTGAAGTTCGGCATCATCAGCCCAAAGCAGAACATTGCGGCGGCGAGCAGGACGAGCAATAGCACGAGCGGCGGCGGGCCGGCAGCCAACGTGGACAGAAACAGAGCCGTTCCCGCAGCCAGAAACCCGATCATCGCTCCATGCGACAGGCGGCGCATTCCGACGCGCATGACAAGACGGCTGTTCACGAGAGACGCGACTGCGATGCCGAACGCCACCAGCCCGAATAGGACCGGGAACCATGTGCCGAGGGGGTAGACTTCGGTGAAGATCTGCTGAGCCGAGCTGACGTATGCCATCGGGGCGCCGAACACGAAGCCGGTTGCAAGCGTGTAGCCGAGTGTCTGCCGCGTCGTGACCGTCTCGCGCAGCGCACGGCCCAGCCATGCCGGCGACAGTGGCTCACGCATCTCAAGCGTGCGGGTCTCCGGCAGGCGCAGCGCAGTCCAGATGAGGACCGCCAGCGCCGCGACGCCGAGCAGACCGAACATCGCGCGCCAGTCGGCGACGACCATGACCAGACTTCCCAGTCCCGGCGCCAGAACGGGAACCATGATGAAGATCATCATGACGAAAGACATGACTTCGGCCATGCGTCGACCGCCATAGACGTCCCGCACCACCGCGATCGCCACGATCCGAGGCGCAGCGTTCGCCAGCCCCTGAACAAAACGTGCGGCGAGCATGCCGTCGAGAGAGGCAGCGCCCGTGGCCGCGAAGGAGGCGACCGCATAAATGGCGAGGCCCGTGAAAAGGACCGGCCGGCGCCCAAAGCGATCGGAAAGGGGCCCATGAAACAGCTGACCCACGGCGAAGCCCAGCATGTAGACGGTCACGACGAATTGCTGGTGGTTGTCTCCGTCGACAGCGAGATCGACCCGCATCTGGTCCAGCGCCGGAAGCATCATGTCGATCGAAAGCGCCGTCAGCGCCATCATCGACGCCACGATGGCGACGAATTCCGGAAAACGCGGCGTTTCCCGCGCCGATTCGGCGTGCTCGGCGGTAGCCATGGAACGATCCGTTTGCAGATGCTGCGCCTGAATGCGCTGGCCAACCTCTGCCATGGCGCGGCAGCAGTGACCAGCCTATAACTGAACGGATCAGTTTCTTTCGTGCTCAGGCGCTGCGATCAGGCAGCCGCTTATCGCGTCGAAGTTCGGGGGCGTCCTGTATGGCGGGCGGTCCGGAAGTTCGAAGGCCGCGCAAACCCTTGCCGATCCGTCCGGCACCTGCTCGATCCGGTAGGGCGCGCCAGTCTGAGGGTCGACGAGTTCGGCTGCCGGCCCCGGCGCAAGACAGGCCGGTGCGATCCCGGCCAGCGTCGTCGGGGCGGCCGGTGGCGCCTGCGTTCGCACGTGGCACGACAGCGCGGCGGCAATTGCGGTCAGATCCGCCAAGCGTTCCAAGTCGCGGGCGCCGCGGCGCGCGTCCTGGGGGCCGCCGAAGACCGTCAGCCCGGCGACGATGACCACAAGCGAGACCAGCGCGCTGAGCAGAACGACGATCCGGGCTCGCACCAACGTCACGGCTTGTCGCCGGAAGATAAGGTTGGCAGGTAGATCGTGACCACGGAAATCGCCAGCGCTCCGACCATTGCGGCCCGCAGCGCGAATCGCTGAGACAGACCGCTCTGGAGAAAGGCGGCAAGCAGTCCGATCATATCGCCGATGATCACCATGCCCGCGATTAGCAGGGCAACCGAGGTAAGCCATCGCGCGACGGGTGCCGCGCGCAGGCCGGGGTCCGCCTCGCCTGCCTTGGCGAGCGACAGCGTCAACCAAGCCCAGACCGGCCAAGCCACGATCACGGCGGCGACGCTCCAACGCACGGCGCGGCCTAAGCCGATCGCCGGATCCAGCGGGTCTGCCAGCCAGACGTCCGCCAGCGCGAAGCCGATGGCGCCGACATTGGCGACAACGACGCCGAGCGCGAAGAACAGGAGGCCGTGGGCCAGCGCGTCGCGCGGGGCGGCGACGGTGCGGCGGCGCGGCACAGGAGGCAGGCCCGAACGATCGGCCCATTCCGAAAGCCCGGCGTCGATCTCGTGGCGAGCCCATCCCGCTCTTAAAAGTGCCCCGGCTATGTCGTCTCGTCCCGCACCGCGCCCCAGCGCCTCGCGCACGAATTCGGAAAGCGCCGGAGGCGCCCTCACGCTCAGTGACCGGCCGAGAAGCGCGCCTTTGCTTCGGGACTGGCCTCGGTCTGGTGCATCGACACCCAGTCCGAATATGGCATCCCGTAGACGATCTCGCGCGCCATGTCCCTGTCCATCTCGACGCCGCGTTCGGTGGCGGCCTCTTGGTACCATCGGCTCAGACAATTCCGGCAAAAGCCGGCAAGGTTCATCATATCGATATTCTGCACGTCTGAGCGCGCGCGCAGGTGATCGCATAGCGCGCGAAACGCAGCAGCCTCGACTTCGATCCGGGTGGACTCATCCATTGCGCGCCTCCTTTTCCGTCGCAGCAACCACTTCCACCAATATGGGCGCGAGTTGCTCTGCCCACAACCGCTGGCCTGCGTCGGTAGAGACCAAGTCCTGTCGCAGCTCGATCAGGACATGGCGCAGGCCGCGGCGCGTGCCGTGCCGACTGAGAGTGTCGCCCTCCAGTTGGCCGGCGTAGGGCTCATTGTCGCCGATGCAGAGATCGCCTTCCGCGCGAAGCCGGGACAGGAGTGGGCCCGCCAGCCGATCGTCGCGCATCCAGAGAACGCCGACATGCCACGGCCTGGGTCCGCGCGACTGGAGTTCGCGGGGTGAAGGAATGAATCGCGATCAGCGCCGGTGGGCGACCTGCGGACGAACGCTGCTCGATCTCGACGTCAATTGCGACATGATAGGGACGGTGGAAGGACGCCAGACGCCGCTGTATCTCTGCCTCATCGACGTGACGATTGGCCGGCACGACCGTGCCATCGTAAAGGCGCATCACCAGCGTCGGGTCGTCCTCGCCCCGGTTTGGGTCGATAACGAGCCTGGAAAAGCGCGACAGGACCGCGGGCGCGTCCATAATGCGTGAAAGTTCAAGCGTAACGCCGCGCGCGCCGATGTCATAGGCGATGTGCCGCGCCATTTCAGCGGACGGGAGGCCAAGGCAGCCGTCGGCGACCGAAGGTGGGACTGCATTGGACGCATGGTCGCACAACAGCAGCGCCGTGGACCTGCCGCCCAAATTGATGCATTCGCAGGGAGCATGCTTGGTCATCGACGTTTCTTAGGCGGGTCGCTGTCCGGGCGCCAGAGGGGGCAGGGGAAATTGGCCATGGCCGGGCATTTCAGGTTCCATGGCGAAGGTGTTCGGCTATAACGGCCGGGACTGCAGCTACGGAAAGTCTCCATGTCCCCGACACGCCGCCAGCGAAACGTAAAGATCGTCGCCACTCTCGGTCCCGCCTCGGACACGATGGACATCATTCGCGCGCTGTTTGTCGCAGGCGCGGACGTCTTCCGCCTGAACATGAGCCACGGCACCCAAAGCGATATCGCGCGTCGCCACGAAATGATCCGGCAAGTCGAGGATGAACTGGGACGGCCGATCGGTATTCTCGCCGACCTACAAGGGCCAAAGCTGCGCGTCGGGTCTTTTGCCGAGGGAGGCGAAACTCTGGTAGAGGGCGCTAAGTTCCGCTTTGATCTCGACAAGAAGCTTGGCGACGGGTCGCGCGTGTGCCTGCCGCACCCCGAGATTTTTGCGGCGCTGGAGTTGGGCGCGTCGCTGCTTGTAAATGACGGCAAGATACGGCTCAGGGTAATCGAGCACTCTCCCGAACACGCGCTGACCGAGGTTGTTGTGGGCGGCGTAATCTCCAACAACAAGGGCGTAAACGTCCCCGATGTCGTTCTTCCGCTGGCTGCGCTTTCTAACAAGGATCGCAGTGACTTGGACTTCGCTTGCGACCTCGGCGTGGACTGGCTGGCGCTTAGCTTCGTCCAGCGCGCAGCAGATGTGATCGAGGGTCGCGAACTGGCCCGCGGCCGGGCGGCGATCATGACAAAGGTTGAGAAGCCGGCGGCCGTGAAGTCCTTTGACGAGATTCTCGCCGCGTCGGATGGCATCATGGTGGCGCGGGGCGATCTCGGCGTCGAGTTGCCGATATACTCCGTGCCGCCGATCCAGAAGATGATGACGCGGGCGTGCCGCGCTGCCGGCAAGCCGGTGATCGTGGCGACGCAGATGATGGAGAGCATGATCTCGGCCCCGGTGCCGACGCGCGCCGAGGTCTCGGACGTGGCGACCGCGATCTACGAGGGCGTCGACGCGGTGATGCTGTCGGCCGAGAGCGCCGCCGGCGCGTATCCGGTCGAGGCGGTCGCGATGATGAACGATGTCGCGGAGTTGGTCGAGGGCGACGAGATCTACCGCCAAGTGATCGAGGCGCAGCGGCCGGCTGGCGGTCGGTCGGGCGTGTCCGACGCGATCACCGTCGCGGCGCGCGAGGTTGCGGAGACGACGAAGGTCAAGGCGATCTGCTGCTTCAGCCATTCCGGAAGCACCGCCGCGCTGGCGTCGCGCGAACGGCCGCGCGTCCCGATCATCGCGCTGACCCCGCTGATCCGCACCGCCCGGCGCAGCGCGCTGGCCTGGGGGCTGCACTGCGTCGTCGTTCCCGAGGTCGACCGCTTCAAGCTCGCGGTCGTCTCCGCCGCGCGGGTCGCGCGCGAGCATGGCTTCGCGAGCGAGGAAGACCGGATCGTCGTCACGGCCGGCGTTCCGTTCGGCGTCTCGGGTACGACGAACATCCTGCGGGTCGCCCTCTGCAACGAGCGCGCGATTTTCGAGGGCGGCGGCGAGGACTGACGCCGGGCACGGCTGCTGCGCAAGTTGCGCAGCGGCGTTCCCTTTGTTATCAGGCATGGATTTCTTGACGTTAACCTGGCGGAAAGGTCGGCCGATACGCTCTGGGCCTTCTCTGTCGCGCCGGCTCCGGCCGGCGGTCGAATCTGACCAAGGAAATCCGGGACCGGACAAACCCGCGCGACGACTGTCTGCGCCGCGGGCGAGACGGACCCGCGGACGCGACGCCGACGCGGCGCCGGGTCCGGCCGGCGCAGCCGGGCGGAGGCCCTCTCAGCGCGCGCCGAGGCCGAGGCGCATGACGGCGCGGCGCAGCGGCGCGACACCGTGCAGCGTGCGCAGGCCGGCGAGGCGGGCGTCGCGCAGCGGCTGGGCGCCGGCCATCGCGGCGCGGTTCAGGGCGTCGACGCCGGCGACGCGGAGCAGGATCTGAGGATAGCGCGTCCGGTGGTAGCGCGCGAGCGCCTCCGACGCGCCGATGTCGGCGCCGGACGCGCGCGCCTCGCCCGCGATCTCCGCCAGCGCCGCGATGTCGGCGAGGCTCATGTTCAGGCCCTGCGCGCCGATCGGCGGGATCACGTGGGCGGCTTCGGCCACCAGCGCGGTGCGGGGGCCGTCGAGACGGTCGGCGATCTGCGCGATGATCGGCCAGAGCCGGCGCGGCGCGGCCAGTCGCATCGGTCCAAGCACGCCGCAGGCGCGCGCGTTCATCTCGGCCTCGAAGTCCGCGACCGGCAGGTCGAGCAGCGCCTGCACGCGCGGACCCTCGTCCATCCAGACCACCGCGGAGGCGGGCGCGCCGTCGCGGTCGGGCAGCGGCGCCAGCGTGAACGGTCCGCCGGTGCGGTGGATCTCGATCGACACGTTGCCGTGCGGCTCGGCATGGGTGACGGTGAAGACCAGCGCCTTCTGGCCGTAGCTCCAGCGCCGGGCGCCGATGCCGGCCAATTCGCGCACAAGGCTGTCGCGGCCGTCCGCCGCCACGACAAGCTGGGCGCGGACTTGCGTTCCGTCGGCCAGGCGCACGATCGCGCCGTCCAGCCGGGTCGTCAGGCCGGCCACGCGAGACGACGGCATCAGCCGGGCGGTCGGGGTCTCTTCCAGATGCGCGCTGATCTCGCGGCGCAGCAGCCAGTTCGGCAGGTTGTAGCCGAAGGCGTCGACGCCGAGCTCCTCCGCGCCGAAATCCGCGGTTTCGCGCAGGGCACGGTCCGCGTCGCCGGCCTCGGCGATGCGCATGATCCGCAGCGGCGCAGCATGGGGTTCCAGCCGGGGCCAGAGGCCTGCGCGGGTCAGGAGGTCCACCGAGGGCTGCAGGAACGCGGTCGTGCGCCGGTCGCGGTCTTCGGCTTCGCTGGACGCGGCCGGCGGGGCGGGATCGACGCAGACGACGTCGAAGCCCGCCGCGGACAGCGCTGCCGTCGCGGCGAGGCCTGCGACCCCGCCGCCGGCGACGAGGATGTCCGTGTCGATGCGCTGCATTGCCGCTCCCATCAGATCAGCCGGGCGAGGAAGCCGGCGAGGTCGTCGGTCTGGTGGTGCACGAAGGTCGTCGGCGCCTCGGGGCCGACCAGCACCGTTCGCATTCCGAGACCGTGCGGCACTTCGAGATTGCGCGGGTCGTCCTCGAACATCGCAGCCCGCGCCGGCGTCAGTCCGTCGGCAGCGAAGACCCGGGCGAAAGCCTCGGCGCGCGGCTTCGGCTCGAATCCCGCGTCCTCGAACCCGTAAAGCGCCTCGAAATGCGGGGTGATCCCGAGCGCCGTCGTGACCCTCCGCGCATGTTCGCGCGAGCCGTTTGTATAGACCACCTTGCGTCCGGGCAGCGCCGCGATCGCGGCCGCAAGCTCCACCGACGGCGCGATATGCGTCAGGTCGATGTCGTGCACCGCCGCAAGGTAGGGCTCGGGATCGAGCCCGTGTTCGGCCATCAGCCCGGCCAGCGTCGTGCCATGGTTACGCCAGTAGTGCCCGCGCAGGTGATCGGCGTGCTCGCGCTCGACGCCGAGCGCGGTCATCACGTAGTCGGTCATCTTCCGTTCGATCTGATCGAAAAGGCGCGCCTCCGGCGGGTAGAGCGTGTTGTCGAGATCGAACACCCATGTCTCGATGTGGAGGAATGCGTTGCGTGGCATGACGCGTTCGGGATAGCGCGATGCGGGCTCGGCGGCAACCGGCGCTCGATTCCCCGGCCGCAGCGAAGTAGGCTCCTTCAGTCGATTATTGGATGGACAGATGGCTGCGCCGCAGAACGGACAGAAGGACGCCTATGCGCTGCTGCTCGAGGCGATTGACCACGGCGAGTTCCGGCCGGGCGACCGATTGGTGGAGTCCGAACTCGCCGAGCGGTTCGGCGTATCGCGCACCCCGATTCGAGAAGCGCTGCAGCGGCTGGAAACGCAGTCGGTGCTGGCGCGCGACGGGCGCAGCCTAGTCGTGTCCAGCCTCGACCACGATGAGCTCGGCGAGCTCTACGTGGTGCGCGCGGAGCTTGAGGGTCTGGCGGCGCGGCTGGCCGCCCGGCATGCGGCGCCGGAGGAGGTCAGGGTGCTGTGGGAGATGATCCGCAAGGATCACGCATTGGTTGACCGGCCCGACGCGCTCGCGCGGGCGAACAAGCGATTCCACCGGCAGATCCACCTCGCCTCGCACAACCGCTACCTGGTGCAGCAACTCGAGATGGTGCACCGCTCGATGGCGCTGGTCAGTGAGACGTCGCTGGCCGCCGAAGGGCGGGGACCGAAGGCGCTGGAGGAGCACGAGGGCATCGTGCGCGCGATCGAGGCGCGCGACGGCGAAGCGGCTGACGCGGCTATCCGACAGCACATCAGCCGGGCGCTCGAGACGCGTCTGATGCGCAACGCCGAAGCGTGAGCCAGCGGCGGCGCGGACGACGGGGCAGGGAGCCAGCCTCAAGACCGTGTTCCGTCTTGTGCCAGTGGAACGGCGCGTGCAGCGCCTCGAATAGCGCTCGGTAGGCAGCCAGCGCTCCGAGCGGCCAATAGAGGCCGAGCGTCAATGCCCAAGGCAGCATCGTCGCACGCCCGCTGTCGGCCAGCGCCACGGTCGCAGTCGCCAGCATCACCAAGTTGCCAAGGATCATCGAGGCGAAGAAGGCGGTCAGGAGCACGTCTGGCACTTGCAGATAGCCGGGGAGGTCGAAGCCTGCGGCGCCCAGCCAAAGCGCCCAGAAGGCTGGCAGCGCCAGGTACGAAACGAGCCCGCCTAGGAAAAGGATCTGGAAGCCCGCGAAGCCGCGCCAACCGAGGTCCCGGATCAGTGCGCGCGGGCTGCGCATGTGCGTCGCCCAAGTGATCGCGTAGCCCTTCAGCCAGCGCGTGCGCTGGCGGATCCAAGCCCGCACGCTGGCGGCATTGGCCTCTTCCATCGTCGTGGTCGCGACCATTTCGCAGCGATAGCCGAACCGCGCAAGCCGCATTCCGAGGTCGGCGTCCTCGGTGACATTATGAGCGTCCCACGCTCCGATGCGTTCCAGCGCAACACGGCGAAAGAACACGGTGGTGCCGCCCAGCGGGATCGGCAGACCGAGGCGTTGGACCCCGCCGAGCAGCACGCGGAACCAGATCGCGTACTCGATGGTAAAGCAGCGCGACAGCCAGTTGCGTCCGGTATTGTAGAAGTCGAGATAGCCTTGCACGCAGGCCACCTCCGAGGGCGCGCGGACCAGATGATGCACGATCGCCCGGATCTGACCCGGGGCGGGCAGGTCCTCGGCGTCGTAGACCCCGACAATCTCTCCACGGCAGAACGGCAGAGCGTAGTTCATCGCCCGCGGCTTGGTCTGGATGGCGCCGCGCGGCACAATCAGAACTTCAATTGTGGGCGGCATGCCGGCGGCCTCGATTGCCGCTCGGGTGGCGTGGTCACCAGCCTCGAGCACAAGCTTGATGTCCAGCAGCGGCGCCGGATACTCCATGCTGCCAAGGGCCTTCATCAATTGCCCCGCGACTGCGGCTTCTCCCTTTAGCGGCACCAGCACCGAGACAGGCGGCAGGCGTCCGATCTCGACAAGCTGTGGCGCGGCGACCGCTGTCTGGCGCGCGCCGCCCCGCATACGAGCGGCGAGGGCGATGAGCCTAAGGCCTGTTGTGGCGAAATTGGCAACGATGACCAAAGCGAGCAGAACCTGGAGCATCAGCAGCGGAGCCACCGCGGCGGCGCCGATGATCCCCAAGAGCACTGCTATCTTGCGCCGGGTGAAGCCGGCGGTGAGGAACGAGCGGCAGCTGTAGATCGCCGGGCAGCGGTTCTCGGCGTCGACCGCAAGCTGTGCGCCGAAGCGAGTAGAAATCGCCCCGCGAATTGCTTCGGGCGTTGCGATGGCGAGCGCGACCGGATCGCCGTCGGCAGCCAGCGCCGCCATCGCCTCGGTCCCGTTGTCGGGGTTCGCGATCGCGATCACGGTTCGGCCGCCGTGACGCCGCCAGGGGATTGCTTCGAGGCGAAGGCAGAGGTAGGGATCGACACCGTTGCAGAGGTCAGGCTCGGGCGGCGCGGCGACGAAATCGGCGCGACCGAGCCGGGACTGCTCGGACAACGCGTCGGTCAGCGCCTCGCGGGAGGTGAGCCCGGTAACGATGAGGATGTGGCCGAGAAGCGTGTCCTGACCCCGCTGCAGCGCCAGCGCGCTGTCGAGGTCATCCGGCGCGATCGCGCCTGCGCGCACCAGGATGTCGCCGAGCAATGGTCGTGCCGACATCGCGGGCGCAGCAGCCGCGGACGATGGATCGAGCGAATTGAACTGCAGAACCTGCGCCACGCCAAAAACTCCGCGCCACCCCAAGGGTCAACCTAAGCGTCCTTTGGTTTAACAAAGCTATAACGTCTCACGATATCAGAGGGTTAACGAGGTTCTGGCAATGCGGCCAGAGAGTCTGCGCTTTTCGGGCCGCCTGATCGTAGATAGTCTCGCGGCCATGTGCGGACGCTACATGATCACATCACCGTTGCAAGCCATGGCCGACCTGTTTGAGGCGCAACTTGATCCGTGGCTGGACGTAGATGGGCCGAGGCTGAACGTGAGCCCGACCGAGCGCGTTCCGGTCGTAACATCGTCCGGGGCAGGACGCTGGCTTTCGCCAATGCGATGGGGGCTGCTACCGCCTTGGTATCGTAGCCCGAATGCGACACCGCTGCTGAGCAACGCTAGGGCCGAGACGCTGGCCGACAAGCCGGCCTTTCGCGAGGCGGCGCGCAAGCGGCGTTGCCTGATCCCCGCAGACGGCTTCTACGAATGGTCTGGGCCGAAGGGAACAATGGTCGCGCGCCTGATCCGGCCGGCCGCTGGCGGATTGATCGCACTGGCCGGGGTCTGGCAGGACTGGGGTCCGCCGGATGCGCGGGCCACCACCTGTGCGATCGTTACCTGCGCGGCTAACGCCGTGCTTGCGCCGATCCATGACAGAATGCCCGTCGTGATCGCCTCCTACGATTTTTCGCTCTGGCTAGGCGAGGCCGGTCACGGAGCGGCGCGCCTGATGGCTCCGGCGCCGAACGACGTGCTGACGGAGGAGCCGGTCGATGCGACAACTCTTGCGCTACTCGCGCGCCGAGTCGAGTAGGTTGCACCGGGCCTAATCGGCCGGACAGGCCGAGAGCGTGGAACGGATGGCCCTGGTCGAGCCTCGCAGAGACAGCGTTCCCTGCTCCGCGCCGTCAATCGAGATCCGCGCAGATATGTCGCGGCCCGAGAGCAGTGCGGGAAGCGGGCTTCCGGAAAGCTCGACGATGAGCGCGCCGCCTGCGCCGTCCTCACGCTTGGCGGCCGTCGAGACGTCACGGCCGGAAAAGCCGAACTCGAGTTGCGCCGTCTCCCCGGCTGCGGCCGGATCGGCGAGCCGCACCGCGAGCCATGGCCGTCCGGACAGGCAGAACACCGCCAGCGTTCCAATGGCCCCCGGGCCGTCGCTGACCGCGACCGTCTCGCCGTCCGACGTCTGGCGCAGGGTCCAGCCCTCGATGCCGGTCGGCTGCAGCGCGGCTTCGGTCGACGAAGGATCGGCGGGCGGCGCATTTGCCGGCTCGGCGCCGGCCTCGGGCGACACGTCCGTGACCTCGGCCGGGGCCGGCTCGACGACCTCGTCAAAAACCAACCGCCGCACGCAGGCGGCGCCGGTCGCATCGGGACAGGACGCTGCGTCCATCGTCACCGCGACGGCGACTTCCTCGCCGAGCGGGTCGAAGGCCCAACCTTGGACCATGCCCTCCCAGTCGCGGAGAAATCCGGTCGGGGTGGCGAGCCAGACCGACAGCGGACACCCGTCGTCGCCGCAGAAGGTCGACCAGGCGTTCGCGCATTCGATGCCGGCCAGATCGACGATGTAGTCGAGCGCGCCGTCGCCGTTCAGGTCCACCGCGGTCGCGAACGCCGGACCTACGGTGGGCGTGCCTTCGGCCGCGACGCAGGCGCCTGACAATTCTGCGGCATAGGCGGCGATTGTCGCCGGCAGGTCCTGCGCCGAGACGGCTTCAGGCAGAGCGAAGGCAAGGCCGGCTGTGGCCAGGCTGGCGAGGGCGGTCGGCGATACTCGACGCACGGGGTGGCAACTCCTCTACGCGTTTTGGAAGATCATGACGCCCGCGACCGCAAACGCAAGCAAGAGGCCGGCGAGCACGGCGATCGCTATCTTGACAGCGGAGTAGGGCCGCTCTCCCTCGACCTCGCCGGTTCGACCGTTCACGACGAAGCGGTACGACTTGCCGCGGTAGCGGAAGGCGGCCAGCCAGACCGGCAGCAGCACGTGCTTGAAGGTCAGCCGGCCGACGCGCGTGTCGAGCTTGCCGATGCGCTGCTGGTCGCCGCCGATGTCGCGGCGCACGTCGCCCTCGATGACGGCATTCATCACGCCGCGCGCCTCGCCGTAGCCGTCCTGCACGGGAACGGTGTAGCCCTCGGCGCGAAAGCCGGCCAGAAAGCGCGGGTCGTAGGGGGTCAGCGCGCTGAGGTCCCAGGGCGCGATCGCGTCAGTGTAGCTCTTTGGGAGGCTCTTCGAGCCGAGCACCAGCACGTCGTCGAACGCGCGCGAGACGCGCCCGCGTGCGGGGCGCCAGTCGACGCGGGCAACCTGCTGGGACTGCATCTGCCGCTTGCCGTTGATCGTGACGGGCACGCGGCGCGTCTCGTAGCGCACGGTGCCGCGCTGGCCGGAATAGTCTGTCTCGGTCGCGGCGTCGTAGGTCCAGTAGGGGGCATAGACCCCGGTCATCGCGCGGTCGTGGCGGGCATAGGCCCTGAGGTCGGAGGGCGCGAACCAGAGCCGGCCGAGCCACCGCTTCATCGCGTCCCTGGCGTCAGCCTCGGAGATCAGGAACGGGAGCTGCGCCTGCGGCTTGATGTGCCGCTCGGCGCCAGTGTCCGAGACGATCGGCGAGGCGCAGAACGGGCATTCCTTGGCATGGAGAGCGGCGTCGTACTCGATCTGCGCGCCGCAACTGGAGCAGGTCGCGACGCGAATGGACTCCATTGCAGAGGCGGGCAGCGCGTCCTCGACCGCGGCGCGCAGATCATGTTCCACGAGACCGCCATGGATCTCGGGCACGGGTTCCGAATGGCCGCAATGTTGGCAAGCGAGCGCTTGAGCGCCCGGATCAAAGCGCAGGTCCGAGCCGCAGGACGGGCAGGGGAAGCGGTGGTGTTCAAGCGTCGCAGCCGGGGCCTTCGCCGCTTCGGTCGTCATCGGCAGCCTCAGGCGCCTGGCGGCGGCGGGGGCGGTGAAGCGCTGAACAAATCGGCCAGTTCGGAAACGTCACGCCCGCGCCGCCAATCGGGGCCGCCGGGCGTCCAGAGATAGGTGTCTGCAGAGATATCGCCCGAAGCAGCCATTAGGCGCAGATCGGACTCGCTGAACGGGCCGCGCGTGGCGCCGTCCGCTGCGACGTGCCAGATCTTGTCCTGCGGAGGAGGCGGAGGCTTCGCCGCGGCTGCAGGGGCTGCTCCTGCGAGTGGCGCGCCCCAGGGACCGCGGGCCATTCGCTCGGCCATAGCAATGCCCATTCCGGCGCCGAGCCCTGCCGCCAAGCCGCCCCCGCCGCTAGAATTTTCTGCGCTCGTGGTCACGGCCTCGGCTGCGCTGAACTCGGTGTATTTCGACAAGTCGCCAACAATGCCCATCGAGGTGCGCTTGTCGAGCGCCGCCTCGACCTCGCTCGGCAGCGAGATGTTTTCGATGTAGAACGCCGGCAGTTCCAGGCCGTAAACTGCGATATTCGGCGCGATGCGCTCGTGAACGAGCTTTGCGAGGTCGATCGTGTTCGCCGCCATGTCGAGCACCGGAATGCCCGACGAGGCGATGATCTGGCCGAAATGCGAGACGATGACATTGCGGATCTGGAACTCGATCTCCTGCGTCGTGAATTCGCTGTCGGTGCCGACGATTTCGGCCATGAAGACCTTTGGGATCGGCGACGCGCATCGTGTAGGTGCCGAAGGCGCGCAGGCGGACCATGCCGAACTCGGGATCGCGGCAGGTGATCGGGTTCCGCGTACCCCACTTCAGGTCGGTGAAGCGGCGCGTGTTGACGAAGTAGATCTCGGACTTGAACGGGCTCTGGAAGCCGTGGTCCCAGTGCTGCAGCGTCGTCAGGATCGGCAGGTTATTGGTCTCGAGCATGTAGAGGCCCGGGCCAAACACGTCGGCGATCTGGCCCTCGTGCACAAATACCGCCGCCTGGCTCTCGCGCACGGTCAACTTGGCGCCGTACTTGATCGCGTAACCCTGGCGCTCGAAGCGGTGCACGATCGTGTCGCGGGTGTCATCGGTCCAGTGGATGACGTCGATGAATTCTCCGCGCAGGAAATCGAAGATGGACATGCAAACGGCTTCCCTCTGACTGTCAGTTTATTGCGGCGCTGAGCGCCCCCCTTGACGCCTCTTCCTGAGCGGCTATCGCGTCCTGCGCAATCTCCGGCAGAAGCGGACGAGCTTCTGCAACGGTCATTCCCGGTTTCAGCCGCCGGTCATACAGCATGCGCAAAAGTATCTCGTCGTGCTCGGTCAGGAAGGCGAATTCGAGGCTATCATTGAAGAGCGAGGGGCGTGCGGCGGCGTAATCATTAGGGAGGCCCATCGCCTGGGCCATCTCTTCCTGCACGCAGGATGCGCGCGTCAATGCCGGATGCTCGGCCCGGATCAGCACCATCACCGCAGCGTAGGACGATGGGTTGGCGGGCTGGGCGAAGGCATAGGCCGTGCAGAACGTGTCGATCGGCGTGCCGCCAAGCGCGCCGAGCACGGCGGGCTCGAAGTCGGGAAACTGTTGCGCGGTTGCCTCGGCGGCGACGGACTGCTCCGCCGTGGAGAGGATCATCACGAGGAAGTTTGCATCCGGCCCCTGCGTCATGCGCATGTCCAGCCCAGTAAGCCGCGCAGAGTCGGTCGGTGAAGTTCGCAACAGTGGCCCGGTCAGTCTGCGCCGTCGAAGCCCGCACGGACGGCCCAATAACGACGCCGACGCGGACAGGCTGTTCCCACCGGCGCAGAAGGGCAGGGGTCTCGCGGCGCACGAAGCGGCCGTCGAGAGAAACGTATTCGTCGTAGAGCGCAATACGGATGAAATTGTTGACAAGATCGTTGATCGTATAAGGCGCATCTGGAGGAGCCGTGTCGAGACGCATTCGCCCGCTTGCGGTCAAATCTCCCTGCACGTTGGCATAGAACTGGACGAGGGCATCCTCCCCGCTGGCCGGGGGCTCGCTGAGCCGCGCCCGCGGCGAGCCAGCGGAATCAGGCGCAGCTCCGGGCATCTGCACCGGCGGCTCGGGAGCGCTTGCGCATCCGGCGACCGCCGCCAGCGCGAGCGCGTAGACAGCCGCACGCGCGCACAAAGCCAAGCCAGACCGCGGCGCATCTGCGCGCTCCTCCGCGATTTCAGCAATGGACCTCAAACAGCTTGCCTTTCGCCTCGCAGCACGCCTTGAAGGGGCGTTGATCTACCTTTGAACGCTTCCGCCAACCTGAGCGCCGAGGCCGGAGGACTTGCCCGAAGCCGCGGCGAGCGTCGACTTCAATTCGCTCTCCATCTTCAACAAACTCGCCTCGGCCGCCGCTCGGCGGGCCTTCCCCTCGTCCGCAATCTGGAGGCTTTCCTGGATTGTCGCAATCAGGTTGGCGTTGGCTGCTTCGATCGCCTCTATGTCGAAAACTCCGCGCTCCATTTCCGTGCGGATTTCCTTATTCGCAGTACGAAGGTTTTCCGCATTCTTGGTTAACAGATCATTGGTAAGGTCGTTCGCTTCCCGAACCACCTGCGCCGCCTCGCGCGAGCGGTGAATGGTCACCGCCTGAGCGAGCTGCGTCTCCCACAATGGCACGGTATTGACCAGCGTCGAATTGATCTTGGTCACGAGGCTCTTGTCATTCTCCTGAACCAGCCGGATCGAGGGCAGCGACTGCATCGTCACCTGCCGGGTCAGCTTGAGGTCGTGCACGCGCCGCTCGAGATCGTCGCGGGCCGACCGCAGATCCCGCAGCTCCTGCGCCTTCATCACGCCCTGTTCCTCGGGAGCGGCCTGAACCTCGGCCTCCTTCGCAGGGATCTCCGCAGCATCGAGTTCGGCCAGCCGCGCCTCGCCTGCGGCGATGTAGAGCGCCAGCTCGTCGTAGAAGGCGAGGGTCTTCTCGTAGAGCAGGTCCAGCGACTTGATGTCCTTCAGCAGCGTGTGCTCGTGCGTCAGCAGGTCTCCGGTGATCCGGTCGATCTGCCCCTGCACGTCCTCGTAGCGCGCCATGAACTCGGCCATGGGCTTGGACTTGCCCATCAGCCTTTCCCACCAGGAGAGCTTGCGGTTCGGGTCCAGCTCCTTGACGGAGAAGCCCCGGATCGAGGTGACGATGTCGCGCAGGCTGTCGCCGGCGGGGCCGACATCCTTGTTTCGAACGCCCGACAGCATGTTCTGGCTGATCTGCTGCAGCTCGGCCTGCGCCTTCGAGCCGAAGCGGATGATCGACTGCGTATCGCCCACGTCGAGTTCGGCCTTGCGCCGCTCGATCTCGGCGCGGAGCGCGGGATCGGCCGTCCCGACGGCGATCAATTCGCCTCTGGGCTCCGGCAGCAGCGCGGTCGTGACAGCCTCCACCTCCTGCAGGGCTGCCTGCGCCTTGGCTCTGGTGTCTTCGGCCATCGGGTCGTCTCCCTCGGTCATCGGGCCAGCAGCCCGTCCTGTTTCAGCCGATCGCGCAGGACTTCGATCTCGACGTCAAGGTCGCTGCGATTGTCCTCCAGAAGATGCGTGCGCTGCGCGGCGAAGCTCGCCTCCAGATCGCCGAGCAGCGTCTCGTACTTCGCCTGAGCGGCGCTGTCTCGCCCTTCGAGCGCAGCCAGCTTGCTCGTCGCGTCGCGCAGTCCGAGCAGATAGACGTTCAGAAAGACCCGCGCCCGACTGAGATCGCGCGGATCGGCCTCGATCGCCCGAAAGACCTCTCGGGCCTGATCGCAAAGGCGGTCGACCCGGCCTTCGAGGCGCCGATCGCGGAGACGCGCGGCCGCGGCGACGGTCTCGCGCACGAGGCCCTCGGCCTTGTCGATCGCGCGAGCCACGCGATCCGTCGCGAACGAGTCGCCGGCGTCGATGCCCTTGGCCTTCATCGGGTCGAGACCGAAGGCCATCGCCTGGGCGGCTGCAGCGACGACGCCGAACGCGGCCGCGCCGAACAGGCCCTGGCCCAGGCTGATCAGTCCGACCGCGAACACGACTGCGCCGGTCAGCGCGGCGGCAAGCGCCTTGCGTGGAACGGCGGGCGGGCGGGCGATGCTGCGCGCGTCGAAGGCTGCCTCCGCGCGCAGCCCCTCGTTCAGGAGCCAGACCGCGACCATCAGACCCGCAAAGCCGCCCAGCTCCGACAGCATCTCGGCGGCGTCGCCGCGCGTTATGGCGCCAAGTCCGGCGAAGAGCAGAGGCAACGGGAGCAGGTAGGCAAGGCGGGCCCGAATGCTGACCCGGGAAGCGCGCCGGCCGCGAAACGGCTCCGGCGGAGGCGCCTTGCCGGGACCGCCGGCGCCCGGCGAGAACCTGCCGCCATAGGGACGACCCGCCATCTACAGTCCGCCGGCCGCCCCGAGCGCGCCCAGTCCGGTCGCGAGCACGATGGCGGCGTAGACGACAAAAGCGACCAGTCGCAGACTTGACGATGACATCCGGGAGACGCGCTTTCCTGAACCTGACGTGCCGCGGAACATATGATGGCCGCTCGCTCGTTACCACCCCCGGCGGATCGACGCGACTGCGCCGGGACTTTTTTTGTCCTGTGATTCGCGATAGATTGCCGATCGGCGTTCCCTGCGGCTGCCGACGAAGCGTGTTGCGAGCAGGTTCGTCGAAGCTAGGCCCGGACGTGGTGTCCGGGTGTGACCGAAGGGCATACCGGATGGCTAAAGGCACCGTCAAATGGTTCAACACCGAGAAGGGCTACGGATTTATCCAGCCCGCTGACGGCGGCAAGGACATATTCGTCCACATTACCGCGGTTCAGGCGGCTGGACTGCAGACGCTTCAGGACAATCAACCGATTGAGTACGAACTGATCGACGGCCGCGACGGCCGCAAGAGCGCGGGCGATCTCAAGGTCTGACCGACGCGCCATTTCGTGACATCAACGGCGTCTGGGCGTCGGCCTGGCTCGCTTTGCGGGTTCAGGCGCTTCCGGCTTCGCGCCGATGCCGAGCTGTTCGCGCATGACCTTGGGACGGACCTCGTCGACGGCGCCGGGCTCGAGATCGCCGAGCTGGAACGGGCCGTAGGAGGTGCGGATCAGCCGGTTGACGATGAGCCCGACGGTCTCCAGCGCCCGACGGACCTCGCGATTGCGACCTTCTCGCAGGCCTATGGTCAGCCAGACGTTTGCGCCCTGTTGACGGTCGATCGTGACGGACATGGGGGCGAAGCGCTCGCCGTCGACGGTGACGCCCCTGCGGATCGGCTCGAGCGCCGCGTCTTCGGGCGTGCCGCGGGCCCGGATCCGGTACTTGCGCACCCAGCCCGTGGACGGCAGTTCGAGGCGGCGCTTCAGCGCCCCGTCGTTGGTCAGGAGCAGCAGCCCTTCGGAGTTCAGGTCGAGCCGACCGACGCTGAGCACGCGCGGCAATTCCGGCGGCAGGTGCTGGAAGACGGTGTCGCGGCCCTTCTCGTCGGCCTCGCTGGTGACCAGGCCGAGCGGCTTGTAGTAGCGCCAGAGCCGCGCCGGCTCGGGCGCGTCCAGCGGCTTGCCGTCGACGGTGATCCGGTCGGAGGGGGTGACGTTCAGCGCCGGCGTGTCGATCTTCCGCCCGTTGACCGCCACGCGCCCTTCGGCGATCATGATCTCTGCGCCACGTCGCGAAGCGACGCCTGCACGCGCCAGCCGTTTCGCAATCCGTTCGCCGTCATGTTCGCTCATGCGCCGCTCTTACGCGCGCCGGCATGGCGCGCAAGCCAAATCGGCCTTGGGCGACGTTCAGGGACGATACATCCGCATGAAGGCGGCCGCGGCCCCACGGGCCCGCGTCTCGATCTCTTCGCAGCCGAGCGCATCGCTCATGCCGAAAAGCTGCTTGAGGAACAATTCAGCCTTGCACAGGGCCAGGAACCGGTGCGCCGCCAGGTCGAGGTTGTCGACCACGATCTCGCCGCGCTCGACGCCAACGGCAAGCAGGGGGACGAGGCAAGCCCGACCACGGTCGACCTGGGACGCATAGAAGGCGCGCCCGACCTCCGGGAACCGGGCGGCCTCGAACACGGCGGCGCGGAACATGCTTTGCGCCTGCTCGGACGTCACGAACACGATATAGCCGCGAGCGGCCTCGGCGAGCGCATCCTCCAGAGGCCGGTCGTCCGGGATCGGCCGCGGCATCGCGCTGGCCTGCGCCGTGCAATCACGCTGCATCACCGCCTGAAACAGCGAAGACTTGTCGGGAAAGTACCGGTAGAGCGTGGCCTTGGAGATGCCGGCCTCGCGCGCGATGTCGTCCACGCTCGCGCCGTCGAAGCCTCGGGCGAGAATGACCGCGCGCGCGCCGTCCAGAACCTGCGCGTACTTGCGTTCCGCGCGGGGACTCATCGCAGGTGCGGCCGAAGCGTCGGCGCATTCAATCGCGCAGGAGGCTGTCCGCTCCGGCTGGGTTTCCACCTTGGCTCCGTATCTAGTTGCTTTTCCTGTGGGTGTCTGCGCCCTAGCAGACGCGGGTCCTGATGTCCATCTTTGGAGCCGCTGCCAAGCCCGAAGTGGATACGAAACAGTCTCGTTCTGCATTGACGGGACTGATCCGGAACGCACGTCGATAGAACGAGACTGTCTCGTTTCTTCACATGGACGCCAAATCCCATATCTGCGTATGCAATTTTCTCCCGCCCGCTCGCCCTCGGATTCGCTGCTGCGATCGGCCCTACTGTTCTGCCCGCTTCCGCCCTGCCCACACCCCAGTCAGCGCCTCGATACCGGCCCGGTCACGCCGGACGCGTTCGAGGTAGCTGATTGCTGGGCCCGGCCTCACGGTGGACGGGGCGCGGCAGCTGACGGTGATCGAGGACGCCGCCGAGAAGTGGCTGGACGACTGATCCCCGGCGCGATCGGGGGCTTGCCGGGCAGCGTCGCCCGGGAGACAAGTCCCGGCATGCGTTTCGCGCCGTTCATGACCGAAGCTCTCGCCGAGGCCGCCGCTGCCGGCGGTCGCGGCGAGGTGCCGGTCGGAGCGGTCGTCGTCGCGCCGAACGGCGCGATCCTGGCTCGCGCGGGCAACCGCACGCGCGAGTTTTCCGATCCGACCGCACATGCCGAAATGCTCGCGATCCGCGCCGCCTGCGCGAAACTCGGCGGCGAGCGGCTGACCGGCTGCGAAATCTACGTCACGCTGGAGCCGTGCCCGATGTGCGCCGCTGCGATCTCGGCCGCGCGGATCTCCAGATTGATCTATGGCGCGCCCGATCCGAAATCGGGCGGCGTCGAGGAGGGACCGAGGATCTTCAGTCACTCCCAGGCTCATCACAAACCCGAGGTCGTGGCCGGCGTATCCGAGAGCGAAAGCGCGGAGCTCCTGCGCAGCTTCTTCGCCACGCGCCGGTCTTGAGCCCCTAAGCAGCGCGGCAGAGCACGCAGCTACTGAAGTTGCTGGAGCAGGGCGAGCGAGGGCTCGCCGGTCACAGGCAATCCCTGGCTGGCCTGGAAGGCGCTGATCGCTTCGCGCGTCCGGCTGCCGATCACGCCGTCGGGCGTCCCGACGTCGAAGCCGCGCGCATTCAGGGCCCCCTGCATCGCCTTGCGGTCGTTGATCGACATCCCGTATCGATCCGGCGGGAAGCCGCCGCGGATCGGGGGGCCGCCGACAAGCCGGTCCGACAGATGGCCGATGCCTATCACGTAATTCTCCGCGTTGTTGTAGCGCGATATGGCGGTGAAGTTCGAAAAGGTCATGAAGGCCGGTCCTGTTGGGCCCATCGGCGTGATGATCGATGCCGGCCCGTAATCCGGCACGACGCGGCCGTTCATGTCGCGCACGCCGGCCGCCGCCCAGGCCGAGGAACTGCGCGTCGACCCGCGGCCGACGGGGCCGGAGAAGCCGGCCGGCAGACGAACCTCGACGCCCCAAGGCTGGCCGCGCCGCCACCCTGAGCGCGACAGGTAGGCCGCCGTCGAGGCCAGCGAGTCGGTCGGATCGTTGGACCAGATGTCGCGCCGTCCGTCGCCGTTGAAGTCCACGGCGTAGGCGAGGTAGCTCGTGGGGATGAACTGGGTATGCCCCATCGCGCCGGCCCAGCTTCCCGTCATCCCGTGCGGGGAGACGTCGCCGTTCTGCAGGATCTTCAGGGCACCGATCAACTGGGACTCGAAGAAACTGCCGCGGCGGCCTTCGTAGGCCAGCGTGCTGAGCGCAGAGACGACCTCGACGTCGCCCCGTCGCTCGCCGTAGAAGCTTTCCATTCCCCAGACCGCGACGACGACCTGCGGCTCGACGCCGTACCGCGCCTCGATCTGGTCGAGAAGCGGTCCGTACTGCGCAAGCGCGGCGCGGCCCTTGCCCACGCGCTCCTCGGACGCGGCGATGGCGAGATAGTCCTCCATCGTGCGGGTGAACTCGGTCTGATTGCGGTCGCGCTCGATGACGCCCGGAAGGAAACCCGCGCCGGAAAAGGCGTTGTCGAACGTGCTCGACGTGATCCCCTGCGCCAGCGCCCGCGATCGGAACGAGGCGACCCAGGCGTCCCAGCCGGCGTTCGGAGTCGGCTGCATCAGCGGATCGGACGCCGCCGGCGCCGCTGCGCCGATCGGCCCGCCGCTGTCCGCCGCCGCAGGCCGAAAGCCCCGCAGCGGCGGCGCCCAGCATCAGAATTCGTCTGTTGATCCGCATCCGCCTGCCCGCCCGTTCTGGTTGATTGCCGCCAGACTAGCCGAACGGATTTCCCCGCGAAACCACCGACGGGCTGCGCGAGCGCACGTTCGTCCGCAGCGCGCGGCTCAGAGTTCGATCGGTTCGAGCACCTGCGGTTCGATGACGTCGACGCCCGGAAGACCCGCCTTCAGCTTCTCGGCGGACTGCTCGAGGATCGGGAACGTCCGGTAGTGGCAGGGGATCACGGTCCTGAAGTTGAAGAACCGCTTTGCAGCATAGGCCGCGCGCTCCATGTCCATCGTGTAGTGCCCGCCGGCACAGAGGATGCCGATCTCCGGGTGGTGCAGGGCCTCGAAGATCTCCATGTCCATCGTCACGTCGGTGTCGCCCGACACGTAGATCGTCCGGCCCTCGGCCGAGATCATGTAGCCGGCCTCGTGCCCGGCGTAGATGGGCCCGTTCTCGCCGCCGATCGACGACGAATGCACGGCGTTGACCATCGTCACGGCGACCTTGCCGAGCCGGATCGTACCGCCCTTGTTGAAGTCGATCGTCTCGAAGTCCTGGAAGCTCGACCACCAGCCCATCAGGTCGGCGATGCCGACGACCGGGACGCCGAGTTCCCGCGCCAGCGCCGGCACGCCGGTCGTGTGGTCCGCGTGTCCGTGGGTGACAAGGATCGCGGTCGCGCCCGTGATCGCATCGGACCGGCGGTTCTCGGGGAACATCGGATTGCCCTCTAGCCAGGGATCGACCAGCAGCGTCTGGTCCGCGATCTCGATCCGGAAACCCGAATGTCCGAGCCATGTCAGCTTCATCATGGAACCTCCTTTTTGCCGCGCTACCATGTGGTGCGCGGGATGGGGTGTGTCGATGGACTGGTCACGAGAGGTCAACAACTACTGCGAACGGCTGGACGCGTCCTACTGGTCCGAGCCCGTGAACGCGGTGACCAATGCGGCGTTCCTGATCGCGGCGCGGGTCTGCTGGCGGCGGACGGAGGGCGACACGGCTGCGCGGCTGCTGTGCGTGATCCTCGCGATGATCGGGATCGGGTCGTACCTGTTCCACACCCACGCGCAGATCTGGTCGCTGATGGCCGACGTGATCCCGATCCAGGTCTTCATCCTCGCCTACGTCTATTTCGCAACCGTGCGGTTCTTCGACGCGCCGCGCTGGGCCGGGGCGCTGGCGGTCGTGCTGTTCGTTCCCTACGCGGCCCTGACCTCGCGCGTCATCGAGGCGGCGTTCGGATCCCTGAACGGGTCGGTCGGCTATGCGCCTGTGCCGATCCTGGTGCTGGCTTACGCGTTCGCGCTGCGCAGGCGCGCGCCGCGCACGGCGCTGGGGATGGCGATCGGAGCGGGCATCCTGGTCGCCTCGCTGGTCTTTCGGACGATCGACCAGGCAGTCTGCCCGGCGCTGCCGCTCGGCACGCATTTCATGTGGCACATCCTGAACGGGCTGATGCTGGGATGGATGATCCTAGTGCTGGCCCGGCACCCAGACGGGGCGCCGGGCCTTGCAGCAGCGCGCGGCCGCGGATAAACGGCGCAGGATCCGCTCCCGGAAGGATGATTGCAGCATGTCGATCGACAAGGAGACCGCGCGTCGCGTGGCCCACCTCGCCCGAATCGAAGTCGCCGAGACCGATCTGGACAGGGTCGCGCGGGAGCTGTCGGGCATCCTCGGCTTCATGGAGCAACTGCGCGAGGTCGACATCGAGGGCGTCGAGCCGATGACCTCGGTGACCCCAATGGCGCTGCCCTGGCGCGACGACGTCGTGACGGACGGGAACCGGCGGGACGCGGTCCTTGCGAACGCGCCGGATGCGCGGCAGGGTTTCTTTGCCGTGCCGAAGGTTGTCGAGTAATGGCCGAACTCAGCAAGCTGACTTTGGTCGCCGCCCGCGACGGGCTGAGGGCGAAGGACTTCACCGCGGTCGAGGTGACCGATGCCTGCCTTGGGGAAATCGAGGCAGCCGGGGTCCTGAACGCCTACTCCGCCGTGACCGCCGATCGCGCCCGCGATCAGGCGAGGGCCGCCGACGCGCGGCTGGCCGCAGGTGACGCGCCGGACCTGTGCGGCATTCCGCTCGGGATCAAGGACTTGTTCTGCACCGAGGGCGCGCCCAGCCAGGCGGCGTCGAACATCCTCGACGGCTTCCTGCCGCCCTACGAGAGCACGGTCACGGCCCGGCTCTGGGAGCGGGGCGCGGTGATGCTCGGCAAGCTGAACATGGACGAGTTCGCGATGGGCTCGTCGACCGAGACCTCGGTCTACGGGCCGACGGTCAGCCCCTGGCGCCGCGCGGGCGACGAGACGCCGCTGACGCCGGGCGGCTCGTCGGGCGGCTCGGCCGCGGCGGTTTCTGCGGATCTGTGCCTCGCGGCAACCGGGACCGATACCGGCGGCTCGATCCGCCAGCCGGCGGCGTTGACCGGCATCGTCGGCGTCAAGCCGACTTACGGGCGCTGTTCGCGCTGGGGCATCGTCGCCTTCGCCTCATCGCTGGACCAGGCCGGGCCGATGACGAAGATCGTCGAGGATGCGGCGCTGATGCTGAGCGCGATGGCCGGACACGACCCGAAGGACTCGACCTCGGCCAACCGGCCCGACGAGGATTTCGCAGCCGGGCTGACCGGCGACCTGCGCGGCAGGAAGATCGGCGTGCCGAACGAATATCGCGTCGACGGCATGCCGTCCGAGATCGAGGCCCTGTGGACGCGCGCGACCGAGATGGTCCGCGACGCCGGCGCCGAGGTCGTCGACATCAGCTTGCCGCACACGAAGTACGCGCTTCCGGCCTATTACGTGATCGCGCCGGCCGAGGCGTCGTCCAACCTCGCGCGCTATGACGGCGTCCGCTACGGACGCCGCGCGAAGATCGGCGCGAACGAAGGCGTGACTGCGCTCTACGAGCGGACCCGGGCCGAAGGGTTCGGGCGCGAGGTCCAGCGGCGCGTGATGGTCGGCGCCTATGTGCTGTCGGCCGGCTACTACGATGCGTACTACCTGCGGGCGCAGAAGGTGCGCACGCTGATCCGGCGTGATTTCGAGGCGGTCTTCGCCGATGGCGTGGACGCGATCCTGACGCCGACGACGCCGTCGGCGGCCTTTGGGGTCGGCGAGATGTCGGATGCCGATCCGGTCGCCATGTACCTGAACGACGTCTTCACCGTCACGGTGAACCTGGCGGGCCTTCCAGGCGTTTCCGTTCCGGCGGGGCTGGACGCGGCTGGGCTGCCGCTGGGAATGCAGGTGATCGGACGACCGTGGGACGAGGCGGGCATGCTCGATGTCGCCTTCGCACTGGAGCGGGCTTGCGCTTTTGCTGCAAAACCCGCGAGATGGTGGTAGAAGGTGATCTGCGGGCGCTGGCGATCGGGCCAGGCGGCGCCCGATGACAAGGTGAAGCTTGATATGCGTCTGAAGATCATTCTGGCCTGTGGCGCGCTCGCCGGTTGCACGACCGGAGACGTATACGTTCCTCAGGACCCCATCCTGTATCAGGCGCCGAGCCCGTCGGCGACGAGCGCGTCCTCGTCGGGCGGCGCCGACGATTTCACCTCCACGGTCGAGAATGCGCTGGGCGGGCCCGGCGTCGTCGACCCGGGCAGGGCGCCGGTGAACGCGTCGGGCACGCCGTTGAACGACGACACGCTGAACCTGACGCTGTACACGATCGAGCAGCAGAAGATCGACGCGCGGATCGCCGAGGAGCAACTCGCCGCGGCGCGCCAACAACTTGTGATCATTCCGCCGACCAGCGTGCCGAGCGGCGGGCAGGGGCCGAACATCGCGCTCTATGCCCAGCAGACGACGAACGCGGTCGGCGAGAGGCAGTACCAGCGGAGCCGCGGCTTGCGGGGCGGCGCCTGCGGGCGGTACTCGAATGCGGACGATGCGCAGCGGGCGTTCCTGGCTGCGGGAGGCCCGAGCGCGGATCCGAACGGGCTTGATCCGGACGGCGACGGCTTCGCATGCGCCTGGGACCCGACGCCGTACCGCCAGCTGCGCCTCTGAAGCGCCGACGGCCAGGTCTTCGTCCGTGACGTGATGAACGGTCCGGCGTCGGCAAAGCGGCGGAACCTGCGCGTTTGGGTCGAGTGCGCAACTTCTGCGCCGAGCCCGAATTTCGGGCCGCGCAGGGGCGGCGTCCGGCCAGACCTGGTCGTGATCCACTACACTGGCATGTCGAGCGCCGAGGCGGCGCTGGCGCGGCTGTGCGACCCCTTGGCCGAGGTCTCGGCGCACTGGCTGATCGCCGAAGACGGGCGGGTCTGGGAACTTGTCGACGAGGCAATGCGCGCCTGGCACGCGGGCGTCGGGACATGGCGCGGCGCGGGCGACGTCAATTCCCGCTCGATCGGGATCGAACTCGCGAATGCGGGGCCGATCGCCGGGTTTCCGCCGTTTCCCGAGCCGCAGATGACGGTGCTCGAGGCGCTGCTCGACGGCATCGCGGCGCGTTGGGGCGTGGGACCCGAGGGCGTGATTGCACATTCGGACATGGCGCCTCGGCGCAAGATCGATCCGGGACCGAAGTTCGATTGGCGGCGGCTGGCGCTGGGCGGACGCGCCGTCTGGACCGAGCCAGACATCTTGGAGGGCGCTGCGGATTGGCCCGAATTCCAGGCGGCGGCGACGGCCGCCGGCTATGCGCCGCCGGACGGCGACTGGGACGCGGTTCTCGAAGCGGTGCGACTGCGGTTCCGGCCCTGGGCGCGTGGGGCCGAGCCGTCTGCGGACGACGTCGCCGTGCTGTCGGCATTGACGCGAGGCTGGCCCCTGGCCTAAGCGGAGCGCGCGCGGATGGCCGGACGGCCGCGGGGGCTGCAAGGCCCGCGAGGAAAGTCCGGACTCCAGGGAGAATGGCGGCGGGTAACGCCCGCCCGGGGCAACCCGAGGGAAAGCGCCACAGAAAACAGACCGCCCCCGGCGCAGGTCGGAGGCAAGGGTGAAACGGTGGAGTAAGAGCCCACCGCGCTGGCGGCAACGTCGGCGGCACGGCAAGCCCCGCCAGGAGCAAGGCCAAATAGGGGTCGCGCGGCAGCCGCAAGGCTGTCAGGGCTCTCCCGCCCGAGCGATCCGGGTTGGCTGCTTGAGCCCGTCCGCGAGGACGGGCCTAGAGGAATGGTCGTCGGCCCCGGCAACGGGGCTACAAGATCCGGCTTACAGGCCATCCGCGCGCAAATCAGGCCCGAATCCGCGAGACAAACTCGGACCCCGAGGTCGCCTGATATGGCTTCCGGAGCCATGGGAATTCGTGGTCAAACCATGCGATTCGAGGCTGCAGACCGGTCCATCGGCAAGGCTTGTGCGGTTTTTTCGACCATTCCAGTTTCTGTATCAATCACGAGTTGTGTCCATATGTTGTGGGCGAGGCCGATCACTCACACAAGAAAATCCGTCTCGCCGCATTTTGCGCTCGACAGCGGCATTTCCGCCACGGCCGTTTGCCGGCTCGGACCGCTGGATCCGTGAAATCCCATTGTTTCCCACGTACTCCCATGCTATACCATCAAGCACGGAAGGCAGCGGCATCACGATCTAGGGCGAGAGACCCGGACGAGAAACTAGGCAGGTTTCATACAGGCCCGCGCTTTCCAACGACGAAGAAGACCCGACGCGGATAACGAGCAGACACGCGAAAACGCGGCGCAGTCGGGCCAAAGGCCCTACGGGACCACAACGGCGGGTCGTGCCTTCAGGCAGCACGGCCCGCCGTTTGCGTCTCGGGACGGTGAGACAGGAGTAAGGCCGGGTGGCACGGCGGTTCAGGGGCGAGTCGGTCCACAAGGTGGACGCGAAGGGTCGCGTGTCGATTCCCGCCTCATTCCGACGTGTCCTTGAAGAGGGCGACCCCGAGTGGAAGCCGGAGCAGAACCCCAACCTCGTCATCGTGCACGGCCGGCCCGGCCGCAAATGCCTTGAGTGTTTCACGATCACGTCGATGGATGAAATCGACGATCTTGTGTCGGCTCTGCCGCGCTTCAGCCGAGATCGCGAAAAGCTTGAGCGTATGCTGAACACGCGCTCGACCTATGCCCAGGTCGACGAGAACGGCCGGATGGTGCTGAGCCAGAAGCTCCGCGAGATGATTGGCTTGACGGGCGACGCGACATTTGCCGGCATGGGGGACAAGTTCCAGATATGGAATCCCGAGGCCTTCGCCGAGGATCAAGCGATGCTTGACGAGGAGACGGCGCTGGATGGCAACGAGAACGATCCATTCGCGCTGCTCGACCGATTGCAGATCGAAGGCAGGGGTCGGGAATGATAATGGAATGCGCCCAGCCGCATGTGCCGGTGCTCCTGGAGCCGATCCTCGCGGCCGCGTCTCCGATCAGGGGCGTCTGGCTTGATGGAACCTTAGGCGCCGGAGGCTACGCCCGCGCGCTACTCGACGCGGGAGCGGAGCGGGTCATCGGGGTCGATCGGGACCCCGAGGCTCTGGAGCGTGCGAAATCCTGGGCGCAAGCTTGGGGCGATCGGCTTGATCTGCAGGCGGGGCGTTTCGGGAATCTCGACAGGATTGCGGATACGCCCTTGGCGGGCGTTGTGCTCGACATCGGCGTGTCCTCGATGCAAATCGATCAAGCGGAGCGTGGCTTTTCCTTCCTGCGCGACGGGCCGCTCGACATGCGCATGGAGCAGTCGGGGCCTTCGGCCGCGGATCTGGTGAATTCGGCGCCCGAGGGCAAGCTGGCCGACATCCTCCACCAGTACGGCGAGGAACGCGCCGCGCGACGAATCGCGCGGGCGCTGGTCCAGGAAAGGGCTACTCGACGGTTCCAGACGACGCTGCAACTCGCGGCGGTCATAGAGCGCTGCCTGCATCGGCCGAAACCGGGTCAGCCGCACGCGGCGACGCGCAGCTTTCAGGCGCTCCGGATCGCGGTCAACGACGAGCTTGGCGAACTGGTGCGCGGCCTCGCGGCGGCCGAGGCGGCGCTGGCCCCTGATGGCTGGCTGGCAGTCGTCACGTTTCATTCGCTGGAGGACCGGATCGTAAAGCGATTCCTGCAGGCGCGAGCGGGCGCTGCCCCGCGCGGGAGCCGATTTGCGCCCGAGATCTCCGGGCCGGCCCCTGGTTTCCGGCTGATTGGCAAGGCCGTCACTGCCTCCGAGGCCGAGATCGCGGGCAATCCCCGGGCACGTTCGGCCAAGCTGCGGCTAGCGCGCCGGCTCAATGCGCCACCGGCGCGCATCGATCCGGCAAGCCTCGGCGCCCCGCCGCTGGCGCTTGGAGGCGGGACATGAGGTGGGCGCTCTATCTGTCGGCGGCCGTGCTGGTGGCCGTCTGCGCGACCTGGGCCTACCGCGTCAACTACGCGACGCAGGAGGCGCTGAACCGGCTTGCGGACCTGCGGGCAGCGATTGCGGCCGAGCGCGAGTCTCTGTCGGTCCTGAACGCCGAATGGGCTTATATCAACCGGCCGGACAGGCTGTCGGCTCTTGTTGCGGGGCCGGGTTCCGAGTTGGGGTTGGTCCCGCTGGCGCCAGAGCAGTTCGGAGACGTGGTGATGGTGGCATATCCGCCCGAACCTGAGCCGCAACCTGGCGCGCCGCGCGGCGACATCGGGGACGAAACGCCTGACGGAGAGACTGAATGATCCGCCGCCCGCTGCGCCCGCTCGCCCGCATCCTGTCGGCCCGCGCCGAAGGCAAGGACCCGAACGTCATCGAGGCCGAGGAACGCGCGACTAGGATGCGCGAACGCCACCGGGCCGAGCGGGCGAAAGCCGAGACTCGGCTGCTGCTGCTGGGCGTGGCTTTCATCCTTGGCTTCACAACGGTCGCGGGCCGGATGGCGCTTATGGCCGGCGCGATGCCGGTCGAGCCGCGGGCGGGCGACAACGCGGCTCCGATCCAGGCGCAGCGCGCCGACATCGTGGACCGCAACGGGGCGGTGCTGGCCACGAACATGGTGACTGCCTCGCTCTATGCGCAGCCGATGGACATGATCGATCCGGACCGCGCTGCAGTCGAACTGGCGCGGATTTTTCCGGGTCTCGACCCGGAGGCGCTCAAGAGCCGATTCACCGACGGACGCAAGTTCGCTTGGATAAGGCGCACGATCTCGCCTGAGCAGCGCCAGGCGGTCCAGGATCTGGGAGAGCCGGGTCTGCTGTTCGGCCCACGCGAGATGCGGCTCTATCCGAACGGCGCGGTAGCCGCGCATATTCTAGGCGGCGCGAGCTTTGGCCGTGAAGGCGTGCATGCGGCCGAGGTGATCGGCGTCGCGGGAGTCGAGCGGGCCGAGGACGCCCGGCTGCGCGATCCATTCGCGGCGCAGGAGCCGCTGCGGCTTTCTATCGATCTCGAGGCGCAAGTTGCGATGGAGGAAGTGCTCGAACAGGGCATGGCAGAGATGGGCGCGAAGGGCGCCGTCGGCATCCTGATGGAGGCCGATACCGGACAGATCCGGGCGATGGCGAGCCTGCCCGATTTCGATCCCAACCTGCGCCCGCCCTTGCCGACCAGCGGCGATCCCGCCGATAGTCCGCTGTTCAACCGGGCGGCGCAGGGGCGTTACGAACTGGGCTCGACGTTCAAGATCTTCGCCGTGGCGGAAGGCCTCGAACGCGGCTCCATTACGCCGCAGACGCTGATCGACACGAAGGGGCCGATGAAGTGGGGCCGCTTCACGATCCGCGACTTCCACGACTACGGGCCGCGGTTGACGGTCGAGGAAGTCATCGTCAAATCGTCCAACATCGGCGCGGCGCGGATCGCGATGATGTTCGGCGGGGAGGCGCAGCGGGAGTTCCTTGGCCGGCTTGGATTGCTCGACCTTCTTCCGGTGGAGTTGAGCGAGGCGACGCGCGCGGCGCCGCTGCTGCCGGCCCGCTGGTCGGAGCTGACGACGATGACGATCTCCTACGGGCACGGCCTGGCGGTGTCGCCGCTGCACCTCGCAGCGGCCTATGCGACGGTCGCGAATGGCGGGCTCAGGGTGTCGCCGTCGATCCTGGAGTCGGACGCGCGTCCGACCGAGGCAGACCGGGTGATCTCGGAGGTTACGTCGCTGCAGGCGCGCAGCATGCTGCGGCAGGTCGTCGTGCGGGGCACCGCGCGACAGGCAGACGTGCCAGGGTACGAGGTCGGAGGCAAGACCGGCACGGCCGACAAGCCGACGGCGACCGGCGGTTACGCGCGCGACAAGACGATCGGCACCTTCGCCGGCGTATTCCCGGCCAGCGATCCGAAGTACGTGATGGTCATCGCGCTGGACGAGCCGAGCTTTTCGATCAACGGCCAGTCGCTGCGCACGGCCGGCTGGACCGCCGCCCCGGTCTTCGCCAGGGCGCTCCGCAGGATCGCGCCGGTGATCGGCCTTCGGCCCGAGCACGGCGCCGGCTCCATCCCCGAGCTTTACACGCTGGCCGCAAGCGAATAGCTCCGGGTCCGCGGGCGATCGGGGGAAGACGATGGCGTCGGAGCGCACGGAAAAGCTGACGGGATTTGAGGCACTGGGATTGCTGACCGGCGCGCGACGCGGCGGCGACTGGTCTGGCTCGCTGCCCGACATCCTGGGTTTGGCCGTGGACAGCCGGAAAGTTGTGCCCGGGTACCTGTTCGCAGCGCTGCCGGGCAGAGATGCGCACGGCGCCGACTACGCGGCCTACGCGCTTCGCGCGGGCGCGGTCGCAATCTTGACCGACGCCGAGGGGCTGGCGCGCATCGAGGCCGATTTAGGGCCGTTGACGTTTCCGGTCGTCGTCTCGGATGAGCCGCGCTGCGCGCTGGCGCTGGCGGCGGCGCGCTGGTCCGGCGCCCAGCCCGATGTTATCGCTGCGGTCACCGGGACGAACGGCAAGACATCGGTCGCGAGCTTCACCCGGCAGATCTGGGAGAGCGTCGGCGAGCGGGCAGTCAATTTCGGCACGACCGGCGTCGAGGGCGCGGTTGCTGCGCCACTGGCGCACACTACGCCCGAGCCCATCGCGCTTCATCAACTGCTGGCGGAACTGACGCTGAAGGGCGTTACTCACGCGGCCATGGAAGCTTCAAGCCACGGCCTTGACCAGCGCCGGCTCGACGGTGTGAGGCTCTCGGCGGCGGCCTTCACAAACATCACGCGCGACCATCTGGACTACCATCCCGACTTCGACGCCTATCTGACGGCGAAGCTGGCGTTGTTCGACCGCGTGTTGCCGCGTGGCGGCGCCGCGGTGATCAATATCGACGATCCGCATGGAGCGCAGTTCCTTGCGGTCGCTAAGCGTCGAGGCCACCGGACGATTACCGTAGGCCGCGCGAGGGCCTGCGATATGCGGCTGATCGGCCAGCGGTTCGACGCGACCGGGCAGGACGCGCTGTTCGCTTGGCAGGGCCGAAGCTATGAGGCGCGGCTTGACCTGATCGGAGGATTCCAGGCCCACAATGCGCTGGTCGCTGCGGGGCTGGCGATTGGTTCGGGTTCGAACGAGGGCGCTGTCTTCGATGCTCTATCGGACCTGTCGACGGTACGCGGCCGGATGCAGCGCGCAGGAACGCGGACCAGCGGCGCTTCGGTTTTTGTCGACTATGCGCATACGCCGGATGCGCTGACGACGGCGCTGTCGGCGCTGCGACCGCATGTCATGGGCAAGCTGCTCGTTGTCTTCGGCGCGGGCGGGGATCGGGACCGAGGCAAGCGACCGCTGATGGGCGCCGCGGCGGCGGAGGCGGCAGACGTAGTCTTCGTGACTGACGACAATCCGCGTACCGAGGATGCGGCGGCGATCCGTGCGGCCGTGTTGGAGGGCTGCCCCGAGGCGACCGAGATCGGCGACAGGGCCGAAGCGATTCTGACCGCCGTCGATGCGCTGCAGCCCGGCGATGCTTTACTGATTGCTGGCAAAGGCCACGAGACTGGACAGATCGTCGGTCACGATGTGCTGCCTTTCGATGATATCGAGCACGCCAGCGTCGCGGTCGCCGCGCTCGACGGTTTGGGCGCATGAGCGCGCTCTGGACGCGCGACGACGCGGAGGCGGCCACCGGCGGCGCAAGCCAGGCGGGCTGGGGGGCCACCGGCGTCTCGATCGATACGCGCAGTCTCGTCCCGGGCGATCTCTTCGTCGCTCTGAGCGCGGCGCGGGACGGGCACGACTTCGTCGCCGAGGCGCTGGATCGGGGCGCCGCCGCGGCGCTGGTGTCGCGCTTGCCCGAAGGCGTGTCCGCGAATGCCCCGCTGCTGGTCGTGCCGGAGGTCCAGGCTGGGCTTGAGGCGCTGGGCCGGACTGCCCGCGCGCGTTTCCGGGGCAAGGTCGTGGCGGTCACGGGATCCATCGGCAAGACCGGAACCAAGGAGATGCTGCGCGTGGCGCTGGGCGCGCAGGGGCAAGTCACCGCGGCGGAGAAGAGCTTCAACAACCATTGGGGCGTGCCGCTGACTCTTGCGCGGATGGACCCGGACGCCGACTATGCGGTGATTGAAATCGGCATGAACGCGCCCGGCGAGATCGAACCGCTGACGCGGATGGCCCGGCCTCACGTCGCGATGGTCACGACGGTCGCCCCTGTGCATCTGGCGGCGTTCCGCGACTTGCGGGGCATTGCGCGCGAGAAGGGCATGATCTTCTCGGGCCTCGAGCCGGGCGGCGTCGCCGTGATGCTTCGGGATCTGGCGTCGTACCCGATTCTGCTGGCGGCCGCGCGGCGTGGTGGTGGCCGTCCGGTGCGGTTCGGCGCAACGGGCCGGCCCGAGTTCCGCATGCTGGACGTGGTCACAACCGAGGAGGGCGTGGCCGGTCGGGCTCGCGCCCATGGCGTCGATTTTGTCTATAAGCTCGGCGCGCCGGGGCGGCATCTGGCGATGAACGCGCTCGGCGCGCTGGCTGTCGTTGATTCGCTAGGCGCCGACATCGCCCGCGCCGCGATGGCGCTGGCCGCGTGGCGCGCGCCAGAAGGGCGCGGCGCGCGCTGGCGTGTGCTGCTCGGACCGGGCGGTCTAGACGGCGCTGTTACTCTGATCGACGAGAGCTACAACGCCAGCCCGGCCGCGATGGAGGCAGCCTTTGCTGTCTTGGCCGCCGCCCAGCCCGAAGACGGGGTCGGACGTGTCGCCCGCGGTCGACGTGTGGCCTTCCTTGGCGACATGTTGGAGCTCGGCGCGCAGGAGGAGGATCTTCACGCCAGCCTCGCGGCCGCGCCGGGTCTGGAGCAGGTGAGCGTGGTGCACTGCGCCGGGACGCGCATGAAGGCCCTGCACGAGGCGTTGCCGGTCGCCCGCAGGGGCGAGTGGTTTGCCGACGCGGCCGCAATGGCCGCGCGCGCAGGGCGGCTGCTCGACGCGGGCGACGTCGCGCTGGTCAAGGGATCGAACGGCAGCCGGATCAGCATGGTCGTTGACGCAATCAAGAAGATGGGCGAGGCCCAACGGCCGGAGCTCTCGGCCGATTTGGAGGGCTGACCGCAGGCCATGCTGTATTATCTCGCCGAGCTGTCGCATAATCTGCCGGCCCTGAACCTGTTCCGCTATATTACCTTCCGAGCCGGCGGCGCGTTCTTCACCGCTCTGGTGTTCGGCTTCGTCTTCGGGCGACCGCTGATCGAAATGCTTCGGACCCGCCAGGGGCGCGGCCAGCCAATCCGTACCGACGGGCCGGAGAGCCATCTTCTGAGCAAGGCCGGCACCCCGACGATGGGTGGTCTGCTGATCCTGTCGGCGTTGTTCGTCTCGACGTTGCTCTGGGCGCGATGGGACAACGGCTTCGTTTGGATGGTGCTGTTGGTGACAGCCGGGTTTGGGCTGATCGGCTTCGCCGACGACTACGCGAAAGTGACCAAGCAGACCCATGCCGGCGTCTCCGGGCGCGTCCGGCTGGCCGCAGGTTTCGGCATCGCTCTGGTAGCAAGCCTCTGGGCGATGTGGCTCCATCCTGACGAGCTGACCGGGCGCCTGGCCTTCCCTGTCTTCAAAGCCATGTTGCTCGACCTGAACTGGTTGTTCGTGCCCTTCGGAATGCTGGTCATCGTCGGCGCGGCCAATGCAGTGAACCTGACGGATGGGCTGGACGGGCTGGCGATCATGCCGGTGATGATCGCGGCCGGCTCGCTCGGGGTGATCGCCTACGTCGTCGGCCGCGTCGATTTCACCACGTACCTCGACGTGCACTTCGTTCCGGGTACCGGAGAGATCACGATCTTTGTGGCGGCTCTGATCGGGGGCGGGCTCGGCTTCCTGTGGTACAATGCCCCGCCGGCGGCGGTATTCATGGGCGATACCGGCAGCCTGGCGCTCGGCGGGGCGCTCGGCGCCATCGCGGTTGCAACCAAGCACGAGATCGTGCTTGCCATCGTCGGCGGCCTCTTTGTCGTCGAGGCGCTGAGCGTGATCATTCAGGTCGCCTATTACAAACGCACCAAAAAGCGTGTGTTTCTGATGGCGCCGATCCACCACCACTTCGAGAAGAAGGGCTGGGCGGAGCCGCAGATCGTAATCCGGTTCTGGATCGTGTCGCTGATCCTGGCGCTGATCGGGCTCGCGACGCTGAAATTAAGATGATACCTTCGCAGCGAGCCTGTCACATCGGGGGCCTCTCGGCCTTTCGGATCGTATTGCTAGTAGCCTGCCGCCCCGCCGCTGCGGGCGCTCTGGGCAACTGATCGGCCAGCCGGCCGACGAAGCGTATCGCGCCCTCTGCGCTCCAGTGGTTGCTGTCGCGCCAGTACAGCTGGTCACAGGTCATGAAGTCGGACGACATGTCGAAATCGACTGCATCAATCAGCGAAACATAGGTGACGCCGGCTGCTCGTGCGGCTCCAGCAAGCCTGTCGTCCAGTTCGGCAAACAGGTCCGCCTGTCCGTCGCGCAGCGTGTAGGCGTGGTCGCAACCTCCTTTCAGCATGTAGTTCAGGCCGATATGCGGCTCGATTCGGGGGCCCAGCCAAGCGACGTCGGCTCCGGCGCTGAAGCCGGCGACCTCCGCCATTTCTCGCGTGATCCGCGCCTCTGAAATCTCGATACCTGTCCTGCTTACCGAACCGTATTCCGGAATGCCGCTCAGAAAGTCGCGGGCCGATCCCCCGTCCGGAGACTCAAGCAGACGCTGACCGGCGATATGATAAATTACCGTATGGAACGCGCCTCGGTCCCGCCGCACAAGATCGCCGAACGCGTCGATGTCGCAATCTTGCGCCAACCTGCCGAACTGACAAGTCCAGTAGGTCATGCCGAAGACGAATGGCTCCAGATCGAGCCCGTAGACGCCGTTGAACAGGTCTATTGCGTGGCTGTCTCCGATGATGGCAAGCCCGGAGCCGAATTCGCGCTTGCAGGTTGCGATGCGTTCGACAGTCTCGGGCTCAATGCGCTCGACATTGAAGCGGCACGCGCCGTCGTCCAGCATGACGCCCTCGATCTGAAGGGCTGCCTGGTGCAGCCCGTAGACGACGCCGGCCTCGGGACTGGACGGCCGCCAGAACGCCTGCCGTCCGTCAGTCACGATCCCCCCGAGCCCTATGCCCGCTAGACAGGCTGCAGCGATGCCGGATGTCACGAAGACCCGGGATCTTGTCGACAAGAGGCTGCGCATCGGGTGGCGGAACGGGTTCTCGACGAAGCGCCAGGTCAGATAGGCAAGCCCGAATGACACGAGCGCCAGCGACAGCATCAGCCAGACCGAGGGATGCGTCAGGCTAAGAAGCCGGGCGAAGGCAAAGAGCGGCTGGTGCCACAGGTAGGCGCTGTAACTGACCAGTCCGATCCCGACGACAAGCCGCAGCGACAGGACGCGTCCGGTCAGTGTGCCCGCGCCGCCATAGAGGATCACCAGCGCGGCGCCCCCGACCGGGGCCAGCGCATAAAGCGACGGGAACGGCGTGGCGGCGTCGTAGACGAAGACCGACAGCAGGATCAGGCCGAGGCCGAGCGTGGACAGCGGGCCGTTCGGGCGGGGCGGGGCCCGGAACAGAAGCAGCGCGCAGATGGCGCCGGCTCCGAGTTCCCAGGCGCGGGTCGGGAGCAGGAAGAAGTTTGCCGAAGGAGCCTTCATCGACCCCCACTGCGCCAGCGCGAGGCTCGCGAGGGACAGCCCGACCGCGCCCCAGAGCAAGCCCCTCCGTCCCAGCCGCCATGCGACGAACAGCAGCAAGGGGAACAGGATGTAGAACTGCTCCTCGACGGCCAGGCTCCAGGTGTGCAGCAGCGGGCTCAGCTCGGCGGCCGGCGCAAAATAGTCGTCGGTGCGCCAGAAATAGACGTTCGACGCGAAGGCCAGCACCGAGACCAGCGCCGTCGAATAGTCCTCGAGCTGGGCGGGCGTCATCCAGATCCAGGCCACAGCGGTCGTGGCCGCGAGGACCACGAACAGCGCCGGGAGGATCCGCCGGGCGCGGCGCTCGTAGAACCGGCCAATCGAGAAGCGACCGTTCTGCAGGTCCTCGATCAGGATCGACGTGATCAGGTAGCCGCTGATCACGAAGAACACGTCGACCCCGACGAACCCGCCCGAGAACCAGGTCAGCCCGGCGTGGAAGAGGATCACCGGCACGACGGCGACGGCCCGCAGGCCGTCCACTTCGGGGCGATAGATCATCGGAGGGCTCCGGCGGCCGCGGGCGCCGCCGGCGGAGGGGAGCGGAATGCAGGCGCTCTGCGGGCGTCGGTCGCTTCCGGGGAAGCGACGCGCAAGCGTGTCACGAAGAGGGTCATCGGCGTCAATGCACTTGCCGGCCGCAAGAATACGGCGGCGGCCGGTCGGTTGTCCGGCGGATCGGCGGCCGGAATAGCCACTCGGGAGTTTCACCCGAGTCCCAATGATGCCCCCATGGTAGGGCACAGGGTTGCGACGCCAAGCGGCATGACGAAGAATGGTAAACGGCCAAGGTCCGACCCGCCCTGATGGCGCGCCGGGCGGCAGGTCGGATTTTTGTCTTTTCGCTACTGACGCCGAGAGGCGGCATGGGTTCGATGCGGCCTGCGCCGAGTGCGAGGGGCTGCTCGAAGGGTATGCGGCGCGGGGTTACGAGGCGGTTCTCGTGCGGCGCGGGACCATCTCCGCGCGGGCGGATTTCTTGGACGATGCGATCCGGCAGGGTCCGCGAGGCGGCGAATGAGCGTGAGCGTATCACGATGATACGCTAGATAAGTGTCTGATTATAAAAACTTTAGAGATCCGGCCGAGATATCCGCAGGCCAGGACCGATGGCCGCGCGCTCTCCCTCCAGTCGCCTCTCGTCACGTTCGGGTCACGCGGGACCGTGTCTGCTGCCTTCCGAGGTCGGGCCCACCGGCCCGGCGGGGGGGAGCGCGAGCATGGAGATCGGGGGCCTCGGGGCCTATCTGCTGACGGTGACGGCCATCACCGCCGCGCCGGGACCGATGCTGGCGATCCTGATCGTCCGGGCCCTGGGGTCCGACGTGCGGGGCGCGGTCGCCTTCGCGGTCGGGCTCGGGATCGGCGACATCGCCGCCGCGCTGATGGTCTGCGCCGGTCTCGGCGCCTGGGCGACCAGCGCGCCGGGCGTCCTGCTGGCGTTCAGATTGGGCGGCGCCGCATACCTGATCTGGGTCGCGGCGGCGCTCTGGATGGCCGGAGAACCGCGCGCGCCGGAGACGGCCGGGCCAGCGCGGGGGCGGCTGGCCTCGACGGCGCTGGCCGGTTTCGCGACATGCCTCGGCAATCCGCAGACCCTGCTCCTGTACCTGACGCTGCTCCCGAGCCTGATCCTGCTCGATGACCTCACGGCGGCCGAGCTCGGCGGCGTGCTGATTGCGACCGGGGCGGCGACGCTCGGCGTGTTCGCCGTGGTGATCTGCTTTGCCCAACGCGCGCGGCGCGTGCTGGCGTCTCCGGGCTCCGCGCGCGCCTGCAACCGGACGCTGGCGGCGGTCACTGCGCTGGCGGCGGCGTGGATCCTCGCAGGTTGAGGCCGGTCCGAGCAACCGTTTGCCGGCAAACGGGCGCCGCCGGGCGTAGACGACAACGATCACTTCCTGCCGCTCGAAATATGCGATCATGCGACTTCGTGACTGTCTTCCGACAACAACAAACGAGGGGAGAAAACCGAAATGGACGCCGTGGACGGTGCGACCGATGCCACATCCAGCACGATGCCGCGCAAGACCCGCGACATTCACAATCACCACATGGACAGCACCTTCTGGGACGACGTGACGCTGCGCGACGACGACATCGTCATCGCAACCTATGCGAAGTCGGGCACGACCTGGACCCAGCAGATCGTCGGGCAGCTGATCTTCGACGGGCGCGCGGACGTCGCGCCGGCAGAGATCAGCCCCTGGGTGGACCTGCGCATCCCGCCGCGCGAGGTGAAGCTGCCGCAGATCGAGGCGCAGACGCACCGGCGGTTCCTGAAGACGCACCTGCCGCTCGATGCGCTCGGGCTCTCCGACAGGGCGAAGTACATCTATGTCGGGCGCGATGGCCGCGACATGGTGTGGAGCATGTACAATCACCACGTGAACGCCAACCAGATGTGGTACGACGCGCTGAACCAGACGCCGGGCCGGGTCGGCCCCGAGATCGACCGGCCGCCGGCCGATCCGGTTGCCTATTTCGCCGAATGGCTTGCGCGCGACGGCCATCCGTTCTGGCCGTACTGGGAGAACGTGCGCAGCTGGTGGGAGGCCCGCGACCTCCCCAACGTCCTGATGGTGCATTTCGCCGACCTGAAGACCGACATGCCGGGCGAGATCCGCCGGATCGCCGCGTTCCTCGGGATCGAGCCGAGCAACTGGGACGCAGTGCTCGAGCATTGCTCGTTCGACTGGATGAAGGCGAATGCCGCGCTGTGTGCGCCGGTGGGCGGCGCGTTCTGGGAGGGCGGCGCCGGCACCTTCATCAACAAGGGCGTCAACGGGCGCTGGCGCGACGTGCTGCCCGAGGCGGACAGCGCGGCCTACGAGGCGCGGGCCGAGGCGGAGCTCGGCGCGGAATGCGCGGCCTGGCTGGCCTCCGGCCGGCTTGGCGCGCGCGGCCGGGACTGACCGGCGGCGGGCAGGGGGGCGCCAGCCGGCCGGCGGCGCGGATTGCGCATCCCCCTGCCTCCGCCTAGATTGCGGCGCGCCAAAGGAGCGCGCCAATGCCTGACCTTTCCCTGTTCGATCCCGCCGCCAACCGCCTTCGGCGCCCGCGATGATCCCCGTTCGCGGCTATGACGGGCACCGCGTCGCGGTGCTGGGGCTCGGGCGATCCGGCAGGCCCGCCGTGGCGGCGCTGCGCGCCGGCGGCGCCGAGGTCGTCGCCTGGGACGACGGGGCGGAGGCGCGCGACGCCGCGGCGGCCGAGGGCATCGAGATCGCCGACCTGAGGCGCGCGTCGTCCTACGAGCGGGTCAAGGCGCTGATCGTCAGTCCGGGCATCCCCCACCTCTACCCGGCGCCGCATCCGGCGGTGGTCGCGGCCTGGGAGGCCGGCGTCGCCGTCGACAACGACGTCGGGCTGTTCTTCCGGTCCTTCGCGACGCCGGACTGGGGAAGTTTCGACCGGGCGCCGAAGGTCGTCGCGATCACCGGGTCGAACGGCAAGTCGACGACGACGGCGCTGGTCGCGCATCTGCTGGAGGCGGCCGGGCGCCCGGTTCAGATCGGCGGGAATTTCGGCCGCGGCGTGCTGGACCTCGACCCGGCCCGCGACGGCATGATCGTCGTGCTGGAGCTGTCGAGCTACCAGATCGACCTTGCGCGGGCCCTGCAGCCGGACATCGCGGTGTTCCTGAACCTGTCGCCGGACCACCTAGACCGGCATGGCGGCATGGGCGGGTACTTCGCGGCCAAGCGGCGGCTGTTCACGCAAGGCGGCCCGGAGCGGTCGATCGTCGGCGTCGACGAGAACGAGGGCCGGTTCCTCGCCAACGTGATGCGCGAGGAGGCCGGCAGCGGCGAGCCGGTGATCGCGATCTCGGCCGAGCGCAAGCTGTCGGGTCCGGGCTGGAACGTCTTCGCGCGGAAGGGATTCCTGTCCGAGTGGCGCGGCGGCCGGCAGGTGGCGGCGATCGACCTGCGCGCGATGCCGGGCCTGCCGGGCGCGCACAACCACCAGAACGCCTGTGCTGCCTACTCGGTCGCCCGCAGCCTCGGCATGGCGCCACGCGCGATCGAGGCCGGGCTCGCGAGCTTCACCGGGTTGCGGCACCGCGCGCAGACGATCGCGACCTGGCGCGGCGTGCGGATCGTCAACGACAGCAAGGCGACGAACGTCGACGCGGCGGAGAAGGCGCTGCAGAGCTTCGACAAGGTGCGCTGGATCCTCGGCGGGCGCGCCAAGGACGGCGGGATCGAGGCGCTGCGGCCGCTGTTCCCGAAGGTGGTCAAGGCCTACCTGATCGGCGAGGCGGCCGTGGCGTTCGCGGCGACGCTGGGCGAGACGCCGAGCACGGTCTGCGGCACGATGGAAGCAGCCGTGCGCACCGCGCTGGACGAGGCCGGGGACGGCGAGACGGTGCTGCTGTCGCCGGCAGCGGCGAGCTTCGACCAGTATTCGAGCTTCGAGACCCGCGGCGCCGACTTCGAGGCGCAGGTGCGGGCGGTCATCGAGGGAGGCGCGACATGAGACCGAAGACGCTGCCGCTGGCCGGCGGTTGCCGCTGCGGGCAGGTGCGGATCGAGATCACCGCGCCGCCGCTGCTGACGATGGCCTGCCACTGCGCCGGTTGCCAGAAGATGAGCGCCAGCGCCTATTCGCTGAGCGCCGCGATCCCGACCGAGGCCTTCCGGGTGACCGCGGGCGCGCCGGTGATCGGCGGCCTGCACGGCGCGGCGCAGCATCATTTCTGCCCGCATTGCATGAGCTGGATGTTCACGCGGATGGAGGGCCTGGATTTCTTCGTCAACGTGCGGCCGACGATGTTCGACGACGCGTCGTGGTTCGCGCCGCTGGTCGAGACCTGCATCGCCGAGCGCCTGTGCTGGGCGGTGACCCCGGCGCGGCACAGCTATGACGGGTTCCCGCCGGAAGCCGATTTCGGGCGGCTGATGCGCGAATACGCCGAGGGCTGACGCGGGCCGGATGCCCGCCGCGTCAGGCTCGCTTTGCGCCCATCTGGGCGATGCCGAGCGTCGCGAGGACCCTGGCCTCGATCTGCTCGGCGTTCATCGCGGCGGCGGCGTACATCTTCGCCGGGCTGTCGTGGTCGATGAACGTGTCGGGCAGCACCATCGAGCGGAACTTCAGGCCGCGGTCGAACACGGCCTCCTCGGCGAGAAGCTGGGCGACGTGGCTGCCGAAGCCGCCGATCGCGCCCTCCTCGATCGTGATCAGCGCCTCGTGCTCGGCGGCGAGCCGCAGGATCAGGTCGCGGTCGAGGGGCTTGGCGAAGCGGGCGTCGGCGATGGTCGGCGCGAGGCCGCGGGCGGCGAGGCTCTCGCCGGCCTTCAGCACCTCGGCGAGGCGGGCGCCGAAGGACAGGATCGCGACGCGCGCGCCCTCGCGCAGGACGCGACCACGGCCGATCTCGAGCGGCCGGCCGCGCTCGGGCATGTCGACGCCGACGCCCTCGCCGCGCGGGAAGCGGAACGCCGACGGGCGGTCGTCGATCGCGGCGGCGGTCGCGACCATGTGAACCAGCTCCGCCTCGTCGGCCGCCGCCATCACGACGAAGTCGGGGAGGTTCGCGAGGAAGGCGATGTCGAAGGCGCCGGCATGGGTCGGGCCGTCGGCGCCGACGAGCCCGGCGCGGTCGATCGCGAAGCGGACCGGCAGGCGCTGGATCGCGACGTCGTGCACGACCTGGTCGTAGCCGCGCTGCAGGAAGGTCGAGTAGATCGCGCAGAACGGCTTCATGCCGGCCGCGGCCATGCCGGCGCAGAAGGTCACGCCGTGCTGCTCGGCGATGCCGACGTCGAAGCAGCGCTTCGGGAACCGCTCGGCGAAGAGGTTCAGCCCGGTGCCGTCCGGCATCGCCGCGGTCACGGCGACGACCCGGGAATCGTCCTCGGCCTCCCGGATCAGCGATTGCGCGAAGACCTTGGTGTAGGACGGCGCGTTCGACGGCGCCTTGACCTGGGCGCCGCTGACGACGTCGAACTTCGAGACGCCGTGGTACTTGTCCGCCGAGGCCTCGGCGGGGCCGTAGCCCTTGCCCTTGCGGGTCAGCGCGTGGATCAGCACCGGGCCGTCCGCGCGCGCCTTGACGGTGCGCAGCGTCGCGACCAGCGCCTCGACGTCGTGGCCGTCGATCGGGCCGACATAGGAAAAGCCGAGCTCCTCGAACAGCGTGCCGCCGACGGTCGCGTGCTTGACCATGTCGCGGGCGCGCTTCGCGCCCTCCTGCAGCGGCGGCGGCAGCAGCCGGACCGCGCCCTTCGCGACCGAGTAGAGGTCCTGGAACGGCTCGCCGGCATAGAGCCGCGCCAGATAGGACGACATCGCGCCCACGGGCGGGGCGATCGACATCTCGTTGTCGTTCAGGATGACGATCAGCCGTTCCTTCAGGTGGCCCGCGTTGTTCATCGCCTCGTAGGCCATGCCGGCCGAAAGCGCGCCGTCGCCGATCACCGCGATCACGTCGCCGACGTCCGGCGCGCCGAGGTCGCGCGCGACCGCGAAGCCGAGGCCGGCCGAGATCGAGGTCGACGAATGCGCGGCGCCGAAAGCGTCGTAGTCGCTCTCGGCGCGCTTGGTGAAGCCCGATAGGCCGCCGCCGGCGCGCAGCGTGCGGATGCGCTCGCGCCGGCCGGTCAGGATCTTGTGCGGGTAGCACTGATGGCCGACGTCCCAGATCAGCTTGTCGCGCGGCGTCGCGAAAACCGCGTGGATCGCGACGGTCAGCTCGACGACGCCGAGGCCGGCGCCGAGATGGCCGCCGGTGACGGAGACGGCCGAGATGGTCTCGGCGCGCAGCTCGTCGGCGACCTGGCGCAGTTCGGCGACGGACAGGCCGCGCAGGTCGGCGGGGGTCCGGATGCGGTCGAGCAGCGGCGTGCCAGGGCGGGTCTCGGTCATCGTCATCTCCAGCCGGTCACGGGAACGGCGTTCATGCTTCGCGGCCGATCGCGAAGGCGGCGGTCTGGCGCAGCGTCTCCGCGGCCGAGCCGTAGGGGCTCAGGGTGTCACACGCGCGCTCGGCCAGGTCACGCGCCTTCTGCCGGGCCCCCTCGAGCCCCAGCAGCGAGACGAAGGTCGCCTTGCCGGCGGTCTCGTCCTTGCGCAGCCGCTTGCCGGCGCGCTCGGGGTCGCCCTCCACGTCCAAGATGTCGTCGCGAATCTGGAAGGCAAGCCCCAGGTCGGCCGCAAAGCGCCGCATCGGCTCCGGATCGGACCGGCCGAGGATCGCGCCGGCCTCGGCCGACCAGACGATCAGCGCGCCGGTCTTCAGCGCCTGGAGCCCGGCGATCGCCTCGAGGTCGAGCGGCTCGTCGGCGCTTTCGGCGGCGATGTCGAGCGCCTGGCCGCCGACCATGCCGCCGGCGCCGGCCGCTTCGGCGAGCCGCGAGATCAGCCGGACCTGCAGGCGCGGGTCGATGCCGCCGCGCGGGGCCGCGAGGATTTCGAAGGCCAGCATCTGCAGCGCGTCGCCGACCAGCACGGCCGTCGCCTCGTCCCAGCGCACATGGACGGTCGGGCGGCCCCGGCGCAGGTCGTCGTCGTCCATGCAGGGCAGGTCGTCGTGTACGAGGCTGTAGGCGTGCATGCACTCGACGGCCGCCGCGGCGCGCAGCGCCTGTCCGGCGGGCGCCTTGAACAGCGCCGCCGTCTCGATCGCGAGGAAAGCCCGCAGGCGCTTGCCGCCCGACAGGACCGCATAGCGCATCGGCTCGCCGAGCGGCGCGTCCTCGGGCGGCAGCAGCGCGGCGAGCGTCTGCTCGGCGGCGGTCGCGTGCTGGCTCAGCCGCGCGTGGAACTGCAGCAGGGCGGGATCCATCGGATCAGGCGGGCGGGTCGAGCGGCTTCTCGGAGACGGCGCCGTTCGGGCCCTGCACGATCTGCGAGACGCGCTCTTCGGCGGCCTTCAGCTTGTCCTCGCAATGCCGGCGCAGGTCGGCGCCGCGGGCGTAGAGGCCGATCGAGTCCTCGAGCGAGGCGGAGCCGGATTCGAGCCGGTGGACGACCTGCTCGAGCTCGGCCAGCGCCTCCTCGAAGGTCAGCTCGGCGACCGGGCTTCCGTTCGCGTCCGAACCCGCCGTCTCAGCCATATCCCCGCTCCATCAACACCCGCACATGCGCCGCGACCGACGACGCGAGGGCGGAAAGATCATATCCGCCTTCGAGAGTCGAGACGACGCGGCCGTCGCAATGGGCGTCGGCGACGTCGCAGAGCCGGTGGGTCGCCCAGACGAAATCGGCCTCGGTCAGGTTGAGGTTGGCGAGCGGGTCGCGGGCATGGGCGTCGAAGCCGGCGGAGATCACGATCAGCTGCGGATCATGCGCCTCGAGGGCCGGGATGATCCGGGCGATGAAGCCCGCGCGGAACGCGGGCCCGCCCGCGCCGGGCGGAAGCGGTACGTTGACGATCTGCCCGTGCCGGCCGCGCTCGGTGGCGGCGCCGGTGCCCGGGTAGAGCGGCATCTGCTGTGTCGAGCAGAACAGGATGCGCGCGTCCTCCCAGACCAGATCCTGCGTGCCGTTGCCGTGATGCACGTCGAAGTCGACGATCGCGACGCGCTCCAGCCCGTGCTCCACGAGCGCATGGCGCGCGGCGATCACCGCGTTGCCGAAGTAGCAGAACCCCATCGCGGTCGCGGTCTCGGCGTGGTGGCCGGGCGGGCGCACCGCGCAGAACGCGTTGCGCACCTCGCCCGACGCGACCATGTCGACGGCCTGCACGGCGGCGCCGGCGCCGCGGCGCGCGGCGGTCAGCGTGCCCGGGCTGAGGAAGGTGTCGCCGTCGATCGCGGCGAAGCTCGCGTTCGGCACGCGCGCCGTCAGGGCGGCGATATGGCTTGCGGGATGCGCGCGCTCGATCTGCGCGTCGGTCGCGAGCGGCGCATCGACGCGCACCAGATAGGAAAATTCCTCAGCTTCGAGCGCCGCATTGACCGCAAGAAGCCGGTCAACGCGCTCAGGGTGCCCGGGCGGGTTGATATGCAGCAGGCAGTCGGAATGGGAGATCAGGGCGGTGGTCATCGCGCGACGATAGGGCGCGGGCGCCGCCAGTTCAAACAGGAAACGTGGCGGCAGCTGGGAAGCCATGGGACAACGCGCTTCGCAGGAGAAGCCTCGCCTCGGCAGGGACGAACGGCTAGGCTTGCGGAAAATCGAAGGGGATAGCACCATGGAACTTGCGACCCTGCGCGACGGTTCGCGGGATGGGCGGCTGGTCGTCGTCTCGCGCGACCTGACGCGCTGCTCGGACGCGCGCCACGTCGCGCCCACGCTGCAGGCGGCCCTCGACAGCTGGGAGACCTGCGCTCCGCAACTCGAGCTGATCGCCCGCGGCATCCAGACCGGTGGCCAGCCGGTCGAACGCTTCCACGAACGCGAGGCGCTGGCGCCGCTGCCGCGCGCCTACCAGTTCGTCGCCGGATCGGCCTATCCGAGCTATGCCGAGCTGGTGCGCCGGGAGCGCCCGGAAGAGATGCGCACAACGCCGCTGGTCTACCAGTCAGGCTCGGACCGCTTCGTGGCGCCGCGCGATCCGATCGACGTCCGAGACGCCGACTGGGGCATTGATCTTGAGGCCGAGGTCGCGGTGATACTCGGCGACGTCCCCATGGGCGCCGACCGGCACGCGGCTCTGGCCGCGATCCGGCTGGTGACGCTGCTCAACGACGTCAGCCTGCGCGATCTGATCCCCGGCGAGGTCGCGCGCGGGCTCGGCTTTTTCCAGTCGAAGCCGGCGTCGTCGCTCGCGCCGGTCGCGGTGACGCCCGCGCAACTCGGGTCCGCCTGGGACGGGGCGAAGCTGCACGGGGTGCTGGCGGTCGACGTCAACGGCGCCCCGTTCGGCCGCGTGAACTCCGGCGCCGGCATGGATTTCGACTTCGGCGAACTGATCGTGCACGCGGCGCGGACGCGGGCGCTCGCGGCCGGGACGATCGTCGCCTCGGGCACGGTGTCGCGGAAGGGTCCGGACGGCGGGCCGGCGCTTCCAGTCGGCGAGGGCGGTTGCGGCTACGGCTGCCTCGCCGAGGCGCGGATGGTCGAGCGCCTGCGTGGCGGTGCGCCGGAGACGCCGTGGCTGCAATTTGGCGACGTTATCCGGATAGAGATGCGCGACGCGGACGGGCGGTCGCTATTCGGCGCGATCGAGCAGAGCGTGGCCCCGGCCAACTCGCCGGCGGCCAACTGAACCAACTGAACCTGCTGGACCGTTCTGCCGCCATACGCAAACATTAATACCGGGCGGGCGCTCGGTCGGGCCAGCGCTAGGGGCGAACAGGCGGAGCTGCATGTCGCACGAGCACGCAAAGGGCGAGCAGGGGTTGGTCGGTCACTTCCGAGCGATGGCGCGCAACAACGCCTGGGCGAATGACCGGCTGCTCGGCGCCTGCTCGCGCCTGAGCGCGGTGGAGTTTGCAGCCCCGAGGACCAGCTTCTTCCCATCGCTGCGCGCGACGCTGAATCACCAGCTGGCCGTCGATGCGTACTATCTCGACGCGCTGGAGCAGGGCGGCCGCGGCGCGGCCCTGTTCGACGATCCGCCCTGACATCGCGATGCCGGCGGCGCTGCGCACCGCGCAGGCGCGGCAGGACGCGCGGCTGGTCGCCTTCTGCGACGCTTTGTCGACCTCGGCGACCTTCGGCGCAGCGTGCCGACGGACCGGGGCGCGCCGGTCCCCGAGCGGATCGACAGGCTGCTCGCGCATCTGTTCCAGCACCAGATCCATCACCGCGGCCAGGCGCACGCGATGCTGGCCGGAACCACGGTCGCGCCGCCGCAACTCGACGAGTTCTTCCTCGACTTCGACCGGCATCCGAGCGTCGCCCGCTTCGGCTACCCGCCGGAGGGCTGACTGGGCCGCAGGGTTCCAATCCGGCGGCCAATCGCTATGGTCTGCGCCGAATCGAAGCCTGCCGGAGCCGGGATGTCGCTACTTCGCCTGTTGTCGCTGATCGTCCTGTCCGCCTTCTGGGCGACCGCCGCCTCGGCGCAGATCGTGCCCGCCCAGACCGAGACGGCTCCGGAAGCCGCCGAAGCCCCGGACGTGTCGCAGGTCACGCAACAGCTAATCGACGTGCTGCAGGATCCGGCGACGCGCGACGCGTTCATCGCCCAGTTGCAGGGCGCGAGCGTGGGCGCCGACCCGACGGTCGAGCCTGCGCCGGAAGCCGGGATCGCCGGGGCCATCGCCGACCAGACGCTGGGCGCGGCGGAAACGGTGTCGGACTACGTCGTCGGCGCGGTGGACCGGCTCAGCGACTGGGAGGGACTGGTCGAGACGGTCGAGGCGGTGAACTGGAGCCTGATCGGCAGCGACGCGCTGTCCATCGGCCTGGTCGCAGTGGTGACGATCGGCGCCTTCCTCCTGTTGCGCGCGATCGGCCTGCGCATCGGAAGCGCGATCGCGCGCCGGACGCCCGGCGCCGGCCTCTGGCGCAGCCTCCTCGGCCTGATCCCGGTCGCGATCGTCGATCTCGCGATGATCGTGCTCGCCTGGGCCGCCGGCTACGGGCTGGCGCTGTGGCTCGGCGACGGAAACATGGACTTCCGCCAGAGCCTGTTCCTGAACGCGTTCCTGGTGGTCGAGGTCAGCAAGCTGGCGCTGCGGCTGGTCCTGTCGCCGTACCGTCCCGAGCTCAGGCTGTGGTCGATGCCCGACGCCGCAGCGCGGGAATGGTACCGCTATCCAGCGCGCATCATCGCGCTGCTCGGCTATGGCGGGCTGCTGCTCGTGCCGATTGCGGCGCGCGCGCTGTCGCCGGCTTTCGCCCAAGGGCTGCAGGTCGCGATCGTGCTGCTCGCGGCTCTGATGGCTGTGCGGCTGATCCTCAGGAACCGCGTGCCGGTCCGCAACGCGATGCGGGCGCGCGCGGCGCACGGCTCGGGCGGCATCGTCTCGGCGGCCTTCGCGATCCTGGCCGAGTTCTGGCACATCCTCGCGATCCTCTACGTGATCGGCCTCCTGATCGTCTGGTCGGCGCAGCCTGCGAACGCGCTCGGCTACATGCTGCTTGCGACCGCGAAGTCCGCCGGCGCCATCGTTCTCGGCACCATCGCGATGCTGATGATCACGCGCGCGATGGTCGGCGGCGTCCGGCTGTCGGAAAACGTCAAGGCCCGGCTGCCGATGCTCGAGGGGCGCGTCAACGCGCTGGTGCCGAACTTCCTGAACCTGCTCCGCATCGTCCTGTTCCTCGTCGTGGTCGGCCTGATCGCCGAGGCATGGAGCCTGTTCGACTTCGGCGGGTGGCTGTCCGGCGAGATGGGGCAGCGCACGGTCCGCGCCCTGATCTCGGCGAGCATGATCCTGGTGGTGACGGGCGTGATCTGGCTCGCCGTGTCCTCGTGGATCGAGTTCAAGCTCAACCCGAGGGACGGAAGGGTGGTGACGCCGCGCGAGAGCACGCTGCTGTCGCTGGCGCGCAACGCGTTCACGATCCTCGTCGTCGTCATGGGCGCGATGCTGACGCTGTCGGCGATCGGCGTGAACATCGCGCCGCTGCTGGCCGGCGCCGGCGTCGTCGGCCTCGCCATCGGCTTCGGCGCGCAGAAGCTGGTGCAGGACATCATCACCGGCGCCTTCATCCAGTTCGAGAACGCGATGAACACCGGCGACGTGGTGACCGCCGGCGGCATCACCGGCGTCGTCGAGAAGCTGACGATCCGCTCGGTCGGCCTGCGCGCGCTCGACGGCACCTACCATGTCGTGCCGTTCAGCTCGGTCGACACGGTGTCGAACCTGATGAAGGACTTCTCCTACCACGTCGCCGAAATGGGCGTCGCGTATCGCGAGGACGTCGGCGAGGTGAAGGCGCTGATGCAGACCGCGTTCGAGCGGCTGAAGGAGACCGACCACGGCCGCGAGATCATCGCGCCGCTCGACATGCAGGGCCTGGTCGCGTTCGGCGATTCGGCGGTGATGGTGCGGGCGCGGATCATGACGCTTCCGGGCAAGCAGTGGGGGGTCGGGCGCGCCTACAACGAGATCCTGAAGCAGGTCTTCGACGCCGCGAACATCGAGATCCCGTTCCCGCACATGACGCTCTACATGGGCGAGGACAGGAAGGGGAACGCGCCGCCGCTGAACCTGCGCCGCGCGCCGCGCGCCGCCGAGGAACCGAGACGATCGAGGCGAAGCCTGCCGCGCCCGACGGCGCGGATGTCAGCGGCACGCTCCCGGACAGCGACGAGCGGTGACGGCGCGGGGCCGCGCGATCCAGCGGACAGGCGTGAAGTCAGTCGCTTGACGTGATCTCTGCCGATGGATCGTCAGCCGGCGCGGGCATTGACCGCGGCGGGAAACGGATCGAAAACCTGCAAGTCTGACCGACCGGAGCCCGTGATGTTTCAAGATTTTCGACGCCGCACCTCGCCCGAGACCGGCGCCGCGCGGCTTGCGGCGCTGCGCGCGGTCCTGGCCGAGGCGGGGCTCGACGCGTTCCTCGTGCCGCGCGGCGACGCGCACCAGGGCGAGACCGTCGCCGCGCGCGACGAGCGGCTGGCCTGGCTGACCGGCTTCACCGGCTCGGCCGGCTCACGCGGCGGCGACCCGCGACCGGGCCGCGGTCTTCGTCGACGGCCGCTACCGGCTGCAGGCGCGCTCCGAGGTCGACACGGCCGCGTTCGAGGTCCGCGACCTGCCGGAGGCGCGGCTGCGCGACTGGCTCGGCGAGGCGCTGGCCGGCGGCGGGCGCGTCGGCTTCGATCCCTGGCTGCACACGGCCGGCGAGATCGAGGCGCTCGAGAAGGCGCTGGCCCCGCGGCAGGTCACGCTCGTGCGGACGGAGAACCTCGTCGATCGCATCTGGCAGCGACCAGCCCGCGCCGCCGGCCGCGCCGGTGGTCCCGCATCCCGACGCGCTGGCGGGGCGCGAGTTCGGCCGACAAGCGGGCCGAGATCGCGCGCGGGCTGGCCGAGCGCGGCCTGAGCGCCGCGGTGCTGACGCTGCCGCCGTCGATCGCCTGGCTGCTGAACATCCGGGGCGCGGACGTGCCGCGCGTGCCGGCGCCGCTCGCCTTCGCGGTGCTGAACGCCGACGCGACCGTCGATCTGGCGATCGACCCGGCGAAGATCGACGACACCGCGGCCGACTGGCTCGGGCCGCAGGTCCGCCGCCATGCCCCCGCGACGTTCGGCGCGCTGCTCGACCGGCTGGCGGGCCGGGTCGCGGTCGACAAGGACAGCGCGCCGGTCTGGGTCTCGGACCGGCTGGAGGCGGCCGGCGTCGAGGTGGTCTGGGAGCGCGATCCCTGCACGCTGCCGAAGGCGACCAAGACCGCGGCCGAGATCGCAGGGGCGCGGGCGGCGCACCTGCGCGACGGGGCGGCGGTCGCGGAGTTCCTCGCCTGGCTCGACGCGACCGCGCCCGAGGGCGGGCTCAGCGAGATCGACGTGGTCCGGCGCCTGGAGGCGATCCGCGTCGGGACCGGCGCACTGCGCGACATCTCGTTCGACACGATCAGCGGCTCGGGGCCGAACGGCGCGATCGTGCATTACCGGGTCACCGAGGCCTCGGACCGACGGGTCTCGCCGGGCGAGCTGCTGCTGGTCGACAGCGGCGGCCAGTACGAGGACGGCACGACCGACATCACGCGCACGGTCGCGATCGGCGCGCCGCCCGAGGGCGCGGCCGGGCCGTTCACGCGGGTGCTGAAGGGGCTGATCGCGATGAGCCGGCTGCGCTGGCCCGAGGGCCTCGCCGGCCGCGAGATCGACATGGCCGCGCGGGCGGCGCTGTGGAGCGCGGGCTTCGACTACGACCACGGCACCGGGCACGGCGTCGGCAGCTATCTGGGGGTGCACGAAGGGCCGGCGTCGCTGTCGCGGCGCTCGGGCGAGCCGATCCTGCCCGGCATGATCCTGTCGATCGAGCCCGGCTACTACCGCGAAGGCGCGTTCGGCATCCGGATCGAGAACCTGGCGGTCGTGCGGCCGGCCGAGACGCCCGAGGGCGGCGACCGGCGGATGCTGTCCTGGGAGACGCTGACGCTGGCGCCGATCGACCGCCGCCTGATCGACGCGGACCTGCTCGAGCCGGGCGAGCGCGACTGGCTCGACGCGTACCACCGGCGCGTGCAGCAGGCGCTGGAGCCGCGGGTCTCGCCGGAGACGGCGCACTGGCTGCGGGCGGCCTGCGCGCCGCTGTGAGGCGGGGCCGGCGGCGGCCTCCGGCCTTTTCATGCGGGCGGATCGCTGTATGCTGCGCCGCCAAAGCAGGAGATGCCCATGCTGACGCAGAGATTTCGCATACAGGCCGCCGAGGGAACCTGGGTCGTGCGCGCCGGCGGAGCCGTTCTCGGCGAGAGCTCCGACGCGCTCGAGCTTCTCGACGGCGACATGACGCCGGTCGTCTACTTCCCGCGCGCGGACCTCGGGATGCCGTTCCTGGAGCGGTCGGAGACGCGGTTCGCGTCGCCGCGGTTCGGGGAGGCGACGTATTACCATATCGTCGCCAAGAGCGGGCCGCTGCCCGACGCGGCCTGGTCCTACGAGACCCCGGCGGCCGAAGCCGAGCGGATCGCCGGCTACATCGCCTTCCATGGCGACGGCGTGACGGTCGAGCAGATCTGATACCAACCTGCGCTGATCTTCACCCATGGGCCCATTGGCGCATTCCGATGGACATGATCTTCCATGGTCGGTCGATGAGGTTGTTCCATGCGTCGCAGCAGAGGGCAACGATGTCGTCGTAGGATTTGAAGACCCGGTTCGAGAGCCAGTTCTCGCGCATGAACTGCCAGACGTTCTCGACAGGGTTCAGCTCCGGCGATCGGGGCGGCAGCGGAAGCAGGGTGATGTTGGCCGGGACGGCGAGCTTGGCGGACATGTGCCATCCGGCCTGATCGAGCATCAGCACGGCATGGGCGCCGGGATCGACGGCTGCGCCGATCTCGGCCAGGTGGGCGGTCATCGCCGGGGTGTCGCACCAGGGCATGACCAGCGCGGCGCCCTTGCCCTTCTTCGGGCAGATCGCGCCGAAGATGTACGCCCACTTGGTGCGCTGGTCGTGCGGCGCCCGGGGCCGGGTTCCACGCCTGGCCCAGCGGCGGGTGATTGAGTTCTTCTGCCCGACGCGGGCTTCGTCCTGCCACCACAGCTCTATCTCGGTTCCGGCCGGGAGCCTTTTGCGGATCTCGTCCGGTTCGGCCGGAAGTTTTTTTCGAAGTCGTCGATGGCCGGCCCGTTCTGCGCGTAGTGGCGCGGGCGGGCCGGGATCTTCCGGTAGCCAAGAGCACGCAGCTCGCGGCCCGCCGTGGTCTCGCTGAGCGAGATGCCGCTCGCCATTGTCCTCGGACCAATGGCGGACAATGGCTCGCCCTCCCATATCCATTGCGCGAGATCGGCCAGCCGCCACCGCACCACCTCATGGATGGCCGGGATCGGGCCGCGCTCGACGATGGCGGCAAGCGCCTGACGCTGGGCATCGTCAAGCTTGGATGCGTTGCCCGGCGCCTTGCCGTCGATCAGCCCGGCAGGCCCCCGGGCGTTGAAGCGCAGCACCCGGTCGCGGATCGTCTGCAGACCGACCCCGCCGACCCGCGCCGCATCAGCGCGGGACCCCCCGTCGCGGATCTCCGCGAGCGCGAGAAGCCGGCGCGCCTGCGCCGCGTCCTTCGTGCCCTTCGCCAGCCGTCGAAGAGCAGGCCCGTCGAAATCATCTCGCAGCAACACCGCAGCAGCCATGGCGAACCTCCCTCTGGTTCGCTCCATGGATTCAGACTTTGACGGCTTTGGGAATCCCCGGCGTGAGTCCGCATCAGCGTGCGCTGGTATGAGACCGGCCGATCCGGGCCGGGCGCTGGTCAGCCGGCGAGCAGCGCCCGCGCGGCGTCGCGCGCGGCGTCGGTGATCGTGTCGCCAGCGAGCATCCGGGCGATCTCCTCGATCCGCGCGGCGTCGTCGAGCCGCGTCACGTCTGTCCGCGCGCCGTCGCGATCGACGGACTTGCCGACCTGCCAGTGGTTGACGCCCCGCGCCGCGACCTGCGGCGCATGGGTGACGACGACGACCTGACCGGCGCCGCCGAGCGCCGCGAGGCGGCGGCCGACCGCGTCCGCGGTGGCGCCGCCGACGCCGCGGTCGATCTCGTCGAAGATCAGCGTCAGGCCGTCCGACCGGCCGCTGAGGCAGACCTTCAGCGCCAGCAGAAAGCGTGACAACTCGCCGCCCGACGCGATGCGCCCGATCGGGCCGGGGGCTGCGCCGGGGTTGGTCGCGACGGTGAACGCGACGCCGTCCGCGCCGTCGGGGCCCGGTTCGGCCGGCTCCACGCCCGTGACGAAGACCGCCCGGTCGAGCTTCAGCGGCGGCAGTTCGACCGCCATCTGCGCGTCGAGCCGCGCAGCCGCGCCCTGCCTGCGCGCCGACAGCGCCGCCGCCGCGGTCGCATAGGCGCGCTCGGTCTCGTCGACGCGGGCCTCGAGCGCGGCGATGTCCGCCGCGCCGGCGTCGATCGCGTCGAGGCGCGCGCGCAGGTCGGCGCCGAGTTCGGGCAGCGCCTCGGGCAGGACGTTGTGCTTGCGCGCCAGCGCGCGGTAGGCGAACAGCCGCTCCTCGACCCGCTCCAGCTCGCCGGGATCGGCGCCGCCCTCGGCGAGCGCGTCCTCGACCGAACGCGCGGCCTCGCCAAGCTCGGCGAGCGCCCGGCCGACGCCGTCGATCGCCGGATCGAGCGCGCCATCGGCCTGACCGGCCGCGTGCTCGAGCCAGCGCAGCGCGTCGATCAGGCGGCCCTCGGCGCCGTCCGGGCCAAGCGCCTGGGCGGCGCGCGCGACTTCCTCGCGGATGCGCTCGGCGGCCTGCAGCCTGCGCCGGCGGGCGTCGAGCGCAGGCTCCTCCTCGGGCTCGGGGGCCAGATCCTCGATCTCGGCGGCGGCATGGGCGAGGTACTCGGCGTCGCGCGCCGCGTCCTCGAGCCGCGTGCGCGCGGCGGCGAGATCGCGGGCAGCGCGCGACCGTTCGGTCCAGGCGGCGCGCACGGCGGCGAGGTCGGCCTCGCCGCCCGCGAACGCGTCCAGCAGCGCCCGGTGGCCGCGCGGGTCGAGCAGGCCGCGGTCGTCCGCCTGTCCATGCAGCTCGACGAGCCGCTCGGACAGCGCGCGCAGCGTGTCGGCGGCGACGCGGCGGTCGTTGACATAGGCCTGCTTGCGGCCCTCGCCGCCGACCGTGCGGCGCAGGATCAGCTCGTCGTCGTCCGGCAGGCCGGCGTCGCGCAGCACGGCGCGCGCCGGGTGATCGGGGTCGAGCAGGAATTCGGCGGTGACCTCGCCGCGCTCGGCGCCGGCGCGCACCAGATCGGCGCGGCCCCGCCAGCCGAGCACGAAGCCGAGGCTGTCGAGCAGGATCGACTTGCCGGCCCCGGTCTCGCCGGTCAGCACGTTGAGGCCGGCGCGGAACCGCAGCTCCGCCTCCTCGATCAGCACCATGTCGCGGATGGTCAGGACCTGCAGCATGCCGGTTCCGCGGCGCGCGGCGTCAGCGCCATCTGCCCTGGATGACCTGCCGGTAGACCTGGTTCAGCCAGCCCTGGCCGACATCGGCCGGGCGCACGCCCTGGCCGGCGAGCAGCGCGTAGCTGTCCGCATACCACTGCGAGCCCTGGAAGTTGTGGCCGAGGATCGCCGCCGCGGTCTGCGCTTCCGGCAGAAGCCCTAGCGACAGATACGCCTCGACCAGCCGATGCAGCGCCTCGGGCGTGTGCGTGGTAGTCTGGTAATCTTCCACCACCACGCGGAAGCGGTTGATCGCCGCCGTGTAGTGGCCGCGGCCGAGGTAGAAGCGGCCGACTTCCATTTCCTTGCCGGCAAGATGGTCGAGCGCGAGCTCGAACTTCATCTGAGCCGAGGCCGAATAGTCGCTTTCCGGATACCGCTCGATGATGTCGCGCATCTCCTGCAGCGCCTCGAACGTGTTCGCTTGGTCGCGGCCGATGTCGACGATCTGGTCGTAATAGCTGAGCGCGATCAGGAACTGCGCGTAGGGCGCGTCGGCGTCGGCCGGGAAGAAGGCGAGGTAGCGGTCGGCGGCTGCGCGGCTCTCGGCATAGAGCGCGCCCTCGTGATAGGCGAAGGCCGACATCAGCATCGCCCGCTTCGCCCATTCGGAATACGGGTACAGACGCTCGACTTGGTCGAACATCTCCGCGGCCTCTCGCGGCTGATTGCTGGCCAGGAGCGCCTCGGCGTCGAGGAAGATCTCCTGTGCCGAGCGGTTCTCCACGGGTGTGTCACGCTGGGAGGAGCAGGCAGACAGCGCTAGGGCGGCTCCGAGCGCAAATGCCAGCGACAACCGGTGGCCGGTGCGTCGAGCGATCTTCATGCCTTCCCTCTGCGGTCCCGGCCGGGACGGTCCCGCCCGCGGCCGGCCGAACGGTTAGCATGTTCCAGTAGGGTGGAAAAGCGAAAGCGCAGCCTTTGGAGAGGTTGCGCCGCCCGGTTCTGCCTGCTTGGCTTCTTCCGATCAGCCTGCGCGGCGCAGGTCTTCGAGCGCCACGCCGGCGCCAGGAAGGGTCTTCGCGGTCTCGGCGTCCAGCGCCACGTCCGTCCACGCGGTCTCCGTCGCGAACAGGCGACGCAGCAGCGCGTTGGTTACTCCGTGACCAGCCCGGACGCCACGGTACGCGCCGAGAATCGGCGCGCCGGCCAGCGCCATGTCGCCGAGCGCGTCCAGCATCTTGTGCCGCACGAACTCGTCCGAGCGGCGCAGACCCTCGGGGTTCAGGATCTCGTCGCCGTCGACGACGATCGCGTTGTCGAGCGAACCGCCCAGCGCGAGGCCATGCGCCTGCATCGCCTCGACGTCCGAGCGGAGGCAGAAGGTGCGGCAGTCGGCAAGCTCGCGCACGAACACGCCGTTGCCCATGTCCAGCGCCTTCGCCTGACGCCCGATGGCGCCGACCGCGAAGTCGATCTCGAAGTCGATGCTGAGCGTCGGCGCGGGCGACAGCTCGGCCCACGCGCCGTCCTGGAACACGCGGACCGTCTCCAGGACGCGGATCGCGCGCATCGGACCCGGCAGGTGACGTAGGCCAGTCGCGATGATCTTCTGCACGAACCGCCGCGCGCTGCCATCCATGATCGGTGCTTCGGGGCCGTCGATGTCGATGATCGCGTTCCATACGCCGGTGCCGGCCAGCGCCGCCATTACATGCTCAACGGTGGAGACCGACACGCCGGCCGCGTTGGTGAGCCGGGTGTTCAGGCGCGTGTCGTTCACAAAATCGTAACGCGCGGGCACGACATTGTCGCGATCGACGACGTCGGTGCGGCGGAAGCGGATGCCCCCGGCAGCGGCGGGGCGCACGATCATCCGCACAGGCCGGCCGCTGTGCAGCCCGGTGCCGACGAAAGCTATATCCTGCCTGACTGTCCTCAACATCGCCGGTCCCTTCGCTTTTCATTGCGCGGATCTTCTGAACGGATCCCGCCTGCTCTTTCACGAACATAAGGAGTTCACGCACGTGCAACAAATCAAGCTTTGTGACTGATTGTGACATCCGTAAGAATTTGAAAAACAATAAGAAATTGAGATCACGCTAAGCCTGTGCAATCGTTTCCAGCCCGGCCCGCCGGCTCCGGTCGGCTGGCGCGGGACGAGGCCAGGTCGAGTAACCTGCCCACGTCAGAACTCATGGCGATTTTTCCGGCACGCACTTCCTCGAATGGCACCCAGGCCGCGTCGGAGACGTCGTCCGCGGCGACCGGGCTGCCCTCGACATAGTCGCAGAGAACCGCGGCCAGCAGGTAGTGGACCGAAACGTCGCCCGTGCTGTCCCGCAGGATGATGTCCAGATTGTCGAGATATGCGCGCGGCGCCGCGCGAACGGACGTTTCCTCGAGCAACTCGCGGGCGGCCGCAGCCATGGCCGTCTCGCCCAGTTCCACCCGGCCTCCCGGATAGCCCCACAATCCGGCGTCGGGCTCGTTGCGGCGGCGCACGAGCAGCAGTCGACCTTGGTGGAGGACGACCGCCAGCGCGGCGAGTTGCGGATGCGTCAGCATATAGGTCCCGCCGGCGCTAGGCGCGCGCTGCCTGCCACGGCGGCCTCGGCCGCGCGTTCGGCGCCGCCCTGCACGAATGCGGCAATGACTGGCTGGTCGTCCGGATCGGGAAACCAGTAGACTGCGCAGACACTGGAAGAGCCCCCGCCCGAATGGCCGATCGCCCTGCCAGCTCCAGCCATCACGCCACATGTCACTCCCAGCCCATAGCCATACGTGTTCCAGGGCCTGCCCTGCATTGCGCCGCCGAGGGGGCGCGCCTCCTGCATCGCTTGAAGCGAGACACGGCGGATCAGGCGGCCGTCCACGAGGGAGCGCAGCAGGCGCGCGGCATCCTGTGCGATTTCGAGAAGGCAGCCGTGACAAATCGAGTTCGGAACATAGCCGGGCGGCGCGGCCGAACACGGCTCCGCCAGCCTCAAGCTCCGCAGCTCCAGCGGCTGAACGATCAGCGTGGCGACGAGCTCGCTCAGCGGCCGTTGCGACGCGCGCTCGATCTCCGCGACCGCCAGCATGTATCCAATGTTCGAGTATGCCCGACCTGCGCCGGGCGCGAAGAGAACGCCGCCGGCGAGAGCGATCTCCATGACATGTTCGCGCGGCCATGCCGGCTCGCCCGCAGCGACGGCGCGGCGGTACGCGTCAAGCCCGCCATCGTCGGGGAGGCCTGCGGTGTGGCCGAGGAGCTGGCGCAAAGTCCAGGACCGCCCCCGGATCGGCGCGTCGAGCTTCAGCGCCCGCTGCTCCGCCGGCACCAGCGCCAGCGCCGCGATGACTGTCTTGCCGAAGCTCCACCAAGGGAGCCGCGCTTCCCCACCTCCGATCCGAGTCTCCTGACCCGCGACGTCGATCCGGCAGAACCGATTTTCGTGAGCTCCCATCGCTCGCAGGATCGGGCGGATCTGTCGCCACGTCAACGCGCTGCCGGACTGCAAGCTCGCCGCTGCGCCGCCTTTGAGCAGGACGCCGGACTCGATCCGCGCATAGTCCAACGAAAAAGGGCGCCCGAGTAATTCGGACGCCCGTCTGGGGAGGTGAAAGCAGGCTACAGCGCAAGCAGCAAACTCGGTTCCCCGATCAGTTGGCCTGCCTCCTGAGGAAGGCCGGTATGTCAGCGCGTTCGCGCTCGTTGTCGTCGTAGTCCGGCTCGGCCGGAGCTGCGGAGCGCATCGGCTTCGGCTCGCTGAGGCGCGGCCGCTCCGGCACGTCTTCGCGGCCGACCTGGCCGGTCATGCGGTGGATCAGGCTGTTGATCGTCATCCGGCTGCCGCGATCCGCTTCACGGGCGCGGGGCTCGGCCGACTGCGCCATCGGCGCGGCCTTCGGCACGTTCTGGACCGCGCGCTGGAGCCGCGACAGCGCCTCCGGCGACGGATCGACGGACCGGCGCGAGTCGGTCGCGGCCGGCTGCGGCACCCGGGCCTCGGCGGCCGGCTCGGCGAAAAGCTCGCCCCGGCCGTCGTCGCCGGTCTGCGCCACCTGATGGTCCGCGAAGTGCGCGGCGGCCGGCGCAGGCGCAGGCGCCTGGACGGGGGCCGGCATGCGGGCTGCCGCGGCGGCGGCCTGACGGGCCGGCGCCGGGGAGGGGGCGGCCAGCGGCTCGACGACCGTGCGGCGCGTCGGCATCGCCTCGGACTTCGCGACCGCGTCGATGCCGGTGGCGACGACGCTGACGCGCATGACGCCGGCCATCTCGGGGTCGAGCGTCGAGCCGACCATGATGTTGGCTTCCGGGTCGACCTCGGCGCGGATGCGGTTCGCGGCTTCGTCGAGCTCGAACAGCGTCAGGTCCGGGCCGGCCGTGATGTTGATCAGCACGCCCTTCGCGCCCTTGAGGCTGATCTCGTCGAGCAGCGGGTTGGCGATCGCCTTCTCGGCGGCCTGGACCGCGCGGTCCTCGCCCGAGGCCTCGCCGGTGCCCATCATCGCCTTGCCCATCTCGTTCATCACCGAGCGGACGTCGGCGAAGTCGAGGTTGATGATGCCGGGCCGAACCATCAGGTCGGTCACGCCCTTGACGCCCTGATAGAGCACGTCGTCGGCGAGCTGGAATGCCTCGGTGAAGGTCGTCTTCTCGTTGGCGAGCCGGAAAAGGTTCTGGTTCGGGATGATGATCAGCGTGTCGACGTGGCTCTGCAGCTCGTCGACGCCGCTCTCGGCCTGCTTCATCCGCCGGGCGCCCTCGAACTGGAAGGGCTTGGTCACGACGCCGACCGTCAGGATGCCCATCTCGCGGGCAGCCTTCGCGATGATCGGGGCCGCGCCGGTGCCGGTGCCGCCGCCCATGCCGGCGGTGATGAAGCACATGTGGCAGCCCGACAGCCGCTCGACGATGTCCTCGATCAATTCCTCGGCCGCCGCCGCACCGACCTCGGGCCGCGCCCCCGCGCCGAGGCCCTCGGTCACGCGCGCGCCGAGCTGGAGCTTGTTGGTCGCCTGGCTCTGCTGGAGCGCCTGGGCGTCCGTGTTCGCGACGACGAACTCGCAGCCCTCGAGCTGCTTGTCGATCATGTTGTTGACCGCATTGCCGCCGGCGCCGCCCACGCCGATGACGGTGATGCGGGGGCTGAGATCGTTCTGCACCGGGATGCTGAGATTTAGCGCCATTTTGTCATCCGCCTGTCCTGTTTGCCCCTGCCTCTGCCGCTGCGCCGGCTGCGCCTGCGAATTCACCATGTTCGATTCGAAGATCTACCGGATCGCGACGCTAGGGTCACGCATATTTCGCCTTCCGAGCGCAATATCTTGTGGAGCATCACAACATCCTCGTCTATCGTCCCGAAGAACTGCAACATTTTACCAGTTCTCCTTGAACCACCGCAAAGCCCGGGAAACGCGACGCGCTCCGTGCCGGTCCGCGGGCATCTCGAAGTCCCAGCATTCGTCCTGGGGATGGGACACGTGCATCGCGAGGCCGACCGCGGTCGAGAACGCGGCGCCGGTCGCCGATTGCGGCAGGCCCTGGACGCGCAGCGGCTTGCCGACCCGGCACTGCCGGCCGAGCACGTGCTGCGCGATGATCTCGAGGCCGGGGATCTGCGCGCTGCCGCCGGTCAGCACGACGCGCTGGGACGGCAGGTACTCGAAGCCCGACGCGTCGAGCCGGGCGCGCACCTCCTCGAGGATCTCCTCGATGCGCGGGCGCATGACGCCGATCAGCTCCGAGCGCGAGATCTGGCGGCGGTCGTGGTCCCAGTCGCCGAGGATCGACGGCAGCTCGATCATCTCGCGGTCGTCGAGGCCAGTGGCGATCAGCCCGCCATGCATCGTCTTCAGCCGCTCCGCGTCCTGCATCGAGACCTGCAGGCCCTGGCAGATGTCCGAGGTGACGTGGCAGCCGCCCATCCGGACCGTGTCGGCGTAGATCATCTGCCGGCGCACGAAGACCGAGATGCCGGTCACGCCGCCGCCGATGTCGATGCAGGCCGCGCCGAGCTCCTGCTCGTCCTCGACGAGGCTCGCGAGGCCGCTTGCATAGGGCGCGACCGCGACGCCGGCGAGCTCCAGGTCGCAGCGGCGGATGCAGTGCAGCACGTTGCGCAGCGGCGTGGCGGCGATCGTCAGCAGGTGCATGTCGACGGCGAGAATCTTGCCGATCTGGCCGCGCGGGTCGGAGAGCCCGGTCCGCGCGTCGAGGCAGAAGTTGACCGGCAGCGCATGCAGCGCCTCGCGGCCGTCGCCGTAGTCGGGGATGTCGCAGGCGGCGAGGACATGGCCGATGTCGCGCTCGGCGACCGCGCCGTTCAGCACCTCGGTCTCGCCGGTGCAGCCATAGGAGCGCGGCCGGCCGCCGGAGAAGGACACGATCACGTGGTCGACGCGCAGCGCCGCCATCTTCTGCGCGGCCTGGATCGCGGTGCGGATCGCGCGCTCGCATTCCTCCATCGCCGAGATCTCGCCGAAGGCGACGCCGCGCGAGCGGGTGTTCGAGGCGCCGATGACGCGGAACGCGCCCTGGGTCAGCGTCGGGCGCGCCTCCGGCCCGTCCTCGAAATCACTCTCGGGCACGAACTGCAGCACGAGGCAGGCCACCTTCGAGGTGCCGATGTCGAGCACCGCGATGACGCCGCGCTTCAGCGCCGCCTCGCGCCGCGCCCGCATCGCGCGCTGCACCTCGTAAAGCTCTCGCCTCATGCGTCTTCTCCTTCCATCATGGTCTTCAGCCGCTCCAGCTCCGCCAGCGCGTGTTCGGTAAGCCGCAGCATCGGCCGCTCGGGGTTGCGCAGGTCGACCACGGCGATGTCGCGCGCCAGAAGCTGCTCGCCGAGGTTTTGCGCCATCACCCGGCGCAGCGCCGCCACCGGATCGGCCTCCGGCAGCCGGACGATCTGGTCGCGGTCGAGGACGACGTCCCAGCGCCGCTCGCCCATCCGGACCAGCCCGCGGATCCGGTCCGCGACCGGGCGCGCCTCGGCCAGCAGCGCCAGCGCCTCCGGCACATGGGCGTCCGCGCCCTCGCCGGCGATCAGCGGCAGGTCGGGCCGCCGCAGCCGGCTGTCGACCTCGGCCACGCGGACCCCGGAATGGTCGAGCAGCAGCACACTGCCCTCGTTGCGCCAGACGATCACCGGGATGCGCTCGATCGCGCGGATCTCGAGGACGCCGCCAGCGACGGCGCGCACCCGCGCGCGCTCGACGGCAGCAAGCGCCTCGACCCTGGCGCGGACCGACGCGACGTCGACCTCGAGCGAGTTGACGGGCAGCGTGACGAAAGACGCCTCGCGGATCTGCTCGGCGAGATCGGCGCTAACGTCGGGGATCTCCATGCGGGTGATCAGGAACTGGGGCCGGTCGATCAGCGCCTCGCGGAAACTTGCGAAGGTCTCGACGGCGCGGCCCTTCAGGTCCAGTTCCGCCGCTAGCGTCCAGGCCGCGAGCAGGCCCGCCAGCATCGGCACGCCGAAATTGACCAGACGGCGGAAGGATGGCCGCAGCCAGAGCCGGGTCAGCTTGTAGCGCAGCCGTGACGGCGCCGGATCGCGGCGCGGGCGTGCGGTCATGCGGGTCAGCGGGAGCATGACGCGTCCTCCACCATCCAGCGCATCAGGTCGCCGAAGCTCAGGCCATAATGCGCCGCCTGTTCCGGCGCCAGCGAGGTCGGCGTCATGCCAGGCTGGGTGTTGGTCTCTAGCACGACGAGCCCGTCTAGGCCGCGGCTGTCGTCCCACCGAAAATCTGTGCGGCTGAGTCCGCGGCAGCCGAGCGCCTGGTGCGCCCGCAGCGCGTAGTCCAGGCATGCCTCGGTGATCTCGGCCGGGATCTCCGCCGGGATCACGTGCCGCGACCCGCCCGGCGCGTACTTGGCGTGGTAGTCGTACCAGCCGTCCGACTGGATGTCGGTCACCGCAAGCGCGCGGCCGCCCATCACGGTCGTCGTCAGCTCCCGGCCGGGCACGTATTCCTCGACCAGCACCTGCTCGGGCATGTCGGCGCCGAGTTTCGGCGGCCCGTTCGCGCCCTCGAGCAGGATGTAGATCCCGACCGACGAGCCTTCGTTGATCGGCTTGACGATGTAGGGAAGCTCCATCGGGTGCGCCGCCGAGACCGCGTCGCGGTCGGCGACCATGCCGCGGGCGATCGGCAGGCCGGCGGCGGCGAAGGCGGTGCGGGCGCGCGCCTTGTCCATCGCGAGCGCCGAGGCCAGCACGCCGGAATGGGTGTAGGGAATGCCGAGCCACTCGAGCAGGCCCTGGACGCAACCGTCCTCGCCCCAGCGGCCATGCAGCGCGTTGAACGCGACGTCGGGCGCGGCGACCTTCAGGTCGTGCGCGAGATCAGGCCCCGCGTCGATCTCGACGACGTCGAATCCTTCGTTCCGCAGCGCGATCGCACATTCGCGGCCCGACGAGAGCGATACCTCGCGCTCGGCCGAGCGGCCGCCCATAAGCAACGCGATGCGGGCGCTTGTCCTGCTCGACATGCCCGCCTCATAGTCCGCCCCTGCGGCCGTTTGTCAGCCTTGGTCGGGGTCGCCTGTCTGCGGACCGGATCTTCCGATCCGCATTATCTCCCACTCTAGCGCTATTCTGCTTGATTCCCAAACCCTTTTTCGCACCTGCTCACCGAGACCCTCAAGGTCCGCCGCCGAGGCGCCGCCGGCGTTGACCAGGAAGTTCGCGTGCTTCGGCGACATCTGGGCTCCACCCAGGGTTGCGCCCTTCAGTCCGGCGTCCTCGATCAGCCGCCAGGCCTTCAAATCGTGCACGTCGTCCGGCCGTCCGGTCGAGGAAAAGCCGGCCGGGTTGCGGAAGGTGGACCCGGCGGAGCGCTCGCGTGTGGGTTGGCTCGCGTCGCGCCGGGCGATCTGCTCGGCCATCCTCACGGCCAGCGCCTCCGGGTCGTTGCGCGGACCGGCCAGCGTGACCTCGGTGATCACGAGGTCCGGGTCGAGCGCGGTCGAGCGGTAGGCGAACCCCATCTCGGCCGGGCCGAGGTCGACGGCCTCGCCCGCCCGTGTGATCGCCCGGGCCGAGACGAAGGCGTCGGCGGTGTAGGTTCCGTAGCAGCCCGCGTTCATCCGGGCGGCGCCGCCGATCGAGCCGGGGATCGTGCGCAGGAACGTGAGGTCGATCCCGGCCTCGGCCGCGCGCCGCGCGACATGGGCGTCGAGGGAAGCGGCGCCGGCGACGACGCGGCCGCCCTCGATCCGGATGCCGTTGAAGCCGCGCCCGAGCCGGATCACGACGCCCTCGACGCCGCCGTCGCGCACGATCAGGTTCGAGCCGACGCCCATCGGGAAAACCGGCACCTCCGGCGGCAGCGCGGCCAGGAAACCCGCCAGGTCCGCTTCGTCGGCGGGCTGGAAGAACCAGTCCGCGGGCCCGCCGACCCGCAGCCAGGTCAGCTCCGCCATCGACCGGCCAGCAGTCAGAGGTCCACGGGTCGGGGGCATCGGCGTCAGGGTTCCGGTCATGCCGATCGCTTGGACGAGCCGCGCGCGTTTGGCAAGGGGAAGGCCCCGCTTCCCGCGGAGCCGAGTTCACCGGCGGGCACGCGTGCCCAGGCAGAATTGGGATTGATATCGCTCGACTTTCAGGGTCGCGTTAACCTGCGCGAAAGGTCCGGCGCCGCGCCGGGAGAGGAGACGCGCGATGGACATGGTCACCGGAGGCTGCCTCTGCGGCGCGGTCCGCCTGACGGCGACGGGCCGCCCGCACCGGGTCGGCCTCTGCCACTGCCTCGACTGCCGCAAGCACCACGGCGCGCTGTTCCACGCCTCGGCGATCTTCCCGGCCGACGCGGTGACGGTGACCGGCGAGACCCGCGCCTTCCGCGACCGCCACTTCTGCCCGACCTGCGGCTCCCCTGTCTTCGGCCGCAGCGGCGACGAGACCGAGGTCAACCTCGGCGCCCTCGACGCCCCCGACCGGTTCGCCCCGACCTACGAGCTCTGGACCATCCGCCGCGAAAGCTGGCTGCCCCCGTTCCCGCTGGAGCGGCGGTACGAGCGGGACCGCCCTGCGGACGACCAGCGGTAATCAAGCGAACATGTCGGCTATGACGGCCTGTTCGGCGTCCTCCCAGCGACGCACGACGTCGCTGACCTCCTCGATTTCCTTCTCGTCGAGGTGGTGGGCGCCCTTCTTGTCGATCCGACAGAGGTTGAAGGGCCTGCCGACGCTGGCGGAGGTCAGGTCGAGCGCCTGCAGGACGCGCAGGACAGCCGCGCACCCGAAGCTCACCGACCGTTCGGCCAGGTGGAAGTGGGACAGCAGCGAACCGGCCTGCTGCGCCATCGCGGCGCCGCTGCCGATGGCATGAAAACCGATATCCGCGTAGTGCCCGATCATGCCCGAGGGGGTGATCTCGATGATCCACGGCTCGCCGTCGCGCCATCCGGCGGCCATGACGTAAGCCGACGGCGTTCCGCCGCCTTCCTCGCCGGGCACGTCCGGGATGAACGTGTCGTAGTGGTGGCGAAGGATCGGCAGGACCTGTCCCTGCAGCGCGCGCCCATGTCGGGCGCCTCGAGGATCGCCGCGCTGTTCTCATTGAAACAGCGCTCCACTTCCGTCAGCACCGATCGCGCGCCGCTGCCGCCCCAGGCCGCCGACTTGCCCAACGGGTGAAGCTTCTCGGCGGGATAGGTCATGCCGCGCCCCTTGTCGGTGATCTGCGAATCCGAGCCGAGCACAACTCCATCCCGGCACACGGTGGCAAGCACAACGGTCATGCGGCGATCCTCTCAAGTTGCGTCTCGGACATCTGGTCCGAATCTCTATCGGTCGCGGCTCGAAGAATGAATGCCCTGGATGGACAAATCGCGACGTGACGTATCTCAACCTACAGTCAGATGAGGTTCGGCTGCACTGAATGATCAACCCGGATGACACCAGACAGTAGCCACTTATTGAATTTTTTCACGCGGTGCGTGCCCATGGCGAAGGCAATGCCGCGTGCAGGCATATCTTGCCCCCATTTTTCGCGCATCTTGTTCAACGTCTCTTGCTCGCCGTACAAGTCACGCCACTTGAAGAACGTTCGCTCCGTTTCCCAGTCGATACATGTGTGCGTGAGTGTGCTTCCTTCATGCACAAATCGATAGTGGAAGGAAAATGGGGCGACGTCGGGCGTTAGAACGCTGTTATCTCCCGAGAACATGTCTGTCTGGCTGAGAAGCGTGTTACGACGCCTCTGGCTTTTCATCCTTGCAGCGTCACTTAACCGTCGAATCAAAAATTGAGGATTCTCTGGTCGGATCAGTGCGAAGGAACGACCCTTGGCTTTTTCCTCTTTCAAACTGTCCACAATGGCACGTCGCGCAAATTCATGGCGCTCAGACGTCTTCAGTTTGCGGACTATCTCAAGTGACTCGTGATCTACGCGCTTGCTTTCAAGACGCACATCCTTGGGGGCAGCAGTGCGCCACCGAATGCTTATGATGTCCCAGCGATTGAAGCGCTGGTTCCGCCGTAAAAGCCTAAACGGCATCGGATAAAGCCGATGCCAATTCCCATAGACGTCAATCCCAGCAACGCAAACTGTCTCTCCGTGGGTCTGCCCCGTCTCCGGCGCAGCCTTGACGATAACACAGAGCTGAACAGGGTCTTGCCAGTCGCCCAAGGTCAGTTCACGGCGATATGCTCAATCGGCGCGCCGACAAGGGCCGACAGTCGCTCAGCAACGATCTTCCGGTGACAGCCTTCATGGTGGCGCTCGAAGCAGGTTAAACAAACTCGCTTGCCCCTGACGGCTTCGGCAAGTTCGGTTAGGGCTCTTTGCGCGACTTTCCCGTCCATATGCTCCGTAAAAATTTCAACGAAAAGGCCATGGTTGCCAGCGCGGGCGGCGTCTCTGCCCGGTTTGGGGTCGCCTAGGGCTTTGACATGCAGATAATCTATTCCAGCCACTCTTACGGCGGCGTTCAGCCTATTCTTTGAAAAGCCCTTCTTGCGAGATAAAGGTAGCTCCCGAACATCTACCAATACATCAATTTTTGCTTCGGCCAGACGGCTGACAAATTCGTCAATTGTGGATTTTTCATAGCCGATCGTGAATATTGGCGTCTCTGTCTGCACGCGCGCTTCCATCTTGACGGCTCCATTTCCTGATAGTAGCCAATGCGTGGTTCCTGTATATCTTGCAGGAGGCGCAAGCGTTGTTAGGTTCATTTCGATGAAACCTCAATAATGTGCTTGCTGACCCCCCTCGCCTCAAGCCTCCACCTTCTCCTTCGCGCCGTTCTCCTCGCCCAGCCGCGCCGGCAGCGCGTTGGCCCAGGCGGTGATCGTGCCGGCGCCGAGGCAGACCAGCATGTCGCCGGGGCGGCACTCGGCGCGCACGAAGCCCGCGAGCGCGTCCTCTCCGGCGAGCGGCAGCGCGCGGCGGTGGCCGTGGGCGATCAGGCCGCCGACCAGCGTGTCGCGGCTGACGCCGTCGATCGGCGCCTCGCCGGCCGAGTAGACGTCGGTGATCGCGACGACGTCGGCGTCGTTGAACGACGCGCAGAACTGCGTGAAGAGATCGCGCAGCCGCGTGTAGCGGTGCGGCTGGTGTACGGCGACGACGCGGCCCTTGGTCGCCTGGCGCGCGGCGCGCAGCACGGCCGCGATCTCGACCGGGTGGTGGCCGTAATCGTCGATGATCGTGACGCCGTTCCACTCGCCGACGCGGGTGAAGCGGCGGTTGACGCCCTCGAAGCCTGCCAGCGCCTCGCGGATCGCGTCCTTCGAGAATCCGCAGGTGCCGCGCGACGGCGATCGCGGCCAGCGCGTTCGAGACGTTGTGGTCGCCCGTCATCGGCAGGATCACGCCCTCGATCACCGCGCCTTCCGCGTTCAGCGCGACGTCGAACCGGGCCGAGCCGTTCTCGAAGGAGAGGTTCCGCGCCTGCACGTCGGCCTGCGGGTTGAAGCCGTAGGTCGTGATCCGGCGGTCGGAGATGCGCCCGACCAGCGCCTGCACCTCGGGGTGGTCGATGCAGCAGACCGCGAGCCCGTAGAACGGCACCGAAGAGACGAAGGCGTCGAACGCGGCCTTGACCGCGTCGAAGTCGCCCCAGTGGTCGAGATGCTCGGGGTCGATGTTGGTGACGATGGCGATCTCGGCGGGCAGGCGGTTGAAGCTGCCGTCGCTCTCGTCGGCCTCGACGACCATCCACGCGCCCGCGCCGATGCGCGCGTTCGATCCGTAGGCGCGGATCACGCCGCCGTTGATCACGGTCGGGTCCATGCCGCCGCCGTCGAGCAGCGCCGCGACCATCGAGGTCGTGGTCGTCTTGCCGTGGGTGCCGGCGACCGCGACGCAGGATTTCAGCCGCATCAGTTCGGCCAGCATCTCGGCCCGGCGCACCACCGGCAGGTTCCGGGCGCGCGCGGCGTCGAGCTCCGGATTGCCGGGCTTGATCGCGGTCGAGATCACGACGACGCGGGCCTCTCCAAGGTTCTCGGCCGTCTGGCCGATGAAGATGCGCGCGCCCTTCGCAGCTAGCCGCTCGGTGATCGGGCTCGACCGCACGTCCGAGCCCTGGACCTCGAAGCCGTGGTTCAAGAGCACCTCGGCGATGCCGGACATGCCGATCCCGCCGATCCCGGTGAAGTGAATCGCGCCGATGTCGTGGGGAAGGCGGGTCTGTCCGTTCATGCTCGTTCCTCTGTACCGGCCGCGATCCGGCGGGTCTGTCCGGCGGCCAGCTGTTCGACCAGCTCGGCAAGTTCGATCGTGGCGTCGGGCCGCCCTTGCGCGCGGCTGGCGCCGGCCATCGCGGCTGCGCCCTCCGGGTCGCTCAGGATCGCGGCGATGTGCGTCGCGAGCGCCTCCGGCGTCAAGGCGTCCTCGCGGATCACGAAGGCGCCGCCGGCGGAAACCAGCCCGGCGGCGTTGGCGGCCTGGTGATCGTCTGTCGCGTGCGGGTAGGGGATCAGGATCGCCGGGCGGCCGATCGCGGTGATGTCGGCGATCGAGCCCGCGCCGGCGCGGCTGATGACCAGCGAGGCCTCGGCCAGCCGCTCGGGCGCGTCGTCGAAGAACGCGCGCAGCTCGGCCTCGACGTCGAGCTCGGCGAAGGCGTCCTGCGCGCGGGCCATGTCCTCGGGCCGGACCTGCTGGGCGATCCGGAGCCGCGCGCGCAGTTCCTCGGGCAGCAGCGCCAGCGCCGCCGGCATGATGCGCGTGAAGAGCCCCGCGCCCTGGCTGCCGCCGATGACCAGCAGCGACATCGGATGGTCGCCGGGCCGCACGTAGGTCGCGCCGGCATGGGCGAGCACGGACTCGCGCACCGGGTTGCCGGTATGGACGGGCCGCGCGCCGTCGGGAAGCTCCGTCGGCCAGACGCCGCAGGCGACCGCGTCGACGCGCGGCGCGAAGGCGCGGTTGACGCGGCCGAGCACGCCGTTCTGTTCGTGGATCAGCCGCGGCAGCTTCAGGAGCGTCGCCGCGATCATCGCCGGCAACGCCGGGTAGCCGCCGAAGCCCGCGACGCAGGCCGGCCGGTCGCGCCGCATCGCCGCCAGATGCGCGGCCGCGCCGCCGGCGATCGCGAAGGGCGCGGCGAGCTTCGCCAGGACGCCGCCCTGCGCGAAGGTCGCGGCCGAGGTGACGTGGCGCGTCACCGCGGGCGGGAAGCCCGAGGCGTAGCGCGCGCCGCGGGCGTCGGTCGCGAGCCGCACGCGCCAGCCGCGCGCGAGCATCTCCTCGGCCAGCGCCTGGGCGGGGAACATGTGGCCGCCGGTGCCTCCGGCGGCGATGACGAGCAGAGGGGTCATGTCAGCGGCTTCCCAGAATGTCGTCGACGTCGTGCTGCGGCCGCTTGCGGGTCAGCGCCAGCAGCGTGCCGAGCCCGATCCCGGCGGCGATCAACGACGAGCCGCCGTATGAGATCAGCGGCAGCGTCATGCCCTTGGCCGGCAGCAGCCGCACCGCGACGCCCATGTTGATCAGCGCCTGCATGCCAAGCAGCACGGCGAGGCCGGTGCCGGCGAGGCGGATGAACGGATCGCGCTCGCGCACGAGGCGCAGCAGCGAGCGCACGACCACGGTCGCATAGAGCGCCATGATGATGACGCAGAGGATCAGCCCGAACTCCTCGGCGGCGACTGCGATGATGAAGTCGGTATGGGCGTCGGGCAGGGTCCACTTGACCGAGCCGTTGCCGATGCCGACGCCGAGATAGCCGCCCTCCTGGATCGCGTTCGTCGCGTAGCCGATCTGCGTGCGCGGATCGACCTCGGAGGCGAGGAAGCCGTCGATGCGGCGGGCGACATGCTCGGAATTGTGGTAGGCGAACCAGCCGACGGCGATGACGCCGCCGCCGACGCCGCCGAGCAGCACGACCGGCGCGCCGGCGGCGAAGTACATCAGCGCCCAGCAGGCGATGATCAGCCCGGCCTGGCCGAAGTCCGGTTGCAGCGCCAGCATCGCCGTCAGGATCACCGCTGTCACGAAAGACATCGTCTTGCCCGGCGGCCCGCCGACGTCGTAGCTCGCCGCCATCAGCCAGGCGGCGAAGACCGCGAAGGCGGGTTTCAGGAACTCGGATGGCTGGACCGACACGAAGCCGAGCGAGTACCAGCGCATCGCGCCCTTGCCGAAGTCGGTGCCCAGCACCGGCAGCAGCGCCAGCGCCACGAAGGCGCCGAGGAAAGCGAGGACGCCGAGCCGGCGCAGCGTCGTCGGGTTCAGCATCGACACGATCAGCATCGTCGCCAGCGCCATCGCGCCGAAGAACGCCTGGCGGTAGACGTAGTAGAACGGGTCGAGGCCGTTGCGGCCCGCGAGCGGCGGCGAGGCGGCCAGCGCCAGCACCATGCCGAGCAGGAACAGCCCGAGGATCGCCGCCAGCGACCATCGGTCGATCGTGCGCCACCAATGCGGGATGATCGGTTCGCCCGGCCGCGCCGGAAGCGAGCCATAGACCATTTCGGTCATCGGGACCTGCCCAGATTCATGTCACTGCCTGCCTCGGCCGGCCGGATTTACTCCAGTCCGGTATCTTTGGCGACGAGCCTAGTCGATTTGCGACTGGAAAGCCAGCGCCCCGAATCGGGCGCCGGGCGCAGGCGATCCGGTGTAGGATGGCCGGACAGGAACGACCACAAAGGGAGGAGACCATGACCGTCGCGCGCGTTACGGAAATCACGTCGTCGTCCACGCAGAGCTTCGACGATGCGGTCGAGCAGGGCATCGCCCGGGCCGTCAAGACGCTGAAGAACGTCAAGGGAGCCTGGGTCCAGGAGCAGACCGTCGATGTCGAGGACGGCCGCGTCGTCGCCTATCGGGTCAACATGAAAGTCACATTCGTGTTGGAAGACTGATCCGGGCCGCGGGGCGCCTAATCTTCGGTTAGGAACTCGTGCTAAGAATTGGGGGCGCCGCGCAGAAGACGCGGCGTTTCTCAGAGGCGACGAGCAGATGAACGGGCAGACCACGAAACCGCCGAAGGAGGCCTCGCCTCCGCCGTCAGCGCCCGGCCGACCGCCGGCGCGGCCATTCCCCGATTGGGCGATGATCTGACGCGCTTGTCCGGGGCGGCCGTATCTTGCTAGGCAGGGGATCCCCGCGACCCCCTGCCAGAGGCGCCCCGAAATGCTCGACGTGATCTTCCGGGGCGCCCTCATGGGCCTCGGCGCGACCATCCTGATGGACGTCTGGGCGCTCGGCCTCGCGAGCCTCGGCCAGCCGAAGCCGAACTGGGCGCCGGTCGGTCGCTGGTTCTGGCGGCTGAAGGACGGCGAGGTCTTCCACGACAGCATCGCGGCGGCTCCCGCCTACCGGCACGAACTGGCGCTGGGATGGGCCGCGCACTACGTCGTCGGCATCGTCTACGGCGTGGTCTTCGTGCTGATCGTCGGGTCGGGCTGGCTGGCGGCGCCGAGTTTCCTGCCGGCATGGATATTTGCGATCGTCACCATTACGGCGGGCTGGTTCCTGCTGCATCCGGGCATGGGGCTCGGCTGGGCCGCATCGCGCACGCCCAACCCGACGAAGGCTCGGATCATGGGCCTGATCGCGCATACGGTCTTCGGCCTGGGGTTGTGGCTGACGGCGCTGCTGCTGGCCTGACGCGGGCCTCTCCCCGCCTTTCGGTCAAATGTCTCCACCACCGGGAACACGCGGCGCGACAGGCGGTTGGTCCTCGATGAGAGCCCCGGCGCTTGCCTGCGCCGAGGGTCGCCGTCAGAGGAGGAGAAAATGGCGAACGCGAGCGGAAAGCATCACGGCAAGGGCGTCCAGGGCAAGGGCTCGGGCGGCGGCGCGATGACCGACATTCCCGACGACCTGCCGGAGAACGAGATCCTGACGAACCGCGACAAGGCCCAGCACAGCGAGGAGCGCGGTCTGGACAGCAAGCACGTCCAGTCCGAGCAGCGGCAGGATCATTCGGCGAACCGGCAGCCGGAACTGCGCGAGGAGAACCGGTCCGGCGCCGGCAAGCGCGCCTGACCGTCGAGCCGGACGATCTGTGCAGGCCTATGCGCCCGCCCCCAGGGCGGGCGCTTTCATGTGCGCGGGGAAGGTCAGGGCGCGGGCGTGATCTGGACGTCCAGATCGAGGCGCAGCGATCCCTGCGCGGTTGGCTCCCAAGGGCGCCGGTAGACGAAGCGGATTGGCGTCGCGCCCTCGCGGATGGCGGTCCAGGCGAAACAGACCGGCGCGGGGGCGCCTGCGGCGCCGCGCTCGGGCGGCGGGCAGTTCGCGGACCGCTCCGCCAGCAGCCCCCGCTCGGCGGGCGCCGCAGCCCATGCGAAGCCGGTCCCCGGCTGCGCGGGCAGGACCACCCGCAGGTCTTCGCCTGCGGAAAGCGTCACGTCCTGCTCGACCAGGTCGCGGCCGATCAAGTCGACCTCGGGCGCGATCAGGACCTCGGCGGCGGCGGGGGCAGCCAGCGCGATCAGCATCGGGATTGTTTGGATGAGGCGAGGGAGGAGAGGCATCTCACGCTCCGAAGCCGCGTGGCGCGCCTCATGCCTGGCGGCCTCAGGCGCCGGGCATGGAAGACTGCGCCGGGTTCGGCGCAGTCCGTGGTCGGTCGTCTCGATCAGTCGGCCAGCTGCAGGTTCGCAGCCGACTGGCGGCCATCGCGGCCCGACTCGATGTCGAAGGTGACCTTCTGGTTGTCATCGAGATGCGTCAGGCCGGCGCGCTCCAGCGCCGAGATGTGGACGAACACGTCCTTGGAGCCGCCTTCAGGCTGGATGAAGCCGAAGCCCTTGGTGGCGTTGAACCATTTCACGGTGCCCTTGGCCATCGTGATGTCTCCTGTCTAGTCGCTGCCCGCAGGGTGCGGCAGCCTGGCTTTGGTCAGCAAAATCGTATGACTGAAGCCGAGTAACGGAGACAGTGGCCGATCGTGGTAACGTCGCGGCGTTCATATGGCGGATTTGGGCGCGAAAAGCAAGGAAAAGCGCAGCGGATCGTGCCGAAATACCCCGAGATGCTCGGGCAGCACCGGCTAACCGGCTCTAATGTCGTGCGAAACCTGACTTCGGCCTATGCGGGGAGCATGGTGGAACCCCGCGACCGGCCCGGCATTGTGCTGAAGCGAACTCGGGGGGCCGTGATGGCGAAGGATCTGAAGAAGGGCGACAAGGTGACCTGGCAGACCAGCCAGGGCAGCACGCACGGCACGGTCGAGAAGAAACAGACCAGCCGCACGCAGATCAAGGGCCATACCGTGGCCGCGTCCGAGGACGATCCGCAATACGTCGTGCGCAGCGACAAGTCAGGCGCCAAGGCCGCGCACAAGCCGGACGCCTTGAAGAAGAAGTGACGAGGCGCCGCGCCCCCGTCGCCGATCACGCGTCGGGCGGGCCGGATGCGCCGCCGACGCGCGGCACCTCGGCCTTCAGCTGGTCGATGCGCTCGGAGGCCGCGGCCTTGGTCAGCGTCTCGTCGAAGTCGACGCCGGCCTCTTCGCACAGCGTCTTCAGGTAGGACGCCTGCGCGCCGGTCATCGGCTCGTCGCCGGTGACCCAGTCCTCGGGGTCTTTCGAGGTGTTGGAATACTCGGCGGGGTCGGGGTTTCCGGTCTTGTTCGGTATGGCGTCGTCGCGTTCGTCGATCATCGGCTGCTCCCAGAGTGTCGCCTGCAAACGACGAGGCCCCCCTCGGCGTTCCGTCCGCCGGTCGCGCGCGATCCGCACGGCCGCTCCTGGCCCTGGGGACGTCGGCGCGCCCTCAGCGGCGGCGGAATGGGCGGCGGCGCGGAACCGAACGCGGCGGCGGCCGTTCTCCGGCCGACCACAGGCGGATCCGAACCGCAACCGAACCAAGGAGGGGATTTCGATGCCCGAGAACTTTGTTGGAAACCTGAACCAGGACGTTCGCGCCGAGATGATCGAGCTCCTGAACGCGAACCTCGCCAACACGATCGACCTCGCGCTGGCGGTCAAGCAGGCGCACTGGAACCTGAAGGGCTCGGGCTTCATCGGCGTGCACGAGCTGCTCGACGCTGTGGCCGACCGCCTGCGCGACAGCGCCGACCTGATGGCCGAGCGCGCGGTGATCCTCGGCGGCTTCGCCCGCGGCACGCTGGAGGTCGTCGCCGAGCGTGCGACGCTCGACGCCTATCCGGTCGAGGAAAGCGCGCTGCCGGCGCATGTCGATGCGCTGAAGGAGCGCTTCATGGCGCTGGGCGCCGAGTTGCGCGACGCCATCGACGCCGCGAGCGACGCGGGCGACGAGGACACGGCCGACCTCTTCACCGGGGTCAGCCGCGCCGTCGACAAGGACGCCTGGTTCATCGGCGCCAACGCGGCCGCCTGAGCCCGCCCCCGCTTCGACTCCGGTCAGCCTGGCGCCGAAGCGGGCCGCCAGCCGGGCGGCGGCCTCCGGCGTCATCGCCTCGGCCCTTGCTCGGTTGCCGCGCCCAGGGCCGCGGATCGAACGGAGTGCGCAGCTTCCGCCAGAGACGCACGTTGCCATCGACCAGGATCGAGAAGCGGGTGATGATGCAGATGCGCGTCGGCGCGGCCGGCGGCGCCGCCGGGCGCTAGTCCATCGGCAGAATCCGCGCATCGTCCCGATGATCAGCGTTAATCGATGCTCCGTTGGGCAGGCTGCGCCTGGGGCGAGCGAAGCGGGTCACGACGGGGCCAGCGCCTCGAGTTCGGGCAACAGCACGACGCTCTCCTGCTCGTTCGGGTCGGTACGCGCGATCACTGCGACCGCAGGCTCGGGGCCGGGGTTGAACGGCAGATGCGGCATGCCCGCAGGGATATAGAGCATGTCGCCGGCGCGAACGACCATGTGCCGCTCCAGGCGGGCCCCGTAATGCATCTCGGTGACGCCGGAGATCGTGTAGATCGCCGTCTCGTGGGCCTCGTGCATATGCGCCTTCGCCCGGCCTCCCGGCGGGATCGTCAGCAGGTGCATGCAGATGCCGCGCGCCCCGGCGCTCTCGGCCGAGATGCCAGAGGCGTAGTCGAAGCCCTGCTTGCCCGCATAGGTCTCATCGCCCGGCCGGACCAGCCGGCAGTCGCGCTCCGTGTCGGTCATCCATCTCTCCTTGCCGAATTATTGGCCGATCCTAGCGCGGATCGGGCCGAAGAGCCCGCGCCCCGCAAGGATCCGGTCCGCGGTCGCCGCGCGGGACCGAACCTCCGGTCGCGCCGTATCGGCTCTCGCCGGCGTGTGTGTCGCGGGTCACAGAGCCCCGGTCGCTTCCTGTGCATTGTCGTTTTGCGAGTGGCCCACTGGCGCGCTCGGTAGCTGAAACGGAGGAAGCAAAAATGAGCGTTGAAGTACTGGAAGCGGACGTGCAGGAGCGGGTCGAGGCGGCGAACACGGCGGCGCGCGCGCATCTCGGCGCCGGCCCGGAGAAGCTGGCCGCGACGACCTATTCCTACGATTGCATGGTCAGCATCGGGGCGGCAGGGGGCGGCTTCCTCAACGTCGACTTCAAGAAGGACGGCGCGACCTTCGCCCAGTTCAAGGGCGGGTTCGCCGGCGGGGTCGGCGGCTACACCGGCTGGGGCAAGGCGTGGTTCGACACGCCGGTCGAGTCCCTGATCGGAAAGTCGGGGCCCTTCGTGGTCGAGGTCGTCGGCGTCCTCGGCGGCACGGCCCACGTGCAGATCACCGGCAGCGGCTTCATCGGCAATTGCAGCACCGGCGGCATCGGCATCGGCGCCGGCGTCGGCGCCGGCGGCGGCACGTTCAGCGCGTACTGAGCCTCGGGCCCGCAGGTCGTATCGCCAGACGATCGACCTGCGGGCTCGCTGCCCGCGTCCGCGCCGCCGGTTCAGGCGCGCGGCCGGCCGGCCTCGGTGGCGGCGGCGACCTCGTTCATCCGCCCGGTCTTCACGTCGTAGACGTAGCCGTAGATCGGGATCGCCGGGTTCACCAGCGGATGGTTGCGGATGCGGGTCACGTCCTCGGTCACGGCGCGGGCCTGGTCGGAGATCGTGTGCCACTTGACGTAGCGGCCCTCGGCCGATCCGCCGGGCTCGGAGGCGTTGCGGAACCCCTCGGCGTCAGCTCGGCGGTCTCCAGCGAGCCCGCGAGCAGGTCGCCCATCGCCGCGTCGTCGAAATAGAGCATGCCGCAATCGGTGTGCTCGACGACGAACCACTCGGACGTGCCGAGCAGCTTGTGGCTGATGACCATCGAGCGGATCGCGTCGTCGGTCGCCCGCCCGCCGGCGTTGCGCACGACATGCGCGTCGCCCTCGGCGAGGCCCGCATACTTCGCCGGATCGAGCCGCGCGTCCATGCAGGTCAGGATCAGGAAGCCGCGCGCGGGCGGCAGCGCGAGGTCGGCCTTGGCGCCGAAGTCCCCGGCATAGGCGGCGTTGGCGGTCTCGACCTCGGACTTGAGCTTGCTCATTGGCGTCTCCCCCTGGGCCGGAACGGCCCCGGCGAAGTTTCCGCCGGCCGGGGTTGGGTTTCAAGCCGTTGTTCCGAGTAACACATATGTTCATGCGGTTGACGTGCCGAAGGTAACCCGGCAACCGCGTCATGACCGCTCTTTTCTGCGCAGGGTTCGAATACAAAGACACAGGTACAGTGCAAGCGCTATTCTAAACTTGATAAAATTCAATAATAATGTATGGTCTCTTGTGGGACGGGGGGTGATTGAAGATGACCCAAACGGACGGCGATGGAATTGGCAAAGACGATGCCCAAAAATTGGATGTTGGTGCCGGATACGAAACTAATGGGCAAAAAGGCGGCCTATCTTTAGGTGAGAGACTTCTCTGGCGTGGCGGTGATTATCTTCAGGCATCTGGAGTACTGGTATTTGTATTTTCCGCATTTTCATGTTTGCTGTTCTTGCTTACTTCTTCAACATTTGGCTTCATGGAAGACTGGGCAAGGCTTAGGACGGTACAGATATTTGCAATGGTGGCCGCCGTCGGGGTAGTGGTCGCGATTATGTCGGGATCTAAAAACGCCTTTGTGCTTGCGTTCGGCATCCTTCTTATCGGAGCGCTTATAGTCCCGACCAAGGACATGGTCGCGCTAGCTCTTCTTGCGAGTGGGCGAGACTTTAAGTCGGATAAAGAAGAGCGTAGGTTTGATGACGGGGCGGAGTTTAAGGGCCGGGCAACAGACTTGGCAAATAAAATCATATCTGAGCTACAGAATGCCCCAAGGGTTCCAAGAGATCTAAATGCCGCCCCTGTTCTCGGCCCTCTTAGTTCGCCTGAGCGAGGACAGGCAATTCTGGCCGTTGAGAAAGCCATTAACGATGATCGCAGAATTGGCAACTTAGATCGCGCAAGGCTTGCAGGAAGCATTCCACTTTTGATGTCATTCGCTGATAATGATCGCGATGGTAGTCCGGATTTTCAGGAGTATTATTTCCGCTTTGGAACTGAACCAGATTTTGTTGATGATTTATTAAATCTAAGACGTCAAGAAATGGTTCAATTCAGCTACTCAGAATTTTCTAACGCAAGTATAACATATTACGGAAAAGAAGTGATTTGTGAATATTTTAAGCAAGTTGAGAATAGCCAAAACTCTTGCCCATTCGCGGATGTTCAGGGTGACGCCAACGAGGTGTCTGCGCGCTTGACGGCTCCAAATAGTCCAGAAGTAAGGTCACTTGATTTTTGTAGAAATAGTTCTGTAACATTTTTTGAACGCAATACTGGAGGAGATTTGGATAGGACCGCTGCTGTTCCGTTTGCGGTGGCTCTGCCAATCCCCCGCATCAGTGAGACAGAAGAAATATCCATTGTTTTGGAGTTGAGCTCCGATCAAACGGCGGCTGATTCAGTAAGAAATAATCAATTTATTGGAAAATCCGATTCGGATCCTTACCTTACAATATTAAGGAGAACATTGTCTCAGAATAATGGAGCATTTTCATGCGAGGTTATAGCTTCTGACGATGATACCGCTGGTGATTTTAACTCCCGCATTAGATGGCCGATACCCGTAGGTTCAATTGATCCAAGTATTGAGTACATCGCTATTGCGCAAGATATACTTGGAAGGCCATCTCAGATGAAACTGTCAATTCGAATTGAACCCAGTCCCGCCAGTCAGTCGTCCGGGGAGGGAGCTCAGTAGCCGATTCCGACGGAAGTCAAGAGGACGTCCAAACTGCAAGTGTCGCTAATGTCGTGGAAGCACTGGCCCGAGCGGTGCTAGTCAGGGAAGGGGTGACCGTCGCAGCGGGGCGGGGTTACCGCGCGAACTTCTTGTACTTGATCCGCTTCGGCTCCACCGAGTCCGGCCCCAGCCGCCGGATCTTGTCGGCCTCGTAGTCCTCGAAGTTGCCCTCGAACCACTCGACATGGGCGTCGCCCTCGAAGGCGAGCATGTGGGTGCAGATGCGGTCGAGGAAGAAGCGGTCGTGGCTGATCACCACAGCGCAGCCGGCGAAGTTGTCGAGCGCGTCCTCGAGCGCGCGCAGCGTCTCGACGTCGAGGTCGTTGGTCGGCTCGTCGAGCAGCAGCACGTTGCCGCCGGCGCGCAGCAGCTTCGCGAGGTGGACGCGGTTGCGCTCGCCGCCCGAGAGCAGGCCGACCTTCTTCTGCTGGTCGCCGCCCTTGAAGTTGAAGGCGCCGCAATAGGCGCGGGAGTTCATCTCGGCGTCGCCGAGCTTGACCACGTCGAGCCCGTCCGAGATCTCCTCCCAGACAGTCTTCGACGGGTTCAGCGCGTCGCGAGACTGGTCGACATAGGCGAGCTTCACGCTCTCGCCATAGGTGATCTCGCCGGCGTCGGGCGTCTCCTGACCGGTCAGCATTCGGAACAGCGTTGTCTTGCCGGCGCCGTTCGGGCCGATCACGCCGACGATGCCGCCGGGCGGCAGCGCGAAGGTCAGCCCGCCGATCAGCTCGCGGTCGCCGTAGTGCTTCTCCAGCCCCTCGACCGTCGATCACGTTCTGCCCGAGGCGCGGGCCGTTCGGGATGACGATCTGCGCGGTCGCGATCTTCTCGCGCTCCGAGACGGCGGCGAGCTCGTTATAGGCGTTGATGCGCGCCTTCTGCTTGGCCTGCCGCGCCTTGGCGCCCTGCCGGATCCATTCGAGCTCGCGGCTCGAGCGTCTGCTGGCGCGACTTGTCCTCGCGGGCCTCCTGCAGCAGGCGCTTCGCCTTCTGCTCGAGCCAGGCCGAGTAGTTGCCCTCGTAGGGGATGCCGCGGCCGCGGTCGAGCTCGAGGATCCAGCCGGTGATGTCGTCGAGGAAGTAGCGGTCGTGGGTGACGATCAGGATCGTGCCCTTGTACTCGATCAGGTGCTTCTGCAGCCAGGCGATGGTCTCGGCGTCGAGGTGGTTGGTCGGCTCGTCGAGCAGCAGCATGTCCGGCGCCTCGAGCAGCAGCTTGCAGAGCGCGACCCGGCGCTTCTCGCCGCCCGACAGCGTGTCGACGCTTGCGTCGTCCGGCGGGCAGCGCAGCGCCTCCATCGCGATGTCGACCTGCGCGTCGAGGTCCCACAGGTTCTGCGCGTCGATCTGGTCCTGGAGGGCGGTCATCTCCTCCATGAGTTCGTCCGAGTAGTCCTCGGCGACCTTCATCGCGACCTCGTTGTAGCGGGCGAGCAGGGCGGACTTCGCGGCGACGCCTTCCATGACGTTGCCGCGCACGTCGAGCGCCGGGTCGAGCTCCGGCTCCTGCGGCAGGTAGCCGACGCGCGCGCCGGCCGCGGCCTTGGCCTCGCCCTGGAAGTCCTTGTCGAGCCCGGCCATGATCCGGAGCAGCGACGACTTGCCCGAGCCGTTGACGCCGACGACGCCGATCTTGACGCCCGGCAGGAAGTTCAGGCGGATGTTCTCGAACACCTTCTTGCCGCCGGCATAGGCCTTGGTCAGGCCGTCGGTGTGGTAGACATACTGGTAGGAGGCCATGCGCCCTGATCCCTTCGCCGCGTCCGGTGATTGGCGCGGTGTCTAGCCGAGGCCGGGGCGGGAGGGAAGGGGGCAGCCGGCGGCGCGGTCGCTCAGCCCGCCGCGTAGACCGTCGCGCTGCGGTTCAGCGGCTCCGCGACGCCGGGCGCGGTTGGGATGGGCAGCGTCCCGGCGTCCTCGCCGAGCGCCACGATGCCGATCGCGTCCGGCGGCACGCCGGCGTCCTCGAGCGCCGCAGCGACGGCTTCGGCGCGGGCGCGCGACAGGCGCAGGTTTGCGGCGGGGCTGCCGGTCGTGTCGGCATGGCCGGCGACGCGCACCTGCGTCGCGCCGAGCGCCTGCAGCGCGCGGGCGACGTCGGCGGCGCGGACGAGGCCGCCCACGGTCAGGCGGGCGCTGCCGTGCTCGAACAGGATCGCGGTCAGCGGCGTCGGGCGCGCCGCAGCCGGGCGCGGCGGCGCGGCGTCTGCGGCCGCAGTCACAGTCACGGCCGGGTCCGGGCGCGGCGCGGGGCCGCCCTTGGCGGCGTCGAGCCGGGCGGCGAAGTCGTCGAAGACCGGATCGTCAGGCGCGCCCTCCAGGCTGACCGGCAGCAGCCGGGCCTCGGCGCGCTGGGGCAACGGCATCAGCGCTTCGCGCAGGTCCGCCAACTCGGCGCGGCTGGCGTCGAGCGCGACGGTCAGCCGCGCGATCTCGACCGATTGCACGCCGATCTCCGCTTTCAGACGGTCGATCTCGGCTGCGCTCTCGGCAAGGTCGGCGAAAACCTGCGCGGGCTCGGCCGCGTCCGGGCCGCTCCCGGCGGCGGCGAGCTGCCCGGCGAGCTCGTCGCGTTCGGCCGCGACCGCATCGAGCCGCGCGCGCAACCGGTCGCGTTCGGCTTCGGCTTCGGCGAGGACCGTATCTGATTCCGCCACCATGGCGGGGCCCGCGGGTTCGGCCGGCGCAGCGGCCTCCTCGGACGACCGGAACAGCGGCGAAGCGCCGATTGCGACGCCTCCGGCCATCACTGCGGCAAGCGCAACGTAGTGCAGCTTCATCTTGCGTCCCTGCTCGATCCGGCCCGTTTGCGGGTCCGATTAGTTCATTATGCAGAAGAGTTAGCGACGGCTGCTGATGCAAAGCCAGTTTTTTCGGCCGGTCCCATGCCGCCGGCGGCCGAAAATCCGGTCTTTAGTGGCGAAATGGCAACAAAAGCGGCGGAATCCTGCGCGCGGCCGCGGTCCCGCGCCGGCGCGCGGCATTGACGGGCGCCGGCGCGCCCAGCGATATGCGGGGTCTGGCCGGCGGAGGCGGCGGTGATGATGCAGGGCTTTCCGTCGGCGCAACCGGGAATGCGGGTCGGCCTCTTCGGCGGGTCGTTCGATCCGCCGCATGCGGGCCATGTCCATGTGACGAAATGGGCGCTGAAGGCGTTCGGGCTGGATCGGGTCTGGTGGCTGGTCAGTCCCGGCAACCCGCTGAAGGCCGATGCGCCGGCGGATCTGCACCGTCGGATGGCGGCCGCGTCGGCGATCCTGCGCCACCCGCGCACGACGGTGACGGACGTCGAGGCGCGGCTCGGCACGCGGGCGACGGCCGACACGCTGGCGGCGCTGCGGGCGCGCTATCCGGGCGTGCGCTTCGTCTGGCTGATGGGCGCGGACAACCTCGCGACCTTCCATCGCTGGGGGCGCTGGGACGAGATCATGAAATGCGTGCCGGTCGGCGTGCTGGCGCGGCCCGGTCAGCAGATCGCGGCCGGGCTGTCGCCGACGGCGCGGCGCTTCGCCCGCTGGCGCCTGCCGGCGTCGGAGGCGAAGGCGCTGCCGTTCCGGGATCCGCCGTCCTGGTGCCTGGTGACCGGGCGCATGCTCGACCTGTCCTCGTCCGAACTGCGCGCGCTCGGGGCCTGGACGCGCTGACCGGCGCCGCCCGCGTCCGGCGCGGCAGGCCCGACGCCGCCGCGCGCCGCGCGCGGTCCGGGTCTCGCCGGGCGCCCGGCCGACGCGGCGCCTCGGGTCCGGCCGGGCGGCGGCGGCCGTCGAGGCCGGCGGCGGCGGGCGGATGCTGCGGACGGCCGTGGCGCTTCTGGCGGGGCGCGCCGGGTTGCGGCATACTGCGCGAATGATCGGACCGCGCATACCTTCGGCCGGACTGACGCGGCGGGCGGCGCTGGGCGGGCTCGCGGCCTCGGCCGGGCTCGCGCTGGCCGGCGGGCGCGCCTTCGGCGCCGTCGCGCCCGAGGGGCTGACGGAGATCTTCGCCCGCTCCGGGCTCGGCGCGCTCAGCGGCTTCGCGCTGGCCGATGCGGGCACGGGCGCGCTGATCGAGGGCCACCAGTCCGACATCGACCGGCCGCCGGCCTCGACGGCCAAGATCGTCACCGCGCTCTATGCGCTCGACGCGCTCGGGGCCGCGCATCGCTTCGAGACGCGGCTGGTCGCGGTCGGGACCGTCGCGGGCGGCGCTGTCGCGGGAGATCTCGGCGCTGGTCGGCGGCGGCGACCCGCTGCTCGACACCGACGCGCTCGGCGACATGATCGCCGAGGCGCGCGCGGCCGGCCTGCGCTCGGTCTCCGGGCGGTTCCTGACCGCGGCCGGCGCGCTGCCGGCGCTCGACGAGATCGCGCCGGACCAGCCGGTCGAGGCCGGCTACAACCCGGCGGTCTCCGGGCTGAACCTGAACTTCAACCGTGCGCAGCTCGCCTGGGCGCCGGGGGCGGACGGGCCGGCGCTGACGGTCAGCGCGCCGGGCGCGCGCTTCGACGCGCCGGCGCCGGGCATCGTCGCGCGGATCGGGGCGGCGCCGCTGCGGGTCGCGCTCGAGGACGGGCGCGAGGTCTGGACGCTGCCCGCGGCGCGGCTCCCCGGGCGCGGCAGCATCTGGCTGCCGGTGCGCCGGCCGCCGGACTACGCCGGCGGCGCGTTCCGCGGGCTGGCGGCACAAGCGGGGCTGGTCCTGCCGGCGCCCGAGGCGGTCGAGGCGGCGCCCGAGGGGGCGGTCTTCGCGCGCCGGGCGAGCCCGCCGCTCGAGCCGATGATGCGCGACCTGCTGCGCTATTCGACGAACCTGACGGCCGAGGTCGCGGGCCTGACGGCGAGCCGCGCGACGGGCGCGCCCGCGTCGAGCCTCGCCACGTCGGCCGGCGCGATGACGCATTGGGCGCGGACGCGCTACGGGCTGCATCGGTCGGCCTTCGTCAACCATTCCGGGCTGTCGGCGGAGTCGGTGATGACGCCGGTCGAGATGGTGCGGCTGCTGGTCGCGGCCGGCGCGCGGGACGGGCTGGAGACGCTGCTGCGCGACCGGCCGCTGCGCGACGGGAGCGGCGATGTGATGGAGATCGAGGGCGTGCGGGTCGTCGCCAAGACCGGGACGATGGACTTCATCTCGGCGCTGGCCGGGTTCGTCGAGGTTCCCGGCGGGCGGCGCCGCGCCTTCGCGATCTTCGCCGCCGACCCCGACGCGCGCGCGCGGATCCCGCCGGACCAGCGCTCCGACCCGCCGGGCGCCGCTTCCTGGGCGCGCCGGGCGCGGGCGCAGGAGATGGCGCTGCTGCGCCGCTGGATCGCGCAGGACCCGGGCGACGCGCTGGCGCGGGTCGCGCCGCGGGGGCGGCCAGTGGTCGTCGCGGAGTAAGGGCTGCGTTGCGCGCTGCCCTGTCCGACCGGCAAATGCGACGCACGCTCGCTGCCGGTCCGTCAGCCGGAGGCGCGAGCGCTGCGGCCGAGGGGTGCGCCGCCTGCACCGTCGCGCGCCAATCACGCGCGCGCCAGTCCGGGCGGCGCGGTGACGCGCCAGCCCCTGGGCGGGCTGGCGCGCGCGGATTTGTCGACGGACAAATCCGCGAGCCCGGTCGCAGCCCCTCTTCGTCCAACTCGGACGTTTGGTCAGCGACCTCGGTTCAGTCGGTCGCCATGCCGGCGATGATGCTGCGCAGCACGTCGAGGCCGAGCCCGGTCTGCGACGAGGTGACCGCGATCGCCGGATAGGCGGCCGGGTTGCGGCCGATGCGCGCGACGACATCGGCCTCGACCTTCGCCAGATCCCGCGCCGACGGCTTGTCGGCCTTGGTCAGCACGACCTGGAACGTCACGGCCGAGCGTTGCAGCAGCGTGATGATCTCGTCGTCGGCCTCGAGGATGCCGTGGCGCGCGTCGATCAGGAGGAACGCGCGGCGCAGGCTCGGGCGGCCCGACAGGTACGCGCGCAGCAGGTCCTGCCACTTGCGCACGACATCCTTCGGCGCCTTGGCGAAGCCGTAGCCGGGCAGGTCGACCAGGTAGCGCGCGTCGCCGAGCGTGAAGAAGTTGATCTCCTGCGTGCGGCCCGGCGTGTTCGACGCGCGCGCGAGCGCGCGGCGCCCGGTCAGCGCGTTGATCAGGCTCGACTTGCCGACGTTCGATCGGCCGGCGAAGCAGACCTCCAGCCGGTCGGCCGGCGGCAGGCCGTCGAGCGCGACCACGCCCTTCAGGAAACCGCAGGGACCGGCGAAGAGCTTGCGTCCGGCTTCCAGCGCCTCGGGATCGTCCTCGGTCGCGATCGGGAACGGCGCATCGGTCATGCCGGCGCGACCTCGGCCGCGTCGCCGACCGCGACCGACCCGCCCACGATCACCTCGGCGTAGACGCCGAAATCCTGGTGCCCCCAGCCCGCCTGCAACGCCGCCAGCGTGTCGGCGTCGCTGAAGCCGGTGTCGGGGTTCACGCCGGTCGCCTTGCAGCGGGTGATGCGCTCGCGGATGCGCAGCGTCGCGCCCCCGATCCGGATCTCGCGGCCGATCCAGTCGAATTCGGCCCAGGCGTCGACGCCGTCGAGCCAGACGTTGCCGCGGAAGCGCTCCATCGCCAGCGGCGCGCCGATCCGGCCGGAGAGCTCCGCCAGCGTCGCGCGGTTCAGGATCGCGATCGACGGGAAGTCGCTGTCGGTCATGCCGCGGCCCGGCGCGCGCACGACGAAGGCCGGCTGCGCGCGGCCCGGGTCCGAGATCGGGATCAGCCAGGCGACGAGCCGCGCCGCGTCGGCGGGATCGTCGGGCGCGACGGTGATCGGCTTAAGGCGCGGATGGGTCAGCGTGATCCGCCCTTCGGCCGCGTTGGTCTCGGCCCGCACCGCCATCAGCTCGCCGGTGCGGGCGCCGCGGCTGAAATTGGCGCAGGACGCCCACTCGGCGAGGCCGGAGTCCACGCGCGCGCCGTCATGGGCGACGGCCCAGACCCGGTCCATCGGCATCGTGGCGCCGGCGACGAGGTCGGTCTGCTCTACGGCCTCGACGCCGACGCCCTTGATCGGGTGGCGCCACAGCGCGGCGACGCGGGCCTGCACCTCAGTCCGCCTTGCGTGGTTTGCGCCTGAAGGTGGACAGGATGTTGCCCATCACGTTCGGGTTCACCCCCTGGCTGCGCATGATCGTGTACTGCTGCGTGAAGGTGATCATGTTGTTCGCGACCCAGTAGATCACCAGTCCGCTGGCGAAGTGGCCGAGCATGAACATGAAGATGAACGGCATCCAGGCGAAGATCATCGCCTGCGTCTTGTCGGTGGGCGCCGGGTTCAGCTTCATCTGGAGCCACATCGAGATGCCCATCAGGATCGGCCAGACGCCGATCGACAGGATCGCGAGCGCGCTCTCCGGTCCCGGCGCGGCCCAGGGCAGCAGGCCGAACAGGTTCAGGACCGAGGTGGGATCGGGCGCGGAGAGATCGTGGATCCAGCCGAAGAACGGCGCCTGGCGCAGTTCCAGCGTGACGAAGATCACCTTGTAGAGCGAGAAGAAGATCGGGATCTGCAGCAGGATCGGCAGGCAGCCCGCGGCGGGGTTGACCTTCTCGCGCTTGTAGAGGGCCATGACCTCCTTCTGCATGGCCATCTTGTCCTCGCCGGCGTTCTCCTTGATCTTCTCCATCTCGGGCTGGAGCGCCTTCATCTTCGACATCGAGACGTAGGACTTGTAGGCGAGCGGGAAGAGCAGCGCCTTGATCAGGAAGGTCAGCGCGATGATCGCGACGCCCATGTTGCCGATGAAGCCGTGCAGCCAGTGCAGCGCCATGAAGATCGGCTTCGTGAGGAAGAAGAACCAGCCCCAGTCGATCGCGTCGACGAAGCGCTGGATGCCGAGGTCGTTCTGGTACGCCCGGATCGTCGCCCATTCCTTGGCGCCGGAGAACAGCCAGGTCGTCGACTCGGCGGTCTCGCCAGGCGCGACCGTCACCGACGGCAGCCGCATGTCGGTCTGGAACGTGTCGGACGCCTCCGTGTACTTCGTGACCGCGGTGAAGGGCTGGCCGGGCTGGGCCGCCAGCGTCGTCATCCAGTAGTGGTCGGTGAAGCCGATCCAGCCGTCCGAGCTCACCGGAACCGACAGCACGTTGGCCTGTTCGGCCGGATCGAACGGAAGCTCGGGCACGTCGGACCAGTCGGTCTCGGTGAGGGTGTCGTCCGTCATCGAGATGACGCCCTCGTGCAGGATGTAGAAGTTCTTCAGGTCCTCGGGCACGCCGTGGCGCGCGACGATGCCGTAGGGCGCAAGCCGGACTTCGCCGGCGCCGACGTTCTCGACCGACTGCGTGACGCTGAACATGTAGTTGTCGTCGACGGCCATCGTGCGGCGGAAGATCAGCCCCGCGCCGTTGTCCCAGACCAGCGTCACCGGCGTTGTCTCGGTCAGCACGTCGCCGCTCTCGACCTCCCAGGGTGTGTTCGGCCCCGGCACCGCGTCGAACGGCAGCCCGCCCGCAGGCGCCCAGCCGTAGAGCGCGTAATAGGCGTGCGGCAGCCCGGCCGGGCGCAGCAGCGTAACGTCGGGCGAGTCCGGCTCGACCGTCACGCGGTAGTCGAGCAGATCGAGGCTGTCGATGCGGCCGCCGGTCAGCGAGACCGAGCCGGCGAGGCGGTCGGTGCGGATGTCGATGCTGGGGCCGGCGGCCGGCGCGACGGCGCCGTCGAGCGCCGCTTCGGCCGGGGCGCCCACACCCGGGAGCGTCGCTCCCGGAACCGTGGCGACGCCCTGCTCGGTCTGGGCGGCCTCGGTCTGCGCGGCTTCGGTCGGCGCCTGCTCCGGCGGTTCGGCCGGCGGGAACAGCAGGAACCAGACGAGGATGACGAGGAAGCTGAGTCCCGTCGCCAGGATCAGATTCCTGTTCTGGTCGTCCATAGACTACGACTCCGCCTGATGCCTGCCCAAAAGTTGACAGGGTTCAACAGGCGCCGCCCAGAAACGTCAAGGCTTATTCGGGTCGCCCGCCAGGGGGCTGGCGGCGGGCTGCCGTACACGATCGCGTGGCTGGAAGCCGCGCAGCCACGCATGGGTGTCGGCCAGCGCCATCGGCCGGGCGAACAGATAGCCTTGCGCCTGGCCGCAGCCGAGATCGCGCAGCACCGCCTCGGCGCCGGCGGTCTCGACACCCTCGGCCAGTGTGTGGATGCCGAGCGCGCTTGCCATCGCGATCATCGAGGCGGTCAGCGTTCGCTGCTCCTCGCTGTCCTCGAGGCCGAGGATGAAGCTGCGGTCGATCTTGATGCGGTGCACCATCAGGCGGCGCAGGTTCTGGATCGACGCATGGCCGGTGCCGAAGTCGTCGAGCTCGATCTGGAAGCCGGCCGTGGCGAGGCCGCGCAGGTTCCGCACGACGAGATCCTCGTCGCTGCGGATCAGCACCGTCTCCAGCACTTCGATCGCGATGCGCGCAGGGTCGATGTCGTTGCGCTCGACCTCCCACTTGATCCGCTCGATCAGGCGGGGATCGCGCAGCTGGGCCATCGCGAAGTTCACGCCGACCTTGGGCACGACGAGGCCCTCCGCGTCCCAGGCGGTCAGCGCGGCCAGCGACTGGCTCAGCACGACCTCGCCGATGCGCTCGGTCAGGTCCGCGGCCTCGGCGTAGTCCATGAATGCGGCGGGCGCGAGCAGGCCGCGGGTCGGATGGCGCCAGCGCACCAGCGCCTCGAAGCCGGCGAAGCCGCCGGTCGCCACGTCGATCTGCGGCTGGAAGAAGGGCGATAGCTCGCCCCGCTCGAGGCCCGCGACCAGTTCGGCGAACAGCCGTTCGCGCCGCTCGGCCTCGACGCGCAGGTCCTCGCGGAAATAGCGCACGACGCTGGGGCCGGCGGACTGCGCCTCGGCCAGCGCGATCTCGGCGTTGGCGAGCATCCGGTCGGGTTCGGGCAGGTCGTCCCCGGTCAGCGTCACCCCGATCGAGCAGCCGATGCGCCGCGCGCCGCCCTGCAGCGAGAACGGCTTGGTCAGCGTGGCATGGAGGCGATGCGCGATCGCGGCGGCGTCGGCGGGATCGGCGAGGTCGCTCGCGACGAGCACGAAGCCGCCAAGGCCGGTGAAGGCCGCGAAGTCGCCGCTGCGCAGCGACTGGCGGATGCGCCGGGCGCTGATGCGCAGGATCTCGTCGGCCGCGCGGGGCCCGAGCGTGTCGCGCAGCGCCGCGAAGCGGTCGAGATCGAGCCGCAGCACCGCAGTCTGGCGCGCCGCCCGGTCCGCCTCGGCCGCGACGCGAGTGAGGTGGGCGTTCAGGTAGGCCGCGTTCGGCATCTGGGTCAGCGGATCGTGCAGCAGGCGGAAACGGATTTCCTCCTCCGCCTCGCGCCGGTCATGCACCCAGGACGAGATCCGCCGGTGCGCGGGCAGCGCGACGGCCCCGAGGCAGGCCGCCAGCGCGAGCAGGTTCAGCCCGAGCACGACGGCCGCCGCGGCGCGCGCCCGATCATGCGCCGCGACGGCTGCGGCTTCGGTCGCGTTGGCGCGCCGCTCGATCTGCGGCGCCAGCCGGGCAGCGAACAGATCGCGCAACGCGGCCGCGGCCTGCGGCTCCGATTCGTCCTGCGTCTGGCGCAGCGCATCGTCCAGCAGCGCGGCGAGCCGGGGCGCCGCGTTGTCCTGCCCCTCCAGCCCGGTCCGGCTCTGCTCCAGCGCGCCGAGGCGCTCGATGTCCCAGCCGAGCGCGATCCGCGCGGTCTTGGCCGCCGCCGGCGCGGTCGGCGCCGCCAGCGCATCGAGGCGATCGGCGATCCGGTCAACCAGCGCGCGCTGGCCTGCGGCGACCAGCGCGAGGTCGGTCGCGGTCGCGGCGCGTCGGGCGACATGGTCGTTCGCCGCGGCGCCGGCCAGCGCGAGCGCCAGCCATGTCGCCAGAAGAACGCCCGCGATCCGCGCAAGGACGCGGTCGGGCGCGGCGGTCGGGAGGGATCTCGACTCGTTCGACATGATCGGACGTTAACGGGGCGTCCGGTAATTTCCGTTAATCGTCAGGGCGGTCCGGACGGAATCTCCGCAGAAGTCAACGTAAACAAACGTTACCGCCGCCTGCGGCTCCGTCACAGCGCCTTGAAGTCGAAGAGCGCCGGATCGAGCAGGTGGCTCGGGTTCGCCTGGGTCAGCGCGCGGAACAGGATCGCCCGCCGCCCCGGATGGCGCCGCTCCCAGTCGTCGACCATCGCCTTGATCTGCTGGCGCTGCAGCCCGTCCTGGCTGCCGCAGAGGTCGCATGGGATGATCGGATACCCCATCGCGCGGGCGAAGCGCGCGCAGTCGTCCTCGGACACCAGCGCCAGCGGCCGGTGCACGTAGAGGTCGCCCTCGTCGTTCAGGAGCTTCGGCGGCATCGCCGCGAGCTTGCCGCCGTGAAAGAGGTTCAGGAGGAACGTCTCGATGATGTCGTCGCGATGATGCCCGAGCACGACCGCCGAGCAGCCCTCCTCGCGCGCGATCCGGTAGAGATTGCCCCGGCGCAGCCGCGAGCAGAGCGCACAGTAGGTCCTCTTCGCCGGCACCTTGTCGACGACGATCGAATAGGTGTCCTGGCGCTCGATCCGGTGTTCGACGCCCATCCGGGTCAGGAACTCCGGCAGCACCGTCGCCGGAAAGCCCGGCTGGCCCTGGTCGAGGTTGCAGGCGAGCAGGTCGACCGGCAGCACCCCGCGCCATTTCAGCTCGGTCAGCGCCGCGAGCAGCGTGTAGCTGTCCTTGCCGCCGGACAGGCAGACCAGCCAGCGGTCGCCGCGCCGGGCCATTCCATAGGTGTCGATCGCCTCGCGCGTCAGCCGCACGATGCGCTTGCGCAGCTTGCGGAATTCGGTGCTGTCCGGCGCGCCGTGAAACAGCGGATGGATGTCGTTCGCGTCGAGCATGGCGATCCATAGCCGCAGCGGAGGCCGCCGCGCAATCCCCGCTGGGCCGCCTCCGCTCAGGCTTTCAGATCAGGGCTTTGGACAGCGTCGCGTCGTGGGACCGCCTCAGTCAGGCACGTTGTCGATGCCCGAGCCGCCCCAGGGATGGCAGCGCGCAAGCCTGCGCAGCGTCAGCCAGCCGCCCCGCAGCGCGCCATGCCGCTCCAGCGCCTCGAGCGCATAGGCCGAGCAAGTCGGCTGGAAGCGGCAGCCATGCCCGACCCAGGGCGACAGCACCAGCCGATAGGCCCGTACCGGCAACGCCGCGACATGCGCAAGCGGGCTCATGTCTGCCGCTGAGGGCGATCCGCGTGGATCGCGGCCAGCGCCTCGGCCAGATCGCCGGTCAGGCGGCCGAACGGAAGGGACGCGGTCTCGCCGGCGCGGCCGATCAGCACGTAGTCCCAGCCCGACCGGCCCTCGCGCGCCAGCACCTCGCGCGCAGCCGCCCGGAGCCGCCGCTTGGCGCGGTTGCGGGCGACGGCGTTGCCGACCTTCTTCGAGCAGGTATAGCCGATCCGCACGCCTTCCTTCGCTTCGTCCTCGGCGCGGCGCCGGGCCTGAAGCGTGAAGCCGGGCGTCGCGCGGCGGCGCGCCTTGGCGGCGGCGAGGAAGTCGGCCCGCCGGGTCAGCGTGACCAGCGGCGGCGCCATCTGCCGGTCGTCAGGCCGACAGGCGCTTGCGGCCGAGCGCACGGCGCCGGTTCAGGATGATCCGGCCGGCCTTGGTCGCCATGCGGGCGCGGAACCCGTGGCGGCGCTTGCGCACGAGGTTGCTCGGCTGGAAGGTGCGTTTCGTCGACATCCTACATCTCCTGTCGCGGCCGGTCTCCCGGCCGTCGGGCGACGCCGCCCCGTGGTCCGGGGAGCCGATGCCCGCAAATTCAAGGGCCCGCTCCTAGCCCGGGTCGCGGGGGAAGTCAATTCGCCCCGCGCGCTTCAAAGCCGGATTCAGGCGCCCGTATCCGGGACCGCGCAGGACGAGACCAGCCGCTCGTACTGGCCGGCGATCCACTGCGGCGCGTCGTCGGGCAGCAGGGCCGCAAGCTGCGCCTCGACCCCGGCGAAGATCGCGCGGGTGCGGCTTTCGTCGACCATCGGGACGCCCCCCTCGCCGCCCAGCACGCGGTCGTAGACGACGAGCGCGATCGCGATCAGCAGCATGCCGCGCGCGGCGCCGAAGACGAGGCCGAGCCCCTGGTCGACCGGGCCGATGGCCGAGTTCTGCACCGCGCCCGCCAGCAGCGGCGTGAAGACCGAGACCAGGATCAGCGCGACCGCGAAGACCGCGACGAAGCCGGCGAGCACGCCGAGTTCGCAGCTCGTGCCGATCACGTCCGACAGGACCGGGATCTCGCGCATCAGCGGCTCGACCGCCGGCGCGAAGGCGAAGGCGGCGATCGCGGCGGCGATCCAGCCGAGGATCGACAGCAATTCGCGCACCAGTCCGCGCGACCAGGCCAGGATGGCCGAGACCACGATCAGCGCGAGCGCGATCCCGTCCACGTAGTTGAAACCGTCCATCCGGGCCTATCCGTCGATATTGCCGAAGCACTTCTCTATGAAGTCGTCCAAATCCGCAACAGGCCGGATCTCGAGCGGCGGCTTGCCCATCGTCTTCATCGCGGCGGGCGCATAGGCGGCGGCAAAGCCGAGCTTGGCCGCCTCGCGCAGCCGCGCATCTGCCTGGGTAATCGGGCGCAGCGCGCCGGACAGGGAGATCTCGCCGAAGACGACGGCGTCGGCCGGCAGCGCCTTGTCCTGCCGGGCCGACAGCAGCGCTGCGGCGACCGCGAGGTCGGCCGCGGGCTCGGTGATCCTGAGGCCGCCGGCGATGTTCAGGTAGACGTCGAGCCCGGCGAATCCGATGCCGGCGCGGGCCTCGAGCACCGCCAGCACCATCGCGAGCCGCCCGCCGTCCCAGCCGAGGACCGAGCGGCGCGGCGTCGCGAGCGGCGACGGCGCGACCAGCGCCTGCACCTCGACCAGCACCGGGCGCGAGCCCTCGATGCCGGCGAAGACCGCCGAGCCCGAGGTGCGGCTCTCGCGCTCGCTGAGGAACAGCGCCGAGGGGTTCGCGACCTCGGCAAGGCCGGCGCCGGTCATCTCGAAGACGCCGATCTCGTCGGCCGGGCCGAAGCGGTTCTTGACCGCGCGCAGGATGCGGAACTGGTGCCCGCGCTCGCCCTCGAAGTAGAGCACGGTGTCGACCATGTGCTCGACGACGCGCGGGCCGGCGATCTGGCCCTCCTTGGTGACGTGGCCGACCAGGATCACCGCGACGCCCCGGCGCTTGGCGAAGGAGGTCAGTTCATGCGCGGCCGCGCGGACCTGGGAGACCGAGCCCGGCGCGCTGTCGACATGGTCGACCCACATCGTCTGGATCGAATCGATCACCGCGAGGCTGGGGCGTTCCGCCTCGAGCGTCGTCAGCACGTCGCGCAGGTTCGTCTCGGCGGCGAGGCGCAGCGGCGCGTCGCCGAGGCCGAGGCGCTGCGCGCGCAGCCGGATCTGGGTCGCCGCCTCCTCGCCGGAGACGTAGATCACGCCGCCGCCGCGCCGGGCCGAGGCGGCGGCCGCCTGCAGCAGCAGCGTGGACTTGCCGATGCCGGGGTCGCCCGCGAGCAGGATCGCGCTCGAAGGCACGAGGCCGCCGCCGAGCACCCGGTCAAACTCGGCGATGCCGACCACCGCGCGCTCGGGCGCGGGCTCCGCGCTGGCGAGGTCGGTCAGGGCGACCGCGCGGCCGCGCGCGCGCCCGAGGCTCTTCGCGGCGGGACCGGCGCTGAGGCCCGCATCCTCGGTGATCGTGTTCCACGCGCCGCAGGCGTCGCAGCGCCCGGCCCACTTGGCATGGGTCGCGCCGCATTCGGAGCAGACATAGGCCAGCGCCTTTGCCATCAGGCGGCCATCATCGGATCGCCGCGATCGGGCCGACGGCGCGGCCGTGGATGAACTGATCGACATAGGGGTCGCCGCAGGTCTCCAGCTCCTCGACGGGACCGGTCCAGCGCACGACGCCGCCATGCAGCATCGCGACATGGTCGGCGACGGCGTTCACCGTGGTCATGTCGTGGGTGATCGTGACTGCGGTCGCGCCCATCTCCTCGACCAGCTCACGGATCAGGTCGTTGATGACGCCGGCCATGATCGGGTCGAGGCCGGCGGTCGGTTCGTCGAAGAAGATCATGGCCGGGTCCGTGGCGATGGCGCGGGCGAGGCCGACGCGCTTCTGCATGCCGCCCGACAGCTCGGCCGGGTAGAGGTCCGCGACCTCTGGGCCGAGGCCGACGCGGCCGAGCTTGGCGATGGCGAGCGCGCGGGCGTCGGCGCGGCTCATCGGCTTGCGGGCGTTGCGCAGGCGGAAGCTGACGTTCTGCCAGACCGGCAGGCTGTCGAACAGCGCGCCGCCCTGGAACAGCATCCCGAAGTTGCGCAGGAACGCGCGCCGGTCGATCTTCTCGACCGGCGCGCCATCGATCAGGATGTCGCCATGGTCAGGGCGCAGGATGCCGAGAATGCATTTCAGCGTCACCGACTTGCCGGTGCCCGAGCCGCCGATGATCACGAGGCTCTCTCCCGGCATCACCGAGAGGTCGACGCCGGCCAGAACGCGGTTGTCGCCGAAGCGCTTGCGCACGCCGCGCATCTCGATCCGCGGCGTCGCTTGGCCGGGGTCCGGCGCCGTCATCAGAAGAAGAACTCCGTCAGCGCGTAGTTCGCGGCCAGGATCAGCACCGAGGCCGAGACGACGGCGTTGGTCGTGGCCTGGCCGACGCCCTGGGCGCCGCGGCCGGAGTTGTAGCCGTGATAGCAGCCCATCAGGCCCAGGATGAAGCCGAAGACCGCGGCCTTCACCAGGCCCGAGCCCACGTCCATGACCTCGAGAAAGTCGAGCGTGTTGCGGATGTAGTTCGCCGGGTTGAAGCCGAGCCGCTGCACGCCGACCAGATAGCCGCCCATCACCCCGATCACGTCGCCGATCAGCACGAGCACCGGCAGCGCCAGCGTCGCCGCGAGGATGCGCGGCAGCACCAGGTACTTCATCGGGTTCGTCGACAGCGTCGTCAGCGCGTCGATCTGCTCGGTCACCCGCATCGTGCCGATCTCGGCCGCGATCGACGACGAGACGCGGCCCGCGACCATCAGGCCGCCAAGCACGGGCCCGAGCTCGCGGACGATGCCGATGGCCACGATCGACGGCACGACGGTCTCGGCGTTGAAGCGCGCGCCGCCCGCGTAGATCTGCAGCGCCAGCGCGCCGCCGGTGAAGAGCGTGGTGAGGCCCACGACCGGCAGCGAGAAGTAGCCGATCCGGATCAGCTGGCGGCCGAGCTCGCCCGCGTAGAACGGCGGGCGCACCAGCTGGGATGCCGCGTCGGCGGCGAAGATCGCGATCCGCCCGGTCGCGGCCAAGAGGCCGAGCGTCGAGCGCCCGATCGAGGCGATCAGGCCGTGGAGGAACTGGACGAGGATCATGCGCTGGGTCCGGACGACTGCGCCGTCTCGGACGCGGCCCCTGCATAGACGCGCTCGTAGCGCGCGCCAAGGGAGGTCAGGATCTCGTAGCCGATCGTGCCGGCCGCCGCGGCGAGGTCGTCGACGCCCTGCCGGTCGTTCAGGATCTCGAGCATGTCGGGGACGCAAGCCAGGTCGGTCACGTCGACGGTGATCAGGTCCATCGACACCCGGCCGACCAGCGGGCAGGCGGTCGCGCCGGCGTAGAGCCGGACCGCGCCGGCGCCGATGCCGCGCAGCAGGCCGTCGGCGTAGCCGGCCGAGAGCGTCGCGATCCGGGAGGGACGCGTCGCCACCCAGGCCGCGCCGTAGCCGACCGCCTCGCCAGGCGCGACGTCGCGGACCTGCACGACCGGCAGCGCCAGCGTCGCGACGGGCCGCGCCTCCGCAAAGGGCAGGCCGCCGTAGAGGCCGACGCCCGGCCGGGTCAGGTCGTGGTGGAACGCCGGTCCGAGCAGCACGCCCCCGGTCGCGGACAGGCTGCGGCGCAGGCCCGGCAGGCGGGTGCAGGCGGCGGCGAAGGCGGCGTTCTGCGCGGCGTTCTGCGGATGGCCGGGCTCGTCGGCGCAGGCGAGGTGGCTGAGGACGAGCCGGGGCCGCAGCCGGTCGAGCAGCGGCAGGACGGCGTCGAGGTCGGACGCCTCGAGGCCGAGCCGGTTCATGCCGCTGTCGAGCTGCAGCGCGCAGGGCGCGCCGGCCGAAGTCTCAAGGAAGGCGTGGACTTGCTCGACGCTGTCGAGGCACGGGATCAGGTCGTGGTCACGACAGAGGCCGGCGTCTCCGCGCATCATCCCGCCGAAGACATGGATCGCGGGGCCGGGGCCGAGGGCCGCGCGCAGCGCCGCGCCTTCCTCGGCGAGCGCGACGAAGAAGCTGCGCGCGCCGGCGGCGGCCAGCGCCTGGCCGACCGGGCCGGCGCCGAGGCCGTAGGCGTCGGCCTTCAGCACCGCCGCGGTCTCGACGCGCGCTGCGCTCATCGCGTCGAGCGCGCGCCAGTTGGCGACGATCGCGTCGAGGTCGATGCTCAGGCGGGCGCGGGCGATGGCGGGCTCCTCCGGATGCGCGTTCCAGCGCGGCCCAACAGGGAGCGCAAGGCCGCGCCGGGGTCAACCCCCGGGTCAGGGTCAGCCGAAATCGGACTGCGCGTTGCTCTGGTAGGACTTCACCAGGTTGGAGAACCGCGTGAACTCGCCCTCGAACGCGAGCTCGACCGAGCCGATCGGCCCGTGACGCTGCTTGCCGATGACGACCTCGGCCTTGCCGCGCAGCGAGTCCATCGCGGTCTGCCACTTCATCATCGCCTCGCCGTCGTGCTCGCCGGGCTTCTCGCGCTCCTTGTAGTATTCCTCGCGGAACACGAACATCACGACGTCCGCGTCCTGCTCGATCGAGCCGGATTCGCGCAGGTCCGACAGCTGCGGCCGCTTGTCCTCGCGGCTCTCGACCTGGCGCGACAGCTGGCTGAGCGCGATCACCGGCACGTTCAGCTCCTTGGCGATCGCCTTCAGGCCCTGGGTGATCTCGGAGACCTCCTGCACGCGGCCCTCCGAGCGCGACGAGGCGGGCTTGGCGAGCTGCAGGTAGTCGACGAAGATCGCGTCGAGCCCGTGCTGGCGCTTGAGCCTGCGGGCGCGCGCGGCCAGCGTCGAGATCGGCAGCGCCGGCGTGTCGTCGATGAAGAGCGGGCATTTCTCCAGTGTCTTGGCCGCCTCGATGAAGCGGATCAGCTCGGCGTCGGTCAGGTCGCCGCGCCGGACCCGGTCCGAGGGCACGCGCGAGGCCTCGGACAGCACGCGCGCCGCGAGCTGCTCGGCCGACATCTCGAGGCTGAAGAAGCCGACGACGCCGCCGTTGATCGCACCCTCGCTGCCGTCCGGACGGATGCCCTTGCGATAGGCCTTGGCGATGTTGAAGGCCATGTTGGTCGCGAGCGAGGTCTTGCCCATCGACGGGCGCCCGGCGAGGATCAGGAGGTCCGACGGGTGCAGGCCGCCGAGCTTGTGGTCGAGATCGGCGAGCCCGGTCGAGATGCCGGCCAGCGCGCCGTCGCGCTGATGCGCGGCGTTGGCGACCTGAACGGCATCGTAGGCCGCGCGAAGAAAGCTCTGGAAGCCCTTGTCGACCTTGCCCTGTTCCCCGAGCTGGTACAGCGCCTGCTCGGCGGCGACGATCAGGTCGCGCGGCTCGTTGTCGACCTCGGCCCGCGTCGCGCGCTCGGAGATGTCCTGGCCGATCACGATCAGCTCGCGCCGGATAGACAGGTCGTAGATCAGCTGCGCGTAGTCCCGCGCGGCGAAGAGCGAGATCGACGCGCCGGCGAGGCGGGCGAGATAGGCGGGACCGCCGAGCGCGCGCAGGCCCTCGTCCTCCTCGAAGAACGCCTTCAGCGTGACCGGCGAGGCCAGCGCATTCTTCTGGATGCGGTTCGCCGCGGTCTCGAAGATGCGGGCATGGACCGGCTCGTAGAAATGCTCGGGACGCACGATCGCGGCGATCCGGTCGTAGACGTCGTTGTTGACCAGGAGCGCGCCGAGCAGCGCCTGCTCCGCCTCGATGTTGTGGGGCGGCCCGCCCGACGCCTCGGCTTCCGCGGTCGGTGATCCGTCTGCCATCGTCACTGCCTCCTGCGCCGTCCTTATAGGCCGGATGCCGGGGTCGCGTCAGCAGTGGATCACGGGGATAACGGGGACAACCCCGTCGCCGCCCCGCAGCGGTGGACATCGGCGCGGATCTGGTCGACAAATCCCCCGCGCGTCGGCAGGGCGGCCGTCGCGTGGGGGGATGGATGACGACATGGACAGACTGAAGGACAAGGCCTGCCTCGTCACGGCGGCGGGACAGGGAATCGGGCGCGCCGCCGCCCTTGCGATGCACCGCGAGGGCGCACGGGTCATTGCGACCGACATCAACGCAGCGGCGCTCGCCGAACTGGCGGGCGAGGGCCTGCGCACGGAGGCGCTGAACGTGCGCGATCCGGCTGCAATCCTCGCGCTGCGCGACGAGATCGGCGACCTGGACGCGCTCTTCAACTGCGCGGGCTTCGTCGCCGCCGGCACCATCATGGATTGCGACGAGGAGCAGTGGAGCTTCTCGATCGACCTGAACATGACCGCGATGTACCGGATGATGCGCGCGTTCCTGCCCGGCATGGCGGCGCGCGGCGCCGGCTCTATCGTCAACATGGCCTCGGTGGCCTCGACGGTGATCGCCGCGCCGAACCGCTTCGTCTACGGCGCGACCAAGGCCGCCGTCATCGGCATGACGAAGTCGGTCGCGGCGGATTTCGTCACGCAGGGCGTACGGGTGAACTGCATCTGCCCGGGCACGGTCGAGAGCCCGTCGCTGATGCAGCGGCTGCGCGACACCGGCGATTTCGAGGCCGCCCATGCGAGCTTCACGTCGCGCCAGCCGATGGGCCGGCTGGGCCGGCCCGAGGAGATCGCGGCGCTGGTCGTGTACCTCGCGTCGGACGAGAGCAGCTTCACCACCGGGGTCGCGCATGTGATCGACGGCGGCTGGACCAATACCTGAGGGAGAGAACCACATGAAACTCTTGCGCTATGGGCCGTCGGGCTCCGAGAAGCCGGGCCTGCTCGACGCAGACGGCGTGATCCGCGACCTGAGCGGCGTCGTCGCCGACATCGCCGGCGACGCGCTGTCGGACGCTGGCCTCGCGAAGATCGCGGCGCTCGACCCGGCGAGCCTTCCGGCGGTGGACGCGAACGTGCGCAAGGGCGCCTGCGTCGGCAGCGTCGGCAAGTTCATCTGCATCGGCCTGAACTACGCCGACCACGCGGCGGAGAGCGGGCTCGAGGTCCCGAAGGAGCCCGTCGTCTTCATGAAGGCGACCAGCGCGATCTGCGGCCCGGACGACGACGTGATCATCCCGCGCGGCGGCGAGAAGACCGACTGGGAGGTCGAGCTCGGCGTCGTCATCGGCAAGGGCGGCAAGTACATCTCCGAGGCCGACGCGATGGACCACGTCGCCGGCTACTGCGTCGTCAACGACGTGTCGGAGCGCGCGTTCCAGATCGAGCGCTCCGGCCAGTGGGTCAAGGGCAAGTCCTGCGACACGTTCGGCCCGATCGGGCCCGTGGCTCGTCACGCGCGACGAGGTCGCCGACCCGCAGAAGCTGAAGATGTGGCTGTCGGTCAACGACAAGATGCTGCAGGACGGCTCGACGGTGACGATGGTGTTCGGCGTCGCCTTCCTCGTCAGCTACCTCAGCCAGTTCATGAGCCTGCAGGCCGGCGACGTGATCTCGACCGGCACCCCGCCGGGCGTGGGTCTCGGCATGAAGCCGCCGACCTACCTGAAGGTCGGCGACGTGATGGCGCTCGGCATCGAGAGCCTCGGCGAACAGCGCCAGACCTGCGTCGCCGACGTCTGATCCCGCAAGGGCGCCGGTCCCCCGGTCAGGGGGTCGGCGCGTCGGCCCGGAGCAGGTTTTTCGCCTTCAGCTCGGCCCAGAACGCCGGCGGCGCCGGCGGCCGCTCAAGGACCGCGAGGTTGCTGTGGACCTGGCTCGGGCTCTGGCCCCCCGGGATGATCGAGACCACCGACGGGTGGAACAGCGGGAACTGCAGCGCCGCCGCGATCAGCGGCACGTCGTGCGTCTTGCAGACCGCCTCGATCTTGCGGACCCGCTCGAGGATCGCCGGCGGCGCCGCGTCGTAGTTGTAGTAGGCGCCTGGCACGGCGCCGGTGGCGAGGATGCCGGAATTGTACGGCCCGCCGAGGATGATGCCGATGCCGCGCTCCTCGCAGAGCGGCAGGAAGCTGTCGAGCGCCTCCTGCTCCAGCAGCGTGTAGCGTCCCGCCAGCAGGAACAGGTCGAAGTCGCCCCGCTCGGCCAGCGCCTGGCAGACCTCCCATTCGTTGACGCCGGCCCCGAAGGCGCGGATCGCGCCGGCGTCGCGCAACTCGACCAGCGCGCGGTAGCCCGAGCCCATGAACGCGTCGATATGCCGGTCCGAGGTCGCCTTGGAGCCGTGGGTGAAGACGTCGAGGTCGTGCGCCAGCAGGATGTCGAAGCGGTCGACGCCGAGGCGCTGGAACGAGTCCTCGATCGACCGCATCACGCCATCGTAGGAATAGTCGAATATCTCGCGCCGCGTCGGCACGTCGTGGAACATGCCGACGCCGGCGCGCTCCTCCGGGCTGCAATGCGCGATCAGGCGGCCGACCTTGGTCGATAGCACAAATTCGTCGCGCGGCTTTTCGCGCAGGAAGCGGTTCAGCCGGGTCTCCGACAGGCCCAGGCCATAGAGCGGCGCCGTGTCGAAATAGCGGATGCCGCCGTCCCAGGCCGCGTGCAGCGTCGCCTGCGCCTCGTCCTCGGAGATCGCCCGCATCAGGTTGCCGAGCGGACCGGACCCGAAGCCGAGTTCGGTGAATGCGAGCCCGCCATTGCCCAGCCTGTCCCAAGCCCTCGTCTTCATCCCCGCCTCCCAAGCGTGTTTGGCCGCCATAGACCGCGAACCCCGCTGCGAGGTCAAGGGCGCCGGCCGGCGGCCGCAAGCCGCGACGCAGCCCATCCCGCCAGCGCGCTCTTGCGCCGGACCGGCGAGGCGCTAGGGTCTCGCCAGGCGCGAAAGGGGAAGGTCAATGACGCAGTGGTTCCGGGCGGCGCACCGGGCGGAAGGACCGGCGGACTTCAGGGCGCGGGCCTTGGCCGAGCGTGGCGCGTGAACGCGCAGGCGCGGCTGCGGCGCTGGCTGGGCGCGCTCTGCGCGGTTCCTGGCCTGTCCGGGCACGAGGACCGGGTGCGCAGGCTCGTCGCGGCGGAACTGCAGGCGCTCGGCGTGCCGAGCCGGTCCGACCCGCTCGGCAACCTGATCGCGAGCTTTGCGGGCGCGGCCGGGGCGCCGTCGATCATGGTCATCGCCCATCTCGACCAGCTCGGCTTCGTCGTGCGCAGGATCGAGCCGGACGGACTGATCCGGGTCGAGCGGCTGGGCGGCGTGCCGGAACGCGCGTTGGCGGCGCAGGAGGTGCTGATCTGCGGGCGGACCGGCGACCTGCCGGGCGTGATCGCGAACAAGAGCCATCATGCGACCGGGCCGGACGAGAAGTACCGGGTGCTGCCCTACGCGGAGATCGCCATCGATGCGGGCTTCGACAGCGCCGACGCCGCGCGCGCGGCGGGCGTCGAGATCGGCGCGCCGGTGGTCTATGCGCCGCGGCTGGTCGACCTCGCCGGCGGGCGCGTCGCCGGGGCGGCGATTGACGACCGCGCCGGCTGCGCGGTGATGCTGGAGCTTGCGCGCGCGCTGGCCGAGGCGCCGGCGGAGGCGCAGGTGCATCTGGTCTGGTCGGTACAGGAGGAATTCAATCTGCGCGGCGTGATCCCGGCGGTTCGCGCGCTGGCGCCGGACGCGGCGATCCAGCTCGATCTCGTGCTCGCGACCGACACGCCGGACATGGCCGCGCGCGGCGAGGTGCGGCTGGGCGGCGGGCCTGCGATCAGCCACTACTCGTTCCACGGGCGCGGCACGCTGAACGGGCTGATCCCGCATCCGGCGCTGGTCGGGCTGGTCGAAGCGGCGGCGGCCGAGGCGGGGCTGCCGTTGCAGCGCAGCGCGCATGTGGGCGCGCTGACCGAGACCTCCTACGTGCAGCTCGAGGGCGCCGGCGTCGCCTGCGTCGATCTCGGCTTTCCGATGCGCTACTCGCACTCCGCGCGCGAGGTCTGCGAGATCGGCGACCTCGCGGGCCTGGCCGCGCTGACCGAGGCCGCGCTGCGGCGGCTCAAGCCCGGCTTCAGCCTCGACCGGGACGACTGGACGTGAGGCGCTATCTCGGCATCGACATCGGCACCTTCGAATCGAAGGGCGTGCTGGTCGACGAGACCGGCGGGATCGTCGCCGAGGCGCGGCGGCGGCACCGGATGCTGACGCCGCAGCCGGGCTGGGCCGAGCATCGCCCCGAGGAGGACTGGTGGGGCGAACTGGCGTCGATTGCGCGCGAGCTGACGGCGGGCCTGCCCGACGGCGCGCTGCGGGCCGTCTCGGTCAGCGCCATCGGGCCGTGCATGCTGCCGCTCGATGCGGACGGGCGGCCGTTGATGAACGCGGTGCTCTACGGCGTCGACACGCGCGCGGCGGCGGAGGTCGCCGAGCTGACCGAGCAGATCGGCGCGGAGACCTTGGTCGCGCGCACCGGGCAGGCGCTGACCTCGCAATCGGTCGGGCCGAAGATCCTGTGGCTGAAGCGGGCGCGGCCGGAGATCTGGGCGCGGACCGCGCGGGTCGTGACGGCGACGAGCTTCCTCGTCGAGCGGCTGACCGGCGAGAGCGTTATCGACCACTACTCGGCGGCGGGATTCGGCCCGCTCTACGACGTAGGCTTGCAGGAGTGGTCCGAGGATCTGGCGCCGGGCTTGATCGGGCGCGAGATGCTGCCGCGGCTCGGCTGGACGTCCGAGATCGCGGGCCGGGTGACCGGCGCCGCCGCCGAGGCGACCGGGATCCCCGAGGGCACGCCGGTGACGTTCGGCACGATCGACGCGGCGGCGGAGGCGCTGAGCGTCGGCGTGGCCCGGCCCGGCGACGTCATGCTGATGTACGGCTCGACGATCTTCATCATCGGGCTGACGGCCGACCGGGTGCGGGACGGCCGTCTCTGGTATGCGCCGTGGCTGTTTCCGGGCGGCCATGCGGCGATGGCCGGAATGGCGACCAGCGGCACGCTGACGCACTGGCTGCGCGACCAGTTCGCGCGCGAACTGGACCCGGCCGAGGCCTTCGCGGCGCTGGCGGCCGAGGCCGAGTCGGCGCCGGCGCTGAGCGACGGGGTCGTCGTGCTGCCGTACTTCTCCGGCGAGCGCACGCCGATCCACGACCCCGACGCGAAGGGCGTGATCTTCGGGCTGAACCTGACCCACACGCGTGGGCATGTGATGCGGGCGGCGCTGGAGGGGATCGCCTGCGGCACGGCGCATGCGCTCGAGGCGATGACGCAGGCGGGCGCCGCGCCGGCGCGGCTCTTCGCCGTCGGCGGCGGCGTCGCGAACCGGGTCTGGGCGCAGGCGACGTCGGACTTCTCCGGCCTCGACCAGATCGTGCGCGAGCGGGTGATCGGGGCGAGCTACGGCGACGCTTTCCTCGCCGCGCTGGCGGTCGGGGACGTGGCCCCCGAGGCGATCTCGGCCTGGAACCCCGAGGCCCGGCGGATCGTGGCGGGGCCGGACGCGGCCCATGCCGAGCGGCTGGCGCTGTTCAAGGAGCTTTATGCGCGCAACCGCGACCTGATGGCGGCGCTGTCGCGGCCATAAAAGGCGACGTTCCTGAAAACTATAATTGTAATCAAAGTCTTGATGTCGGTCGCATCGTGCGACCGCTCCGGTCACTTCACCGCGCCGGCCGCCATGCCCTTGATGATGTAGCGCTCCAGCAGCACCCCGATCACGACCAGAGGCGCGATCGCGGCCGTCGACAGCGCCGCCATCGCCCACCAGTTGATGCCCTGCGATCCCGTCTGCGACGCCACCATCACCGGCAGCGTGTTCGCGTTGGTCGAGGTCAGCAGCGCCGCGAAGAAGTACTCGTTCCAGCACAGCACGAGGCTGAGGATGAAGGCCGCGACCATGCCTGGCAGCGCGATCGGGAGGACGATCTGCAGGAACGCGCCCCAGATGCCGAGCCCGTCGACCAGCGCCGCCTCCTCGAGCTCGACCGGGATGCCCGAAAACTGGTCGCGCATGATCCAGATGACGATCGGCAGCACCGTCAGCGTGTAGATCGCGATCAGCCCGACGCGGCTGTCGAGCAGCGCGAGGCCCTTGTAGAGCACGAGGAAGGGCAGGGCGAGCACCACCGGCGGCAGGATCAGCTGGCTGAGGAAGAAGAACGAGATGTCCTTGTTGCGCATGAAGCCGAAGCGGAACGAGAAGCGGCTGAGCCCGTAGGCGGCGAGCGTGCCGAGGACGACGGCGAGCGTCGAGGCCGACAGCGCGACGATGACGCTGTTCCAGAACCGCTTCAGGAACTCGGCGCGCGGCGTCGAGACCTCGCCGATCGTGTCGGGCGACAGGCCGAGCGCGCGCCAGCCGAGCCAGTTCGGCTGGTAGTCGACCCAGGGGATCAGCGCGCCCTGCGTCACGTCGCGCGCGACCTTGAACGAGGTCGAGACGGTCCAGAACACCGGGAACAGGCAGATGAAGGCCCAGAGCGCCAGCGTCGCGTAGATCAGCACGCGCGAGCCGATCCGGCCGGTCGTGGCGGGTTCGTCGGTCATTGGGTGTCCGGTCCAGTCGAGCGAAGGGGCGCTTTCGGACCGGCAACGGCGACGCATCGCGTCGCGCCGGTCCGTCGGCCGAAGCGCGCGAGCGCGCAGGCCGAGAGGGTTCCGGCGGGACCGTTGCTCTGCAATCCGCGCGCGCCTGCCCGAGCGGCGCGGCAACGCGCCTGCCCCCGGGCGGGCGGGCGCGCGTGGATTTGTCGACGGACAAATCCACGAAGCGGGTTCGACGCTGTTGCGCTGAACGCCAGGCAACTGCCGTGAAGCCATCCAGCATCACTGGGTCAGCCCGTGCGACTTGCGGAGCATGCGGTTGAAGAAGCTGAGGAGCCCGGTCACCAGCACGATGATGACGACGAGGTAGACCATCGCGAGCAGCGTGCCGTAGCCGACGTTGGAGCGGTCGCGGTACTCGCGGAAGATGAACGATGTCACGCTGTCCGTCGCGCCGCCGGGTCCGCCGGCGGTGACGTTGATGATGATGTCGGCGATCTTCAGCTTGAAGATGATGCGGATCATCACGACGGTGACCGAGACCGGCAGCATCAGCGGGAAGATCACCTCGCGGAACTGCTGCCAGGGCGTCGCGCCATCGACGCGGGACGCCTCGAGCACCTCGCGCGGCAGCGCCTGCAGACCGGCGAGCAGCATGATCATCATGAAGGGGATGAAGGTCCAGGCGTCCATTGCCATGATCGTGAACCGCGCCATCTCGGGCGTGGCGAAGAACGCGGGCGCGTCCCATCCGAGGTCGCGCGCGAGCCGGGCGACGGGGCCGAAGCGGGCTTCGAGCATCGACTTGCCGATCATCCAGCTGACCGCGACCGGCGACAGCATCAGCGGGATCAGGAAGACGACGCGCCAGAACTTGCGCGCGCGGATGTCCGCGTTGAGCAGCAGCGCCAGGCCGAAGGCGATCGCGTATTCGACCGACACCGCTGCGACGTAGTAGAGCATGTTCTTCAGCGCGTTCCAGTAGAACGGGTCGGTCCACATCTGCCGGATGTTGTCGAGGCCGTTGAACTGGCGCCCCGAGGCCGCGGACAGGTTCCAGTCGGAGAACGCGATCCAGAGGCCGAAGACGAGCGGAAAGACGACCATCGCCACGGTGAAGAGCACGGCCGGGAGGATGAAGAGCGCGCGCTTGCCGCGTTCGCCGTGGATCAGCACCTGCGCGGATCCGAGCGCGATCGCCCACGCGCCGTAGGCGTAGAGGGCCGGCCGCCAGGTCGTCAGCCCGAGATCGATCCAGCCGGCCGCCTGGGCGGCGAGCGCCGCGAAGACGACGGCGAGAAGGGCAGTGGCGATCCGCGCGAGCATCTGCCCGCCGCGGATACGCCCCGCCGACATGTGGTCCGACGCGACGGTGTGCAGGCGGTCTTCCTCGGCGGTCGTCGGGGCGGCTGTCATCGCGCGTCGCGCATCGGCGGCGGACCTTCTCTCTTCGCTCGGCCGGAGCGTCGGCCGCCCGGAGCTTGCAGCAAACGCGGCCACGTCGCAACTGCGGCGCGCAGGCCGGGGTGAATGGCAGGCCCGCGCGGTGCGGCCGCTCCGTGTCCTGCGTCAAATTTCCCGCTCTCCGGCCTCGCTTGGGTCCTCGAGCGGCGCGCGAAATGTGCCCGTACGCAGGCAGGGACGGAGCCGCGGATGGGGGCGGGTCCGATCCTGCGGCAACAAGTCGGAGGGATGGCGGATGACGAGATGGATGATGCGCGTTGTCGCGCTGCTGACGATCTGCGCGTCGCTGGCGGGCGCCGGACCCTGCGCCGATGTCTCGCTGGTGCTGGCGATCGATTCCTCGTCGAGCATCGATCCGGCGGAGTACCGGCTGCAGGCGCAGGGCTATGCGGCGGCGCTGGTCGCGCCGCGCGTGCGGCGGGCGATCGACCAGGCGGGGAGCGTCGAGGTGGGCGTCCTGTTCTGGGGCGGGGCCGGGCGCCACGAGGCGCTGCCGTTCCGGTCGGTCAGCGACCCGGCGGACGCCGAGGCGCTCGCGTCGGCGCTGGCGCGGCATCTCCGGCGCGTCTCGGGCGAGACGGCGCTGGGCGAGGGAATGGGGCTGGCGCTGGCGATGCTGGGACCGCGCTGCGCCTCCCGCCGCGTGATCAACTTGTCCGGGGACGGGCGGGAGAGCGCGGAGGGGAAGGTCCGGTCGCTGCGGGTCGCGCAGGCGCGGGCGCTGGCCGAGGCCATGGGCGTGTCGATCAACGGGCTGGCGATCGAGACCTCCGACTTGGGGCTCGGCGACTACTACCGCGCGACCGTCGCGGCCGGACCGGGCGCGTTCACGCTGAGCGTCCGGTCGTTCGACGCGCTGGCCGATGCGCTGGTCGAGAAGCTCGAACGCGAGGTGCGCCCGCCACTGGTCGCGACGGGCGATCCTTCGCCGATGCCTGCGGGGCGCCGCTCCGGGACGTGACCGGCGTGCAAGCAGAAAGGGCGCCCCGAGGGGCGCCCTTTGTCGGAGACGGCAGAGACGACGGCGTCTATTCGGCGTCGAAGTCCACGACCTCCATCGAGTCCTCGATCGGCAGGGCGGCGGCCGCCTCGGCCTTGCGGGCCTCGATGATGTTGCGGTCGCGCTCGGTGGCGATCCGCTTGACCTCCTGGGTCGCGCGGCCGGTGCCGGCCGGGATGAGGCGGCCGACGATCACGTTCTCCTTCAGGCCGACCAGACGGTCGCGCTTGCCCTGGGTCGCCGCTTCGGTCAGCACCCGCGTCGTCTCCTGGAAGGAGGCGGCGGAGATGAAGGACCGGGTCTGCAGGCTCGCCTTGGTGATGCCGAGCAGGATCGGGGCGCCCTTGGCCGGTTCGCGGCCGGCGGCGACCGCCTTCTCGTTCTCCTCGTCGAACTCGATCTTGTCGACCTGCTCGCCCTTCAGCAGCGTGGTGCCGCCCGACTCCGAGATCTCCCACTTCTGCAGCATCTGGCGAACGATCACCTCGATGTGCTTGTCGTTGATCTTCACGCCCTGCAGCCGGTAGACCTCCTGGACCTCCTCGATCAGGTAGTCGGCCAGCGCCTCCACGCCCATGATGGCGAGGATGTCGTGCGGCGCAGGGTTGCCGTCCATCAGGTACTCGCCCTTCTGGATGAAGTCGCCCTCCTGCACCGGGATGTGCTTGCCCTTCGGCACCATGTACTCGATCGGCTCGCGATCCTCCTCGACCGGTTCGATCGTGATCCGGCGCTTGTTCTTGAAGTCCTTGCCGAAGTGGACGTGACCGGAGATCTCCGCGATGATCGCGTGGTCCTTGGGACGGCGCGCCTCGAAGAGCTCGGCCACCCGCGGCAGACCGCCGGTGATGTCCTTGGTCTTCGCGCCCTCGCGCGGGATACGCGCGAGCACGTCGCCCGGACGCACGGTCTGTCCGTCCTCGACCGACAGGATCGCGTCGACCGACATCGCGTGGACCTCGGGGTTGCCGTTGTCCAGCCGCACCGGTTCGCCCGTCTCCGGGTCCATCACGATGATCTCCGGCTTCAGCTCGTTGCCCTTCGGGGCCGCGCGCCAGTCGGTGACGATCTTCTGGCTGATGCCGGTCGCGTCGTCGGTGTCGTCGCGCACGGAGAAGCCGGGGATCAGGTCGACGAACTTCGCGACGCCCGCCTTGTCGGCGATGATCGGCAGCGTGTACGGATCCCATTCGGTCAGCTTCTGGCCGCGCGTGATCTGGTCGCCTTCGCGGGCGAGCAGCTTCGAGCCGAAGTTCAGCTTGTGGACCGCGCGCTCGACGCCGTTCTCGTCGACGATCGCGAGCTCCATGTTGCGCGCCATGACGATCTGCTCGCCATCGACGTTGGTCAGCAGGTTGCCGTTGCGCAGATGCAGAACGCCCTCTTGGCTGGCCTCGAGGAACGACTGGCTGCCGCCCTGCGCGATGCCGCCGATGTGGAACGTCCGCATCGTCAGCTGCGTGCCGGGCTCGCCGATCGACTGCGCGGCGATGATGCCGACCGCCTCGCCCGGGTTGACCTTGGTGCCGCGCGCCAGATCACGCCCGTAGCACTGGGCGCAGATGCCGTCGTCGGCCTCGCAGGTCAGCGGCGAGCGGATCTGGACCTCGAGCACGGCCGCGGCCTCGATCATGTCGGCCGCACGCTCGTCGATCAGGTCGTTCTGCCGGAAGAGGACCTCCTGCGTCTTCGGGTCGAGCACGTCCTCCGCCGCGACGCGGCCGAGGATTCGCTCGGAGAGCGACGCCACGATCTCGCCGTCGACGATCGCCGCGCGTGCGGTGATCGAGCGGTCGGTGCCGCAATCGTCGATCTTGACGATGCAGTCCTGCGCCACGTCGACCAGACGGCGGGTCAGGTAGCCCGAGTTCGCCGTCTTCAGCGCGGTGTCGGCCAGTCCCTTGCGGGCGCCGTGGGTCGAGTTGAAGTACTCGAGCACGGTCAGGCCTTCCTTGAAGTTCGACACGATCGGCGTCTCGATGATCTCGCCCGAGGGCTTGGCCATCAGGCCGCGCATGCCCCCGAGCTGCTTCATCTGGGCGGGCGAGCCGCGGGCGCCGGAGTGCGACATCATGTAGACCGAGTTCGGCTCCATCTCGGCGCCGGCGTCGTCATGCCGCACGGCCGAGATCTCCTCCATCATCGCCGCGGCGACGTCGTCGGAGCAGCGCGACCAGGCGTCGACCACCTTGTTGTACTTCTCGCCCTGGGTGATCAGGCCGTCCATGTACTGCTGCTCGAACGACTTCACCTGATCGCGGGTGTTGTTGACGATCGGCCACTTGGCGTCGGGCACGACCATGTCGTCCTTGCCGAAGGAGATGCCGGCCTTGAACGCCTCGGTGAAGCCGAGCGTCATGATCTGGTCGCAGAAGATCACGCTCTCCTTCTGGCCGCAGTGGCGGTAGACGGTGTCGATGACCTCGCCGACCTCCTTCTTGCGGAGCAGCCGGTTGACGATGTCGAACGGCGTCTTGAAGTTCTTCGGGAGCATCGCGCCGAGCCGCAGGCGGCCGGGCGTGGTCTCGAAGCGCCGGTTGACGAACTCGCCGTTCTCGTCGACCTGCTCGATGCGGGCGTTGATCTTCGAGTGCAGGTTGACGATGCCCGCCTGCAGCGCGTGATCGACCTCCTCGATCGACGCGAAGGTCATGCCCTCGCCGGGCTGTCCCTCGCGCATGATCGACAGGTAGTAGAGGCCGAGGACCATGTCCTGCGACGGCACGATGATCGGCTTGCCGTTCGCCGGCGACAGCACGTTGTTCGTCGACATCATCAGGACGCGCGCTTCCAGCTGCGCTTCAAGCGACAGCGGGACGTGCACGGCCATCTGGTCGCCGTCGAAGTCGGCGTTGAACGCGGCGCAGACCAGCGGGTGCAGCTGGATCGCCTTGCCCTCGATCAGCACCGGCTCGAAGGCCTGGATGCCGAGGCGGTGCAGCGTCGGCGCGCGGTTCAGCATCACCGGGTGCTCGCGGATCACCTCGTCGAGGATGTCCCAGACCTCCGGGCGCTCCTTCTCGACCAGCTTCTTCGCCTGCTTGACGGTCGAGCTCAGGCCCTTCGCGTCGAGCCGCGAGTAGATGAACGGCTTGAACAGCTCGAGCGCCATCTTCTTCGGCAGGCCGCATTGGTGCAGCTTCAGCTCTGGGCCGGTCACGATGACCGAGCGGCCGGAGAAGTCCACGCGCTTGCCGAGCAGGTTCTGGCGGAACCGGCCCTGCTTGCCCTTCAGCATGTCGCTGAGCGACTTCAGCGGGCGCTTGTTGGTGCCCGTGATGACCCGCCCGCGCCGGCCGTTGTCGAACAGCGCGTCGACGGATTCCTGCAGCATCCGCTTCTCGTTGCGGATGATGATGTCGGGCGCGCGCAGCTCGATCAGCCGCTTCAGGCGGTTGTTGCGGTTGATGACGCGGCGGTAGAGGTCGTTGAGGTCGGACGTCGCGAAGCGGCCGCCGTCGAGCGGCACCAGCGGGCGCAGCTCGGGCGGGATGACCGGGATCACCGTCAGGATCATCCACTCGGGACGGTTGCCGGACTCGCGGAAGCTCTCGACCAGCTTCAGCCGCTTGATGATCTTCTTCGGCTTCAGCTCGCCGGTCGCCTCGGCGAGATCGGCGCGCAGCTGCTCGGCCTCGGCGTCGAGGTCGATCGCGGCCAGCATCTCGCGGATGGCCTCGGCGCCGATGCCGGCGCGGAACGCGTCCTCGCCGAAGCGGTCCTGCGCGTCGAGGAACTCTTCCTCGCCGAGCAGCTGGCCGGCCTTCAGGTCGGTCAGGCCGGGCTCGATGACGACGTACTGCTCGAAGTAGAGGATGCGCTCGAGATCGCGCAGCGTCATGTCGAGCATCAGGCCGATGCGGGAGGGCAGCGACTTCAGGAACCAGATATGCGCGACCGGCGAGGCGAGCTCGATGTGGCCCATGCGCTCGCGCCGGACCTTCTGCAGCGTCACCTCGACGCCGCACTTCTCGCAGACGACGCCGCGGTACTTCATCCGCTTGTACTTGCCGCACAGGCACTCGTAGTCCTTGATCGGACCGAAGATGCGCGCGCAGAACAGGCCGTCACGCTCGGGCTTGAACGTGCGGTAGTTGATGGTCTCGGGCTTCTTGATCTCGCCGAACGACCACGACAGGATCCGCTCGGGGCTGGCCAGAGAGATGCGGATCTCGTCGAAGGCGCGGACCGGGGCTACCGGGGCGAACGGGTTGGTGACTTCCTGGTTCATTCGTAAATCCTTGATCGGGTGTCAGGGGAGGGCGAAGGGTTACGCCCTCACTCCGCTTCCGAGTCCAAGAGCTCGATGTTGAGGCCGAGCGAGCGGATCTCCTTGACGAGAACGTTGAACGATTCCGGCACGCCGGCCTCGAAATTGTCCTCGCCCTTGACGATCGACTCGTAGACCTTGGTCCGGCCGGCCACGTCGTCCGACTTCACGGTCAACATCTCCTGCAAGGTATAGGCTGCGCCGTAGGCTTCAAGGGCCCAGACCTCCATCTCGCCGAAACGCTGTCCGCCGAACTGCGCCTTGCCGCCGAGCGGCTGCTGCGTGACGAGGCTGTACGGCCCGGTCGAGCGCGCGTGGATCTTGTCGTCCACAAGGTGGTGCAGCTTCAGCAGGTACTTGACGCCGACGGTCACCGGGCGGGCGAAGCGCTCGCCGGTCCGGCCGTCGTAGACGACCGACTGGCCCGACGTGTCGAAGCCCGCGCGCTCCAGCGCGTTGTTGACGTCCGCTTCCTTGGCGCCGTCGAAGACCGGGGTCGCGATCGGCACGCCGTGGGTGACGTTGCCGGCGGCCTCGAGGAAGTCCTCCTGCTCCATCGCCGGAGATCACCTCGTTGTAGAGGCTCTCGCCGTAGGCGACCTTCATCGCCTCCTTGACCGGGGTCATGTCGCCCGAGCGCCGGAATTCCTGCAGCCCGAGGTCGATCGCCCGGCCGAGGCCGCGCGCGGCCCAGCCCATGTGGGTCTCGAGGATCTGCCCGACGTTCATGCGGCTCGGCACGCCGAGCGGGTTCAGCACGAAGTCGACCGGCGTGCCGTCGGCCATGAACGGCATGTCCTCCTCGGGCACCACCTTGGAGATCACGCCCTTGTTGCCGTGACGGCCGGCCATCTTGTCGCCGGGCTGGAGCTTGCGCTTCACCGCGATGAAGACCTTGACCATCTTCATCACGCCCGGGGGCAGGTCGTCGCCGCGGCGGACCTTCTCGACCTTGTCCTCGAACCGCCGCTCGAGCGCCTTCTTCTGCAGCTCGAACTGGCCGTTCAGCGCCTCCTGGCTCTGCGCGTCGGCATCGTCGCCGAGCGCGAGCTGCCACCACTGGCCGCGCGACAGCGCGCCGAGCAGATCCTCGTCGACCACAGTGCCGGCCTTGACGCCCTTCGGACCCTTGACCACGGTCTTGCCGAGGATCAGGTCCTTCAGGCGCGCGTAGATGTTGCGCTCGAGGATCGCCATCTCGTCGGCGCGGTCGCGGCTCAGGCGCTCGACCTCCTCGCGCTCGATCTGCAGCGCGCGCTCGTCCTTATCGACGCCGTGCCGGTTGAAGACGCGGACCTCGACGACCGTGCCGTAGTCGCCCGGGGGCAGGCGCAGCGACGTGTCGCGCACGTCCGATGCCTTCTCGCCGAAGATCGCGCGGAGCAGCTTTTCCTCCGGCGTCATCGGGCTCTCGCCCTTGGGTGTGATCTTGCCGACCAGGATGTCGGCCGGTCCGACTTCGGCGCCGATATAGACGATGCCCGCCTCGTCGAGGTTGCGCAGCGCCTCCTCGCCGACGTTCGGGATGTCGCGGGTGATCTCCTCCGGCCCGAGCTTGGTGTCGCGGGCGGCGACCTCGAATTCCTCGATGTGGATCGAGGTGAAGACGTCGTCCTTGACGATGCGCTCGGAGATGAGGATCGAGTCCTCGTAGTTGTAGCCGTTCCACGGCATGAACGCGACGAGCACGTTCTTGCCGAGCGCGAGCTCCCCGAGGTCGGTCGACGGGCCGTCCGCGATGAACTGGCCCTTCTGCACGACGTCGCCCACCTTCACCAGCGGTCGCTGGTTGATGCAGGTGTTCTGGTTGGAGCGCTGGAACTTGCGCAGCTTGTAGATGTCGACGCCGGGATCGCCCGGCGCGACGTCCTCGGTCGCCCGGACCACGATGCGCATCGCGTCGACCTGGTCGACGACGCCCGCGCGGCGCGCGGTGTGGCAGGCGCCGCTGTCGCGCGCGACCTTCTCCTCGATGCCTGTGCCCACGAACGGCGCCTCGGCCCGCAACAGCGGCACGGCCTGGCGCTGCATGTTCGAGCCCATCAGCGCGCGGTTCGCGTCATCGTTCTCGAGGAACGGAATCAGCGAGGCGGCGACGGAGACAAGCTGCTTCGGCGACACGTCGATCAGGTCGACGTTCGACGGCGGGTTCAGCATGAAGTCGCCGGACTTGCGCGTGGAGACCAGGTCGTTGACGAACCGGCCCTCCGCGTCGAGGTTCGCGTTCGCCTGGGCGACCGTGTAGCGCATCTCCTCGGTGGCGGACATGTACTGCACTTCGTCGGTGACCTGGCTGTCCACGACCTTGCGGTACGGCGTCTCGATGAAGCCGTACTTGTTCACGCGCGCAAAGCTCGCGAGCGAGTTGATCAGGCCGATGTTCGGGCCTTCCGGCGTCTCGATCGGGCACATCCGGCCGTAATGGGTCGGGTGGACGTCGCGGACCTCGAAGCCCGCGCGCTCACGCGTCAGGCCGCCCGGCCCGAGCGCGGAAAGACGACGCTTGTGCGTGACTTCCGAGAGCGGGTTCGTCTGGTCCATGAACTGCGAGAGCTGGCTCGAGCCGAAGAACTCGCGCACCGCAGCCGCCGCGGGCTTCGCGTTGATCAGGTCCTGCGGCATCACCGTGTCGATCTCGACGGAGGACATGCGCTCGCGGATCGCGCGCTCCATGCGGAGCAGCCCGACGCGGTACTGGTTCTCCATCAGCTCGCCGACCGAGCGGACCCGGCGGTTGCCGAGATGGTCGATGTCGTCGATCTCGCCGCGCCCGTCGCGCAGGTCGACCAGCGCCTTGACCACCGCGATGATGTCCTCGCGGCGCAGCGTGCGCACCGTGTCCTCGGCGTCGAGGTCGAGGCGCATGTTCATCTTGACCCGGCCGACGGCCGACAGATCGTAGCGCTCGGAATCGAAGAACAGGCTGTCAAACATCACGCTGGCCGCCTCGACGGTCGGCGGCTCGCCCGGGCGCATGACCCGGTAGATGTCCATCAGGGCCTGATCGCGGTTGTAGTTCTTGTCGACCGCCATCGTCGTGCGGATGTAGGCGCCGACGTTGATGTTGTCGATGTCGAGCGTCGGGACCTCGGTCACGCCGTTGTCGAGCAGCACCTTCAGCGTGCCGCCGGTGATGTCGCCGGTCTTGCCGTCGACCTCCCAGGTCAGCTCGTCGCCGGCCTCGACCCAGATCGCGCCGGTTTCCTCGTTGATGATGTCCTTGGCCGAGTAGCGGCCGATGATAGCCTCGAACGGCACGAGGATCTCGGCGATGTCGCCGGCGTCCTGCCACTCCTTGACCATGCGCGGCGTGATCTTCTTGCCGGCGGGCGCGATGACCTCGCCGGTCGCCGCGTTGACGAGGTCATGCGTCGGCTTGGAGCCACGCACGCGGTCGGGGAAGAAGCGGGTGGCCCAGCCGCCGGTCTCGCGCCGGAAGGCGACCGTGTCAAAGAACGCGTCCGCGATGCCTTCCTGGTCGAGCCCGAGCGCATAGAGCAGCGTCGTCACCGGCAGCTTGCGGCGACGGTCGATGCGGGCATAGACGATGTCCTTGGCGTCGAACTCGAAGTCGAGCCAGGAGCCGCGGTAGGGGATGATGCGGCTGGTGAACAGCAGCTTGCCCGAGGAATGGGTCTTGCCCTTGTCGTGGTCGAAGAACACGCCCGGCGAGCGGTGCATCTGGGAGACGATCACCCGCTCGGTGCCGTTGACGACGAAGGTGCCGTGCTGCGTCATCAGGGGCATGTCGCCCATGTAGACGTCCTGCTCCTTGATGTCCTTGACCGAACGCGCGCCGGTCTCCTCGTCGACCTCGAACACGATCAGGCGCAGCGTCACCTTCAGCGGCGCGGCATAGGTCATGTCGCGCTGCATGCATTCTTCGACGTCGTACTTCGGGTGCTCGAGCTCGTACTTGACGAACTCCAGCGTCGCGGTCTCGTTGAAGTCCTTGATCGGGAAGACGGACTGGAAGACGCCCTTCAGGCCCTCGCCATCGGTCGGGATCGGCCCGTCGCCGGACTGCAGGAACAGGTCGTAGCTGGACTTCTGGACCTCGATGAGGTTCGGCATCTCCGCCACTTCGCGGATCTTGCCGTAGAACTTGCGAATGCGCTTGTGGCCTGAATACGTCTGAGCCATGCTCGTACCTCTTTCTGCGCGCGTGCGTCCGGCGGGGAACGGAGGCAGCGACTTTGCGCGACACAGGGTCCAATGCTTGCGCGATTTCCCACATCACGCACCCGGACCCAACGCGTCTTTGAAGGCGCCTTCGGAAAGGCGCCGTCAGAGACGCATTGAACCGGACCCGCGAAGCCGCGGGTCCAGTCCATTCGTTAACGCAACCTCAAGTTGCGCACAACTCACTTAAGCTCGACTTCGGCGCCGGCCGCGACGAGCTTTTCCTTGATCGAACTCGGCTTCGGTCTTGGAGACCGCTTCCTTGACGGCCTTGCCGCCCGCTTCGACCAGATCCTTCGCCTCCTTGAGGCCCAGGCCAGTGATGGCGCGGACTTCCTTGATGACGTTGATCTTCTGCGCGCCGGCAGACTTCAGGATCACGTCGAACTCGGTCTGCTCCTCGGCAGCCTCGGCGGGGCCGGCGGCCGGACCAGCCGCCATCATCATCGCGCCGCCGGCGGCGGGCTCGATGCCGTACTCGTCCTTGAGGATCTTCTTCAATTCGGCCGCTTCGAGGAGGGTCAGGCCCACGATCTCTTCGGCGAGTTTCTTCAGGTCAGCCATTTGTTCCGTTTCCAGTTCAGGTTCGAGTGGGTGTCATCCGGCTTTCGACGCATCCGCGCCTCCGACCGGCCCCTCAGTTGCTTCAAGCCGCCTCGCGTTCCTCGAGCGTGGTGAGGATGGACGCGATGTCGCTCGCCGGCGCGCCGATGGCCGCGACCAGCTCGCCCGCCGGGGCCCCGATGCACGCGACGATGGAGCTGATCAGCTCCTCGCGCGACGGCATCGCGGCCACGGCTTTCACGCCGGCCTCGTCCAAAGGCGTCGCCCCCATGGCGCCCCCGAGGACAACAAGCTTCTTGTTGTCCTTGGTGAAGGCCTCCACCGCTTTCGCGGCGGCGACCGGGTCCTGGGAATAGGCGAGCACCGTCATGCCCGTGAGAAGTTCCCCCATGCCTTCGCCGGGAGTCCCCTTCAGGGCGATCTTGGCGAGCTTGTTCTTGGCGACGCGGACGCCGCCTCCGGCCTGCTTCAGGCGGAGGCGAAAATCCGTCATCTCGGCAACCGAAAGGCCCTCGTAGTGCGCGACCACGACGACGCCAGAGTCCGCGAAGATCTGGCCGAGCTCGCCGACCACAGCTTCTTTTTGGGCTCTATCCACAGTGTTGCTCCAAGTGTGGCGGTCGGGGAGGATCCCTTTCCGCCGGCTCTAGTTCCGCCGGTTGCCCGGCGTCTCGGGGTCCGTTGACCGGGTCCCGCCAAAACCGCCCTGGCGCGGCAGGCCGCGCCCTCTCGATCCTGATCGTTCCCCGCCTCAGGCAGGAATTACGGGGTTGCCCCCGACCCACCGTCTCGGACGTTCGGACGCGGGCCCTGAGGCCCGGCCCGGAACACCCCGGCGTCGCCGCCGGGGATCTGGTTACTCGGCGATCGCCGAGGATACGTCGACGCTCACGCCCGGACCCATGGTCGAGGAGAGCGAGATCTTCCGCAGGTACGTGCCCTTGGCGCCCGAGGGCTTGGCCCGGTTCACCGCCTGCACGAAGGCCATCACGTTCTCGATGAGCTTCGCTTCGTCGAACGAGGCCTTGCCGACGCCGCCGTGGATCACGCCGGCCTTCTCGGCCTTGAACTGGACCTCGCCGCCCTTGGCGTTCTTGACCGCCTGCGCCACGTCCATCGTCACCGTGCCGACCTTCGGGTTCGGCATCAGGTTGCGCGGGCCGAGGATCTTGCCGAGGCGTCCGACGATCGGCATCATGTCCGGCGTCGCGATGCAGCGGTCGAACTCGATCTTGCCGCCCTGGATCGTCTCCATCAGGTCCTCGGCGCCGACGATGTCGGCTCCGGCGGCCTGGGCCTCGTCGGCCTTCGCGCCGCGGGCGAACACGGCCACGCGCACGGTCTTGCCGGTGCCGTTCGGCAGGTTGACGACGCCGCGGACCATCTGGTCGGCGTGACGCGGGTCGACGCCGAGGTTCATCGCGATCTCGAGCGTCTCGTCGAACTTCGCGGTGGCGTTGGCCTTGACCAGCGCGACGGCCTCGGTGAGCGGCAGGTTTTCCTTGCCGTCGAAGGCCGCGCGGGTGGCGGCGGTGCGTTTTCCGATCTTCGCCATGATCCTACCCCTTGACCTCGAGACCCATCGACCGCGCCGAGCCTGCGATGATGTTCATCGCGGATTCGACGTCGTTCGCGTTCAGGTCCTTCATCTTCGCCTCGGCGATCTCGCGCACCTGCGCGAGCGTCACCGAACCGGCCACAGCCTTGCCCGGCGTCTTCGACGCGGACTTCAGGCCGGCCGCCTTCTTCAGCAGGAACGACGCCGGCGGCGTCTTGATCTCCATCGTGAAGGACTTGTCGGTGAAGTAGGTGATGATCACGGGGGTCGGCTGGCCGACCTCCATCTCCTGCGTGCGCGCGTTGAACGCCTTGCAGAATTCCATGATGTTGATGCCGCGCTGACCGAGGGCGGGGCCCACGGGCGGGGACGGGTTCGCCTTTCCGGCGGCGACCTGAAGCTTCAGCTTCCCGGCGACTTTCTTGGCCATGTCGGCCTCCTTTGCTCTCCATGCCGCGGAAACGCGATCCCGCGGCGCCTAATTGGCGTGGTCCGGTCCGAACGGCGCGCCGCCCTCGCCTCCCACTGCCCGGAACGTCGGCGTTCCGGACCAGACTTGCCTGCGGAGCGGCCGAGGCCGGCTCCGCCTGACGATCACGAGGCCTTGGCGACCTGCGTGAATTCCAGTTCGACCGGCGTGGCCCGGCCGAAGATCGAGACCGACACCTTGAGCCGGGCGGAGGCCTGGTCGACCTCCTCCACCATGCCCGAGAAGCCCTCGAACGGTCCGTCGGTGACGTTGACCTGCTCGCCGGTCTGGAACGTGATGATCGAGCGCGGACGCTCCTGGCCCTCGACGACCTGGTTGACGATCCGGGCGACCTCCTCGTCGCGCATCGCCGACGGCCGTCCCTGCGGACCGAGGAACCCGGTCACGCGGTTCGTGTTGTTGATCAGGTGGTAGGCCCGATCGGTCATCTCCATCTTGACCAGCACGTAGCCGGGCATGAACCTCTTCTCGGTCTGCACCTTCTTGCCGCGACGGATCTCGATGACCTCTTCGGTCGGAACCATGACCTCGCCGATCTCGTCCTCGAGCCCGTGCTGGGCCACCGATTCGCGGATGGATTCAGCGACCTTCTTTTCGAAGTTCGACAGAACGCTCACCGAATACCAGCGCATCGCCATGTTTTCCGTCACCTCAAGCCGTTTGGCGGCCCGACTTCTCGCGGTCTCGCCGAATTCCTGCTCCCGCGCGCTTGCGCCCGCTCAACAATATTGGGCGCGCAAACCGAATCGTCGCGCGCCGCTCATAAAGGTGAGAGGCGTGCAGATACTCCGTGCCGGCAGCGGGTTCAAGAGGCGATGCGCAGGATGCCTTCGAGCGAGAAGCGGATCGCGAGATCGACCAGGAAGAAGAAGGTCGCGAACAGCGCGGCCATGATCATCACCATCACGGTCGTCAGCATCACCTCGCGCCGGGTCGGCCAGACCACCTTCGCGGTCTCGGCGCGGACCTGCTGGACGAACTGCAGCGGGTTGGTGCGGGCCATGCTCTACGTCTTCCTCAATTCCGTCGCATGCTGGCAGGGGCGATAGGACTCGAACCTACGACCCTCGGTTTTGGAGACCGATGCTCTACCAACTGAGCTACACCCCTTCAGGCCGGCATGCGGGCGATCAGATACGGCGCTTCCGGCGCCGATGCAAGAGCGATGGCGCGGGTTCGCTCCGCGTCAGGCGGCCGCGGTTGCGCGCGGCGTCGCCGAGCGCAGCGCCGGCTCGATCAGCGCGTCGGCGAGGAAGCGCACGACCGGCGCGCAGACGCCATCGCCGGCCAGTCGGTAGGCGTCGTTGTAGCGCGCGGGCAGGCGGTAGCTGTCGGGCAGCCCCATCAGCCGGGCCGCCTCGCGCGCCGACAGGAGCCGGGACCGGATGACGTCGCCGTCGACCAGAAGCAGGGTCTGCCGGCTCGAGCCGCCGGCAGGGGTGCGCAGGCAGCCGGCGATGCCGTCGAACCGCGCCTCCGCGCGTTGGCCGTCCGGGCGCGTGCGCCGGTAGACGCAGCCGACCGCCGGACGTCCGGCCGCCTGGGCGGCGGCGACGCGGGCGCGGTGCAGCGGCGCCATCAGGTCGAGGAGCCGCGACGTATGCGCGGGCGTGTGCCAGAGTCCGGCCGGCGGGCAGGGCTCCAGCAGATCGGCAAGGGCGGAGCGCCGCGGCGGCGGGGCCGGCAGTCGCCACCAGAGCCAGCCGCGCGCGGCTTCCGCCGTCAGCAGGGCCGCGGCTTCGGTCAGCGCCGGCGGGTGCCAGTCCGGATCGGGGCCGGCACCGGTCAGCGCGTCCGGCAGGTCCAGACCGGCGTCGAGCGCGAGCACGAAGACGCGGGGCCGGCTTTGCGGCACGAAGCGAACCGCGTCGACCACCACGGCGCCGACACGGTAGCCGCCGGCGACGATCGTTTCGACCAGCGCCGCGAAGTCGCGGCCCTGCCGCGCGCGCAGCAGGCCGGTCACGTTCTCGAGCATCACCGCGCGGGGCTGGCGTCCCTCGGCGCGCAGCTCGGTCACCAGCCGCCAGAAGGGCCAGAACGTGCCGGACCGGGTCGGGGCCTCGGCGCTGCCAAGCCCTGCGTTGCCGCCGGCGAGCGAGAGGTCCTGGCAGGGGAACGACGCCCAGGCGAGATCCACGGCGCCGGGCAGGTCCGCGGTCGTGAGGCCCGCGACATCGGCGCAGCGCAGGTGGTCGTCGCCCCAGTTCTCCGCATAGGCGGCGGCCTTCCTCGGGTCGAAGTCGTTGGCGAAGCGGCAGCGCCAGCCGGGGCCGAGGCCGAGGCGGGCCATGCCGCCGCCGGCGAAGAACTCGTGGAACTCGAGCGGCGCCGTCACCTTGCCGGCCAGAGGCTGTCGAGGCCGCGGCGCAGGCTCGACTTCAGGCTGTCGCCGCGCAGCCCCGAGCCCTGCGGCCAGGGGCGCAGCCGGTCCGGCTCGAGCAGCGCCACGTCGTCGTCCTCGAGGACGAGGCAGCTCAGCGGCCCGTTCTTGGCGACGCCGGTGTCGATGGCGATCCGGTTCGCCCGATGCTCGACCCGCTCGACGATCGTGTGGCCATGCACGACCTTGAAGCCGAAGTCCGCGCTCGAGGACAGGAACGGCTCGCGGATCCAGATGCAATCGTCGCGCTTCTGGTCTTCGAGCGCGACGCCGGGGCGCAGGCCGGCATGGACGAAGACGTAGCCGCCGACCCGATGCCACAGCTTGCAGTCCAGCAGGAACGCGCGGTGCGCGTCGGGCAGCGCGGCGGCGAAGGCGTCGCGGGTCCTGGCGGCCGCGAACTCGGACGCGCCCAGCACGCCGTAGGACGCGAGGGTCGCAGCGCCCCCCATCGCCGGATGCAGCCAGTGGTAGGTCCGGTCGTGCCATTCCGGCCGGTTCAGGTATTCCTCGACATAGCTGTCGTGGTTGCCGAGCATGAAGGTCGCGGGCAGGTCGGATGCGCGCAATGCGATCAGCGCGTCGATCACGCCGCGCGTATCCGGGCCGCGGTCGACGTAGTCGCCGAGCATGACCACGCGCGGCCGCGGATGCGGTCGGCGGCCGAGATCGGCCCGGATGCGGGCCAGCATGTCGTCGAGCAGGTCGCGTCGCCCATGCACGTCGCCGACGGCATAGAGGCGCTGGCCTTCAGTCAGGTCGGTCATCGGCTCTCCGGCTGGTTGCGCTCCATGTTGCGCAGGCTCCCCGGATTGTCCAGCGCGGACGCCGCGCGGACGCGCCGTCCGCAACGCGCGCTCGAGGGTCAAGTCACTGATGTGAAGCGGCATTCGCGCGTGTCATGTCCGACATCAGCGCCCGGCTGTCGGCGGGAAGGGCCGGAGGCCGGAAACGCAACGGCGCGGGCGAATGTCGCCCGCGCCTCCTTGACCGATGGACGGGTCCCTTACTCGATGATCTTGGAGACGACGCCGGCTCCGACGGTGCGGCCGCCCTCTCGGATGGCGAAGCGGAGCTTCTCTTCCATCGCGATCGGGGCGATCAGCGTGACCTCGAACTTCAGGTTGTCGCCCGGCATCACCATCTCGGTGCCGGCCGGCAGCGCGACCGTGCCGGTCACGTCCGTCGTGCGGAAGTAGAACTGCGGCCGGTAGTTCGCGAAGAACGGCGTGTGGCGGCCGCCCTCCTCCTTGGTCAGGATGTAGGCCTCGGCCTCGAACTTCGTGTGCGGCTTGACCGAGCCGGGCTTGCACAGCACCTGGCCGCGCTCGATGCCCTCGCGCTCGACGCCGCGCAGCAGCAGGCCGACGTTGTCGCCCGCCTGGCCCTGGTCGAGCAGCTTGCGGAACATCTCGACGCCGGTGCAGGTCGTCTTCTTCGACGGACGGATGCCGACGATCTCGATCTCCTCGCCGACCTTGACGATGCCGCGCTCGACGCGGCCCGTCGCAACCGTGCCGCGGCCCGAGATCGAGAACACGTCCTCGACCGGCATCAGGAACGGCTGGTCGACCGGGCGCTCGGGGGTCGGGATGTACTCGTCCACCGCCGCCATCAGCTTCTTCACCGCTTCCTCGCCGATCTCCGGGTCACGGTCCTCGAGCGCCGCCAGCGCCGAGCCGGTGATGATCGGGATGTCGTCGCCGGGGAAGTCGTACGAGGAGAGGAGCTCGCGCACCTCGAGCTCGACCAGCTCCAGCAGCTCCGCGTCGTCGACCTGGTCGACCTTGTTCAGGAACACGACCATCGCCGGCACGCCGACCTGCTTGGCGAGCAGGATGTGCTCGCGGGTCTGCGGCATCGGGCCGTCGGCCGCGCTCACCACCAGGATCGCGCCGTCCATCTGCGCGGCGCCGGTGATCATGTTCTTCACGTAGTCGGCGTGGCCCGGGCAGTCGACATGGGCGTAGTGCCGGGCCGGCGTCTCGTACTCGACATGCGCGGTCGAGATCGTGATGCCGCGCGCCTTCTCCTCCGGCGCCGCGTCGATCTGGTCGTAGGCCTTGTACTCGCCGAAATACTTCGTGATCGCGGCCGTCAGCGACGTCTTGCCGTGGTCGACGTGACCGATCGTGCCGATGTTCACATGCGGCTTGTTCCGCTCAAACTTTGCCTTCGCCATGACAGCCCATTCCCGAGTTTCAGGGGCGCGTCCGCGGCCCCTCATTTGGATCGGCGCCCCGATAGGCGCATTCGCCTGAATTTGCAAGCGACCTTGTCGGGCCGGACTCGCGGCTGCGTCCGGGCGGGCTACTGCACGAAGTTCGGCATCACGAGGCGCGGCAGCGCGAGGATCGCGTCGGGCACGGCGATGATGAACAGCAGCGCCGCCAGCATCGGCAACAGGATGATGCCGACGTCGCGCAGCGCGTCGATCACCCGTATCTGCCCGATCGAGGCCGCGATCAGCAGGCAGAGCCCGTAGGGCGGCGTGACCAGCCCGAAGGCGAGGCTCATCACGCCGATGATCGCGAAGTGGATCGGGTGCATCCCGACCGCCTGCGTCACCGGATAGAGCACGGTGCCGAGGATGATGATCGCGGGGATCGCGTCGATGAACATGCCGATCAGCAGGAAGGCGAGCGCCACCATGATGCCGGTGCCGAAGACGCCGAACCCCAGCGCCTCGATCTGCGCCACCAGCGCCGCCGGGACCTTGAAGTAGGCGAGGCACCAGCCGAACGCCGACGCGGTGCCGATGCAGAACAGCGAGATCGCCGCGAACCGCGCGCTGTCGTAGAAGATGCCCGGCAGCTGACGCAGGCCGACCGAGCGGTAGACCAGCACGCCGAGCAGCAGCGAATAGACGACCGCGACGACCGAGGCCTCGGTCGGGGTGAAGAAGCCCCCGACGATGCCGCCGACGATGATGACCGGCGTCATCAGCGCGAGCGAGGCGCTGCCCGCCGCGGCCATCAGCTCCAGGAAGGTCGAGCGCACGTAGACCGGATAGCCGCGCTGCTTGGCGAAGATGTAGACGGTCAGCATCTGCGAGCCGGCGATCAGCACGCCGGGCAGCACGCCGGCGAGGAACAGCCCGCCGATCGAGGTCGACATCAGGCCGCCCCAGACGACCATCAGGATCGAGGGCGGGATGATCACGCCCATCACGCTGGAGCAGGCGGTGATCGCGACGGCGAAGGAGCTGTCGTAGCCCTCCTTCTTCATCTGCGGGATCAGCAGCGAGCCGATCCCCGCGGCGTCTGCGGTCGAGGAGCCGGAAATGCCGGCGAAAAGCATCGAGACGGTGACGTTGACGTGGCCGAGGCCGCCCGGCAGGTGCCCGACCATCGCCGTGGCCAGCCGGATCAGGCGGTCGGTGATGCCGGCCGCGTTCATCAGGTTCGCCGCCAGCAGGAAGAACGGGACGGCGAGCAGGATGAACGAGTTGTAGCTCTTGAACATCTCGCGCAGCAGCAGGATCGGCGTCAGGCGCGGGTCGATGAAGAAGACCGGCGTGACGGCGAGCGCCAGCGCGAAGGCGACCGGCACCCGCAGGAAGACGAGGACTGCGAAGGTCCCGAACAGGATCGCCGCGACTTCACCGGGACCCATGACGTTCTCCCTGCCGGTAGGCGGAAATGGCGTTCCAGGCGTTCTCGCCGACGAAGAGCGCCCAGCTGGCGCCTGCCAGCGGCCAGGCGATGTAGATCGAGAGCATCGGCAGGCTCGCGATCTCGGAGCGCTGGCGCGACCCCAGGATCGCGAAGTCCCAGCCGTAGACGAGGAAGGTGAGGGCGACGATCAGGATCGCGACCTGAACGACGAGCTTCATCGCCAGCTCGACGCCGGCGCTGGCGCTGTGGGGCAGCAGGTCGACGTCGAAATGCGTGCTGTCGCGGACGGCAATCATCGCGCCGATCATGATCAGCCAGACGAAGCAGAACCGGGCGATCTCCTCGGTCCAGATGTAGCGCGGGATCAGGCCGGTGTAGCGGCTGAGGATCTGCATCGCGACCGGGACGATGAGCGCCATCATCAGCACGGTGATCAGGACCTTCAGCAGGCGGTAGTATCCGTCAATCAGCGCCCGCACAGGCCGCCTCCGCAGGTTGGATTGTGTCGGGGGAGATCGTTGGAGGCCGGGCGGCCCCTCGCGCTGCGGCCGCCCCATTATCGTCTTGGTCGGCCGCGTCTACTGGGTGGCGGCCGCAGGCTGGATCGCCTCGATCGCGTCGAGCACCTCGACGGCGCCGAGCTCCTCGGCATAGGCGCGCTTCACCGGCGCGGCCAGCTCCAGGAGCTTGTCGCGTTCGGTGAACTCGTGCGTGGTCAGGAGGCCCGCCTCCTCCATCGCGGCCAGCTTCTCGCTGTCCTCGGTCGAACTCCACCTCGCGCCCAAGTTCGCCGCCCGCCTTGCCGGCGTCGAGGACGCATGCCTGTTCCTCGGGGGTCAGGCGCTCGAACGTGGCGTTGGAGAACGCGATCGGGCGGACGGTGATCGCGTGCTGGGTCAGCGAGATGTCGGGCCCGACCTCGTAGAACTTCATCTGCTCGATGCCGGCGGCCTCGTTCTCGGCGGCGTCGATGACGCCGGTCTGGATCGCGTTGTAGACTTCGTCATAGGCGATGACCGAGGGCGCGGCGTTGATCGCCTCGAAGATGCGGGTCTGGATCGGCGCGCCCATCACGCGCATCGGCAGGCCCTCGAGCTCGGCCATGTTGGTCACGGGCTTGTTGACGATCAGGTTGCGGGTGCCGCCGCCGGCATAGCCGATCAGCCGCACGTTCGCCTTCTCCAGCACGTCCTCGGCCAGCGGCGCGAGACCGTCCGCCTCCATCACCGCGTTCCAGTGGTCGATGTCGCGGAACAGGAACGGCATGTCCATCAGCGGCGCCATCTGGCTGAACGTCGACATGTGCGACGGGCTGACGATGGCGTAATCGACGGCGATGCCTTGGCTCATGTTCTCGAAGTAGTCCTTCTCGAGCCCGAGCTCGGAGTTCAGATGCAGATCGAAGGCCAGCGATCCGCCCGAGCATTCGTTGGCTTGGCGCTCGAATTCCCGCAACGCTTTGGTGAAGGCGTGGTTCTCGTCGAACTGCACGGCGCCCACCAGGGTCGTCTGCGCGAAGCCCGGCGCGGCGATGGCCGTCGCCAGAGCGGCGGCAAGCGGAAACATTCGTGTTGCTGTCATCAGTTGGTCCTCCCAATGGCGCGACGCGTCCACCTTCTGGAACATGGGTCTTCGGCGTCGTCTTCGATACTCCCCGCAAAAGTCGTTGCCTGTCCAGCGGCTTTCTCGGAAACCCGCTCCGGCGGCGACGGGCGTCCTCGACTTCCGGCCATCTGCGGCCGCGGCGCGAAGGCACGCTTGACCTGGAGATATTTCTCTATGTTGGCAGCTATTTACGGCATTTGACAAGCCCACGATCAGGTTGGTCGTTAAGCTGTTGACAAGGGGGGGCAGCGGGCATACGTTCCGCCCGCTCAGGAGGGGGCCAGCCGGTTTCCTTCCGAATTGCCACAATCTGGCGGTCATGACTCGGGCGTGAGCCTCAGTCCTCTGGAATTTCGCCGCGTCGGTCCCTGTCGGGTGCCGAGCGCGGCAGTTTTGGCGTTTCGCGCAATCGCGGGGGCCGGTCGAATGAATGGCGTCGCGCGGATCGCCGCGAGCGCCCGAACGAAACGGTGTAGACGGGGTACTGACTCGAATGCCTACGATCCAACAGCTGATCCGCAAGCCGCGGCAGCCGCGCGTCACGCGCTCGAAGTCGATGCATCTGCAGGGCAGCCCGCAGAAGCGCGGCGTCTGCACGCGCGTCTACACGACCACGCCGAAGAAGCCGAACTCGGCCATGCGCAAGGTCGCCAAGGTGCGGTTGACCAACGGGTTCGAGGTCATCAGCTACATTCCGGGCGAGAGCCACAACCTGCAGGAGCACTCGGTGGTGCTGATCCGCGGCGGCCGCGTGAAGGACCTTCCGGGCGTTCGCTACCACATCCTGCGCGGCGTGCTCGACACCCAGGGCGTCAAGAACCGCAAGCAGCGCCGGTCGAAGTACGGCGCGAAGCGTCCGAAATAAGGGGAACTGACAGATGTCGCGTCGTCATAGCGCCGAGAAGCGCGAAGTTCTGCCGGACGCCAAGTTCGGCGACACCGTGCTGACCAAGTTCATGAACAACCTGATGTACGACGGCAAGAAGTCCGTCGCTGAGGGGATCGTCTACGGCGCGCTCGACCGCGTCGAGAGCAAGGCGCGCCGCGCGCCGATCGAGATCTTCCACGAGGCTCTCGACAACATCAAGCCGTCCGTCGAGGTCCGCTCGCGCCGGGTCGGCGGCGCCACCTATCAGGTGCCGGTCGAGGTGCGCCCCGAGCGCCGCGAAGCGCTGGCGATCCGCTGGCTGATCAAGGCGAGCCGGGCTCGCAACGAGCACACGATGGAAGAGCGCCTGGCCGGCGAACTGCTCGACGCCGCCAACTCCCGCGGAACCGCGGTGAAGAAGCGCGAAGACACTCACAAGATGGCCGACGCCAACAAGGCGTTCAGCCATTACCGCTGGTAACGGCGAACCCTAAGGAACGACACGATGGCCCGCGATTATCCTCTCGACCGCTACCGCAACTTCGGGATCATGGCGCATATTGACGCCGGCAAGACCACGACGACCGAGCGGATCCTGTTCTATACCGGCAAGAGCCACAAGATGGGCGAGGTGCACGATGGCGCCGCGACCATGGACTGGATGGAGCAGGAGCAGGAGCGGGGCATCACCATCACGTCGGCCGCGACGACCACATTCTGGGAGCGCACCGAGGACGGCGTGACGCCGGAGACCCCGAAGCACCGCTTCAACATCATCGACACCCCAGGTCACGTCGACTTCACGATCGAGGTCGAGCGCTCGCTTGCGGTGCTGGACGGCGCGGTGGCCGTGCTCGACGCCAATGCCGGCGTCGAACCGCAGACCGAGACCGTCTGGCGGCAGGCCGACCGGTACAAGGTCCCGCGCCTGGTTTTCGTCAACAAGATGGACAAGATCGGCGCAGACTTCTTCAACTGCGTGCGGATGATCAAGGACCGCACCGGCGCGACGCCTTGCCCGATCCAGCTGCCGATCGGCGCAGAGACGGCGCTCGAGGGCCATGTCGACCTGATCACGATGGAAGAGTGGGTCTGGGAAGGCGAGGATCTGGGCGCGACCTGGGTTCACCGGCCGATCCGCGCCAGCCTGGCCGACAAGGCCGCCGAGATGCGCAACACGATGATCGAACTCGCCGTCGAGATGGACGACGACGTGATGGAGGCGTACCTGGAGGGCCAGGAGCCAGACGTGCCGACGCTGCGCAAGCTGATCCGCAAGGGCACGCTGGCGATGAAGTTCGTGCCGGTGATCTGCGGATCCGCCTTCAAGAACAAGGGCGTGCAGCCGATGCTGAACGCCGTCATCGACTTCCTGCCGAGCCCGCTGGACGTGCCGGCCTACATGGGCTTCGCTCCGGGCGACGAGACCGAGACCCGCGACATCCCGCGCTCGGCCGACGACGCGCAGCCGTTCTCGGGCCTCGCCTTCAAGATCATGAACGACCCCTTCGTCGGATCGCTGACCTTCACCCGGATCTACTCGGGATCGATCAAGAAGGGCGACCAGCTGATGAACTCGACCAAGGGCAAGCGCGAGCGGGTCGGGCGCATGATGATGATGCACGCGATCAACCGCGAGGAAATCGACGAGGCCTTCGCGGGCGACATCATCGCGCTGGCCGGCCTGAAGGACACGACGACGGGCGACACGCTCTGCGATCCGCAGAAGCCGGTCGTCCTCGAGACGATGACCTTCCCGCAGCCGGTGATCGAGATCGCCGTCGAGCCGAAGACCAAGAACGACCAGGAGAAGATGGCCGCCGGCCTCGCCCGTCTGGCCGCCGAGGATCCGTCTTTCCGCGTCGAGACCGACCGCGAGAGCGGGCAGACCATCATGAAGGGGATGGGCGAGCTCCATCTCGACATCCTGGTCGACCGGCTGAAGCGCGAGTTCAAGGTCGAGGCGAACATCGGCGCCCCGCAGGTCGCCTACCGCGAGACCATCTCGAAGACCGCCGAAATCGACTACACGCACAAGAAGCAAACCGGCGGTTCGGGCCAGTTCGCCCGCATCAAGCTGATCATCGAGCCGACGCAGCCCGGCGAGGGGTACTCGTTCGAGTCGAAGATCGTCGGCGGCACGGTGCCGAAGGAATACATCCCCGGCGTCGAGAAGGGCATCCAGTCGGTGATCGAACTCGGGTCCGCTCGCGGGCTTCCCGGTCATCGACTTCAAGGTCGCGCTGATCGACGGCGCCTACCATGACGTCGACTCGTCGGTCCTGGCCTTCGAGATCGCGTCCCGGGCTGCGATGCGCGAGGGCCTGCGCAAGGCCGGCGCGAAGCTGCTCGAGCCGATCATGAAGGTCGAGGTGGTGACGCCCGACGACTACACGGGCTCGATCATCGGCGACCTGACGTCGCGTCGCGGCCAGGTGACCGGCCAGGACTCGCGCGGCAACGCGGTGGCGATCAACGCCTTCGTGCCGCTCGCGAACATGTTCGGCTACATCAACACGCTGCGCTCGATGTCGTCGGGCCGCGCCGTCTTCACGATGCAGTTCGACCACTACGAGGCGGTGCCGCAGAACATCTCCGACGAGATCCAGGCGAAGTTCGCCTGACGACTGGAACAAGCGGGGCGACGCGCTCCGGATAGAAGTACATAGGAGGCCGTCATGGCGAAGGCAAAGTTTGAGCGGAACAAGCCGCATGTGAACATCGGCACGATCGGTCACGTCGACCACGGCAAGACGTCGCTGACGGCCGCGATCACGAAGTATTTCGGCGAGTACAAGGCCTACGACCAGATCGACGCGGCGCCGGAGGAGAAGGCGCGCGGCATCACGATCTCGACCGCGCATGTCGAGTACGAGACGCCGGCCCGGCACTACGCCCATGTCGACTGCCCGGGCCACGCCGACTACGTGAAGAACATGATCACCGGCGCCGCGCAGATGGACGGCGCGATCCTGGTGGTGAGCGCGGCCGACGGCCCGATGCCGCAGACCCGCGAGCACATCCTGCTCGCCAAGCAGGTCGGCGTGCCGGCGATGGTCGTGTTCCTCAACAAGGTCGACCAGGTCGACGACGCGGAGCTGCTGGAGCTGGTCGAGCTCGAGGTGCGCGAGCTGCTCTCCTCGTACGACTTCCCCGGCGACGACATCCCGATCATCACCGGCTCGGCGCTGGCGGCGCTCGAGGACCGTGACCCGGAGATCGGCGAGGAAGCGGTGAAGAAGCTGATGGCGGCGGTGGACGAGTACATCCCGACCCCCGAGCGCCCGGTCGACCAGCCGTTCCTGATGCCGGTCGAGGACGTGTTCTCGATCTCGGGCCGCGGCACGGTCGCGACGGGCCGCGTCGAGCGCGGGATCGTCAAGGTCGGCGAGGAGATCGAGATCGTCGGCATCCGTCCGTCGAAGAAGACGACCTGCACCGGCGTCGAGATGTTCCGCAAGCTGCTCGACCAGGGCCAGGCGGGCGACAACGTCGGCCTGCTGCTGCGCGGCGTCGAGCGCGAGGGCATCGAGCGCGGCCAGGTGCTGTGCAAGCCCGGCTCGGTCAAGCCGCACACGAAGTTCGAGGCCGAGGCCTACATCCTGACCAAGGAGGAGGGCGGCCGCCACACGCCGTTCTTCGCGAACTACCGGCCGCAGTTCTACTTCCGCACGACGGACGTGACCGGCACGGTCGCGCTGCCGGCCGGCACCGAGATGGTGATGCCGGGCGACAACCTGAAGTTCGAGGTCACGCTGATCGCCCCGATCGCGATGGAAGAGAAGCTCCGCTTCGCCATCCGCGAGGGCGGCCGCACCGTCGGAGCCGGCGTCGTCTCCAAGATCATCGAGTAAGAGGCGTTCAGCCTCCCCCCGCGGTCGGGGTCTGGTCCCCGACCGCGTTTCGTTTCATCTGCCAGGCCGAGAGGGGCCAGACATGCAAGGTCAGACTATTCGCATCCGGCTCAAGGCCTTCGATTACCGGGTGCTGGACGCCAGCACGACGGAGATCGTGAGCACGGCCAAGCGGACCGGCGCCCGCGTGCGGGGGCCGATCCCGCTGCCGAACAAGATCGAGAAGTTCACCGTGCTGCGCGGCCCGCACATCGACAAGAAGAGCCGCGAGCAGTTCGAGATCCGCACTCACAAGCGGCTCCTCGACATCGTGGACCCGACGCCGCAGACCGTGGACGCGCTGATGAAGCTCGACCTCGCTGCCGGCGTCGACGTGGAAATCAAGCTCTGAAGGACCCTGAGAGATGCGTTCCGGAGTGATAGCAAAGAAGCTGGGCATGACCCGGCTGTTCATGGAGGACGGGAAGCAGATTCCCGTGACCGTTCTCCACATGCAGAACGTGCAGGTCGTGGCGCAGCGCGTCGCGGAGCGCGACGGCTACACCGCCGTCCAGCTCGGCGCCGGCGCGGCCAAGGCCAAGAACGTCTCGGCGCCGATGCGCGGCCACTTCGCCGCGGCGAAGGTCGAGCCCAAGCGCAAGCTGGCGGAGTTCCGCGTGAGCCCCGACAACCTGATCGGCGTCGGCGAGGAGATCACGGCTGACCACTACTTCGCGGGTCAGTTCGTCGACATCGCCGGCACGTCGATCGGCAAGGGCTTCGCGGGCGCGATGAAGCGGCACAACTTCGGCGGCCTCCGGGCGTCGCACGGCGTGTCCGTCAGCCACCGCAGCCACGGCTCGACCGGCCAGTGCCAGGACCCGGGCAAGGTGTTCAAGGGCAAGAAGATGGCCGGCCACATGGGCGCCGTCCGCGTGACCACGCAGAACCTGCAGGTCGTCCGCACCGACGCCGAGCGCGGCCTGATCATGGTCAAGGGCGCGGTCCCGGGCGCCAAGGGCGGCTGGGTAACGATCAAGGACGCGACCAAGAAGGCGACGCCGGACAACATCATCCTGCCGGCAGCACTGCGTTCGGCCGCCGAGGAAGCGCACCGCGCCGCCGAGGCAGCCGCCGCCGAGGCCGCAGCCGCCGAGGCCGAGGCCGAGGCACAGCGCGCCGCCGAACAGGCCGCCGCCGAGGAAGCCGCCCTGGCGGAAGCCGAGGCCGACCTGAAGTCCGGCGACGACAGCGACGGCGACATGCCGGCCGCCGACGAAGGGGAGCGACGAGAAATGAAGACGCCAGTGATCAAGCTCGACGCGTCCCAGGCGGGCGACATCGAGCTCGACGACGCGATCTTCGGGCTCGAGCCGCGCACGGACATCCTGCACCGGATGGTGCGCTGGCAGCTGGCCAAGCGCCAGGCCGGCACGCATTCGACGCTGGGCAAGTCCGAGGTCAGCTACTCGACGAAGAAGATCTATCGCCAGAAGGGCACCGGCGGCGCCCGGCACGGCTCGCGCAAGGCGCCGACCTTCCGCAAGGGCGGCACCTACAAGGGCCCGGTTCCGCGCAGCCATGCGCATGAGCTGACCAAGAAGTTCCGCGCCCTCGGCCTGAAGCACGCGCTGTCGGCCAAGGCCGGCGCGGGCGAGCTGGTCGTCATCGAGGCGGCGGACCTGCCGGAGGCCAAGACCAAGGCGCTGGCCCAGGCGCTGAAGTCGCTCGGCTGGAAGCGCGCGCTGATCATCGACGGCGCCGAGGTCAACGAGAACTTTGCGCGCGCCGCGCGCAACATCGAGGGTCTGGACGTGCTGCCGAGCATCGGCGCCAACGTCTACGACATCCTGCGGCGCGACACCCTTGTGCTGACGAAGTCGGCCGTGGAAGCGCTGGAGGCGCGACTGAAATGAGCGTGAATCCCGAGCTTTACGAAGTGATCCGGAAGCCGATCATCACCGAGAAGGCGACGCTTGCCTCCGAGGCGGGCGCGGTCGTCTTCGAGGTCGCGATCGACAGCACGAAGCCGCAGATCAAGGAAGCGGTCGAGAAGCTCTTCAATGTCAAGGTGAAGGCGGTCAACACCACCGTCACCAAGGGCAAGGTGAAGAAGTTCCGCGGCCGTCCCGGCCGGCGGCGCGACGTGAAGAAGGCCTACGTGACCCTCGTCGAAGGCAACGCCATCGACGTGACCACCGGGCTCTGAGTTAACAACAAGACGGAAGACAGCAAGTCATGGCGTTGAAATCCTACAAGCCGACGACGCCGGGCCAGCGCGGGCTGGTTCTGATCGACCGTTCCGAGTTGTGGAAAGGCCGTCCGGTCAAGTCCCTCACCGAGGGTCTGACGGGCAATGGCGGCCGGAACAACACCGGACGGATCACCATGCGCCGGCGCGGCGGCGGGGTGAAGCGGCTCTACCGCGTCGTCGATTTCCGGCGGAACAAGCTGGACGTGACCGCCCGGGTCATCCGGATCGAGTACGATCCGAACCGGACCGCTTTCATCGCGCTGATCGGCTATGCCGACGGCGAGCAGAGCTACATCCTGGCGCCGCAGCGGCTGGCCGCCGGCGACAACGTGATCGCGAGCGCGAAGGCCGACATCAAGCCTGGCAACGCGATGCCGTTCTCGTCGATGCCGATCGGCACGATCGTGCACAACGTCGAGATGAAGCCCGGCAAGGGCGGCCAGATCGCGCGCGCGGCGGGCACCTATGCCCAGTTCGTCGGCCGTGACGGCGGCTACGCGCAGATCCGCCTCTCCTCGGGCGAGCTTCGGCTCGTGCGGCAGGAATGCATGGCGACGGTCGGCGCGGTGTCGAACCCGGACAACTCGAACCAGAACTTCGGCAAGGCCGGCCGCATGCGGCACAAGGGCCTGCGCCCGAAGGTCCGCGGCGTCGTCATGAACCCGATCGACCACCCGCATGGCGGCGGCGAAGGCCGCACCTCGGGCGGCCGGCATCCGGTGTCCCCGTGGGGCAAGCCGACCAAGGGCGCCCGCACGCGGTCGAACAAGGCGACGACGAAGTTCATCCTTCGCTCGCGGCACCTCAAGAAGAACAAGCGCTAAGGAGCCAGCATGTCACGTTCTGTATGGAAAGGCCCCTTCGTCGACTCGTTCGTTCTGAAGAAGGCTGAGAAGGCTCGCGATTCGGGCCGCAACGAAGTCATAAAGATCTGGTCGCGTCGGTCGACCATCCTGCCGCAGTTCGTCGGTCTGACCTTTGGCGTCTACAACGGCAAGAAGCATATCCCGGTGAACGTCACCGAGGACATGATCGGCCAGAAGTTCGGCGAGTACTCGCCGACCCGCACCTATTACGGGCACGCGGCGGACAAGAAAGCGAAGCGGAAGTAATCATGGGCAAGGAAAAACAACCCCGCCGCATCGCCGACAACGAGGCGATGGCCGTCAGCCGGATGCTGCGCACCAGCCCGCAGAAGCTGAACCTGGTCGCGGCGATGATCCGCAACAAGCCCGTCGGCAAGGCGCTCTCGGATCTGACCTTCTCGAAGAAGCGGATCAGCGAGGACGTCAAGAAGACGCTGCAGTCCGCGATCGCGAACGCCGAGAACAACCACGGCCTGGACGTCGACGAACTGGTCGTCGCCGAGGCCTTCGTCGGCAAGAACATGGTGCTGAAGCGCGGCCGTCCGCGGGCGCGTGGCCGGTTCGGCAAGATCCTGAAGCCGTTCAGCCAGGTCACGATCAAGGTCCGTCAGGTCAGTGAGGAGACTGCGTAATGGGTCAGAAGATCAATCCGATCGGCTTTCGCCTGCAGGTCAACCGCACCTGGGACAGCCGCTGGTTCGCCGACGGCAAGGAATACGGCAAGCTGCTGCACGAGGATTCTGGCGATCCGCGACTTCATCAAGAAGAACGCGGTCCAGGCCGGCATCAGCCGCGTCGTGATCGAGCGTCCGCACCGCAAGTGCCGCGTCACGATCCATGCCGCCCGCCCGGGCGTCATCATCGGCAAGAAGGGCGCCGACATCGAGGTGCTGCGCAAGAAGCTCAGCCAGTTCACGAAGTCCGAGCTGCACCTCAACATCGTCGAGGTCCGCAAGCCCGAGATCGACGCGGCGCTGGTCGCCGAGAACGTGGCCCAGCAGCTCGAGCGGCGCGTGTCGTTCCGGCGCGCGATGAAGCGCGCGGTGCAGAACGCGATGCGCATGGGCGCGCTCGGCATCCGGATCAACGTCGGCGGTCGCCTCGGCGGCGCCGAGATCGCCCGGACCGAATGGTACCGCGAGGGCCGGGTTCCGCTGCACACGCTGCGCGCGGACATCGACTACGCGCTCGCCGAGGCGAAGACCGCCTATGGCATCATCGGAATCAAGGTCTGGATCTTCAAGGGCGAGATTCTCGATCACGATCCGCAGGCGCGTGACCGCCGTCAGGCCGAACTTCAGGAAGGTGGGGGGATGCGTCCGCAGCGTTCGCGCTGACGGGCCTGACCCCACGGGAGAAGACAGATGCTTTCACCAAAGCGCACCAAGTTCCGCAAGATGCACAAGGGCCGTATCCACGGTCTGGCGAAGGGCGGGGCGGAGCTGACCTTCGGCGAGTACGGCCTGAAGGCGACCGAGCCGGAGCGGATCACCGCGCGTCAGATCGAGGCGGCCCGCCGCGCGCTGACCCGTCACATGAAGCGCCAGGGACGGGTCTGGATCCGGATCTTCCCCGACGTGCCGGTGTCGAAGAAGCCGACCGAGGTCCGCATGGGCAAGGGCAAGGGCTCGGTCGAGTTCTGGGCCGCCAAGGTCAAGCCGGGCCGGGTCATGTTCGAGATCGACGGCGTGGGCGAGGACATTGCCAAGGAGGCCCTGCGCCTCGCGGCGATGAAGCTGCCGATCAAGTGCCGCTTCGTCAGTCGCGAGGACTGGTGATCCGTCCCGACGGGTCGGGCTGAGCCGATGCGGAGTGCGGCCGTTGACATGCCGGCCACGCTTCGGTCACGAGGTCCGCATCGAGCGCGGGATCGGTGTACGTCGATCTTGCCAGAGTGCATTCCGACGGGACACCTACCTGCGGCGAGCGGAGTGCCGGTCGCCAAGTGTCCGGCCTCCCTCGGGAAGCGACCGCCGCAAGTGCTAGAGCGACCGCTCGTTGTCGAGGTAGTCGCGGATTTCCGCGAGGATCGGCAGCACGGCCGCGACGCGGTCCGCCGGCATCCTGCCCGCAAGCTTCTCGACCTCGGGCTGCAGCCGCGCGATGGCCTCGTCGCGGAACTGCCGTCCTAGTTCGGTGAGTTCGACGCATTTCGAGCGGCCGTCCCGCGGGTTCGGCGCGAAGCGGATCAGGCTCGACTTCTCGAGACCGGCGAGCGTGTGCGTCATCGTGGTCTTTGGAACCTGGAACGCCCGGGCGATGGCGAGCGGGGTGCGGCCGTCGCCGAGCCGCACCAGATGGTTCAGCACGGCGAAATGCGAGACGAGGAAGCCCTCGGGCAGGCAACGCTCGAACAGCCTGCCCGACAGTTGAGCGATGATCCCGATCTCGTTGAAGAACGAGAAGTAGCTGGCGGTGTCCTCGTCAATCTCCGGCAATTTTTGTGTCCAGTGGCCAGCGGGGGCTCGGCGCGACGGCAGGCCCGTAGCCGATGCGCGCGAACATCTGGACCGTCCCGCCCTCCGGCGCAAGGCGGTCGTGGATATTCGCGAAGGGTCCAGCCATCTCCGGATACTCCTGCAGCGCCTGGCTCAGCGGTTGAATGCCGACCCCGAGGCCGGTGGCGGCGAGGTTGATGCGGACCCAGTCGGCGCCCGCCGCGATCTGATCGCGGCGCGTGTTGCCTTCGGTCACGAGCCAGACATGCCCCATCGCCGTGTCGGTGTTGGCGTAGACGGCGTCGAGCCCGGCCTTGTAGGCGAGGGAGGCGGGGTCGGCCGCGGCGGCGCGGGTGAAGAGGCCGGCGAGGCGCAGCGTCTCGAAAAGCGGGCCGGTGAAATCGATGCCGTCGGGGCTGGCGTCGACCTCGGCATGGCCGATGCGGAAGAGATCGACGCTCTCCCGGAAGGTGCGGGGCGTCTCGATCTCGACGCGCAGCGCCTCGCGCGACAGGGCGCGGAAGGCGGCGATGTCTTCCGGATCGACCGAGCCGCCAAAGCGGACGCCACTGGCGGCGGCGGTCGCGAGCGTGGAGAGCACGTCCGGCGCGACGGCCCGGTTCGTGTCGTAGGGCTCCTTCAGCGACCTCCGATCCAGCACCTGCGCGAAGAGCGGGTCGGGACCGGCGGCCGGATCGGGCCCGAACGCTGCGCGGGCGACCGGGCGGCCGTCGAGCTCTGCAGGGTCTTCGCCTTCCGGAAAGATCGCAAGATCGACCCGCCAGCCCTGCTGCGCGGCGGCCATGCGCATGAGTTCCAGGAAGCAGCCAAGCCCGATGGTGATCTGGCGGCTGAACGGGTCCGTTTCGGGCAGAAGCCGGCCCTTGTCGGCGTAGAGCACGACTTCGTCCGGGACGGAAAGATCGACGATCCAGGGCTGCCGGTTGTGCGGGTTTGGCGCGAGCAGCGCGAAGGACAGCGCCTTGCGGCGGATGTCGTCATAGCCTCCGGCGGCTTCCCACGGTTCAAGCGCAGTCCGCGGCGCGCGGGTGACGGCGAAGGCGGTCGCGCCGGAGGCCGCGAGGATCGACCCGCCTCCGATCAGCGCGATCGCCTTTCGGCGAGAGAGAGACATCTGCGCTCCTTTCATGTTCGATATCGAACTAAATAGTACGATATTGCACCAAAATCAAGCGGGTCGATAGCGGATGCCGACGCAGCGGGCGGCGGCGCAGGCGGTGCGGGCGATATGGCTTGCGTTTGCCGGGCGCTACGGCTAAACGGCGCGCTCACCGTGGACTCCGCCAGAATCAGGGTGACCTCTCTCGGGGCCCTCTGGCGATGTTGGAAGGAAGAATGGCGATGGACGCCAAGGACATGCGGGACAAGACTCCCGACCAGCTGCGCGACCAGCTCGTCAGCCTCAAGAAGGAAGCCTTCAACCTGCGCTTCCAGCAGGCCACCGGCCAGCTCGAGTCGACCGCGCGCATGCAGACGGTTCGCCGCGAGGTCGCCCGCGTGAAGACGATCCTCAACGAGAAGGCCGCAGCCGCGGCGACGGGAGCCTGAGACCATGCCGAAGCGTATCCTTTCCGGCACCGTGACCAGCGACAAGAACGAGCAGACGATCACCGTGCTGGTCGAGCGCCGCTTCACGCACCCGGTGCTGAAGAAGACCGTCCGCCAGTCCAAGAAGTATCGGGCTCACGACGCCCAGAACGCGTTCAAGGTCGGCGACCGCGTCCGCATCGTCGAATGCGCGCCGATCTCGAAGAGCAAACGCTGGGAGGTCCTGGTCGACGGCGCCGAAGCCTGAGGCCGGGTTCTTCCCATCCACACGAAACCGCAGGGATGATCCCTGCAGGTCGGGAGTAGACTGCCATGATCCAGATGCAGACCAATCTGGATGTTGCTGACAACTCCGGCGCGCGCCGGGTTCAGTGCATCAAGGTCCTGGGCGGCTCCAAGCGCAAATACGCCTCCGTGGGCGACATCATCGTGGTGTCGGTCAAGGAGGCGATTCCGCGTGGCCGCGTCAAGAAGGGCGACGTCCGCAAGGCGGTCGTCGTCCGGACGGCCAAGGAAGTCCGCCGCGACGACGGCACCGCGATCCGCTTCGACCGGAACGCCGCCGTCATCCTCGGCAACAACAACGAGCCGGTCGGCACCCGCATCTTCGGGCCGGTCGTGCGCGAACTGCGCGCCAAGAACTTCATGAAGATCATCTCGCTCGCGCCGGAGGTGCTGTGATGGCTGCGAAACTCCGCAAGGGCGACAAGGTCGTCGTGCTCGCCGGCAAGGACAAGGGCAAGAAGGGCGACATCACGCGCGTGATGCCGAAGGACAACAAGGCGGTCGTGTCCGGCGTCAACGTGGCGATCCGCCACCAGCGCCAGAGCCAGACGTCGCAGGGCGGCCGCATCGCCAAGGAGATGCCGATCGACCTGTCGAACCTCGCGCTGCTGGACAAGGACGGCAAGGCCACCCGCGTCGGCTTCCGCTTCGACGGCGACAAGAAGGTCCGTTTCGCCAAGACCAACGGGGAGGCGATCTGATGCTTGACGAAACCAACTACGTCCCCCGCCTCCGGGCGGCGTTCGGCGACAGGATCAAGGCCGCGCTCAAGGAAGAGTTCGGCTACAAGAACGACATGCAGATTCCGCGGCTCGACAAGATCGTGCTGAACATGGGCGTCGGCGAGGCTGTCTCGGATTCCAAGAAGGTTCGCGCCGCCGAGGCCGACCTCGCAATGATCGCCGGCCAGAAGCCGGTCGTGACCAAGGCGAAGAATTCGATCGCTGGCTTCAAGCTGCGCGAGGAGATGCCGATCGGCGTCAAGGTGACGCTGCGCGGCACGCGGATGTACGAGTTCCTCGACCGGCTGATCACGGTTGCGATGCCTCGCATCCGCGACTTCCGGGGCGTCAGCCCGAAGAGCTTCGACGGTCGCGGCAACTACGCCATGGGCCTGAAGGAGCACATCGTGTTCCCGGAAATCAACTTCGACAAGATCGATCAGGTGTGGGGCATGGACATCGTTATCTGCACCACCGCGAAGAGCGACGCCGAGGCGAAGGCGCTCCTCAAGCACTTCAACATGCCCTTCACGGCCTGAGCGCGGAGAGAGACAATGGCAAAAGTCAGCATGGTCAACCGCGAGAAGAAGCGTCAGGCGCTCGTGGAAAAGTACGCCGCCAAGCGCGCGGCCCTCAAGGAGGTCGCGCGGAACGAGAGCCTGCCGCGGGAGGAGCGCTTCAAGGCGACCCTCCAGCTCGCGAAGCTCCCGCGCAACTCGTCGCCGTCGCGGCTGCACAACCGCTGCCTGGTGACGGGTCGGCCGAAGGCCTACTACCGCAAGTTGCGCATGTCGCGCATCGCGCTGCGGGATCTCGCCTCCCAGGGCCAGATCCCCGGCATGGTCAAGTCGAGCTGGTGAGGGAGGCCCGGATATGTCGATGAACGATCCCCTGGGCGACATGCTCACCCGCATCCGCAACGCCTCGATGCGCGGCAAGTCGACCGTCCGCAGCCCGGCCTCGAAGATCCGCCGCTGGGTCCTCGACGTGCTGAAGGACGAGGGCTACATCCGCGGCTACGAGGACGTGACCTCCGCCGACGGCCACGCCGAGATCGAGATCTCGCTGCGCTACTTCGACGGCCAGTCTGCGATCCGCGAGCTGCGTCGCGTCTCCACCCCTGGCCGCCGCGTCTACACCGGCGTCAAGGACATGCCGCAGATCCGTCAGGGTCTCGGCATCGCCATCGTCTCGACGCCCCGTGGCGTCATGTCCGACGCCCAGGCTCGCACCGTGAACGTCGGTGGCGAAGTCCTGTGCACCGTGTTCTGAGGAGGGATAGATGTCTCGCATTGGCAAGAAGCCGATCGACCTCCCGAAGGGCGTGACGGCGACGATCTCGGGCCAGTCGGTCGAGGTCAAGGGCCCGAAAGGCGTCCGGAATTTCCGCGCGACCGACGACGTGACGATCACGATGGACGACGGCGCGATCAGCGTCAAGCCGCGCGGACTCTCGAAGCGCGCCCGCCAGCAATGGGGCATGTCGCGGACCCAGGTGGCGAACCTGGTGACCGGCGTGACCGACGGGTTCAAGAGCGAGATGGAGCTGACCGGCGTCGGCTACCGCGCCGCGGCTCAGGGCAAGGTCCTGAAGCTGTCGGTGGGCTACAGCCACGACATCGACTTCCCGGTCCCGGAGGGCGTCACGGTCACCACGCCGAGGCCGACCGAGATCGTCGTCGAGGGCATAGACCAGCAGCTGGTGGGCCAGGTCGCCGCGAACATCCGCGAGTGGCGCAAGCCGGAGCCGTACAAGGGCAAGGGCATCCGCTACAAGGGCGAGTTCATCTTCCGCAAGGAAGGCAAGAAGAAGTAAGGGGCGCATGAGAATGGCGAACAGCAAACGAGACCTGTTCCAGAAGCGCCGCCTGCGCGTTCGGAGCAAACTGCGCAAGCTGGCGGGCGGTCGCCCCCGGCTCAGCGTTCATCGGTCCCTGAAGAACATCTCGGTCCAGCTGATCGACGATGTTCAGGGCCGCACCCTGGCCTCGGCCTCGACGCTCGAGCCGGGTCTGGGTCTGAAGGGCACGAACAACAAGGAAGCCGCCGCGAAGGTCGGCGCCGAGATCGCCGCGCGCGCCAAGGCCGCCGGCGTCGAGGAGGTCTTCTTCGACCGCGGCGGGTTCCTGTTTCACGGCAAGGTCAAGGCCCTTGCGGACGCCGCCCGCGAGGGCGGTCTGAAGTTCTAGAGGGATAGCAAGATGGCAAGAGAACCCAGGGGCGGGGGCGGCCCGCGCCGCGACCGCGACGAGAACCCGGAATTCCAGGATCGTCTGGTCGCGATCAACCGCGTCTCGAAGACGGTCAAGGGCGGCAAGCGCTTCGGCTTTGCCGCGCTGGTCGTCGTCGGGGACCAGAAGGGCCGCGTCGGCTACGGCAAGGGCAAGGCCCGGGAAGTTCCCGAGGCGATCCGCAAGGCGACCGAGCAGGCGCGCCGCCAGCTGGTCCGCGTGCCGCTGCGCGAGGGCCGGACGCTGCACCACGACGTGAACGGCCGCCACGGCGCCGGCAAGGTCGTGATGCGCACCGCCCCGGCGGGCACCGGCATCATCGCCGGTGGTCCGATGCGTGCGGTGTTCGAGATGCTGGGCGTGCACGACGTCGTGTCGAAGTCGCTTGGCAGCCAGAACCCGTACAACATGATCCGGGCGACGATCGACGGCCTGCAGCGCCAGACCAGCCCGCGCATGGTCGCGCAGCGTCGCGGCAAGAAGGTCGCCGACATCCTGCCGAAGACCGCCGAGACCCCGGCGGCCGAGACGGTGGAGGCCTGATCATGGCGAAGACCATCGTCGTCAAGCAGATCGGCTCGCCGATCCGCCGTCCGGACAGCCAGCGTCGCACGCTGATCGGGCTCGGCCTGAACAAGATGCACAAGACCCGCGAGCTCGAGGACACGCCCGCCGTTCGCGGCATGGTGAACTCGATCCCGCACCTCGCGACAATCGTGGAGGAGCGCGGCTAAGCGCTCCCACCTTGGCCCGCGGCGGAAACGCCGCGGGGCCTTTTGTTTTTTGGGCGTATCAACGTGATACGCTGGTCATTTCACTGACATGAAAAGACTTTTCAGATAGTATACATTTGCGGCGCGTTGCCGGCGCGGTTCCATGACGAAGTGAATCCGTCCCACGCCTCAATGAGCGCCAACAGCCCGACATCGAAGCGCTCGCGCTCTGCAATACCCAGTGAGAATTGTCCGCAAGATGCCGCGCGAAGAATGCGGCGCCGTCTTTGGGACGCTCTCCGGACTTCGCTTCCAAAGCGCCTGACAGCTGCGCCGACAGGCTACAAGTAGCGACGTATGTGGAAGTAGCCAAAAACCAGGCTCTTGAACAAGTTGGGCCAGAACGGTTCCTGCGACTGCCGTATCCGCTTCAATACGAACAGGGTTTCGGCAACGTGCGCGACGATCAGGAGGCCCAACACCCAAGCCGCGACCGTTCCTACCGTGCCGGGATAGCTAAGGACAAGATTACCGAGGCCGAAGGCCCAGAGCGCGAGAGCGAAACCATGTCCCATGCAAATATCCCCAGGAGGTGAGCTTCGGCTGGTTCCCGGACAAAGGGCGGTGTCGACCGTCGTTCGATTCCGGACCCACCCGACGCCGTTGCATGCCTATGGCGCCTCGGCCGGTCCGATCAGCGGCGTGCGTACCGGCTTGGCCAGCCCGAAGAAAACCACGGTGGTATTGGCGGCGAAGCGAGTGGACAGCGCCTCGGCCGGCGCTTGGCTGAAGCCGACATCCGTCTCGTTCCAGCTGTTGGCCACCCAGACGTTGCCGGCAGGATCGAGCGCGACGCCCGTGATGGTCTGCAGGCCGCCGATGTAGCCGCCGGGCGGTGAGATCGGATCGCCCGTTGCATATCCCGGCGGGCAGGTCTCGGTGCGCAGGCCACACAACTGGCTGACGGATTGGCTGATGGAGTTCGAGACCCAGACGTTGTCGTTTCCGTCAATGGCCACGCCCCAGGCTCCGTTCATGGTCTTGCCGGCGTCGAAGGGGCCGGCAACCGTACCGTCAGGGCGTACCATCGATACATCGCCCCCGGGGTACCTGTTGGCGATGTCCCAAAGATCGATCCACCCTTTGGCCGCCCGCTCATCATCCGACATGGATCCTTCGAGACCTCCGACCTTCGCTTCGAGCTTTTCCGTGATGAAGGCCATTTTCTCCCTCACGCCGGGGTGGCCGATTGAATTGGCGACCCAGGCATTGCCCTGACTGTCGATGGCGATGGCATGGGGGCCGTATCCGACCTTGAACTGCACGGCGTCGCCCGGATCGCCGGCCGGAAAGCGCGTCACGGTGTCGGAGCCGCCGTTGGTGACCCAGATGCGGTCCTGCTGGTCGATGGCGATGCCGAAGGGCGCCTTGACCTGGAGGGTGCCATCCTCGGGTTTGCCGTCCACGGTCCGACCGAGGATGCGGCCTTTCGAGGCGTCGCCCTGGGGCAGGTGGACGATCTGGTCGTGCCCGTTGTCGAGCGCCCAGACGTCGCCCTTCGGGGTGACGATGATGCCCTGCATCTGGCCAAGCTTTCCGCCGAAGTCGTAGCCGGTCTCCGGCGATCGCGGCTGGCCCGTCTTGCGGTCGAACACTGAAATGGCGCTGCCGATCAGGCTGGTGACCCAGACCTTGTCGTCGTCGGAAATGGCGATGCCCCAGCCGGCGCTGTCGACGCCGCCGCCGAGATAGCCGGTGATCGGCGGCGAAAGCGGCTGACCGTTGGGCGCGAACTTCGAGACGCCGCCGCCGAACTGGTCGAAGATGGTGGTTTGCGAACCGACCATGAAGTTGTCGTTCGCCCACATGTTGCCCTCGCCGTCGATGGCGATGCCGCCCACCCCGGAATAGCCTCCTCCGGAATAGACCAGCGACAGGGTCCAGGCGCTCGGCGCAAAGGTGAGGTAGGGGACATGAGCCACATCCCGATACCGCTTGCCCTCGGGCAGGGGATAGAATTCGTCCAGCAACCCGAAGAGCTCGTCGGCATTGTGCGACGGGTATCGGGCGATGTTCTGCGCAGCCGACAGCGTATCGGTCGGAGCGGCCCCGCCCGGCGGCGTGGCCACGTCGAACAATCTGGCGCACGCGTCCGGCATTGCGGTGACGCAGGCCGCCAGCAGATTGCCCAGCGTGTTGAGCTTGGCCAGTGTCGTGGTCTGCGGGCCGTTGAGCGGGTCCGAAATGACCGGGCCGAGGCCTCCGGTTTCGAGATCGACGAGGTTCGGCGCGTTTCCAGCGGCTATCCGCAGTCCGAGCGCATTGCCGCTCAAGGCGGCGCCGTTCAGGAACTGCGCTCCGGTCCATGCTGAGGCCACAGTGGTCAGTTCGTTGATCGTCACGCGTTCGGGGGGCTCGGTCCCCAGGATGGCCATCAATGTGGTTGCGGGATTCGCCCCCTTGCCGGCTGCCGTCTTCGCTTCGCCGCCGGCCGCGACGAGGTAGAGCACGCCGTCCTCGCCCCGTTCGCCGGCAAGCGCCAGATCGTAGCTGCCATCGTCGTTCGTCGTTGCCTCGCCGAGCTTCCGGGGGCGCCGGGCCCCGCCAGCCAAAGCGTCACCTCCGCCCCCGAAACCACGGCGCCGCCGGCCTCGACCCGTCCCTCAAGGCGATCGGCCGCGCAAGCCGGCAGCGCCATGAGCGCAACCGAAATGCCAAGAGCGGCAGATGTCGCCGGTCGCATCATGCGCCGCGTCACGGTTTCAGTCATTCGTTCCTCCTGGCCGGGCAAGCGCCACCTTCGCGCGACGGTGCGGGAAATCACTCGACCGACTTTTCAATCGGAAGGCGCTGGTTTCTACGCTGCCCGACATGTGCGGCGGGATCAAGGTTGTCGGCCAGGATGGCGCGCTGACGATTGCCGCAGCGGCGACGGCGGCCAGGTCCGTCACTCGCCGCGGGCCGTCCGAAAGGCCGCCGCAGGGCAAGGCCAGGTCCGGCGGGAGGGGAAGGAATGGGCCAGTCATTGCGCGTGGACGCGCGGCCGGGGCTTGAACGCTCGGTCTGATGGGTGTATCGGGCCGGTCTCCCGTTCGGGAGAGACAACCGACATTTGCCGTGGCCGTCCCATTTCCGTCGCTGGCGGGGCGCGTCCGGCCAGAGGAGTAGCGACATGAAGCTGAACGAACTCCGGGACAACCCCGGCGCATCCAAGTCGCGCAAGCGCGTCGCCCGCGGCCCCGGTTCGGGCAAGGGCAAGACCGCCGGGCGCGGCATCAAGGGCCAGAAGTCCCGCTCGGGCGTCGCGATCAACGGCTACGAGGGCGGCCAGATGCCGCTGCATCGCCGCCTGCCGAAGCGCGGCTTCACCAACATCAACCGCAAGAGCTTCGCCGTCATCAACCTCGACGGCCTGCAGAAGTTTGTCGACGCGGGCAAGCTCGACGCGAAGGCGCCGATCGACGAGGCGGCGCTGGTGGCCTCGGGCCTCGTGCGCCGCAAGCTCGACGGCGTGCGGCTGCTGGCCAAGGGCGAGCTGACCGCGGCGCTGACGCTGACCGTCACCGGCGCGAGCGCCGCGGCGGTCGCGGCGGTCGAGAAGGCGGGCGGCGCAGTGACGCTGCTGGCGCCGGCTCCGGCCGCAGAAGCGGCCACGGAATGAGCCTTGCGGCCCTTCGGGCCGCGGCTTAAGTGAGGCTTGTTTTCGCGCCGCTGGACGTCCGGAAGCCGGAGCCGGCGGCGCTTTCTTTATAAGGGACCGCCATGGCGTCTGCAGCGGAACAGATGGCCTCCAACCTCAGTTGGGGCACCTTCGGCAAGGCCAAGGAGCTGCAAAGCCGCATCCTCTTCGCGATCGGCTTGCTGATCGTCTACCGGATCGGCACCTACATCCCGGTGCCGGGCATCGACGCGGTCCGGCTGGCGCAGTTCTTCAACGAGGCCAACGCCGGCATCGGCGGCATGCTCAACATGTTCACCGGCGGCGCGGTCGGGCGCATGGCGATCTTCGCGCTCGGGATCATGCCCTACATCTCGGCGTCGATCATCGTGCAGCTGATGACGTCGATGGTGCCGTCGCTGATGGCGCTGAAGAAGGAAGGCGAGGCGGGCCGCAAGAAGATCAACCAGTACACGCGCTACGGCACGGTGTTCCTGGCGACGTTCCAGGCCTACGGGCTCGCGATCGGTCTCGAGGCCGAGGGCATGGCGACCGATCCGGGCTGGTTCTTCCGCATCGCCGTCGTCATCACGCTGGTCGGCGGCACGATGTTCCTGATGTGGCTCGGCGAGCAGATCACCGCGCGCGGCATCGGCAACGGCATCTCGCTGATCATCTTCACCGGCATCGTCGCCGAGCTTCCGGCCGCGCTGGCGCAGTTCTTCACGCAGGGCCGCACCGGCGCGCTGAGCCCGGTCGTCATCGTCGGCGTGCTCATCATGATGATCGCGGTGACGGCCTTCGTGGTCTTCATGGAGCGCGCGCTGCGCAAGATCCACATCCAGTATCCGAAACGCCAGGTCGGGATGAAGATCTATGGCGGCGAAAGCTCGAACCTGCCGATCAAGGTCAACCCGGCCGGCGTCATCCCCGCGATCTTCGCCTCGTCGCTGCTGCTTCTGCCGGCGACGATCACGACCTTCGCCGGCGACGGCGCCTCGGCCAGCAGCGGCTGGATGAACTACGTCGCCGCCTATCTCGGCCGCGGCCAGCCGCTGCAGCTGTTGTTGTTCGGCGGCGCTGATCGTGTTCTTCACGTACTTCTACACCGCGAACGTCGCGTTCAAGTCGGACGACGTGGCCGACAACCTGAAGAAGCAGGGCGGATTCGTCCCGGGCATTCGTCCGGGCCAGAAGACGATCGAGTATCTCGACTATGTGGTGTCGCGGCTTCTCGTGGTCGGCTCTGCGTATCTGGCTGCGGTCTGCCTGCTGCCGGAAATCCTGATCGCGGAACTGTCGGTGCCGTTCTACTTCGGAGGCACTTCCCTGCTGATCGTCGTGTCGGTAACGATGGACACGATCACCCAGGTCCAGTCGCACATGCTTGCGCACCAGTACGAGGGCCTGATCGAGAAGTCGCGCCTGCGCAGCAAGGGACGAGGGAGCAAGTCTCGCCGATGAACATCATACTTCTGGGGCCGCCGGGCGCGGGCAAGGGAACGCAGGCGGCCCGGCTGGTCGAGCGCCGTGGGCTGGTGCAGCTCTCGACCGGCGACATGCTGAGGGCGGCGGTCAAGGCCGGCACCGAGGTCGGGATGAAGGCGAAGGCCGTGATGGAGAGCGGCCACCTGGTTTCGGACGAGATCGTGATCGGCGTGGTCTCGGAGCGGCTGGACCAGCCGGACGCGAAGGCCGGCGTGATCTTCGACGGCTTCCCCCGCACCACCGCGCAGGCCGAGGCGCTGGACCGGCTGCTGGAAGGCAAGGGCATGAAGCTCGACCGGGTCGTCGAGATGCAGGTGCCCGACGCGCTGCTGGTCGGCCGCATCCAGAACCGCGCCGCCGAGACCGGCGGGGTCCGGGCCGACGACAACGCCGAGACGCTGAAGAAGCGGCTCGCGGTCTATCATGCCGAGACCGCGCCGCTGATCGACTACTATCGCGGCACCGGGACGCTGAAGACCGTGGACGGCGCGGCGGACATGGACGATGTGACCGCCTCGATCGAGCGGGCCCTGGGCTGATCGGGAAGCGCCTGCGTTAAGGTCTTGACGCCAGTCCTCCGATTCCTATAGTTCGCGCTCTCTCTCCAACGAGAGTCGTTCCCTTTCATTTCACCTCGGGGACGCGGGATGTCTGGGCCCAGGAAGATGGGTTTCGCAAGCCTGCCGAACGAACTCGGCGGGCTATGACTGTTAGACGGGTCGGGCGACTGCCTGACGAAGGAACGGAGCTGCATCTTGGCGCGCATAGCTGGCGTGAACATTCCGACGAACAAGCGCGTTGAAATCGCGCTGACCTACATCCACGGCATCGGCCGGACCAAGTCCAAGGAACTCTGCGAGTTGCTGGGCATCGACGACAGCCGCCGGGTAAACGACCTGACGGACGCCGAGGTCCTGCGCGTCCGGGAATACATCGACGCGAACCTGCAGGTCGAGGGCGACCTTCGGCGCGAGACGCAGATGAACGTCAAGCGGCTGATGGATCTCGGCTGCTATCGCGGCCTGCGGCACCGTCGCGGCCTGCCGGTGCGGGGTCAGCGGACCCACACCAACGCGCGCACGCGCAAGGGCCCGGCCAAGGCCATCGCCGGCAAGAAGAAGTAAGGGGTAGGTCATGGCACGGGAAAAGGCGCGCGTTAAGCGCAAGGAACGCAAGAACATCTCGACCGGCGTCTGCCACGTCAACGCCAGTTTCAACAACACCAAGATCCTGATCGCCGACGCGCAGGGCAACGCGATCGCCTGGTCGTCGGCCGGCACGATGGGCTTCAAGGGCTCGCGCAAGTCGACGCCCTACGCGGCGCAGATGGCGGCCGAGGATGCTGGCAAGAAGGCGCAGGAGCACGGCGTGCGCACGCTCGAGGTCGAGGTCCAGGGCCCCGGCTCGGGCCGCGAGAGCGCGCTGCGGGCGCTCGGCGCCGTCGGGTTCCAGATCACCGCGATCCGCGACGTGACCCCGATCGCGCATAACGGCTGCCGTCCGCCCAAGCGCCGCCGCGTCTGACGCTCCGCTCCGATCTGATCGCCCGCCCTCGTTGGCGGGCGATAATTCGTTTTTGCTTTCCCTCGGGAGTTCGCAGGCCACGGATCCGGCTAGCGGACAGGAATGGAGGACCAAGGCCATGATGATCCACAAGAACTGGCAGGAACTGATCCGGCCGATGGCGCTCGAAGTCAAGCCGGGCGCCGATCCGCACCGCATGGCCACCGCCGTCGCGGAGCCGCTGGAGCGCGGCTTCGGCCTGACGCTCGGCAACGCGCTGCGCCGGGTGCTGATGTCCTCGCTGCAGGGCGCTGCGATCACCAGCGTGCAGATCGACGGCGTACTCCACGAGTTCTCGAGCGTGCCGGGCGTCCGCGAGGACGTCACCGACATCGTGCTGAACCTGAAGGGCGTCTCGATCAAGATGGAGGTCGAGGGCCCGAAGCGCCTCGAGGTCCGCGCGACCGGCCCGGGCGTCGTCACGGCCGGCGACATCGCCGAGACCAACGGCATCGAGATCCTGAACCGCGATCACGTGCTGTGTCATCTCGACGACGGCGCGAGCCTGTTCATGGAACTGATCGTCGAGAACGGCAAGGGCTACGTCGCCGCCGACAAGAACCGCCCGGAGGACGCGCCGATCGGCCTGATCTCCGTCGACGCGCTGTTCTCGCCGATCAAGAAGGTCAGCTACAAGGTCGATCCGACCCGCGAGGGCCAGGTGCTCGACTACGACAAGCTGACGCTGACGCTCGAGACCGACGGCTCGATCAAGCCCGAGGACGCGATCGCCTACGCGGCGCGCATCCTGCAGGACCAGCTGACCGTCTTCGTCAACTTCGACGAGCCGGATGCGGCCAGCCGCTCGTCCGAGGACGACGACCTCGAGTTCAATCCGCTGCTGCTGAAGAAGGTCGACGAGCTCGAACTGTCGGTCCGCTCGGCGAACTGCCTGAAGAACGACAACATCGTCTATATCGGCGACCTGATCCAGAAGACCGAAGCCGAGATGCTGCGCACCCCGAACTTCGGCCGCAAGTCCCTGAACGAGATCAAGGAGGTGCTGACCGGCATGGGCCTGCATCTCGGCATGGACATCGTCGACTGGCCGCCCGAGAACATCGAGGACCTCGCCAAGAAGTACGAGGACCAGTTCTGACAAACGGCGCGCCGGGCCTGATCCCGGCGGCCGACGACCCGGGCGCGAAGCGCCCCAAGGAGGCGGTTCCGGAGAGGACCGCCGGACAAAGCAAATCTTGAGATAAGGAAAGACACGAGATGAGACACGGAAACGGCTACCGCAAGCTGAACCGCACCCACGAACACCGCCGCGCGATGTTCGCCAACATGGCCTCGAGCCTGATCGAGCACGAGCAGATCAAGACGACGCTGCCGAAGGCGAAGGAGCTGAAGCGGATCATCGACAAGCTGATCACGCTGGGCAAGCGCGGCGACCTGCACGCGCGCCGGATCGCGCTGAGCGAGATCAAGCAGGAGGCGGCGGTCGCCAAGCTGTTCTCGACGCTGGGTCCGCGCTACGCCGAGCGCTCGGGCGGCTATTCGCGGCTTCTGAAGGCGGGCTTCCGCCACGGCGACATGGCCCCGATGGCGATCGTCGAGCTGGTCGAGCGCGACATTGCCGCCAAGGGCGCCGGCGACAAGGCTCGCGTCGCCGCCGAACTCGAGGCCGCGGACGCCTGATCTTTTCTGCCTGCTGGCAGGACGCTGACCGCCGCCGGCCGAAGGGCCGGCGGCTTTTTTGTGCGCGCGCCGCTGCCCGCGTGAACAATCGGCGCTCCTGACGCGCGGCGCATGGAACCGGAGGTCGCCTTGCGCATTGTGCTGCGTTGCACACAAGCTTGCACGCAAACCGCCGCGAGGTCGTTCCCGATGCTGAAATCTGCTGTCCTGCCCGGAATGGGCGCCATCCCGCATGCGGCGGGAGTCGCTTTCCGCGTCTGGGCGCCCCATGCCGAGGCCGTCGCCGTCGCCGGCAGCTTCGAAGACTGGTCCGAGGACGGCGTGGAAATGTCCCCCGAAGCGGAAGGCTACTGGTACGTCGACGCGCCCGAAGCGAGCGCCGGCGACGAGTACCGGTTCCAGATCCGCACCGAGGCGGGCGAGACGCTGTCGCGGATCGACCCCTATGCACGCGCCGTGACGAACTCGGTCGGGAATGGGATCGTCGTCGCCTCCGACCCGGTCGACGACGGCTTCGTCAGTCCGGCCTGGAACCGCATGGTCATCTACGAGATGCATATCGGGACCTTCGCCCGCGAGGGCGACGCGCCGGGCGGCTTCGCCGAAGCGGCCGCAAGGCTCGACCATCTGAAGCGTCTCGGCGTCAATGCGGTTCAGATCATGCCGGCGGCCGAATTCGCGGGCGACGTCTCCTGGGGCTACAACCCGGCGCATATCTTCGCGGTCGAGAGCACCTATGGCGGCCCCGACGGGCTGCGGGCCTTCGTGCGCGCCGCTCACGCGGCCGGGATCGCGGTGATCCTCGACGTGGTCTACAACCACTTCGGCCCGTCCGATCTCGACCTCTGGCAGTTCGACGGCTGGTCCGAGAACGACAAGGGCGGCATCTACTTCTACAACGACTGGAAGTCCGAGACGCCGTGGGGCGACACGCGGCCCGACTACGGCCGGCCCGAGGTGCGCCAGTTCATCCGCGACAACGCGCTGTTCTGGCTCGAGGAGTACGGCATCGACGGTCTGCGCTGGGACATGACGCTCTACATCCGCAGCGTGCGCGGCGACGGCAGCGAGGGCGATGCGCTCGACGAGGGCTGGAGCCTCGCGCAATGGATCAACGACGAGGTGCGGGAGCGCTTTCCCGGCCGGATCACGATCGCCGAGGACCTGCGCAACGAGGCGGGGATGACGGGACCGACGGCGGACGGCGGCTGCGGCTTCGGCGCGCAATGGGACAGCCAGTTCGTGCATCCGGTGCGCGAGACGCTGATCGCCGCCGACGACGAGGCGCGCCACATGGGGACCGTCGCCCATGCGCTGAGCCACCACTACAACGGCGATCCGTTCCAGCGCGTCGTCTACACCGAGAGCCATGACGAGGTCGCGAACGGCAGCGCCCGGGTCGTGCACGAGATCGCGCCCGACGATCCGGGCCATTATGCGGCGCAGAAGCGCTCGACGCTGGGCGCGGCGCTGATGTTCACCGCGCCGGGCATCCCGATGCTGTTCCAGGGCCAGGAGTTCCTGCAGGGCGAGTGGTTCCAGGACACGGTCCCGCTCGACTGGGACCAGAGCGACGAGTTCCGCGGGATCGTGCGCCTCTACCGGGACCTCACGCGGCTGCGGCTCGATGCGGGCGGGGTCTCGGCGGGGCTGACCGGGTCGAACATCGCCGTGCACCGGATCGACGAGTCGGCGAAGGTCATCGCCTATCGCCGCTGGGCCGAGGGCGGGGCAGGCGACGACGTGGTCGTCGTCGCGAACTTCCACCGCGACGCGCGCGATCCGTACCGGATCGGGTTTCCGCAGCCGGGCCTGTGGAAGCTGCGGCTGAACACCGACTGGACCGGCTACAGCCCGGACTTCACCGGCCTCGCGACCGGCGACGTCGAGGCGGTCGAGTCGGACTGCGACGGTCTCGCCTGGTCCGCCGAGGTGGCGCTGGCGCCCTGGAGCGCGCTGGTCTTCTCGCAGGACCGGACCTGAGGTCGCGGCCGCCCGGGCGCCGGCGGCCTTTCCTCCGCCGGCGCCGGCCCCTATCCTGATCGGCATGGCCGATCTCTTCGATTCCCTTCCCGAGACGGCGCAGCGGCCCCGCGGCCCGGAAGCGCCGGCGCGCCAGGGGCCGCGGCCGCTGGCCGACCGGCTGCGGCCAGCTAGGCTCGATGAGGTGATCGGGCAGGACCACCTTCTTGGCCCGGACGGCCCTCTGGCGCGGATGCTGGCCTCGGGCGCGCTCGGCTCGATCGTGCTCTGGGGCCCGCCCGGCGTCGGCAAGACCACGATCGCGCGGCTGCTGGCCGACCGGTCGGACGCGGCCTTCGTCCAGATCAGCGCGATCTTCACCGGCGTCGCCGACCTGAAGAAGATCTTCGAGGCGGCGCGGCTGCGGCATTCCCAGGGCCGCACGACGGTGCTGTTCGTCGACGAGATCCACCGCTTCAACCGCGCCCAGCAGGACGGCTTCCTGCCGCTGATGGAGGAAGGCGCGATCGTGCTGGTGGGCGCCACGACCGAGAACCCGTCCTTCGAGCTGAACGCGGCGCTGCTGAGCCGGGCGCAGGTGCTGACCTTGCGCCGGCTCGACGCAGCCGGGCTCGAGGCGCTGGCCGCGCGCGCCGAGGCGGCGCTGGGACGCGCGCTGCCGGTCACGCCCGAGGCGCGGGCCAGCCTGATCGGCATGGCCGACGGCGACGGGCGGGCGCTCCTGAACCTGATCGAGCAGATCGGGGACGAGAAGGAACCGCTGGACCCGGAGGCGCTGACGCGGCGGCTGACCCGGCGCGCGCCGGTCTTCGACAAGTCCGGCGACGGGCACTACAACCTGATCTCGGCGCTGCACAAGTCGGTGCGCGGCTCGGACCCGGACGCGGCGCTCTACTGGCTGGCGCGGATGCTGGAGGGCGGCGAGGATCCCCGCTACCTCGCGCGCCGGATCACCCGGATGGCGGTCGAGGACATCGGCCAGGCCGATCCCGGCGCGCTCGCGTTCTGCCTCGCGGCCTGGGAGAGCTATGAGCGGCTCGGCTCGCCCGAGGGAGAGCTGTCGCTGGCGCAGGCGGTGATCCGGCTGGCGCTGGCCCCGAAGTCCAACGCCGCCTACAAGGCCTTGGCCGCCGCCCGCGCCTCCGCGAAGCGGACCGGCTCCCTGCCGCCGCCCAGGCACATCCTGAACGCGCCGACGAAGCTGATGCGCGACGAGGGCTACGGCGCCGGATACGTCTACGACCACGACGCGCCCGACGCCTTCTCCGGCCAGTCCTACTTCCCCGACGGCATGGACCGGGAGGCATTCTACGCGCCCACCGAACGTGGCGCCGAGGCCGCATTGCGAGAAAGGCTTTTGTCTCTTGGCCAACTTCGCGCTAGGGTAGAATCTGACGACTGATGCATCTTGACTGGGCTTGGCGCCGCTCTTGGCCGAGGACCTGACCGATCGATACCAGACGCCCAGACGCCCGAGCCGCAGCCGACCTGATTCGCGTGGTCTATGTGAGCCGGGCGCGGGAGTCGGTCGGTCCCGACGACCTCGAAGCCATCGCGGCGGCGTCCGAAAGGGGCAACCGGGCGTGCGGACTGACCGGATTGCTGCTCCATGGCGGCGGACGATTCTACGGCGTGCTCGAAGGGCCGCGGCGTCAGGTTCTCGCCCGGATGGAGCGCATCATCATCGACCCGCGCCACCACAGCCTGCGGATCATGCGCGAAGACGACGTACGCGCACAGCGATTTGCGAACTGGTCGTTCGCGGATATCGGGCAGCACGGCGGGCGCGACGCTCCAGTCGACGCGCTGGAGAACTTCATTCTCAGGGTCGCCACGCGACATTAGTCGTCAAGCGCGCATAGGGCCGGCTCGATACGCGCTTGACATGTGACGCCGTAATGGTTGATTGCAAGACATACGAATGGTCAGAATGCGAGCATCGGGAGCTGGGGTGAAGATCGATTGCATTTTTGAGTTCTCGTACGCTTCGATCCTGGCGGACGGCGTCGGCCCGAGAGAGATGCTTGCGCTCGCGCAGCGGAGCTGGAGCGAGAACCGGCGGTCCGGCGTGACCGGGATCCTCGAATGCTACGGGCGCCAGATCAGGCAGACGATCGAGGGACCCGGCGATGTCGTCCTGCCGCTGGCCGCGCGCATTCTCTGCGACCCACGGCACGGCTCGATCGTCGTGCGCGCCTTCGGCTCTGCCCCGGCGCGCCGCTTCGTCGACTGGCGGGTCGAGGGCCTCGGCGCGATGCCGGTCGCAGTGCCGCAGGCCGGCTTCGATCTGCAGGTCGTCGCCGGCAGGGGCGCGAACCCGGAACGTGCCTCCCACTTCGGCCGCGCGGCGGCCGCCGCGCCTTGACATTCCCCAGCCCAGCAGGCCTTTGATCCGTCGTCAGACCGACAGGAGCTAGCTTGTGCCAGCGTGGTTGCAGATCGCCGTCGGCGGCGCCCTCGGCGCCGTGCTGCGGTTTGCCACCGTGTCGCTCAGCGTCCGCGTGATCGGCTCGTCGCTGCCCTGGGGCACCTTCGCCGTCAATGTCGTCGGATGCTTCCTGATGGGAATCGCGTTCGTGCTCGTGCTCAGCCGTCCCGAGGTCGCGCGGTTCGCGCCGCTGCTGATGACCGGCGTGCTCGGCGGCTTCACGACGTTCTCGGCCTTCTCGCTCGAGACGTTCCAGCTGCTGGAGCGCGACCGGATCGGCGCGGCCGTCGGCTATGTCGGCGCCTCGGTCGCGATCTGCCTCGCGGCGCTGGCGCTCGGAGTTCTGGGCCGCTCGGTCGTGGGCTGCTGCATGAGCGGGGTGCGGCAGATCACGCTCGGTCCCGACGACGCCGACCAGCGGCTCGACCGCTGGCTGCGCCGCTTGCACCCGCAGCTCGGGCAGGGCCGGATCGAGCGCATGTGCCGGAAGGGCGAGATCCGGCTCGACGGCGGCCGGGTCCAGGCCTCGACCCGGCTCGGCGCCGGCCAGGTGCTGCGGCTGCCGCCGATCCCGGCGGAAAGCGCGGCGCCGCCCGCGCCGCGCGACGACGTGTCTTCCGCGGACGCGAAGATGATGCTGGCATCGGTGCTCTACCGCGACGACGACATCCTCGCGATGAACAAGCCGCCCGGCCTCGCGACGCAGGGCGGCACCGGCACGACGCGGCATGTCGACGGACTGGCCGAGGCGCTGCGCTTCGACCGCGACGTGAAGCCGCGGCTGGTGCACCGTCTCGACCGCGACACGTCGGGCGTGCTGCTGCTGGCGCGCAGCGCCCGCGCGGCGGCGGGGCTGGCGCGGGCCTTCCAGTCCCGTGACGCGCGCAAGATCTATTGGGCGCTGGTGGCCGGCAAGCCGCAGCCGGTCGCCGGCACGATCCGCTACGGCCTGGTCAAGGCGCCCGGTCACGGCGCCGGCGGCGAAGGCGAGAAGATGCGCGTCGTGCCGCCGGACGAGGTGGCGGGCACCGAGGGCGCCAAGCGCGCGACGACCGATTACATGGTCATCGACGCGGCCGGAACGCGCGCGGCCTGGACGGCGCTGGCGCCGATCACCGGGCGCACGCACCAGCTGCGCGCGCACATGGCCGCGATCGGGCACCCGATCATCGGCGACGGCAAGTACGGCGGCTCGGGCCAGGAGAACCTCGGCGAGGGCTGGGGCGCGCAGCTCGGCGGCCAGGTCAGCCGCAAGCTGCACCTGCACGCGCGCTCGCTGAGCCTCGTGCATCCTTCCACCGGCCGGCGCTTGACCATCACCGCGCCGCTGCCCGAGCACATGCAGCGCACCTGGGACCTGTTCGGCTGGCGGCCCCAGGATGCGGCCGCCGATCCGTTCGAGGAGCTGGAATGACCGACCTGCGACTGGCCGTGTTCGACGTCGACGGCACGCTGATCGACAGCCAGAAGGTGATCCTGTCGGCGATGGCAGTCGCCTTCGCCGGGGCGGGCCACCCGATGCCGCCCGAGGCCGAGGTGCTGGGCATCGTCGGCCTGTCGCTGAACGAGGCGATGGCGGCGCTGGCGCCGCATCTGCCGGAGACCGAGACGCTTGGCCTCGCCGAGCGCTACCGCGAGGGCTTCGTCGCCCAGCGCGCCGGCGGCGCCGAGGCGCATGCGCCGCTCTATCCGGGCGCGCGCGCCGCGCTCGACCGGCTGGCCGCGCAGCCGGACGTGCTGATGGGCGTCGCCACCGGCAAGGCGCGGCGCGGGCTCGACCATGTGCTGGAGGTCCACGACCTCGGTGGCTTATTTCACGACGCTGCAGACCGCCGACCTGCATCCGTCGAAGCCGCATCCCTCGATGCTGCTGAGTGCGCTGGCCGAGACCGGCGTCGCGGCGGGGCAGGGCGTGATGATCGGAGACACCGCGTTCGACATGGCGATGGGCCGGGCGGCGGGGTTGGCCACGATCGGCGTCGCCTGGGGCTATCATCCGCGCGCGCGGCTGGTCGAGGCCGGCGCGGACGTCGTGATCGACGACTTCGACGCGCTCGACGCGGCGCTCGACCTGCTCTGGGCTCGCGTCGCGTGATCGCGCCGGCTCGGTTCTGGACCGAGGTCTCCGTCGCGCCCGTCGCGGACGGGTTCGGCGTCCGGCTGGACGACCGGCCCCTGCGCACGCCGGCGAAGGCCGAGCTGGTCGCGCCGACTCGGGCGCTGGCCGAGGCGATCGCCGACGAATGGCGCGCCGTCGAGGGCAGGATCGACCCGACCGCGATGCCGTTCACCCGCGCCGTCAACGTCGCGATCGATCGGGTCGGGCTGGCGCGCGAGGCGGTCGTCGATGCGATTGCCGCCTATGGCGAGACCGACCTGCTCTGCTACCGCGCCGAAGCGCCCGAGGGTCTGCGGCTGCGCCAGCAGGCGGCATGGGATCCTGCGCTGGATTGGGCCGAGGCGGAGTTCGGCGCGCCGCTGCTGCGCATCGAGGGCGTGATGCACTTCCCGCAGCCCGAAGCCAGCGTGGCGGCGCTGCGGTCGGCCGTCGACGGCCATGACGCCTTCGCTCTGACCGCGCTTCACGATCTGGTCGCGCTGTCGGGATCGCTGGTGCTGGGGCTTGCGGTCGCCCGCGGCGCGCGCACGCCCGAGGACGCCTGGGATCTGTCGCGCATCGACGAGACCTGGCAGGCGGAGGCTTGGGGTCTAGACGCCGAGGCCGAAGCCGCGGCCGAGATCAAGCGCCTGGATTTCATGCGATCGGCGAGATTGCTCGAAATGCAGGCAGAATAGGTCGGCCTCTTCTGCCTGTGATTGTGCAGAGCGCTTCTTTCGAACGAATTCTATACAGACCGGCTTGACCTTTCGGGGTCGAGGCAGAATCTTTGTGTCCATCGCGGCGCTGCGGACCTGCTGCGGCACGGTCTGACGACGTTTCGACAACAATACCAGCGCCCCGGACAACGCGGGCGGATTTTTCTCAGGAAGGGTGCACATGAAGATCAAACTGATTCTGGGCGCTGCGGTCGCGCTCGGCTTCGGCGCAGCCGGCGCCTCGGCGCAGACCCTCGAACAGGTCAAGTCGAACGGCGTGCTGAAATGCGGCGTCAACACCGGTCTCGTCGGCTTCGCCGCGCCGGACGAGGAGGGCAACTGGGAAGGCTTCGACATCGCGATCTGCGAGGCCGTGGCCGCCGCGGTGCTGGGCGACAAGGATGCGGTCGAATACATCCCGACCACCGGCGTGACCCGCTTCGAGGCCCTGTCCTCCGGCGAGGTCGATATGCTGGCCCGCAACACGACCTGGACGTTCACGCGCGACGTCGACCTCGACTTCACCTTCACCGGCGTCAACTACTACGACGGCCAGGGCTTCATGGTTCCGGCCGAGCTCGGCGTGACCTCCGCGATGGAGCTCGACGGCGCGACCGTCTGCATCCAGACCGGCACGACGACCGAGCTGAACCTCGCCGACTTCTACCGCGCCAACGGCATGTCCTACGAGCCGGTGCCGATCGAGACCAACGCCGAGGGCCAGGTCCAGTACCTCGCCGGCGCCTGCGACACCTACACGACCGACATCTCGGGCCTCGCCGCCCAGCGCGCGACCTTCGAGAACCCGGAGGACCACATCATCCTCCCCGAGGTCATCTCCAAGGAGCCGCTCGGCCCGGTCGTCCGCCAGGGCGACGACGTCTGGGCCGACGTCAACCGCTGGGTGCTCTACGCGCTGCTGACCGGCGAGGAACTCGGCATCACGCAGGCGAACGCCGAGGAAATCGCCGCCAGCGGCAGCGACAACCCGGACATCAACCGGCTGGTCGGGACCGAAGGCGAATTCGGCGGGATGTTCGGCCTCGACAACGACTGGGCGGTGCGCGCGATCGCGGCGAACGGCAATTACGGCGAGATCTTCGAGACGTATCTCGGACCGCTCGGCCTCGAGCGCGGCCTGAACGCGCTCTGGACCGACGGCGGGCTGCACTACGCGATGCCGTTCCGGTGACATCGCAGGATGGGGGCGCGCTGCGCCCCCGTTTCCGATCCGCCAGGACCTTTTTCACCATCAGGGGGCGCGCATGACGGCCATGGCGGACCACACGGAGGGCTCCTTCCGACTGTCCATGCTGCTCAACGACGCCCGCTACCGATCGCTGACGATCCAGGTCATCGCCTTCCTCGTGTTCGTGCTCGGCCTCGGCTGGCTCCTCAACAATGCGCTGACCAACCTCGCCGCCCAGGGCCAGACCTTCAGCTTCGACTTCCTCGGCCAGACCGCCGGCTACGACATCAACCAGCGGCTGATCGACTACAATTCCCAGATGACGCATGCCCGCGCCGCGGTCGTCGGGATCCTGAACACGCTGCTCGTGGCGCTGCTCGGCTGCATCACCGCGACGATCATCGGCGTGCTGGCCGGCATCCTGCGGCTGTCGTCGAACTGGCTCGTCGCGCGGCTGATGTCGGCCTATGTCGAGATCTTCCGCAACATCCCGGTCCTGATCGTGATCCTGACGATCTACGCGGTGATGACCGAGATCCTGCCGCCGCCGAACGCGTTCCGCGGCGACGATCCGGACGCGTCGATGCTGATGTGGGACACGATCGCCGCGACCAACCGCGGCGTCTACGTCCCCGCGCCGGTCTGGCTGCCGGGCTCCACGGCGGTCGTCGCGATCTTCCTCGCCTCGATCCTCGGCATCTTCGCCTTCGGCCGCTACGCGAAAGCGCGGCTCTACGCGACGGGCCAGACGATGCCGACGCTGCGCATCCATCTCGCGATCCTGGTCCTGCCGGCGTTGGCGGCCTACTTCCTGCTCGGCCGCCCGATCGGGCTCGAGCCGCCCGTGCTGCAGGGTTTCAACTTCGCCGGAGGCATACACCTGCGCGGCCCGCTGATCGCGCTCTGGTTCGCGCTGTCGATCTATACCGCCGCCTTCATCGCCGAGAACGTGCGCGCCGGAATCCAGTCGGTGTCGAAGGGCCAGTCGGAGGCCGCGATGTCGCTCGGCCTGTCGCCCCGGCGCACGATGCGCCTCGTGATCCTGCCGCAGGCGCTGCGCGTCATCGTGCCGCCGCTGATCTCGCATTACCTGAACCTGACCAAGAACTCGTCGCTGGCGATCGCGGTCGGCTACATGGACCTGACGGCGACGACGCGGATCACGCTGAACCAGACCGGCCGCGCGATCGAGGCGATCCTGCTGATGATGGCGTTCTACCTCGTCATCTCGCTCTGCATCTCGGCCTTCATGAACTGGTACAACACGCGCATCGCGCTGAAGGAGCGCTGAGATGACCGACGTCTCCTTCGTCCGCCACGAGCCGCTGCCGGCCGAGGCGCCGCCGACCTCGGACGGCGGTCCGGTGCAGTGGATGCGCGCGAACCTTTTCAATTCCTGGTTCAACGGCATCCTGACGCTGCTGGTCCTGTGGATCCTGTTCGAGTTCGTCACCGGCGTCTGGCCGTGGTTCGCGAATTCGGTCTGGACCGCCGACAGCCTCGCGCAGTGCCGCGAGATCGACACCGGCGCCTGCTTCGCCGTGATCCAACAGCGCTGGAACCAGTTCCTGTTCGGCTTCTACCCGTCGGACGAGTACTGGCGGCCCACGCTGACCTTCGTGCTGATGCTGGGCGCGATCGCGCCGGTCCTGTTCCAGGGCTGCGCCGCGGCGGCTGTTCCGGCTGACCGCGGCCTTTCCCGTCCTCGCCTACTGGCTGATCTGGGGCGGCAGCCTGTGGTCGCCGGTCGTCGCGGTGGCGGCCATCGGCGCGGCCTGGCTCGCCCATCGCGCGCTCGGCGCCGCGGATCGGCGGCGCTTGGGCGCTGGCCGCTTCGTCGTCGTCGGCATCCTCTGGCTGCAACTCGATCGCCGGGCCGCTGACGCAGGCGCTGGCCGCGGTCGCGCCGCTCCGGCTCGAGGAGGTCGCGTCGCGCAACATCGGCGGCTTCACGCTGACCCTGATCATCGGCGTCGCCTCGATCTCGCTGTCGCTGCCGATCGGCATCCTGCTGGCGCTGGGGCGGCAGTCGGACATGTTCATCATCAAGACGCTCTGCGTCGGGTTCATCGAGTTCATCCGCGGGGTGCCGCTGATCACGCTGCTTTTCGTCGCCAGCGTGATGCTCGCCTACCTGCTGCCGCCGGGCACGATCTTCGACCTCGTGCTGCGCGTCATCATCATGGTGACGCTGTTCGCCTCGGCCTACATCGCCGAGGTGATCCGGGGCGGGCTCGCGGCGCTGCCGCGCGGCCAGTACGAGGCCGCCGACGCGATGGGGCTCGACTACTGGCAGTCGATGCGGCTGATCATCCTGCCGCAGGCGCTGAAGATTCTCGATCCCCGGCATCGTCAACGTGTTCATCGGACTCTTCAAGGACACGACGCTGGTGTCCATCATCGGCCTGCTCGACCCGCTCGGACTCGCGAACGCCGTCCGGGCCACGTCGGAATGGAACGGCGTGATCTGGGAGATCTACGGATTCATCGCGCTGATCTTCTTTGTCTTCTGCTACGGCATGTCGCAATATTCGCAGCATCTGGAGCGCCGGCTCCAGACCGAACGCCCCTGAGGAGGTCTTTGGCCATGAGCGATCCGCATCCGCTCTCCCCGTCCGATCTGGAGCCCGTGCATCCCGAGAAGCTCAAGGTGTCGGACGAGATTGCGATCGAGATCATCGGCATGAACAAGTGGTACGGGCAGTTCCACGTTCTGCGCGACATCAACCTGACCGTCCGCAAGCGCGAGCGCATCGTGGTCTGCGGCCCGTCGGGTTCCGGCAAGTCGACGCTGATCCGCTGCATCAACCGGCTGGAGGAGCATCAGAAGGGCACGATCCGGGTCGAGGGGGTCGAACTGACCTCGGACCTGAAGAACATCGACCGGATCCGCTCCGAGGTCGGAATGGTGTTCCAGCACTTCAACCTGTTCCCGCACCTGACCATACTCGAGAACTGCACGCTCGCGCCGATCTGGGTCCGCAAGACCCCGCGGAAGGAGGCCGAGGAAACGGCCATGCATTTCCTGCGCAAGGTGAAGATCCCGGAGCAGGCGGCCAAGTACCCGGGCCAGCTCTCGGGCGGCCAGCAGCAGCGCGTCGCCATCGCCCGCTCGCTCTGCATGAAGCCCAACATCATGCTGTTCGACGAGCCGACCAGCGCCCTCGATCCGGAGATGATCAAGGAGGTCCTCGACACGATGATCGAGCTCGCCGAGGAGGGCATGACGATGATCTGCGTGACGCACGAGATGGGCTTCGCCCAGGCGGTGGCGAACCGGGTGATCTTCATGGACCAGGGCCAGATCGTCGAGCAGAACGAGCCGAAGGAATTCTTCAACAACCCGCAGTCCGAGCGCACGAAGATGTTCCTGAGCCAGATCCTAGGGCATTGAACGGACGGCGACCGCGCCGCACGACGGCAAAGCGGCCGGTCCTACGTCACGCAGGATCGGACGCGCTTGCGTTGACGAAAATTGACATCGCGCAAACGGGATTAGGCATTGCTAGCAATATCAAGTAGTTGACCTATGGTCGCATCGTGCGACCGACCGGCCTCAGCGCAGCATCGCCGGCGTCACGAAGCCTTCCAGCCGGCCCGTCCCGGGCGCGACCGAGGCCCAGTCCTCGACGTCGAAATCGATCACCGCCGTCGCCAGCGTCGGGTAGCGCGCATAGGCCGGATCGTCCGGCGCCTCGGCCAGCAGCGCCCTCGCCAGCGCCCCGATCCCCGGCTGGTGCCCGAGCATCAGCAGGGTTCCTACGTCCGGCGCCGCCCGCAGCTCCGCCAGCATCACCTCGGGCGACGCATGATACAGCTCGCCCCGGTCGGTTTTCGGCCCCCTTGCCAAGGCCCCGCCGAGCCGCGCCCAGGTCTCCTGCGTGCGCGCCGCGCTCGAGACCAGCGCCGCGTCCGGGATCAGCCCGCGCTCCGCCAGCCAGTCGCCGACGGCCGCCACGTTCCGCCTCCCGCGTCCATTCAGCGGGCGATCGTGGTCCTTCTGGCCGCTCCCCGACCAGTCGGACTTCGCGTGACGCATCAGGATCAGGCGTTTCATCCGGCCTGCTTGCCATGGAACGCGGGCAGGGGAAAGACCGATCGCCTGCGGCTCACGCGGCGGGAGCGGACGCCCGGATCAGCGTGCCCGCGCCATGGGCGGTGAAGAGCTCCAGCAGCACCGCGTTCGGCGCGCGTCCGTCGAGGATCACCGCGGCGCGCACCCCGGCCTCGACCGCCTCGACCGCAGTCATCGTCTTCGGGATCATGCCGCCCGCGATCACGCCCTCGCGGGTCAACCGGCGCACTTCGTCGGAGCCGAGCTGGGTCAGCACGGTGCCTTCGGCGTCCTTCACGCCGGCGACATCGGTCAGGAGCAGCAGCCGGTCGGCCTTCATCGCCGCCGCAATGGCGCCGGCGGCCGTGTCGCCGTTGACATTGTAGGTCTCGCCCCCTCGCCCGACCCCGATCGGAGCCACGACCGGGATGAAGGCCGAATGCAGAAAGCTGTGCAGCACCTCGGGATGCATTTCGACGGGACGGCCGACAAAGCCGAGGTCGGCGCCGCCGTCGCCGAGGTCCTTCTCGCAGATCATCAGGTTCGCGTCCTTGCCCGACAGGCCGACCGCCCGGCCGCCTTGCGCATTGATCGCCGCAACAATCCCCTTGTTGATTCGACCGGACAGCACCATTTCTACTATCTCGACAGTGGCGGCGTCGGTAACGCGCTTGCCGGCCACGAAGGAGGACTGGATATCGAGCCGTTTCAGCATGTCGTTGATCATCGGCCCGCCGCCGTGGACCACGACGGGGTTCAGGTTGCATTGCTTCATCAGCACGATGTCCCGCGCGAACTCGGCCATTGCCTTGTCATCGCCCATCGCGTGGCCGCCGAACTTCACGACCACGGTCGCGCCGTCGTATCGCTGCAGATAGGGCAGCGCCTCGGAGAGGGTGCGCGCAGTGGCGAGCCAGTCGCGGGTCCGGGCGGCGCTGCGTTCCATCGCGGGGCTCCTCATGCAGGCTCGCCGCGGCGCGGGCCGCGATCGGTCGCGCGCGACTTACACTGGCAGGCATGCATCGACAAGGAGCCTAACCCATGCGTCTGACCTCTATCCTCACGGCGGCCGCGTTCGGCCTCGCGACGCTGGGCGCCAGCGCCGCTTCCGCAGCCAACGAGAGTTGCGTCCGGCAGTTCCAACAGTACGACTGGGCGGTCAGGGCGTTCGACAACACTGGGTGGGCGAACAACCCGATCGTCGCGCCTGCAATCAGCCGCTCGATCCAGCGCCTGCGCGCCGAGGACTGCCTGACGGGCTGGGAGGAGATCGCCTTCGCGCAGCAGCTCGGAGACGAGCTGCGCGGAACGCTGCAGGGCGAGCACGGAGCCCCGATCCGGCCGACGGTGCTGCAGGCGGGCGTGGTTCTCGGCATCTCGAGCGAGGTGCAGGCGCGGCAATTCTTCGCGTCGCTGGGCTACCGCGTGCGCAGCCAGGGAGCGCCCTACATGGGGCGGCGGATTTACATCGGGCCCTTCACGACGGCAGGCGGGCTGGCCGAGGCCTATGCGGTTGCCGAGCGCGTGGGTTTCGTCGCGCCATATCCGCGGCGGTTCTGATGCGCCCGCTGACATGGGCGGCGCTGCTGGCCCCGCTGCTGGCCGCCGCCTGTGTCCCGCCGCAGGTCGCGGACCGTTCGGTCTGTCCGGGGCTTTTCATCGAGTACGACCGCTACGCGCAATTCCGGCAGGTGCAGGTCCGCAATCCGCTGACCGGTCGCGAGACGCTGGATCCGCTGCTGCAGCGGCAGACGCTGCTGCTGATCCAGAACGACTGCCAGACGCGGTCGCGCGATCTGGCGGGGCTCGATGCGGTCGCGCAGGCGCGTCGCGGCGAGACGATCGTCGAAGGCGGAGCCGCGCTGGGACGCCCGGTCGCAGTCCATATCGGGGCTCTGACCAGCGAGGCTGACGCCGCCCGGGCCGTTGCCCTGTTCCGCGAGCTTGGCGTGCAGGCGACCAGCATCGGCAACCAGCAGCTCGGGCGCCGCGTCTATGCCGGGCCGGTGACGACTCAGGCGGCTCTGGACCGGATCCTGGCGATCTCGTTCGAGGCGGGGTTTGTCGCCTCCTACCCGTCGGAGTTCTTCCGCTTCTAGAGGCCATGCTGCGCTGGTGAGGTTGGGCGACATCCGGTGCGCGGATCGTCGATCAGACCCGCCACTATGCCCGTCAGACGAAGGGCGTCGTCCAGTTCACGATGCAGCAGCGATCTACCGTCCGAGCTGATCGAAGACCCGCGAATGCCAGCTTGATGAAGCGATCGAAGTGAAGTCGCAGAGGGACGGTCGTCTCTTCACCCGCCGCGTCCATCGCCAAACTCCCGCTCCATCAAGCCTAAGTCATTGCCGCCAACTTCCGCCTCGCGAGTGGGAAGGAAGCCGGCCTGTTGGCCCGCAAGGGCCGAGCAGGCGCGGTCAACCCTCCGGAAGGCGTCGATGACGCGCGCTCGATCCGCGTTCGATCGCGGCGGCGTGCAGTCGATCGATGTCGAGTTCGTGCCGCAGTTCGAGCAGGAACTGGAGCTCGGCCTGAAAGGCGTGTCCGTCGGCTGCGGCCACGTCGCAGGCCAGAGCGTAGGCGGTCTCGCTGAGCGGCCCCGGCAAAGCGTCGCGCACCAGCCCGAACAGTGCGTCGAGCCCATCCTCCTCGGTCAGCAGGTCGAACACGGTCTGGCTGACGATACGCATCCGGTCGCGGTCGTACCCCTCGAAAACCGGCAGCGTGTCGACCATGCGGCTGATCGACAGAAGCTCGTTGGTCGTCATGTTTTCGTCGGAGGCCGAGGCGCCGACCATGACGGCGACCAGCGCGTCCTGCGCCGTGAACGAGGTGAGCGTTTCTGCGGCGATGGCCATGATCGGGTTCCCCTGGAGCGCGCGGACCTGAAATAGGCCGATGCGCGCCGCCGAGCAAGAGCGGCGCACGCCTCGACGCCGTCTTGGGTGGGGCTGCTGCTGCCGGAGGGCGGCGGTCGCGCGCGCCGCGTCCGGCGAGGACTTTTCGCGCGGCGCAGATCCATGCGGCGGTCGAGACCACCGACGAACGCATCGGCGCCCTCCTCCGGGAGTTTCGGAAAGTAATAGTGCCCGTGCGGCATCTGCTCGCGGAAGCCGCCACCGCGCAGATAAAGCACCAACGGCGCGATCGCGAAATTCCTGCGCAGGACCCTGATGCCGGCGGGACTCCCGGCGCGCCGTGAGTTAGAGACGCCCGGAAGACCGAGAGGACGAGACGATGGACGATCTGCGCGCGGCCGGAATGTCGGCGAAGGCCTGGCCCTTCGAGGAGGCCCGGCGGCTCGTCAGCCGCTACGAGGCCGCGTCGCCAGAGAAGGGCCACGTGCTGTTCGAGACCGGCTACGGGCCGTCGGGGCTGCCGCATATCGGCACCTTCGGCGAGGTCGCGCGCACGACGATGGTGCGCCGCGCCTTCGAGACGATCTCCGACATCCCGACGCGGCTGATCTGCTTCTCCGACGACATGGACGGCATGCGCAAGATCCCCGACAACGTGCCGCAGGCCGAAATGCTGAAGGGTTACCTGCAGCGGCCGCTGACCGCCGTGCCGGACCCGTTCGGCCAGTACGACAGCTTCGGCGCGCACAACAACGCGATGCTGCGGCGGTTCCTCGACCGGTTCGGCTTCGAGTACGAGTTCATCTCGGCGACCGAGTTCTACCGCTCCGGCGCGTTCGACGCGGTGCTGCTGCGCGCGGCCGAGCGCTATGATGCGATCATGGAGGTGATGCTCGCCAGCCTGCGCGAGGAGCGGCAGCAGACCTACTCGATCTTCCTGCCGATCAGCCCGCAGACGGGGCGCGTGCTCTACGTGCCGATCAAGGAGGTGAACGCGGCGACAGGCACGATCACCTTCGACGACGAGGACGGGACCGAGACGACGCTGCCGGTGACGGGCGGCAACGTGAAGCTGCAGTGGAAGCCGGATTTCGGCGCGCGCTGGGCGGCTTTGGGCGTCGACTTCGAGATGTTCGGCAAGGACCATGCGACGAACGCGCCGATCTACGACCGGATCTGCGAGATCCTCGGGGCGCCCGCGCCGCAGCACTACATCTACGAGCTGTTCCTCGACGAGCGGGGGCAGAAGATCTCGAAGTCCAAGGGCAACGGGATCGCGGTCGAGGACTGGCTGGCCTATGCCAGTCCCGAGAGCCTGAGCCTGTTCATGTACGGCAAGCCGCGGACGGCGAAGCGGCTGTTCTTCGACGTGATCCCGAAGGCGATGGACGATCTCGACGCGCATCTGCGCGCCTGGCCCGGGCAGGACGCGGCGGCGCGGGTCGAGAACCCGGCCTGGCACATCTTCGGCGGCGACGCGCCGGCCTCGGACATGGAGGTGTCCTTCGCGATGCTCTTGAACCTTGCGAGCGTGGCGGGGGCGACGGACCGCTCGGCGCTGTGGGGGTTCATCCGCAAGTACGCGCCGGGGGCGAGCCCGGAGAACCATCCGGGGCTGGACGCGGCGGCCGGATATGCGGTTCGGTACTACAACGACTTCGTGAAGCCGGCGAAGGTCTACCGGGCGCCGGATGCGCGCGAGGCGGCGGCGCTGGCGGACCTGCGCGACCGGTTGCGGGACTGGGACGGGGCGGCCGATCCGGAGGCGTTGCAGGCGGAGGTCTATGCGGTCGGCAAGGAACACGGGTTCGAGCCGCTGCGCGACTGGTTCAGGGCGATCTACGAGGTGCTGCTGGGCGCGTCACAGGGGCCGAGATTTGGCGGGTTCATCGCGCTCTATGGGGTGCCGGAGACGGTCGCGCTGATCGATGCGGGCCTGGCGGGCGAACTGGCGGCGGCGCCGGCCCCGGCGTGAGCCGGACGGGCGTTTCAGCGTGAAACACGTATCAAAATATTGAATTGAAACGGATTTCCAGATTCGGTCATTCCGGGTAGATGACCGGCACGAGGAACTCGTAGACCGGATCGGTCAGCCCGGCCGGACCGGGAGGCAAGGCTCCGAGGCCGCGCATGGCGCGGCGCAGGGCGGCGTCGCGCAAGGGGTGGCCGAAGGACCGCGCGATCGTCGCCGCGCGGATCGCGCCGTCGGGCGCGACCGCGATCGAGATCTCGGCGCTGGCGCCCGGCGGCGCGCCGGCGATGGGGGGCAGCCGCGCCGCCAGCGCGCGCTGGATCGCGGTCTTCCAGACGCCGAATGCGGTCTGGCGCGCGCCCTGGTCGTCGCTGCCGCCCGATACAGCCGCCGGCGCGCTGGCGCCGCCGCCGGATCCTGCGGCCTGCTGGGACGGGGCGGCGGCCTTGGCGGGCGGCGGCGTGGACGCGGCGAGCGCTTCCGGCCGGGGGCGCGGCGCAGGCGGGCGGGGCGCCTCGGCGCGGGGCGGCGCGGGGACCGGCGGCTGGGCCTGCGGGACCGGAAGGTTCGCGATGGGCGGCGGGGCCATCGCGAGGTCCGGCGGTGGCGTGGCCTCTGGCGCGGCGGGCCGGGCGGAGGCCGGCCGGGCCTCGGGCGGGCGGTCCCAGTCCGCGACCAGCGCGGCCAGCGCGGCGTCGGCGCCGGTGATAGTCACGGACGCATCGCCGCCCTCTCCGCCGCCGCCCGCGGCGCCGCCCTCGGGCGGCCGCACGGCGGCGAAGGCGGCGAGGTGCAGCGCGGCGGCGAGCAGCACGCAGAGCGCGAGGTCGAGCCGCCCGGTCATTCGGAGACGGTGACGAGCTCGACGCGGGCGGCGCCGGCTGCGGCGAGCCCGGCCAGCAGGCGGGCCAGCGCCGCGCCGTCGGCGCCGCGGTCGGCGCGGAGCTGCAGCGGCGCGTCGCCGGCGAGGTCGGCGGCGGCGGCGATCGCGGCCTCCCCGGTCAGGTCTTCGAAGGCAAGGCGGCCATCTGCGGCGAGCCAGAGCGCCGGCGCGGCCTCGACCGGGCGGACGGTCTCTGCGACCGGGCGGCTCGACCGGGAAGGGCTCGGGCGGCGCGAGGCTTGCGGTCATCAGGAAGAAGATCAGCAGCAGGAAGACGACGTTGATCATCGGGACGACGGCCTCTGCGCGCGCAGGCGTCGGCTCGGGGGCGAAGTCCATCGGCCTATTCCACCAGCGCCAGCGTCAGGCCGGAGGCGGCGAGGCGCTCGGCGACGGCGACGATGCGGCCGGCATCGGCGCCCTCGACCGGGCGCAGCACGACCAGGTCGCCGGGTGCGGCGAGAAGCGGCGCCAGCGCCTCCGCAAGCGCGTCCTCGGCGACCGGAACCCCGTTCAACGCGACCGCGTCCGGCGCGACCGTCACCACTCGGGGCGGCCCCGACCACTCGGAGGCGGCGCCGCCGGCCGCTGCAAGCGGCAGCGAGGTCTCGATCGCGAAGCGTGCGGCCAGCATGAAGAACACCAGCAGCAGGAATACGACGTCGATCATCGGCGTCAGGCTGGGGCGACGGCGCGGCGCGGGCGGGCCGAAGTCAAAGCCGCCGGTCATTGCGCGGCGACCGCGAGCGGCGCGGCCTCGACCGGGCGCAGGATCAGCGTCGCCGCGTTCTCCATGTCGCGGCGGAGCCGGTCGACGACGCTCTCGAACCAGGTCAGCGCCATCGAGGCCGGAATAGCGACCGTCATGCCGGCGGCCGTGGTCAGCAGGGCCTCCCAGATGCCGCCGGCGAGCGCCGCCGGGTCGGCGCGTGCGCCGGCCGCCTGAAGCGCCTGGAAAGCGGCGATCATGCCGAGCACCGTGCCGAGCAGGCCGATCAGCGGCGCGATCGTCGCGATCAGCTCGAGCCCGCGCAAGCCGGAGCGCGCCTCGGCCAACAGGATCTTCGCGACCCGCGTGACCTCCTCGCGCCGGGTCTCGGGATCGAGGCCGGGATCGTCGGCCGCGGCCATCGCGGCCAGCGCGAGGCGTGCTCGGGCGCCGGGGCGGCCGGCCAGGAGGCTCAGGGCCTCGGCGCGCCGACCATCGCTCCAGAGCGCGATCGCTTCCGGGGTGCGCCCCCGGCTCCATCCGCCGAGGCGGGCGATGCCGACGACCTTCCACAGGATCAGCGCGAGCGTCAGAACGGACAGCGCGGAGATCGCCCACATTGCCGGGCCGCCGCGGTCGAGGAACGCGGCAATCCGGGCCAGCGCGTCGGCGCCGAGCGGTGGCATCAGTCGAGGCTCCCCCGGCCGTTTGACAGCACCGGGACTACGAGCGGAGCATGGTCCCGTCAAGGGCGGCCGCTCCAGACGCAAGCTCGCCGGCAGGCGCCCCGCGGCGCACGTGGCTCGCGTAGCAGCGGCGGCCCTCGGCGCAAGTGCATAGTCGCCTGCTGTCAAGCATCGCCCTTTGGCGGCAAGTCGCGCGCGATCAAATTCCTTTCGAAATGTTACGACGACGACAAATATGAGCGTTATCAGTTGCTTGAACCTTGAGGCGCGCGTGCCCGCCCGGCCTCTCGTGCCCTCCCGGACATCCGCCGGCCAGCCGGCGGTCGCGGCGCGCCGGCGTCACGCCGGGACAGGCGCATCCGGCTCGATCAGTCCCTCCGCGCGCAGATCGGACCAGAAGGCAGCCGGGATCGGAGCGGCGAAATGCGCGAGATTGGACTCAACCTCCTGCGGCCGCGCGGCGCCGGGGATGATCGAGGCGACCGCAGGGTGGGCGAGCGGAAACTGCAGCGCTGCGGCTGGCAGCGCCACGCCATGGCTCTGGCAGACCGCCTCGATCGCCCGAACGCGTGCCTTCACGCCCTCCGGCGCCGGCCCGTAGGCGTACTTGGCGTCCGGCGTGGCGCCCGTGACCAGGATGCCCGAGGCATAAGGCGCGCCGATGATCACGCCGATCTTGCGGCGCAGGCATTCTGCCATGCCGGTGTGCAGCGAGCCCTGATCGGCCAGCGTATAGGGCATGGCGACCAGCACGAAGTCGAGCGGCACCCGCGACGCGATCTCCTCGAGCGCCTCGTGGGTGTTGATGCCCATGCCGTAGGCGCGGATGTCGCCCGACGCCTTCAGTTCCTCAAGCGCATGGACGCCGCCCTTGCGCTCCAGTTCCTCCTGATAGCCGGCCAGCTTGTCGCCGTGAAAGCCCGCGTCGAGGTCGTGGATCAGCAGGGCGTCGACGGTGTCGATCGCGAGCCGCGCCAGCGCCTGCTCGTAGGAGCGCATGACGCCGTCGTAGCTGTAGTCGAAATGCACCTCGAAGTTCAGTCCGCCGGTCCAGGGCGACCGGTCGAAGGTCGATGGATCGGCTGGGCGGCGCAACGTGCGGCCGACCTTGGTGGTCAGCACGTACTCGTCGCGCGGTCTGGTCCGGAGAAAGCCGCCGATCCGGTGTTCGCTGAGGCCGCGCCCGTACCACGGCGCCGTGTCGTAGAAGCGAAGTCCTCCATCCCAGGCCGCATCCAGCGTCGCGCGCGATACGTCCTCGTCGACACGCGCATAGAGCTCGCCCAGATGCGCCGATCCAAAGCCCATCACCGGGAGCGACAGATCGGTGGCGCCGACCTGGCGCCGCGTGGAAACCGTCAATTTCATTGCGCGTGGTCCTCTCCCGGGCCGCCCGCTTCGAACCGGCGCTCGTAGTTTTCTGGCAATCTGTCAGACGCGCCAAGCTTTGAGAAGCGGAAAGCGGCAAGGACAACCAAGCCGCTTCCGGCCTGTCAAATGCGGCCGGGGCGGGACCGGAATCGCACCGCCAAGGTTTCTGCTGTCGCAGTCGGTGCCTTGGCGTCTGCGGCGCCCGCAACCGGCCCCCTGGTCCTCGCCAAACGAGACGCCAAACTTGACGAACCAGTCCGGCGGCGGCTAGCGTCCCGATCGGCGATGCGGCGGTCTTCATTCCGGCCGTTCGCTTAAAAAAAAGAACGGCGACGCCCGGGAACGGACGCTGACGCCGGCGGAAGGGAGAGAAGCGTACTGGCGCAGCACTTGTCCGTGCTGCGCCAGCATACGTTTGGAGGGCGGAATGCCAGAATTTCCGATCATTGACAGCCACGTTCACCTCTACGACCTGGAGCGGATGCGCTACGGCTGGCTTGCGAACGCGCCGAAGATCAACCGCAGCCACGGGCTTGCGGACTACGACGAGGCGACCCGACAGGTCGAGATCGAGAAATTCGTCTTTGCCGAGGTAGCCGTCGATCCCGGCCTGCACCTGGAGGAGGCGCGCTTCGGCCAGGAACTGGCGGAGGTCGATCCGCGGCTGGCTGGGATGGTCGCCCATGCGCCGCTCGACAAGGGCGCGGCGGTGCGCGCCGACCTCGAGGCGCTGGTCGCGCTGCCGGTCGTGCGCGGCATCCGGCGGCTGATCGAGACCGAGCGCGACCCGTCCTTCGTGCTGTCGGAGGATTTCCTGACCGCGGTGCGGATGCTGCCCGAGTTCGGGCTGAGCTTCGACATCTGCGTCAAGCACTGGCAGATGACCTACGGGATCGAGCTGGTCCGGCGCTGCGAGGGCGTTAGTTTCGTGCTCGACCACATTGGCAAGCCCGACATCCGGAACGGCCTGCGCGCGCCGTGGTGGGACCAGATAGCCGAGCTGGCGGCGCTGCCAAACGTGGTCTGCAAGATATCGGGCGTCGTCACAGAGGCCGACCACGCCGCCTGGACGCCGGAGCAGGTGAAGCCCTATGTCGCGCGGGCGATCGAGGTCTTCGGCTTTGAGCGCTGCATGTTCGGAAGCGACTGGACGGTTTCGGAACTGACGCACCGCTATCCAGACTGGGTCGCGATCGTCGACGATGTGGTGTCGGGCGCAAGCCTCGATGAGCGGCGCGGCCTCTATTGCGACACGGCATCCCGCGTCTACAGGCTGTAGGTCCTTGGCGACGCGCTCTCGGCCGGCTTGCACGGGCCTCGCGGTCGAGTTATCACGCATGCGGCGCGGGTGTAGCTCAATGGTAGAGCAGCAGCCTTCCAAGCTGAATACGTGGGTTCGATTCCCATCACCCGCTCCATATCATCCATCGCCCCAGGCCGAGCCGAGGAGGTTCCGGTTTGGAACGGGCCGGTTCGATCCGCAGAGCGGGGAAGGTTCAGCCGGCGCCCAAGCCTTCGACGGTGCCGCGCTCGCGGTAGGGTGTGATTCGGTAGAGTGCGCGATAACATTTCGAGAAATGCGACGGCGAGGTGAATCCACAGGCCAGCGCCACGTTGATCACGCTCATCTCTGTCTGCAGCAGCAGGTTGCGCGCCTTCTGCAGTCGCAGCTCCATGTAGTAACGCTTGGGGCTGCGGTTCAGGTAGCGGCGGAACAGCCGTTCGAGCTGGCGCGTCGACATGCCGACGTCCTGGGCGAGTTGCGACGGCGAGACCGGCTCCTCGATGTTGCCCTCCATCGCGGCGATCACCGCGGCGAGCTTGGGGTGGCGCACGCCGATCCGGGTTGGAATCGACAGCCGCTGCTCGTCGCGGTCGGAGCGCAGCGAGGTGTGGATCATCTGGTCGGCGACGAGGTTGGTGATCTCCGGCCCATGCCGGCGCGCGATCAGGTTCAGCATCAGGTCGGCCGAAGCGGTGCCGCCGGCCGCCGTGTAGCGGTTGGCGTCCACGACATAGACGGTCTGACTGAGTTCAATCTCCGGGAACTCCTCCTCAAAGCTGTCTCGGTTCTCCCAATGGATCGTGCAGCGCCTGCCGTCGAGCAGGCCAGCCGCGGCCAGCGCGTGCGCGCCAGTGCAGATCGCACCCACCGCGACGCCGCGGCGGCTCTCGCGGCGAAGCCAGGTCAGGACTGGGCGCGTCAGCGCAGCCTTCACGTCCGCGCCGCCGCAAACGATAATCGTCGCGTCGCGCCCGACCTCGTCGAGCCCGCCCTGCGCGCCGACCGGCACGCCATTGGACGCGACGACCGGCGCGCCGGTCTCGCTGACGACGCGCCAGTCGTAGATCCTACGCCCGGCGATGCGGTTCGCCAGCCGCAACGGCTCGATCGCGCAGGAGAACGCGATCAGCGTGAAGTTCTGCAGGAGAAGGAAGACGAACCGTTCCGGGGCGGCTTCCGGGGTAACAGCCATCGCCACCTGGCCTTTCTGGACGCCCGACCGACGGACTCTGGGTCGCGGGCGCGGCAATGGTCAAGATCAAAAGCCGGGCGCGATTCGCGCCGGGCGGCGTCTGCTATGGAAATGCCCGGCACGGCGCCCTATACGGGCGCCTCGAACCGAGATCGGGAGGGCCACGCGATGGGCGCGGAGTGGAAGAAGAGCGACTGGCGCGACAAGCCGCGGGTCCAGATGCCGGACTACCTGGACGCGGAGGCGCTGCACGGCGTCGAGGCGCGGCTTGCCTCGTATCCGCCTCTGGTCTTCGCCGGCGAGGCCCGCAAGCTGAAGCGCGAGCTGGCGGCAGTCTCCGAGGGGCGCGCCTTCCTGCTGCAGGGCGGCGACTGCGCCGAGAGCTTCGGCGAGTTCTCGGCCGACAACATCCGCGACACGTTCAAGGTCATGCTGCAGATGGCGGTGGTGCTGACCTTCGGCGCCAAGTGCCCGGTGGTGAAGATCGGCCGCATGGCCGGCCAGTTCGCCAAGCCGCGCTCGTCGCCGGTCGAGGTCGTCGGCGGCGTCGAGCTGCCCTCCTATCGCGGCGACATCATCAACGACTTCGCCTTCACGCGCGGAATCGCGCGTGCCCGATCCGCAGCGGATGCTGCAGGCCTATACGCAGGCGGCGGCGTCGCTGAACCTGCTGCGCGCGTTCAGCCAGGGCGGTTTCGCCGACATCACGCGGGTACACAGCTGGACGCTGGATTCGACGGCCGGCCAGCCCGGCTACGAGGAATACCACAAGCTCGCGAACCGGATCTCGGACGCCTTCGACTTCATGCAGGCGGCTGGCGTCAACGCTGCGAACGTCGATTCGCTGCAGCGGGTCGATTTCTACACGTCGCACGAGGCGCTGCTGCTCGAATACGAGGAAGCGCTGTGCCGGATCGATTCGACGAGCGGCAAGCCGGTCGCGGGTTCGGGGCACATGCTGTGGATCGGCGACCGCACGCGCCAGCCGGACGGCGCGCATGTCGAGTTCCTGCGCGGCGTGCAGAACCCGATCGGCCTGAAATGCGGCCCGACGCTGACCGAAAGCGATCTGGCGCGGCTGATCGAGCGGCTGAACCCGGCGAACGAGGCCGGGCCGGCTCACGCTGATCACCCGCTTCGGCGCAGGCTCGGTGGCCGAGCATCTGCCGCGGCTGATCCGCACTGTCGAGCACGAGGGCGCGAAGGTCGTCTGGTGTTGCGATCCGATGCACGGCAACACGATCAAGTCGGCCTCGGGCTACAAGACCCGGCCGTTCGAGCGGGTGCTGCGCGAGGTGCGGGACTTCTTCGCCGTGCACGAGGCCGAGGGCACGATCCCGGGCGGCGTGCATTTCGAGATGACCGGCCAGGACGTAACCGAGTGCACGGGCGGCGTGCGCGAAGTGCGCGACGAGAACCTGCGAGACCGCTACCACACCGCCTGCGATCCGCGCCTGAACGCGGCGCAGTCGCTGGAACTGGCGTTCCTCGTCTCCGAGGCGCTTGATCAGCGCCGGCAGTCCCGGCGCGCCGCCGGCTGATCCTCCTGTGCGGTTCCTTGTTCTGACTGCCGCTGCCGGGGTCGCGGCAGTCGAGGCTGAGCGAGTCGCAGGCGCGATGGCGGCGGCCAGGATGAAGCCGGGGGCGCCGCGACGGCTTGCCGAGAGCGCGTTCGAGATAGGTTTCGCCGGCGGCGGGGATCCGCGTCCGCTCGCGGGGCAGCAAATGGACGCGAACGTCGTGCCGGCCGAGGGGCGGCGCAAGCGTCTGTTGCTTGCGGACATGGACTCGACGGTTATTGGCGTGGAGTGCATCGACGAGCTGGCGGATTGGGCGGGCGTCAAGGCAGAAGTCGCGGCAATCACCGAGGCCGCGATGCGGGGGGTGCTTGACTTTGAACAGGCGCTGGACGCGCGGGTTGCGCTTCTGGCGGGGCTGCCTGAAACGGCGCTGCAGGAATGTTACGACGCGCGCGTCCGCCTGAACCCCGGGGCGCGGGTGCTGGTCCGCACAATGGCGGGTCTCGGCGCCGCAACGGCGCTAGTTTCGGGAGGGTTCGATTTCTTCACTGCGCGCGTGGCCAAGGCTGCGGGCTTCGATACGCACCGGGCGAACCGATTGGTCGTCGTGGACGGCCGACTGGCTGGGACGGTCGCGCGTCCGATCCTTGGTCGAGCGGCGAAGCGAGGGGCTCTCGACGAACTGTCGGCGGAGTTCGGTCCCGCCGCGGCGGCGGCAGTCGGGGACGGAGCGAACGATCTCGACATGGTGACGGCGGCCGGGCTGGGCGTCGCATACCGCGCGAAGCCCGCGCTGGCAGTTGCGGCCGCGGCGCGGCTTTACCGCTCCGATCTCACAGCCATCCTGGCGCTCCAGGGTATTTGCGATATGGAGTGGCGAGACTGAACGCGGCGGCACCGCCGACGCCGACCTGAGCGGCCGGTCAGTCGTTGTCGATTACGCGAAATTTCGGCGTGCCGGCGCGTGGCCTCGGCGCCGCGTCGGGGTTGCCCTCGATCGCACGTAGCTTGGGCGGCGAAACCGAAGACGCGGGGTGGAAAGCGGTCTGGTCCTCGGCGAAGCCGGGAAGGGCGACAGCCGGCTCCGCGAAAGCGTTCTGCTCGATCGGCGTCACCGTCGCCTCCTCGATCTGGAACGCCGCCGGCGGAGCGAAACCGTCGGCCGGTCCGGCAGCGCAGCCAAGCACGCGGTTCACATCGCCGAAATCGCTGCGCAGCGGCATCAGCAGCATCGTTGCGCGGTACGGGCCGACGCGGCCGCGCGCCACAAGCTTCAATTCGACCACTGCGGGTTCGGACATCACGACGTTCAGCAGCCGCTCGAAGCGCTGGCGATCCGGATCATCGACGAGAAAGCCCGCCTCCATGCCGCGCACCTCCATGCCCATTAGTTCGGCGATCTTCATGCCTGCGAGCCGGATTCGCAAGTTGTCGGGCCGAATGCGTTCAATGATGAACATGTTCTCAAGCGCTGTCTCGAACTGCCTGGGGTCGACCTCGGCCCGGTATGGCGCAATCCTGCCGGCCCGCAAACGCTCCCAATAAGATTTAAGGGTGTCGAGCATTACGTCATTCATGTCGAAACTTGACCACAAACCCCTGGACGGCATACCACGACGAGAGTGGTGGAACGTCCATTGGTAAACACACTGTTCACAGGCTATCCCAGTTTTGCCGCCGCGTCGCGTAATCTGCTCCAATTTTATTAATGTGCAGCATAAAGATTGAAATTGCGAGTTTGAACTCTCCTTTAGCGCGAAAAGGTTTGTCATGCCGCTGATGTCGATGACGGGCTTTGCTGACCTGACGGGCGGCTCCGGAGACCTCGACTGGATTTGGGAGGCCTGCAGCGTCAACGGGCGCGGGTTCGATCTGCGGCTGCGGCTGCCCGAGGGCTTCGACGGCCTGGAGGCGACGCTGCGAGCGGCCGCGGGTAGGCGGCTGGCGCGCGGGTCGGTTTCGGTCCGATTGCGTCTGCGACAGGGCGCGCGGTCCGGGCCGGTGCGCTTGGATCTTGCGGCGCTGGACTCGGCGGTCGACGCGGCGCTGGCGGCATGCAAGACGGCGTCGGCGCGCGGGCTCGATCTTGCCCCGATGACGGCCGCGGACCTGCTTGGGCTGCGAGGCGTTCTGGAGCCCGAGACATGGGCGCCTGCAGACGACCCGGCCGTGCTAACGGCGCTGACCGCCGACGCCGATGCGCTGATCGCGGCGCTTCAGGATGCTCGGACGAAGGAGGGCGCGGCGCTGGCCGCAATCTTGGCCCGCCAGCTCGACCAGATCGCGGCTCTGGCTGTCTCAGGGCGCGATGCTGCCGCAGCGCGCGGTCCGAGGCAGAGCGAGACGCTGCGCGCGCGTGTCGCGGCGGTGCTGGCGGCAGCGGAGACGGGAACCGTCGACGAGGCGCGGTTGGCCCAGGAACTGGCCGTGCTGGCTGTGAGGTCGGACGTGACCGAGGAACTGGATCGACTGGACGCGCATGTCAGCGCCGGGCGGGCGCTGATCCGGACTGAAGGTCCGGTTGGCCGCAAGCTCGACTTCCTCACCCAGGAGTTTAATCGTGAGTGCAACACATTGTGCGCGAAGGCTCAGTCGGCGGAACTGACTGTGATCGGGCTCGAGATGAAGGTGGTGATCGACCAGATGCGGGAGCAGGTAAAGAATGTCGAATGAGAGCCTCGGCGCACGGCGGGGCATTCTGCTGATCCTGTCATCGCCCTCGGGCGCCGGCAAGTCGACTTTGTCGCGGCGGTTGCTTGAGGTCGACGCTGAAGTGGACTTTTCGGTATCCGCGACGACGCGCCCGCCGCGGCCGGGGGAACAGGAAGGGCGCGAGTACTTCTTTCGCTCGCGCCGCGAGTTCGAGGCGATGGCGTCTGGCGGCGAGATGCTCGAATATGCTGAGGTCTTTGGAAACCTCTACGGAACGCCTCGCGCGCCGGTCGAGGCGGCTATTGTCGACGGTCGCGACGTCCTCTTCGACGTGGACTGGCAAGGCGGCCAGCAGATCCGCAACTCGTCGTTGCGTGACGCAGTGGTGTCCGTCTTCATCCTTCCGCCGTCGATCGCCGAGCTTGAGAGTCGATTGCGCGCGCGCGGCCAGGATTCGCCGGACGTGGTTGCGCGGCGGATGGAGAAGTCGCGAGACGAGATCAGTCACTGGGCGGAATACGATTACGTGCTGGTCAACGACAACCTACACCGCTGCGAGGCGGATCTGCGCGCGATCATCAATGCGGAGCGGCTGCGCCGCGACCGGCAGCCCTGCCTGATGCCGCTGGTCACGCAGCTAAACGCCGAGTTCGAGGAAAGGCGCTGATGACGATGTTGTACCGGCTGGACGGAGTGGCTCCCAGAATCGACCCGCTTGCCTATGTCGCGCCTGGGGCGCGGCTGATCGGCAACGTGGTGCTGCGCGCGCACGCGTCGGTATGGTTCAACGCGGTGCTGCGCGGCGACAACGAGCCGATCGAACTGGGAACAGGCTCTAACGTTCAGGACGGCTGCATCTGCCACGCCGATCCCGGCTTTCCGCTGACGCTGGGCGCGGACGTCACCGTCGGGCATATGGCGATCCTGCACGGATGCACGATCGGCGACGGCGCGCTGATCGGCATGGGCTCGACGGTGCTGAACGGCGCCACGATCGGCGCGGGCGCGTTGGTCGGCGCGGGATCGCTGGTCACGGAGGGAAAGGAGATCCCTCCGGGCGTGCTGGCGGTGGGCCGTCCGGTCAAGGTCGTGCGTGAGCTGACCGAGGACGACATCGCTGGGTTGCTGAAGACCGCCGAGCACTACCGGAAGCGGTCGGTCCAGTACGCGGGCGGCCTCACGCCGGCGTAAGCGCGTCCGAGGTCAGGCGCAGATGCGCGCTTGAGGCGGTAAATTCCGCGGTCAATTGGCAGCCGGTTGCGTTCAGCATCTGGCGCAGAAACGCGAACTGCACGTTCTCCGAGCGCAGTCCCTCCAGCGGCGCGCCTGCCAGCGCGTGGGCCCAGAGCGCCTCGGGCGGCAGGGTGCGCCGGCCCTCGACGCGCAGCGTGATCCCGTCCGGCCCAGCGCCAGCGTCGATCATCCCTCCCATCGGCAGGCTCTTGTCGAGACAGAGTATGGCGAGAAAGGTCAGCCGGGTCAGCTGGCGCGACAGGTCCGCCGGCAAGCAAGTCCAGCTCACGGTCAGCCGACCTTGGAACATCGCGCCCGTCAGGCCTCGGATCTCGTCTGCGGATAGGCGCGCCTGAGCCTCGGCGGGTCCGAAAGCGATGCGGAAGAAGCCGATCCGTGCGAGGGCCGAGTTCAGGCTGTCGCCGACCAGATCCAGTTCGGCCGACGCCGTCGGCTGGGACATCTGCAGCAGCTCCAGGCCGTTGCCGATCGCGCCGATCGGGCTTATCAGGTCGTGGCAGAGCCGTGCGGAGACCAACGCGGCGAGATCCGGATCGCCCGGCACTGGCTGCCCGGTCACGGGCGGGCCTGCGCGCCGGAGGCGGGAGCGGCTATGAACGAATTCCTGGAGCCCGGTAACCTCGTGCGCCACCCGGATCGCCCGGACTGGGGGCTCGGCCAGGTGCAGTCGGTGATCGGGCAGCGGATCACCGTCAACTTCCAGCATGCCGGAAAGGTCGTCATAGATGGCTCCCGCATCGGGCTGCTGCCGGAATACGACGCCCCCGGAGCTTGAAGCTAGCAAATCGCAGATGTGTCTTAAAGCGGGGTAAATGCAGAACCCCCGGTTTGCGCGAGGCGGGCGGTTTGGCTATTGAGGCTGCCGGAGCATGGCGGCCGGGGAGAGGGATGAAGATCGACCTGAGGCGCTATCGGGTGAAGCTCGCCGAGACCGAGGAGGAACTGCTCGGCGCGCAACGGCTGCGCTATCGCGTCTTCGTCGAGGAGATGGGCGCGCAGGCCAGCGCCGAGGAGCGTGCGGCCCGGCTGGAGCGGGATGTGTTCGACCCGTATTTCGATCATCTGGTGCTGATGGACCTCGCCGCCGTTGGTGACCCGCTCGACCGCGTGGCGGGTGTCTACCGGCTGATGCGGCGCGAGGCGGCGCGCATCGGGCGCGGGTTCTACGGTTCTTCGGAGTACGATCTGTCGGCGATCGAGGACGGCCCGCGCGAGAGCGTCGAGCTCGGCCGGTCCTGCGTCGCCGCCGAACATCGCGGCGGTCCTGCTATGCATCTGCTGTGGAATGGGCTGGCCGAGTACGTGCTGACGCGCGACATCGAGATCCTGTTCGGGGTGGCGAGCTTCCCCGGCGTCGACCCGGAACCGCTGGCCGAGGCGCTGAGTCTGCTGCATCATCGCCACCTGGCCCCTCCCGAACTGCGGGTGCGCGCGCTGCCCGAGCATTATGTAGAGATGAACCGTATCCCGGCCGATCGGATAGATGGGCCGCGGGCGCTGCGCACGATCCCGCCTCTGATCAAGGCCTACCTTCGTCTGGGCGGCGTCGTCGGCGCGGGCGCATTCCTGGATAGGGATTTCAACACCGTCGATGTCTGCGTGCTGATGGACACGGCGGCGATGAAGGCGCAGCATCGCGCGTTCTACGCCCGCAACAACCGATCGGCGACGGGATGAGCTGGAACGAGGCGGCGCCGCCGGATCCTGTCCGCCGCGGATCGCTGGACTGGCTGCGGCTCGTTCTGTGCGCCATCGGCTCCTTGTTCTGGCTCGGCCTGATGTTCATGGTCTTCGCTATCCTGCGCATTTGGGACCTGCTCGCGAAGCGCCTCGGCCGGCGGGCGCCGGCGCTGGCGCCCTGGGTCGTGCATCTGTGGGGCCGGGGGGCGCTGGTCCTGCTCGGCCTCAGGCTCAGGCTGCGCGGCGCTGCTATGGCGCATCCGGGGGCGATCGTCGCCAACCACGCGAGCTGGATCGACATCGTCGTGGTGATGGCGGCGATGCGGGTTTTCTTCGTCTCGAAGTCCGAAGTGGCGTCCTGGCCGGTGATCGGCTTCATCGGTCGGTCGATCGGCACGATGTTCATCGAGAGGCGGCCGGCCGAGGCGCGGCGCCAGACGGAGGCGCTGCACGCCCGGCTGAAACGCGGTGACCGTCTGTGCCTGTTTGCCGAGGGCACGTCGAGCGACGGCCAGCGCGTGCTGCCGTTCAAGTCGGCGCTGTTCAGCGTATTCCTGGCGCCGGATCTGCGCGAGACGCTATGGGTGCAGCCGGTCAGCATCGTCTATCGCCCGCGTCCCGGCTTGCCGGCCGCGTTCTACGGCTGGTGGGGCGACATGGACTTCGCTGGGCATCTCGGCGACGTGCTGGCGCGCTCGCATGGCGGCGAGGTCGATGTTACCTTTCACCCGGCGCTGCGGGCGGCGGACTTCGCCGACCGGAAGGCGCTCGCCAAAGCCGCGCATGCGGCGGTCGCATCCAGCCACGCGGCGGTGGCGGGGTGAAGGAGATTTGTGGCGCGGTGACGAGCTTGGTCACGGTCGCCTTTCCACTTGGCCTTGGCGCTGCGCTGCGGCCGCCGTTTCCAGGCAACGGGCGCGCTATCGGGCGCGTTCCGCGCCGGCTCAGGCGATCTCCTCGGCGATTTCGCGCGCGCTGATGCCCTCGAGGATCTCGCGCAGCCGCAGGTAGACGAGCGCGGTGAAGACCGCGATCAGCGCATAGTAGAGCCCGGTCAGCACGCCCTCGATCAGGATCGCCAGCGGCGGCGAGCCCACCGACATCGCGAAGACCGGCCCGAACGCGAGCAGCGCCACGATGATCACCAGCCCGAGCAGCAGCGCCGCCCCGACCAGCGGCCAGCGATAGCCCTCGGTCAGGTCCTGCGCCCGCGTCAGGCCCGACCAGCCCGCGTTCTCGAACACGACCGCCGGCGCCCAGGGCAGGAAGCGCGCGACGACGTAGAGGCCGGGAACAACAAGGAGCAGCATGCCGAGCCCGGTCGCGATCGACAGCAGCACGCCCAGTACAACGATCGCGCCGATGTGGCGCATCGTTTGGCTCAGGTACTCGACGACCGTGTGCCGCTTACCCAGCGCCGCGTCGAGCCCGGCCAGCGTCATCACGCCGGTAACGATGAACCCGATCACGACGTTGAGGAAGATCGCGAGAAAAGCGCCGAAGCCGGCTGCCCCGCGCGCCAACTCGGCCTCGTCGGGAATGAGCAGATAGCTCAGCGCCGCGAGCGCTGCGGCGGGTACGAAGGCCAGCGGGAACAGGAATCCGAACTGCGCGCCCAGCAGTTTGAAACTGCGGCCGATCAGGCCGAGAACGCCGAGCGGCGGGAGCGGTTGCGGCATCTGGTCCTCCGGTTGTCCTGCTGCTGGTGCGAAAGGCTGCAACTCAACCGAAGCCGTCCGGACGGGCCTCGTGCGCCATGTGGTCGAGCACGCCGTTGACGAACTTGGCTTCCTTGCCATCGGGATAAAAGGCCTTCGCGATCTCGAGGTACTCGGTGATCGTAACTTTGGGCGGCGTGTCGGCGCCAAGGAGTTCCGCGCCCGCGGCCCGGAACAGCGCGCGCAGCGTCGGGTCGATCCGGTCGATCGGCCAGCGCGCGACCAGCGCCCGGTGCGTCATCTGGTCGATCCGGGCCTGATGCGACACCGCCTCGGTCATCAGCCGGTGGAAGTGTTCAAGGTCGGCCTGCTGATAAGTCTGGTCGTCGAACGTCGCACCGATCCTGTGCGTCTCGAATTCCTCGATCACCGCCTCGAGCCCAACCTCGGCCGCCTCCATTTGGAACAGCGCCTGCACCGCGTAGAATCGCGCAGCGGTTCGCATGCGCCGGGCCTGCGCTGCGGTCGGCTTCTTGTTCGTTGGCATCGCCGTCATGTCTGCGCGCCGCCCGGCGCCATCAAGGCAGATTTTGCCGGCAGTGGCTCCCGCCCCACGCCGAAGCGCCGGGCCAGCGCGATCAGGTGCAGGCACGCTTCGGCGGCGCCGCCGCCCTTGTTCGCGCCCCTCGGATCGGCGCGTGTTTCGGCCTGGCCCGCGTTCTCGACGGTCAAGATGCCGTTGCCGATGCACAAACCGTCGAGCCCGAGCAGCGTCAATCCCCGGGAGCTGTCGTTGCAAACCGTTTCGTAATGCGTGGTATCGCCTCGGATCACGCAGCCGAGCGCGACGTAGCCATCGAAGTCGCCCGACCACGACGCCAAGCGGATCGCTGACGGCACTTCGAGCGCGCCGGGCACCTCGACCGTGTCGTGCAGGACGCCTGCCGAATCTAGCGCTGCGCGTGCGCCGGCAAGCAGGTGCGCCGCGATCGCGTGGTAGAAGGGCGCGACCACGATCAGCACGCGCGTCGGCTGGTCGAAGCTCGGGAACGGCAGACCCGCCCCCTCATCTCTCTGCGCCATCGCTTCAGATCTCCAATGACGGGATCGGCCGGGTCCCGGCGATCGACAACCCGTAGCCTTCGAGCCCCACTACCTTCGGGATCGGTGAATTGGTCAGCAGCAGCAGGTCGGTGAGACCGAGCGCATTCAGGATCTGCGCGCCGATACCGTATTGGCGCAGGCGCTGGGGCGAGACGTGGTCGCCGGTGTCGAGCTTCATAGACATGTCGCGCAACAGCACGACGACGCCGCGCCCCTCGACGGCGATCGTCAGCATCGCGTCGCGCAACTGGTGAGCGCGCCCCGAATGAATCGCCAGCAAGTCCTCGACTGGGTTCATCGCGTGCATCCGCACCAGCACCGGGGCGGGTTCGGTCAGATCGCCCTTGCTAAGCACGATGTGCTCGCCGCCGCCGGCGATGTCGGCGAAGACGCGCATCTGCCAGGCGCCGCCGTATTCCGACGTGACGCTCGTGACGCTGGTCTCGCGCACCAGGTTGTCATGGCGGCGGCGATAGGCGATCAGGTCGGAGATCGTGCCGATCTTCATGCCGTGGCGCTGGGCGAATGCGACGAGGTCGGGGAGGCGTGCCATCGTGCCGTCCTCGTTCATCACCTCGCAGATGACGCCCGATGGGTTAAGCCCGGCCAGCCGCGATATGTCGACGGCGGCTTCCGTATGTCCGGCGCGAACAAGCACGCCGCCATCGCGGGCGCGCAGCGGGAAGATGTGGCCCGGCGTCGCGATGTCCTGCGACCCTGTACGCGGGTCGATGGCGACGGCGACGGTGCGCGCGCGATCATGTGCTGAGATTCCGGTAGTCACGCCCTCGCGCGCCTCGATCGAGACGGTAAAAGCGGTCTCGTGGCGCGACGAGTTCGCCTGGGCCATCATCGGAAGTCCGAGAGCGTCGATGCGCTCTCCCGGCAGGGTCAGACAAATCAGCCCGCGACCGTGCGTCGCCATGAAGTTGATTGCGTTCGGCGTGCACATCTGCGCCGGAATCACCAGATCTCCCTCGTTTTCACGGTCCTCGTGGTCGACGAGAATGAACATTCGTCCGTTCCGCGCGTCGTCGATGATGTCCTCTATTGAAGAGATCGCATCCCGGTAGTGCTGGTCGTCCATTTTCCCGCCCGCCCAAGTCTCGCGCGGGGGGATAGCGCACCCGCGAAGCGAACGCCAGCGCAGCGGCGCCCGCGCCCGGACACAATCCGGTCCCGATCCGGCTCCAGTCGACCGCGCGGCAGAATGCGCCTCACCGGAGAGGGTTCGCCACCGCGATATCGCCGCGACGATCAAAGCTCGAAGTCTGCCGCCCTTAGATCTGCGTCCAGGGTCCGGACATGCAGATCAGGGCGCGCCAGACGTCTCGATCAGCCGCGCCACGTAACGGGCCAGCGTGTCGATCTCCATGTTGATCATGTCGCCTGCCTCGGCGTCTCCCCAGGTCGTATGGGCCTTGGTGTGCGGGATGACGTTGACCCCGAATTCACAGCCATCGACCTCGTTCACTGTCAGCGAGACGCCGTTCAGCGCGACCGAGCCCTTCGGTGCGACGAAGCGCGCAAGCTCCCGTGGCGCGCGGAACGAGAAGCGGGTGCTGTCGCCCTCGTCCCGGATCGACACGACCTCGGCCAGGCCGTCGACGTGCCCGGACACGATGTGCCCCCCGAGTTCGTCGCCGACCCTCAGCGCCCGCTCCAGGTTGACCAGACGTCCCGGCGTCCAGGCCGTGCGACCGGTCCTGACGTTGCTGCGGGCCAGCGTCTCGGCCGACAGGTCGACGTCGAACCAGGAGCCCGCTCCGAGCGGACCGCGGTCGACCACGGTCAGGCAGATCCCGTCGCAGGCGATCGACACGCCGATCGCGATGCCGCCCGGCGCGTAGCTGCTTTCAATCCGCGCGCGCAGGTCACCGCGATCCTCGATCGTCTCGATCCGGCCCCTGTCTGTAATGATACCGGTGAACATGACGAGCCCTCCAGCTCTCTGCTCGCGGGTGGTATCCCGCCCCTCGACCGACGGCAAGCCCCGGGGCCGGCGGCGCCGATGTCACAGCGACGTGGCCGATGCGAAGTTGATCTGGTCTTGCGCCTCTATCTGGGGTTAGTTTCCGCGCAAATAAGCCGGACGACAGAGCTTAGCGAGGCGACAGATGCAGTTTCTCCGGACAGCGAGACCGGCCCGCCTCGCGGCGCTGACGCTTGCGCTGGCGGCGCTCACGGCATGCACGCTGCCGCGCTCGGGGCCGACGGCGAGCGAGATCATCCAGGGCGGCAGCGATGCGGCGACCGGGATCCAGATCGTGCCGGTTCAGCCGGCGGTCGCGCAGGTGGCGCGCTTCGACGATCCGCTCGGATTCGGCTCGGAGTTCCTTGGCGCGGGCCCGGTGGCGTCCGACGTGATCAGCCCCGGCGATCGCGTGTCGGTCACGGTCTGGGAGAACGTCGATACCGGCCTTCTCGCCGGCGTCGGACAGAAGGTCACCGCGCTCGACGAGATCCAGGTCGATTCCGAGGGTCGCATCTACGTGCCCTATGTCGGGCTGATCTCGGCCGCCGGACGCTCGCCCGACGCGCTGCGCCAGGAGATCGTGGCGGGCCTCGAGGCGCAGACGCCCGATCCGCAGGTCGAGGTCCGCCGCGTTACCGGCATCGGCTCGACGGTCAGCGTGATGGGCGGCGTCGAGGCGCAGGGCGTCTACCCGATAGAGGCGCCAACCCGGCGTCTCTCCGGAATGCTCGCGCAGGCCGGCGGCGTGACGATCGTGCCCGACGTGGCCCAGGTGAAGGTCGAGCGCGCCGGCCGCACAGGCCGCGTCTGGCTTCAGGATCTCTACGACAACCCGCGCAACGACATCGCGCTGCGGGCCGGCGACCGGATCATCGTCGAGCAGGACCGCCGCTCGTTCACGGCGCTTGGGGCCACTACCGGCCAGCGCAGGGTCGCATTCACCAAGCGCGACATGTCGCTGGTCGAGGCGCTGGCCGAGGCGGGCGGGCTCGACGGCAACGCGGCCGATCCGACCGGCGTCTTCGTCTTCCGCGAGGAGAGCCAGGACATGGCGCGTCGGGTCACCGGCAAGCCTGACCTGATCGGGCCGCAGCGCGTCGCCTACGTCGTGAACCTGACCGATCCGTCCGGCCTTTTCTCGGCCCGCGAGTTCATCATCCGCGACGAGGACACGATCTACATTACCGAGGCCCCGGTGGCCGCCTGGTCGCGGGTGATCAGCATCGCCGGCCGGACGCTGAGCGTCGGCGGCTCGGCCGCCGCGCTGAGCAACGGTTTCTGAGCGCCCGCCTGCGCAAGGTGCGCAGGAGGGGAAGTCTCTGACTCAACTGAGGTTTCGGGATCCGTATGCCGGGATCGCGAGCTTCGTCAGCAGGATGCCGACCCGCCGGAGCGGGGCCTCGCCCCCGAGTTCGGCGCGGCCTGCGAGCAAGCGCCGCGGCGGCGCGCTGGCGTCGGCGGGCAGGGGCGCGTATCAGTGCGTCATGTTCCTGCGCCTCCTGCTCGTTTCGGTGCTCGTCCTCCTGGTGGTCAGCTGGCTGACGCGCTCGCCGAAGGCACGGCGCGCGATCTGGATCGTGATGATCGCGATCGCGGTCTACGGCGTGCTTAAGGCGACCGGCGTCATCGACGCGATCGCGCCGGCAAGGGACGGCTTTGGGGTATTCTGATACCGTATTTTCAAGTCGTTGATCCGTAAGTAGAATTACCGACTATCGGCAATTGACCTGATTGCGAATCTCGTTCATAAGCCGCCACCAGTCGCGGCCGGGCGCAATTCGATGCGCCCGCGGCCGCCGAGACACGAGGCAGGACCGATGAAGACCTTCAGCGCTAAACCGGCGGACATCGACAAGAAGTGGATCGTCATCGACGCCGAAGGCGTCGTGCTCGGCCGCCTCGCGTCGCTGATCGCCATGCGTCTGCGTGGCAAGCACAAGCCGACGTTCACGCCGCACATGGACATGGGCGATCATGTGATCGTCGTCAACGCCGACAAGGTGCAGTTGACCGGCAACAAGCGCGCCGACAAGCGCTACTACTGGCACACCGGCTTCCCGGGCGGCATCAAGCACCGCACCGCCGGCCAGATCCTCGAAGGCCGCCATCCCGAGCGCGTCGTCGAGAAGGCCGTCCAGCGCATGCTGCCCGGCGGTCCGCTGTCGCGCAAGCAGATGGGCCACCTGAAGATCTATGCCGGCGTCGAGCATCCGCACGCCGCGCAGAACCCCGAAGCGTTGGACGTTGCGGCGCTCAACCCGAAGAACACCCGGAGCGCGTAAGTCATGGCCGATGTGATCAATTCGCTCGATCAGCTCAAGGACGCCGCCGGCGTCGAATCCCTGGTCGAGACCGCGCCGGCGCGCGAGCCGCAGCGCGACAGCCTCGGCCGGTCCTATGCCACCGGCAAGCGCAAGGACGCGGTGGCCCGCGTCTGGATCAAGCCGGGCTCCGGCAAGGTCGTCGTCAACGGCAAGCCGATGAACGAGTACTTCGCGCGCGGCGTGCTGCAGATGGTTATCGGCCAGGCATTCACCGTCGCAGGCGTCGCCGGCGAGTTCGACGTGATGGCCACCGTCAAGGGCGGCGGCCTGTCGGGCCAGGCCGGCGCGGTCAAGCACGGCATCAGCCAGGCGCTGCAGCTCTACGAGCCGAGCCTGCGGCCGGCGCTGAAGGCCGCGGGCTTCCTGACCCGCGACAGCCGCGTCGTCGAGCGCAAGAAGTACGGCAAGGCCAAGGCGCGCCGCAGCTTCCAGTTCTCGAAGCGCTGAGCCGCACCGAGATCCGACGTAGGGGCGCCGTGGGGAGACCTCCGGCGCCCCGTTTCCGTTAGTCGTGCCTCTGTGGCGGTGGGCTTCCCAATCGTGGCGGCGGGCCTATCTACCCCGGCCCGGGAGGAGAGCGTCATGTGTGCAATCGTAACGATCAACGATGTCCGCAAGGTATATGCCAGCGGATTGGAGGCGGTTGCCGGCGTCAGCCTCGACATCGAGGATGGCGAGATCCTGGCGCTGCTCGGGCCGAACGGCGCCGGCAAGACTACGCTGATCTCGATGATCTGCGGCATCGCCTCGATCAGCTCCGGCCGGATCGCGGTCGGCGGGCACGACGTCGCGCGCGATTTCCGCGCCGCGCGGTCGCTGGTCGGACTGGTGCCGCAGGAGGTCAAGCTCGACATCTTCGCGAAGGTGGCGGACACGGTGCGCTATTCGCGCGGGCTGTTCGGCAAGCCGCGCGACGACGCCCATGTCCAGCGGCTGCTGACGCGGCTGTCGCTGTGGGACAAGCGCGACGCGAAGGTGCGCGAGCTGTCGGGCGGCATGGCCCGGCGCGTCCTGATCGCGAAGGCGCTGGCGCACGAGCCGCGGGTGCTGTTCCTCGACGAGCCGACCGCCGGCGTCGACGTCGAGCTGCGCAAGGGCATGTGGGACGTGGTCCGCGAGATGAAGGCCGGGGGCGCCACGATCATCCTCACCACGCATTACCTCGAAGAGGCCGAGGCGCTGGCCGACCGGGTCGCGGTCATCAACGGCGGGCGCATCCTGCTGGTCGAGGAGAAGGCGGCGCTGATGCGGCAGATGGGACAGAAGACGATGACGATCGAGCTGCAGGAGCCGATCTCGGCGGTGCCCGAGGGACTGTCGCGTTACGGGCTGACGTTGGCCGATGGCGGGCGCAGCCTCGACTACACCTATGACCGCGAGGCCGAGCGGACCGGGATCACCTCGCTGCTGCGCGACCTGTCGACGGCTGGGGTGGTGCTGCGCGACGTGCAGACCCGGCAGAAGTCTCTCGAGGACATCTTCGTCGGGCTGGTGGGAGAGACCGCATGAACTGGCGCGCGATCTGGGCGATCTACCGCAGCGAGATGGCGCGGACGTTCCGGACGATCTTCCAGAGCTTGGTGTCGCCGGTGATCTCGACGTCGCTCTACTTCGTCGTGTTCGGGGCTGCGATCGGCTCGCGGATCGAGGAGGTCGACGGCGTGCCCTACGGCGCATTCATTGTGCCGGGCCTGATGATGCTGACGGTGATGATGCAGAGCGTGTCGAACGCGTCGTTCGGCATCTACATGCCGCGCTTCGTGGGGACGATCTACGAGCTGCTGTCGGCGCCGCTGTCGTTCCTCGAGATCGTCATCGGCTTCGTCGGGGCGGCGGCGACCAAGTCGTTCATCATCGGCGCGATCATCTACCTGACGGCGAACCTGTTCATCGACCTGCCGGTCGCGCATCCGGTGGCGATGGTGGGGTTCCTGGCGCTGACCTGCCTCAGTTTCAGCCTGCTCGGCTTCATTCTCGGCGTCTGGGCGGACAACTTCGAGCAGTTGCAGCTGGCGCCGATGCTGGTGATCACGCCGCTGGCGTTCCTCGGGGGCAGCTTCTACTCGATCAGCATGTTGCCGGAGTTCTGGCAGACCGTGTCGATGTTCAACCCGGTCGTCTACCTGATCTCGGGGCTGCGCTGGTCGTTCTTCGGGACGGCGGACGTCAATATCGGGGTCAGCATGCTGGCGATCCTGGCGTTCACGCTGATCTGCCTCGTCATCGTCTGGCGGATCTTCCAGACCGGGTATCGGATCCGGAGCTGAGCCGGCGGGTCCGGTCCCACGATGCGACCGAGATCAAGTCATTGATATTCAAGTGATTATCGCTGGGGCGCTGATCATCCGGCGCGGCGCATGCTGCGCCAGTCGAGCAGGTCGTCGCCGCTCATCGGCTTGCCGAACAGGTAGCCCTGGCCGTAGTCGGCGCCGAGCGCGGTCAGCAGCGCGCGTTCGGCCTCGGTCTCGATGCCCTCGGCGACGATTCCGTAGCCGAGGTCGTGGCCCATCTGGACGATCCCCGCGAGCAGCCGTCCCTCGGGCGTTCCGGCCGTCACGCCGCGCACCAGGCTCTGGTCGATCTTCAGCGTCTGCGCCGACAGGCGGTTGAGGTAGCTCATGTTGCTGTAGCCGGAGCCGAAGTCGTCGATCGCGATGCGGAAGCCGAGGCGGCGCAGCGTCGCGAGACGGCCGAGGATCGCGGAGCCGCCATCGTCGGCGTTGACGCCCTCGGTCACCTCCAGCTCGATCCGGCCGCGGTCGATCCGGGCGGCGGCGCAGACGAAGAGCAGGTACTCGACGAAATCCGGCTCGCGCAGGTTCTTCGGCGACACGTTGATCGCGAGGCCGATCTCCATTCCGGCGCGGTCCCAGGCCACGATCTGCGCGGCGGCCGCCGAGATCACCCAGCGGGTCAGCGGCCGGAGCAGGGCGGTGGCCTCGGCGAGCGGCACGAACTCGCTCGGGAGACACCGGCCCGAGCGTGGGGTGGCGCCAGCGCAGCAGCGCCTCGGCGCTCGGCGCGGCGCCGGTCGCGAGCGCGACCTTGGGCTGGAACGCGAGATGCAGCTGATCGGCGCCGTCGAGGGCTGCCTTCAGGTCGGTCAGCAGGCCGAAGGCGCGGCGGTGCGCGGCGTCGCTGTGCGGATCGTACCACGCCCAGCCTTCGGCGCGCTCGCGGCTGTCCTGCGCGGCGGTCAGAGCGGCGCGCAGGCTCTCGGCGCGGAGGGTCTCGGAAGCCGGGGCCATCTCGGCGAGGCCGATGCCGACGCGAGCATCGATGGGTATATCGTCGCAGACCAGCGGGCTTGCGAAGGCACGACGGATGCGGGAGACGATCGCGGGCTCGTCGGCGTCGCGCACGATCGGCAGCACGCAGACGAAGCTGAGGATGCTGACGTGATAGAGCCGCGCGCCGGGGCCGACGATCTCGCTCAGCCGGTCGGCGCCGGCGCGGATGAAGGCTTCGGAGCGGTCATGTCCGAGCGCCCTGAGGATCGCGTTGAACGCGCGCGCGCCGGACAGCGTGACCAGCAGGATCGTCGCCGGGCCTTCGGGGGCGACCTGATGGTCCTGGAGGAAGCGGCGGCGGTTCGGCCGTCCGCTGATCGGATCGAGTGATCCTGTCGTCTCTGTCGTCATCGCCCGCCCCCCGGTCGCGCCCCGCCCGGCGGCACGATGGCAGGCATCGGTCAAGGCGGCGTTAAGCGCGGCCTTCGCCGAGCAAGGGACGGGCCGCCCTCAGGAGCGAGTCTCCTCGGCGATCTCGGCGTCCTCGACCGGTCTCTGGGCCGGCGCAGCCTCGGTCGGGGCGGGAGAAGCATTTCTGTCGCCTGGCGCTTCGGCGGCGGGCGCGCCAGGGGGGAGGGAGCCGACGATCAGCGGCAGCATCGCCGACGTCGCGATTCCAGCGTCCTCGGAATGGGGCGCGGTCTTCCAGGCGAGCGTGTCGAAGGCGCCGCAGCTCTCGCAGATCGGCGTCCAGGCCGCGTGGACGTGGTTGCACTTCTCGCAGATCCACTGCGGTCCGCGGGACGCCCCGAGCGCCTTGGCGAGCCAGCCGCGCACCTCGACCTCGGGCGCGCCGAGGCCGCGCTCGACGGCGGCCATCAGCGCGAGGCTGCGCGTCGTCGGCTCGGTCTGCGGCAGGTCGCCCAGCGCCTTGCGGGCGCCGGGGAAATCCTCGTCGGCAAGGGCCAGTTCGGCGGCCAGCAGCCGGCTTTCGGCATGGGCGGGGTAGGCGCCGATCAGCGCGTCGAAGCGCTTGCGCCGGGCGGACGGAGTCTCGTTCGGCTCGATCGCGGCGAAGGCGCCGGCGAGGTCCGGATGCGGGTTCGCCGCCCAGGCCTTGGTGAGGACCCGCGTCGCGCGCCGTTTGGAGCCGTCGGCGACATGCGCCTCGGCGGCCAGCGCCGCGGCGGGCACCAACGTCGGCGCGAGCTTGTTCGCCTGCTTCGCCGCCTCGTGGCCCCGGCTCGTATTGCCCTCGGCCAGCGCCTTGCGCGCGTCTGCCAGCGAGAGGACGGCATCGCGGCGGGCGCCGACGTCGCGCGGCAGCATGCGGGCGTGCAGCTTGGCGTTCAGCGTCTCGCGCGCGCCGGACCAATCCTCCTTGCGGGACTGGAGTTCGAAGAGGGTGTTCAGGACCGGCCCGTGCGTCGGCCGCAGCGCGGAGGCCTTTCTGGCGAGCGCCAGCGCCGTGTCTGTGTCGCCGGCCTCGAGCTTGTGACGCATCAGCCCGTGCACGGCGATGAAGCGGGTGCGGTCGTTCTCGAGCATCGACTTGTAGAGCTCGTACGCCTTGTCGGTCTCGCCGTTCATCTCGGCGGCCTGCGCCTTTACGAGGCCGGTCATCTCCGGACGGCCCAGCAGCCTTTCGGCCTTGGCCGCCTTGCGCTCGGCCAGCTTCGCCTCGCCGCCAGCCAGCGCCAGCATGCTGCTCGACAGCGCGTCGAGGCCGCGGCGCTGGCGGTTGCGGCTGAAGTAGCGGCTGATCGCGGTCTCGTCGCCGAGCAGGAAGCGCACGAAGGCGACGATCAGGCCGACGATCTTCAGCAGGATCAGCACGGCCAGGACCAGGACGAGCAGCCAGATCAACGCCCCGAGCGGGGTCAGGATGAACTCGCGGCCGGCGAAGGCGATCGTCACCTCGCCGGGGCTTTCGAGCAGCAGCGACACGCCGAAGGCGAGGGCCGCAGCCAGCGCGATGAAGACGGAGATCTTCAGCAGGGACCAGAGCATTGCGCTTCGCCTCAGTTGGTGTTCTCGACGGAGGCGGAGAGTTCCGCCAATCCGGCCTTGGCATCGGCGCGCAGCCGGGCCGCCGCGAGCCAGTCGGACATCGCTTGCGTGGCCTCGGACGGGAGCGCGTTCGCTTCCTCGAGCGCTGCTGCGACGTCGTCGCGGCTCAGCGCGTCCTCCATCCTCGACAGGACCGCGTCGGGGTCCTGGCCGGCCCGGGGCGTCAGCGACCGGCTGGCGACCTGGGATTCGGCGAAGGCGCGGGCGCGGGCGAACATGCCCTCGCCGGCGCTGGCCGTGATCGTCGCGCGGATCGCGTCGTGGGCGGCGGGGCCGAAGCTCTCGCGCAGTTCCAGCGCCGACGGCACGCCGCTGTCGGCGCCGGCCTCGAGGGAGGCGGGGGGCGTGGCGCCGGTCGCCGCCGCAAGGCCCGACAGCGCATCGGCATAGGGCTCGCCGGCGGCGATCGCGGCAGAGACCGCCGCGAGGTCGGCTTGGGCGGCCGAAAGATCGCGCTCGGCCTGCGCGGTCTGCTGGACCTGCTGGGCTTCCGTCTGTGCGGCCTCGATCTCGGCCTCCGCCTCGGACCGCACTGCGTCGAGCCGGCCATCGAGCGCCGAGACCGCGCCCGACAGGTCGCCGACCTGCGCGCGGACGCCCTCGAGTTCGGCGCGGTAGGTGTCGATGCTCTGGCTGGCGTCGGCGCTGAGCGAGGCGGCGCCGGACGCGATCTGGTCCCGCAGCGAAGCAAGCTCGGCCGTGGCCCCGCCGACGCTCGCTTCGAGCCGGCCGACGCGGTCGCCGATCGCGGCGGGATCGGCCTGCTGCAGCGTCTGGCGCAGGTCGTCGATCTGGCTCGCGAGTTCGGTGCGGGCGGCCTCGACGCGCGCGTCTACGGCGCTGTCGACGCTGCTTTCGAGCGTCGCGGCGTCGGGCAGGTCCCGGACCTGCTGGTTCAGCGCGGCCAGTTCGGCGTCGAGCCGCTGCTCCAGCGCGGCGATCTCGTCCTCGGCGCCCGCGGCGCCCGGCGTCAGCCAGTTCGCGACCGGTGCCATGCCGGAGGGCAGCATCGGCGCGATCCTCGGCGCGGCCCAGATGCCGATCGCGGCGCCGAGCAGCAGCAGGACGAGCGCCGTCAGCGCCTTGGCCGCGAAGGAGCCGCGCTCGTCGTCGTGGATGTCTTCGTCCTGCGCGTCGCCCGGGCTCCGTTCGGCAACCCTGTCGTCCGGCCCAAGCGTCGGGGCCGGGTCCTGCGCCGGCGCGCTGCCGTCCGCGGGCAATGTGTCGGCGGCCGGATCGGCGCGATGCGCGGTTTGCGCGTAGGGGTCGGTCGCGTATGGATCGGGCGCCGCTTCGGCGGCGTCCGGTCGCGCGTCTTCGGGCCGCGCATCCCCGGGAAGGGCGGGGTCGGGGAGGGCTGGGCCGGAGCCTCGCGTCGCTGCGGCGTCCAGCGTCGCGTCGCCTGGCCGCTCGGTGTGCGGCGCGTGATCCTCGGAGGCTGGCGTCGGGCCTGCGGCCTCGAGCTTCTCCGGCGGCGGCGCATCCTGACCGTTGTCCGGTTCCTCGGATTTCTTTCTCGCCATCTGTATATTGTCCCCGCTCTCGTTCCGCGCTCGACCCCTCGCGGAGCAGTATCGGCCGGATACTAGGGTAAGCCCTCCGAGGGGACAAGCCGACTAACCGATTAGCCGAGCCCGGTCAGCGCGGCGATCATGCCGGCGCGCGTAGGAGCGGCCGCGACCACCCGCCGCGCCGGTTCGGGCGCGTCATGCGCGGCGTCGGCGGCGGCGCTCAGCGAGACCAGCGTCAGCCGCGACAGGTCCCAGCCGGCGCGTGTCGCGGCCGCAGCGAAGAGCGCGGCCGAGCGCGGCGAGAACACGGCGGCGACGTCGACCGCGCCGGCCTCCAGCAGCGCGCGCGCCTCGGGCGGCGGCTCGGCGGGCGTCTGGTCGTAGAGCTCGAGGCCGCGCGCGGCGAGGCCGGCGGCGGCGAGCCGGGCGGTCAGGTCGCCGGCGGCGTGGCGGCCGCGCACGTGGACGAGCGGCGCGTCGCCGGGCCGCGCCTCGGCCACGACCAGCGCCGCAAGCCGGCCAACGTCGCCGTCGGCCGAGCGCGTGGCGAAGCCGGCCTGCCGGGCGGCGCGCGCGGTCATCTCGCCGACGCAGAACGCGGGAAGGTCGCGTCGCGCGCTCGCGTCCGCAAAGGCCGCCACCCCGTTCGCCGAGGTGAAGACCAGCGCCTGCGCGCCGTCGAGCGCGGCCGCGACATCGACGGGTTCGGCGAGCGGCGCGATGCGCAGCACCGGCGCGATCACCGGGCGGAACCGGCCGGGCGCGGCGGCGTCGAGCGCGGCGGCGAAGTCCAGCGACTGGCGACGGGGCCGGGTCAGCAGCAGCGTCGTGGACATGGCGTCTCCCGCGGCGAGGCGCGTCCGCGCGCGGCTTGCGCGGCCCGGCGCCCGGGTGTTACCTGCGCGCGCAACTGCGCGCAACCGAACGGAGCGGCCGCTTGGCGCCTGCGCTGATCATCCTCGGCATCGAAAGCACCTGCGACGACACCGGCGCAGCACTGGTCCGCGCGCGTCCGGGCGCGCCCGTCGGCGAGATCCTCGGCATGGTCACGCGCGGCCAGCGCGCGCTGCACGCGGCCTATGGCGGCGTCGTGCCCGAGATCGCCGCCCGCGCTCATGTCGAGCGGCTGGACGGCGCCACGGCGGCGGCGCTGGAAGAGGCAGGCATCGGGCTCGACGCGGTCGACGCCGTCGCGGTGGCCGCCGGACCGGGCCTGATCGGCGGCGTCGTGTCGGGCGTGATGTTCGCCAAGGGTCTCGCGGCGGGGCGAAATATTCCGCTGATCGGGGTGAACCATCTGGCCGGTCATGCGTTGTCACCGCGGCTGTCCGAGGGGGTCGGATATCCTTACCTCATGCTGCTTGTCTCGGGCGGTCACTGCCAGTTCCTTGCGGTCCGGGGTCCGGAGGATTTCCTGCGGCTCGGCGGCACGATCGACGATGCGCCCGGCGAGGCGTTCGACAAGGTGGCGAAGCTGCTTGGCCTCGGCCAGCCGGGAGGGCCCGAGGTCGAGGCCGAGGCGGCGCGCGGCGACCCCAGGCGGTTCGCGTTCCCGCGCCCGCTGCTCGACCGGCCCGACTGCGACCTGTCGTTCTCCGGGCTGAAGACCGCGGTGCGCCGGGCGCGCGACCTGCTGGTCGCGGACAAGGGCGGGCTGACCCGCGCCGACCGCGCCGATCTCTGCGCCGGTTTCCAGGCGGCCGTCGCCGAGACGCTGGCCGAGAAGACCCGCCGCGCGCTTGCGGCCTTCGCCGCGCTGGAGCCGGATGCCGCGCCGGAGCTGGCGGTCGCGGGCGGCGTCGCGGCCAACGCGGCGGTCCGGTCGGCGTTGCAGGCCGTGGCGGGGGCGGCGGGCGCGCGCTTCACCGCGCCGCCGCTGCGGCTTTGCACCGACAACGGCGCGATCATCGCCTGGGCCGCGGCAGAGCGGCTGGCGCTGCGCGGGCCCGACGACCTGACGCTGTCGGCGCGGCCGCGCTGGCCGCTCGACGCGCGCGCGTCCCCGATGCTGGGCTCGGGACGCAAGGGAGCGAAGGCATGATCGGCGTCGTCGGCGCGGGCGCTTTCGGCGCGGCGCTGGCGGTCGCGCTGGCGCAGGCCGGCCGGCCGGTGCTGCTGTGGGGGCGCAGTGCGGGCGGGCTCGCGCCCGGCGCCGAGGCGCCGCGGCTGCCGGGGGTGGCTTTGCCCGAGGGGCTGGCCGCGACCGACGACCTCGCTCGTCTCGGGACGGCCGAGGCGGTGCTGCTGGCGCTGCCGGCGCAGGCGACCGGCGGCTTTCTCGCTGCGCAAGGCGCGGCGCTGCCGGAGGCGCCGCTCGCGCTCTGCGCGAAGGGGATCGACGCGCAGGGGCTGCGGCTGCAGTCGGAGATCGCCAGCGCGGCGCTGCCGGGGCGGGCGCTGGCGGCGCTGACCGGACCGGGCTTCGCCGGCGAGATCGCGCGCGGCCTGCCGACGGCGCTGACGCTGGCCTGCCCGGACGCGGAGCTCGGAACGCGGTTGCAGCGGCTTCTGTCGACGCCGCGGATGCGGCTTTACCTGACAGACGACCTCGTCGGGGCGCAGCTGGGCGGCGCGCTGAAGAACGTCGTCGCCATCGCCTGCGGCATCGTCGAGGGCGCGGCGCTCGGGCATTCGGCCCGCGCGGCTCTGATGACGCGCGGCTTCGCGGAGATGACGCGGCTCGCGGTGGCGATGGGCGCGCGGGCCGAGACGCTGGCCGGGCTCTCGGGGCTCGGCGACCTGTCGCTGACCTGCAATTCGCCGCAGTCGCGCAACTTCGCGCTCGGCCGCGAACTCGGCGCCCGACGCGCCGCGTCTGGCGGCACCGTCGAGGGGGTTGCGACGGCGCGCGCCGCCTGCCAGCTTGGCGCCCGGCACGGGGTCGAGCTGCCGATCGCGACGGCGGTGGCCGACGTGCTCGACGGGACGATGACGATCGAGGCTGCGATGGACGCGCTGCTGGCGCGCCCGCTCAAGGAGGAATGAATGCTCTATGCGGTGATCTGCGACGACAAGCCCGGCGCGCTGGAGGTCCGGATGGACAACCGGCCCGCGCATCTGGAGTACCTCGATGCGTCCGGCGTCGTGCAGCAGGCCGGCGCCTTCCTCGACGCGGACGGCAAGCCCTGCGGCTCGCTGGTCGTCCTCGACGTCGAGGACCAGGCGGCGGCCGAGGACTGGGCGGCGGGCGATCCCTATGCGAAGGCCGGTCTCTTCGCGCAGACCTCGGTCCGGCCCTGGCGCCGGGTCATCGGCTGAGCGCGATGGCGTACTGGCTCTTCAAGTCCGAGGCCGAAGCCTGGAGCTGGGACGACCAGGTCGCGAAGGGCGACGCCGGCCAGGAATGGGACGGCGTGCGCAACTACCAGGCGCGCAACAACATGCGGCTGATGGAGATCGGCGACCTCGGGTTCTTCTACCACTCGAACAAGGAGCGCGCGGTGGTCGGCGTCGTCGAGGTGATCGCGAAGGCGCATCCGGACGGCTCGACCGAGGATGCGCGCTGGGAATGCGTCGACATCCGTGCGGTCGGGCCGTTCGCGAAGCACGTGACGCTCGACGCGTGCAAGGCCGAGCCGCGGCTGAAGGACATGGCCCTGGTCAACAACACGCGGCTGTCGGTGCAGCCGGTGACGGCGGAAGAATGGCGGGTCGTCTGCGAGATGGGCGGCTACGAAGGATAGGGCTCCGGCCGGACCGGTGCGCCGCGTCGGCCGCGCGCTTGTGGAGCCGGAGCGCCCGCGGCGCGCTGCGGCGTCGGTGCGGGTTTCGCCGGTTCACGGCGCCCAGCGGCGCGCTCAGGCGCGCAGGCTCTTTACGCCGCGCGCGATCGGGCTGAGCACGTAGCTCGCGACCGGGATCAGAGCGAAGCCGGCGATCAGGCCGCAGACGCCGAAGCAGGCGGCCTCGACCAGCCAGCCGACGAGGCCTGCGGCGAAGGGAGCCGCATTAGCCGCGGCCTCGGAGAGGACGTGGATCGTGTGGCCGGGCTCGGCGACGCCGAAGCTCTCGAGCCCGTGCACGATGATGCCGCCGCCGACCCAGATCATCGCCGCGGTGCCGATCTTGGCGAGCGCGTCGAGGAAGTAGGGCATGCCCTTGACCAGCGCGAGGCCGACATGGCGCCGGAGCCCGGACGTCGGAGCGCCGCCGTCGGTCCGCGCCATCGCGAGGCCGATGTCGTCGGCCTTCACGATCAGCGCGACGACGCCGTAGACGGCTACGGTGATCAGGATGCCGACGACCGCGAGCACGCCGGCGCGCATCAGGATCGTGCCGTCGGGGATCGCGGCGAGCGCGATCGCCATGATCTCGGCGGAGAGGATGAAGTCGGTCTTGATCGCGCTGGCGACCTTCCTGTCCTCGAGGCTGGCGGCCGATCCGGCGACCGGCTCGACCGAGGCCTCGTGCGCATGCGCCTTGTGCGGGATGAGCAGTTCGTAGATCTTCTCGGCGCCCTCGTAGGCGAGATAGCAGCCGCCGAGCATCAGGAGCGGCGTGATCGCCCATTCGGCGAAGACCGCGAGCAGCAGCGCGATCGGGAGCAGGAAGATCAGCTTGTTCTTCAGCGAGCCGCGCGCGATCTTGGCGATGATCGGCAGTTCCCGCTCGGCGGCGAAGCCGACCAGGTAGCGCGGCGTCACCGCGGCGTCGTCGATCAGCACGCCGGCGGATTTGGCGCTGACCTTCGCGGCATGGCCGACGACGTCGTCGACGGAGGCCGCCGCCACCTTGGCGAGGCCCGCGACGTCGTCCAGCAGCGCGATCAGTCCGACGCTCAATCCCCGTCCTCCCCAGCAGATCCGACGGGCAACCTATAGCAGCCGGAGGAAATGGCCAGCGGCGGGAACCGGATGCGAGGGCGCGCGGACGAAGTCGGGGGAGCCCTCCCCTCAAAGGGCTCCCCCGACCCCCACCACGTGCGGAGCTGGCTTGTCGCCTCGGAGGATCGCCCTGACGGCCGGGAGCCTCCGGACCCCACATTCGAAGGGTTCCCGCATCTGCGCCGCGCCGGATCGATGCCTCGCCGCCCCGCACGACCCCTCGGGTTCGAAACCCGATGCGAAAAAACTGTGCGATGTGCTGAGACCGGCGGGGAAAGGGTGCGTTTCTGGCACAGCCGCCGTGTGACCCCCTTGTGGCCGAAATCGGGCGTCGGGTCAATCGGGGAGTGTCGAGACTTTAACGTTAACAGAAGCTTGCACGCCCGGGCGACGCGAGGCCGCCCGGCTGCGGGTCGTCAGTAGCGGTAGTGCTCGGGCTTGAACGGGCCGGCCGGGGTCACGCCGATGTAGTCGGCCTGCTCGGGGCTGAGTTCGGTCAGCTTGACGCCGATCCGCTCGAGGTGGAGGCGGGCGACCTTCTCGTCGAGGTGCTTCGGGAGCACGTAGACGCGGTTCTCGTAGGCGTCGCCTCGGGTCCAGAGCTCGATCTGGGCGAGCGTCTGGTTGGTGAAGCTCGCCGACATCACGAAGGACGGATGGCCGGTCGCGTTGCCGAGGTTCAGGAGCCGCCCCTGGCTCAGCAGGATCATCCGCTTGCCGTCGGGGAAATGGACCATGTCGACCTGGTCCTTGATGTTGGTCCATTTCAGGTTCTTCAGCGCGGCGACCTGAATCTCGTTGTCGAAGTGGCCGATGTTGCCGACGATCGCCATGTCCTTCATCGCGCGCATGTCGTCGAGCGTGATGACGTCCTTGTTGCCGGTCGCGGTGATGAAGATGTCGGCGCGGGCTGCGACGTCCTGCAGCGTGACGACCTCGTAGCCGTCCATCGCAGCCTGCAGCGCGCAGATCGGGTCGACTTCCGTCACGACGACGCGGGCGCCGGCGCCGCGCAAACTCGCGGCCGAGCCCTTGCCGACGTCGCCGTAGCCGAGCACGCAGGCCATCTTGCCGGCCATCATCACGTCGGTGCCGCGGCGGATGCCGTCGACGAGGCTTTCCTTGCAGCCGTACTTGTTGTCGAACTTGGACTTGGTGACGCTGTCGTTGACGTTGATCGCCGGGAACGGAAGGCGGCCCTTCTCCATCAGCTGGTAGAGGCGGTGCACGCCGGTCGTGGTTTCCTCGGAGACGCCGCGGATCGCGTGGCGCTGCCGGGTGAACCAGCCGGGGCTGGCGGCGAGGCGCTTCTTGATCTGGGCGAAGAAATACTCGGCCTCCTCGCTGTCGGGGTTCTCGATCAGCGACGTCTCGCCTTCCTCGACGCGCGCGCCGGTCAGGATGTACATCGTCGCGTCGCCGCCGTCGTCGAGGATCATGTTCGCGCCGCCGCCCTGCTCGGCGTCGAAGCCGAAGATGCGGTCGGTGTAGGTCCAGTAGTCTTGAAGCGTCTCGCCCTTGACCGCGAAGACCGGCACGCCGCCCGCGGCAATCGCCGCGGCGGCGTGGTCCTGGGTCGAGTAGATGTTGCACGAGGCCCAGCGGACCTCGGCCCCGAGCGCGGTCAGCGTCTCGATCAGCACGGCGGTCTGGATCGTCATGTGCAGCGAGCCGGCGATGCGGGCCCCCTTCAGCGGCTGCGCCTCGCCGAACTCCGCCCGCAACGCCATCAGGCCGGGCATCTCGGTTTCGGCGATCTCGATCTCCTTGCGGCCGTAGCCGGCGAGGGCGATGTCCTTGACGAGATAGTCGGGGGCCTCGGCGAGCTTCTGGTCCACGGGCGATGCGCCTCCATGATGGGGAATGTACTGCGCGGACTTAGCACCGGCGCGGGCGCTCGACAACAGCGGGACCGGCGCGATAGGCATTACAGTAAATCAGCGCATCCGGTCGGATGCCGGAGGGGCGATGGCGGCACGGGCTTGGCAGCGGATGCTCTCGGGGCGCAGGCTGGACCTGCTGGACCCGTCGCCGCTCGACATCGAGGTCGAGGACATCGCGCACGGGCTCGCCTTCGTCGCGCGCTGGAACGGGCAGACGCGGGGCGAGCATCCGTTCTCGGTGGCCGAGCACTCGCTGCTGGTCGAGGACCTGTTCGGCCGGATCTTCCCGAAGCCGGAGCCGCGCTGGCGGCTGGCGGCCTTGCTGCACGACGCGCCGGAATACGTGATCGGGGACATGATCTCGCCGGTGAAGTCGGCGGTGGGGCCGGACTACGCGGCGATGGACGCGCGGCTGACGGCGGCGGTGCACCTGCGCTTCGGGCTGCCGGCGGCGCTGCCGGCCCCGGTCAAGGCCGCGATCAAGCGGGCGGACCGGCTGTCGGCCTGGCTGGAGGCGGTGCGGATCGCGGGCTTCGCCGAAGCGAGGCGGACCGGCTGTTCGGGGCGCCCCGGCTGGCGGGGATCCGGGAGATGGACCTGCCGCTGCGCCCGCCGATGGCGGTCAAGGCGGATTACCTGGCCCGGCATGGGGCCTTGCTGGGGCAGTGCTGAGGGCGTGGGGGGCACGCGTGCCCGGCGCAATTTATCTTGCCTTGTCAGTTGGGTACCCGTTTTGTTAACTTCGCGGTAATCTGCATTACCCCGAGCTTCACGTAATATTGGAAGAGAAGACAAGGATTGAGCGAGCCTAGAGAGCTGGCCGGCTACGCCATAGCGATTGGGGCGGCTGGCGTAGCACTCATCATGCCAGCGGCAGCGCCGGTTGCTGCGTTCGCGGCTCCATTAGCTGGCTTGGTGGCGATGGGTCGAAAGTGGCTGGGATCAGATAAGGCAGGTGAGCGTGAGGTTGCGGACACGCTGCTCGCCATGCAGAGGGCGGGCGAGTTCCGTCACGAGGACGTTGCAGTCGCATTGGCGCTGCTGAAAGCAGCGAATATTGAGATTCAGTTTGTACGCGTAGACTTGGTAGAGGCGGCGCAACAGGATGATTTTGACGACGCGCTCGCACGAAAAATTGGAGCGGGTCTGCTCAAAGATGCAGAACCCAATGTTGAACTTGTACTTGACGTTGCGCTTCGGACCTCGATTGCGTTCATGCGGCGGAACGAAGCGTTTCACGTGCAGTTGACACAGGAGCTGCTGATCGAAGTGGTTAGGTCTAGCCTGCATTTCTCACCGGACGTTCCGTGGAGGTCCCGATAGGCTCAATGAGGGGCCCGATCGTGCTGCCGCGCCTAGACAGCGCTGCGGCCAGGTACGGCTGCGCGCCGCGCTTCGGCGCGTTCGAATGTTGGGGTTGGTTGGTGGCGGTGAGAGGTTTTCGGGGCGGTTGCGGTTCAGCGGCATAATCGGGCGTGGGCAAGACGGAAGGCGGCGGCGTCGGGGCAGCTCGAGGCCATGGCGATCCGGACGCGTCGCACGCTGCGGGTGACGAGGGCGCCGATCTTCAGGAGCTTCAGGCGAATGCTGCCGCAGGTGGCGCTGGCGAGGTCGGTCCCGGCGAGGGCGAGGCGGCGCAGCGCCGTGACGAGCACGTAGGCCATGGAGGCGAACCACAGCCGCAGCTGGTTGGCGCGCATCGTTGCGGCGCTGGTTCGGTCGGCGAACAGATCGAGTTGGCATTCCTTGATGCGGTTCTCCATCTCGCCGCGGGCGCAATACATCCGCTCGTAGAGCATGCGGGCATCGGCCCGGGCGGCCTTGAACGAGGTGACGACGAAGCGGGGATTGGCGCCCTTCGCGCCGCGGCCCGGCATCCATTCGGCCTTGGCGACGACGCGCCGGCGACGGCTCCAGCTCTCGCGCGTCGTCCAGCGGAAGTCGGCGAAGCGGCGGGCGGGACGGCCGCTGGCTTCGGCATCGTGCTCGGCCCAGGCGAGTTCGATGTGGATCCGCTCGACGAGACGGGATGTCCGCGCGAGGCCGAACAGGTAGTCGACGCGGTTCTCCTCGCACCAGGCCATCAGCGCCTCGCGGGCGAAGCCGCCGTCGGCCCGCAGCACGATCCGCACCCGCGGCCAGCGGGCGCGGACCTGGCCGACGATTCGGGCGATCTCCTCGACGGCCCCGGCCGCGGCGTCGATGTTCGAGCGCCGCAGCTTCGTCGCCAGCAGATGCCGGCCGCAGAACACGTAGAGCGGCAGGTAGCAGTGGCAGTCGTAGTAGCCGTGGAAGAACCGTCCCTCCTGATGTCCGTGCAGCGGGTCGTCGGTGGCGTCGAGGTCGAGCACGATCTCCTTCGGCGGCGTGGCGTGGGCGTCGAGGAAGAGGTCCACGAACAGCGCCTCGATCGCCGCGCCGTCGTGGGCGATCCGGCGGTAGCGGTCGGCGGCCGCGGCGCCGTGCTCGAGACGGTTCAGCGTGCTCTTGCCCGCAAGCGGCGCGCACCGGCCGTGCCGCGGCTCGAGCCGGCCGAGCGCCACCCCGAGCACCGGGTCGTGGCGCAGCCGGTCGTGGTCGATCAGGTCCTCGTAGCCGAGCGCGATCCCGAACACCCGCTGCCCGACCAGCGTCGCCACGTCATGAACCGCCCTTTCCGCCGACCGGCCGTCGGTGAAGCAGGCCGCGAAGCGCTCGACCAGCCCGATCGCCCGGTCGGTCGCCCCGAGCAGCAGTCCGCCCGCGTTCGAGGTGATTGCACCCCCATCGAAATCCGCCACCACCGCGCGGCCATCGACGCGTGCAAACCCCATCGGCTTCGCGCTACACTCTGTCGGCATCGGGGAGCTCTCCTGTGGGGTCAGAAGTCTTTGTTGCAGAAGCACTTTCCCACGTTCAGGACCCCGATGCACCTACCCTTGGTGAGAAATGCGGGCTAGCGGACTTCGCTTAGAGCTATTGGAGAGTTTAGCGAGCGGTCAGCAGGCCATTTTCGAGACCTTGCGCCGCATCGAGCGGGAGCCGCGACAAATCTTCTTGCACACGTCGCGCGGAGTTTTGAACCACATCGCCAGTCTGCTCAAGCACAAAGATCCGACTAGTTCCAGAACACCTGAATTACAGGACTTTGTTGTCAAGAAAGTGGAGGAATTGAATTCAGATCAATTAGAGAACAAGGCTTTACGAGGATTATCGCCACAAATTGATGTTGTGCTTTCTGAAGTGCACGCGGCGTTAGAGAGGCTAGATCTGAAATCTGCGGAGAGCTTGCTCTCCGACGCGCTGGAAACAAAGCAACGTCGGGAACGCCTTAGCGAAACTTGGAGAACGGCTCAATCGGGCGGCTGGGGCCAATGTGCTAGCGATGGCTGCCACGGAGTTTCATTCAGCGCTTGCCGTATGGACGATGCTAGGGCGTCGAATGGAATGGGCAGATACGCTGAATAATCTGGGAAATGCGCTAACAGAACAGGGGAAGCGGCAGCGCGGGGCGGCAGGGGCAGATCTGCTCTGTGACGGAGCGGCGGCCCTTAAAAGCGCGCTAGAAGTGTGACTGAGGCAAGGCAGTGGCCGCGATGGGCAATGACGACAGAAAATCTAGGTCGAAACCATGAATCGCGGGCGAAAAACGGCAATGGCGTTGATTTTTGCACGGAAGTGAGCGCGGCGGCGGAGTGCTTTGAAGCGGCGCTGCGCATCTACGAATCCGAGGATATGGCCTACCACCACAAGCATACGTCCGCGTCCCTCGCGAGCGCTCGTGAGGTGTTCGCCCGCGAATGCTTCTGATGCGGGGCACCTCGTTCACGATCCGGCCCGCGGGCTGGATCGGACGCGCCCATTACTGGGCGCGGGCTGAAGCGGGCTTGCCGGCGGGCGCGCGGACCGGGAAACGCGGCGCGCCCGTCGGGTGCGGGCGTCCGGCTGCTCGGCTGGGGAATGCGCTTGACCTGAGGGGAAGGCTGCACCACCTAGGGGCAGCGCTTCCGCGCCGCCCCGGACAGCGTCGGGCGGCGCCGACAAGGAGATCCCCGCGATGGACCTGATGGCGAAAGCCGCCGGCAAGGACGACCTGATCAAGGACGGGACCGACCAGAGCTTCATGGCCGACGTGGTCGAGGCCTCGATGGACACCCCGGTCATCGTCGACTTCTGGGCGACCTGGTGCGGCCCCTGCAAGCAACTCGGCCCGGCGCTCGAGCAGGCGGTGCGCGACGCGAAGGGCAAGGTCCGGCTCGTCAAGATCGACGTCGACAAGAACCCGCAGATCGCGGCGCAATTGCGCGTCCAGTCGATTCCGGCGGTGTTCGGCTTCGCCGGCGGCCAGCCGGTCGACGCGTTCATGGGCGCGCAGACCGCGTCGCAGATCAAGGCCTTCATCGACCGGCTGATCGCGGCGGGCGGTCCCGACGCGGGCCTCGAGGAGGCGCTGGCGGCGGCCGAGGAGATGCTGGCCGAAGGCGCGGTCGCGGACGCGGCGCAGACCTTCGCGGCCATCCTCGCCGAGGACGAGGGCAACCTGAAGGCTCTGTCGGGGCTGGCGCGCGCGCATCTGGCGATGGGCGACCTGGAGCAGGCGAAGGACATTCTGGCGCTGGCCCCGAAGGAGAAGGTGAGCGATCCGCTTATCGCGGGCGTGCGCGCGCAGATCGAGCTGGCGGAGGCGAGCGCGGGCGCGGGCGAGGCCGGCGCGCTGCTGGCCGCGGTCGAGGCTAACCCGGACGACCACCAGGCGCGCTACGACCTGGCGCTGGCGCAGGTGGCGGAGGGCGACGCGGATGCGGCCGTCGACACGCTGCTCGAGCTGTTCCGGCGCGACCGCGAGTGGAACGACGGCGCTGCCAAGACGCAACTCTTCAAGCTGTTCGACAGTCTCGGGCCGAAGAGCGATGCCGCGGCCAAGGGCCGGCGCCGGCTGTCCTCGATGATCTTCTCCTGACCGGATGGCGCGGTTGGGGATGTACAGATCGTTCAGCCTCGCCGACCTGCCGGAGGTCCTGCCGATCTTTCCGCTGCCGGGCGCGCTGCTGCTGCCGCGCGCGCGGCTGCCGCTGAACATCTTCGAGCCGCGCTACCTCGCGATGCTGGAGGACGTGCTGAAGACGTCGCAGCGGCTGATCGGAATGGTCCAGCCGTTGGCGATGCCCGAAGGCCGTGCGGCGGGCCGGCTGCACCATATCGGCTGCGCCGGGCGGCTGACCGCGTTCCAGGAGACCGAGGATGGGCGCTACCTGATCACGCTGAGCGGGGTCAGCCGGTACCGTATGATCGAGGAGATGGCGGGAGGGTTCCAGCCCTATCGCCGCGCGAAGGTGGATTGGTCGAGCTTCGAGCGCGACCTCGGCCGGGGCGAATTGGACGACGGCTTCGACCGGGGGGAGTTCCTCGACGTGCTGGCGCGGTTCTTCGAGACGGCGCAGCTGAGCTCGGACTGGGACAGCCTGAAGGAGGCCGACGAGGAGGTTCTGGTGAACTCGCTGTCGATCCTGTGCCCGTTCGATCCGGAGGAGAAGCAGGCGCTGCTCGAGGCGCCGACGCTGGAGAACCGGCGCGAGACGCTGGTGACGCTGATGGAGTTCGCGCTGCGCGCGGGCGGGGACGAGGGGACGCTGCAGTGAGCGACGAGGGCGCGAGGACCGAGATCGACCGGCGGCTGCTGTCCACGCTGGTCTGCCCGGTGACGCGGGGGCCGCTGGTCTGGGACGCGGAGCGGGGCGAGCTGGTCTCGCGCGGCGCCGGGCTCGCGTTCCCGATCCGCGACGGGATCCCGGTGATGCTGATCGACGAGGCGCGCAAGCTGGACTGATCGCCGGCGTCAGTAGGCGCCTTGCGGGTTCAGCAGGCGCAGGGGCGTCAGCGCGAGGATGCGCAGGTCGAGCCAGATCGACCAGTTCCCGATATAGGCGAGGTCGCAGGCGACGCGGGCCCGGAGCGCCTCCGGCGCGTCGATCTCGCCGCGCCAGCCGTTGATCTGGGCCAGCCCGGTGACGCCGGGACGAACCTTGTGGCGGGCGGCGTAGCGGTCGACGAGGTCCTCGAAAGCTTCCTGGCGGCTGGAGACCGCGCCGATGGCGTGCGGGCGCGGGCCGACGAGCGACAGATCGCCGGCGAGCACGTTGAAGAGCTGCGGCAGCTCGTCGATCGAGAGCCGGCGGATCAGCCGGCCGACGCGGGTCACGCGCGGGTCGCCCTTCGTGACGACGCGCCGCGCGGTCGGGTCGCAGGCGTCGGCGCGCATCGAGCGGAACTTCCAGACGGTGACGGGGCGGTGGTTGTAGCCGTGGCGCGGCTGGCGGAACAACGCCGGTCCGGGGCTGTCGAGGCGGATCGCCAGCGCGGTCCCCAGCATCAGCGGAGCGAGCAGGACCAGGGCCAGCGATGCGCCGACGAGGTCGAGCGCGCGTTTCAGCGCGCGGTCGCGGCGGCGCAGCGGCCGCGACATCAGGTCGACGAGGCGCGGCGCGGCGAGCGGCTCTTCGTCGTCGGTCGCTCCGCAATCTGCGAGACGGATGTCGACGGGCAGGACGTCGAAGGCCGTCAGGATCTGGCGGATCCGGCGATCCGCGTCGAGCGGCAGCGCGACGATCAGCAGCTCGATCTCGGCGGCGCGGACGAAGTCGACGAGCGCCGCCAGCGTGCCGAGCTTGGGCACGCCGCGCACGACCGGCGGCGAGCGGGCGTCGTCGCGATCGTCGAACAGGCCGCAGACGCGGATGCCGGCGCCGGGCGTCTGGGAGATGGCGCCGAGCACGCGGGCCGCGCGGGCGCCGCCGCCGACGAGGACGGCGCGACGCTCGGTCAGGCCGAAATCGGCAGCGGCCGCGGCGAGCGCCGCGCCGAGCGCGCGGGCAGGCAGCACGAAGGCCGGCAGCGCAGCCAGGGCGGCCGGCCACAGGCCGACGCACAGCGCCAGAGCAAGCGCCAGCGCGAGCAGCAGCGCCGCGCCGCGCAGAAGACGGCGCAACGCGGGCAAGCGGTAGGCGCCGAGCGCAGAGGCGGCGGCGCAAGCGGCGCCGGCGACGCAGAACGCGATGGCGGCTGCGCGCCAGGCGTCGAAGGCCGGGCCCGCGCCGGCAAAGGCCGCGAACCAGACGCCGAGCGCGAGGGCGGCGGCGTCGAGCGCCATCGCTGCCGCGCCGACCGCGCCTGGCGCGATCGAATCGCGGCGCAGCCCTTGCGCCACGGCGCGCGCGTCCTCGCCGAGCGTCCCCGCACCGGCGTCTCGGGACATTGTTGCCTGTCGCATTCCTGGCCGCTCCCCCGGTCGCATGCGGGGCTCGTTGCACACGCGGCGTTAAGACCGGCTTATCGCACGCGCGGACCGAGCGCAGCGTCCGATCTCGCCGAGCGCGCGCCAGCGCCGGCCCGCGACGCGATGCGGGCTGGCGCGCAACGGCTCGAGTTGCAATCGCGCCACGATAAACGCATGGTTAGCGCCACAGCGTTCCCGTTCGCCTGCGCCGGGCCTTGCGGCCGGTCGCGGTCGTCGGCATCATCCGATCTGAAACGAGGGCGGACAACGGACCGCCGGCCCAGGGGGGCAACCGCATGATCCGGATCGCGTCGCTGGCCGACAAGATCGCGACCGAGGGCGAGATGCCGATCGACGCGCGCTGGAGCGCGCGAACGCTCTACGAGCAGCTGCAGGAGACGGCAGGGCGCCATCCGGAGCGCAAGGCGGTCGCCTTCCAGCTGAAGTCCGGCCCGAAGGACAAACTTGCGACGCTGAACTGGACCGAACTGCTCGGCCAGGTGACGCGTCTGGCGAACCTTCTGCGCAGGCTGGGGGTCGGGCCGGGCGACACGGTGGCCTTCATCCTGCCGAACGGGCTGGAGGCGGCGATAGCGTTGTTGGCAGGCGCCACCGCCGGGGTCGTCGCGCCGATCAATCCGCTGCAGTCGCCGGCGCGCCTGGGCGCGCTGCTGGCGGAGACGCATGCGAAGGTCGTCATCACGCTGGCGCCGTTTCCGAAGACCGACCTGGCGCAGCGGGTGGATGCGGCGCTGGACCACGCGCCGGCCGTCGAGACGGTGCTGCAGGTCGATCTTTCAGCGTACCTGCCGTTGCCGCAGAGCTTGCTGGCGCCTTTCCTGGGTCCAAAACTCGGCGACCGGCCGCGGGTGCAGCGGCTCGATCTGCGCAAGGCGCTTGCCGGCGAACGCGGGTCGGCGCTCGACTTCGCGGAGTCGGACCCGGAGCGGTGCTGCGCGATGTTCCATACCGGCGGCACCACCGGCATGCCGAAGATCGCGCAGCACCGGGCGCGCGGCATTCTCTACAACGGCTGGCTCGGCGCGTCGCAGCTCTTCACCGAGCAGGACGTGCTGATGTGCCCGCTGCCGATGTTCCACGTGCTGGCGGCCTACCCGGTCTTCATGTCCTGCCTGGTCTCGGGCGCGCAGATCGTGATGCCGACGCCGCAGGGCTATCGCGGCGACGGCGTGCTGGCGAATTTCTGGAAGCTGGTCGAGCGGCACCGGGCGACCTTCGTGATCATGGTCCCGACCGCGGCCTCGGCGCTGATGCAGCGCAAGATCGATGCGGACGTGTCGAGCCTGCGTCTGGCGATCTCGGGATCGGCGGCGATGCCGGTCGAGCTGTTCCGCCGGTTCGAGGCGGCGACCGGCGTCACGATCCTGGAGGGCTACGGGTTGACCGAGGCGACCTGCCTGGTCTCGATCAACCCGATCCACGGAGACCGGCGGATCGGCAGCGTCGGGTTGCCGTTCCCCTACACCGACGTGAAGATCCGCCGATGCGGGACCAACGGCGAGGTGACGCGCGACTGCGCCACCGACGAGGTCGGCGAGATTCTGCGTGCGCAATCCGGGCGTCGCCGCGCCGGTCTACACCGATCCGGCGCGCAATCGCGGGCTGCTGACGCAGGACGGCTACCTGCGCACCGGGGACCTCGGCCGGCTCGACACGGACGGCTATCTGTGGATCACCGGCCGGGCCAAGGACCTGATCATCCGGGGCGGGCACAACATCGATCCGGTGACGATCGAGGAGGCACTGATCAGCCACCCGGCGGTCGCCTTCGCCGGCGCGATCGGCCAGCCGGACGCGCATGCCGGCGAGGCGCCGGCGGTCTATGTCGAGCTGTGCGAGGGAGCGACGGCGACCGAGGCCGAACTGCGCGCGCATGCGACCGCGCACATCTCCGAGCGCGCGGCGACGCCGCGCTACATCGAGATCCTGCCGTCGCTGCCCAAGACCGCGGTCGGCAAGATCTTCAAGCCGGATCTGCGGCGGATGGCGATCGCGCGGGTCTACGACCGGGCGCTGGCGGATGCCGGGCTCGACGTGCGGGTGCGCGAGGTCGCCGAGGACCGGCGGCTCGGACTGGTGGCGGTGCTCGACCCCGGCGGCGGTGGACCGCCGGATCCGGACGCGATCCGAAAGGCGCTGGCGGCCTACCTGACGCCCTGGCGGCTGGCGGGCGCGCGCGACTGAGGCGGCGGCGGGCGGATTGGCGCCATCGTGCATCGCCGCTATGGTCTCCGCCGGACAATCGAGCGGGACAGGAATGACGGAGAACGACAGGCGGATCGCACTGCGGATCGCGGGCGAGATCGGGGCGCGGGCCGAGCAGGTGACGGCGGCGGCGGCGCTGCTGGACGGGGGCGCGACCGTGCCCTTCGTCGCGCGCTACCGCAAGGAGGCGACCGGCGGGCTCGACGACACGCAGCTGCGCAACCTGGCTGAGCGGCTCGGTTACCTGCGCGAGCTGGAGGCGCGGCGGGCGACGATAATCGGCTCGATCCGCGAGCAGGGCAAGCTGACGCCGGAGCTCGAGGCGGGGATCGCTGCGGCCGAGACCAAGGCCACGCTCGAGGACATCTACCTGCCCTACAAGCCGAAGCGGCGCACCCGGGCGGCGATCGCGCGGGAAAAGGGACTCGGGCCGCTCGCCGAGGCGATCCTCGCCGACCGCGCGACGCCGCCCGAGTCGCTGGCCGCGCCCTTCGTGACGGGCGAGGTCGCTGACCTGCGCGAGGCGCTGGCCGGCGCGCGCGACATCGTCGTCGAGGGGCTCGCCGAGGACGCGGGCCTGCTGGGGCGGCTGCGCGACTTCCTGCAGCGCGAGGCGGTGATCACGGCGACGGTCGTGCCGGGCAAGGAGGCCGAGGGCGCGAAGTTCTCCGACTATTTCGCGCATTCGGAAGCCTGGGCGCGCGCGCCGAGCCACCGGGCGCTGGCGATGATGCGCGGCGCGAACGAGGGCGTGCTGAGCCTCGAGATCGGGCCGGAGCCGGAGGCGGGGCTGCCGCAGGTCCTCGCGATGATAGGCGCTGCGCTGAAGGCGCGCGGCGAGGGCCCGGGCGACGTCTGGCTGAGGGACGCGGCGCGCTGGGCCTGGCGCACCAAGCTGAGCCTGTCGATGGGGCTCGACCTGATGGGGTCCCTGCGCGAGCGCGCGCAGGAGGAGGCGATTGCGGTCTTCGCGCGGAACCTGAAGGACCTGCTGCTGGCGGCGCCGGCCGGCGCGCGCGCGACCATGGGCCTCGATCCCGGGCTTCGCACCGGGGTCAAGGTCGCGGTGGTCGACGCGACCGGCAAGGTGCTGGACACGGCGACCGTCTATCCGTTCCAGCCGAAGAACGACCTGCGCGGCGCGCAGGCGGCGCTGTCGGCGCTGATCGGGCGGCACAAGGTCGAGCTGATCGCGATCGGCAACGGCACCGCGAGCCGAGAGACCGAGCGGATGGTCGCCGAGATGCTCGGGCGACATGCCGGGCCCGAAGCCGACCAAGGTCATCGTGTCGGAGGCGGGCGCGTCGGTCTATTCGGCGTCGGAGCTCGCGTCGAAGGAGTTCCCCGGCCTCGACGTGTCGCTGCGCGGCGCGGTCTCGATCGCGCGGCGGCTGCAGGACCCGCTGGCGGAGCTGGTCAAGATCGAGCCGAAGGCGATCGGCGTCGGCCAGTACCAGCACGACGTCGACCAGCACCGGCTGGAGCGGTCGCTCGAGGCGGTGGTCGAGGATGCGGTGAACGCGGTCGGGGTCGACCTGAACATGGCCTCGGCGCCCCTGCTCGCGCATGTGTCGGGCCTGGGGCCGTCGCTGGCCGAGGCCATCGTCGCGCACCGCGACGCGCAGGGCGCGTTCCGGTCGCGGCGCGCGCTGCTCGACGTCGCCCGGCTGGGGCCGCGCGCCTACGAGCAGGCGGCGGGCTTCCTGCGCATCCGCGGCGGCGACGAGCCGCTCGACGCCTCGTCCGTGCATCCGGAGGCCTACGGCGTCGCGCGCCGGATCGTCGCGGCCTGCGGGCGCGACCTGCGCGACGTGATGGGCGACGAGGCGCGGCTGCGGTCGGTCGACCCGGCGCAGTTCGTCGACGGCGCGTTCGGGCTGCCGACGGTGCGCGACATCCTGGCCGAGCTCGCCAAGCCCGGCCGCGATCCGCGCCCGGCCTTCGTGACCGCAACCTTCGCCGAGGGCGTCGAGGAGATCCGCGACCTGAAGCCCGGGATGATGCTCGAGGGCACGGTCACGAACGTCGCGGCCTTCGGCGCCTTCGTCGATGTCGGCGTGCACCAGGACGGGCTCGTCCATGTCAGCCAGCTCGCCGACCGCTTCGTGAAGGACCCGCACGAGGTGGTGAAAGCCGGAGACGTCGTGAAGGTGCGCGTCGTCGAGGTCGACGTGCCGCGCAAGCGCATCGCGCTCTCGATGCGCAAGGAGCAGGGTGAGGCGCGCGGCCGGGGCGCCGCCGCGCCGGCGGATGCGCGGCCGAAGCCGGGCGCGCCGCGGGACCGGGCGGCGAAGCCGAAGCAGGACCGGCCGAAGGAGGCCCAGCCGACCGGGTCGCTGGGCGCGGCGCTGCTCGATGCGATGAAGGGCCGCTGAGGCGAGGACCGGCGTCGCCCGGGCTCCGGCGCCGTTTCCCCGACGTCTCAGTGCGCCGCGGGCGCGCGGGCGCAGCATGCGCGCGGCTTGCGCGGCGCATGGGTCCGTCCGGCGGCGGCGGCCGTCAGGCCGGCGGCGGCGGGCGAGGGGGTCCGGGGGCAGGCTGGGGCTCAGGCCCACATGTCGCGCATCCGGACCTTCAGGTCGCGCGGCGTGATCGGGGCGGGGGCGACGCCGCCATCGGCCGTGGCGCGCGACCAGTGTTGCGCGTCGAGGAGGGCGAGCACGGGTTCGGGCAGGAAGCGGGTGCGCGCGGCGTAGACGTGGCGGTCGCCGCGCGCGGCCTGGCCGTGCACGAAGAAGCGCAGCGGCAGCATCAGGCGCAGCGTGTCCTTCGCGCGGGTCATGCCGACGTAGAACAGCCGGCGCTCCTCGTCGATCTCGGCCGGCGTGCCGGTGGCGAGATCGGAGGGGATGCAGCCGTCGACGCAGTTCAGCATCGTCACGCGCTTCCATTCCTGGCCCTTGGCCGAGTGGATCGTCGACAGGATCAGGTAGTCCTCGTCGCGGAGCGGCGGGCCGGAGAAGTCGCTCGACGCCTGCGGCGGGTCGAGCGTCAGCTCGGTCAGGAAGCGGCTGCGGTCGGGAAAGCCGGCGGCGATCGCCCCGAGTTGCGTCAGGTCCGAGCGGCGGGGGCCTGCGTCCTCGGGGTGCAGGCGCGCGAGGTGCGGCTCGTACCAGGCGCGCGCCAGCGCGACCTCGGCGGGCCAGCCGGCGCGGCCCTCGCGCAGGCCGTCGAAGGCCTCGACCAGCGCGGTCCAGTCGGCGGGCGCGGCTCGGCGGGGCGCCGGGATCGCGGCAAGGCTCGGGCGCGGCGCCGCCGCCAGCGCGTCGAGCGCCGTGGCGGCCGCCGCCGGGCCGATGCCGGGCAGCAGTTGCAGGATGCGGAAGCCCGCCATCCGGTCGCGCGGGTTCTCGGCGAAGCGCAAGAGGCCGAGCAGGTCCTTCACGTGCGCGGCCTCGAGGAATTTCAGCCCGCCGAACTTGACGAAGGGGATGTTCCGCCGGGTCAGCTCGATCTCCAGCGGGCCGGAATGGTGCGCGGTGCGGAACAGCACCGCCTGGTCCTTCAGCGCGATGCCCCGCTCGCGCGCGGCCAGCACGTCGCGGCAGACGCACTCGGCCTGCGCCGCCTCGTCGGCGACGGTGACGAGGGCCGGGCGCTCGGCGCCGGCGCGGTCGGTCCAGAGCGTCTTCGCGAAGCGCTCGCGGGCCTCGGCGATCACCGCGTTCGCGGCGGCGAGGATCGGCGCGGTCGAGCGGTAGTTGCGCTCGAGCGTGACGATGCGGGCGCGCGGGCTGAACTGGCCGGGGAAGTCGAGGATGTTGCGCACCTCGGCGGCGCGGAAGCCGTAGATCGACTGCGCGTCGTCGCCGACGACGGTCAGGCCGCGCCCATCGGGCTTCAGCGCGAGCAGGATCTCCGCCTGCAGCCGGTTGGTGTCCTGGTACTCGTCGACGAAGACGTGGTCGAAGCGCGCGGCGGTCGCCGCGGCGAGGTCGGCGTCGGCCAGCATCTCGGCCCAGTAGAGCAGCAGGTCGTCGTAGTCGAGCGTCTGCGCCGCCTGCTTCGACGCGACATAGGCGGCGAAGAGGCGCTTCATTTCGGCCTCCCAGGGCAGGCACCAGGGCCAGAACGCCTCGAGCGCGGGTTTCAGGCCGGTGCGGGCGTTGACGACGCGGGAATAGATCGCGAGGCAGGCGTGCTTGGCCGGAAAGCGGCTTTCGGTCCGCGTCAGGCCGAGCTCGTGGCGCGCGAGGTTCATCAGGTCGGCGCTGTCCTCGCGGTCGTGCAGCGTGAAGTCCGGCGCGAGACCGATCGCCGGCGCGTGCTCGCGCAAAAGCCGGGCGCCGACCGCGTGGAAGGTGCCGCTCCAGGTGAGGCCCGCGACCAGCGTCTCGGCGCGGTCGCCGAGCGTGGCGGCGGCGATCTTCGCGATGCGGGACTTCAGCTCGGCGGCGGCGCGGCGCGAGAAGGTCATCAGCAGCATCCGGCGCGGATCGGCGCCCTGGCTCAGCAGATGCGCGACGCGGTGGGCGATCGTGCTGGTCTTGCCGCTGCCGGCGCCGGCGATGACGAGGAGAGGGCCCGCGACCTCGCCGCCGCCGTGGAGCACCGCTGCGCGCTGGTCGTCGTTCAGCGCAGCCAGCGGGTCGGCCGGGGACGGGATGGCGGGCAGCGGGTCTGACGCGGGGATCTGCATGCGCGATCAAGACCGCGTTTCTGTTCCGTTCGCAAGTATTCCCGATAGGTTCTTGCCGCGACGTGGCCGAGACGCCATGGCGGCGTCGCGTGCGGACGGAATTGAAAGAAAGGAGTCAGCTCGCGCCGTTCGGTCGGAGAATGTGGAGCGGGCGACGGGATTCGAACCCGCGACCCTCAGCTTGGGAAGCTGATGCTCTACCAACTGAGCTACACCCGCGTCACCCCGGATCGGTAGTCGGTAAAGCGGCGGCGGTCAAGCGGGCGCGCGCGGAGCGGTCATGCGCCGGAGATCTCCGCGAGGCGTCTGCGGGAGCGGCGCAGTTCGGCCTGCGCGTCGGCGTCGCGGGCGAGGCGGGCGCGACCGGCGGGATCGGGCGCGATCGTGCGGCCGGCGCGGCGCATGGAGCCGGGCGGCGGCGCCGAGGTCCGGGATGCAGGCCCGAGGCGACGGCGGCGGTCATCGCGGCGCCGAGCAGGACGGCGTCCGCGGTCTCGTCGGCCTCGACCGGCACGCCGGCTGCAGTCGCGTAGAGCTCCATCAGCATCGGGTTCCGGACATGCCCGCCGGTCGCGTGCAGCCGCTCGATCGGCGACCCGGCGCGCCGCAGCGCGTCGACGACGTCGGCGAGGCCGAGCGCGATGCCGACCGCGGCCCGCCAGTAGAGCCGGCAGAGCCCGTCGAAGGAGCCGTCGAGCCCGAGGCCGCTGATCGCGCCGAGCGCGCGCGCGTCGGCCTGGGGCGAGCGGTTGCCGCGCAGATCGGGCAGCACATGGAGTTCGGCCGCGAGATCCCAGCCCTCGGCGGCGCGGAGCTTGGCGATCCGCGCGGCGATTCGGTCGTGCAGCGCCGGATCGGGCGCGCCGCCGCCGATGCGGCAGACGAGGTCGAGCAGCGCGCCGGCGGTGGACTGGCCGCCCTCGGTCAGCCAGTCGCCGGGCAGGCCCACGTCGCGGAACGGCCCCCAGAGGCCGGGCGCGCCGACCGGCCGGGGCGACATGACCATCACGCAGTTCGAGGTGCCGGCGATCAGCGCCGCGCGGCGCAGGCGATCCGCCGCGTCGAGCCCGCCCAGCGCCGCGAGCGCGCCGGCATGGGCGTCGACCATGCCGGCGGAGACGCGGGCGGCCGGCGTCAGGCCGAGATGCGCCGCGGCTTCGGGCGTCAGCGGGCCGAGATCGGCTCCGACCGGCGTCGCGGCGGCGGGCAGTCCGGCCCGGGCGACGAGATCGTCGAGGTCGACCAGGCGCAGGAAGTCCGCGGCGCCAGCCCGGCGTCGCGTCGCCGCGGAAGGCCCACTTGCAGGCGAGCGTGCAGAGCGAGCGCGCGGTCGAGCCGCTGGCCTTCCAGGTCAGGAAGTCGGCGAGGTCGAAGGCGGCGCCGAGCCGCGCCCAGCGGCCGGGCTGATGGCGCTTCAGCCACATCAGCTTCGGGATCTGCATCTCGGGCGACATCACGCCGCCGAGGCTGTCGAGCGCCGGGTGGCGGGTCGCCGTGCAGTCCTCGGCCTCGGCGCGGGCGCGGTGGTCGAGCCAGAGCAGCGTGTCCCAGGCGCCGCGGTCGTCGTCCTCGGTCAGCGGCCGGCCCGCGCGGTCGCGCAGCACCAGCGAGCAGGTGGCGTCGAAGCCGATGCCGGCGATCGCGTCGGCCGGCGCGCCGGCGGCGGCGCGGGCCGCGCGCATCGCGACGCCGACGGCGCGCCAGATGTCCTCGCTGTCCTGCTCGGCGCGGTCGCGGGCGGGCTCGTTCAGCGCGATCGGCGCCTCCGCGCGCCCAAGCATCCGGCCGCGCGCGTCGAACACGGCCGCACGCGCGCTGCCCGTCCCGACGTCGACGGAGGCCGCCAGTTCCGTCATTCGCCCTCAGTCTCCGCCGTTGACGACCCCGACCAGCGCCGACATCTGGTCGATGACGCGCTCCGGCGCGCTCGCGAGCAAAGCGGCTCGATGCGCGGAGGTCCGGGCATGTCCGCCCCCCGCGAAACCGATCACGCGCATGCCCCCGGCCAGTGCAGCCCGGACGCCGGCCGGACTGTCTTCTACGACGAGGCAGTCGGCCGGCGCAAATCCCATCTGGCCGGCGGCGTGCAGGAAGAGGTCGGGGGCGGGCTTGCCGCGCTTGACCATCGTCGCGCTGAAGGCCCGGCCCGCGAACAGCGGCCAGAGGCCGGTCACGAAGAGGCTGAGCTCGATCCGCTCGGGCTGGCTGGAGGAGGCGACGCAGAAGGGGCAGGGCAGGGCCCCGATGGCCTCGGCGACGCCGGGGATGGGCTGCAGCTCGGCGCGAAAGGCCGCGTAGAGGCGCGTGCGCATCGCCGTCAGTGCGGCGTCGTCGAGGCTGAGGCCGAAGTCGCGCGCGAGGATCTCGACGGTGCTCTTCAGGCTGCGCCCGAGGAAGCGCTCGTGCACTGTCTCGGGCGAGAGGTCGAGACCGGCCCCGGCGATCGTCTCCAGCAGGATGCGCGTCGCGATCGGCTCGCTGTCGACCAGCACGCCGTCGCAGTCGAAGATGACGAGGCCCGGCGCGGCGGCGCGCGGCGCGGTCATGCGCGGTCCCCCTTGCGCCCCGCTCATCCGAGATAGCGCTTCAGCGTCGCCTCGGTCCCGTCCGCCCAGAGCGCGGTCAGCCAGCGCGCGAAGGCTTCCGCGAAGGCGGGCGCGTCGGCGGTCTCGCCGTAGATGTCGCGCATCGAGAGCCAGACGGCGGGATCGGTCTTCGCCGTGCGGGCGAGGCCGCTGCAGCCGGTCCCAGTTCGGGTCGTTCGGCTCGATCTCGGCGCCGGAGTCGGTCGTGCCGGCGCAGTAGCGGCACCAGAGCGCGCTTTCGAGCGCGAGGCCTTCGACGGGAAGGCCGCGTTCGAGGCGGTCGGCGATCGAGGGGATGATGAACTTCGGCTGGCGGTTCGAGCCGTCGAGGCAGAGCCGGCGGATCGTGTCGCCGATCTTGGGGTTCAGGCAGCGCTCCTCGACCTTGCGGAAATAGGCGTCGAGGTCGGTGTTCGGCGCCGGCGGGACGATCGGGATGATCTCGTCGCGCTCGACCTTCTGCAGGAAGGCGCGGACCAGCGGGTGCTCCATGCCCTCGTGGACGAAGTGGATGTCCATCAGGCCGGACGGGTAGGCGATGATCGCGTGGCCGGCGTTCAGGATGCGCAGCTTCATCATCTCGTAGGGCGTGACGTCGGGCACGAACTCGGCGCCGACGGTCTCCAAGGCGGGGCGGCCCGAGGGGAAGTTGTCCTCGACGACCCATTGCAGGAAGTCCTCGCAGAAGACCGGCCAGGCGTCCCCGATGCCGAAGCTGTCGCGGGTGATCTGGCGCTCGCGGTCCGAGGTCGCCGGCGCGATCCGGTCGACCATCGCGTTCGGGAAGGCGACCTCGGCGCGGACCCAGTCGGCGAAGGCCGGGTCCTGCGCCGCGGCGAGGCCGGCGACCGCGTCGCGGCAGACCTTGCCGTTATGCGGCACGTTGTCGCAGGACATCACGGTGAAGGGCGCGACGCCGGCGGCGCGGCGGGCCTTCAGCCCGGAGAGGATCAGGCCGAAGACGGTCTTCGGATTGGCCGGGTTGGCGGCGTCGGCGGCGATTGCCGGGTTCTCGGGATCGAAGGCGCCGGTGGCGGGGTTCACGAAGTAGCCGCCCTCGGTGACGGTCAGCGACACGATGCGGATCGCCGGGTCCGAGAGGCGCGCGACGATCGCAGCAGCGTCCATCGGCGGCAGGAACTCGGTCATCACGCCGGTCACGTGGGCGGACGAGCGCGAGGCGGACTGCTCGACGACCGTCGTCAGCAGGTCCTGGCCCATCAGCGCGTCGCGCATCTTCACGTCGTAGGGCGTGACTCCGGCGCCGACGATCGCCCAGTCGAGGTCGCGCCCCGTGTTGAACAGCCGGTCGAGATAGACCTGGAGATGGGCGCGGTGGAAATTACCCACGCCGAAATGCAGGATGCCGGCCGAAAGATCGCTTCTGGCATAGCCAGGGCGGCCGACGGATCCGGGCAGGTCGGACAGGGTGCTGAGCGACAGGGGGACGGGCATCGCGTTATCCTTCTTGTCGGGCGGGCGTCGCGCCGGCGGAACGCCTTCCCGGGCCCCCGGCGCGAGGGGATCACATCTTCAGGCCGTTCCGGTCGAAGCGGTAGATCCGGTCCGGATTCGGCGTCAGCCAGACCGCGTCGCCGTGTTTGACCGGAACGTCGCCGTCGGCGCGGATGTTCACCGTGCCGAGGTCGGGCGTGTGGATGTGCAGGTAGGTGTCCGAGCCGAGATGCTCGGCGACGCCGACCTCGCCGCGATAGGCGCCCTCGGTGGTCGAGATCGCGATGTTCTCGGGGCGGAAGCCGATCGTGTGGGCGCCATGCGCGGCGGCGGGCGCGCCCTCGACCATGTTCATCTTCGGGCTGCCGATGAAGCTTGCGACGAAAAGGTTGTCGGGGCTGCGATAGAGCTCCATCGGCGAGCCGACCTGCTCGATGTTGCCGGCGTTCAGCACGACGATCTTGTCGGCCATCGTCATAGCCTCGATCTGGTCGTGGGTGACGTAGATCATCGTCTTGCCGAGCTGCTGGTGCAGTTCGGAGATCTCGAGCCGCATCGTGCCGCGCAGCGCCGCGTCGAGGTTGGAGAGCGGTTCGTCGAACAGGAACGCCGCCGGATTGCGCACGATCGCCCGACCGATGGCGACGCGCTGGCGCTGGCCGCCCGAGAGCTGGCCGGGCCGGCGGTCGAGGTAGTTCGTCAGGTTCAGGATTCGCGCGGCGTTGGAGACCTTCTTGTCGATCTCGGCCTGGCTTTCGCCGGCCATCTTCAGCGGGAAGGCGATGTTCTTGCCGACGGTCATGTGAGGATAGAGCGCATAGGACTGGAACACCATCGCGAGCTGGCGCTTGGCGGGCGCCTCGCTGGTCACGTCGCGCCCGTCGATCATGATCGTGCCGGACGTGGTGTCCTCGAGCCCGGCGATCAGGCGCAACAGCGTCGACTTGCCGCAGCCCGAGGGGCCGACGAAAACGACGAACTCGCCGTTCTCGATGTCGAGGTTGAGTTTCGGGATGATGTTGGTCGCCCCGAAGGCCTTGTGCACGTCGCGAAGCTGGATCTGGCCCATTGTCGGTTCCCTCCGGGGATTGCTATTTCACGGCGCCGAAGGTCAGGCCGCGGACGAGTTGCTTCTGGCTGAACCAGCCCATGATCAGGATCGGCGCGATTGCCATGACCGAGGCCGCCGAGAGCTTGGCCCAGAACAGGCCCTGCGGGCTCGAGAAGCTGGCGATGAAGGCCGTCAGCGGCGCCGCGTTGGTGGTGGTGAGCTGGATTGTCCAGAAGCTCTCGTTCCAGGCGAGAATGATGTTCAGAAGCATGGTGGAGGCGATGCCCGGAATCGCCATCGGCGTCAGCACATAGATGATCTCGTCCCAGAGCGTCGCGCCGTCCATGCGCGCGGCCTCGAGGATTTCGCCGGGGATTTCGCGGAAGTAGGTGTAGAGCATCCAGACCACGATCGGCAGGTCGATCAGCATCAGGAGGATCATCACGCCGGTGCGGGTGTCCATCAGCCCGGTGCGCAGGAAGATCAGGTAGATCGGCACAAGCACCGCGACCGCCGGCATCATCTTGGTCGAGAGCATCCACATCAGGATGTTCTTGGTGTGCTTGGTCGGCGAGAAGGCCATCGCCCAGGCGGCGGGAATCGCCACGATCAGCGCCAAAACCGTGGCGCCGACCGCGAGGATCACCGAGTTCATGAACGGCTTCAGGTAGTCGTTCTGGCTCTGGACCGCGCGGTAGCTCTCGAAGGTGAACGACGGGATCAGGTCGAAGCCGGCGATCGCCTCCTGCTCCGACTTCAGGCTGGTGATGATCGTGTAGAGGATCGGGAAGAAGATCAGCAGGGCCACGATCCAGGCGGCGGCGGTATAGCCGAACTTGCGGCGGGTGGAGACGGCGCGTGCCATTCTTGTATCTCCTCAATCCAGGTTCTTGCCGACGGCGCGCATCAGGAAGAAGGCGACGAAGTTGGCGAGGACGACGGCGATGATGCCACCCGCGGCGGCGCCGCCGATGTCGAAGTTGAGCCGGGCCGCCCGGTAGATCAGGAACACAAGGTTGGTCGAGGCATAGCCTGGTCCGCCGTTGGTGGTCACGAGGATCTCGGCGTAGATGGCGAGCAGGAAGATGGTCTGGATCAGGACAACGACGGTGATCGCGCGCGCCATGTGCGGCAGCGTCAGGTAGATGAACCGGCTGACAAAGCTTGCGCCGTCCATCTCAGCGGCCTCCATCTGCTCGCCGTCGAGCGACTGCAGCGAGGTCAGCAGGATCAGCGTCGCGAACGGCAGCCACTGCCAGGCGACGATGACGATGATCGAGAACAGCGGGTAGGAGGCGAACCAGTCCACCGGCTGCATGCCGAGGAACCGCGCGATGTCGGCGAAGATCCCGTAACTGGGGTTCATGATCATGTTCTTCCAGATCAGCGCCGCGACCGGCGGCATCACGAAGAACGGCGAGATCACAAGGATGCGCACGATCCCCTGACCGAAGATCGGCAGGTCGATCAGCATGGCGATGGCGATGCCGCCGACCACGGTGATCAGCAGCACCCCGAGGACCAGGACCAGAGTGTTCCAGATCGCCTCGAAGAACGCGGGATCGGTGTAGAAGTACTGATAGTTGAAGAACCCGGCCCAACTGGTATTGGCGGGGTTCAGCAGATTGTAGTTCAGGAAGGAAAAGTAGAGCGTCATCGCCAACGGCACGATCATCCAGACCAGAAGCAGGATGATGGCCGGCGCGCGCATCAGGCGGGCGATTTTCTGGGTTTCTTTCGTAGCCATGACAAGCGTTCTCCCTGCGGTGGCGCAACCGGCGATCGGCGGTGGGGAAAAGGACCGCCCGGACGAGGCCGGGCGGTCAGGCGCTGGGAGAGCCGTTACTTGATGTAGCCGGCCCGCGTCATCTCGCGGGTCACGATCGACTGTGCCTGCGACAGCGCCTCGTCGGCAGTGATCTGGCCGGCGACGGCGGCTGAGAATATCTGGCCGACCGTGGTGCCGATGCTCTGCCATTCCGGGATCGCGACGAACTGGCCGCCGGTATAGGGCACATCCTGCACCGATGGATTGGTGATGTCGGCGGTCCGCATCGCAGTCAGGGTGATGTCGGCGAACGGGGCTACCGACTGGTAATCCGCGTTCTCGTAGAGCGAGGTACGGGTTCCCGGAGGCGCCGAGGCCCATCCCAGCTTGTCCGCGACCAGGGCGGCGTAGTCCTGACTGGTGGCCCAGGAGACGAAGGTCTTGGCGGCGTCGACGTGCTGGGAGCTGGCCGGGATCGCCAGGTTCCACGACCACAGCCAGTTGCCGTGGTTGTCGACGCCTTCCTTGGTCGGGAACAGCGCGAAGCCGACGCTGTCGGCGATCGTCGAGTCCGGCCCGGTCACGAAGCCCGCCGCGACGCTGGCGTCCATCCACATGCCGCACTTGCCCTGCTGGAACAGCGTCAGGTTTTCATTGAAACCGTTCGAGGAGGCGCCCTGCGGCCCGGCGTCCTTCATGACGTCGACGTAGAAGTTGAAGGCCTCCTGCCATTCGGGCGAGTCGAGTTGCGGTTGCCAGTTCTCGTCGAACCAGCGCGCGCCGTAGGAATTGGCCAACGCACTGATGAAGCCCATGTTCTCGCCCCAGCCGGCCTTGCCGCGCAGGCAGATGCCGTTGATCTCGGCGTCGCGGTCGGTCATTGCGCGGGCGGCCTCGCCGATGAAGGCCCAGGTCGGGCTCTCTGGCATCTCCATGCCCGCCTTCTCCAGAAGGTCGGTGCGATACATGGTGATCGCCGATTCTCCGTAGAAGGGAACCGCGTAGAGCGTGTCTTCGTAGCTCAGCCCGCCGCGGATCGCCGGCAGGAGGTCGTCGACCATGTAGTCGTCCGGCAAGTCGTTGAGGGGCGCAAGCCAGCCCTGGGCGGCCCAGATCGGCACCTCGTAGTTGCCGATGGTCACCACGTCATACTGGCCGCCCCCGGTGGCGATGTCGGTGGTGACGCGCTCGCGCAGGATGTTTTCCTCGAGCGTCACCCAGTTCAGCGTGATGTCCGGGTGTGCTTCGTTAAACGTGTCGGTCATGCCCTGCATGATGATCATGTCGCCGTTGTTCACGGTGGCGATCGTGATCTCCTGAGCATGGGCCGCGGCGGCGATGCCGAATGCGGATGTGGTCAGCAACAGTGTGAGCTTGCGCATGTTTCCTCCGGTCAGCCCGTTTTTCGAGCCATTGCGTGCTGTTGGGCAATTATTGGTTCTTGGGGCAATTATTCGCGGACCGTCCCGATTCTGTCAACCCGTTAATCATCTCTCTCTCCATGGATCGTCGCGCGACCCGGCCGAAGCAGGGCATCAGTCACCGCGGTCGAGCAGGGCCCGCGCGGTGTCCTCGTCCGTTATCAGGCCGTTGACCAGACCGCCGACGATGGCTGCATGCACTGCGGCCAGCTTCTTGCGACCCTTGGCCAGTGCGAACAATGTGCAGTGTTCGCCCTGCGGCAACGGCGCGCTGGCGGTCCGCAGATTGCGCTCGCCGGCGATCAGCACGCCGGCGCCGTCGAAGACCCAGCCGCAGATCTCGCCGACGGCGCCGACGCCCTGAAGGTCGCTCAGTTCCTTGCGCGTCATGAAACCGTCGACGAACAGCGGCGCGGTGTCGTCCATCTCGCCGACGCCGACGAAGGCGACGTCGGCCTGAGCCGCAAGCCGAAGCGTCGCGCGGATCAGCGTTTGCTCGTGCATCAGCCGCCGCTCCTCGGGCGCGCTGACATAGACGGGCAGGGGCATCGGAAAATGCCGCGCGTCCACCGCGTTCGCCATCGAGAAGATCACGTTGTAGTACGCGGCCGAGCCGTCGGGCGCGATGTTGCCGGTCAGCGAGACGATGCGGTGCTGGGGGCAGGACATCGGCTCGATCTGGTCGACGGCGGCCTTCAACGTGCGGCCGGTGCCCACTGCGATCACCAGCGGTTGCGGGCGTCGCAGCCATCGCTCGATCTCGGCCGAACCGGCTTCGGCCAGACCGACCGAACCGCCCTCCGATCCCGGATCGGCGGGCGTGACCTCGGCCTGGCGCAGGTGAAATCGCGACTTGAGACGCTCGGCAAGGTCGAGACAGTTCGCGATCGGGTGATCGATCCGGACCCGGATCAGATTTTCGCTGACCGCCAGCGACACCAAACGCTGCGCCGCCTGTCGCGAGATGCCCATATGGACCGCGATCTCGTCCTGCGTGCGACCCGCAATGTAGTAGAGCCAGCCTGCGCGTGCGGCGTCGTCGAGGCGGTCGGTTGATCGCTTCGAGCGGGCGGCCATGCTGTCCTCCGGGCTTTTGCCCATCGAAACAGCAATTGCAGTCGATTTACAAGCCCGACGCGCGCCAGCCCGCCGCCGAGCCGGCGCAGCGCCCGGTTGTGCCTACCATCCCCAGTCGGTGACGCCGCCCTCCGGAGGCGGCGCGGCGGCCTCCGGTTCTTCCTCGTGGTCGGGATGGGAGATCAGGGTGTAGAACATCGGCACGACGAACAGAGTGAACATCGTGCCGATCAGCAGACCGGTGAAGATCACGAGGCCCATCGAATAGCGTGCGGCGGCGCCGGCGCCCTCGGCGATGATCAGCGGCACGACCGCCAGCGCCATCGCGGCCGTCGTCATCAGGATCGGCCGCAGCCGGACCTTGGCGGCGGCGACGATCGCGTCCCGGCGCGACAGGCCGTTCTGCTCGCGCTGCTGGTTGGCGAACTCGACGAGCAGGATGCCGTGCTTGGTGATCAGGCCGATCAGCGTGATCAGTCCGACCTGCGTGTAGATGTTCAGCGTGCCGAGCCCGATGTTCAGCGGCAGGATCGCGCCGAAGATCGACAGCGGCACCGACATCAGGATGATGAACGGGTCGCGCAGGCTCTCGAACTGCGCGGCCAGCACCAGGTAGATGACGACGATCGCCAGCGCGAAGGCGATCAGGATCGTGTTGCCCTGCGCGACCTCGAGCCGCGACTGGCCGGAGAAGTCGAGGAAGAACCCGTCGGGCATAGTCTCGTTCGCGATCCGGATGATCTCGGCGAGCCCGTCGCCGGTCGAGACGCCGGGCAGCGGCAGCGCCGAGATCGTCGCCGAGTTCAGCTGGTTGAACTGCTCGATCGCGGCGGGCTGGACGCCCGTGGAGATGTCGACCACGGCCGACAGCGGCACCATCTCGCCGGTCGCGGCGCGCACGAAGAAGTCGCCCAGCGACTCGGGGTTGTTCCGGTACTCGGCAGGCACCTGCATGATGATGTCGTAGCTGTTGGAGTCGCGGTCGAACTGGCCGACGGCCCCTCCGCCGACGAGCAGGCTCAGCGTCGAGCCGATTTCGGAGATAGGCACGTTCAGCGCGGCGGCGCGGTCGCGGTCGATCGTCAGACGCACCTCGGGAGCGTCGAAGGAAAGGCTGTTCTGCACGACGATGAAGCGGCCCGACGCCTGCGCCTCGTTGCGGATTTCCTCGGCGACCTCGAACACGCGGTCGGCGCTGTGGATCGAGCGGACGACCGCCGTGATCGGCAGGCCGCCGCCCGAGCCGGGCAGCGTCGGCGGCGAGAACACGAAGGCCTCGACGCCGGTCACGCCTGCCAGCCGGCCCTGGATGTCCTGCTGGATCTCGGCCTGGCTGCGCTCGCGGTCGGCCCAGTCGTTCAGCGCCCAGATGTAGAAGCCGGAATTGTCCGAGCCGCCGAAGCCGATGATCGAGAACTCGGTGCGGACCTCGGGTATGTCCTTGCTCACGTCGCGTATCCGGTCCGTGTAGAACTGCGTGTAATCGGTGGTCGCGTAGCGCGGTCCGTTGATGATCGCGAAGAGGGCGCCGTTGTCCTCCTCCGGCGCAAGCTCGGTTGTCGTCTTGAAGAACATGAAGCCGGTGACGCCGATCAGCGCCGCGACCATCAGCAGCGTGACCGGCCGGTAGTCGAGAGAGCTGGACACGCGCCGTTCGTACCAGTTCGCGACGCGGTCCGAGGTCCGGTCGACGATGCGCTGGAACCGGCCCGGCTCGCCTTCCTTCAGCAGCCGCGCGGCCATCGCCGGCGTGATCGTCAGCGCGACGATGCCGGAGATCACGACCGCGCCGGACAGCGTGAACGCGAACTCGGCGAAGAGCGCGCCGGTCAGCCCGCCGGTGAAGGCGAGCGGCGCCAGCACTGCGGCGAGCGTCAGCGTCATCGCGACCACCGGGCCGGTGATCTCGCGCATGCCGATGATCGAGGCCTCCATCGGGGAGTGGCCTTCCTCGATGTGGCGGTGGATGTTCTCGACGACGACGATCGCGTCGTCGACGACGAGGCCGATCGCCAGCACCATCGCCAGCAGCGACAGCAGGTTGATCGAGAATCCGAGCGCCAGAAGCACCGCACAGACGCCGACCAGCGACAGCGGGATCGTGACGATCGGCATCAGCACCGAGCGGAACGAGCCGAGGAACAGCAGGATCACGACGACGACGATCGCGACCGCTTCGAGGATCGTCTTGAACACCTCCTCGATCGAGGCGCTGATCGTCTCGGTCGAGTCGTAGACCATCTCGATCGTCATGCCCTGCGGCAGGCTGGCGTTGATCGAGGGCAGCGCCTCGATGACCGCCGCGGCGGTGTCGAGCGGGTTCGCGGCCGGCGTCGGGATAGACGCCGATGAACGTGCCCGGGCGTCCGTCGAAGGTGACGATCGCCTCGATGTCCTCGGCGGCGAGCTCGACCCGTGCGACGTCGCGCAGCCGCACGACCGCGTCGCCGTCGGCCTTCAGCGGCAGCGCGCCGAAGGCCTCGGGCGTCTGCAGCGTCGATTCCAGCGTGATCGAATAGGCGACGTATTCGTTCTCGGTCTGTCCTGGCGCGGCAAGGAAGTTCGAGCTGTTGACCGCCTGCAGCACCTCGGTCACGGTCACGCCGCGCGCTGCGAGCTGGACCGGGTCGATCCAGACACGCATCGCGTAGTTCGCGGCGCCGATGATCTCGATCTCGGCCACGCCCTCGATCGTGGACATGCGCGGCCGGATGACCCGGTCGAGATACTCGGTCAGCTGCTCCTGGCTCATGTTCGGGTTCAGCGCGGCCAGGTACATCAGCGCGAACTGCTGGCCGGTGCCCTTGACGATGACCGGGTCCTCGGCGTCCGACGGCAGCTGGCCGCGCACGCTCTGCACCTTGGAGAGCACCTCCGTCAGCGCCACGTCCGGATCGGCGCCGAGCTGCATCTGCACGCTGACGACGCTGGCGGAGGGGCGGCTCTGGCTCGAGACGTAGTCGATGTTCTCGGTCGTCGCCACGGCGGCGGCGATCGGCGCGGTGATGAAGCCCTGGATCAGCTCGGCCGAGGCGCCCGGGTAGACGGTGGTGACCGTCACGACCGTCTCCTCGACCTCCGGATATTCGCGCACGGGCAGGCTGAACATCGCCTGGAACCCGAGCAGGAGAATGAACGCCGCCAGAACCGAGGACAGGACCGGGCGGCGGATGAAGATCTCGGAGAAGTTCATGGGCGTTATCCTGCCGCCGGCGCCGAGACCGGGCTGGGCAGGTCGTCGATGACCACGCGCGCGCCGCCGGACAGGCGGTTCTGGCCGGCAGTGACGACGCGGTCTCCCGACTCGACGCCCTCGACAATCTCGACCAACCCCTGCGAACGGCGGCCGACCTTGACGAAGACCTGCTCGACGGTAAGGTCCGGCCCGGCTTCCGCGTCGCCTCCCGCCGCGGACTCGGCCGCTGCCGCGCCGTCGCCTGCGGCCTCGGCGACGTCCTCGCCCGCTGGAGCGGGCTCGGGCGCTTCGCCCTGGCCGCCGTCGCCCTCGCGCACGATGAACACCGAATCGCCGTAGAGGTTGGAGCTGAGGACGGTCTGGGGCAGGGCGATGACGCCGCTTTCGGCGGGCAGCTCGATGCGCACGCGCAGGAACTGGCCCGGGTTCAGCGCGCCGTCCGGGTTGTCGACGCTGCCCCGGATCGTCACCAGGCGGCTGCCCGGATCGATCTTCGGCTCGATGCCGGTGATGTTGCCGACGAAGGACCGGGAGTCGGCCTGCGCCGAGACCGTGATCGGCTGGCCGATCGAGATCTCGGTCACCTGCTGCTCGGGGATCGAGAAGTCCACCCGCATCGTGTCGAGGTCCTGAAGCGTCGCGATCACGGTGCCCGGCTGGATATATTCGCCCACGTCGACCTGCGGAATGCCGGTGACGCCGGCGAACGGGGCCCTCAGCGCCTTCTGCTCGAGGATCGCGGTCAGGCGCGCCACCTGGGAGCGGGCGTTGGTCGCCTGGGCCTGGGCAGTGTCGACGGCCGTGGCGGTGCCGACGCCGCGCGTCTGAAGTTCGGAGACGCGGCTCAGCTCGGTCTGCGCCAGCTGCAGCGACGCCTCGGCGGCCGCGAGATCCGCGACCTCGATTTCGTCCCGGATGTGCAGCAGGACCTCGCCCGCCTCGACGCGCTGGTTCGCCTGGAACCTGATAGATTCCACTACCCCGCCCACCTCGACCGCCAGTTCGACGCCCTGTGCCGCGTTCGCCGTGCCGATCGCCTCGATGCTCGGCTGCCAGGTAATGGGCTCGGCCTCGATCACCGCGACGCCGACAGGGGGCGGCTGCATGTTGGCGAACACGTTCTCGATGATGTTGTCGCGGAACATGTTGAATCCGACAATACCGCCGACGATCAGCCCCAATAGCAGAACCGCAATGACAAGCCGCTTGATCATCGAACCAAAACTCCCGCGCCGATTCGGCCGGCAACGATTCTTCACCGATGCCCCCGATCCTCAACCGGACAGGTGCTGAGCCGAACCGGTTTCAGAGTCAATGCACGAGCGGCAGAAACAAGGGTTTGCACCTTGTTTCACACGCTCGAAGCGACCCTTGCGCGCCCCGCCGCAACCCCCGGATGAAACGAAACAGTTTCGGTCCGTTGTTGCGCGTTGACTCGCGGGCATCCGTTCGGCAAAAGCTATTGGAACGTGCCAAAAGGCCGTTTCGGAGGATGAAAGCGACGTGACGGGCAAGGTGACCAGTGCGGCCTCGGCAGTCGACCGAATCGGGGAAGGAGCCGTGGTGACGGTGTCGTCCTCTTCGGCGCTAGGCTGTCCGGACGCCGTGCTGGCGGCGCTCGGCGCGCGGTTCGCGCAGCAGGGGGCGCCGCGCAACCTGACGATGCTGCACCCGATCGCCGCTGGCGACCTGTATGGCGTGAAGGGGATCGAGCACCTTGCGCAGGACGGCCTGATCGACCGGATCATAGCCGGCTCCTATCCGAGCGGGCCGTCTTCGCTGCCGATGCCCGAGATCTGGCGGATGATCGTCGAGGATCGGATCGCCGCCTACAACGTTCCATCCGGCATCCTTTTCGACATGCACCGCGAAGCGGCCGCGCGACGCCCCGGAGTGCTGACGCATGTCGGCCTCGACACCTTCGTCGACCCGCTGCGCGAGGGGTGCGCGATGAACGCGTCTGCCGCGGCGCGCCCGATCGTCTCGCGCGTCGCGTTCGGCGGCGAGACCTGGCTGCATTTCCCGAACATTGCGCCCGACGTCGCAATCCTGCGCGCGACGACGGCGGACGAGCACGGGAACCTGACCTACGAGCACGAGGGCGCCTATCTCGGCGGGCTGGAGCAGGCGATCGCCGTCCGCTGCAACGGCGGCCTCGTCATCGCGCAGGTGAAGCGCATGACGGCCAATGGGTCGCTGCGTCCGCATGACGTGCGGGTGCCTGGGCATCTGGTCGACCTGATCGTCGTCGAGCCGGACCAGTGGCAGACGACAGAAACCCCCTATGATCCAGCTATTTCCGGAGAAGTCATGCGGCCCTGGGACAGCTTCGTGCTGGCCGAGCACGGGGTCGAGAAGGTCGTGGCCCGGCGCGCGGCGATGGAGCTCAGCGACGGCGACGTGGCCAATCTCGGCTTCGGCATCTCGGCGATGGTCCCGCGCGTGCTGCTCGAGGCCGGGCGCGCGCGCGCGGTCACCTGGGCGATCGAGCAGGGCGCGGTGGGGGGCATGCCGCTGACCGGCTTTGCCTTCGGCTGCGCGTCGAACGCCGATGCCTTCATGCCCTCGCCGCAGCAGTTCATCTACTTCCAGGGCGGCGGGTTCGACGTCAGTTTCCTGTCGTTCCTCGAGATCGACGTCGAGGGCAACGTCAACGTCTCGAAGCTCGGCAAGAAGCCATACCTGACGGCCGGTTGCGGCGGCTTCGTCGACATCACCGCGAACGCGCGCAAGATCGTGTTCGCGGGGCTCTTCGAGGCGGGGGCGGAGCTGGACCTGACCGCCGACGGTCTGCGCGTCGCCAAGCCCGGCAGGTTCCCCAAGCTGGTCGAGGCGGTCGAGCACGTGACCTTCTCTGGCCGGCGCGCGCGCGAGACCGGGCAGGAGGCTATCTACGTCACCGAGCGCTGCGTGATCCGGCTGGGCGAGGGCGGGCTGGTCGCGACCGAGGTCATGCCCGGCATCGACCCCGAGCGCGACATTGTCGCGGCCTCCGGCGGCCGGGTGCGGATCGCCGAGAACGCGACGGCGATGGCGAGGACGCTGCTCGATCCGGAACCGATGGAGTTGGCGCTATGAGCCCACGGCGAGGGGCGCCACTGCGCGATCTCCCATGCTCACGATGGCTCGCGTGATTATCGTGCGTGGATGTCGGACTGGAGGGCGGGCGCGATGCATCTGACCCTCGGGCTGGTGGCCGAAATCCGGATCGACAATCCGTCCAAGCTGAACGCGCTGACCCTGGACGCCCTGGCCGCGCTGGCCGCGCATTGCGACGCGATCGAGCGCGACCCCGAGGTGCGCGCCGTCGTGTTGACGGCCGAGGGCGAGCGAGCTTTCTGCGCCGGCGCCGACATCACCGCCTGGGCCGAATTGTCGCCGCAGGACTTCGCCAGGCACTGGATCCGCGGCGGCCACAGGGTCTTCGACCGGCTGGCGCGGCTCGCCGTTCCCACAGTCGCCGCGATCTCCGGCCATGCGTTCGGCGGAGGGCTGGAGCTCGCCGCCTGCTGCGACATCCGCACAATGGCTCCGTCCGCGACGCTGGCGCTGCCAGAAACCGGCGTCGGGATAGTTCCTGGCTGGTCGGGCACCCAGCGCCTCGCGCGGCTGCTGCCTGAACCCGTGCTGAAGGAGATGGCCCTGTTCGGCCGGCGGCTGTCGGCAGAGCGTGCGCGCGAAGTCGGCTTTGTCGCCGAAATCGCCGAAGACGCCCGCGCGGCCGCCCTCGACGTCGCCGCCCGCGTCTGCGCAGGCTCGCCGCGCTCGACCGAAGTCGCCAAGGCGATGATCCATGCCGCGGTCGGCGAGGACCGCGCTGCCTCGGTCGAGGCGCTTGGCGGCGGGCTGACGGCGGCGACCGAGGACAAGGTCGAGGGCGTCGCGGCCTTTCGCGCAAAACGCGCCCCGGACTTTTCGGGACGATGACTGCCAGGGTTCTTGCGTCACGTCACTGTGGCGCGGGCTTCGCGACTGGCATAGGGTCGACTTCTGGACGAAGATGCGTCCCAACTTCAAATGACGCCGATCGGAATACCGACGGCTCGTCTATACGCGAAACCAGTGGGAGGTTCAGATGCGTAGACTTGCAGGAATGACGCTGACGGCGGCGGTTGCGCTGGCCAGTTCAGCGGCCATCGCGCCCGCGGCGGATGTCGAGGTGCTGCATTGGTGGACGTCAGGCGGCGAGGCCTCGGCGCTTAACGTGCTGAAACAGGACCTCGAGGGCCAGGGCATCGGCTGGCAGGACATGCCCGTCGCTGGCGGCGGCGGCACTCAGGCGATGACGGTGCTGCGCGCCCGCGTCACCGCCGGCAACGCGCCGACCGCGGTCCAGATGCTCGGCTTCGACATTACCGACTGGGCCAAGGAGGGCGCGCTCGCCAACCTGAATCCGATCGCCGAGGAAGAGGGCTGGGGCGAGGTCGTGCCCGAGGCGATCCAGAAGTTCTCGACCTATGACGGCCAGTGGGTCGCGGCCCCCGTCAACGTGCACTCGACGAACTGGGTCTGGGCAAACAAGGCGATCCTCGACGAGCTTGGCATTGCCGAGCCGCAGACCTGGGACGAGCTGGTGGCCGCGATGCAGGCGGTCCAGGATTCCGGCAAGGTCGCCGTCGCGCATGGCGGGCAGCCCTGGCAGGACGCGACGATCTTCGACGCGGTGCTGATGGCCACCGGCGGACCGGAATTCTACCAGCAGACGATGGTCGACCTCGACCCCGAGGCGCTCGGCTCGGACACGATGACCGAGGTGTTCGACCGCATGACGGTGATCCGCGGCTTCGTCGACGACAACTTCTCGGGGCGCGACTGGAACCTGGCGAGCGCCATGGTGATCAACGGCGACGCGGCGTTCCAGTTCATGGGCGACTGGGCCAAGGGCGAGTTCCTGAACGCGGGCAAGGTCCCGGGCGAGGACTTCCTGTGCTTCCGCTTCCCCGGCACCCAAGAGGAGGTCACCTTCAACACCGACCAGTTCGCGATGTTCAAGCAGGGCGACGCGATCTCTCCCGAGCAGGAGGCGCTGGCCAAGGCGATCATGAGCCCCGAATTCCAGATCGCCTTCAACAAGGTCAAGGGTTCGGTCCCGGCCCGCACCGATGTGTCGGTCGAGAGCTTCGACGCTTGCGGCCAGAAGGCCTACGAGGAGCTCAAGGCGGCCGCGGCGAGCGGCAACCTGTTCGGCTCGATGGCGCACGGACACGCGAACCCGGCCGCGGTCAAGAACGCGATGTACGACGTGATCACCGCGCATTTCAACGGCGAGTACGACAGCCAGACCGCAACCCAGGAACTGGTAAGCGCGGTCGAGATCTCGATGTGACCTGCTGATCCGCAGGGCCGGCCGCGCGGCCGGCCCGTCCCTCCTTGCGGGAGCCAGAGCCATGACCCAGCCTGCGAGCGCGGGCAGCGCCGGTCGGTCCGACTGGCTGCGCGACAACCTGCCGAAGATCGTGCTGAGCCCGAGCCTCGCCGTGGTGCTGGTCTTCGTGTACGGCTTCATCCTGTTCACCGTGTTTTTGTCCTTTACCGACAGCCGGATTCTGCCGTCCTTCGGCTGGGTCGGCTGGCAGAACTACGACCGGCTGTTCAGCTTGCGGAACTGGAACACCGCGCTGATCAACCTCGCGATCTTCGCGTCGCTCTACATCGTGATCTGCTGTGCGCTCGGCCTCGGTCTCGCGATCCTGCTCGACCAGAAGATCCGAGCGGAGGGCTTCATCCGCACGATCTACCTCTACCCGATGGCGCTGAGCTTCATCGTGACCGGCACCGCCTGGAAGTGGTTCCTCGACCCGGGCATCGGACTGCAAGCCGTCATGCGGTCGGCGGGCTGGGAGACGTTCACGTTCGAATGGATCAAGGACAGCCAGATGGCGATCTACACGATCGTCATCGCCGCGGTCTGGCAGACCAGCGGCTTCGTGATGGCGATGTTCCTCGCCGGCCTGCGTGGCATCGACAACGAGATGCTCAAGGCCGCCCAGATCGACGGCGCCTCGAACTGGGCGCTCTACCGCCGCATCGTGATCCCGCAGCTGCGCCCCGCCTTCATGTCCGCCTTCGTTGTGCTCGCCCACATGGCGATCAAGTCCTACGACCTCGTGATCGCGCTGACCGGAGGCGGTCCGGGCACAGCGACCGAACTGCCTGCAACCTTCATGTATTCCTACACCTTCACGCGGAACCAGATGGGCATCGGCGCGGCCTCGGCCGTGATCATGCTGATGATGATCGGCGCGATCATCGTGCCGTATCTCTGGTCCGAACTTCGGGAGCGCAAGTGATGGCAAGCTCCCCCGACGCCGAAGCCTCGATCGCCGCCGTGCGCGGTCCCGCGCCCCCGGGCGGCGGATCGGGTTCGTCCCAGGTCGTCCGCACCGGCCGCGGCGCCCGCCTGCTGATATACCTTCTGCTCGCGATCTTCTGCCTGTGGTACCTGCTGCCGCTCTACGTGATGGCGGTCAACTCGCTGAAACCTCTCAGCGAGATCCAGGCCGGCGGAATGATGAACCTGCCGAGCCAGTGGACGCTCGCGCCGTGGGCCTCGGCTTGGTCGACCGCGCAGATCGGCGTCGCGGCGACCGGCCTCAAGCCCTACTTCCTGAACTCGATCCTGATGGTCGTGCCGGCGGTCGCATTATCTACGGTGCTCGGGGCGCTGAACGGCTATGTGCTGACCAAATGGCGTTTCCGCGGCGACACGCTGATCTTTGGGTTACTGCTCTTCGGCTGCTTCATCCCGTTCCAGATCGTGCTGATCCCGATGGCGCGCGTGCTTGGTCTGATGGGGATCGCCGGCACGGTGCCGGGGCTCATCTTCGTGCACCTCGTCTACGGCATCGGTTTCTCGACGCTCTACTTCCGCAACTACTATGCGCAATTCCCGACCGAACTGGTGCGCGCGGCGATGATCGACGGCGCAGGTTTCTTCACGATCTTCCGGCGGATCATGCTGCCGTCTTCGGGGCCGATCGCGGTGGTCTGCGTGATCTGGCAGTTCACCAACATCTGGAACGACTTCCTGTTCGGAGCCTCGTTCTCGGACTTCGACAGCCAGCCGATGACGGTGGCGCTGAACAACCTCGTGCAGTCCTCGACGGGGGTGCGCGAATACAACGTTCACTTCGCCGGCGCGATCATGGCCGCGCTGCCGACGCTGCTCGTCTACATCGTGGCGGGGCGGTACTTCGTGCGCGGCCTGATGGCCGGCTCGGTAAAGGGGTAGGGGCCGATGGGATTTCTCGACATCCGCAACGCGACGAAGTCCTACGGCACCGTCAAGGTGCTGCACGAGACCGAGATCACCATCGACGAGGGCGAGTTCCTCGTGCTGGTCGGCCCGTCCGGCTGCGGCAAGTCAACGCTGTTGAACATGATCGCGGGGCTGGAGGAGGTCACCACCGGCGACATCTCCATCAAGGGCCGCTCGATGAACGGCGTGCGGCCGGCGGACCGCAACATCGCGATGGTGTTCCAGTCCTACGCGCTCTACCCGAACATGAACGTCGCGCAGAACATGGCCTTCGGGCTCGAGATGCAGGGCGTGGCGAAACCCGAGCGCGATGCAGCGGTGAAGAAGGTCGCCGAGCTTCTCCAGATCACCCAGCTTCTCGACCGCAAGCCCGGACAGCTCTCTGGCGGGCAGCGCCAGCGCGTCGCGATGGGCCGCGCGCTGGTGCGCGAGCCGGACGTGTTCCTGTTCGACGAGCCGCTGTCGAACCTCGACGCCAAGCTGCGCGTCGACATGCGCACCGAGATCAAGAAGCTGCACCAGAAGCTGGGGACGACGATCGTCTACGTCACCCACGACCAGATCGAGGCGCTGACGCTGTCGACCCGGATCGCGGTCATGTATGGCGGCTACGTCCAGCAACTCGGCACGCCGAAGGAGATCTACGACAATCCCGCCAACATGTTCGTCGCGGGCTTCATGGGGTCGCCGTCGATGAACCTCTTTCCCGCGAAGATCGTCGGCGCGAACGGCGCGCCGGTCGCCGAGGTCCGGCTGGGAGACGGGCAGACCGCGCAATTGCCGCTGGCGCCGGGCAAGGGCGCCGGGCTCGAAGGGCGGGACGTGATGCTCGGCATCCGCCCCGAGGCGATCACCGACCGCGACAGCGCCGACCGTAACAGCGCCGCGATCCACGAGGTCGAGGCGCTGGTCGAGGTCACCGAGCCTGCCGGCGCCGACACCTTCGTCGTCACGCACATGGGCGGACGCGACGTAACCGGCCGCTTCCGCGCCGACGCCGCGGTGCGCGCCGGCGAGCGCTTTCCCTTCGCCGTCAACATGGAGAAGGCCGTGATCTTCGATCCCGAGACCGAGGCGCGCCTCGCCTGATGACCGGCGCTTCGCCTGACATCGTCATCATCGGCTCCGGCATGGGCGGAGCGACGCTGGCCGCGACGCTGGCGCCAACTGGCGCGCGGATCGTCATCCTTGAGCGCGGCCGTCAGATCCCCGACGACGCGCCGGCGCGCGACCCGAACCGGATCTTCCGCAACAGCGCGTTCCTGTCCGACGAGACCTGGATCGACGCGGACGGCGCGCGTTTCAAGCCGGGCAACTACTACCATGTCGGCGGGAATTCAAAGCTCTACGGCGCGGTGCTGATGCGCTACCGCGCCGAGGATTTCGCCGAGATGCAGCACGCCGACGGCGTCTCGCCGGCCTGGCCGTTCCCCTACGAGGAGCTCGCGCCGTGGTACGATGCGGCCGAGGCGCTCTACCAGGTGCGCGGCGACGGGAGCGACGACCCGACCGAGCCGCCGCATGGCGGCGCCTATCCGCATCCCCCGGTGCCCGACGAGCCGGCCATCGCGCGGGTGCGCGCGCGGCTGGCGAAGGCCGGCGCGCATCCGTTCACGCTGCCGCTCGGCGTCGACATCGAGCGCTGGCTGGCCGGCGGGCGCACGACCTGGGACGGCTATCCCGACACGCGCTGCGGCAAGATGGACGCCGAGACCTGCGGGCTGGCGGCAGCGCTCGCGCATCCAAGCGTCACGCTGGTCACCGACGCCCGCGTGACGGGCCTAAAGGCCGGCGCGGGCGGCCGGATCACGCAGGTCGTCTACCGCGAGAACGGCGCCGAGCGGCGCCTGAACCCCGGCGCCGTCGCGCTCTGCGCCGGCGCTGTCCAGTCGGCGGTGCTACTGCTCGCCTCCGGTCTCGCGAACCGCTCGGATCAGGTCGGGCGCTGCTTCATGAACCACAACGCCAGCGCGTTCATCGCGATCGACCCGCGCTTTCGCAACGACAGCGTCTACCAGAAGACCTTCGGCCTCAATGACTGGTACCTGGACGATGGGGCAGGCGGCCCGCCGCTCGGCAACGTGCAGCTTCTCGGGCGCGTCGTGCCCGACATCCTGAAGTCCTTTGTGCCCGCGCTGCCGATGCCCGCCGCGCGCTGGGTCTCGGGCCATGCGATCGACGTCTACGCGATCTCCGAGGACCTGCCCGACCCCGCCAGCCGCGTCGTGCTGAACGGCGCGGACATCCAGCTCGTCTGGCGCCGCTCGAACATGACCGCGCATCGCCGCCTGACCGCGAAGGTGCGCGAGGTCTTCCGCGCCGCCGGCTTTCCGCTGGTCCTGTCTCGCCTCTGGGACGGCCGCGTGCCTTCGCATCAATGCGGCACGCTCCGGATCGGCGACGATCCCGCCGCGTCGGTGGTCGACCCGCAGGGCCGCGCCTGGGACCATCCGAACCTCTACGTCGCCGACGCCAGCGCGCTGCCAACCTCGGCCGCGGTCAACCCCGCGCTGACCGTGGCCGCGATGGCGCTCCGGACCGGCGACCACATCCGGCGGGAGTTGGAGGCTTGAGCCGCGTCGCGCTGATCTCGGGCGGCCAGCAGGGCATCGGCCTCGGCGTCGCGCAGGCGCTCGCCGGCGCGGATTTCGCGGTCGCCATCGTGGCCGAGGCTCCGGAAGACGCGGCCGCCGTGACCGAAGCGCTGGCCGGGCTCGGCCCGGCGGCGCGCTATTTCCGCCATGACCTGCGCGACGCCGAGGGCCTCGATGCGCTGGTAGACCGGATCGAGGCACGCGATGGGTCCGGTCGAGACGCTGGTCTCGAACGCAGGCGTCCCGGCCCTGGTCCGGGGCGACCTGCTCAAGATGTCGCTCGAAAGCTGGGACCGGGCGATGGCGATCAACCTGCGCGGCGGCTTCTTCCTCGCCCAGGCGGTCGCGCGGCGCATGGCGGCGCGCGAGGCCGCCGGCTACCGCTCGATGATCTTCGTCACCTCGGTCAACGCCGAGTTCGCCTCGATCGAGCGCGGCGAATACTGCGTCTCCAAGGCTGGCGCCGCGATGATGGCCAAGCTCTTCGCGGCGCGCCTCGCCCCACTCGGGATCGGCGTCTACGAACTGCGCCCCGGCATCATCTCCAGCGCGATGACCGCGCCCGCGCGCGCCGCCCACGACGCCCGGATCGCGGGCGGGATGGTGCCCGCCGGCCGCTGGGGCGACCCTGCCGACATCGCCAGCGTCGTCCTGCCGCTGGTCGAGGGCCGCATGGCCTTCGCCACCGGCGCCGTCATCCCGGTCGATGGCGGCCTGTCCATTCCGAGGATGTGATGGCGGAAACCTGGGATTTCATCGTCGTCGGCGGCGGCTCGGCCGGCTGCGTGCTCGCGGCAAGGCTGTCCGAGGCCGCGGATGCGCGCGTGCTGCTGCTCGAGGCCGGCGGACAGGACCGGCACCCGTTCTACCACCTGCCGGCCGGCTTCGCGAAGATGACCAAGGGGATCGGCGCCTGGGGCTGGAGCACGGTCCCGCAGCGGCGCCTGAACGGCGCCGTGCTGCGCTACACGCAGGCCCGCGTCATCGGCGGCGGCTCGTCGATCAACGCGCAGATCTACACGCGCGGCAACGCGCTCGATTACGACGAATGGCGCCAGCTGGGCTGCGACGGCTGGTCCTACGAGGACGTGCTGCCCTACTTCCGCAAGGCCGAAGACAACGACACCTTTGACGACCGCCACCACGGCCAGGGCGGCCCGCTCGGCGTGTCCCAGCCGCGCGCGCCGCTGCCGATCTGCGAGGCATATTTCGAGGCCGCCGCCGCGCTCGGCATCCCGCGCAACCACGACATGACGGGCGCCAGCCAGGACGGCGTCGGCTATTACCAGCTGACCCAGCGCGACGCGCGGCGCTCGTCGGCCTCGGTCGCCTATCTGCGCCCTGCGCGCGGGCGGGCGAACCTGACCGTGCGAACCGGCGCGCAGGTCCGGCGGATCCTGATCGACAAGGGCAGGGCGCAAGGCGTCGAGCTGATGGACGGGACGCTCCTGGCCGCCGACCGCGAGGTCGTGCTGGCCTCGGGCGCGATCGGCTCGCCGCGGCTCCTGATGCTGTCGGGCGTCGGCCCGGCCGAGCATATGGCCGAGGTCGGCGTGACGCCGGTCCTCGACCAGCCGGAGGTCGGGGCGAACCTGCAGGATCACCTTGACCTCTTCGTGGTCTGCGAAGTCACCGGGCCGCACACCTACGACCGCTACGCGAAGCCGCTCTGGTCGGCGCTCGCCGGGCTGCAATACCTGGCGACGAAGCGCGGCCCTGTCGCATCGAGCCTCTTCGAGACCGGCGGCTTCTGGTACGCAGACCCGGACGCCCGCTCGCCCGACATCCAGCTCCATCTCGGGCTCGGCTCGGGGATCGAGGCCGGCGTGGCCGCGATGCCGAATGGCGGCGTCACGCTGAACTCGGCCTATCTGCGGCCACGTTCGCGCGGCACTGTGCGGCTCGCCAGCGCCGATCCGGCCGCAGCCCCGCTGATCGACCCGAACTACTGGCAGGACCCCCATGACCGCGAGATGTCGCTGCGCGGACTGGAACTCGCCCGCGAGATCATGGCGCAGGCGCCGCTCCGGCCCTTCGTGCTGGCCGAGCGGCAGCCCGGTCCCGAGGTGCGGACCGAAGCCGAGCGCATCGCCTATGCCTGCGCGACGGCCAAGACCGACCACCACCCGGTCGGCACCTGCCGGATGGGTGCGGACGCAGGCGCGGTAGTCGACCCACGCCTCCGGTTCAACGGCGTCGATAGGCTGCGCGTGGCGGATGCATCTGTGATGCCGCAGCTGGTGTCGTCGAACACGAACGCGCCGACAATGATGATCGCCGAGAAGGCGGCGGACATGATACGGGCCGATCACGGGCTGTGAGACAGCCCGCATCCCTTCGCGCCGTAGGCATTGGTGGCGGTCGGCGTGCTAGAACGAAGGGGCTTGGGTCATCTTCGGGCCGCCTCGGCGGCAGGCGATGAGCCGCCGGCCGACGATCGTCGACGTGGCGCGCCATGCCGGCGTCTCGAAATCGACGGTCTCGCTGGTGCTGGGCGCGAGCCCGCTGGTGCGCGATGCGACACGGGCGAGGGTCACGGCGTCCATCGCGGCGCTCGGCTACGTCTACAACCGCACGGCCGCGCATCTGCGCGGCGCCAGCGGCGGGCTGATCGGGCTGGTCATCAACGACCTGCGAAATCCGTTCTTCACCGAGTTCGCCACGAGCGCGCAGATGGAATTCGCCCGCCGCGGATATGCGACGGTAATCGGCAATGTCGACGAGGACTCCAGGACGCAGGAGCGCGTCATAGGCACGATGATCGAGCACGGTGTCGCCGCGCTGGTGATTTCGCCGGCGTATGGCGAGGGGTTGGCAGGCTTTGACCGTGTGGCTCGCGCCGGTCTGCCTGCGATACAGGTGCTGCGCCGTGTCGACGCGCGGACCGATCTCTTCCCTTTCGCCGCGCCTGACTACGCGGCCGGCGGATTGTTGGCGACTGAGCACCTGCTTGGGCTCGGCGCTCGGCAAATCGCCTTTGTCGGCGGGCTGGCTGACCGGCCGGTGACGCAGGAACGCATGTCTGGCTGGCGCGCGGCGATGGCGACGGCGGGGCTGGCCGAGAGCAGTTTCGCCGGACGGCCGAGCCGGGCCTTCGGCCGCCTGATGGCCGCGAAGCTGGCCGGGGCCCGTCCGCGCTTCGATGCAGCGCTGTGCTTCAGCGACCTTGTCGCGCTTGGCCTAATGGCAGGACTGGCGGCGCACGCTGTTCCGGTGGGGCCGCAGTTCCGCGTCGTAGGCTTCGACGACATCGAGGAAAGCGCGCTCAGCCATCCCGCGCTGAGCTCCGTGCGATGCGGCATTGCCGGCTTCGGCCGCGAGGCGGCGGCGACCCTGCTCGCCTGGCTCGAGCACGGCGCACGGCCCGCGCCGGAACGGCGCACGCCGGTCGAACTGATCGTGCGCGCTTCGAGTCTCGGCGGCTGAACGTGCGTTAAGCGGCAGAGCGGGGGCTTGAGAGCCAAGTGCTGCCGCGGATCCGAATTCAAGCCATCGAAAGGCCCGACTTAAGGAACAAGGCTCGACAGCTCGGCTTCGAACATCTCACAGGTCGTTCGCGCACGTCCTGGTGCTGCTGCGCCTTCGCCCAGGCGATGCGGTGGTCGAAGATCCAGGCGTTCAACGGCGCCGTAAGCCCGACGGCGACCGCCGCGGTCTGGTGTCCGCGCCGTGCCTGGATGCGGATGAAGAAGGCCCGCAGCGGTCCAGGCGCAGCCCGTACAGCAACTTGCACGCGCTCGCCGGGTCGAAGAAATACGGATAGCGCGTGCGCTGCATCAGGTTCCCGCCCACCGTCGCCGCGTTGCGCAATTGCGGCGAGGCGCCGGACAGCAGCGCTTCGGCCACCGAAGGAAAACTCCGCGCGAACGCCGCATCGCGCCCGAGATCGGCATTGCGAACCATCGCGCCGATCCGGGCGCCGCCGTCCTCCAGCATCTCGATCCGGTCGAGCCCGGGCGCCTGCCCCAGGTCCACCAGAAGCGTCGGACGCGCGGCGCCGGTCTTCATCAGGTCTACGAGGTTCGTGCCGCCGGCCAGCAGCGCCGCGCCCGGCGCTGCCGCCGCCGCGACCGCCTCGTCGAGTGTGGCCGGGCGCAGGAGTTCGAACGGCGTCATGCGGTCCTCCGGTCAGTTTCGGCCATGCGTTCAGCCGCGTCCAGCACCGCCGCCGCGATTCCGTCATAGGCGCCGCAGCGGCAGAGATTGCCGCTCATGCCTTCGCGGATGCGCTCGGGGTCCGTCCCGCACTCGCCCTCGCACAGCAGGCCGACCGCGCTCATGATCTGTCCCGGCGTGCAGTAGCCGCATTGAAAGCCGTCATGCGCGATGAACGCCTCCTGCACGGGGTGGAGGCGATCGCCGTCCGCCAGCCCTTCGGTCGTCTCGACGACCGCGCCCTCGAGCGTCGCGGCGAGCTGCAGGCAAGCGTTGACCCGGCGTCTGTCGACCAGCAAGGTGCACGCTCCGCATTGGCCGCGGTCGCAGCCCTTCTTTGTCCCTGTCAATGCCAGCCGCTCGCGCAGCAGATCCAGCAGTGAGGTGCGCAGGTCGTCGAGGACGACCTCCCGCGGCGCACCGTTAGGAGTGAGTGTAAGGTGGGTGGGCTACTCCGGTGATTTGGGTTCGCCAAGGCGCTCGGTTGAGCTCAAGCTCGCGTCACCCTAGGTTCAGGCGGCGCGCGGATACATCCTGCTTCGGCCGCACGGCGCCGTTTCGAGCGCCTGAGCGGCTAATACGGAGGATGCCTCCGTTTTGCATGAGCTGTTTCAAGCGGCTACAGTTCCGAACATGGAACGGGAGCCGAATGCAGCAAGTCGGAAGCCGCGGTCGGATACGCTTCGCAACCGCAAACTGCTGCTCGACGCCGCGCACGCCGTCTTCGCCTAAGGCGGTCCCGACGTCGGTCTCGAGACGGTGGCACGTTGCGCAGGCCTCGGGATTGGCACGCTCTACCGGCACTTCCCGACCCGAGAGGCGCTCTTTCAGTCGGTGTACCGAGACGAGATTGACCAGTTGGTCGCCCTCGCCCGACAGCTGCCGGCCGACGCAGAGCCAGCCGACGCGTTGCGCCGCTGGCTCCACGCCAACATCGGCGTTGTCGCCACCAAGCGCGGCATGCTCGCGGCCCTCGCGCCGTCGACGGAGGGCGCGCAGCAACTCTTCGCCAACTCGCGCACGCTCCTCGTCGCCGCGACAGACGCGCTGATGCGCCGAGCGCGGGAGGCCGGCGCGCTCCGCGGCGACGTCGCGGCGGACGACGTGCTGCGAACCCTTTTCGGCCTATGCTACGCCCACGACGGTCCCGGCTGGCAGGCCAAGGCCACCCTTCTGATCGACGTCTTCCTGGACGGACTGGCGGTGCGCCGTGAGGCGAGCCCGGGAGCGGAGCTCTGTAACCAGTGACGAAGTCGCACGCCAATGTGGGCGAGCGTGCGGACCAAGCGGCGATCGGCCCTTCATGCGTCGCTGGAACAAGGTTCGCACTCGCGATCTTCGCTGGATGGCAGTACAACGGTACTGCGTCCACCGCAGGGGCATAGGAAATCATTGCGCAAGGTGCGCATAACGACCGCCCGGGCGGGGTGGAGAGCGGCACGCCGACGGCATGGGCTCCCGAGTCCAAGGCGATCTGATTGACCGAACTGGGCTGCCCGGCCATCGACCGGGGCGCCAAGCAGTCCAACGTGTTCTTCGACCCGACGTCGTCCGAGAGCTTCACGCCGCATTTCTCGCGGGGCTGGCGCGACGACGCGGTCCAGCGGGCCTATCTCGAGGCGACGTATCTCTGGTGGGGCGAGGCCGCGAACAACCCGGTGTCGTCCGTCTATGGCGGCCGGATGGCCCGCGTCCCGAGTGCGCCGCCTGGACCTGGGACGCGCGGCCCTATCCGTTCTTTCCAGCACTCTCGGACGTCTGGACCAACGGACCCAACTGGCGCCTTGGGCACTGGCTGACCGGGCCTCTCGGCGCGGTGTCGCTGGCCGCACTGGTCCGGCATCTCTGCCTGCGCGCCGGGCTCCCCGAGGACCGCATCGACGTCACCGGCCTCTGGGGCGCGGTCGAGGGCTATGCCATCACAGCGCTGGAAAGCCCGCGCGAATCGATCGCCACGCTGTCGCGGCGTTTCGGCTTCGACGCCGTCGAGACCGAGGGCGTGATCCGCTTCGTCATGCGCGGGCGGGCCTCGGTCGCGACGATCGCACCTGACGATCTGGTGGCCCCCCGCGAGGGCGACGTCCTGGAACTGACGCGGGGCCAGGAAACCGAACTGCCGCAGGCGCTGAAGTGGCAGCTGGCCCGCGCCGACGAGGACCATGACGCCGCCCTCGTCGAGGCGCGGCGCATCACCTTGGACACGACCCGCATCGCCTCGGAGAGCTTACCCATGGCGGTGCCGCCGGAGGAAGCGGAGCGACGCTGCCGTCGCGCGCTGATGGAAGCATGGGTCGGTCGCGAGACGGTGGCGTTCCGTCTGTAAGTCGAGACGGATTGCTGAGGAGGCAGTCCAAGGCTAAAACAAAACGCCGCCGAAGCCATCATCGACAAGGCGCCGATTTCGCGGCGCCTGATACTGAAGCCGAAGCGGGCGACACTTGGGACCCGGCCCGGCTCTCGCGCGAGGTCAGCGAGTACGGCGCCGAGTTCGACATCCGTCCCGAGCTTCGCTTCAACGACTTGCGCGGGACGAAGGTGACCGAAATGGTGGGGGCAGGGATCAGTGTGCCCGACCTCGCCATCAGCTCTGGACGCGCCCGCCCCGTTGCACGCCGATGTTCCGCAGAAGCCTGGCCGCTGCGGATCGGCCCACGTCGATAGCGGTTGACCCCAGGCCCGCGTCGGAACAGGGTCCGCGCCGCCAAAGCCTCGAGGAACAACGTGACCCGGACCGACCCGCCGCCCTTCGCGGCCCACGAGCGCCAGATCGCTTGGCGCTATTTGCGCGCCCGTCGCCAGGATGGCGGAATCTCGGTCATTGCCTGGTACGCGCTGATCGGCGTCATGCTGGGCGTCGCGACGCTTATTGTCGTCCAGGCGGTGATGATCGGCTTTCGCGAGGAGTTCACCGACCGCATCCTCGGCGCCAATGCCCATGTAACCGTGCTGCAATCGCCGGTGATGGACGAGCTTGGCAACGCCAGCCGCCTCATCCTGGATTACGACAAAGTGGCGGAGCGCGTCGCAGCGGTGCCTGGAGTTGTCCGCGCTGCTCCTCTGATCCGCGGCCAGGTGATGGCCGCCGCAAACGGCCGCAACTCCGGCGTCGAGGTGCTCGGAACCCGCACGAAGGATCTGGAGGCCGTGCCGCTGGTCGCCGAGCCCGAAACCGGCTTCGGCGACATCGGCCGGCTTGACGAAGGGGTCGCGATCGGCATCGGCGTGGCGCGCGAACTTGGGGTTGCGGTTGGAGACGTGGTCACGCTGATCTCGCCGGAAGGGCTCGACACGCCGTTTGGATCGACGCCGCGGATCAACGACTACGAGGTCGTCTACATCTTCGGCGTCGGCCGCTTCGACATCGACCGCACCCGGGTCTACATGCCGCTCGCCGAGGCGCAGAGCTTCTTCAACCGCGACGGCGCCGCCGACGAAATCGAGGTCTTCACCGCCGATCCCGCCGAAGTCGACGCCCTGCGTGCGTCGCTCGCTGAGGCCGCCGGCGAGCGCGCGCTGATCTGGACCTGGCGCGACGCGTCGGGCGCCTTCCTCGACGCGCTCGACGTCGAGCGGCGCGTGATGTTCATCATCCTCAGCCTCGTCGTGCTGATCGCGGCGCTGAACATCATCTCCGGCCTCGTGATGCTGGTGAAGAACAAGGGCCGCGACATTGGCATCCTGCGTACGATGGGACTGACCCGCGGCGCGATCATGCGCATCTTCTTCATGTGCGGCGCGGGGATCGGCGTCGCAGGGACAGTGCTCGGCGTAGTCCTCGGCTGCCTGTTCGCCCTCTACATCCAGGACATCCAGGCCATCGTCGAATGGGTCTCGGGGGGCAGCGTCTGGAACCCCGAGGTGCGCTTCCTGACCGAGATTCCCGCTCGCCTGCGTCTCCAGGATGTCGCCGCGGTCGCCGCGATGGCGCTGGGCCTCTCTTTCCTGATCACGCTGGCCCCGGCCCGCAACGCGGCCCGCCTGAACCCGGTCGAGGCGCTGCGCTATGAGTGAGGCGCTTCGTCTCGACGCCGTGCGCAAGATATACGGGGCCGGCACGCCCGGCGAGGTCGTGGCGCTGGCCGGCGCGACGCTGACGCTCGCAGCCGGCGAAGTCGTGGCGCTGGTGGCGCCCTCCGGCGCCGGCAAGTCGACGCTGCTGCATGTCGCGGGCCTGCTCGACACGCCGACATCCGGCGCCGTCGCGATCGGCGGCGTTTCAACCGAGGGCCTCCGCGACGTCGAGCGCACCCGGCTCAGGCGCGACACAATCGGCTTCGTCTATCAGTTCCACCACCTGTTGCCCGAGTTCTCCGCGCGCGAGAACGTCGCGCTTCCCCAGAGCGCCGCCGGCGTTGGCGGCGCCGAGGCCGGGGCCCGCGCCCGAGAACTGCTCGCCGCGGTCGGGCTGTCCGCGCGCGAGTCGCACCGTCCGGCCGAGTTGTCCGGCGGCGAGCAGCAGCGCGTCGCCTTCTGCCGGGCGCTGGCGAACCGGCCGCGCCTGCTCCTCGCCGACGAGCCGACCGGCAACCTCGATCCCGAGACATCAACCCGCGTCTTCGACGTGCTGCTCGACCTCGTCCGGGGAACTGGCCTCGCCGCGCTGATCGCCACGCACAACCCCGACCTAGCGTCGCGTATGGACCGGATCCTGCGGCTGGACGCGGGTCGGGTGACGCCAGCGTAGTCGCAAGGAACCGGCGCATCGAGTATGGACCAGGCCGCCAAGGCTTTGGTGGGCCGGCGACGGTACAACTGCCTCTGCGCCTACAGCCCCCTCCGAACCGGAGACAGGCGCAGGGATCGGAGTTTGAGGTGGGGTCGACCCCAATCCCGGCGGCGGCGTAGCCAAGACGGATATCCACTTAACGGCAGCCCGGAAGCTGTTCAAACGGACCGAGCCACCTCTACTGACTGACCTGGCGTTCGCAGGTCCCGAAACGCACGATGATCCGGCCGACCTGCCAATCCAACCGAAGCCTGTGCCCGTAAGCTGATCGGCGCTGAGGGAAGAGATCGAACCTGTCGCGTCGACAAAGATCTGCGCCAGCCGAACGGTTCAAGCCAAGGCGTGCGTCAACGCTGGCAGAGGCTCTTCAGCATCGCCCAGTCTCGCGCGTCTAGGGCCGGCGCTCCCTCCTCGCTCGCCATCGGAGCTTCTATTCCGGCCCGACGCAGGCCATCGGCGAACGGGCCTGTCGCCAGCCCCGCTTCGCGCAGCCGGGCGAAGGCCGCCTCTATTTCGTCTTGCAAGGGCGGTCCCAGCGCTGCCTGCGATGCCCTCGCCAGCGCGGCCTCGGTGATCTGCCCCGTGAAGATGTAGCGCACGTTGGCGACCGGTCCGACCGCAGCCATCAGCCGCTCCGGCCCTGGACGCAGTTCCTCGCGCGCCAGCGCAAGCGCCAGCCAGCCAGCGATCTCCGCTGGGTCCTCGGAATGCGAAAGCGCGACGCGCCCCAGCAGCACCGTCGGCCCCGGAAGGACCGCGATGGGGGCCGATCCGAGGTCGAGCGCCCTCAGCCGCGCCGTCTCGCCATGCGAGACTTTGACCGCCAGTTCGGCCAGCGCCCGTCGCCCCGCCGGATCGGCGCAGAGCGGCCCGCGGGCGGCCATGATCTGCAACAGCATTTGGTCGCCGAATTCTTCGGCGGCCTCGGGCGGCACCATCCGCGCCGCCTGGCCGCGCACCAGATCCGGGGCCAGCGCGACCAGGCCTGCGAAAAGGACCGCCGCCGTCAGATAGGGCGCCCAGCCCCGCCTCGGCGAACTCCGGGGCAGCCAACTGCCGGCGCGGTCGATGGGCGCGCGTCACGGCGCCGATCGCCCCGACCATGTCGGCGTCGCCGATCGTCAGCGTCTCGCCGCCGGCCTCGCTCATCGCGTAGACCTGCGCCGCGCCGTCGCGCCCGATCGCCTGGACGCCGGCCAGCGCCCAATGCCCGAGCGGCCGCTCGGCGAGGTCGGTCAGAATCAGCGTCGTCTCGCCGAAACTGACCACAACCTCGCACGGCTCGGCGCCCTCGGCCTCGCGCCACTGGCCGAGCGCCTCCAAGCGGGCATATTTCTCCAAGGCGGTGGTCGATCGTCGCTGCATGTTGCGGACATGGGGGCAGGGGGTCGCCGACAGGCGTCGCCGACTGCATAGCCTACGATCGGGGCTTGGGAAAGCCGCGCGGCCCGGATATGGCGCCTGCATGAGACAGATGCTCCAGGGCCCCGCCGCAGGCGCCGGGATGATTCTTGCCGGCATGGCCACGCTCGGCCTGACCGACAACCTCGTCCGGCTGATCTCGGACGCCGCCGGCCTGTGGCAGTTCCACCTGCTGCGCGGCGCGATGGCTCTGCCGATCCTGGTCCTCGCCGCAGTCCTTTTGGGCCTTGGGATGCGCCCGCTGCGCCCCGCCGCCGTTGCGTTGCGCTCAGCGGTCCAAGCCTCGGCGATGCTGCTCTACTTCTCCGCATTGCCCGTCATGCCGATCGCACAGGTGGGCGCCGCGCTCTTCACCGCGCCGCTCTGGGTGTTGCTGTTCGCACGCTTCCTGTTCGGCCGCCCGGTAGGTCTGCGCCGCGCGCTGGCGGTGAGTCTGGGCTTTCTCGGGGTGCTGATCATGCTGCGGCCCGACCCGGCCAACTTGTCTGTGATGGCGCTCGTCCCGCTCGGCGCAGGCGCGCTCTACGGGCTGTCGAACCTTCTGACCCGCGAGATCTGCGCCGACGAGCCGGTCGGCGCGCTGCTCGCCGGCTTCTTCGGCGCGCTGATGCTGGCCGGCGCCGTCGGGCTCGCCGTCCTCGCCGTCGCCGAGCCGCCGCTGGCCTGGATCGAGACCGCTCCGTTCCTGACGACGCCCTGGCAGGCGCCGACCGCGGCAATGCTGTTCTGGATCCTCGTCCAGGCGAGCGGCTCGCTGCTCGCAGTCGGCCTTATCGCGCGCGGCTACCAGTCCGGCGAGACCTCGGCGCTCGCCGTCTTCGAATACGCGTTCCTGCTGACCGCCAGCTTCTGGGCCTGGGTGCTCTGGGACCAGACGCTGGCGCCGCTGGACTTCGTCGGCATCGCGATGATCGCCGCCGCCGGCGCGATGGTCGCGCTTTCCGGGCGGCGATCGCGCTCGGCTGGCGCGGCGTGAGCCGTCAGAGCACCATGACCTGCGTGCCCAAGCGGGCGCGATCGAACACCTCGATGATGTGCTCGTTGAACATGCCGACGCAACCGGAAGACGACTGGCGCCCGATCTTGCGGATGTCGTTGGTGCCGTGGATCAGGTAGTACTGCCAGCTCAGGTTCAGCGCGCGCACGCCCAGCGGGTTCTCCGGCCCTGGACCGACATAGCGCGGCAGGTCCGGATTCCGCTCGATCATGCTCGGGGTCGGGCGCCATTCCGGGGCAGGGCGCTTGTGGACGATCTCGGTCCGCCCACGCCTGGTCATGTCCTCGTTGAACGGCACCGACGTCGGGTAGATACGGTAGAACCCGTCCTCGCTCCAGTAGTGCAGCACCCGGTCGTTCAGGTCGCAGAGAATCGCGTCGTTCTTCAGCGTCGGGAAATGCTCGCGCCAATCGCGGTTCATGCTGCCCGAGACCCGGCGCTTCAGCCCCTGCGGCTCGGGGACCACGTCCGCCGGCAGGGACTGCGCCAGGACCGGACCGGCGGCCAACACGCCGGCGCCCGCCGCAAGAGCCCGGCCGGCGAACTGGCGGCGGCTTTGTAGATTATCTTTGCTGCTCATGGTCTTCTCTGCTTTTCTTGGTCTGCTGCTCGCGCGACACACTGCCCGCCCTGCGGCGGCTGGGCAAGCGAAGCGCTGCGTCGGTCACCGCAAGTTGATCGCCGGACGCGGCTCAGGCAGCCTCGGCCGGCCGGAACCGCCCGTAGAAGCTCTCGCCCCGCGCCGCCATCTCGCGCAGCAGCGCCGGCGCGGCGAAGCGGGCTCCGTGCGTGGCCTCCAGCGCGTCGCAGAATCTCGACGGCTCGGCCGGCGCCAAGGATGTCGAGCCACGAGAACGGCCCCCCCGACCACGGCATGAAGCCCCAGCCGAGGATCGCGCCGACGTCGCCCTCGCGGATGTCGGTCAGCACGCCCTCCTCCAGCGCCCGGACCGCCTCCAGCGTCTGGACCATCGCCAGCCGCTGTTGCACCTCGGCCAGGTCCGGCTGGTCGAGCCGCGCCGGCCAGGTGTCGGCCAGACCGGGCCACAGCCCCTGCCGCTTGCCCTTGTCGTCATAGGCGTAGAACCCGGCCTTCGTCTTGCGCCCCAGCCTCCCCGCGCCGGCCAGGCCGAACAGCACCTCGTCGGACGGGTTCTCCGGGTATGCCTCGCCCAGCGCGGCCTGCGTCGCCTTCGCGATCCGCACGCCGAGGTCGATCGAGGTCTCGTCGACCAGTTGCAACGGCCCCAGCGGCATCCCGAGCTGCCGCGCGGCGTTCTCGATCAGCGCCGGCGCGACGCCCTCGGCGACCATCCGCACGCCCTCGTTGATGTAGGGGATGATGCAGCGGTTCGCGAAGAAGAACCGCGCGTCGTTGACGACGATCGGCGTCTTGCGGATCTGGCGCACGAAATCCAGCGCCTTCGCCACCGCCCGGTCGCCGGTCCGGGCGCCCTTGATGATCTCGACCAGCATCATCTTGTGGACCGGTGAGAAGAAATGGATGCCGACGAACTGCTCTGGCCGCCCGCTGGCCCCGGCCAGCCCGCTGATCGGCAGCGTCGACGTGTTGGTCGCGAAGATCGTGTCCGCGCCCATCTCCGCCTCGGCGCGCCGCGTCGTCTCGGCCTTGACGCCCGCATCCTCGAACACCGCCTCGATCACAAGGTCGCAACCGTTCAGCCCGGCGTAATCCGGCGTCGGAGTGATCCGCGCCAGCGTCTCCGCCGCTGCCGCCTCGGTCGTCTTCCGCCGCTTCACGCCCTCGGCGAGGATGCCCTCCGCCGTCGCCTTGCCCCGGTCCGCCGCATCCTGATCGCGGTCGATCAGCACGACCTCGATCCCGGCCAGCGCCGCGACATGCGCGATGCCGGCGCCCATCATGCCCGCGCCGATCACGCCGAGCTTTCTCACCTTCGCGTCCGGCACGTCGGGCCGCACCGCGCCCTTTTCCAGCGCCTGCTTGCTGATGAACAGCGAGCGGATCATCGCTGAGGACGACGGGTTCATCAGCACCCCGACGAACCAGCGCGCCTCGATCCTCAGCGCGGTGTCGAACCCGACCAGCGCGCCCTCGTAGACCGCCGACAGCATCGCCTTTGCCGCCGGATAGACGCCTTGCGTCTTGCCGAGCACCATCGCGCTCGCGCCGACATAGGTCATGAAGCCCGCCGGGTGATACGGCGCGCCGCCCGGCATCCGGTAGCCCTTCGCGTCCCAGGGCTTGACGATGTCCGCGTCGGTCGCGCCCAGAACCCAGGCCTTCGCCGCCGCCAGCAGATCGTCGGGCGCGACCACCTCGTCGATCAGCCCGGCGCTCTTCGCGGCCTTTGGCGCCAGCATCTTGCCCTCCAGCAGCAGCGGCGCCGCGGCCATCACGCCCATCATCCGCACCAGCCGCGTCGTGCCGCCCGCGCCTGGGAAGATCCCGATCAGGATCTCGGGCAGGCCCACCTTCGCCTTCGGCTGGTCCGCGACGAAACGCCGGTGGCAGGCGAGCCCGATCTCGGTCCCGATCCCAGCCGACAGGCCCGGGTTCGCCCAGGCGATCGGCTTGCCGCCCTTCAGCGACTTCGGGTCCATGCCGGCGCGCTCGATCTTCCTCAGCAGCCCGTGCAGCGCCATGATCCCGTCGAACAGGCCCCGGGCCGGATCGGCGCCCGCCGCCTCCCTCATCCGCGCCAGCACGTTCAGGTCCATGCCGCCCGCGAAATCCGCCTTGGCCGAGGTGATGACCACGCCCTTGCAGGCCGCGTCGCCCAGCGCCCGGTCGATCGCGGCGTCCAGCTCGCGGATGCCGTCCTCGGTCAGCACGTTCATCGACCGGCCCGACAGGTCCCAGGCGATCGTCGCGACGCCGTCCGCATCGAGGTCATAGGCGAAGATCGCCATCTCAGGTCTCCTTGATCAGCGGCCCGCTCAGCGCGGCCCCGCCCAGGGGCTGCCGTCGCGGTAGAAGAAAGCGGCTTTGCCCTCGGCCACGCGCAATTCCAGATCCACGTCAGAATAATGCGCGACCTCGGCCCTGGCCTTGCTGCCCACGACCAGAAACGAGGCCGGCGCATCCGTCCGGTTCAGGAAATGATGCCCGTCCGGCGATCCGGCGGGAAAGGCCGCGCAGTCGCCCGGCCGCATCACCGTCTCGCCCGCGTCCTGCACCAGGACCAGTTCGCCCGAGACGACCCAGACGAACTCGTCCTCGTTTTCGTGCCAGTGCCGCAGCGACGATTTCGCCCCCGGCTCCAGCCGAATCAGGTTCGCGCCGAACTGCGTCAGCCCGCCGGCGTCGCCCAGCCGCAGCGAAGACCGCCCCGCCATCTCCGACGCATAGGGCTCGGGATAGATCGACCCGGTGCGCGGGGTCAGCTTGTCCTGATCGATGACGCTCATGACCCTCACACCCGCTCGATGATCGTCGCCGCGCCCATGCCGCTCGCCACGCAGAGCGTGACCAGCGCCGTGCCCTTGCCGCTGCGCTCCAGCTCTTCCAGCGCCGTGCCGAGGATGATCGCCCCGGTCGCGCCCAGCGGATGCCCCATCGCGATCGCGCCGCCGTTGACGTTGACCCGGTCCGCGTCGACGTCGAAGGCCTGCAGGAAGCGCAGCACCACCGCCGAGAACGCCTCGTTGACCTCGAAGAGCTCGATGTCGCCGATCGCCATTCCGGCCGCGGCCAGGGCCTTTTCCGTCGCCGGAACCGGTCCGGTCAGCATGATCGTCGGATCGGTCCCGACCCGCGCCGTCGCCCGGATCCGGGCGCGCGGGACCAGCCCGTGGCGCTGCCCGAACGCCTCCGAGCCGACCAGCACCGCCGCCGCGCCGTCGACGATCCCGCTCGAATTGCCGGCGTGATGCACATGGTTGATCCGCTCCAAGTGCGGATATTTCAGGATCGCCACCGCGTCGAAGCCCGGCATCACCTCGCCCATGTCCTTGAACGACGGCTTCAACGCGCCGAGCGACTGCATGTTGGTCTCCGGCCGCATGTGCTCGTCGCGCTCCAGCAGAACGAGCCCGTTGCCGTCCGTCACCGGCACGACCGAGCGCGCGAAACGCCCCTCGTCCCAGGCCCGCGCCGCGCGCTTCTGGCTCTCGACCGCGAGCGCGTCGCAATCGTCGCGGCTGAAGCCGAACTCGGTCGCGATGATGTCCGCGGAAATCCCCTGTGGCACGAAATGAGTCTTCATCGCGAGACTCGGGTCCACCGCGATCGCGGCGCCGTCCGAACCCATCGCCACCCGGCTCATCATCTCGACACCGCCGGCGACATAGCCGTCGCCGGCGCCCGCGCGCACCTGGTTCGCGGCGAGGTTCACCGCCTCGAGGCCGCTCGCGCAGAACCGGTTGATCGAGAGGCCCGGGATGCCTTCCCCGAGATCCGACAGCAGCACGGCCGAGCGCGCGAGACACCCGCCCTGCTCGCCGACCTGCGTCGCATTGCCCCAGATCACGTCCTCGACCGCGTCGCCGGGCAGCCCGCTGCGCGCCTTCAGCGCGTTCAGCACCCCCGCCGACAGCCGGACCGAGGTCACCTCGTGCAGCGCCCCGTCCGCCCGCCCCTTGCCGCGCGGCGTGCGGATCGCGTCGTAGATGAAGGCGTCGGTCATCGGATGTCTCCGGTCGCTCGCCAGGATCAGGCGCCGCGCCGGCAGCGGATGCCCCGGCATCAGGTCGTAGGGATGCTTCCAGCCCGGCTGGGCGGCGATCGCGTCGCGCCAGCGGACGATGTTCGGGAACTCGGCCATGTCGGCGCCGAATTCGTCGGTGAAGTAGAGATAGCCGATGCAGGACAGGTCCGCGATCGTCAGCCGGTCCGCGACGATCCAGTCGCGCCCCTCCAGATGCGCGTCCAGCACCTTCATCGCCGCCCGCGCCCGGCCGAGCAGGAAGTCGATCACCGCCGGGTCGCGCTTCGCCTCCGGCAGGAAGTTCATCATGAACCGGCCCGTCGCGATGTAGGAGGTCAGCTTGTGGTTGTCCCACAGCGTCCAGCGCAGCACCTCGCGCCGCTCCTCCTCGGACTTCGGCGCATAGTCGCGGAACCGCTGCGCCAGGTAGTCGAGGATCACGCCCGACTGGGTCAGCCGCAGGTCGCCATGCTCGAGGACCGGGACCTCGCCCATCGGGTTGATCGCGCGATACGCGTCCGTCCGCGCCTCGCCGTTGAAGAAGTCGACGAACCTCGGCTCCCAGTCGGCGCCGGCCAGCGCCATCAGCAGCGCCGGCTTGTAGGAGTTCCCGGACTGCGCGAAGCAGTAGAGCGTGTAGTCGGCCAAGTGGATCGTCCCTCTCGTTGTTCGTTCCGCCGCGGCTTCAGAACGCCTCCGCCGGCAGCGCCATGACCGGGCCTGCGCCCGACCGGATGCGCGCCAGGTGCAGCGCCGTCGCCGGCAGCAGCCGCGCCATGTAGTAGCGCCCGGTAACCAGCTTGGCCGCGTGGAATTCCTCGCCGCCGTCTAGCGCCGCGAGCGCCATTCGCGCCCACATGTAGCCGAGACAGACATGGCCGAACAGGTGCAGGAAGTCGTTCGATCCGGCCAGCGCCGCGTCCGGATCCTTGATCCCGCGCCTGCGCGAAGAACATCGCCGCCGCCTGCAGGTCCTTTGACGCCGCCTTCAGCGGCTCCAGGAAATCGGCCGCCAGCCGCTCCTCGCCCGCGTTCTCGGCGATGAAGTCCTTGATCAGGCCGAAGAAGCCCATGATCGGCTTGCCGCCGCCCGCGCCGAGCTTGCGCCCGACGAGATCGAGCGCCTGAACGCCGTTCGCGCCCTCGTAGATCATCGCGATCCGGGCGTCGCGCACGAACTGGCTGATCCCGGTCTCCTCGATGTAGCCGTGGCCGCCGAAGACCTGCTGCGCCAGCACCGCGCTCTCGAAGCCCTTGTCGGTCAGGAAGCCCTTGACCACCGGGGTCAGCAGCGAGACCAGCGCCTCGGCCTCAGCGTCGTCGTTGCGCTGATGCGCGTCGATCAGCGTCGAGGACCAGAGCACGAAGGCCCGGCCGGCCTCGACGAACGCGCGCTGGTCCATCAGCATGCGCCGCACGTCGGGATGTACGATCAGCGGGTCGGCCGGCCCGTCCGGGTTCTCCGGACCCTTGACCGCGCGGCCCTGCAGCCGGTCGCGCGCCCAGTCGGCCGCCAGCTGATAGGCGGCGTCCGCCTGCGCGAGGCCCTGGACGCCGACCGCGAGCCGCGCCTCGTTCATCATCGTGAACATCGCGCGCAGGCCCTTGTGCGCGTCTCCGACCAGCCAGCCGGTCGCGCCGTCGTAGTTCATCACGCAGGTCGAGTTGCCGTGGATCCCCATCTTCTCCTCGATCTTGCCGCAGGAGACGGCGTTGCGGTCCCCGAGGGATCCGTCGTCGTGGACGAGGAGCTTCGGCGCGACGAACAGGCTGATGCCCTTCACGCCCGCCGGCCCGCCCGGGATCTTCGCCAGCACCAGATGCACGATGTTCTCGGTCATGTCGTGGTCGCCGGACGAGATGAAGATCTTCTGCCCGGTGATGCGGTAGCTGCCGTCGTCCTGCGGCTCGGCCTTCGTGCGCAGCAGGCCGAGGTCGGTGCCGCAATGCGGCTCGGTCAGGTTCATCGTCGCCGACCATTCGCCGGAGACGAGCTTCGGCAGCCATTTCTGCTTCTGAGCGGCCGAGCCGTGCTGGTGGATCGCGTTATAGGCGCCGTGAGTCAGGCCCCAGTACATGTTCAGCGCCATGTTCGCCGCGGCGTGCATCGTGCCGACCGCGGTGTTGATCATGTGCGGCATGCCCTGGCCGCCATAATCGGGATCGAGGTCGATGCCGATCCAGCCGCCGTCGGCGACCCGGTCATAGGCGGACTTGAAGCCCGTGGGCGTACGCACGACGCCGTTCTCGAGCCGGCAGCCCTCGCGGTCGCCGACGGCGTTCAGCGGCGCCAGCGCGTCGCGCGCGATCCTGCCAGCCTCGTCGAGGATCGCGCCGGTCGTATCGCGATCGAGGTCGTCGTAGCCGGGGATCGGCATCTCCTGCACGCGCAGCACGTCATGGAGCAGGAAGTCGAGGTCGCGGAGCGGGGGCGTATAGGAGGCCATCTGGATCTTCCTTGGGGGATGCGCGCGCAGGCTTGGAGCGGGCAGGGCGGGCTATTCGGCGGCGCGCGCGGCGCCGCGTTCGGCGAGCAGTCCCGCGGCGACCCCGAGCTGGTCGCGCAGCTCGCCGATTGCCTGCGTCAGCTCGTCGCGCTGCGCCTCCATCGCTGCGAGCCGCGCCTCGCCGATCTCGCAGGTCCGCGCCAGCTGGGTCGCCTGCTGGTCGCCGAGGTCGTAGAGGTTCAGCAGCTGCCGGATCTCCTCCAGCGAGAAGCCGAAGCGCTTGCCCTGCAGGATCAGCTTCAGCCGCGCCCGGCACCGCCGGGTGAAGAGCCGCCTCTGCCCGTCCCGGAGCGGCGCCAGCAACTCCTTCGCCTCATAGAACCTCAGCGTGCGCGGCGTCACGCCGAATTCGGAGCACATCTCGCCGATGGTCAGGAGCTTTTCGGCCAAGTCCGTTCCTCCAGGGTCTCCCGTTTCGCGCGAAACATGGCGGCGCCGGCCGCACCGCGCAAGCAGAAAAGCTGACGTGCGCGTCAACCTGACGCCACGTCACTCGCCACCACGTCGTTCCGCCGTCCCGCGCTTCCGCTCCGACCGCTGGCGCGGCTGGACCCGGCGCCGCGTCGACGGCGCGCTGAACCGGACGTCGCGCCCGCGGCGAGCTGTCCCATCGCGCCCGCGGCCCCGTCTCTTCCCGGAGGTCTCACACGGGTTTGCGCGGGTGGAGAGCAGTCAGCGCGGGCCAGTCGGCGCCAGCAGCATGGCTGCGCCCACCGCACACGACGTGCGCCGCTGCCGCACTGGGGACGCTCGTTCCCGGGCGTGCCTCGCTTGAACCCGCCGCGCGGATGTGGCCTTTGCGGACCCAGCCGACATGCTGCCGGAGGGGAATCATGGAAGAGGCGGGGAACGTCCCTGACAAGGCAGACATCGCGCGCCGCTTCATCCAGGCGCTGCCGCACTGCCGCGCCCTCGGCATGGAGGTGGCGGAGGTCGGCGCCGGATGGGCGCTGATGGCGCTCGACTACGACCCGCGCTTCATCGGCGATCCGGCGACGGGCGTCCTGCATGGCGGCGTCGTCACCGCGCTGCTGGACACCTGCTCGGGCGCCGCGGTGATGCTGCACCCGGAAAACGCCGGCGCCACCGCGACGATCGGGCTGCGCATCGACTATCTGCGGGCGGCCGAGCCGAACCGGCGCCTGCTGGCGCGGGCCGAGTGCTACAGGATCACCCGCACTGTCGCCTTCGTGCGCGCCAGCGCCTGGACCCGCTCGCCCGAGGAGCCGGTCGCCAGCGCCGCCGGGACCTTCACCGTGGAGCCGACGCGATGAGCCCGCGGCGCCCGTTGCCCGAGCCGGTCCAGGTGGTGAAGCAGCGCCGGGACGCTGCACTCGCTCGCATGGCCGCGGCGGTGCCCTACTCCCGATTCCTCGGCGTCGACTTCGAACGCAAGGGCGACGAGCTGACCGCGAGGCTCGCCTATTCCGAGGCGCTGGTCGGCAATCCGCTGCTGCCGGCGCTGCATGGCGGCGCCATCGGCGCCTTCCTCGAGATCGCCGCGATCATGGAGCTCGCCTGGGCGCAGGTCTGGGAGCGGATGGAGGGCGGCGGCGTCGAGCGCCGAGGAGATCGAGGCCGGCGACTTCCCGCCGCTGCCGAAGACGATCGACTTCACCGTCGACTACCTGCGCACCGGCCTGCCGCGCGACGCCTATGCCCGCGCCCGCGTCAACCGGATGGGCCGGCGCTATGCCTCGGTCCATGTCGAGGCCTGGCAGGATAACCGCGCGCGGCTGTTCGCCCAGGCTACCGGGCATTTCCTGATGCCGACGCCCGGCGCCGGCGGCTGACATGGCGGCCGAAGGCGTCGACAGCGTCACCCACCGCCGCGTGCTCGCGATCGCGCTGCCGATCGTGCTGTCCAACGCGACGATCCCGATCCTCGGCGCCGTCGACACCGCGGTCGTCGGCCAGCTCGGCCAGGCGGCGCCCATCGGCGGCGTTGGCCTCGGCGCGATCATCCTGACGATGATCTACTGGGCGTTCGGCTTCCTGCGCATGGGCACGACCGGGATGGTCGCCCAGGCGCGCGGAGCCGGCGACGTCGCCGAGACCGGCGCGCTCCTGATGCGCGGGATGATGATCGCTGCGGCCGCGGGCCTCGTCTTCATCCTCGGACAGGCTGCGTTGTTCTGGGGCGCGTTCCAGCTCGCGCCGGCTTCGGCCGAGGTCGAGGGGCTCGCGCGCGACTACCTCGCGATCCGCATCTGGGGCGCCCCGGCCGCGATCGGCGCCTATGCGCTGACCGGCTGGCTGATCGCGATGGAGCGGGCGAAGTCGGTGCTGGTCCTGCAGGTCGTGACGAACGGGATCAACATCGTCCTCGACCTGTGGTTCGTGCTCGGCCTCGGCTGGGGCGTCGAGGGCGTGGCGGTCGCGACGCTGATCGCCGAATGGAGCGGCCTCGCGCTTGGCCTCTGGCTCTGCCGCCCCGCCTTCGCCGGGAGCCAGTGGCGCGACTGGCCGCGGGTCTTCGACGCGGAGAAGCTGCGCCGGATGGCCGCGGTCAACGGCGACATCCTGATCCGCTCCGTCGTGCTCGAGGCGAGCTTCGTGTCGTTCATGTTCCTCGGGGCGGGCCTTGGCGACGTGACGCTGGCGGCGAACCAGGTGCTGCTCCAGTTCCTGTCGATCACCGCCTACGCGCTCGACGGCTTCGCCTTCTCGGCCGAGGCGCTGGTCGGGCAGGCCTACGGCGCCCGCCGCCGGGCCGAGCTGCGCCGCAGCGCGATCGTCTCCAGCCAGTGGGCGGCCGGCGGGGCGGTCGTGCTGGCGGCCGCCTTCTGGCTCGGGGGCGGGCCCATCATCGACATGATGACGACCGCGCCCGAGGTTCGCGAGACCGCGCGGCTCTACCTGCCCTGGCTGGGCGCGGCGCCGTTGATCGGGGTGGGCGCCTGGATGCTCGACGGCGTCTTCATCGGCGCGACCCGGACCCGCGAGCTGCGCAACGCAATGCTGGTCTCGGCGGCGATCTACGCCTGTGCGCTGGCGGTCCTGCTTCCGGCCTTCGGCAACCACGGCCTCTGGGCCGCGCTGATGGTGCTGAACCTCGCCCGGACCGCAACGCTCGGCCTGCGCTATCCGCGGCTCGAAGCCGGCATCGGCGCGCCAGCCGCGTCCTGACGCTCAGACCTGCGCGGCGATCGCCTCGACGTGCCCGAGCCGCGCGTCATTCCGAATGACGTCGTCGGCCAGGAACTCCGCCTGCGCGTTCAGGCAGTGGAAATAGCCGCGATACCGCGCCGCCAGATCGTCGGGCGACGTCCGGTTCCCGCTCATGTCGCCCCCAGATCCGCCCAGTCCTCGGTGTCGACGCCGACCGCGTCTGCCAGGGTCTCGTAGCCATCCGCGGCCAGCAGCGCCTCCAGCCCCGACAGGATCTCGCGTACAAGCCTCGTCCCGCGATAGACCAGACCTGTGTAAAGCTGCAGCGCCGTCGCGCCGGCCCGGATCTTCGCATAGGCCTGTTCGGCCGACGCGATCCCGCCGACGCCGATCAGTGGCAGGCGCCCCTCCGTCAGCTGCGCCAGCCGCGCGAGCACCTGCGTCGAGCGTAGAAACAGGGGCTGGCCCGACAGGCCGCCCGGCTCTCCGCGGAGCGGGCTCGCGAGCCCTTCGCGCGCCAGCGTGGTGTTGGTCGCGACGATCGCCGAGACGCCGTGCTCCAGCGCCACGGCAGCGACCTCGGCAAGGTCGCCGTCGCCGAGATCCGGCGCGATCTTCAGGAAGATCGGCAGCGGCCGCGCGAGGTCGTCATTGGCCGCCATGACGCCGGCCAGCAGCGCGTCGAGCGCAGCAGCGCCCTGCAGGTCGCGCAGCCGCTCGGTGTTCGGCGAGGACACGTTGACCGTCGCGAAGTCGACCACGCCGCCGGCCGCCGCCAGCACCTCGGCGAAATCGGCGGCGCGGTCCGAACTGGTCTTGTTCGCCCCGAGGTTCAAGCCGACGACGCCCGGCGGGCGCGGTCGCGCCAGCCGGTCCGCGATCGCGGCGACGCCGTCGTTGTTAAATCCGAAGCGGTTGATCGCCGCGCCGTCCTCGGCCAGCCGGAACAGCCGCGGCTTCGGATTGCCCGGCTGCGGCTTCGGCGTCGCGGCCCCGACCTCGACGAAGCCGAACCCGACCCCGAGAAGCGGCGCGACCGCGACGGCGTTCTTGTCGAAACCGGCCGCGAGTCCCAGCGGGTTCGGCAGCGCCAACCCGGCCAGGTCGACGCGCAGCCGCGCCGACGTGACCGGCCCGCCCCGCGGCCCGAGCCCTGCGCGCAGCGCCGCCAGCGCCAGCCCGTGCGCGCGCTCCGGATCGATCCGGCGCAGCAGGCCCAGCGTCGCCCGTTCGGCCAGGCTCACGCAACGGCCTCCGGGAACGCGTGCCCGTCCGGCCCCAGCGGCAGCGGCCGGGCCCAGACGACGTCGCTCGACCTCAGCGGGCGGTACAGATGCGGGAACAGCGCGCCGCCGCGCGACGGCTCCCAGCGCAGGTCGGCGCCGAGCGCCTCCGGGTCGCAGGCGAGCAGCCACAGCCGGTCCTCTCCGGCGAAGTGACGCGCCGCGGTCTCGGCGACCTGGTCCGCGGTCGAGAAATGGACATACCCGTCGGCAATGTCGACCGGCGCGCCCGGCGTCGCGCCGGCCTGCGCCAGGTCCGCCATCTCGGATCCCCGAAATATCTTGTAGATCAATGTAATGCTCGCCTCAGTTCTGTGGCGGTATCACCCGCCGGGCCTTTGCCCGCTCCAGTCCCAGCCGGCGCTCGCGCCAGATGATGAAGAGACCCGCCGCGACCAGCAGCGCCGCCCCTGCCAGCATTGTCGCTGTCGGGACCTCCTCGAACAAAGCATACCCCAGCACCAGCGCCAGGATCATCGACACATATTCGAACGGCGCGATCACGCCGACATCGGCGTGGCGGTAGCTCTCGGTCAGCAGGATCTGCCCGATCCCCCCGAGCAGTCCCGCGGCGACCAGCAGCGTCGCCTGCCACGGGGTTGGCAGCGTCCAGCCAAAGGGCAGGGTGGCGATCGACAGCGCCGCTGCGGTCAACGAGAAGTAGAAGACGATCGTCGACGTCTGCTCGGTGTGCACCAGCCTACGGACAAATACCTGCGCCAGCGCGGCAAAGACTGCGCCGAGCAGCGCCGCCATCGCGCCAATCGCCTCGAATTTCGAGGCGACCTCGACATTGGTGATCGTCAGCCGGGGTGACAGCACGATCACCACGCCGATCAGGCCGACCGTGACCGCTGTCAGGCGGAAGATGCGCACCTCCTCTCCGAGAAACATCGCGCCGAAGATCACGGTCAGCATCGGCGCCGCATAGCCGATCGCGGTCGCCTCCGGCAGCGGGAGCAGGCCGAGCGCGGTAAACCCGAGCCCCATCGCCGCGGTGCCGACCAGGCCGCGCCAGACATGGCCCATGGGGTTGGCGGTGCCGAGCCCGTAGCGCAGCTTCCCCGTCCAGACCAGCCACCCGAGGATGACTGGGATCGCGAAGAACGAGCGGAAGAACACGGCCTCTCCGGGCGGGATCTCGTCCCGGACCGCCTTGATGCAGATGGCCATCGCGGAGAAGAAGGTCACCGACAGCACCTTGAGCCCGATGCCGCGTAGCGGAGTGCGGTGCCGGGGCGGCGGCGCGGCGGCAGCGGTCACGTCTGCTCCGAGCCGCCCAAAGCGGCTGCAAGCTCGGTCAGGAGCGCGCGGTCTTCCTCCAGCGCCAGCGCCTTGTCTGCGTGCCGCAGCGCCTTGCCCGAGATCGTGTGCGCGGCCGGCGCGTAGTCGGCCGGACCGGCTTCGGCGAGGCTCGCCAGCGCCTTCTGCAGCCGCACGCCCACCTCGATGATTGGCGCGGCGTCGCGGGTCAGCGGGCCGAAGGCGTCGTCGAACAGGTCCTGCGTCTGCAGCTCGGGCGCCGAGACTCGGTCGCAGGGCGCGGGGTCGCGCGGCTTCTTCAGGTCGCGCGCCCACTGCATCAGCAGACGCTGCTGCGCGCCGACGACGGCGATCGCGGTTCCGGGATCGTTGACGCCGGGCGACAGCGCGCGCGACGCGATCTCGCAGAGCACGATCAGGCCGAAGCGCGGGTCCTGGTCGAACGAGCGCTCGTCCTCGATGACGAAGGCGTCGCGGATCTCGTTGCGATCCTTGTCGCTCGCCTCCCAGCTCAGCCGGGCCAGCGGCCGGTTCGGCCTGGCCAGCGCGCCGGGCAGGCACTCCACCGCGATGTAGCCGCCGGCCCGCTCGGCCACCGCCTGCAGCTTCGGCGCGTCTACCAGCTGGATGTATCCAGGATGCTCGATCCCGATGGTCCAGTTCGTCTCCGGCGCGCCAGATGCGGCGACGCCTCCGAGGCACGGCGCCTGCGCGCGACGCTCGATGACTTGGCTGACCCGAGCCTCGACCTTGCGGATCGTGTCGCCCAGCCGGACCAGGTGCACCAGGTGGTCGAGCCAGCCGAACAGCGTCGCCAGAACGATCGCGACGACGACCGCGGTCGCGGCCAGCACCACCGTGTCACCCGCCGGGTTGTAGTAGCCGAAGGCCTGGAACAGCAGCCCGACGATCGCGAAGACGAAGGCGCCGAGGAAGGTCGCCAGCACCCGCTGCGACTTGGCGTCGGCGATCAGCACCGTGGTCGCGCGCGGAGTCGCGGCGCTGGCCGCGGCGGCATAGGCCTGCACCATCGTGCCGAGCGCAAAGGTCGCGACGACGAGCATCGACGACGCGAGGATCTGCAGCAGCTCGTTCGCGGCGCCATCCGTGACGCTCTGCACCACCCAGTCCGGCATGTAGGGCGCGCCGACCTCGGCCAGCGCCACGACAAGGGCCGCGCCGATGCCGTAGAGGCTCAGGTGGAACCAGAACCGCTCGGTAAACTGGGCGAGCACCCAGCGAAATCGGCTGATCATCTCGCGCCGCCCATCCCCTGCCTCGGGGGCCTTAGCCGAGATGCCCTTCGGCGCGCGCCCAGTCCAGCGTCGCGTCGAGCGCCGCTTCGAGCGGGGCGAACATCTCGTCGATCTCGTTCTCGGTGATGATCATCGGCGGGCAGAAGGCGAGGCTGTCGCCGATCGCCCGCGTGATCACGCCGCGCTCCAGCAGTTCCTGCGCCGCGCGAGGCCCAACCTTGCCGGGCGTCGCAAACCCGGCCGGCGATCCGTTCGGCGCCAGCTCCAGCGCGCCGACGAGCCCGATCCCGCGCGCCTCGCCGACCAGCGGATGCCCGGCGAGCCTGTCGAGATGCGCGCGGAACCGCGGCGCCAGCGCGCGCACCCGGCCCGGCGCGTCGATCCGCTCGTAGATCTCCAGCGCCTTGACCCCGACCGCGCAGGCGACCGGATGCCCGCCATAGGTGTACCCATGCCCGAACGTGCCGATCCGGCCCGAATTCTCCTCGATCACCTCGGCCATGTCCTGGTCGATCGCGACCGCCGACAAGGGCAGGAAGGCGCCGGTCAGCTGCTTGGCCATCGACATCGAATTCGCCGGCAGGCCCAGCGTCTGCGCGCCGAACCACTGCCCGGTGCGCCCGAAGCCGCAGATCACCTCGTCCGAGATCATCGCGACGTCGTGCCGGGCGCAGACCTCGGCGAGCGCGGGGAAATAGCCCTCGGGCGGCACGATGACGCCGCCCGCGCCCATCACCGGCTCGGCGATGAAGGCGGCGACCGTCTCCGGGCCCTCGGCCTCGATCAGCGCGTCGAAATCGGCCGCGAGCCGCGCGGTGAACTCCGCCTCGGTCTCGCCCGGCTGCGCGCCCTTCCAGAAGTGCGGCGTCGACGTGTGCCGGATGCCTTCGACCGGCAGGTCGAAGTCCTTGTGGTTGTAGGGCAGGCCGGTCAGCGAGGCCGCGACGATCGTTACGCCGTGATAGGCCTTGATTCGGCTGATGATCTTCTTCTTTTTCGGCCGGCCCAGCGCGTTGTTGTAGTACCAGGCCATCTTGACCTGCGTGTCGTTCGCCTCGGAGCCGCTCGACTGGTAGAAGACCCGCGCCATGCCGGGCGCCAGCGCCTTGATCTTCTCGGCGAGCTCGACGGCCGGCTCGTGGCTCTTGCCGGTGAAGAGATGATAGTACGGCAGCCGCTCCATCTGGACGCGCGCCGCCTCGACCAGCTCGGCGTTGCCGAAGCCCAGGCCCGCGCACCAGAGGCCCGCCATGCCCTCGATGTAGGGCCGCCCCGTCTGGTCGAAGACGCGCACGCCCTCGCCGCGTTCGATGATCTGCACGCCGGTCTGCCGCAGCGCGGTCGCGTTGGCGTAGGGGTGCAGCAACGCCTCGGCGTCGCGCACCTGCGAGTTGGACAGCGGCTGGTTCATGGAAATGGCCTTGGGAAGGGGAAACTGGCGTATTGGATCTTCCTAGACCCCGGCCCGGCTCCGGTCAATCGACGCGCCCGCCCGCAGCGGTCCTGTGGCCTTGCCTTGCCGTCGCGCCCTCTGCATGCTGCCCCGGTCCCACGTCCTGTCCGTCGCCCCGGAGTCGCGCCCGATGATCCTTCGCTCCCTTCTTGCCGCCGCCTCGACGCTCGCGCTCGGCGCCGGCAGCGCCCAGGCCTTCACGCTGCACATCCTGCACATCAACGACCTGCACAGCCGGATCGAGTCGATCGGCGCCTCCGACTCCACCTGCTCGGCCGAGGAGGAGGCGGAAGGCGCGTGCTTCGGCGGCGTCGCCCGGCTGAAGACCGCGATCGACGGTCTGCGCGACGAGCTGACCGGGGCTGGCGAGAACGTCCTCGTGCTCGACGCCGGCGACCAGTTCGCCGGGCTCGCTGTTCTTCACCACCTACCAGGGCGCCGCCGAGGCCGAGTTCATGAACGCGATCGGCTTCGACGCGATGATGCTCGGCAACCACGAGTTCGACCTCGGGCCGGAACCGGTCGCGGACTTCATCGAGGCCGTCGAATTCCCGGTCGTCTTCGGCAACGTCGAGGCCGGCGGCGACAACCGGCTCGGGCCGCTGAACGGCGATCCGGTCATCCTTGAGGTCGGCGGCGAGCGCGTCGCCATCGTCGGCGTGCTGACGCCCGACACCGCCGAGATCGCCTCGCCGGGGCCGACGGTGACCTTCCTCGACCCGATCCCCTACCTGACCGAGACCGTCGCCGCGCTGAAGGCGGACGGCGTTGAGCACGTCATCGGGCTGACGCACCAGGGCGACGTCGCCGACCTCGCGACCGCCGCCGCCGTGCCCGGCCTCGACGCCATCGTCGGCGGCCATTCGCACACGCTGTTCTCGAACGCGCTCGAAGGCGCGGCGCACCCGTATCCGGTCATGGTCGCAGGCCCGGACGGCGCCGAAGTTCCGGTCGTCTCGGCCGGCGCCTACTCGAAGTATCTCGGCCATCTGGTCCTGACCTTCGACGATGCGGGCGTCGTCACCGAGGCGACCGGCGACACGATCCTGCTCGACGCGGCGGTCGAGCCCGACGCCGGGATCCTCGCCCGGATCGCCGAGATGGGCGCGCCGATCGAGGAGCTGAAGAACCAGGTCGTCGCCGAGATCGACACGCCGATCGACGGCGGCCGCGACACCTGCCGCGCCGTCGAATGCGAGATGGGCAACCTCGTCGCCGATGCGATGCTCGAGCGGACCCGCGACCAGGGCGTGACGATCGCGATCCAGAACGGCGGCGGCCTGCGCGCCTCGATCGACGCGGGCACGGTGACGATGGGCGACGTGCTGACGGTCCTGCCGTTCCAGAACACGCTGTCGACGTTCGAGATCACCGGCGCCGGCGTGATCGCCGCGCTCGAGAACGGCGTCAGCCAGGTCGAGGACGGCGCCGGGCGCTTCCCGCAGGTCGCGGGCCTGAAGTTCACCTGGGATCCGTCTGTCCCGCCGATGGAGGGCCGGATCACCGAGGTGCTGGTGCAGGACGGCGAGGATTGGGAGCCGATCGACCCGGAAGCGACCTATCTCGCGGTCACCAACAACTACGTTCGCACGGGCGGCGATGGCTACTCGGTCCTGAACGAGCAGTCGACCAACGCCTACGACTACGGCCCCGGCCTCGAGAACGTTCTAGCCGACTACCTGGCCGCACGCCCCGACTACGAACCCTACACCGACGGGCGGATCGCGCGGGTCGAGTAGACCCGGCGGAGGCCGGCGGTCGCCTCAGTTGCAGACCATGTTCCCCAGCGCGTCCCGGCGGCAGTCGATGCTCTGCTGGATGCCCGGCAGGGGCGGGCGGGCCGGCGGCAGGTCGCTCTCGGTCAGGAACGTGTTGCCGAGCACGTCGGTCCGGCCGGCGCCGGTGATGACGGGCGCCCCTGGCTGCTGGACCCGCGGGATCACCGCGCCGACGCCGGTTCGCCGCGTGAAGGGCTCGCGCGACAGTTTCGTCGGCGCGGGCACGCCGGTGCAGATCTGGGCCCCGAGCGCGTTCTCGTGGCAGACGATCTGGGCCTGGCCCGGCCCGACCGCCGCCAGGCTGGCGACCAGCGCGAGCGCACAGGCGGGCACGCGTGCCCGAACGGGCAAGTCGTTCATTCGAAATGATTTTCGGCGTCGCATTCACGATCCCGCAACCAAGGTTAATGCCGCGCATCCGCAGCAGGAACGCACATTTACGCGCCTTTTCAAAGAAATAGCACGCAAATCGAACCCGGCGAGGCAGCCGCCGCGTCAACGAAGATTGACGAACGATTGACGACAGCAGTCTTAATCGATTGAAATCAGTAACTTGATCGCCGGTCGCAGGTTGCGACCCGATACCCTACTTCATCGATTCCACGAAGCGCTGGAACAGGTAGAAGCTGTCCTGCGGGCCGGGGCTCGCCTCCGGATGGTGCTGAACCGAGAACACCGGCCGGTTCGTCATCGCGATTCCGCAGTTCGACCCGTCGAACAGCGACACATGCGTCTCGACCACGCCAGCGGGCAGGGTCTGGCTGTCGACGGTGAAGCCGTGGTTCATCGACGTGATCTCGACCTTGCCGGTCGAGACTTCCTTGACCGGATGGTTCGCGCCGTGATGTCCGTGGTTCATCTTGATCGTCCGGGCCCCCAGCGCCAGCGCCAGGATCTGGTGGCCGAGGCAGATGCCGAATACCGGCATCTCCGACTTCTCCATCACCTCGCGGATCATCGGCACCGCGTATTCGCCGGTCGCCGCCGGATCGCCGGGGCCGTTCGAGAGGAACAGCCCGTCCGGCTCGTGCGCCAGCACCTCCTCGGCCGTCGCGGACGCCGGCAGCACGGTCACGTCGCAACCCGCGCTCGCAAGGCAGCGCAAGATGTTGCGCTTGGCGCCGTAGTCGATCGCCACGACTCGCCGTCCCGGCCCGGCACGCCGCTGATAGCCCTCTGGCCAGGCCCAGCGCATCTCGTCCCAGCGATAGCTCTGCGCGCAGGTCACGTCCCGCGCGAGATCCATGCCGACCAGCCCCGGGAAGCCCCGCGCCTTCGCCAGCAGATCGTCGAGGTCGAACTGCCCGTCCGGCGCGTGGCAGATCGCCGCATGCGGCGCGCCCTGCGCGCGGATCGCCCGCGTCAGCCGCCGCGTGTCGATGCCGCCGACCCCGATCCGGCCGCGCCGTCCCAGCCACGTCGCCAGCGCCTCGGCCGCGCGCCAGTTCGCGGGCTCGGTGGGGTCCCACTTCACCACCATGCCCGCGGCCACCGGATCGGCGGTCTCGTCATCCTCGGGGTTCACGCCGACATTGCCGACATGCGGGAAGGTAAAGGTGACGACCTGCCCGGCATAGGACGGGTCCGTCATGATCTCCTGGTACCCGGTCATCGCGGTGTTGAAGCAAAGCTCCGCCACCGCCGTCCCTTCAGCGCCGAAGCCTCGGCCATAAAAAACCTGTCCATCGGCCAGAACGATGCAGCCGGTCGCCTTCAGCGCGTCGGCGGGGGCGGACGCGAGCGCCCGGTCCGAGGGTGCGGAACGATCGATCATGCGAAGTCTCCCGGGAGGTCGGCCGGAAACTACGCCTCGGCGACGGCGCGGTCAAGCGAGCGCGATCTCAAGAATTATCAATCCAGATCAATTGGTTATGATGCGGCTCTGGCCTTGCTCCCGTTTCCCGGCAGGTCTATAAGAACCGCTTGTGCCTATGAGGGGCGACGACGACAGGTGGAATCATGCTTCGAGAGCGGTTGTCCGCAGACTTGAAGGAAGCGATCAAGGCCAGGGACCCGCAGCGCGTATCGACGCTGCGGCTGATTTCGGCGGCGATCAAGGACCGGGACATCGCCACCCGGGTGGACGAGAACTCCGAAGGCGTTTCCGAAGTCGAGATCCTTGCGCTGCTCGGCAAGATGATCAAGCAGCGTCAGGACAGCGCGAAGGCCTACGAGGAGGGCGGCCGACTGGATCTCGCCGACCAGGAGCGGGCCGAGATCAAGATCATCAAGGACTACCTGCCCCGGCAGATGTCGGAGGACGAGGTGCGCGCGGCGATCTCGAAGGCGATCGAAGAGACCGGCGCCGCGTCGATCCGCGACATGGGGCGGGTGATGGCCGAACTGAAGGCGCGGCATACCGGCAAGATGGACTTCACCCGCGCCTCGGCGGCGGTGAAGGACGCCTTTTCCTGAGCGATCCGTCGGCCGTCTCCGGAGGCCTGTTCCGGGCTTGACCGACCGGCCCCGACCGCACAACCTCGCCCGCAGGACGCGGGAGGAAGATGATGAAGAAGCGCAAGTTCGGTCAGTTCGAGAGACGCGCGGTCGACGAGGTCACGCTCGAGAGCGCCGACGCCGCGGTCTCGATCCTGAGCTTCGGCTGCATCCTGCGCGACTGGCGCGTCGACGGGCCGGACGGCACGTTGCCGATGGTCCTCGGGTTTCCGGAGATGGACGCATATGATCGGTTCTCGCGCTCGCATGGCGCGATCGTCGGCCGGATCGCGAACCGGACCCGCGACGCGCGCTTCGATCTTGAGGGCCGCACCTACGAGCTGACGCCGAACCACGGCCCGAACAACCGCCATCACATCCATGGCGGCGCGACCGGGCTCGGGCGGCGTATCTGGGACATGGAGACCGAGGCTGGCGGGAACGCGGTGCATCTGTCCTATGCGAGCCCGGACGGCGAGGAGGGGTATCCGGGCGCCGTGCGGTTCGACGTGGCGTATCGGCTGGAGGGGCCGCGCCTGATCTGCGAGATGCGCGGCGTGCCGGACCGTCCGACGCCGATCAACCTGGCGCACCACGCATATTTCAACCTCGGCGGCGGCGGGACGGTGAAGGACCACGCGCTGTGGGTCGATGCGGAGGCGTATACGCCGCTCGACGCGGACCTGATCCCGCTGGGGACGATCGAACCGGTCGAGGGCACGACGCTCGACTTCCGCGAAGCGCGCGAGATAGGGGACACGCCGCATCGACAACAATTTCGTTTTGCGCGGGGACCGCGATCCTTCGGCGCCAGTGGCCTCGGCCGAATCGGAGCGTTCGGGGATGAAGCTGACGGTCCGGACCGACCAGCCGGGGCTGCAGGTCTTCGACGCGGCGGGGATGACGATCGACGCGCCCGGTCATGGCGGCGAGACCTACGGGCGTTTCGCGGGCCTTTGCTTCGAGGCGCAGCATTTCCCGGACTCCATGCACAACCCGGACTGGCCGAGCATCGTCTGGACGCCGGAACGCCCCTATTTCCAGCGCTACGTCGTCGAGATCGCCCGGAGTTGACCCGGGATCGGAGCGCGTCCGGAGCGCGTCCGGGCGGACGCGCAACCACAGGTAGAATCATGTGTTAACACGGTCTGGTGTCGCGATCGCTGTCAACCACAAAATCTGGGGCTTGCGCCAGATAAAGTCGTTGACCGGACCGCATTATCGCATTCTTTGGTACAGAGGCCAGCTAGGCCACTAAATCTGGTATGGCGAACAGGCCAGCCCAAGAGACCAAGGAACACGACATGAAGATCGAACGGCGCTTCACCACCGAGGAAACCGGAGCCTATGGCGCGCTGGCGTTCCGGACGACGACGTCGGAGATCCGCAACCCCGACGGCTCGGTCGTGTTCAGCCTCGACAATCTCGAGGTTCCCGAGGGCTGGAGCCAGGTCGCCTCGGACGTGCTGGCGCAGAAGTACTTCCGCAAGGCCGGCGTGCCGACCGCGCTCAAGCGCGTCAAGGAGAAGGGCGTGCCCGTCGTTCCTGTGGCGCTCGGTCCCGGACGAGGCCAGGCTCGCCGAGCTGCCGGAAGAGGCGCGCAGCACCGGCGAGACCAGCGCCGCGCAGGTCTTCGACCGCCTCGTCGGCGCCTGGACCTACTGGGGCTGGAAGGGCGGCTATTTCTCGTCCGAGTCGGATGCGCGCGCCTATCACGACGAGATGCGCTACATGCTGGCCAGGCAGATGGCCGCGCCGAACTCGCCGCAGTGGTTCAACACCGGCCTGCACTGGGCTTACGGCATCGACGGCCCGGGGCAGGGCCACTTCTACGTCGACTTCCAGACCGGCGAGCTGACGAAGTCGACCTCGGCCTACGAGCACCCGCAGCCGCATGCCTGCTTCATCCAGTCCGTCTCCGACGACCTGGTGAACGACGGCGGCATCATGGACCTGTGGACCCGCGAGGCGCGGCTCTTCAAGTACGGCTCGGGCACCGGCACGAACTTCTCGAGCCTGCGCGCCGAGAGCGAGCGGCTGGCGGGCGGCGGCAAGTCGTCGGGGCTGATGTCGTTCCTGAAGATCGGCGACCGGGCGGCCGGCGCGATCAAGTCGGGCGGCACGACGCGCCGCGCGGCGAAGATGGTGATCTGCGACATGGATCACCCGGACATCGAGGACTTCATCAACTGGAAGGTCATCGAGGAGCAGAAGGTCGCGGCGCTGGTCGCGGGCTCGAAGGCGCACAAGGAGAAGCTGGCGGCGCTGCTCGACGCGATCCGCGCCTGGGACGGCGCCGAGGCCGATGCGTTCGACCCGAAGGCCAATGCCGGCCTGAAGGCCGCGATCCGCGCGGCGAAGAAGGCGCATATCCCCGAGACCTACGTGAAGCGCGTGCTCCAGCAGGCGCAGTCGGGCGAGACCACGCTCGACTTCCGCACCTATGACACCGACTGGGATTCGGACGCCTACCTGACCGTCTCGGGCCAGAACTCGAACAACTCGGTGCGCGTGACCGACGCCTTCCTGCGGGCGGTGCGCGAGGACGCCGACTGGGAGCTGACCCGGCGCATCGACGGCAAGGTCTCGAAGGTGGTGAAGGCGCGCGACCTCTGGGAGCAGGTCGGCCGCGCGGCCTGGGCCTGCGCCGATCCGGGCGTGCAGTTCCACGACACGATCAACGCCTGGCACACCTGCCCGACGGACGGCCCGATCCGCGCGTCCAACCCGTGCTCGGAATACATGTTCCTCGACGACACGGCCTGCAACCTCGCGTCGATGAACCTGCTGACCTTCCTGCGCGACGGCCAGTTCGACGCGAACGCCTATGTCCATGCGACGCGGCTCTGGACGCTGACGCTCGAGATATCGGTGCTGATGGCGCAGTTCCCGTCGCCGCAGATCGCGAAGCTCAGCTACGAGTTCCGCACGCTCGGCCTCGGCTACGCCAATATCGGCGGCCTGCTGATGAGCCTCGGCTTCGGCTATGACAGCGCCGAGGGACGGGCGCTGTGCGGCGCGCTGAGCGCGGTGATGACCGGCGCCTCCTACGCGACCTCGGCCGAGATCGCCGGCGAAGTCGGCGCCTTCCCCGGCTACGAGCGCAACGCCGCGCACATGCTGCGCGTGATCCGCAACCACCGCCGCGCCGCGACCGGCGCGACCACCGGCTACGAGGGCCTGAGCGTGCCGCCGGTGGCGCTCGACCACACGGCCTGCCCGGATCCGGCGCTCCTGAACCTCGCGCACGCGGTCTGGGACGAGGCGCTGGAGCTCGGCGAGAAGCACGGGTTCCGCAACGCGCAGACCACGGTGATCGCGCCGACGGGGACGATCGGCCTGGTGATGGACTGCGACACGACCGGCATCGAGCCCGACTTCGCGCTGGTCAAGTTCAAGAAGCTCGCCGGCGGCGGCTACTTCAAGATCATCAACCGCGGCGTGCCGCAGGCGCTGCTGAACCTCGGCTATTCCGAGGCCGAGGTCGGCGAGATCGTGGCGCATGCGGTCGGCCACGCTTCGCTCGGCAACGCGCCGGAGATCAACCGGACCGCGCTGATCGGCCACGGCTTCGGCCCGGACGAGATCGCGAAGGTCGAGGCGGCGCTGCCGTCCGCCTTCGACATCCGCTTCGTGTTCAACCAGTGGACGCTCGGCGAGGAGTTCTGCACGCAGGTCCTCGGCATCCCGGCCGACAAGCTGCGCGACCCGGGCTTCGACCTGCTGCGCCATCTCGGCTTCAGCCGGGCGCAGATCGAGGCGGCGAACGCCCATGTCTGCGGCACGATGACGCTGGAGGGCGCGCCGCACCTGAAGCGACGAGCACCTGAGCGTGTTCGACTGCGCCAATCCCTGCGGCAAGACCGGCAAGCGCTACCTGTCGGTCGAGAGCCACATCCGGATGATGGCCGCGGCGCAGAGCTTCGTGTCGGGCGCGATCTCGAAGACGATCAACATGCCGAACGAGGCGACGATCGACGACTGCAAGGCCGCCTACGAGCTCAGCTGGTCGCTCGGCGTCAAGGCGAACGCGCTCTACCGCGACGGCTCGAAGCTCAGCCAGCCGCTGTCGGCGTCGCTGATCGAGGACGACGACGAGGATTCTCGAGGAGACGCTGATCGAGGCGCCGCAGGGCGAGCGGGCGACGATCATCGCCGAGCGCATCGTCGAGAAGATCATCGTCAAGGAGATCGAGCGCGCGAACCGCCAGCGGCTGCCCGAGCGGCGCAAGGGCTACACGCAGAAGGCGATCGTCGGCGGGCACAAGGTCTACCTGCGCACCGGCGAGTACGCGGACGGCCAGCTCGGCGAGATCTTCATCGACATGCACAAGGAGGGCGCGGCCTTCCGGGCGATGATGAACAACTTCGCGATCGCGGTCAGCGTCGGCCTGCAGTACGGCGTGCCGCTCGAGGAGTTCGTCGAGGCCTTCACGTTCACCCGGTTCGAGCCGGCGGGCATGGTCCAGGGCAACGAGGCGATCAAGAACGCGACCTCGATCCTCGACTACATCTTCCGCGAGCTGGCGGTGTCCTATCTCGACCGGACCGACCTCGCGCATGTGCAGCCGACCGGCGAGAGCTTCGACGACCTCGGCCGCGGCGAGGCCGAGAGCGCCGCGCGCAACCCGCGCCCGGCCGGACAGGAGCAGGTCGCGCCGAGCTCGCTCGAGATGATCAAGCAGGTCTCGTCGACCGGCTACCTGCGCAAGCGCCTGCCGCACGAGCTGGTGGTGCTGCAGGGCGGCGCCTCGGTCTCCGGCGCGCTCGGCCTCGCCGCGCCGCTGAGCGGGCTCGCGATCCGCGCCGAGACGATGACGGCCAGCGTCAGCGCGGTCGACCCGCGCGCGAAGGCCCGGATGCAGGGCTACGAGGGCGACCCCTGCGGCGAATGCGGCAACTTCACGCTGGTGCGCAACGGAACCTGCCTGAAGTGCAACACCTGCGGCGGCACGAGCGGCTGCAGCTGAAACCTGTGCGGCGGCTGAAGGATCCACCATAAATAGCCCTTTCCGGTAGGTTTCGGCACCCTTTTGTCCGGCATTAAATGCCCATCTGACCTTAAGTCTCTGAAAAGCAAGAAGAGCGTCCGCCTCGTTGAGCAAGGGGAAAACCGAAGGGCGCCGGGTGATGAGAGCAGGCGACGTGCAGGCCGGCGCGGCGCGCGGAGGAACTCCGAGCGCCGCGCCTACAGGGCGGGTCGAAGCGGCGATCGAAGCAGACGGGCTTTGGAGCATTCCGAGCTGCGGTCACCAAGCGGCGACCGCGCATCGGACGCACATGTGCTCAGCGGTCGGCGAGCTCCGAAGACCGGCCCAGGCTCACGTCCGGGAAGATCAACGGTGCGTTTGATACATCATGCCGGAGAACTGGCTCTCGAACCGGGTCTTCAAATCCTACGACGACATCGTCGCCCTCTGCTGCGACGCATGGAACAACCTCATCGACCGACCATGGAAGATCATGTCCATCGGAATGCGCCAATGGGCCCATGGGTGAAGATCAGCGCAGGTTGGTATGAGGCCCTGCTACACGCCGGTGAAGAGCCCCGAGAGCAACGGCATCGCCGAGGCGTTCGTGAAGACGCTGAAGCGCGACTACGTCCACGTCACGCCGTAGCCGAACGCCATCACCGTCCTCGGATTGATCGCCGGATGGATCGAGGATTACAATAACAACCCACCCGCACTCAGGGCTGAAGATGCGCTCGCCGCGCGAGTTCATCGCAGCTCAAACCGCAACCGCCTGAGTGTCCGGTGAAACAGGGGCAAGACCACGCTCCAGCGAGCCGCACAAATAGGTGCCAGCGTTCGAGAAGGTCGACGGCACGGCTCACCGCAGAGGCGCATGGCGCGATCGGCGGCGGCGTTGCCTAGAAGGTTCGCGCAATGCTTGAATAGGCTGGAGCCCGAAGGAGAACGCTTGGCGTCCTTGGACGCCAAGCGCGTCGCCAGGCCCCGGCTGCGCCCTCGGGATCCTCTGCGGTTGGTTCAGCGCGGTTGGCGCGTCCCTGTTGTGGCTTTTCTCGGAGGAGCGGCCAGGGTCTGAAGGTCAGTGCTAATGCCCCGCTAATCTCCACCGTTTAGTCCCTATCCACGGGATGCAGGGGGAGAGCCGTGGACAAACGATCGCGCAGCATTGGGCGTCATGCCGGGCCAACTTTTCAGCCGCAAGAAGCTCAGCAACAGAGGCGGAGCCGCCGGGCCATCCTGACGAACTAGCTGTTGGACTTGGCGCCGTCGATTGTCGCTGCCGTCGCGCTGTCGACTGACGCGACACGCAGCAAAAAAGGAGAGACGCGTGCAGTCGGAGCCGATACGATAGAAACGTCATCTTGTTAACGGTGGGACTCGGACCGAATGAGGAGACTCCAACTGATTTTCCGTAGGTCAGGTGTCTCGTTAGGAGGCTTGTTGGCCTTCGGCGCCATATGGACCAGCGCCTGCGTGACCACAGTCTTGGCGCAGGACCATGCCGCGGTGCAGACGGGAGGTGAGGCCGCCCTCGATGCATGCGGATCCGTGGGCAGGATAATGCTCCAAGACAGCTCGCCGGGAGCGAAGGCCGCGGTGCGAGCCGGTCCGGGAGCGACCTATGCGACGCAGGACGCATTGCCGCCAGGGGCTGTGGTCTGGGTCTGCGACAAGCGCTCCGACTGGATCGGCGTCGTTTACGGCCAGGATCTGGCAGCCTGCGGCGTCGGAACACCGCAGGCGGAACGGAGGCCTTATGCTGGACCCTGCGCCTCGGGCTGGATTCACCGGTCGGTTCTGCAACCCACTGCCGGGTGAGGAGCAGAGAGGGTGACCTCAGGCCTCGTTTAGCGACAGCGAGCCGACGGCGCTCGCTGGGCGCACATTCGGCTCGGACGGCGCGCTGACGCCGCCAGGCCACCGGGCCCCGAGCAGTCTGTCCCTGCCGACCCGGGTGATGGTGACCGCGTCGCTCTGATTGCCCCCGAGTATGTGGTAGGATGAATTGTCCTCGGCCCAATAGAATCCCACGTGGCCCGACGTGCCATTGGGCGAGCCGCGCCAGAACACCATTACCGCCCCCAATCCGGGCCCAGTCGCCTGCCCGAAACTCCGCCAGTTTCGCGCCAGAAGCACATTCTGCGGCAAAGGCTCGCTGGGCAATTGCGAACCGACGCAATGGCCAACAAAGAGACCGCACCAGGGTATATCGTCGTCGGTGTAGTGGCTGAGCCGCAACCGATCTGCCCATTCCATGATCGTCTGGTTGGAGCCCGGGCCGGACTTCTCGCTGGTGCCAAGCAGCCGCAGCGCTTCCTCCATCCAGGGCATTGTCCCGCCGAGATCGACGGGCTCGGTTGGCCCCGAGTTGGCCGGAAGGCTCGCGAATTCGCGCAACTTGGACTGGGTGACTGGCCCCGCGATCCCATCTGCGTCCAGTCCGTTCGCGGCCTGAAACGCGCGGATCGCCTCGATGGTCATGCGCCCCCTGACGCCATCGATCGGGCCAGGATCGAACCCCAAACTAGCCAGAACCTGCTGGATCGCCTTCGTATCCATTATCGGACCTCCGATCGGCTCGCTCTTGAGCCAAACGCCGCTGAGCCCCGCGGCCGGGTCGCTCCTGAAGACGCTTCGAAACCCGTCAGGGCCAGTCCAGGCGCTCATCTGGGTCCGGACTGAGCGGCAGCCGCCTGCAGATCATCGCCAGAACGCTGAACCCGGCCAGCGAAACCGTTTCTCGCACGACGCCGGCGGCGCCGGCGTCCATGCGTGGATCTGGCTCCGCACGCACTACGGGAACCAGAGTGTCAATCCGCGAGTGGATCGTGAGGCCGCGCAGCTTCAGCTCTCCGTAGGATCGGAGTTCCGCTTCGGGGGCAGCGGTTGCCGCCGGCACCGCCTCCAACCTCGCAAGTTCCGCCGGGAAGACGAAGCTCGACCGGCCCTGAACCACCGGCGCTGCAGGCGTCGGCGCGGCCGGGGTCCCCTCGATCTGCGCGAACGTCGCCGGCCGCGCCATCAACGCCGCCGCGAATGCAGGCCTCGCGCGGACCGCGGTTAAAGTTGCAGTCGGTTCGGCCGTGACTTCGACCGCCCTTGTGGGACGATTGAGCACCTCAGCGGCCGCCGCGCTCCGATGATCTCTGACGCGAACGGTCGAGCCGCTTCGGTGGTCCCGCACCACTGCCGCTCGAGGGCGGATCGCCTCCGTTGGCACGAAGATCTGCAACGGGATCGGTCGATCGGCGGGCGACGCGTCGGGTTGCGATCCGGCCTTCCTGGCTAGCGTGACATTGCGCGCCACCACGACGTTGGTAATAAATCCCGGCAGATTGCCGCTTCGCGGCACCCGGCCGTCGCTGATGACGCCCCCGTCGCGGAGCCGCCAATGACGCGACGCGAAAAACTCCGGCCGATACCATGGACGGATCACCACCACCCGTGTGTACTCGAGGCTAACCGCCTCGAGATCGGGATCGACCTCGACGACCCCGCCAAAAATGCCTCGGAGGTCGGCTGGCGCCTCGTTGATCAACCCGGTCATCTCGGATCGGGTGAGGGTGATCGAGGCCCAGGGCTGGCCGGGATCGAAGACGTCGACTGGGCTAAAGAACGTGTTGAGATAGGGCAGTCCCTGCGCCGCCACGTCGCCGACCTCCGATATCGCCATCTCGTTGAGATAGGCTTGGCGATAGGTCTCGAGGTATTTGCGAACCTCCAGCGCGGCCTGCACCGCCTGGTGCTGCTCGACCTGGTTCTTGAAGCCGAGGTTGATCCACTCCGTCATCGCCCGTTCGCGGACCGCGAGCAGCTCGGACTTTCGTTTCTGCTCCCAGATCGCGCGCAGCCTCTCGCCTTCAGGGCCGGTCGCAAAGTCGACCGAGAGCTTCTCGTCCAGATAGGCGCCGTCGGCGGCGTCATATTGGGTCTTGTATTCGTAGTAGCGCCGCACCTGGGGCGACATCACGGTGATCGCCAGACCATCGTCGTCGATCTCATCGTCGGTCAGGTAGTCGATCGCTTCCGCCAGCCGCCGCTCCTCGGCAGCCGACAAGGCGCTCGTGGCGAACTCGCAGTTGCGCAGCAGGTCGCGCAGCCTCGACCAGAGGAAGGTGCCGCCGTCTGGCGAGAACAGCGCACGATCGTCGGGAATCAGGTTCATCTGGCGCGCGAAATCTGCGCGGTTGATCGACTGCTCCGCCGCTGAAAGCGGGGACTCGCCTGCCGGCTTCACGAAGTCGAAGTAACCCTCCGGAAACCCCAGACCGACCGGAAACGTCAGAAACTCGTCGTCTTCCTCGAACATGCGCTTCAGCTTCACAGCGAGCGCGAGCGAGGCCGATGCCGGAATTGCTTGTGCCATCTGCAGATCCTCCCGCGGCGCGGCGGAGGCCGCTGGCGCGCGGCCCCCGCTGGTAGCGTCTAGATCAGGCCGGCTGAAGTTGTTCGCCACCCACGAACTGATCGGCGGCGATGGCCGGATTGGTGTTCGGACACTTCGGGATGATGTTGTTGACGCAGCCGATCAGCTGCAGCCCGTCAATCCGCAGCTCACCCCCCTCGGCGTGGAACTTCGTGTCGCGCTTCTCGCTGCCGCGCGAATACGATCCCCCGACGCTGAAAGGTCCATAGCCGACCCGGCCGCCGGCGCTGACCTGGCTCTGGATGAAGTTGAGCTGGCTGTCCCAGTTGTCCTGCTTGAAGACCACATTGCGCACGAAGAGCGCCGTGGTCGGATACGCGACCAGCCGCCCGTCCGGCTTGTTGTCGGCGTGCCCCTCGCCGCCGTCCGAGACCTGCTTGTTGAAGTTGAGGTCCCACATCTCATCGAGCTTCCAGCCGCGCATCGAAAAGAAGCCGGGATCGAACCACGGCCGGATGATCGGCACCTGGGTGAACTCGAACGAGGCGCGGAAGTTTGACGATCGCGCGCTCTCGTCGATCTGCGTCCGAGAGCCCGAGGCGTTGGCGCCGAACGAGAACAGGCCGAAGTTGACGCCGCCGCCTGCGCTCCACGCGCTGGTGCTCTTGTCGAAGTGGGTCTCGTAGTCCTGCTCGTAGAAGGTGAAGCGGGTCCAGCCACTCGCGGTGGCGAAACTGCCCGGCACCAACGTCGTGTAGTAGAAGTCGCCGGCGTTTCCGACCTCCGGGCTGGTGAGCAGGGCGTTGCGGAAGTTACGCATCAGCTGGTCCTTGTAGAGGACCATGCTGCGCTGGGTCACCTGCTCGATATAGGCGTCGATCTGCTCCTTCTCGTTCTTGTAGCCCTGCGAGATCCAGGCGCCCCAGGCCGCGTCGAGCCGGCGGCGCAGGAACGAGGCTTTGTTGGCGAAGGTCGCCACCCGCCGGATTGCCTCGGGATCGTTGCCCTTTGCGGCCTGGGCGTCGATCAGCATGTTGATGTACTCGTCGGCGGCGTCGAGGTAGTCATTCATCTTCGCGGTGTAGGCGAGGATCAGCGGGCCGGGCTCCGTTACCTCCTTCATCTCGCCGGTTATGATGTCCTCGACCTGCTTGGTGACGGTCAGCGCCTTGCGGAAGCGCTCAAGCTTCGCCTTCTCGACGTCGCTCAGCGGCAGATCCACGACCTGGCTGTACTTCAGCACGTCGTTGTAGACCGAACTGATCGTGTCCTGGGTCGAGGCGAAGATCGTCTGCTGCATCGCGTCGTCCACGAACTGGTTCGACACGTCAGGCACGAAGTCGAGGAGCTTCGCAAGCGCCCAAGCCTGCTGGTAGCGCGAGCGCGTCTCTTCGGCGCTGTCGCCGATCAAGCCGCGCGCACAGAAGTCGAAGTCACGCGGCTCGAATGCGAGACCGGGAAGCATCCAGCTGACGAACTTGTTGCGCGGCAGCTGAATGTCCTGCCCGCCGGTGATGGTCGCGTAGAGCTTCGCGATTAGCGCCTGCATGAGGTCGGCAGAAAGGTCCTTGGCCATGATGCACGTCTCCTTATGTTGCGATAGGTCAGTTGCGCGCGTCCCTCGCGCGGTTCGCGAAGCGGACGACCTTGCGGATCTCCTCCGGATCAGTCCCGCTCGCGGTCTGCGCGTCGATGAGCCTTGTCGTGGCGTCATCCTCTTCCCTGAGCGTTCGCCCTGAATCTTCTCCCGGAGCGTTCCCGCCTGTGTCCGGCGTCGCCGGCTCGCTCGCGCGGCCCTCCCCGGGCAGAGGATCGGGTTCTTTTGTCGACACGCTGGCCGGGGCGACGAACGCCGCGGCCGTGGATGCAAGTTCAGCAAAGCCTGTGTCTGGCGGCCCGTACGCCCAAGTTGAACCTCCCTGCGGGTCCTGCACGAGCCCGGCCTCGCCGAGGACAAGCGCTGCTGGCAGCTGGTAGGTCACGCCCGGCGCATCCCATGGCCAGGCCGCATGATCGGCCGAGACTTCTGATCTCGCCTGAGCAACGAAAACGCTAGCGAACAGCCCGCGCCGCGCCACGTCGCCCATCCCCGCAACGGCCAACGAGATTTCGGATAGGAGGGCATCGACCTCGCCCCGGAGCGGAGGCTCCTGGCTCGCGTCCCAGGCATGCTCCCAGTCACCAGGGACAGGGTCCGGGCGCCGCTCAGTGAGCGGCGAGAAGAGCGCGAGTCGGCCGCCGACCGCCGTTGGCGCGCGGATGGCAGCGTCGAGCGCCAGCGCCGCCCCGGCGCCGTGGCCGCCGATGGAGACCTCCCGGCCGATCAGCGCTGCCACTGATACCGCATGGTCGACTGCCGCGCGCCAAGCCGCCCGACGGGCGGGCCCCGCCTCCGTCAGCCGCGGCAGCACGACGCTCAGGTCGTCGCCTGCTGCTGCCAGCGCCGCGGCCAGCGGGCGTAGCTGCGCCGGGTCGTGCGCCGGGTCGTGAAGAAGCACCAGCGCGTGACGGCTTCGGCGGCCGCGATGGATGACGAGGGGCCAGGCGCCCGCATGCACTGACGCATCCCACTCCGCTACTGCGAAAGCCTCGATAAGCTGGCCGGCAGCGTTGACGCGGCACTCCGAGAATTTTCCCGAATAGAATGTATTCATAGCCGCAAACGCCTCGGCAACGAAAGCCGTGGTCATCCCGATCTCCAACACTGGATGCAGTCGTTTGAACTTATCGCGGTCTAAATATGCGCTAATTGAAGAATAGATGATTCTATAATCGCATAAGTTAGCACATCTGCTGACGCAATGCAAGATGGTTGCAATTTAAGCGGGGGCGACGTCCCCTGAACGCCTGCCGTCATGCTGCCCGTGCGCAGGGCAGCCAGCGCAGGGGGGTGCGCTCGCGTCGAACCTCGATGCTCTGCTAATTGACCGTACAAGCGCTTGATCTGCCGTCGCGTGCGCCGCCGTCGCTGCGTAAGCGGCTGCGGCATGAGATGAAACGGTTCAAGCGGCTCCTCTGCCGCCTGTTGCACCTGTGAGGCAGGCGATTATTCGACAATCCGGTAAGACACATTGGTCTGGGGAGAGCCGGGAACATCCCGTGCACAATTGGGACACATGCTACGATTGGAGACCATCGAATTGCGATGGCTGACGCGCTCGCCAACGGGGACGGCCGTCGGAAGGGACGCTACATTCGGACCAAAGTCACCGTCGTCTCGCGCACTTCTAAAGGACGCACTCGATATGGAAAGCTCCGCCGTCGACCTGACCACCTATGTCCGCACGCCACTCTCGCCGGCCCATGTCGACCGGCTGCGGGCAATCGGCGACATCGTCACGTTCGGCCCGGGCGAGACGATGGTCGCCTTCGGGGCGCCGCAGGAGGCCTTCTTCTACATCCTCGAGGGCGAAGCGGCGGCCTCGGACGAGGTGACGGGGCGGCAATATGGCAACGCTACGCTCGGTCCGACGCAATTCACCGGCGAGATGAGCTTCCTGAGCGGCGGCGCGGCGCAGCTGACCATCCGCGCGGTCACGCAACTCACGGCGATCCGGGTTCCGCGCGCCGCGATGCTCCAGGCGCTCGCCGACGTTCCCGAGATGAGCGACATCGTCGTCACCGTCTTCGCGGCGCGGCGTCGGCGGCTGATCGAGAGCGGGCAGGCGGGGCTGACGCTGATCGGACCGGAATCCGATCGCGCCGTGCGCCGGATCGAGGCCTTCGCAACGCAGAACCGCATTCCCCACCGCGCCCACCCGATCGGCAGTCCCGAGGCGCTGGAGCTCGCCGGGCGCTGCGGCGTGCCGTCCGATCGCGGCGCGGTGGTGCTCGGCGAGAGCACGGTCATCGCCGACCCGACGCCCCGCAGCATTGCGCGGCAATTCGGCCTCGACCTCGCGGTCGAGGAAGGGTCGGCGTTCGACGTCGTCATCGTCGGGGGCGGCCCCGCCGGGCTTGCCGCCGCGGTCTATGCGGGCGCCGAGGGGCTGCGCGCGCTGGCGATCGACGAGTTCGCCGTTGGGGGGCAGGCCGCGACCTCGTCGCGGATCGAGAACTACATGGGCTTTCCCACCGGCATCTCCGGCGCCGATCTCTGCGCCCGCGGCGAGATCCAGGCGCTGAAGTTCGGTGCGCGCTTTGCGGTGCCGCGGCGGGTGACCGGCGCGAGCCGCGTCGGCGGCGCCTTCGCCTTGACGCTCGACGACGGGATCAAGGTCCGGGCGTGCTCGATCGTGGTCGCGACCGGCGTGCATTACCGCCGCCTGCCGCTCGACCGGCTGGAAGCGTTCGAGGGCGCGGGCGTCGCCTATGCCGCGACCAATCTCGAGGCGCGCCACGTGCTGGGGTACACGGCGGTGGTGATCGGCGGGGGTAACTCGGCCGGGCAGGCGGCGATGTTCCTCAGCCGCTGGGCGGAGCGGGTGCATCTGGTCGTGCGCGGCTCGTCGCTCGCCGCGTCGATGTCGGACTACCTGATCGCGCGCATCCGCGGGAACGACGCGATCAGCCTCGAGTTCGGCGCGGAGGTGACGGCGCTTCATGGCGATGGGGCGCTCGAGGCCGTCACGCTCCGGCAGGGCGGGGAGGAGAGACTTCGCCGCCGCCGGGCTCTTCGTGATGGTGGGGGCCGCGCCGAACACCGGCTGGCTCTCGAGCCTCGTCGAGCTCGACAACAAGGGATTCGTGCTGACGCGCCAAGGCTACGTAACCTCCTGCCCCGGGGTATTCGCTGTCGGCGACGTGCGCGCCGGCTCGGTCAAGCGGGTCGCCTCCGCGGTCGGCGAGGGCTCGGTCGTCATCTCGAAGGTATGGGAGCACATCCAGCCTTCACGATGAGCGGTGAGCCGCAACAGGCAGCGGCGCCAGCCACTCGTCGAGTTTCGACCATCGCCTCCGACCGGAAGCATTCTTGACGGCAATAGCGACGGCTCTGGGCTGACCCACGAGCACCACCAGCTGCTTGCCTCGAGTGACCCCGGTGTAGAGCAGGTTGCGCTGGAGCATGGCGTAGTGCTGCGTCAGAATGGGAATGACCACGGCGGGGTGCTCCGAGCCCTGGCTCTTATGGATCGTGGCGGCTTAGGCGGGGACTAGCGTGTCGAGTTCGCCGAAGCCGTAGGTGACGGCGCGCCCGTCGAAGCTGGCCGTCAGTTCCCCCTCGTCGATGTCCACGCCGTCCATGTAGCCGATATCCCCGTTGAAAACCTCCTTGTCGTAGTCGTTCTCGATCTGCATGACCTTGTCGCCCGGGGCGAAGGTCCAGCCGAAGCGCTCCACCTTTGTCTCGCCCGAGGGATTGAGCGCCGCCTGAAGTTCGATGCTGAGCGATCGGGCGCCGACACCGCCTCGGTTCATCGGGCAGAGCACCTGATTGTTGCGGATCGGGTTCAGCCCGAAGCGCTTGGAAATCCGCGTCTGCACGAGCTCTACGATGCGGCTCACAGTCTGTTCGGGATCGGACGCGGGGAAGAAATAGAAGTCGGAATCGCCGCCGGGCTTCGCAAGGTCCGGCATCCGTCCATGGTTGATCCGGTGGGCATTGATGATGATCTTGCTCTGCGCCGCCTGACGGAACACCTCGGTCAACCGGACCGTTGGCGCCGGACCGGAGCCGATAATGTCTGCCAGGACCTACCCGGGGCCAACCGATGGTCCAGAACCGGCATCGGCCAGCGCCATCCAGCGCGTTCGGCAAGCCCCTGCGCAGAAGTAGCCTGCGCTCGAACTACCTGGCCTGATCCGACTACGAACGGATCAATTCTGGTTCATTGCGAAGCAGTAGAGGAGGCCATCGCCTCCCGTGCCTTGCAAGGCTTCAAGACTGCAGCCTCGGGAGGGGTGTGATGAGTTCCACGACATCGACGGAGGCGTGTCGTCCAGCCCCATGCGGTCGTGATGTCCGACCATTGCCGACCCTTCGCCGCTGGCGGTCCAGTCCTCGCAGGTCTGTTCCGCGGCAGAGCCATCGGGCAGCGAACCGGTCAGGATGTCGTGGCGGTTCGGCGTGTCGCCCCGGCCACTGATGACGCTGCCGTTTTCATCGAGGGCGGTGTCCTTGCTAATGGCGTTGCCGTCGCTGTGCAGCGTGTCGACACTGGCGGCGATCTCGATTCCTGCGGCATTGACCCAAGGGCCCGATCCGATCCGATCGCGCGCGTTCTCACTGCTCGTCGATAGGTAGGCGCGCCATGTCTTGCCGGTCACTCCTGCCGCTTCGGCCAGGCTGGCGCAATGCGCGTCGGCTCCCGATATGCCGCCGAAGTCGGCGCCGTTTCCGGGATTGGTGCTGGTGATGAAGAAGCTCATCGATCCATCCTGAGCCCCGGCAACCCCCGCCATACAGGCGAAAGTGACGACAAATATCCTTACGGACGTCTTCATGGGCATTCTCCGGATCGCCGAGCTGTGGTCATCATAGCACACCGGTCGCCAACTTGTCGGGCAAGATTAGCCGCTAGAAAATCTCGGCCTCTGGCGACGGGCTGGAAGCTCCGAAGGGAAGAACATGACCATGCTCTCGGAGCTGCGGCTTTCGTCCGGCGCGGTGGCCTCGAAGGATCGAGGCGTGGGGCTCAATCCGATCTTCCACGCAAGCTCCTGGCGCGTCCTCGCGTAGGCCGGCGCCACCATCCGATAGTTATGTGGCAATCTCCACCTCATGCGATGTTGCTGCGGCGTCATGTCGTACGCGGTCATCAGATGCCGCTTCAGCATCTTCGGTTTCATCACCATGACCAGTTGCCTAGAAGGCCGCGGTGTTGCGAAGGATGAGACGGCATATGCCGGCTTGCATCAATCAGCACGCATAGGCCCGGCCGATGGATCAGATGATCCATGAGCTCGTTTCAGGCTTCGCAGCAATGGCGCGCCGATCTGGTCCAAGGACGGCCGGATGGCGCTCCGAGCGCGCCGAGGAGAACGCAGCGCAGCAGCAGCGTCCGCATCATCAGCCGCTTTGGCGACGATCGAACGGCCGGGGTGGCCCCAGGTGAAGGGCAAGGGTTGGCTGCCGCGGCCGAAAGCCTGCCGGTGGCCGACGCAATAGATCGGGGACATGGTCTCCGCTATGCTCGATGCATCGAGAGCCCGTGGCGCGCCCGGACCCTGGTCTGGACCGAGGAACAGCTTGCGCCGAAGAAGTATAAGGCCGAGGGACAGCCGACCATCACCCCCGACAGTGGCGATGCCGGCGCTGGTTCACTCCGGCCGTACCTCGTGTCCCGGCAACTGGAGCTTGCCGGTCACGCGTCCGGTGGCGGTAGCGAGGATCTCCGCGAGGTCCCCGGACACCGGCATCGACTTCAGCGGGCTGATGTTCGCGCCGCCCGTGTTGCCGATTGGCGCCAGCCCGAAGGCAGTCTTCGTCGCGGCTCCCACGATCCGCAGGACCTGTCCCGCGATCTCCTTCACGTCACGCCGCCGCAGCCCCCAATGCAACATGTCCCAGTGGACCCGGACGTGCTCCCACGTTGAAGTCTGCGACAGCACATGCGCGCGCTCGAGCCTGCGAAAGCTCGCGTCGGGGCTCGCCTGCAGCGCGGCGGCGGCGTCGAGTTCCGACTCTATGTAGGCGCCGATCGGGCGTCCGCCCTTCGGGAGCGGGGCGGCGAAGGACCTGCGGCGCAGGAGCCACGCGAGGTAGAGCGCAGCAGTCACGTCGTAGCTCATGCAGAACATCGGCCAATACGCCGGCACGCCTTCGTTGACGATGAGACGCGCGTGGACCACGTCGAAGAGCCCATGGCCGGCGAGCGCGACGACGACCAGCCAGAAGTTCCTGCGAAAGCCGACGACGGCGACCGCAGCCAGCACGGCGAAAGCCCAAACCTCCCGGATCAGCGCCTCGGAGGAACCGCCTATCACGGCGAAGAGGATGTAGTAGGTACCGACCGCCAGGGCTACGGCGGTATAGAACGCGCGCTCCCGGTCCAGTCCTGCGACCGTTCCACCCAGAGACACCCCGAGCGCGAGCGTCAGTCCGACAAGAAATTCCATCGTGAGATCCTTTCAGCGTGAGTGAAACCGTGTTGCGCCCCGGCTGGGGGCGCGTCGGCGTGCCGTTGCCGGGTTGCATGGCACGATGCGCGAGGGCCGCCGTATCGGTCCCTCGCGGAGCGCAGAGGCGGGTATCGTTCGATGCGGAGGGGATGCACCGCGCGAGCCTTCAATTCCTCCCGGGGCGGTTTTGGCATCCGTTCCCTATGGCCGATCCGGTGGATTGCGCTTGAACGAAACGGCTGAACGCGACGAACGGCCGCGTTTCCGACAGGCGGGGGAAGCCGCCGGCCGGCGAGCTAAATCATCAGCAGCACTGACGCCGGAATCCCGAACATCCTCAGGAATGTGCGGCTGAAGTGCGCGGAATCTGCAAACCCCGCCTCGTGCGCGGCGCGTGTCAGGCTGTCTCCGGCCGCCATCCGGTCCACCGCAATCGACAGCCGCCGCCACAGCACATAGGTGCGAAACGGCAGCCCGATTTGTTCGACGAAGAGATGGCTGAACCGGCTCTCCGAAAGGCAGGCAATCCCGGCGGCAGAGCCTGCGGTCATCTGCAGATCAGGGTCGCCTTTCAGCCTTTCGACTACCCGCGAGACGCGGGGGTCAGCCACCGGCGCACTGGCGTCGGGATCTGCCATGCGCGCGGCGACGTCCTGCCCTATCCGTGCCAGAGTGGCGTCATCCGGGCGCGGCTCTTCCCATATGCAGTTCAGGCGAGCCGCCAGATCCGTAAGCCTCTCAGGGTCCGATTGCATGAACTGCCGGCCCGCGAGGTCGCGCAGGAGCGTGGCGCCCAGCCGGCTTTCGGGCTCGACGAAGAGAATGACGTTCCGGCCTTCCGCAAGGTAGACATGTGGCACATCGGGCGCGATCAGCACGGCAGGGCCATCGATCGTCTCGGACCCGATGCGGAAGGTGAACTGGCCGCCGACTGAAAACGTCAGTTGCAGGGCGTGGTGAGCGTGGGCTTCGGTGCTGTGCCGTACCGTGGCCGCGCGCGGGACATCGAACGCCCAGAGACTGGCGCCCTCCCACAACGCGATGCGGCCACGGCCAAGAGGTTTCATGGACCTCTCTAGCATGTTCCGGTTCGACGGGACACGGCAGTGCAAGATCAGCCGTTTCGTTCAAGCCGGGATGCGGCCCTGGAGGTAGATGGCATTTGCACTCCCGATTACCCCTCAGCCGAGAGACGCCCATGCTTCCCCTCATGTTCAAGCCGATGGCGATGATCCCGCCCCGCGGCTTCTCGCTCCCAGGCCCGACGTCCCTCATCCCAGCGCGCCTGAATCCTCCGGAGCCAGGTCCTATGCCCGAACCCTACCAACTCGAGCTGATCCGGTCCTATGCCACCGCAGGCTTCACGGCGGTCGTCACGATCAATTCCGGGGCGCTGATTGCCGGTCTGAGCCAGGTCAAGAACATCGACTTCGTGCCACCGGTCGCCATCGCGGTTGCCCTCTTGATCTGGGCGATCGGCGTAACGACCGGTGTCGCCACCTGGGGCGCCGCCTTCAACGGCGTCGTAGCGCAGGCCGCAGCGGATCGCGAAACTCAGATGCGTTGGAGGCGCGTAGCCGCCGGTCTGTTCCATAGCTCGCTGGGCATGTTCCTGCTTGGCTTCCTTGTCGTAAGTATTTCTTCGCTGACCTGGTGGTCCACCTGATGTGACTCTCCGGCTGGAGAGGATGATCTTCGACCGCGATCCCCGCACCGCTCGAGCAGATTGCTTGTCTTGAGCCCATAAGGGCGAGCGAAGCGGCCGCGGCCGAGATCGACATCACGTCTCCGGCACCTTCGGCGCAGCGCGGGTTCGCATTGACCGAGGTCAAGGTCCGGCGCATTGCCGCGCCGCAGGCTGGCTCCAGCAGACAATGGAGCAATGGAGCAGTCCAATGAAGATAGCAGTACTTGCAGCACTTGCCGCCCTGGCGGCCGGCACCGGGGCCTTTGCCCAGCCCGCCGACGGACCGATGATTGGGCCGGGCCGTGACGGTGAGCGCCCCTGGGGCTCCAGGATGCCATGGGGCGACCGGGTCGAGATGATGGGCCCGGGGATGATGGGTCCAGGCATGATGCGGATGATGCTGATCGTGATGGACACCGACGGTGACGGCGCGCTTTCGCTCGAGGAGGTGCAGGCGGTGCACGCTCGGGTGTTCACCGCCATAGACGCCGACGGTGACGGACGCGTCACGCCCGAGGAGATGGAGGGCTTCATGCACGGAGCCGAGACGGAATAGCCTCCCGACTGCCGAAGCTCGACTGAATGACAGGAGCGCGGCAACCTGAGGCGGGCGCTGCGCCCTGTTCTGACTTCAGGCGTCGAGGTTCACCCGGCGCAGCCGCAGCGCGTTGCCGATCACCGAGACCGACGACAGGCTCATCGCGGCGGCCGCGAACATCGGCGAGGGGTTGCGGGTCACCTTCGAAAGCTCTCCGTCGCGACGATCGCCAGCGATGCCGACCGGCGCTGCCGCCGGGCGCTGCTCGAGGAATGGGTCGGGCGCGAGACACCCCGTTCCGGCTGCCGCCGTCGCGCCTCTCCCTCGATCCGGGTGACGTAGTGCAGCTCGATCACGATAGCCGGCTGACTTCGCTGCGGCTCACTTCGACCGCCGACGCCGGCGCGCGCTTTGTCGAGGAGGTGCGCACCGACCTCGCCTTCGGGCTGGCGCCCGGACCCGAGCGGGAGCCACGGGTGCCGAAGCCTGTGGTCTACGGGACGCCGACGGCGCGTTCCTCGACCTGCCGCAGCTCCGCGAGAGCGTCCCGGCGCACCAGCCGCTTGCTGCCGTCTACACCGTGCCGTGGCCGGGCCGGGTCGCGGTCTGGCGCAGCCCGGGCGAGGACGGCTTCGAGCTGGTCACCATCCTCGGCCGTCCGGCGCGCATGGGAACGCTCTCCGGCGATCTCTATCCCGGGCCGACCGCGCGCTTCGATCTCGGCAACGTCGCCATCGTTGATCTCGCCTTCGGCTCGCTTGCCAGCGTAACCGACGTCGCGCTCTTCGGTGGGACCAACGCGCTGGCGATCGAGGCGGCGTCCGGCGTCCGGGAGGTGCTGCAGTTCGGCGTCGCCGAGCTGATCGCGCCGGGTCGCTATCGGCTGGCGCGGCTGCTGCGCGGCCAGCGCGGCACCGAGGGCGCCATGGGTGCGCCCGCAGCGGCCGGAGCGCGGGTCGTGGTCCTCGACGAAACCCTGGCGCTGCTGCCGGTCACCGAGGCTACGCTCGGGCTGGAGGCCAACTGGCGGGTCGGGCCGGCGCAAAAGCCGGTCAGCGACCGCTCGTACCGGGCGCTGTGTTTCACGCCCGAGGGCATCGGCCTGCGGCCGTTCTCTGTCGGCCATGTTGAGCAGCCCTGGCGCAAGGCACGCGTCCCCGGCGACCTCGTGATCCGCTGGACCCGCCGCTCGCGGGCGCTCGCCGCCGACAGCTGGAACGCGCCCGAGGTGCCGCTCGCCGAGAAGGCCGAGGCCTACGAGGTGGAAATCCTCGATGGCGCCACCGTTAGGCGCACACGGAGCACCGCCACGACCAGCGTCACCTACGCCGCCGCGCAACAGACCGCGGACTGGGGCGCGCTGCTCGGGCACGGAGACACCCTCGACATCCGCATCTTCCAGCTCTCCGCCCTCGTCGGGCGCGGCGCCCCGAAATCCGTCACCCTGAACTTCTGAAGGCGCTCCATGCCCGATACCAGCACCCATCTCCTGCTGCCGTACCTGCTCGCGCGCCAGGCGCAGAAGCACGTCACCCACAACGAGGCGCTGCGGCTGCTCGACGGGCTGGTGCAGCTCGCCGTGCTCGACCGCGACATGACCACGCCGCTGGGCAGCCCCGCCGACGGTGATCGCTACATCGTCGCAGCCGGTGCGGCCGGCGAATGGGCGGGCTGGGAGGGCAGCATCGCCTACTGGGTCGACGGCGCCTGGATGCGGCTCGTGCCGCGGCCCGGCTGGCGAGCGTGGGTCGAGGACGAGGACCTGCTGCTGGTGTTCGATGGGTCGGCCTGGACCGCGCCGCTGCCGACAGTGCTGCAGAACCTGTCGCTGCTGGGCATCGGCACCACGGCTGACGCCGGCAATCCACTCGCCGCGAAGCTCAACGCCGCGCTCTGGACTGCGAAGACCGTCGCCGAGGGCGGGACCGGTGATCTCTTCTACACCATGAGCAAGGAGGCCGCCGGCGACGATCTCGGGCTGACCCTGCAGACTGGGTTTTCGACCCGCGCGCTGCTCGGGCTCTTCGGCTCCGACAAGCTCCGCCTCGCGGTTTCGACCGACGGCTCGACCTTCTTCGACGGGCTGATCGTCGATAACACCAACGGCATCGTCGACCAGCCGCGGCTGCCGCGGTTCAAGGCCTACACCAACTTCGACAATTAGGTGCCGCTGACGACCTGGACCAAGATCGCCATCAACAACACCGAGGTCAACGGCCAGGGAGCCTTCGATGCCGCCAACAGCCGGTTCGTCGCTCCGGCTGCCGGCACCTACCTCTTCGGCGCGTCGCTGCTCTACAAGGTCAACTCCAGCACCACGGCGCGGATGAACGGGCGCCTAGTGATGAACGGATCGACCGAGATCAAGGGCGGCAAGGGTGAGAATTCCGCCACTCATGTGTCGCTTGCGACCACCCTGACGCTGCAGACCCTGGTGCCGCTCACACCGGGCGACACCGTCGAGCTGCAGGGATACTTCAGAGATGGCTCGGTTTGTCTGAACACCTCTCGGGGTGTTTCCAAGTGGGTCGGTCGCTCGTTCAGGCAGCCGCCGGGATTGGCGTCGCCGGATTGAAGTATGCCTGATCGGGCGTTCGCCCGCCAAGCGATGAATGTGGCCTCTTGCCGTTGTAAAAAGTCAGATACCGGCCGATCGAGGCGCGAGCTTCCGAGACGCCGCCGTTAGGCGCGGAGATAGACCTCCTCGTACTTGATGGTCCGCCAAAGGCGCTCGACGAAGACGTTGTCGCGCCAGGCGCCCCTGCCGTCCATGCTGATCGCGATCTCAGCGTCCTTGAGCACCTTGATGAAGTCGGTGGAGGTGAACTGGCTTCCCTGATCCGAGTTGAAGATCTTGGGCTTGCCGTGCCGCGCGAGCGCCTCCTCGAGTGCCTCGACGCAGAAGTCCGCCGTCAGCGTGATCGAGAGCCGCCAAGCCAGAACTCGCCGACTGAACCAGTCGACGATAGCGACGAGATAGACGAACCCCCGCGCCATCGGCACGTAGGTGATGTCGGTCGCCCAGACCTTGTCGGGGCGCGTCACCGCCAGGTTGCGCAGCAGGTAGGGGTAGATCTTGTGCCCTGGGCCCGGCTTCGACGTGTTCGGACGCCGGTAGATCGCCTCGACGCCCATCTTTTTCATCAGCCTCGAAACATGGAGCCGGCCGACCTCGCGCCCGTCCGCCCTCAGCATGTCTCGCAGCATCCGGCTGCCCGCGAACGGATGCTCGAGGTGCAGTTCGTCGATCCGGCGCATCAGAACCAGATCGGCGTCCGAGGTCGGGCGGGGCAGATAGTAGACGCTGCCCCGGCTGATCCCGAGCGCCTTCGCCTGGGCGGCGAGGGGGAGTTCATGGGACCTGTCGATCATCGTCTTGCGCTCGCCGGCAGTCCGGCCTTGTCGAGCGCGCCCTCTAAAAAATCGTCGGCCAGCGTCAGCTCCCCGATCTTCGCATGCAGGACCTTCACGTCGATCGCCGGAGCTGCCTCCGCTTTCGCGCTCTCGCCGAAGACCGCCGTCGCGCCCTCCAGGAGCTGGCCGCGCCATTGCGTGATCTGGTTCGGATGGACGTCGAACTGCTGCGCCAACTCCGCCAGCGTCTTCTCTCCTTTGATCGCCGCTATCGCGACCTTTGCCTTGAAAGCCGGACCGTGGTTCCGGCGTGGTCGTTTCGTCATGGTCGCTCCTCGTTCTCAGCACTCTTCTTGCTGATTTCGAGCGGCCTCACCACTCAACGCCCCTGTTCAGATTTCCCGAGACACCTCTGTGATCCCTGATCCGAGCCTCATCGACCTGGATCACCTGTCCCATCGACTTCGCCTCCGGCTTCTCGTCCTCCCAAGCTCCTTTCAATGATCCTGAAGAGAGCAGCCTCGCCCGGCAATGTGCGAAAGATCCTGTACGTTATCTCATCCATCCGATCGCCGTCAGGATCATCGCCAGCGACACGGCAAGGGGCACGGCCCCTGACAGCACCGTGTGGTCCGTGGAACTGATGGCATCGGCCGACAGCGGGATCGGGCCCTGGCCGCGCAGAAGCATGGCCTGGATGGCCGCGTTGATGACTGCATTGATCACGACGTTCAGGACTGCCGCCCGGCGCAGTGCAGACAAGTCGGTGGCTGAAGCAATGCTCGTGCTCATCTGCGGTTTCTTTCTCAAAACGACCAGAAAAGCTGCGACTGGACCGTCGACCAGTCCTTTGCGTTCCCGCCGACGGCGTCGTCTATGGCCTCGCCAGGAAAGGCACGGGCCAGCACGCCTAGGAAGTAGAGGTTGTCGCTGATCGCCCAACGGGATGTGAACTGAAGTTCCTGGCCGAGATCGGTCGAGGACAGTTGCGACAGAGCGGGGTTGCCGCCGATGTTGTTCAGCTGGTCCGACTGATGCCAGAAATAGTCCAGAGTCAGGTTCAGCCGCGGATTCGGTGCCACGTTCATCCGGATGCGCTGACTGTTGCGGTTCGAGGGAGTCAGTACTTTGCCAAGTGATATGCCCTGCAACCATTCAGAAAGCCCGCCCGAATAGAGCGGATCGAACCGCTCGTAGGCTGCGGTCGCAGGGTCATCACCGGTAAAGGTCGACGCCCTGAAGGAAATGCTGGGTGTCCACGACAGATCGCGCGCCAGGTAGCCGACGGTGGCATAGGCGGCATAGGCATCCATCTCAAAGTCCCTGTGGGTCTGGTGCGCGGCCTCGGCCTCGGCCCACCAACCGGGAAGTGCGTCTCCGTCGGCCCATCGGACATGCGCGGCCAGGGTCGTCAGCCCGTCGCGCGTTCCGATCACACCGTCGGGCGTGCGGTATTTGTAATCCCCGTCGACAGCGCAGATCATCGTCACGTCGGCATAGAAGGGTTCCGAGAAACTGTAACGCAGGTTCAGCCCTGCCAACCGCGTGTCTGTCTCGAAAGGTTCGTACTCGTTCGGGTCAAGGTAGAAGGCGGTTACCGTCCAAGCCTGCTGCTTGAACTTGCCGACCGCGCCGAAATCCAGCGCCGTGCGGGGTGCCAGATAGACCCCGGGGCGCGGTCCGGCGTTCCACTGCGACACATATTGCGAAATCAGGAACCCGTCGTTCAACGTGAAGTTCATCCGTCCGGCCGAAATGTCCAGACTGCGCTGGCGGTCCGGGTCCGCCCAGAGGTAGCCTACATAGGCTTTTTCGAGATTGAAGCTTTGTCGAAAATCGTCGCGGAAGATGTCCTGCCCGGTTACCATAGGCGAGATCACAGTAACGGCGCCATAGACTGCGGAATTGGTGGTCCCGATCTGGCTCACGCCACCGACCCCGAATTCGATCCAGCCTTCGGCCCAGTTGGCGCGATCGCCAGTGTCGGCGCCGATGGCGGGGTCCTGCACCAGCGGGTTGCCGAGTGTGAAGGTCTCGGGGCTGCCGAACCAGGGGTTTCCATCCGAGAAGCCACCGATACCGGTGTTCAGGATGAAGCGCAGCAGGCGGCCCTCACTGCGCCAGATCGTCGGAAAGGCGGCGGCGCCGCCGCCCGCCAGCATGCCGGTCGGGGCGATGGCCGCCGGGTCTGCTGCAGCCAGGCCGACATCGACCAGAAGACGCGCGCGTCCTCCTGCGCCTGACGGATCAAGCCGCGCAGAGACCCTGGCAACGCCGGGAAACGTGCCAAGGCGGGCCTGAAGCACCTCCAGCGCGACCGAAGAGAGGCGATCGCCCGCCCGCAGGCCGACCGCCGCACGCACCTGCGCGATCACCTGCGCATCGGTCGCTGTGTCACCTGTTGTCCCGTTGGCCGAAACCTGCACCGCGTCGATCACCAGCGTGTCGGCCGCCGATGGCAGCGCGACCGACCCGGGGCCGCCGACGCCGCCGCCGGAATCCGCCGCACCGCTGCTGCCCCCCTCCTGTGCCGCGCCCGCCAGGGCCGAGAGCATTAGCATCGCCGCGCCAATTGTTGTCCGGCGCTGGGCGCGCCGGATCATTTTCCGAACAGGCGCACGACGTTTCCGCCCCCGGCGACGTGCAGGACCTGGCCGCTGACCCAGCCGCTGGCGGGCGAGCAGAGCCAGAGCATCGCGTTGGCCACGTCTTCCGGGCTGCCAGGGCGTCCGGTCAGGTTGTCGGGATGCGACAGGCGCCCCTGCATCTCGGGGTCGATCCCGGCCGCACCGTAGCCCGCGGTCATGACCGTGCCGATCAGCACCGAATTGACCCGGACCTTCTTGGCCAAAAGGTGCGCGACCGAGATCATCATCTGGTTCAGCGCTGCCTTGGCCGTGCCATAGGCAAGGATTTCGTAGGCCGGACTGGCCGAGGACTTCGACCCCGAATTGGTGATCGTGGCATTCGTCGATTTCAGCAGATGCGGCAGGCAGGCCATGCTCATGCGGTAGGCGCTGATCGTGTTCAGCTTGTAGGAGGCGATGAAATCCTCCTCACTGATTGCCGTCGGGTTCTCGTGCCGCCCGCCCCAGCCCACATTGTTGACAAGGGTAGAGATGCCACCAAAGGCTGCGACCGTGGCAGCGACCACTGCGTCGATCGCTGCCTTGTCGGTCACGTCGCAGGCCATGCCTCGGCAGTCGTTGCCGGTTCCCGCCGCGATCTCGGCGGCGGTCGCCGCCGCCTTGTCGCCATTCAGGTCGGCGATCATCACGCGCGCCCCGGCACCCGATAGCGTTTTGGCAATACCCGCGCCGATGTTCTGGGCGCCGCCGGTGATGATCACGTTGTGCCCGGTCATGCGGAAGGGCGCAAAGGCGTCATACTTGCTCATGGTGCTGGTCTCCGATGGGAAGTGGTCCGGGCGGCGGTCAGTCGAGTTCCTGCAGGCCGCCACCGGACACGGTGAGGATCTGGCCACTGACCCAGGACGAGGCGGGCGCGCAGAGGAACAGCGCCGCCTGCGCGATATCCGCTGCCTCGCCGAGCCGGCCGAGCGGGGTGTGCTTCAGCATTGCCTTCTCGATCTCGGGGGTCAGGACGCTGGCCAGGGCATCGGTCTTGATGGCACCCGGTGCGATGGCGTTCACGCGGATGCCCATCGGGCCAAGATCGAAGGCGATGTTGCGGGTCAGGTGGTTCTCTGCTGCCTTGGACGAAGCATAGGACGCCATCCGGGTGTTCTTGTTCTCGCCCGCCATCGAGGTGATGTTCAGGATCGCGCCGCCGCCCGCCGCCTGCATGTGGGGTGCTGCCAGTTGCGACAGGTGAAAGACCGAGAACACGTTGAGTTCATAAGCCCAACGGAAATCCTCCATCGGCATGTCGAAGGGCTTCGGCCCGCCACCGCCTGCGTTGTTCACAAGGATGTCGATCCTGCCGAAATGGTCGATCGCCGTGGTGACGACGGCGGCTAGGTCCTCGGTCCGGGTGACGTTGCAGGCTGCGCCTGTCGCCCTCCCGCCTGCCGCGGTGATCTCCTTTGCCACCGCCTCAGCAGCTTCGGCCTTCAGGTCGCTGACCACGACCGCGGCGCCCGCGCCCGCAAACATCAGCGCGATACCGCGCCCAATCCCGGCACCCGCGCCGGTCACGATGGCTGTCTTTCCGTCAAGACGGAATTGCGCGGGGTCGAACATGCAAGTCTCCCAGGATCAAGTCCCGGAAACAATACCCGGGACGATCTCGCGCGCCCACACGGCGACTGCTCATTATGAGCACCCTACTTTGGGCGTTCGATGATGTCCTCGAGTTCCGCAAAAAGACGGGCGATCCGTGCCATGGCTCTTGCATCCGCCTCGGACAGATCGCTGCGCAGCGTCGCGCCGCCTTCGCGGACGGTCAGGCTCCACGTCTGATCTGCGGTCTGCCGTGCCCAGCCCCGCTTCTCCAGTTCCATCAGCTTGCGGCGCACCGTTTGCCTCGGGATGGCAGTGATGTCCGCCAGCCGCGACGCACTGATCCCCGGTGTGAGCAGCACAGCTTCAGCGGCGGACATGCCCTCCTGCATCGCGTCTCGCACTGCCCGTATCTTCATCTGCCCCAGGATGGCCAGAACCAGCATGAGCTGCAGATCGCCCCGAAAGACGCGGCTCATGTCCACCAGGTGGTCCACGAAGAACTCGACGAACTGGTACTGGTAGTCGAGGTAGTTCGAGGAGAAGGCTTCGAGTGCCTCCTTCGCGCGCGCGTGCTTCGTTGTGGCGATGGCAGGCATCTTCACTGCACGGCCTCCTTTCCCTGGCGAAGACAAGACCACATGTGCTTCTGATCCGACATGACAAACTTTGCCGCCGGGATCGCTGCATCGGCAACGAACGACGGGTTAAGCGAAGCTGCAATGCGGCGTAACATTGTGGTCGACTGGAAGGTGTGGGCCGTTCGCGTCGGTCAGCAGATCAGCGTCCGCTGCTCCTCCCACTCAGGGGGAAGAGGCTCCATCAGCCCCGCCAGAGTCAACTGAGTCCCTTGCTTTCCCTCAAGGATCGCCTCGACGATGTCGGGCGCCAGCAGGGTCAGACGTAGAACACGCGTCATGTAGGAAGGCGCGATCCCCTCGCGCTCGGCCAGTTCGGCGATGGTGACGAACTCGCCCGACTCCAGCATGCGCTTCCAGCGGAAGGCCTGCGCCAGCGCCTTGACCAACGTGTTGTCCGCCCCGCGCTCTTTCCGGACGCCATCGGGCAGCTGCATTTCCTTGCGCCCGCCGCGATTCACGACGCGGAATGGGACGTGGAGTGTCACAGTCTCGGGGATCGCTGCCCCGCGACTCATGCTGCTTATCCCATGTGGCCAGCCAGCATCTCGCGCGCGAGGCCGCTGAGGCCGTCCACGCGCAGCCGTACGTTCAGGCCGTCGATGCCGATGTCGACGCGCTCGACCAACAGCGCGACGATGCGCGCCTGCTCGGCGGGGAACAACTCGTCCCACATCGGGTCGATCTGCTGCAGGGCCACGCGGGCGTCGGCTTCGGTGATATCGTCGGCACGCGCGCCGGCCGCCCGCCAAGTACCCGCCACGATTTCGGGCTGACGGAACAAGGCGCGCAGGCGGTCGATGACCGCCGCCTCTATCTCGCCTGCTGGCACACGGCCGATCGGGCACGATCCAGCGCCATGCTTCAGTACCGTCTGGCTCACGTAGTAACGGTACAGCCGCCCGCCCTTGCGGGTGTGGGTTGGCGAGAACGCGGCGCCGTCGGGGCCGAACAGTAGCCCCTTCAGCAGCGCGGGCGTCTCGGCGCGGGTCCGCGCGGCGCGCTTCCGGGGGCTCTCCTGCAGGATGGCGTGAACCTTGTCCCAAGTCTCGTGGTCGATGATGGCGTCTTGCTCGCCGGGATAGCTCTCGCCCTTGTGGACCGCCTCGCCGATGTACGCGCGGTTGCTGAGCATCCGATAGATGTACTTCTTGTCGATCCGGTTGCCGCGCGGCGTCCGTATGCCGCGTGCGCCGACCTCTCGCGCCAGTTCCTTGCAGGACCCGATCTCGAGGAAACGGGCGAAGATCCAGCGCACATGCGCGGCGGCTTCTTCGTCGACCACCAGCTTCCGGTTCTCGACGCGGTAGCCAAAGGGCGGCACGCCGCCCATCCACATGCCCTTCTTCCGGCTGGCCGCGACCTTGTCGCGGATGCGCTCGGCCGTGACCTCGCGCTCGAACTGGGCGAAGGACAGCAGGATGTTCAGCGTCAGCCGCCCCATGGAGGTCGTCGTGTTGAACGACTGCGTGACCGAGACGAAGGTCACGCCGTTGCGATCGAACACCTCTACCAACTTGGCGAAGTCGGCCAGCGAGCGGCTGAGGCGGTCGATCTTGTAGACCACGACCACGTCGACCAGCCCGTCCTCGATGTCCTCCAGCAGCCGCTTCAACCCGGGCGCGTTCCAGCGTGCCGCCCGAGATGCCGCCGTCGTCATACTGATCGCGGACAAGAACCCAGCCCTCGGACCGCTGGCTGGCGATATAGGCATCGCAGGCCTCGCGCTGGGCGTGGAGGCTAGTTGAACTCCTGCTCCAGTCCTTCCTCGGAGGACTTCCGGGTGTAGACTGCGCACCGCAGCTTGCGGACGACCTTCGATTTATCCGGCGGCTTCGTCATGTCCGCCCCCTGTGGTTCTTTAGCCCGAAGAAGGTCCACCCGTTCCATCGCGTGCCGGTGATCGCGCGCGCGATCGCGGACAGGGACTTGTATGGCCGCCCCTGCCATTCGAAGCCGTCGGCGGTGACGGTTACGATCTGTTCGACGCCCTGCCATTCGCGCAGGAGACGCGTGCCCGTGATGGGGCGGTCGCGGTCGGCGCGCATGCCGCGCTTCTTCCTGTCCCCGCCGTCCAGTTCCTCGCCGAGCCGCTCTAGTCGCCGGATCGTCTCCGGTTTCAGCCCGCCATAGGCGAGTTCCTGAATGCGGTAGGCGAGCCGGCTCTCCAGATAGCGCCGGTTGAACGGCGGCGGCTCGCTGTCGAACAGGTCGCGCCACTGCTGCTTCAGGTCGAGTGTCGGCGTGGTTTTGAGCGCGGCCAGGCGCGCGGGGATCGGATCACGCTTGTTCATGCATTTCTCCGGTGAGTTGGAGTTGCATGACGGCATTGGTCGGGCGGATAGTGTAGGCAACGTTCTCCAGTATCGTCAGAATGTTTGCCGCACTCCCGCATCCGCAACCGAACCAGCCCGAGCGCCAGCAGACCGCACAACACGGCGCGGCGTTCTGCAAGCGTCATCGCGAAGGGGCGAGTGGGTTGGGGCGGCGAATGGGACCGGGATCGAACATCATGATCCATCGGTGCCGGATTGCGCCGCCGGCCGCGACCTCGGAACGGGTCAGCCCGCGACCGACAGGAAAGGGTGAACCCCTCCGGTGTTGCAACACCTTGGTGGGTTGAGGGGTCAGGGCGTTCCCATTATGTTCGAACTGTCCCCAATCGATTCACGAGGCCCGCCATGTCGCTGCAAACGCTCGATCGCATGCAATGGAGTTTTGCAGAGGCGCTGGCCCATGTGCAGACGGTGACGGTCGCCGGCGCTCAGTGAAAGCGCGGCAAAGCTGCCGCCGAAGCCTGTGCCGGCATACCAGACCTGGAACCCGCCGCAGGATCCCACGGTGGCCTGGAAAGCGGAGGCGGAGACCGAGTTGCTCGTTGCGCTGCGGGACGGCGATCTTATGGCGCAGGGGCGTTACACCGAGGAGCGGACGCATGGCTGGGGCAACGGCGGCAGCAGCAGCGGCTTCGGTCTGCATTCTGGTTACCACACCAGCATCCGCCCGGAGCAGTGGCGCGAGGGAAAATATTCGTTCGGGCGGCTGACCGCGCGGGATTGGGAATTCATCGACATCCGCGTGGCGCGGTTCCTCGTGAAGGCGATCTGGCCGGATGACATTCCGGAGACGGTGCGACCCGCGCCAGGCGCGGCAGATGCGATTTACACCACGCCCTATCTCGACCTGATGCAGGCCGCGATTGCGCATTTCGGGATCTCCTCGGGAAACCAGGGCAAGAAGGAATGCCTGATGGACTGGTTTCTCGAGCAACAGATCGAGGGCGAGCCGGTTTCTAACAAGCTGGCCGACGCCATGGCCACGCTGGTCCGGCTGCCATCGGCACAGCGCGGTGGGGCGAAGCGGGTGCTGGGGCCCAATCTGCGCCAGACCGGATAGGATCGGCGAAGGCGCCGGCAAACGCGTTGTTGGGGACAACGCGATAACGACGGCGGCTGGCTCTGGCCCGTGCCGTTACCATTGCCCTCGATACGCCTGTTGCAAATGCGGCCCCCGGACGCTGGGCGTCTCGATGGGCTTGCGCCGGTGACGGGAGACGGATCGGTATTGTTCACGGAATCCTCCATTTCCGGAAATCTCACCGGAAAGATGGGCGGGTGGCAACGATGTTCAAGTGCAGCGAGTCAAGCCATTGATCGCGCATGAGACATTTTCCGGTGAGACATCAGGAGGTAAGACATTTTCGGCCGGACCGGAATCCGGATCGGGGTACAGACGGTTCGAAAGGCGAGCGGCAGGCATATGACGGGGTGCGGCGGCGGCGACGGTTCTTCGGGTCATACGGCGACCGAGCGGCATTAAGAAAAACCGCTAACCCATTGAATATCATGGCTGTGTCCTGGCGATAATCGTATGCTGGGGGGCGAAGCGCGGAACATCGCCAGCGACAGGGCCGGATTTTTGGGAAGCCACCCGGAAGCCGGACCCACCCGAGCCCTGCGCAGACACCAATGAACACTGGCCTTCCGACCGGACACCGCTGGTGGCCACTGGACCCCGTGTGGAGCCCGGCCCGGCATCCGAGGAAGCCACCGGCATCCACCTGACCGAGGAACATTGCCCACCATGACGCTGAGCTTCGCACCGGACGCGATCGAGATGTGGCCGCTGTCGCGCCTCCAGCCCTACGCGAGGAACGCGAAGGCGCACGGCGCGGACCAGGTCGCGAAGATCGCGGCCAGCATGGCGGAGTTCGGCTGGACCGCGCCGTGCCTCGTCGGTGAGGACGGGGAGCTGATCGCGGGCCATGGCCGGGTGCCGGCTGCGACGCAGCTTGGACTGAACGAAGCGCCGGTTATCGTGCTGGGCCACCTGACCGAGGCGCAGCGCAGGGCCTACCGGATCGCGGACAACAAGCTCACGGAACTCGGCAGCTGGGACTAGGTGCTGCTGTCGGCGGAGCTGAACGACCTGCTGGCCGAGGATTTCGACCTGTCGCTTGTCGGGTTTTCCGACGGCGAGTTGGACAAGCTGCTGGCGTTTGTGCCGGAGGGGGACGGTGAAGAAGGCGCCGCCGGGGCTCCGTGCCGCCGGTGACCATCCCCGAACCGCCGAGCAACGCTGCGCCGCGCACTGGTTCTATGCCAGCGCGGCCGATCGCACCGCGCAGGTCCGGACCGCGATTACAGACGGCGCGGCGGCCAAGCCGTGGGTCTGCCGTACATCCTGGCGGCGCAGGCCCAGAAGCATGTCACCCACAACGAGGCGCTGCGGATCCTCGACGGGTTCGTTCAGCTCTCCGTCCTGCCGATGGCGACCGCTACATCGTCGGCTCGGGCGCGACGGGCGACTGGGCGGGCTGGGACCTGAACGTCGCGCTCTGGACCGACGGCGCCTGGCTTCGCCTGCCACAGCGCACCGGTTGGCGGGCATGGGTCGAGGATGAGGGCCTGCTGCTGGTCTACGACGGCGCGGGCTGGGTCGGAACCACCCCGGCCGCGCTGCAGAACATCGCGCTCCTCGGGCTCGGCACGACGGCGGATGCATCGAACCCGTTCTCGGCCAAGCTCAATGCCGCGCTCTGGACGGCGAAGACCGCGGCCGAGGGTGGCACCGGCGATCTGTTCTACACCATGAACAAGGAGGCCGCGGGCGACGATCTCGGCCTGACGCTGCAGACCGGGTTCGTGACCAAGGCGCTGGTGGGGCTCTTCGGCTCCGACAGGTTCCGGCTCGCGGTCTCGGCCGACGGCAGCACCTTCTTCGACGGGCTGAGCGTCGACAACGCTGCAGGCATCGTCGACCAGCCCCGGCTGCCGCGGTTCAAGGCCTACACGAAATACGACAACTATGTCGGCGTCGGGACCTGGACGAAGATCGGCCATCAACAACACCGACTATAACGATCAGGGCGCCTTCGACGCCGCGAACAACCATTTCGTGGCGCCTATGGACGGCACTTACCTCTTCGGCGCGACGCTCCTCTACAAGATCAATGCCAGCGCCACGGCCCGCATGCGCGGGCGGCTGGTACTGAACGGGACCGCCCAAATCCGCGGCTCCCTCGGCGAAATCTCCGCCACCCACGTCTCGCTCGCCACCGCGATCTGGTTGCAGACCATGGTGCCGCTCGCCGCCGGAGATACCGTCGAGTTGCAGGGGAACTTCCGGGTCGCGGACGGCTACTTCGCGGCCGATCACACCTCTTTCTGGGGCTGCAAGATCGGCTGGGCTTCGGCGGCATGGTCGAGGATCAAGCGGATCATCAGCTCGGTCAGCGTTCCCCGCACTTCCTCGGGCAACATCTGCCAGTGCAGCGGGACCGGCTCGACGTCGCTGGGGCGGGCGAACAAGTCGAGTTGCTGCGGGGTCGGTCGGCGTCGCATCGGCATCTCCCGGAATCGCCTCTTGGGACCCCGATGCTGCGCTCGAAACTCGTGTTTGCGGTGTGCCATCGCAAACGCCTGCCGCGTCGTGCAACAATCCCGCCAGAGTTTCCAGAGCCGCCACCGAGGCAACAGGAGCCGCCCATACCTGCCAGCGTTGACCAGCGACCCGATCGAACATCCAGACCGGAACCTCCAGCCGTCGATCGGACACGACACAAGCCAGACTACAGCGAAACGCCGCCCAGCCTGGCTTCTCGATCACCTCGTGAACGTGAACCGATCGACCCGCCCAAGGGTGCCATGGGTAAAGAACCTCGCGCTCCTCGGTCCCGTGGGCGTTCTGTGATCGAGTTGTTCAACACCGCAAGGCCCCACTCGTCGCTTGACGAGAAAAACGCCCGATCAGGCCTACTTCAACCTGTCGGCGCCAGAAGTGGCGGCGGCATAAACGAGGCGAAAAAACACTTGGACAACGCCCGGAACCCGTTCAGATCAACCGAGCCACCTCTGGCAGAACATCGCTCGGTTCGACCGCCTTTCCTCCCGGACGAGATGCACCGTTCCGGCAAGGTCGGCCGCCTCATACCGTCGGCGACAGAGACCCGTTATCAGACCTAAGGGTTCTCTCAATGAACAAGGGATCGGAAGGGAGCAGGTCACCCGCACATCTGATCTTGGTCCCCATGGTGGCAGCGATTTCTGACGTGGTGCTGCCAAGGCAGCGGGATTCAAAGCCGGTTTGCGGTTTTTTAATCGCTGCTTACTACGCTTGGCAGCGCAAATAGCAGTCGGGGTGGTGTGGCAGATGAAAAAAAACCAATCTAGCACTTGTATCTTGCTGGCATCACGGCATGATATTGAGTATTTCGATCATGAATATTTTAAAAAAAATATCTACTTTGTAGATAATCGCGACAGTGAGTTGAAATATTTGAGTGATACGTGTCCATTGGTTGCGATCGCGGTCTCTGCTGAAGGATCGAGGGGCTTGGCAGAATTCCTGCAGTCCGTTCGCAAGATGAAGACAATTCCCGATATTCCTCTGATCGAACTCGACCCCGCTCGCGTCGATCACGATACGGACCTGATCCGGCAAGTGCTTGAAAGCGGCCTAGGTCGTCTCGCGGCCTTTACCACTTCGATGGCCGGCGAGTTGGCCATGCTCCGCCGGGACCGGGAGGCGCTGCTGGAGAATTACCGCGCACTTGAGGACGCATTTCGCGCGCGCAACTGGGAGGGCGCGGTGGAGGTCTTCGCCCATGATCCGTTTGCCGACCCGAAGGACGAAAGTTTGGGTCTGGTTCTACTGGATGAAGGCTTGGAACAGTTGCTCCCGGTGTCGAGCCACGGTGTTTCCGGCATTGCTTTGCATTTTCGCACCTCAGGCGCCAACCTGGGCGACCTGCGCGTGGAACTCGGTTGTGTCGAGAGCGGAGAACGCTTGGCAGAGTGGAACGCGCCGTTCGCCGCGATCAAGCCGACATGGAATTTTTTTGGCCTGCCGAAGGCCTGTAGCGGCAGCCCACGCTCGCTCCGCCTCAGGCTGTCGGCGACGGGGGGGCACCCGCCGGAGCCTTCCCTCGGCCATCCAGTCACCAATCCGCGCTATGCCGCGAAAACTGGAGGGGCGCAGGGTGATCTCGCGCATCGTCCTCTGGCGTTTCGGGTGTTTACCGGACTGCCGGGGGTGCGTCCGGCGGAAATGACCGTCGTTCCCCCCAACGCGCTTGTCTCGGAGCGAAGGGTTGTGGACTACCGGCCGGCGATGGCGGATCTCGGCGCGGTCGCCGACATCTCGGTCACGCCTGTCGTTCCCGACTTCCAGACGGTCTACTTCGTCGAACACGAGGCGGCGATCGTCTGCCACCCGCTGATGGAGGGTACGTCGGCCGGGGTAGTCGCCGGCGCCGCCGCCCCGGATACGGTGCGGTTGTCTGCGCGCGTGATGATCGACCACCCCAAAGGGTCGCCGGCCGCCGTCGGCCTGCTGCTTGCCCCCCAAGACGCGGACCTGCGCGCCGTCGTGGCCCGGCTCGGCGCGGGCGAGGCGACAGGGCGGCCGGATTTCTTCAGCGGCTGGCGCGAGGTGACGCCCCAGCAGCCTGTCAACATCAACCTTCAACTCGACGCGCCGCTGAAGGCCCCGATGGATCTGGTGGTGGTCAGCCGGGCGATCGACGCGTCGGTGGACTATTGCTGGCTCAAGTTCCTCGACTTTCGCTTCGTGCAAGAACTCGGCGCCGCGGCATGAACGACGTTCGAAAGCGGAGCTTGTCCATGGCCGACCGAACGCCCGATCTCGTCGCCGTCGCGATTCCGCTTTACGGCCATGCGGCGCTGGTTGTTGAAGCGATCGAGTTGGTTCTCGCCTCACGGACGAGCCTCCGCCTCGAGATCGTGGTCTCGGTCGACGGCGACCCGTGTCACGAGATTTTCGACGAACTCACGCTCTATTCTGTGGCGTATCACAACGTCCATGTGATTTTCGGGCCGAATACCGGGCCGGGGGGCGCGCGAAACCGTGCCGTCGACTTCATCCTGGAGACCCTGCCCGAGGCGAAGGCGATCTACTTTCTCGACGCCGACAACCGCGTTCTGCCCACCACGGTCGATACGCTCTACCAGCGCCTGATCTCGAGCGGCGTGGGTTGGGTCTACACCAACATCGACACTTTTTCGGTCAATTGGCGCGCTCATTACGGAAACCAGTATTCCCGGCTGATCCACTGCATCGGCGATAACATTTGCGATACCGGCTCAATGATTTCGATCAGGGTGTTCCGGACCGGCATCGCCTTCAAGAGCGGCATCCGGTTCGACGAGGACCGCCAGAACGGGTTCGAGGACTGGGAGTTTTGGCTGTCGTGCATCGAGGCGGGCTTTGTCGGGACGCCATGCCACGACACCGCCTTTGAGTACCGCCTGCGGGCAGAAAGCCGCTTCAAGGAGGCGAACCGGGACCGCGCCAGCTCGATCAACTTTCTGCGAAAGCGCCACAGGGCGTTGTTTCGGCGGCCCAAGCTGGTCGAGTTCGAACACGAGGAAAGTCCGCGGTTTGCATTCCTGCGCACGGGCGACGGATCCATTCAAGCGTTCAGCGATCCGATGCGAGCGCCCTGCTTGCTGTCGACTGACGCCGCCGTGCGCGACTTCTGGGGCAGCAAGGCCGAGCCCGACAACGTTCATTTTCCGCCGTTTCTAGCTGCCTGCAGCGCCGAGACGTTCCAGCTGCTGATGCGGTCACGCCTACTCCCCAACCTTCTGGTTCATCTCGAGCGGCTGAGCGAGAGCTGCAACGTGGTGTTCCTCAAGCTCGGGAACGTCGCGCATGAGCGCAGCATCGACCATAAGCTGCACGACTCCGGCGCCCTGCGGGAGGGTCAAGCGGACCTTGTCCTGGTTAACTCGTCATTGGTGCGCGACGTGATCGCCAACAACGAGATTGACTGGCTCGCCTCGCTCTCCGGCGAGCAGGTCTGGCCGACATCGGCGATCCTGCGGGCGCGGTTTCCGCTGCCCCGTGCGCTGCCGGACCGCTCCTCGGTCACGCCGGAGCAGGCGCTGATCAACTTCGTGAACGCGGTCGCCACAAGTCCGCTGAAGGTAGGCGCGTCGAAGCGATGGACTTGGCGGCCCCCGAAGCTCCCGGCTCGGTCGCAGCTTTACCAGTTGCTGCGCTCGGAGATCGGCGGCGCGCCTGTTCTGCCGCTCGCGGGCCCGGGAGCAGGCAAACGGACAATGGCCCTGCTGACGCCTATCGCCTCGTTCGGCGGCGCAGAAAAGGTCGCGTTTGCAGCGGCCCGCGAAATGAAAAGGGCGGGATTTGAGACCCATCTTTTCGTGCTCGGCGCCGGGCGTATGGACGTTTTGGACGAGTTTGACGGCAGTTTCGACCAGATCCATTTCTGGACCGCGGGCGTGCCGCAATGGGGCGGTTCCAATCTTTTTCTAGGCCAGGATTTCATCGCCGAGACTGGAGGGCAAGACATCGACTGGGCCGCGTTGAAGGGCCTGCTGTCGGGCTTCGATCTTGTGGTGAACAATCATGTCATGGTCGCCCATCCACTGATGGCCAAGCTGCGCGCCGAGGGTGCTCGCACCGCCTGTTACCTCCATGTCGTAGACGAGACCGAACTGCGCCGACCGGCTGGTCAACCGTACGCCGCAATTGCGCACGAGCATTGCTATGACGCGTTTCTCACCTGCTCGGAGCAGCTCAAGACGTACCTGCACAGTTTTGGCGTGCCGCTGGAGAAGGTGTTTGCGGTCCCCAACGCCGCCGGGTTCTCGGTCGACGCGGCGACTGCGGCGGAGGTCTCGGTATCGAGGAACGCTCCGGCTGAGTTGCGCGCGCTGCGCGTGCTCTACATGGGGCGTCTGGATCGGCAGAAGGGCATCGACAGGCTGTGCGGGACCGTCGCGAGGCTCCGCAAGAGCGAAGCAGAGGTCGAAGTTGTCGTGGTGGGCGGCGAGATCCTCGCTGACTCTACAGTGTCTTGGTCGGGCCAGTTGCTTGCGCTGGGATGCGACCTCCGTGCCCCGGTGTTCGGCAGCAAGGACCTTGCCACGCTGCTCTGTTGGGGCGACGTGCTGTTGATGCCCTCACGCTGGGAGGGTGCCCCGCTGATGATCGCCGAGGCGCAGCAGCTTGGTTGCGTGCCGATCGCAACGGCTGTAGGGGCGGTGGACGAACTGATCGTCGATGGCGCTGATGGGATCTTGGTGGATCATCGGTCGGATCCGGAAATCATCGAGGATATGGCTCAGGCGACGCTATCTCTGGCCAACGATCGGCAGCGGTTGCGCGCGTTGGCGAATGGGTGCCTCTCGACCGCAGCGAAACGGTCCTGGACGGGATCGTTCGCCGGTTTCCTGGACTGGTGCGCGGCATCGATACCCATGCCTGAGGCTACGGTGGCGCTCGCTCCGCCCGACGTCAGCGATCTTGAGACGCCGCCCGCCGCCGCTGCCAGCTCGTAGGGCCGGCCTGAAGCGGCGGGCCTTCGCGGTTCAGCGTCTGCTTCGTTCGTTCGCTGGCGCAATCGCGCTGCTGGGATCCGTCCTTAGCGGAAGCGCGCCTGGGCGCGCGGATCCGCCGGCCTTCGGCGTGAACCGGGTCAATCTAGCGTGGGTCTTGCCCGATGAGCGCGCGCGCATCCTGCAGGACATGTCGGAGAACGGCGTGAGCCTCGTGCGCCTGTCGCTGGTACCCCCGCTGGCTCGAAGCATCGACGTCGTCCGCGCAGCCGATCAGCTCGGCCTCCGGGTCTTGCTGGTGGTTTCGCTGAACAACCCTGCGTTCTACGCGCCTGCGAGGCATCGGCGCTCGGGAGAGGGCCGAACCTGGGATGTCTTTCGCCTGTCCGAACTTGATCCCGTCCGCTTCCGAGAAGTGATCGGGCGGGTGATCGCCGGTATCGACGCCGCGGGCGTCAGGCTCGAGGCGCTCCAGATCGGTAACGAGATAAACTGGGGCGCGTTCAACGGAGATCTTGGGGTTCTTCCGAACGTAGGCGTTTCGCGAGACTTCGATCGCGGCCTCGACGTATATGTAGAGCTTGCCCGGATCGTCGGGGAAATTCTGGCGGGCAGCGAACGCAACGCCAGCGTCCAACTGCTTGCCGCGGGCCTGTCCGACGTCCCGGCGGAGTTGGCGCAGGCCCGTGGCGTCGAGCGGCGCGACGCGGCCGAGGTCCTCGTTCAGTTGCGGTCGCGGGGAATCGACGAGCTCGTCGATGCCTACGCCGTTCATCTGTATCCGAGCATGACCGCTTCTCGAGACGCGCGGCGGCGCGAACTTGCCGCCGTCGCCGCCCCTTGCGCCGCGCCACGGGAAGGCAAGCCGTGCTGGATCTCGGAATGGGGACTACCCAATACTTCGACCGCCTGCCCGCTGGACGATGACGGGCGCGCGGGGGTCGCAGGCGAGATCACTGTTGATCTGGAGGCGTTGATGCGCGCTGGTCGTCTCGTCGCGGCGCTTTATTACGATTGGGACAGTTCGGAAGCCTATAGCATCTGGCGTTGCGGCGGCCTCTCTGCGACCGGTCAAGCCGTGCTCGACAGAACGGACATCCCGGGCCACGACTGACCGACCACGCAGATCATCCTATCGCGTCAGCGAAGCGAACAGCGCGGTCTTGCGCGGGAATAGGACGTCAGTGGATAGGGTCTCCTGGACAAGCTGGCGAGCGCGCGCCCCGCGACGAGTGGCCTCGCCCTTGTCCTCCAGGGTGTCCAGAACAGCCTGAGCGATAGCCACTGAACTCCCTAGATCCACTAGCATCGCGCTGTCCGCATCGGCAAACTCCAGAACTGGCGTCGTGTCGGACAAAACCATTGCGCAGCCGGTCCCCATGGCCTCCAACATTGACCAAGAGAGCACGAACGGCACCGTTAGGTAGACATGTGCGTCTGAACGCTGAAGCAGACGCAGGTAGTCGGTTCGACGCAGCCGGCCCACAAAACGCACACGCGCCGGGTCAATTGCGTTGTCCTCCAGCGCTTTCGCTTTCCAGTCAGTCTGGCGTATGGCGTCCCCGCCGTAAGCGACCCGGTTCTCGCCCGCGATGACGGCGACCGCCTTGGGATTGGCGGCAAGGATCCGAGGCAGCGCCGCCATGAACTGCGGGAACCCTCGGTGCGGCTCCATACCGCGGGTCGCATAGCTGACCAGCAAGGCGTCCTCGGCTACAAGGCCATTCAGGGTGGAACCCCGAACGGCGGAGGACGGGGCATAATAGCCGGTGTCGATGCCATCGTGCTGGATCGACAGAGCGCCTCGCAAGGTCCGCGGAAACTGGTCGGCCTGGAACTGCGTCGGGCAGAGGGCGGCGTCCGCGGAGGACAGATCGAGAGCGATCGGCGCGTTTCGCGCGCGCTCCTGCATCGGCGCGTCGACCGAGGGTGTCACGGGCCAACCAAGCAGCGAGGCAAGGTAGACGACGTCGGCGCCGGGAAATCGATACCACCACTCGCAGTAGGAGACGAATGCGGCGTTTGGGAACACGTCCTTGGCGAAAAGGCCGGCGCCCCAGCCGGTATGGGCAACGATGATGTCGGGTCGGTATCCGGTCTGTCGGAGCCTGAGCGCCGCCCGCGCAAAACCCTGCCCGTTGATCGCGGCGCGATCCATCGCCTGAGCCAGCGGATGGGCTTGCGGCGCAGGGGCGCGGTGCGGCGAGTAGGGGAGGAGGCGCAAACCGGGCGCCCTTGCCCCAATCGCCTGCGTCGCGAAAGTCACGTCCCAACCGGCACGCAGCAGGAATTGCGCAAGAGCGCCGAACTGAGCAGGAAAGCTGTCATGGACAAACAGGATCCGTGGCTTGCGGGCGGACATGGCCTCAGAAGAACCAGAACGACACAACGCCGACGGCCAGAGAGGAGAGCGCGACTACGAGCGCCGTGTAGGCGATGATCCGAAGCCCCGCGTCCGAGCGCGGCTCCGGCTCGGGCTCTATTTCAGAAAGCGCGGCTTCAAGTCTAGTCTGAGCCACTTCGATCCGGTCCACAGCGAGGCGCAGGCGCTCGGCGGCGTCCTCGAGCCGCTCTTCCGCAGGCGGGGCAGGCCGCGCCGCATCAGCGCGGGTGAAGCGAAAGAGTTCGTTGCAGATTCGCTCCAGGAGGCGCTTCTCGGGCGAAGCGGTCCCCGACAGACCGCCGCCGCGCTTCAGCTCGGCATAGTCGCCGCCTGCGTTGCGGGCCGTCGCGGTCACTGTGAACTCCAGTCCCGGCTCGATCGGCGGCGTGATATCGACGACGAAACCGTAGTTGCCTGTACCGATTCCGCCCTTCACGAGATCCGACCGATGGCGGTCCGCGCGCGCGGTCGAGATCAGCCGCCCTTCGCGCCGAACCTCAACTTCAACGACTGCGTCGCTGTCGGCCCGGTCAATGGCCCAGCCGGCGACCCTGTCGGCGCGGGCCAGATCGAAAACCCCGTACAGCCTCTGAGGAGCCGAGAGGGATTCGGCCTCGACCGACGCGTGGGCCGCCTCGGAAGGCATCGGTCTCGAGCGGGACGGTAATGTCTGTTCAGGCATGTCGGTTCGGCCTCAGACGGAAGGGCTTCAGCGTTCAGCTTGCCTAACGCGCTCGCCTTAACGAGTTCGTAGCCCTTGCCGGAACGGCCAAGACCGATCGGCTGTCAATCTGGGCCAGAGCCTGCCGGCGGGGAATCGTCGAGGCGGCGTGAACTCCCCGCGCGCTCCGATGTCGCCAGGTCCGAGAGCCGGGCGATCAGCGCATCGGGCTCGCAAAAGTCTGATGCCTGCACCTCCGGGCCAGCGTAGGGCCTGAGCGCTCCTTGGGCTACCAGTGCTTCAAGGCTGTCAAGCGCGCCGTCAATGTCGTCGAACGGCGCGTCGAAGAAGTCGTAGATCGAGTACCGCCACCAGGCGAGCGCGAGCAGCCGCTCGACTGTCGCCTCGGGAAATCGCATTCGCAGCAGTCGCGCTGGTGTGCCAACCATGATCGCGTAGGGCGGCACGTTGCGCAGGACGGTCGCGCGCGCGCCGATGATCGCGCCCGTCCCGATGGTGACGCCAGCTTTCACAAACGCGCCGTGGCCTATCCAGACGTCTGGGCCAAGCGTGGTGACCGGACAACTGCGCGGGAAGGACCGCTTGCGGGCATGCACCGAAGGGGCGGCGGAGCCCGCCATCCGTGTGTCCCAGCCGTTGACCTGCGGATAGTAGGCGGCGCGCGAGGTGGTCAGCCAGTCGGTCGGATGTTCGTGCGGTCCGATCACGACGCCGCCGGCTATCGAGCAGTATCGGCCAATGCGGGCATTGTTGATTGTGCCGCCGCTCAGGTTGCAAAAGGCGCCAACGTCGAGGAACGCGCCGGAAGCGGCGACCGAGAGGATTGAAGTAGGACCCTCTATGCGCGATCCAGCGGCCAGCCGTCGGGTGTCGCGCAGGCCGAACAGCTTGAAGCCCAGGCTGTCGAGCGCCTGAATTTGCGGACGCGCGAGCGCGAATTCGATGGGTTTCATTGCGATTGTCTCGGGCCTTTTAGCGCAGCCGGGTAGGTCAGGCTTGTCGCGCGTGCCGGCGCTCGCCCTCGCTCAGCCGGAGTTCCACCTGCGCCAGTTCGCTCTTCGACGCAGCGTGGGTCGGGTTGAGTTCCAGCGCACGGCGCTGCGCCTCGGCCGCGGCTGCGAGAGCACCGGTGCGCCGGCGCAGCACGCCGAGAAAATGCCAGTATTCGTGATAGGTCGGCCGGATCTCGGTCGCGCGGGTGATCGCGAGGATTGCATCGTCGAGCCGGTCCTGGCGCATCAGGTACTCCGCCAGGGTGCGCGTCGCCTCGGCATTGTCCGGGCGCCACCGGACCGCGCGATGAAGGGCCGCCTCCGCCGCCTGCCGCTCGTCGCGCGACCACAGCAGCCGCGCCTCACGCAGCGCGACTTCGGATTCGAGTCGCCGGATCTCGGCGTTTGACGTCATGTAGATCCGCGCAGCGAGCCCGGCGACGGCTTCAAGCGTGATCTGGCGCGCGTCCTCCGTCTCCGGATAGCCGGAAAAGTCGTCATCAAACAGCGTGGGCCGGTGCGGGAAGTGCCGCGCCCGGACCGCCTCGTTGCAGGCGCGGTAGCGGTTGTAAAACGCTTCGGCCGCAGCGCGGCTGGGGCGCGCGCCTCGGCCAGGACACAGCTCGTCCAGCCGCGCCGCAAGCGGTCCGCGCACAGCCTCCAGCGGCAGGGCGCCGAGACGCTCCAGAGATGGGTTCACCAGGCGCAGGAACTCTTGCGCGACCGGCTGGATTGATTCGTTGCGATCGTTGACGGGCATGAACCCCGCCATCGGCCCAAGCCCGCATAGCTCAGCGAAATCACTGACCACGCTGCCGCCGGTAAGCGACTGCCGGTCAAAGAGCCGGACTTGGACTGCGCCTGGGCCAAACGCTGCCTCCCAGAGCGAAAGTGAGCGATCGTAGTTGAAATAGGGGTCCTCAGCGTTGGTCTCGGGCAGGATGTTGGGCGAGACGCCGCCCGCCTTCAGGTGCGTCGAATACGAGCTAACCGCCAGTTGGTCCTGCCGGCGCAGATAGACGCAGATGCGAACCTCGTCGAAGAACTCGGCGAGGAAGTCCCGCAGCGTCTCGACTTCGGACGCAGTGGTGAGGCGGCTGTGGCAATGTTCGTTGCTGAAAATCACCGTAGCCGGGACAGCGAGTTCATCTTGGGCAGCCTCGCGCTGGCGTGCGCGGAACGGGGCGACATCGGCTTGCGTCGTCACGCCGAAGGCTTCCTGAATGGAATCGCGCCGCGCTGGATCAAGCGAATACACGGCGAGCCCGACGTGGTTCACTGCGCCGCAGAACCGCGGGTACAGAAATCCGCGCGCGGCCAATTCCGCTCGATTCTGAGACAGAAAATATTGCAGGGTCGTGGTGCCGGTTTTTTCCGTGCCTATATGTAGGATCGCACGACGCATCATTCACCGGTCCCCTCTCGCAAAGACTGCAAGGCTAGCGCCCTGTGGGTTGACGGATCGTGAACGCGCGCGTAGGCGGCGTCACTCCTCACGGAACGCATTGCTCATTCGGCGCAGGATCGGCGAGAGAATATAGGCGCCAGCGCGACGTTCGCCGGTCTGGATCGCCACCTCCACCGGCATTCCCGCGCTGAGCGAAATGTCCGGGAGATCGGCGAGACTGTCTGGATCGATGCTGACGCGCGCCTCAAAAAAGGCCGAGCCGTCGCGTTCATCCGTCAGCATGTCGGCCGAGACGTAGATCACCTCGCCCAGTACCATGGGAGATTGCGCGCGCGGAAACGCAACGAGCCGGATTTCCGCGGAACGGCCGACATGCACGGTGTCGATGGTTTCGGGCGGCACCCGCGTCTGTACGATCAGGCGGTCCGCCTCGGGCAGGATCTCCATCACCGGCGCGCCGGATCCGATCACGGCGCCGGGCGTCTTGGTCTGGATGTCGACCACCAGCCCGGTCTGCGGGGCGCGCAGGTCGAGCCGGTGGAGTACGTCGTCGGTGGCCCGGATCCGGCTGGCGAGGCCGTCAATGACGCGCCGGCCCTCGGCAAGCCGATCGCCGATCTCGACCAGCCGCTGCTGGTCAAGCGTGTCGATCTGGACCTCGGCACGGGCGATCTCCTCCTGCGCTGCAGCGATCAGCCCGCGGCTCTCGTCCCGATCGCCCTCTAGGATCGCAATGGTCCGGTCGAGTTCCAGCAGCTTTTGCCGCGGGCTCGCGCCCTTCTGGACAAGCGCGGCGGTTTGGGCGCGCTCTTCGCTCCACAGCGCAATCTGGCGTTCGGCGGCGCGGGCCTGCCCCGCATACGCGGCGATTTGCCCCCCGAGTTGGTCGATCTGGCGGCGCAAGGCGGTCACTTCGCCGGCATGTGCCCGCGCCCGCGCCTCGAACAGCTGCTGCTCCGAGGCAATGCGGTCCCGGCGGACCGGATCGGGCGCGTCCGGCGCGGTCGCGGGGTCGAGCGCCACGGCGCCGGCCTGCTCGGCTTCCAGCCGCCAGACGTCGAAGCTGAGCGCCGTCCAATCGGCCGTCAGCTGCGCGCGCAGCTCCCGTGTCTGGGTCGAGTCGAGACTGGCCACGATCTGGCCCTGCTCGACGCGGTCGCCCGGTTTGACCCAGAGCCGTTCGAGGATGCCGCCCTCAAGATGCTCGACGGTCTTGCGCTCGCTTTCCGCAAGCAACACGCCATGCGCGATCACCGCGCTGTCGAGCCGGGCAAACATGCCCCATCCGGCCGCCGATCCGGTCAGGCAGAAGATCATTGCGAGCGCTGTCAGGAACACCGGGCGATAGCTCAGCGCCTCGCCTGCGGCTTCAGGATCGGCTGGGGAAGTCCTGCGCTTCATCCCACAGCGCTCCGAAACGGCAGGTTGGTCACATCCTTGCCGGGGCGTCCGGCGTTGCGCGGCGTCAGGGCTGCGAGCACGTCGGCGCGTTCGCCAAACTGCGCCACCGCCCCGTCGCGCATCACCAGGAGCTTGTCCGCGCGCTTGATGATCGACATGCGCTGGGCGACCACCAGCACGGTTGCCCCGCGCCGCCGTGCGACCTCGATCGCTTCGACAAGCGCCGCTTCGCCCTCGGCGTCTAGGTTGGAGTTGGGCTCGTCGAGCACCAGCAGCTTGGGAGCGCCATACAGCGCGCGGGCTAGCGCCAGCCGTTGACGCTGCCCGCCGCTCAGGCGCGAGCCGGCGTCGGCCAGCCGCGTCTGGTACCCCTGCGGCAGCCCTCCTATCAGCTCGTGCACCCCCGCGAGCCGCGCGGCCGCGACGACCTCGGCCATGTCGCCGTCACGGAACCGCGCGATGTTGTCACTGACGCTACCGTCCAGCAGCAGCGGGTCCTGCGGCAGATAGCCAACGGCCGCGCCGAAGCTGGCGCGTTCATGGGCGAAGGTGCTCTGGCCGTCGAGGTAGAGCCCGCCCGCCGTCGGCCCCCAGAGCCCCACAACCAGCCGCGCCAAGGTGGACTTGCCCGCGCCCGAAGGTCCTACGATGCCGAGCAGCTCGCCGCTCTCAATCTGGAAGGAGACGTTGCGGATCAGCGGCGTGTCCTGTCCCGCTGGAACGTAGCTCAGCCGGTCTGCGACCAGCCGGCCGCCCTTGATCTCGATCGGGCAGACCGAACGGCTTGAGCTCCCGCGCGACAGCACGTCGCGCAGCCGGTCGAGCGCCCCTAGGGCGTCGAGCCACTGCCGCCAGCCGTCGATCAGCTGCTCGAACGGCAGGAGCAGGCGCGCCATCAGGACCGAGGCTGCGATGATCGTGCCGGCCGACACCTCGCGCTGCATCACCAGGGCGGCGCCGGCGCCGAGGATCGCGATCTGCAGCGCAACCCGCAGCGCCTTCGCGGCGGAGGACAGCGCCTTGGCGATGGCCCGGCGGCGCTCGACGCTGGCAAGCGCCTCGCCCTGCAGCCTTCGCCAGCGCCGCGCGATGTCCGGCAGCATGCCCATCGCTGTGATAACTTCGGCGTTGCGGATCGCCGCGGCGGTCTCGAGATGCACCGCATTCGCGGCGCGTGCCGATTTTGCTGTCGGCCGCCGCGCCAGCAGTTCGGTCGCTATGGCGATGATCGACAGAAGCACCGCCGCCACGATCCCGAGCAATCCGTAGATCGGATGCAACAGGAACAGGACCGTCAGAAACAGGGGAGCGACGAGCAGGTCCATCGGCAGGGCGATGGCCCCGCCCGCGATGAAGGTTCGCACGTCGCCGAGGTCGCGCATCGCGCTGGCCGCCGCCGCCGCGCCGTCGCGAAGCGTTGTTTCGACCGCGGCCTCGAACACTGTGCGGCCCATACGCGCGGCAACCTGTGCGCCGAGCACCGCGAAGATGCGGTGGCGCAGGTAGTCGAGCACCGCCTGGAACGCCAGCACGACGAGGACCAGCCCCGACAGGGCAATCAGCGTGTCGTAGCTGCCACTCGAGATGACCCGGTCGTAGATCTGGATGGTGTAGAGCGGCATGGCGAGATGCAGCAGGTTCACGAACAGGCCGATGAACCCCGCGGCCGCGCTGCCGCGCGCGAGATCGCTCATCGCGTGGCGGTAGGCCGGGCTCGTGTCACGCGGTCCCATGTTCACCCCTGCTTCCGCAGCGGCGCTCCGCGCGCCAGCCGTGCGGCGCCGCGCTTGCGCTCGATTAGCAGCTCGAACAGGTCCGCATGCTGGCGCGCGGCCTCCGCCGCGCCCGTCGGCGGGCGAACGCCAGCGCGCAGTCGGTCCCACAGCCCGGGCTCGCTGATCGCGCGACGCAGGGCCTCGGCCAGGCTCTCGGCATGGCCGGCCTGAAAATGCAGTCCGTCGACACCCTCGCGCACCTTCTCCGCCATGCCGCCGATGTCCGAGGCGATGATCGGCCGGCCGTGGTGGAAGGATTCCTGGATGACAACGGGCGCGTTCTCCCACCAGGTCGAGGGCACGATGGTCCAGTCGACCTCGCGCATCAGGCCGGGCATGTCCGCGTTGCGATAGGCGCCCATGAACCGCACGCGGCGGCCCGCGGCGCGGAACATGTCCCGGACCGCGTTCTGGAACTCGGGCTGCTGCAACTCCAAGTTGCCGCCGTAGACGTAGAGGATCGAATCCCCCCAGACATCCGCCGGCACTCGCGTGACCGCATCGATCAGGACCCTGACGCCCTTGAACGGGTTAAGTTGGCCGAAGAACGCGAAGCGATTGCGCCTGCCGCCGGTCGTCAATCGGCGCGGCGGAGTTGCAGGACCATCGGCGAGACCGTTCTCGATCATCACGAGCTTGGCCCGGGGCAAGCCCCATTCTGCGAAGCGCCCCAGCAGGAAGCGGCTCGGACAGACGAAGGCGTCGACTTCCGCGAAAAAGCTTTTGATGAACAACTCGCGCCGCATCAGGTTTCCGGCGCCGATTTCTGGGAAACACCCGCCGCATTCCGTGGCCGAGGCCCTGGCGCAGAGCGTGCCGGTCTTGGCCTTGATCATCTGCCCATGGTGCGCGCAGATCGGCAAGTACTCGTGAAGCGTGAAGACGATCGGCGCGTCGCCGAGCGCGCGCCGCACCGACCGGATTGCTTGGATGCCGATGCCCATGACGTGGTGAAGGTTGACAACGTCTGGGCGACACTCCGCGAGAAACCGCTCGAAATGCTGCATGAGCGCGCCGAGATCGCCAGCCGCGAGGTGGAGCCAGTCGTAGTCGTCCGACCAGTAGAGCGTCTCGTCCGGGGCCTGTCCGAGCGACATCAGCGGCGTTGCCCGGCGACTCGCCACGGGCGGCCCGACTCCGGCGAAGTAATGCGCGTCCCAGCCGTCCTGATCCTTGAGCGCTTGGAACAGGTTGTAGGAAGCCACTTGGGCGCCGCCGATGGAGAACGCCGGATGGGCGTGACTGAGCACAAGGGCCTTCACTTGATTTCGGCTCCCGATCGTGTCCCGTCGCCGAGCAGAACCGCATCGACCCGCTGCATCAGCCGGACGAAGGGGGACGGCCGCGCCACCTTTGGCTCATCGAGTGACCAGAACGACACGGCGCCCGAACAATTGACGGAGAAGCCTGCGTCCCGCAGCCGCGCCGCGAGATCAGCCTGGGCGTAAGCCTCGCTGAAACAGCGTCTTGCAAATCCACCGGAGGCCTTGAGCGCCGGGCGCGCGATCAGCGCGATTTCGGGAGCGCCGGCAGACACCGGCTGCGGCCGGCCTAACGGAATGGCGTGAGCGCCGAAACCCGCAAGGGCGCAGAACCCGCCGACGTCGGGCGGCTCAGACCGCTCACCGGCGAAGGCTATCGCCCCGTCCTCATGGATCAGACAAGGCGACAGCAAGCCAAAGTCGCCGAGCCCATCGGCCTCCGCGATCAGCGCAGCCAGCCAGCCGGGCGATCTGGGCAGAGCAGCAGGCGTCCAGACCAGCAATCGTTCGGCTTCGCTTGCTGCGGCGCCGGCTTCCAGGCGTCCGAGCGGGGTCTCCTTGTCGCCCACGACGACCAGACCACCCATCAGCCCATAGAAGTCGAAGGCGTCCCGCAGCCGCGACCGGATCTCCGTCGCCAGAGACCGCGAGGCCACCACCGTCAGTTCGATCCTCTCCGCCTCGGGGCTGCCGGCGAGAAGTCCGAAGACTGGCTGCAACTCCGCGAGGGCGCGGACCGGCATGACGGCCTGGATATCCCGCGCAGCGCCGGCCGCGCCGAGGACGATCTGCCGTGACGCGGCGCCAGGTCGTGGCCGCCGCCACGAGGACCGCACTCCGCGGAGAAACGGCGCGAGATGCGCGTCGATTATGCGGTCGAGATGCGGCTCGTCTTCAGCAATCGACCAGAGCGCCGGCTGCAACCGCTCGGAGGAGAGCAGAGGCGTTGCGGACGCCGGCCGGAACAGCAGCGTATCGTCATCGAGCGCGAGTTCCAGATGGAGGGAGGCGCAATTTGCCTCTGCGCACCGCGCCGGCACATACACGATGAACCCGTGCTGAATGTCGGCGTCGTCTATAAGCCCTGCGAAGCGCGGGTCCTCGGCAAGCCCCCGCCCGACGTCGGGCCGCGGTAGGGCGCACCACTCGCTATCAAGCCTTGCGCAGAGCCCTGAGGCGCTCTTGAGCCACACTGACTCGACCCGGCGAAGCGGATCGAGCAGCCATCCGACTATTAGCAGCCCACCGTCGGGCGCTCTGAGCACCGAATCAAGCGCCGCCGCGACAGCCGTAGGGGTGCCTGACAGCGTGTCGCGCTCTCGGTAGCCTTGCTGGCAAAGGCGCCTTATCGACCGCAAAAATTGCGCCGGACCCCTTAGCGATGAAGCGAGATGCTGGACGTGCGTAGTGGCTGCGTCCCGGGTCAGCCGGCGGAGCCCTGCCTTCGCAACCTCGAGGCGGAGCAGCCGGCCATCTCTCCGGAAATATACGGCAGTAGAATTCTCGCAGTCGCCTTTGCGCCAGATATCGCCGACCATGGCCAAGCCCTGCGACGGCGCCGGAAGTTCAGAGCGCTCGAAAACGGCCGCCTCGACTGTGACCTCGCGCAGGACGAAGTCATCCGAAATGCTTGTAAGAACCAGGGGACCGTCGGAGAGCGACTTCGACCAGCCCTGAGCGAAGCCGCCGCCAGCCTCCGGCTCCCCAACGATTTCAATTTCCCCGTCGCGTTCGGACGCTACTGCGAGAAAGCCTCGCAGAAAACCGCGGCGGGCAGGTTTGTAGGGATTCTCAGCGGCATCGCCCGCTGTCAGCGATAGGGCTAGAGACTCAAGGACGGCAAGACCGTCGAGCCCGGCGCGCCCGACAAAGTTGGCGAGCGCCGCGGGCGTGATATCGATGCTGCGTGGCGAGCCGATTTGCCAGATGCCGCCTTCGGTTCCCAGAATGTGCGCCCCTGCGGGAGGCAGAGTGTTGAGCGTTGCGACGCCGCACCATGATCCGCCTTCGGGCGGAGACGGGCGCCAGCATGCGCAGACCCACGCCTGTTCGCCGTCTTCTGCGACCAGCCGTCCGGACGTCGGCGGCGGCACATCCGCACCCTCAAACATTAGCAGCGTGCAGCCGCCCTGCAGCACGATAGCCTGGGTGTTGTCCAACGCGTTCCCGGCGGCTCGCTGCGCCGCAACGACTGCCCCGGTCACGCCGCCGCCCGGCGACTAAGATTGCTGTATAGTTCGAGATGCCGGTCGACAAACGCATCATGGGAGGCGGGCTGCTGCGCGGCCGCGGCCAGCTGCGCCCAAAGGCGAGGGTCGTTGCTCAATGTGCGCATCGCCTCGGCGAGCGCTGCGGCGTCTCCCGGCGGCACATGAACTCCGGAGACGCCATCAGCCGTCAGTTCTGCCATGCCGCCGATGCCCGAACAGATCACCGGCCGGCCTGCGGCGCTGGCCTCCAGCTGCACCAACGGCGCGTTTTCCCACCAGATGGACGGAACAACGACCCAGTCGACCTCCTGCATCAGGCGAACCGCTTCACCCGGGGGATACGGTTCGAAAAGCTGCACATGCGCGCCGGCACGTAGCAGGCGCGCCTCAAAATCCGCCCGAAACGCCTCAGCGGCCCAACCGAGCCCACCATGCATCACGATGCTCAAATCGTCGTCGCGGCTCAGCCGTTCAGCCGCTTCCAGCAACACGAGCGCACCCTTGTGCGAGGCGATCGCGCCGAAGAAACCGAACCGGTCAGGCCTTGCCCGCTGCGGTCCGACCCTTGGCGATGCATCCGAGGGCCGCACGGCGTTCGGCACGACCCGGATCCGTAGCGCGTCGACACCCCAGCCTGTAAAACGATCATGCAAGAAAGCGCTTGGCGCAATCAAGAGATCCACGAGATCGAGCAGCGCCAACAGATGCGCGCGGCGCATCGCGTGGCGCGCGGCGGTCTGGTCGGGAAAGCAGCGGCGGCAGCGGTCGGGCTGTGCGCCCGCGCAGCGCGAGCCGTCATGCGTGGTCAGTAGCAGGCCGTCGTTGGCGCAGATCAGCTGGTAGTCGTGCAGGGTCAGCACGATCCGGCTGCGAGGCGCGAGTTGCCGGATTGCCGGAATGACCTCCGCTCCGAGTCGGTCCACCCCGTGCAGATGCACCACGTCCGGCCGAACGCTGCGCAGCACCCGCTCCAACCCGGCCAGCCAGGCATCGCCGTCCATCCGCATCATCGAAAACCGGTCGTAGGCGCCGGTCATGAGGACATAGTCTTGTCCTATAGCCTCCAGGGTCCCAGCCGTGGCGCCCGGCCGCTGCAAACTGGTCCCGGCCGCGAGAAACCGCGCTGAGACGCCGGGGCGCGCATCCAACGCACGCGCCAGGTCATGCGCGAGGATCTCGGTGCCGCCGGGCGTCCATTGAGGATGATCGTGGGCGATCTGCAGGATGCGCATGCCGCTCATTCTTTCCCCATATCTCCGTTCACGCCGGTCGATCCGGCAAGAAGCTCTCTCAGCGCAAAAGCCTCGACCGACGTCGCCACGGGATCGGGCGCCGGAATCGGGCCGTATCGGACAAACCGATGGCGCAATTGTGTCCGAGCGGATCTGCCGCCTTTGCGCTGCTGCATCGCAACCGCGCTGAGCACTATGTCCGGATTCGGATAAGACGCGGTAAAAGCCAGAACTGCTTCGACCGCCATGCGGGTCAGCCCCGCAATTTCGGCCGTGACAAGTTCGGTAGCGGAGCTGTCGCTCCGCGGCAGGTCGGCCTCGGGTAGGCCGAAGCAGGTGAGATCAAGGCGCGGAATTTTCTCCGCGGCGCGGATCCTGCCGCCGGCGTGCAGGATTGAGCCGTCAAAGCCCAGTAGGGTTCCTCCCAGGACGCAGGCGCGCTCCGGTCGCCCGAGCGCGCGGCTCCATGCCGCAAGCCACCCGGCGTCGCGGGGCAGCACATCGGCGCCCATCAGCAGGGTCTTGTCCGCGCGCGCGGTTCCTAGCGCTGCGCGCAGGCGCTCGCTCGGCGTACTCGCGCGCGCCAAGGTGACGATGCGGTGCGCAATGCCGTAGACGGCTTGAGCAGAGGCGATCGCGCTGCGGGCTGCGGCGTACTGCGGGCCATCGGCCTGATGATAGACGATCTCGACGCGCCTGCCGCCTGGCTCGCGCCGAATTAATGCCGCGCGCGCGCGGATGACGTCGAGGTTCTCACCGACGGGGGCGATCAGGCTGAGCGCGGGCGGCGCGGACGGCGGCGCGTGTTCCTCGATCCGTGCGCGCGCGGCGCCTCCCTCGCGGCTGGCTTGCGCTTCGAGGATGCAGCGGGCGGCCACGTCGAGTGGCGCGGCGCTGAATCCCGCCGGATAATCGCCCGCGTAACGCGCGATCGGCCCCTCGCGAACAGTCCGGACCCGCCCGGACCAGTGGACCAGCCGGATACGGCAAGGCCCGTCGAACCACCCCGCCTGCGCCAGCCGCACATAGGCCACCAGCGTCGCGCCACCGAGGCGCGAACCGCCGGGGATCGCTACGTCCGCGCTTGACCCGCCGCGCTCGATCCGGACCGCACGCACCAGCTCGTCCGGATCCACTAGGCGCACAGCGATCAACACGCCCTCCCGCGTCGCTGACAGGTGGCGAAGTTCCAGTTCGGGCGCGTTGCCGTCGTTCCCGCGCAGGTCGCGCATCAGCGCAGCGGCGCCGGCGTCCCGCGCGGCGGCGGCCTCGATCAGCAATTCGGCCCAGCGCCGCGCCGGCGCAGTCCGTTCGGTGAGCCATGGCCCGAGCGGCCGCGGCTTGGCGTCTGCGGCGGGAGCGTCTAGCAGCACCGGCGTCACACCGAGCCCGACCAACACAGCTCCCTTCGGCAGCGCCGCGGGAACATGCACATGTAGCCAGGTCCCGCCCGGCGTCGCTTCAAACCGCGCGGCGAAGCTCTTCACGCGCGCGATCCGGTCGGCAGCGACGGCCACCAGTGTGTCGATCGCGGGGTCCATTCCGTCCGACGGGAGGCGGTAGCTCAGAACATGGGCGTTGGCCCCGAGCGGACACCATCTGGCGATCCCGACGCCGTCGATCGCCATGGCGCCGAGCAACCGGCGCACTGCGAACCCGAAGGCCGATTCGCGGCCAAACAGCGACGCGCCGGTCGACACGAACAGCCGCAGCAGGCGGTCTCGCCCTGCGTCCGACAGCCCGTCGATCAGCGCCGCGAGGTCGGCGACCGGCGCCTGTAGCATGTTGGGGTCGATTTCCGCGACCGGTTGCGTCCCGAGGGCCAGGTTCAACCGGCGCCCGAGCAGCGATTCGACGCTGCGTTCAAGCAGCAGCACGTGCCGCCGCCCGCCGCGCCGCAGCGCAAGGCTCGTCGAGATCATCGGGCCCGAAACCGACTGGCCGTCGAGCAGCGCGCTCAGCTTGCGCCGGTCGGGCGTCCGGTCCAACGACGGCGGCGTGTCAAACAGCACGGCGACTATGGTTTCGGCGAGGGGCGCCAGCTGCGCCGCCATGACCGGCGACAGGGGCGGCTGCGCCGGCCGGGCGACCGGATCTGCGGCCGCGGTAATGTTCATGCGCATGTTCATGGCCAACTTGCCCGCTTCCAGAGGTATCCATTGGCTGGCGGGCCAGCGCCAACGGCGCCGGCCCGCACCGCGTCATACAAGCGATATGAAGCTCGACGGATCCGCCATCACGTCTTCGTAGGAGACACCCTTGAGCAGCACGCTGTCGCCCTGCTCGAAGTCGATGAGCGTGCCGGCCTCGCCAAGATCGATGGCGAAGTCCGCGACGTCGTTAGCGCTTTCGAGCGAAACGCCCTCGATGCTGCGCGAGATTTGCAGCATGTCGCCGTCAGAAAAATCCATCACGACGTCGCCGCCGCCGGAGAACACGAACAGATCGTCCCCCTCCCCGCCGTAGAGCACGTCGTCGCCGTCGCCACCCGCGAGCACGTCGTCCCCGGCGCCGCCCTTCAGCAGATCGTCGCCTGCACCGCCGTCGAGACGGTCGTTCCCGTCGCCGCCGTCGAGCATGTCGTCACCATCTCCGCCGACGAGCACATCGTCTCCGGCATCGCCAAACAGGTGATCGTCGCCGGCGCCGCCGGAGAGCTGATCGTCGCCGGAACCGCCAAGCAGTTGATCGTCACCGTCGCCGCCCTCCAGCAAGTCTTCGCCGGCTCCACCAACTAAGAGGTCGTTGCCGGAGCCGCCGTCCATTTGGTCGTTGCCAGCGCCCCCGGTAAGCGTGTCGGAACCTGCGCCGCCGTCGAGCATGTCATCGCCGGTGCCGCCGATCACCAGATCCTCTCCGTCACCGCCATCGATACGGTCGTCTCCGGATCCTCCGTTAAGCGTGTCGTTCCCCGCTTCACCGTAGATCACGTCATTTCCACTACCGCCGATAACGGTGTCCTCGCCACCTCCTGCCGCGATGAAATCGGCCGCGGATGTGCCGAAAATGAAGTCATTGAAAGCGCCGCCTGGAATGGTGGCCATCGAGTCCCCTCCTTGTCACGCAAAAGTGCCGCTAGGAGCATCAATGCGGAGGCTCAAGTAAAAAATGTACTAATGCAGCATTGAAAAGAGATAAGACTTTTTTACGTGCTAGAAACGCATCGGATACTAAATATTACCTATAAATTTATTGATTTACCACTCCGTTGACTTGCGTTTGCAAATCTGAAGTTGGTTCTTATAGATCGCATCATGGGGCGCGAGGCCCTCGGTCCGAAAGCGGCCGACCTCCACCTCGCGTGGAGCCAGCCCGAACATGAGGACAATATTGATGACACTGGGGACGGATGACGAGACTGAGGGCTACGGCGGCGTGGGACCATGGAGCGACGCGGGCGGGATAGATACCGGGGCAATTCTCGACAGGTTGTCGCGGGGAGCTTTCGGCGGATTCTACATCGCTGGAGCTTTCGGCAGTACCGTTTTCGGCAGCGGCTCCAACGACTTCATCCTTGGCCGTGCCGGCGCCGACGGCCTGTTTGGCTATGACGGCAACGATCTGGTCTTCGGCGGCATGGGCAACGACCGGATCGACGGCGGTCGCGGGGACGACATCCTGTTCGGGGGGCAGGGCGCGGACGTGATCCATGGCGGTGCCGGGTCGAACCTGCTGTTCGGCGGCGCCGGCGATGACACGCTCGACACCCGCTGGGCGACGCATCTCGAATACTTCAGTCCGCGCCAGACATTCGAAGAGGCGCGCGCCGAAAAGTCGCTGCTCGTCGACGAGATGCATGGCGGCGACGGCAACGATACGATCGAGGCGTCTTTCGGCGCGGACCGACTGTTCGGCGACGCAGGGGATGACCGTTTGCGCGGGCAGGACGGCGACGACCTGCTGGTCGGCGGGACCGGCGACGACACGTTGGTCGGCGACAACGGCCAGGACACGTTGCTTGGCGGCGATGGGAACGATTCGCTCACGGGAGGGCTGGGAGACGATACGATGCGCGGCGGCGCGGGCGACGATGTCTTTTTCGGCGGCAACGGCAACGACGTGATCGACGGCGGGGACGGCGACGACAGGATCAACGCAGGCTATGGCGACGATCGCATCGAAACCGGCGGCGGCGACGACTGGGTCGACGCCGGCGGCGGTGACGACCTGATCCATCTCGGGGATGGCGACGACCAAGTGGCCGCAATTGAACAATTCGGACGCGGGGACGACGCCATCTTCGGCGAGGACGGCGACGACCGCCTTTTCGGTGGCCGCGGCGCCGACTACCTTGACGGTGGCGAAGGCTCCGACCGGCTGAACGGCGGCGCCGGCGATGACGTCCTCCTGGGCGGCGCAGGGGCCGATACCTTCGAGATGCGCAGCGCATTCGGAACGGACACAATCCTCGACTTCTCCGCCGAAGACTTTCTGGCCATCACCCCGAACATAAACGGCATCGGTCCGATTACTGTCGAGGTTTTGGCAATGCGGCTTGATGATCTAGGCGGCGATACCCTCCTCGATTTAGGCGGCGGCAATGGCGTCTTGTTTCTCGGCGTCGGCGCGGACGAAATAGGCGCGATGCTTGAGACTAGTCTCGAATTTCTCTGAATGAGCCCGCCGCGGCGACGCGGCCGGCATCCGCTGGTCGGGCGTGCGGCGCTGAATGTTCTTCCGATGATCGCAGGGCTGAAGGCGGCGCGTGGCTGCGCGAAGGGACGCCGGGCGTCGCGCAAGACTGATCGGGCCTTCGGAGAACCGATTGCGTCCCGTGTTCAGGCGCCGTCACCGCTGCGGGCGGCGCAGTAGGCGGCGCGAACCTCCTCGGCCCGCAGCCGGGCGTCCTCGAGATGGGCAAGTGTCGAGGCGAGTTCGGCCTCGGATTGGGCCAAACGCATTGACAGGTCCGCCTCGACCTCTGAGAGCCGGGTCTCCGCGGACCGCCGCCCTGCTTCAGCCGCCTCGAGTCGGGCTGCAAGGTCCTGCACGCGTGCGTCGCCGCCGCGTTTCGGCGCGTTCAACCAACCGGCGATCCAGGCAAGGAGCCAGCCGAGGAGCATCGCTGTCCCGAGCGCCGCCGCAACGGCCAGCGTCAGCTCAGTACGGTCCATCAACACCCGGCCTTTCCGCGGCCAACGCCAGTCCTTTGGGCTTGGCAGGCGACCCAACCAGCGTGAACTCGATTCTCCGGTTTGCGGCGCGACCCTCTTCGGTGTCGTTCTCCGCAACCGGTATGATCTCCCCGTAGCCGCGCGCGAAGAAGCGCAAGTGCGCCAGATCCTCTGCCTCGAGCGCGTCCTTGACCGTCTGTGCGCGCGCGAGGCTCAGTTTCTGGTTGGCGTCGCTGTCGCCTTGGCTGTCTGTATGGCCGGCGACTTCAAAATCGAGCGGCGGGCAGTCCACGAAAACGGCGGCCAACGCCTCAATCAGCGGAGCCGCGCTGTCCTCTAGGGTAGCCGACCCCGGCGCGAACGCGATGTTCTCGCCCTGCTGGACCGCCGTAAGCGCCTTCAGGCAGACGCCAGCTGGATCTTCGAGAGCTTCGCGGGCAGTGCGTTCGGCCTCGGCCGCGGCTGCGTCGAAACGAACGGAGACCTCCACCGGCCCGATCTCCTTCTGCTCGAACAGCGTCGCGACCTTGCTTGCCCCATCGGGGTCTTCGGCCCATCCGTCGAGGGTGATCAGATCCGCGGTCACCTCGAGCGCGCCCTCCTTCATCAGCGCCAACGCCTCCATCCCGGTCAGGAGACGGCTGGGCCATCCGTCGGGCAGATTGGCGTCGATGACCGTCGAATTGGCAACGTGGTGGTGGCCGAACAACGCCGCAGCGACGCTGGCGATAGCCTCACGCGACGTCTCGTCGCCAAGCGGACCCTCGATCCGCACAGCGCCGTCCTCCGCCAGAACTGCGCCGAAGCGCGCGGCCTCCGGCGCTCGCGGCGCCTGGTCGACGTCGGCCGGCGGCGGGGCGACGACCTCAAGCGAGAAGACCGCCGGCAGTCTGGCCGCAAGAGTTCGCGCCAATTTTCACCACGGCCTCGGGTTCGGCGTCCTGCGCAGCTTTCAGCGCAGCGTCGATGTCTGACATCGCAAACCGCCCGCCGCCAAGTTCACGAACCGCCGCGATTCCGGCTGCGGCTGCCTGCGCCCATTCCGGCGAGGGCGCCCGAGTCCGAGCCTGCAATCAGTCGGCTCCAGGCCCGCCGCATCCGCGATCGTCGCCGCGTCCGCTGGGGTTTCGGCGGTGCAGGCCTCCAGACGCCCGGTTTCGCCCACGAGCGTGTAGGCGACGCGAAACGGCGCAATGGTCGGGCGTGGCGCGGTTATGGTCGCGATAAGCTCAACGCCGTCGGGTCGCGCCGCCTGCAACTGTTTCTCCAGCTCCGCGCGCGCCGCCTCGTCCTCGGCCACTGCAGAGATCTCCACCCGACCGGGCGTCACGGTGATCTTCGCTCGCGGCAACTGCGCAAGCGCTTCGAGGCCGAAATTCAGCGCTTTGGGCCAGCCCTGGGGCGCACTCTGCGCGACGGTCTCGATCATTTCGGTGACGTGGCTGTCCAGCCCGGCGTTCACCAGCGCTTTGGCCACCGCTGCCGACCCGGCAACCTCGGGCGCGAGGCCGATCAGCGAGACCTCGGTCTCGTTGCGCAACAATTCCAGCGCAAAGGGCGGCGGCGCCAGCGGATCGGCGGCGGCAAGCGTAGTCTTGTCGCGGACCCGACGCGGATCGACGATCTTGCGCAGGATCTCCGCAGCGCGCAGCCGCGCGGCCTCGTCGGGCGCAGCGCCTGTCAGCGTGATGATCAGCCCGTTGGCAGCGACTTTGGCCCACCGCTCGCCGGCGGAATCGAGGCTTTGCGTGGCTTGCTCGACAGTGCTGCGCTCGACATAGGCGGCCGTGGTCTCGCCGATCCGGTGGGCTGCATAGCCGGCGCCTCCGAGCGCAAGAAGGATGAAGAGGATGGCGCGCAACCGCATGTCGATCCGGGCTCCGGTCGTCGGAGCGCGGTTTCTAAGTCAGCCGAGCGCGCGGTTCAAGCGGCGCCGGACACGCGCGCGTCCATGGCATCAGATCAGCGCTGCGGCGCCGAGTCCTACCGCGAGAATGAGCCCGGCGTCGCGGTTCGTCCGGAAAAGCCGCAGACAACCGTCGGGGTCGTCGATGTCGAGGCGCCGCAATTGCCACGTCAGGTGCGCCGAGAAGCCGACCGCGCCGGCGATCCCGAGGCAGAGAGCAAGCGTCTGCGAGGTCGCGACCAGCACAGCCAGCGTTGCGAGGCCGACCGAGGTGGCCTGGAACGCCGCGAGCCAGGTTCCGGTGCGATGCTCGAAAAGGCGGGCCGTGGACTTTACCCCGATCAGCGCGTCGTCCTCGCGGTCCTGATGGGCGTAGATCGTGTCGTAGAACAGCGTCCAAGCGATTCCGGACAGGTAAAGCATGATGGCTGGCGCCCCAAGCGCGTCGCCGTGCGCGGCCCAGGCGAGCAATGCGCCCCAATTGAAGGCGAGGCCGAGAAAGATCTGCGGCCACCAGGTGAACCTCTTGGCGAACGGGTAGATCGCGACCAGCGCCAGCGAACCGATGCCAAGCGCGATCGCCAGCGGCGGGAAGCTCAGCAGGATCGCGAAGGCGGCCAGAGCCTGCGCGCACATCCAGGCGACAGCGCTGGCTGGCCTCACCTTGCCCGAGGGCAGCGGTCGCGAGCGGGTGCGCGCGACGGAGGCGTCGATGTGCCGGTCGGTCAGGTCGTTCCAGGTGCAGCCGGCGCCGCGCATGAGCACGGCGCCAAGCGCGCAGCCGATCGCGATCCAGGCGTCGAAGGGGCGCAGTCCGGCCGGGTCGGCGACGATCGCAAGCGCGAGGCCCCACCAGCATGGGATCAGCAGGAGCCAGGTCCCGATCGGCCGGTCGGCGCGGCTCAGCCGCAGGTAGGGGCGCGCCGCCGCGGGGGCGTAGCGGTCGACCCAATTCATGAGCGGCGCGTCGGAGACCTGACCGGACTGCGGCGTCGCATTGCGCGAGGTGTTCGGATGCGTCATGAGGCGGATATGACAGATCGCACCGCGAAGATCAGGCTTTTTGTGGAGGCGGATCTGGGGGCGGGCCTCGCGGTTCCGCTGACCCGGCCGCAGGCGCACTACCTTTTCACGGTGATGCGGCTGGGGGCGGGCGATCTCTTGACGGTCTTCAACGGGCGCGACGGCGCCTGGAGCGCCGAGACCCGGCCTGCGGGGCGGCGCGGCGGCGTGCTGGTCGCGCAGGCGCAGACGGCGCCGCAGCGTCGGTCGCCGGACCTGTGGCTGGTCTTCGCGCCGATCAAGAAGGCGCGGACCGACTTCATCGTCGAGAAGGCGGCCGAACTGGGCTGCGCGCGGGTCGTCCCGGCGTTCAGCCGGTTCACGAATGCCGAGCGTCTGCGGTCCGACCGGCTGCGCGCCCATGTGATCGAGGCCGCGGAGCAATGCGGCGAGACCTGGGTTCCGGATGTCGCCGAGCCGGTCCGGCTCGACGCGCTCCTCGACGGCTGGGACCCCGCGCGACGCATCCTCTTCTGCGACGAGGCGCGCGACGCGCCGCCGGCGGCCGAGGCGTTGGCCGGGGCGGAGCGAGGGGCCTGGGCGATCCTGATCGGACCCGAGGGCGGGTTTGCGCCCGAGGAGGCCGCGCGGCTCCGGGCGATGCCCCAGGCGCTGCGGGTAACGCTCGGGCCGCGGGTGCTGCGCGCCGATACGGCGGCGGTGGCCGCGGTGACGCTGTGGCAGGCGGCGCTGGGGGACTGGCGGTGACGCGGGGCCGCCGCGCATGAGCTTCGTTCGGCCCGAACTGGCGGCGGCTGCCTGGCGGTGGCGCGAGGTCCTGATCTGGGGCGGCGTCCTGATCGGGGGCGCGGCGCTGGCGTGGCGAGGTTACGTGCGGGTCGAGCCGTTGTTCTTCGTGGTCGGGCTCGCAATGGCGGCCGCGAGCTTCGCGCTGCTGCGCGGAGCGCGGGCACGGATGCGGCTAGCTGCGACGGCTCCGGGGCCAGGCGTGGTGCGCATCGACGAAAGGCGGATCGGCTTCATGGGCCCCGACGCCGGCGGCTACGTTGATCTCGAGGATCTGACGTCGGTTGCGGTGACGGGCGCGGCGGGCGATCCTGACCGGACCTGGCTGCTGCGCGCCGACGGCGGCGCTGCGCTGGCCATTCCGTTCGGCGCGGACGGGGCGGACCGGCTCCCGGACACGCTGGCGGCGCTGCCCGGGATCGACTACGCAGCCGCCGACCGCGCCGGCGGCGTCATCTGGCGTCGACGCGCCGCGCTCACCGGCCGCTGAGCGGGGCGCTCCGGCTTCCCCACGACTTGCCTTGCTGCGCGCCGACCGCTAGGCGTGCGGCTGAGCAGTGCGAGAGGCCACACCATGTCGATCCCCCAGTCCGGCGGAGGCCCGATCGAGCGCGTCCAGCAGCTTGCGGAGTACATGTCCTCGGGATGCAAGCCTGCGGCCGACTGGCGGATCGGCACCGAGCACGAAAAGTTCGGCTACGATCTCAAGACCCGGTCGCCGCTGCCCTACGAGGGCGCCTGCTCGATCCGGGCGATGCTCGAGGGCCTGCGCGACGCCTACGGCTGGGACGAGGTTCGCGAGGCGGGCAAGCTGATCGGTCTGCAGAAGGGCGCGGCCAATGTCAGCCTCGAGCCGGGCGGTCAGCTCGAGCTCAGCGGCGCGACGCTCGAGACGATCCACCAGACCTGCGACGAGGTGAACGAGCACCTGCGCGAGGTGAAGGCCGTCGCCGACCGTATCGGCGCGGGCTTCATCGGGCTCGGCGCTGCGCCGATCTGGACGCACGAGCAGATGCACGTGATGCCGAAGGGCCGCTACGCGCTGATGACGCCCTACATGGACCGCGTCGGCACGACCGGAAAGATGATGATGTACCGGACCTGCACGGTGCAGGTGAACCTCGACTTCGCCTCCGAGGCCGACATGGTCGCGAAGTTCCGGACCTCGCTGGCGCTGCAGCCGGTCGCGACCGCGCTCTTCGCCTCGTCGCCGTTCTTCGACGGCAAGGTCAACGGCTGGCAATCCTGGCGCGCGCGGATCTGGCGCGACCTCGATGCCGCGCGCACCGGCATGCTGCCCTTCGTCTTCGAGGACGGCATGGGGTTCGAGCGCTACGCCGACTACGCGCTCGACGTGCCGATGTACTTCGTCTACCGCGACGGGACCTATATCGACGCGCTCGGCATGAGCTTTCGCGAATTCCTGGAAGGCAAGCTGCCTGCGCTTCCGGGCGAGAAGCCGACGCTGAGCGACTGGGCCGATCACCTGACGACGATCTTCCCCGAAGTCCGGATCAAGAAGTTCATGGAGATGCGCGGCGCCGACGGCGGCCCGTGGCGGCGGATCTGCGCGCTGCCGGCGCTGTGGGTCGGCCTGCTCTACGATGCGACCGCGCTCGGGGCGGCCTGGGACCTCTGCAAGGACTGGAGTGCCGAGGAGCGCGATGCGCTGCGCCACGACGCGGCGAAGTTCGGGCTGAAGGCCGAGATTCGGGGCCGCTCGATGCGCGACCTCGCAGCCGAGGTCGTCGAGATCGCCCGCGGCGGGCTGAAGGCGCGGGCGCGGACCGGCGCCGGCGGCGCGATCCCGGACGAGACGCACTTCCTCGACGCGCTGGCCGAGATCGTCGCCGAGAACCGCACGCCCGCCGACGAACTGCTCGAGAAGTATCGCGGCGAATGGGCCGGCGACCTGAGCCGCATCTACGACGAGTACAGCTACTGACGATCGCCGCTCAGAACCGCGAGAAGTCGGGCAGCCCGCTGTCGAAGTCGTAGCCCCAGGCCTCGATGTCGGCGCGAAACGCCGCGTCGAACAGCCGGCGGGCGCGGGCGTCGAAATGGCGGCGGTAGTCGTCGCCCTTGCGGCGCACGCGCGCGGCGGGCAGCGAAGCGGCGTCGAGCCCGATCGCGGCACAGACCTCTGCCATCCCGGCCGCGAGGTCCTCGAAGAACACCACCTTGTCGACGGCGAGACCGCCGTCCGGATAGATCGTCGTCGCGCATTGCTGGCGCGTGATGTGCCGGTAGTCGTGGCCCGGCAGCTGCGGTGCGGCATCGGGGACGCCGACCGCGCGGCGCAGCCGGTGCTTGCCCCGGTCGAGGCCGCGCTTCAGCGCCTCGCGACCGTAGTTGTACCGCGACGCAGCGCTCGCGCGGCGCGCGAAGACGTTCGACGCCAGGCTGGGACGGGGCAGGTTCTCCAGCACGTCGTGGATCGTCTGGCCCTTCGTCGACTTGCAGTACTTCCAGCCCGAGACGAACCGGTCCCAGGGGTTCCGGATCACCGTGAACTTGAAGTAGCTCCGGATCAGCGTGTCGTCCCGATGCCAGTCCGGCGACAGCACGCCCTCGTTGAAGAGGCCGCGGTCCGACCCCTGCACATCCGGGAACAGCATCTTGACGGACGTGCCGGCGCTCTTGCGCTGATGGATGAAGATGCAGCGGTAATTCATACGAGATCACGGGATTTCAGAGCGGCACGATGATCAGGAAGACCAGCGCCGTCAGCGCGCCGTTCAGGCCCATCGCGATGCCGGCGAAGGTGCCGGCCTCCTCGCTGACCTGAAAGGCGCGCGCGGTGCCGATGCCGTGGCTCGCGACGCCCGCCGCGAAGCCGCGCGCGGCGAAGTCGGTGATGCCCATCGCGTTCATCAGCGGCGTCACCGCGACCGAGCCGAGGATGCCGGTCAGCACGACCAGCACCGCGGCCAGCGCCGGGATGCCGCCGATGCTCTCGCTGAGCGCCATCGCGATCGGCGCGGTCGTCGACTTCGTCGCGAGCGAGGCCACCACCGGCGCCGGCGCCCCCAGCGCCCATCCGATCGCGGCTGCGCTGCCGATCGCCGTCAGCGAGCCGGCGGCCAGCGCCGCCAGCATCGGCGCGAGGTTCGCCAGCACCCGCGCCCGGTTGCGCCACAGCGGCACGGCGAGTGCGACCGTGGCCGGGCCGAGCAGGAAATGCACGAACTGCGCGCCGTCGAAATAGACCTGATAGCTGGTGCCGGTCGCCAGCAGCACGACGATCAGCAGGCCGGCGGCGATGACCACCGGATTGGCCAGCGGGTTGCGATGCAGCCGCGCCGAGATCGTATCGCCGATCCCGTAGGCGACCAGCGTCGTCGTCAGCCACAACAGCGGCGTCTCGGCGAGATAGACCCAGAGTTGGACCAGGTCGCCGGTTTCCGGAGACACGCTCATCCTCGGCTCCGTTCCTGCAGCCGCGCCACTGCACGGAACGTCAGGACCGTGACGACCAGCGTCGCCAGCGTCGAGACGATCAGCGCCACGGTGATCGCGAGCCAGTTGGCCGCGATCAGCCCCAGTTGCTGCACGACGCCGACGGCGGCGGGCACGAACAGCAGAGACAGGTTGCGCAAGATGCCGTCGGCGACCCCGTCGAGATCGGGTCCCGATCGGCCGAAGGCGGCAAGGCCCGCAACGAGCAGGGCCATTCCCAGCACCGGCCCGGGGAAGGCCACGCCCAGGCTGCGCACGATGACCTCGCCGGCGAGTTGGCAGATGAAGAGAAGGGTCAGCGCCCGGAGCATCGCGTGCCTGCATATTTATCGCCGCAACGGCTGGCGGCCGACGCTCAGTCTGTCGGGGGCTCTCCGCCGGCGCAAGGTCCGGGCGCCGCGTCACGCGGGGATCACGGTGCGGTAACCATTCCGCGCCTATTCTGTGGAGACCTCAACGGAGATCAGGCCATGCCCTCGACCGCACCGCGCCCCGCCCCGATTCGTTCACGCGTTCTCGATCTTATCGCTCAGGCGCAGCTGGCTCCGCCGGGCGATCCGATCACGGACGAGCAGTACTTTCTCGACCAGTTGCGCGCAGCGATCGCCGGGGGGGAGAGCCCCGTCGACCGGTTGCGGGCGCGCTACGGCCTCTATCGCCCCGATCGCCTGTCGCGCCTCTACGCTCGCCACGCCGACTGACAAATCCCTGCCGAAACGGAAGGCGTCCGGCCGGGCTATTGAATGACGCCTCCACCGGCACATCTTTGCGAGGATGACGCTCGCCGACGCCCATGACCCGCAGCCCCAGGCGCCGCCGAAGCGGTTGCTGACGCTGGTCAATCCAAATGCGCGCCGCGGCGACGAGGGGCTGGAGCCGGCGCTCGAGCGGTTGAGCGCCTGCGGGGCGTCCGTGACCGTCGAGACGTTTTCCGGCCCGGACGAGATCGCGTCCGACATTCTCCGGCTTGCGTCCGGCGCCGACGCGATCGTGGTCTGCGGCGGCGACGGCACGCTGATGCGGGCGCTGCCGGCGATCATCGAGACGGGACTGCCGCTCGGAGTGCTGCCGATGGGCACCGCCAACGACCTAGCGCGAACGCTGGACATACCGGACGAGCTTGCCGAGGCGGCCGGCGTCATCGCCGCCGGCAAACGCGCAGCCGTCGACATAGGGTCGGTCAATGGGAACCCATTCTTCAACGTCGCTTCGATCGGGCTGTCGGTCGATCTGACCCGGGGCCTGACCGCCGACTTGAAGCGCCGCTGGGGACGCCTCGGCTACGCCGTTGCCGGCATCCGTGTGCTGTCTCGGGCCCGCAGGTTCAGCGCGAACATCATCGAGAACGGCGAGAGGACGCGGGTCAAGACGCTGCAGATCGCCGTCGGCAACGGGCGGCACTACGGCGGCGGCAACGTTGTCGCGGAATCGGCGACCATCGACGATGGTCGCCTCGACCTCTACAGCCTCGAGATGCGCAACGTCTGGCGGCTGGCGATGGGGCTCAGGACATTCCGTTCGGGGCAACACGGCGCCTGGACCGACGTCCGGACCGCCCGTGGCGTTGAGTTCACGATCGAGACGACGCGGCCGCGCCCGGTCAACGCCGACGGGGAGATCGCCACCGAGACGCCCGCGCATTTCCGCGTACATCCCAAGGCGGTGCAGGTCTTCATTCCCTGACCGGAGTGGAACTCCCCCACTACAGGCCCCAGACCAGCACGATCATCGGCACGGAGATCACGAGGACGAGCATTTCGAGCGGCAGTCCGAGACGCCAGTAGTCGCCGAAGCGAAAGCCGCCGGGTCCTAGGATCAGCGTGTTGTTCTGGTGGCCGACCGGGGTCAGGAACGCGCAGGAGCCTCCTATCGCAACCGCCATCAGGAAGGCGTCCGGATTCGCGCCCAGCGCCGCAGCGACGCCGAGCGAGATCGGCGCCATCACCGCGACCGTCGCCGCATTGTTCATCAGGTCCGACAACGTCATCGTCGCGATCAGCACCAGCGTCAGCGAGAGCAGCGGCGCCTCCGCGCCCGCCACGTCCACGATCGCGCCGGCGGCGAGGTCAGCGGCCCCGGTGGCCTGGAGCGCGCCCGCCACCGGCAGCAGGCACCCGAGCAGGACGATCACAGACCAGTCGATCGCGTCATAGACCGAGCGCACGGGGATCACCCCGGTCGCGACGACCGCGAGTACGGCGCCAGCGAAGGCCACGGGCGGCGTCGCCAGCCCGGCCGCGGCAACGGCGACCGCCGCGAGAAAGAACAGCGCCGCGAGCAGCGCGCGCCGGCGGTCGGGCAGGCGCAGCGCGCGTTCGGCCAGCGGCAGACAGCCGAAGTCGCTCGCAAAGACGGACACTGCCGCCGCACGCCCCTGCATCATCAGCACGTCTCCGGGCTGGAACGCCGCGTCCCTGAGCCGCCCGACAGAGCGCCGTCCCTCGCGCGACAGCGCCAGCAGATTGATGCCGTAGCGCTCGCGGATCCCGATCGCCCTGGCCGTTCGACCGATCAAGCGCGACGTTGGTCCAACGACCAACTCGACAAGCCGGGCCTCTGCGCCCTCGGGCCCGGCGTCCTCATCCGGCCGCGCCGTGTCGTCCTCATCAGAGGGCTCGACGGCCTCGGCCTGTTCGTGCGGGTTCTTGTCCTCCTCCAGCCGGAGCCCGAGCGAGGTCATGGCGCCGGCCAGATCCTCAGGCTCGGCCTCGATCATCAGGATGTCCCCCTCGCGCACCCGGATCGCCTGCGACGGCGCCGTAAGCCGCATGTCGTCGCGCAGCAGCCCCAGCACCTGAGCGTGGATCTCGGCAAGAATTTCCTCGATCTCGGACAAGCTCTTGCCGTGCGCGCGCGCCCCGTCCGGCACGCGCGCCTCGGTCATGTAGGAGGCGGTGTCGAAGCTCTCGAAACCGGCGCGCTTGCGGGCCGGCACCAGCCGCCAGCCCGCCAGCGAGATGAAGGCGACGCCGGCGGCGGCGACGGCGAGCCCGACCGGAGTGAACGAGAACATGCCGAACCCGGATCCCATCGCCTCGACGCGGAAGGCCGAGACGATCAGGTTCGGCGGCGTGCCGATCAGCGTCGTCATGCCGCCGAGGATCGAGCCGAAAGCGAGCGGCATCAGCATCTGCCCGGTCGGCAGGCCACAGCGCTGCGCCGCCTGTATCGCGACCGGCATCAGCAGCGCCAGCGCGCCGACGTTGTTCATGACCGCCGACAGCGCGGCCGCCAGCGCGGTCAGCGCGGCCAGCGTGACCTGCGGGCTCGCCTCGCGCGGCAGCAGCCGCCGGGTCAGCGCGTCGACCGCGCCGGTCGTCTGAAGGGACCGGCTGAGGATCAGCACGCAAGCCACGGTGATTACTGCGGGATGCCCGAATCCTGCGAAGGCGGCATCGGCGGGGATCAGCCCCGCGACGACGCAAACCAGCAGCGCCGCCAGCGCCACCATGTCATGGCGCCAGCGCCCCCAGATGAACATGGCGAGCATGCCCGCGAGGACCGCGAAGATCGTGATCTGGACGGGAGTCATTGCGGCACCGTGCTGAAATACGCACCAGCGTCAACGCGCAAATCGACGTCAGGATGCGCCGATACGCGGTTCCGTTCCCGCCCTCAGCCGGGCGATGTTGCTCCGGTGCCGCCAGAACACCAGCGCCGCCATCGCAAGCCCCAGCCAGCCCGCGTGCGGCGGCCCGATCAGCGCCAGCCAGACCGGCGCGGTCCCGGCCGTCACCAGGGCCGCCAGCGACGAGATCCGCCAGACCCGCGCCGCGCCCGCCCAGGTCGCGCAGGCGATCAGCCCGACCGGCCACGACAGCGCCAGCATTACGCCGAGGAAGGTCGCAACCCCCTTGCCGCCGCGGAACTTCAGCCAGACCGGGTAGATGTGGCCCAGGAACGCGGCGAGGCCCGCAACCAGCGCCGCCGCCTCGCCGAGCAGGACGCGCGCCGCGATCACCGCGACCGCGCCCTTGGCCGCGTCGAGAACCAGCGTCGCCGCGGCCGCGCCCTTGTTGCCGGTCCGCAGCACGTTGGTCGCGCCGATGTTGCCCGAGCCGATGCCGCGCAGGTCTCCCAAGCCCATCGCCCGCGTAATCAGCACGCCCGATGGAAAGGACCCCAGCAGGTAGCACAGGAGCGCGGCCAGCACGAAGTTCATGCGTCCTCCCGGATAAAGACCTCACTGCCCGAGACCCAGGTCCGCGCGACGCGGCCCTGCATCCTGCGGAGGTCGTAGGGCGTGTTCTTCGACTTGGAGCGCAGGGTCGCGCGGTCCAGGACGAAGGGCGCGTCGGGGTCGAACAGCACGAGGTCGGCCGGCGCGCCCGGGGCCAGCCTGCCGCAGTCGAGGCCGAGCAGCCGGGCCGGGTTCAGGCTCATCGCCCGCCACAGCAGCGGCAGCGCAAGGCCCGCATGGTGCAACTGCATCGCGGCCGGCAGCAGCGTCTCGAGCCCGACCGCGCCGGCGGCGGCCTCCTCGAACGGCAGGCGCTTCTCCTCCTCGTCCTGCGGCGTGTGGAACGAGCCGATCACGTCGATCAGCCCATCCGCCAGCGCCTGGACCAGCGCCGTGCGGTCGTCCTCCGAGCGCAGCGGCGGGACCAGCTTGAAGAACGTGCGATAATCGCCGACGTCGAATTCGTTCAGCGTCAGGTGGTGGATCGATGCGCCGGCGGTGACCGGCAGTCCCGCCGCGCGCGCCCGCGCCAGCGCGGGCAGGCTCTGCGCGGTCGAGATCTGGTCGGCGTGATAGCGCGCGCCGGTCGCCTCGATCAGCGCGAGGTCGCGCTCAAGGCCCATGCGCTCGGCGATCGGCGAGACGCCGGGCAGGCCGAGCTGGCTCGCGAACTGGCCCGAGGTCATGCAGGCGCCCGCGCTCAGCACCGGCTCCTGCGGATGCCCGACCACCAGCGCGCCGAGGCCCGCCGCGTAGGTCAGGCAGCGCTGGAACACGCGGGCGTTCGTGACGACGGCGGCGTCGGTGAAGGCGACCGCGCCCGCGTCCATCAGGAAGCCGATCTCGGTCATCTCGCGGCCTTCGCGCCCCTTGGTCAGCGCGGCCATCGGCAGCACGTGGACCGGGCTCGCCTCGATCGCCCGGCGCAGGATGAATTCCAGCCGCTCGGGCTCGTCGATCGCGGGCAGCGTGTCGGGCCGGGTGATCATCGTCGTGACCCCGCCAGCCGCCGCCGCGGCGCCGGCGGTGCGGAAGCTCTCCTTGTGCCGCTCGCCCGGCTCCCCGACCTTGACGCCGAGATCGACGATCCCCGGCGCGAGGCACAGTCCGCGGCAATCGAGGCCCGGCCGCGCATCGGTGAAGATCTCGACGATCCGGCCATGCTCGACGACCAGACCGCCGCGGATCTCACGGCCGCCCTCGGGATCGATCAGCCGCGCATTCGTCAGCGTCGCCGTCATTTCGTCCTCCTCCGCGACGCGGCGACCGCGACGATCGCCGCGTCGGCGTCCGCGACGCCGGTGAATTCGAACGGCTCGGGCGCTTCGCCCTCGCTGGAGCGCCGTTTCCGCAGGTCGAGATCGAAGGCGAGGTCCGAGGTCCAGCGGCCGCGATGAACCGCCAGCGCCGTCTCCCGCCCGATGAGGTGGTCCCAGGCCAGCCGCGTCGGCCAGAGCGCAACGATGATCGCGCGCCGGTCGGTCACTACGTAGCGCGTCCCGAGCACGCGCAGCCGGTCGGGCGCGGTCGCGATCAGCCAGTAGCTCGACAGCGCCGCCAGCACCGTCGCCGTCGACGTCAGCACGTCGAACGTCGGCTCGAAGTTCGGGTTCTCGACCGTGTCGCGCAGGTCGCCCATGATGACGCGGAGCGAATACCACAGGATCGTCAGCGTCATCAGCGTGACCAGCAGAGGGATCGGATGCGGCAGCGGCAGCGGACGCCCGGTCCAGAGCACCGTCTCGCCGGGATCGAGCAGCGGCTCCAGCCCGCGGATCCGGCGCGGCGCCCGCAGCGGTTCCGGCTCGGGCGCCTGCCGGCTCGCCTGGAGCAGTTCCTGCGTCATGCGGCGCGCGCCCTCAGGTTGCGCGCCAGCAGGTCCATCGCCGCCATCCGCACGGCGACGCCCATCTCGACCTGCTCCTGGATCACGCTGACGTTGATGTCGTCAGCAAGCAGGCCGTCGATCTCGACCCCGCGGTTCATCGGCCCGGGATGCATGACGATCGCATCGGGCTTGGCCAGCGCCAGCTTCTCCGGGTCGAGCCCGTAGCGGTGGTAGTACTCGCGCATCGACGGGATCAGCGCGCCGTCCATGCGTTCCTTCTGCAGCCGCAGCATCATCACGACGTCCGCGCCCGCCAGCCCGGCGCGCATGTCCTGGAAGACCTCGACGCCCATGCGCTCGACGCCGGCCGGCAGCAGCGTCGGCGGGCCGATCACGCGCACGCGGTTCTCCATCCGGCCGAGCAGGATCATGTTCGACCGCGCGACGCGCGAATGCGCGATGTCGCCGCAGATCGCCACGACCAGCCGCGACAGCCGCCCCTTGCGCCGGCGGATGGTCAGCGCGTCGAGCAGCGCCTGCGTCGGGTGCTCGTGCCGCCCGTCGCCGGCGTTCAGCACCGCGCAATTGACCTTGGAGGCGAGCAGGTTGACCGCGCCCGAGGCCGGGTGCCGGACGACCAGCAGGTCGGGATGCATCGCGTTCAGCGTCATCGCCGTGTCGATCAGCGTCTCGCCCTTCTTCACGCTGGAATGGGCGACGCTCATGTTCATCACGTCCGCGCCCAGGCGCTTGCCCGCGATCTCGAAGCTCGCCTGCGTCCGCGTCGAGGCTTCGAAGAACATGTTGATCTGGGTAAGGCCCCGCAGCGCGTCGCTGTGCTTGTCCGGGCCGCGGTTGGACGCCGCATAGATCTCGGCCAGATCGAGGACGGCCTCGATGTCGCCGCGCGACAGACCCTCGATGCCCAGCAGATGCCGATGCTCGAACACGTCGCCCCTCCCGTCAGACCGCGGGCATCTATACCAGCCGCGCCCAATCGAACAAGGCCCCGGAGCGTGATGGCACAGGCCGGCGTGCAGACGGCGGCGCTGCCGTCCCGGCTTGCCTTCGGCGGCGCCAAGCTGGACGCGTGACGCCGCCTTGCGCAGGCTTTAGGGTCGCGGCCATGTCCATCGCCGATTCCGATCCCGCCGCCGATCTCGCCGCTCTTGCGTGGCAAGTCGAACTCGGCGCCGACGAGGCGATCGGAAACGCGCCGGTAAACCGGTTCCAGACACAGGAGCGCTCGCGCGCGGGTCCCGATCCCGCGCCGATGCAGGCGCCCACCCCGGCCGCCGCCGTCGCGGCCGCGCCACGGGCCGCGGCGACGTCGGAAGAGATCGCCGCGGGATGCGCGGATCTGGATGCGCTGCGCGCGGCGCTCGCCGCTTTCGAGGGCTGCGCACTGAAGCGGGGGGCGCGCAGCCTTGTCTTCGCCGACGGCCACCGCGCGGCGCGCGTGATGATCGTCGGAGAGGCGCCGGGGCGTGAGGAGGATCTTGCGGGCCTGCCCTTCGTCGGACGCTCGGGCCAGCTTCTGGACCGGATGTTCGCGGCCATCGGCCTGTCGCGCCGGGCCGAGGAGGGGGCGGATGCGCTCTACATCTCGAACGTGCTGCCCTGGCGGCCGCCGGCCAACCGCGAACCCTCGGCAGACGAGGTCGCGATGCTGCGGCCCTTCCTGATGCGCCATATCGCGCTGAAGGCGCCGGATGTCCTGGTCGTTATGGGCAATTCCGCGGCGCGCACCGTGCTCGGCGCGACGAGCGGGATCACCCGGCTGCGCGGCACGTGGGGCGCGCTCGAGGGGGTGCCGGTGCTCCCGATGTTCCATCCCGCGGCGCTGCTGCGCGACCCGCTGAAGAAACGCGAGGCCTGGGTCGACCTGCTGGCGATCCGGGACCGGCTCGAAGGAGGCAGCCATGACGGAGCCTGATCCCGCACGCGCGTTCATCCCCGTCCGCATCGCGGTGCTGACCGTCTCCGACACGCGCGACCTCGCGGACGACCGGTCGGGCGACACGCTGGCGGAGCGGCTGCTTGCGGTCGGGCACGTCCTGGCTGACCGCGCCATCTGTCGCGACGAGCGCGCCGACATTTCGGCCCGGCTCCGGGCCTGGATCGCCGATCCGGGCGTGGACGTGGTGATCTCGACCGGCGGCACCGGCCTGACCGGGCGCGACGTCACTGTCGAGGCGCACGAGGACGTCTACGAAAAGGCGATCCCCGCCTTCGGCACGCTGTTCACGATGGTCTCCTTCGAGAAGATCGGAACCTCCGCGATCCAGAGCCGCGCCTGCGCCGGCGTCGCGGGCGGGACCTACCTGTTCGCGCTGCCGGGCTCGCCCGGCGCCTGCCGGGACGCCTGGGACGCCATCCTCGCCCCGCAACTCGACTACCGTCACCGGCCCTGCAACTTCGTCGAGATCCTGCCCCGCCTCGAGGAGCACCGCAGCCGAAAGTAAGGGCCGTCGCAGCCGGCTCGTCGTCCGCAGCGTCGCCCGTAAACCAAGACCGCATTCGGTAGCCGCGCTCGGAAGCCTAAAATGCTATGGATCGGCCGGGAGAAGGGGGATCCATGGCTGGCTTTCCGCCGCCGACACGTTGCACGCGCGCCGAGATGCGCCGGTTGCTGCGCCGCCGCGATGCACTGACGCATGCTGTGGTGGTCCGCGTGCTGGGGACAACGGCGGAGCGGGCCGACGCGATCCTGCGCGAGGCCTGCCGGCTTGGCTACCTGAACTGGGCGCCGGTGGACGGCCAAGCCGCCTGGACGCGGGCGGCCTTCGGGCTACGCCTGACCCGACGGCACGCGGCCGATCGCTCGCCGGCGCCTGACCACGGCGCGCTCATGCCGGGCCGCACGATCCTGAGCCCGCAGGAATTCGATCTGCCCGAGACGCTGAGAACCGCCGAGCCGCTTCATTTCGGTATCCCCGAACTCTCAGCGCACCGACTGCGACTTTTGCTGTCGGGCGCGGACGGGCTCGCGCGGAGAATCGACCTGCGCGACGCGCTGGCCCTGACGCTGCCCGAGGAAACCGGCCCTCCGCGGGATTGGCGGGCGACGCTCCGCGCGGCGTCCGGCGAGATCGAGCGGCTGGCGGAGGAGCCGCACGCGATGCTGCAACTCGACTGTGCAGGGCCGGACAGCGCTTCGGCGGCAATCGCGCTTGCCTCGTGGTCGGATCAAACCTGCCGCTCGCTTCGGATCCGGGCGGCGGCGCGGGCGCCGGACGGCTGCGTTCAGGCCAGCGAAGGCGCGCATGCGCTGGGGACGATTCGCGCGGCTTGGCGCTTTCTGCCGGCGCTGCGCGGGGCGGCCGGCTGGATGGCCGGCGTCGAGGATTTGGAACTGTCGGTGCGCTTGGCGCCGGGCGACGCAATTTCTGCGGGGGCGCCGCCGCCATTCCCGGCCACGGAACTGGCGTCGGTGCGACGCGCGTTGTCCGACGCCGTCGCCTTCGGCCAGCCCGAGGATGGCTGGTCCCGGCGCGAGATCTCGGCCTGCAACGACTACGACGGCTTGCGGTTCAACACGTCGCACGGCGTCGGCGCCGACGGCCGGCCGCGCGCCGCTGCGCGCCGGGCCGCGGAAGCGCTCGCAGCGCGGATGCGGGAGGCGCTGGGGCGGCAGACCCGCGTCGGGGCGACATTCCGCGAATTCGTCTGCGAGCGGCCGGCTCGCACGGCCGGCGCCGGATCCTGAGCGACGGCTCTTCCGCCCGGAGCCGGCCTCACGGCCCCCCCCGGGGCGGACCCGAGCGCCGCGTCGACCGAGCGCTTGCCATGGCGGTGCGCGCGCGGCAGACCTCGCCGTTGCGCAGGCGACGGCGTCTGCGGTCCCGACCGGAGACGCAGGATTGTCCTCGGCAGCTTGTTCGGATCATTCATAGCGAACGATGGCTTGAGCCGTCCGCACCGGGGGCCGGGGTCCAACGTCTTAGCGAGCCATGCAGCCGCGGATGTCGACGGCGCGCTCGTCGTCGAGCAGCGTCAGCCGCAGCCGGCTGCGGTCGACGACGCCCCCCGCGAGCCGCGCTGTCGCCTCCACCTCCCGGCCCCGGACCTCTATGCTGGCCTCTCCGATCCAGACGTCCGGCTGGCCGGTCGCTTCAATCACGACGGTCGGGCGCGGGCCGGTCGGCGTCTCGAGCCCGATGGCGGCGACAACGACGAGGCCCTCGTCCGCCTGCCTGACATCGCAGCGCGCGCGCGTGACCCCGCCGGTGCGGCTGTCGACTGGGCGCGAGGCCAAGGCCGCCTCGATCTCGGCGCTTCCTTTTTCGGGATCGCCGGGCGCGAGCCGGCTGGCAAGCCGGATCCGCGCCGAGGTGCAGATGTCCTTGCAGAGGCCGAGCTGCGCGTCGACATCGACATTGATCGGCGCGCCGGTTGACTGCGGCGTCAGCACCACCGGAAGCACCAGCGTGTCCTTGTAGCCGATCGTCTCGATGCCGAAGAAATCGAACACGATCGGCGCCGGCCATTCGTAGGCGACCGAAGCGAGGTTGCTCGACGCCGACCAGTCGAATCCCGGCATCTGCCCGGCCGATCCGGGCGTGCGCCAGTAGGTGTGCCATCCCGGCGCCAGATCGACGCGGATCGCCGCGACCCGGACGCCGTCCGGCCGCACCCATCCGTCGAGCAGTCCGATCCCGGTCACGCCCTCGGGCAGCGGCCGGTCCTGCGCCAGCGCGGCGCCGCCTTGTGCCACTGCCAGCGTCACCGCCAGCGCTGCGGCGGCGCGGACGAGGAGCAGCAGGGGGCGGACCAGCAGGCGGGACGGCATCGGGCGGCTTTCGATTGCGAGGGGCTTTTGGCGCGCGAAGACTACAGCGCAGCGCGCCCAAAGGAACAGTCACAAAGCGGCGAGGGATCGGGCGCGGCGGATGGCGCGCTTGAAATCCCGCAGGGTTTCGCCCCAAGACATGAGCATGAGCGAACCGGACCCGGACTTCCTCGACGGAATGCTGCTGATCGCGATGCCCGGCATGGGCGACACCCGCTTTTCGCGCGCGGTGGTCTTCCTCTGCGCCCACTCGCCGGAGGGCGCAATGGGACTGATCGTCAACAAGCCGGCGCCCGAGTTGAGCTTCGCCGAGCTCCTGAAGCAGCTCGACATACCCACCGGCCCCGATCCGGCGAAACTTCTGGTTCATTTCGGCGGACCGGTCGAGCATGGCCGCGGCTTCGTCTTGCATTCCGGCGACTACGCGGTCAGCGACTCCAGCCTGCAGGTGAGCCCGGCCTTCGCGATGACGGCAACGGTCGACGTGCTGAAGGATCTGGCGTCGGGCGCGGGGCCGGCGCAGGCGATCATGGCGCTCGGCTATTCGGGCTGGGGTCCGGGCCAGCTCGAGGGCGAGATCCAGGCGAACGGCTGGCTGGTGGCCCCGGCCGACCCAGCGCTGGTCTTCGGCGTCGCCGACGCCGAGAAGTGGCAGGCGGCGCTGCGCTCCATCGACATCGACCCGCGTCTGCTGTCCGCCGAGGGCGGGCGCGCCTGATCAGGAGTTCGGGCGGGGCGCGGCCGCGCGGCGTAGGCGGTCGTTGATCGCCCGGCCGAGGCCAACCTCCGGGATCCTGGCGACTGCGATTCCGGTCAGGCCGCGCTCCGACGCCAATGCGTCGAGGGCTCGCATGTGCGCGAAGAGGTTGGCCGCGGCCTCGGTCGGATCGCCGCGCCGCGACAGGTTCAGGCCCGGCGCGCCCCAATCATCCGGGCCGAACCCCAGCCAGGCCTCTCCTGCCGCCGGCGCCGCCGCGTCCAGCCGCAACTGAGCGTCCGGCGCATAATGCGAGGCGAGCTGGCCCGGCGCCGTGATCCCGCCGCCGCCCGGCGCCGCGAGCGGCCGGCCGAGGACGGTCTCGATCGTCTCTGCCGCGAGGCCGCCGGGGCGCAGCAGCGTCGGCCCGTCAGGGCCGAAGCCGATAATCGTGGACTCTATGCCGACCGGACAGCGTCCGCCGTCGAGCACGGCGGCGATGCGATCCCCGAGTCCGTCCAGCACATGCGCGGCCGCGGTCGGGCTGACCCGGCCCGACGGATTGGCCGAAGGCCCGGCGAGCGGACCGCCGAAAGCGTCCAGAAGCCGGCGCGCCAGCGGATGGGCCGGCGCGCGCAGCGCCACGCTCGAAAGGCCCGCCGTGACCAGATCGGACAGCCCGGACCCTTCCCGTCGCGGCAGCACCAGCGTCAGCGGCCCGGGCCAGAACCGCTCCGCGAGGCTGCGGGCGGCGCCCTCCAACACGGCCAGCGCCTCCGCCGCCGCGAGATCGGGGACGTGCACGATCAGCGGATTGAACCGCGGCCGGCCCTTGGCCGCGAAGATCGCGGCCACAGCGCGCGCGTTGCGCGCGTCCCCGCCCAGGCCGTAGACGGTCTCGGTCGGGAAGGCGACGAGTTCGCCCGCGCGCAGCAGGTCCGCTGCGGCGGCCACGTCGCGATCGCTGTCGGCAAGAAGGGCGGCGGGCATCCGATGGTCCGAACTGACGCGGCGTTGCGCTTGTCGCGCCCGGGCTGCTCGCCTAGGGTGCGCGCAGGCAGGCGGGGCCCCTTGAATAGCGGCATCGACGCCGCGCCGAAAGCCCGGAAAGCCTGACGGAGACCCCGATGACCTATCGCGCCCCGGTGACCGAGATGCGGTTCCTGCTCGACCACGTGCTCGACGCGGGACGCCTCGCGGAGACCGGACGCTTTGCCGAGGCGACGCCCGAGACGGTCGAGGCGATCCTCGCCGAGGCCGCCCGGCTGGCCGAGGACGTGCTGGCGCCGCTGCGCCGCGCCGGCGACCGCGAGCCCGCCCGGCTCGAGAACGGCGTCGTGCGCGCGACGCCCGGCTTCGCCGAGGCCTACCGCGCCTATGCGACCGGCGGCTGGGTCGGCATCGCCGCCGATCCGGCGCATGGCGGCATGGGCCTGCCGATGACGCTGGCGATCTGCGTCGGCGAGATGGCCGCCGGCGCCAACCTCGCGCTGTCGCTGTGCCCGCTCCTGAGCCAGGGCCAGATCGAGGCGCTCGAGGCGCATGCCGACGACGCGCTGAAGGCGCTCTACCTGCCGAAGCTCGTCTCGGGCGAATGGACCGGCACGATGAACCTGACCGAGCCGCAGGCCGGCACTGACGTTGGCGCGGTGCGCACGCGCGCCGAGCCGGACGGGCAGGGCGCCTACGCGGTCACCGGGCAGAAGATCTACATCACCTGGGGCGACCACGACATGGCGGAGAACGTCTGCCACCTGGTGCTCGCCCGCCTGCCCGAGGCCGCGCCCGGCGTGAAGGGCCTGTCGCTGTTCCTGGTGCCCCGGCGCATCCCGGACGAAGACGGCGTTCCCGGCGTCGCGAACCGGGTGCGGCCGGTCTCGCTCGAACACAAGCTCGGCCTGCACGGCAGCCCGACCTGCGTGATGGAGTACGACGCCGCGACCGGCTGGCTGGTCGGCGAGCCCGGAGGCGGCATGGCGGCGATGTTCACGATGATGAACAACGCCCGCCTCGGCGTCGGGGTCGAGGGCGTCGGCGTCGCCGAGGCGGCGCTGCAGGCCGCGACCGCCTTCGCCGCCGAGCGCCGGCAGGGCCGCGCGCCCGAAGGCGTCGACGAGCCCGGCCTGCTCGCCCATGCCGACGTGCGCCGGATGCTCGCGACGATGCAGGCGCTGACCGCGACCGCGCGCGCGATCGCGCTCGACTGCGCGCTGTCGGGCGATCTCGCCCGCGCGGGCGGCGGCTCCGACTGGGCGGCGCGGGCCGCGCTGCTGACCCCGATCGCCAAGGCCTTCGGGACAGACGTCGGCTGCGAGGTCGCCTCGCTGGGCGTCCAGGTCCACGGCGGCATGGGCTACGTCGAGGAGACCGGCGTCGCGCAGTACTACCGCGACGTGCGGGTGACCCCGATCTACGAGGGCACGAACGGCGTGCAGGCGATGGACCTCGTCGGGCGCAAGCTCGCCGACGGCGGCATGGCCGCGCGCAGGATGCTCGCCGAGATCGGCGCCGCCGCGGACGCGGCCGGCGGCGACGACGGCGTCCGCCTCGCGGCGGCGCTCGGCAGCCTGACCGCCGCGACCGACTGGATGGTCGCGGCCGGGATCAACGACCGCTTCGCCGGCGCGACGCCGTACCTGCGCGCCTTCGCGCTGACCCTGGGCGGGCATTACCTGCTGAAGGCCGCCGCCGCCGAGGCCCGTCAGGCCGGCGACGACGACGACGACGACGTCCGCCCGCGCGCGGCGCTCGCGGCGTTCCACCTGCGCCAGATGCTGCCGCAGGTTCCGGCGCTCTGCGCGGCGGCGACCGAAGGCGCGGCGCCGCTCTACGCGCTCGGCCTCGCGCCCTGATGGACGGCGCGACGCAGGCCCCGCTCGGCTATCCGTTTCCGGACCCGCCCGAGCCCGGCGCCGCGACGGAGATCGCCGAAGGCGTGCTCTGGGCGCTGATCCCCGTGCCGATGCGGCCCGACCACGTCAACGTCTACGCGCTCGCCGACGACGCCGGCTGGACGATCGTCGACGCCGGGCTCGACACGGAACGAGTGCCGCGAGATCTGGCGCGCGCTGCTGGCAGGGCCGCTGGCCGGGCGGCGCGTCGCGCGGGTGATCGTCACCCACCATCACCCCGACCATATCGGCCTCGCCGGATGGCTCCAGTCCGCGCATGGCGCCGAACTCTGGACGACGCGCACCGCCTGGCTCTTCGCGCGGATGCTGCGCCTCGACGTCCAGGACCGGCCGACCGCGCAGTCGCTCGCGTTCTGGCGCGCCGCCGGCATGGACCCGCAGCTCCTGGCGGAGCGGGCCGCGTCCCGGCCGTTCAACTATGCCGACGTCGTGGCCGAGATGCCGCTCGGCTTCCGGCGGATCGCCGAGGGCGACGAGATCGTCGCCGGCGGGCGGCGCTGGCGGGTCGCGATCGGCAATGGCCACGCGCCCGAGCATGCGACGCTGTGGGGCATCGACCACGATCTGGTTCTGGTCGGGGACCAGGCCTTGCCCCGCATCACGCCCAATCTCGGCGTCTACGCAACCGAGCCGGAGGCCGACCCGGTCGGCGACTGGCTCGCGACCTGCGACAGGCTCGGCGCCCTGGCGCGACCGGGCCATCTCGCGCTGCCGGGCCATCAGGCGCCGTTCACGGGCCTCGCCGCGCGGTTCGCCGCGTTGCGCGCCGACGCCGAGGCAGCGCAGGCGCGGCTTCTCGCGGCGCTGGACGCGCCGATGAGCGCCGTCGCGTGCTTCCCGGCGCTCTACGGCCGCCGGATCGGCGCCGGCGAATACGGGCTCGCGATGGCCGAGGCGGTCGGCCACCTGAACCGCCTGCGCGCCGAGGGACGCGTGCTGCGCGAGATGGACGCGGACGGCGTCTGGCTCTGGCGGCGGGCGGAGGCGATTGGGGCCTGACAGGCGCCGCGGGCCGCGCTAGAACGTCGCCCGGACGGGGCGCAAGCTCATAGGATTCAGGACCATGGAGATCGCGATGGCGGAGCACAAGCACGGGGAAATGGACGTCACCGAACAGAAGCGCACCTTCGAGGGCTTCATGAAGTTCTGGGTGATCGTGTTCAGCGCCTCGATCGGAATCCTGATCTTCCTTGCGATCTTCAACTCCTGATCGCGCCCTCGGCGGCGGCGCGGATCGCGGCGATCCGGTCGGCGTAGCCGGCCGGCCCTCCGCCGAAGACCGCCGAGCCCGCGACCAGCGCATCCGCGCCGGCTTCCGCGACCAGCGGCGCGGTCTCCGGCGTGATCCCGCCATCGACCTGCAGCCGGATCGGCCGGTCGCCGATCGACGCGCGCAGCCGCGCGATCTTCGGCAGCTGCGACTGCAGGAACGACTGCCCGCCGAAACCGGGGTTGACCGTCATCACCAGGATCAGGTCAAGCCGGTCCAGCACGTAGTCGAGCGCCTCGGGCGGCGTCGACGGCGTGATCGAGACGCCGGCGCGGCAGCCGAGGTCGCGGATCGCGGCCAACGAGCGGTCGAGATGCGGCGAGACCTCGGCATGGATCGTGATCTGGTCGGCGCCGGCTTCCGCGAACGCCGCCAGGTACGGATCGGCCGGCGCGATCATCAGATGCGCGTCGATCACGGTCTTCACATACGGCCGCAGCGCCTTCACGACGACCGGGCCGATCGTCAGGTTCGGCACGAAATGCCCGTCCATCACGTCGACATGGACCCAGTCGGCGCCGGCCGCCTCGATCGCCTCGATCTCCGCGCCGAGACGGGCGAAGTCGGCGGACAGGATCGACGGCGCGATCCGGACGCCCGGTCCCCAGGGATCGGCGCTCATGCCAGCCGCTTGATCAGGCTCGACGTGTCCCACCGCCCGCCGCCCAGCCCCTGCACGTCCTTGTAGAACTGGTCGACTAACGCGGTCGCGGGCAGGCTCGCGCCGTTCGCGTTCGCCTCCGCGAGGCAGATCGCGAGGTCCTTCCGCATCCAGTCGACCGCGAAGCCGAAGTCGAACCTGGCCTCCAGCATCGTCTTGCCGCGGTTCTCCATCTGCCAGGATCCGGCCGCGCCCTTCGAGATCACCTCCAGCACCGCCTCGCCGTCGAGCCCCGCCTTCCGGGCGAAGGCCAGGCCCTCGCTCAACCCTTGGAGCAGGCCCGCGATGCAGATCTGGTTGACCATCTTCGTCAGCTGGCCCGCGCCGACCGGGCCCATCAGCCGGCAGGCCTTGGCGTAGGCGGCGATCACCGGCTCGACCCGCACAAAGGCCTCGTCCTCGCCGCCGCACATCACCGACAAAGCGCCATTCTCCGCGCCTGCCTGGCCGCCGGAAACCGGGGCGTCGACGAAGAACGCGTCACGCTCCTCCGCCAGCTCGCCGAGCTCGCGCGCGACCGCGGCCGAGGCGGTCGTGTGGTCGACGAAGACTGCGCCCGCGGCCAGCCCGGAGAACGCGCCGTCGTCGCCCAGCGTCACGCTGCGCAGGTCGTCGTCGTTGCCGACGCAGGCGAAGACGATCTCCGCGCCCTCCGCGGCCTCGGCCGGCGTCGGGGCCGCCGCGTGGCCGTGCTGCTCGACCCAGGCCTCGGCCCGCGCCTGCGTCCGGTTGAAGACGGTGACGTCATGTCCCTTTGCGGCCAGATGGCCGGCCATCGGGTAGCCCATGACCCCAAGACCGATGAATGCAACGCGCGCCATCGTGTTTTCCCTTCGACTGTCCGGTCCGTTGTCAGGCGCCAAGTGGCCTGCTATCCGGGTCCGGGTCAAGCGGGCAGCGACACGTCGAGGAGGCGCATAGGCGGCATGGCGTTCCTGTTCCGGTGGCTGATGCGCGCCCTCGTCGCGCTGGCCGCGCTCGCGGCGCTCACGGCGGCGCTCGCCTACTACTTCGCGTCCCAGTCGCTGCCCGATTACGATCGGGACTTGATGCTGGAGGGCGCGCGTGCGCCGTTCGAGATCGTTCGCGACGCCTACGCGGTTCCGCACGTGCTCGCGACCGAGGACCTCGACGCCTTCTTCGGCCTCGGCTTCGTCCATGCGCAGGATCGGCTGTGGCAGATGACGCTGACCCGACGCACCGCGCAGGGCCGGCTCAGCGAACTCTTCGGCGCCGAGACGCTGCACATCGATCGGTTGATGCGCGCCCTCGACCTCTACGGGCTCTCGCAGACCGCCGTCGCGGCCCAGACGCCCGAAACCCGCGCGGCGCTCGAGGCGTATTCGAACGGCGTCAACGCCTGGCTCGGCGTCGTCCAGAAGGAGGCGCTTGGCCGAGGCGCGCCGGAATTTTTCCTGTTCGACGCGCAGATCGCCCCCTGGGTCCCGGCGGACTCGATCGCCGTGCAGAAGCTGATGGCGCTGCAGCTGACCGACAAGGCCGCGCGCGAGACGCTGCGCGCCCGGCTCTCGCTGGCCCTGCCGCCCGAGCGGCTGCAGGACCTGATGCCTGAATCGCCGAACCCGCCGGTGATGGGCCTGCCGGACTTCGCCGCGGCCGAGCCCGCCTCGCACGCTGCAGTCCGGCGTCATCCGCTCGACCCCGTGCCGCAGGCTGGCCTCGCCGGCGCCTCGAACGGCTTCGCAGCCTCGGGGGCGCGCGCGGCCCGCGGCGCGCCGCTGCTCGCGACGGACCCGCACCTGGCGCTGAGCGCGCCCTCGATCTGGATGCTCGCCCGGCTTGATCTCGCGGAGGGCCCGGTCATGGGCGGCACGATCCCCGGCATCCCCGCGATCCTGATCGGGCGCAACGCGCATCTCGGCTGGGGCCTGACCTCGTCCTATGTCGACGATCAGGACGTCTTCGTCGAGCGGCTGAACCCGGACAACCCGTCGCAGTACCTGACCCCGGACGGCTGGACCGACTTCGCCGAGCGACCGGCGGTGATTGCGGTCAGGGACTCCGATCCCGATGCGATGACGCTGCGCTGGACCCGGCACGGTCCGGTCCTGCCGGGCGATGCGTTCGGCGCGGCGGCAATCACTCCGCCAGAACACGTCGCCGCGCTGGCCTGGACCGCGCTTGCCCCCGACGACCGCTCGATCGGCGCCGCCATCGCGCTGATGCGCGCGCCGTCCGTGCGCGCAGCGCGAAGCGCGATGCGCGACTTCGTCGCGCCGCCGCTGATGGTCACGCTCGCCGACCGGCACGAGATCGGCATGCAGATGGCCGGCGCCGCGCCGGAGCGCGACCCGGACAGCGTCAGCCGCGGAGTGATTCCGGCCGCAGGCTGGCTCGCGGTCAACGACTGGCAGGGCGTGCGGCCCTTCGCCGAGAACCCGTGGGTCATCGATCCGCCCGGCGGCATCGTCGTCAACACCAACAACCGCCTGACCGACGCTGCCTTCCCGGACCACCTGAGCTTCGACTGGGGCGACAGCTACCGCATCCAGCGCGCCGAACGCCTGCTCAACGCGCGCGCGTTCCACACGTTGTCGAGCTTTGTCGAGATCCAGACCGACACCGTCTCCGAGGCCGCGCGCGCGCTGTTGCCGCTGATCGCGCGCGACCTGTGGTATTCTGGCGAGCCCGCGGCCGAGGGCACGCCCGAACGGCGCCGGCATGCGGCGCTGGAGCTTCTGGCCGACTGGACCGGCGAGATGTCCGAGAACCGGCCCGAGCCGCTGATCTACGCGGCCTGGATCCGTGATTTGCAGCACAGGCTGATCGTCGACGAACTCGGGTCTATGGCCGACGCGCTGCCGGCGCCGGATCCGGTGTTCATCGAACGCGTGTTCCGGGACGCGGACGGCGCGTCCGCCTGGTGCGACGTCGTGCAGACCAGCGCCGTCGAGACCTGCGTCGAGACCGCGCGCCGCGCGCTCGACGCCGCGCTGATCGAGATCGACGCGATCTATGGCGGCAGGCTCGAGAGCTGGCGCTGGGGCGACGCGCACCAGGCGCTGCACCGGCACCAGACGCTGGGCGACGTGCCGGTGCTGCGCCATCTGGTCAACATCCGCCAGTCGACGCCGGGCGGCGACCACACGCTGCTGCGCGGCCAGATGCCCGGCTCCGGACCCGAGCCCTACCTGAATACCCATGCGAGCGGCCTGCGCGCCGTTTACGACTTCGCCGACCCGGACTCGAGCGTCTTCATCATCGGGACCGGCCAGAGCGGGCACCTGCTGTCGCGGCACTACGACGACCAGTCGGCGCTGTGGCGGCGCTCCGAGTACATCCCGATGTCGCTCGACGCCGAACTCGCCCGAGCCGGCGCCGACGGGGTGACCCGCATCACGCCCTTGCACGCCGACTGACGGCGCGGATCAGGGCGTCCGGCCCGTGGCCCAGGCGAAGACCAGCCGCAGTGACGCCCGGTTGACCAGCGGCGCCGCCGCGGCCAGCCACGGCCACAGCGGCTCGGGCAGGCGGTCGACCAGCAGGTTCCAGGGCAGGCCCAGCGGCATCAGGAAGACGGCCGACAGAGGATCGCGCTCGGCGCCGAACAAGCCGAACGTCCCCGCCAGCCAGACCAACAGGGCCAGCACGTAAAGCGCGGCCAGCGCGATCAGCGCGGCGCGGCAGAACCTTCGCGCCATTTCCGTCTGGCGTCTGGGTCCCGGTCCCGGCGTCAGAGCGCGCCTTCGTCGGTCAGCGACATGACCTCGGCGGTCGTCCCGTCGTCGTAGCCGATGCAACGCCAGCGCGCGCGCTGCTCGCCGACGCCGACGATTACCTCGGTTCCGGCCTGTGAGAAGTCGGAACTGAGCAGCGTCACGTCGCCGTTGCCGGTCTCGGCGGTCACGTCGCGCAGGCAGCCCTGTTCCGCAGCGGACGGCGTCTCCGACGCCGTCTCGACCACCACGACTTCCTCGGCGCATCCGGCCAGCAAGGCCGAGATCGAGCTCGCTGCGGCGATCGTGAAGATCCTGGTCATTCTGGTTCCTCCCCTGTTGTCACCTTTCGCCGGCGAGTCCCTACTGGATCGACAGGTCGATCCGGAAGGCGCTGGTCTTGCCCGAATCCTCGTCGTCGCCCCTCTGGTAGGCGCGGATTGCATAGGTTCCGTCCTCGGGCAGCGTGATCCGCGCCGTGTTCCCGTCGATCGATCCGTTGTAGATGGCTACGCCGTCGCTGCCGGGCGGCAGGATGTTGAAATAGACGGTTCCGCTACCGTCGCTTTGCGTCACCGTCAGCTCCGCGAACATCTCCTGACCGGCATTGGCCCCCAGCAGGAAGTCCTTGAATTCATGTCCGGTGATCTCGCCGCTGACCATCGCGCCGTAGTTTCCGGGCTCGAAGCGGACCTCTTCGATGCTCTGCGCCGAGGCAGGCAGCGGAACGGCCAGCGCCGCGGCAAGCAATACGATACGCGTCATCTGCAGGCCTCCACATCAAGGGCGGCGGGATTCCTGGTCGGTCAGGCGCGCCCGCGCGCCGGGCGCGGCGCCGATACTGCAAGCCACGCGCCCGACATGGCCATTCGTGAATGCGCGCTGCGCTTCAGTTCGGCGCAGCCGCGACGCTCCTGCTGGGGCCGCCCAGCGTCTCCGCCATGACCCGGATCAGCAGCGCGGCCGAAGCAGCGCCCGGATCGACATGCCCGCGCGACCGCTCGCCGAGCCGGGCGGCCCGGCCCATCTTCGCGATCATCTCCTCGGTCGCCTCGGCGCCGGTCTCGGCCGCGGCCGCCGCGGCGGCCATCGTCTCCGACAGCGGCGCGCGGGACGCGGTCGCCGCCGTCACCGCATCGGCCGCAGGCTGCCAGGCGTCGCGCATCGTCTTGTCGCCGACCTCGGCCTTGCCCCGGTCGGCGACGCCCTTCGCCATCGCCGGGATCAGCCCGGCCACGTCGTCGTCCCCGACCGCGCCCTTGCCCTTCAGCGCCGCGCCCGCGCGCATGAACGCGGTCGCATAAAGCGGTCCCGACGACGCGCCGACCGCATTCAGGAACGCCTTCGCGGCGGCGTTGAACGCGTCGGCAGGCGCTGCCCCGGCGTCCAGTCCCTCGACCGCCTTGCGCACGGCCGCGAACCCGGTCGCCATCGCGACGCCATGATCCGCGTCGCCGATATGGCCGTCGAGTTCACACAGCCGGTCGCGGTTCGCCTGCATGCTGTCGTCCATCGCCACGAACATCGCGACGAAGTCTCCGGTCCCGAAATCCGCCATCGCGCTTACCCCGCCCTGAACATCGCGCAGTCGCACGGATGATCGATCATCGTCGTCAGCTCGTCGTCGAGATGCATCAGCGTGATCGACGCGCCGGCCATCTCCAGCGACGTGCACCAGTTGCCGACCCAGGTCGCGTGGACCTCGATCCCCTCGTCGTCGAGCCGCTGCTTCAGGCGGCGGTTCAGAATGTAGAGCTCCATCAGCGCCGTCGACCCCAGCCCGTTGACCAGAACGGCGACCCGGTCGCCGCGCGCCGCCGCCATCTCGGGCAGGATGCGCTCGAGCATCGCGTCGACCACCGCGTCGGCGCCCTGCAGCGGGCCGCGCGCGATGCCGGGCTCGCCATGGATGCCCATGCCGATCTCCATCTCGTCGGCGCCGATCTCGAAGTTCGGTCGCCGCGTCTGCGGCAGCGAGCAGGGCCCCAGCGCCACGCCCATCGTGTAGGTCCGCGCATTCGCATGCCGCGCGATCCGCTCGACCTCGTCGAGCGACAGCATCTTGTCGCAAGCCGCGCCCGCCGCCTTGAAGATGAAGAAGTTGCCGGCGACGCCCCGCCGCTTCTCTGCCTCGTCGCGCGGCGCCGAGGCGACGTCGTCGGTCGTCAGCACGGTACGGACCTCGATGTCCTCCATCGCCGCCATCTCGGCGGCCATGTCGAAGTTCATCACGTCGCCGGCGTAGTTGCCGTACATGTAGAGCACGCCCGCCCCGCCGCTGACCGCCGCCGTGCAGGCGAGGATCGGGTCCGGCGGCGGCGAGGCGAAGACGTTGCCGACCGCGGCTGCGTCCGCGAGGCCGCGCCCGACGAAGCCGAGGAAGGTCGGCTCGTGCCCCGAGCCGCCGCCGATCACCAGCCCGACCTTGCCCGGCCGCGGCCCATCGCGCGCGATGATCGCCCGCGGGCTGGCCTCGGCGCGCGTCAGGTGCTGCGGATGCGCCGCCAGCACGCCCTCGAGCATCTCGTCGACCGCGGCGTCGCCGTCGTTCTGGAGCTTCTTCGTCCGCATCGGCCGCGTTCCCCCTGACCCCGTTTCCAGCCCTTGACCGATTGCTACGGAAAGCCCCGGTCCGGCGCAACGGCGAACCCCGGCGCGCGCCCCTTCTGCGCCCGCTTGACAGGCCGACCGGCGCGCTGAAGGGTCGCGCGATGATCGACATCCGTCCCACGGGCTACGTCATCGGCTGGCTCACGACGGCGCTCGGGGCGTCGATGTGCGCGCCGCTCGCAGCCGATATTGCGGCCGGGACCGAGGGACCCGCGGTGTTCGCGACCTGCGCGATCCTCACGATCGCCTGCGGCGCGGTGGTCGTGCTCGCCTGCGGCAACGCGGATACGGGACGGCTGAACATCCAGCAGAGCTTCCTGCTCGCCTCGGGGATCTGGATCGTCTTCCCGGTCTTCGGCGCGCTGCCGTTCCTGCTCGGCGCGCCCCGAGCGAGCCTCGTCGATGCGGTTTTCGAGTCGATGTCGGCGCTGACGACCACCGGCTCCACGGTCTTCGTCGGGCTCGAGACCCTGCCGCCCGGCACGCAGCTCTGGCGCGGCATGCTGCAATGGTTCGGGGGCTTGGGCATCGTCGTCGTCGCAATGGTGTTCCTGCCGACGCTGAAGGTCGGCGGCATGCAGCTCTTCCGCTCCGAGGCCTTCGACACGCTGGGCAAGATCCTCCCCAAGGCCACCCAGATCGCGATCTCGCTGACGTCGATCTACGTCGTGCTGACGCTCGCCTGCACGCTCGGCTACATCTGGAGCGACATGGCGCCGTTCGACGCGCTGGTCCACGCCTTCACCACGGTCTCGACCGGCGGCATGGCCAACAGCGATGCGTCGTTCTCGGCCTATGGCGCCGGCGCCCACTACGTCGCCGTTGTCTTCATGATCCTCGCGGCGCTGCCCTTCGTGCGATTCATCCAGCTTGCCGCCGGTACGGCCAAGCCGCTGCTGCGCGACAGCCAGGTCCACGGCTTCCTGCTGGTGATCACGGCCTTCGTCGTCACGCTGACCCTCTGGCTCACCTGGTCGAGCCAGGGGCCCTACGAGCCCGCATTCCGCGAGGCGCTTTTCAACGTGACCTCGATCGCCACCGGAACCGGATATGCGAGCGCCGACTACAACGCCTGGGGACCCTTCGCGATGGTCCTGTTCTTCGTGCTGGGCCTGATCGGCGGCTGCTCCGGCTCGACCGCGTGCTCGGTCAAGATCTTCCGCTACCAGCTGCTGCTCTCGGCGATCGTGGCCGAGATCAACCGGCTGCACAGCCCGCACCGCAGCTACACGCCGCGCTACCAGGGCCGGCCGGTCAGCGAGGAGACCATGTCCTCGGTGATGGCCTTCTTCATGTTTTTCTTCCTGACGCTCGGCCTTCTCGCGGTGTCGCTGGTGCTGCTCGGGCTGGCGCCCATCACCGCGATCTCCGGGGCGGCGACGGCGCTCGCCAACATCGGCCCGGGCCTCGGGCCGGAGATCGGGCCGGCGGGCAACTTCGCCGGGCTGAACGACGGGTCCAAGGTCGTGCTCACGTTCGGGATGCTGCTCGGCCGGCTCGAACTGCTGTCGGTTCTCGTGATCTTCATGCCCGCCTTCTGGCGGGCATGAGCCGGCGCGAGCCGGGCGTTGACCGACCGGGGCCGGCTGCTTAAGGAGAGGCGCCGCCGACAGCCCCTCCGAGGCCCTGCTCATGACCGTGACGCCGCCGCGCAGCTTCCAGGAGCTGATCCTCCGCCTGCAGGGCTACTGGGCCGCGCAGGGATGCGCGATCCTGCAACCCTACGACATGGAAGTCGGCGCCGGCACGTTCCATCCGGGGACGACGCTACGCGCGCTCGGCCCGCGGCCCTGGGCGGCGGCCTTCGTGCAGCCCTCGCGCCGCCCGACCGACGGGCGCTACGGCGAGAACCCGAACCGGTTCCAGCACTACTACCAGTTCCAGGTGATCGTGAAGCCGTCGCCGCCGGACTTCCAGGACCTCTATCTCGGTTCGCTCGCCGCGATCGGCATCGACGCCGAGGTCCACGACATCCGCTTCGTCGAGGACGACTGGGAAAGCCCGACGCTGGGCGCCTGGGGGCTCGGCTGGGAGGTCTGGTGCGACGGCATGGAGATCAGCCAGTTCACCTACTTCCAGCAGGTGTGCGGTCACGAGTGCAAGCCGGTCTCGGGCGAGCTGACCTACGGGCTGGAGCGCCTCGCGATGTACGTGCTCGGCGTCGATCACGGCATGGACATGCCGTTCAACGACCCCGACGCGCCGATCCCGCTGACCTATGGCGACGTGTTCCGCCAGACCGAGCAGGAATTTTCCCGCTGGAACTTCGACGTGGCCGATACCGGGATGCTGCTGCGCCACTTCGAGGACGCCGAGGCGGAATGCGCGCGCATTCTCGGCGCGCCGCAGCCCGACAAGGCCGGCCGCGTCATCGTGATGGCGCACCCGGCCTACGACCAGTGCATCAAGGCGAGCCACCTCTTCAACCTGCTCGACGCGCGCGGCGTGATCTCGGTGACCGAGCGCCAGGCCTATATCGGCCGGGTCCGCGCCCTCGCGCGCGCCTGCGCCGACGCCTGGCTCGAGACCGAGGCGGCGGTGCCGCCGGAGGCGTCCCCCAAGGCCTACGTCTGATGACGGGCCCGACGCGCGGCGACGATCGCGTGCCGGGCGAGCCCGGTCGGCGGCGCGTGCGGGGCGTCGGCGCGCAGCCGGCGGGCGCGGCGCGATGACCGGCCGGATCGTCATCGTCGCGATGCTGGCCTTCGCGGCGATCTTCGGCGCCGCGCTCTACTACTTCCAGGTCTACGCCTGGTACGAACGCGCCTCCGGCGTCGGCGCCCTGACCGTCGCCGGCGAGACCGTGCCGGTCGCCGACTACGATGGCATCGACTCCACGTCCTCGCCGCTCAAGCTGCGCGGCTGCTTCCGGACCGATCCCGCCCGGTTCGCGCCGGCCGGGCCGCCGCCGGTCGCGGAGCCCCTGACGGCGCCGTTCTGGTTCGACTGCTTCGACGCCGGCCAGATCCAGGCGGACATCGCGGCGGGCGCGGCCAGCGCCCACCTGCTCGTCGCGGACGAGCCTCCGGGCTTCGACCTGGTCGCCGCGATCTATCCCGACGGACGGGGCTTCGTCTGGCGGCAGCTCAGCGACGAGTACAGGGATCAGTAGCGCCGATGACCCAGATCCAGTTCCCGGACTTCATGGCCGTGACCTTCGGCCTCGTCGCCTTCCTGCTGGGCGAGGCGATCAATTCGCGCGTGGCGCTGCTGCGCAAGTTCAACATCCCCGACCCGGTGACCGGCGGGCTCCTGATGGCGCTGTTCTTCTTTGCGCTGCAAAAGCTCGAGATCGCCGAGGTCCGCTTCGACACCCGGATCCGCGACATCCTGCTTCTGGTCTTCTTCACCACGATCGGCCTGAACGCCCGGCTGGCCGAACTGCGCAGCGGCGGCCGGCCGCTGCTGATCCTGATCGGCCTGACGACGATCCTGTTGTTCCTGCAGAACATCGTCGGCGGCATCGGCGCGCTGCTCGCGGGTCTGCCGATGGGCTTCGGCGTCGCGATGGGCTCGACCTCGCTGCTCGGCGGCCACGGCACGATGATCGCCTGGGCCGGCGAGTTCGACTCGCTCGGCCTCGCCGGCGCCGCCGAGGCCGGCATCGCGATGGCGACGCTCGGCCTCGTCGCCGGCGCGATCGTCGGCGGCCCGCTCGCGCGCGCGCTGATCGAGCCGCGCGGCCTGACGTCGGACGAGCCTGGCGAGGTGAACCCGGTCGGCCTCTCTGACGCGCCCGCCGGCGCGCCCGCGCCCGACAGGTCCGTCGGCCGCAGCGACCTGATGCGCGCGCTCCTGACGGTTTTCCTCTGCATCATCGCCGGCTACGCGGTCCACGGCCTGATCCTCGCGACGGGCGTCATGGTGCCGCTCTTCGTGCCCTGCCTGCTCGTCGGCATGGCGGTCGGCAACACGCTGTCGCTGTTCCCGCGCCTGCCGGCCGTAACGCACACGCCGGCGCTGTCGCTGCTGTCGGAGTTCGCGCTCGGCACCTTCCTCGCGATCTCGCTGATGGCGCTGCAGCTCTGGGCGCTGGCCGGCATGGCCGGCACGCTGATGCTGGTCCTCGCGATGCAGGTGGCGCTCGCGGTCGGCTTCTCCTGGCTCCTCGCCTTCCGCCTGCTCGGCCGCGACTACCAGGCGGCGGTGCTCTCGGCCGGCTACGCGAGCTTCGTCGTCGGCGCGACGCCCACCGCGATCGCGACGATGACCGCGGTGACCAAGCGCTACGGCCCCTGCCAGGCCGCCTTCATCGTGCTGCCGCTCGTCTCGGCGCTCTTCGTCGACATCGCCAATGCGCTGGTGACCCAAGGCTTCCTCACCCTCTGGGCGCCCTGAACGCGCGGATTCACGGTTCCGCCGCGATCCGGCCCGGCGCGGCCTCGAGCCGTGCGCGTTCCTCCGGCGACATGACCGGGCCCTCCGACATGGCTGCCGCCCGCGCCCGCAACGCCGCCGCCCGTTCGGACAGCGCGGCGGCGTCGGTCTCGAGCTCCGCCGCCGACGCGAGGACCTCGGCCCTCGGCGCGGCGAAGGTCTCTGTGGGAAGCAGCACCGGGTCGGAGGCTTCGCGCGCCCGCTCGCTGACCGGCAGGTCGGCCTCCGGAGGCGGGCCGCAGGCCGCGAGGGCCAGGACCAGCGCCAGCGCGCCGGCGGCGCCGGTCGGGAGGGCAGGGGGGCGGATCGGCATCAGAACTCCTCTGTGCCCCCGGTCCCTTGGGGGCTGTCCGAAGGCGCATCCATTGGTTATCCTCCGGCGTTGACGCTGATCAAGCCCGCGCATCAATAGGGATACGCCAATGAGCGACGACAAGGACACCGGGACCCTCGCCGAGCAGGGCCACCAGGTCGCCCACAACATGGCCGAGGTCTTCGACATCTCGCAGCGCATCTGGCAGACGTTCCTCGCCGGCCAGCTCGAGAAGGGCGGCGCCCAGCCCGGCCACCCCGACCCGCTGAACGCCTGGCCGACCTTCGCAGAACTGTACCGCACGATGTGGGACAATCCCAAGCAGGTCGCCGACATGACCATCGAGTACTGGTCGGCGCAGCACGCGCTGTGGCAGCAGTCGATGCTGAAATGGCTGGGCGCCAAGGATGCCGGCGGTCCGCTCGACCTGCCGCACATGGCCAGGGCCGACAAGCGCTTCGCCCACAAGGAATGGTCGGAGAACGCAGTCTTCGACTACCTCAAGCAGTCCTACCTGCTGACCTCGGGCTTCCTGCAGGACACGGTCGGCTCGGTCGGCGACATGGACCCCAAGGAGCGCAAGAAGGCCGCCTTCTACACCCGCAACTTCGTCGAGGCGCTGAACCCCGCGAACTTCTTCGCGCTCAACCCCGAGGTGCTCGAGGCGACCGTCGAGCAGAAGGGCGACAACCTCGTGCGCGGGCTGAAGATGATGCTCGAGGACCTCGAGCGCGGGAAGGGCAAGCTCCTGATCCGCCAGACCGACATGGACGCGTTCGAGGTCGGCCGCAACACCGCCGTCTCGCCCGGCGCGGTGATCTGGCAGAACGACATCCTGCAGCTGATCCAGTACGCGCCGCTGACCGAGAAGGTCCACGCAAAGCCCGTGCTCTTCGTGCCGCCCTGGATCAACAAGTACTACGTGCTCGACCTCAACCCCAAGAAGTCGATGGTGAAGTACCTCGTCGAGCAGGGCCACACCGTCTTCATGATCTCCTGGGTCAACCCCGACGAGCGCCATGCGGGCCAGACCTGGGAAAGCTACATGTTCGACGGCGCCTCGGCGGCGATCGACAAGGCGCTCGAGGAGACCGGCCAGAAGAGCCTGCACCTCGTCTCCTACTGCATCGGCGGCACGCTCGCCGGCACGATGCTCGCGCACATGGGCCGCGAGAAGGACAAGCGCGTCGCCTCCTCGACCTTCTTCACCGCGCAGCTCGACTTCGAGGACGCGGGCGAGCTGCAGATCTTCGTCGACGACAAGACCCTCGGCGCGATCGGCGAGGAGATGGAGAAGGGCTTCATGCCCGCCGACCGGATGGCGAACGCGTTCAACATGCTGCGCGCGAACGACCTGATCTGGGGCTACATCGTCTCGAACTACATGCTCGGCAAGGACCCGTTCCCGTTCGACCTGCTGTACTGGAACGCGGATTCGACGGCGATGCCGGCGCGGGTGCACCAGTTCTACCTCGACCGGTTCTACGTGAAGAACGCCTTCGCGAAGGGCGCGCTCAGCATCGCCGGCGAGATCGTGCGCCTCTCCGACATCAGGGGGCCGATCTACCACGTCGCGACACGGGAAGACCACATCGCCCCGGCGGCTTCGGTTTATCGCGGCGCCAAGGAGATGACCGGCGCCGACGTGCGCTTCGTGCTTTCCGGCTCGGGCCACATTGCCGGCGTGGTCAATCCACCGGCGGTCGGCAAGTACCAGTTCTGGACCAATCCGGACATGAGTAACGCCACGCTCGACGGCTGGCTGAACGGCGCCGAGGAGACCGCCGGCAGCTGGTGGCCGGACTGGGACGCCTGGCTCAAGAAGCGCTCGGGCCGCCTGATCGCCGCGCGCGAGCCGGGCGCGAAGCTCGGCGTGATCGAACCCGCGCCGGGCGCCTATGTGCGCGTGCGGTTCGACCGACCCGGCAACGCCTTCACCTGCGCATCGCTGGCGCAGGGCGAGACCGTCTGAACGTCCGCGCCCAAAGCGTCGGCGCCCGGTCAGCGGCGCCGTTGCAGCCACGCCAGCCCGAGCAGCAGCGCGACGCGCCCCGGCGCCGGCCGGCGCTCCGCGTCGCTGCGGGCCGCGGTTGCGCCGTGGTCCTGCCGGGGCCGCTTGCCGCCCGCGCCATAGCGCTTTCCGACGCGATCGGCCATGACGGCGCCGCGACGCCCCATCGGCGCCTCAGGGCCAGTCGTTGTGTCCCGCGCGGTCTGATGCTCGGCCTCGGAATTCATCTCGGCCCCGAGGATCAGGACGATCACCGTGATCCAGATCCAGGTCATGAAGCCGATCAGCGCCCCCAGCGAGCCGTAGGTCGCGTTGTACGAGCCGAACGACGCGACGTACCACGAGAACAGCCCGGACACGACCAGCGTGAGCACGATCGTCAGGGTCGCGCCTGGCGTGATCCAGCGCCACTTGGCCTCTTCGCGCGACGGACCCCAGCGGTACAGCGCCGCCAGCCCTGCCGTCATGATCGCGAAGACCACGACGAAGCTGCCGACCCTGACGGCCCACCGCGGCCCGTCTCCCACGCCGAGGAAGCCCAGCGCCAGAGGCAGCACCACCACCGATCCCAGCAGCAGCAAGACCGCGACGATCGTCGACAGCGTGAAGGCCATCGTCACCAGCGTCAGCTTGACGAAAGACCGCTTCTCGTCCTCGTCGTAGGCGACGTTCATCACCTCGAACAGCGCCTTCATGCCGGAGTTGGCGCTCCACAGCGACACGGCGACCGAAACCAGCGTCGTGAGGCCGAGCGTCGTCTGCCCCTGCGAAGCCAGCCGCGTCAGCTGGTCCTGCAGGATGCTCACGGCGCCGTCGGGCACGACCCCCGCCAGCGAGTTCGACCTGCTGGCTGATCGCCTGGGGATCGGCGAACAGGCCGAAGACCGAGACGAAGGCCGCCAGCGCCGGGACCATCGCAAGCAGGATATAAAACGTCACGCCGCCGGCCACGAGCATCACGCGGTCCTCGGAGAATTCCTGGATCACGCGCCACAGGATGTCCTTCCAGCCGGCGGCGGGGATCTCCGTGACTTTCGATGCATCGCGGCCGCGTGCGACCGCTTCGTGAGACGAACTGGACAAGGCTGCTTCCTGAAATTCCGGCGTTGCAGGTAATAGCTCGCAGGACGGATTGGTTCCCGCCGCCAAAGCTTCGATCGGAGCCTGGCGATGCGGCGGGCTTCCCTGCCGGCCTGGGCTTCACGCGCCGACCGGCCGCCAGCAGGAGTGCTTGCGGCGTTCCGTGGCCCCCCACAACCAGCCCTATGTCAGGTCGCCGGCCGTTGCGAACACGCCAGATCGTCACGCAGCGCGTCCCCGTCTGGCGCAGGGCGCCCGGACCCGGAACGGGACCCGGGCGCCCGCGTCCGGATCAGCGGACCGCCACCTGGTCGTCAGGCCGTCGTTCGGCGTTGATCTTGGCGACGTGGAGCTGCTGCAGCGTCGCCTCGTTCATGTCGAGGCCGGTCGACGCCGAGAGCTGGCTGCGGCTCGCCGAGGCCGTCGCGCCGGCGTTGCGGGCCGATACCACGATCACCTGGTCGTCGCGCGGCGCCTCGCGATTGACCTTGGCCGTGACGATCTCGGTCAGGCTCATGCTCCGCGCGCGGTTCGGGTCCAGCCGCGCGCCCACAATCAACTGGCCGCGGGCGGACGGCGATGCGGCGCCGGGGACAATGCGGATCGCGATGGCGTCGTCGCGGCGGGTATCCGCGTTGAACTTCAGGCGCGCGATCTCCTCGAGGCTCATCCCGGCGGCTTCCTGTCTGGTCAGCCCCGCCGATGCAGCCAGCTGGTCCGTATCCGCCGCATTGGCGCCGGAATGGCCGAGCAGAAGAGCCGCGATGATGGCGGCGACGATGGACTTGGTCATTTGATGGTCCTTCCTGGACAAGTTTAGGGGCGAGGCCGGCCGCGTGAATGCGCGTCCCCGGCTCCGGCGTCCGGCGGAACTCTGGGCTTTCCGTCCGGCGCAGCGCCTTCATGCGCCAGACGTCGTGACGTCGCCGTGACTGAACCGGGGGCGCTGCGACGCGCGCGTGTCACGGCGACATGCGGGCTTGGCGCAGCGGACCCAGCGGAGAGAAGATCGCAGGATTGCGGCGCCCGGCGCTGGATCTCGGCGGCTCGTGGCCGCGGCGACGCGCCGGAAACCCTGCAATTGCCGCCCGGCGGACAATGGCGGCGTCCGGACCGTGTGCTGCGCGGAACGCGCCACACGGCCCGTCCATTATCTAGTCGGTCTCGCGCACGAACTTGAGCAGAGCGACCGAATTCAGCGTCATTCCCGCAGCCTCTTCGGGACTGATTCCAACCCCAGCGATCAGTTGGGCATGTGCCCAAGGATCGACCGGCTCCGGCTCGTTCGTCTTCAGGAGGGCGAGGTCGTCGGCATTGTCCCGGTCAAGCTTGTAAGCGAAGACCTCGTTGAGACTCATGGCGTCAGAGCCGTCGCGCCACAGGCCGGCCGAGCGGACGAGTTGCCCATGGGACGCCCGATCGGCGCCAACCGCCTCCTGGTGTGGATCGACGCCGATGGCGTCTTGCGGCCGTGAACTCCGGTTGTACTTGTAGATCGTGATCTGCTCCAGGCTCAGGCCCTGGGCTTCGGCCGGAGTCAGCCCGGTGCCTGCAATCAGTTGCGTCCATTCGCCCCCTGCCAGCGCCGGTGTCAGCGCCGTCAACGACAGAGCGAAAGCCGTCGTGAAGACTGTGAGGTCGCGTTGCATGGTGGTCCTGCTATCGGTTGAATGGCCAAGCACGTTCCGGCGCCGGATGACGCTGGAACACCACATCGAAGGTTCAAACTTGAAGCCTCTGAGGCCGATAAAAGGGGCCTCGATTTTTGGCCGGCGCCGAGGCTTCTGAGATGGCCTCGAACCTTTTCGGATCCGCCGTATTTGGGAAGGGGACAGAGGGATTACAAGAGCCGGTGAAAAAAGAGCGGCAATTGAATATCTGCGGTAAGCACCTCCTTTCCCCCGCGCTGGCATTTGAACAAGCGTTCAGTTAGCGTCGCGGGATCGGGAGGCGGCGATGGCGCGACGCAGCGGATCGAACGGCGAGAAGACGGCGGCGGACTTGCGGAGCGCGGCGCTGGATCTGTTCGCTGCGCATGGCTACGCGGCCGTGTCGATGCGCCAGATCGCGGCGGCGGTCGGCGTTCAGGCCGGTGCGCTCTATCTCTACACGCCTGACAAGCAGACGCTTCTGGCGGACATCATGATCGGGCACATGGAGGATCTGCTCGACGCCTGGGCTGCATTCGCGAAGCCGGCCTCGCCGGGTCCGGACACGATGTTCGAGACTTTCGTGCGCTTCCACATCCGCCACCACCTGTCGCGCGGGGCCGAGGTGTTCATTTCCTACATGGAGCTGCGCAGCCTCGAGCCCGCCAACTTCGCCCGCGTCGAGACGCTGCGGCGGAGCTACGAGGCTGTGCTGACCGAGATCCTAGCCGCGGGCCGCGCCTCGGGCGCGTTCCGGCTCGCCGATCCCAAGCTCGCGACCTACGCGCTGATCGCGATGCTGACCGGCGTGAACACCTGGTATCGCCCTGGCGGCCGGCTCAGTCCGGCCGACATCGAGACGACCTATCTGGAGATGGCTCGCGACCTCGTCGGAGCGGCGGGCGGCGTCGGCTGAACCCGCGGCCCGGACGGGGCCGGCGCGCCAGGTCGACTTCCGGGGGCGCCGCCAGCGATCGGCTCGTGCGGCGAACACCCCCTGCGGCAATTACCTCTCGGCCTGTCCCGCAGTCCCGTCCTCGGCATTGGAGACGCGTCGCCCATAGGTAGCGACGCGCCACAGATACCACCCCACCAGAATGATCACGACTCCGGTCGAGACGGGATTCAACCACTCGGACACCATCGTATATTGCGACTGCAGCCAGTAGCCCGCCAGAGTGAGCAGGGTTGTCCAGACGACCGTGCCGACCGTCGTGAAGGCCATAAACTTGTAGAGCGGCATCTCCGCGACGCCGGCCGGAACGGAAATGAAGGTTCGAACCGTCGGCACGAGGCGACCGACCAGCACCGCAAGCCCGCCGTAGCGTCCGAACCATTGGTTCGATTGGTCGATCTCCTCGGGCGTGATGGTGAGCCAGCGTCCATGCTTGCGCGTCAGCCTCTTGAGGCGCTCCGCCCCGATCCGACGTCCGATCCAGTACCACAGAAGCGCTCCGGCAAGGGATCCGAGCGACCCCGCGATCAAGACCGCGACGAGGTTTTGTTCGCCGCCCGCCGCATTGAAACCGGCCAGAGGCATGATCAGTTCGGAAGGGATCGGCGGAAAGACGTTCTCCAGAAACATCAGCAGCGTGATGCCTGGCAGCCCCACCGCATCGATGAACCCCGAAACCCAGTCGAACATCCGAAAAATCCCCTTGTTGGCTTCTCAACGTCGCGGGCAGCCCGTCGTTCCGAAGGATCCGGCCTCTGGCCGGGACTGTCCGGAGCACGCGCTCAAAAGCCTCGCTCGGCCCGTCGTTCTTTTCCGCCAACTGTCTTCGACGGCGCCGCCGTGAGCCGCTCTCGCGGCTGAACCCGGGCTGCCGCGACATCGGCGCCGCTGGCGGGGAGGGGCGTGAAACGCCCGCCGCCCGGAAATCGGCAACCGTCTGCGCAAAACATCGCGCGCTCTGGTCCGACATTCTCTCGTAAACGCTCTGGCTCCAGCCGGCGGACCTGTGGATAACTTGCGCGCCCGCTGGAATATGGTTTTTCTTCAGTATGTTGATCCGCGTCCCATCGTGGGACCGTTCAGCCGGTCACAGGTCGGGGTAGATCGGGAACCGGTCGCACAGCGCCTGCACGCGGGCCTTGACCGAAGCCTCGACCTCGCCGTTTCCAGCTTCGCCATGCGCCGCCAGTCCGTCGACGACCTCGACGATGAGCGCGCCAATCTCGCGGAACTCCGCTTCGCCGAACCCCCGGGTCGTGCCCGCCGGCGTGCCCAGCCGCACGCCCGACGTCACCGTCGGAGGCTGCGGGTCGAACGGGATGCCGTTCTTGTTGCAGGTGATGTGCGCCCGCCCCAGCGCGGCCTCGACGTCCTTGCCCGTCACGCCCTTCGGCCTCAGGTCCACCAGCATCAGGTGAGTGTCGGTCCCACCGGTGACGATGTCGACGCCCCCCTTGATCAACGCATCGGCCAGGGCCTTCGCGTTCGACACGACCTGCGCCGCATATTCGGCGAACTCCGGCCGCAGCGCCTCGCCGAAGGCAACGGCCTTGGCGGCGATAACGTGCATCAGCGGTCCGCCCTGAAGGCCCGGGAAGATCGCCGAGTTGACCTTCTTCGAAATCGCCTCGTCGTTGGTCAGCACCATGCCGCCCCGCGGCCCGCGCAGCGTCTTGTGCGTCGTCGTCGTCGCCACATGCGCGTGCTCCAGCGGGTTCGGGTGCTGTCCGCCTGCCACAAGCCCCGCGAAATGCGCCATGTCGACGAGCAGGTAGGCGCCGACTTCGTCCGCGATCGCGCGGAACCGGGCGAAGTCGATCTGGCGCGGGACCGCCGAGCCGCCCGCGATGATCAGCTTCGGACGGTGCTCCCGGGCCAGGTCCACGACCGCGTCGTAATCCAGCAGTTGGTCCTGCCGCCGCACGCCGTAATGGACCGCGTTGAACCACTTGCCCGACATGTTCGGCTTCGCGCCGTGGGTAAGATGGCCACCGGCCGACAGGTCCATCGCCAGGAACGTGTCGCCAGGCTTCAGCAGCGCAAGAAAGACTGCCTGATTCGCCTGGCTGCCCGAATTGGGCTGCACGTTGGCGAAGCGCGCGCCAAACAGTTTGCAAGCGCGCTCTGTCGCCAAGGTCTCGGCGATGTCGACGAACTGGCACCCGCCATAGTAGCGCCGGCCCGGATAGCCCTCGGCGTACTTGTTGGTCATCACCGAGCCCTGCGCTTCGAGCACAGCGCGCGAAACGATGTTCTCGGACGCGATCAACTCGATCTCGTCGCGCTGACGACCGAGTTCCGACCGGACCGCTGCCGCGATCTCTGGGTCGCTCTCGCCGAGCGGCGTGGCGAAGAAGCCGTTGGAGGAGCCGCCATCTTTCATCGGATCAGTCCCCATGCGCGTGATCGGTGGCGGCTCATACCCTTCGGAGCGGCCGGTGGCAAACCAGAAAGCGGCCGTGGCGTCGGCGCTGGCGCATCGCGCTTTGCCAGGATGTCGCACGAGATGCGCATTTCGGCCGTGCTCTAGCAACCGCGAGATCGCGATCCTTGTCATGGCGCCGCTGTCGCGGCTAGTTTCGGCCGAGCTGTGATGTTCCGGAAGAGGGGAGCGATGCCGAACTACGCTCCACCGGTCGCGCTGAGGGCGGACCCGATCGTCCAGCGTGGGCTCGATGCGTTGGAGCGGATACATTTCGTGGCGAGCCCGGCTCCGATTGCCATGCAGGCGTTGGACAGGCTGACTGCCCGCCATGGCCAGTGGCCGGTCGAGGAGGCCGACGTGATCGTCGCCCTGGGCGGCGACGGCCTGATGCTGGCGACGCTGCACGCCACCGAGGGTCTCGATGCGCCGGTCTACGGGATGAACCGCGGGACCGTCGGCTTCCTGATGAACGCCTATGACGAGAGCGGCCTGGTCGAGCGACTGGCCAACGCCGAAGAGGCGGTGATCCATCCGCTTCGCATGCGCGCGACGCGCTGCGACGGCGAGATTATCGAAGCGCTCGCGATCAACGAGGTCTCGATCCTCCGCGCCGGACCGCAGGCGGCCAAGCTGCGCATTCTGGTCGATGGCCGAGAGCGCATGGCGGAACTCATCGCCGACGGCGCGCTGCTCTGCACGCCGGCCGGGTCGACGGCCTACAACTACTCGGCGCACGGACCGGTCTTGCCGATTGGCGCCGAAATCCTGGCGCTGACGCCAATGGCCGCGTTCCGGCCGCGGCGCTGGCGCGGCGCGCTGCTGCCGCGGACGGCGCGGGTGACGTTCGAGGTGACGGAAGCCGACAAGCGCCCGGTCTCCGCGGTGGCCGACAGTTTCGAGGTGCGCAATCCGGTGGCCATTGAGATCGCGAGCGATCCCGGTATCAGCCATCGCATCCTGTTCGACCCCGGCCATGGCCTCGAGGAGCGGCTGATCCGGGAGCAGTTCGCGTGATCGCTGCGCCCGGACAGATGGCCCTCGACCTGCCGGCGCGTCCGGCGCTGGGGCGCGAGGCCTTCTTCGTCGCGCCGGCGAACCGACTGGCTCTGGCGCTGGTTGAAAGCTGGCCCGCGTGGCCAGCGCGGCGGCTGGCGGTCGCGGGGCCCGCGGGCGCGGGCAAGACCCATCTCTCCCATGTCTGGGCGGCGCGTAGCGAAGCCGTCTTCCTCAACGCCGCAGACCTCGCTGGCCTGGATCCCGCCGACCAGCCCGGCGAGGCCGCTTTGGTGGTCGAGGATGCCGACCGCATCGTCGGCGTCGCCACGGCGGAGGAGACGCTGTTTCATCTCTGCAACCGGCTGGCGACCGGCGGCGGGTCGCTGATGGTGACGGGACGGTCGGCGCCCGCGCACTGGGGGCTCGCCCTGCCGGATCTTGCGAGCCGGCTGGCGGTCGCGCCGGTCGCGATGCTCGAGCCGCCCGACGACGCGCTGCTGTCGGCCGTGCTGGTGAAGCTCTTCACGGATCGCGGCATCGGGGTCGGGCCGGAAGTGATCCGTTTTCTCGTCGCGAGGATGGACCGCAGCTTTGAGGCGGCCTCGGCGACCGTGGCGCAACTCGACCGGCTTGGGCTGGCGCGCGGGCGTGCGATCAGCGTCCGGCTCGCCGCGGAAGCGCTGGCGGCGGAGACGGGGCCTGAAGATGGCAAGGTCTGAGCCGGACCTCGCCGCGCTGGTCGCGGAAATCCACGAGGAGCTGTCGCCGCGGTTCGGAGAAGGCAAGCCCGCCGACTACATCCCGCCGCTCGCGCGGGTCGATCCGCGTCAGTTCGGCCTCGCAGTCACGACCCTCGACGGCCAGACGCATGCGGCTGGCTCGGCCGCCACGCCATTCTCAATCCAGAGCGTGTCGAAGGTCTTCTTGCTGACCATGGCGCTCGGGCGCTACGGCGATGCGCTCTGGCGCAGCGTCGGGCGAGAGCCGTCGGGAAGCGCGTTCAACTCCATCGTCCAGCTTGAGCACGAGCAGGGCCTGCCGCGAAATCCGTTCATCAATTCCGGGGCGATCGTCGTCACCGACCGGATACTGGCCGGCCACACACCCCGGGAGGCGATCGGAGAGATCCTGCGCTTCGTCCGTTTCCTCGCCGATGAAGACGAGATCGCCATAGACGAGCAGGTGGCGAGGGCCGAGGCGGAGACTGGCGACCGTAACTACGCGCTTGCACATTTCATGCACGGCTTCGGCCGGCTCGATCATCCGGTCAGTCACGTTCTCGGCGTCTACTTCCACCAGTGCGCGATCGCGATGTCCTGCCGCCAGCTCGCGCGCGCCGGCCTGTACCTTGCTGCGGGAGGGGTCGATCCGATGAGCGGCGCCCGGGTGGTCGGCGCCGCCCGTGCGCGGCGCATCAACGCGGTGATGCTGACCTGCGGCCACTACGACGCCTCCGGAGACTTCGCCTTCCGGGTCGGGCTACCGGGCAAGAGCGGCGTCGGCGGCGGCATCCTGGCGGTCGCGCCGGGCCATGCCGCGGTCGCCGTCTGGTCGCCCGGCCTGAACGAGAGCGGCAATTCGCTTCTGGGCGCCGAGGCGCTCGAGCTCCTCGCCGCGCGCGCCGGCTGGTCCGTCTTTGCATAGGCGCGCAGTCGGCGGCTGCCGGGCGACCTCAAGCCCTGAGCTTCGGCCACCCGCCCCGCGCCGTGTCGCTGCGCCGCCGTTCGCGCGAGAGACACCTTGCGCAGTCGGGGAGACGATCCGACAATGCGCCAGAGGCAACCGTACAGCCTGCGCCGGCACGAAGGACGACCATGCTCGAAACAGTCCAGCCGCCTGCCGATGCCGATTTCCTAGAGACGCCGGCCGTGCCGGGGCGGACGCTGTCGGGGTTCGAACCAGCGGGTCCGGACCGTTTCATCAATCGTGAGCTGAGCTGGCTCGAGTTCAACTGGCGGGTGATGGCCGAAGCCGAGAACCCGGCGGCGCCGCTGCTCGAGCGCGCGCGCTTCCTGTCCATCTCGGGCTCGAATCTGGACGAGTTCTATTCCGTGCGCGTCGCCGGTCTGCGCGGCTTGGTGCGTGGAGGCGTGGCGGCGCAGAGCGCGGACCACCTGTCTCCGTCCGAGCAGCTCCGCCGGATCGACGCCGACGCGCGCGCGCTGATGTTGCGCCAGCAGGAATGCTGGGCGGTGCTGCACAAGCTTCTCAGGTCGGAGGGGATCGAGATCCTGGGGCCTGCGGACCTGAAGCTCGCCGACATCAAGGCGCTGGAGAGCTACTTTTTCGAGCAGGTCTTCCCGATCCTCAGCCCGCTTGCGATCGACCCGGCGCATCCGTTCCCGTTCATCGCCAACGGCGGCTTCGCGATGGGCCTGAACCTGCGCCGCGTCGAGGACGACACGCTGCTCGAGGCGCTGCTGCCGGTGCCGGCCCAGGTGGCGCGCCTCGTGCCCCTGGCGCCCGGGTCCAAGGGCCAGATGCGCTACCTTCCGCTCGAAGGCTTGCTGGAGGTATTCCTCGACCGGTTGTTTCCCGGCTACGTCAAGCTCGGGCTGTGCGCGTTCCGGGTCCTGCGAGACAGCGACATCGAGGTCGAGGAAGAAGCCGAGGACCTGGTGCGCGAGTTCGAGACGGCGCTGAAGCGCAGGCGGCGCGGTGAAGTCATCCAGCTGACAATGACCGCCGACGCTCCGCCGGACCTGCGTCGGATGATCGTGCGCGCGCTCGGCGTCGCCGAAGACGAGGTGATCGACCTAGCCGGAATCGTCGGATTGTCTGATCTGTCCGAGCTGTGCCGGGCCCCGCGGCCGGACCTGCTCTGGCCGCCGTTCACGCCGCGGATGCCCGAGCGGGTTCAAGACTTCGAGGGCGACATCTTCGCGGCGATCCGGCACAAGGACATGCTGCTGCATCATCCATACGAGACCTTCGACATCGTCGTGCGGTTCCTGCAACAAGCGGCGCGGGATCCCGATGTGGTGGCGATCAAGCAGACGCTGTACCGCACGTCCCGCGACAGCCCCATCGTCGCAGCGCTTTGCGAGGCGGCCGAGGACGGCAAGTCGGTCACCGCGCTTGTTGAACTGAAGGCGCGCTTCGACGAGGCCGCCAACATCCGTCAGTCGCGCCGGCTTGAGCGGGCTGGGGCCCAAGTGGTCTACGGTTTCCTCGAATGGAAGACACATGCCAAGATCTCGACGGTGGTGCGGCGCGAGGGCGGCGAATTGATCACCTATACTCATTTTGGCACGGGCAACTATCACCCGGGTACGGCCAACATCTACACCGACCTGTCGCTCTTCACCTGCGACAAGGCGCTGGGTCGGGACGCAACCAAGGTTTTTAATTATGTCACCGGCTACGTGAAGCCGGTCGAGCTAGAGAATCTTGCGATCAGCCCGCACATGATCAAGCCGCGCATTCTCGCGGGCCTTGAGAACGAGATCGCGCATGCCGGGGCCGGACGGCCGGCCCAGGTCTGGGTCAAGGTAAACGCGATCACGGACGCCCAGGTAATCGACGCTCTCTATGCTGCGAGCCAGGCCGGCGTGAAGATCGACATGGTCGTGCGCGGCATCTGCTCGCTGCGCGCTGGCGTGACCGGGCTCAGCGAGAATATCCGGGTCAAGTCCATCATCGGCCGGTTCCTCGAACACAGCCGCATCGTCTGTTTCGGCGACGGCCACGGGCTGCCTTCGCCCAACGCCCGCGTTTACATCTCCAGCGCAGACTGGATGGAGCGCAATCTGGACCGGCGGATCGAGGCGCTGGTCGAAATCGTGAACCCGACCGTCCACGCGCAGATCGTCGATCAGATCATGGCGGCAAATATGGCTGACCAGGCGCAGAGCTGGATCGCGCAGCCCGACGGATCTTATCGCCGCCATGTCGCGGACGCGGGCGCGCAGCTCTTCTCGTGCCACCGCTTCTTCATGGAGACGCCTTCGTTGTCCGGCCGCGGCCGTGCGGGCGCGCGCGACGTCATCCAACTCGTGCACTCGCAGGGTTGAGGCGCGGCCGCAGTTGCGATCGCCGACATGGAGGCCGCGGGATCCGCGGCTTCGACTCGGGTTGACGGCGGCGGCGGCGAGATGCCAGCCTGCGGCGCGGGCAGACATGAAAGAATGCGGCGGTGGGCGAGACGAAACGCGCAGGCAAGGTCCCGCGATTCCAGATGGAGGCGGCGGCGAAAGCACGGCTCAAGCGCATCGGCGTGATTGATGTCGGCTCGAATTCCGTGCGGCTGGTGGTGTTTGACGGCATGGCCCGGAGTCCCGCGTATTTCTACAACGAGAAGGTGCTTTGCGGCCTTGGGGCCGGCCTCTCGGAGACCGGCAGGCTGAGCCGCGAAGGCTGGACTTCGGCGCTCGCGGCGCTGCGCCGCTTCGCGGCGCTTGCGGGACGCATGAATTTGTCCGGCATGATCGCCGTCGCCACCGCTGCAGTGCGGGAGGCCAAGGACGGACCGGCCTTCTGCGAGGAGGTGCGTAGCGAGACCGGATTGATGCTGCACGTCGCCAGCGGCGGCGAGGAGGCGCGACTCGCCGCGAAGGGCGTGCTGCTGGGTTGGCCACACGCCGAAGGCCTCGTCTGCGACATGGGCGGGGCGTCTATGGAGCTTGCGCATCTGGTGCGCGGCGAGATCGGCGAATGCGCGACCTCGCACCTTGGGCCACTTCAGCTTGCGGACCTGTCCGACGATAATGCCGTCGCCAAGGCGATAAGGAAGGGCGTCAAAGCCTTGCGCAAGGCGGTGCAGGGACCAGCGCCGCGCCTTTTCCTCGTCGGCGGTTCATGGCGTGCGATCGCTCGGCTCGACATGGAGCGCACCGGGTATCCGCTCAAGGTGTTGCACGGATACTCGCCGCCGATCCAGCAGCTGCAGGAGACGCTCGGCTGGATCCAGGATCAGGAGCAGAACCGCCTCACGTCGATGACCGGCATATCATCGGCCCGGATGGCGCTTGCGCCGCTTGCGGCGCAGGTACTGGCCGAGCTGCTGCGCCGGGTGGAGCCGGGCCGCGTCACCATCTCCGGGTTCGGCCTGCGCGAGGGTCTGCTCTACCGACAGATGCCTGAGGAGATGCGCGTGCTCGATCCGCTGATCGAGGCCTGCCGGCATATGGAGGCGGCCGACGCACGCAATCCCGGGTTCGGCGACGCGATGTTCGCGTGGCTGGCTCCGCTCTATCCAAATGGCACGAGTGAAGAGCTCCGGCTTGTGCATGCAGCCTGTCTTCTGCACGACATCAACTGGCGCGCACACCCCGACTTTCGCGCCGAACTGTGCATGGAGACCGTCATCCGGGCGAACATCGCTGGGGCGAACCACTCCGAGCGCGCGTTTCTTGGCATGGCGTTGCTGAACCGCTACAAATCAACTGGGTCCAGTGACGATATCGGCCGTTATCAGCCGCTGATCACGGCAGAACGAGCGCAGGAAGCAGTGGTGCTAGGACGGGCGATGCGGCTTGGCGCAATGCTGTCCGGTGCGTCGACTGGCGTCTTGGAGCATGCTCGGCTGTCGATTGAGAGCGGCCAGCTTGTGGTGACGCTCGACTCCGCCGCTCGCGATTTCGCAGGCGACGCAGTCGAGCGGCGCATCGTATCGCTTGCAACTCGGCTCGGGCTGGACGGAGAGCTGGTGCTCGGTTGAATACCACTCTGGCCGCCCTAGGCCCAGAACCAATGCCTCCGTATCAAGAAGCGGCCTGCAAGGCAGGCCGCTCTCGATTTCCCCCCAGACTTGGGCCAGCACCACGGTCATTTTATCCTCGGGCTTTCTTGTTGCGTTGCAGCGAAAATTGCAACACTCGGCCCGATAGTCGCCCGCTATTCGGCGCTGAACCATAAGCATCTTCTGCGGAACTCTGCAAACCAAATCTGCTGCGCGAACTGCGTTGTCCGGCCGTCGACCGCGGGATTGCACGGCCACCGCGCTTCGCCTAAACCGGCCCAGCCCTGACAGCCGGAGACCGTCGCCAGATGCGCCTGACCCAGTATTTCCTGCCCGTGCTGAAGGAGACGCCCGCCGAGGCGCAGATCGCCAGCCACCGGCTGATGCTGCGCGCGGGCATGATCCGCCAGGCGGCCGCGGGCATCTATTCCTGGCTGCCGCTCGGCTACAAGGTGCTGCGCCGGCTCGAGACCATCGTGCACGAGGAGCAGCAGCGCGCCGGGCACATCCCGCTCTTGATGCCGACGCTGCAATCGGCGGACCTGTGGCGCGAAAGCGGGCGCTTCGACGACTACGGGGCCGAGATGCTGCGCATCAAGGACCGCCACGAGCGCGACATGCTGTACGGGCCGACCAACGAGGAACTGATCACCGACATCTTCCGCTCGGCGGTGTCGAGCTACAAGGACCTGCCGCTGACGCTCTATCACATCCAGTGGAAATTTCGCGACGAGTTGCGCCCCCGCTTTGGCGTGATGCGCGGCCGCGAGTTTCTGATGAAGGACGGCTACAACTTCGACCTGACCAAGGACGACGCGCTGCACGCCTACAATCGCCACATGGTCAGCTACATCCGCACCTACGAGCGCATGGGCCTGAAGGCGATCCCGATGCGCGCGGATTCGGGGCCGATCGGCGGCGACGACACGCATGAATTCCTGGTGCTTGCGCCCACCGGCGAAAGCGCTGTCTTCTACGACCGCGCCGTCACAGACATGACGCTTGGCGACCGCAGCATCGACTTCCACAACCGCGACCAGGTCGCCTCGATCTGTCTCGAATGGACGACGCCCTACGCCCGCACCGACGAGACGCACGACGCAGCCCTGTTCGACCATGTTCCGGCCGAGCGCCGCGTCGAGGGGCGCGGCATCGAGGTCGGCCAGATCTTCTATTTCGGAACCAAGTACTCCGACCCGATGAAGGCGCTGGTCGTCAACGAGGCCGGCGAGCGCGTGCCGGTCCACATGGGCTCGCACGGCATCGGCGTCTCGCGCCTCGTCGGCGCGCTGATCGAGGCGAACCACGACGAGCGCGGCATCATCTGGCCGGAGGGCGTCACGCCGTTCCACGTCGGCATCGTCAACCTCAAGCAGGGCGACCACGCCTGCGACGCCGAGAGCCTGTCGCTCTACGCCGGCCTGCGCCAGGCCGGGCTCGACCCGCTGTACGACGACCGAGAAGAAAGAGCAGGGGCCAAATTTGCGACGATGGACCTCATCGGCCTGCCATGGCGGCTGACGGTCGGGCCGCGCGGCCTCGCTGCCGGCAGGGTCGAACTGACCTGCCGGCGCACCGGCGAGAGCGAGGAAATGGCGCCGGCGGCGGCGCTGGAGCGCTGCACGCAGATCTTCCGCGACGCAGGCGCCCTTTGACGGCATGCAAGACCCTTTGCGGCTGATGTATTCCGTGGATGCACAGGGACTGCTACATCACGAGACTGCATTGACGCGCATCTTGCGCAGAACGCCCGCTTGGATCGCGGACCTATTTCTGCCTTGCGCCAGAGCAGTGACGGGTCTCTAAATTTTCTGGTCGGCGACAGCGTCATGGCGCGCATGATCCGCTCGCGAGACTGGTCCGATCATCCGTTCGGGCCGCCCGAAAGGTGGCCGCAGCCGCTGCGCTGGGCGGGAGCATCTGCTTGCACTCCGCCTTCCCGCCTCGATCTATTGGGACCCTGAACTGCGGTTGCTTTACAATGACTGTCAATCGGCTCACAATTCTTGGACGCCGATCCCCATGCTCTGGAGTGCGCCCCTGCGCCTGGACAGTTTCAGGCGGCGTCTTTGACCGTCTGGCGGGCGTTGTGGTCCTCGAACTGGCTGGGGCTCAGGTATCCCAGCGATGAATGCAGGCGCTTGGCGTTGTAGACGTCGTCGATGAAGCGGGGCAGATCGACGGCGACGTCGTCGTTGGTTTCGTACTCGTTGAGATACACCGCCTCGACCTTGAGCGTCTTCATGAAGCTCTCGGCCTTCGGGTTGTCGTAGGGATTTCCACGCCGGCTCATCGAGCCGATGAAGCCATGCTCGGACACCAGCGCCCTGTGCGCCTTCGCGGCGTACTGCGACCCGCGGTCCGTGTGCATGACGCAGCCGGGCAGCGGGCGCCGCAGGGCGATGGCGCGCTCGAAGGCGGCGACCGCGAGGCGGGCGTCGATGCGGCGACCGATGGCATAGCCGACCACGCGCCGCGACCGGGCGTCCAGGACAATGGACACATAGACGAAGCCAGCGGCGATGGCGACGAAGGTGATGTCGCCGACCCAGAGTTGATCGGGCGCATGGGTCTCGAAGTCCCGGGCGACCAGCGGATAGATCGGTCCGTCATGGTCGCTGTCGGTGGTTTTCGTGAAGCGCCGCCGTCGTCGCGGATTGAGATCGTGCAGCTTCGTCAACCGCCTGACCTTCTTGCCGTTCACGGCCCAGCCCCGGTGGCGCAGCTCGGCGCCGACGCGGCGATAGCCATAGCATTCCCAGGCGTCGGCGATGGCGCGCATCTCCGCTTGCGACCAGCGCCGCATCGGCGTCCGCAGGATCCGGCGCGGCGTCATAGCTCGACCGTGCGACGCCCATCAGTTCGCATCCTCTTTGGACGGAGACGCTGCGGGGCCGGCGATCACGGATGTAGGCGCGCTTGTCGGCGAGGGTCCGCAGAAGCCCCCCCTTTGACGAAGGCCAGTTCCAGCGCCTGCTTGCCGACGAGCCGCTCCAGCGCCGCGATGCGCGCCTCGTAGGTCGCCAGCAGTTCGGCGGCCGCGACATCGTCGTTGAACTCGCCGGCCTCGGCCTTTGCGATCCACACCCGGATCAGGTTGCGACACACATCGTGGCGCTTGGAGAGGCCGTGAAGCGTCTCCCCGGCGTTGTACTCGGCCACGACCTGGCGCTTCAAATCCATACTGTGGCTGCGGTGGCGTCTCGGCATCGGCCTTCTCCCTCGGATAGGCCCGAGCCGGTCAAATCATACGCGAAAATCTGTCCAGTCCGAGGGGCGCACTCCATCCAGACTCTTTCGCACATTCGCTCACGCCACGACGGCCCCGTAGGCTTCGTTCTGCGCCGCGCGGAGCGGCGCCATGTTCATGTACTTCCGGGTCGACCACTGGGCGCCGGCGATGTGCCGGAGCCGCGCCGCGGCGAGGTTGAGGCAGGATTGGCCGTCGGGGAAGGCGCCGACGACGCGGGTTCGTCGCCGGATCTCGCGCATGATGCGCTCGAGCGGGTTGTTGGTGCGGATCCTGATCCAGTGGCAGTCCGGGAAGGCATGGTAGGTCAGCGTTTCCGCGACGTGCGCGTCGACGAGGTCCGCCGCGCGCCCCATACGCTGGCGGCGGAGCTCGTCGACAACCGCCGAGGCCTTGGCCGCGGCGGTTGCGCGGGTCTCCTGGGCGTGGATCGCCTCGAGCATGTGGCTGACCTCGCGGACCTTTGTCGCCGGCACGTGGCTGAAGACGTTGCGGTAGAAATGCACGACGCGGCGCTGCCACCGGGCGTCCGGCAGGTGCTCCGCGAGGCTTTCGACGAGGCCGCGACAGGCGTCCGAGACGATCAGCTCCACGCCCCGAAGCCCGCGGTCCACGAGGCGCCGCAGGAACGCCGACCAGCCGGACTTGTCCTCCTTGGCGCCCTCGCGGATGCCGGGGATTTCGCGGCAACCCTCGGCGTTGACGCCGATCGCCACCAGCAGCGAGACGTTGCGCACCTCCCCGGCCCAGGTGCGCTTCATCACGATGCCGTCCAGAAAGACGTACGGATGCGCGCCCTCGATCGGCCGGTTCCGCCAGGCCTCGATCTTGGCGCAGACCTTCTTGTTGAGATTGGAGACCGTGCTCGGGCTGACCCGCGTGCCCCAGAGCGCCTCGGCGATGTCCTCGACCCGGCGCACCGAGACGCCGGCAAGATACATCTCCATCGGCGCCTCCTCGACCGAGATCTCCCGGCGGCGGTAGCGCTCGATGATCGCCGTCTCGAAGGTCTGCCGCCGCAGCTTCGGGATCTTCAGGCTGACCTGGCCGGCGCGCGTTTCCAGCGATCGCTCGTAGCTGCCCGGCGCGCGTATCCTTCCGCGCCTCGCTGCGCTCGTAGCGTCCGGCGCCGCATAACCGGTCCGCCCCGGCGTCGAGCATGGCGTTCAGCGCCTCCTCGACCGTCCCGCGCACCATCTCGCCGAGGCGATCCCTGATCCGAGCCTCATCGACCTGGATCACCTGTCCCATCGACTTCGCCTCCGGCTTCTCGTCCATCCCAAGCTCCTTTCAACGATCCTGAAGGGAGCCGCCTCGCCCGGCAATGTGAGATATGCCCAAATCTTGGTGACGCCTGATCAGGCGGCTGTTTGAAGGTGGACGACGCCGTCGCGGAACGCAACGCCTTCGATCAATTCGGGCATGCGGTTTCGACCGTCGAGCTTTCGCCACTTCGCCTGGGCCGACATCATCAGCTTGAACGCCATAGCCAGACCCGTCTTGCGGCTGAGGCATCCCTTGGTTCGCCTTGTGCGGTGGCGGACAGTGGCAAAGGTGCTTTCAATTGGGTTTGTTGTCCTGACATGTTTCCAGTGCTCGGCCGGAAATTCGTAGAACGTCAACAGCGCATCACGGTCCTTGACCAGCTTGGCGGCCGCCTTGTCGTATTTCACGCCGTAGGTTTCGACGAAGAAGTCGAAGGCTGCCTCCGCTTGCTTGCGGGTTTCGGCTTGCCAGATGTCATGCAGATGGTCCTTGGCCTTCGGCTGCACGGACTTCGGCATTGCATTCAGGATGTTCATCGTTTTGTGCAGCCAACAACGCTGTTCCCGGGTGGTGGCGAAGACCTCGCGTAGCGCCGCCCAGAAGCCGAGCGCCCCGTCGCCGATGGCCAGTTTCGGATCTTGGGTCAGCCCACGGCGCTTGAGATCGAGCAGTAGCTCGCGCCAGCTTTGCGTGCTCTCACGGAAGCCGTCGGCCATGCCCAGAAGTTCCTTGTGGCCATATTCATCGGCCCCGATGATCACCAGAACACATTGTTTTTCTTCTGCCATTCTGGGTTTGAAGTACACCCCGTCAGCCCAGATGTAGAGGAAACGGCGGGATCTCAGGTCTCGCTTCTGCCAAGCCTCGTAGTCCTCCCACCAATCCGCCTTCAGCCGGGAGATCGTCGTTGCGGACAGGCCCTTGGCATCCGGTCCCAGCAGGGCAGCCAGGGCTTCCTGGAAATCCCCGCTGGAAACGCCTTTCAGGTACAGCCACGGCAGCAGATCCTCGACCGACGTCGCCTTGCGCAGGTAGCGCGGCAGGATGCTGGGCGTGAAGGTGATCTTGTCATCGCCCGTCCCGCGATCCCGCACGCGTGGCACCTTTACCGGCACAGGGCCGACGCCGGTCAAGACGTTGCGCTCCGGCAGATGACCGTGACGGACGAGCCGAGCGCGACCAGCCGTGGTTTTGTCGTCGGCATGCGCTGCAAGCAGGGCTGAAAGTTCGGCCTCGATTGCCTGCTCGATCAGCTTGCGAGCACCGGTGCGGACGAGCTCCGTCAATGGATCGGCTGCAAATCCCGATGGATCAGGCAACTGCGTGATGGTAGCTTCCGACATGTGGCATATCCCTTTCTCGGCAGAGAATTGCAGGCGCTTCGACAACGCCATGATATGCCGCCCCTCAGACCGTCACCAACTTTCGGGCATTTCTCCGGCAATGTGCGAAAGATCCTGTACGTTATCCCGAGCGTTTTCGGGGATCCGAAGATGACCACCGCGCTCCTCGACCGCCTCACCCACCACTGCGAAATTGTCGAGACCGGCAACGAAAGCTGGCGCTTCAAGAACCGCGCCTGAGGCCCAGAAATGCCTGATCCGTCTCCGCCACCCCGACCGCTGCGCCGGATCAGGCCTTCCTCTTCCCGTTGCGAGAGGGGTCAAAATTCCAAGCCGCTCTGGAGCGCGCCCCTCGGACTGGACAGATTTTCGCGTATGATTTGACCGGCTCGCGGCCGTGATCCACTCCAAAGGCAGGAAATACGGTGCCATCAATGTCTGCAGTAGGCGCACTGCCCCGGATCATCCTGAGTAAGACTGTCTGCGCGCGCGCCCTTCCTCTCGTTGTCGCAGATGACGCAGCCGAAGACCCAGTGGCGAACCATCAGGGAAGATCCGCGACACCATGCAGAGGGCCGTCTCCTCTCGGCATCGATGATGTCAAAGTCGGTGAATTTTGACGCAGGACAGAGGCAGGCCAGCCGGTCGGCGAAGCGGTCCGCCAATCGTCCGATCGCGGCCATGCTGGTCGGGTTCATGTAGCCCGCATGTCGGTGTGGACCGAAGCGCGAATATCCTCTAACCCCTCGACGCAGTCCCGCATCTCGCGAGCGGCTGCTCGTGCGACCGCAGGCCCTTTGGCCCAGCTTTCGCGATGGCGACCTGCTTGATCTTGTCGGCGCGGGCAATCTCGCCCTTGAACGTGCCGAGGTTGTCCGTGTCCAGGCCGTCCGCAACGTCCTCCGTCAGACCGAGGCGCCCTCGCAGTAACGGCGCGACTGCCGCCTCCTCGCGAGCATGGTCGCCAGATCAGCCCCGCGGTCCATGTGGGGCGGGTCGCTGCGCAGGGATGTGAGCGGCGCAGCGGCGGCACTCAACCGACTCCCCTTCGCAACTTAGGTTCCGTCGGCGCCTCCGCTGCGCTCCACCGCAGGTCGCCGGCGTAGCGCCAGGCCATGCGGCCGACCTCGTCGAGCGCGAAGAGATGCAGCCATCGGTTGTCGAACAGCGCCCGGACGCCGTCGTGCCGTTGCAGGATGTCCGTCATCGGCTCGCGCGGCGCCTCGATGCAGACCGACAGGCGAAGCGGGTCGTGAACTAGCCCCTCGCCGTCGTGCACCGACTGCCAGGGCAGGCCGGGCCGCAGCAAGCCGCCATTGCCCTCGACGACCCCGATGCCGCCGGTGACGTTGTGCAGCAGCTTGTTGCCGGCGCCGAAAGCATCTGGCGCGACGGTCGAGCCGTAGTATTGCAAACTGATCCAGCTCGCGACCACGACTGGGGCGGTCATGATGAGCTCGAGGACGTCAAAACCCTCGTCTCGCCGCCAGTCGTAATCGTGCAGGAATGCCCGGCCCTCAAGACTGCGGCAAGCGGTGCGGCTGCGCGGCGCGGCGATGAATGCGCGGCAGCCGGCCAGCGCCCATTCCGGGCGTACCTCGGCCCAGTTGCGGCTGCGCAGCGTGATGTCGCCCTCGCCTTTGGCCCGCGGCAGGCGCAGTGCCCGTTCGGCCCTTGTGACCTTGCCCGCCGCGGTGACCCATGCGCGCAGCTGGTCGAGCTCCTTCTCGTGCGACGCCGAAGGGCAATCGCGGTCGTACAGAACGACGGCGTCGGTGGTCGTGTCGTGAAGAGCGCCGATGAAGAGCGTGTCCTCGGGAATCGATATGCCACGCGCCGTGAGTCCGCGTCTCACCTCCGCATCGTTGAGAAGCCCGGCAACCAGCCGCGCATTGACCTCGCCGGAATAGCCCCCGCAGGCGCCGCACTGCAGCGCGCTGGCGTGCGGATTGTTGACCACGCTGGCGCCGTGGCCAGCCAGCAGAACGAGGCGCGCAAACCCTTCGGTCAGCGACATCGCCCGCAGGATCGTCTCCGCCGCGCCGGTGCGCGCCTCGCCGTCCAGCGCCGGGTCGAGCCGCGGCGCGGGGTCGTTCGGCAGCGGCGAGGATTCGAGGCCGAGCGCGTCGCGCAAGAGCTTCGCGACGTAGAGCGGCCCCGTCGCCTCGACGAAGGCGAAAGAGGAGACGGCGGCGAGCTTGAATCGGCCCCAGGCCCGCGTCGCACGCCTGGCGAAGCGGGTCGCGCGATCGGCCTCTGCGTCCTCCGGGCTACCCGAACAACTGGTGACGGCAGGCTTCAGGAGCACCGGCAGGCGGCGTTCGCGCACATCCGACGCGAAGCGCCGGTGTTCGGTCGCAGCGCCGAAAAAGCCGGCGAAGCCCGACGTCCGGATGCCCGGATCGACGGATTCGAGCGCGCGGCGGAACCGTTCGGAGCGCACGTCGATGCAGAACGCCGCCTGAAGGGCGGGGCGCGCCTCGGTCGCCTCCGGGGCCGGCGCGGCGAGAACTTCGGACAAGGCGCGCTGATCGGCGCGCTCGGCGGCCTCCTGCAGGATGGCGTCGACGACAAGCGCCGGCGTCGGCGCCGCCGGCGCGGCGTAGGCGGCGCGGGCGCTTTCCCATTGGGCGTCGATGTGACGCTCGTAGCGGTAGAACAGCGCCTCCTCCCAGACCACGCGAATGGCGAGCACGTCCCTGACCGTTGTGTCCGACAGGCCCTGCAGCTCCGCCTGCCAGAGCTGATAGCGCGCGAATTGCGACCACCCGCCGAGGGTCATCAGCAGCCGGTGAAAGTACGGATCGAGCGCCGCGTCGGGGAGGCCGAGGCGCGCGACAGCCCGCGAGATCGCCTCTTGCGCCCGCTCAGGCGCGGTCGCGACATGGCCCGCGAAACCGGGCGCCCCCACGATCTCGGGCGTAAGATCGCGCGTCGCGACCGCCCGCCAGGCGCGATAGGCGCCCCGGTCGCGGGGCGCGGCCCACAGCGCCTGGCCCTCGTCGAAGTAGCCCGCGGCCCACGCGCCGAATCGCTCGGCGATCAAGCCGGGCCAGTCGATGCCCGAGGCGCTTGCCGCAAGCTCGGCCACGGTGGGGAGCGGCTGCGGGGGCGTCGCGGGCTTCCCGGCCGCCGCCTTCAGCCCCGCCAGATCCGTGGGACGAAGGTCGGCCGGCGCCTCGGCGAGCGCCTGCGCGAGGTCCGCCTCGGTGATTGCGCCCGAGGCGATGCGCGCGCAGTACCAGGCGCGCGGCATGGTCACCGGCGCTCCGGCGACGCGGCCGAGCAGCGCGCCCGTCTCGGCCAGGCTCAGTCCCGCCTGCCCGAGGAACGGGTTGACCGCGACGCTCGCGCTCAACGGCCAGACAGGCGGGATCGCCCGGGCCGCGGCCTCGACCGCAAGGGCCAGAACGTCGTGGTGGATCTGGATCGGCGTCGTCTTCATGACTGGCATCTCCCCGTGCGCGCCGTCAGGCAGAGCGTTCGGCGGACCAGCCGCCGATGATGCGGTCGAACACCGCGTTGGCATAAAGCCCGTTCGAAAGATGCACGCGCACGCCCGCGGCGGCCGGATGATAGGCCCAGAGCGGAAACATGGCCTGCGCCACGGCGACGATGCCGAAGCTGACCACCGCCAGCACGATCAGCGCCCATTCGAGCGGTCCGGGCGCGGGCGTGGGGGGCAGGGCCCCGGCCATCAGCCACAGCGCCAGCGTCTGCAGGCCGAAATACCCCACCGCCGCCGCCGTCGAGTAGAGGAGGGTCCGCCGGGTGAGGGCCTTTGGCGCGGCGTCGGCCAGCCCCTGCGCAAGCAGATACGCGACGCCGAGGATCAGGATGGCGCCGAGCGCGATCGCCTGCGGCGACTTGTCATGGATGCCGAAGATTGCGGCCACGACGGAGTAGATCGCGAGCGCCAGCAGAAAGGCGCGGCCAACCGCCCGGGGACTGGGGATCGCCACCGGGCCGGGCCGCCTGATCGCCGCCACGCGCTCGACCGCGCCGCCGGAATCGAGGAAGGCGTGCGCCTTGTAGAGCGAGTGGGCGACGATGTGCAGCAGCGCCAGCGGGAAGAGCGCCAGCCCGCACTGCATTGTCATGAAGCCCATCTGCGCCACCGTCGACCAGGCGAGTGAGGTCTTCACCGCCGGCTGGGTCAGCATCACCAGCCCGCCGATCAGAGCGGTGAAGCCGCCGGCCATCGCCAGCACCGCCAGAACGCTGGGCGCCAGCAGCATGAGGTCGGCGAAGCGGATCAGCAGGAAGCCGCCGGCGTTGATCACGCCGGCATGGAGCAGCGCGGAGACCGGCGTCGGGGTCTCCATCACCTCCGTCAGCCATCCGTGGGTCGGAAACTGCGCGGACATCAGCAGCGCAGCCAACGCGATCAGGCCGGCCGCCCAGATCCCGCTCGACAGGGCCTCGCCGGCGCGCGCGGCATCGAGAATGACGGCGATCTGGGTCGTCCCGAACCCGTAGGCCAGAAGGATCGCCGCGCAGACAAGCGCGACGTCGCCGATCCGGGCGATCACGAACCGCTTGCGCGCCGCCCGCCGCGCCTGAACGCGCTCGGGATAGAACAGCAGGAGCTTCTGCAGGAACAGGCTCGTCGCGATCCAGGCCGCGACCAGTTGCGCCAGGCCGCCCGCCTGGACGAGCAGGAGAACAGCGGCGAGCGTCGCACAGAGCCACCCGGTAAAGGCGCCCTGCCGCGCTTCGCCGTCCATGTAGGTCCTGGCGTAGCGCAGCACGACCCATCCGATGAACGAGACGAGCAGCATCATCACCGCGCTCAGGGGGTCGACACGTACCGAGAGCCCGATCCCGCGGATGCCGATGACGGCGCCGCCCGGTCCCTCGGAGATCAGAAGTCCGGCCGAGATGAGCGCGACGACGACCGCGAACAACGCCGAGATTTCGGCGAGCCTCGGCGCCAGGCGAGGGCGCTTGCCCGGTTCGCGCGCAGCGGCGCACGCGGCAATCAGCAGCGCGGCCGGGCCAAGAAGGGGCAAAAAATATGCGGACATTGCTGTTTCCTTTCGGCGGTAATCTGGCTCGCGCCGCAGATACCGCACTGCCGCCGCTGGGATAAATGCATTGTTTGCGCATGATCGTTCTACTAAACAGAACGATATGGCTGCGTTGAACTACAACCACCTCAGGTACTTCTGGGCCGTGGCCCACGACGGGAACCTCACCCGCACCGCCGAGCGGCTGAACCTGTCGCAATCCGCGCTCTCGGTGCAGATCCGCAAACTCGAGGATCGCCTCGGCCACGCCATGTTCGAACGCCGCGGTCGTCAGCTCCATCTGACCGAGGCCGGCCGCATCACCCTCGACCACGCCGACGCGATCTTCGCGACAGGGGACGAACTTGTTGGCACCCTCCAGCAGACGGGCGGGACACGGCAGGCGCTTCGCGTCGGCTCGCTGGCCACGCTGTCTAGAAACTTCCAGATCGACTTCGTCCGCCCGATCCTCGGTCGGGAGGACGTCGAGATAATCCTGCGCTCCGGCAGCCCGGCCGAGCTCTTGGCGGGGATCGAGTCGCTGAACCTTGACGTGGTCCTGACAAACCGACCGCCGGCGTGGGACGCAGTGACGTTGTTCGTGTCGCACCGACTGAGGGAGCAGCGCGTGAGCCTCATCGGAACGCCGAGCCGGATTAAAGAGGGCGGCACGATCGCCGAACTCATCGGCTCTCAGCCCGTGATCCTGCCGACGACCGAGAGCGGCGTACGCACCGGCTTCGATGCCCTGACCGACCGACTGGGCGTCCGTCCGCTGATCGCCGCGGAAGCAGACGACATGGCGATGATGCGGCTTCTCGCGCGAGAGGACGTGGGCCTCGCCGTCCTGCCCCGGATCGTGGTCAAGGACGAGCTGGAGACCGGCGAGCTCGTAGAGGCCGATCGCCTGCCGGGGATTACGGAGACGTTCTACGCGGTGACGATGAAGCGCAGATTCCCCAATCCGCTCCTGCGCGAGCTATTGGAGCTTCAGGGGGGGCCGATCCGACGCTGAAGATCGCAGGGATGGGGGGATGCGGATCGGCCGAGACCGGATCCTCGAGCTTCAGCAGGCGGCAGAGGTTAAGAAATGCTTCTGCGCCGTCGAGCGTTCCTTCAGCCCGACCGGGCGCCACTTGGCGATGAAATTCGGCGGGGCTCACGGGCTGCTTCTCGATCGCTCCCTGTGGACGCGCACCGAGACGGCATGTTCCGCAAAGTCGAGATCCGGAATACTTGCGAAATCAATGTCTTGATCCCGGTCCCATCGTGGGACCGGGGCCGCTTCACATCGAGAAGCTGGTGCCGCAGCCGCAGGATGACGTCGCATTCGGGTTCCGGACCACGAAGCGGGCGCCGATGAGCTCCTCCGAGAAATCGATCTCGGCGTCGGCCAGGAACGGCAGCGAGACCGAGTCGATTAGCACCCTCTGCCCGTCCTTCTCCAGCACGAGGTCGTCCTCGGCGGCCTCTGCCTCGAGCTTGATGTCGTACTGGAACCCAGAGCAGCCGCCGCCCTCGACGGCGACGCGGAGCGCCTGCGGCGCGGCCCCGATCTCGGCGAGCCGGGCGAAGGCCCGGTCGGTGACGCGCGGCGGAATGGTGAGCTGCATCTTTCGACCCCGGACGGCATGGGTTACATGAGCCCAAACTATGCCCGGCGCCGCCTCCAGACAAGGCGTCGCCCCCAGACGCCGCATCGGAGCGCCATGACCGCAGCCTTCGCGACCCTGCCCGAGGCCAGCCGCGGACGGCGTTTCGTGGAGGACGGCTCGACCCATCGCAGCGCCTTCCAGCGCGACCGCGACAGGATCATCCACTCAAGCGCCTTCCGCCGGCTCAAGCACAAGACCCAAGTGTTCGTCGAGCACGAGGGCGACTACTACCGCACGCGGCTTACCCATTCAATCGAGGTCGCCCAGGTCGCGCGCTCGCTGGCGCTGGTGCTCGGGCTGAACGAGGACCTCGCCGAGGCGGTGGCGCTGGCGCACGACCTCGGCCACCCGCCGTTCGGCCATACCGGCGAGGACGAGCTGCAGCGGCTGATGGCGCCTTGGGGAGGGTTCGACCACAACGCGCAGGCGCTGACCATCGTCACCCGGCTAGAGGCGCACTACGCCGACTTCGACGGACTGAACCTGACCTGGGAGACGCTGGAGGGCATCGCCAAGCACAACGGTCCGGTCACCGGCGAAATCCCGTTCGCGCTGGCGGCCTATGCAGGCGCGCACGACCTAGAGCTCGACACCCACGCGAGCGCCGAGGCGCAGGTCGCCGCAATCGCCGACGACATCGCCTACAACAACCACGACCTCGCCGACGGCTTGCGCGCCGGGCTCTTCACGCTCGACGACCTGCGCGCGCTGCCGGTGATCGGGCCCTGCATCGCCAAGGTCGACGCGCGCTGGCCGGGGCTGGCCGAGGGTCGGCGCGAGCACGAGGCGCTGCGCCGCTTCTTCGGCGTGCTGGTCGAGGACGTGCTGGCTGCGTCGCGGGCCAACATCGCCGCCGCCGATCCGCGTTCGGCCGAGGAGGTGCGGATGCTGGGCCGTCCGGTGATCCGCTTCTCGGACATGACCTTCGCCGAGCTGAAGCAGATCCGCACGTTCCTCTATGACCGGATGTACCGGCACTGGACCGTTCAGCGCATGCGCCGCAAGGCCAAGCGCGTGGTGCGCGAGCTGTTCGAGACCTTCACCGAGGCGCCCGAGCTGATGCCGGCCGAATGGAACGCCTGCGCCGCGCTGGATGCGACCGGCCGGGCGCGGGTCGTCACCGACTACATCGCCGGCATGACCGACCGCTTCGCGCTACAGGAGCACCGCAAGCTGACCGATCCGATGGTCAAGGGGTGACGAGGCGCACCGGACCTGTCAGCGCGGCATTTGGCAGCATTGCGCATGGCGTCTGTATTGTTGTGCAGCCTGCTCCTGATCGCCCTCTGCGCCGGTCCGCTCGAAGCCCGGATTTCCGAGGACTACGAAGGTGCGCGCGAGGCGCTGGAGAGCAACGAAATCCTGCCGCTGCCGACCTGCTGAAGCATCTAGGACAAGTTCGAAGGGCGAATGATCGAGGTCGATTTCAAGATCGACGACGGCGCTGGAGGCGGCGGCTTTGCCGTGCCGACGACCGGCCACGGCGAGGACGCCTGGTTTCTTGCCGACATCGAGGACTACGACCTGATCGTGCTCGACCTCGGTCTGCCGACGATGGCGGCTTGTGGTGCTTAAACGCTGGCGCGCGGCCGGACGGCAGATGCCGGTGCTGTTCCTGATGGCGCGCTGCGCCTGGACCGAGCGCGTCGGGAGCATCGACGCCGGCGCCGACTACTATCTGCCGAAGCCTTTCCACATGGACGATCTGGTCGCCAGGTCCTGCAACAATATGCGGCGCGCGGCGGGGCCCGGGTCCGCGGCACAGACGCTCGACGACCTGTCGATCGACACGAACCGGATGCTGGTCTCGCGCCGAAGCGTTCCGCTGAACCTGTCGCCGCTGGAATGCCGGCTGCTCGCCTTTCTGGCGTTGCGGCGCGAGCATCTCGTGCCGGCTGGCGAGCTGCTAGAGTACCTCCAAGGAGGCGACGACGCGCGGGAGGCGAACGCGCTCGAGGCGCTGGTGACACGGCTCCGCCGCAAGACCGGGCCGGGCGTCGTCGGCACGCGGCGCGGCTTCTGCTACTACATCGAAAGAGAAGCCGGATGACCTGGACGTCGCTCCGGCTGCGGTTCGTTCTGGTCGGCGGCCTAGCGGTGGTGGCGGCGCCGTCGATCGCCGCGGTGGGCCTCGCGCTGCTGTTCGAGCGCCATGTCGAGCGGCGTGCGGTCGCCGAGATGTCCGCCGACCTCGACCAGCTCGCCGCCGGGCTGGAGCGCAATGCGGACGGCCAGCTCGAGAAGCGCGCACCGCCGGCGGACCCTCGCTACCGCCAGCCGCTGTCCGGACATTATTGGCACGTCGAGACCGGCGAGCGCATGCTGACCGCGCGGTCGCTGTGGGACACGCCGCTCGTGCTGCCGCCCGAGGCCGAATCGGCCAGGACACTGAACCGGGGCCGTCTGACCGGACCGGAGGGTTAGTCGCTGCGGATCGTCGCCCAGCGGCTGTTCCTGCCGATCGGCGAGGGCGGCGGCTCGGCCCGTTCGCCGGTGGCGCTGGACAGGGTCGAGTTGCGCGAGGCCACGCGGGACTTCCTGCGCGATCTGGCGCCCCTTACATGGGGCTGCTCGCCACCGCGCTGATCGCCGGCGGCCGAGCGCAGGTCGCGTTTGGCGGAAGCGGCCGACGGGATCGAGGAGATCGTGTCGGTGATGCTCCGGCAAGTCCATCACGAGTTGTCGCGCCCGCGCATCGTAGCTGCCGGGCTGGTCGGCGCGTCGGATGTGGCCGAGGTCGTCGAAGGTCTCTGGCCGTTCTGCGCCGGACGCCAGATTGGCGGGCGGCTGGACTGGCGCGTGTCCGTGCCGCCGGGCGTTCGGGCGCGTGTCGACGCCAGAGGACGCGTCTAGACCGGCCGCGCTGATGCCGCGGTGGGGGGGGCCTCGAAGCGACGCCGAACCGGAGCTTGCGGTGACGCTGCGCCTGTCGCGCCTCCGAAAGTCGCCGGGTACGTGACCGCTGCCTGACGTCTTGCGTCAGATTGGCGTCAGCCGCCTCACGGTATGGTTGGATCGGTCGCATCTGTCGCGACGGACACGACATTGAGGTCACAGCAATGGCGCGTATCAGGGGCACGAACGGCGACGACGTCCTCCGCGGAACGAACAGCCCCGATGAAATCTTCCGCCTCGGGCATGACGAGATCTATGAGCGCAGCGGCAAAGACGAGACTCAAGGCGGCGACGGCAGAGGCGAGATCGAGGCCGGCGGCGGCGACGATAACGTTAGTGGCGGCTCGGGCAACGACGAGACCGACGGCGACCGGGCAATGACGCGCTGTTCGGCCTGGGCGGCAACGACGAACTTGACGGAGGCAACGGCCATGACCGGCTGTCGGGTGGCTCGGGCACCGACGAAGCGGATGGCGGCGCCGGCAACGACCGGCTTATCGACGGCTTCGGCCGTGACGGGCCTGGCGGCGACGAAGGTGACGACCTGCTGAAGGGCGGCCGCGGCCGCGATGAACTGGACGGCGTTTCGGGCGACGATCGGCTCCGCGGAGGTTCGGGCGATGACCGGCTGGAAGGCGGATTGGGCGACGACAGACTCCGGGGGGCTCGGGCGCGGATGTAATCGAGTTCAAAGCGTCGGGACGGCAGCGACGTCATTGAGGATTTCGAGGTCGGCGTCGACCGGTTGGACCTGGAAGAGTTCGACTTCTCGCGCGTCTCGGACGTGCTCGACCGCGCGGACCAGGACGGTAGAGACGTGGTGATCGATTTGGGCTCGGCTACACGGGTCACGCTCCGCGATGTCGATCTGGCCGACCTCGGCAGCTCGAATTTCCTGCTCTGTCGCATCGAGGCCTGCGCCGCGCTCTCCGGCGTGGCGCAGGCTTGCCGACTCCGGCCTGCTCGAAAAAAAGTCAGTTGACTTCCGGGCGTGCTTGTCGGCCTACAGGCAGCGCGCATGTCAAGCGGCGCATATGATCGAACAAGCCCTTTCGCCAACAGACACAGGCAAGACATGATGAAGACCGCAGCACTGACAAAGCCCGCCATCCTGATCGCAGCTTCGTTCGCCCTATTCGCCTGCAATCCGCAGACCTCGGGCAACGTCGTCAACGCCGGTCAGGCCCAGTCTGCCCAGACCGTGTCCTTCGGCACGATCATCGCGGCCAACCCGGTTACGGTGCAGGGCGGCAACCGCACGGCGGACGTGGTCGGCACGCTCGCAGGCGGCGCGATCGGCGGGCTGCTCGGCAACGAGATCGGCGGGGGCCGCGGCCGCGACATCGCCACCGTCGGCGGCGCCGTGGCTGGCGCCACCGCCGGCAACCGCATCGCGGGCGCGGCGACCACCGTACAGTCGACCGAGTACACGATCCGCCTTGAAAGCGGCCAGACGATCTCGGTGATCCAGGCCCAGCCGAGCTTCGGCGTCGGCCAGCGCGTGCAGGTGATCCAGTCTGCCAATGGCACGACCCGCATCCAGGCTTGAGCGGTCCAGCGCCTGCGAGGGCCCTTGTCACTAGTTGCAGGCGCCCGCCAGGACATCCCGGCGGGCGCCGTCTATTCCACGCGAGGGAGCGGGATCAAGGGCGGCGCAAAGGCAGCGCCGGGCGATCGGATCGCGCAGCCTGCTCCGCAGGCGACGTCGAAACGAAAAAGGCCCCCGAGGGGGCCTTGCATTGATCGTTGATCAGCCCGGTCAGGCGGCGCGCTGGGTACGGCGGGGTCGGCGCGGCCGGCCAACGCCAGCGGGCTTGTGAGGCGCGGGGCCCGAACGCCGTGCCGGCTGCCGCTCGTCCGAAGTTGGCTCGAGCAGACGCATCCGCGTCACCTTCTCGACGGCGCGCAGCTTCTTGATCTCGTCGGGCGCGCAGAGCGTGATCGCCATGCCGTCGGCGCCGTTGCGGCCGGTGCGGCCGATCCGATGGACGTAGCTCTCGGGTTCGTCGGGCAGGTCGTAGTTGATCACATGCGTGATGCCCGGCACGTCGATGCCGCGCGCGACGATGTCGGTCGCAACCAGTACGCTGACCTTGCCGCCGCGGAACAGGTTCAGCGCGCGCTGCCGGGCGTTCTGTGCCTTGTTGCCGTGAATGACCTCTGCGGCGGTGCCGTCCTTGACCAGGTTCTCGGCCACGCGGTCGGCGCCGCGCTTGGTGCGGGCGAAGACGATCGTGCGCTCGACGCCCGGCGACTGAATCAGCGCTGCGAGCCGCGCGCGCTTCTCGCCCGTCGACATCAGTTCGACGCTCTGTTCGACGCGTTCGATCGTGGTCGCCTGCGGCGCCACCGACACGCGGACCGGATCGCGCAGCAGGCTCTCTGCCAGTTCGGCGACCTCGGGCGGCATCGTCGCCGAGAACAGCGCCGACTGGCGGCGCGGGTGCAGGCCAGCGACGATCCGGCGCACCGGCTTGATGAAGCCCATGTCGAGCATACGGTCGGCCTCGTCGAGGACGACGAAGCGGGTCTCGTCGAGCCGGATCGCCTTATCGTCGAGCAGGTCGATCAGGCGGCCCGGCGTCGCGATGATTACGTCGACGCCACGCGACGCGGCGCGGATTTGGCCGTTGCGGGACAGGCCTCCCAGGACCAGAAGCGTCGTGATGCGGCCGCCGCCGGCGAAGGAGCGGAACGCCTGCTCGATCTGGACCGCCAGCTCGCGCGTCGGCGCGAGGATCAGCGCGCGGCAGGTGCGCGGCGCCGGTCGGCCGGACAAGCCGAGGATGTGATGCAGGATCGGCAGGCCGAAGGCCGCGGTCTTGCCGGTGCCGGTCTGGGCCACGCCGAGAATGTCGCGCCCCTCCATCTGCGCCCCGATGGACTGGGACTGGATCGGGGTTGGGGTGGTGAAGCCGGTGCGCTCGAGCGCGGCAAGCAGGACAGGCGCGAGCCCGAAGGCCGCGAAATCGGAAGTGGTCACACGTTTTCCTTTCCGCGACGGGCCGTCGGGCCTCGGCGCGGTTGTCGCCCCCGTCAGGCGCATGTGACGAAAACCGAAGAATGATGCAGTGCCGGGCCCGAATTGGCCCCGTTGCGCCACCGCTTGACGCGTTACATAGCGAGTGTGTTGCGGCGCGGCAAGGCCTTTGGCCGGACCGTGCGCTGCCTCAGTCCGTCGACGCCCATAAGCTGGCGCTGAATTCAGCGGGTGATGCCTTAGCGAAGCGGGTTCGATTTGACCCTGTACCGCATCGGCGCATAGGCTCGGGCTGCGCCTGCGAAGGAGCTGGAACAAGCAATGCGACGTGACTTCGACAACGGCCCCTGCCTTTGGGGCGGCGCGTGACGCAGCCGATGGCCTTCTGGACCGTTGCGCCCGGTAGGGGCGAACTGCGCATCGAGCCCGATCCCGAGGGCGAGGTCGAGATCGAGACGCTGTTCACCGGGATCAGCCGCGGAACGGAGGCGATTGTGTGGACCGGGCGCGTGCCGTCCTCCGAGCAGGCGCGGATGCGAGCGCCGCTGCAGGCGGGCGAGTTCCCGTTTCCGGTCAAGTATGGCTACGCGGCGGTCGGGCGGGTGCTGCGTGGACCAGCGGATCTGGCGGGGCGCGAGGTCTTCGTACTGCACCCGCACCAAGACCATTTCGCCGCTCCGGCATCGATGTGTGTGCCCCTGCCCGACGGCGTAGCCCCTGCGCTGGCGGTGCTTGCGGCCAACGTGGAGACCGCGCTCAACGTGGTGTGGGACGCAGGAGCGGGTCCTTGCGACCGGATCGCCGTCGTCGGGGCGGGCGTGGTCGGTTCGTTGATCGGCTGGCTCTGCGCCCGGTTGCCCGGCGCGGAGGTGACGCTGGTAGACGTCAACCAGAAGCGGGCCGCGCTGGCCGAAGGGCTTGGCTGCCGCTTCGCATTTCCCGACGATGCCCCGACGAGCTGCGACGTGGTCTTCCATACCAGCGCCAGCGAGGCGGGGCTCGCGACGGCGCTGGCTTCGGCGGGAGTCGAGGCGACCGTGGTCGAGGCGAGCTGGCACGGCGACGCCGCGCCGCGCGTTCCGCTGGGGGCCGCGTTCCACAGCCATCGCCTGCGGCTCGTCTCGTCTCAGGTCGGCTCCCTGCCGCCCCTGCGCGCGCCGCGCTGGACGCATCGCCGGCGCCTTGATGCGGCGCTCGGCCTGCTGGCCGCGCCGGAGCTGGAGGCGCTGATTTCCGGCGAGACGGCATTTGCGGATCTGCCGAAACGCTACGGCGCGATCCTTGACGATCCCGCCACCCTCTGCCATCGCATCCGTTACCATTGAAGGGGAGAGGCGCGATGTACGCCGTTGAGGTGCGCGACCATATCATGATTGCCCACAGCCTGCCGTCGACGGTCTTTGGCCCGGCGCAGGGGCTGCACGGGGCGACATTCATCGTCGACGCGGCGTTCTTTACCGAGGATCTGGACGAGAACGGCCTTGTCGTCGACATCGGTCTGGCGACCGAGGCGCTGTCCGCAGCTCTGGCTCCGCTCCGCTATGGGAACCTGGACGACAAGCCCGAATTCGCGGGCAAGTTCACGACGACCGAGTTTCTGTGCGGCGAGATCTTCGAGACGCTGGCCAAGGCGGCGCGCGGGCCCGGTCTGGGTGACGGTGGCAGACTGAAGCGCATCCGAGTGACGCTGCACGAAAGTCATGTCGCGCGCGGCTGGTACGAGGCGGATCTCTGAGCCTGCGGGCGGCGCACGACCTGGTCGAATCGCGCAGGAGAGGGCAAGGATGATCTTCGCCCCCATGATGCATTGACGGGGCCGTGGTGATGAGCCGGGTCTGGTTCGCGATCCCGGGAGACCTGAACGCGCCGACTGGCGGCTACGGCTACGACCGCCGGCTGATCGCGGAGCTGCGCGCTATGGGGCGCGAGGTTCGTCATCTGCCGCTGCCGGGCGGTTTTCCGCGTCCCGACTCCGCAGCCGAGGCCGCGGTCGCCGCCGCGCTCGCCGCTGCGCCTGACGGCGAGACGGTGCTTGTCGACGGGTTGGCGTTCGGCGCGCTGCCCGATCTCGCGGCGGCCCAGGCGGAACGGCTGAACCTCGTCGCGCTGGTCCACCATCCGCTCGGCGACGAGAGCGGCCTTGACCCGGCCGAGGCGGCCGACCTGCATGCGCGCGAGCGGGCGGCGCTGGTCCATGCCCGCGCCGTGATCTGCACCAGCCAGTCAACCGGCCGGCGTCTCGTCCAGCGCTTCGGCGTCGCGCCGGATCGCCTGACCGTCGCGCCGCCGGGCACCGATTCGGGCGCGCGGGCGGCGGGCGAGAACGATCCGCCGGTCGTGGTCAGCGTCGGCTCACTGATTCCTCGCAAGCGCCACGATGTGCTGATCGACGCGCTGGCGCAGGTCGCGGACGCGGACTGGCGCGCGCGGATATTCGGCTCGGCGTCGCTCGATCCGGATTGCGCGGCCGGGCTTGCCGAGCGTATCGCAGCGCACGGCCTCGGCGACAGGATAGAACTGGTCGGCGCCGTCGCAGACGTGCGCTCGGAACTGAAGCGGGCGGATGTCTTTGCGCTCGCGTCGGAATACGAAGGCTATGGCATGGCCTTCGCCGAAGCGCTGTCGCATGGGCTGCCGGTGGTCGCCTGCGACGCGGGCGCGATCGCCGACCTGGTGCCGCGCGCGGCCGGGGCGCTGGTCCCGGCCGGCGACGTGGACGCGTTCGCTGCGGCGCTCGCAGGCCTCCTCGACGACCCGCAGCGCCGTCGCGCGGCGGCGGACGCGGCCTGGAGCGCGGGGCAGGCGCTGCCGTCCTGGGCGGATACTGCGGCGCTCGTCGCGCAAGCGCTGGACCGGGCATGACCTTCGCCGCTGCCTGGCTCGACCTGCGCGAGCCCGCCGATCACGCGGCGCGCGATCCCGGGCTGCTTGCGGCGGCGCGCACGCATCTCGGCGACGGGCTTGCCGTCGACCTGGGCTGTGGAACCGGATCGACGATTCGCGCCTTCGGCACGGGGCCAGCGCGCTGGCGCCTAGTCGACCGCGACCCGGCGCTCTTGACGCTGGCCGTCGCGCGCCATCCGGTCGCCGAGACGGCGGCGGCGGACCTGCGCAACCTGGGCGATCTGCCGCTGGCCGGCGCTCGACTTGTAACTGCCTCGGCGCTGATCGACCTTGTCTCGCGCGACTGGGTCGAGGCCCTGGCCGATCGACTCGCCGCGCTGGAGGCGGGGCTCTACGCAGCGCTCAGCTACGACGGCGAGATGAGCTGGACGCCGGCGCTTCCGGAGGACGCAGAAGCGACGGCCGCCTTCAACCGGCATCAGCGCGGCAACAAGGGCTTTGGCCCCGCGCTGGGGCCGGACGCCGGCCGGATCCTGGCGCAGGCGATGGCGCGGCGTGGGTACCATGTGCGAACGGCGCCGAGCCCGTGGCGGCTCGGCTCGCGCTGCGCGGAGTTGCGGGCCGCGCTGACGGAGGGAGTCGGCGATGCGGCCGGAGCGGCAGGAATGTCCGGAGTTGCAGCCTGGTTTCAGGCGCGGCGGGCGGCAGTCGCGGGCACAGGCTCCTGCGTCGTCGGGCATATCGACTTGCTCGCGATCCCCGCGGCGGGAAACGCGCAGTCGAAGATCACGTCCGTCTCCAGCCCGTAGACGCGGGTCTCGGGGCGCAGCGCGTCGGCGAGGCTGGCGATGGGCGCGGTGCGCAGGCCGGCGGGTCCCGCTCCGATTATCAGAGGTGCGACTCCGACATGCAGCCGGTCGAGCAATCCCGCCTGAAGGAAGCCCGCGATGGTCGCGCCGCCGCCCTCGACCAGCACGCGATGCAGGCCGCGTTCGGCAAGCGCCGTGCGGATCATTCCGGGCGAGATCCAGCCTCCGACCGGCTTCAGAGCTACTATCTCGACGCCCACCGGGCGCGGAGTATCGGTGGCCTGGATCACGATGCGCCGCGCGCCATCCTCGGCGAATACTGCGGCGACGTTCGGCAGTCGACCGCGCGAATCTGATGATGACGCGCGCCGGCGAGGGGCCGCTCGTCAGCCTGCAGGTCAGCCGTGGATCGTCGGTCAGAGCGGTACGCACACCGACCACCACCGCATCGGCCAGCGCCCGACAGCGATGAAGGTGCTTGAGGCCGTCCGGCCCCGAGACGTCGCGCGCATCTCCGGACGCGGTGGCGATGCGGCCGTCGAGCGATTGGCCGACTTGCGCGAAGCAGAACGGTACGTCCCGCGCCTTGCTGACCAGCGGCGCGTAGAGCGACCATCCAGCCAACTCGAATTCGGACCAGCTCGGGTCGGCACGAACTGCGGGATCGTCGCGCCGTTCGAGCAACGCGGCCCAGACGCGCCCTGTCACTGCGGCGGGCCGAAGAAAGCTCGTCTGTTCCGGCGCTTCGTCTGATGTCATTGTGCGAAGACTAGCATTAACGCCGCCCGGGTAAAGAGTGGAGCATGCTTTCAGAACGCGCTCCCGAAGCGTGTTCGGAAAAAGTCAAGAAGAAGTGATCTCGGAATTCGTCCATTGGCCGCACCGGCGCCTCGGCGGCGGGGACCATCCCCGGCGTCCAGCCCCAGGCGGTGAGACGATCGACAATGTCTGGCGGCCCGAGGACGTGGATCGGCACGTCGCGGCGATCGGCGTCGCCGGTGACGAAGTTGGCGGCCTGGTGATCGCCCAGCACGACGGCGACGGGCGGCGTCCCGGCGGACGCGCGACGGGCCACGAAATCGACGGCGACGGTCAGGCTGTAGGACAGTGTCGCGGCGTAGGCGTCGCGAAGCCGGTCCGTGTCGCGCCAGAGTTCCTCGGGCGACGGGCCGGCAGTCGCGAAAGGCGTGAAGACCCTGCCGTTGCCAAGTTCCTCCCAGGACAGCACCGGCGCAAGTGGGGTCCAAGGCGCGTGCGACGAGATCAGCGCGATCTCGGCGAAGACCGGGGCGCGATCTGCAACGTCAAGCTCCGCGCGCTCGAAACTCGCCAGCGTGAACTGGTCGGGCATCGTGATCCAGTTGAACGGCGCTCCGGCGTAGCCTAGGTCGGCGGCGGCCAGTACGCGATCGTAGCCGAACCAGTCCGCCTCGGGCCAAGCCAGAGTGATCGCCGGCATCACGGCGACAGTGCGCCAGCCTGCGTCGCGCGCCAGTGTGATCAGCGTGCGCCGCGCGCTGGCGAACAGGGCGCGGTAGCGGCTCTGGTCGTCGATCTTGAGGCCCGACAGCAGCGTCGTGTGCGCGAGCCAGCTCTGGCCGCCGACCGTGGGCGAAGCGAGAAAGCCGGACCGCGCCGCGAGTCCGGCGGCAGCGAGGCGGGACTCAAGCTCGTGCAGCGTCTTGGTCATCACATCCGCGAAAGGAGCCCGGTCAAGTGCGGCGCGCCCGTAGCTCTCTACGAAGATAATCAGGATGTCGTGGCCGGCGAGGGCGGGCAGCGCCACGCCGGGCGGGGTGTCGGCCAACGGATCCTGCGCGGCGGCTGCGCGAAATTCGACGAGGTCGGCGCGGGCGCGGCCTATGTCGCGCACATGTTCCCAGGCGAGCCGCGCGGTAAAGGCGGCGCCTGGCGGGTTGAATGGGCGGATCTCGCGCGCCGCGTCGAGGACGGCCAGGCCCAGCGCAATCGCCATCGCGAGGCCCAGCGCGGGCCGGGCGCCCGGCGGCGGCGAGATCGCCGCCAGGCGCCTGGTCGCGCCGAGGATCGCCCATCCAGCCAACGCGGCGACCAGGACAAGCGCGACGGCGGCGGCCAGGGCAGGGACCGTACCCAACGCCCCGCTGAGCATTCGCCAGGCGGCCGGCGCAAGCGGATAGTCGACCGCCGGATTGAACGGTCGGCCGAATGCGACGTTCGACGCAAAGTCGGCCGTCTTGACCACGACCATGACCGTGAGGACTGCCGCGACGGCCGTCGCCAGCGCTCGAGCAGCGCGTCCGCGCGCGATGACAAGCCCGAGCACGATGACCGGCAGTTCGAGCGGGACGAGGCTTAGTGCGCCCAGGGCGAGCGCCCCGGGGTGGTTCGGCTGGATCAGCACGAGATGGAGGACGAGGATGGCGGCCAGCCCGCCGGTCAGGCTTCGCAACGCTGGCGGCAAGCCGACGTGCGCTGTCATGGCCGGTCGTCCTGCCGAGCATAGACGTCGCCAGACCGCCCGTCGACGGCGCGGTCAGCAAGGGCGCCGCGAATCGCGGCGGCGTCCAGCCAGTCCGGCAGCGCGAAGGCGGCGGCCTCGCCAGCGACGATGTTGTAGCTGAAGGCCCCCAGCGCCTCGAGCCGGTCGATGCAGGCCATCGCCACGTCGAGCGCAGCGGGCAGATACTCGAAGGCCACCCAAGGCACGGCCCGCGACAGGCCGGCAAGCACCTCCGCTTCATAGCCCTCGACGTCGATCTTGATCAACTGCGGCGCGCCGTGCTCGACGATCAAGGCGTCGAGCGTCGTGACCGGAACGGTCTCCTCGGCGTCCCAGGCGACGTGGCCGAAGCCAGGAGTTGCGGCCATCCGCTCGGCAAACCCGGGCGCCAGCGATGCCAGCGTTGGGTGCAGCCGCGACACTGCAAGCCGGGCCTCGCCGAGCTTGGCGCCTGCGGCGGCGCGCACCAGCGTCGCGCCCGGCGGCAGGTCGTGCGCGAGCAGCGCCTGGAATACGGCCTGCGGCTCAAGCGCCACGACGCGCGCGCCGGTCGCGAGCATCGCGCGGGTCCGGTTGCCGGCATGCGCGCCGATGTCGAAGGCCAGATCGCCTTGCCCGATCATGCCGCTATAGAGCCGCGCGAGCGCCTTCGTGCGCCACGGCCGGGCGCGATAGATGACGAGCGAACGCGTTAGGCCAGCGAGGCTGCGCAGGTCCACGCTCATCGCGTGCTCCGGATCAGACAGAGCGTGTCAACAGCGAAGGACCATGCCAGCGCCACAAGAGCCACGGCCGCCAAAGTGGACGATAGCGGCGGCGTCAGCGTTGGCGCGAGCAGGACGGCAAGGATCCCGATCTGCAGAACACACACCGCCTTGCGCCGCAGTGACGGCGGCATAGGAGCCTCCAGCGCTGGCCAGGCCCAGCCAGCTGCGACAAAGGCGTAGCGCATCAGGCCCAGCATCAGGACCCATGGCCCCGCCTTGTCGAGAGTCAGCGCCAGCGCCGATAGCGCGAGGATCGTCAACGCGTCCGTCTCCATGTCGAAGCGCGCGCCGTAGGCGGAGGAGAGCCCCTCGCGCCGTGCCACCCAGCCATCGATCCCATCGAGCGCCAGAAGCGCCACGACTGCGGCGGCTGTGACCCAGGCGCCTCCGTCGGTCAGCAGGCCGGGCGCCAAAGCCAGCCCTGCAAAGAGGCAGGCGCCGCCGGCGCGCGCAAGCGTGATCAGGTTCGCCAGCCCGAACCTCGAATGCGGATGACGGTCCAGGCGCGCCAAGGCCGTCGCCGCGACAACCGCGAATAACCCAAAAGCGACCGCGGCCGCAGCCGGCGGCAGCGGCAGCGCGACCGCCACTGCGGCGACACCAGCGCCGACCGTAGCGAAGGCGACCAGCGCCCGGCATGTACTGCCGGAACTCACGGCGACGTGGGTCATCGGACAATCGCGCAGGTTTCCTTGCCGCTCCAACGTGGTACGCTGAAGAGATAGGAGGTGCGGCGTCGAGCCGCGGGGGAGCCTCGATGAGATACGACGGCGTAGCGCGGATGCTTCACTGGCTGACGGTCCTCCTGGTGCTGATCATGGTGCCGGTCGGCCTGACGATGGTGCAGGATATCCCGCGGCCGACACAGGACCGCCTGTTCATCCTGCACAAGAATCTCGGGCCGCTCGTCTTTTTCGTCGTCGCGATCCGTCTGCTGTGGCGGGGGAGCCATACGCCCCCGCCTCTGCCTGCTTCCGTCACGCTGATCCAGCGCAGCGCGGCTCATGGCGTGCATTGGGCGCTGTACGCGGTGCTTCTGGCAATGCCGATCAGTGGCTACATCCGCGTCACCGCGGGTGGCTATCCAATCGAACTCTTCGACCGCCTCGGCATCCCGCCGCTGTTCGCCAAGAACGAGGCGCTCGGCGATGCCGCGAGTTCCGTCCACGCCGTCGCAGGAATTGTGCTTATTGTTCTGGTGGCATTGCATGTTGCGGCTGCATCCTACCACGCGATCGCTAGGCAGGATGGAGTGTTCTCGCGCATGTGGCCTCCGTTCCGAAACTGACGCTCGCATGTAGGCCATTTGTCGCCGGTGGCAATTTTGCGCCTGCAGTATGTTTGCTTCTACGGGAGCCCGGCTGGCGCCATCGCCCGGTCATGCCGCGATTGTGGAAGCCCATCGGGGATATGGCAGACATCTGGCAGCCGAATCCGCACCCCCCGATTGCTTCTCATGCGGGGTTCCGGCGACTGTATGGCCTCGTTTTGGCGTCAGGCGGTCCAGCGGTAGAGCCAGATCTCTGAGGCCACCTGGTCCTCGCTCGCGAGCAGCAGGCGAAATTCGGCGGATTGCGCTTCGCCGGGGATGAACGTGAAGCCGACGCGGCCGATATTGCCGCCGGGCAGCGGCGAAATGCTGACCCCCTTGACCTCGCCGGCACTGGTCTCGACCATCGGCTCGACCGTCTCGAAGTTGATCATCCCGAGATCGAAGTCGATGACGAAGACACGCTCGCGCTCAACAAGGATCGAGGCGCCGCTGCGCGTCGCAATTACGGTCGCCAGCGGCAGGACCCCGGCCGGCGTCTGCCCCCAGACCAGACGGTAGTCGAAGTGGACCTCGCTTCCGGCGGCCAGCGGCGCCTCAGGTCGCCAGAAGGCGACGATGTTGTCGCCGAATTCATCGGCGGTCGGCAACTCGGCCAGAACGACTGCCCCCCGACCCCAGCCTCCGTGCGGCTCCACCCAGGCAGACGGACGTTGCTCGTAATGCGCCTCGGAATCAAAGAAGTGGGTGAATTCTCGATTGCGTTGTATCAGGCCAAAGCTTTGAGGGTCATCGTCGACGAAGTACGACAATTCTACCTTGGGAGGATTGCGCAGTGGTCGCCATAGCCGCTCTCCTAGCCCATTTATCATGCGCAGCCCGTCGCTGTCGTGCACGGCGTCCCGGAAGTCATCGACGCCGGCGCGGCTCTCGGGGCCGAAGAAGTACATCGAGGTCAGGGGTGCGATCCCGGCGGTCGTGATCTCGACGCGCGGGAACAGCACGCTCTCGATGTCCATCGTCGTCTCGGCGCCCGGCGTCACCGTGAAACGGTACGCGCCAGAAATCGAAGCGCTGTCGAGAAGCGCATATAGGCGCAGCGTGCGCCCCCGGGGGGCCGGCTCCTCTACCCAAAACTCCGTGAAGAGCGGAAACTCTTCGGGAGCCGATCCAGCCGTGCCGATCGCCAGTCCACGCGCCGACAGACCGTAGAGCGTGTCGCGGGCGACGGCGCGAAAGTAGCTCGCGCCCTGCATCACCAGCACCTCGTCCCACACGCCGGGGCGATTGATCGGGTGGCGGAACCGGATGCCGGAGAAGCCGTGATCCTCTGCCAGGCCCCCAGGCGCGCGGCCAGCCGGGTAGGAAAAATAATCGGGATGGAAGCTAAAGAAGTCGGTGGAGAACTCCAGAGGCCGCGTCGTCCCATTCGAGACGATGTTCACCGCCACCTTGTCGACGTAGTAGAAGCCAGGCGGCATCAGATCCATCTGGAAGCCCCTGCCGTCTTCGGTAAACAGCCGCTTGTCGTCTCGGAAGCGGATCCCGCGGAACTGGTCGTACTTCAGATCGACGAAAGGCTCGCTGAGCGCAATCAACGGGCGCTCGAACGTGTCTGCCGCGGCCTCGCGAGCTTTCGCGATCACGGTCTCGAAGCTGAACGGCTCGCCCGGCCCCGCGTTCTCCGGAGCAGGGGCCTCCTGCGAGTTAGCGGCTCCGGCAACAAAACGGGCCCCGAATGCCCCGATCAGGGCTGACGAAAGCAGGGTACGGCGATCCATTTCGGTTGATTTTCCTCCCTCTTGGCGCTCTGGGCCGATCGAACGCAGACCTATTGATCGAACGCATCCGGCTCAAGTCCCCGGACCTACTTCGGCGGAAACTGCCGTTTCCGAGACGAAGGCGACCGAGCGGGCCGAAACGCGCAGAACCGCGTCCTCGGTCTCGATCCAACGAAATCCGGTGCGATCGGGCAGTCGAAACTCGACGGGTTCGTAACCCCGGTTGAAGATGACCGCCAGCAGCCCTCCTCCGTCGCCACGAGCGAGGCACATCGCCAGCACCAAACCTTCGGGATGCTCCCAGTGGGCGGTCGTCTTCTCGACGCCCTCCGGCGTCAGCCAAACCACGTCCGGAAGCTTGTCCGCGCCCTCCGCGCCGGTTAGGAGCCGCGGTCCCGCCAGTTCCGGCGTCGCACGCCGCAGCGCCGACAGCATTTCGCACCAGTCCAGCACCTCACGGTCGCGGCCCTCCCAGTCGAGCCAGGTGATCCCGTTGTCCTGCGCGTAGGCGTTGTTGTTGCCGCGCTGCGTGCGGCCGAACTCGTCGCCCGCGGTCAGCATGATCGTGCCCCGCGAGGCAAACAGCGTCGCGAGCAGCGCCTTCAGGTCGCGTCGGCGCGCGGCGTTTATCTGCGGGTCGCCGCTCGGCCCTTCATCGCCGTTGTTCCACGACAGGTTCTCTGCATGCCCGTCGCGGTTGCCCTCGCCATTAGCCTCGTTGTGCTTGTCACGGTAGGTGACGAGATCGGCCAGCGTGAAGCCGTCATGCGCGGCGACGAAGTTCACGCTGCGCGTTGCGGGCGGCGGATAGACGTCGCCCGATCCGGCGATCGCGGTCGCGAACTGGCCGAGCATTTGCGCATCGCCGCGCCAGAAGCGGCGGACGCGGTCGCGGTAGCGGTCGTTCCATTCGAGGAACGGCGCCGGGAAGGCGCCTAGTTGGTAGCCGCCGGGGCCGATGTCCCAGGGCTCCGCGATCAAAACGCGGTCGCCCAGCACCGGGTCCGCGATCATCTCGGATAGAAGCGTCGCCCGCGGGTCGAACCCCTGCGCGGTGCGCCCCAAGATCGGCGCGAGGTCGAAGCGGAACCCGTCAACGCCGGCCTGGCCGGCGAAATGGCGCATCGTGTCGAGGATCAGGCGGCGCGTCGCCGGATGGTCGCAGGCAAGCGTGTTGCCGGTGCCGGCGTCGTTGACCAGCCGCCCATACGCGTCGTGGCGGAAGTAGGCCCGCGCATCGAGGCCGCGCAGGCTCAGGGTCGGACCGTGGACGTCGCTCTCGCCGGTGTGGTTGAAGACGACGTCGAGGATCACACCGATGCCGGCCGCGCGTAACGCTGCGGTCGTCGCGCGAAGCTCCTCGATGCCACCGGGGCAGAGGCGCGGGTCGAGCGCCATCATCGCGATCGGGTTGTAGCCCCAGCCGTTGGTCAGCCCCAGCGGCCCGAGGTGGCGCTCGTCGATCCAGGCCGTGACCGGCATCAGTTCGACCGCGCCCACGCCGAGCCGGGTCAGGTGTTCGATCACCGCCGGATGCGCAAGCGCGGCCACGGTCCCGCGCAACTCGTCCGGCACATATGGATGGCGCATCGTGAATGGGCGGACCGCGACTTCGTAGATCAGCGCGCCGGGGCGGAAGGTCACCGGCTGCGGCGCCGGGGCGGGCAGGGCGGTCACGACCGCCTTCGGCATCAGCGGCGCGGTGTCGGGCGCGCCGTCGCGCGGGTGGCCGAGGACCGGATCGTAGACGAAGGGTCGGTCGAGCGCGACCGCGTAGGGATCGACCAGCAGCTTGGCGGGGTCGAACCAAAGCCCTGCGGCGGGGTCATACGGCCCGTCCGCGCGCAGACCGTAGCGCGCGCCGGCGCCCGTTCCGGGGACCAGCGCGGAGAAGACGTCGCCGTCGCCTCGGACCAGCTCGATCCGTGCGGTCTCGGCGTCGTCGTCGCCGAACAGGCAGACCGATATGCGCTCCGCCGCCGCGGACCAGACCGAGACGCGCAGGCCCTCTGGCGTCGGTGAGGCCCCAAGCCGGGCGCTCAGGTGATCACGTCCGGCCGCGCGCGGCCGGTCCGCTCGCGGATCGAGGCAAGCTCCTCGGCCGCCGTGATCAGGTCGGCCAGCGCGTCGGCCGTCTCCATCCCGTGCTTGTCCGGGTCCGGCTCGAAGCGTTCGATGTAGACGCGGATCGTGGCGCCCGACGTGCCGGTGCCCGACAGCCGGAACACGACGCGGCTGCCGCCCTCGAACAGGATGCGGATGCCCTGGTGCTTGCTGACCGAGCCATCGACCGGGTCGAGGTAGGCGAAGTCGTCGGCGGCCACGACCGTCAGCGGACCGAGCCGCGTGCCCGGCAGATCGGGCAGCCGCTCGCGCAGGCGCGCGACCATTCCGTTCGCGGCGTCGCTGTCGACGCCCTCGTAGTCGTGCCGGGCGTAATAGTTCCGCCCGTACTCGGCCCAGTGCTTCGCCGCGATCTCCTTCGCCGGCTCCTTGCGCGCGGCTAGGATGTTCAGCCACAGCAGCACCGCCCAGAGCCCGTCCTTCTCGCGCACGTGGTCCGAGCCGGTGCCCGCGCTTTCCTCGCCGCAGATCGTCGCCATGCCGGCGTCGAGGAGGTTGCCGAAGAACTTCCAGCCGGTCGGCGTCTCGTAGAGCGGAATGCCGAGCTTCTCCGCCACGCGGTCCGCGGCGCCGCTGGTCGGCATCGACCGGGCAATGCCCTTCAGGCCGCCGGCATAGCCGGGCGCCATATGCGCGTTGGCGGCCAGCATCGCGAGGCTGTCCGAGGGGGTGATGAAGATGCCGCGGCCGATGATCAGGTTGCGGTCGCCGTCGCCGTCCGAGGCGGCGCCGAAGTCCGGCGCGTCAAGACCCATCATCCGGTCGTAGAGCTCCTTGGCGTGTACCAAGTTCGGATCGGGATGATGACCGCCGAAATCGGGCAGGGGGACCGCGTTCATCACCGTGCCGACCGGCGCGCCGAGGCGCGTCTCGAGGATCGCCTGCGCATAGGGGCCGGTGATCGCCGACATCGCGTCGAACGACATCCGGAAGCCGCCCGCAAACATCGCCGCGATCGCGTCGAAGTCGAACAGCGTCTCCATCAGCTCGGCGTAGTCGGTGACCGGGTCGATGATCTCGACCGTCATCGGACCCAGATCCCGCGCGCCGAGCTTGTCGAGGTTGACGTCGGGCGCGTCGAGGATGCGGTACTCGTCGATCTCCTTCGTCCGCGCGAAGATCGACTCGGTGATCCGCTCGGGCGCGGGGCCGCCGTTGCCGATGTTGTACTTGATGCCGAAGTCTTCGGTCGGACCGCCGGGATTGTGGCTTGCCGACAGGATCAGGCCGCCGAAGGCGTGGTTCTTGCGGATCACGTGCGAGGCGGCGGGCGTGGAGAGAAGGCCGCCCTGACCGACCAGGACTCGGCCGAAGCCATTGGCGGCGGCCATCTTCAGCGCGATCTGGATGACGTCGCGGTTGAAGTAGCGTCCGTCGCCGCCGATCACCAGCGTCTTGCCCGGGAAGCCCTCCAGGCTGTCGAAGACCGACTGTACGAAGTTCTCGACGTAGTTCGGCTGCTGGAAGTGCGGCACCTTCTTGCGCAGGCCCGACGTGCCCGGCTTCTGGTCCGCGTAGGGGGTCGTTGCGACGGTCTTCCCGATCATGGTTCCTCGACTTCGACTTGGGGCGCGAGCGCCTTGTACAGATCCGCATAGAGCGCCGCGCTGCGATCCCAGGAGACGTCGGACCGCATGCCTTGGCGCTGCATCGCCGCCCAGTGCGGCGTCCCGTGCAGCCCGACCGCGTGGCGGATCGCGCTTCGCAGCGCGTCGGCATTGACCGGCGCGAACTGGATGCCGGTTGCGACGCCGGCGTTCAGCGCGGCGATGTTGGCGTCGATCACCGTATCGGCCAGTCCGCCAACGCGCGCGACCACCGGCACGCAGCCATAGCGCAAGCCGTAGAGCTGCGTCAGCCCGCAAGGCTCGAAGCGCGAGGGGATCAGGATCGCGTCGCAACCGGCCTGCATCCGGTGCGCCAGCGGCTCGTCATAGGTCATCACGACGCCGATCCGGCCCGGATGCGCTCCGGCCATCAGCAGGAGCGCGCTCTCGATCGCGGGATCGCCGGTTCCGAGCACCGCGAGCTTGCCGCCGGCGGAGATCAGGTCGGGCGCGGTCTCGACGATCAGGTCGATGCCCTTTTGCCCTGTCAGCCGGCTGATCACGCAGAAGAGCGGCCGCGCGTCCCTGTCGAGCCCGAAGGCCTGCTCGACGGCGGCGCGGTTGGCAGCGCGCCCCTTGAGACTGCGCGCCGAGAACGGTGCGGCCAGATGCGGATCGGTCTCCGGATTCCACACGTCGGTGTCGATGCCGTTGACTATGCCGTGCAGCGCGTCGGCCCTGGTGTTCAGCAGACCTTCGAGCGCCATCCCCTGGGCGTGGGTGCGGATTTCCTGCGAGTACGTTGGGCTCACCGTCGTGATCGCGTCCGCCGAGACCAGACCCGCCTTCAGGAAGCCGACCCCGCCGAAATACTCGACCCCGTCCAGCGCGAAGGCCTGCGGCGGGAGCTCCAGAATGCCGAAGATGGACGCCGGATAGTGACCTTGGAACGCAAGGTTGTGGATGGTCAGCACTGACGGCGTCGCAATTCCGTAATAACGCAGGTAGGCGGGCGCCATCGCCGCCTGCCAGTCATGCGCGTGCAGCACTTCCGGCCGGAACTCTGGCAGTTCGCCGCGCGCGATCTCTGCTGCTGCCAGCGAAAAGGCGGCGAAGCGGCGCCAGTTGTCGCCCCAGTCGGAGCCCGACGCATCGAGATAAATGTTGCCGGGCCTATCATAGAGTTCGGGCGCATCAAGCACGATCAGGTCGAGCCCGGCCGCGGTTCCGGCCATCAGGCGCGCGCCGACGCCGAGGAGGCCGCGCCAGGCGTGGACCTCGCGCGCGTTCTCGAGCCGGGCCAGCACTACCGGATATCCCGGCACGAGGGTGCGTACCGCAACGCCGCGGCGCGCCAGGGCCGGCGGCAGGGCGCCGGCAACGTCTGCGAGCCCGCCGGTCTTGATCAGCGGATAGACCTCCGAGGCGACCGACAGGACCTGCATGAAGCGTCAGGACCCCAACTGGTCGATCATGGTCTGGGTGATCAGGCAGATCCCGCTCTCGGTGCGCCGGAACCGCCGCGCGTCGAGTTCCGGATCCTCGCCGACGACGAGTCCCTCCGGGATCACGACGCCGCGATCTACGACGACTTTGCGAAGGCTCACGTTGCGAGCGATTCGGGTCTCTGGCAGGATAACCGCCTCTTCCAGCCGCGAGTACGAGTTGACCCGGACGCCGGTGAACAGCGCTGATCGCTTCAGGCTCGCGCCCGAGACGATGCAGTTGCCGGCGATCAGGCTCGAGACCGCCATGCCACGGCGGCCGTCCTCGTCATGGACGAACTTGGCCGGCGGCGTCAGCTCGGCGTAGGTCCAGATCGGCCAGGACGTATCGTAGAGGTCGAGCTCCGGGATGATGTCGGTCAGGTCGATGTTCGCCGCCCAGTAGGCGTCGACGGTTCCGACGTCGCGCCAGTAGGCCTCGCTCTCGGTCGAGGCCCGGACGCAGGAGCGCGAGAACCGATGCGCGACCGCCTTGCCGTGCTCGACGATGTAGGGGATCAGGTCCTTGCCGAAGTCGCGGCTCGAGCCGGGCGTGGCGGCGTCGCGCCGTAACTGGTCCATCAGGAACTTCGTGCGGAACACGTAGATGCCCATCGAGGCCAGCGCCACGTCGGGCTGGCCCGGAATGCCCGGCGGATCGGCCGGCTTCTCGACGAAGGCGGTGATCGTATCCTCTTCGTCCACATGCATGACACCGAAGGCCACCGCCTCCATGCGCGGCACCTCGAGGCAGCCGACCGTGACGTCCGCGCCGCTGTCGACGTGCTGGCGCAGCATCAGCTCGTAGTCCATCTTGTAGATGTGATCCCCCGCGAGTATGATCATGAACTCCGGCGCGTAACTGTCTATGATGTCGATGTTCTGGTAGACCGCGTCGGCCGTGCCCTCGTACCACTGCGTCTCCGACACGCGCTGGCTGGCCGGCAGGATGTCGAAGCTCTCGTTGCGCTCGGGGCGCAGGAAGTTCCAGCCGCGCTGCAGGTGCCGGATCAGGCTGTGCGCCTTGTACTGGGTGGCGACCGCCATACGCCGGACGCCGGAGTTCAGCGCGTTCGACAGTGCGAAGTCGATGATCCGCGTCTTGCCGCCGAAGTAGACCGCCGGCTTGGCGCGCCGGTCGGTCAGTTCCTTCAGTCGGCTGCCGCGGCCGCCGGCCAGCACATAGGCCATGGCGTCGCGCGCCAATGGTTGCGTTCGGTTCTCCAAGTTTTCGTCCCTCCCCCTGGGCTCGTTTTTGTTCGGCAGTCAGCCTGCCGGATCGAACTCCAGCCAGATCGTCGCGAGCGGCGGCAGCGTCACTACCGCCGCGCCGTCCCGCGCGTCCACGGCGCCGCCGTTCCCGACGCCGCTGCCGCCGAACGACGACGCGTCGGAATTCAGGATCTCGCGCCAGCGCCCGTTCGCGGGCAGGGGCACGCGGTATCCCTCGCGCGGAACCGGCGTGAAGTTCGAGATCACCGCGACCGGATTGGCGCCCGGCGCCTTGCGCTGCCAGGCATAGACGGAATTGACGGCGTCGTCGGCGATCAGCCACTCGAACCCTTCCGGCTCGCAGTCGCGGGCATGGAGCGCCGGCCGCGCCGCGTAGAGGTGGTTCAGCTCGCGCACGAGGTCCTGGACGCCTTTGTTCGGCGCGCTGTCGAGCTGCCGCCAGTCCAGCGACCGCGCCTCGGACCACTCCGAGCCTTGCGCGAACTCCTGGCCCATGAAGAGAAGCTTCTTGCCGGGATAGCCCCACATGAACGCATAGTAGGCGCGCAGGTTCGCGAACTTCTGCCAGTCGTCGCCCGGCATCTTGTTGATCAGCGAGCCCTTGCCGTGCACGACCTCGTCGTGACTGAGCGGCAGCACGAAGTTCTCCGAGAACGCGTAGAGCAGCCCGAAGGTCAGCTCGTTGTGGTGGTGCTGGCGATACAGGGGATCGCGGGCGAAGTAGGCCAGCGTGTCGTGCATCCAGCCCATGTTCCACTTGAAGCCGAACCCGAGGCCGCCCTCATGCACCGGGGCGCTGACCTTCGGGAAGGACGTGCTCTCCTCCGCGATCGTCACCGTGCCCGGATGGCTGCCATAGACGGCGCGGTTGGTCGCCTGCAGGAACTCGATCGCCTCCAGGTTCTCGCGTCCGCCGTGCCGGTTCGGCACCCACTCGCCTTCCTTGCGCGAGTAGTCGAGATAGAGCATCGAGGCGACCGCATCGACGCGAAGCCCGTCGATGTGGAACTTCTCCGACCAATAGAGCGCGTTGTTGACGAGAAACGAAAACACCTCCTTGCGGCCGAAGTTGTAGATCGCCGTGTTCCAGTCCGGGTGGAAGCCCTGGCGCGGGTCGGCGTGCTCGAAGAGCGCGGTTCCGTCGAACTGCGCGAGCCCGTGCGCGTCGGTCGGGAAATGCGCCGGCACCCAGTCCAGGATCACGCCGACCCCGGCGCGATGCGCGCCGTCGACGAAGCGGGCGAAGCCATCGGGCTGACCGAAGCGCGCCGTTGGCGCATAGAGCCCCGTCGTCTGGTAGCCCCAGGACGGATCATACGGGTGCTCCGCGATCGGCAGGAATTCGATATGGGTAAAACCCATCTCGACGACGTAGGGGATCAGCTGGTCGGCCATCTCGTCCCAGGTCAGGAACTCGGTCCCGTCTTTGCGTCGCCAGGATCCGGCATGCACCTCGTAGATAGAGATCGGGTGACGGCGGGCATCCGCCTTGCTCCAGAAGTCGCGATGCGCGGCGTCGCCCCAGTCGTGGTCGAGCCAGTTCGCGACAATTGAGGCGTTCGCCGGGCGTAGTTCCGATGCCCGGGCGTAAGGGTCAGCCTTGAGCGGAAGAACCTGCCCGTCCGGCCCCACAATCTCGTACTTGTAGGCAAGCCCTGCGGCCGTATCCGGAATGAAGATCTCCCAGATGCCGGTGTCGCGGCGCAGCCGCATGACATGCCGGCGACCGTCCCAGGCGTTGAAGTCGCCGACCACCGAAACCCGGCGCGCATTCGGCGCCCAGACGGCGAAGTGCACCCCCTCGGCGCCCTCGTGAGAAACCGGATGCGCTCCCATCTTGTCGAAGAGCCGCAGGTGGCTGCCCTCCGCAATGTAATAGTCGTCCAGCGGCCCGAGCACCGGGCCGAAGGAGTAAGCGTCCCAGACGGTCCACTCCCCGCCCGCGTTTCGCGCACGGTATTTGAGCGGCTGGCGCTTGCGGATGCTGAGCTTGCCCGCGAAAAAACCGGCATCATGCAGCCGGGTCAGCTTGCCGGCCGGCTTGTCGGCCAGCGTCAGCGCCTCGACCTCCTCTGCGCCGTCGATCAGACAGCGTGCGACCAGCGCGCCGCCGACATCATGCACTCCAAGCACCGCGAATGGGTCGCCATGCGAGCCAGAGACGATCGCCTCGACTGCCTCGGGAGCCAGCTCTGGAGCAGCGCCTTTGCGCTGCACGGGTTTTGTCGCCACGTATCGGTCCCTCCCCGTTTGACCCCCAAGGTTATAGCGCGATCCCCCAGATGTCCCGCGCATACTGGCGAATTGTTCGATCCGATGAGAACCAGCCCATGTGGGCCGTGTTCAGGATCGCCTTGCGCCGCCAGACCGCCTGGTCCGACCAAAGCGCGTCGACTTCCCGCTGTGCCGCGGCGTAGGCGTCGAAGTCGGCGGCGACCATGAACCAGTCGCTTTCGTAGAGCTGGCCGATCAGGCCGCGGTAGCGGGCGGGATCATCCGGCGAAAACACGCCCGACGATATCGCGCTCAGCGCTTGGCTCAACTCAGGCGACTTCTCGATGATCGCGCGTGGGTCGTGCCCGTCGCGACGGCGCTGGGCCACCTCCTCGGCCGTCAGCCCGAAGATCACGATGTTGTCGGCGCCGACATGGTCGCGGATTTCGACGTTGGCGCCATCGAGCGTTCCTATGGTCAGCGCGCCGTTCAGCGCGAACTTCATGTTGCCAGTGCCGCTGGCTTCGAGGCCGGCTGTCGAGATCTGCTCGCTCAAGTCAGCGGCGGGCACCAGGACCTCGGCAAGGCTGACATTGTAGTTAGGCACGAAGACGACCTTCAGCACGCTGCGCACGCTGGGGTTCGAGTTGATGACCTTGGCGACGTCGTTCGCGAGCTTGATGATCAGCTTGGCGTTGTAGTAGGTCGGCGCGGCCTTACCGGCAAAAAGCTTGACCCGCGGGATCCAGTCTTTTTCCGGATGACTGCGGATCTGATCATAGAGCGCCACCGCCTCGATGACGTTCAGCAGCTGGCGCTTGTACTCGTGGATGCGCTTGATCTGGATGTCGAACATCGAGCCAGGATCGATCTTCAGGCCCATGCGCGCCCGAATCACCGCGGCGAGCCTCTCCTTGTTAGCGCGCTTGACCTGCGCAAATTGCTGCTGGACCTCGGCGTCGTCGGCGAACGCTGCGAATTCAGCGATCGCGTCGATCTCGTCGAGAAAGCGCGGTCCGATCCTGTCCGCGATCAGTTCGGTAAGCGCCGGGTTGCACTGCTGTAGCCACCGCCGCGGCGTGATGCCGTTGGTCTTGTTGTTGATCCGGTCGGGGTACAACCGGTGCAGGTCGGCGAAGACCGTCTCCTTCATCAGCTCAGTATGCAGCGCCGAGACGCCGTTGATCGAATGTGCGCCGACGAAGGCGAGGTTGCCCATCCGTACCCGCCGCTGGCCGTTCTCGTCGATCAGGCTGATGTTGCGCGAGTCCCCGTCGTCGAAGCCGTGGCCCGACCGCGCCTCGCGCAGCAGCGTCGCATTGATCTCGTAGACCAGCTGCATATGCCGCGGCAGTAGCGCCTCGAACAACGGCACCGGCCAGCTCTCAAGCGCCTCGGGCAGCAGCGTGTGGTTGGTGTAGCTGATCACGGCGCGGGTCATGTCCCAGGCCTCGGCGAAATCGTAGCCATGCAGGTCCATCAGCAGCCGCATCAACTCGGCGACGCAGACCGCCGGATGGGTGTCGTTCAGCTGGATCGCGACCTTTTCCGCCAGGTTGTCCAGCGACCCGTATTGCTGCAGATGACGCCGAAGGATGTCCTGCAGGGCCGCCGATGAGAAGAAGTACTCCTGCCGCAGCCTCAGTTCCTGTCCGGAGGGCGAGGCGTCGGCCGGATAGAGCACGCGCGTCAGCGCGTCGGCCCGGTTGCTCTCGTGCAGCGAGCCGATGTGATCGCCGGCGTTGAAGGCGTCGAGCCGGATAGGATCGACGGCATGCGCCGACCACAGCCGCAGCGTGTTCACCCGCGCGCCCCTCCAGCCGACGATCGGCGTGTCGTAGGCGCTGGCGATCACCCGCTCGGCAGGCTTCCACTCGAATCGGGCATCCTCGCCGTTTGCCTCGATGTACTCGACAAATCCCCCGAAGCCGATCTCGTAGGCGCTCTCGCGCCGGTCGAACTCCCAGGGATTTCCGTGCTCGAGCCAGGTCTCCGGCAACTCCGCCTGGTTGCCGTCGAGGATCTCCTGGCGGAACAGCCCGTGCCGGTAGCGGATGCCGTAGCCATAGGCGGGCACGCCAACCGTCGCCATGCTCTCCATGAAGCAGGCCGCCAGTCGGCCGAGGCCGCCGTTACCGAGGGCCGCATCGGCCTCCAACTCCGCGATCGCGTCGAAATCGACGTCTAGCTGCGCCAGGGCCTCGCGCAGCGGGTCGGTCAGGCCCAGGTTAGAGACCGCGTCGCGCATCAGTCGGCCGATCAGGAATTCGAGGCTCAGGTAGTACACCCGCTTCGCGCCGGTCGCATAGGTTCGGCGGGTCGAATCCATCCAGCGTTCGATTGCGCGGTCGCGCACGATCAGGATGATCGCAATCAGCCAGTCGCTGGGTTTGGCGACCTGCGGATCCTTGCCCACCCGGTAGGTCAGGCGTTCAACGATCTCACGGGCAAGGCTGTCGGGATCTGACAGGCGCGGCGGAGGCGTGAACAAGGCGTCGTCGCTGTCTTCCATATCGATACTACCCCGAATCGACGTTACCGGCACAAAGCACTTCAAAGCGATTTGATAAGTACGCGCGACCTCATATCTCGATCAAGCTTGATCGCCCCGCGCTTGAGGCGACGCGGTCAGGCGGTCAGGCTATCCACGCCGCCATTATCCGCCGACCACGCCAGCGGCGCATCCAGGAAGGCTTCGACTTCCGCCAGCGTCGGCGCGTCGAATCGACATTGCGCACGCGCCTCGGCCAGCACGTCGCGCCAGGTGGCGAGGTAGTGCAGCCTCAGGCCATGCGCCGCGAGATCCGCCTCGCTGTTGGGGAAGATGCCGTAAAAGAAGACGACCGAGGTATGGGCGATCTCGCCGCCTGCGGCGCGCACGGCCTCGGCGAAACGAACCTTGGAGCCGCCGTCGGTCGCCAGATCCTCAACCAGCAGCACCCGGGCGCCATCCGCGAGCGCGCCCTCGATCTGGGCGTTGCGTCCAAAGCCCTTTGGCTTCTTGCGGACGTAGAGCATCGGCAGGCCCAGCCGCTCGGCGATGAAGGCGGCGAAGGGGATGCCGGCCGTCTCGCCGCCGGCAATCGCGTCGAAAGCCTCGAAGCCGACGTCCCGGCAAAGCTTGGCGCAGGCGAAGTCCATCAGCGTCGAGCGGATTCGCGGGAACGAGATCAACTTGCGGCAGTCGATGTAGACCGGTGAGGCGAGGCCGGAAGTGAATCGGTAAGGCTCGTCGCGGCGGAAATGCACGGCCTCGATCTCCCAGAGCATCCGCGCGGTCAGGCGGGCCATCTCGGCGTCGGGGGGGAAGCTGCTGGCGAACATTTTCGTCTCCTGCGTCTTAGACTACCCGCCAATGCAGCGGGAAACCGGGATCGAAGACCATGACGGGGCCTGCGCCGGTCTCGACCCGGGCGGGGCTGGCGACCGGCGTCTCCGAGCGTTGCAGCGTGATGGTCGCGGCGTTCGGCGCAACCCCGTAAAAGGCCGGGCCGTGGAGGCTGGCAAAGCCCTCGAGCAGGTCGAGCGCGCCAGCGCCCTCGAAGGTCTGGGCGAGGCACGCCAGCGCGTTCGGCGCGCTGAAGACGCCGGCGCTGCAGCACTCGGCCTCCTTGGCGTGGACCGGGTGCGGCGCACTGTCGGTGCCGAGGAAGAAGCGCGGGTCGCCCGAGGTCGCGGCCGCCAGCAGCGCGGCGCGGTGCGTGTCGCGCTTGACCACCGGCAGGCAGTAGTAGTGCGGCCGCATCCCGCCCGCGAGCAGGTGGTTCCGGTTCAGGATCAGGTGATGCACGGTCAGCGTGCCGGCCAGACCCGCCTCGGCCGAGCCGACGTAGTCGATCCCGTCCGACGTCGTCACGTGCTCGAGCACGATCCGCAGGCCGGGCAGGCGCCGGCGCAGCGGGTCGAGGACGCGGTCGAGAAAGACCGCCTCCCGGTCGAAGATGTCGATCTCCGGGCTGGTGACCTCCCCGTGCACGCAGAGCGGCAGGCCGATCTCCGCCATCCGCTCGAGCACCGGCATCACCCGCTCGATGTCGCGCACGCCGCTGGCCGAATTGGTCGTCGCGCCTGCCGGGTAGAGTTTCACCGCCGAGATCAGGCCGTCCGCGGCCGCGGCGGCCACGTCGTCCGGGTCCGTGCTCTCGGTCAGGTACAGCGTCATCAGCGGCGTGAAGTCCTGCCCCGCGGGCAGGGCAGCGAGGATGCGTTCGCGATAGGCGGCCGCGTCGCGGGCCGTGGCCACCGGCGGGACCAGGTTCGGCATCACGATCGCACGGGCGAAGTCCCGGCTGCAGGGCAGGACCCCAGCCATCATGGCGCCATCCCGCAGGTGCAGATGCCAGTCGTCTGGCCGGCGGATCGTCAGGGTGCGGGGCAGGGCGGCCTCCCGGGAGCGATTCCCTGCGATTAGCACGGGCTCGGCCGAGGGGACAGGCCGAGCGGTTGCGCTTGCCATTCCTGGAACGGCTCCAGTATCTGCCTGAATGCGTGGGCGGAGGGCGAGATGCTTCAGCAGATGTTCGGTTTGGCCCGACGGAGCTTCGACAGCCTGTCGGAGCGTGAGATGCTCGCGCTGGCGATCTCGTCCGAGGAGGAAGATGCGCGCATCTATCGCGCCTATGCCGAGGGACTGAGCGCCGATTATCCGGACTCGGCGCGGGTCTTCGAGGCAATGGCGGATGAGGAGGACCGGCACCGGCGCCGGCTGATCGACGTCTTCTCGGTACGCTTCGGCGACGTGATCCCGCTGATCCGGCGCGAGCACGTTCGGGGCTACTACGCCCGAACGCCGGACTGGCTGGTGCGACCTCTGGGGCTGGAGAAGACGCGGGACATGGCCGCACGGATGGAGGACCAGGCGGCGCGGTTCTACCAGGCGGCCGCCGCGCGGGCCAGCGACGCGCAGACGCGCAAGCTGTTGGGCGACCTCGCCGCCGCCGAGAAGGCGCATGAGGGGCTGGCGGAACGGCTGACCGAGACGCATCTGCCTGGCGACGTCCGCGACGAGGAAAACCGGGCGGAGCGGCGCCAGTTCATCCTGACCTACGTCCAGCCTGGCCTCGCAGGGCTGATGGACGGCTCGATCTCGACGCTGGCGCCGATCTTCGCCGCCGCCTTCGCGACCGGCGACACGTGGCAGACCTTTCTGGTGGGGCTGTCGGCCTCGGTCGGCGCCGGCATCTCGATGGGCTTCACCGAGGCCGCGCATGACGATGGCAAGCTGTCGGGGCGCGGCTCGCCGATCAAGCGCGGGCTGGCGTCGGGGATCATGACGACCATCGGCGGTCTCGGGCACACGCTGCCCTACCTAATTCCGGATTTCTGGACTGCCACCTCGATCGCAATCGCCGTCGTCTTCGTCGAACTGTGGGCGATCACCTGGATCCAGAACCGATACATGGAGACGCCCTGGTTGCGCGCCGCGCTGCAGGTCGTGCTGGGCGGGTCGCTGGTGCTGGCGGCCGGAATCCTGATCGGCAGCGCCTGACGCCTGGGCCGGGCACGCGTGCCCGTCCCGTCAACATGTTGTAATCAAACGAACTTGAGCTTGCCGTCAACAAAGCCGTAACCAGTGTCGCCGCGAAGTTAACGCCTTCCGCAACAGGGCGGATCGAGCATCAGCCGCCCGAGCGGCTGACGTGGGCCGGGCGCAACTCAGGCGCGCCTGCGCTTTCCGAACAGGATGTTCTGCGCGTTCCGGTCGGTCTTCAGATCCTGCCGCCGCTCGGCCGCCAGCTTGCGTCCGGCCTGCACCGCCGGCCGTTCCCACATCCGGTCGAGCCAGGCCTTCATATGCGGGAATTCTGCGATGTCCTGCTGCTGGTTCTCCCAGCCGTTCGCCCAAGGCCAGATCGCCATGTCCGCGATCGAATACGCGCCGGCGACGAAATCCCGGTTCGCGAGCCGCTGGTCGAGCACGCCATAGAGCCGCCCGACCTCGTTGCGGTAGCGTTCCTGCGCGTAGGGCAGGTCGTTCGGCGGGTCCATGTTCGGGGCGTAGTTGAGGAAGTGGTGCGCCTGTCCCGCCATCGGCCCGACGCCGCCGACCTGCCAGAACAGCCATTCCTCGACCTGGACCCGCTCGCGCTCGGACTCGCCATAGAAGCGGCCGGTCTTGCGCGCGAGGTACTGCAGGATAGCGCCGGACTCGAAGACCGGGATCGGGCTGCCGTCCGGACCGTCGGGATCGACGATCGCCGGCATCCGGTTGTTCGGCGAGATCTCCAGAAACTCTGGTCTGAACTGGTCGCCGGCGCCGATGTCGACGAGCTTCAACTCAAACGGCAGGCCCATCTCGTTCAGCGCGATCGCGACCTTCCATCCGTTGGGGGTCGGCCAGTAGTGGAGGTCGATTGGGGCGGTCATGTCGGTCCTTCCGGTCGTGAACGTTTCGGTCGAAAGATGTAGTCCGGCGGCGCAGGATCAAGCGCCTCGCCGCGCCAGGTTTCGCTGGGGGGTCGCTGCGCCCGGTCCCGGCGCGCGCGCGTGCATTGACCCGGGCGGTCTCGTTGGTTAAGCGGCTCGGATCCATCGTACGCGCGAGCCGGCCGTATGCGCGACACGGCCGCACGCGCGAGACGGCGGCAGAGGCGGGGCGGGACCGACATGACCAACGACTGGAGCCCGCGCACGCGGCTCGTGCATGCCGGAGCCCGGCGCAGCCAGTACGGGGAGACATCCGAGGCGATCTTCCTGACCCAGGGGTTTGTCTATCCTTCTGCCGAGGTCGCCGAGGCCCGTTTCATCGAATCCGGTCCCGACGAGTTCATCTATGCCCGCTACGGCAACCCGACGGTGCGCATGTTCGAGGAGCGCATCGCCGCGCTCGAATGCGCAGAGGACGCATTCGCCACCGCGTCGGGCATGGCCGCGGTGCATGGCGCGCTGTTCTGCCAGCTGAAGGCCGGCGATCATGTCGTCTCGGCCCGCGCGTTGTTCGGGAGCTGCCTCTACGTCGTCGAGACGCTGCTGCCGCGCTTCGGCGTCCGGGTCGATTTCGTCGACGGCGCCGATCTCGACCAGTGGGCGGCGGCCATCCGTCCCGACACCAAGCTCGCGTTCCTCGAGTCCATCTCCAATCCGACGCTGGAGGTCATCGACATTCGCGGCGTTTCGGAGATCTGCCGCCGCGCCGGAGCGCAGCTGATCGTGGACAACGTCTTTGCGACGCCGATCTTCCAGCGCAGTCTGGAACTCGGCGCCGACGTGGTCATCTATTCGGCGACCAAGCACATCGACGGCCAGGGCCGGTGCCTCGGCGGCGTCGTGCTGGGCCGCCGGGACTGGATCCGCGGCGCGCTCGAGCCTTTCCTCAAGCATACCGGCGGGGCGCTCAGCCCGTTCAACGCCTGGGTGATGCTGAAGGGGCTGGAGACGCTCGACCTGCGCTGCCGCGCGCAGGCGGCGACGGCGCTGGCGATCGCGCAGGCGCTGGAAGGCCATGCCGCGCTGTCGCAGGTGATCTACCCGGGCCTCGCCGCGCATCCGCAGCATGCGCTGGCCCTCCGGCAGATGGAGACGGGCGGCACGGTGCTGTCGATCGAGCTGGCCGGGGGCAAGGCGGCGGCGTTCGCCTTCATGAACGCGATGGAGATCGTGCAGATCTCGAACAACCTCGGCGACGCTAAGTCGCTGGCGACGCATCCTGCGACGACGACGCATCAGCGCCTGACGCTCGAGCAGCGGTCGGCGCTGAACATCTCGGACGGGCTGGTGCGCCTGTCGATCGGTCTCGAGGACGCGCAGGACCTTGTCCGGGATCTGACGCGGGCGCTGGACGCAGCCGCCTGAATACAACCTATGGTTGTATTCACCGCCGCAAGGAGATTTTCTGTCGCTATTCGCCTTACGGTTGTATATGCGGGGTGAGTGCAAACTAACCCGCGTCGGCTCCTAGCAAACTGTTAAGCACCGACCATGTAGATCGTGCTTTGGATACGCAGACAGGATATGAGTGTCGCCATGAATATTTCGACCCGGCAGATCGAGACACGCGACCTTGAGGCGGTGGAGGCGAGTTGCCGCCCCAGCATGTCCGAGGCGACGGCTGCGGCGCGCACGTTGCTACGGTGGGTGGGCGCGCAGGGCGGGAGCGACGAGACGGCGCTGGCCGATCTGCTGGGCCGATCGGGAGCCTCGAGCCAGCCGGTGCTGAACCGCACTTACCCGGACCAGTTCGAGGTCGATGCGCAGTACCTGGCCGGGCTGCCGGACCTGCAGAATGGCCCGTCGAACCTGATAAAGGGCGCGCGGACCGAGATCCAGCATGTCGGCATCTCGAACTTCCGCCTGCCGGTGCGCTTTCGCACGCGCGCTGGCGGCGAGATCCAGCTCGAGACCGCGATCACCGGATCGGTCTCGCTGGAAGCCAACAAGAAGGGCATCAACATGAGCCGCATCATGCGGTCCTTCTATCAGCACGCCGAGCGCGAGTTCTCGTTCGAGGTGATCGGCGGCGTGCTCGACAGCTATCTCGGCGACCTCGAATCGTTCGACGCGCGCATCCAGATGCGGCTCAGCTATCCGATGAAGAAGCGCGCGCTGCGGAGCGGGCTCGAGGGCTGGCAATACTACAACGTGGCGCTGGAGATGGTGAAGTCGTCGCGTGCGACCCGGCGGATCGTGCATCTCGACTACGTGTACTCGTCAACCTGCCCGTGCTCGCTGGAGCTCAGCGAACATGCGCGGCTGACCCGGGGCCAGATCGCGACGCCGCATTCGCAGCGTTCGGTGGCGCGGGTCTCGGTCGAGCTCGTCGGCGAGGACATGCTCTGGTTCGAGGACGTGGTCGATCTCTGCACGGCGGCGATCCCCACCGAGACGCAGGTGATGGTCAAGCGCGAGGACGAACAGGCCTTCGCCGAGCTGAACGGGTCGAACCCGATCTTTGTCGAGGACGCGGTGCGGCTGCTCTGCGCGTCGCTCGAGGCCGAGCCGCGGATCGGGGATTTCCGCGTGGTCGCCAGCCACCAGGAATCGCTGCACAGCCACGACGCGGTGTCGATCCTGACCCGGGGCGAGACGTTCCACCAGACGAGCTACGACCCGCGCATGTTCGACACGCTGCACCACGCCGGTTGACCCGGACGCAGCCGGCGGCTTGACACCGCCGGCGCCGGGGCAGAGTTTCCGCGGGTTCGAGTCCCCGGAGCGCGCCCCAATCATGGTCGACCTGAGGCCCGCCGGCTATGTTGTCGGGTGGTTGCTGACGCTCCTTGGCGCGATGATGATCGTGCCGGCCGCGGTCGATCTGGCCGAGGGCGACGGCAACGCCGGCGCGTTCCTGATTTCCGCGATGATCACGCTCACGTCCGGGGCGGCGCTGGCGCTGGCCTGCGGACGGCGCGGGCGCGCCGAGTTCGACCTGCGCCAGGGCTTCCTGATCACGACGGGCTCGTGGCTGGCCTTCACCGGGTTCGCGACGCTGCCGTTCCTGCTCGGGCCGCCCGACCTCACCTATACCGACGCCTTCTTCGAGACGATGTCGGCGATGACGACGACCGGCGGCACGGTGATCGTCGGGCTGGAATCGCTGCCGCGCGGGGTGCTGGTCTGGCGGGCGCTGCTGCAGTGGATCGGCGGCATCGGCGTGATCCTGCTGGCGATGATCCTGATGCCGGTCCTGAACATCGGCGGGTTGCAGCTGCTCCGCACATCGGACTTCAACACGCTGGGCAAGGTGCTGCCGCGCGCCAAGCAGATGGCCTACGCGTTCGGCGCGCTCTACGCGATCATCACCGTCCTGTGCGCTGGTTCCTATGCGATTGCGGGCATGTCCGGATTCGACGCGGTCACCCATGCGATGACGACCGTCGCTACCGGCGGCATGGCCAACTACGACACGTCCTTTGCCGGGTTCTCGCCGCTGGCGCAGTACTTCGCGACGCTGTTCATGGTGATCTGCGGCATGTCCTTCGTGCGGTTCCTGCAACTGGGCCGGGGCGAGGTCCGGCCGCTGTTCGCCGACACGCAAATCCGCGCCTATCTCGCGATCTACGGCATGTTCTGCGCGGCGATCCTGTGCGCGCGGATGCTCGGCGGCGAGCAGATCGGGGAGGAGGCGGTGCGCGAGGTGCTGTTCGCCGTCGCGTCGATCCTGTCCACGACCGGCTATGCAACCACCGACTATCAGCTTTGGGGCAGCTTGGCCGTGGTACTGGTGTTCTGCGCCGGCATGATCTGTGGTTGTTCGGGATCGACCTCGGGCGGTCCGAAGGTGTTCCGCTACCAGTTGATGTACGACGCGATCTCGGTCGAGGTCCGGCGCCTGCACCGGCCAAGCGCCGTGCATCCGCTGCACTACCAGGGCGTAATCGTGAGCCCGGAGCTGATCAGTTCGGTCATGGCGTTCTTCATGATGTACTTCCTGACGCTCGGCATCGGGGCCGTGGCGCTGATGATCCTGGGCCTGACGCCGATCACGGCGATCTCGGGCGCGGCGACCTGTCTCGCCAATGTCGGCCCGGGCCTGGGGCCGGAGATCGGCCCCGCCGGCAACTTCGCAGGGATCCCGGACGCCGCGAAATGGCTTATGGCGTTCCTGATGCTGGCCGGACGGCTGGAGCTGATGGCGCTCTACGTGCTGCTGACCGGCACGTTCTGGCGCGGCTGAGCCGGCCCGGTCAGTCCTCGACCGCGACCGAGGGGCGGTCGTCGCCGCGCGACACTTCCTCGTGCCAGCGGCCGCGCTCGTCCTCCCAGGTGATCTGCGCCGTCGCGTCGGGGACGCGCTGCTCCTGCGCCGCACGCGTCGCGGCCGTACGCGCCGCGTCGCGGGACGGGAAGGTCTCGGAGATGGTCGTGTCCACCCTGTAGGCCCATCCGCCGTCGTGTTCGATGATCTCGTAAGTGACCCGCGTCATTCCCAGCCTCCAAGTTCAAGATCGCCCTCGGGACCGTAGCCCGGTTTCGCGCCGCGCCAAGCCCGGACGGCGGCTCAACTCTCCGCGGCCTCCCGCCGCGCCTCGAGGTCCAGCCATTCCTCCTCGGCCTGCGCCAGCGCATCCTGGCGGTCCGCCATCGCCCTGGTGGCCTTGGCGAAGCGGTCGGGATCGCGCGCGTAGAGACCGGGATCGGCGAGCAGCGTCCCGAGCTTCGCGATCTCGGCCTCGAGACGGGCGATCTCGTCAGGCAGCTTTTCCAGCCGGTGCGTCTGCGTGAAGCTGAGGCGCTGCGAGCGGCTCGGCGCGGCGGCGGGTTTCGGCGCCGCCCTGGCCGCGGACCGGGATTTCGGCTCCGGTTCGGACGGCTGGCTCGGCGTGCGCTGGCTGCGATAGTCCGACCAGCCGCCGGCGTAGATCGTCGCGCGGCCGTCGCCTTCCATCGCGATCGTCGTCGTCGCCACCCGGTCGACGAAGTCGCGGTCGTGGCTGACGAGGAGCACGGTCCCGTCGTAGTCGTCGACCAGCTCCTGCAGCAGGTCGAGCGTCTCGACGTCGAGGTCGTTGGTCGGCTCGTCGAGGACCAGCAGGTTGGTATCGCGAGCCATCAGGCGCGCGAGCAGCAGGCGCGCCTTCTCGCCGCCCGACAGCGCGCCGACCGGTCCGCGCGCCTGCGCGTCGGCGAAGAGGAAGTCCTTCAGGTAGCCGACGACGTGGCGCGGCTTGCCGCGGACCATCACCTGGTCGTTGCGGCCGGAGACGCCGAGATCCGCGTCGCCGGTCAGCGTGTCCCAGAGGCTGGCGGCGGGGTCGAGCGCGGCGCGGTTCTGGTCGAAGACCGCGAGGTTCAGGTTCGCGCCGAGCCGGATCGTGCCGCTGTCGGGCGCGATCTCGCCGGTCAGCATCTTCAGCAGCGTCGTCTTCCCGACGCCGTTCGGGCCGACCAGCGCCACCCGCTCGCCGCGGTTCAGCTTCAGCGAGAAGTCGCGGACGATCTCGCGGCTCCCGAAGGACTTGGCGACGCCCTCGGCCTCGACGACCATCCGGCCCGAGCGGGTCGCGCTCTCGAACTCCATCCGGGCGGCGCCGGTTCGGGCGATCTGGCCCTGGCGTTCGTCGCGCAGGTCGCCGAGGCGGCGGACGCGGCCCTGGTTGCGCTTGCGGCGCGCGGAGATGCCCTCGACCGCCCAGCGCGCCTCGGCCTTGATCAGCCGGTCGAGCTTGTGGCGGGCGAGGTCCTCTTCCTCGAAGGTCTTGTCGCGCCATTCCTCGAAGGCGTCGAAGCCGCGGTCGAGCTGGCGGACGTCGCCGCGGTCGACCCAGAGGATGCGGTTGGTCATCGCGCGCAGGAACGCGCGGTCATGGCTGATCACGACGACCGCGGCCCGGGTCTCGGCGAGGTGGCGCTCGAGCCAGGCGATCGCCTCGACGTCGAGATGGTTGGTCGGCTCGTCGAGCAGCATCAGGTCCGGGGCCTCGGCGAGGATGCGGGCCAGCGCCGCGCGGCGGCGCTCGCCGCCCGAGGCGCCGTCGGGGGCGAGGTCCGGGGCGAGCTTGACGCCCTCCATCGCCATCTCGGCGCGCCAGGTCTCGTCGGGTCCGACCACGGCCTCGACATAGGCGCCGAGCGTGTCGTAGCCGGCGAAGTCGGGGTCCTGCGCCATGTAGCCGACGCTGAGCCCGGGGCGCAGGAAGCGCTCGCCGGCGTCGGGCGGGATCGCGCCCGCCATCAGCTTCATCAGCGTCGACTTGCCCGAGCCGTTGCGCCCGACCAGCGCGATGCGGTCGTTCGGCTGCACGGCCAGGCTGACGCCGGCGAGCAGCGCGTCGTCGCCGCCGAAGCCGAGCGAGAGGTCGGTCAGGGTCAGGATCGGGGGTGGGGCCATGGCGACCCCCCGCTAGAGGGCAGAGCCGCGGTCGTCAAGGCGGCGCCGGCGGACCGCGTCGCGCGTTCGGGGCGCGGGGAGGTTCTCGTCCCGGCGCGCCGGGGGGGGGCGGCCCTTGCCTCGCACAGGGCCACGGAATAAGACGCCGCAACGGGCGCATCCAGGAGCTTTGCCGCATGCTGAAGACCTTTCGCGCCAGCAAATCCAACATCGTGGTGTGGATCCTCCTGGTCTTCCTGATCATAGGGCTCGGCGGGTTCGGCATCTCGACGGTCGGCGGCGGCGGGCAGAGCGTCGCGCGCGTCGGCGACACGCAGGTGGAGGCCGACGCCTATGCCCGCGCGCTCGACCAGGAGCTGCGCGGCATCTCGAACCAGCTCGGCCGCCAGCTCCCGATGAGCGAGGCGCAGCAATATGGGATCGACCGCAACGTGCTGAGACGGCTCGTCGACGATGCGGCGCTCGACGAGGAGGCGGCGCGGCTCGGCCTGTCGGCGGGGGACGAGGCGGTGCAGCAGCTTGTCGTCGCGACGCCGGCGTTCCAGGGCGTCGACGGCAGGTTCGACCGTCAGGCCTATGCCTTCGCGCTGGAGCGCGCGGGTCTGACGCCGGCCGCGTTCGAGGCGATGGTGCGGGCCGAGGCGGCGCGGGAGATCATCGCGGGCTCGCTGCAATCGGCGGTCGAGATGCCGGCGACGGCGGCGGAGACGCTGCTCGGCTTCGCGGCGGAGCAGCGCCGGTTCGACTGGATCGCGCTCGACCCGGGCCTGCTGCCCGAGCCGGCCGGCGAGCCGGACGCGGCGGCGCTGGACGCGTTCTACGCGGAGAACCAGGACCGCTACATGCGGCCCGAGACGCGCCGGATCACCTATGCGCTGCTCGATCCGGCGGTGATGGCCGAGACGATCGAGGTTCCGGAGGAGGAATTGCGGGCGGCCTACGAGGCGGCGAGCGACCGCTACGACGTGCCGGAGCGGCGGGTTCTGGACCGGATCGGGTTCGCGACGACCGAGGAGGCGCAGGCGGCGCTCGCGCGCATCGAGGGCGGCGAGATCGACTTCGACGCGCTGGCCGCCGAGCGCGGGCTCGACGAGGCGACGATGGACCAGGGCGAGGTGACCGAGGACGCGCTCGAGCCGGACGCGGCCGCGGCCGTCTTCGGCGCCGAGGGTCCGGGGGTGGTCGGTCCCGCCGACACGCCGCTCGGGCCGTCGCTGTTCCGGATCAACGCGGTGCTGGCGGCGAGCCAGACGCCGTTCGAGGAGGCGCGGGACGAGCTGCGCGCCGAACGGGCGCTGATCGACGCGCGCGCGCAGGCGCTCGACGCGGCGCAGCCGGTGGCGGACATGATCGCCGGCGGCGCGCGGATCGAGGAGATCGTCGCCGACAGCGCGTTCGAGCAGGGGACGATCGAGCTGTCGGAGGAGACGACCGGGGGGCTCGCCGACGATCCGGCCTTCCGCGAGGCCGCGCTGGCGGCGGAGGTCGCCGTGGAGAGCGACCTCGTGGAGCTCGAGTCCGGCGGGATGGCGGCACTTCGGGTCGAGGCGGTCGATGCGCCGGCTCCGATCCCGCTCGACGAAATCCGCTCCCGGGTCGTCGCGGACTGGCGGAGCGAGGAGAACGGCCGCCGGCTCGAGGCGCTGGCCGCCGACATGGCCGTGGAGCTCGACGAAGGCCTCGCGATCGCCGACCTCGCGGCGCGTCTCGGGCGGCCGTTGCAGGCCGCCGGTCCGATGGCGCGGGGCGAGATCATCCCGACCGCGCCGGCGGGTCTCGTCGAGGCGGTCTTCGCCGCGGACGAGGCCGGCGCCGCCGTCATCGAGGCCGACGCAGGCCGGGTGGCGCTGGCGCAGCTTGTCGAGATCGTGCCGTTCGATCCGGCCGAGCCCGCCTCCGCCGAACTGGCCGCGAACGTCGGCGCGCAGCTGAACCAGCAGGCGGCCGACGACGCGCTGGCGCTGACCGTGCAGGCGCTGCAGGCGCAGGCGGGCCTCACGGTCAACCAGGCGATGGTCGACCAGGTCATCGCGCAGTTCCCCTGACCATGCAGCTTTCGCCCGCCTACGACGCCTTCGCCGCCGCCTACGAGGCCGGGCGCAGCCAGGTCGTCTGGACCCGGCTGGTCGCCGATCTCGACACGCCGGTCAGCCTGATGCTGAAGCTGACCGAGGCGCGCAAGGACGCGTTCCTGCTCGAGAGCGTGACCGGCGGCGAGGTGCGCGGCCGGTACTCGTTCATGGGCATGAAGCCGGACGTGATCTGGGAATGCCGCGGCGACAAGACCCGGCTGAACCGCAGCGCGCGCTTCGATCCCGACGCCTGGGAGGACGAGGCGGCGCCGCCGCTGGAGAGCCTGCGCGCGCTGATCGCCGAGAGCCGGATCGACCTGCCGCCGGAGCTGCCGCCGATGTCGGCGGGGCTGTTCGGCTATCTCGGCTACGACATGGTGCGGCTCGTCGAGCGGCTGCCGGACGTGAACCCGGATCCGCTGGGCCTGCCCGACGCGCTGATGCTGCGCCCGACCGTGGTCGTGGTCATGGACGGCGTGAAGGGCGAGGTGACGGTGATCAGCCCGGCCTGGGTCAGCCCCGGCGTCGGGGCGCGCGCGGCCTTCGCGCAGGCGGCCGAGCGCGTGATGGACGCGGTGCGCGATCTGGAGCGGTCCGCGCCGACGGCGTCGCGCGATCTCGGCGCGGGCTCGGCGGTCGGCGCGCCGGTCTCCAACACGTCGCGCGAGGCCTACATGGCGATGGTCGAGCGGGCGCGCGACTACATCCGCGCCGGCGACATCTTCCAGGTCGTGCCGTCGCAGCGCTGGCGGATGGACTTCGACCTGCCGCCCTTCGCGCTCTACCGGGCGCTGCGGCGCACGAACCCAAGCCCCTACATGTTCTACTTCAACTTCGGCGGCTTCCAGATCGTCGGCGCGAGCCCCGAGATCCTGGTCCGGGTCAAGGACGGGCAGGTCTCGATCCGCCCGATCGCGGGCACGCGGCCGCGCGGGGCCACGACGGCGGAGGATCTCGCGCTGGAGGTCGAGCTGCTCGCCGACCCCAAGGAGCGGGCCGAGCACCTGATGCTGCTCGATCTCGGCCGCAACGACGTCGGCCGGGTCGCGGAAGTCGGCTCCGTCGATCCGAACGAGCAGTTCATCATCGAGCGCTACAGCCACGTCATGCACATCGTCTCGAACGTGAACGGCCGCCTGTCGGCCGAGCACGACGCGCTGTCGGCGCTGCTGGCGGGCCTGCCGGCGGGCACCGTCTCGGGGGCCCCGAAGGTGCGGGCGATGGAGATCATCGACGAGCTCGAGACCGAGAAGCGCGGCGTCTATGGCGGCGGCATCGGCTACTTCGCGGCCGGCGGCGACATGGACGTGTGCATCGCGCTCCGGACCGGCGTGGTCAAGGACGGCGGCCTCTACGTCCAGGCGGGCGGCGGCGTCGTCTACGACAGCGACCCGGCGGCCGAGTACGAGGAGACGGTCAACAAGTCGAAGGCGCTGGTCCAGGCCGCGCGCGACGCGGGCCTCTTCGTCGGTCGCCGCGGCGACGGGAACTGACCGGCGGGCGCCAAGGCGACCCCTAGTCCGCGTCGATCGTCGCGGCGATATGGGCCGCGGCCTCGGCGTAGAACGGGTTCGAGTAGAGCCGCGCGAACATGTCCTGTCCGACCGACAGCACGCCGCTCTCGCCGCGGGCGGCGAGCGTGCCGATGTTGATGCCGAAATCGTCTTCCGGATCGGGCCGCATCCCGTAGAGCCCGTCGGTGAACGGAAACGGCATCGCGACGTGCGACAGCGAGTAGACGTCGCGCGGGTAGTCGACGCCGAGCGGCGTCGTCGCCGCCGCCACGGCGCCCGGCGGCGTCGTCACCGCGACGACCGCGAGGTCGTTCGGCGCGGCGTTGGTGACGACCGTCAGCGCGTAGTCGCGCGGCGCGATCGGCACGAGCCGGTCGATCTCCGCGCCGGCGCTCGCCCGGATCACCGGACCGAGCGTCGCGGCTCGGTTGATGTCGAAGAGGACCAGTTCGCTGCCGTTCGCCGGCAGCCGGCCGTACAGGTCCTGGACCACCGCGCGCGTGCTGACGGTGGCGTCGATCACCGACTGGAAGGTCAGCACCGGCGGCATCGCCGCGATCCGGCCGCTGCGGGTGAGCCGGTCGAGATCGGCCTGCAGCGCGACGGTCAGCCGGTGCGACTGCACCGCGGCCTGCACCGGGAAGGAGTTGTACTTGAACGGGTTGAACTCCGGAATCAGGTCGAACCAGGCCGCGCGCACGAAGGCCGGCAGCACCGCCGGCCAGCCGGCGATCCCGGCGAAGCGGGCAAAGCGCGTCACGCCGATCATCGGCGAGAACAGCACGACCCGGTCGGGCCGCGCCAGCGCCGGGTCCTCGAGCGCCTGCAGCGCGTAGCGGGTGACGAGCGCGCCGCCGTTCGAGTAGCCGACGAGATGCAGCGGCGCGTCGGGGCCCGCCATCGCGACGGCGGTGCGCACGGCGAGCGCGGTCGCGGCCTGCCATTCCGGCCAGACCGCCTTGCCGAGCCCGCCAGGCGTCGTGCCGTGGCCCGGCATCCGCGGCGCCACGACGACGAAGCCCTTGTCGCGGTAGAGGTTCGCGACGTGGCGCAGGCTGTAGGGCGAGTCGGTCAGGCCGTGGACCAGCACGGCCGCGCCGCGCGGCGGACCGTCCGGCTGCAGCACGAAGCTGCGGTTCCAGTCGATGGCGAATTCCGGCGGATAGATCGGGCTGCCGACGAAATAGCGGTTCTCGCGGGTCTGCTGCGCCGGCTCGAGCGTGTCGGTGACGTTGACCCGGACCTCCTCGAAGACGGCGTCCTCGCGCGCCATCCAGACGTCCCAGTCCATGCCGGCGATCTCCTCGGCGCTGGCCTCGGTGGCGGCGAACCGGTGCCAGGGCTGGAGCGCGGGATCGGTGAACGCCTGCCAGGCGCGCACGGCGAGAACCACGACGAGGATCGCGGCGATGCAGATGGCGAGCCATTTGACCAGTCCGATCGCAGTCAGCATGTTCGCGTTCCCGTCCGTTCGATGGCGCAGCTAGGGGCGCGTGGCCGAGGCCGGTTGTCAATCGGGCATCGGCGTGCGCGCGATGTTGCCGCGGGCGCGGCCTCGGTATAGTGACGCAGTCCATCCCCCAGCGCAGCGAGCGCCCCATGTCCGAAGACTTCTACCGCATCAAGCGTCTGCCGCCCTACGTTTTCGCCGAGGTCAACCGGCTCAAGGCCAAGTACCGGGCCGAGGGCATGGACATCATCGACTTCGGGATGGGCAACCCGGACATGGATACGCCCACCCATATCGTCGACAAGCTGGTCGAGACGGTCCGCCGTCCGCGCACGCATCGGTATTCGGCGTCGAAGGGCATTCCGGGGCTGCGGCGGGCGCAGGCGGGGTACTATGCGCGGCGCTTCGGGGTGAAGCTCGATCCGGAGACCGAGGTGATCGCGACGCTGGGCTCGAAGGAGGGGCTCGCGAACCTCGCGATGGCGATCACCGCGCCGGGCGACGTGATGCTGGTGCCGAACCCGTCCTACCCGATCCACCCCTACGGCTTCATGATCGCCGGCGGCACGCTGCGGCACGTGCCGGCGCTGCACGACGGGCGGTTCGATCCCGAGGCGTACATCCGCGCGCTGGAGCGGGCGGTGATCCATTCGGTGCCGAAGCCGGTGGCGATGGTGGTGTCCTTCCCGTCGAACCCGACGGCGCAGGTGACCGACCTCGACTTCTACCGCGACCTGATCGCCTTCGCGAAGAAGCACCACCTGTGGGTGCTGTCGGATTTGGCCTATGCGGAGATCTATTTCGACGGCAACCCGCCGCCGTCGATCCTGCAGGTCGAGGGCGCGAAGGACGTGGCGGTGGAGTTCACGTCGCTTCAGCAAGACCTATGCGATGCCGGGCTGGCGCATGGGGTTCGCGGTCGGCAACCGGCGGCTGATCGACGCGCTGACGCGGATCAAGTCCTACCTCGACTACGGCGCCTTCACCCCGGTGCAGGTCGCGGCGGCGGCGGCGCTGAACGGGCCGGACGACTGCATCGCCGAGATCCGGGGCATCTACAAGTCGCGCCGGGACGTGCTGGTGGATGCGATGGGCCGGGCGGGATGGGAGATCCCGGCGCCGCCGGCGACGATGTTCGCCTGGGCGCCGGTGCCGGAGGCCTATGCCGAGATCGGGTCCATGGGGTTCTCGAAGATCCTGCTGCGCGAGGCCGAGGTCGCGGTCGCGCCGGGCATCGGATTCGGGGAATACGGCGAGGGGTTCGTGCGGCTGGGCCTGGTCGAAAACGAGCACCGGATCCGGCAGGCGGCGCGGGGCGTGCGCCGGGTGATGGCGAACGCCCAGGCGCTGCTCGAGAAGCACCACTCCGAGGGGGAACTGGTCTGAAGAAGGCACGGTCGCACGATGGGACCATGTTCAAGCCTCTGATCTGTGTGACTAAAAGTGTTAACGCCGGAGAACTCCATGACTGAACCGCTTCGGATCGGCCTTGCCGGCCTCGGCACCGTGGGCGCGGGCGTCGTGCGGTTGCTGCAGACGCATGGGCCGATGATTGCTGCGCGCGCGGGCCGTCCGGTCGAGATCACGGCGATCTCGGCGCGGTCGCGGCGGCGCGACCGGGGGGTCGATCTGTCCGCTTACGCCTGGGAGGACGACCCGGTCGCGCTGGCGCGGCGCCCGGACGTCGATCTGGTCGTCGAGGTCATGGGCGGCGAGAACGGGCCGGCGAAGGCGACGGCGATGGCGGCGTTCGCGGGCGGCAAGCATCTGGTGACTGCGAACAAGGCGATGCTGGCCCGTCACGGACAGGCGCTGGCCGAGGCGGCGGAGGCGGCCGGCGTCGGCCTGCGCTTCGAGGCGGCGGTCGCGGGCGGCATCCCGGTCGTCAAGGCGCTGACCGAGGGGCTGGCCGGCAACGCGATCACGCGGCTGATGGGCGTGATGAACGGCACCTGCAACTATATCCTGACCGAGATGGAGGCGCGCGAGGCGCCCTATGCCGAGGTGCTGGCCGAGGCGCAGCGGCTGGGTTACGCCGAGGCCGACCCGAGCTTCGACGTGGGCGGCGTCGACGCGGCGCAGAAGCTGGCGCTGCTGGCCGCGACCGCGTTCGGCTCGCAGGTGGACTACGACGCGATCTCGGTCGAGGGCATCGAGCGGGTCAACCTCGCCGACATCGAGCACGCCGCGGACATGGGCTACCGGATCAAGCTGCTCGGCGTCGCGCAAGCCGGCGAGGCGGGCGTCGAGGCGCGGATGCAGCCCTGCCTGGTGCCGCTGGCCTCGCCGCTCGGCCAGCTGGAGGGCGTGACGAACATGGTGGTGATCGAGGGCGACTTCGTCGGCCGCATCGTGATGAGCGGCCCCGGCGCCGGCGAGGGCCCGACCGCCTCGGCGATCGTCGGCGACATCGTCGACATCGCGCGCGGCCTGCTGATCCCCGCCTTCGGCCGGCCGGCGGCGGACCTCGCCGCGCCCGGCGACGGAGACGGCGGGGGCGGGGGCGAGGCCGCCTATTACCTGCGGTTCCTGCTCGCCGATGCGCCGGGCACGCTGGCGCGGGTCGCCGCCGCGCTGGGCGACGCCGGCATCTCGATCAACCGGATGCGCCAGGTCGCCCATGCGGGCGCGGAGGCGCCGGTGCTGATCGTCACGCATCTCGCGCGCCGCGACGCGCTCGACGGCGCGCTGGCCGCGATCGCGGCGCTCGACGTCTGCCGCGACGCGCCGGTCGCGATCCGGATCGAAGATGTCTGAGCCGGGGCCGTTCGAGGTCCGCGCCGCCGAGGCCGGCGACCTGCCGGCCATCACGGCGATCTATGGCCATCATGTCCGGGCCGGGCTGGGATCGTTCGAGTACGACCCGCCCGCCGAGGCCGAGATGGCGCGCCGGCACGCGGCCGTCGCGGAGCAGGGGCTGCCGTGGCTGGTCGCCGCGCGCGACGGGCGGATACTCGGCTACGCCTACGCGGACCTCTATCACGGGCGCCCCGGCTGGCGGCACACGGTCGAGGATTCGGTCTATGTCGACACCAGCGCCGTCGGGCGGGGGATCGGCCGCGCGCTGCTGTCCGCGCTGATCGAGATCACGACCGGGCTGGGCTACCGGCAGATGGTCGCGGTGATCGGCGACCGGGCAAATCACGGCTCGATCGCGCTGCATGCCTCGGCGGGGTTCGCGCATATCGGCGTGCTGCGCTCGGTCGGGCACAAGCACGGCCAGTGGGTCGACGTGGTGCTGATGCAGCGCGCGCTGGGCAAGGGCGATACCACCGCCCCGGAAAGCTGACCGGCGGCGTAGCGCTTGCCCCGGCGCCGGCGGATCCCTAGAGATGCGAGCGGGTTGCCAAGTAGTGAAAGGGCTCCGTGTATGTCTGACGATCTGATCTTCGCCGATCGAATGCTCTCGCTGGGACTCGCCAGGGTCTCGGAGCAGGCGGCCATCGCGGCGGCCAAGCTGATCGGCCGGGGCGACGAGAAGGCCGCCGACCAGGCGGCCGTCGACGCTATGCGGCGCCAGCTGAACCTGCTCGACATCAAGGGCGTCGTCGTCATCGGCGAGGGCGAGCGCGACGAGGCGCCGATGCTGTTCATCGGCGAGGAGGTTGGCACCGGCAAGGGGCCGGGCGTGGACATCGCGCTGGACCCGCTCGAGGGCACGACGCTGACCGCGAAGGACATGCCGAACGCGCTTGCGGTGATCGCGATGGGGCCGCGCGGCTCGATGCTGCATGCGCCGGACGTCTACATGGACAAGCTGGCGATCGGGCCGGGCTATGCGGAGGGCGTGGTCTCGCTCGACATGACCCCGACCGAGCGCATCGCCGCGCTGGCGAAGGCGAAGGGCGTCGGCCAGGACGGGATCATGGTCTGCGTGCTGGAACGCCCGCGCCACGAGAACCTGATCGAGGAGATCCGGTCGTCCGGCGCGCGCATCCGGCTGATCACCGACGGCGATGTGGCCGGCGTGATCCACTGCGCCGAGCCGGAGAAGACCGGCATCGACATGTACATGGGCTCGGGCGGCGCGCCTGAAGGCGTGCTGGCGGCCGCGGCGCTGAAATGCATGGGCGGCCAGATGATGGGCAAGCTCCTGTTCCGCAACGACGACGAGCGCGGCCGCGCCCGCAAGCACGGCGTCGAGGATCTGGACCGGATCTACACGCGCGACGAGATGGTGACGGCGGACGTGATCTTCGCCGCGACCGGCGTGACCGACGGCTCGATCGTCGCGGGCGCGCGGCGCGACGGCGAGTGGCTGGAGACCGAGACGATCCTGATGCGCTCGAAGACCGGCTCGCTGCGCCGGATCATCTATCGCCAGCACAACCAGTAGGGAGGCGGCATGGCGGAGCCGACGCGGCGCCGGGCCGGGATCATCTTCATGGCGGTCTGGCTGGTGCTCTGGACCGCCAGCATCCTCGTCGTGATCTGGATGGTCGGCGCGGCGGCGCTGCGCGGCGAACTCGGCGCGGCGCCGTTCCTGCTGATCTGGCTCGCGTTCGCGGGCTTCGGCCTCTATGCGGGCATCCGGCGGATGCAGGTCCTGCTCGGGCTCGCGCGGCCCTCGGCCGGGTCGGGGGCGCGGGCGCCGGCGCGCGAATGGCGCGACGACCCGATTGACAGGGGCGATCCGCAGTGACCGCCGAGGCGCCTCTGGCGCTGCAGGTCCCGGCCTTCCTAGACGTCGAGCGGTCGGCGACCGGCCGGCGCTGGGAGGGGCCGACGCCGGCCGAGGACCGGCTCGCCCAGGCGATCGCGCAGGCGAGCGGGCAGGGCGAGCTGATCGGGCGCATCCTCGCGCGGCGGGGCGTGGCGCCGGCCGAGGCGCTGGCCTATCTCGCGCCGAGCCTGCGCGACCTGATGCCCGATCCGTCGCGGCTGCGCGACATGGAGAGGGCGGCGGCACGGCTGCATGCGGCGGCGACGCGCGGCGAGCGGATCGCGGTCTTCGCCGACTACGATGTCGACGGCGGCGCCTCGGCGGCGCTGCTGCAGGTCTGGCTGCGCGGCCTCGGCCGGACGGCGACGATCTACGTGCCCGACCGGATCGAGGAGGGCTACGGGCCGAACGAGCCTGCGATGGCGAAGCTCGGGGCCGCGCACGACCTGATCGTCTGCGTCGATTGCGGCACGCTGAGCCACGGCCCGATCGCGGCGGCGGGCTGCGATGTGATCGTGCTCGACCATCACCTCGGCGGCGAGACGCTGCCGCCGGCGGTCGCGGTCGTGAACCCGAACCGGCAGGACGAGAGCGGCGAGCACGGGCATCTCTGCGCGGCTGGGGTGGTGTTCCTGGCGCTGGTCGCGGTGAACCGGCTGATGCGGGCCGAGGGCGCGGCGGGGCCGGACCTGCTGCCGCTGCTCGACCTCGTCGCGCTGGCTACGGTCGCGGACGTGGCGCCGCTGGTCGGGCTGAACCGGGCCTTCGTGCGCCAGGGGCTCGCGGTGATGGCGGGCGGGCTGCGGCCGGGGCTCGCGGCGCTGGCGGCGGAGGCAGGGGTCAAGGGCGCGCCGACCGTGACCAGCCTCGGCTTCGCGCTCGGGCCGCGGATCAACGCGGGCGGGCGGATCGGGGCCGCGGATCTCGGCGCGCGGCTGCTCGCGACCGCCGATCCGCACGAGGCGGCGGCGCTGGCGGAACGGCTGCACCGGCTGAACGCCGAGCGGCGCGACATCGAGGCGGCGGTGCTGGACCGGGCGCTGGCGACGGCCGAGGCGAATGGCGCGGCCGAGGGGCCGCTGGCCTGGGCGGCGGGCGATGGGTGGCATCCGGGCGTCGTCGGCATCGTCGCGGCGCGGCTGAAGGAGGCGTTCGGCAAGCCCGCGGTCGTGATCGGGTTCGACGGCGACGACGGCAAGGGCTCGGCGCGCTCGGTCTCCGGCGTCGACCTCGGCGCCTCGGTCGCGCGGCTGGCGGCCGAGGGGCTGATCGAGCGCGGGGGCGGGCATAGGATGGCGGCGGGGCTGAGCCTGACGCGCGCGCAGCTCGAGCCCGCGATGGCGCGGCTCGGCGAATTGCTGGCGCGGCAGGGGGCGGGGTCGCAGGGGCCGCTCGCGCTCGTGATCGAGGGGCTGGTCGGTCCGGCGGCGGCGACGGTGGCGCTCGCCGAGGCGATCGTGGCGGCGGGACCCTACGGCGCAGGCAGTCCCGCGCCGCGGATCGTCGCGGCCGACGTACGGGTCGTCGGCGCGCGCCAGGTCGGGGCCGGGCACCTGGCGCTGAGCCTCGCCGATGCGCCGGGCGCGCCGCGCCTGGAGGCGATCGCCTTTCGCGCGGCGGGCGGGCCGTTGGGGGCGTTGATCGCGGGATCGGCGGGCGCGCGGCTGCATGTCGCGGGCCGACTGGAATGCGACGACTGGGGCGGACGGAGGCGGGTGAAGCTGCATGTCGAGGATGCGGCGCCGTCGAAATGACCCCCGATTGGAGTGCGCCCCTCGGACTGGACAGATTTTCGCGTATGATTTGACCGGCTCGGGCCTATCCGAGGGAGAAGGCCGATGCCGAGACGCCACCGCAGCCACAGTATGGATCTGAAGCGCCAGGTCGTGGCCGAGTACAACGCCGGGGAGACGCTTCACGGCCTCTCCAAGCGCCACGATGTGTGTCGCGACCTGATCCGGGTGTGGATCGCAAAGGCCGAGGCCGGCGAGTTCAACGACGATGTCGCGGCCGCCGAACTGCTGGCGACCTACGAGGCGCGCATCGCGGCGCTGGAGCGGCTCGTCGGCAAGCAGGCGCTGGAACTGGCCTTCGTCAAAGGGGGGGCTTCTGCGGACCCTCGCCGACAAGCGCGCCTACATCCGTGATCGCCGGCCCCGCAGCGTCTCCGTCCAAAGAGGATGCGAACTGATGGGCGTCGCACGGTCGAGCTATGACGCCGCGCCGGATCCTGCGGACGCCGATGCGGCGCTGGTCGCGGAGATGCGGAGATGCGCGCCATCGCCGACGCCTGGGAATGCTATGGCTATCGCCGCGTCGGCGCCGAGCTGCGCCACCGGGGCTGGGCCGTGAACGGCAAGAAGGTCAGGCGACTGACGAAGCTGCACGATCTCAATTCGAGACGACGGCGGCGCTTCACGAAAACCACCGACAGCGACCATGACGGACCGATCTATCCGCTGGTCGCCCGGGACTTCGAGACCCATGCGCCCGATCAACTCTGGGTCGGCGACATCACCTTCGTCGCCATCGCCGCTGGCTTCGTCTATGTGTCCATTGTCCTGGACGCCCGGTCGCGGCGCGTGGTCGGCTATGCCATCGGTCGCCGCATCGACGCCCGCCTCGCGGTCGCCGCCTTCGAGCGCGCCATCGCCCTGCGGCGCCCGCTGCCCGGCTGCGTCATGCACACGGACCGCGGGTCGCAGTACGCCGCGAAGGCGCACAGGGCGCTGGTGTCCGAGCATGGCTTCATCGGCTCGATGAGCCGGCGTGGAAATCCTTACGACAACCCGAAGGCCGAGAGCTTCATGAAGACGCTCAAGGTCGAGGCGGTGTATCTCAACGAGTACGAAACCAACGACGACGTCGCCGTCGATCTGCCCCGCTTCATCGACGACGTCTACAACGCCAAGCGCCTGCATTCATCGCTGGGATACCTGAGCCCCAGCCAGTTCGAGGACCACAACGCCCGCCAGACGGTCAAAGACGCCGCCTGAAACTGTCCAGGCGCAGGGGCGCACTCCAGCGGAAGGTCAAAGATCCGCTTGAACCCCGGATCTCCCGAGGTTAGATAGCGCCCCGCGTGCACCCTTCGTCTATCGGTTAGGACGTCAGATTTTCAATCTGAAAAGACGGGTTCGACTCCCGTAGGGTGTACCACTAGACTGCCGCCTGGAATGGCCCCTTCGTCTATCGGTTAGGACATCAGATTCTCAATCTGGAAAGACGGGTTCGACTCCCGTAGGGGCTACCACCGGAGCTGCAAGACACGACGAGAACCGGGCTCTGGAGCCCAGGGTTCTGTGCCCGAGTTTTTTTTGGGCGCGCATTTTCTCCCCTCCCGGATTTGGCATGATGTCGGTCGCGTTGCGCAGGTCGCCGGCGGCATGCGTCCAGGCTTCAAGTCGATCGCGCCACTCCAAGGTCATCGGCCGGCGGACAGCGGTCTGAAAGCTTCGGCAATACCGGACGGTCGCTGTTCGTTGATCCGCGCGGATCCATCGGCAAGATATGACCGCTTGCGCGGAGCCTTAATCATGTATCCGTTTGTTAACTGCTTCAAAGTTCAGGAATTGCCGCGCAAGATGGCCTGCTGTATTTTTGAACTGGGCAGTACAGGAATGATCAAATGTAATATATCTGTTTCTGATGAAATCAATTTAACGTAGCTCTCTTCGCTTCGACTGATGAAATCCGCGAACGTGCGTGAACTCCTGCAGGCCGGAGCAAGAGATCCATCCTGTGTGGATCGTAAAGAATGTATATCGACAAGAAGATCAAGACCTCCGCGTATCACGACGTGCTGAGTCTCGAATTGCGGGACGATCGCGGCGCCTGGCGAGTGGAAACTGGCGCCGGAGTCCGCCGCTACGCGATCGAAGGGTCGACCGGCGAGGCGCTTGGCGAACTCTACGGCCTGGTGCTCTCGCCGCGTGACGGGTCCGGCTTCGTGATCGACGGCGACCGCATTCGCATGAAGGCGCCGATTGCGGGCTTCCATGACTTCGAGACGCGGCTTCTCGACCGGATGCGCGGCAGCTTTGCCGCGATGACCGGCGGGGCGCTCGCGCCGCGCCTCTATCCCGATTGCTCCGCGACGCTGCCGATCGTCTTCTGTCCCGGCAGCCGGCGCGCCGGCACATCGGCGGCGGCGATCTTCGATGAAGACGAGTATCGGGATCGGCTCCTGGCGCTGCGTCACCGAGTGCTGGTCGAGCGGCGGGGGGTGGAGACCTGGATTCCGGGTACGCTCACGGCCCATCAGGGCGTCGTGCGCCTGCTTCCGAACCATTACCTCGACCTGACGACGTGGAAAGCGGTCCGGTTCTGGCCGCGTTCGGGCGAGTTCAACCGCGATTCGACTGCCGCCAGCACGGCCGTGACGGTGGCTGCCGAGGTCTCGGACTTCATCCGCGTCGCGTCGAACGAGCACCGCGCCGCCGTCGCGCTGACCGCCGGGTACGACAGTCGACTGATGGCGGCGGCCTGCCGCGGCGTCGCCGACCGGGTCGAGTTCTATACGCTTGCGCATGACCGGCCCGGCATGGATGACGTGGTCGCCCGCGCGCTGTCGGAGCGGCTCGGCCTGCGCCATCGGCTGTACCCGTTCGTCGAGGCGACGCGCGACGAACAGGAAGCCTGGGACCGCGCGACCGGGCACACGATCCGGCATGCGAACCGTCGCCTGCACCCCAGCGCCCGGCAGATCGACTGCGATCTGATCCTGACCGGGCTTCATGGCGAAACGGGACGTGCGCGTCTGTACCGCACCGACTTCGCGACGGTGGATCGGGTGCGACCCACGGCCGAGATGATCCTGAAGCGGATGAGTGTCCCTGTCGTGCCGGAGATCCTGGGGGACGTCGAGGCCTGGCTCGCCGGCGTGGACTGGCTGCCGTTCTCGGCGATCCTCGACCTCGCCTTCCTCGAGATGTGCTACTTGCCGCTGTTCCGCCCGGCGCAGTTCGCACAGAAGCCGGAGCTGATGCCCTACACCGACAGGGCCGTGCAGACCGCGTTCCTCTCGACGCCGCCGCACGAGAAGGGGGAGGCGCGCGTGTTCGATCTGGCGATCCGGGAGTTGTGGCCCGAGGCGCTGTCGCTCCCGGTCAACCGGTACGGCGACTACCGCGACCTGCTCGACAAGATGAACAAGCTCAGCCAGCCGGACCGGGTCATCCCCTATGTCCAGCGGAGGTTCGCCGAACGCTTCCGGGGACGCGGGTGACAAAGGAGCGGCCATGGGCGTCGCGGCGCCGGTCTCGGTGGATGACGGACCTCTAAGCCGTCGCGCGTTCGGCAGCCGGCCGGGCGCGCGCCGGAGGCGTTGACGCCGCCGCGTAGATCGCGTCGATGCAGCCCGCGATCGTGACGAGGTTCTCGCAGTCCGCGTCGTAACGCCCGCCCGCGGCCAGGCGCCGCGCCCAGTCCAGCGCGGCGCGGCCGCCCCAGGCGTCGGGCGGCGACTGGATCCGGGTGCTGCGGGTTCCCTCGTGCAGGTCCGTCGAGAAGTGGTAGAACGAGCCGTTCTCGTTGCGCAGCGAGACCCCCTGGCTGGTCCCGTGCAAATCAACGGCGATGATGGCGTCGCATCCTGCAGGCAGGTTCCACGAACAGGCGAGGCGGACGACCTCGCCGGCGGCGCCTTCGAGCGTGGCGACCGCATGATCCTCGACATGGTCCGAGCCGGGGCGGAACAGGCCGCCCGCCCTGTGCAGTCGGGCGGAGACGCAGCGCAGCTTCGCGTCGGGAAAGAGCCGCAGCGCCAGGTCGACGAGGTGTACGCCGAGGTCGATCAGGCACCCGCCGCCGGCGAGTTCGGGCTGTCGGAACCAGGGCTTGTCGGGGCCGTAGGCGTTGTGGAACGTCAGGTCGGCGGCGTAGGGGCGGCCGAACGTCTCGGCCCGGGAGGCCTCGACCAGCGCGATGAACGCCGCGGCATGGCGATAGGAGAGGTCGGCGGCCAACAGGCGGTCGGCCTTGCGCGCGGCGTCGACGATGGAAGCTGCCTCGGCCGCGGTGCGCCCGACCGGCTTCTGGCAGAACACGGATACGCCGGCCGCGAGCGCGGCGATGGCCTGCTCGGCGTGGAGCGCGCTCGGCGTCGCGATCAACAGCCCGTCCGGCCGGAGCGCGAGCACGTCGTCGATCCCGGCGCAGCGGGCGGCTTCCGGAGCGAGGGCGCGGGCTGCGTCGAGCGCCGCGGGGCTGGGATCGGCGAGCGCCGCGACCTCGACCGCCCCGGCTTCACAAAGCGCGCGCATGCGCCCGATGCCGATCCAGCCGAGGCCGAGGAAGGCGACCCTTGGGCGCCGATGGGGCGCCGGCGCGGAGGCCGCGATCACACGCATGCGACCAGGGCCTTGACGAAGCCGTCGGGCTTGTCGCGCGTCGCGTCCAGAGCCTCGGCCAGCCGGTCCAGCGGATAGACATGCGTGTAGAGCGGATCGGGATCGATACGGCCGCGGACAACCGCCTCGACCGCCGCGCGCATGCCCTCCATCTGCACCTGCGGGTCGCGCTCGTGCGCGTTGACAACGTCGATGCCCTTCCAGTTCCACATCTGCATGTTGACCTGGCGCGGGCCGTCCTGGTGGTAGCCCGCGACGACCAGCCGCCCGCCCTCGCGCACGAGTTCGGCGGACAGGTCCAGCGGCCACTGGTAGCCGGCCGCCTCGATGACGACGTCGCAGAGCCGCCCGCCGGTCAGCCCGCCGACGGTCTCGATGATCCGGGCGTGATCGTCCATCGGCACGATGTGCGCGGCGCCGGCGCGCGCGGCGATGTCGAGCGCCTCGTGACGGCGGCTGATCGCGATGACCTGCGCGCCGGCGTCGACGGCGAGGCGCGTGAGCAGCGCTCCCAGGAAGCCCACCCCGACGATGGCGACGACATCGCCCTCGCGGATGCCGCTGCGGCGCAGGATGTTCATCGCGCAGCCGAGGGGCTCCGCCGGAAACGGACGGTGGTCGAGGGTCGGCGGGAGGGGCAGGACCGCCGAGGCGGCGACGTTCTCGTGGGTCGCGTACCCGTGGCTGCCGAGGAACGCCACCCGGTCCCCCGGCCCGAAGTCGATCACCCCGGGCCCCACGTCCGCGATCCGCCCCCAGCCTTCATGGCCGAGCGCGCCGGGCTCCAGCGGAAACGACATCCACTCGGGCCCCGCCCAGGGACCGAGGTTCGAGGCGCAGACGCCACAGCCCTCGAGCCGGATCTGCACCTCGCCCGCTCCGGGACGCGGCAGGTCGAGCGGCTCGATGCGGATCTCGCCGGGGCGCATCACGCGGGCCGCGGCGGCGCCTTCCGCAACGACGCGCCGCGCCTTCGTTTCGCCCGGTCCCACGTCGTCACGCATCGTCGTTCTCCTTTGACCTCTGCTCCGGATGAACCATTTCGAAAGGCTCTTGTTCCCGCCGGCCGGAAGTCATTGATGACTTTGAACAAGATGCTGCCTCGTCGCCGCTCCTGCGCCCGGCGTGAGGTCGGCGTCCGAATTGCTTGGAATGTTTTGGGAACATTTTGCGCGGGGTTTCCGTTTGAGATCCGTCTGGCACAGCAGCGGGAGCATCAGGCGATGACGCGCACATTGATTACCGGAGGATGCGGCTTCATCGGCCGTCACGTCGCCGACGAACTTTCGCGGGCCGGACACGACGTTGTCGCGTACGATTCGATGATCGACCAGGTGCACGGAGAGACCAAACGCCGCGAGGCGGACGCCCGGCTCGTTCGCGCGGACGTGCGCGACCGGCAGGCGCTGGCGGAGGCGTTGCGCGACGTCGAGAACGTCGTGCACCTGGCTGCCGAGGTCGGCGTGGGCCAGTCGATGTACGAGATCGCGCGCTACACCGAGGCCAACGATCTAGGCACCGCGGTGCTGCTCGAGGAGATCGGGCGCAGCGATGTCAGGCGGGTCGTCGTCGCCTCGTCGATGAGCGTCTATGGCGAGGGCTATTATCGCGACGGCGCGGGCGCCCGGCACGGAGCGGCCCGGCGCCGGCCGCAGGATCTGCGGCAGGGGCACTGGGAGGTCCGGGGCGCCGACGGCGCCCCTATGACGCCCGAGCCGACCGACGAGGCGAAGACCGTCGATCTGGCGTCGATCTACGCGCTGACCAAATACGCGCAGGAACGGGCGGTCCTGATCTTCGGCGACGCCTACGGCGTGGACGCGGTCGCGCTGCGGCTGTTCAACGTGTTCGGGGCCGGGCAGGCGCTGTCGAACCCCTATACGGGCGTGCTGGCCAACTTCGCGGCCCGGCTCGCGAGCGGCGCCCGCCCGATGGTGTTCGAGGACGGCGCGCAGAAGCGCGACTTCGTCCATGTCCGGGACGTGGCCCGCGCCTTCCGCCTCGCGCTCGAAAGCGATGGCGCGGTGGGCGAGACGATCAACATCGGATCCGGCCACGCTTATGCGATCGCCGAAGTGGCGCAGATGCTGGCCGAGGCGATGGGCGTGCCCGACCTGACGCCCGAGATCGTCGGCAAGTACCGGGCCGGCGACATCCGCAACTGCTTTGCCGACATCTCGAAGGCGCGCGCGCTGCTCGGCTTCGAGCCGGAGCACAGGCTGGAGGCGTCGCTCGACCCGTTCGTGGAGTGGGTGCGCACGACGCCGGCGGTCGACAGGGGCGCGGAGATGCGGCGCGCGCTCGAGGATCGAGGGCTCGTTGCATGAAGCGCGGTTTCGGGCTCGTGGAGTGGTTCCGGCCGGGGGAGCACCGGCGCGTGGAGGAACTGGTCCCCGCGATGGCCGCATCCGGGGCGCGTTACCTTCGGACGCATCTGTCGTGGGCCGAGTATCACGCGCCGGGCGGAGAGGCCTGGTTCGACTGGCTGATCCCGCGACTCGCCTCCGATTTCGAGCTGCTGCCCTGCATCCACTATACGCCGCCGTCGCTGTCGCGGACCGGGCGCTGCTCTGGCGCCGCCGCGCCGGCTGCAGGATTATGCGGATTTCATCGACACGGTCCTGACCCGGCATGGCGGTCACTTCACGCATGTCGAGTTGTGGAACGAGCCGAACAACCTGCTGGACTGGGACTGGCGCGTCGATGCGGACTTCGCGCTGTTCTGCGAGATGATCGGCGCCGCCGCGCACTGGGCGCGCGAACGGGGTTGGCAGCCGGTGCTGGCGGGGCCGAGCCCCTTCGATCCGTACTGGCTGAACCTGATGGGCGAGCGCGGCCTTCTGCCGCTGATGTCGGCGGTCGGCATGCACGGCTTTCCGGGAACCTGGGACAGCGTGGAGGGCGCCTGGGGCGGATGGGACATGCATCTGGGAGAGATGCGCGCGATCCTCGACCGCTGGGCGCCGGATGCCGAGATTCTGGATCACCGAGACCGGCTATTCGACCTGGCGGCGCGACGAGATGGAGCAGGTGCGCCGCTTCGCGCAGGCGCTGCGCACCTCGGCGGACCGGGTCTACTGGTACGGCTGGCAGGACCTGCGATCCGACGTGGCCTCGCAGGAGGGGCTGTGGTTCGATCCCAGGCACTACCATCTGGGCGCGGTGTCGGCCGAGGGCCATCCGAAGCTGCTGGCGCGCATCCTCGAGAAGGGCGGACCCGGCGCGGTGGAAGCCGTCGCGGGGCTCGCCTCGCCGCGGATCGCGCGCCCCAGTCGACTGCCGGTGATCACGGGCGGCTGCGGGTTCATAGGAGCGAACCTGGCCGAGAGCTTCCTGCGGGAGGGCCGAGAGGTCATCCTGCTGGACAACCTCAGCCGGCCGGGCGTCGAGCAGAACCTGGCGGAGCTGACCGACCGGTTCGGCCGCCGCGTCCATCCGGCACCTGTCGACCTGCGCGATGAGCGGGAGCTCGCGACCGTCCTGTCCGACGCGGAATGCGTCGTGCATCTGGCGGCGCAGACGGCCGTCACCACCAGTCTGGGAGCGCCGGTCCACGACTTTGATGTCAACGCGCGCGGGACGGTGAACGTGCTCGAGGCGCTGCGGGCGGCAGACCGGCGGATCCCGATGGTCTTCGCGTCGACGAACAAGGTCTACGGCGCGCTCGCCGATCTGGAGGTCGTCGAATCCGAAGTGGATTGCGCGCCTCTGGATCGGAACATCGCGCGGAACGGCGTGGACGAGACGCGACCGCTGGATTTCTGCACGCCCTACGGGTGCTCCAAGGGCGTGGCCGACCAGTACGTGCTCGACTACGCAAAGAGCTTCGGGATGCCGACCGCCGCGTTGAGGATGAGCTGCGTCTACGGGCGGCGGCAGTTCGGCACCGAGGACCAGGGCTGGGTCGCCCATTTCCTGATCCGTGCGCTGGAGGGCCGTGCGATCACCATCTACGGCACCGGCCGGCAGGTGCGCGACGTCCTGGAGGTCTCCGACGCGGTCGCGGCGTATCGGGCGGTGCTTGACCGGATCGGAGCGCTCTCCGGGAAGGCGTTCAATCTCGGTGGCGGCCCCGCGAACGCCGTCAGCCTGCGCCGGGTGCTCGCGGAGATCGGCGAGATCACCGGCCGTCCCGTCGAGGTCCGTTACGAGCCATGGCGGCCCGGAGACCAGCCCTGGTTCGTCGCCGACGCCCGGCTGCTCCGGGCCGCGACCGGGTGGAGCGCCGCGACGCCGTGGCGGCAGGGCTTGCGCGGACTCGCAGGCTGGCTGTGCAAGAACCGGCTCCGGCAGGACCCGGAGATGGCCGAGAGGTTGTCCGCATGAAGCGCGTCCTGTTCACCGTCGACGCCGTCGGCGGCGTCTGGCGCTACTGCATGGACCTGGCGGCGGAACTGGCGGCGGAAGGCACCTCGGTCAGCTTTCTCGGCTTCGGCCCCGAGCCGGACGCCGCCCAGCGCCGGGAAGCGGAGGCGCTGGGAGCGCTTTTCTGGAGCGAGCTGCCGCTCGACTGGATGGTCGATCGGCCGGAGGCGTTGAGCGGTGTCGGCGCGCGGATTGTCGACGCGGCGTCGTGGAGCGGCGCGACGCTTCTGCACCTGAACCTGCCGTCGCAGGCAGCGGGGCTGCGCACGTCGTTGCCGGTAGTTGCCATGTCCCATTCGTGCCTCGCCACCTGGTTCGCCCAGGTGCGGAGGGAGCCGGCGCCGCCCGGCTTCGGCTGGCATCGGGACCTGACCGCCGCGGGCCTGCGCCGCGCCGACGCGGTGATCGCGCCGTCGCGGAGCCACGCAAGCGCGTTGACGCGTTGCTACGGCGAGATCGGGCCGGTCAGGGTGGTGCCGAACGCGACGCGGATCACGCCCGAAGTCGTGGCGCGCGAAGCCTTCATCTGCGCGGCCGGGCGCTGGTGGGACGACGGCAAGAACGTGCGGCTGCTCGACGACGCGGCGCCGTCGGCCCCTTGGCCGATCCGGCTGATCGGCGCGACGCGAGGGCCCGACGGAGCCGGTCCGCAGTTGCGACATCTGGAGAGCCGTCAGCTGTCGCATGCGCAGACGCTGGCGGAAATCGCGCGGGCGGGCATCTTCGCATCGCCCTCGCTCTACGAGCCGTTCGGGCTGGCTGTGCTGGAGGCGGCGCGGCACGGCGCCCCGCTCGTCCTGGCGGACATCCCGACCTTTCGGGAATTGTGGCGCAATGCGGCGCTGTTCTTCGATCCGCGCTCGCCGGCGCAGTTCGTCGAATGCGTGAACCGGCTGGCACAGGCGCCGGCGCTGCGCAGCGAACTCGGCGCCCGGGCGCGAAGGCAGGCCGAAAGCTATTCGCCGGCGAGGCAGGCGCGGGCGACGCGCTGCGTCCATGCGCGCGCGATGGCGCCGCTGCTCGCCCTTCAGGCGGAATAGACGGATGCAGTTTCTGTTCTACACGCATTCCCTGGTCTCGGACTGGAATCATGGCAACGCGCATTTCCTGCGCGGGGTGATGCGGGCGCTGAACGGGCGAGGCCACCGGACGCTCGCGCTGGAGCCGGAGGACAGCTGGAGCCGCGGCAACATGGTCGCCGAACGCGGCCCCGGCGCGGTGGAAGCGTTCGTAGCGGCGTTTCCGGACCTGGAATGGGCGACGTACGGCGAGGGATTCGACCACGGCTCGGCGCTGGATGCCGCGGACGTGGTCATCGTGCACGAATGGACGGATCCGGATCTGGTCGCGCGGATCGGCGCGGCCCGGCGCAGGGGCGGCCGGTTCGCGCTGCTGTTCCACGACACCCACCACCGGGCCGCGTCTGCGGGCGCCGAGATCGCCGGTATGGATCTGAGCGGCTATGACGCCGTCGCTGGCCTTCGGCGCGGCGCTGCGGGAGCGTTACCTGGACGCGGGCTGGGGCCGCGAGGTCTTCGTCTGGCACGAGGCGGCCGATGCGACGGTGTTCCGCCCGCTGCCCGCGCCGGGGCCGAAGCGCGACCTGATCTGGGTCGGCAACTGGGGGGACGACGAGCGCAGCGCGGAGCTGATCGAGTTCCTCGTCGAGCCGGTACGCCGGCTGGGCCTGTCGGCGACGGTCCACGGAGTGCGCTACCCGGACCATGCGCTGCGGGCCCTTGCGGCGGCCGGCATCGACTATCGCGGCTCGATCCCCAACAGCGACGTGCCGGAGGCCTTTGCCCGGCACCGGGTCACGGTCCACGTACCGCGCCGGCCCTATGTCGAGGCGCTTCCCGGGATCCCGACGATCCGGCCCTTCGAGGCGCTCGCCTGCGGCATCCCGCTGGTCTCCGCGCCCTGGCAGGATTGCGAGGGCCTGTTTCGCGACGGCGACCTGCGCTACGCGCGCGACGGCGACGAGATGACGCGCTGCCTCGCGGCGCTGCTCGCCGACCCGGAGGCTGCGCGCGACCAGGCGGCGCGGGGTCTCGAGACCGTCGCCGCCCGCCATACCTGCCTGCACCGCGCCGACGAGCTTCTGGGGATGCTCGCCCGTCTCGCGCCGCGCAGCCTCAACGTTCTGGAGAAACTGACATGAGCGTCATCGCCTTCTATGGCTCGAGCCTGCTGTCGAGCTACTGGAACGGGGCCGCAACCTATTACCGCGGGATGCTGAAGGCGCTGGCGGCCGAGGGTCATGCGATCACGTTCTACGAGCCGGACGTGCTGGATCGCGGCGCGCATCGCGACATCGATCCGCCGGACTGGTGCCGCGTCAGCGTCTACGAGGGGTCGGAGGCAGGGCTGCGCGGCGCGGCCGCCGAAGCCGCGACGGCCGACGTCGTGGTCAAGGCGAGTGGCGTCGGCTACGAGGACGACCTGCTGCTGCGCGAGGTGATGCGGTCGGCGCGGCCGGGGGCGCTTCGGATCTTCTGGGACGTCGATGCCCCGGCGACGCTCGCGGCCATGCAGCAGGCGCCGGACGATCCGTTGCGGCAGATGCTGCCCGACCTCGACCTGGTGCTGAGCTACGGCGGCGGCGATCCGGTCGTGCAGGCCTACGCAGCGCTCGGCGCCCGGGCCTGCGTGCCGGTCTACAACGCGCTCGATCCCGCGACGCATTTCCCCGTCGAGCCCGATCCGGGCCTGGCCTGCGACCTCGCGTTCCTCGGCAACCGGCTGCCGGACCGCGAGAGCCGCGTCGCCGAGTTCTTCCTACGTCCGGCCGCGGATCTGCCACGGCTTCGGTTCCTGCTCGGGGGCTCCGGCTGGGGCGACGCTGCAGTTCCCGCGAATGTGACGCGGCTCGGCCATGTGCCGACCGCGGCGCACAACAGGCTGAACTCGTCGGCCGACGTCGTCCTCAACGTGGCGCGCGACAGCATGGCGGCGACCGGGTTCTCGCCTGCGACCCGGGTCTTCGAGGCGGCCGGCGCGGGCGCCTGCATCCTGACCGACGCCTGGGAAGGCATCGAGATGTTCCTGACGCCGGGCGAGGAGATCCTGGTCGCGCGGGACGGCCAGGACGTCTGCGAGCACCTGCGCGCGACGTCGCCGCAGCGACGCCAGCAGATCGGCCGGGCGGCGCTGCTCCGGGTCCTTGCGGATCACACCTATGCCCGTCGGGCGGCGCAGGTCGCAGCGCTGTTCCGGCAACATGCGGAGATGCGGGAGACGGTGCATTGAGCGCCCGCCTCGACGTCGTCGTGTTCGGCCTGTCGCTGTCCTCGTCCTGGGGTAACGGGCACGCGACGACCTGGCGCGCGCTGATCCGCGGCCTGGCCGCCGAGGGACACCAAACGCTGTTCCTCGAGCGCGACGTGCCCTGGTACGCGAGCCACCGCGACCTGCGCGACCCGGACTTCTGCACGCTGTCGTTCTACGACGACGTGGGCGAGGTCCTCGCGACGCATGCCGACCGGCTGCGGGCCGCCGATGCGGTGATCGTCGGCTCCTACGTGCCCGAGGGGCAGCGCCTGATCGACGGGCTGGCCCGGATCGCGCTGGACCGGTTCTGCTTCTACGACATCGACACGCCGGTGACGCTGGAGATGCTGGCGAACGGCGACGAGGCGCATCTGGCGCGGCGGCAGGTTCCGCTGCTCGACGTGTACTTCTCGTTCTCTGGCGGCAAGGCGCTTACGCGGCTGCGCGAGGAGTTCGGCGCGCGGCGTCCGGTCGAGCTTTACTGCGCGGTCGACGAGACGCGGTATGCGCCTCAGCCCGTGCCGATGCGCTGGGACCTCGGCTATCTCGGCACCTACTCCGCGGATCGCCAGCCGGGGCTCGAGGCGCTGCTGCTCGAGCCGGCGCGGCGCCTGCCCGACCGGCGCTTCGTCGTCGCGGGCTCGGGCTATCCCGACGACGTGGCCTGGCCGGCAAACGTCGAGCGGATCGACCACCTTCCGCCGCACGGCCATGCGGCCTTCTACAGCGCACAGCGCTTCACGCTGAACCTGACGCGGGACGCGATGCGCCGGCTCGGCTGGTCGCCGAGCGTGCGCCTGTTCGAGGCCGCGGCCTGCGGCACGCCGATATTGTCCGACCGCTGGCCGGGCCTGACGGAGCTCTTCACCGACGGCGAGGCCATCCTGACCGCTGAGACGGCGGAGGACGTCGTCGCGGCGCTCGACGCGGACCGACGAGGGCGCGCGTCGCCGGATCGCGGACCGGGCGCGCGAGATCGTGCTCGCGGACCACACCGGACGCGCCCGCGCCCGCGAACTCGTCGCGGCGCTGGTCCGCCCGTCGCCGCGACCGATCCGACAGAATGGAGTGAAGACCATGAACAGCACCGCGCTCGTAGCCGGGGGCGGCGGTTTCGTCGGCTCGCATCTGTGCGAGAGGCTGCTTCGGCGCGGCGACCGTGTGCTGTGCCTCGACAGCTTCCTGACTGGGACCCGGTCCAATCTCGACCACCTGATCGGCCATCCGCGCTTCAAGCTGATCCAGGCCGACGTCAGCGAGGATTTTGCGATCGCCGATCCGGTCGATCGCGTCTACAACCTCGCCTCGCCGGCCTCGCCGCCGCAGTACCAGCTCGACCCGGTCCACACGATGCTGACCAACGTCATGGGCACGAGCCGGCTGCTGGCGCTCGCGGAGGCAAAGGCGGCGCGCTACCTGCAGGCGTCGACCAGCGAGGTCTATGGCGATCCGCAGGTGCATCCGCAGACCGAGAGCTATGTCGGGCACGTCAACTGCACCGGCGCGCGGGCCTGCTATGACGAGGGCAAGCGCGCGGCGGAGGCGCTGTGCTTCGACTACCTGCGCGCCGGGCGGGCCGACGTGCGGGTGGCGCGGATCTTCAACACCTACGGCCCCAGGATGCGTCCCGACGACGGGAGGATCGTGTCGAACCTGATCTGCCAGGCGCTCGACGACCGGCCGATGACGATCTTCGGCAGCGGCCGCCAGACGCGCTCCTTCTGCTTCGTCTCCGACCTCGTCGACGGCCTGGTCGCGCTGATGGAGACGCCGCAGACGCCGGACGGCGCGGTGAACCTCGGCAATCCCGACGAGTTCACGATCCTGGATCTCGCCGACCTGATCCGCGTGCTGGCCCCGACCTCGGCCGCGCCGGTGTTCCGCCCGCTGCCGGCCGACGACCCGCAGCGCCGGCGCCCCGACATCACCAAGGCGAGGGAGCTGCTCGGCTGGGCCCCGAAGGTGCCGCTGCGCGAGGGCCTCCGGCAGACGGTGCCGTGGTTCGCGGCGCAGAAGCGGCGGGTGCCGCCGCCGGTTGGCCTGGCGGTGGCGGCGGGCGCCAACGGAAAGTCCTGGTCGTGACGGTCGCGGCCGTCAGCCGGCGGATCGAGGAGCTGGCGCCTTGGTTCCACAACCTGCGGATCCGGGGAGTCGAGACCGCGCCGGATCACCCGCTCGGCGACTACCCGCGCTTCAAGTGGGAGCGGTTCCGCCATGCGGTGCCGGAGGACCTGAGCGGCGCGAGCGTGCTCGACATCGGTTGCAACGCCGGCTTCTACGCGATCGAGATGGCGCGGCGCGGGGCGGCCGAGGTGGTCGCGATCGACAGCGACGAGCGCTACCTTGAACAGGCGCGGTTCGCAGCATCCGAGGCTGGGGCCCGGAACATCCGGTTCCTGCAGATGAGCGTCTACGACGTAGCGAGTCTCGGGCGGCGCTTCGACCTCGTGATCTTCATGGGAGTGCTCTACCACCTGCGCCACCCGCTGCTGGCGCTCGACCTGCTGCGCCGTCACGCCGTGGGGCAGCACATGCTGTTCCAGTGCATGCTCCGGGGCTCGGACAGGGCAGACCCGGTTTGGAACGACTACGACTTCGACGAGGAGACGCAGTTCGAGCGCGAGGACTGGCCGCGTCTGGTCTTCGTCGAGAATCGCTACGCCGGCGATCCGACGAACTGGTTCATTCCGAACCGCGCGGGCATGGAAGCGATGTTGCGCAGCGCTGGTTTCACCATCCTGGAGCGACCGGAGGCGGAAGTCTATGTCTGCGCGCCGGACGCCCGCGATCCCGGCTTTGCGCCGCCGCTTGCTCCGGTGACGAAGTGAGCGCACGCAAGGACTAGGCCGCCATCGCTCTCGTCGTCGAGATGCGCGCGGAGCTTCCGCGAAGCGCTTGAAGAGCGGCCGGCAACCGGCCTCGCTCGCCCGCTCGGCCCGAGACTGGGCGGTCGCTCCGCCCGTATCGGCCTGCATGTCCTGGAGCCGCCGGCTTGGCAGCGGCTGGAGCGTCGCGAGATTCCGGCCGGCTGCGGCTGTCCATCGGACGTCGACATTGTCGCCCGAGCGTCGGGAACGTTTCGGCGAAACGATGGTTTATGACCGGGTTCGCGCGGATCGCGAACCGGAACCCCTAGCCTCCAGGAGATGACGGATGCCAGCTTTACCTCTCCCGCTGGCGTCTGGCGCGAAATTTCGGCTTCGGGCCAACGGGTTGTACGGTCTTCGGGCCGTCTCGGGCGCCAAGTCGGCGGAGGCTGCGGGATGACGCAGGCGCAGAGCTTGGGGAGCGCCCGTCAATCGCGCGCCCAGGACGTCATCGAAAGCGCCGCGCTCGGCCAGGTCGTCCGTGCGCTGGCCAGGGTTGCGGCCGCGGAAGAGGACGGCAGCGCCTATATCGGCGCCTCGGTCGATCTGCTGCGCCAGGCGGGCTGGCTCGTCGACGATGGCGCGACGGCCCCGGACGTGACCGCCCTCCGGCTGGCGCGGGTGGGCGGCGCCAACCTGTCGGTCGGGCGGTTGTGGGAAGGCCACGTCAACGCCCTTCATCTTGCGCGTGTCCATGGCGACCGGCGCGCGGCGGCGGAGGTCGAACGGCTGGTGAACCAAGGCGCGCTGCTGGGGGTTTGGGGCGCGGATGGCGCGCCTCCGGTCGAGCCGGCGGCGGACGGGACGACGCTCGCGGGCGCGAAGATCTTCGCCTCAGGCCTCGGCGTGGTCACGCATGCGCTGGTGACGGTGTCGTCGGGTCCGGAGGTTCGACTGGGTCTGGTCGACGTGGGCGATCCGGCGCGCGCGGATGCGTCCCAGTGGCGGATGCAGGGGATGCGCGCGACGGCCTCGGGGCGCTACGACTTCGACGGGATCGCGCTGCGCGACATTCTGTGGCTCGGCGGCCCCGGCGACTATCTGCAGGAGCCGCACTTCATCGGCGGCGTCTGGCGGATTGCCGCGCTTCAGGTCGGCGGCGCGCTTGGGCTGCTCGAGGCGACGGCCGCGACGCTGCGGGCGCTGGGCCGACTGGACGCGCCCGCGCAGATGGCGCGCCTGTCCGCCGCCTCGATCCGCGCGCTCGGCGCCGCCGCGCTCGTGACGCGGGCGGCGCATGCGGCGGCGCCAGGCGCGCCGCAGGCGCCGCAAGAGGCCGCGGCCCTTTCCGCCAGCGCGCGGCTGCTGACAGAGGACGTGGGCCTAGAGGCGGTCCGCGTCGCCGAGCAGTGCGTCGGGCTCGCTCATTTCGCGGATGGATCGGTCACCGGCCGCAAGGCGCGGGATCTGTCGGTCTATCTCCGCCAGGCGGCGCGGGACGCATTCCAGGCCCGCGTCGGCGAGGCCTGTTTCGCAAGGGAGGGCGGCTTGTGGGCGATGCTGTGATGGTTTCTTCCGCGGCGAATGTTGAGCCGGACATGCTGACCGGTCAGGCGCCGATCGTCGTGCTGGCGCCGCACCCGGACGACGAAAGCCTCGGATGCGGCGGGCTGCTTTGCCATGCCTTCGCGCATGAGGGAGCGCATGTGATCTGCATGACCGACGGCTCGGCCTCGCATCCAGGTTCGCGTGCCTGGCCGCCCGGCCGGATCGCGGCCGAGCGGCGACAGGAGCTGTCGCGCGCGATCGGGCGTCTGGGCGGCGGGGAAGGGAACGTGACTTGGCTGGGCCACCCCGACGGCGGACTCGGGGCGCAGGACCCGCACGCCATCGTGGCGGACGTGGCGGCGATCTGCCGCGCCCGCGGCGCGCGGCGGCTTTTTGCGCCCGCGCCCGAGGACCATCACGCAGACCACAAATGGACCGCCCGCATCGCGCGCCGGACGGCCAGCCTCGTCCCGGGCCTCGTCGTCTTCAGCTATCCGGTGTGGAGCCGCTGGGACGATCCCGACCTCATCAGCCGGACGCCGGCGCGGTTCGCGCTGGACACGGAACCCTGGCGCGACGCCAAACGCGCGGCGATTGCAGCCCATGCGACGCAGCTGGGCCAGATCATCGGCGACGATCCGACCGGCTTCAGCATGCCGCCCGGCTTCGCGACCGCCTTCGCCGATCAGCCGGAAATCTACTGGGAAGCGACCGCGTGACCCGGACCTTGCGGCATCTCCACCGGCTCTATGCCGACACCGACGACCCCTGGGACTTCGACCGCAGCCCCTACGAGCAGGGCAAGTTCGTCGCCACGCGCGAAGCGTTGACGCGCCCATGGTATCGTGCGGCGCTGGAGATCGGCTGCGGCAACGGCGCGCTCGCACGGCATCTTGCGCCTCTTTGCGACCGGTACACCGGGATCGACGCCGTGGAGAAGGCCGTAATCGCCGCGCGGAAGAAGACGCCGTCCGCGCGGTTCGTCGCCGCCTGTTATCCGTGCCGGCTGCCCGATGACGATTTCGACCTGATCATCCTGTCGGAGATCCTCTACTTCCTGACGCCCGACGCCATCGCGCGGCTCGGGCGCGATCTGGCGGACCGCGCCGTCGGAGCGGAGGTCCTGTGCGTCACGTTTCTCGGCGATACCGGAGAGGCGTTGCAGGGAGCGGAGGCGCTGGAACTGTTCAGGGTCGCGACGCGGGCGCGCCTCGATCTGGAGCTTGTCGTCGATGCCGGCGGCTACCGCATCGATCGCGGCCTGCTTCGCGGAACTATTTGATGCGCTCCGCCGACCCGGTCGTCACCGCGGTGATCATACCGGCGCGCAACGAGGCTCGCCGCATCCCGGAATGTCTGCAGGCCCTGGCTGATCAGGCGCTGGACGGCGTCGGCGTGGTCGTGTTCGCCAACAACTGCGATGACGGGACGGCGGCGTTGGCCCGGGACGTGGGAGAGGCCGTCGGGCTGAACCTCGAGATACTGGACTTCGCGCTGGACCCGCCCGCGGGCGTCGGGACTGCGCGGCGGCTCGGCCTCGCTCACGCGATGAGGGTCTGGCCGGGCGTCGCGCACCTGCTTACCACCGATGCCGATTGCCGCGTGGCTCAGGACTGGATCGCGCGAAACAGGCTCCACCTCTCGCAGGTCGCGGCCGTCTGTGGCCGGATCGAGCCGCTGGCCTCGGAGCGCTCGGTGCTGGAGGGCGTCGATGTCCGCTCTGCGGCGATGGAAGACCGGTACGAGGCGCTCGTGCTGGAGTTCTACCGGCGGCACCGGCCCGGTCCGCTCGGGCTCGACGGAACGCATGGCGGCGCGCCGGGAGCAAGCCTCGGGATCCGTGCCGACGCCTATCGCGCCGTCGGCGGCTTCGCGGACCTCGCGTTCGGCGAGGACCGCGACATCGTCCGCCGGCTGAAATCCGCGGGGTTCGGGGTCCGGCACGCCGGAGATGTGCGCGTCGCCGCCTCCTGCCGGCTCGACGGCAGAACGGGCGGCGGCATGGCGGAGACGTTGCGCGCCCGGCTCGAGGGCAAGGACCACCTCGTCGACGATGCGCTGCCTCCAGCGCGGTCGCTGGTCGCTGCCGCGGCCATGGGCGGGCTCGGGCCGTGGCCGCTTCAGGTGGATGCGCGGGACCGCCTGCGCGTGAGCGAGCTTGCCCCGAACATCGCGCTCCTCGAGTCGGTCCTGACTGCGGCGCGTCCGACGCCGCCGCCGCCCGTGGCAACGTCGCGGTTCGCTTTCGGCTCGAGCTTCTAGTCGCGCGACGCCCGCCCGACGGGAGCCGCGCGCGCTGCGGAGGGCCTGGTCCGGCCGGCGGTGAGGCCGGGTCGTGCCTGCATCCCGTAATCGACGCGTCCGCGGCTCGACGCCGAAACGCCGACGCTTTGACCGCCGCCCGAGTCGCCGAGGTGTCTCCGGCGACCCTGCCGCTCATGCAGGGCCGCGGGGATCCACTCGACCCGGCTCCAGACCGAGCCAGTCCGGCAGGTCCGAGATGTCCCGCAGGACCACGTCGGCCAGCGGCGCGAGGTCTTCGGCGACCGCGGGACCGGTCAGGACCGCGACCGTGACCATGCCGGCGGCCCGCCCGCTGGCTAGGTCGTGCGTGCTGTCGCCGATCATCGCGCAGGCGGCAGCCGGAAGGCCGGTGGCATCGCAGAACGCGTGGAGCATGCCCGGCCCGGGCTTGGCGCCGTGGCCGCTGTCGTAGCCGGCGATGTAGGCGAACCGCTCCAGCACGCCGGCGCGGTCGAGATGGGCGCGGGCCGGCGCCTCGCCGTCGTTGGTCGCGAGGCCGAGCACGAGGTCGGCGGCGTCCAGCACGTCGAATAGCGGGCCGAGCGGAGTGGCGGGGACCTGCGGCGCCTCGGCCGACGAGACCAGGACGTGATGGCGGAGCCAGGCGCCGTCCAGGCCGGGCAGGACGGCATGGATGGCGGCCACGATCACCTCCGACGTGCCGGCGATGACCGGGCTCGAGCGCCGGAACAGGCGCGTGTCGAGGTCGTATTCGAGGGCGCGGGCCAGCGCGCGGGTCGTCGCAGGGTCGCCGCCGGCCAGATCGCCGATGAACCCCGCGCACCAGGCGCCCCAGCTGGCCTGGAAGTCGAAGAGCGTGCCGTCCTTGTCGAAGACGAGGCCGCGGATCGCGCCGGGGTCGGACCGTGTCCCTTCCATCGGTTCAGGTCCAGTTCGGCAGGTCGCCGCCGGGCAGCGCCGCGCGGGCTTCGCGCAGGCGCTCGGGCGGCGCGCCGGCGTCACGGGCGAAGTCGAGCAGCACCGCGTCCGACTGCATCAGGTGGTCGAGCACGAAGCCGAGGAACTCGGGGTCAGCGGCCCGCGCCCGCAGGTCGGCCGGCTCCATCCCGCTGGCCGCCAGAAGCCCCCCGAGCGTCTCGGGCTGGTCCGCGATCCAGATCAGCGCGCTCTGTGCGATGTCCACCGCCTGTTCCTGTTTCATTTCCGTCTCGCCTTCGGCTGGATGCCGCATTCAATCATTCGTTAACGTGTTCATGACTAGGGTCCGGCGAGGTCGGAAGCGCAAGAAACAACGCTCCACAAGGAGACGGGTGCATGTCGGGTCGGGTCCTGGTCGTCGATGACGTCGCAACCAACCGGCTCCTGCTGCGCGCAAAGCTGTCTTCCGCCTACTACGACGTCGTCGTCGCCGAGAACGGTCGCCAGGCGCTCGAGATGGCGCGCAGCGAGCAACCCGACATGATCATGCTCGACGTCATGATGCCCGACATAGACGGGTTCGAGGTCTGCGCCAAGCTGAAGGCCGACGCCGAGACCGCGCATATTCCCGTCATCATGGTCACCGCGCTCGACACCGCCGAGGAGCGCATCCGCGGACTGGAGGCGGGCGCCGACGATTTCCTGTCCAAACCGTTCAACGACCTCGCGCTGTTCGCGCGGGTGCGCAACCTGATGCGCATGAAGATGATGTTCGATGAGCTGCGCCTGCGCGACCTGACCTCGCGCGAACTGGGACTGACCGACTTCATCTCCGAGCAGGAGATGGAGCTGGAGGCCGGGGGCTCGATCCTGCTGGCGCCGCCCTGCATGGAGGAGGGCGCGGCCTGGGCCGGCGCGCTGGAGACGCGGCTGAACCTGGCCACGATCGTCACCTGCTCCGAGCGCGAGGCGCTGAACCTCGCGCGGCTGGAGCTGCCGGACTGCTTCGTCGTCCACCAGAAGCTGATGGAGGGCGGCGACGGCCTGCGGCTTGTCTCGGCGCTGCGCGCGCGGCCGGAGACCCGGCAGTCGGCGGTGATCCTGGTCGTCGAGAACGGGGACGTGCAGACCGCCGCCAAGGGGCTGGACCTCGGCGCGTCGGACTACATCGAGACGCCGTTCGACGTGAACGAGCTGACGGTGCGCGTGCGCTCGCAACTCCGGCGCAAGCGCTATTCGGACCGGCTGCGCTCGAACGTGCGCAACGGGCTGAAGATGGCGGTGATCGACCCGCTGACGGGCATATACAACCGCCGCTATGCGGCGCAGCACCTGACGCGGGTCATGGAGCGGGCGCGCGAGACGGAAGGCGTCTTTGCGGTGATGATGATGGACCTCGACAAGTTCAAGGCCATCAACGACCGCCATGGCCATGACGCCGGCGACTCGGTCCTGCGCGAATTCACGAGGCGGCTGCAGGAGAACATCCGCGGCGTCGACCTAGTGGCGCGCTTCGGCGGCGAGGAGTTCTTCGTCGCAATGCCAGACGTCGACCATGCCGCGGCCGCCGCGGCGGCAGAGCGCATCCGGCGGGCGGTCGAGGGCGCGGGCTTCGTCGTGCCCGGGACGCGCGAGACGATCCACGTCACGGTCTCCATCGGCGTCGCCATAGCCGGGTCCGACGAGCGCGCCTCGGAGGCGATCATCAAGCGGGCCGACTGCGCGCTCTACCGCGCCAAGGACGCCGGTCGCAACTGCGTGACCTTCGACGAGGCCGCCTGAACCCGATCGGCCCCGCCCCTTAGGCCGGGCGGTCGCGGGTAATCACCCACAGCGCATGGATGATGCCGGGAATGTAGCCCAGCAGCGTCAGCAGGATGTTGAGCCAGAACTGCAGCCCGAGTCCCACGGTCAGGAAAACGCCGAGCGGGGGCACCAGGATGGCGAGCAGGATGCGAAGGATGTCCATTTGGAAAATGCCTTTCGATGCGGAGCGCGCGGCGCGCCGTTCGGGCCGCCGCGCGCACTGAAGGGTCAGTGCCGCGATGCGACGACGCGGTCGGACACGATGTCCTCGGGCCGGGCGAAGGCGGCGCCGACCGCGGCGGCCAGCAGGCCGAGGAAGCCGCCGATCGCGCTCCACCAGGCGACGCTCGACGCGGCGTCGGCCGCAGCCTCGGCAGCCTCGGCTGCGGCGTCGACCGCCTCGTTTACGGTCTCGGCCGCGGAATCGTATGCGTCCCGGTATGCGGCGACCGCCGCGTCGCGCGCCTCGACGAATTCGGCGCGCCAGCGGTTCACGATGGCCTCGGATTCCTCGGGAGCAACGCCGTAGCGATCCTCGAGCACGCCCTGAAGTTCGTCGAACTGGTTCTCGCCCAGCGGGCCATCGGGCGCAGTCATCTCTGCCGCCGCCGCTTCGAAGATCGCGCCCGCATCGCCGGGATTGCGCAGCATCTCGCGCCCCGCGCCGACCGCAATGTCGCGCGCCTCCGTCAAGTCTTGTTCGTCCACGACCGCGCCGATGATCTCTCGTGCCTGTCGACGGATTGCTCCCGGGGAAAGGTTCTGGTTCCCGGTCATGTCCCGCAGGTCCTCCTCGACGGAGGGCGGCAGCAGCGCCTCGATGTCGATCGCCTCGATCTCGTCGATGTCAGGAGCCACGGTCGAGACGGCGTTGGCGACGGCGCTTCCGGCGCCGCCCGCGGCCGAGCCCAGCGTCTGGCCGGTGGCCTGGATGGTCGCGCCGGCGCCGCGCAGCGCTGCGCCCGTCGCGGAAATGCCGAGCCAGGCGACAGCGACCATGACGAGCGCCCAGACCACGACGCCGTGCAGCGTCGCGCTGGGCAAGTGCGACTCGCCGGAAAGCCGGCCAGCGATCGACCCGCCGGCGAACATGCTCGCGATCGCGGTCACCGCGAAGAACAACCCCGTGCCGAAGCCTACGCCTTCGCCCTCGCTCGCGAGCGACAGCCCCATTCCGGCGGTCATCAGCGTGAACACGATCTGCAAGGCCAGCGCGCAGATCGCGCCCGCGGCGATCGCTCCCCAGGAAACCCGGTCGGTCTCGACGGCAAGCGCGCCGTCCTCGGCCCCTCGTGTGGGTCGCTCGATCTTCAATGCCATGATGTGCCCCTTGCTCAACCTACTTCGCGCCGTAAGCGCGATCCCGCCGAACCAACATGTGCAGGCCGCCATGGTTCCGCACCGGAGCCGTTCGTCGGCGAAGCGTCGCGTCAGCGCAATCTGGGCGGGCGGTCGGGATCCGAGCCGGGCGGCGCGGGCGGGCGCGCAGCCTCGGGCGCGCGGATCGGGATCTCGAAGGCGAGGCCCGCCCGGGCGAATGCGTCGCGAGACGGGGTGTCCGCCTCGACGTAGGTGACGTCGAGCCCGCCCTCGTCCATGCCGGAAAAACGCACGGCCTCGGCGATCGCCGCCGCGATGCCGTCCCGGTCGACGTCTCGCGCGCCCTCGATAGCGAGCGCGAGCCGCGTGCTGCCGTCGTCGAAGCGCAGCGTCGCGAGCCAAGCGGCGCCGAGCGCGCCCGACATCGCGGCGAGCTTGGCGGCGACGCCGGCGACGAGATCCGGATCGGCGCCGGCGGGCGCGGCCACGGCGACTGGCCGCGCTGCCTCCTGCGCGACGGCGCCCCTGGCCATCGCCGCCAGCCAGTCGATCGTCGCCGCGGACAGGAGCGCCGTCGAGGGCGCGCCGCCGGCGTTGAGCGCGATCCCGAGGCCTTGGCCTGCCAGCAACGCCGCAAGGCGGCGCCCGGACAGCGCGGCATAGGGCGCCGGCGCGTCGAGAAACGCCGCCATCCGGTCGTCCCGGTCGAACGCCAGCACGACGCGGCCCTCGTCGATGTCGAGCACCTGCAGGTCGAGCCGGTCCTGCGGCGATTCGGCCGCCAGCAGCACGAAGAGCTCCGCGTCGAGCAGCCGCTCGTAGAAGCGCAGCCGGGGTCCAGGCGCGTCGCCGGCCGCCTCCATCGCGCGGTGCGCGAAGTCGAGCGGCGTCTCCGCCTCGTCGCTCACGACAGCGCTTCCGCGACCCGGCGGCGCAGTTCGGGCGCGAGTTCGGCCTCGAACCACGGGTTGCGCCGGATCCAGCCGGTGTTGCGCCACGACGGGTGGGGCAGGGGCAGCACGCCCTCGGGCGCCTCGCGCCAGCGCGCGACGGTCTCGGTCACCGAGCCGCTTCCCATGAGCCAGCGCTGCGCGTAGCCGCCGACCAGCAGCGTCAGCCGGACCTGCGGCATCGCGGCCAGCGCGCGCGCCCGCCAGGTCGCGGCGCAGAGCGCGGGCGGCGGCAGGTCGGAGCCCTTCGCGTCGTAGCCGGGAAAGCAGAAGGCCATCGGCAGGACGGCGAAGCGGCTCCGGTCGTAGAACGCGTCGCGGTCGACGCCGAGCCAGACCCGCAGCCGGTCGCCCGAGGCGTCGTCGAAGGGGCGGCCCTTCGCATGGACCTGCGCGCCCGGCGCCTGGCCCGCGATCAGGATCGGCGCGGTTCCCGACAGCCAGGGCACGGGGCGCGGCGCGTGGCGGGTCCGCGTCGCCGCGAAGCGGCCGGCGCAGAGCCGGCAGACCCGCACCTCGGCCTCCAGCATCGCGAGCTCGCCCGTGTCGGTCCCGTGTCGCGCTCCGTCCATGCCGGCTGACTAGCGCTCCGCCGGGCTGCGCGCAATCGCGCCCTTTCCCTTCGGGCGCCGCCGGTCTAGGTTCCGCCGCAAATCGAACAGGAGACCCTGATGGCTGAGTTCAAGGACCCCGAGAACACGCTTCTGATCGCGCTGAAGGACGGCGAGGTCGCGATCGAGCTGCTGCCCGACGTCGCGCCGAAGCATGTCGAGCAGATCAAGGCGCTGGCCCGCGCCGGCGAATACGACAACGTCGCGTTCCACCGCGTCATCGAGGGCTTCATGGCCCAGACCGGCGACGTCGAGAACGGCGACATGGAGGACGGGTTCAACATCGGCCGCGCCGGCACCGGCGCGTCGTCCAAGCCGAACCTGCCGGCCGAGTTCTCGAAGCTGCCGTTCGACCGCGGCGTCTGCGGCATGGCGCGCAGCCAGAACCCGAACTCGGGCAACAGCCAGTTCTTCATCATGTTCAAGGACGGCCACTTCCTGAACGGCCAGTACACGGTCTGGGGCCGGGTCGTCTCGGGCATGGAGCACGTCGACGCGATCACCCGCGGCGAGCCGCCGAAGAGCCCCGACCGGATGATCTCGGTCAAAGTGGCGGCCGACGCATGATCCGGCGCAGCTTTCTCGCGCTCGGGCTCGCGGTCTCGCTGGCCGCAGGCGCCGCCTTCGCGCAGGACGCCGGAGACGTGCTGGTCATCGACGTCGAGGGCGAGGCCAGCGGCACGGTCGAGATCGCGCTCCGGCCCGACCTCGCGCCGCAGCACGTCGCGCGCATCAAGGAGCTGGCCCGCGCCGGCGCCTATGACGGCGTCGCGTTCCACCGGGTCATCGAGGGCTTCATGGCCCAGACCGGCGACGTCGAATACGGCACGCGCGAGGTCTATGCCGAGGGCCGCGCCGGCACCGGCGGCTCGGACTTGCCGGACCTGCCGGCCGAGTTCTCCGATGCGAGCTTCGGCGCCGGCACGGTCGGCATGGCGCGCTCGATGGACCCGGATTCGGCCAACAGCCAGTTCTTCATCATGTTCGGCCCCGCGCCGCATCTCGACGGCCAGTACACGGTGGTCGGCGAGGTGATCTCGGGGCAGGATGTCGTGGATGCAATCGCGCGCGGGACCGGCCCGAACGGAGTGGTGTCCGAGCCGGACTACATGGCCCGGGTGCGGGTGAAGGCGGACGGCTGAGCCCGTCCGGAAGACAGGGGAGACGGAACATGGTCGACATTTCCACTCTGGACAAGCGCCGGGCGCGGCTCGCCGCAGCGATCCGGGCCGCGAAGGCGCGATACGAGGCGAACCTCGGGGATCCGGGCATCGGCGACCTGCTGACGACGGTGAACGATGATCTCGACAGGATCGCGCACGAGGATCGGGACGAGGCCGACCGCCAATACGACAAGATCGAGGCGCGTCTCGCCGCCGAGCAGATCCGGACCGAGGACGACGAGGAAGAAGAGGACCGCTGAGCCCCAAGGCCCGGCGGCGCGGCGTTCCCAGTTCTCAGGACGCCGCGGCCTCCAGATGCGCGCGCATCCGCTCCAGCGCGCGGGCGATGTTCTCCTGGCTGTTCGCGTAGCTCAGCCGGATGTAGCCCTCGCCGAGAATGCCGAAATCCGGCCCGCCGATCACCGCGACGCCGGACTCCTCCAGCAGCGCCGAGGCCAGCGGCTTCGCCTTCAGCCCGGTCGCCGGACACGTTCGGGAACGCGTAGAACGCGCCCTTCGGCGTGATGCAGCTGACGCCGGGCAGCGCGTTCAGCCCCGCGACGACAAGCTTCCGGCGCGCGTCGAACTCGGCCACCATCGCCGCCACCGCGTCCTGCGGCCCGGTCAGCGCCTCGAGCGCCGCGAACTGCGCCGGCGCGTTCACGCAGGACCAGGCGTTGACCGCGAGCTTGCGCGCGTTGTCGTAGAGCGGCTTCGGCCAGATCGACCAGCCCATCCGCCAGCCGGTCATCGCGTAGGTCTTCGACCAGCCGTTCAGCACGATCAGCCGGTCGCGGATCTCGGGATAGGTCAGCAGGCTGACATGCGCCTCGCCGTCGTAGAGCATCTGGTCGTAGATCTCGTCCGACAGGATCGCCACCTGCGGATGCGCCTCCAGCCCCGCGACCAGCCTGTCGATCTCCGCCTTCGGCGTGACGCCGCCGCAGGGATTGGCCGGCGAGTTCAGGATGATCAGCCGCGTCGCCGGCGTGATCAGCGCCAGCGTCTCCTCGGCCGAGAACGCGAAGCCGTTCTCCTCGCGGATCGGGATCGGGACGGGGTTCGCGCCGGTGAACTCGATCATCGAGCGGTAGATCGGAAAGCCCGGGTCCGGATAGAGGATGTCCGCGCCGGGCTCGCCGAACATTAGGATCGCCGCGAACATCGTCACCTTGCCGCCCGGCACGATCAGCACCGTGTCCGGGCTGACCTCGACCCCGTGGCGCCGGTCGACATCCGCCGCGACCGCCTCGCGCAGCGCCGGGATGCCGGTCGCCGGCGTATAGCCGTGCTGGCCGTCGCGCAGCGCCCTGACCGCCGCCTCGACGATGTTCGGCGGCGTCGGGAAGTCCGGCTGGCCGATGCCGAGGTTGATGATGTCGCGCCCCTGCGCCGCCAGCGCGCCGGCGCGCGCCAGCACCGCGAAGGCGTTCTCCTCGCCGATGCGGTCGAACCCGGAAATCGTCTTCATCGTCAGCCCTCCAGCCGGACCAGGTAGTGCTTCTTCTTGCCGACCGAGACCTTGAGCTCGGCGCCGATCGTCTCGCGCGTGACCGACGCGTTCGGGTCGAGCACCAGCTCGTTGTTGAAGCGCAGGCCGCGCTCGCCGACCAGCCGCTTCGCTTCCTTGCCCGACCTCACGATCCCGGTCGCGGCCAGGAGATGCGTGACCGACATGCCCGCGCCCAGCGCTTCGGCGGAGACGCCGACCGCAGCCAGGTCCTCGCCGACGCCGCCCTGCTCGAACACCGCGCGCGCTGTCGCCTCGGCGGCCTCGGCGGCCTCGGGCCCGTGGCAGAGCGTCGTCACCGCGTTCGCGAGGCGTATCTTCGCCGCGTTGATCTCGGCGCCGCCGAGCGCGCCAAGCCGGTCGCATTCCTCGACCGGCAGTTCGGTGTAGAGCTTCAGGAACCGGCCGACATCGGCGTCGGTCGTGTTGCGCCAGAACTGCCAGAACTCGTAGGGCGCGCAGCATGTCGGCGTTCAGCCAGATCGCGCCGCCCTGGCTCTTGCCCATCTTGCGCCCGTCCGACGTCGTCAGCAGCGGCGAGGTCAGGCCGAAGACCTCCGACCCCGACACCCGACGCGTCAGGTCGATGCCGCTGACGATGTTGCCCCACTGGTCCGACCCGCCCATCTGCAGCACGCAGCCATGGCGGCGGTTCAGCTCCAGAAAGTCGTAGGCCTGCAATATCATGTAGTTGAACTCGAGGAACGACAGCGACTGGTCGCGGTCGAGCCGCGACTTGACGCTCTCGAAGCTCAGCATCCGGTTCACCGAAAAATGCCGGCCGATGTCGCGCAGGAAGTCGAGGTAGTTCAGCCCGTCCAGCCACGCGGCGTTGTTCAGCATCAGCGCCGGCGTCGCGCCGGCGTCGTAGTCGAGGTAGCGCGCGAAGATGCGCCGGATGCCTTCGATGTTCGCGTCGATCTGGCCGGCCGACAGCAGCGGGCGCTCGTCGGCGCGGAACGACGGGTCGCCGACCTTGGTCGTGCCGCCGCCCATCAGCGTGATCGGCTGGTGCCCGGTCTTCTGCAGCCAGCGCAGCATCATGATGTTCAGCAGGTGACCGACATGCAGCGACTGCGCGGTCGCGTCGTAGCCGATATAGGCGGGCACCGCGCCGGCCCGAAGCGCCTCGTCGAGGCCCTCCAGATCGGTGCAGTCCTGCAGGAAGCCGCGCGCGACCATCACGTTCAGGAAGTCGCTCCTGGGGGCATAGCTCATGGTCGGGGGCTCCTCTTGCGGGCGACGCGGGCGTTCTATAGCGGTTGCGCGGACGAAGGGAAGGGCGATGGCAGAGACGACGATTGCGCTGGGCCTGATGTCGGGAACCTCGATGGACGGGGTCGACGCGGCGGTGGTCGAGACCGACGGCGAGAGCATCGCGGCCTTCGGTCGCGGGCGGTTCCGTCCCTACTCGCCGGCGGAGCGAGCCGAGATGCGCGCCGGGCGCGGGCTCTGGCCCGGCGAGCCGGGCGTCGAGCAGGTCGAGACGCTCGTGCGCCGCGCCCATGCCGAGATCGCCGCCGAGTTTCCCGAGGCGACGCTGATCGGCTTCCATGGCCAGACGCTGTCCCATGATCCGCGCGGCCGCGGCACGCACCAGGTCGGGCGCGGCGACCTGCTCGCCCGCCAGACCGGCCGGACGGTGGTCTGGGACTTCCGCGCCGCCGACGTGGCCTCGGGCGGCGAGGGCGCGCCGCTGGTGCCGTTCTTCCACCATGCCTGCGCGCGCCGGATCGGGGCCGAGCGGCCGCTCGCCTTCCTGAACCTCGGCGGCGTCGGCAACGTGACCTGGGTCGACCCCCGCATCACCGAGCCCGAGGCGCCCGGCGCGTTGATCGCCTTCGACACCGGGCCGGGGAACGCGCTGATCGACGACTTCCTGCAGGACCGGCTCGGCCGCGACTTCGACGCGAACGGCGCGGTCGCCGCGCGCGGCCGGCCTGACCCGGACATCCTCGCCGAACTCGCAAGCTCGGACTATCTGGAAAGAAAGCCGCCGAAGTCGCTGGATCGGCAGGAGTTTCATCGCTTTCTGTCCCGCGTCGAGGACCTGAGCACCGAGGACGGCGCCGCGACGCTGGCGGCGGTGACGGCGGCCTGCGTCGCGGCGGCCTCGCGCCATTTCCCCGAGCCGCCCGAGCGCTGGCTGGTCTGCGGCGGCGGCCGGCGGAACGGCACGGTGATGGGCATGATCGGCGCCCAGACCAACGCGCCGGTCGAGGCGGTGGAGGCGGTCGGTCTCGACGGCGACCTGCTCGAGGCCCAGGCCTTCGCTTATCTGGCGGTGCGCGTCGCGCGCGGCCTCGCGACCAGCGCGCCGTCGAGCACCGGCGCGCGCCTGCCGGTTTCCGGCGGGCGGGTCAGCACGCCGCAGGATGGATAAACCCGGGGGGAGTAGCCGCAGATGCGACGTTCCGGAGCCTTGGCCAATCGCACATTCCGGCTGATTGGCGCATCGGCTGCGGCGATCGGACTGGCGGGCCTGGGCTTGCGCGCCGCCGATACGCGCGCGGATCGCGCGTTGTGGCGCCGGCTCGCCGCCACGGCTCCGGCCGAGCCTACGACATTCGATCCCGCCCTTGCCGACGCGCTGCCCGAGCCCGCGCGGCGCTTCTTTCGCCAAGCGTTCGAGCCGGGGACGCCGCTTCGGCGGGTCGCCGAGCTCGAGATGAGCGGCGTCATCGATTTCGGGACGCTGCAGAGGCCCGCCCCGCGTCCGATGCAGGCGCGCCGAATCCTCGCGCCGCCGCACGGCTTCGTCTGGCAGGTGAGCGCGTGGGGTCTTCCGCCGATGACGGGGACCGACGCGTTGTCGCTAGAGGAAAGCTGGAGCCGCTTCCGGCTCGCCGGCCTTCTCCCCGTCGGCCGGGCGTCGGGCGACGACGACCATCGCCGCTCGTCGTTCGGGCGCATGGTCGGGGAGGGGGTTTTCTGGACGCCCGCCGCGTTCCTGCCCGGCGGCGGCTCCGACTGGGACGAGATCGTCTGGAGCGCGATCGACGCGGACACCGCCCGCGTGCGGGTGCGCCAGGGCGACTTCTCGCAGAGCGCCGACCTTACCGTGGACCCGCAAGGCCGCCCGATCCGCATCGTATTCCCGCGCTGGAGCAACGCGAACGCCGCGCGCAGGCATCGCCTCCAGCCCTTCGGGGGAGACCTGTCGGACAGCAGGGCGTTCGACGGCATCTGCGTTCCGACGCGGCTGATCGGCGGAAATCACTACGGGACCCCGCTGTACCATCCGTTCTTCCACGCCAGGATTTCGGCGGTACGGTTCCGCTGAGACGCCAAAGCAGCATGTCCCGCCATGTGCTCATCCTGGGCGTCATCCTGTTGCGAAGGGCCTCGCTCAGCGCACCCGGTGCAGCAGCAGCTGCGCCGCGAACGCCGAGAAGATCGACGCGCAAAGCCAGTCGATCGCCCGCGCGACCCGCGGATTGCGCCGCAGCCCGCCGGCGAAGCGCTCGGCCGCCAGCACTATGGCGACGTTGATCGCGCTGCCGAGCACGACGAAGATCAGGCCCAGCGCGAACAGCCTGCCCACCACGTTCGGATCGTCCGGCGCGACGAACTGCGGCAGGAAGGTCAGGAAGAACAGGGCGACCTTCGGGTTCAGGATGTTGATCAGGCAGGCCGAGGCCCAGGTCCCGACCAGGCTGGTCCGCGCCGACGCCGCGCTCAACGTCAGAGCCGAGCCATGCCGGATCGCCTGTATCGCCAGCCACAGAAGATAGAGCGCGCCCGCGGTCTTGAGCGCCACGAACGCCGTGGGCGCCGCGACCACCAGCGCCGAGATCCCCAGCGCCGCCAGCAGGCTGTGCAGAACCAGCCCGGTCCCGGCGCCCGCCGTCGCGGCCAGCCCGGCCCTGCGGCCGGCGGTCAGAGCCCGGCCGAGAAAAAACGTCATGTCCGGGCCCGGCGTCAGCGAGATCACCACGACGGCCAGCGTGAACGGCAATAGCACGGACGCGTCGGGGAACATGGGCCAGGCACTTTCGGATAATCGGCGGTACGAGACCGCGCCTAAGACGCGTCGCTGGTTCGGGCCAGCGATCAAGGGCGTACGGCTGGCGATCCGGAGGCTGCGGTCAGCGGCTCGTTTCGGTCAGTCGCCGGCGCACGTAATCGTCCACCAGCGCGATCATCTCGTCCATGCCCGGATCGAAGAAGTGCCCTGCGCCCTCGATCGTCGCCTGGGTGATCGTGATGCCCTTCTGCTGCTTCAGCTTGTCGGCGAGCGAGGTCACGTCGGCCAGCGGCACGACGCGGTCGGCCGAGCCCGACACGATCAGGCCCGAGGACGGGCAGGGCGCGAGGAACGAGAAGTCGTACTGGTTCGACGGCGGGGCCACCGACACGAAGCCCGCGATCTCGGGCCGGCGCATCAGCAGCTGCATGCCGATCCACGAGCCGAACGAGAAGCCCGCGACCCAGCAGTTCTTCGCGTTCGGGTTCAGCGCCTGCAGGTAGTCGAGCGCGGCCGCCGCGTCCGACAATTCGCCGATGCCCTGGTCGTACTCCCCCTGGCTGCGGCCGACGCCGCGGAAGTTGAACCGCAGGCAGGTGAAGCCGATCTTGTGGAACGCGTAGTGCAGGTTGTAGACGACCTTGTTGTTCATCGTGCCCCCGTAAAGCGGGTGGGGGTGCAGGATGATGGCGATCGGCGCGTCCTTGTGCTTCTGCGGGTGGTAACGGCCCTCCAGGCGGCCGTCGGGGCCGGGAAAAATCACCTCGGGCATTATATGTCCCAGTCTCCTGACGGTTCTCTCGGGTCGAGAGCAAACTTGACGGAATCGCTCGCCATACCTAGAAGTGTTCTAAACTGGATGACCCGCGACCCCAGGCTCGTCCGCAGTTAAGGACTCGCTCGGCAAGCGTCAACATGTCGTGGCGACGACCGCGCGAGGAGAAGCGACGGGATGAAACTCAGCACCAAGGGCCGATACGCGATGATTGCGTTGACCGATCTTGCCGGGCAGGGGCCGCACCGGCTGGTATCGCTTGCGGAGATCGCCGAGCGGCAGGACATCAGCCTCGCCTATCTAGAGCAGCTCTTCGTCAAGCTGCGGCGCGCCGAGATCGTCGAATCGGTGCGCGGTCCGGGCGGCGGCTACCGACTGGCGCGGCCAGTGACCGAGATCCGGATTTCCGAGATTCTCGCGGCGGTGGACGAGACGATGGACGCGCTCAGCCGCGGCGCAGGCGCCAGCGGCGCGGCGCGCGGCACCGGCGAGCAGCAGCTGGCCGACAAGCTCTGGGAGCAGCTCTCGGCCTATGTCTACGTGTTCCTGCACCAGACCCGGCTTGGCGACGTCGTTAAGAACCAGCTTGCGCCATGCCCGGCCGTGCCGGCCTTCGTCGAGATGGTGGACGAGCATGTCGAGATGGCGGAGGCGCGCGGATGAAGCCACGCGCGTATCTCGACTGGAACGCGACGACGCCGCTTCGGCCCGAGGCGCGCGCGGCGATGGGCGCGGCGCTCGACCTGGTCGGCAACCCGTCCTCGGTCCATGCCGAGGGCCGCGCGGCGCGCGCATTGGTCGAACGCGCCCGGGCGCAGGTCGCCGGGTCCTTCGGGGCGAAGCCGGAACAGGTGATCTTTACCTCCGGCGCGACCGAGGCCGCTGCGCTGGCGCTTGCCGGGCGCGATCTGGCCTCGGCTCCGGTCGAGCATGACTGCGTCGCGGCCTGGACTCGCCCGGTCCTGCCGGTGGCGGCCGATGGAAGCGTCGCGGTCGACGATCCGGCCGGGTCCGCTCTTCAGGCCGCGAATTCCGAGACCGGCATCGTGCAGGATCTGCCGGTCGGGCTCGCTCTGGTCGATGCGGCGCAGGTTGCGGGAAAGATGCCGTTCGCCTTCGGCTGGAGCGGCGCTCAGACTGCGCTGATATCGGCGCACAAGTTCGGCGGCCCGAAGGGAATTGGCGCGCTGCTGCTTCGTGATGGCCTGGACCTGCCGGCGCTGCTGCGCGGTGGCGGTCAGGAATCGGGTCGTCGGGCGGGCACCGAGAACCTCGTGGGCATCGCCGGACTCGGCGCTGCTGCCGAGGCGGCTGCGCGGGACCTCGCAGACGGGGTCTGGGAACGGGTCAGCGCGCTGCGCGATAATCTCGAGGCGGCTCTGGAAGATGGAGCCAGAATGACTATTTTTGTCGGGAAAGGCGGAGCGCGCTTGCCGAATACGCTGTGCGTGGCGACGCCGGGCTGGAAGGCGGAAACGCAGGTCATGCAGATGGACCTCGCTGGCTTCGCGATATCGGCAGGGTCGGCTTGTTCTAGCGGGAAGGTGCGCCCGAGCCGGGTGCTGCGAGCGATTGGATTGGACGAAGCGGCAGCGGCGAGCGCGATCCGCGTGTCCATCGGGCCGGATACGAGCGAGGCCGAGGCGCAGTCTTTCGCGCGGGCTTGGCACAATGAACGTCGCCGCTTCGAGGCGAAGATCGCCCGCGCGGCGTAAGGAGAGAAACATGGCGGCATACGACGAGACGATCGCGCGGGACGGGGTCGATCAGGATACGGTCGACGCCGTTCGGCATGTCGGCGAGCGCTACAAGTACGGTTTTTCGACCGAGGTCGCTACCGAGTTCGCGCCCAAGGGCCTGAACGAGGACATCGTCCGGCTGATCTCGGAAAAGAACGGCGAGCCGGAATGGCTGCTCGACTGGCGGCTTCAGGCCTATCGCCGTTGGCTGTCCCTGACCGAGCCGACCTGGGCGATGGTCAGCTACCCGAAGATCGACTTCCAGGACCAGTACTACTACGCGCGTCCCACCAGCTTCGCCGAGCGGCCGAAATCGCTTGACGACGTGGACCCAACCTTGCTCGCAACTTACGAGAAGCTTGGCATCCCGCTGAAGGAGCAGATGATCCTCGCGGGCGTCGAAGGCGCCGAGGACGCGCCGGCCGAAGGCCGCAAGGTCGCGGTCGATGCGGTCTTCGACAGCGTGTCGCTGGGGACGACGTTCAAGGAGGAGCTCGCGAAGGCGGGCGTGATCTTCTGCTCGATCTCCGAGGCGGTGCGCGAGCATCCCGAGCTGGTGCGCAAGTACCTCGGCTCGGTCGTGCCGATCAGCGACAACTTCTACGCGACGCTGAATTCCGCCGTGTTTTCGGACGGTTCGTTCGTCTACGTGCCGCCGGGCGTGAAGTGCCCGATGGAGCTCAGCACCTATTTCCGCATCAACGCCGAGAACACCGGCCAGTTCGAGCGGACGCTGATCGTCGCCGACAAGGGCGCCTATGTCAGCTACCTCGAAGGCTGCACCGCGCCGCGGCGCGACGAGAACCAGCTGCACGCGGCGGTCGTCGAGATCGTCCTGCTCGAGGACGCCGAGGTCAAGTACTCGACGGTCCAGAATTGGTATCCGGGCGACGAGGAAGGCCGGGGCGGCATCTACAACTTCGTCACCAAGCGCGCCGATTGCCGCGGCGACCGCTCGAAGGTGATGTGGACCCAGGTCGAGACCGGATCGGCGATCACCTGGAAGTACCCGTCCTGCGTGCTGCGCGGCGACGGCAGCCAGGGCGAGTTCTACTCGATCGCGATCGCGAACAACCGCCAGCAGGCCGACACCGGCACCAAGATGACGCATCTGGGCAAGAACACGAAGAGCCGGATCGTCTCGAAGGGCATCTCGGCCGGCTTCGCGCAGAACACCTATCGCGGGCTCGTCTCGATGCACCCGAAGGCGACCGGCAGCCGCAACTACACCCAGTGCGACAGCCTGCTGATCGGCGAGAACTGCGGCGCGCACACGGTTCCCTACATCGAGGTCAAGAACACCTCGAGCCGCGTCGAGCACGAGGCGACCACGTCCAAGGTCGACGACGACCAGCTGTTCTACTGCCGCTCGCGCGGCATGGACGAGGAGGAGGCGGTGGCGTTGGTCGTCAACGGCTTCTGCCGCGAGGTGCTGCAGGCGCTGCCGATGGAGTTCGCGATGGAGGCGCAGAAGCTCGTCGCCATCAGTCTGGAGGGGAGCGTCGGATGACGGACATCGCCGACCGCGTCGCGACGGGCGCCGGCCGCGCCGTGGCTCAGGCCAGGGCGGGCCTCGGCGTCCAGGGCGAGGATCTGCTGGTCGCGGCCCTGGTCGCGCTGCCCTTCGCCGGCTGCTTCGGCATCTGGTTCAACGCGTTGACCTGGTGGCCGAACCCGATTGTCTGGCTTCTGACCGCGCTGGCCCAGGCCGCGCTGACATTCTGGATCGCCGGACGGGCGGTCGCAAAGGGAGGGATCACCTGATGATCGGAGCCATCCTTCTGGCCGGCGTGCTCGCCGCCGTGACGATTGCCCTCGGATCCGGAGGCGGCGCGAAGCCGGTCCCGGTCCCGGTGCGCGTGAAATCAAGGAAGAAGAATAATGCTGAAGATCAATAACCTGCACGTCAAGCTTGAGGAAGAGGACAAGGCGATCCTGAAGGGCGTCGACCTCGAGGTCGGCGCGGGCCAGGTCCATGCGATCATGGGCCCGAACGGCTCGGGCAAGTCGACGCTGTCCTACGTGCTCGCCGGCCGGGACGGCTACGAGGTGACGGAAGGGACCGCTACCCTCGACGGCGAGGATCTGCTCGGACGCGAGCCGGAGGAGCGCGCCGCCGCCGGCCTCTTCCTCGCGTTCCAGTATCCGGTCGAGATCCCGGGCGTCGGCAACATGACGTTCCTGCGGACCGCGCTGAACGCCCAGCGCAAGGCGCGGGGCGAGGACGAACTGAACGCCGCCGACTTCCTGCGCGTCGTCCGCGAGAAGGCGCGCGCGCTGAACATCGACGCCGAGATGCTGAAGCGCCCGGTCAATGTCGGCTTCTCGGGCGGCGAGAAGAAGCGCAACGAGATCCTGCAGATGGCGGTGCTCGAGCCGCGCATGTGCATCCTCGACGAGACCGACAGCGGCCTTGACGTCGACGCGATGAAGCTGGTCGCCGAGGGCGTGAACGCGCTGCGCTCGGCCGATCGCGGGTTTCTCGTGATCACGCACTACCAGCGGCTGCTCGACCACATCCGCCCGGACGTCGTGCACATCATGGCCGATGGCCGCATCGTGCAGTCGGGCGGTCCGGAGCTCGCGCTCGAGGTCGAGCAGAACGGCTATGCCGACATCCTGGCCGCGGTGGCGTGATGGCGGCTCCTGCACTGAAGATCGAGGCGGCGACCAGTCTGCTCGACGTCTGGCCCGCGCCTGCCGGCGATGCGGGCTGGGCCCGCTCCGTACGTGCCCGCGCCGCCGCGCGTCTTGCCCGGACCGGCGCGCCCGGACGGCGAGACGAATACTGGCGATTCACTGACCCTACGAGCCTGATCGCGGTTCCGGCCCCGCCCGCCGCGATCCTTGACACCAAGGGCGAGCCGCCGGTCTTCAGCGACATCGACCGAGTGCGGCTGGTCTTCGTCGACGGCGTGTTCGACGCTGATCTGTCCGACGCCCCGGAGCTGGCCGGCGTCGAGATCCAGCAGCTGTCCGAGGCGCTGGCGAGCGACATCCATTGGGCGCGCGACGTGTTCGGCGTGCTCGAGGAGCGTGGCCAGACCCCGGTCGACCGGCCGCTCGCCTCTCTGAACACCGCCCGGGCGACGCATGGCGTCGCGATCCGGGCGACGGGCCGGGCCGCGAAGCCCGTGAGCCTGATCTACCTGCACCGCTCGGAGACCTCCGACGCGCTGCTGCGCCACGTGATCCGGCTCGACAAGGACGCCGATCTGACGATCCTCGAGAACGGCCCGGCGGCGGCGCGCTTCAACAAGGTCATGGAGGTCGACATTGCCGACGGCGCGACGTTCCACCACGTCCGCGCCCAGGGCCGCGACCACGAACGCCGGGCGGTGACCGGCATCTTCGCCCGGCTTGGCCGCGAAAGCGGGTTCAAGTCCTTCACGCTGACCGCGAACGGCCGGCTGACGCGGAACGAATGCGTGGTCGAGTTCACCGGAGACGACGCGATCGCCCATGTCGCCGGCGCCTGCGTCGGCGACGGGGATTTTCACCACGACGACACGGTCTTCGTCACCCATGGCGCACTGCGCTGCGAGAGCCGGCAGGTGTTCAAGAAGGTGCTGAAGAACGGCGCGGTCGGCGTGTTCCAGGGCAAGATCCTGGTCAGGCCCGGCGCGCAGCAGACGGACGGCTACCAGATCAGCCAGGCGCTGCTGCTCGACGAGAAGAGCCAGTTCCTGGCCAAGCCCGAGCTCGAGATCTACGCCGACGACGTCAAGTGCTCGCACGGCTCGACTGTCGGCGCGGTCGATCCGACGGCGCTGTTCTATCTCACGTCGCGCGGCGTGCCGCGGGTGGAGGCGGAGTCGTTGCTGGTGCTGGCCTTCATGGACGAGGCGATCCAGGAGATCGAGGATGAGGGCCTCGCGGATGAGATCCGCGGCCGGCTGGGCAACTGGATTGCGCGGCGCCGGCGCGGCTGACGGCGCGCGGCGCGGCGGGCTGGTCGCGGCGATCGCGCAGGCATACCGTGCGCCGCGCGCGGCAATGGCGCGCCAGGTGGCGGAGGGGCTCAGCGAGCCGCGGGCAACCGCGCACCTGTTCCTCGCCTGCGCGCTCGGGTTCGTCGCAAGCATGCCGAACGCGGTGCGAGAGGCGGCGACGCTCGAGATCGACGACCCCGTGTCGGGCGCGGTCGCGGCGCACCTGTTCGGGTGGCTCTTCGTCGCGCCGCTGCTCGGCTACGCGCTGGCCGCGCTGATCCACGTCGGCGCGCGCGCGTTCGGCGGCGCTGGCGGTTTCCTGGGCGCGCGCTCGGCGCTGTTCTGGTCGGCGCTGCTCGCCGGGCCGCTGGCGCTGGCGCTGGCGCTGGTCGGCGTTGGGGCCGAAGTCGCAGGCGGGCCGCGCGTGTTGCCCTGGCTCGACCTTCTGGGATATGCGGGATTGGCCTTCTGGCTGTGGCTTCTGGCCGGAAGCCTGGCCGAGACCGAGGGTTTCCGGGATGTCCGCCGTGTCATGGCGGCGCTGGTCATGAGCCTCGTCGCCGTTGCGGTCGGCTTTCGGGCGATGGCCGTCGCGATCGGTTGAGACGTGGTCCGTCGCGTGACGGGCGGAAAACGAAGGGCTTGCCGGAGACCGACATGTGGCGCCAGCTGGTGATCGACACGCTGATGCGGCCCCGCGACGCGGCGGGACGGGTGCTTGCGCTGCAGGTCCCGCCTGCCGTGCTGGCACAGGGCGCGCTGCTGATCGCCTGCGCGTCGATGCTGCTCGCCTACCTCGCGCTGCTGGTCGGCGGCGCCGCGATCGACCCGGTCTCGGCGATGGTGCTCGACGCGCCGATCGCGGCCGCAGGCGCGCAGTTTGCGATGATGGCGCTGATCGTCGCGCTGACCTACCGCCTCGGCCGCGCGTTCGGCGGCAAGGGCGCGTTCCTGCCGGCGGCGACGGCGGTGGTCTGGCTGAACGCGGTGACGCTGCTGATCCAGGCGGCGCAGGTCGTGGTTCTGGCCATCGCGCCGCCGATCGCCGGGCTGATCTCGATCGCCACGGTGATCTGGCTGCTCTGGGCCTATGCGAATTTCATCGCCGAGCTGCACGGGTTCGACTCGCCCGTCGTCGTGCTCGGCGTGGTCGTGCTGACCGCCGTGATGACCGTGCTCGGCGTCACGTTTCTGGCCGCGATCCTGGGGATCGCGCCCGAGGGGGTGCAATGAACTACGACGTCCAGGCGATCCGCCGCGACTTTCCGATCCTCGCCCGCGAGGTGCATGGCCGCCCGCTGGTCTATCTCGACAACGGCGCCTCGGCGCAGAAGCCGCGCGTGGTCATCGACGCGATGACGCAGGCCTATTCGCAGGAATACGCGAACGTTCACCGCGGCCTGCACTACCTGTCGAACCTCGCGACCGACCATTACGAGGCGGTGCGGGGCAAGCTTGCGCGCTATCTCGGGGCCGCGTCCGAGGACGAGATCGTCTTCACCACCGGCTCGACGATGGGCATCAACCTGGTCAGCTACGGCTGGGCCGCGCCGCGTTTCGAGCCGGGCGACGAGATCCTGCTCAGCGTGATGGAGCACCACGCCAACATCGTGCCGTGGCACTTTTTGCGCGAGCGGCAGGGGGCGGTGATGAAATGGGTCGAGCCGGAGGCGGACGGCTCGCTCGACGCGGAGAAGGTGATCGCAGCGATCGGGCCGCGCACGAAGCTGATCGCGCTGACCCACATGTCGAACGTGCTCGGCACGGTCGTCGACGTGAAGGCGGTCTGCGCTGCGGCGCGCGAGCGCGGCGTTGCGACGCTGATCGACGGCAGCCAGGCCGCCGTGCACATGCCGGTCGACGTCGCCGACATCGGCTGCGACTTCTACGTGATCACCGGCCACAAGCTCTACGGGCCGACCGGCTCCGGCGCGCTCTACGCGCGGGCCGAGCGTATGGCGGAGATGCGGCCCTTCATCGGCGGCGGAGACATGATCCGCGAGGTCACGCGCGAGACTGTCACCTATGCCGATCCGCCGCTGAAGTTCGAGGCGGGCACGCCGGGCATCGTCCCGATCATCGGCCTCGGCGCGGCGATCGACTACGTGACGGAGCTCGGCCTCGAGAACATCGCCGCCCACGAGGCGGGCCTGCGCGACTATGCGCGCGAGCGGCTGCGCGGGCTGAACTGGATCGACATCCAGGGCGACGCGCCGGGCAAGGGCGCGATCTTTTCTTTCACGCTGCAGGGGCCCGCGCATCCGCACGACATCTCGACCGTGGTCGACCGCAAGGGCGTCGCGATCCGCGCCGGGCATCACTGCGCGCAGCCGCTGATGAGCTTTCTCGGCAAGACATCGACCTGCCGCGCCTCGTTCGGCCTCTACAACACCGAGGCCGAGGTGGACGTGCTGGTCGCGGCGCTCGAGACCTGCCACGACCTGTTCTCCTGACCTGGCGCACGAGTGCGCCATCGCCAAATATCCAAATCGCAGAACCAATGCTGCGCCGCTAACGCTCTGGCAACCGGCGTCGGCTCGCGCCCGGAGCTCTCCGCGAAGAACGCGTCGAGCCGCGCGGTGCCGCCGGGCCGCCAGCCGAGCGCGCGCAGCCGGTCGGTCGCCATCGCGCCGGGCGGCGCGCCGGCCGCGCGGGGCGGGGGCGGATGCGGGCAGCCGGTCAGCGCCTGCACGCGCGCCAGCAGGTCGTGCCGGTCGAGCAGCAGGTCCGAGACGTTGAAGACGCCCCGCGCGTCGGTCTCCAGCGCCAGCCGCACCGCGGCGGCGAGGTCGTCGCCGTGAACCTCGGTCGCGACGCGGGGCGCGATCGGCGCGGCCCGCCAGATAATCGTCGAACAGCCCCCGCCACTTGTGCGCGGCGCCGCCATAGACGCCGGTCGCGCGCAGCGTGGCGCCGTCCGCGCCGAGCGCGCTTTCGCCGGCGAGCTTGACCGCGCCGTAGAGCGAGTCGGGCGCGGGCGGGTCGGTCTCGCGCAGGATCTCGCCGCGCCGGTGATCGCCATAGACCGCCCGGCTCGACAGGAACACGATCCGCAGCCCGCGCGCCGCGTCGAAGAGCGCGCGCGTGCCGTCGAGGTTCAGCCGGCGGAAGCGGTCCGGATCGTCGCCCTCGCCGCCGCGAAACGCGCCCGGGACGTGGTCCAGCGCCGCATGGACCAGCGCGTCGGACGGCGGCAGCGACGGGGCGCCGGTCGGCGAGGCTCCACGGATGCGCGCCCGGCCCGCGGCCGAGCGGGATCACGTCGTGGCCGGCGTCGCGCAAGGCGCCGCGATGAAGCCGCCGACATAGCCGCCGGCGCCGGTCACGAGCACGCGCATCAGTGCGGGCGGGGCAGCGCGCGAGATCCTCGGGGATGCCGATGCCGTCGTGGTAGGCCCGCCACAGGGCGATCAGCGGCGCGAGGCGGTCGGCCTTCGCGTTCGCCGGATCCCAGGGCTTCTCGTACTGGAAGTGCAGCACGCGGATCCGCGACCAGTCCCACAGGTCGGGCAGGTTGAACCACACGTATTGCAGCATGTTGTCGTAGACCGGCAGGCCCTGCCAGTCGGGGAAGAACTCCTCGAGGAAGGTCTGGTCGGTGCGCTTCCAGAACGCGCCCGGCGCGTCGAGCTGCGCGAGCATCGCCTCGAACACCGCTGCGAGGGCCGGGCGGTGAAGACGCCGGAATTCAGCCGCCGGAAGTCGCCGACGGTCTCGTAGACGTTCGGGGCGGCGGAGAACTCCGGGTAGTCGAACAGCCGGTCGAGCGGGCGCAGGACCAGCGCGTCGGCGTCGAGGAACACGACCCGCTCGTAGGGAAGCTGCCACAGCCGCAGCTTGACGAAGTTGTCGAGCGGCGTGTGGAAGGCGGGCTTGCCGCCCTTGGTGAACGGGTTGCGGCCGTGGATCTCGGAGCGGGCATGGGCCGCGTTGAACGCGTCCGAGGTCGGCAGCAGGTCGGTCTCGACGAGCCGCGCGCCGAGCGCCGTCAGCGGCGCGAGCTCCGCCGCCGTCACCGCCGCCGTGTGCATGACCACGATGTCCGCCCGCGTTCCGGTCAGGACCAGCGAGCGGACCAGCGCGACCGCGCCCGGCAGGAACGCGACGTTGGTGACCAGCGTCACGAAGGCGCGGTCCGATGATGGCGCAGCGGCGAGGAATCCTCTCGCCGGCAAGTCTTTTGTCTGGGCCTGGAACGTCATGGCGCCTGCGATCTGGGATCCGGCTCCGCGGATCTGGATTGTCAGCTGCGACAGCGACTGGATCCTATCCGAAAGAGAGCCCGTTTGTCGACGGAAGGATAGGGCGTATTTTCGCGAACGCCAGCAGCGCCGCCTCGGGGCGTTCGCGCAGGGCTCAGGAGACCGACTTCAGGCTCCGGTGCTCGGGATCGTGCTCGACGATGCGGGCGATCTCGCGGGTCCAGGCCGAGACCGCCGGAACGCGGGTCCGGTCGACGCGGTACGCATACTTGCGCGCGACGTCGACGACCTCCGCCAGCAGCCCGTCCGCCAGCGTCGTCGGGTCGAGGCCCAGCGCCAGGAACTGGTCGTTCTTCACGACGAGGTCGTTCTCGGCGGCCTCCTTGCGCGGGTTCGGCAGCCAGGCGATCTTGGCGCCGGTCAGCTTCGCGACCATCTCGGCGAGGTCGCGGACCCGGTGCGTCTCGGTCATCTGGTTGAAGATCTTGACCCGCTCGCCGCGCGCTGGCGCGTCCCGAAGCGCAAGCTCGATGCAGCGCACCGAATCCTGGATGTGGATGAAGGCGCGCGTCTGGCCGCCGGTGCCGTGCACGGTCAGCGGATAGCCGATCGCCGCCTGGATCAGGAAGCGGTTCAGCACGGTGCCGTAGTCGCCGTCGTAGTCGAAGCGGTTGATCAGCTGGACATGCCGGCGGGTCTGCTCGGTATGGGTGCCCCAGACGATGCCCTGGTGCAGGTCGGTGATCCGGAGCCCGTCGTTCTGCGCGTAGAACTGGAACAGGATCTGATCGAGGCTCTTGGTCATGTGGTAGACCGAGCCGGGCCGCGTCGGGTAGAGGATGTCCTGGTTGACGGTGCGCCCGTCCATCGTCTCGATCGCGACCGGCAGGTAGCCTTCGGGGATCGCCGCGCCGATCGTCGAGTAGCCGTAGACGCCCATCGTGCCGAGATGGATCAGGTGCGCGTCGATGCCGGTCTCGACCATCGCCGACAGCAGGTTGTGCGTCGCGCTGACGTTGTTGTTGACCGTGTAGACCTTGTGGCGGTCGGTCTTCATCGAATAGGGCGCGGCGCGCTGCTCGGCGAAATGCACGATCGCGTCGGGCCGCTGGTCGGCCAGCCACTGCTTCAGCCGCTCGTAGTCCTTGGCGAGGTCGAGCAGGTGGAAATGGATCGTCCGCCCGGTCTCCTGGCGCCAGATCCGGGTGCGCTCCTGGATCGAGTCCATCGGCGTCAGCGACTGCACGCCGAGCTCGGTGTCGATCCAGCGCCGGCTGAGGTTGTCGAGAATATGCACCTCGTGCCCGAGATCGGACAGATGCAGCGAGGTCGGCCATCCGACGAACCCGTCGCCGCCCAGTACTGCGATCTTCATGCGCTGGCTCCTTCTGGACCTGCCCGTTCGGGGCGCTATAGCCGTCATATGTGACGATATTGGGACGGAAGCAACGCGTGCGCGGGCCGATCGGGCGCTGCCGGCGGATTTCCGGCCGGTTGCGACCAGCGTGCTACAGCGGGATTTTGGCCGTCGCGGTTGGCGCGACGGGGCGTTCAGCCGGGTCCACGCGCCCGCGGCGGGCGGATGGCCCGCCCCTTCGGCGTCTCGTTGGTCAGCGCGCCTGCGGCCTCTTTTCGCTTGGCGCGCCTGCGGCCTCTTTGGTCAGCGCGCCTGCGGCGCGGCGGCGACGGACGGGGGCGGACCGGGCGCCCGGAGGCCCGCCGGGCGGAAGGCCTGCCGGCGGGCGCGGGCGGCGACGGCTCGGGGGTGACGAGGCCGGCCGAGATGATCAGCTTCGCGGCCTCCTCGACACTCATGTCGAGCATCACGACGTCGGCGCGCGGCACGAAGAGCAGGAAGCCCGATGTCGGGTTCGGCGTGGTCGGCAGGAAAACGCTCAGCATGTCCGCGTCGCCGGCCTTGGAGGCGATCTCGCCCCGCGTCGCGGTCGAGATGAAGGCGACCGCCCAGAGCCCCTTGCGCGGGTACTCGACGAGGCAGGCCTGCTGGAACGACGGGCTGGACTGGCTGAAAACGGTCTCGGCGATCTGCTTGGTCGCGTTGTAGATCGAGCGCACGACCGGCATCCGCTCGACCATGCTCTCGCCGAGCCGGATCACGCGCGCGCCGACATAGCCCTTGGTCAGCGCGCCGACCAGCGTCGTGAAGATCAGGAACACCAGAAGACCGAGGCCGAAGATGTTGCGGCCGAAGACGTTCTCCGGATTGTACTGGCGCGGGATCAGCGGGATCACCCGGCTGTCGACCAGGCCGACCAGGCCCCAGATCACGTAGATCGTCAGGAACACCGGCAGGACCACGACCAGACCGGTCAGGAAGTCGCCGCGAAGGCGCTGCATCAGCGGCGTCTTCGGCGGCCGGCGCCGGGTGGGTCGTCTGGCCATTCGGGGGTTCCCGTGAGCAAGTCTGGATCGGGCGGGAAATCTAGGCGGAAGGCGCCTCGGCGGCAAGCCGCGTCAGCGCGACCGCGATCTCGGCGCCGAGCCGGGCGTTGGCGCGCGCGAGCGCGATGTTCGCCTGCAGCGCGCGGCCCGACGTCGCGGCGCCGATTCGCGCGAGCAGGAACGGCGTGACTTCCTTCGCGGCGACGCCGGCCTCGGCGGCCTCGGACAGAGCCGCCTCGATATGCGGCGCGATCTCGCGCGCGGCGATCTCGTCGTCCGCCGGCGGCGGATTCGCGACCAGTTGGCCGCCGGGCAGCCCCAGCCGGCCGCGCATCAGGTGGGCGCGCGCGATCGCCTCGGCGCTGTCGAGGCGCAGCGGCGCGGCGAGGCCGCTGTCGCGCGACCAGAACGCCGGCAGCGCGTCCTGGCGGTAGGCGATGACCGGAACGCCGCGCGTCTCCAGCGCCTCAAGCGTCTTCGGCAAATCGAGGATCGCCTTGGCGCCCGAGGCGATGACGGTGACCGGCGTCTGCGCCAGTTCCTCGAGGTCGGCCGAGATGTCGAAGCTGGTCTCGGCGCCGCGATGCACGCCGCCGATGCCGCCGGTCGCGAAGACGGCGATCCGGGCCAGCCGCGCGCAGATCATCGTGGCCGCGACCGTTGTCGCCCCGGTCCAGCCCTCGCTGAGCGCCACCGCGAGATCGGCCCGACTCAGCTTGCGCACATCTGGCGCGCGGGCGAGGGCGTCGAGCGCGTCGAGCGCAAGGCCGACGTGGATGCGGCCGCCGGAGACGGCGATCACCGCGGGAACGGCGCCGGCGGCGCGGACGTCGTCCGCGACCGCGCGCGCGGTCTCGACGTTCTGGGGCCAGGGCATCCCGTGCGTGATGATCGTCGATTCGAGCGCCAAGACCGCGCGTCCGTCGGCGCGGGCGTCGGCGACCTCCTCGCCGAAGACCAGCGGAGCGTCGTCGGTCATGGGGCCTCCCGGGACACATGGGCGGCGGCCGCCCGGAGCGCGGCCGCGAGCAGGCTGTCGGGCGCGCTGTCCCCGAACGCCTCTGCGGCGATCAGCCCGGCGAGCATCGCGTCGCCGGCGCCGGTGACGGAGATCGGCGCGAGGTCCGACGGCGGCATCGTCGCGAAGGCGCCCGCGACGGCGAGCGCGGCCGGGCGCGGCCCGTCGGTGACCAGGGCGCGCCGGGCCCCAAGCGCGAGCAGCGCCTGCGCGGCCGGCGCCGCGCTGTCGAAGCGCGCGCCGAGGATCGCCTCGGCCTCTGCGCTGTTGACCACGAGGCTCGGGCGCACCGCCGCGACGAACATTCCCAGTTGGGCGGCCTTGGCCGGGCTTGCGGCGACAAGGAACACGTCCGATCCGGGCGGCAGGCCCTCGGCCATCGCCGCGAAGGCCAGGGGCGGGAGGTTGCCGTCGAGCACGATCGGCCCGCTGCGCGGCAGGACCGCGTGCAGCGCGGCCACGAGTTCCGGCGCGGCGGCTTCGAGGCCGCGGCAATCGGCGACGCCGCCCACCAATTCGCCGCCCGCCTCGATCGCGACATAGCAGTCGGTCGCGTCGGCGCCCCGCAGCGCGGCCGTGCAGTCGACGCCGGCGGCCTCCGCCGCGGCGACCAGCGCGTCGCCCGCATCGTCGCGCCCGATCGCGGCCAGGATCGCCGCCGGCACGCCGCCCGCGACGAGCGCGAGCGCGACGTTCAGCGCGACCCCGCCAGGACGACGAGTGACGTGGCCGGGCACGTCCGCGCCGCGGGCCATCGGGCCGTCGGCGCGGGCGATGACGTCCCAGTGCGCGGCCCCGACGCAGAGAACGGGGCCGGGAAGAGGAGGATGCGCTGGCATAGGGAGGATCTACCACCGCGTTGCGGCGCCGGTCAAAGCAGTTTGCGCCGATCCGCGTCGAGCCCGCGCAGCGCTCGGTTCCGCTGAAAAATCAAGCCGTAGGCCCGATTTGGGCGCCTGCGAAAGGCGTCGCCACATCGGCGGGTTCCCGCCGACCGCGCCGCGGGCTTGCAAACGCGCCGAATTGGGCGTAGAGGCGCGCACTCTGAATCCACAGGCGGGGCTCAGGTTGTTCCGGGGGAGACATCCCCGGCCGACCACCGGTTGGGCCGCACGGCTCTTCTCCCCGCCGAGGCGAAACCGGAAAAGGAACGACTGCAATGGCTCTGCCAGACTTTACCCTGCGCCAGCTTCTCGAGGCCGGCGTGCACTTCGGCCACCAGACGCACCGCTGGAACCCGCGCATGGCGCCGTACATTTACGGCGACCGCAACAGCATCCACATAATCGACCTGACCCAGACCGTCCCGCTGATGGACGCGGCGCTGGAGGCGATCCGCGCGACCGTCGCCAAGGGTGGGCGCATCCTGTTCGTCGGCACCAAGCGCCAGGCGCAGAAGGCCGTCGCCGACGCCGCCGAGCGCTCGGCGCAGTACTACATGAACCACCGCTGGCTCGGCGGCACGCTGACCAACTGGAAGACCGTGTCGAACTCGATCGCGCGGCTGAAGTCGATCGACGAGAAGCTCGACGCCGGCGCCGAGGGCCTGACGAAGAAGGAGCGCCTCGGGCTCGAGCGCGACCAGTCCAAGCTGCAGATGTCGCTCGGCGGCATCCGCGACATGGGCGGCGTGCCGGACATGATCTTCGTCATCGACACCAACAAGGAAGAGCTGGCGATCCTCGAGGCGAAGAAGCTCGGCATCCCGGTCATCGCGGTGCTCGACACGAACTCGTCGCCGGACGGCATCGACTACCCGATCCCCGGCAACGACGACGCGGCCCGCGCGATCGCGCTCTACTGCGACCTGGTCGCCCGCGCCGCGATCGACGGCATGACCGCCCAGATGGGCGCCGCCGGCGTCGACATCGGCGCGATGGAAGAGACGCCGGTCGAGGACGCGCTCGGCGACGAGGCCGAGGCCGCGCCGGCCGACGCCGAGCAGCCGCAGGCCTGATCCCGAACGCCCGGTCACGCGGCCGTCGCGGATCCGCGCGAGGATCCTGCGGCGGCCGCCCCTGGCCGCGGCATGACGCATTGAAGAACGAAGGAGAGCGCTGATGACGATCACCGCCACGATGGTCAAGGAACTGCGCGACGTCTCGGGCGCCGGCATGATGGACGCCAAGCGCGCGCTGACCGAGACGGACGGCGACATGGAGGCGGCCATCGACTGGCTGCGGACCAAGGGCCTCGCCAAGGCCGCGAAGAAGTCGGGCCGCACCGCCGCCGAGGGCCTGGTCGGCGTCGCCGTCAAGGGCGGCGTCGGCGTCGCGGTCGAAGTGAACTCGGAGACCGACTTCGTCGCGCGCAACTCGGACTTCCAGGCGATCGTGCGCGCGATCGCAGAGGTCGCGACCGGCGTCGCCGACGTCGAGGCGCTGCGCGGCGCGAAGCTTGGCGACAAGTCCGTCGAGGAGGCGGTGACCGAGAAGATCACGACGATCGGCGAGAATCTGCACCTGCGCCGCATGGTCGCGGTCGAGGGCGACGGCGTCGCCTCCTACGTGCACAATTCGGTCGGTGACGGCCTTGGCAAGATCGGCGTGCTGGTCGGGCTGAAGGGCGCCGACAACGGCATCGGCAAGCAGATCGCGATGCATGTCGCCGCGACCGCGCCGGCGTCGCTGAGCGAGGCGGACCTCGACCCGGCGCTGGTCGAGCGCGAGCGCAACGTGCTGACCGAGCAGGCCCGCGAGAGCGGCAAGTCCGAGGCGGTGATCGAGAAGATGATCGTCGGGCGGATGGCGAAGTTCTACGAGGAAGTCACGCTGCTGGGGCAGAAGTTCGTGCTGAACCCGGACATCACCGTCGCGCAGGCGGCAAAGGACGCCGGCGTCGAGATCACGGGCTTCGCCCGGCTTGCGGTGGGCGAGGGCGTCGAGAAGGAAGTCGAGGACTTCGCCGCCGAGGTCGCCAAGACCGCCGGCCGCTGACGCGCGTGACGCCGGCGACCCGCGCATCCGGCCGCGCCGCCCAGCCGGGCGGCGGGACGCCGCCGCCCGGGTCCACCGGGCGCCGAGGGGCGTCCGTCCGGCTGATTCCACGTTGAAACCCCGGTCGAATTCGGCCATTTTGCCGGCGTTCAAGCAAGGGTGAGGCAGGTGATGACGGATGGCGCGGCAAGCATGACGTCCCCGCGCGCGCGCCCGGTCTACAAGCGCATCCTGCTCAAGATATCCGGCGAGGCCCTGATGGGGCCGCAACAGTTCGGCCTGCACCCGCCGACGGTCGAGCGCATAGCGCGCGAGGTCCGGGGGCTGCAGGGCCTGGGCGTCGAGGTCGCGATGGTGATCGGCGGCGGCAACATCTTCCGCGGGCTTCAGGGCAGCGCGCAGGGGATGGAGCGCACCACGGCCGACTACATGGGCATGCTCGCGACCGTGATGAACGCGCTGGCGATGCAGTCGGCGCTGGAAGGCGTCGGCGCCTATACCCGCGTCGTCTCGGCGATCCCGATGGACCAGGTCTGCGAGCCCTACATCCGCCGTCGCGCGGTGCGGCACCTCGAGAAGGGCCGCGTGGTGATCTTCGCGGCCGGCACCGGCAACCCGTACTTCACGACCGACACCGCAGCGACCCTGCGCGCCAGCGAGATGGCCTGCGAGGCGATCTTCAAGGGCACGCAGGTCGATGGGGTCTATGACAGCGATCCGAAGAAGAACCCGGACGCGAAGCGATTCGAGCGCATCAGCTACGACGAGGTGCTGCAGAAGCACCTGAAGGTGATGGACGCCGCCGCGATCGCGCTCGCCCGGGACAACGACCTGCCGATCATCGTGTTCTCGCTCGACGCGCCCAACGGGCTCGCCGGCGTGATCGAGGGGCGGGGCAAGTTCACAATCGTCGTACCCGGCTGAACCGACGGGCCGGGGAAGGGAGGACAGATGTCCGATACCGATCTCGATATCGACCTCGATGCGATCGAGAAGCGCATGGACGGCGCGCTGGCCGCGCTCAGGACCGAGTTCGCCTCGCTGAGAACCGGGCGCGCCTCGGCTGGCATGCTCGACCCGGTGCTGGTCGAGGCCTATGGCAGCCCGACGCCGATCAATCAGCTCGGCACGATCACCGTGCCAGAGCCGCGCATGGTGCTGGTCAACATCTGGGACAAGAGCCTCGTCAACGCGGTCGACAAGGCGATCCGCAATTCCGGCCTCGGGATCAACCCGCAGATGGACGGCACGATCCTGCGCCTGCCGATCCCGGAACTGAACGAGGAGCGCCGGCGCGATCTCAGCAAGGTCGCCGGCCAGTACGCCGAGCACGCGCGCGTCGCCGTGCGCAACGTCCGGCGCGACGGCATGGACCAGTTGAAGAAGGCGAAGGCCGCCGGGATGGGCGAAGACGACCAGAAGATGTGGCACGACGAGATCCAGGAGCTGACCAACGCCGCCATAAAAAAGATCGACTTGGCGCTGGAGTCCAAGCAAGAAGAAATCATGCAGATCTGATAATCGTCGGGCTGTTCGCCTGGAGTGGAGTTCAAGATGTACGAGTTTGGCCCGGATGGGGGCGCGTCTCCCGCGCATGTGGCGATCATCATGGACGGCAACGGGCGCTGGGCCGAGAGCCGCGGCCTGCCACGTCTGGCCGGACACAAGCGCGGCGCCGACCGGGTGCGCGACATCGTCGAGGCTTGTCCCGATCTGGGGATCACCCACCTGACCCTGTTCGCGTTCTCGACCGAGAACTGGAAGCGCCCGATCGGCGAGGTGCAGGGGCTGTTCCGTCTGTTCCGGCGCTACATCAAGAAGGAAGGCGCCCGGCTTGTCGCCGAGGGCGTTCGGGTGCGGTTCATCGGCGGCCGCGAGCGGCTCGAGCCCGACCTGCAGGCGCTGATGACCGGGCTGGAGGCGCAGACCGAGCGCAACGGCCAGCTGCACCTGACCGTTGCCGTCAATTACGGCGGGCGGGACGAGATCCTGCGCGCGACCCGTCGCGTCGCCGAGGCGGTGCAGCAGGGCCGGCTGCGCCCGGAGGACGTCACCTCCGAGACGCTGGCCGCGAACCTGGACACGGCCGGGCTGCCCGATCCAGATCTGATCCTGCGCACGTCCGGCGAGTTCCGGGTCTCGGGCTTCCTGCCCTGGCAGTCGGCCTATTCGGAATTCGCCTTCGTCGAGACCCGCTGGCCGGATTTTACGGCGGAGGCCTTCGCTGCGCAGGTGCGCGGCTTCGGGCGCCGCGAGCGAAGGTTCGGCGCCGTGGCGGGATGACCTCCGCCCCGCCCCGCTCGTCTCGGTTCGCCGATCTTGGAGTGCGGTCTGCCTCGGCCGTCGTCCTCGGCCTCATAGCCCTGGCCGACGTCGCGATGGGCGGCGTCTGGCTCGCGCTGTTCGCCGCAGTCGCCGGCGCGGTGATGCTGTGGGAGTTCCACCGGATCGTCTCCGACGACGCCCGGTCCTTGCCGCCAGCGCTTCTCGCCTCGTGCCTGACCGCGGCGCTCGCGGCGCTGTCGGTCTGGGCGTTCGGGATCGGGCCGGCCGGCGTGATCGCAGTGATGGGCGCGCTCGTCGTGTCCCGCCTGGCCGCAGCGCCGACGCGCGGCTGGCTCGCAGCCGGCGTGTTCTACATCGTGCTGGCGCTCTGCTTCATCGTCATGCTGCGCGGCGAGGGCCCGCAGGGCTTTGGGGTCGTCCTGTGGCTGTTCCTGACCGTGATCGCCGCCGATGTGGGCGCCTATTTCGTCGGCCGGAGCGTCGGCGGCCCCAAGCTGTGGCCGGCGGTGAGCCCCGGCAAAACGCGCTCGGGCGCGCTCGGCGGTCTGGCTGCGGGAATCGCAACCGGGGCGATCGCCGCGCTCGTGTTCGGCTGGCCGCCGCTGCGCATCGGACTGCTCAGCGCCGGCATCGCGGTCGCCTCGCAGGCTGGCGACCTGCTCGAGAGCGCGGTCAAGCGGCGCTTCGCGGTCAAGGACGCGAGCGGGCTGATACCGGGGCATGGCGGGCTGATGGACCGGCTCGACGGCGTTCTCGGCGCGGCTTGGTTTCTCGCGGCCTACGTCCTCCTCGGCGGAGATATCGCCGCATGAGCCGCCGCCGGGTCAGCGTGTTCGGCGCCACCGGCTCGGTCGGACGCAACACGGTCTCGCTGCTCGAGGGCGCCGGCGGGGCCGAAGCTTTCGACGTGGTGGCGCTCAGCGGCGCGGGGAACGCGGCGGAACTCGCCGACCAGGCGCGTCGCCTGCGCGCGCGCATCGCCGTGACCGCGGACCCGGCGCGCTATGGCGAACTGCGCGACCGGCTGGCCGGCTCGGGCGTCGAGGCGGCCTGCGGGGCTGCCGCGCTGGTCGATGCGGCCTCCGAGCCCGCGGACTGGACGATGTCGGCGATCGTCGGATCGGCGGGCCTCGCGCCCGGTCTGGCGGCGGCCGCGCATGGCGGCGTGCTGGCGCTCGCCAACAAGGAGAGCCTGGTCTGCGCCGGCGCGCTGCTGCGCCGCGCTTGCGCCCGCGCCGGCACCACGCTGGTGCCCGTGGACAGCGAGCACAGCGCGATCTTCCAGGCGCTGCGCGGCGAGCGGGCGGCAGAGGTCGACCGGCTGATCCTGACCGCCTCGGGCGGTCCGTTCCGCACCTGGTCGCTGGCCGAGATGGAAGCCGTGACGCCCGAGCAGGCGGCCGCCCATCCGAACTGGGCGATGGGCCAGCGCATCTCGATCGACAGCGCCACGATGTTCAACAAGGCGCTGGAAATCATCGAGGCGCATCAGCTTTTCGACGTCGCGCCGGGGCAGGTCGAGGTCGTCGTCCACCCGCAGTCGATCGTTCATTCGATGATCGGGTTCTGCGACGGGTCGATCATCGCGCAGCTCGGCCCGTCCGACATGCGGGGCGCGATCGGCTTCGCGCTGAACTGGCCCGACCGGACGCCGCTGCCGGTCGAGCGGCTGGATTTCGCCCGGATCGGGCGGCTCGACTTCGCGCCGGCCGATCCGGCGCGCTTCCCGGCGCTGCGGCTCGCGCGCGAGACGCTTGCGCTGGGCGGGCTCGCGGGCGCGGTCTTCAACGCGGCCAAGGAGGCGGCGCTCGACGCGTTCCTCGCCGGGCGGGCCGGCTTCCTTGACATGGCGCGGCTGGTTGAACATGTGATGCAGGAGCTTGGTCCGCAGGCGTCACGACACGGCGCGGACTATGACCTCGAGGCGGTGATGGCGCTCGATGCCGCCGCGCGGCGGCTGACCGCCGATTCGGTCGGGAACCGGACAAGGGCCCAGGCATGGAACTAATTGCAGGCATTCCGCTGATCGGGGGCTTTCTCGCCAACGTGCTGCCCTTCGTGGTCGTGCTCGGCATCGTCGTCTCGGTGCACGAGTTCGGGCACTACATCGTCGCGCGCTGGTGCGGCATCCGCTCGGAGGTGTTTTCGGTCGGCTTCGGCCCGGTGCTGTGGTCGCGGCGCGACCGGCGCGGCACGGTCTGGCAGATCGCGGCGCTGCCGCTCGGCGGCTACGTCAAGTTCCTCGGCGACAGCGACGGGTCGAGCCGCGCGGACCCGGCGACGCTGCGCGGCATGAGCGCTTCGCAGCGGGCGGAGACGTTCCACGGCGCCAGCGTCGGGCGGCGGATGCTGACCGTGCTCGCGGGGCCGGTCTTCAACTTCCTGCTGTCGATCGTCGTTTTCGCCGGGCTCGCGATGTGGCAGGGCGTGCCGACCGAGCGGCCGACGATGGGCGCGATCCAGCCGCTGCCGAACGCCGAGCAGCCGCTGCGGGAAGGCGACCTGATCCTCGAGGTCAACGAAACGCCGGTCGCGGGCTTCGGCGACATCTACGCCGCGGCGGTCGCGATGGAGCAGCCCGGTCCGATGCGGTTCCTCGTCGAGCGCAACGGCGACCGGATGAGCGTCGAGGCGCCCTATGCGATGCCGCCTGTCGTCCAGGGCGTCGAGCCGCTGTCGCCGGCCAGCGACGCCGGCCTGCGCGCCGGAGACGTGATCGTAGCGGCGGACGGCAAGCCACTGGTTGCCTTCGAAGATCTGCGCCAGACGGTGCTGGCCTCGGGCGGCACAACGATCCCGATCGAGGTGTGGCGCGACGGCGAGACGCTGACGCTGCCGATCACGCCGCTGGAGCGCGACGCCGACGATGGCGCGGGCGGCTTCGAGCGTCGGGTGATGATCGGCGTCGCCGGCGCGTCGCTGTACCTGCCGGCGACCGAGACCCCGGCGCCGTGGACCGCGCTCGCCATCGGCGCCGAGCGGACGGTCATGGTCGTCACGCAGTCGCTGAACGGCCTGAAGCACATCGTCATCGGCGCGATCGGCGCGGACAACCTGCAGGGCCCGCTCGGCATCGCGCAGATCTCCGGAGACACGGCCAGCCAGGGTCTCGCGAACTTCGTCGCACTGGTCGCGGTGATCTCGACCGCGATCGGGATGCTGAACCTGTTTCCGATCCCGGTGCTCGACGGCGGCCATTTCGTGGCCTTCCTGATCGAGGCGGTCCGCGGCCGGCCGCCGAGCGAGCGGGTGATGCAATTCGCCATGTCGATTGGGCTTGGCCTCATCCTACTACTGATGGTATTCGCTACCTACAATGACATCATGCGAATGGTGAGTTGATAAGCAGGGCGGCGAACGCCCGCTTCGGGGCAGAGGGCAGAACGCCATGGGGCAGCGGCTGGTGGTGCGGCGTATTGACCTGATCGCCGTACATTTGGCGGCAGCCGCAGCGGCATTGACGCTGGCGCTGCTCCTGATGTTTGCGGCCGGTCAGGCGCGTGCGCAGAGCGGGACGACATTCAGCCGGATCGACGTCGCGGGCAACCAGCGCATCGAGGCGGACACGATCCGCGTCTTCGCCGGCATCGAGCCGGGCCAGCCGGTGACGCCGGAGGATCTGAACCTCGCGGTGCGACGGTTGTTCGACACCGGCCTGTTCGAGAACGTCGAGGTCATGCCCGAGGCCGGGCGGCTGCTGATCACGGTCGTCGAGAACCCGTCGATCAACCAGATCGCCTTCGAGGGCAACCGCTCGGTCGACGACGAGACGCTGGCCGCGGCGATCGAGTTGCGATCTCGGCTCGCCTTCTCCGTCGCCTCGGCCGAGGCCGACGCGCAGCGGATCATCGAGGTCTACCGCGCGTCCGGACGCTTCGGCGCCGAGGTCGAGCCGGTGATCATCCGCCTGCCGGACAACCGCGTCGACCTGGTGTTCCAGATCTTCGAGGGCCGGCCCACCCGCGTGCAGCGGGTCAACTTCATCGGCAACGAGGTCTTCTCCGACGGCCGCCTGCGCCGCGTCGTCCAGACCAGCCAGTCCAACCTGTTCAGCGCGGTCTTCGGCTCTGCGACCTACGAGGCGGACCGGATAGAGGTCGACCGCGAGCTGCTGCGCCAGTTCTATCTAGAACGCGGATACGTCGACTTCACGGTGCGCTCGGCGGTCGCCGAGATCGCGCGCGAGCGCAACGCGTTCTTCGTGACCTTCACGATCAGCGAGGGCCAGCGCTACAATTTCGGGAACATCGGCGTCTCGTCCTCGGTGCCGGGCCTCGATGCGCTGGACTTCGAGCCGCTTCTGGCGCCGCTCGTCGGCGGCGGCGTCTACAACGCCCGACTCGTCGAGCGCGTCATCGAGCGCATCAACTTCCAGGCCGGGCAGGAGGGCTACGCCTTCCTCGAGGTCCGCCCGCGCATCGACAAGAACGAGGCCGCCCGGACCGTCGACATCACGTTCGATCTGGTCCAGGGAAACCGCGTCTTCATCGAGCGCATCGACATCAGCGGCAACACCCGCACGCTCGACCGGGTCATCCGGCGCCAGTTCCGCGTCGTCGAGGGCGACGCGTTCAACACGCGCGAACTGCGCGACGCCGAGAACCGCATCCGCGCGCTCGACTACTTCGAGACGGTCAACGTCACCGTCAACGAGGGCCTGTCGCCGAGCCGCGCGCTGATCGGCGTCGAGGTCGAGGAGCAGCCGACCGGCAGCCTGAACCTCGGCGGATCGTTCTCGTCGAGCGAGGGCGTCGCCGCGCAGATCTCGATCACCGAGCGCAATTTCCTCGGCCGCGGCCAGACCGTAAGCCTCGCGCTGACCGCATCGACCCAATACACCAACGTCGACTTCACGTTCCTCGAGCCGGCGCTGTTCGACCGCGACCTGCTGGGCGGGTTCCAGATCTACTACCTCGACCGGAACTACAACGAGACCGCCTACAAGACGCGCAACATCGGCTTCGTGCCGAGGTTCGGCTTCCCGGTCAGCGAGAACGGGCGGCTGACGCTGCGCTACATCCTGTCGCAGGACAAGCTCTTCGACGTCGCGTTCGACGCCTCCGACATCATCAAGGAGGAAGAAGGCAAGTACATCACCTCCGCGCTTGCAGGGACCTACACTTTCGACCGGCGCAATTCGCCGGTCGATCCGTCCGCCGGCTTCATCCTGTCCGTCACGCAGGAATTCGCCGGCGTCGGCGGCGACACGACCTATTCGAAGACCTCCGGCACCGCGCGCGCCTATTCGAGCCTGTTCGACGAGGACGTGATCCTGAGCGCCGCGCTGGAGGGCGGCGCGCTGTTCTCGACCGACGGCAGCAACGTGACCCAGCGCTTCATCACCGGCGGCGACGCGTTCCGCGGCTTCGCCCGCAACGGCGTCGGCCCGCGCGACATCTGCGACGTCGGCGACTGCTTCGCGCCGCAGGAGAGCGTGAAGGTCGACGATCCGCTCGGCGGCAACTTCCTGTCGGTGCTGCGCCTCGACGCGAGCTTTCCGCTCGGCCCGCTCGAGGAATACGGCATCTATGGCGGCGTCTTCTCTGACATCGGCTCGCTGTGGGGCCTCGACGAGACCGACGGCTCGATGGGCGAGGTCGACGCGGATTTCTACCTGCGCGCGACAGCCGGTCTCAGCCTGTTCGTCGAGACGCCGTTTGCGCCGTTGCGCTTCAACTTCTCCAGGGCGCTGCGCAAGAAGGACTATGACGAGACCGAGAACTTCCGCTTCACTGTCGCAACCCGCTTCTGAGGTCATGCGCCGCCTCGTGATCGCAGCCAGCCTCGCGCTGACGGCGTTGCCTGCCGGAGCACTCCGCGCGCAGGAGCCGGCCGGCGGGGCCGATCGGACGTCGGAGCCGCGGCCGATCTTCCTGTTGCTGAACCAAGAGCGCATCCTGACCGATTCGGCGCGCGGCAAGGCGCTGCTGGCGCTGGAGGATGCCGAGCGCGAGCGCGCCCGCAGCGAGGGACGCGCGATCGAGACCGCGTTCGAGGAAGAGGAGCGGCGCCTGACGGAGCAGCGCGCGGATCTCGACCCCGGGGCGTTCCGCAAGCTCGCCGACGCGTTCGACGCGCGCGTCGTCGCGGCGCGGCGCGATCAGGACGCCCGCGCGGCCGAGCTCGCGCAGGAGTTTGACCAGCGCCGGAGGGAGTTCTACGCTGACGTCGCGCCGATCCTGGTTCAGCAGATGGAGCGCGTCGGCGCCCTCGCGATCCTCGACGAGACGACAGTGCTGATCGCGGACCAGAGCCTGAACGTGACCGACGAGGTGATCGCCGAGCTCGACCGGCAGTCGCCTGCGAGGGACCCGGTCGCCGCGAGCCCGGGCGGAGCCGACGCGGAGGCCGCGCCGGCGCCACAAGCCGGCGCCGGGGGCGCTTCGGAATGACGAGGGAGGGACGCATGAGCGTCGCGATCGATCCGGATCTGAAACAGTTCGACGTCCTGTCGATCAAGCGCATGATCCCGCACCGCTATCCGTTTCTGCTGGTCGACCGCGTCGTTAACCTCCATCCGGGCGAAGCGGCGGTCGGGATCAAGATGGTCACCGCCAACGAGCCGCATTTCGAGGGCCATTTCCCGGTGCGCCCGGTGATGCCCGGCGTGCTGATCGTCGAGGCCATGGCCCAGACCGCCGCCGTGCTGGTCGTGGGCTCGCTTGACCTGATCGACAGCGACTCGCTCGTCTACTTCATGAGCATCGAGGGCGCGAAGTTCCGCCACACGGTGACGCCGGGCGATGTGCTGGAGCTGCATGTCACGGTCCTGCGCGGCCGCGGCAAGATCTGGAAGTTCCGCGGCGAGGCCCGCGTCGGCGACTGCCTCGCGGCCGAGGCCGAGTTCACCGCGATGATCATGCCGCCCGACGACAAGCGGGCCGGGAGCGCCGGATGACGACAGACCCCACGGCCGAGATCCACGCGACCGCCGTCATCGCGGACGGCGCCCGGATCGGCCCGCGCTGCCGGATCGGCCCCTATTGCGTGATCGGCGCCGATGTCGAGCTCGCCGCCGGCGTCCGCCTGCATTCGCATGTCGTGCTCGACGGCGTGACGCGGATCGGCGAGGACACCGAGATCTGGCCCTTCGCCAGCGTCGGCAGCGCGCCGCAGGACCTGAAGTACCACGGCGAGCGCACCGAGCTGATCATCGGCGCGCGCAACCGGATCCGCGAATACGCGACGCTGAACCCCGGCACCGAGGCCGGCGGCGGCGTGACGCGGGTCGGCGACGACAACCTGCTGATGATGAGCATCCATGTCGGCCATGACTGCGTGATCGGCAACGGCGTGATCCTCGTCAACCACGTGACGCTGAGCGGGCATGTCGTCGTCGAGGACAACGCGATCCTCGGCGGCCTCTCGGCCGTGCACCAGCATTGCCGGATCGGCCGCGGCGCGATGATCGGCGGAATGGCCGGCGTCGTCGCCGACGTGATCCCCTACGGCATGGTCGTCGGCGAGCGGGGCCACCTCGCCGGGCTGAACCTGACCGGGCTCAAGCGGCGCGGCGCCGACCGGGCGTCGATCCACGGCCTGCGCGCCGCCTTCGACGCGATCTTCGGCGCGGCGGGGGCGGGCACGCTGCAGGAGCGCGTCGCCGCCGAGGCGCGGCTGCGCTCCGGCAACGAACTGGTCGCGGACCTGATCGCGTTCATCGAGGCTGGCGGCGGGCGCTCGTTCACGCTGCCGAAGGACTAGGCCGGTGGCCGCAGCCGACGGTCTGGCGATCGTCGCGGGACGGGGCGCGCTGCCGCGGATGATCGCCGAGGATTGCGCGCGCCGCGGCCGGTCCTACCGCGTCGTCCGGTTTCCCGGCATCGCGCTTGACTGGGCGGAGAGCCATCCGGTTCTGCCGGCGGTCTTCGAGAAGCCGGGCCGGCTGTTCGCGGACCTCGCAGACGCCGGCTGCGGCTCGGTCACCTTCGCAGGCGGCATGGCGCGCCCGGAGCTGAACCCGCTGCGCTTCGACCTGACGATGCTGCGGCTGGCCCCGAGGGTGATCGCCGGCCTGCGCGGCGGCGACGACCGGCTGCTGCGGCTGCTCGCCGGGATCCTCGAGGGCCAGGGGCTGACGCTCGTGCCGGCGCAGGCGATCCTGACCGACCTGCTGGCCGAGCCGGGCGTCCCGACCCGCGCCCGGCCTTCCGAGGCGGACCGGGCCGATGCGGCGCGCGCCGCCGCGATCGTCGCGGCGCTCGGCGCGGTCGACGTCGGGCAGGGCGCGGTGGTCGCGCAGGGCATCTGCCTCGGCGTCGAGACCATCCAGGGCACCGATGCGATGCTGGCCTTCGTCGCGCTGGACGGAGCACGCTACCGGCCCGACCGCGACGGCGCGCGCGGCGTGCTCGTCAAGGCGCCGAAGCCGGGCCAGGACTGGCGGATGGACCTGCCCGCGATCGGCCCCGACACGATCCGGGCCGCGGCCGCGGCCGGGCTCGCCGGCGTCGTGGTCGAGGCGGGCGGCGTGCTGATCCTCGGCCGCGACGAGACCGTCGCCGCCGCCGACGCCGCCGGCCTGTTCCTCTGGGCGCGCGAGCCTTGACCGCCTCCGGCCCGCAACTGTTCCTGATCGCGGGCGAGCCTTCCGGCGACCAGCTCGGCGGCGCGCTGATCGCGGGCTTGCGCCAGCTCGCCGGCCCCGGCCTCGCGCTCGACGGCGTCGGCGGCCCGGCGATGGCCGCGCAGGGTTTCGCGAGCCGCTTCCCGATGGAAGAGCTGTCCGTGATGGGCCTCGCCGAGGTCCTTCCGCGCGCGCCGGCGCTGCTGCGCCGCATCCGCGAGACCGCCGATGCGGTCGTCGCGGCGCGGCCCGACGCGCTGATCGGCATCGACAGCCCGGACTTCTGCCTGCGCGTCGCGCGCCGCGTCCGCGCGCGCCTGCCGGAGCTGCGCGTCATGCACTACGTCGCGCCCAGCGTCTGGGCCTGGCGGCCGGGCAGGGCGGCGAAGATGGCCCGCGTCGTCGATCACGTTCTGGCGCTGCTGCCCTTCGAGCCGCCCTACATGGAGGCGGCCGGCATGACCTGCGACTTCGTCGGCCACCCGGCGGCCGCGCGGGCGCAGGCCGGGCCGGACGAGATTGCGGCGCTGCGCGCCGAATTCGGCGTCGCGCCCGATCAGCGGCTGCTGGTCGTGCTGCCCGGCTCGCGCCTTGGCGAGGTGTCGCGCCTCGCGCCGGTCTTCGTCGAGACGGTCGCGCGGCTGCGCGCGGCCGACCCGGATCTCGCGGTGATCGTGCCGGTGATCGCCGCGACCGCCGGTCCGGTCGCCGCGGCGATGCCCGCCGACGCCGCCGGCTGGCCGAAGCTGCTCGACCCGCGCGGCCGGCCGGACGCCGAGACCGAGGCGCGCAAGCGCGCGGCCTTCGGCGCGGCCGACGCGGCGCTGGCTGCCTCGGGCACGGTCAGCCTCGAGCTCGCCGCCGCCGGCGCGCCGATGGTGATCGCCTACCGGCTGAACTGGCTGACCGCACGGATCGCGCGGCGTCTGATCCGGGTCGACTCGGCGACGCTGGTGAACCTGGTGACGGAGACGCGCGCGGTGCCGGAGTTCCTGCAAGAGGACTGCACGCCGGACCGGATCGCGCCCGCGGTCGCCCGGCTGCTGGGCGATCCTGCGGCGGCGGCGGAGCAGCGGGCGGTCGGCGCGCAGGCGATGGCGCTGCTCGGCCGCGGCGGCGAGCCGCCGGGGCTGCGGGCGGCCCGCTCCGTGCTGGGCCGCCTGGACGGCTGACGCCGCCGGGCTTTATGGGAAGCCGACCTCGTTGAAGATCTCCTGCGCCTGCGGCTGGTTCGTGCCCAGCACGGTCAGGTTCAGCGTGTCGCGCTTGAAGTCGCCATACTCGCCCGCGATCGGTCCCAGCTCGACGCCCTCGACCACCGGGAATTCGTGGTTCTGGTTCGCGAAGAACTCCTGCGCCTCGTCTGTGGTCAGGTACTCGAGGAACGCAACGGCCGCGTCCTTGTGCGGCGCATGCGCGGCGACGCCGGCGGCGGCGACATTCACATGCGTGCCCGTGGTGTCCTGGTTCGGCGTGACGAATCCGATCTCTCCGATCTGCTCGGCCGACAGGCCCTCGACCGGCTCCGCCTTCGCGCGGGCGAAGTAGTAGCTGTTGGCGACCGCCACGTCGCAGGCGCCCGAAACCAGCCCCTTCAGCTGGTCGGTGTCTCCGCCCTCGGGCTGGCGGGCGAGGTTGTCGAGCACGCCCTGCGCCCAGGCCTTCGCCGCCTCCGGCCCGTCATGCTCGATGATCGCGCTCATCAGCGACAGGTTGTACATGTTCGAGGAGGACCGGATGCAGACCTTGCCCTTGTACTCGGGGTCGGCCAGCGCCTCGTAGGTCTGCGGCGGCGTCTCCAGCCGGTCCTTGTTGTAGAAGATCAGCCGGGCGCGCTCGGAGATCCCGTACCAGTGGCCGTCCGGATGACGCAGGTGCTCGGGCACGCGCGCGTCCAGTTCCTGCGACCCCGCCGGTTGCAGCAGGCCCTCGCGATCGGCCAGCCAGATCCGGCCCGCGTCGACGGTGATGAAGACATCGGCCGGGCTGTTGACGCCCTCGGCTTTCATGCGCGCGATCAGTTCGTCCGCCGAGCCCTCGATCAGGTTCACCTCGATTCCGGTGGCGTCGGTGAACATCTGGTAGAGCTGCTCGTCGTTGTCGTAGTGCCGCGACGAATAGATGTTGACCTCTTGCGCCATGGCCCCGGCAGCGAGGCCGAAGCTGACGCCCGCCGCGAGAACGGCGAGGATACGAGGGTGGGAAGTCATGGAAGCTCCTTGGTCCGCAGATGCCCGAGTGGATTTCTCGGATATGCTTCGGTTTTCCGACCAGAAGAGTCAACAATAAATCGCGGCTCATGGCGCGGCTGCCACGCGGCGTCGCCCGGCCGCGCGTCAGTAGTCGCGTTCGAAGAACAGGCCGATCGTCGAGTTGCCGTCAGACGCGACCGATCCGCGCACCGTCAGGTTGCGGGTGACGTCGAGGTTGATCTGCGCCCGCGCCTCGCCCCGCGTGTCGGTCTGAACGTCGAGATAGATGTTGTCGTCGATGTACGTGCCGGCGCTGACCGCGGTCTCGCCTTCCTCGTTGGTGATGACGTCGAGGTCGTCGAACCCGATCGCGCCGCGCAGCTGCGACAGGATGCCGGGGCCGCCGCCCCCGCCGCCCGCAAGCTCGGCCGCCGCGGCGGCAAGCTGGGCGATCTGGAACGCCGACAGGTCGCCGATGCTGCGGTTGAACAGCACCTGCGCCAGCACCTCGTCCTGGGGCAGCGGCGGGTTCGACGAGAACGTGATCTCGGGCGAGGACGCGCGGCCCGAAACCGTGACGAAGGCGGTGACGTCCCGGCCGCGGGTCTCCGCGACCAGGTAGATCTCCGGATCGAGACTGCCGACCAGGCGCAGCGAGCCCTCGTCGAAGTCGATGCGCTGGCCGAGGATCTCGAGACGGCCGCGGCGCAGGTCGAACTGGCCGACCGGCGACAGGTCGTTCGTCGGCCCGGTGATGCGCAGCGAGCCGCCGAGCTCGACATCGAGCCCGCGGCCGCGCACGAAGATCTGGTTCGGCGCGTTGATGCGGATGTCCGTCTCGAGCCCGCCGCGCCCGGTCGGCTGCGGCGTCGAGGGCTCGCCGACATTGGCGCGCTCCAGCGTCGTCTCGACGGCGGCCGGCGTGTTGACGTGCCGGACCTCGTTCAGGATCGCGACGTTCTGCCCGAGGCCCTCCGCCACCGAGATCTCGGTGCGCCCGAGGTTGATCTCGCCGCGGATCACGCCGCCGCCGCCGGTGGCCGGGCCGTTCAACGCGAGCTGGCCGTTGATCGTGGTCGTGACGAACGAGCCATCGGTGTAGCGCACGTCGTCGAGCCGCAGCCGAAGGTCGGCCGGGTTGCCGGGCGCGAGCGAGACCGTGCCGTCGGCCGTAATCTCGCCGCCGGCGGTGGGCGCGGCGCTCAGGTTCCGCACCGTCACCTGCTGGCCCTCGAACCCGACGTCAAGGCTGATGTCCTGCAGGCGGATGTTGGTCATCGGATCGTCGAACGTGCCGCCGTCCAGCGAGGCCGATCCCGCCAGCTGCGGCGACGCGAGCGACCCGGTCGCGCTGACGTCGAACTGCAGGTCGCCGGTCGCCCGCGCCGTGCGGTCCGCGAGCAGCGTGTCGGCGATCCTCAGCGGAACCGACCCCTGCGCCTGCACGTCGAGCCCGGGGCCGCTCAGCGGCACGCGCCCCGAGGCGGTCGCCGACAGGCCCTGCGGGTTGCTTGCGTTGGCCGAGGTCAGGCTCAGCACGTTCTGCGCGAAGCCGCCGGTCGCGGTCAGGTCGATCGGCGAGACGCCGGCGCCCGACAGCGGGGTCGCGGTCAGGCCGGCGCCGCGCAGGTCGAACGTCGCCTCGGGCGCGGCGAGCGTGCCGCCGAGCCGCGCCTGGCCGCTGACCGTGCCCGCGAGCCCACGGTTGCCGGCGATCCGGTCCACCGCCGCGAGCGGGAAGGACGCGAGATCGACGTTCATCTGCAGCGGCCCGGCGCCGCCCAGCGGCAGCGAGCCCGCGGCGCGCGCATCGATCCCGCCGGCGGCGCTGATGCTCGCATCGACCTGCAGCCGGTCGCCGGTGGTCCGGCCGGTCGCCGACAGCTGCGCCGGCGGCAGGCCGGCCGAGGTCGTCGCGGCCGAGGCCGAGATCCTGGCCGTCGACGTCGAAGGCGACGTTCGGCGCGGCGCGCGGGCCGGTGACCCGGGCCGAGCCGGTGACCGTGCCGCCGAGGCCCAGGTTCGGGGCGACCGCGTTCGCGAGCCCCAGCGGCAGCGCGTCGATGGTCAGGTCGAGGTCGAACGTCTCCGCGACCTCGCCCTCGGCGGTCAGCGTTCCCTGGCCGAGATCGAGCGTCAGCGGCGTCAGCCGCACCGCGTTGCCGGCGACGGTGACGGTCGCCGGCTCGGCCAGGCTCGCGGCCAGGTCCTCGCGCCGCAGGCTCAGCCGCGTCAGCGCCGCCTCGAACCCATCCGGCCGCCGCGTCAGCGCGCCGGCGAGCGCGATGTCGGCGCCGACGGCCAGCCGCGCGTCGGCGGCCACGTCCATCGTCTGCGGCCCGGTCTGGTTCGCCTCGGCCGACAGCGTGGCGATCTCGACGCCGCCCGCCGCGACGTCCTCTGCGCTCAGCGTGCCCTGCGCCAGCGGCGCGCGGAACGCATCCGTGACCGCGGCCTCGAGGTCGAGCGCGCCGACCCGCGCGCCGGCCGCGACCAGGTCGCGCACCTCGGCGTCGACCGCCACGGCCTGGCCGGCCTCGGCCGCGTCGAACTGGATGCCGGCCTGGACCGAGCCGCTGGCCTCGGTCAGCGCCAGCGCCGCGAGCGGCGTCACGTCGGGCGCGTCGAGCGCCAGGCTGCCGTCGATCAGCCCTGTGGCGGTCGCCTGGACGACGTCGCCGGTCAGCCGGTTCGGCCCGACGCCGGCGACCAGCCCGCGAACCGCGCGCTCGGCGTCGGTGAGCGCGACGTCGGCCGAGAGCGTGACCGGCTGCCCGCCGAAGGAGCCGTCGCCGCTCAGCGCGCCGTCGACATTCGTGCCGTCTACCGCGCCGCGGAAGCTCAGCGCCATGTCCTCGATCGCCCGGTCGAGCGCCTCGCCCTCGGGGATTTCTGCGCTGACGTCGACATTGATCGGGCCGCCCTCGCCGGTGGCGCGGCCCGACGCGATCAGCGCGCCGGACAGCCGCGGGTCGATATCGGAAAGGTCGTTCAGCCGCGCGTCGATGTCGAGATCGGCCGCGGTCGAGGACACCGCGCCGGTCGAGGTCAGCACCAGCTGCGGGTTCGCGAGCCGGAAGTCGTCGGTCCGGAACCCCTGCGGCCCGCGCGCGATCTGACCGTCAAGCGTCGTCTCGCCCTCGAGCAGCGCGTCGAGCCGCGGGTCGCCGAGGCGCAGGTCTTGCGCCGACCCGTCGAGCGCCAGGTCGAACGCGCCGTCGAGCGGCTGGACCGAGCCGGCGAGGTCGAGCGTCAGGCCGCCGCCGAGGTCGCGCCCGGCCAGCCCCGAGGCCGGCGCGAGATCCGCGAGCCGAACCGAGGCGCGGCCGTCGAAGTCCGTGCCCTCCAGCGTGCCCGCCGCGAAGGCCGACAGCCCGTTCCCGCTGACCTGCGCCTGCCGGATCCGCAGCGGCCCCCCGGCGGGCAGCGCCATGTCGGCAAAGAGGTCGAGCCGGTCGCCGAGCGCCGCCGCCTTGTCGGGATCGGTCGACGACACGCCGGTCGCTACGCCGTCCACCGTCACGGTCAGGTTGCGCCGCTCCGGATCGTCGATGTTCTCGGCGAGGCCTCCGAGCGTCAGCGTCAGGTCCTCGATCGCGATGTCGCCGGCGTTCAGCCGGTCGAGCGCCAGCAGGCCGTCCCACCGGCGTCCGTCGCCATAGGACAGATGCAGCACCGCCGAGTTCAGGCTGGTCGCGCCCCCCGCAACCGGCAGCGTCACGGCCGGGCCGCGCGGATCGCCGATGCGCCCCGAAAGCGTCACGTTGCGCGGGAAATAGTCCTGCGTCGTCTGCAGCGCGCCGGTCAGTTCGAGCGCCGCGCCCGAGATGGCGAGCTGGTCGAGCCGAAGGCCGCCGCCGTCGAGGTTGACGCCCGCCACTTCGACGCTGGTCTCGCCGGCGAAGAAGTCGCGGTACTGGGCCGGCACGACAGGCGCAAGTTGGCCGCCGAAATTCGCGGCGAACCCGAGCCCGGCGTCGCTGCCGCGCAACTCGACCGCGCCCGATGCGATCCGTGTATCGCCGGCGTCGAACGAGAAGTCGACGTCGAGTTCGTCGAGCGGCCCCGCGCCCTGCAGGCGCACGTCGATCGGCGGGCGGTCCTCGATGTCGAGCAGCGTGGCGACGACCCCGCCCTGCGGCTCCTGCAATTGCAGGTCGAGCGCCAGCTCGCGCGTGCTGTTGGAGAAGGCGAAGTCGAGGGCCAGCGTGCCGCCGGCGGCGTCGAGGCGATTGACGGCGAGTTCCGCGTCGAGCTCGCCGCGCGCGAGATCGGCCGACCCGGTCGCGGACAGCCGCGCTTCCTGGCCGACCAGCGGCTCGCCGAGCAGGATCTCCTCGAGCGCCAGTTCCTGGACCTGCACCGACACCGGCAGTTCGGGCAGGCTGAACGGCGTCGCCTCGGGCTCGGGCAGGCGCTCGGCCAGCGTCGGTTCGTGCGGGACCGGCCGTCGCCGCACGTCGACCTCCTCGACCGCAAGCCGGTTGATGTTGACGCGCCCCAGCAGCAGCGAGCGGCGAGTCCAGTCGATCTCGACGCCGGTCAGCTCGAGCCAGACGCCCTGGTCGTCCGCGATGGTCAGCGAGCCGATCCGCGCCTGCGAGGACAGCGCGCCTTCGACGCCGCTCACGCGGATCACCCGGCCCGGAGCGGAGATGCGCTCCTGCAGGAAATTGATGATGAAGCCGTTGTCGTCGGCCGTATCCTGCGAATCCTGCGCGACCGCGACGGCGGCGACCGCGACGACGGCGACGACCGCCAGCGATGCCGTCCGCCGTCTCAAAACGCCTGCCCGATGCCGATATAGACCGCAACCAGATCGTCGTCGTCGCGCCGGGTGACCGGCGTCGCGACGTCGAGCCGTAGCGGCCCGAGCCCGGTGAAGTAGCGCACGCCGACGCCGGCGCCGACCCGGGTGTCGGACCCGTCTGCTGCGAAGGTGCTGCTGGAAGACACGTAGCCTGCGTCGACGAAGGTCACGCCGCCGAAGCGCTGGCCGACGCGGAACCGGGCCTCGAGCGAGCCCTCGACGAGGCTGCGCCCGCCGACCGTCCCGGTCTCGCCCTCGTCGTTGGTCGCCTCGACGCCGATCGAGCGGTAGGCGTAGCCCCGGATCGAGCCGGAGCCCCCGGCGAAGAACAGCTTGTCCGGCGGGCTCTCGCGGTCGGACGGGCCGGCATAGCTGCCGATTTCGGCACGGGCGGCCAGCACGAACCGGCCGTCGTCGTCGAGGCTCCGGTAGACGCGGCCCTCGAGCGTGCCCTGCGCCGCCGCGTTGCCGTACTCGAACTCGTAGAACGGCGTCAGCTCGGCGGAAACGAAGTACCCCCGCGTCGGGTCGAGCTCGTTGTCGCGCCGGTCGTAGTCGCCGCGCGCCGTGGCGCCGATCATCAGGAAGTTGCGGTTCCCGAAGAAGTCCTCGTAGCGCGCCTTGGTCGCGAACAGGGTCGCCTCGCCGTTCAGGAACCGGGCGAAGGTGCGCTGGAACCCGACGCGGGCGGTAATCGATTCCTCGCGGTAGGTGTCGAGATCGAGCCGGCGCGCCAGCAGAGACGCGATGAAGTCGACGTTCGGGTTGAAGAACTCCGGGCCGCAGGAAGCTTACGCCGGCGGTGTAGTCGAACTCGGTCGCGTCGCCCACGACGCCGAACCCAGTGACGCTGGCGCTGAAGCGCAGGCGCTCGGCGCGGCCGAACAGGTTGCGGTGCTCCCAGAACGCCTCGGCGCCGAGGCCCTCGATCGTCGAGATCGTCCCGCCGAAGCCGATCGTGCGCACCGGGCCGTCCTCGACGGCGACCGTCATGTCGAGCGAATGGTCGGGCGCGATCTCGGCGGCCTCCTCGATCCGGATCGAGCGAAAGACCCCGAGGCGGCCAAGCCGGTCCTGCGCGGCCTGCACGCGGTCGGGATTGAAGTTCGCGCCCTCCGGCAGGTCCGCCATGTAGGCGATGAAGCCCGGATCGACCCGGCGGCTGCCGCGCACCAGCGTGCGCCCGAAATCGGCGGACATTCCCGGCTCGAGAACGATGACCGCGTCGAGCAGGTTGGTCGCGTGATCGGCGACGACGTCGGTTTCGGCCTCACTGGCCTTCGCGTAGCTCAGGTAGCGCCAGCGGCTGACCGCGTCGGCGGCCGCCGCGGCGATGGCGCCCGCGTTCGCCCGTTCCCCGGGCTGGAACGCCTCCTGGATCGAACTCGCTGGCTTCGTCCTGGCGCTGGGGGTCGACCGGCGGCCGGTTGACGATCCGCGCCTCGCCGAACTTGAAGCGCGGCCCCGCGTCGACCTCGATCACCACCGGCACCGGCTCCGGCAACGGCGTGTCGAGCGTCATGTTCGCGGCCTCGTTGCCGGCGAGCCGGATCGAGATCTGTCCGCTGTAGTACGCGTTGTCGTAGAGGGCGGCGAGGATGCGCCGGTAGTCGCCGCGCGCGCGCGCCAGCAGACCGCCATTGCCCGAAGCCGGCTCTTCGCGCGTGTCGTAGAGGCTGGAGGCGTTCTGCAGCCGGCCCTCGAGGTCATCCCCGCCGCCCCGCACCTCGAACTCGACCGAGAAGGGCAGCGGATCGATGACGTCGATCGCCTCGTCGTCCGCTGCCGAGCCCCAGAGCCGGATGCCGAACAGTTCGAACGCGCTCGCGGGCGCGGCGGACCATGCCGCCGGCGCTGCGATCAGTGCCGCCAGTATCCAGCGTTGAGAGACGCGCATCATTGATCGATTGGCCTGCCCGAGCCCCGTTTGGGAGCGAAGCTAGCCGGATTCGTCCGGCGGGCAAGCGCGCGCGACCAAAACAGGGTCCGTTTCTTGGCCGGTATGGCGAAACGGCAACCCCGCTTGCGAAGCGGCTGGACTGCGGCGGGGGCAATGGACTAAGCCCGACCCGACTGCGCGGATTGACGCAAGTGCGAAAGGACCGGAAGATGCCCCCCGACACCGCCATGCCCCGCCGGAAGGGCATCGTTCTGGCCGGCGGATCCGGCACGCGGCTCTACCCGATCACGCATTCGCTGTCCAAGCAGCTGTTGCCGCTCTACGACAAGCCGATGATCTACTACCCGCTGTCGGTGCTGATGCTCGCGGGCCTGCGCGAGATCGCGCTGATCACGACGCCTGCCGACCAGGACCAGTTCCGCCGGCTGCTCGGCGACGGCGCGCAATGGGGGATGTCGATCACCTATGTCCGGCAGCCGAAGCCGGAAGGTCTGGCGCAGGCCTATGTGCTGGCCGAGGAGTTCCTCGACGGCGCAGGCTCGACGATGGTGCTCGGCGACAACGTCTTCTTCGGCCACGGTTTGCCGGACATGCTGCAGGCGGCCGCCGCGCGGCCCTCGGGCGGCACGGTCTTCGGCTATCAGGTCCGCGACCCCGAGCGCTACGGCGTCGTCGCCTTCGACGGCGACGGAAAGGCGCTGTCGATCGAGGAAAAGCCGGAAAAGCCGAAGTCGAACTTCGCGGTGACGGGGATATACGTCCTCGACGCGGACGCGCCGGAACGCGCGGCGGGTCTGACGCCGAGCGCGCGCGGCGAATTCGAGATCGCCGACCTGCTGAACCTGTACCTCGCCGAGGGCCGGCTTACCGTCGAACGCATGGGGCGCGGCTATGCGTGGCTCGACACCGGCACGCATGCGAGCCTTCTCGACGCCGGCAACTTCGTGCGCACGATCGAGGAGCGGCAGAACCTGAAGGTCGGCTGCCCCGAGGAGATCGCCTACGCACAAGGCTGGATCGACGCGGACGCGCTGCGCGCCCTCGCGGCGCCCTACCTGAAGACAGAATACGGTCGCTACCTGGTGCGCATCGCCGACGGCGGCTGAACCCGGACCGGAACCTCGCGCCGCCCCGGCCGTTGCTCCTTGAGCCCGCCCTGGAATGCGGCGGGGCAAGGGGGGACGCATGGAACAGACGCATGCCTGGATCGACCGGCTGGCGCGGGCCGGTTACGCCGCGCGGGGCCTCGTCTACGCGATCATCGGCGTCTTCGCGATTCTCGCGGCCTTCGGCGGCGGCGACGAAAAGGACTCGGAAGGCGCGCTGCGGACGCTGCTCGGCCAGCCCTTCGGGCAGGCGCTGGTCTGGGCGATGATCGTGGGCCTGGCCGGATACGTGATCTGGCGCCTGGTGCAGGCGATCTTCGACGCCGACCGCCATGGGCGCGACGCCAAGGGGCTCGCCGTGCGCGCCGCGCTGCTGGTCAGCGCCTTTACCTACACGACGCTCGCGATCTATGCGCTGTCGCTGCTGGGCGTGTGGAGCGGCGGCGGCGGCGGAGACGGCGGCGGGGGCGGCGCGGGACCGGTGGCCAGCACGATCGCCGGCTTCGTCGGCGCGCGCTGGGTATCGCTCGGGCTTGCGCTGATCTTCAGCGGCGTCGCGATCGCCCACTGGCGCAAGGCCGCGACCCGAAAGTACGAGGAGCACTTCAAGACCGCCGAGGCGCCGATGGCGCTCGTCCACCCGGTCTCCATCATCGGCCTGACGGCGCGCGGGGTCGTCTTCGCCGTCATCGCGGTGCTGCTGTTCAGCCGAGGGTTTGCCTCCGGCGGCAGCGCGGATACCCCCGGGCTCGAGGCGGCGCTCGAATATGTCAGGGGACTGCCGTTCGGGGACTGGCTGCTGGCGCTGCTCGGTTTGGGCCTCGTCGCCTTCGCGGCCTATTCCGCCGCCGAGGCGCGTTGGCGGCGGATCGAACTCGGAGCAGGCCGTCTGAGCGAGCCGCGCCGCGGCCGCAGGGCGCCGGCGCAACAGAACGGCCAACGAGACACGGAGCATCCGGATGGTCTATACTGGTCCGACGGCCCGGAGGCTAAGTCATGTCGGCCAGCAGCCGTTTTGTGCCAGGGCATGGGTTGAATACGAGCTTGAACGGCTCGCCAGGCGAGCGCGGCTCGTGGACCCGATCACGCGGCGAATCTATGTTTTCGCGGGCATCGTGGAAGGGATGTGAGTGCTCGATAGAGCGGCGCCGGTCACACCGCGATGCTGCTTGCCGATATTGTCGGTCGCAGCGGTGAGATCGTCGGCGCCGATCTGTCGGAGTTGGCGATCGAGGCGGCGAAGCGCCGGGTCGCGGCGGCGGGGTTGACCAACATAAGCTTCCGGCACGGCGATCCGGCGACGATGGCGCTCGGGCAGTTCGATGCGGTCGCCTGCCGTTACGTTCTGATGCTCGCTTCGGAAGGACTTCGCGCCCTCGTTCGCCCGGGGGCCCGATCGCGTTCCATGAGCCGGACTGGGACGGCCTGCGCTGCAACCCTCCCGGTCCGGAATGCCTTCAGGTCTGCGAACGGGTCCGGCAGGCTCCGGCGCGGTCCGGCGCCGACGACCGGATGGGAACGAGGCTCGCCACTGTCTTCGTGGCCGCCGGCCTGCACGTGCCGACATTGCGCCACGAGGCCCTCGCCGGGGCCGCGCGGGATGCGGTGCGGCTGATGACCGACCTCGCGACGACGTTGCGTTCCGACGTTGTGCAACTGGGCTTCGTTTCGGCTGGGGATCCCGACTTTTCGGAACTCGCCGAGCGCATCGAGGCGGGCCTTGGCCCGGCCGGCACTGTCATCTGCCGTGCGGAAATCGGCGCCTGGACCACCGCCTAGGATCGGGCCGGCCCCGTGCGGGTGAAGCCAGTTGTAGTCTTGGAGCCAGCGCGGGAATTCGCCGCCGCGCGGCCGGGAGATCGGATCGGCGCGGGCTTTGACCCGCGCGGCGACGGCGGTCTTGATGAATTGCCCGGCTTGCCGTTTGTGGTCGGCCCTGACCGGACAACCCGATGAAGGCCCGGAGCTAGAGCAGGAAGTCGGAGGCCGAGAGTCGGTCGACGCCCTGGACTTCGATGAAGAAGTCCGCGACGCCGTCGCCCTGCACGTCGCCCATCAGCAGGCCGTTCTTGAAGCGCAGTTCCCCGGCGGTCTCGGAGAAGGACTGCCTGCCGATGAAGTGGAAGTCCTGATTTCCCGACCGGAAGGTGTTCGCGTCGAGCGCGGCGAGGTCGATCCGGTCGCGCTGTTCATGGGAGAAATCCCCGATGACGTCGCGCTCGGCGCGCTGAGCGAAGTCGTAGCGCGACGCGAAGACGAACCGGTCCGCCCCGGAGCCGCCGAACATCAGGTCCGCGCCCGCGCCCCCCACCAGCCGGTCGTTGCCGGAGCCGCCTTCGAGCCGGTCGTCGCCGGCGTCGCCGAACAGGCGGTCCGCGTCCCGCCCGCCCTTCAGCCGGTCGTCTCCGGCCCCGCCCTCGATCCGGTCGCGGCCGGCGTCGCCTGCGATCGTGTCGCGCCCGCCGCCGCCCCGCAGCACGTCGTCGCCGGCGCCGCCCTTGATGACATCGCCGCCGCTGCGGCCCCGGATCAGGTCGTCGCCGCCGCCGCCGACGAGCCGGTCGGCGTGGTCGGTCCCGCTGATGTCGTCGTCGCCCGACAGCAGGAAGCGCAGCGCGCCGTCGGAGTCGTCGGACTGCGCGTAGTCCCACAGCCGCGCCGCATCCGCGCCGAGCCCGGTCGCCGTGTAGACGGCCTTGCCGTTGTGGGTCTCGGAGACCTTGTCGAGGCTGCCGGTCAGCTCGCCATGCCGGAACCGGAACGCGCCCTCGTAGACGATCGTGTCGTTGCCGTCGCTGTAGCGCAGCGTCGAGGCGCCGATGTCGACCAGTTTGCCGTAGAAGAAGTCGTTCTTCTCCATGTCGAACCCGCGCTTCAGCGCATCGTCCAGCCTGATCCGCGCCATCCCGTGTCCTCCCCGACCGACCTCGCACGGTGCTAGAGCGCGCCGGGCGGCAGGGCCAGCGCGAAGAAGTTACCTGGTGAACGCGCGCGCCTTCCGCGACCGCAACGAAAAGAAACCGCCGCAGGAAGGCCGGCGACGGTTTCTCCTACGGATCAGTGGATCAGGTGCGGTTCCATCGTGGGACCGCCACCGGTTCAGCCGCGGATCAGGCCCATCTGCTCCAGCTTCAGGACGACCTGCTGCGCGCAGTAGTCGACGTCCATGCCCTCGGTCTCGAGACGCAGCTCCGGGCTCTCCGGCACGTCGTAGGGGTCCGAGATGCCGGTGAACTCCTTGATCTTGCCTTCGCGGGCGAGCTTGTAGAGCCCCTTGCGGTCGCGCTTCTCGCATTCCTCGATCGTGGTCGCGACATGCACCTCGATGAAGGCGCCGAACGCCTCGATCTCCTCGCGCACCGCGCGCCGCGTCGTCGCATAGGGCGCGATCGGCGCGCAGATCGCGATGCCGCCGTTCTTGGTGATCTCCGACGCGACATAGCCGATGCGGCGGATGTTGAGGTCGCGGTGCTCCTTCGAGAAGCCGAGCTCGCTCGACAGGTGCTTGCGCACGAGGTCGCCGTCGAGCAGCGTCACCGGGCGGCCGCCCATCTCCATCATCTTGACCATCAGCGCGTTCGCGATCGTCGACTTGCCCGAACCCGAGAAGCCGGTGAAGAACACGGTGAAGCCCTGGTTCGCCCGCGGCGGCCGGGTCCGGCGCAGCTCCTCGACCACGGCCGGGAACGAGAACCAGTCCGGGATCTCGAGCCCTTCCTGCAGGCGGCGCCGCAGCTCGGTGCCCGAGATGTCGAGGATGGTCATCCCCTCCTCGACCTCGTCGCGCGGCTCGTACTGCGCGCGCTCCTGGACGTAGACCATCTGCTTGAAGTCGACCATCTGGACGCCGATCTCGTCCTGGTGCTCCTTGAACAGAGCCTGGGCGTCGTAGGGGCCGTAGAAGTCCTGGCCGGCCGAGTTCTTGCCGGGCCCGGCATGGTCGCGGCCGACGATCATGTGCGTGCAGCCGTGGTTCCTGCGGATGATGCCGTGCCAGACCGCCTCGCGCGGACCCGCCATGCGCATCGCGAGGTTCAGGAGCGACAGCGCCGTCGTCGAAGCCGGGTACTGGTCGAGCACCGCCTCGTAGCAGCGCACGCGGGTGAAGTGGTCGATGTCGCCCGGCTTGGTCAGGCCGACGACCGGGTGGATCAACAGGTTGGCCTGGGCCTCGCGCGCGGCGCGAAAGGTCAGTTCCTGATGCGCGCGGTGCAGCGGGTTGCGCGTCTGGAATGCGACGACCTTGCGCCAGCCGAGCTTGCGGAAGTACTGGCGCAGCTCGTTCGGCGTGTTGCGCCGGCCGCGGAAATCGTAGTGCACCGGCTGCTGGATGCCGGTGATCGGGCCGCCGAGATAGACCGGGCCGGCCTTGTGGTGCAGGTAGTTGACGGCCGGGTGGGCGATGTCGTCGGCGCCGTAGACCTTCTCGGCCTCGCGCTTCTTGTCCGGCGACCACTTGTCGGTGACCGACAGGATCGCGAGGATGACGCCCTCGGGATCGCGCAGCGCGATGTCCTGGCCGGGCTCGACCTTCGCGGCGAAGATGTCCGAGACGTCCAGGTTGATCGGCATCGGCCACAGCGCGCCATTCGCGAGGCGCATGTTCTCGACGACGCCGTCGTAGTCGGCTTCGCTCATGAAGCCCTTGAGCGGGTTGAAGCCGCCGTTCATCAGCAGCTCGAGGTCGCAGACCTGGCGCGCGGACAGAATCCCACGACGGCAGGCTGGCCGCTTCGAGCTTCAGCTTGGCGGCGCTGTCATAGGAAACGTACAGTTCGGGAACCGGAGCCAGATTGGACATCGACGACGGGCCTTCTGCAAATGCCTCGGCTTCGACGCCGGCGGTTTCGGACTGTGGCTGGGACGCCTTTGCGACGGGGGAAGTGGCCATCGGACTACTCTCTCACAACTGATTCGGTACGCGGCCGGTCGTAGCAGCGCGACCCGCCTGGGTCAAAGCTCGCGCACGACCTCGGCGAATATTTGTGCCGCAGTGCAGCATTGCGGTTAACGAAGGCGTGTCGGCGGGGTCCGAGCGCGCCGCTCCGCAGGCTGCTGGACATCGGCGTCCGGCTTGCGCAGGCTCGGCGGCGCAGGAGGCTAGGAATGACGCTGGACACGGACCGCCTGCGCCGGGCGATCGAGGAGCGGCGCGAGGACCTGATCGGGCTGACCCAGGCGCTGATCCGGATCCCGACGCTGAACCCGCCCGGCGACTTCTACCGCGAGGCCTGCGAGCTGATCGCCGAGCGGCTGCGGCCCTCCGGCTTCGACTGCCGGCTCCTCCGCGCCGAAGGCGCGCCGGGCGACAGCGACCGGCATCCGCGCTGGAACCTGGTCGCGCGGCGGGAGGGCGGCGCGCCGGGCCCGTGCGTGCACTTCAACGGCCATATCGACGTCGTCGAGGTCGGGCAGGGCTGGAGCGTCGATCCGTTCGGCGGCGCGCTGGTCGAGGCGCCGGACGGCGCGCGCATCTACGGCCGCGGCGCCTGCGACATGAAGGGCGGCATCGCCGCCGCGATCGTCGCGGTCGAGGCGTTCCTCGCGCTGCGCCCGGCCTTTCCCGGCGCGATCGAGATCTCGGCGACCGCGGACGAGGAGACCGGCGGCTATGGCGGCGTCGCCTGGCTGGCGGAGCGCGGCGCCTTCGACGCGGTCGACCACGTCATCATCCCGGAGCCGCTGAACAAGGACCGCATCTGCCTCGGCCATCGCGGCGTCTGGTGGGCCGAGCTGGAGACGCATGGCCGCATCGCGCACGGCTCGATGCCGTTTCTCGGCGATTGCGCGGTGCGCAGCATGGGCGCGGTGATCGCCGAGATGGAGGCGAGCCTCTTTCCCGCGCTCGCCGCCCGCCGCACGGCGATGCCGGTCGTCCCGGCCGCGGCGCGGGCCTCGACGCTGAACATCAACTCGATCCATGGCGGCCAGAGCGAACGCCATCCGGACTTCACCGGCTGGCCCTCGCCGGTCGTGCCGGACCGCTGCCGGATGATCATCGACCGCCGCTTCCTCGCCGAGGAGGCGATCGACGCGGTCAAGGCCGAGTTCCGCGAGACCGTCGCCCGCGCCCAGGCGCGCCGGCCCTTCGACTTCGAGTTGCGCGACATGCACGAGGTCCTGCCCAGCATGACCGACCGCGACGCGCCGGTGGCCGCCGCGCTGGCGCGGGCCGTGACGGCGGCGCTGGGCCGGGCGCCCGAGTTCGTCGTGTCGCCCGGCACCTACGACCAGAAGCACGTCGACCGCATCGGCCGGCTGAAGAATTGCGTCGCCTATGGCCCCGGAATACTGGACCTTGCGCATCAACCCGATGAATATGTGGGCGTCGACGACATGATCGACGCGGGCCTGGTCATGGGACTGGCGCTCGACGACCTGCTCGGCGGAATGCCGGAGCGAAGACTAACAGCGGAGACGGACGCATGAAACACTTCCTGGCGGCCCTGGCCACCGGCCTCGCCATCATGGCAAGTCCGGCCGCGGCGCAGCGGACCGACATCACGCTCGGCCTGCAACTGGAGCCGCCGATCCTCGATCCGACCGCCGGCGCCGCGGCCGCGATCGACGAGATCGTCTATGCGAACGTTTTCGAGGGCCTGACCCGCTTCGGCCCGGACGGCTCGGTGCTGCCCGCGCTGGCCGAGAGCTGGGAGATCGCGCCCGACGGGCTCAGCTGGGTGTTCAACCTGCGCCCCGGCGTGACCTTCCACGACGGGATCGCGATGACGGCCGAGGACGTCGTCTTCTCCTTCGACCGCGCGATGGCCGAGGACTCGACGAACGCGCAGAAGCAGCTCTTCGACGGCATCAACGAGGTCACCGCGATCGACGACGTCACCGTCGAGATCGGGCTCGACGCGCCGAAGGGCGACCTGCTGTTCAACCTCGCCTGGGGCGACGCGGTCATCGTCTCGCCGGCGACCGCCGACACGAACGCGACGAACCCGGTCGGCACCGGGCCGTTCCGCTTCGAGCAGTGGGTGCAGGGCGACCGCATCGTGCTGACCCGCTATCCCGACTACTGGGGCGAGGCGCCGGCGCTCGAGCGGGTCACGTTCCGCTTCATCTCGGACCCGACCGCCGCCTTCGCCGCGATGATGGCCGGCGATGTCGACGCGTTCCCGGTCTTCCCCGCGCCCGAGAACCTCGCGCAGTTCGAGGCCGATCCGCGCTTCCAGGTCATCGTCGGCTCGACCGAGGGCGAGACCATCCTCGCGATGAACAACGCCCGCCCGCCCTTCGACGACATCCGCGTGCGCCGGGCCGTCTCGATGGCGATCGACCGGCAGGCGATCATCGACGGCGCGATGTTCGGCTACGGCACGCCGATCGGCAGCCATTTCGCGCCGCACAACCCGGCCTATGTCGATCTGACCTGCGTCAACGCCTACGACCCCGACGCCGCGCGGGCGCTGCTCGCCGAGGCCGGCCATGCGGACGGCTTCTCGACCACGCTGACCCTGCCGCCGCCGTCCTACGCCCGGCGCGGCGGCGAGATCGTCGCGAGCCAGCTGCGCGCGGTCGGGATCGAGACCGAGATCATCAACGTCGAATGGGCGCAGTGGCTGGAGCAGGTCTTCAACGGCAAGGACTACGGGATGACCATCGTCAGCCATACCGAGCCGATGGACATCGGCATCTACGCCCGACCGGACTACTATTTCGGCAACGACGACCCGGTGATGCGCGCGCTGCTGTCCGGCCTCGAGACGATGACCGACGAGGCCGACCGCAACGCCGTGCTGGGCGCGGTGCAGGAGCGCGTCGCCGACCAGGCAGTCAACGTCTTCCTGTTCCAGCTGGCCAAGACCGGGGTCGCGGACGCCCGCATCGAGGGCCTTTGGGAGAACATGCCCACGCAGGCCAACGACATGACCGCCGTGCGCTGGCGCGAATAGCGCCTGGCGCCCGGGCCTGCAGCGGGATGCACCGGATCCGCGGACGCTTCTACGGCGCGGCCCTCGTCGGCCTCTGCGTCTGGGTCGCGACCTACAGCCAGCACGAGATGCTGCGCGTGCTGCTGGCGGCGGACGTGTTCTTCGCGCTCTTCGTCGGCCAGATCGTCTATGCGGCGCTGACGCTGCCCGCCGCCGAAGTGCGCCTGAACGCGACCCAGTCGACCAAGCGCGGCTCGCGGCTGATGGTCTCGCTCGCCGGCGTCGCGGTGATCGTCAGCCTGATCGCGATCTTCACGCTGCTGAACCACCCGACCAGCGAGGGCAAGTTCTTCCCGATCGTCGCCGTCGCCAGCGTCCCGCTCAGCTGGGCGATGCTGCACACGATCGCCGGCGTCTACTACGCGCGCCTCTACTACGCGTCGGAGACCTGGGGCGAGCCGGTGGGCGGCCTCGGCTTCCCGGAGGGCGGCGACCCGTCGGGCTTCGACTTCCTCTACCACGCGGTCGTCATCGGCACGTCGTCCTCGGTCTCGGACGTGAACACGACCTCGCGCGAACTCCGGATGGCGACGATGCTGCACTCGCTCGCCTCCTTCGTCTTCAACACCGTGCTGATCGCCATCGCCGTCAACGCGGCGATGACCTTCACCAGCTGACCGGCGGCCGGCGATCCCGCCCGTTTGAACTGGTTCCCGCGACATCGCCGGTCTAGGTTGCGCGCGTTTCAACAGGGACCGCTCCGCCTTGCTTCGCTACGCCGCCACCCGCCTGATCTCGCTGCTGCTGAGCCTCGTCGTGGCCAGCCTCGCGATCTTCGTGGCGATCGAGATCGTGCCCGGCGACCCCGCCGCCTACATGCTGGGCATGAACGCGACGCCCGAGGCGGTCGCGGCGCTCAGCAGCCAGCTCGGCCTCGACGCAGGGCCGGTCGAGCGGTACTTCGACTGGGTCGGCGGCATGCTGCGCGGCGATTTCGGCGTCTCCTACACCTACCGCACGCCGGTCGCGCAGATGGTGCTCGACCGGCTCCAGGTCTCGCTGCCGCTCGCGCTCTACGCGCTGGCGCTCTCCACGCTGATCGCCTTCCCGGTCGGCATCTGGGCGGCGTCGCGGCGCGGCACGCTCTCGGACGCCGGCGTGATGGGCGCGACCCAGCTCGGCGTCGCGGTGCCGAACTTCTGGTTCGCGATGCTCCTGGTCCTCGTCTTCGCGGTGAACCTGCGCTGGTTCTCCGCCGGCGGCTTTCCGGGCTGGAGCGCGGGCGTCCTCGCCGGGCTGAAGGCGCTGACGCTGCCCGCGATCGCGCTGGCGCTGCCCCAGGCCTCGATCCTCGCGCGCGTGATGCGCTCGGCGCTGATCGACACGCTCGGCGAGGACTTCATCCGCACCGCCCGCGCCAAGGGCCTGACCCGGCGCCAGGCTTTGCGCCGCCACGCGCTCCGGAACGCGCTGATCCCGGTGCTCACGATCATCGGCCTGCAGTTCTCGTTCCTGCTCGCCGGCGCGATCATCATCGAGAACGTGTTCTTCCTGCCCGGCCTCGGCCGGCTGGTGTTCCAGGCGATCGCGGCGCGCGACCTGATCGTCGTCGAGAGCGTCGTGATGCTGCTGGTCTTCGCGGTCATCGTCGTCACCTTCGTCGTCGACCTCGCCTATGCGGCCGTCGACCCGCGGCTGCGGAGGCAGGGCTGATGCGCAACCTCGTCCTCGGCGGCGGGCTCGCCGGCGTCTTCGCGCTCGCGGCGCTCGTCTCGTTCCTCTGGACGCCCTACGATGTCGCCGCGCTCGACATCGCGGCCAAGCTGCAGCCGCCCTCGGCCGCGCACTGGTTCGGCACCGACCATTTCGGCCGCGACGTGTTCTCGATGATCATGGTCGGCGCGCGCGTCTCGATCGCGGTGGCGCTGGTCGCGGTCGGGATCGGCATGGGCTTCGGCGTGCCGCTCGGCCTCGCCGCCGCGGCCCGGCGCGGCACGCTGCTCGACGAGATCATCATGCGCGGCAACGACCTCGTCTTCGCGTTCCCGGCGCTCCTGATCGCGATCCTGATCACCGCGGTCTTCGGCCCCTCGGCGCTGAACGCGATCATCGCGATCGGCATCTTCAACATCCCCGTCTTCGCGCGGCTGACCCGGGGCGCGGCGCTCGCGATCTGGCAGCGCGACTTCATCCTCGCCGCGCGCGTCGCCGGCAAGGGCAGGGCGCGCATCTCGGTCGAGCACGTGCTGCCGAACCTCGCGAACCTGCTGATCGTCCAGGGCACGATCCAGTTCTCGCTCGGCATCCTCGCCGAGGCCGGCCTCTCCTATGTCGGCCTCGGCGCGCAGCCGCCGACGCCGTCCTGGGGACGGATGCTCGCCGAAAGCCAGACGATGATCTCCTTCGCGCCCTGGCTCGCGCTCTTTCCGGGCTTCGCGATCCTGCTCACCGTCCTCGGGCTGAACCTGATGGGCGACGGGCTGCGCGACCTGACCGATCCGCGCCTGCGCCGGATCCGCGCATGAGCCTCCTGTCGCTGACCGGCCTGTCGCTCGAAATCGACGGCCGCCCGATCCTGCGCGACGTCGCGATGGACCTCGGCCATGGCCGGGTGCTCGGCGTGATCGGCGAGAGCGGCTCGGGCAAGTCGATGACCGCGCTCGCGGTGATGGGCCTCGCGCCGCGCGGCGCCACGACCGCCGGGCAGGCGATGCTCGAGGGCCGCGACCTGCTGACCCGCAGCGAGGCCCGGATGTGCGCGGTCCGCGGTCGCGACATCGGCATGATCTTCCAGGAGCCGATGACCGCGCTGAACCCGCTGCAGACGATCGGCGACCAGGTCGCCGAGACCGTGCGCGTCCACGGCGCCGCGTCGCGGGCGCAGGCCCGCGCCATCGCCCGCGCGACGCTCGACCGGGTCGGCCTGCCGGCGGCGCAGTTCCCGCTCGAGCGCTACCCGCACGAGCTTGTCCGGCGGCCAGCGCCAGCGCGTCGGCATCGCGATGGCGATCGCGCTGCGCCCGAAGCTGCTGATCGCCGACGAGCCGACGACCGCGCTCGACGTGACCACGCAGGCCGCGATCCTCGCGCTGCTCCGCCGCCTCGTCGACGAGGACGGCATGGGCCTGATGCTGATCACCCACGACCTCGCCGTCGTCGCGGACATGGCCGACGACCTCGCGATCATGACCGAAGGCCGCGTCGTCGAGACCGGCCCGACCGCGCGCTGTGCTGCGCAACCGCAGCCACCCCTACACGCAGCGCCTGTTCGAGGCCTCGGCGCACCGTCCCGACCGGCGCCCGCGCAGCCCCGGCGCGCCGCTGCTCGAGGTCGAGAACCTGGTGCGCGACTACTCGGGCGTCGCGCCAGGGCCTGTTCGGCCGGTCGCGGCCCTTCAACGCGGTGCGCGGCGTCAGCTTCACGCTCCATGCCGGCGAGAGCCTCGGGCTGGTCGGCGAGAGCGGCTGCGGCAAGTCGACGCTGACCCGCGCGATCCTCGGCCTCGACGTGATTCAGGGCGGCCGGATCGTGCTCGACGGCCACGACATCCGCGCGAACCAGCCGATGCCCGCCGCGGTGCGCGCGCGGATGCAGGTCGTGTTCCAGGACCCCTATGGCAGCTTCAACCCGCGCCACAAGGTCGGCCGGCTGATCTGCGAGCCGTTCCACCTGCTCGACGACCCGCCGCGCGGGCAGGCGCGCGCCGACGCGGTCGCCGAGGCGCTGCAGGCGGTGCGCCTGTCGCCCGCCGACGCCGAGCAAGCTACGTGCACGAGTTCTCCGGCGGCCAGCGCCAGCGCATCGCGATCGCCCGGGCGCTGATCATCCGGCCCCGGCTGATCGTGCTCGACGAGGCGGTCTCGGCGCTCGACGTGCAGGTGCGCGCGCGCATCCTCGACCTGCTCGCGGACCTCTCCGAGCGCTACGGGCTCGGCTACCTCTTCATCAGCCACGACCTCGGCGTCGTGCGCGCGATCACCGACCGGGTCATCGTGATGAAGGCGGGCGAGTTCGTCGAGACCGGCCCGACCGCGCAGGTGTTCGCCGCGCCGGCGCATCCCTATACCCGTGAACTGATCGCCGCCTCGCCGGTGCTGGATCTGGCCGGATGACGCGGCGCGGCCAAGGAGGACGAAGATGACGACGCCCTGGTTCGATTCCGCCGCCTGCCTGATCGGAGGCCGCTGGGTTGCGACGGCCGAGACCCTCGCGGTCGAGGATCCGTCGACCGGCGAGGCCTTCGCCCGGATCCCGCGCGCCGGCGCGGCCGAGATCGACGCCTGCGTCGAGGCGGCCGAGGCCGCGCTCGACGGCCCCTGGGGGCGCGCGACCGCGGCCGAGCGGGGCAGGGCGCTGACCCAGCTCGGACGCCTGGTGCTGGAGCAGGCCGAGGATCTCGCGCGCCTCGAGGCCGCCGACGTCGGCAAGCCGCTGACCCAGGCGCGGGCCGACGCGCGGGCGCTGGCGCGCTACCTCGAGTTCTACGGCGGCGCCGCCGACAAGCTGATGGGCGACACGATCCCCTATCTCGACGGCTACACGGTCTGGACGCTGCGCGAGCCGCATGGCGTGACCGGCCACATCGTGCCCTGGAACTACCCGATGCAGATCATCGGCCGCTCGGTCGGCGCGGCGCTCGCCGCCGGCAATGCCTGCGTGCTGAAGCCGGCCGAGGAGGCGTCGATGACGGCGCTCGCCTTCGCCCGGCTCGCCGCCGAGGTCCTGCCGGCCGGCGCGCTGAACGTCGCGCCGGGGCCGGGCGAGGAGGCCGGCGCCGCGCTGGCCGCGCACCCTCGCGTCGCGCACCACTCGTTCACCGGCTCGGTCGCGACCGGCCAGCTGATCCAGGCCGCCGCCGCGCGCAACGTGGCGCCGGTGACGCTCGAGCTCGGCGGCAAGTCGCCGCAGATCGTCTTCGCCGACGCCGACCTGCACCGCGCGCTGCCCTACCTCGTCAACGGCGGGCTGCAGAACGCCGGCCAGACCTGCTCGGCGGCGGCGCGGATCCTCGTCGAGCGCAGCCTCTACGACGACGTGGTCGCGAAGATGGCGGCGCGCTACGAGACGATGGTCGCCGGTCCCGCGCTCGACGACCACGACCTCGGCCCGCTGGTCTCGGCGCGCCAGAAGCGCCGCGTCGAGAGCTGGCTCGCGCGCGGGCTCGACCTGCGGGTGGCAGGCCGCGGCCGCATCGCCGAGGACGCGCCGCCGGGCGGGCACTACGCAGCACCCCTGCTGCTCGCCGACGTGCCCCCGGACCACCCGCTCGCCCGCGAGGAGATCTTCGGCCCGGTGCAGGTCGTGATCCCGTTCTCCGACGAGGCCGAGGCCGTCGCGATCGCCAACGGGACCGGCTACGGGCTGGTCGCCGGCGTCTGGACCCGCGACGGCGGCCGGGCGATGCGCCTCGCCCGCCGCCTGCGCGCCGGACAGGTCTTCCTCAACGACTACGGCGCCGGCGGCGGCGTCGAGCTCCCGTTCGGCGGCGTCGGCCGGTCCGGCCACGGCCGCGAGAAGGGCTTCGAGGCGCTGCTCGGCTTCACCCGTCCGAAGACCGTCGCCGCCTGGCACGGCTGACCGCAGCCTTCGGCCGGCCCGCGTCAGCGCGGCCGGCCGCTGACGATGATGATGCCGGTCTCGGCCAGCGTCCCTCCGATGCCGTCCGGGATGCGCGCGGTGATCGCATGCCGCCCGTCGCTCAGGCGCGCGTCGAGATCGAGGCCGTGGCCGAGCTCCCCGTCGCGGTCCGAGGCCCAGACCACGTCCTGCGGCGCGACGCCGCCCAGCCCGCGCGCGTCGACCAGCGCGCGCATGCGGATCGCGCCGGGCGCGCAGTGGGCCGCCTCGAGCGCGACGAAAAGCGCGCGCCCGGTCTCCGGCAGCTCGAACGCCTCGGTGTCGCGCTGGTCCGAGGCGAGGTTCGCCGTCACCACCGCGCGGAACCGGCAGCGCGCCCCGCCGCGCAGCCGGCGCGGATCGATCCGGAACGGCGCGTCCCGCGGCGGGTCCTGCAGGACCGGCGTCCAGGTCTCGCCGTCGTCGGCGCTGAACAGGATCGCCGCCGAGGCGGGTCCGTCCACGGCGATGCGCAGCACGAGCTCGAGCCCGTCCTCGACGAAGCGCGGCCCCTCGAACTCGAACCGCGGCGGCGCGCCGACCTCCAGCACCGCCAGCGGCTCGCCGCCGCGGTGGAACGCGATCCGCTTGACGTCGGCCTCCTCGGGCCAGGGGATCGCCTCGGCGAAGTCGAGCCAGGGCTCGCGCCCCTCCGGAACCGCGCCGCCGCCGCAGCAGCCGCACCCGGCCAGCGAGCGGGACGCGAAACAGTGATGCGTGGCGACGATGCGGTCGTCGACGTCGATCAGGTCGATCGAGATCGCGCTCGCGCCCTCGGCGACGCGCTCGACGAACCCGGGCGCTGCGATCCGGTGCGCGGCCCGGGTCTCGATCGACCACTCGCCCCCGCGCGCCAGCCGGACGGCGCGGAAGTCCAGGATCAGGAACGGCCGCACCCGCCGCGGATCGGCCGGCGCGCTCTGGTGCGTGCCGCGCGCGTCGAGGATCGCGCGATAGGTGTAGGGCGAGATCCACTGGTTCGCGCCGTAGCTCATGATGTCGTCCGAGCTGTCGGGGTCGTAGGTCGTGATCGCGGACCCGTCGATGTCCAGCCCGACCTCGCCGATCGAGCGCCGGTCGCCGCCGTAGTTCGGATAGGCGGCGTCGCTGCTCGCGTCCCCGGCGACGGCGACGTGGTCGCGGTCGAAGATGTGGCCGATCTCGTGCGCGAAGCTGGTCTGGAAGCCGACGAAGCCGCCGCCGACGCCGCTCGACCGCCCGCAGCCTGAGTTGATCGTCCCCGCGCCCGCCGGGATCGCCGCGGCCGGAACGAAGCCGAACACGATGTCCCCGAGCTGGAACAGCGCGGTGAAGATCCGCGTGACCTCCAGGTCGGTCAGCAGCGCGTTCCACGATGCGTTGCATCCCCCGCTGGCCGCCACCATCGCGAAGGCCCCGGACCGGGTCAGCTCGGCGTCGAGGATCGTCGTCTCGAAATAGGGGAAGGGCAGCATCCGCTCGGCCATCCGCAGCGTGTCGAGCATGTCCGCGTCGCTCGGCGAAGTGGTCGCGCCGGCCGCGTCGGTCCAGTTGACCCGGACGACCGCGATGCGCGGGGCGGGAACGTCGAGCACGGTGAAGGAGACCGACGCCGAGGCGGTCGCGCCGGACTCCGTGCGGAGCGTCACCGTGGCCGTCGTCTGTCCGGCGCGCAGCCGCCAGGCCGGCACCAGGAAGTTCAGCGGCGCGTTGATGTGGTGCATCCGCACATCCACGGCGAACCCGCCGCTTCCGCCGCCGCTCCAGCTCAGCTCCTGGTCCCACATCGTGCGCTGCAGATCCGCGGCCGCCCCGAGTTGCGCGCCCTCGGCGCGGGTCGGGCCGGTGCTGAACACCTCCTGGTTCCAGCGCCGCAGCGTCAGCGTTCCGGTGACGCGCTGCCCGGTCAGCGCGTCCGGCGAGAACAGGCCGTGCTGCACGAACGCATAGGCGCGCACGACCAGCGGCTTCAGCGCGACGATCGGCACCGAGTTGTCCGCGCCGTAGCCGGTTTCGAAGTGCTGGATCGACTGCGTCAGCTCCAGCCCGCGGATCGCGATCCGGGTCTTCGGGAGGAGATCGGGCAATTCCTCGGGTCCCGGGATCCCGGGCAGCTGCGGCAGCTGATCCGGTCCGGGACGGAAGAAGGACCGGCCGTTCATGAGCCGGGCGGCGATCGCATCGGCGAGCGCATCGAGTCCGGCGACGGAGCTCTGGGTCATTGCTGAGTGTCCTGGCGTCCCGATTCAGGGAAGCGGACGCCGGTAATTGACGCCCTGCCGTCCTCCGAGACTCAGGACGGCATCCCGGCAGTCTACACCCGGAACGGACCCCGGAATACCGGGTTGTGGCACGCGGTCGGGCCGGTCGTCGCGGCAAGGTCTGCTTCGGCTCGTTCGACGTGCGTGGTCTCGGCGCGGCGTGGGGCGTAGGGCGTCCCCCGGAGCCGGCAGAATCCGGGCGCGGCCGCGAGACGGCCCGGACGAGGTCCCGCTCCAGGACCGTGGCTGCTCGGCACCGCCGGACTTTTTCCGGCGCGGCCCCATTGACGGGTCCGGGCGCCAGCGCCACCTGCGCCCCTGCGTCCGGGCCCCTCTGGCGATCGTTCCGATCGCGATGTCGGACGAATTCATCGCGCCCGGAGCAAGCTTCATGATCATCGCAGCATCGATCCTCGGGGGCCTCGTCGTCCTCACCCTCGGGGCGGAATTCCTCGTGCGCGGCGCCGTGCGCCTCGCCGAGCGCACCGGCGTGTCGCCGCTGCTGATCGGCCTCACCGTCGTCGGCTTCGGCACGTCGACGCCCGAACTCGTCACCAGCATTCGCGGCGCGCTCGCCGGCTCGCCCGGCATCGCGGTAGGCAACATCGTCGGCTCCAACATCTTCAACGTGCTCGCGATCCTCGGCCTTGCCGCGATGATCGCCCCGCTCGCGGTGCCGCCGACCGCGCTGAAGCGCGACGGCGTCGTGGTCATCGCGACGACGCTGCTCTTCGTGCTCGTCGGCTGGCTCTGGACCCTCGACCGCGTTGTCGGGCTCGGCTTCCTCGCGCTGCTCGCGGGCTACCTGACCTATGCCTACCGCCAGGAACGCGCGCCCGTCGCCGGCCATACGGCGGCGTTCGACAAGGGGCGGGCGCTCGGCGAGCTCGACCCCGCCGCGCGGCCCGCCCCGCAGCAAGCGGGCTGGATCGTCCCGGTCCTGTTCGTGCTCGGCGGCCTCGTCATGCTGGTCGTCGGCAGCGGCTGGTTCGTCGGCGGCGCGATCGACCTCGCGCGCCTCTTCGGCGTCAGCGAGACGCTGATCGGGCTGACCATCGTCGCCGCGGGCACCTCGATGCCCGAACTCGCCACCTCGGCGCTCGCGGCGATCCGGCGGCAGACCGACGTCGCGATCGGCAACATCCTCGGTTCGAACATCTACAACATCCTCGGGATCGGCGGCGTGACCGCGCTGATCGCGCCGACGGCGGTCCCGGCCGAGATCGTGTCCTTCGACAACCTCGTGATGCTCGCCGTGTCGATCGCGCTGATGGCGCTGATGTTCACCGGGCGCAGGGTCAGCCGCGGTGAGGGCGTCGCGCTGTTCGCGGCCTACCTGGTCTACGTCTGGTCGATCTTCCCGTCAGCCCCGGCCGCGTGAAAAGTCGTATTTCAGATAATATACTAAAAACAACGACTTGCTGACGGTCGCATCGTCCGACCGTCGCGCCCCTTGCGCCCCGCCCCGCCGTTCCGCATTGTCTCCTCCGGCTGAAGACCGGAGGAAACGATGCGACTGGAAGGCAAGACCGCGCTGGTGACCGGCGGCGCCTCGGGCTTCGGCGCCGGGATCGCGCGCGCGTTCCGGTCCGAGGGGGCCGAGGTGATGATCGCCGACATCGACACGAAGGCGGTCGAGGCGATGGCCGGCGTCCTCGGCGCGCAGTTCGTCGTCGCCGACGTCGGCCAGGACGCCTCGGTCGCCCACATGGCCGCAACGGCCCTCGGCGCCCTCGGCCCGCTCGACATCCTCGTCAACAACGCCGGCGTCACGCACCTGCCCGCGCCCCTCGAGGACATCGGCGAGGACGACTTCGACCGGGTGTTCCGCGTCAACGCGAAGTCCGTCTACCTGACCGCGCGCCACTTCGTCCCCGGCATGAAGGCGCGCGGGCAGGGCGCGATCCTGAACATCGCCTCGACCGCCGGCCTGTCGCCCCGCCCGCGGCTCAGCTGGTACAACGCCTCGAAGGGCTGGATGGTCACGGCGACCAAGACGATGGCGGCCGAACTCGCGCCCTTCGGCGTCCGCGTCAACGCGCTGTGCCCGGTCGCCGGCGAGACGCCGCTGCTGAAGTCGTTCCTCGGCGAGGACACGCCCGAGATGCGCGAGAAGTTCCTGTCGACCATCCCGCTCGGCCGGTTCTCGACGCCCCAGGACCTCGGGCATGCGGCGGTCTACCTGTGCTCCGACGAGGCGTCGCTGCTGACCGGCGTCGCGCTTCAGGTCGACGGCGGCCGCTGCATATGAGCGGGGCCGTGAACGTCGCCGGGCGGCTCGCGCGCTTCGCCTGATGCGGCCCGGTCCACGCAACCTGATCACCGACGTCGCCGGCCTCTGCGTCGGCAACGCGGCTGACGCGGCGCTGAAGTCCGGCGTGACCGTGCTGACCGCGGCCCGGCCGTTCACCGCGGCCGTGCACGTGATGGGCGGCGCGCCGGGCACGCGCGAGACCGACCTGCTGGCGCCGGGCCTGCTGGTCGAGGGCGTCGACGCGCTCGTGCTGTCGGGCGGCTCGGCCTTCGGGCTCGATGCGGCCTCAGGCGTGGCGGACGCGCTGTCGGCGGCCGGGCGCGGCTTCCCGGCGCCGGGGCGCCGCGTGCCGATCGTGCCGGCGGCGATCCTCTTCGACCTCGCGAACGGCGGCGACAAAAGCTGGAGCGTCAATCCGTACCGCGCGCTCGGCGCGGCGGCGCTGGCGGCGGCCGCGCCGGACTTCGCGCTCGGCTCGGTCGGCGCGGGGACGGGCGCGATGACGGCGACGCTGATGGGCGGGCTCGGCTCGGCGTCGTTCCGGCTCGACAGCGGCGAGACGGTCGGCGCGCTGGTCGCGGTCAATGCCGCCGGCGAGGCGGTCGTGCCCGGCGGCCTTGAGTTCTGGGCCGGACCGTTCGAGATCGGCGACGAGTTCGGAGGCCTCGGCCCGGCGGCGCGGCGCGCGGCGCCCGGGATGCCGCCGCGCAAGCCCGGCCATGGCGGCGGCGTCGAGAACACGACAATCGCCGTCGTCGCGACCGACGCCGGGCTGGACAAGGCCGAAGCCCGCCGCATGGCCGAGGCGGCGCAGGACGGGCTGGGGCGGGCCCTCGTGCCGGCGCACACGATCAGCGACGGCGACCTGATCTTTGCCGCGGCCACCGGCGCGCGGGCGCAGACATCGCCGGCGCTGCGGGCGGCGCTGGGCCACGCGGCGGCGCTGTGCCTGAGCCGCGCGATCGCGCGCGCGGTGCACGCCGCGACCCCGAGCCCCGGAAACCGGCTGCCTTGCTGGTCTCAGCTTGCCGGCTGAGGCACAGGCGGCGCAACCGCCGCCGGCTCCGGCGCAGGCGGCGCGTCAGGGCGCAGCGCCCGGGCGACGTGGATCAGCAGGCGGCGGTCGACCGGCGTGTCGAGCTTGACGACCTTGCGATCCTGAAAGCCGCCGAGCCGCCCCGTCGCGATCGCCGCCGTGCGGCCTCCGGGCTGCGGGATCGTCAGCTGGATCGTCTCGGCAGCCTGGCGCGGGATCTCCAGCACCTGGCCCACGCGCAGGTCCCGAAGCGCCGCAAGGCTCATGCTCTGGCGATGCAGCACTGCGTCGACCGGCGTCGGCGCAGCTGCGGCCGCGCGGCGCATCAGCGTCCTCCACAGGTCGTTCGGCCGCTCGCGTACGCTCCGCGTCGTACGCGCCTCGATCGAGGCGCGGATCACGTCGAGCGCCGACAGCGGCAGGATCAGGTCGCATCCGCCACGCCGACCGGCCTCGGCCAGCGTCAGCGTCAGCCGGACCACCAGCACGTCGATATACTCCGGCGCCAGCCGCAGCTGCGCGGCGCTCTGACGCTGTTCCCGGATGCGCAGGCCGCTGGTCGGCGGCTTGCCGAGGCCCGCGCCGATCGCTGTGGAGAACGCGCCGAGCACCGCATCGAGCCACAGCCGCCCCAGCGCCATGTCGATCGGCGTCAGATTGCGCGCAACCGGGGTCGGCGACGCCACGGGATCGCCGCCCAGCGTCAGGTCGATCAGGTGATAGGCGAGGGCGCCGTCGATGGCGGCGAGGCCCGGCGTGTCCGCGTCCTCAACCTCGATCACGCCGATCAGCGCCGGCGCCGCGATGCCGCCGCTGGCGTCGGAGAGCCGCATGACCCGCGGCGGCGCGACTTCGGCGGCGATCGTGGTCTTGACGAGCGGGCGCAGCGCATCCTCGACGCGGCGCGCGAAGGTCTCGCCGATCACGTCGCTGTCGGGCAGAGGCGACCGGGCGACGCCGCCCTGACGCAGCTTCTTGGCAAGCACGGACGGCATCGGGGCTCCTCGCAGGCGGACCGGAGCGGCGAGGATCGCGGCCAATCCTTGCCAAAGCCTGAACGTTTCGGTCGCAATTCGCTGCAAAGGCCCCGGGCGACGGCGGCCGGCTTCGCAGATGCGGTAACGCGCCGGCAAGACTTCGGAGGGTAAGTCTGACCGGGGCGGGGGTCAGGTTCATGGATCGCAAGAACTCGAAGAACATCACGATCATCAAGCGCAAGACCGTCGTCGCCGCCGGCCACCACGGCGGCGCCTGGAAGGTGGCCTACGCCGACTTCGTGACGGCGATGATGGCTTTCTTCCTGCTGATGTGGCTGCTCAGCGTCACCGACGAGCAGACCAAGCTCGGGCTTGCCGACTATTTCAGCCCGACCATCCCGCTCTATCAGACCCGGGGCGGCGGCGACGGCCCGTTCGCCGGCTCTTCAATGTTCAGCCAGGACATCCTCGCTGCAGAGGAAAGCGGCAACGCGGGCAAGGACCCGTCGCTGACCGCCTCCGAGGCGGCCGACAAGACCCTCTGGGAGATCGAGAGCGCGTTGATGGGCGCGAGCGGCGATGCGGTCGCCGCAGACCCGCTGTTGCGGCACATCCGGACCCGCGTGACCGACGAGGGTCTGATCATCGAGGTTTTCGACATCGACGGGTCGCCGCTGTTCGTCGACGACTCCTCCGAGGCGAACCCGATCCTGGAGCGGCTGCTGCAGATGATCGGCCGGGTGCTGTCGCGAACCGAGAACAGCGTGGCGATCTCCGGTCACCTCGCCGCCGGCGATGTCGGGCCGGCCTTGTCCGATCCCTGGACGCTGTCCGCAGACCGGGCCCAGCTGGCGCGGAGCCTGCTGGTGGCGGCCGGCGTGGCGGACGCGCGACTGATGCGCGTCACCGGCCAGGCCGACCGCAACCCGTCTGACGACGACGCCCAGGCAGACCGCAACCGGCGGATCGACATCACGCTGCTGCGCAGTTTTGCGCGCTGACATGCGCGCCGCGCCGGCGCTGCCGGACCGGGCGCCGGGACAAAGCGCCGCAAATCCAACGCGCTTTTCGGCGATCGCGCCCGCCCATGCCAGCGCCTGTTCCGCGGCGTTAGCGGGATTTTAAGCCCCGGCCCCGAAGAGTGCCGCCAATGGCCAGACCCCCGGGCCGCCCTCACCGAAAAGGACTGAGCATGGGTATCTCCTCGTCGCTGAACGCCGGCGTCTCCGGCCTCAACGCGAACGCCAACAAGCTCGCTGCGATCTCCGACAACATCGCGAACTCGCAGACCTACGGCTACAAGCGCGCCGACGTGGACTTCGCCTCGATGGCCGTCAGCGACAGCCGCACGCCCTATACGGCCGGCGGCGGGCGCTGGTTTACCGCGGGCGGGGTCAGGACCAACGCGATCTGGGACATCGACGCCAAGGGGGCGCTCGCCTCTACGTCGAACGCCACCGATCTCGCGATCACGGGGCGGGGGATGCTGCCGGTCACGACGCTGTTCTCGATGACGAACGTGGGCGCCGGATCGAACCAGCCGGACTTCTACCTGACCTCGACCGGCTCGTTCGACGCCGACGCCGACGGCTACCTGCGCACGCCCTCCGGCCTAGTCCTGCTCGGCTGGCCGGCCGACCTCGACGGCAACATTCCGCCGCAGCCGCGCGACAGCGCCTCCGGACTGACGCCGATCCAGATCAACCGCGCCTCCTTCGCGGCGCTGCCGACCTCGACCGTGACGCTGAACGCGAACCTGCCGGCGACCGAGACGCAGGCCGGCTCCTCGGGCGCGCCGCTGCCGGTCAACGTCGAGTACTTCGACAATCTCGGCGCCTCGCAGACGCTGGCGATGAGCTTCACGCCGACCGTTCCCGCGCCGGGCAACCCGCAGACCAACGCCTGGACGATGGCGATCACCGACCAGGCCTCGGGCCTCTCGGGCGGAACCTACCAGATCGTATTCTCCGACACGCCGCCGACGGCGGGCGCGATAGCCTCGGTGACGCAGACCGCGGCGCCGGCCGCGCCGCTGACCTCGGTCTACGACGCGGCCTCGGGCGCGATCGCGCTGAACCTCGGCGCCCAGCCGATCGCGCTCCAGATCGGCTCGAGCGTTCCCGGCGGGCCGCAGAACCTCAGCCAGCTCTCGTCGACCTTCTCGCCGGTCGGCGTGACCAAGAACGGCTCGCCCGCCGGCACGTTCACCGGCGTCACCGTCGACGAGAACGGCCTGATGCGCGCCAGCTACTCGACCGGCTTCACCCGCGTCATCTACCAGGTCCCGGTCGTCGACGTGCCGAACTTCAACGGCCTGCGCGTGCTCGACAACCAGACGTTCGGGCTCTCGGACATGTCCGGCTCGATGTTCCTCTGGGACGCCGGCGACGGGCCGACGGGCGGGATCCAGGGCTTCGCGCGCGAGCAGTCGACGACCGACATCGCGCAGGAGCTGACGCAGCTGATCCAGACCCAGCGCGCCTACTCGTCGAACGCCAAGATTATCCAGACAGTCGACGAGATGCTGCAGGAAACCACGAACCTCAAGCGATGACCGAGGACAGAAGGGACTGAGCCATGGGCATCTCCAGCGCGCTGAGCAACGCGACCAGCGGCCTCACCGCCGCGTCGCGGCTGGCGGACACGATCTCGAACAACGTCGCGAACGCAATGACGCCCGGGTTCGCGCGGCGCACGACCGAACTCAGCTCTCTGGCGCTCGGCGGGCACGGCTCCGGCGTGCGGGTGGTCGGAACCTCGCGCGCCCAGAACCCGTTCCTGACCGCCGAGCGGCGCGGCCTCGACGCAGGCCTCGGCGCCGCCGGCACGACGTCCGCGACCCATGCGCGCATCCTCGCGGCGCTCGGCGAGCCGGGCGCGCCGGGCGCGCTCGCGACGCGCGCGAGCAACCTCGAGACCAAGCTGATGGCGGCGGTCGCCTCGCCGCAATCGCCGGCCCAGCTCGACGATGTGGTCGCCGCAGCCCGCGCCTTCGCGCAGACGATGAACGGGGTCGCCGACGAGAACGTGCGGATGCGCACCGAGGCAGACGCCGAGATCGCGGCCCAGGTCGACCGGGTCAACGGCGCGCTGCACGCGATCGCCGACGTCAACGCGAAGATCAACACGCTGCGCCTCAAGGGCGAGGACATCACCGCGCTGCAGGACGAGCGCGATCGGCTGATCGACGGCGTCGCCTCGATCATCCCGGTCCGCGCGGTCAAGCGCGACGGCGAGCAGGTTGCGCTCTACTCCGCGAACGGCGCGGCGCTGCTCGACGGCCGGGTCTGGGAGCTGAGCTTCCAGCGCGGCCCGAACGTCATCACGCCCGACATGACGCTGGGCAGCCCGCTCGGCGGCTTGATGCAGGACCAGGGCGCCTCGACCGGCCCCGTCGCCATCGCCGCCGGAACGGGCAGCGGCCTGCTCGACGGCGGCTCGCTCGGCGCGCTCTTCGAGACGCGCGACCGGATCGTGCCCGAGTTCGACGCCGAGATCGACCGCTACGCGGCCGAGATCATCGACCGCTTCCGCGCGGTCCCGCCGGCCGGGTCGCTCGACGCCGCCCTCGAGGGCCTGTTCGTCGACGCGAACCCCGGCGGCGGGGCGGGCCTCGCCGGGCGCATCGTCGTCAACGCCTCGGCCGACCCGGTCCAGGGCGGCGCGGCCTGGCGGCTGCGCGACGGCCTCGGCGCGGCTACGCCGGGCGACGAGGGCTTCGGCGACTACCTGCAGGGCCTCGCCGACGCGATGAGCGCGTCGCGCGCGCCGGCGGGCTGGACGTCGCAGAACGCGTCGAACGACGCGGCGACGATGGCCTCCGAGATCGCCTCCTTCTACGCCGGCCGAGGCGCGCGCAGCGACGACGCGCAAGCCTGGCTCGCCGCGCGCCAGACCGTGCTCGCCGACGCGGAGGCCAACGAGATCGGCGTCGACACCGACGCGCGAACTTCAGGCGCTGATCGCCGTCGAGCAGGCCTATGCCGCGAACGCCCGGGTCCTGTCGGTGATCGACGGCCTGATGAAACTGTTGCTGGAGCTGACCGCATGAATCTCGGACCGCCTCCGATCTGGCGCGGCTGCAGATGCTGCAGCGCCAGGCGCTGACCACGCGCAACGCGCTCGACGCCGCCGGCGTCGGAGACTGACGACGCGCAGAAGACGAACCGCTACGAGGCGACCGGCGGCAACCTGACGCGCCTCTTCGCGCTGGAGCGCAGCCTCGACCGCAACAAGGTCTTCTCCGACACGATCGCGCTCAGCGCGATGCGGCTCGACGTGGCGCAGGACGCGTTCGGCCGGATGCTGGGGCCGGTCGAGGACCTCGCCGTCGACCTTTCGACCTCGGTCGGCCTGTCGGATCTCGCGGCCGGCCGGATCCACGCGGCGACCGCACGGCGCGCCTTCGCAGACGCGGTCGGCGTGCTGAACACCCGCGTCGCCGGCCAGTCGCTCTTCGCCGGCGCCGCCGACCGACCGCGCCGCGCTGTTCCCCGCCGAGGATATCCTCGCCGAACTCGCCGCGCTTGCCGCCGGCGCCGCGACCTCGGCCGACGCGATCGCCGCGATCGACGCCTATTTCGCGCCGGGCGGCGGCTTCTTCGCGAACGGCTACGCCGGCGCGGCGACGAGCCTCGCGCCGGTCGAGCTCGGCGACGGTCGCGGCACGACCTACCGCTGCGGGCCGACGCCGCCGAAGCTCGTCTCCGCCCTGCGCGCCCACGCGCTCGCCGCCGTCGTCGACGGCGGCGCCTTCGCCGGCGACACGGCCGCGCGCTGGACGCTGCTCGGCCCGGCCGGCCGGCGGATGCTCGAGGCGCGCGAGGACGTGCTGGCGTCTCCGCGCGCGCGTCGGCGTCTCGCAGAACGCGGTCGAGCGCGCCCGCGCCGAGCGTTTGTCGGAGCGCGACGCGCTCGACCTCGCCCGAACGCGCATCCTCGCCGCCGACCCGCTCGAGGCGGCCTCGACCTACCAGAACCTCGAGGTGCAGCTCGAGTCCATCTACATGGTCACCGTCGCGGCTCTCGTCGCTGCGCTTCACCAACTTCATGCGCTAGTCCTGAAACCCGCTGCGCCATCCCCTCGCGCGCTGCATCGCCCTGCTGGCTCTCGGCCTCGCTGTCCTCGCGGGCGCCGCGACGGCGGCACCCGGCGCGCATCAAGGACCTCGTCGACATCGACGGCGTGCGCGGCAACGACCTCCTCGGCTACGGGCTGGTCGTCGGCCTGAACAACTCCGGCGACTGCCTTGCGCAACTCGCCCTTCACCGAGGACGCGATCGTCAACATCCTCGAGCGGCTGGGCATCAACGTGACCGGCGAGCAGTTCCGCGCGCGCAACGTCGCCGCCGTGCTGGTGACGGCGGCGCTGCCGCCCTTCGCCCGCGCCGGCTCCCAGATCGACGTGACGGTCTCGGCCATCGGCGACGCGCAGCTCGCTGATGGGCGGCACGCTGGTCATGACGCCGCTGAACGCCGCGGACGGCCAGATCTATGCGGTCGCGCAGGGCTCGATCATCGCGGGCGGCATAGTCGCCGAGGGCGAGGCCGCCAGCGTCACGCAGGGCGTGCCCACCTCCGGCGTGATCCCGTCGGGCGCGCGCGTCGAGCGCGAGGTGGCCTTCGACTTCAGCCAGACCGCCGAGATGCGGCTGGCGCTGCGCAACCCCGATTTCACCACCGCCGCGCGGATCGAGGACGGCGATCAACCGCGACGTCGGCGAGCGCATCGCGCGCGTGCTCGACAGCGGCACGGTCCAGCTCGACCTCGTCGACTACGGCATCGACCGGCCGGCGCTGCTGATCGCGCAGATCGAGAACATCGAGGTCCAGACCCCGACCGATCGCACGCGTCGTCGTCGACCAGCGCTCCGGCACGATCATCCTGGGCAGGATGTCCGGATCAGCCGAGTCGCGGTGACCCAGGGCTCGATCACGCTGCGCGTCGAGGAGCAGCCGCTGGTGTCGCAGCCGAACCCCTTCGCCGACGGCCAGACGGTCGTCGTCCCGCGCACCGACGCCCAGATCGACGAGGATCCGGGGACGGGCCTCGCGCTGGTCGAGACCTCGGTCTCGCTGCCCGAAGTGATCTCGGGCCTGAACGCGCTCGGCGTCTCGGCGAACGACATGATCGACATCCTGAAGTCGATCAAGGCCGCCGGCGCGCTGCACGCCGAGTTCATCGTTCAGTAAAGACCTCCGCAAAGACCTCCGCCCGCCGCCGCCGGCCTCGCGGCCGGCCGCGCTGGCCGGACCCGGGGCGCCGCGTCGGCCGCGCGCGGGCTGGCCCGTCGCGACCGCGGCGCGCTCCGGCGTCGCCTGCGCGGCGCCGGAGCCGGTCCTCGGGCCGTTCCGATTGCGACAGGACGCGCGAGCCCCTAACGTCCGGCCAAGGGGCGGTCCAACGCCCGGACGGAACGGGGAGGAACACATGGGACAGGCGCTCTCGGGCAAACGCGTCTTCGTCACGGCGGCTGCCGCGGGGATCGGACGGGCGATCGCCGAGGCCGCCGCGGCCGCGGGAGCCGAGGTCCTCGCGACCGACGTGGACGCCGCGAGCCTCGCCGCGCTGACCGGCCCCGGTCTCCGGACGGCGACGCTCGACGTGACGGACCGGGACGCCGTCGCGGCGCTGATCGGCGCGGAGCCGGCCTTCCACGGGATCGTCAACGCCGCCGGCTGGGTGCACCACGGCGACCTCGCGCATTGCCCGCCCGACGCCTGGCGGCGGTCCTTCGCGGTCAACGTCGACGGCATCTACAACGTGCTCGCCGCCGGGCTCCCGGCGATGCTCGTCCAGGGCGGCGGGTCGGTCGTCAACATCGCCTCGGCGGCCTCGTCGATGAAGGGCTTCGCCAACCGCGTCGCCTATGGCGCGTCCAAGGCGGCGGTGATCGGCCTGACCAAGGCGGTCGCCGTCGACCACCTGCGCGAGGGCCTGCGCGTGAACGCGATCTGCCCCGGCACGATCGACAGCCCGTCGCTGCGCGAGCGGATGCGCGTGCTCGGCGAGACGATGGAGGGCGGCTACGAGGCGGCGCGGGCGATGTTCCTCGCGCGCCAGCCGAACGGCCGCCTCGGCGTTCCCGAGGACGTCGCCGGGCTCGCGGTCTTTCTGCTGTCGGACGCATCGAGCCTGATGACCGGCCAGGCGCTCGCGATCGACGGCGGCATCCTCGCCTGATGTCCCTCTGCCCTCATCCGGGCGACGACTCCGCCCGCGGTCGGCGTGCGCCAGCCGAGGGGAAGCCCGTTTCCCGCAGGTATCCAGCCCGACACCGCTCCCGCGCGCGCTTCGAACGCCTGACATGAACGGACCGACAGAATGACCTTCGCCACCTATCCGTCCCTCTCCGGCCGCAGCGTGCTGATCACCGGCGGCGCCTCGGGCATCGGCGCGGACCTCGTGCGCGCCTTCGCGGGCCAGGCCGCCCGCGTCGCCTTCCTCGACATCCAGCGAGGCCCCGCCGAGGCGCTGGTCTCCGACCTCTCCGGCGCCTTCCCGCCGGTCTTCCTTGACTGCGACCTGACCGATATCGCCGCCTTGCGGAGCGCGGTCGCCGAGGCGCGCAAGGCGATCGGGCCGATCGGCGTGCTGATCAACAACGCCGCCAACGACCAGCGGCACGATATCGACGCGCTCGAGCCGGGGGAGTGGGACCGCGCGCAGGAGGTCAACCTGCGGCCGCACTACTTCACGGCCCAGGCGGTGCATCCGGACATGAAGGCGCTCGGCGGCGGCTCGATCATCAACTTCTCGTCGATCGCCTGGCGCATCGGCGGCGCCGACATGGCGGCCTACGTCACCGCGAAGGCCGCCGTGCTCGGCCTGACCCAGGCGCTGGCCCGCGCCTACGGAGCGGACAACATCCGCGTCAACGCGATCGAGCCGGGCGCGGTGATGACCGAGAAGCAGCGCGCGCTGTGGTACCCGACCGAGGCCTCGGTTGCGGCGATGGTCGAGAAGCAGGCGATCCGCCGCGTGCTGACCGGCGACGAGATCGCCCGCACCGCGCTGTTCCTCGCCGCCGACGACAGCCGGATGATCACCAAGCAGTCGATCGTCGTCGATGCCGGCATGAGCTGACGCGCATCGGGCGATAGCCGCGGCCGACGGGCGCGGTTGACCCGCGCCGGCGAACAGCGACAACGAGCCCGCCCGGACCCGGAGCCCGACAGACGGCCGCGTCGGCCGTCCCGGCCTTCGGTTCGCGGCGAAGTTCAACGGCCGGGGGATCCGCGCAAGCACGGCTCGCCCTCCAATCGGGACGAGCGCATGAAGCTCTTCGACCTTACCGGGCGCATCGCCCTCGTCACCGGCTCGTCCAAGGGCCTGGGCTTCGCGATCGCCCGCGGCCTCTCGGACGCCGGCGCAGAGATCGTGCTGAACGGCCGCGACGCGGCCGCGCTGGAGGCGGCGCGGGGCGCGCTGGCGGACGAGGGACGCAAGGTCCACGCCGTGGCGTTCGACGTGACCGACGCCGCGGCGGTCGCGGCCGGCGTCGCCGCGATCGAGGACGGGATCGGGCCGATCGAGATCCTGTTCAACAACGCCGGCGTCCAGCACCGCGCGCCGCTCGAGGACTTTCCGGCCGAGCAGTGGGACCGGCTGCTCGCGACCAACGTCTCGAGCGTCTTTCATGTCGGCCAGGCCGTGGCGCGGCGGATGATCCCGCGCGGCCACGGCAAGATCGTCAACATCGCCTCGGTCCAGTCGGAGCTCGCGCGGACCTCGATCGCGCCCTACACGGCGACCAAGGGCGCGGTGAAGATGCTGACCAAGGGCATGGCGACCGACTGGGCGCGGCATGGTCTCCAGATCAACGCGATCGGGCCCGGCTACTTCCGCACCGAGCTGAACGCGGCGCTTGCGGCGGACGCCGACTTCACCGCCTGGCTCGAGAAGCGCACGCCGGCCGGGCGCTGGGCCGAGGTGCCCGAGCTGATCGGCGCCGCGGTGTTCCTCGCCTCGGACGCCTCGAGCTTCGTCAACGGCCACGTCCTCTACGTCGACGGCGGCATCACCGCCTGCCTTTGAGCCTCCGGTCGCCGTCGCCGGCCTGACGGCCGGCGCTCCGCCGCCCGGACCCGGCGCCGCGTCGGCGTCGCGCCCGCTGCAACGGGGCGCCCGCGGCGCGCTGCACGCGGCGCGCCGGCGGCGCCGGGCGCGGGCGGGGAGGCTTTGCGCGGCGCGGCGGCGTCGCTATATTTGCCGAACTCTGGAGGGGAACAGGATGGGCATCGCGGAACACGAGGCGATCCCGGAAGCGGCGCTCGCCTGGGCGCGCGCCGGCAAGGGCGCGGCGCTGGCGACGGTGATCGAGACCTGGGGCTCGGCGCCGCGGCCGCGCGGGTCGCAGCTCGCGATCTCCGGCGAGGCCGAGATGGCGGGCTCGGTCTCGGGCGGCTGCGTCGAGGGCGCGGTCGTCGCCGAGGCGCTGGAGGCGCTCGAGGACGGCCAGCCGCGCGTGCTCGAATATGGCGTTTCGGATTCCGACGCCTTCGCGGTCGGGCTCGCCTGCGGCGGCACGATTCGGGTGCTGGTCGAGCCGATCGGGGTCGGGCAAGGCCCCTCCGTGGAGATGATCGCCGACCTCGCGGAGGCGCGCGCCACGCGCCGGGCCGTCGTCTACGCGGTCAATCCCGCGACCTGGGAGCGGCGGCTGGTCGCGACGACGGGCGATCCGCTGTGGGACATAGCCGAGGCGGCGATGATCGCCGACCGCTCGGGCTTCGAGGGCGACTGGTTCCTCGGCGTCCACAACCCGCCGCTCCGGATGGCGATCGTCGGCGCGGTGCACATCGCGCAGGCGCTGGCGCCGATGGCGCGGCTGGCGGGCTACGACGTCGTCATCGTCGACCCGCGCGAGGCCTTCGCCTCCGAGGCGCGCTTCCCGGAGACGACGCTGGCGCATGACTGGCCGGATGCAGCGCTGGCCGGGATCGGGCTCGACCGGCGCACGGCGGTGGTCACGCTGACGCATGATCCGAAGCTCGACGACCCGGCGATCGAGGCGGCGCTCGCCTCGCAGGTCTTCTATCTCGGCTGCCTCGGCTCGACCCGGACGCATGCGAAGCGGGTAGCGCGGCTGACCGAGGCCGGGTTCGACGCGGCCGCCATCGCACGGATCCACGCGCCGGTCGGTCTCGACATCGGCGCGAAGTCGCCGGCCGAGATCGCCGTCTCGATCCTCGCGCAGATCACCGAGCGGCTGCGCCGGCCCGCGGCCGCGGGCTGAGCCCGATGCGCTTCGGTCCGGTTCCGCTCGCCGACGCCGAGGGCGCGACGCTTGCGCATTCGCTGGCGCCCGGCGGCATGCGCCTGAAGAAGGGCCGGATCCTCGGCGCCGCCGACATCGCGGCGCTGGCCGGGGCCGGCGTCGACACGGTGACGGTCGCGCGGCTGGAGCCGGGCGACCTGACCGAGGACGAGGCCGCCGCGGATCTGGGCCGGGCTCTGGCCGCCGATCCGCCCGCGCTCGGCCTGACGCTGGCGGCTCCGTTCACCGGCCGGCTCAACGTCTTCGCCGCGGCCGCGGGCGTGCTCAGGGTGGACCGCGGCGCGGTTCACCGGCTGAACGCCATCGATCCGGCGATCACGCTGGCGACGCTGCCGGACTGGACGCGGGTCGAGGCGCGGCAGATGCTCGCGACCGTCAAGATCATCCCCTACGGCGTGCCCGGCGCGAGCGTGGCGAAGGCGGCGGCGGCGCTCGGCGGTCCGGCGTTGCGGGTCGCCGCGTTCCGGGGCGGGGCTGCGAGCCTGATCCTGACGCGCACGCCGGGGCTGAAGGAGAGCCTGCTCGAGAAGGGCGCGCAGGTCATCGGCGCGCGACTGGCGGGGCTCGGGCTCGAGATGCGGTCGCCGGTCGTGGTCCCGCACGAGACCGGAGCGGTGGCCGCTGCCCTGGCCGCATCGCCTGACGGGATGGCGCTTATCCTCGGCGCCTCCGCCACGTCCGACGCGGCCGACGTCTGCCCGGCGGCGGTGCTCGCGGCGGGCGGCCGGCTGATCCGCTTCGGGATGCCGGTCGATCCGGGCAACCTGCTCTTTCTCGGCGAACAGGCCGGACGGCCGGTGGTCGGCCTGCCGGGCTGCGCGCGCTCGCCGGCGCTGAACGGCGCGGACTGGGTGCTGGAGCGGCTGGCGGCCGGGCTGGAGGTCACGGACGCGGACATCGCGGCGATGGGCGTCGGCGGGCTCCTGAAGGAGATCCCGGTGCGGCCGCAGCCGCGCGGGGCGCCGAAGCCGAAGGGCCGGCCCCGCGTCGCGGCGGTGCTGCTGGCGGCGGGCTCGGCGCGGCGGATGCGCGGCGCCGACAAGCTGCTGGAGCCGCTGCCGGACGGCCGGCCGATGCTGCGCGCCGCGGCCGAGGCGGCGCTGGCGAGCCAGGCGGACGCGGTCGTCGCGGTGCTGCCGCCGGGAGGCGACGCGCGCCGCGCCGCGCTGGCCGGAACCGGCGTCCGCGTCGTCGAGGCGGCGGACGCGGCCGAGGGGATGGCGGCGTCGCTGCGCGCGGGACTGCGGGCCGTCGGCGAGACGGCGGACGCCGTCGTCGTGCTGCTGGCCGACATGCCGGAGGTGGGCGCCGCCGAGATCGACCGGCTGATCGCCGCCTTCGACCCCGAGGAATCCCGCGAGATCTGCCGCGCGACGGCTGCGGACGGCGCGCCGGGGCACCCGGTGCTGTTCGGGCGCAGGTTCTTCGAGACGCTGGCCGGGCTGACCGGCGATCGCGGCGCCCGCGAGGTGCTGCGCGAGGCGGCCGAGTTCGTGACCGACGTGCCGACCCGCGGCCGCGCGGCAGTCACCGACCTCGACACGCCCGAGGACTGGGCGGCCTGGCGCGCGGGCCGCTGAGCCCCCGTCCGGCGTTCAGCGCCTCTGCGCCTCGGCCAGCTCGATGTTGAAGAGGCTCCGGTTCGGCGCGGCGCCGCCGGTTCGCAGCCCCGCGACCGCAACTGTCGTGCGCTGGCCGGTCTTCGGGATCACGACCCACTTCGTCAGGGCTACCGGGTTCTCGGAGAAGGTCAGCACCAGCCGTCCCTCGTCCGGCCGGCGCGGATCGACGACGGTGATGTTCACCCCGGCCGCGTCGCGCGTCGCGCCGAGCACCATGCCGGGCTCGGTCAGGCTCAGGTTGTCGCGCAGCAGCAGCGACAGCGGCGTGCGGCCGAGCGGATAGCGCGACGAGACCCGGTTCGACTTCGGATCGAAGACCGCGACGTTGACGCCGTCGGCGATCACCATCGCGCCGGCCGGCTGGTCGTACTCGAACCGGATCCGTCCGGGCTTGGCCAGGTAGAACCGCCCGGACTGCGTCGACCCGTTCGGGTTCGTCTGGCGGAACTGCCCCTCGGCGACGCGCAGGTTGCGCAGATAGGCGTCGATCGCGGCGACGTTGACGCCCTGCGCGGCGACGGGGCCGGCGAGCATCGGAAGGGCCGCGAGCGCGGCGAGAAGCGAGCGTCTGTCCATCGCGCGGATATAGCCCGGCCGGCGCGCCCGCGCATCCCGAAACGGCATCACGTTCGCCGGAGCGGTCAGGCCGCGCCGGTCGGCCGCCCGGAGCGGATGTCCCGGCCGCGCCCGGCGCATCGGCGCCGTCCGGGCCGCCGCGCTCGGCGGCCCCGGTCATGGAGCCGAGGCCGCAAATCGGCTCTCGTCGGAACCGCCGGCGGCCCCGGTCGTTCCCCTGTCAGCAAATCCGCAACAGCGAGTTCCCGCCGATGCATGCAGCCAATTCCGCCGAGGCCGGCCGTCTGCCGCCTCTCCCCTCCCGAGCCGCGACCCGGATCGACCGGATCGCGATGGTCCTGATGGCCTTCCCGGTCGCCTGCTTCACGCTCGCGCTGGCGACGGACATCACCTACTGGAGGACGTCGTTCCTGATGTGGCACAACTTCTCGGCCTGGCTGCTGTTTGCCGGCGTGCTCGGCTGCGGGCTCGCGCTCGCCGTCGGGATCATCGGCCTGTTCTTCCGTCCCCGCGCGCGGCCGGTCGCATTCTGGATCGGCGTGGCGATCGTCTTCGTGCTCGCCTTCTTCAACAATCTCGTCCATGCCGGCGACGGCTGGACCGCAATCGTGCCGACGGGCCTGTCGCTGTCCGCGGCGACCGTTCTGGCGCTGATCCTGACCGCCTGGCTCGGTCGGGACGCCGCACCCTACGGAGCCTACCGCCATGTCTGATTTCCGAATTCCGGCCCGCGCCGTCCTGCTCGCCGCCGCCGCATCTCTGGCGCTCGCGGCCTGCGATGACAGCACCGATGATTTCGACATCTCCGAGCAGATCGGGCCGGATCCGCTTCTGCCCGAGCCGCAGGTCCCGCTGGTCGCGAACGTCAAGGTCGCCGAGGTGGTGGGCTGGGACGAGGGCCAGGCGCCGGAGGCGGCCGAGGGCCTCGTCGTCACCGCCTATGCGCAGGATCTGGCGCATCCGCGGACCGTCCATACGCTGCCGAACGGCGACGTGCTGGTGGTTCAGGGCACGGCTCCTTCGGGCAAGCCGGTCGAGCGGCCGAAGGACGTGATCCGCGGCTGGATCATGTCGCTGGCGCGCGGCGGCGGCGGCGGCCCGCAGCCGGAGAGCAACCTCATCACGCTGCTGCGCGATTCCGACCGGGACGGCGTCGTCGACGAACGGACCGACCTGCTGACCGACCTCAACTCGCCGTTCGGCGTCGCCTGGGCCGACGACACGCTCTACGTCGCCTCCGCCGAAGCGGTCCTCGCCTATCCCTACGCGCTGGGGCAGACCGAGATCACCGAGGAGCCGTCGGTGCTGACGCCGCTGCCGGGCGGTCCGATCAACCACCACTGGACCAAGGATCTCGCGCTCAGCCCCGACGGACAGTTCCTCTACGCCTCTGTAGGCTCGAACTCCAACGCCGCCGAGCGCGGCATCGAGGCCGAGAAGGGACGCGCCGCGATCTGGCAGATCGACCGCGAGACCGGGGCCGCACGAGTCTTCGCCTCCGGCATGCGCAATCCGAACGGGCTGACCTTTCACCCGGAGACCGGCGAGCTCTTCGCCGTCGTCAACGAGCGCGACGAGCTGGGCCCGAACCTGGTGCCGGACTACATGACCTCGGTGCAGGACGGCGCGTTCTACGGCTGGCCGTGGAGCTACTACGGCGACCACGTCGACGAGCGCGTGCATCCGACGCGCCCGGCAATGGTCGAGCAGGCGATCGCGCCGGACTACGCGCTGTCGAGCCATGTCGCGGCGCTCGGGCTGACCTTCTCCTACGGCTCGGCGTTGCCCGAGCCCTACGCGAGCGGCGCCTTCATCGGCGAGCACGGCAGCTGGAACCGCGACCATTTCAACGGCTACAAGGTGATCTACGTCCCCTTCGAGAACGGCGAGCCGGCCGGCATGCCGCTCGACGTCGTCACCGGGTTTCTCGACGGCGACCAGGCGCGCGGCCGCCCGGTCGGCGTCGGCATCGACGGCACCGGCGCGCTGCTGGTCGCCGACGACGCCGGAAACACCGTCTGGCGCGTGGCTGCGGCGGACGGAAGCGTGACCCCGGAGCCGGTCGGCACCGACATGGCCGCGGCCGGCGAGGCGGCCGACGCCGGCACGGAAGGCGAGCAGGCCGGCACCGACGCGACCGGCGAGCAGGCAGACACGGCCGCAGACGACACGGCCCCGGCCAGGACCGGCGCCGCCGCCGAGCCGGCTGGCGTCGCCGCGACCGGGGCAGAAGTCGAGACCGCGCCGGCCGACGCCGCCGCGCCCGCGACCGACGCCGGAACCCGGTCCATCACTCTGACGCCGGACCCGCAAGACGGCGACGTCTTCGTTACGCCGGATGCGGAAGCCGCGGAATCCCGCGCCGGCCGGCGGCGGAGGCGCCGAACCCGACAGCGCCGCCCCGGCGCCCGAGGCGGAAGTCGTCGACCCCGCCCAGACCGAGATCGTCCCGGCGACGCTGCCCGAGGAGACCGCCGCGCCGGCGCCCGAGGCGGAGGTCGTCGATCCCGCCCAGCCCGAGATCGCCCCGGCGACGCTGCCCGCGGAAACCGCCGCGCCGTCGCGTAGGCGCTCCTGACCTCCGGCCGGGCCGGGCCTTGCTCCGGCCCGGCCCGTCTTGGGGATCGTGCGGCGGGACAGCCCCCGGCGTGGCGCCGCTCTCCGTCAACGGATCACCGAGCGCCTCGGAGACTTCGGCCGCCCGCGTGTTGCGGCCCCGGGCACGTGGCCGTCGGCTCTTGGTCCTCGCCGGGGATCGGAACGAGCCGGAACGACGGCCCGCATCGTGCCTGGTCGCGCGATCCCGCGCGAAACCCGGCGTCCCTTGGCTCTTGGGAGATTCAGGTGCGCCGACGACGCCCCACGCGGAGATCGAGAGAAAGCGCCGCCGCGCCTACCCGACCGACAACATCGTCTTCGAGAACAGCCACACCGCCGTGCTTATCCAGGACGGCCGCGAGATCGCGCGCTGCGCGATGACAGGCGTCGACGCGCTCGGCCGCCTGCTATGCTATTCTTCGCCTGGAGCGTCCCGAGATCGCCGAGTTCCGCAAGGCGGTCGCGCAGTTCCGCGACGACTTGCCCCGCGTGCTCGGCGCGCTCCGCGACAAGATCGACGACGCCTACGCGCCAATCCCGGCTTCCGGGCGAGCGCGAGCGCCTTCCTCGACCACGCGCGGGAGACGATCAACCCGTCTCTCGTCCGAGGCCGACGTGCCCGGATTCTGATCCATCACGTCCTGACCGAGGAGATCTTCACCCACGTCTTCGACGGCAGGACTTCCACCGCGAGAACAACATCGCGCAGGAGCTCTACAGGCTCGAGGGCGCCTTCTTCACCGGCGCCGTCAAGCAGGACACGCTGCGCGCGCTGCGCCCTTCTAGCGGCGATCCGCGCCAACGCCGCGCAGATCACCGGCCATCACGAGAAGCAGTCGCTTCCTCAAGGCGATCTACGAGACCTTCTACAAGGTCTACAACCCGAAGGCTGCCGACCGCCTGGGCGTCGTCTATACGCCGAACGAGATCGTCCGCTTCATGGTCCAGGGGCCGACTGGCTGCTGCCAGAAGCACTTCGGCAAGGCCGCTGATCGACCCCGGCGTCGAGATCCTCAACCGCGACGGGGATCGCCACTTCTTTGCGAGCCGATCAACTTCCTTCCAGCCGCCAGCTGCGCCACAAGTACAAGGCCGAGTTCCCCACAAGTCCTGCGCAGACTGTCCCTGCACTGAGATGCCGAGATCACGGTCATACTTGAACCCCTCGTCCTCGTACTGCTTTGCCTTGGCTGGGACCGCCAGTTCGCGGACCAGCCTTTCACCCTCAACCCCCTTCGCCTTCACCTGCCCGATCACCGTAAGCAAGATTGCTGACCAGCGGGGGCCATGCAGCGCCTTTCCGTTGATCGAAGCGGCTAACGGCTTGGTAAAAGTCAGACCGGGTGCGGCCTCGAAACTGCATGGGGCTGTCGCTGGCTGTGGCAACCACATCGTCCGGCTGGTGGTCTCGTTCCACGCCCAACTGCTCCCGCCGGGGTCAGCAAGGACACGATCTTCGCCTATGTCTATGCCGCCCTGCATGACCCGGTCTGGCGCGAGACCTATGCGATCAACCTCAAGCGCGAGTTCCCCCGCATCCCCTTCCATGACGACTTCCGCCAATGGGCCGGACTGGGGTCAGCGCCTCCTCGACCTGCACATCGGCTACGAGGCGGTCGAGCCCTGGCCGCTCGACCGGACGGACGTGCCCGATGCCAAGTCCCGCGCGGCCGGCCTGTCACCGAAGCCGATCCTGAAGTCCGACCGCGACGCCGGCCGGCTCATCCTCGACAGCGAGACCGCTCTCGGGGGCGTGCCCCCCGAGGCCTGGGACTACCGCCTCGGCAACCGCACCGCCCTCGACTGGGTGCTCGACCAGCACAAGGAGAAGACGCCGAAGGACCCGACCATCCGCGCGCGCTTCAACGCCTACCGCTTCGCCGACCACAAGGAGCGGGTCGCCGACCTCCTCGCGCGGGTCACGCGGGTCTCGGTCGAGACGGTGGCGATCGTCGAGGCGATGCGCTTGGCGTCAAAGGCGGTCCCGCGCGACCGGATTTGAAGGGCTTTGAGAAGTCATTATATAACAATGACTTGATCATGGTCGCATCGTGGGACCGGGTTCCCGTCACCGCTCCGCGACCAGAACCTCGCGTTTGCCGACATGGTTGGCCTGGCTGACCACGCCCTGGTCCTCCATCATCTCGACCAGCTTCGCCGCCTTGTTGTAGCCGACCGACAGCTTGCGCTGGATGTAGGAGGTCGAGCACTTGCGGTCCTTGGCGACGATCGCCACCGCCTGGTCGTAGAGCGCGTCGTCCGAGTTCGCCCCGGCGCCGCCGAGCCCCAGCACCAGGTCGATCTCGCTCTCGTCGTCCGCGTCCGGCCCCTCGACTACGCCGGCCTCGTATTCCGGCGATCCCATCGACTTCAGGCAGGTGACGACCTCCTCGACCTCCTCGTCCGACACGAACGGCCCGTGGACGCGCGTGATCCGCCCGCCGCCCGCCATGTAGAGCATGTCGCCCTGGCCGAGCAACTGCTCGGCGCCCATCTCGCCGAGGATGGTGCGGCTGTCGATCTTGGAGGTGACCTGGAAGGAGATCCGGGTCGGGAAGTTCGCCTTGATCGTGCCGGTGATGACGTCGACCGAGGGCCGCTGCGTCGCCATGATCAGGTGGATGCCCGAGGCTCGGGCCATCTGGGCCAGCCGCTGGATGCAGGCCTCGATCTCCTTGCCAGCGACCATCATCAGGTCGGCCATCTCGTCGACGATGACGACGATGTAGGCCATCGCCTGGGGCTGGAACTCCTCGGTCTCGAACACCGGCTCGCCGGTATCGTCGTCGAAGCCGGTCTGCACGGTCCGGGTGAACGCCTCGCCGCGCGCCAGCGCGTCCTCCACGCGCTGATTGTAGCCGTCGATGTTGCGCACGCCCATCTTCGACATCTTGCGATAGCGGTCCTCCATCTCGGCCACGACCCATTTCAGCGCGGCGACCGCCTTCCGCGGGTCCGTCACGACCGGGGAGAGCAGGTGGGGGATGCCGTCGTAGACGCTGAGCTCCAGCATCTTGGGGTCGATCATGATCAGCCGGCAGTCCTTTGGGCTCAGCTTGTAGAGCAGGCTGAGGATCATCGTGTTGATCGCGACCGACTTGCCCGAGCCGGTCGTGCCCGCGATCAGCAGGTGCGGCATCCGCGCCAGGTTGGCGACGACCGGCTCGCCGCCTATGTCCTTGCCGAGCGCGAGCGGCAGCGCGTGCGAGCTGTCGCCGTAGGACTTCGCTGAAAGGATCTCGCGCAGCAGCACCTTCTCGCGGTTGTCGTTCGGGAGCTCGATCCCGATGACGCTGCGGCCCGGGATCGTCGAGACGCGGCAGGCGAGCGCGGACATCGAGCGGGCGATGTCGTCGGCGAGGCCGATCACGCGGCTCGCCTTGAGGCCGGCGGCGGGCTCGAGTTCGTACATCGTCACGACCGGGCCCGGCCGGATCGCAACGATCTCGCCGCGCACGCCGTAGTCGTCGAGAACGTTCTCGAGCATGCGCGCGTTCTCTTCGAGCGCGTCGGTCGACAGGTGGTGGCGCACGATGGTCGCAGGGTTCTCCAGCAGTGACAGCGGCGGCGACGTCCAGCCATCTGGCGCATCCTCGTCGAATACCAGGCTTGGCTGCTCCTCGGCGCGGGCCTTCAGGCTCTTGGCCAGCAAGCGCTGCGCCTTCTGCACGCGCGGCTGGGGCGTGGGATCCGCCGTCAAGCCGGGGTTGAAGCCGCCATCCGCGCCCTCGAATGCGACCGGGAGCGCTGAGACGGGAGCGCTGACAACGGGCGCTTCGACGGCCGGCGCGATACGGCGACCATGCGCGGGCGCCGCCGAGCCCGCAGCAAAACGCGGGATCGCGCCGCCGCCGGGGCGGGGGTGCGGGGGCTCTGCAGAGGCGGCGGCGCGGCGGTTACGGGCCGTCTCGACCGCAAGCGATCCGGCCTGCCGGGCGCCCTGGACCGCGCCGCTCAGCGCACGGCCAGTCAGCCCATGAGCTCCGGCATAGAGCAGCACGGAGCCTTGGCCCATGAAGCGCGCCGCGGCGCCGACCTCTGGCCAGGCGACGCCCAGCGCATAGCCGCCGACGGCCAGCAGCAGCGCGGCGAGCACGACGCTGGCGATTGGCAGCGTCAGCGTGAGGTCAAGCGGGATCAGCGACAAGATCCGTCCCAGCGCCGCGTCGCCGAGCAGGCCGCCAAGGCCGTAGGCGTGAGGCCAGCCGGCGAAGGGAACATGGGTCGATGCGAATGCGGCGCCGATCAGCAACGCGACCGGCAGCGCGATGATCCGGCGCAGCGCCCGGCCTTCGCCGGCGTGAAGCGCCAGACGCAGGCCCCAGGCGAGAAAGGCCGCCGGCACGCCGTAGGCCGCCCAGCCGAGCGCGCGGTGCAGCGGATCGGCGATCGAGGCGCCGATCAGGCCGAGCGCGTTTGTCGGCTCCGCATCTGTGGCCGAGAACAGGCTCGGGTCGTCTGGGGAGTAGGTCCAGATCATCGCCCAGCCAAGCACGCCGATCGCCACTAGGATCAGGCCGATCAGCTCGGCTCCGCGGCGGCGCAGCGCTTCCTCGGTATCGCTTTCCATCAGCGGGCTGCGGCGTTTGCTCTTGGCGCGGGTTGCCATGTCGGTCAGGCCCTTTCTGCGGAACGGGAGGGCGCGAGCGTGTCGCGGATCGCGGCCAGGCCGCGGGTCACGGCGTCGAGATCGGCGACGAGCGCGACGCGGATGTAGCCGCGGCCGGGATTGCCGGAGGCGCCGTCGCGGGCGAGGTAGGCGCCGGGCAGCACCCGCACGCCGGCCGCGCGCCAGAGCGCGACGGCCGCCGCTTCGCCATCCTTGACGGGGAGCCAGAGGAAGAACCCGGCGCGGGGGGGAGCGTAGCCGGGCAGCTGGCCGAGGATCGCGTCGGCGGCTTCGAATTTGGCGACGTAGAGCCGCCGGCTGGCCTCGACATGATCCTCGTCGCGCCACAGGGCAGCGGCGGCGCGTTGCAGCGGCAACGGCGTCGGCGCGCCGCCATAGGCGCGCATCTGGCGCATCGCGGCAATGGAGGACGGGCCCGCCCGCGGCGAAGCCCGAGCGCAGGCCCGGCGCGCTGGATCGCTTGGACAGCGAATGGAACGCCACGACGCGCTCGGGATCGGCCCCGACGGCGGCCGCAACTGCCAGGATGCCCGGCGGCGGCGCGTCGCGCCAGATCTCGGAATAGCATTCGTCAGCCAGCACGACGAAGTCGTGCTTCTCGGCCAGCGCGATGAGATCGCGCAGGTACTGCTCGCTCGCCACCGCTCCCTGCGGGTTCGACGGCGAGCAGAGGTAGCACAGCGTGACGCGGTCGAGCACCGAGGCAGGCAGCGCCGCGTAGTCGGGCAGGAACCCCGTAGCGGCCGTCGCCGGCGTCTCGACAGGCTCGGCGCCGACCGACAGCGCAGCTGCGCCATACGCCTGGTAGAACGGGTTCGGCATCAACACGGCGGGCCGCGCGCTGTTCTTTGTCTCCGGCGAGAGCGCGAGCGCCGCGTTGAACAAGCCCTCGCGCGTGCCGTTCAGCGGCACGATCCGCGTGTCCGGGTCGAGCCGCGGGCCGTACCTTCGCGCGATCCAGTCGGCGATGGCCGAGCGCAGATCCTCGGTCCCGTCATTGGGCGGATAGCGGCCGAACTCGTCGAAATGCGCGGCGATCGTCTCGGCGACCAGCGGCGGCAACGCATGCCGCGGCTCGCCGATCGACATCGACAATTCCGGCCCGCCCGGCGCATGGCCGTCGAGCAACCGCCGCAGACGCGGAAACGCGTATTCCGGCAGGGTTCTGAACCGCTCGGGACTCTGCATCGCTGGCCTCGTTGCGGAAGTCGTTTGATCGCCTCCGCTTGTGGCGTGCAGCTTAGCGGCGCGGGGCCGTCGGGTCCAGAAGTTTGACGCAAGCGCCGAGGCCCTCGGCGGCCGGCGCGGGCCTGCGGCGGCCAACGGCGGCCGCGCGGAACGGCCCGCGCCGACCGCGCACACAGTGCAGGGCGAACGCCGATTTTACCGTTTGATAAAGGCAATCCCCTGTGACAGCGTCGGGCGATGCGGCTCGCGAGGGAGAGGTCCATGAAACCCAGCCAGGCCACTGCGGATCCGCAGACACCCGGCGTCGTCGCCGGGCGGCTGCCGGCGGACCGGATCGCGGCGAACTTCGCCGACGTGGCGCCGCCGCTCGATGCGCATGAGGCGCTGGTCGCCGCCGACCGGTGCTATTTCTGCCACGACGCGCCGTGCATGGCGGCCTGCCCGACCACGATCGACATCCCGCTCTTCATCCGCCAGATCGCGACCGGGGCGCCCGAGGCGGCGGCGCGGACGATCCTGAGCCAGAACATCCTCGGCGGGCATGTGCGCGCGGGTCTGCCCGACCGAGACGCTGTGCGAGGAGGTCTGCGTGCGCGAGGTCGCCGAGGGCAGGCCGGTCGAGATCGGCCGGCTGCAGCGCTACGCGACCGACATCCTGATGGCGCGGGGCGGCCATCCGTTCCCGCGCGCCGCGACGACCGGCAAGCGCGTCGCGGTCGTCGGCGCCGGCCCGGCCGGGCTCGCCTGCGCCCACCGGCTCGCGATGCTGGGGCATGACGTGACGCTGCACGACGCGCGGCCCAAGGGCGGCGGGCTGAACGAGTTCGGGATCGCGGCCTACAAGGCGCCCGGGGGTTTCGCGCAGGCGGAACTGGACTGGCTGCTCGGGATCGGCGGCATAGAGCCCGTCTACGGCAAGGCGCTGGGCGGCGAGCTGACGCTGGAGGGCCTGCGGTCGGAGTTCGACGCGGTGTTCCTCGGCATCGGGCTCGGCGGCGTCAACCGGCTCGGCGTCCGGGGCGAGAAGAAGGAGGGCGTGAGGCCCGCCGTCGACTTCATCGCCGACCTGCGCCAGACCGCGGATCTGGGCAACCTGCCGGTCGGCCGCCGGGTCGTCGTCATCGGCGGCGGCATGACGGCGGTGGACGCGGCCGTGCAGTCGCGACTTCTCGGCGCCGAGGAAGTCACGATCGTCTATCGCCGCGGCCGGGACCGGATGGGCGCGAGCGCGCACGAACAGGAGCATGCGCTGAACCACGGCGTGCGGATCATCACCGGCGCCGTGCCGCTGCGGGTCAAGGGCAACGGCGTGGCGCGGGCGGTCGAGTTCGCCTACGTGCGTCCGGGCGCCGCCGGGCTCGAGGAAACCGGCGAGACCTTCGTGCTGCAGGCGGACCAGGTGTTCAAGGCGATCGGCCAGCGGCTGACCGGCGCGCCGGAGGGACTCGCGTTCGAGGGCGGCAAGATACGCGTCGAGGGCCCGGGCCGCACCGGCGTTCCGATGCGTCTGGGCCGGCGGCGACTGCGCGCTCGGCGGCGACGACCTGACGGTGACGGCGGTCGCCGAGGGGCGTGACGCGGCGATGGATATCCACGCTGCGCTGACCGCGGGATGACGCCGCGCGCCGCCCGTTGCAGCCGCGCTTGCGCATCGGGGTCCCGATGCGCCACCTGTGGCCGGCCGCGCGCAACCCGGAAGCCATGCAGTCCAACATCGCCGCCATTGTCGGACTTCGTCGGCCAGCACCGGCACTGGGCGCCGGCCATTGTGCTGCTGCTGGCCTTCGCCGAAACCTGCGCCGGCCTGTCGATCCTGATCCCCTCGACCGCCATTCTGGTTGCGCTCGGCGCGATGATCGCTGCGGATGCGCTCGAGTTCCTGCCGATCTGGATCGCGGCCTCGGTCGGAGCGCTGGCGGGATCGACGCTGTCCTACTGGCTGGGTTTGCGCTACGGCGGCAGGATCTTCCGTATCTGGCCGATGAGCCGGGATCCGCGGTTCGAGGCCCATGCGGCGGCGGCGTTCGGCAGATGGGGCGCGGCGGCCGTTCTGGTCGGCCACTTCGTCGGGCCGCTCCGGGCAGTTGTATTTCTGGCCGCGGGCGCGTCGCGGATGCCGGGTCTGGTCTTCCAGGCGTTCAACCTGCCGGCCTGCCTGATCTGGGCCTATGTCGTGCCGAAATCCGGCGAGTGGGGCGGGCATGCGCTTGGCGCGCTCTGGAGCCGGCTGTTCGGGACCTGACCCCGCTCGACCACGATCACCCCGAGACGGAAGGAGGCGGCGATGGCCGATCTTAGCTGCGACTTCGTGGGCATCCGCTCGCCGAACCCGTTCTGGCTGGCTTCGGCGCCGCCCACGGACAAGGAATACAACGTCCGCCGTGCGTTTCAGGCCGGGTGGGGCGGCGTGGTCTGGAAGACGCTGGGGCTCGACCCGCACATCGTCAATGTCAACGGTCCGCGCTACGGTGCGATCTGGGGCGCCGATCGGCGGCTGCTGGGGCTGAACAACATCGAACTGATCACCGACCGGCCGCTTAAGGTGAACCTCGACGAGATCAAGGCCGTCAAGCGCGACTGGCCCGACCGGGCGATGGTCGTCAGCCTGATGGTGCCCTGCGACGAGGAGAGCTGGCGCGCGATCCTGCCGCTGGTCGAGGAGACCGGCGCGGATGGAGTGGAGCTGAACTTCGGCTGCCCGCACGGCATGTCCGAGCGCGGCATGGGCTCGGCGGTCGGCCAGGTGCCCGAGTACATCGAGATGGTCGCGCGCTGGTGCAAGGCGCACACGCGGATGCCGGTCATCGTGAAGCTGACCCCGAACATCACCGACATCCGCAAGCCCGCCGCGGCGGCGCGGGCCGGCGGCGCGGACGCGGTCAGCCTGATCAACACAATCAACTCGATCACCGCGGTGAATCTCGACACCTTCGCGCCCGAGCCGACCATCGACGGCAAGGGCGCGCATGGCGGCTATTGCGGTCCGGCGGTCAAGCCGATCGCGCTCAGCATGGTCAGCGAGATCGCCCGCGCGCCCGAGACCGCCGGGATGCCGATCAGCGGCATCGGCGGGATCACGACCTGGCGCGACGCGGCCGAGTTCATGGCGCTCGGCGCGGGCTCGGTCCAGGTCTGCACGGCGGCGATGACCTACGGCTTCCACGTCGTGCAGGAGATGATTACCGGGCTCGACCTGTGGATGGACCAGAAGGGCCACGCGCGGCTGTCGGACGTGGTCGGTCGCGCCGTGCCGAACTGCGTGAACTGGCAGGACCTGAACCTGAACTACGTGACCAAGGCGCGGATCGACCAGGAGCTCTGCATCAAGTGCGGTCGCTGCTACGCCGCCTGCGAGGACACCAGCCACCAGGCGATCGCGATGCTGCCGGGGAGGGTCTTCGAGGTGAAGGACGACGAATGCGTCGCCTGCAACCTCTGCGTCAACGTCTGCCCTGTCGAGGGCTGCATCACGATGGAGCAGATGACGCCCGGCTCGGTGGACCCGCGCACGGGCCGCGTCGTCGAGACCGACTACGCGAACTGGACCACGCATCCGAACAACCCGATGGCCAAGGCGGCGGAGTAGCGCGATGATCGAGGCCTTCGACCACGTCAACGTCCGCACCGCGAACCTCGACGCGATGATCGCCTGGTACGGCGAGGTCCTGGGATTGAAGCCGGGTCCGCGGCCGGATTTCCCGTTCGCCGGCGCCTGGCTCTATCTGGGCGACGCGCCGCTGGTGCACCTCGTCGGGGTCGCCGCTGCGCCGGCGCCTGGCCGCGATCTGCGGCTGGAGCACGCGGCGTTCCGCGCGACCGGGCTGCGGGACTTCCTCGCGCTGCTGGATGCCCGCGGAGATCGCTACGAGTTCGGGCGTTCGCCAGGCTTTGCGATCCTGCAGGTCAACGTCTGGGATCCGGACGGCAACCACCTGCACGTCGACTTCCACAGCGACGAGGCCGAGGGGCTCGGGCTCGCCTGAGGCGCTCAAGCGGCGCCCGCAGCCGCGGCCCCGAGCGCCAGCACGCGGGTCCGGCATTCGCCGGCCATGTAGTCGATGAACACGCGCAGCTTCGGGTCCATCAGTCGCTTGTGCGGATAGACGATCGCGAGTTCGGCCGGCAGCGGCGGCGTCTCCGGCAGCACCTCGACGAGCGCCCCCGAAGCCAGGTGCGGCGCTAGCTGGAACCGCGTCAGGTTCACCACGCCGTGCCCGGCAAGCGCCCAGTCCATCAGCACCTCGCCGTCGTCGCAGTCGAACGGCCCCGCCAGATCGAGACGCACCGGCCCCTCGGGCGTCGTCAAGGTCCAGGTGTATTCGGGACTGCCGGTGTAGCGCAGCAGCAGGCACTGGTGCCGCGTCGCCAGCTCCCGCGGCGTGGTCGGCGTCCCCGCGCGCGCAAGATACTCCGGCGCGGCCGCCAGCACGCGCGGGCATTCGAGTATCCGCAGGACCCTCAGGTTGCTGTCCTTCAGGGCGCCCAGCACGATCGCCGCGTCGATCCCCTCGGTCATCAGGTCGACCACATGGTCCGAGAGCCTGAGCCGCACCGAGATCTCGGGATAGAGCGTTGTGAAGTTCGGCACCGCCGGCGCGACGACGCGCCGCCCGACGCCCAGCGGCGCGGTGATCCGGATCGCGCCGCGCGGCGCGCCGGATATCGCCGAAACCGCGCCCTCGGCTTCGGTCAGCGCCTCGAACACGTTCTGCGCGGCGCCGTAGAGCGCATCGCCGTGCTGCGTCGGCGTCAGCTTGCGCGTCGTGCGGTTGAAGAGCCGCACGCCGAAATGCGCCTCGAGCGCCTTGAGCCGGCTCGACGCCACGGCCGGCGTCAGGCGCAGGTCGTGCCCGGCGGTCGACAGGTTGCGAAGCTCGTAGACGCGGATGAAGAGCCGCAGATTATCAAGATACGACATCGCTCGACGCTAGCATTCTTCGGATTTTCCACAAAGAGAATGCGCGATGCAGAGGCTTTCCGGCCGGTCCGCAGCCTGTCACTTTGCGCGCTGGACTGGAAACACGGAGGATGGCGATGCGGGAGACGATGATCCGGGGGCGGCTGCTGAGTTTCCGCGACGCGCCGCGCGAGGACGATCCCGCGAGCTACGTCCATGTCGAGGATGGCGCGCTGCTGATCCGCGACGGACGGATCGTCGCCGCGGGACCGCATGCCGAGGTCGCGCCGCAGGCCGCGCCGGACGCGGAGCGCATCGATCATCGTCCGCATCTGATCCTGCCGGGCTTCATCGACGCCCACATTCATTTCCCGCAGGTCCAGGTGATCGGTTCCTACGGCGAACAGCTTCTCGACTGGCTGAACGCATACGTGTTCGTCGAGGAGCAGAAATACGCAGAGCCGGCGTTTGCCGAGGCGATGGCGCCGCGGTTCTTCGACGAGTTGCTGCGGCACGGCACGACGACGGCCTCAGCGTTCTGCTCGGTGCATCCGGCGAGCGTCGACGCGTATTTCGGCGAGGCGCAGAGGCGCGGCATGCTGGCGCTGGGCGGCAAGGTGATGATGGACCGCAACGCGCCCGAGGGGCTGCGCGACACGGCGCAGGCGGGCTACGACGAGACGAAGGCGCTGATCGAGACCTGGCATGGCAAGGGGCGGCTGCGCTACGCGATCTCGCCGCGGTTCGCGATCACCTCGACCGAGGCGCAGATGGAGGCGGCCGGCGCGCTGATCGCCGAGCGGCCGGACCTGCACGTGCAGACGCATCTGTCGGAGAACCGGGCCGAGATCGACTTCACGCTGTCGCTGTTTCCCTTCGCGAAGGACTACACGGACGTCTACGCGCGCTACGGCTTCCTCGGGCCGCGCAGCCTGATGGGGCATTGCGTCCACCTGTCGGACCGCGAGATCGGCGTGCTGGCCGAGACCGGGGCGGTGGCGGTGTTCAACCCGACCTCGAACCTGTTCCTTGGCAGCGGGCTCTTCGACATGGCGCGGATGGAGCGGCTGGGCGCGACGGTCGCGGTGGCGACCGACGTGGGCGCGGGAACCAGCTACTCGATGCTGGCGACGATGGCCGAGGCCTACAAGATCCTGCAGCTTCAGGAGCAGAAGCTGAGCCCGCTCGATGTCGTACTACCGGATGACGCTCGGGAATGCGCGCGCGCTGGGGCTCGACGATGCGATCGGGGCGCTGGAGCCGGGGCGCGACGCGGACCTCGTGGTGCTGGACAGCCGGGCGACGCCGGCGATGACGCTGCGGTCGGAGACGGCGCGCAGCCTGACGGAAGAGCTCTTCATCCTCCAGACGATGGGCGACGACCGTCGATCGTCGAGACCTATGTGGCGGGGTCGCGTCGAAGCCGCGGGATAGGTACGCCGAAGGCGTGCGCCGGAGGCCGCTGGAGTGAGGAGCGCTCGTGGGGTTGCGGGCGGGCCTTCGGAGCGTGACCGCGCGATGAAACCGGCGGCGGCGTAGCCTGTTGCGTCCGAGTCCTGGAGCGGGCGCGGAATGCGCTGCTGCCGCCTTGCGTGTCCTGTCGATCCTGACGCGCATGTCGGCCTTGTGCCGGCCCGAGTGCGCGCTCCGTCGAGCGGACCCGCCGGTCGAGCTGGCGAGCCTCGCGCCGCTGGGGCGGGCGGCGGCGGACCAGCGGCGCTGCACTGGGGACGGGGCGCATTGCATCGGGCTGGCGGCCTATGTCGGCGACGTGTGCCGGACGATCGAGGCGACGGCGGTCGAGGCGGAGATCGACCCGCATTTCTTCGCGCGGCTGCTGTGGCGCGAGAGCCTGTTCGACGCGAGCGCGGTCAGCCCGGCGGGCGCCGAGGGGATCGCGCAGTTCATGCCGGGCACCGCGAAGCTGCGCGGGCTGGCGGATGCGTTCAACCCGGCCGAGGCGCTGCGGGCTTCGGCGTTGTACCTCGCGGACCTGACGCGGGACTACGGAAACATCGGGCTGGCGGCGGTCGCCTATAACGGCGGGGAGGCGCGGGCGGCGCGGTTTGTCGCGGAGGGCGGGCGGCTGCCGCTGGAGACGCGGGCTTACGTGCATGCGATCACCGGCGTCTCGGCCGAGACCTGGCGCGAGAAGCCGCCCGAGGCGCTGGACCTGAAGCTGCCGGGCGCGGACTTCCAGTCGGCCTGCCTTGCGCAGGCGGCGAACCGGAGCCTGAAGGAGTTCGCGGCCGGCGCGCCGGTGCTGCCCTGGGGCGTGGTCGTCGCGTCCGGACGGGACCGGACGGTGGCGGAGCGGCAGGCGGAGCGGGTGCTGAACCGGCACGGCGCGGTCCTCGGAAGCGCCGAGATGAGCTATACGCGGAGCCGGCGGGCGGGGATGACGCGGGCGATGCATTTTGCGCAGGTCGGCCGGCAGAGCCGGAGCGAGGCGGAGGCCCTGTGCGGGCAGCTGCGGGCGGCGGGAGCGGACTGCATGGTGCTGAAGAATTGAGGCGTTTCAGCGTGATACGCCCATCAAGCTATTGATATTAGCGCAACATCAGAAACTTCAGTCGAACGAGACGATCTGGTTGTTCAGCGGCAGGGCGTCCACATGCGGCCCCTCGAGCCCGGCGTCGATCTTCATCGGACCGCCGGCGTCGAAGGTCGCGTCGTCGTTCGACGGCGACAGCATGCCCTGTCCGGTGAAGCTGCGGAAGACGTAGGGCAGGCCGTTCGAGTCGAGCGGCGATATTCCGTCCATCACGTGAAAATGCAGATGCGGCGCGTCGGAATTGCCGGTGTTGCCGAGGAGCGCGAGTTCCTGCCCGGTCGTCACCGTGTCGCCGAGACCGACCTTGAGGCTGCCCTTCTGCAGATGCGCGTAGAAGGCGTAGTTTCCGCCGCCGATGTCGACGACGACGATGTTGCCCCCGAAGCCCGGCAGCGTCAGGCCCTCGCGGGCTTCGCCCGGCGTCTGCTCGTCGGCCTCGTCGTAGACGTTGACGACGACGCCGTCCGCGACCGCCAGCGCCGGGGTCCCGTAGTACGGATAATCGTCGAGATCGCCTGCGGCGCCTTCGAAGATGCGCTCGCTGGCGTCGAGTTGGATCCAGTCGATCGCGAAGCGCTCGGGCACGCGCAGCGCGCCGTCGATCGCCAAGATCGCGCCCCGATGCGAGGTGATCGCATTGCAGCAGCCGTTGACCGCCACCCAGCCGCTGCCCGCGAGCGGCGCATCGATAACGACGGCTGGCGCGCCGACGGTGGCGGGCGTGGAAGCGGTGAACGTCGCCTGCGCCGGCGCGAGGCCGCCTTCGGGCATCGGCGCCGGCGCGCCGTCGGGGCCGACAGCCTGACGCGTGATCGAGATGCGCGACAGGACCTGCTCCGGCAGCGCGGCGTCGGGCGCGAAGGTCACGTCGAGGAAGACCGTAGCACTGCCGCCCGGCGGGATCGTCCCGGCGGGCCCGTCCGCCCAGAACGTCGTCATCGCCCGGAGCGCGTCGCCCTCGACCGCGCCGAGGCTGACGCCGGCAGCGTCGATGCTCTCGACCTTGTCGATCGTGACGAAGCCGTGGCCGGGATTGTCGACCATCAGTTCATAGACGAGATGCACGCGACCATCCGCGCCGAGCACCGGGTTCGGGTCGCTGATCGGATGCACCGCAAGCGAACTGAATACCTCCCCCGGCAGGATCGACTGTGCACCGGCGGGGACGGGCAGGGAGAGGAAAAGCAGGCAGGCAACGCCGGAAAGGCTTGGAATCGAACGGAACATGGCGCTCTCGCAGACCGGCACGGCGCAAGACTAGCCGCGCGCGCGGATCCGGCAAGCAGGAAAGCGCGCTACTGCCCGTACCGCGCAGCCGTCAGGCCGTCGAACGAGATCTCGGGCGTCTTGCCCATCACCGCGTCGGCGACGGCGCGGCCGGATCCGGCCGACATGGTCCAGCCGAGCGTGCCGTGGCCGGTGTTCAGGAAAAGGTTGGAGTACCGGGTTGGGCCGAGGATCGGCGTTCCGTCGGGGGTCATCGGGCGCAGCCCCGTCCAGCCCTCGGCCTTGGATACGTCGCCGCCCTTCGGGAAGAGGTCGGAGATCACGTAGCGCACGGTGTCGGTCGCGTGCGCGCCGAGCTTGCTATTGTAGCCGATGATCTCGGCCTGGCCCGCGACGCGGATCCGGTCGCCGAGCCGGGTGATCGCGACCTTGTGGGTCTCGTCCATCAGGGTCGAAACCGGGGCCGCGTCGGGATCGGTGACCGGCAGCGTGATCGAGTAGCCCTTGATCGGGTAGATCGGCAGCCGGATCCCGACGGTCTTCATCAGGATCGGCGCGTAGGGGCCGAGCGCGCAGACATAAGCGTCGGCCTCCTCGCGGCCGTGGTCGGTGTCGACGCCGACGATGCGCTCGCCGTCGCGCGGCAGGCCGTTGATCGTCACGCCGTACTGGAAGCGCACGCCGAGCGCCTCGGCCCGCGCGGCCAGCGCCAGCGTGAACATCCGGCAGTCGCCGGTGCGGTCGGCGAGCAGCCTGAGCCCGCCGACGAACTTGTCGGCCACGTGCGCGAGTCCGGGTTCGGCCTCGATGCACTCGTCGCGGGTCAGGAGCTTGAAGGGCGAGTCAAATTCGGCCAGCACCTCCTGATCTGCCTTCGACGCCTTCACCTGTTTTTCGGTGCGAAAGAGTTGCAGCGTGCCCTGTTCGCGCTGGTCGAACTCGAGCGGCACCTCGGCCATCAGATCGGTCAGCGCGTCGCGGCTGTAGTTCGAGACGCGCACCATCCGGCCCTTGTTCAGCCGGTAGGCGTCCTCGTTGCAGTTCGCGAGCATCTTCAGGCTCCACGACCACATGTTCGGGTCGATCATCGGCCAGATGAAGAGCGGCCGGTGGCGCATGAAGAGCCACTTGACCGCCTTCTTCGGGATGCCGGGGGCGGCCCAGGGCGACGTCATGCCGTAGCTGAGTTCGCCTGCATTGGCGAAGCTCGTCTCCATGCCGGGGCCGGGCTGGCGGTCGAGGACCCGCACCTCGGCGCCGAGACGCGCGAGATACCAGGCGGTCGTCACGCCGATCACGCCGGCGCCGAGAACGATGACTTTCATCAGGAATTCTCCCCGTCTATCCCCCATGCGTCCCACATACGCGGCCGGATCGCAAGTTCAGGCCGGGTTGCGCGCCTCGCCGGGGTGGTCGGGGCGTGACGGGCGGCGCTCAGGCTGGGCGGGACGCGCCCAGGGCGGGGACTTGATCCAGCCGACGAAGCGGGCGAGCGCGATCACGCAGGTGACGCCGAGCAGGTTGACGCAGAGCGCGGCGAACATCCCGCGGCCGGTCAGGTCGAGGATGCCGCCGAGCAGGCGCGACAGCACCAGGCCGGAGATGAAGACGGCGAGCGACTGCTGGCCGACCTGCATGATCACGGCCGCGACGCGGGCGCGGGCGGGCGTCGCGGTCAGCCGCGCGCCCATCGCCCCGGCCGCGACCCATCCGAGATAGGCGAGCGCGAGGAAGTGAATGAGGCGCAGCAGGCCGAGCGGGGTTTTGTCGGTCAGCGGCCGGATCGCGCCCGCGGCCTCGCGCAGGGTTTCGGACGCGCCGAGGACGCGGAACCAGGCGAAGGGCACCGACAGGACCACGACCGCGGCGGCGAGCGCGATCAGCGTCCGGTTAACCGGCGGCGGCCGCAGCCAGCCGGACATGAACGCGAAGCCGGTGAAGAACAGCAGCTGCCAGCCGAAGGGGTTGAAGAACCATGGCCGATCGGACCAGGGTTCGGCCGGCAGGTTCAGGCCGAGGTTGGCGGCGAGCCAGAGCGCGATCGAGGCGAGGCCGAGCAGCGCCGGGTTCAGCCGACCGAGCGCGACGGCGGCCGGGATCATCGCGAGGATGACCAGGTACATCGGCAGGATGTCGAAGTAGTTCGGCACGTAGGTCAGCGTCATCAGGCCGACGAGGTTGGCCTCCGGCGCCTCGAAGAAGCGGTGCAGGTTCAGCTGGCGCAGGTAGTCGACGCCCGACGGCAGCCACGCCGTCTGCGCGATGCTGACGGCGGCGATGACGAGGAACGTGCAGACATGCGCCCAGTAGACCTGCCAGACCCGCAGCGCGACGCGCATCGTGCCGATGCCGTAACCCGACCGGGCGAAGACTGCGCCGAAGGCCAGCGCCGAGGCCATCCCCGAGCAGAAGACGAAGATCTCGGCCGCGTCGGAAAAGCCGAAGCGGGCCGGGATCCACAGCGTCCACGGATTGTCGCGGACATGGGCGATGACGATGATGAACATCGCGAGGCCGCGGAAGAAGTCGAGCCGGGGGTCGCGCGGGCGCCTGCCCGTCCTCGCCGTCACGCGGCGGCGTCCGGGTCTTGCCTGCGCAGCCGCGAGATCAACGCGCGCCGGCGTGCGGAATATCCGTCCTCGGCGCCCCGGCGTCGCCGGCGCGCGGCGAGCAGCGCGTCGGCCTCGCCGAGCCTTCCCGCGCGCAGACCGGACTCGATAGCGAGCCGCTCGAACACGTCGCGCTGCGCGTGGCTTCCGCCGATGCGGGGCAGCGCGTCGAGCGCGGCGCCGAGGCTGCCGAGCGCCTCGGCATGGGCGCCGCGGGCAAAGGAGGCGAGCCCTTCGGCGGCGGCCTGGCCGGGGCGGCTGGCGATCCCGTGCATCTCGTTCTCCTGCCGCGCGGCGTCGCGGCGGATGCGCCGCACCAGCGTTTCGGCCGCCGCCGCGCGTCCGCCGCCGACCAGCGCCAGCATGTAGTGCAGATCGGCGAAGACGACGCAACCGTCGCCGGAGCGCGTCTCGGAAAGGTCGGCCAGCTCGTCCCAGCGGGCCCCGACATCGGCGCCCTCGATCTCGAGCCGGCACAGCAGCGACGCGGCGTTGGCGATGTCGCGGTAGTCGTCGGTCCGGTCGCGGCGCACCTCGGCGTCGTAGAGCGCGAGCGCCGCATCGATCCGCCCGAGGTCGAGCTGCATCAGCGCGATGTGCCACCAGACGTGATAGCGGAAGTTGTTGCAATGCGCCCAGGCCGCCTCGCGCCCGCCGAGCCAGTCGAGCCCCTGCTGCGCCCGGCCGGTCATGTCGAACACGTGCGCCACCGCGTGCAGGCCCCAGGCGTCGTCGGGCGCGAGGTCCAGCGCCGCGCGCCCGGCGCGGTCGGCGCCGGCGTAGTCGCCGGTCTCCTCAAGCGCGAAGGCGTGGCAGCCGAGCAAGTAGCCGCGCGCGGGGTGATCCTCCCAGGCAGGCAGCAGCCGCTCGGCCGAGGCGCGCATCGCGCTGGCTCGCCCGAGGACGAACTCGATCGCCTGCACGAGCTTCATCGCCAGCGCGTCGCGCGGACAGGCGAGCAGCGCCTGTTCGAGCCGCGCTGCGGCGCCGCTGGGCCTGCCATCGAGCCAGTCGGCGAGGGCGGCGACGTAAAGCGCCTCGCGCCGCGTCGGCAGTGCGCCCGCGCGCGCCGCCGCCAGCGCCTCGGCGGCGGTCTCGACCATCTCGGCGCGGCCGAGCAGCAGGCAGAAGAGCCCGCGCGCCGCCTGGCCGAGCGCGAAGTCGGGCGCGAGGCGCAGCGTCTCGGCAAGGCGCTCGGGCGTCGCCGCGCCATGGGCGAGAAACGCGCGCTGCGTCGCGTTCCAGGCCGCAACGGCCGCTCCCGGCGGCAGCGAGACCGGGCATCCGGCAAAGTCTTCGGGCAGGCCGGCTTCGCTCATCTCAGAAAGCTCCATCGTAGGAAGATGCTTCGATTCGGCAGGCGAGCAGCGAGAAACCGGGGCGGCGCAGCGCGCCTTCGATCTCATGGCGCAGCGTGTCGACGTCGTCGATCCAGGCGCCGTAGCCGCCGAGGCCGGCCGCGATGAACGGCCAGTCGCTGACTCCGATACGCACGCCACGCCGGGGCCGTCCCGAAGCACGCTGCTTCAGCTCGATCAGCGCGAGGCTCGCGTCGACCAGAGTGACGATGATGACCGGCAGGCCGAGGTCGCGCAGGGTCGCGAGTTCTCCGAGGCCCATCTCGAGCCCGGCGTCGCCAACCACGGCGAGGACCGGGGCGGGCGCGCCGATTCGGCAGCCGATCGCGAGCGGGACTGCGCAGCCCATCGTGCAGAGCCCGCTGGACTGGAGGAGGCCGCGCGGCGCCGGGCAGCGCCAGATCTGGCTGAAGAGGATGCGGTGCGCGCCGCTGTCGGCGGTCGCGACCGCCTCGGGCGGCATCGCCTCGCGCAGCGCGTGGAAGATTTTGGCAGGGCCCCATTCCGGCCCGGCCGAGAAGGCGTCTGCAAGCGCCGCGCGTGTCCGCGCCGGCTCGCCACCCGGCCAGCGCGGCCGCGGCGGGGCCGTCCGCGCCAGCCGGTCGAGCGCCGGTGCGAGTGGGCCCATGACGGCGTGGCCGACCGCGTGCATCCCGTGACTGCGCGCGACCGGCGCCAGTTCGACCACGGTCTTCGTCGCCGGCCACGGATGTCGCCATCCGGCGCGCATCTCGATCGGGTCGTAGCCGACCAGCAGGATCGCGTCGGCGGCCTCGATCAGCGGGGAGAGGATCGCATCGGCCCTCGGCGAGAGACCGGCGCCGCCGATGGAGAGAGGGTCGTCCTCGGGCATCAGGCCCTTGCCCTTGTAGGTCGTCACCAGCGGCGCGCCCTGCGCCCGGCAGAATGCCGTGAGCGCGGGCCCGATCCCGGCGTTCACCGCGTCGACGCCGGCGATGACCAGTGGCCGGACCGACCCGCCCAGCGCGGCGGCCGCGGTCGCGACGTCGGCTTCGTCGACCGCGTCCGGCGCCGGCAGGGCCGGAGGAGGCTCGGCCGCCGCGCCCTCGGCCGCGCCGATCGGGACGTCGACATGCACCGGACCGAACTGCCCGGATCGCGCGATGGCGATGGCCTCGGCAACGGTTGCGCCGACCGAGCCCGCGTCGGCGCGCAGGCTCGCCTTGACCAGCGGGCCCAGCACCGCCTGGTGGTCGAAGACCTGATGGGTGTAGCTGGATGCGATCTCCGCGTCGACGCATCCGGTCAGGAAGATCAGCGGCACCCGGTCCTGGCCTGCGTTGGCGACGACGTTGGCGGCGTTGGCGACGCCGGGCCCCAGCGTCGCGACCAGCACCGGCAGCGCCCCGGTCGCGTGCCACAGCCCCTCGGCCATGAAGCCCGCGGCGTTCTCGTGGCGGGCCAGAACGAACTCGATGCCGGCGTCGGCCAGTCCGTCGATCAGCGCCAGGACCTCGCCGCCGGGAATGCCGAAGGCATGTGTGGCGCCGGCTGCGGCCAGCGCCCGGCCGATCAGCTCGGCGCCCGTCGCTGGCCGCGCTTGCGTCATCGTCAGATCCATCGGCGTTCCCGTCATGCGCGTCGTTCTTCAACACGATACGGCGCCTGGACCGAGGACGTTACGCCGCCGCGGTCACAATCGTGCGCAACGGACGGGACCGGAGACGATTGCGCAGGAGGCGGCCCGAGCTGCTTCCCGGTCTGCCTATTGTCGGGCCTGCCGAGCGTCCTCCAGCATCAGGTCCGCCCCGCGCGCGGCCAGCATCACCGTCGGCGCATTGGTGTTGGCCGAAGTGATGTTCGGGAAGGCCGAGGCGTCGATGACCCGCAGCCCGTCCAGCCCGTGCACGCGCAGCCGGGCGTCGAGCACGCCGCCCTCGGCCTCGCGCGCCATCCGGCAGGTGCCGCACAGGTGGAACACCGAGCCCGCGCGGGCCCGGAAGTCGGCGAGGATCGTCGTGTCGTCGGCGCGGGCGAGATCGATGGACGGCTGCCCGTCGATCAGCCGGCGCAGGCCGGCGGTGTCCTGCAGCCGGCCGACCAGCCGCGCCCCGTCCAGCACGCCCGCGATGTCGGCCCCGGTCGACAGGTGGTTGAATGTGATGCGCGGGGCGACCTCCGGATCGGGCGCGGCGGCGTCCACCCGGCCGCGGCTGGTCGGCCGGCACGGATCGAAACTGAGGATGAAGCCCGGCCACGGGTCGGGGCGCAGCAGCGGCCTCTGGCCAGAGAAGTCGGCCGAATAGCTGAGCGGGTTGAAGTAGAGCTGGATATCCGCGCGGGAAAGGCCGGGACGGCTGCGCACGAGCCCGCCCATCTGGTTGACGCTGAGGCTGAGCGGCCCGCGCCGCCGCGCGACATAGGCGGCGGCGGCCGCGATCCGCCCCGGCCAGGCGCCGAGCACGCCGTTCAGCGTCGGCTCGGTCGCGCGGTAGGCGTAGTTGACGCCGATATGGTCCTGCAGTCCGCCGCCGACGCCGTCGTTCGCCAGCAGGACCGGGATGCCGAGGCGCTGCAGCAGCGCGCCCGGCCCGACGCCCGAGACCTGCAGCAGGTGCGGCGAGGCGACGGCGCCCGCCGCGAGCACGACCTCGCGCCGAGCCCGCAGGATGCGGGTCCCGCCGCGGGCGCGGACCTCGACGCCGACCGCTCGGCGGCCTTCGAAGACCACCCGCAGCGCGCGGGCGCGGGTCATCACGGTCAGGTTGCGCCGCGACATCGCGGGTCGCAGGAACGCGTCGGCCGCGGAGCAGCGCCAGCCGCCGCGCGTCGTGATCGCATAGGCGCCGACGCCCTCGGGCTGCGCACCGTTCATGTCGGCGGTCGCGGGGAGCCCGATCTCGGCGGCAGCGGCGAGGAAGCGCCGCTTTACCGCGTGGTACTCGTCCCCGCGCGCAGAGACCCAGAGGGGGCCGGCGTCGCCCGGCCGGCGCCGCTCGATTGCGGCGAATACCGGGGCGACGCCGGCCCAGTCCCAGCCGGGGTTGCCGGCGTCGCGCCAGTCGTCGAAGTCTCCGGGCAGGCCGCGGTGCCAGACCATCGCGTTGATCGAGGACGACCCGCCGAGCACCTTGCCGCGCGGCACGTAGAGGACACGCCCGTCGAGCCCGGTCTCGGGCTCGGAGAAGAAGCGCCAGTTCACGCTCGGGTCGTGGAAGCTGCGGCCGTAGCCGATCGGCACGCGGATCTGCAGGCGCCGGTCATCGCCGCCGGCCTCGAGGACCAGCACGCGCGCGCTGCCGTCGGCGCTGAGCCGATCGGCCAGCACGCAGCCGGCCGAGCCTGCGCCGACCATGATGTAGTCGTAGGGCTCCATCCGCGAATGTTTCCAGCGCTGCGAGGGCAATGGCAAGCAATGCTAACTTGCCATCAGGGGTCGTTCTGCCTACCCCTTGCCGATGGCCTTTCCGCTGCCCTCGCTGACCTGGATCCGCAGCTTCGAGGCGGCGGCGCGGCATCTGGGGTTCGCCGCGGCGGCGGCGGAGCTGAACCTGACGCCGGCGGCGGTCAGCCAGCACATCCGAGCGCTGGAGGGCCAGCTCGGCGTCGCGCTGTTCGAGCGGCTGGCGCGCGGCGTGGCGCTGACGCCGATGGGCGCGGCCTACCTGCCGTCGGTGCGCAAGGCGCTTGACGATCTGGCGGTGGCGACGGTCGGGCTGTTCGGCGCGGGCCCGTGCAGCCGGCTGACCGTGCGCAGCCTGTTCAGCTTCGCGACGCTGCGGCTCGCGCCGGCGCTGCCGGTCTTCCTGCGCGCCAATCCCGGCCTGTCGCTGCGGCTGCTGAGCTCGGTCTGGAGCGACGGCGAGCCAGGCGACGATCTCGACGTCGACATCCGCTACGGCGACGCCGCCGGCGAGGCGGACGCGTTGCGACTGGCGGCGCCGGTATCTATCCCGGTCTGCCCGCCGGGAACGGATTTCGGCGACGGCGCCGAGCCCGGGCTGCGCGCCGCGCTGGCGGGCGGGGCGGTGCATGTGATGGGATGCGAGAACCTGTGGTCGCGCCTCGGGCGGAGCCTGGGATGGCCCGAGGGCGCCGTTCCGTTCGGCGCGGCGGTGGACAGCTCTGCGGCGGCGCTGGAGATGGTCGCGGCCGGGAGCGCCTGTGCCATCATCGAGCGCGACCTCGCGGCCGGGCATGTCGCGGCAGGCCGGGTGACGACCGCGCCGGGACTGGAGCTTGCGCACGAGCAAACGCATTACGCGGCGCTGCCGCGCCGGGCGCGCCCGCCTACCCCCGCCGCTCTGCGCTTTCACGGCTGGCTCGCAGAGACGTTCGTGCCGGGCGCTTAACCTTCCGAAAAGGAATTCGTCGCGCGGCCGGGGCTTTGCGCGCATCCTCTAAACATTGAGTGACATTCGGGGAGAATGCCGATGATCGTGAACGTGGCGCATGGATGCGGCTTCGGGCTCGGTCAGCGCCCGCGTGATGTCCTCGGCCCGCGCCGGCTGACGGTCTCGATCCTGCTCGACGCCGCGGCCGGGGCTGTGGCGGCCGCGCCGCCGGTCCCACGACGGGTTGCGGATGGGCTCGAGGCGCTGCTCAGCGACGGCGCAGCGCTCGCAGCGCCGTCGCCGGTCCTCAGCGCCGCGCGCGCCTTCGGCGCCGGCTCCGGCATCATCGCGGGCCAGATCATCGACCGCGCGATCTGACAGCGGCAAGCGCTTGAGATCGCAGGGCCGCGCAGCCGCCTCGACCGAACCACGTCGGCCGATGATCGGGCCCCGCCGAATGGCGGTGGATGTCGAGCCCGGGTCGAAGCCCCAAGTCGGCTACGAGACGATCAGGAGCGTCGGGCGGGGCAGGTGGCCGCGCCGCGCTCGGGGTCGTCAGCTCTGGACGCCCTGGACGTACCAGTCCATCGACAAAAGCTGCTCGTCGGTCAGAGCCTCGCCCTCGGGCACGCGCAACTCGCCCGCCTGATCGTAGATGGGCCCCGCGAAGATGTTGAACGAGCCCTCCTTGATCTGCTCGATCAACGTGTTGGCGGCCTCGGCGACCTCGGGCGGCACGTTGTCGCGGAACTCGGACATCACGACCTCACCGCCGGCCATGCCGGCCCAGACGTCGGTCGCTTCCCAGGTCCCGTCCAGCACCGCCTGCACGCGCTCGATGTAGTAGGGCCCCCAGTTGTCGACGATCGCGGTAAGATGCGCCTTCGGCGCGAACTGCGACATGTCGGTGGCCTGGCCGAACGCATAGGCGCCGCGCTCCTCGGCCGCCTGCAGCGCGGCGGGGCTGTCGGTGTGCTGGGAGATCATGTCGGCGCCCTGGTCAAGCAGCGCGCGCGCGGCGTCGGCTTCCTTGGCCGGATCATACCAGGTCGAGACCCAGACGACCTGCGTCGTGAAGTCCGGGTTCACCTTCTGCGCGGCGAGCTGGAAGGCGTTGATGCCCATCACGACCTCGGGGATCGGGAACGAGGCGATGTATCCCGCCTTGCCAGTCTCGGACATCATCCCGGCCATCGTGCCGATAACCGCGCGGCCCTCGTAGAAGCGCGAGTTGTAGATCGCCATGTTATCGGCGCGCTGGTAGCCGGTCGCGTGCTCGAAGTAGACGTCCGGGAACTGGCGCGCGACCTTCAGCGTCGGGTTCATGTAGCCGAAGGACGTGGTGAAGATCAGCTGGTTCCCTTCCTGGGCCAGCTGGCGGATGATGCGCTCGGCGTCGGGCCCCTCGGCGACGTTCTCGACATAGGTCGTCTCGACGGCGTCGCCGAAGTGCTCCTCGACCTGCAGGCGGCCCTGGTCGTGGGCGTAGGTCCAGCCGAAGTCGCCGACCGGGCCGATGTAGACGAAGGCGACTTTCAGCGGGCCGTCCTGCGCGCTGGCGATGCCGGATGCGAGCGGCAGCGCCGCCGCGGCGGCGCCGAGGCTGCCGAGGACTCGGCGGCGGTTCAGTTTGAGCATTGGATAGCCTCCTGTTGGGTTCTTTTTCAGGTCGAGGGTTTGAACGGCCGGCCGAGACATGCGGGCGCGGCGGTGGAGCCGATCCCGCGCAGCGAGATCAGCGCGAGCACGACGATGGTGGCGAGGTAGGGCAGGGCCGCCATGAACTCGGGCGGCACCAGCGAGAAGCCCGCGGCCTTGGATTGCAGCTCCAGCGTCATCACGAGGCCGAAGAGGTAGGCGCCGGCGAACAGGCGCCCGGGCCGCCAGACCGAGAAGACGACAAGCGCCAGCGCTATCCAGCCGCGCCCGGCGGTCAGCTGCTCGGCCCACATCGGCGTCAGCACCATCGAGTAGAAGCAGCCGGCGACGCCCGCCATCGCGCCGCCGAAGGCCACCGCCGCATAGCGAACGCCGATCACCGAATAGCCGATGGAATGCGCCGAGTGGTCGTTCTCGCCGACCGCGCGCAGGATCAGCCCGGCGCGCGAGCGGGTCAGGAACCACCAGACCGCGACCGTCATGATCAGCGAGAAATAGACGATCGGGCTGTAGCCGAAGACGATCCTCAGGATCGGGTCCTGCGACAGCGCAGCCGGGAACATCGCGCCGAAGATCGGCACGGTCAGGCCGACGAAGCTTTCGCCCACCAGCGACGAGATCGAGATGCCGAAGATCGTCAGCGCGAGCCCGGTCGCGACCTGGTTCGATGTCAGCGACAGCGTCAGGAAGCCGAACATCAGGCTCGACAGCGTCGCGAAGAACGCGGCGGCGATCACGCCCAGCCAGGGGCTGCCGGTCGCATGGGTCACGGCGAAGCCGGAGACGGCGCCGATCAGCATCATGCCCTCGACGCCGAGGTTCAGCACGCCCGACTTCTCGACGACAAGCTCACCCAGCGCCGCGAGAAGGATCGGGGTGGAGACGCCGACAATCGACATGATGATCGAGACGAAGATCACGGTGTTCATGCCGCCGCTCCCCTGGATTCGTCGCCGAAGCGAATGCGGTAGCGCACCAGGACGTCGGTCGCCAGCAGGAAGAACAGCGTCATCGCCTGGAACAGCCCCGCCGCCGCGTCGGGCAGACCGAGCCGCGTCTGCGCGGTCTCGCCGCCGATGTAGGTGACCGCCATGATGATGCCGGCGAGGATGATGCCGAGCGGGTTCAGCCGGCCGAGGAAGGCCACGATGATCGCGGTGAACCCGTAGCCGGCCGGGAACTGCGGCACCATCTGGCCGAACGGCCCGGCCGCCTCGAAGACGCCGGCGAGCCCGGCGAGGCCGCCGCCGATCATCAGCGTCGCCCAGACCGTCCGGTTCGCGTCGAAGCCCGCGTGCCGGGCCGCGTGCGGGGCGCGTCCGACGGTGCGGATCTGGAAGCCGAACACGGTGCGGCCCATGACCAGCCAGGCGCCGATCGCGATGACGAAGGCGAGCGGCACGCCGAGATGGACCAGCGTCCGCGGGATGACGGTGGGCAGAAGCTGGTCCGCTGTGAACATCCGGCTCTGCGGGAAGTTGAACCCGTCCGGGTCCTTCCAGGGCCCGTTCATCAGCCAGTAGAGCACCTGCACCGCGACGTAGGTCAGCATCAGCGTCGTCAGGATCTCGTTGACGCCGAGCCGGGTGCGCAGCAGCGCCGGGACCGCCGCCCAGGCCATGCCGCCGAGGATGCCCGCGACGCACATCGCCGGCAGGATCCAGGGCCCCGACATCTCCCAGGTCAGCAGCGCCACGCCGGTGCCGGCGAGCGCGCCCATGATGTACTGGCCCTCCGCGCCGATGTTCCAGACATTGGCGCGGAAGCCGAAGCAGAGGCCGGTCGCGATGATGATCAGCGGCGCCGCCTTGACGCCGAGATCCTGCCAGCGGTTCGGGTCGATCAGCGGCGAGACGAAGATCTCCCACACCGCGCGCGAAGCCGTTGTAGCCGATCAGCGTGAAGATGATCGCGCCGGTCAGCATCGTCAGGCCGACCGCGATGACCGGGGTCAGGTACAGCATGGAGCGCGACAGCTCCTTGCGCTTCTCGAGGCTAACGCGCATGGGCCGTCTCCGCTGTCTGGTCGTAGAGCTCCGCGAGATGCGGGTCGTGCGCGAGTTCCGCCGTGGCCTCCGGGTCGCCGTGCACGCCGCCCATCAGCAGGCCGATCTCGTCGATGGCGACCTCGCCGACGCGCATCACCGGCGAGAGCCGGCCCTGGTTGATGACGGCGAGGCCGTCCGACAGCGCCAGCAGCTCGTCGAGGTCCTGGCTGATCACGACGATGGCCGAGCCGCGCGCGGCGAGGTCGACGATCGCCTGGTGGATCGCCGCAGCGGCGCCGGCGTCGACGCCCCAGGTCGGCTGCGAGACGATCAGGACGTCCGGCGTCTGCAGGATCTCGCGGCCCATGATGTATTTCTGCAGGTTGCCGCCCGACAGGCTCTCGGCCAGCGCCTCGGGGCCGGTCGCCTTGACGGCGAAGGCCTGGATGATCTTGGCCGCATAGTCGTGGGCCTTGCGACCGTCGATCAGGCCGGACCGCGCGAGCCCCATCCGGTCGCGCGCGGTCAGGATTGCGTTGTCGGTCAGCGAGAAGTCCGGCACCGCGCCGTGGCCGTTGCGCTCCTCGGGCACGGCGGCGAGGCCCGCAGCGGCGGCGCGCGCCGATCGGCGCCGCCGCGATCGCCTGGTTGTCGATCCGGATCGCGCTCGGCTGGGGCGTCGGAATCTCGCCCGCGAGCGTCAGCAACAGTTCGTTCTGGCCGTTGCCGGCGACGCCGGCGATGCCGACGATCTCGCCGGCCCGCACCGAGAACGAGATGTCCTGCAGCGCGGTGCCGAAGTCGCCGATCTTGGGCAGGTTCAGCTTGTCGACGACGAACTTCGGAGCGCCGAACTCGCGCGCGCGGGCCTTCTCGATCTGCTTCAGCGAGCCTCCGATCATCAGTTCCGCCATGCTCTTTGAGCTTTCCTGCTTCGGGTCGCAGGCGCCGACGACCTTGCCGCCGCGCAGGATCGTCGCGCTGTCGCAGAGCTCCCTGATCTCGTGCAGCTTGTGGCTGATGTAGAGGATCGAGCAGCCGCCCTGGCTGAGCTGGCGCAGCGTCTTGAACAGCAGCGCCACCTCCTGCGGGGTCAGCACGCTGGTCGGCTCGTCCATGATCAGGAGCTTCGGCTTCAGCAGCAGCGCACGTACGATCTCGATGCGCTGGCGCTCGCCGACCGAGAGCGTGGTTACGACGCGGTTCGGGTCGAGCTTCAGCCCGTACTCGTCCATGACCCGCGCGATCTCGTCGGCCAGCTCCCGGCGGCGATGCGCCCCGTCCATGCCGAGCGCGATGTTCTCGAACACCGTCAGCGCCTCGAACAGCGAGAAGTGCTGGAACACCATGCCAATGCCCATCGCGCGCGCGCCCCTGGGGCTGGCGACCGTGACGGGTGCGCCGTCGCAGACGATTTCGCCGGCGTCGGGCTGCATGATCCCGTAGATCATCTTGACCAGCGTCGACTTGCCCGCGCCGTTCTCGCCGAGCAGCGCGTGAATCTCCCCAGGGGCCACCTCGAAGCTGACCCGGTCGTTCGCGAGAACGCCGGGGAAAGCCTTGGTCACGCCCCTGAGCGCGATCCGGGGCGTTGGGCCGGGGTCGGGTCCGTCGATCATCGTCTGTCGTCCTCGCTGTTGGCGCGCGCAGCGCGCGCGGCCCGCCCGGATTTGGCGCCCGGATCGGACCTGGTTGGCGTCATGCCTGACCGGTCGCCGCGCGCGGCGGGAGCACGGCTTCGGGAGGATCGCCTTCGAATGGCTCGCGGCCGTCGAACGCGCCGTCCTTCAGGATCGAGGGATACAAGACCAGGAACGCCGCGGTCATCAGATACCCGATCACAACGCCCGACAGCTGCGGCGCCTGCAAGGCGCCGACATGGATGATCCCGAGCGAGGCCATGAACGCGGCCGCCAGTGCGAAGCCCGCCGACTTGCGGAACTCGCCGTCGATGATCGCGGCGACGATCGCGCCCCAGATCAGGCCGGTCAGGATCGCGCCCTGCGACAGCGCGAAGTGGCCCTGGTAGTAGGCGCCCTGCTGGTGCAGCGCTGCGTTCAGCTCCGGACTGCCGAGCGCAGGCATGTTCTGCGCGCCGGCGTCTCGCAGCGCGCCGTAGAGCGAGCCCCACTTCGTAATCAGGAAGTTCGACACATGCGGCAGCATCGCGATGGTCACGGCCGCCATGTGCTCGGGCTTGACGCTCCAGGCGGTGTTGGTGATCAGGCTCAGCGCGACGAAAACCAGCACAGGCGCGGCCGCAGCGACCGGTATCAGGTCGTTGAGGAAGGCGAGCAGGCCGAAGAAGGCGGCGAACGGGATCACCGTGCCGACGCCGATGATGTAGCCGGCATGGGCCTTCATCCGCTTGTAGGCCGGGTGGCCGATATAGACGGTGGTCGGGAACGGCGAGCCGAACAGAGCGCCGACCATCGTGCCGGCGCCGTCGGTCAGTTGACAGACCGCGACCGGGTACTCGTCGCCGGCCGCCTCGGCGCTCTCGACGTTGTTCATCGTCTCGATGAAGTTGTAGATCTGAACCGGCACCAGCACGAGGAACAGCTCCGGGTTCGCGAACAGGTGCCGGATGCCCGCGATCAGGTCGCCGACGTAAGGAAGCGGCGGGTGAAACCCGAGACCGCTGACGTCGATGCGGGACTTGCCCATGATCAGCGCGATCACCGTGCCGATGGCCAGCGCGACGAGGCCCGCGGGCAGGTTCATCGGCAGCCGGAAGCGTCCGACCAGGCCCCAGAGGATGATCGCCATCGACGCGAAGCCGACGATCGGATTCTCGAACACGATCGCGAGCGGGACCGAGCCGATGAAGACCAGCGCGATGCCGCAGAGCGTGCCGAGCATGCCGGCGCGCGGCGTGACGCGCTTCAGCCAAGGCCCGACCAGCGCGCCGCAGGCAGCGACGATGCCGCCCATGAAGCCGGCTCCGATGCCTACCTGCCAGGCCAGCAAGGGATCCTGGGTCGCCCAGTAGATCGGGCCGATCACGCCGAACAGGTAGACAAACATGACCGGGGTCGAGATGCCGTAGGGCAGGGCGGTGACGTCGCGCCCCATCCGCTGCGCCGCGCGCCTGGCCAGCGCCACGTAGACCGCGACGCCGGCGATGATCGCGACCGCAGCGCCGGGCACGATGCGGCCGTAGACGATCTCCGGCGGCATCTGGAACACGAACTGGCAGACCGCCGCCAGCACCATCAGGTTGATCAGGTTGTCGGTGAACAGCGCCCAGAAGGCGCTGAAATCGCCGGGTGATATAAGCTTGTACTCGTATCGCGTCTCGGCCATGTCCGATCCTCCTTTCAGTCCCTGTCGCGCCGCCCGTTCCCGCCTGCGGAGATCGCCTCCGCCAGGTCCTTCGGCTGGGCTGCTGTGCGTGCCCGGGCGAAGGCCGTGACGATCTCGGCGGCGACCATCGCGGCGATCGCCGCCGGCCGCTTGTCTCCGGACGGCCCGCCGATCGGGCAGGTCAACCCGTTCAGCGCCGCGGATCGGGGCGCGCCACCTCGTCGACGCCAGGCGGCGAGCCGCGCGCGTTTCGACGCAGAGCCGATCATGCCGACATAGGCCGCGTCGACGCGCTTCAGCGCCGCGTCCGCGAGCAGGAAGTCGAGCGCGTGGTCGTGCGTCAGGATGACGAAGGCGCTGCCGGGCGAAGCGCAGGCAGCTTCGGCTTCGGGCAATGCAGTGAGGCGGGTCTCGACGCCGGCGGGCGCGAGCCCCAGTTCCTCGGCGCGCTGGTCGATCAGGATCGGGCGCACCGGCAGCAGCGCCAGCGCCGCGCCCAGCGCCCGCCCGACATGGCCGGCGCCGAAGATCAGCGCGGCGGGCCGCGCGGCGGCCTCGGTCTCGATCCGGCGGCGCAGCGCCGTAGCGAGCCCGCAATCGACCGCGGTCAGGGCGAGCGCCACCCGGCCGCCGCAGCACTGGCCGATCTCGGGTCCGAGAGGCACGTCGAGCCGTTCGGAGGCGGAGCCGTGGCGCAGCATCCGCCTTGCATGGTCGATCGCCATGTATTCGAGCTGGCCGCCGCCGATCGTGCCGGCGAAGTCCTCTGCCGTCGCGAGCATCCAGGCGCCGGCCTCGCGCGGTACGGAGCCCGCGACCGTGACGACCTCGACGAGTATCGTCGGCGCAGCCGCCTCGATCAGCCATTGGGGATCGCGTAGCATCGGCTCAGGCCTCCGTTTGGGCGCGCAGGCGCTCGATCGTCATCAGCACGCGTTCCGGCGTCGCCGGCGCGTCCATGCGCGGCGCGATCCGGTAGTCGGCGACCGAGGCCGCGGCCATCGACAGCGCCTCGAGCACCGAGAAGGCCAGCATGAACGGCGGCTCGCCGACGGCCTTCGAGCGCTTGATCGTCGGCTCGGCGTTCTCCGACCAGTCGGCGAGGCGCACGTTGAAGACGCGCGGCCGGTCCGAGGCGACGGGGATCTTGTAGGTCGAGGGCGCATGCGTGCGCAGCCGGCCCTTGGCGTCCCACCACAGCTCCTCGGTGGTCAGCCAGCCCATGCCCTGGATGAAGCCGCCCTCGATCTGGCCGATGTCGAGCGCCGGGTTCAGCGAGCGGCCGACGTCGTGCAGGATGTCGACGCGGTCGACCATGTATTCGCCGGTCAGCGTGTCGACGGAGACCTCCGAGACCGAGGCGCCGTAGGCGAAGTAGTAGAACGGCCTTCCCTTGCCGGTGGCGCGGTCCCAGTGGATCTTCGGCGTCTTGTAGAAGCCCGCCGCCGACAGCTGCACCCGCGCCTGGTAGGCGAGGCGGATGAACTCGGGGAACGGGATCTCGCGGTCGTCGACCATCACGTGGTTCGGGATGAAGCGCACGTTCTCGGGCCGGGTCTGCCAGTATTCGGCCGCGAAGGCCGTGAGCCGCTCCTTGATCTGGCGCGCGGCGTCGGCGGCGGCCATGCCGTTCAGGTCGGTGCCCGAGGACGCGGCGGTGGCCGAGGTGTTCGGCACCTTGCCGGTCGAGGTCGCGGTGACCCGGATGCGGTCGAGATCGATCTGGAACTCGTCGGCCAGGACCTGCGCGACCTTGGTGTAGAGGCCCTGGCCCATCTCGGTGCCGCCGTGGTTCAGCGCGACCGAGCCGTCGGTGTAGACATGCACCAGCGCGCCGGCCTGGTTGTACCAGGTCGCGGTGAAGCTGATCCCGAACTTGACCGGCGTCAGCGCGATGCCCTTGCGGATCACGTCGTTCGCGCGGTTCCAGTCTAGCACCGCCGCGCCGGCGCGCCTGGTAGTCGGCCGAGGCCTCGAGCTCGTCGACGATCCGGCCGATCACGTTGTCCTCGACCGTCTGCCAGTAGGGCGTCACGTCGCGTCCCGGCGCCGCCGTAGAAGTTCGCCCGGCGGATCTCGAGCGGATCGCGGCCCAGCGCGTAGGCGATGTCCTCGATGATGCGCTCGCCCGCGATCATGCCCTGCGGACCGCCGAAGCCGCGAAACGCGGTGTTCGAGACGGTGTTCGTCTTCATCGGCTGCGAAGTCAGCCGCACGTTCGGGTAGAAGTACGCGTTGTCGACATGGAACAGCGCCCGGTCGGTGACCGGACCGCTGAGGTCGGCGGAAAAGCCGCAGCGCGCGGCGAAGTTGCCCTCGACCGCGTCGATCCGGCCTTCGTCGTCGAAGCCGACCTTGTAGTCGATCAGGAAGTCGTGGCGCTTGCCGGTCGCGGTCATGTCGTCGTCGCGGTCGGGCCGGATCTTGCAGGCCCGCCCGAACTTCTTCGCCGCCAGCGCCGCGACGGCCGCGAACAGGTTCGGCTGCGTCTCCTTGCCGCCGAAACCGCCGCCCATGCGCCGGATGTTGATCGTCACCGAGTGGCTCGCGAGCCCGAGCACATGGGCGACCATGTGCTGGACCTCGGACGGGTGCTGGGTCGACGAGAACACCGTCACGTCGTCGTCCTCGCCGGGGATCGCGAGCGCGATGTGGCCCTCGAGGTAGAAGTGGTCCTGGCCGCCGACGCGCATCCGGCCCTCGATCCGGCGCGGCGCTGCCGCCATGCCGCGCGCGACGTCGCCGCGCTCGAGCTTCAGCGGGTCGACGACCATCGGATACTTCTCCGCGATCGCGTCGGCGACGTCGATCGCGTGCGGCAGGTCCTCGTAGGTCACCTTCGCCAGCGTCGCCGCGCGCCGGGCCGCGTCGCGGGTCTCGGCGATCACCGCGAACATCGGCTGGCCGTGGAACTGCACGTCGTTCACCGCGAAGACCGGATCGTCGTGCCGGCTGACCGGGCTCACGTCGTTGTGGCCGGGAATGTCCTCGGCGGTCAGCACGCCGACGACGCCGGGCGCCGCCGCGACGGCGCTCAGGTCCATGCCGAGCACCTTGGCGTGGGCCCGGTCGCTGAGGCCGAGGCAGGCGTGGAGCAGGCCGGCCGGGGCGGGAATGTCGTCGATGTACTCGGCCGCGCCGGTCACGTGTTTCGGCCCGCTCTCGTGCGAGAGCGCCGCGTGGACGCCGCCGCGGATCGACGTGTCGGGGCCATCGGCGGGCGTGGCGGTCTCGGGTTTGCGCATGTTCATGTCGGGGGTCCCTCAGATCGCTTCGGCCAGCGGCCGGTCGAGCCGCGTCGCGCCGACCGCGCGTTCGCCGGTCTCGAGCCAGAAGCGCCAGATCAGGTTCTTTGCCGCGAGGCGGCGGTATTCGGCGGAGGCGCGCCAGTCGCTGAGCGGCGCGAAATCGTCCTCCAGCGCAGCCATCGCCGCGCGCGCGGTCTCGGCCGACCAGGGCCTGCCGAGGATCGCCGCCTCGGCGCCGGCCGCGCGTTTCGGCGTCGCCGCCATGCCGCCGAAGGCGAGCCGCACGTCGGTGACGGCGTCGCCGTCGCGCGTCAGCCGGAATGCGCCCAGCGTCGCGGTGATGTCCTCGTCGAGCCGCTTCGTGATCTTGTAGGCTGCGAGATCGGCCCCTTCCGGCAAGGCGGGCACGAAGACGCTCTCCACGAATTCATCGGCTTGCCGGTCCTGCTTGCCGTAGTCGACGAAGAATTCCTCGAGCGCCATCTCGCGCGGCCCGTCCGGCCCGCGCAGCCGCAGCACGGCCCCGAGCGCGATCAGCGCCGGGGGCGTGTCGCCGATCGGCGAGCCGTTCGCGATGTTGCCGCCGATCGTGCCCATGTTGCGGACCTGCTCGCCGCCGATCCGGTCCCAGAGCTCGCGCAGCGCCGGAAAGCGACGCGAGATCACCGCATAGGCGTCGGTGTAGCTGACCCCGGCGCCGAAGGTCACGCCTTGCAGGCGTCTCCTCGATCCGGCGCAGTTCGTCCAGATGCCCGATGAAGATCAGCGGCCCGATCGGGCGCAGGAATTTCGTCACCCAGAGGCCGACGTCGGTCGCGCCCGCGACGATGCGTCGCGTCGGGCAACTCCGCCCGCAGCGCCGCGAGGTCGGCGACGTCCGCCGGCAGGATCAGCCGGTCGCGCCCCGCGCCGAGGCTGACCCGCGCGCCGTCCCGCATCGCCTTCAGCGCCGCGGTCACGCGGCCGCGCTCGGCCAGCAGCGGATCGCCGGCCGGATCGGCCTCGGCCGCCGCCTGCGCCGCGCGGATGATCGGCGCGTAGCCGGTGCAGCGGCAGAGGTTGCCCTGCAACGCCTTCTCGATCTGCGGCACGCTGGCGTCGGGCTTTCGCATCCACAGCGCGTAGAGCGACATCACGAAGCCCGGCGTGCAGAAACCGCACTGGCTGCCGTGATGCGCGACCATCGCCTGCTGGACCGGATGCAGGGCGCCGCCCGCCGCCAGCGCCTCGACGGTCACGACGTGGCAGCCGTCGAGCGAACCCATGAAGCGGATGCAGGCGTTGACGCTCTCGTAGACCAGCCCGCCCGGCGTCAGCCGCCCGACCAGAACGGTGCAGGCGCCGCAATCGCCCTCGGCGCAGCCTTCCTTGGTCCCGGTCAGGCGCCGGTCGATGCGCAGCCAGTCCAGCAGGGTCAGCGTCGCCGGACAGGTTTCCAGCGCGATCTCCGCTGTCGTTCAGCAGGAATTCCAGGACGCGGCGTTCGATCGGCATGGCTGGTCTTTCTTCTGGCGGCCTGCCGCTGCCGAATTTCCGGTCGCGCGGGCATATCTGGCTCGAACTTCGTCAGATGATCCTGCGGCAGCAGGTCTTGCAAGAGAAGCAGCGTCGCCCGGAACTCACTTTCAATGCGGCGCCCGGTAATCGCACATATATTCGCCATCGGCCGATGCTGCGGCGGATGTCGGCAGGGACCTGAAAGGGTCGGGCATCCGTCGGGGCCGGTCGCTGTTGCCATCCGGCGCGCCGTCGCAGTCGCGGCGCCGGTCCGCCCCGCCCATCTCGCGACAAGCCGGACCTGAGCGCGCCAGGAGCAGCCGACGCGCGTTCGGGCAGGTCAGGGGCAAGGGCGCACAGGGATCGCGATCCGATTTGACGGCGCCGGCCGTTTCGGCGATAAACGCCGCCGGACGTCCGAGCCTAGCGGACCCGTCCGCGCGGCGGCCAGTGCCGCCAGGGGCCGGGATCGGCCGAATGAGATCGCTACTCGGGAAATGGTATGGACACCAAGCGCGTCGTCGTCGCCACCGGCGGAGCCGGCTACATCGGATCGCATGTCGTCGCCGCCTTGCTCGAAGCGGGCGACGACGTGATCATCGTCGACAATTTCGAGAACGCGGCCCGCGACGTGCCGCGCCGCATAGCAGCAATCGGCGCCGGCACGCCCGCCGTCATCGAAGCCGATTGCCGGGATCCGGCCGCGATGGATGCGGTGTTCGCCGCGCGCTCCGTCGACGCGCTGATCCACCTCGCCGGTCGCAGGTCCGCCCCCGAATCCGTGCAGGATCCGTTCGGCGCTTATGACAGCAACGTCGGCGGCGCGCTCGCGGTCTTTCGCGCGGCCGCGGCGCATGGCGTGCGCGACATCCTGTTCTCGTCTTCGGCAGCGGTTTACGGAGCGCCGCGCGTGGCCCCGACGCCGGAGACCGAGCCGGCCGAGCCTGCAAGTCCCTACGGTCGCAGCAAGCGCATGGCGGAGATGATCCTCGCAGACGTCGCGGCCGCGGATCGCGGGATCGGCGCGATCTCGCTTCGCTACTTCAATGCGGCTGGCGCGCACCCGTCGATGCAGATCGGCGAGACGCCCCGGCGCGACGGCGGCAACCTCTTCACCAGCGTCGTCTGGGCAGCCGAGGAGGGTCGCGCGATCGAGGTCTTTGGCGACGACTATGACACGCCGGACGGGACGGCGGTGCGCGATTACATCCATGTCTGCGATCTGGCGAGAGGGCATCTGACGGCGCTCGATGCGCTGTCGAATGGCCGGCGGCGCGGCCACGAGATCTTCAACCTCGGCGCCGGCAGGGGCTACAGCGTACGCGAGGTCATCGACGCCTTCGCCGCGGTCAGCAGCGCCCCGGCGTCCTGGAGCGCCGCGCCGCGCCGCCCGGGCGACCTGTCCCGATCCACCGCGGATCCGTCGCGGGTCGCGGCCGAGCTCGGCTGGCGCGCAGAGTTCGACCTGGACCGGATGTGCCGTGACCACTGGGCCTTCCGCCACGCCGGCAGCGAGTTGGCGGCGACCGCGACAGAGTGAGGTGGCGACAAAAGCGGTCGGGATGACCGGGAACAGCGAGCGGGCGTGACTGCACGCCCGGCGGAGCGTCAGTTGCGCGACTTGCGGAACGAGTTCTTCAGCGCAATCCGCGCGCCGACGAACTCGAAGAGGTCGCATCCTTCGGTCTCGACCTTCTGGCCGCTGCGGGATCTGCCGACGAAGAGCCAGGACGTCACGCCGGTCTCGCCGCTGACCATGTGCCGCGCATCGCGCCACTCGGCCTCCGGCCAAGCGTCGAAAATCGCCGCGTAGGCAGCGCGCACGGCCGGCCGCCCCTGGTGGAGCGCTCCGTGCCGACCCGATCCGCTCGCCGCGTGGAACGCGCAGGGGTCCGCCATGCAGGCCATCAGCGCGTCCACGTCCCGCGCGTTCCAGGCCGCGCTGAACCGCTCGAGCGTCGCGACGCGGTCCTTTATCGGACCGTCGTCGATGACCTCGACCTCCAGGAACGACAGGGGCCCGTCGCCCGCATTGATCACGTTGTGCGAGACGCCCGCGCTGCGCGCATAGGGCACATGCGCCTTCAGCTCCGCCGAGCGCGAGGCGCCGCCAGGCTCCTCTAGCCCGAGCGTGCCGTCAACTAGCGGCACGATCACGTAGTCATGGCCGTGGACGTGCCACCCTGTTTCCGCGCCGGGCTCGAAACGCCATTCGGTCGCCCGGAACCGGTCGTCGTCGACATGGAGAACAGGCGTGGCCTGAAGTCGTTTCACGATTTATTTCAATGCTCTAGGGTGCTGCCTGATGAAGCTATCGCGAACCGGCGCGTGCTGCAATCGCTTTCTCGGCCGCGTCGCCTTTGGCTTCAGATGCGATCGACCTTGTGATGATCGACCAGTTCCACATCCGCGCCGACTAGCCGCTCGGCCAAGACCTTGACGCCGCTGATCGCGAGGTTGCTGCCATCCCAGATCTCCGCCGCCTCCGGCACGACCGTGATCAGCAGCAGATCGGGGTTCTCGGGCGTCTCCCAGAAACTGACGTCCTTGAACGTCCAGACGTCGGAGATCCGCGCTTGATCGCGCGACACCGACGCACTGCCGTGGATGACCACGTAGTCGTTCGCGTGAACGTCGGCGAAGGAGAGGGTGACGTCCGGATGCGCGTCGATCTGGAGATGCTTGTGACCCGATCTGTCGGTAAGAATGTAGATCCGCCCTTCGCCGCGTCGAACGCGCGCGTAAACCGGACGGCTCTGCTGTTGCGATCCGTCCCAGGTGCCGAGCAGGCAGGGATCGATACGGTCGGCGAGTTTCCAGATGCGGTCGATGGCGTCGTCGTTCAACGGCGGCTCCTTTGCTCCGAGGGATCGTGACTGCCCGAAACAACTGTCTCCCGCAGATTGGGTTCCTCCTTGGCTGGACGTCGAACCGCGAGATTCTGCTTGTCGGCTGGGGGTGAACAGCGGAAGAGTCCCCGCCAAGGCTGGGAACGCAGCCTCACCCCTGGGAGGACACCATGAGCTCGATCCTGACCCCGACCCGCCGCACCGCGCTTCGGCTCGGCGCCGCCGCCCTCGCCGTGCCGGCGCTGGGGACCGGCCGCGCCTTCGCCGCCGACAAGCGTATCGCGATGGTCGTGAAGAACCTCGGCAACAGCTATTTCGACGCCTGCGCCAACGGCGCGCAGCAGGCGGCCGACGAGATCGGCGGCATCGAGATCATCTACACCGCGCCGACCAAGCCGACGCCCGAGGACCAGATCGCCGTCATCGATTCGCTGATCGCCCAGCGCGTCGACGGCATCATCGTCTCCGCAAACGACGCCAATGCGCTGGTCCCCGTGGGCAAGAAGGCGATGGAGCGCGGCATCGTGATGATGTCTTTCGACAGCGCCATCGCGCCTGAGGGCCGCAGCGTGCATCTGAGCGCCTCCTCGACGCCGCTGATCGGCGCCAAGCAGGTCCAGATGATCGGCGACACGCTGAACAACGAGGGCGAGGTCGCCATCCTCTCCGCCTCCTCGACGATGACGAACCAGAACTCCTGGATCGAGGCGATGAAGGAGGAATGGAAGGACCCGCGCTACGCGAACATGCCGCTGGTCGCGACCGTCTACGGCGACGACCAGGACGACAAGAGCTACCGCGAGATGGAGGCGCTGATGAAGGCGCATCCGAACCTGAAGGGCGTGATCTCGCCGACGACGATCGGCATCCGCGCCGGCGCCAAGGCGATCATGGACATGGGCCTCGTCGGCCAAGTCTACATCACCGGGCTGGGCCTTCCGTCCGAGATGCAGGCCGCGGTCGAGGCCGGCGCCTGCGACACTTTCGCGATCTGGAACCCGGTCGAGTACGGCTACGCTGCGACGATGATCATGAACGACCTTCTGTCGGGAGACGATGCGTCCGAGGGCGCGACGCTCAGCATGGGCAAGAAGGGCGAGACCACGGTCGGCCTGGACGGCGAGGCGATCATGGGCGAGCCCTTCGTCTTCAACAAGGAGAACGTGGCCGAGTTCGCCGCGATCTTCTGAATTTCCGTCCCTGACGCTTGACCGGCCCGGGCGCGCCCGGGTCGGACAGGCGGGGCGTCCACGCTTCATGTCCCGAGACCCAACGCCCCGCCGATGAATTCCATCCTGTCGCTCCACGGCATCTCCAAGCAGTTCCCCGGCGTGCGGGCGCTCGACGACGTATCGCTCGACCTGCCTCCCGGCACGGTGACCGCGCTGATCGGCGAGAACGGCGCGGGCAAGTCGACGATCGTCAAGATCCTGACCGGCATCTACCAGCCCGATGGCGGAGAGATCCGCGTCGCCGGAGCGGCCACGCGGTTCGAGTCGCCGCGGGCTGCCTGGGCCGCCGGCGTCGCCGCGATCCACCAGGAGACGGTGATGTTCGACGAACTGTCGGTGGCCGAGAACGTCTACATGGGGCACATGCCGGGCGGACGGCTGATCGACTGGCCGCAGATGCGCGCCCGAACCGCCGGGCTGCTGACCCGGATCGAGGCGGATTTCGACGCGGATACGCCGCTGAAGCGCCTGTCGGTGGCGCAGAAGCACATGGTCGAGGTCGCCCGCGCGCTGAGCCACGAGGCCCGCGTCGTCATCATGGACGAGCCGACTGCCGCGCTGTCGCGCCACGAGATCGACGAGCTGTTCCGGCTGGTCGCGAGCCTCCGGGCCGAGGGCCGGTCGATCCTCTTCATCAGCCACAAGTTCGACGAGATCTTCGGCGTCTCCGACCGCTGGGTCTGCCTGCGCGACGGGCGTAAGGTCGGCGAGGGTCTGACCGCCGAGACGACCGAGCCGGAGCTCGTGCGCCTGATGGTCGGCCGGCCCGTGGACCAGGTCTTCCCGAAGCGCGCCATCCCGCTCGGCGAGAAGGTGCTCGAGGTGCGGGGTCTGTCGAACGCGACCGAGTTCTCGGATCTCGAGTTCGACCTGCGGCGCGGCGAGATCCTCGGCTTCTACGGTCTGGTCGGCGCCGGGCGCTCGGAGGCGATGCAGTGCCTGTTCGGCCTGACCCGCCGCACGCGCGGCGAGGCGCGGCTGCTGGGCGCGCCGTTCGATCCTGCCGACGTCACGCAGGCCATTGCGGCGGGGCTCGCCTACGTGCCGGAGGATCGCCAGGAGCAGGGCGTGGCGCTGCCGCTCGGGGTGCGCGAGAACACGACGCTCGCGTCGCTGGCGGACTACGTGCGCGGCATCTTCCTGTCGCGGCGGGCCGAGCTCGACATGACGCGGAGCCTCGGGGCGCGGCTCGACGTGCGCGCGGCGAGTTGGGAGACGCCGGTTGGGAGCCTGTCGGGGGGCAATCAGCAGAAGGTCGTGATCGCGAAGTGGCTGGCGACGAACCCGAAGGTCGTGATCCTCGACGAGCCGACGAAGGGGATCGACGTGGGCTCGAAGGCGGCGGTTCATGATTTCATCGGGGAGCTCGCGGAGGCGGGGCTGGCGGTGATCCTCGTCACGTCGGAGTTGCCCGAGGCGATGGGCTTGTCGGACCGGCTGATCGTCATGCACGAGGGCCGGGTCGCCGGGCGCTTCGACAGGGGCGCCTGGTCGGCCGAGGCGATCGTCGCGGTCGCCACCGGGTCGACCGGAGCGGCGGCGTGAGGCGGCCTGGAGACCGGTCCCACGATGCGACCGTGGTCAAGGCATTGAAAATAATGAATATTCAGAATTGGCTGCGCGCATGACCTGGCTCGCGCAGAACCGCGAGGCGACGCTCGCGATCCTGATCGTGCTGATCGTAGCCGGCGTCGGCGTGTACGCGCCGGCCTTCGCGACGCCGGCGAGCTTCGTCAGCGTGCTGAACAACACCGCCTTCCTGTTCATGCTGGCGCTGGGCCAGACGATGGTGATCCTGACCCGCGGCATAGATTTGTCGGTGGCGGCGAACCTGGCGCTGACGGGGATGCTGGTCGCGCTGGTCGGCCAGTACGGGCCCGATCTGCCGGCTTTCGTCTACATCGCGCTGGCGCTCGTCATCGGCGCATGTCTCGGCGCGGTGATCGGCGGGCTGGTCGGCGGGCTCGGCATCCCGCCGATCGTCGTCAGCCTCGGCGCGCTCGCGATCTACCGCGGCCTGATCGTCGTCATCGGCGGCGGCGACCAGGTGAACGCGAGCGAGATGGGCGCGACGTTCCAGGCCTTCCCGAAGCTCGCGATCCTCGGCCTGACCTCGCCGGTCTGGATCGCGGCCGCGATCGCGGTCGCGACGCACCTGTTCCTGACCCGCAGCCGGCCGGGACGGGGGCTCTATGCCGTCGGCGGCAACCCGGTCGCCGCGCGCTATTGCGGCGTCTCGCTGGAGCGCTCGCAGATGCTGGTCTACACGCTGTCGGGCGCGATCGCCGGGCTTTGCGGCTATCTGTGGGTCGCGCGCTACGGCGTCGCCTATTCCGAGATCGCGCTCGGCTACGAGCTGACCGTGATCGCCGCCTGCGTGATCGGCGGCGTCTCGATCGGCGGCGGCGTCGGCACGGCGCCGGGGGCGCTGCTCGGCGCGCTGTTCCTCGGGGTCGTCGTCAACGCGCTGCCGGTGATGCAGGTCTCGCCGTTCTGGCAGATGGCGATCGCGGGCGCGGTGATCCTCGGCGCCGTCGTGCTGAACGCGCGCGCGCAGGCGAGCCCGGAGAAGCTGATCCTCCCCGAGGCCCGCCGGGCCGGAAAGGCGGCGCGGACATGACGCAGGCGACCGAGCAGGGCGCGCGCGACGGCGTCGAACGGCATGCGACGCGGAGCATCCCCGACCGGCTGCGGAGCCGCTGGACCGAGGCGCTCTTGAGCTGGGAGGCGATGCTGGTCCTGCTGCTGGCCGCGGTCTTCGTCGGCAATTCGATCGCGACGCCGTGGTTCCTCGACGTCTACAACCTTGCCGACGCGACCTACAATTTCTCGGAGAAGGCGATCATCGCGCTGCCGATGGCGCTGTTGATCCTCGTGCGCGAGATCGACCTGTCGGTCGGGGCCATCGTGGCGCTGGCCGCGCTCTGCATCGGCTATGCGGCCGAGGCGGGGCTCGGCGCGCCCGGCCTCGTGCTGGTCGGGCTCGGCGTCGGCGCGCTCTGCGGCATGGTCAATGGCGCGCTGGTCACGCGGATCGGCGTGCCCTCGATCGTCGTCACGATCGGCACGATGTCGCTGTTTCGCGGCGTTGCCCAGGTCATACTCGGCGACCAGGCGCTGACGACGTTTCCGGACGGCTTCACCGCGCTGGGGCAATCGTACCTGATGAACCCGCCGCCGCTGCCGCTGTCCTTTGCGCTCTTCGTCGTGCTGACGATCCTGTTCGGCCTGTTCCTGCATTTCACCGCGACGGGCCGGAAGCTGTTCGCGATCGGCGCGAACCCGGTCGCGGCGCAGTTCTCGGGCGTGCGCGTCGCGCGGTTGCGCTTCTGGCTCTTCGCGCTGTCGGGGCTGATGTCGGGCCTTGCCGCCGCGCTGCTGACCGCGCGGTTCGGCGTGGTGCGGCCGAACATCGCGCTCGGCTGGGAGCTCGACGTGATCACCGTCGTGATCTTCGGCGGCGTCTCGATCGCCGGCGGCGTCGGCTCGATCCCCGGCGTCGCGCTGGCGGCGCTGGTGCTCGGCTTCGCGACCTTCGGGCTGACGCTCCTGAACGTGCCCGGCATCGTGATCACCGTGCTGCTCGGCCTGCTGCTGATCGTCTCGATCGCCGCCCCGATCGTTCTGCGCCGCATCTTCGCGCGCTGAGTCGAGCGGGCTTGCGGCGCAAGGTCGGTGCGGACAGTATTAGTGCGGAGTTGAACATGCAGCAGGAGGGAGTGATGAACGGATCGCGGGCCTGCCTGTTTCCGGCCTGTGCGCTGGCGCTTTGGGCCCCGGCCGTTCACGCCCAGGCGCCTGCCGACGCGGAGTTCGACTACGACGCGCTGGTCGAGGAGCTCCCGATCGAGTCGGAGGTCTTCGGCCCGAGCCTGACCTTCACCAACGACAGCGGCGGCGTCGTCACGTTCTATGGACAACTCAACCTGACGTTTCAGAGCTTCGACGACGGCGGGCGGACTACAAGCAACATCGTCGACAACGGCAACTGGAACTCGCGTCTCGGCTTCACCATCACCCAGCCGCTCGACGAAAGCACCCTTCGGCTGCGCTTCGAATCCGGTCTGACCCTGCGCAACAGCTCGCTGGCGTCGCAGGATGAAACGCCGGACTGGGACGAGTGGGAACGCACCCTGCTGCGCTGGTTCGAAGTCGCGCTCGACACGGATCTGGGGACGTTCTCGCTCGGCCAGGGCGCCACCGCGGCGAACGGCACGACCGGGCTCGACGACAGCTTCACCTTCGTCGCCGGCGCGACCGACTCCACCGACGGCTTCGCGTCGTTCCTGTTCCGCGACGATGAAGGAGACCTGACCGACGTCTCCATCGGCCAGGTGAACAGCGGGCTGGACTCGCCGCGCCGGTTCCGGTTTCGCTACGACACGCCGATCTACAACGGGTTCATGGCCTCCGCCTCCTATGGGCAGAACGTGCTCGTTCCGGCGGACGACAACGACTACTACGACCTGGCGATCCGCTGGACGGGCGACGTCGGAGACGTCTCGGTGCGCAGCGCGCTCGGCTATCAATGGATCGACAATCCCGAGGGCGATCTGACGGAACGACTGGCCGGGTCCTTCACGCTGATGCACGAACCGACGCGGCTGAACTTCTCCCTGTCCGCGGGCAACGAGTTCGACGGGCCGAGCTTCTACTGGGTGCGCGCCGGGTGGCAGACCGATCGGACGGCGGCGGGAACCACGTCGCTGTCGATCGACTACTACGACGGCAGCGACTTCCTGTCCAAAGGCGCGAAGACCGAGAACTACGGCGTCTACGCGGTGCAGGATATCGACGACCTGTCGCTGAACCTCTATGTCGGCTGGCGCCGGTTCAGCTACAGCGACCGGCTGGGCGGGTCCTATCAGGACGCCACGGGGATCCTGGCCGGCGCCCGGCTGTTCTTCTGAGCGCCGGCGCCGCGACGGCCGCCGTCAGAGCAAGGTGAGAAGCTTGCGGGCGGCTTCCTCGGACGAGGCCGGGTTCTGGCCGGTGACCAGCTTGCCGTCGACGACGACGAAGGACGCCCAGTCGTCGCCCTTCTCGTAGACGCCGCCATTGGCGACCAGCATGTCCTCGACCAGGAACGGCACGACGTCGGTCAGGCCGACGCCCGCCTCCTCGGTGTTCGTGAAGCCGGTCACCGTCCGGCCCGCGACCAGCGGCTTGCCGTCGGCGCCCATCGGGCGGCGGAACGCGGCCGGGGCGTGGCAGACCGCGCCGATGGGCCGGTCGCTGCGCGCGAAGGCCTCGATCAGCCGGACGCTGTCGGCGTCCTCGGCGAGGTCCCAGAGCGGGCCGTGGCCGCCTGGGTAGAAGACCGCGTCGAAGCCGCCCGCGTCGATCTCCGACAGGACCCTCGTGGCGGCCAGCGCCTGCTGCGCCTCGGGGTCCGCCTTGAACCGGTCGGTGGCCGGGGTCTGCGCGTCCTCGGCGTCGCTCTTCGGATCGAGCGGCGGCTGGCCGCCCTTCGGCGACGCCAGCGTGATCTCGGCGCCCGCGTCCCGGAACACGTAGTAGGGCGCGGCGAACTCCTCGAGCCAGAAGCCGGTCTTCTCCCCGGTGTCGCCGAGGCGGTCGTGCGATGTCAGAACCATCAGTATCTTCAAGGCTTGCTTCCTTCTGGTATGGGGGTCAGCCGTCGAGCCGGATCACGCGCTTGCCGAAGCCCTCGCCGCGCAGCAGGCCGACGAACGCGGACGGCGCCTGCTCCAGCCCGTCGATGATCTCCTCGCGGTAGCGGATGCGGCCCTCCTTGACCCAGGCGCCCATCTCGCGCGCGAACTCGGGGTAGAGGTGGCCGAAATCGTCGAAGACGATGAAGCCGCGCAGCGTCATCCGCTTGCGCAGGATCGTGCCCATCAGCAGGCTCAGGCGGTCGGGTCCCTCGGGGAGCGCGGTGGCGTTGTACTGCGAGATCAGGCCGCAGACCGGGATGCGCGCGCGGGCGTTCAGCAGCGGCAGCACCGCGTCGAAGACCGCGCCGCCGACGTTCTCGAAGTAGATGTCGACGCCGTCGGGAACGGCGGCCTTCAGCGCGTCGGCGAAGCCCGCCGCCTTGTAGTCGATGCAGGCGTCGAAGCCGAGCGTGTCCACGACATGCGCGCATTTCTCGGCGCCGCCCGCGATGCCGACGACGCGGCAGCCGAGGATTCCGCCGATCTGGCCGACCGTTGCCCCGACAGGGCCGCTCGCGCCCGCGACGACCAGCGTCTCGCCGGCCTTCGGCGCGCCGATCTGCGTCAGCCCGGCCCAGGCGGTCAGGCCCGGCATGCCGAGCACGCCGAGCGCCCAGGACGGGTTCTCGGGGTTCGGGCCGAGGTTGATCACGCCCTTGCCGTCCGACAGCGCGTAGTCCTGCCAGCCGCCGAAGGCCACGACCCGGTCGCCGGGCGCGAAGCCCGCGACGTCGGACGCGATGACCTCGGCGACCGTGCCGCCGACCATGACCTCGCCTATCGCTACCGGGGGGGCGTAGGACGGGGCGTCGCTCATCCGGCCGCGCATGTAGGGGTCGAGCGAAAGGTACTCGTTGCGCAGCAGCATCTGGCCGGCGCCGGGCGCCGGCGCATCGACCGTCTCGAGGCGGAGCGTGTCGTCGTCGGGCTCACCCTTCGGACGTTCTGCGAGAACGAACCTGCGGTTTCGGTCGCGGCGCTGCGTCATCGATCTCCCCTTCATCGGCTCTCGCGGGAGAGCTATGGCCGGCTCGCGCGATTGCAAGGCCGAGCGCGTCCCGCGTCGAGGGAGGGATAAGCGGCGGGTCGGCGTATCCGAAGCCCGCGCAGTCGAAGGCAAGCGGCGACGGCGCAACTGCCCTGAACGCTCAGACCGACCACGCCGCGAGACTTCCGGCCGACAGAGCTGCGAAGCCCTATGGCGGGCCTCGCGTGTTGCCGTCGATCACCAGGGCACGGCCTCTCCGCGCGCGATGGCGAGCGTCCACCAATACATCGACAGGGCCAGGACGCCCGCAGCGACGAGCACGCCGATGGCCAGTCCGGCAGCGCCCCAGTTGATCTTCTTCCTCGGGTCGGTGACGCCGCGCGCTTCCGCGACGACGCCGCCAACATGGGCGCCGGCAATGCTTCCGGCAGCCAGGATCAACGGGCTTGGCGGCGTCCAGCGGGCCAGCATGGCGAGGGAGATCAGGATCATCCCGCTCGTGAGGAAATGGGTGGTGAATGTCTTCAGCAGGCCGCTGGCGACGAGAAGTCCCCGCAGCGTCTGCCGGGCGTTCCGGTCCGCGAAGGTCTCGGGCGACGCCGGACTGGCCGGCCTGTTCGCGCCTTCGGGGCGCAGGTGGAGGATGATCGCCAGCCGCACCGCGACGGGGACGAACACCGCGACCAGCAACAAATCCAGAACCACGGCGTGATCCGCGAGATTGACGCCAAGCAAGCCGGCGATCCCCGCGACGCAGGCGATGAAGCCGAAGCTCGCGAGCAGAAACGCAAGCCCGAACGCGCGGTCGACCGCAATCAGAAACAGGCCTGCAAAGATGAGAACGACCCAGAACATCCCGCCGATAGTCCTCGACCGGGGCGACGCTTGATCAAATTCTTAGGCAGTGACGGAGGCCGGATCAACCGGCAACGGCCCAAAGGTTGCCCCAGCCGTTACCCGACCAGCGGTCCGAGCGCGAGGGCCGCCGCAGCGTCGAGCTGACCTATTGAGGTTGGGATGTCTTGGCGGACTGGGGAGGATTCGAACCCCCGACCCCTTGATTCGTAGTCAAGTGCTCTATCCAACTGAGCTACCAGTCCGGTGGGGCGTCAGATACGGCGCGCTTCCGGGCATTGCAAGAGCGAAACGGCGTCAGGCGCCCCAGGTGCGCTCCAGCACCGCGACCCAGTTCCCCCAGGCGAGCTTGCCGATCAGCGCGTCGTCGTAGCCGTGCGCGCGCAGAGCGGCGAGCAGCGCCGGGAGGCCGGCCGCGTCGGCGAGCGGGGCGGGAACCGTCGCGCCGTCGAAATCCGAGCCGAAGCCGACATGCGCCTCGCCCAGCGCCTCGATCAGATGGTCGAGATGGCGGATCATCACGTCGAAGCCGATGGACGGGTCGCGCCGCCCGTCCGGCCGCAGGAACACGGTCGCGAAGTTCAACCCGACCAGCCCGCCCGAGTTGCGGATCATAGCCAGCTGCCGGTCGGTCAGGTTGCGCGTCGAAGGGCAGATCGCGTGCGCGCAGGAATGGCTCGCGACCAACGGCGCGGTCGAGATGCGGCCCACGTCCGCGACGCCGGCCGCGTTCAGGTGCGACAGATCGATCATAACGCGCAGGCCGTTGCAGGCGCGCACGAGGTCGCGCCCCGCCTCCGTCAGGCCCGGGCCCGTATCCGGATCGCCCGGATAGCGGAACGGGACGCCGTGGCCGAAGATCGTCGGCCGGCTCCAGACCGGCCCCAGCGAGCGCAGCCCGGCTGCGTGCAGCAGGTGGAGCGCGTCGAGGTCGGGGCCGATCGCCTCGGCGCCCTCCATGTGCATGACGCCGGCGATCGCGCCGGCCGCCCGCGCGGCCCGGATCTCGGCGGCGCTGCGGCAAAGCCGGAACCCGCCGTCCGAGACCCGCTCCATCCGAAGCAGCGCGCCCGCCATCGCCAGCGCGACCGGCTGCGCGGCCGCGGCCGGGATCGCGTCCGGCAGCGGCAGGTCATAGGGCGGCGCGTCGAACAGCGTGTCGAGCGCCGCGCCCGGCGCCTTTCGGTCCGGGTCCGGAACGTAGATCGCAAAGAGCCCGCCGGCGAAGCCGCCCGCGCGCATCCTGGGCAGGTCCAGATGCCCGGAGCCGTCGCCCTCCAGCCACAGCCGGTCGGCCGCGTCCGGCCCGGCGCGCCAGAGCCGCAGCAACAGGTCGTTGTGGCCGTCGAAGACCGGGGTGGGCGCCTGCATGGGTCAGTTCTCCGTGCCGTCCAGCGGCACGCCGACACTGGCGCGGCGCGGCGGCGGCGTCTAGCATCGGGCGCGCCGCCGCGAGGGAGAATTCGCAACCATGCCGTCATCAGGCGATCCGTCCGCCTGGCGCCTGCCGCCGGCGCCCGGCGCCGTCAGCATACTGGGCCGCTACGTCCGGCTCGCGCCGCTGGCCGCGTCCCACGCCCATGCGCTGCACGCGGCCTACGGAGCCGACGACAGGCTCTGGGACTTCATGGGCGTCGGGCCGTTTCCCGACGCGGAGGCCTATTCCGACTGGGTGCGCTCCGTCGCCGGACTCGCCGATCCCCGCTTCTTCGCGCTGATCGACCGGTCCGCCGAAGGCCCGGGCGGCGTCGCGAGCCTGATGCGCATCGACCCGGCCAACGGCGTGATCGAGATCGGCAACATCTGCCTGTCGCCGGCCCTGCAGCGAACCCGCGCCGCCTCCGAGGCGCTCTTCCTGCTGGCCGACTGGGCGTTTAACGCCGGCTACCGGCGGCTGGAATGGAAATGCAACGCGGCGAACGCGCCGAGCCGCCGCGCGGCCGCGCGCTTCGGCTTCGTCTTCGAGGGGGTGTTCCGCCAGCACATGATCGTCAAGGGGCGCAACCGCGACACCGCCTGGTTCTCTATCCTCGACCGCGAATGGCCGGCCCTGCGCGACGCGCACCGGCGCTGGCTCGACCCGGGGAACTTCGACGACCGCGGCCGGCAGCGGCAGGCGCTGTCGGCGCTGACCGCGGCCGCGCGTGCCGGGATGGCGTCCGGGGCCTGACCGGGGCGCTTCGGACCGGCGACAGCGACGCGCCGCGTCGCGCCGGTCCGTCGGCCGAAGCGCGCGAGCGCGAAGGCCGAGAGGGGATCAGCCGGGACTACGCCATCCAATCCGCGCAGACCTGCCTAGGGGCAGGCAGGCGCGCGCGGATTTGTCGACGGACAAATCCGCGAAGACCCTGCGCCCGCCTGTCCGCCGCCGAGCCGCCCCGCAATTGCGCCTCCGCCGCCCGGTCCCTATAAGGTTGTTCAAACGCTTGGCGTGCAGAACAGGACCGATCACTCCGTGACCGACACCCCCGAAGACGACGATCCCGAGACCGGTCGCGTGGCCCATTCCGGACCCACGATCGCGATCGAATCCGAGATGCGGACCTCGTATCTCGACTATGCGATGAGCGTGATCGTCAGTCGCGCGATCCCGGACCTCCGCGACGGGCTGAAGCCGGTGCACCGGCGCATCCTCTACGCGATGAACGAGACCGGCAACACGCACGACAAGTCGTACCGCAAGTCGGCGCGGCCCGTCGGCGACGTGATGGGCAAGTACCATCCGCACGGGGATTCAGCCATCTACGACGCGCTGGTGCGCATGGCGCAGGACTTCTCGATGTCGCTGCCGCTGCTGGACGGGCAGGGCAACTTCGGCTCGATGGACGGCGATGCGCCGGCGGCGATGCGCTACACCGAGGTCCGGATGGACAAGCCGGCCGCGTACCTGCTCGCCGACATCGACAAGGAGACCGTCGACTTCCAGCCGAACTACGACGGCAAGGACATGGAGCCGACCGTGCTGCCGGCGCGGTTCCCGAACATGCTGGTCAACGGCGCCGGCGGCATCGCCGTCGGCATGGCGACCAACATCCCGCCGCACAACCTCGGCGAGGTCATCGACGCGACGCTGGCGCTGATCGAGAACCCCGACCTCGCGGTCGCCGACCTGATGGACTTCATCCCCGCCCCCGACTTCCCGACCGGCGGGCTGATCCTCGGCCGCGCCGGCGCGCGCAAGGCCTATCACGAGGGTCGCGGCTCGGTGATCCTGCGCTCGCGCACCCGGATCGAGGAGGTCCGCGGCGGCCGGCAGGCCATCGTCGTCTCCGAGATCCCGTACCAGGTGAACAAGTCCGTTCTCGTCGAGCGCATCGCCGAGCTCGCCCGCGAGAAGCGCGTCGAGGGCATCGCGCACGTCCAGGACGAGAGCGACCGCTTCGGCGTGCGCGTCGTCGTCGAGCTGAAGCGCGACGCGACGCCCGACGTCGTGCTGAACCAGCTCTTCCGCTTCTCGTCGCTGCAGACCTCGTTCGGCTGCAACATGCTGGCGCTGAACGGCGGCCGGCCCGAGCAGCTCGACCTGAAGAAGTTCCTCAGCGAGTTCATCCGCTTCCGCGAGGAAGTCGTCGCGCGCCGCACCGCATACGAACTGCGCCGCGCCCGCGAGCGCGCGCACGTGCTCTGCGGCCTCGCGGTCGCCGTCACCAACGTCGACGAAGTCGTGGCGACGATCCGCGCCTCGGCCGATCCGGCGCAGGCGCGCGAGCGGCTGATGACGCGCGCCTGGCCGGCGGCGGACATCGCGCCCTACATCGCGCTGATCGACGACCCGAGCCACCGCGTCGCCGAGGACGGCACCTACAAGCTCAGCGAGACCCAGGCCCGCGCGATCCTCGAGCTGCGCCTGCAGCGCCTGACCGCGCTCGGCGTCAAGGAGGTCACCGACGAGCTCGAGGAACTCGCCGGCAAGATCACCGACTACCTCGACATCCTGCGCTCGCGCGGCCGGATCATGGCGATCATCGGCGACGAGCTGCGCGAGGTGCGCGAGCTCTTCGCGGTGCCGCGCCGCACCGAGATCGTCGAATGGGAATCCGACCTCGACGACGAGGACCTGATCGAGCGCGAGGACATGGTCGTCACCGTGACCCAGGGCGGCTACATCAAGCGCACGCCGCTGGCCGAGTACCGCGCGCAGAAGCGCGGCGGCAAGGGCACGGCCGGCATGGCGACCAAGGACGAGGACTTCGTCACCACGCTCTTCGTCGCCAACACGCACACGCAGCTGCTGTTCTTCACCACCGACGGCATCGTCTACAAGCTGAAGACCTGGAAGCTGCCGCTCGGCGGGCGCAACACGCGCGGCAAGGCCATCGTCAACATCCTGCCGCTGACGCCCGGCGTCTCGATCGCGGCGATCATGCCGGTCGACAAGCCCGAGGCCGACTGGGCGAGCCTGCAGATCATGTTCGCGACCTCGGACGGCGACGTGCGCCGCAACGCGCTCGACGACTTCACCAACGTGATGCGCAACGGCAAGATCGCGATGCGCCTGCCCGAGGGCGTGCGGCTGATCAACGCGCGCATCTGCTCGGAGGACGACGACGTGATGCTGACGACGCGGATGGGTCGCGCGATCCGCTTCCGCGTCACCGACGTGCGCGTGTTCAAGGGCCGCGAATCGACCGGCGTGCGCGGCATAAGGCTTGCGGCGGGCGACGAGGTCGTGTCGATGGCGGTGATCCGGCACTTCGAGGCCAATCCCGCCGAGCGCGCCGCCTACCTGAAGATGCGCCGCGCCGTCGCCGGCGTGCCCGACGAGGCCGAGGCGGAGATCGAGACCGAGGACGAGGAGGACGCCGCCGCCGAGATCGGCTCCGTCGATCCGGTCCGCTACGTCGAGATGTCCGAGGCCGAGGACCTGCTGCTAACGATCACCGAGAAGGGCGCGGGCAAGCTCTCCTCCAGCCACGACTACCCGCTGCGCGGCCGCGGCGGCATGGGCGTCGCCGCGATGGACCGCGCGATGCGCGGCGGCCGGCTGGTCACGCTGTTCGCGGTCACGCTCGACGACCAGATCATGCTCGCCACCGACGCCGGCCAGTCGATCCGCGTGCCGGTCGCCGGCATCTCGTTCCGCTCGCGCGGGGCAGGGGGCGTGCGCGTCTTCGACACCGCGTCCGACGAGCGCGTCGTCTCCGTCGCGCTGATCGCCGAGAACGGCGAGGAGGTCGAGGCGTGAGGCCGCCTGCCGCCCGGTCCGCGCCGATGCGGATCGGCGTGGTCGGGCTCGGCATGGCGGTGACGCCGCATGCGCTGGGCATTGTCGATCTCGCCGCCGACGGCGTCGTCGAGGTCGCAGCCGCCTTCAGCCCCTCGGCCGCGCGCCGCGACGCCTTCGCCGCGCGCTTCCCGTTCCCGATGGTCGAGACGCTCGACGCCATCCTCGACGATCGCGTCGATCGAGGCGGTCATGGTCCTGACCCCGCCGAACACGCATCTGGAGATCGCCGCGCGCATCGCCGGCGCCGGCAAGCACGTGCTGCTGGAAAAGCCGCTCGAGATCACGTCCGCGCGGGCCGAGGCGCTGGTCGCCGCCTGCCGCGACGCCGGCGTCACGCTCGGCGTCGTCCTCCAGCACCGCTTCCGCCCGACCGCCGAGCGCCTCGCCGCGCCTGCTGGCCGAAGGCGCGCTCGGCGACATCCTCGGCTGCTCGACGTCGATCCGGCTCTGGCGCCCGCAGAGCTACTACGACGAGCCCGGCCGCGGCACGCTGGCGCGCGACGGCGGCGGCGTGCTGCTCACCCAAGGCATCCACACGCTCGACCTGATGCTGTCGCTGGTCGGCCCCGCCGCCGAGGCGACCGGCTATGCCGGCACGATGCTGCACCGGATGGAGGCCGAGGACATCGCCTGCGCCGCGGTCCGCTTCGAATGCGGCGCGATCGGGACCGTCGACGCGACGACCGCCGCCTATCCCGGCCATCCCGAGCGCATCGACCTGACCTGCACGAAGGGCAGCGCGACGCTGACCGGCGCCGGGCTCTCGGTCGCCTGGGCCGACGGCCGGACGCTGGAGGAGACCGAGGACCGCGGCGGCGGCGGCGTCGGCGCCGACCCGATGGCCTTCACCCACGAGGGCCACCGCGCCGTGCTCGCCGATTTCGTCGCGGCCGTGCGCGCCGGCCGGCCGCCGCGCGCCTCGGGCGACAGCGCGCTGCACGTCCATCGCCTGATCGCGGCGATGCTCGCCTCGGCCAGCAAGGGCCATCCCGTCGCGGTCGGATGACCGCGCGCCCCGGATCCGCCTCGCCACGCCGCGCCGACCTGCCCGCGCTCGCGGCGCTCTACCCGGCGGCCTTCCCGGACGAGGACCTGCTGCCGCTGGTCCGGGATCTCGCGCGCGACCCGGCGGTGCTGTCGCTGGTCGCGGACGAGGCCGGGCGCGTCATCGGCCACGCGATGTTCACGACCTGCGCGGTCACGGGCGCGCCGGAGCGCGTCGCGCTGCTCGGCCCGCTCGCGGTCGCGCCGCCCCGCCAGCGGAAGGGCGTCGGTCGCGCGCTGGTCGGCGACGGCCTCGAGCGCCTGCGCGCGGCCGGCGTCGCCGCGGCGCTCGTGCTCGGCGATCCCGCGTACTACGGCCGCCTCGGCTTCGCGCAGGCCGCCGATGTCCTGCCGCCCTACGACCTGCCGCCGGACTGGGCCGGCGCCTGGCAGGCGCAGCCGCTGGCGCCGGGCGCCGCCGTGCGCGGCCGGCTCGTCCCGCCGCCGCCCTGGGCGCGGCCGGAGCTCTGGCGCCCCTGATGCCCGCGGTATCCGAATCTGCGACAGTAAGTCGCACTTTCGCTGAATTGTTCATGCAGCGCGCAGTGGGCATTGTACCGGCCATCGGCGCGGATCGCGCCATCACATCCAGTCAAGGACCATTCCGATGGCCAATCTCTCGTCCCTGTCCGTCCTCGCCGGGCGCGCCCTCATCGCCTCCGTCTTCATCCCCGCCGGCGTCTCCAAGTTCGGCGACGTCGCCGGCACGATGGCCTACACCGCCTCGAGCGGCCTGCCTGGCTTCCTCGGCGTCGCCGCCGCCGCGCTCGAGATCGCGGCCGGCGTCGCGATCCTCGTCGGCTGGCAGACCCGCTGGGCCGCCCTCGCGCTCGCCGCCTTCACGGTTCTCGCGGGCTACCTCTACCACTACCTGCCGGCCCAAGGCCTCGAAGGCTTCGACGCGGTGCTGCAGACGCTGATGTTCCAGAAGAACCTCGGCATCGCCGGCGGCCTGATGGTCCTCGCGGGGCTCGGCGCAGGCGCGCTGTCGCTCGACGCCCGCCAGGGGCGCGCATCCGCTCTGGCCTGACGCCGGGACGGACTGCCGGCGCCCGTCACGGCGCCGGCGGCTTCAGATGCCCGGCCAGCGCCGCCGACAGCAGCGCGAGCAGCGCCAGCGCGCCGAAGGCCGCGACCAGCGAGGTCAGCGACGCGACCAGCCCGACCATCACCGGCCCGAGCAGCATGCCCCCGTAGCACAGCGTCGCCACGCTCGCGATCGCCGGCCCCGGCCGGACATGCGGGTCCTGCGCCGCGCGCAGGAACACCAGCGGCACGACGATCGCATAGCCGACCCCGACCAGCGCGAACCCGACGAGCGCGACGGCGAGATTGCCCGCGAGCATGACCACGCCGAGGCCCAGCACTGCGATCCCGCCGCTGACCCGCGCCGTCGCCACTGCGCCGAACCGGCCGCGGACGCGGTCGCCGGCCAGCCGCGTCGCGACCATCGCCGCGCTGAACGCCGCATAGCCCAGCGCCGCCCGCGCCTCGCTCGCGCCGAGTACGTCGTTGAGGAAGACCGCGCTCCAGTCGGCCATCGCGCCTTCGCCCATCGCGACGCCGAACGCGATCAGCCCGACCAGCACCAGCGAGCCGTGCGGCAGCGCGAAGAGCGGCGCGCCGCCCTCCGAGCGCGCCGGCCGAAGCTGCGCCCGCGCCCCCGCCGCCATCAGCGGTAGGCTCGCCAGCGCGCCGAGGCCTGCGACCAGCGCGAAATGCGCCGGCGGCGCCAGTCCCGCCCGGATCGCGAGATACCCGCTCGCCGCGCCCACGCCTGCGCCGAGGCTGAAGGTCGCGTGCAGCGCCGACATCACCGGCCGGCGCGCGTCCTTCTCGGCCCGCGCCGCCCAAGCGTTCATCGCGACGTCCATGCCGCCATGCAGCGCGCCGAACACGAACAGCGCCGCGCCCAGCATCGGCAGGCTCGGCGCCAGCGCCAGCAGCAGCAGGGCAGGGCCGTAGGCCAGCGCCGCCCACGCCGTGACGCGCTCGGCGCCCCGCCGCTCGGTCAGCGCGCCCGCGACCGGAAAGCAGACGATCGCGCCACCCGCCAGCAGCAGGAGCAGCAGCCCCAGCTCCGCCGAGTCGAGCGCAAAGCGGTCCCGGAACGACGGCACCCGCGACGCCCAGGCCCCGAACAGCAGTCCGTTGAACGCGAACGCCGCGACGACCGCCCGCAGTTGCCACTTCGCCGGCGCGGCCTCAGCGACCGACATGCGCCGCCGCCTCCCAAGCATCGGTGTCGTTCACGTCCATCCGCTCCTCACAAGTCAGGCTTGCGTCAATGCATTGCCCCGCCTGCGCCCGCAAGGCCGCCCGCGCTTCCCTTCGCCGCCGCTCTGGCCTAGATCAGCGCCATGACCCAACCCGATCCCATCCACGTCATCGGCGGCGGCCTCGCCGGCTCCGAGGCCGCCTGGCAGGCCGCCGAGCTCGGCGTCCCCGTCGTCCTGCACGAGATGCGCCCCGAGACCGGCACCTTCGCGCACCAGACCGACGCGCTGGCCGAGCTCGTCTGCTCGAACTCCTTCCGCTCGGACGACGACGAGCAGAACGCCGTCGGCCTCCTCCACTGGGAGATGCGCGCCGCAGGCGGCCTCGTCATCGCCGCCGCCGACCGCCACGCGCTCCCCGCCGGCAGCGCCCTCGCGATCGACCGCGATCCCGTTCTCCGCCGACGTCACCGCGCGGCTCGAAGCCCACCCCCTCATCACGATCGACCGCCGCGAGATCGCGGGCCTCCCCCCGCCCGACTGGTCCAGCGTCATCGTCGCCACCGGCCCCCTGACCTCGCCCGCGCTCGCCGAGGCCATCCGCGCACTCACCGACCAGTCCGCGCTCGCCTTCTTCGACGCGATCGCGCCCATCGTCCACTTCGAGACCGTCGACCTCTCGAAGGCCTGGTTCCAGTCGCGCTACGACAAGGGCGACACGCACGCGGAGCGCACCGCCTACCTGAACTGCCCGATGGACCGCCCGACCTACGAGGCCTTCATCGACGCGCTGCTCGAAGCCGACAAGACCGAGTTCAAGGACTGGGAGCGCGACACCCCCTATTTCGAGGGCTGCCTGCCGATCGAGGTCATGGCCGAGCGCGGCCGCGAGACGCTGCGCCACGGCCCGATGAAGCCCGTCGGCCTCACCAACCCGCACGCGCCCGACGTCAAGCCCCACGCCGTCGTCCAGCTCCGCCGCGACAACGCCTCGGCACGCTCTACAACATCGTCGGCTTCCAGACCAAGATGAAGCACGGCGCGCAGACGGAGGTGTTCCGGATGATCCCCGGCCTCGAGGCCGCCGCCTTCGCGCGCCTCGGCGGCATCCACCGCAACACGTTCCTGAACTCGCCGCGCCTGCTCGATGCGCGCATGCGCCTGAAGGCCGACCCCCGCCTGCGCTTCGCCGGCCAGATCACCGGCGTCGAGGGCTATGTCGAGAGCGCCGCGATGGGCCTGCTCGCGGGCCGCCTCGCCGCCGCCGAGCGCCTGGGCCGCGACATCGGCCTGCCGTCCCCGAACACCGCGACCGGCGCGCTGCTCGCCCACATCACCGGCGGCGCCGAGGCGAGCCTGTTCCAGCCGATGAACGTCAACTTCGGGTTGTTCCCCCCGCTCGACGAGGCGCGCGGCGGACGGAAGGGGCGGCGGGAGCGGTACAAGGGGTACACGGACCGGGCGAAGGCGGAGTTTGGGGAGTGGCTGGAGACGGCTCGTTCTATGGTAATGAGCCAGTAGAGAAGGCATGGAAATGTACTGCTTGATGTTCACGGCAGCGGGCAACTGCGCAGACGCCGCTCTTGCGGCTTTAGGTGTCGATGCCGTCTGATGGAAGGTTACGAACTTGGATGAATTTGATTGGCTAAATACTTTTGAGAAAAGCATCGAAGATAAAATTCCTGAGTTGGAGAAATTGGGTCCCGGCGCCCTTCAGGATTGTATTGAATTGATAGGAGCCAAATTAGAAGAAAGTACGTTAGCGGACTACGTCCAGCACGCTCCTCGAATTCTTAATTGTTTTAGAAAAGAAAACGCAGATTTTGAAGATCGCAATTTTACACGATGGAAGCCGTCCTTCGATCATCTGGAGATGATGTGTTCAATTGCTGGAGAGCTTGGCGAAATGCACGGAATTGCAATTAAAGCGGAGAACGGCGAGAGCAACGACGTAGTGATGGCGGCGCTAGCCCATATTTTCCCTCGCGCACTTTTGGTGGCTCGGGAGATTGTTCTGCCTCTTGAAAGGCGGCTTTCCAGACGGAGCTTTGACCCGCTGGAGATCGCTACATGAACTTTCAGTCACAGCGATGTATATCGCGAAGCACGGAGAAGCTGCTGCGACGCCTTACCTGTTGAGCTTCAACTTCGCGGCTCGTCGTGCGGCCCGGCAAATGAACGACTATGCTTTACGAGCAAACATGGAGCGCGTTACTGAAGAAGAGTTAGAACTACTAAACAATAATTGTGCAAGATCCGAGGAAATACTTGACAGAAAAATATTAAATGACAGATCCGGCGAGTGGCCTCAGATCGCGCAGCTTCATAGCACATTTGCCGACATTGAGAAAGATGTTAACATGGATCATTGGCGTCCTAGATACAAATGGGCTTCATCGCATACCCATGCGCACCATCGCCCTTATTGGCCAGCTACTCGGGATGGCGGAAGATACTGAATCTGAAGCACATCTAATCGGTCCTAGTAATTCTGGATTTGTCGATCTATTCCAGATGACGGCAATCACGTTGGCCCACATCACGGTCACATATTTGTTTCACGGCGTGAACTTGGACCGTATAGTCCACGCAAAAATTATGCTCGCTCTAGCCGATCAGATGAATGGCATAGCTATTGAAAACGAGCGAACCACGCTTGAAGAGTTTAATTCTCAGAGATAATATATAGTTCTTATTTGAATATTAATTTTGTATTATTTTTTATACTACTAGTTTTTATAGACATGAATTTTGGTGCGGTATTGCGCCATATCCAAGCATTCGCTGCACGTGGACTAGGTGCTCAATAAGATCATTGCAGACGATCATATTTGTCCTGTCCTTCCTCACTCCTCCTTCCGCTTCGGCGCGGGGTTTCCCCAATCTCGTTCCCGTGCCGGTCGGTGTCGCCGCGGCTCAGCACCTCCTTCGAGATCAGCGCCAGCATGTAGGTGCGCAGCACGCCGTTGATCCTTCCGTGGTAGCCGGCGCCGAGCGCGCGGAACCAGCGGGCCACGCGGACGGGCAGTCATTGACGCGTTATTAGTAGTTCCGGCTACCCTGTGGATCACCGGAACTCAGCGCCACGGAGCATCAATGTCCAATGACAATCGCCACAAGCCGGCGCAGGACCGGCAACGGCGCGAGGCGCCTGAACGGCGCGTAGGCGTCGGCTACGAGATCTGTCTGCATTGCGGCAACCCGTTCCGCGTGACCGACGGCGTAGTCACGCCCGATGCTGCGATCTGCGACGTGTGCAACGGCAGCGACTGAGGTCGGTAACTCTTGCCCGGTCGGTCCCGACGCATCCTGACGGAGCGCAGCCGGACGCACGGCTGCCTCACTCCTCCTTCCGCTTCGGCGCAGCCTTCCCCCAGATCTCGTCCCCGTGGCGGTCCTTGTCGCCGCGGCTCAGGATCTCCTTCGAGATCAGCGCCAGCATGTAGGCGCGCAGCACGCCGTTGATCCGTCCGTGGTAGCCGGCGCCGAGCGCGCGGAACCAGCGGGCCACGTCCTCGTCGAGCCCGAGCGTGACCTTCTTCTTGCGCGGGCGGGTCGGGGCCGTGTCGCTCGAGGTCGCGCCACTCGGAGGGGATCGGCAGGCAGCGCAGCTTCATGTCGCGAAAGGCGCGCGCCTGCGCCGCCAGCTCCTTCGTCCTCTCGTCATGCGCCCGTTCCCGGGCGATCGTCCGCGGCCGGTCCTCCACGGGCGCGGGTCTCGATGGCGGCTTCCGGGGAGGGGCATCCCCCGGCCACGGACGGGCCGGGCCGCGTGCGGGATCGGCGGGCCGGGCGGGCTGGCCGATGTGCGCCGGGTCCGGGGGCCGCAGCCGGCCCGTCCGGAGGGCCATCCGGCGCCACTTGCAGCGGGGCCCCGGCCGTCCTACCTGAGCGTCCATGAACTACGTCCTCGCGCTCTTCCTGCCCCCGCTGTCGATCCTGCTCGCAGGCCGGCCGATCGTCGCCGTGATCACGTTCCTCGTCTGGATTCCTGCGATCATCTTCTCCGGCGGCCTCACGCATCCGATGTTCATCCTGCTCGCCTGGATCCTGATCTACCAGGGCGGCGAGGAGCGGCGGGCCCGGCGGATCGACCGCAACGGCTGACGCGACGCCGGTGCCGGGGTTCGTGACCCGCTTCGCGCCGTCCCCGACCGGGCGGCTGCATCTCGGCCACGCCTTCTCGGCGCTGACGGCCTGGGATTTCGCTGAAGCATCGGGCGGCAAGGCGTTGCTGCGGATCGAGGATCTGGACACGGGACGGGCGCGCCGGGAGTACGAGGACGGCATCTGCGAGGACCTCCGCTGGCTTGGCCTGAGCTGGCCCGAGCCGGTCATGCGCCAGTCCGAGCGCGGGGAGGCCTATGCCGAGGCGCTCGACCGCCTGCGCGCCCTCGGCGTGCTCTACCCCTGCACCTGCACCCGCGCCGAGATCGCCGCGGCGCTGTCCGCGCCCCAGGAAGGCGTGCCGGCGCGCGTCTATCCGGGCCTCTGCCGCGGCCGCAGCGACGCGCCCGAGACCGCGGCCTGGCGGCTCGACCTCGCCCGCGCCCTTGCGCTCGTCGGCCCGATCTCCTTCGACGAGACCGGCCCCGAGCAGCCGGGCCGCCACCGCGTCCACGGCCCCCGCCTCGCCGCCGAGATCGGCGACGTCGTCCTTGCGCGGAAGGATGTCGGCGCGTCCTACCACCTCGCCGTCGTCGTCGATGACGCGGCCCAGGACGTCACCTGCGTCGTGCGCGGCGCGGATCTGGTCGCGGCGACGCCGCTGCATCGGCTGCTGCAGGCGCTGCTGGGCCTGCCGGTTCCCGTCTGGCGCCACCATCGGCTGATCCGCGACGAGACCGGCCGCCGTCTCGCCAAGCGCGACGACGCGCGCGCGCTGTCGACGCTGCGGCGCGAAGGGGCCACGCCCGCCGATATTCGCGCGATGCTGTTTCCGGGCTGACTTCCGGCGCGCGCCCCGGCGCCGCAACGACGGCCTGCGGTCACGACACCGGGTCGGCCAGCACGACCTCGGCGCCGTCGCGCACCGCGGTGTAGAAGCAGCCGGGCCTGTTGGTGTGGCAGGCCGGTCCGGTCTGATCGACGATCAGCAGCAGGCAGTCGCGATCGCAGTCGATCCGCAGTTCGATCAGCCGCTGGACATGGCCGGAGGTCTCGCCCTTGCGCCAGAGAGCGCCGCGCGAGCGCGACCAGTAGGTGACATGGCCGGTCTCCAGCGTCTCGCGCAGGCTCTGCGCATTCATCCACGCCAGCATCAGGACCTCGCCGGCTGCGGTCTGGGCGATGGCCGGGATCAGGCCGCGCGGGTCCCAGTTGAGCGTCGTCGGATCGAAAGCGTGCAAGGCGGTCCCCTTTTCCAGACAGGCTTGCGGCGCTATCTATGCGTCGGAACGGGATTTGCATAGGATCGGGCCGATGAGCGGCGAACAGGACATGGTCAAGCTCTACTCGCAGCGCATCCTTGCGCTGGCCGCGGACATTCCTCATGCCGAACGGCTGGCGAACCCGCAGGTGAGCGCGAAGAAGCGGTCTCCACTCTGCGGCTCGACGGTGACTGTGGACCTGAACCTGGAAGACGGGCGGATCGCGGCGTTCGGTCAGGACGTCAAGGCGTGCGCGCTGGGCCAGGCGTCGGCGTCGGTCCTCGGCCGAGCGGCGATCGGACGCACGCGCGACGAGATCGCGACGGCGCGCAGCCAGCTTCAGGCGATGCTGAAGGCGGAAGGTCCGCCCCCCGAGGCGCCGTTCGAGGGGTTCGAGGTGCTGACGCCGGCCCGGGACTACAAGAACCGCCATGCCTCGATCATGCTTGCGCTCGATGCGACGCTGGCCGCGTTCGACGAGGCGGCCAAGGCGGCGTGAGCGCAGGCCGCCTGCAGGCTTACTCGCCGGCGCGCCTCGGACGTGCGGCGTAGCAGGCCGGAGGCCGTTGGATATGGGGTGGAGCCATCAAATCCGGCGATCTCGTGGTCGCGTCAGCGAGCGACCGGATCAACGAGAGCACCGATTGCCGTGTGGCGCCGTCAGGGATCGACGTGAACGCGCTGTTGAGGGCGTGGATCTCGCTGGCCTGAACGTCCGAATGGCGTGCGGGGGTTGCCTGCGCGGTTCCACCCAGCCCGTCGTAAAAATACTCGACAGGGACGCCGAGGTACTTGGAGATCAGGAACAACCGTCCTGCCCCGATCCGGTTGGAGCCTTTCTCGTATTTCTGGACCTGGCTGAATGTCAGCCCGAGCTGGAGGCCAAGCTGTCCCTGGCTGATGCCCAAAGCCTCACGCTGGCGGCGCAATCTTTGCCCGACCTGAACGTCGACCTCAGTTGCCGTTAGTGTCATGCGCCAGTCTCGCCTTCTGTCCCACCAAGTATGTGTTTGGCGAGAGTGGCCTTATCGGCAGGCGAGCGGAACCTGTCCATTTGTATAGAAGCTTGAGACCGCCCGTGCCGGGGGGCGGGCGGGTTGAGCATTTTCGGACGCCGTCCTCCCGATCGCCTGCAAAAGAACCGTTCGCCGCCCCGCGGGGGAGTGGGCGGCCGAACTTGGAGCCCCGCCCGAGCCCGTCTCCGTCCGCGACCTACTCTGCGGCGATCAGATCCGCCGGACGCGTGACGGGCATCGTCAGGACCGCATACTTCCGGCCGTCGCTGTCGCTGGTGTACGGCTCGCCGAGGCGGCTGGCCGGGAAGCCAAGCTGCCGCAGGGCGCGCACCAGCGGCGGGCGCGTCAGGCCAAGGAGTTCCGCCCCGCCATTGCGGCTGGTAATGTCGATCAGTCCCTCGAAGATCAACGACAGACACTCGGCGCGATCGGCCTGCTTGGTCAGTGTGTCGCAAATCACCAGCCGGGTGCTTTCCCAGACCTTCTCGCTGACGATGTCGGACGGCATCACCGACGGCGGAATCTTGTCGAGGCAGCCGAGCAGCGCGTCACGCAGCATGTAGGTGTGTCGTCCCCATGTCGACGTCGTCGGCATCGCGCGCGCGCCGCCGACAACGCGGCCGCGATCCATCACCAGCGAGTAGTGCGCGCAGGGATTGTCGTACTGGTCCATTTCCACATCGTCGTTGTGGGGAATCTCCCAGTTCAACTGATCAACAAAAAACGTCTTGCGCAGCCGCAGATACTCGTAAAACGCAGCGCCATGACGGTGCTGGCCGAGGAAGTCAAACGTGACGCTATGCATCGATTCACTCTCCAAAGTTGAAGAGAAGAACCTAAGCGCGTATCGCGTCGGTTGTTAATGGCCGTTCCGCGGCTTCGGCCGACTTCGGCATTTCGGCAGCCAGAAGCGGCGTCAGATCATCCCCAGCATTGTCGCCTTTGCGGCTGCCTGGGAGCCGGTTTTCGCGTTCAGTTTCGTCCGCGCGTTCTTCAGTCTTTGTTTGATGGCGCTTTCGGAAATACCAAGCACCCCCGCTATTTCCTTCATCAGGAGCCCGTTCTTGACGAGCCCGAGGGTCTCGAGTTCGGCCTCGGTCAGGTTCTTTGGCCGGGAGTAGCCTGCGTGACAGTCGCGCAGCAGCAGGATCAGCGTGTCCAGTTCCCGGTCGGAATAGTCGCGATCCGACCGGCAGAAGAAACCGAAACTGCGTTGGCTGGTGTCTCCGTCATCCGTGCAGCTGACCACGGCGCCAAAGCACAGGCCATGGGCTGCAGCCAAGGCGAACACGCCCTGGTTGTCCGATGCGCCCAAGGCCGACCAGCGGGCTACTCCCGAATTGCGATACGCCCAGGACATCGCCGGGTCGTACACCATCAATCCGCTGACCGTGTATTCGCGGATCCACGATTTGGGGAGGACATTTCGCTCTACGATTGGAAAGGCGAAGCCGACCCGGATGGCAATATAGAATCCAGCCGGCGCGAGGGCGAAAAACGCATCGTTATCAACAGGTTGGTTCATGGCTCGCAGCTGTTCACGCTTATTAATCTCGTTGCGCGTCCAAGCAGACGCCTTAGACTCTTGATCCGGGCCACGTTATGGTTGTTAAGAGGTTTCCGCAACGCGATTGCGTCAGATGCAACCAACTTGTTAGCGGAGCCCGGGGCGGGAGTGCGCCGGATGGGACAGGTTGTGAGCGGGACGGGGATCATGACCCACAGGGCCGGCATCGCCATGATTCTGCGCGACCTAGATCTACGCAGCCCGTCGGGATTTGCGATTGCGCTGCACATCCGCTTTTCGGCTCCGACGTACATGTTCCAGACCTACGCCAAGCGCTGGCTGGATCAGTATACGGCAGAAGGGTTGCTGTTGAAGGACCCCGTCGTGCGCTGGGGCTTCAACAACGTGGGTCGGATCCGATGGGCGGATTTGGAAGCCATAGACGATTGCGGAGTGATGGAGCGCGCCAAGGACTTCGGGCTGATGAACGGAGCGGCGATCTCGCTGACGTTTTCCGGGTCGCGCAGCATAGCGGGTTTTGCCCGAGCCGATCGTGATTTCACCGAGGTCGAACTGGATGAACTCGAGGCGGGGCTGGCGCGGCTGCACCGGGCCACGCTTGGCCTGGCGCGCATCAGCGTCGAAGACAGGGAAGCTCTTACAGCGCTTTCCATCCGTCTCACGCATTGACCGCCGGCGCACGCGTCGAAGCGAAGTCCCGGCCATACGGTCGTTGAGGCACGCGGCTTTGGAAACACGCCGGGACGGAAAAGGACCTCCGCATCCTCAAGGAAGCGGAGGTCAGTCGGCGGCGCAGCCGAGGCCGTGGACAGGACGGGCAAGTCCGGAAGCAGGCGCCGCAGGCAAGGCGGCCGGCGTCAGCCCAGCGCGGGCAGGAACAGACCGGCGAGGATCGCCACGACCAGCGCGGAAAGGCCGAGCGCCTCGCGGGCGAGTTGGTCGGGATCTGCCGTGAGGATCTGGCGGAGGTCGGCGAGCATCTGGCGTCTCCTCGTTCCTTAATGTTCCTGCTATGTTCTATCCGAATTAACCATAAGTCAACCGATTCTCGAACAAACATGGAACCAATGGTCGGCCGCGCTACCCGATTGCGATCAGGCGGATCGCCTGGTCGCGTTCAAGCAGGTGCAGCAGGACCTGCGCCGCCCTGCCGCGAGCGCCAGTCAGTCCCGGGTCGGTGGCCAGCAGCATCCGAGCGTCGTCCTGCGCGATCCGCATCAGGTCGGACTGTGTCTCGAGGTCGGCGATGCGGAAGCTAGGCAGACCGGACTGCGCCACGCCGATCAGGTCCCCGGCGCCGCGCAGACGCAGATCCTCCTCGGCGATGCGGAAGCCGTCCTCGGTCTCGCGAAGGATCTCGAGCCGGGCGCGGGCGGTCGCGCCGAGCGGCGGGTCGTAGACAAGCAGGCAGGTTGAAGCCGCAGCGCCCCGGCCGACCCGGCCCCTCAGCTGGTGCAGCTGGGCCAGGCCGAAGACCTGCGCGCCCTCGATGACCATGATCGACGCATTGGGGACGTCGACGCCAACCTCGATCACCGTCGTCGCGACCAGAAGCCGGGTGTGTCCGGCCGAAAAATCCGCCATAGCGGCGTCGCGCTCGGTCGGGGGAAGCTGGCCGTGCACCAGTCCCACCTTGTCCGCGCCGAGCGCGAGGCGCAGCGCGCGGGCCCGTTCCTCGGCGGCGGTCATCTCTGCGGTTTCGGATTCCTCGACCAGCGGGCAGACCCAGTACGCCTGCCGTCCCTCGCCGAGCGCGCGGCGCAGGTGCTCGATCACCTCGTCGACGCGGCCCGACGAGATCAGCGCGGTCTGCACCGGCGATCGGCCCGGCGGCTTTTCGTCCAGCACCGAGACGTCCATGTCTCCGTACTGCGCCAGCGCCAGCGAGCGCGGGATCGGCGTTGCGGTCATCACCAGGACGTCGGCGGCGCGGCCCTTGGCGCCGAGGTCCATGCGCTGGCGCACGCCGAAGCGGTGCTGCTCGTCGATGACGGCCAGCCTCAGGTCCGCAAAGGCGACATCGCGCTGGAACAGCGCGTGGGTGCCGACCGCAATCTGCGTCTCGCCGGCCGCAAGCGCGGCCAGCAGCGCTGCGCGGTCCGCCCCCTTGTCGCGGCCGGTCAGAAGGTCGACCCGTACGCCGGCCGCCTCGGCGAGCGGCCGCAGCGAGGCTGCGTGCTGGCGCGCGAGCAGTTCGGTCGGGGCCATCAACGCGGCCTGGCCGCCCGCTTCGGCCGCCGTCAGCATCGCAAGCGCCGCGACCAGCGTCTTACCGGCGCCGACGTCGCCCTGCAGCAGCCGGTTCATCCGCCCCGGCGCGGCCATGTCGGCCGAGATCTCGGCTGCGGCGCGGGTCTGGGCGGAGGTCGGCCTGTAGGGCAGGGCCGCCAGCGCGGCGTCGCGGAGCCTGCCGTCGCCGGCGGTCCGGTAGCCCTTGGGCCGCTTCATGTGGGCCCGCGCCAGCGCGAGCGTGAGCTGATGCGCGAAAAGCTCGTCGTAGGCGAGGCGGGCGCGGGCCGGCGCGGCGGGGCTCAGGTCTGCATTGCCCGCAGGCGCATGCGCGTCGGCCAGCGCCTGGCGCCAGCCGGGCCAGCCGCGGGCGGCGCGGACCGAGGGCTCGATCCATTCCGGCAGGTCGGGCGCGCGGCCCAGCGCCTCGGCCGCCGCCCTTGCGATCTGGCGCTGGGTGAGGCCCTGGGTCAGCGGATAGACCGGCTCGAAATCCGGCAGCGCCTCGTTCCCGTCCACGCGCAGGACGTGGTCGGGGTGCGGCATCTGCGCGATGCCGTCGAAGAGCTCGACCCGGCCCGAGACGATGCGCTTCGCGCCGGACGGCAGCTCGCGGCGCAGCCAGTCCTCGCGGGCGTGAAAGTAGACGAGCTGGAACTCGGTCTGCGCGTCGCGAACATGGATGCGGTACGGGCGGCCGCGGGCCGACGCCGGCTGGTGCAGGCCGATCTCGACCTCGACCGTCGCGACGCCCGGCAGGACGATGTCGCGGACCGAGGCGCGCAGACGGCGGTCGACCACGCCGGTCGGCAGGGTCAGCGCCAGATGCGCGGGCCGCGTGATCTCCATCCGCTCGAACAGCCGCGCGGTCTTGGGGCCGACTCCGTCGAGCGCGGTCATTTCCGCGAAGAGCGGGAAGAGGATCTCGGGACGCGGGCTCATGCGATCATTCGGCAGCGCCGGGGGAACGGCGGGAGGGGCAGGATCCTGCGGCCCGGGGCACGCGCGCCAAAGGATGTAACTTGCTGATAATAAATCATGAAATTACTGGCATTAACCCGGGGTCAACGGAGGTTAACGGGGCGCGGGAGGATCGGCTCGGCGCCCTGTCAGCGCGTCTCACGACGCGGGTCTCCGGTCGACCAGGTCCAGCCATTCGTCCTCGGTGAGGACGGCGAGGCCAAGCTCGCGCGCCTTCTTCTCCTTGGAGCCGGCGCCGGGACCGACGACCACGAAGTCTGTCCTTGCCGAGACGGAGCCTGCGACCCTGGCGCCGAGCGCCTCGGCGCGGGCCTTGGCCTCGGCGCGCGTCATGCGCTCGAGCGTGCCGGTGAAGACCACCGTCTTGCCGGCGACGAGGCTGTCGGCGGCTGCGGGCGCGATGACATCCTCGACGGTCAGTTCGGCGATCAGCCGGTCGATGGCGGCGCGGTTCGCCGGTTCGTGGAAGAAGTCGACCAGCGAGCCTGCCAGCGTCTCGCCGACGCCGTTGATGTTGTTCAGCTCGTCCCAATCCGGGCCCGCATGGTCCCGCGCGCCCTGCATCGCGGCGTCGAAGCGCTCCCAGGACCCGTAGTGGCGGGCGACCAGCCGCGCGGCGGTCTCGCCGGCATGACGGATGCCGAGCGCGAAGATCAGCCGGTCGAGGGGGATCGGGCGACGCTCGTCGATGGCGTGGAATACGTTTTCGGCCGATTTCTCGCCCCAGCCTTCACGGTTCCGGAGCTGCGTCGCGCAGCCCGGTCCGTGGCGGACGGCGAGCGTGAAGATGTCTGCCGGCTCGGTGATCCAGCCGTCGGCGTACAATGCCTCGATGGCCCTCGCCCCCAGGCCCTCGATGTCGAAGGCCCCGCGCGATACGAAATGCTTGAGCTTCTCGACCTGCTGCGCCGGGCAGATCAGCGCGCCGGTGCAGTATGACACCGCCTCGCCGGGTTCCCGCAGCACGTCCGAGCCGCAGACGGGGCATTGCGTCGGAAAGGCGTAGGGAGCGCTGTCGGCAGGGCGGCGTGCGACGTCGACGTCCTCGATCTTGGGGATCACGTCGCCGGCGCGATAGACGGTGACCCAGTCGCCGACTCGGATGTCGCGGCCGTCGCGGATCGCGGCGCCCTTCGAGTCGCGACCGGCGATGTAGTCGGCGTTGTGCAGCGTCGCGTTGGAGACGACGACGCCGCCGACCGTGACCGGCAGCAGGCGCGCGACAGGCGACAGCGCGCCGGTGCGCCCTACCTGGATGTCGATGCGGTCGAGCCGGGTCGTCGCGCGCTCGGCCGAGAACTTATGCGCCAGCGCCCAGCGCGGGGTCGTCGAGCGAAAGCCGAGCCGGGCCTGCAGCGCGAGGTCGTCGACCTTGTAGACAACGCCGTCGATGTCGTAGCCGAGCGTCGCGCGCTGGGCCTCGATCGCGCGGTAATGCGCGAGCATCTCCTCCGGCCCTTGGCAGAGGGAGGTCAGCGGATTGACCGCGAAGCCGAGGTCGCCGAGCCGAGCGATGGCGCCGGACTGCGTGGGAGCGAGCGGCGCGGAGGCCTCGCCCCAGGCATAGGCGAAGAAGCGCAGCGGGCGGGCGCGGGTGATCTCGGGGTCGAGCTGGCGCAGGCTGCCAGCTGCGGCGTTGCGGGGGTTGGCGAAGGTCCGGCCGCCGACCTCCGCCTGGCGCGCGTTCAGCGCCGCGAAGTCCGGGTGCGACATGTAGACCTCCCCGCGCACCTCGAGCACGTCGGGCGCGCCTGCGAGGCGGCTCGGGATGTCGTTGATCGTGCGCGCGTTGGCGGTCACGTTCTCGCCGGTCTCGCCGTCGCCGCGCGTCGCTGCCTGCGCCAGCCGCCCGTACTCGTAGCGCAGCGACAGCGACAGGCCGTCGATCTTGGGCTCGGCTGTATAGGCGAGCGCCGCATCCGGTCCGAGCCCGAGAAAGCGGCGCACGCGCTCGTCGAAGGCGGCGACCTCGTCCTCGGCGAAGGCGTTTTCGAGGCTGAGCATCGGCCGGGCGTGCCGGACCTTCGCGAAGCCCTCCGCCGGCTCGGCGCCGACCTGCTCGGACGGGCTGTCGGGGCGCTTCAGGCCCGGGTGCAGCGCCTCGATCGCGGCGTTGCGGCGCTTGAGGACGTCGTATTCGGCGTCGGAGATGCGGGGCGCATCAGCCTGATGATATGCCAGATTTGCGTCGGCGATCGCCTTGGCGAGCCGGGCCAGTTCCTGCGCAGCCTGACCGGGGCTCAGATCCCCGGGGGCGACTAGTTCCAACTGCGGTTCGGCCATGTCGTCGGGGCTCCGGAGGCGACCGAACCCGATTAGCCCGCGGCGCCCCGCGCGTCCAGCGTCGCGGTCGCAGGGCGGTTCCGCGCCGCGGAGCGGCGCGGGACTCGGAGGTCACGCCTCCAGCATCGCATCCATGGTGATGGTCGCGTTCAGCACCTTGGAGACCGGGCAGTTCTCCTTTGCGCCTTCGGCGGCCTTCTCGAACGCGGCCTTGTCGCCGCCTGGGATCTTGGCGCGCACGTTCAGGTGCACGGCGGTAATCGCGAAGCCCCCCTCGACCGGCACCACGGTCACTTCGGCCGAGGTCGCGATCTCGTCGGCCGTCATGCCGGCGGACTCGAGCGCACCGGACAGCGCCATCGAGAAGCAGCTGGCATGGGCTGCGCCGATCAGCTCCTCCGGGTTCGTGCCCTTTTCGTCGCCGAAGCGCTTGGAAAAGCTGTAGGGCACGGCGTCCAGCACGCCGCTCTCGGTCGAGACGACGCCCGAGCCTTGCTTGATGGCGCCATTCCAGACGGCCGAACCTGTGCGTTTCATGTAGTCCCCCTCATTGATGGCGACGGCCGATGGCCGCCGCGTGGATGCCCTGTCAAACTATGCTAGTTGCGATGCAGTTCCAATGCACGGGCCCCTTGCGGGACGCCGGGCGGCCGGCGCAGCGCGCGGCCTCCTGCGCCAGGCCGGGCGCGCAGGAAAGGACCGCCGCCGACAGCGCCACGGATCGTAGGGCGCCGACGGCCGTCACGGGGGTCAGCCGCCGGTATGGCTCATGTGGCGAGATACTTGGCCGGCGACGGTCTGGCGGGAATAGTCGAAGTCGTGGCCCCTGGGCTTGCGGGCGATCGCGGCGCGGATGGCGGCGACCAGCGCGTCGTCGTCGCCGGTCGTGCGCAGGACCGAGCGCAGATCCGCTTCGTCTTCCTGGCCGAGGCACATGTAGAGTTGGCCGGTGCAGGTCAGCCGCACGCGGTTGCAGCTTTCGCAGAAGTTGTGGGTCAGCGGCGTGATGAAGCCGATGCGCCCGCCGGTCTCGGCGACGCGGACGTAGCGGGCCGGCCCGCCGGTGCGCTCGGCGGTGTCGGAGAGGCTCCACCGCGTCTCAAGTTCGCGGCGCAAGTCCTTGAGGGACCAGTACTGGTCGAGGCGGTCCTCATTGCCCAGGTCGCCCATCGGCATCACCTCGATGAAGGTCAGGTCGAAGCCGCGGGCGCCGCACCAGGCGACCATGTCGTGGACCTCGTCATCGTTGACGCCCTTCAGCGCGACGGCGTTGATCTTGACGCGCAGACCGGCCTCGGCCGCGGCGTCGAGCCCGTCGAGGACCTGGCCGAGCCGGCCCCAGCGCGTGATCGCGCGGAACCGCGACTCATCGAGCGTGTCGAGCGAGACGTTGACGCGGCGCACGCCGCAATCCGCGAGGTCCCGCGCGAAGCGGCGGAGCTGGCTGCCGTTCGTGGTCAGGGTCAGCTCCTTCAGGGCGCCGGAGTCGAGGTGGCGCCCCATCGCGCGGAAGAACGTCATGACGCCCTTGCGCACCAGCGGTTCGCCGCCGGTGATGCGAAGCTTCTGGACGCCGAGCGCGACGAAAGTCGAGCACAGCCGGTCGAGCTCCTCGAGGCTGAGCAGTTCCTTCTTCGGCAGGAACTCCATGTGCTCGGACATGCAATAGACGCAGCGGAAGTCGCAGCGATCGGTGACGGACACGCGCAGATAGCTGATTGCGCGCGCGAACGGATCGATCAGGATCGGCTTGTCGGTCACGGCGCTATCCCCACTCTGTGCAGTTCGGACATTAGGGACCGTCGGCGCCCAGTTCAAGTCGCGAGCCCGCGGTCGCCGTTTCGCTGCGATGCAGCATCTTCCCTCCGGCCGCGCGGCGGACTAGGGTGGAGGCCCTGAACTCGGGATGAGATCTCATGCGCGCGACGAGTTGTCCGGACCTGGCTCCAGGCGCGGACTGGGATGGGATGCGGGCTTCGTTCCGCTGGCCCCGCCGGATCCGCTTCAACATCGCCGAGGTCGTCTGCGACCGTTGGGCGCGGGCGGAGCCCGACCGGATCGCGATGCGCTATCTGCGGCCCGACGGCGAGGTGCGGGACTACAGCTACCTGCAGTTGGCCCGTGCGGCGCGACGGCTGGCCAACGCGTTTCGCGGCCACGGCGTGGGGCATGGAGACCGGATCGCCGTGCTGCTGCCGCAGACGCCCGAGACGCTGCTCACGCATCTGGCGGCCTGGCGGATCGGCGCGGTCACGGTGCCGCTGTTCACGCTGTTCGGACCCGACGGCCTGCGTTTCCGGCTGGCGGATTCGGAGGCGAAGGCGCTGGTGACGGATGGGTCGAACCTCGATAAGGCGCTGGAGGCGCGGGAGTCGCTTCCGTCGCTGCGTTCGATCTTTTCGATCGACCGCCGCGAGGGCGGCGCGCACGGCTTCTGGCAGGAACTCGGCAAGGCGGCGGATTCCTGTCCGGTCGCCCCGACCGGGCCCGACGACCCGGCCTTCATCTCCTACACGTCCGGCACGACGGGGCCGCCGAAGGGGGCGCTGCATGCGCATCGGGTGCTGGACGGCCACTGGCCCGGGATCACGCTCGCGCACGAGTTCCTCGGGCAGCCGGGCGACTGCCTTTGGACGCCCGCCGACTGGGCCTGGATGGGCGGGCTGACCAACGTGCTGCTGCCCGGCCTCCAGGCCGGCGTGCCGATCATTGCGCATCGGATGGCGCGGTTCGATCCCGACCGCGCCGTGTCGCTGATGCGCGACCTGGGCGTGCGGAACGCTTTCCTGCCGCCGACCGCGCTGAAGCTGATGCGGCAGGCCGGCGTGGCGTCCTGCGCGGGACTGCGCAGCGTCGCCTCGGCCGGCGAGCCGCTCGGCGCCGAGATGCTGGAATGGGGGCGCGGCGTCTTCGGCCGCGAGATCAATGAGTTCTACGGCCAGACCGAATGCAACGCCGTGATCGGCAACTGCGCCGCGGTGATGGCGGTCCGCGCCGGTAGCGCCGGCCGGGCGATTCCCGGCCACGACGTCGCGATCCTGGACGGCGATGGCAGGCCGCTGCCGCCGGGGGAAACCGGCGAGATCGCCGTCCGCGCGCCCGACCCGGTGATGTTCCTCCAGTACTGGAGGCGTCCCGAAAAGACTGCAGAAAAGGTCCTGGGCGGCTGGCTGCGAACCGGCGACGAGGCGGCGATGGATGCCGGGGGATATGTCTTCTTCTCGAGCCGCAGCGACGATGTGATTACCTCGTCCGGCTACCGGATCGGGCCGTCGGAGATCGAGGATTGCCTGTCCGGCCATCCGGACGTCGCGATGGCGGCCGTAATTGGCGTGCCTGACCCGATCCGGACCGAGACGGTCCGGGCATTCGTCGTGCTGCGCGCCGGCGCCGCGACGGAGGGCCTCGCGGACGACCTGATCGCGCGCGTCCGGGGCCGCGTCTCAACGCATCTGGCGCCGCGCGAGGTCGTCTTCGTCAAGAGCCTGCCGTTGACGGCAACCGGCAAGATCCAGCGCAGCGTGCTGCGCGAGCGGGGTGCGGCGTCCTGAGGGGACGGCGCATCCGGGTCATCGCGCCGACCTATCGCAGCCGCGCGGCCGCCTCCCGGCGCTCGGCCCGGTTGAAGCCGGCGCTAGCCTCGCTGTCGAGGAAGGCCCGCACAAGATCCGGCGCGCGCACCGAGAGGCTGCGGAGCCAGGCCGCCGTCGCCTGACGCACGCGGGCGTCCCGGTCGGAGGCGAGACTGCCGGCCCAGCCGAGGATGCGCGCCCGTGCGGCAAGCGCGGCTTCGTTCGGGTGGCTCGTCTTGCTCCAGGAAAAGGCGGCGAGCATGACGGCGCGGCGGACCAGCGGGTTCGCGTCGCCGAGCCATCCCTCGACGACGTCGAGCCGCGACGGGACCGCCGCCACGCGGCGCTCGGCCACGCGACAGGCCCGATCGGCGACCGCGACCGCATCAAACTGCGGCAGCCAGCGCAGGAACTCGGCCCAGACCAGCGGCTCGTCCTGCGGGATGCGCGCCTGCGTCAGCAGCGCGGCCGCGGCAAGCCGGGCTTCGTGCAGATCGCTGTCCCACAATCCCTGCGCCAGCGTGACGCGCTCTGCGACGCTGGCGCCGGCGCGCCACTTGGCGACGAGCGCTTCCAGGTCCGGCATCGCGGCGCCCGCAGAGGCTCGGGACGCTCGGCCGCGTCCGGCAATCTCTGCGGCCCGGATCGCGTCACTTAGCGCACGGACGCGCTCCAGCGCTTCGGCGGCGCCGGTCAGGGCGCGAGCCCTCCGGGATCGGGTAGGCCGTTCTGGCGACAGGCCGCGGTCAGCGTGTTGGCGAGCAGGCAGGCGATCGTCATCGGGCCGACCCCGCCCGGCACCGGCGTGATCGCGCCGGCGCGCGGCAGGACGGCGTCGAAGTCGACGTCGCCGCGCAACGCCGCCCGGCCGTCGGGTCCGGCGACCCTGTTGATGCCCACGTCGATCACCGTCGCGCCGGGCTTGATCCAGTTCGCCCCGATCATGCCGGGCCGGCCGACCGCGGCGACCAGGATGTCGGCGCGCGCGGCGATCGCGGGCAGGTCGCGGCTGCGCGAATGGGCCAGCGTCACCGTGCAGTCGTCGCGCAGCAGCAACTGCGCCATCGGCTTGCCGACGATGTTCGAGCGCCCGATCACGACGGCCTCCAGCCCCGCGAGGCTGCCGAGCCGGTCGCGGAGCAGCATCAGGCAGCCGAGCGGCGTGCAGGGGACGAGCGCCGGCTGTCCGGTCGCGAGGCGCCCGATATTCTCGACGTGGAAGCCGTCGACGTCCTTCTCCGGCGAGATCGCGTTGATCACGCGCGCCGCGTCGATCTGCGGCGGCAGCGGCAACTGCACAAGGATGCCGTGGATCGCCGGATCGTGGTTCAGTCGCTCGACCAGCGCCAGCAATTCGGTCTCCGGGGCGCCGGCGTCCAGCCGATGTTCCTCGGAATGCAGGCCCGCGCCCCGGCAGTTCGTGGCCTTGGAGCGGACATAGACCTCGCTGGCGGCGTCGTTGCCGACCAGAACCACCGCAAGGCCCGGGACCAGGCCCGAGTTCGCCCTGAGCGAAGCCGCCAGGTCGGCCAGCCGCGCGCGCAGCAGGGCGGCGAAGGCCTTTCCGTCGATGATCTTGTCCCGTGCGTCCACGTCCATGGCGTCGCCTCCGCTCCCTGACGGCGACCGATTAGACAGGCCGCGCGCCGCGCGCAATGCCCCGTGGCTGCTCGATTTCCCGATCGCGCGCCCCGAGCGTCGTGTTATTCACGGCGTATGTACAGGCTTCGTCTCCTCGCCGTTCGGCGGTCGCGCGCCTTCGAGCGGCTCTATGTCGCGCTCGAGCGGCTCCTTGTGCGGCTCGATCCGCTGTTCGCCCGGATCGGCTACGACCGCATCGAGCGTCCGGTCGCCTTCGTCGAGAAGGGGGTCAAGGGGCTGCTGTTCGATTGCCGGATGTGCGGCCAGTGCGTGCTGTCCTCGACTGGCATGTCCTGCCCGATGAACTGCCCGAAGGAGCTGCGCAACGGCCCCTGCGGCGGCGTGCGGCCGGGCGGCTTCTGCGAGGTCAAGCCGGACATGCTCTGCGTCTGGGCGCTGGCCTGGGAAGGAGCGACGCGGATGCGGGGCGGCGGGCGGATCGGGGCGGTGCTGCCGCCGGTCGACCGGTCGCTGCGCGGCTCGTCGGCCTGGCTGCGCGCGAGCCGCGAGAAGGCTGGCCGCGTCGGGCCCGTCCGGGCCGACCGCACGGCGCTGGCGCGCGCCTTCGCCGGCGCGCGCGAGCTGGAGCCGGCATCCGCGCCGCTGGCGCAGGAGCCGTCGCACGCGGTTCGCCGGGACCCGCAGCGGTGAGCGACGCCCTCGACGACCGGTTCCCGCGTTACGAGGAGCCGCCTCCGGGCCACGTGTCGGGCAGCCGGCTCGAGCGCGTGCTGCGCGCGGGCTGGTTCGCGGTCACGGCGGAGCTGAACCCGCCCGACAGCGCCGACCCGGCCGACGTGCTGGAGGCTGCGCGGCCACTCGCGGAGGTCGCCGACGCGATCAATGCGACCGACGCCTCGGGCGCGAACTGCCACATGTCGTCGATCGGGATCTCGGCGCTGCTGACGCGGGCAGGCTACGGCACGGTCTACCAGATTCTCGTGCCGCGACCGGAACCGGATCGCGGTGCAGGGCGACGTGCTGGGCGCCGCGGCGATGGGCGTGCGCAACATCCTGTGCCTGACCGGGGACGGGGTCGCGGTCGGGGACCAGCCGGGGGCGAAGCCGGTCTTCGACCTCGACAGCATATCGCTGTTGCGCACGATCCGCACGATGCGCGACGACGCCATGTTCCTTTCCGGCCGGCGGATCACCCGGCCGCCGCGGGTGTTCCTCGGGGCCGCCGAGAACCCCTGCGCGCCGCCCTACGAGTGGCGCGCGGAGCGGCTTGCGAAGAAGATCGAGGCGGGCGCCCAGTTCATCCAGACCAACTACATCTGCGACATGCCGATGTTTCGCCGGTTCATGGACCGGGTGCGCGATCTGGGCCTCGACGAGCGGGTCTACATCCTCGCCGGAGTTGGTCCGCTGGCCTCGCCGGCCGCCGCGCGATGGATGCGCAGCAACGTGCCCGGGATCCACATCCCCGACCGGATCATCGAGCGGCTGGAACGGGCGAAGAAACCGGCCGAGGAGGGCCGTCGCCTCTGCATCGAGCTGATCCAGGAGATCCGCGAGATGAAGGGCGTGTCCGGCGTGCATGTGATGGCGTATCGTCGCGAGCACCTGGTCTCGGAGATCGTGCTGGAGTTCGGCGTTCTGCGCGGGCGCCGCCCGCAGCGCCAGCGCCCGGCGCGCATGGGTCGGGGCGAGGCCGGCGCCTGAGCGGTCGACGCGCTGGAGGGATGGGAGAGCGTCTCTGCGGGCCGCGGCTCCGGCGCCTCACGCCACCCGCGCGCCTCCGACCCAGACGCCGCGCACGAGCGGCAGATCGCCGTGCAGCCGGATGCGCGCCAGGTCGGCCTTCAGCCCCGGAGCCAGACGGCCGCGATCGGCGAACCCGGCCGCCCGCGCCGGCGCAGCCGTCACGGCCGCGAAGCCGCGCGCCATGTCGCCGCCGTCGCGGCCGAACTTCAGCGCGGCCAAGCAGCAGGCTCGCCGGGGCATAGTCCGAGGACAGGATATCGAGCACGCCGTCCTCGGCGAGCGCCTGCGCCGCGACGTTGCCGGAGTGCGACCCTCCCCGGAGCAGGTTCGGGGCGCCGGCCATGACCGCGACGCCGCGCGCATGCGACGCGCGGGCGGCAGAGAGCGTCGTCGGGAATTCGGCGATGCGCGCGCCGCTTGCGGCCGAGACCGCGACCTGATCCTCGGTCGTGTCGTCGTGGCTGGCGAGGACCGCGCCGAGCCGGCCGGCGCCGGCGACGATGGCCGCCGCGTGCCGCGCCCCCACCCGCGCTCCGAGGGCCTGGAGCCGGGCCACGTGCGCGACGAACTCCGCGTCGTTCAGTCCGTGCCGGCTCTGGACGAAGCTGCGCATCCGGTCGATGTCGCCGAACTGGCGCTGACCGGGCGTGTGGTCCATCACGCTGACGATGCCGACCCGATCCCTGTCGCTGAATTCGGCGAGTTCGTCCTCAAGCGTCTCCGAGCATATCTCGGCGCGCAGGTGCAGGCGGTGCCGGATGCGCAGCAGGCCGGCGCCGACCAGCGCGCCGATCTCGGAGGCCACGCCGCGCGCATAGGCGCCGTTATCGGCGCGGCCGGGAACCCGCATCGAGCCGATCCGCAGCGCGTCGAACACCGTGGTCACGCCGCAGCCGGCGAACTCGGCGTCATGGGCGACGACGGCCGCCGCGCGCGGCCAGTCGACGCCGGGTCGCGGCTGAAGATGTCGCTCCAGGTTGTCGGTGTGCAGCTCGATCAGACCGGGGGCGAGCAGATCGCCATCCAGATCCACCGCGCCCGGCGTCCGCGCGCCGCCGCCGTCATCGATCGCGGCGATCAGGCCGTCGCGGATCACCAGCGCGCCGCGCCGGAGCTCGGTCTCGAGCACGAGCGTCGCGTTCGCAAGAACGGTCTCGTCGGCTTGCGCGGAGCGGGCGGCCCGTGTCATGGCCGGGTGATGCCGCCGGGAGGAACGGGATGCAAGCGTATCGGCGTTACGCGGCCTATGTCGCGCCGCGCCCGGACACGGAACTGGCGCAGCGCGCGGCGGCCTGGCTCGGCCGGGACGCGGAGACCGGCGCGTTGTGCGAAGGCGTCGATCTCGCGGGGCTTCCGTTCCCGCGCGAATCGCTGGTCGCGACGCCAGCCCGATATGGCTTTCACGGCACGCTGAAGGCGCCGTTCCGGCTCGCCGAGGGGGCGTCTCCCGACGATCTCGAGGCCGAGGCACGGGCGATCGCCTGCGAGACGGAGCCGTTCGAGCTTCGGATGACGCTGCGACCGGTTGACGGATTCCTCGCTCTGACGCCGATCGGCCCGACCGCAGCAATCGATTCCCTGGCTGCAGCCTGCGTGCGGCGCCTCGACCGCTTCCGCGCGCCGCTGACGCCGACCGAGATCGCGCGTCGCCGACCCGGAAGCCTCGGCACGCGGCAGGCGCGCTACCTGGCGGAATGGGGCTATCCGTACGTCCTCGAGGAGTTCCGCTTCCACCTGACGCTGACCGGCCCGCTGACCGGGGACGCTCTCGCTGCGGTCGCCCGCGCAATCGACCCGCATCTGGCGCCCGCGATCGTGGATCCGGCGCCGGTGCGCGATCTCTGCCTGTTCGGGGAGGCTGCCGACGGAAGATTTCAGCGTCGTCTCGCGCCTCCCGCTCCTCGGCTGAGATTACAGCCACCCGCGGTTCTTGAAGAACAGATAGGGCAGGATGGCGGAGATGATCATCAGCACGATCGCGAGCGGGTAGCCATAGGACAGCGCCAGTTCCGGCATCACCGCGAAGTTCATGCCGTAGATCGAAGCGATCAGCGTCGGCGGCAAGAACACCACCGCGACGACCGAGAAGATCTTGATGATGCCGCTCTGCTCGATCGAGATCATGCCGAGCGAGGCATCGAGCAGAAGCGTGATCTTCTGCGACAGGAATTCCGCATACTCGATCATCGAATGCGTGTCCCGCGTCAGCGTCTTCACGTATTGCCGGACGTCGCGCGGCGCCTTGGCGTTCAGCGTGACCTGACCAAGGAAGCCGAACAGCCGCTCTAGCGACGACAGGCTTTCGCGCAGTTTCGACACCGTGTCGCCGCGCTGGCCGATCATCTCGAGCAGCTTCTGGAAATCGCGGCTCTTGGCCTGCGGCGACTCCGATGGCCGGAAGATCGAACGCGACAGCCCGTCGATGTCGCGCGCGCAGCGCTCGAGGATGTCGGCGATCCTGTCCGTGATCGCATCGAGCAGGCCGAGCAGCACGCCGTTCGCGCTGGCGCAGCCGGCCGCAGCCTGGCTGGCCCGTGTCGGGAACGCGAGAAACGCCTTGTGCTCGTGGTGGCGGATCGTGACCAGCCGGGTCGGCGTGACGACGAACGCAACCGGCGCGAGCTGGCCGTCATTGTCCTCGAAGCCGTACGGAACGGTCGCAGTCAGGAACCCGACGCCGTTCTCGATGTAAAGCCGGCTCGAAGCCTCGATCTCCTGCATGTCAGCCAGCGTCGGGAGTTCGGCGCCGATCTCCTCCTCGATGCGATCAATGGTCGCACGATCCGGATCCTTCAGATCGATCCAGACCGACGTCGATTCCTCCCCCGGCCCCGTGGCAGGCGCGAGCCCGGCGCCGTGCGGGCGAAAATACTGGATCATGCTAGATCTCCTCCAGGCGGACGGGAGCGTTCAGGTCAGCAGCCCGCGCAGGCGCAGCGCCCACGCGAGGCCCTCGGCGTCGGTGAAATGGATCGCGTCCATGCGGACGGCCTGCGCTCCGGCGACGTTGGCGGGAGCGTCGTCGATGAAGACGCAGTCCGCCGGCTTCAGCTGATTGCGGCTCAGGCAGAGCCGATAGATTCTGGGGTCCGGCTTGGTGAGACGCTCATGCGCGGAGACAACCACATCTCGGAACGTGCTCCGAAGGAATGGAAACCGCAGAAGGGTCTCGTCCCATTTCTCCGCAGAGTAGTTGGCGATCGCATAGAGCGGCCGCCCCGCGTCGCGCAAGGCGTCGAGGATCTCGATGCTTCCCGGCACCGGTCCCGGCAGCGTTTCGTGCCAGCGCTCGTGGAGGGCCGCCAGCGTCCCGGCGTGTCGGGGTGTCGCAGCGGATTGAACGGCGACGCCGTCTGCCCAGCTGCGTCCCGCGTCCTGGGCAAGGTTCCAGGCCGGGAAATCGACATCCTGCAGGAAGGCTTCGACCGCCGCCTCGTCGGGCAGGATCTGGCGCAGCAACAGCTTGGGGTCCCACCGGATAAGCACGTTGCCGACGTCGAAGATGATTGCCGTCATCGCTCCTCCTCGCGCGGTTCCGGGCACGGACGGCGCGCGGCTCAAGCCCTATCAGAGCCGGTCGCCGCGCGGCAACGCGCCGATCGTCCCGCCGCAGGAAATGTCGGGCTGCGGTCCGCTTTCGGGAAGCGAAGCGGAAGGACCGATCAGGAATCTGGAGGCGACGACCGGAATCGAACCGGTGTGCACGGATTTGCAATCCGCTGCGTAACCACTCCGCCACGTCGCCAGAGCCGTGTTTCCATTAGGAGCGGGGCCGGTGCGCGTCAAGGCGCATATAAACGGTTGCGGCGGGCGAAAAGGAACCCGCCCGGGCTTTCGCTCCCAGAGCTTTGGCCGTATGCGGGAGCAATGAAGACGAAGCCTCTCGCGTTCTCCGTCCACCTGCTGACCGGCTCCGGAGCGGCTCTGGCGCTGATGGCGCTCGTGGCCGCGACGCAGGGGAACTGGCGTCTGATGTTCGGCTGGCTCGGCGTCGCCCTGATCGTCGACGGGATCGACGGGCCGCTTGCCCGAAGGGTCGACACGAAGAAGAATGCGCCGAACTGGGACGGCTCGGTGCTCGATCTGGTGATCGACTACCTGACCTATGTGTTCATCCCTGCCTACGCGCTGATCTACTCCGACCTGCTGCCGGCTCCGTGGGGACTGGGGTCCGCGCTGGTGATCGCGATCACCGGCGTCGTCTACTTCGCAGACGTGCGGATGAAGTCGGAGGACAACTGCTTCTACGGCTTCCCGGCGGTCTGGCAGATGCCGTTGCTGGTTTTCCTGATCTTCACGCCGCCCGTCTGGGTGACGCTCTCGGTCATCGCGATCCTCGCCTGCGCCCAGTTTACATGGTTGAAGTTCATCCACCCGATGCGGACGGAACGCTGGCAGCCGCTCAATCTGGGCATGACGCTGATCTGGGTTGCGCTGGCCGCCTGGTCGATCTGGGACATGTTCGAGCCGCCGGCCTGGGTCGCCTGGGGACTGCTCGCGACCAGTCTGTGGCTGCTGGTAGTCGGCATGATCATGCAGGCGTTCCCGGCCCGCGAACGCGCCGCGCCGCCCCGCTGACGCCGCGCGCGCAGCCCGGGCGGCTGCGGCCTGCGCTGGTCAGCCAAGCGCCGCGTCGCAGCGCGCGCACACGCCCGGATGTGCGTGAGTTCCGACGTCAGGCAGGACCTTCCAGCACCGAGCGCATTTCTCGCCTTCGGCAAGAGCAGGCGCCACGGCGACCGCTAGCACCTCTTCAAGCCGGAACGCAGATGCCGGGGCCGGGGCCTCCGTCAACGTCAGGTCCGACGTGATGCAGATGTCGGCCAGATCGAGACCGGCGAGCGCCGTCAGCATCTCCGGGTCGGAGACATGCACGACCGGCGCGGCCTCGAGGCTTGCGCCGATGCGCTTTTCGCGCCGCTCGATCTCGAGCGCGCCGGTGACGACGCGGCGGGCACGGCGCACGTGCTCCCACTTCGAGGCGAGCGCAGGGTCGTACCATCCGCCGTGCATTGGCGGGAAGTCGACCAGGTGCACCGAGCCTTCCTCGCCCGGATGCCGCTCGAGCCAGACCTCTTCCATCGTGAAGGGCAGGATCGGCGCGAGCCAGGTCACGAGCCGCTCGAACAGCGCATCGAGCACGGTGCGCGCCGCGCGCCGGCGCGGGCTGTCCGCCGCGTCGCAGTAGAGCGCGTCCTTGCGGATGTCGAAGTAGAACGCGCTCAGATCGACGGTTGCGAACTGAAACAGCGCCTGGAACACGCCCTGGAAGTCGTAGGCCGCGTATCCGTCGCGCACGACGCCGTCGAGTTCCGCCAGCCGGTGCAGAACCCAGCGGTCCAGCTCGGGCATCTCGGCCGCCGCCACGCGCTCGGACGGATCGAACCCGTCAAGCGCGCCCAGCAGGAAGCGCAGCGTGTTGCGCAGCCGCCGGTAGCCGTCCGCGACCCCCTTGAGGATCTCCGGACCGATGCGCTGGTCGGCCGTGTAGTCGGACTGCGCGACCCAGAGCCGCAGGATGTCTGCGCCGTACTGCTTGATCACGTCCTGCGGCGCGACGGTGTTGCCGATCGATTTCGACATCTTCATGCCGTTCTCGTCGAGCGTGAAGCCGTGGGTCAGCACGCCCTCGTAGGGCGCGCGCCCGCGCGTGCCGCAGGCCTGCAGCATCGACGAGTGGAACCAGCCGCGATGCTGGTCGGTGCCTTCGAGATAGAGGTTCGCGGGCCAGACGCCGTCGGGCCGGTCGCGCAGCACGAAGGCATGCGTGCTGCCGGAATCGAACCAGACGTCGAGGATGTCGGTCACCATGTCCCATTCAGCCGGGTCATGGTCGTTGCCGAGGAAGCGCGCCTTGGCGCCCTCGGCGTACCAGGCGTCGGCGCCCTCGGCCTCGAATGCGTCGCGGATGCGGGCGTTGACCGCCGGGTCGCGCAGGATCTCGACCTCGCCGCCCGGCAGGCGTTTCACGAAGCAGGTCAGCGGCACGCCCCAGGCGCGCTGGCGCGACAGGACCCAGTCGGGCCGAGCCTCGATCATCGAGTGGATGCGGTTGCGGCCGGTCTGCGGGGTCCACTCGACGAGTTCGTCGATGGACGTCAGCGCGCGGCTTCGGATCGTGTCACCGTATTCGCCCATGCCGTCGTCGAGCGGCTTGTCTATCGCGACGAACCACTGCGGCGTGTTGCGGAAGATGACCGGCGCCTTGGAGCGCCAGGAATGCGGGTAGGAGTGCTTGAGCCGACCGCGCGCGAGCAGGGCGCCGCAGTCGACCAGCTTGTCGATGACGGCCCTGTTCGCCTTGCCCTCCTTGCCCTTGGCGTCGAACACGGCCAGCCCGCCGAAGAACGGCAGGTCCGGGCGGAAGGCCGAGTCCTCGAGCACGTTGTGGGTCATCTTCAGGCCGAAGCGGCGGCCCATCTGGTAGTCGTCGTCGCCGTGGCTGGGCGCGGTGTGCACGAAGCCGGTGCCGGCGTCGTCGGTGACGTGGTCGCCAGGGAGCAGAGGGATAGCATAATCCCATTCACCTGCAGCGCCGTCGAGCCGGTCGAATGGATGGGAGCAGGTCAGCATGGAGAGTTCTTGAGTCGGCACATCTCTCAAGCGGCGATACATGGTCGGATCCAGCCGCGCTTGGCCAAGCACCTGCTCGGCCAGTGCGTCGGCCAGCAGATAGCGGTCTCCAATCCGCGCCCAGCATTCCTCGGGCCTGCCTGTGACCTCGTAGAGCCCGTAGGCGATGGTGGGGTTGAACGCGATCGCGCGGTTCTGGGGAACCGTCCAGGGCGTCGTCGTCCAGATGACGACCGATGCTCCAAATAAATCCGCAGGTGTTCTTTCTGCTCCGCCAACTGTCCGGACCTCAAACTTCACCCAGATCGTGTGGCTCTGGTGGTCGCGGTACTCGACCTCGGCCTCGGCGAGCGCGGTCTTCTCGACCGGCGACCACATGACAGGTTTGGAGCCGAGATAGAGCGAGCCGTTCATCACGAACTTCATGAACTCGTCGGCGATCACCGACTCGGCATGGTAGTCCATCGTCAGATACGGATCGTCCCACTTGCCGGTGACGCCGAGCCGCTTGAACTCCTCGCGCTGCACTTCGACCCAGCCTTCGGCGAAGCGGCGGCATTCGGCGCGGAAATCGACGACCGGGACCTCGTCCTTGTTCCTGCCCTTCGCGCGGTACTGCTCCTCGATCTTCCATTCGATCGGCAGGCCGTGGCAGTCCCAGCCGGGCACGTAGCGGCTGTCGCGACCCATCATCTGCTGGCTGCGCACGATGAAGTCCTTGAGGATCTTGTTCAGCGCGTGGCCGATATGGAGGTTGCCGTTCGCGTAGGGCGGGCCGTCATGCAACACGAAGGGCGCGCGGCCGTCCGCCGCCTCACGGAGACGGTCGTAGACGCCGAGCCGCTCCCAGCGCGCCAGCCAGTCGGGCTCGCGCTGCGGAAGGCCCGCGCGCATCGGGAACTCGGTCTTTGGCAGGAACAGCGTGTCTTTGTAGTCAGGCGTGTCGGCGCACATGTCGGGCGGGCTTTCGGTCGAGGGAGGGGAAGGGGCGCAAGACGCGCTGGCCCGGCGGCCCTGACCTCGTCAGAGCGCCGGGACCGTAATTCGGAAGGCGATGCCGAAATCCCTGGACATGGTGCGGCCTATACCGCCCGGGCCGGGCGCGTTCAATCGGCAACTTTCCGACGGGAGCGCGGGGCCTCAGGCCAGATCACGCGGCTCCGGCGGCGCCTTCGTGGCCGAGGTCGGGAACATGCCGGTCAGCGCGCGACCGATCAGGTTCGAGACCTTGGGCCGGGGCAGGGCGACGAAGGGCAGGGGGCGGCAAACCTCCATTGCGGCGATGCCGACACGCGCGGTCAGCGCCCCGTTGACGACGCCCTCGCCGAAGCGCCGCGACAGCCGCGCGAACAGGTGTCCGCCCGCCATCGAGCCGATCATGTCGTCGCCGACCGCCACGGCGCCGGTGGCGAGCAGATGCTGGGCGACCTCGCGCAGCAGCCTGAGCGAGCCGAAGAGGCCGGCATGGGCGCCATAGACCTCGGCGATGCGCCGGATCATCCGGATGTTCTGCGAGGCTGCCGCCATCACGTCGACCGCGGCCAGCGGGATCAGCGCGGTCGCGCCGGCGACCGTGCGCGCGGCGGCCTCGATCTCGCGTCGTGCCGCCGTGTCGAGCGGGCCAAGCAGATGCCGCTCGGTGGTCTGCAGCAAGGCGTCGGCGTCGAGCAGGTCCGCGCGCTGGCTCGCCAGCGTCTCGCGTGACCAGCGCAACTGCGGGCGTCCCGCGTAGAACGTCTCGAGACGCTCGGACAGATCGCGCGCGGCCTTTGCGTCTTCCGTCGCCGAGGCGGCCAGCGCTTCGGCGCGAAACTTGTCGATCCGCGCCAGCTTCCGGAAGGCCAGCACCTCGCGCAGGACCTGTCCGACCAGGATCAGCGCGAGCAGCGCGGTCAGCGCCAGCGCGATCGTGCCGAGGATCTCGTTGCGCGCCAGAAGAGCGGTCAGATAGTCGTAGGCCGCGACCGAGACGATCAGCGTCAGCAGGCTGCCCGCGACCGGCCAGAGCCAGCTTCCACGCCGCGCGGGACGGGCCGCAAGCTCCGCCATGCGGACCATCGCCTCGCCGGTGGGCGGATCGTCGGGCGGCGGCGGCGCGCTGGCCGGGTCCGCGTCCGACGGCGGCAGATCTTCGAGCGGGATCACGAACGGCTGGGGCGGGCGGCTCATGTCAGGCGGTCTCCGATCAGGAACTCTGCAGCCCGGTCGAGCCGGATGTGCGGCGGACCCTCGCCGGGGGCGAGCCGGAGCAGGGGCGGCGCGAAGGCCGTCACCCCGAAGGCCGCGTCGGCCCAGGCGCCGGCGCCCTGGCGGGCCGGAACCAGCAGAGCGGCGGGATCGGCCGGCAGGTCTCCCGAATAGATCGCGGCCTCCGCGCCGGTGTCAGCGCGTCGGCCGCGCACCACGTCCACGCTGACGCCTTCGCGCGTCACCGTCTGCTCGACGGTCGCGCGCAGGCTGGCGATCGCCATCGCCCGGGTCTCGGCGCCGCGGAAGCGCGCGCGCTCGCGCGCCTCCGCGACCAGCGCCTCGGTGAAGGAGGCGAGCCGGGCGTGCTGCGAATGGTGCAGGTAGTCGGCCTTGGTCGCGGCGAACAGGATCCGGTCGATGCGCCGGCCGAGAAAGGGCGCCAGCCACGAGTTCCGGCCGGGCCGGAAACAGACCAGGATCTCGGCCATCGCGGCGCGCAGATCCTCGACGGCTCGCGGTCCGTCGTGAATCGCGCCGAGCGCGTCGACCAGCACGACCTGGCGGTCCAGACGGGCGAAGTGGTTGCGAAAGAACGGGCCGACCACGACGCGCTTGTACGAGTTGAAGCGGCGCTCGAAGTTGCGCCACAGCGAGTTGGAGCGACGGCGCTCCGGGCGCGGCAGCGGCGAGAACGTCAGCGCCGGCGAGCCTTCGAGATCGCCCGGCATCAGGAACCGGCCGGGCGCGACGTCCGACAGGCCGGCCGCCTTCGCAGCGGACAGGTATTCGGTGAAGCACGCGGCAAGGCGCTGCGCCGTCGCCTCGTCGAGCGACTGGGACGGGTCGCAGGCGTCCAGATCGGCCAGCCACTGCGCGGCATGGGCGGCGCGAGCCGGCCCGCGGGCGGCGGCGATCGCCGCTTCCGACCAGTCCTCGTAGGACTGGCTCATCAGCGGCAGGTCGAGCAGCCACTCGCCGGGATAGTCGGTTATGTCGAGATGCACGCTGCGGGGCCCCGACAACCCGGAAAACAGTCCCTTCGGCGCGATCCTCAGCGACATGCGCAGCGTCGAGATCGTGCGCGTGCTCTGCGGCCACCGCGGCGTGGGGCCGAGCAGGTCCGCAAGATGGTCCTCGTAGGCAAAACGCGGCACGGAGTGATCGGGCTGCGGCTGCAGGTAAGCCGCCATGATCCGGCCCTCGGCCGCGGCGCGCAGTTGCGGCATGCGGGCACGCGCAAGCAGGTTCGCGACCAGCGACGTAATGAAGACGGTCTTGCCGGCGCGGCTCAGCCCCGTCACGCCGAGCCGGATCACCGGGTCGAACAACGCCTCGCTGACGTCCTGGACCGAATCCTCGATCCGGCGGGTCAGGTCATCTGTCAGGCGGGCTAGATCCAAGGCGCAGTCCTTGCGACGATCATTCGTCGCGACGACAGGTAGTCGCTCCGACGTTGCGCGGCAACGAGGCGCCGGTCAGGCGCGCTCGACGTAGTCCATCGTCTCGGTCGACACGATCACCGCCTCGCCCTCGCCGACAAATGGGGGGATCATGATCCGCACGCCGTTGTCGAGGATGGCGGGCTTGAAACTGTTCGCCGCAGTCTGGCCCTTCACGGCCGGCTCGGTCTCGACGACGGTGCAGGTCACCTTGTCGGGAAGCTGGGCGTTCAGCGCCTCTTCCTCGTAGTATTCCACCTGGATCGTCATTCCATCCTGCAGGAATGGGCGACGTTCTCCGAAGATATCGGCCGGGATCGTCACCTGGTCGAAAGTTTCCGCATCCATGAAGTGCAGCAGTCCGTCAGATTCGTATAGGAACTGCTGGTCCTTCTGGTCCAGTCGCACGCGATCAACCTTGTCGGCGGAGCGGAACCGTTCGTTAAGCTTGCGGCCGTCTCGAATGTTCTTGAGCTCGACCTGCGCAAAGGCGCCGCCCTTGCCCGGCTTCACATGGGAGACCTTCACGGCGACCCATAGGCCGCCGTCATGTTCCAGAATGTTGCCCGGCCGAATTTCGTTGCCGTTGATCTTCGCCATGTCCCGCTCGATTCACCTGTTCGACATTCGTCGTGGCTATACGGCGGGCCCGGCGCGCTGGCAAGTTGCGGCCGATGAGACGCTTGCCGCGGTGCGGCGCAATGCCGGCGCTCGCACGTGCGGCCCGGCGTCCAGCAACCAGCCTCCACGGCGGCGGCGCAGCGCGGATGAGCTTGTCGCACAAGGCGGCGGCGTCGCCGAAGCCAGCGGCGGAGCGACGTGATAGTCTCCGGTCGGTCGACGCGCGCAAGGGCGGCTCGGTCTCGCGGCGATGAACCCAAAGAGGGTCGGTTGCCGCCGTCGTGACTCTGGCGCCTGGAAGGGAGGATGCGATGAAGCTTGCCGATCTGGACGTCATCGTGGTTGGCAATCCGCCGCCCGGCTTTGGCGGACGCTACTTCACGTTCGTGAAGGTCACGACCGCTTGCGGCATCGTCGGCTGGGGCGAGGTCTATGCGGCGACGGTCGGTCCCGAGGCGATGCGGGCCGTGATCAGCGACGTCTTCGCGCGGCACATGGCAGGCGAGAATCCGGAGCATGTCGAGCTGATGTTCCGCCGCGCCTATTCCGCCGGGTTCAGCCAGCGGCCCGATCCGACCGTCATGGGCGCCTTCTCGGGCCTCGAGATCGCCTGCTGGGACATCCTCGGCAAGGCGCATGATCGTCCCTCACACGCGTTGTGGGGCGGACGGATGCGCGAGCGCGTGCGCGCCTACACCTACCTCTATCCGGATCCCGGGCAGGACGCGGCGGCGTTCTACAACGACCCGGTCGCTTCTGCCGAGGCGGCGGGACGCTGCGTCGATGCTGGCTTCACGGCCGTCAAGTTCGATCCCGCTGGCGCCTATTCCATCGAGGGCGGGCGCCAGCCGCTGATGGCGGAACTGGAGCGGTCCGAGGTCTTCTGCCGCGAAATCCGGGCCGCGGTCGGCGTCCGCGCCGACATCCTTTTCGGAACGCACGGCCAGTTCACCACGTCGGGCGCGATCCGGATGGCGCGGCGCATCGAGGCCCATGACCCGCTCTGGTTCGAGGAACCGGTTCCGCCCGACAACCCGCTGGAGATGGCGCGGGTCGCATCTGCAGCGCGCGTGCCCATCGCCGCGGGCGAGAGGTTGACGACAAAATACGAGTTCGCCGCGTTGTTGCGCGCCGGCGCGGCCTCGGTCCTCCAGCCCAGTCTAGGGCGGGTTGGAGGGCTTCTGGAGGCGCGCAAGGTCGCGGCGCTTGCGGAGGCCTTCAATGCCCAGGTGGCGCCGCATCTCTATGCCGGGCCGATCGCCTGGGCAGCCGGCGTGCAGCTGGCGGCGTCGATTCCGAACTTCCTCATTCTCGAGTCGATCGGCGATGGCGGCGGTTTTCATGCCGCGCTGCTGACGGAGCCGCTCCGAGTAGAGGACGGCCATCTGCGCGTGCCGGACGGGCCCGGGCTCGGCGTAGAACTCAACGAGGAGGTCGCGCTTGCGCACCCCTGGATCGGGGACCGCCTGCACCTCGAGATGAGCGCGGCCCCGCCCGATCCGGGCGGCCGCGACCGGTTTGCCGGCGGCTGACGGATCAAGCGAGGACTTGCGGCCGTTCCTGGCTCCTGGCGGATATCTCCTCCCAGGCGGCGTTGATCGCTGCGAGACGGGCGTTGGCGAGCGTGACGATCTCTTCCGGAAGCCCTCGGGCGACCATGCGGTCGGGGTGGTTCTCGCGCACCAGCGTGCGCCAGCGCGCGCGAATCGTCGGCAGATCGGCGTCCCGCGCAACGCCCAACACCTTCCAGGGATCACTTGGACGACGCGCTCCTCCGGCGAGACGGGCCTCGATGCAGGCGAAGGCCTGCGGGGAAAGGCCGAAGATCCCGGCCACGCGCGCGAGGAACGCCTCCTCGCCTTCGTGGTAGCTGCCATCCGCGACCGCGATATGGAACAGGCCCTCGAGGATGTCCTCCAGCATCTGCGGCTGACGGCGGAACATCCTAGCGATGCGCGCGGCATAGGCCTCGAATCCGGCGATGTCCTGGCGCGCGAGGTTGAACACGCGCGCCGCGGCCGCCTCGTCCTCCGGCGCGATATGGAACACCTGGCGGAAGGCCGCGACCTCCACCGGTTTCACGAGCCCGTCGGCCTTGGCCATCTTGGCGCCGAGCCCGACGACGGCGATGGTGAAGGCGACGCTCCGCTCGGGGTGTTTGCGCGTGCGATCGAACAGGGCGCTCAGGCCTTCGCCCCTTGCGACGAGGCCATTTATCAGGTCCGAAATACGGCTCCAGATCGACATCGGGGCTACGGTAACAGTCGCGCGTTCGCGGCGCAGCATCAGATTTGCCCTCTGGCGAAGGCGTGACCGCCGACAGGCCAAGACTGGCGCAGGACGATCGCCGGAAGGCGGCGCAGCAGCGTTGGGGCGATCCGACTGGCCGCGCTCTCAAGCGGATCCAGACCGCACCGGACAGCGTGCCGGAACGGCGGCTGAGACGGCTTGGCCAGCCGCGGTAGGCTGGGGATGGGCGCCTCCGTCAAGCGCCGCCGATGTCTGGGTGTCGGCTGGTCGACCGCCTGAAGGTCGGCGAATCTGAGGGCGGGGAATCCGCTGGAACTCGCGCATGCCTCAAGGCTCTCATGTGCCGCCGACGCGCGGAGTTGCAAACCCGGCCTCGGCATGATGTGTGGCCAGCAGCGGAGGCGGGGACTGGCGGACATGACGGCGTGGGATTTCTGGATCGATCGCGGCGGCACCTTCACCGACATCGTCGCGCGCGATGCGGACGGCGCGCTGCGCCGCGCCAAGCTCCTGTCCGAGAACCCGGAGCGCTACGAGGATGCGGCGCTGCAGGGCATCCGCGACTTCCTCGGCCTCGGCGCGCGCGACCCGATTCCCGCGGACAGGGTTTCCTCGGTCAAGATGGGCACCACCGTCGCGACCAACGCGCTGCTCGAACGCAAGGGCGAGCCGCTCGCGCTTGTCGTCACCCAGGGCCTCGGCGACCAGTTGCGCATCGCCTATCAGAACCGGCCCCGGCTCTTCGATCGCCATATCGTGCTGCCCGAGATGCTCTATTCCCGCGTCGTCGAGGCCCGCGAGCGCGTCCGCGCCGACGGCAAGGTGGAGCGGCCGCTCGACGAGGCGCTGCTGCGCGGCGAGCTCTCCGAGGCGCGCGCCGCCGGGCTCGACGCCTGCGCGATCGTCTTCGTGCACGGCTACCGGCACCGCGAGCACGAGATTCGCGCCGGCGAGATCGCCCGCGAGGCCGGCTTCGCGCAGGTCTCGGTCAGCCACGAGGTCAGCCCGCTGATGAAGATGGTCAGCCGCGGCGACACCACGGTCGTCGACGCCTACCTGACCCCGATCCTGCGCAGATATGTCGACCGGGTGGCGGCGGCGTTCGACGGCGACATGGCGGGGAAGCTGATGTTCATGCAGTCCTCGGGCGGGCTGACCGACGCGCGGCTTTTCCAGGGCAAGGACGCGATTCTGTCGGGGCCTGCCGGCGGCGTCGTCGGCGCGGTCCGCGTCAGCCAGATCGCCGGGCAGGACCGGATCATCGGCTTCGACATGGGCGGCACCTCGACCGATGTGTGCCACTTTGCCGGCGAGTACGAGCGGGTGATGTCGGCGGAGGTCGCCGGCGTGCGCGTGACCGCGCCGATGATGAACATCCACACGGTCGCGGCGGGCGGCGGCTCGCTGCTGGTCTATGACGGCGCGCGGATGCGGGTCGGCCCCGACAGCGCCGGCGCCAATCCGGGCCCGGCCGCCTATGGCCGCGGCGGCCCGCTCGCGGTCACCGACGCCAACGTGCTGACTGGCCGGCTACGCCCCGAGTTCTTCCCCGCGATCTTCGGCCCCGACGGCGACCGCCCGCTCGACATCGAGGCCACGCGCGCCCGCTTCGCCGAACAGGCCGCCGAGATCGGCAAGCCCGCCGAGGAGGTCGCCGAGGGGTACCTGAAGATCGCCGTCGAAAACATGGCGAACGCGATCAAGAAGATCAGCGTCCAGCGCGGCTACGACGTCTCAGGCTACTGCCTGACCGTGTTCGGCGGCGCAGGCGCCCAGCACGCCTGCGCGATCGCCGACACGCTCGGCATGTCGACCTGCCTGATCCACCCGATGGCCTCGCTGCTGTCGGCTTACGGAATGGGTCTCGCCGACATTCGCGCGACCCGCGCCGAGGCCGTCGAGGCCGAGCTAGACGACCACAGCCGGCTCGCGGCCGCCGCCCGGCTCGATGCGCTCGGGGTCGAGGCGCTGGGCGAGGTCGAGGCGCAGGGCGTCCACGAACGCGCGATAACGCTGGTCCAGACGCTGCACCTGAAGGTCCGCGGCTCGGACGCCGCGCTGCCGGTCCGCTTCGACGACCTCGCCACGATGCGGTCGGCCTTCGCGCGCGCGCACGCAGCCCGGTTTGGCTTCGCCCCCGGCGATGCGGCGCTGGTGATCCACGCGGTCGAGGTCGAATCGATCGGCAAGGCGGCCGACCTGACCGAGACCGAGGCCGAGATGGCCGAACGCCCCGAGGCCGAGGTCGAGACCGCGCTGACCGCGCCGGTCTTTCTCGGCGGCGACTGGATCGAGACCCGCTTCGTGCGCCGCGCGGCGCTGCGGCCCGGCGATGCGGTCAGCGGCCCCGCGGTGGTCGTCGAGCCGCATACCGCGATCCTCGTCGAGCCGGGCTGGCGCGCCCGGATCACCGGCCACGACCACGTGCTGCTGACCCGCGTCACGCCGCGCCCGAAACGCGTAGCACTCGGCACCGAGGCGGATCCGGTGCTGCTCGAGGTGTTCAACAACCTCTACATGTCGATCGCCGAGCAGATGGGCGCGGTGCTGGAAAACACCGCCGCCAGCGTCACGATCAAGGAGCGGCTCGACTTCTCCTGCGCGGTTTTCGACGCCCAGGGCGACCTGATCGCCAACGCGCCGCACATGCCGGTCCATCTCGGTTCGATGGGCGCGAGCGTGAAGGCCGTCGTCGCGCAGAACCCTGGCATGCGCCCCGGCGACGTCTTCGTGCTGAACGCGCCCTACAACGGCGGCACGCATCTGCCCGACATCACTGTGGTCGCCCCCGTCTGGAACGACGCCGGCGACCGCGTGCTGTTCTTCACCGCTGCGCGCGGGCACCACACCGACGTCGGCGGGCTGACGCCCGGCTCGATGCCGCCCGACAGCCGCACGATCCACGACGAGGGCGCCTATATCGACAACTGGACGCTGGTCTCCGGCGGCCGCTTCCGCGAGACCGAAACGCGCGAGCTGCTCCTGTCGGCGAAGTACCCGGCCCGCGCGCCCGAGATCAATCTCGCCGACCTGCGCGCGCAGGTCGCTTCCTGCGCCAAGGGCGCCGAGGAACTGCGCAAGATGGTCGCACAGTTCGGCCTCGATGTGGTCGAGGCCTACATGGGCCACGTTCAGGACAACGCCGAGGAAAGCGTGCGCCGCGCGATCGAGGCGCTGAGCGACGCCGAGATCGTCTACCCGATGGACGACGATATCGACGGCACGAAGCGAGAGATCCGCGTCCGCGTCACCGTCGACCGCGCCGCGCGCTCGGCCCGGATCGACTTCACCGGCACGACCGCCCAGCTCGCGACCAACTACAACGCGCCCGAGCCGGTCACGCGGGCCGCGGTGCTCTACGTGTTCCGCTGCCTCGTCGACGATGCGATCCCGATGAACGAGGGCGTGATGAAGCCGCTCGAGGTCGTGCTGCCGAAGGGCACGATGCTGTCGCCCGAATACCCGGCGGCGGTCATCGCAGGCAACGTCGAGACCAGCCAGGCCGTGACATCGGCGCTGTTCCTCGCGCTCGGGGTCCAGGCGGCCGCGCAGTCGACGATGAACAACACGACATGGGGCGACGACCGCTACCAGTATTATGAGACCGTCTGCGGCGGCTCGGGCGCGGGCCGGCTCAGCGACGGTTCGGGCTATGCGGGCACCAGCGCGGTGCACACGCACATGACGAATTCGCGGCTGACCGACCCGGAGGTGCTCGAATGGCGCTATCCGGTGGTGCTCGACGAATTCCGCATCCGCCACGGCTCGGGCGGGCAGGGGCGCTTTCGCGGGGGCGACGGCGCGGTTCGGCGCATCCGCTTCCTCGCGCCGATGACCATCGCGATCCTGTCCGGCCATCGCACGGTGCCGCCGCCCGGGCTCGACGGCGGCGGCCCTGGCGCGTTGGGCCGCGCCCGCATCCTGCGCGCCGACGGCTCCGAGGAGACGCTGGCCGCCGCCGACCGCCGCGAGATCGGGCCGGGCGATGTCTGGATCCTCGAGACGCCGGGCGGAGGCGGCTATGGCCGAGGCTGACAAGCCTTGTGTGACGATTCTCTACTGCCGCCAGTGCAACTGGCTGCTGCGCGCGGCCTGGATGGCGCAGGAACTGCTGTCGACCTTCTCCGAGGAGCTAGGCGGCGTGACGCTGATCCCCGGCACGGGCGGCGCCTTCGAGATCCGCGTCGGCGGCGCGCTGGTCTGGGAGCGCAAGCGCGACGGCGGCTTTCCCGACGCGAAGCCTCTGAAAAGGGCGGTGCGCGATCAAATCGATCCCGAGCGGGATCTCGGCCATCTGGATCGGGTCCGAAACTGATCGGGGCCGCCCGGCGGCGATGGCGGCATGACGCGGCCGGAACCCGCGGATAGGATGACGCAGTCGAGCGCAGAGGAGACAAGAAATGAACTTCGAGTGGCTGAACCCGCCGCCGGTCTGGTCCGGCGACGCAGCGCGCATGGAGGTCGAGACTGGCGACAGAACGGATTTCTGGCGCGAAACCTTCTATGGGTTCACGCGGGATTCGGGCCATGGCTGGCTCATGCCCGTGGACGGCGATTTCACCGCATCCGTCCGGTTCCAGGGCGAGTATGAAACGCTGTACGATCAGGCTGGTCTGATGATCCTCGGCGCCGGCGGCGCTTGGGCGAAGGCAGGGATCGAATTCACCGACGGGCTGCTGCATTTCAGCGTCGTGGTCAGCGCGCCGCGCTCGGATTGGTCGGTGATCCCTTTCGCGCGCGCCGCGCCGCGGGACTGGATATCCGCGCGCCTGACCCGCCACGGGGACGTGCTGCGGGTGCAGTACGCGATGGAGGGCGAGCCCTGGCGGATGGCGCGCCTCGCGCCGTTTGTTGCGGGGACCGCTCGTGTGGGGCTCATGGCCGCCTCGCCCGAGCGAACAGGATTTCGGGCGAGGTTCGAGGCGCTCGAGGTCGGCCCGGCGATCCCGCGCGACCTGCATTCGGACTGAGCGAAAGCCTCCGCCCCTGGAGCAGACGCGGCGGCATGTCGTCGCCGAGCGGGCCGGATGAGGCTCAGCGGCTCCCCGCCGGGTTCACAGGAGCACGCAGGCGGAAGCAGTAGTTCTGCGGCCGGACCAGCGAGAGGAGCGGGATCAGAGGCACCCGCCACAGCCAGCGCCCCTTGCCGCCCCGCAGGATAATCAGCGCGTTCTCGAAGAATATCCTGTAGGCGAGCACCGGTTGGCCGTTCTCGAACGACAGCAGTGAGGACCGTACCGCCGAGCCCGCCAGGAAGGTCAGCCTGCGGTCGTCGGCGGCGGAAGCCTTCGGATACTGTCCGGTCATCTCCTTGTGCTTCATCTTCATGAAGCCGTCGACCACGCAGCCCCAGTCTCCGGTCAGGTTGTCGGTCCTTCCGCGCTGGCGGCCGAACAGCTGATCGCCTTCCAGCACGACGCAGGGCCCCTGGTCGTCGGCGCGCAGAAACAGGTCAGTGTCCTCCATGCAGCGGAAGTCGGGAGAGAAGCCGCCCAGACGATCGAACGTATCGCGGCGGATTATGACATTGTTCGTTCCGAACGATCGACGGCTGTGGTTGATCACGGCGTCGACGAAGCCAGCATGCACGTCGCAGCGCGACCCCAGGCTACGGTCGGGTCTGGGCGCATCGTGGTCGGTGAAAACACAAGGCTTCAGAAAGAACAGCGGCGCTTCGGGGTGCAGCTTGGTCGCCCAGAGGCAGGTCTCGACTGTCCAGTCGAACCACAGGTCGTCGCTGTCAAGGAAGGCGACATGCGGCGCACGGGCAATGGCGACCCCGTTGTTTCGCGCGGCCGAGGGACCGGCATTGGCCTGACGCACCACCGTCACGCGCATCTTCGGCGCCGCCTGCGCCGCGATCGCCTCGACAATGACCGGAGACGCGTCTGTGGAGCCGTCATCGACCACGACCATTTCTACCTCGCCATGCTTGAGACCGGCTGCGGAAACCGAGGCGACTACAGACAGCACCGCGCGGCGGACGCTGTCCGCCCGGTTGTAGACGGGCATGACAACGGAAAGGGCAGGATCAGCCATAGGCCGCGGATTCCCTCCGGTTAAGGCTGTTGCGCGCGGAACGCACGGCTGATCGTGCGAACGGCAAGACCCTCTATATGCACCTGGATTTTGCAAAGAACGGCGTGTGGACGGAGCGTCGCAGCGTCCCTCAAGTGTACCATAGCGGCGCGCGCACCGAAAAGACGTGAAGCCCGCCAGCAACCCCGGCCGGCGGAGCGCCGCCGATCACATGCGCTGTCAAAAGCAGAAGCGCCTGACGCCGGTCGGAACTCAGGCTGCGCCGCGGGCGATCGCCGCGACCCCGGTGCGCGCGATGTCGACGAGGCCGAGCGGCCGCATCAGCTTAATGAAGGTGTCGACCTTCTCGGGCGCGCCGGTGATCTCGAAGACGAAGCTCTCCAGCGTCGTGTCCACAATCCGGGCGCGAAAAACCTCCGCCATGCGCATTGCCTCGACCCGCTTGTCGCCGACGCCGCGAACCTTGATCAGCGCAAGTTCCCGCTGGACTGAGGGGCTCTCGACGGTCAGGTCGTTCACCAGGTGAACCGGAACCAGCCGGCCGAGCTGTGCCTTGATCTGCTCGATGACGGCGGGCGTCCCGGTGGTGACGATGGTGATGCGCGACAGGTGACCTTCGTGGTCGGTCTCGGCCACGGTCAGGCTGTCAATGTTGTAGCCGCGCCCGGAGAAAAGACCGATCACGCGCGCCAGCACGCCGGCCTCGTTGTCGACCAGCACGGCGAGCGTGTGGGTCTCCTGATGGTCCCCGAGCGGGTTCCGCAGGTCGTAGGCGGAGTGCTTCGACGAACCCTTCTTGATCTTCAGAGGCGACATGGCTGTGGTTCCTGACGGTCGGATGCGGCGACGCTTCCTACACAAGCCGGCGGCGGCCGGCCAGCCTTGTTTCAGGCTCCGCCTGCCGCGGCTGCTGCCCGGCGGACGTGACCGACGACGACGCCCGGCGAGCTGAAAAGCCCGGCGCGGGAGCCACAGGGCATGTGGCCCGGCTCAGCGCGGCTCGGCCCGCAAGCCCTGCACGATGGCCCAGCACATCATCAACAGCACTATCGTGAACGGCAGTCCCGTCGAGATGACCATGGATTGCAGTGCGCCGAGGCCGCCGGCCGACAGCAGCAGCACCATCGCGACTGCGCCCTCGAAGATGCACCAGAACACACGCTGAGGCGCCGGCGCATCGATCTTGCCGCCGGCCGTCACCGTGTCGATGACCAGCGAGCCGCTGTCCGACGAGGTCGTGAAGAACACGAGCACCAGCACGATCCCGACGATCGACGTAATCGTCGTCAGCGGCATCGCGGACAGCATCTCGAAGAGCTGCAGCTCCAGCGGCGCGTCCTGCACCGCCGTGATGCCGTCACGCACGACCTGCTGGATCGCCGCGCCGCCGAAGATCGACATCCAGAGCACGCAGACCGTCGACGGGATCAGCAGGACGCAGACGACGAATTCGCGCACGGTGCGCCCGCGGCTGACGCGCGCGATGAACATGCCGACGAACGGCGACCACGAGATCCACCAGGCCCAGTAGAACGACGTCCAGCCCTGGACGAAGTTCACGTCCTCCCTGCCGAACGGGTTCGACAACGCCGGCAGGTAGCCGATATAGGCGACCAGGCTCGAGAAGAAGCCTCCGATCAGCGCCAGCGTCGGTCCCGCCAGCAGCACGAAGAGCAGCAGCAGCAGCGCGAGGCCCATGTTGATCTCGGACAGCACCTTCACCCCGCCATCGAGGCCGCGTAGCACCGAGATCAGCGCGATCGCCGTGATGCCGGTGATCAGCAGCACCAGCAGCATGTCGGAGTTCAGCACGCCAGTTTCCTCGGCATTGCCGAACGGCATGCCGAGGATGTTGCGCGTGCCCTCCTCGGCCACGCCCGAGCCGAACAGGAACGTCAGCCCCGACGCGGCCTGCGTCGCGCCGAAACCGAGCGAGGTCGCCAGGCCGAACAGCGTCGCGAACACGGCGAGAATGTCGATCACATGGCCGGTCCACCCCCAGATCCGGTCGCCGAAGATCGGGTAGAACGCAGAGCGGATCGTCAGCGGCAGGCCCTTGTTGTAGGAAAACAGCGCCAGAGCCAGGGCGACGACCGCGTAGATCGCCCATGGATGCAGCCCCCAATGGAAGATCGTCGCCGCCATGCCGAGCCGGATCGCCGCCGCCTCGTCGCCCTCGGCGCCGCCGAGCGGCGCCCAGTCGGTGCGCACGCCGTTCTCGATCGTCACTCCTCCGAGCGAGGACGAGAAGTGGCTCAGGGGCTCCGACACGCCGTAGAACATCAGGCCGATGCCCATGCCGGCCGCGAAGAGCATCGCGAACCAGCCCGTGTAGGAATAGTCGGGCGTCGCGTTCTGGCCGCCGATCCGCACCGATCCCCAGGGAGACACGATCAGGCCGAGGCAGAACAGGACGAAGATATTGGCCGAAAGCAGGAAGAACCAGTCGAAGCCCTTGGTCACGACAGAGAACAGCCAGCCGAACAGCGCGCCTGCCTGCTCTGGCAGGGCAAGCGTGTAGAAGACGAAGGCGATCACGGTCAGGCCCGAGACCAGGAAGACGGGGTTGTGGACGTCGAATCCGAATGGCCCGACGGCGCCTTCGACGTTGTCCTGGCCGATCTGGTACTCGGTGTCGATGATGTCGGCCGGGCCCTCGGGCGCCGGGATGCCTTGGTCGGTTGACGTATCGGACATGCCAGTTCTCCGGTTCTCTCTTGCTTGCTTCAGGCGGCGGAGCGGACCACGAGTACCGAGGCGCTCGCGTGCGAAGCGAGCGACCCGCCATTCGACGGCCAGAAGCGGTCGGCGAGGCCCGGCAGATGCGAGGCCACCACGACCAGATCGGCGCCGGTCTCGTCGATGGCGCGCAGCAGCGCCCGCTCGAGGTCGATCGACGGATCGTGGGAGATTACCGCATGCGACGTGGCCGTGTGCCCCCTTGCGCTCGCCTGTTGCCGCGCAAAGGCCTCGAGCTTGCCCGCGTATTCGGCCGGATTATGCGCGACCCGGCTCGGCTGCGGCGAAGTGACGCCGACATAACAGGCGGGCGCTTCGTAGTGTCTGGACAGATCGGCCGCGACGCGCAGCGCCTTGTCGAGCGCCGGAATGTGGTTGAGGTCCACCGGGACCATCAAGCGCTTATACATCTTGTCTCCTGGTCTGAGAGTGCGACTGACAGACGGCGCCGCAATCTCCGCCTTGAACGCGGGTGACGTCAGGGATGGGTGCTTGTGCGAGAACCCTAACGCAGTCGTGATCAAAAGCCAATTCGCCGGTCGGACCGCGGTCGACGCCGGCTGAGGCACGCGGGCCTTGCGGCGGCGCCTCGCTGTGAAAGGACAGCCGCGGGCGGCGGGACCGGCGACTACGCTATCGGCGATCGCGCTGTCGGTGACCGGCTCGCGCTCGCTGCCGAGTTCGACGTGGCCCTCGCTATCGACTCCTGCTCCGGCCTCAAACCAGCACGGCGCCGCCGGCGTCGATCGCTTCGGCGGTCGCGTCCTCGCCGAGGAGCATCTCGTTGTGCGCCTTGCCGGACGGGATCATCGGGAAGCAGTTCTCATGCTTCTCCACGAGGCAGTCGAAGATCACCGGACCGGGATAATCGAGCATCTCCATGATCGCGTCGTCGAGCAGCGCGGGATCGGTGCAGCGAATGCCCTTCGCCCCGAACGCTTCGGCGAGCTTGACGAAGTCCGGCAGCGCCTCGGACCAGGACGACGAGTACCGCTCGCCGTGCAGCAGTTCCTGCCACTGGCGCACCATGCCGAGCCGCTCGTTGTTCAGGATGAACTGCTTGACCGGCAGGCGGTACTGGATCGCGGTGCCCATCTCCTGCATGTTCATCAGCCAGGACGCCTCGCCGGCCACGTTGACGACCAGCGCCTCCGGATGCGCGATCTGGACGCCGATCGAGGCCGGGAATCCGTAGCCCATCGTGCCAAGCCCGCCGGAGGTCATCCAGCGGTTCGGCTCGTCGAATCCGATGTACTGCGCGGCCCACATCTGGTGCTGGCCGACCTCGGTCGTGACGTAGCGGTCTCGTCCGCGCGTCAGCGCCTCAAGCCGCTCCATCGCGTATTGCGGCTTTATGACCGTGTCCGACCCGCGATAGGCGAGGCACTTCTTGCCGCGCCACTGGTCGATCTGGCGCCACCATTTGCGGAGGGCGACAGAGTTCGTCTTCGCGCCGCGCGTCTTCCACAAATCCAGGATGTCAGCGAGGACCTCGGACGCGTCGCCGACGATCGGGACATCGACATGGACGTTCTTGTTGATCGAAGACGGATCGATGTCGATGTGGATCTTCAGCGAATGCTGCGAGAACGCATCTAGCCGCCCGGTTATCCGGTCGTCGAAGCGCGCGCCGACGCAGAGCATCGTGTCGCAGTCGTGCATCGCCCAGTTCGCCTCGTAGGTGCCGTGCATCCCGAGCATGCCGAGCCAGGCAGGACCCGACGCCGGATACGCGCCGAGGCCCATCAGCGTCGACGTGATCGGAAAACCGGTCTCCGCAACGAGCGCGCGCAGACGGGCGCTGGCCTCGGTTCCGGCGTTGATGACGCCGCCGCCCGAGTAGATTACCGGCCTCTCGGCGCTTTCGAGCGCCTCGACGGCGGCGAGGATCGCGTTGGGGTCGCCCTTGGTGCGCGGATTGTAATGGCCGAGTTTTGCCGCTCCGCGCGGGGTATAGGGGGCGGTGGCGAATTGCACGTCCTTCGGGATATCGACGAGGACGGGGCCGGGGCGGCCGTGCGTCGCGACGTGAAAAGCCTGGTGGATCGTGCCGGCCAGCTCGCGCGTGTCCTTCACCAGCCAGTTGTGTTTGGTGCAGGGCCGGGTGATGCCGACGGTGTCGGCCTCCTGGAACGCGTCGTTGCCGATCATGAACGTGGGAACCTGCCCGGTCAGGACGACGAGCGGGATCGAGTCCATCAGCGCATCGACCATGCCGGTGACGGCGTTCGTCGCGCCGGGACCCGACGTGACGAGGACGACGCCCGGCCTGCCAGTCGAGCGCGCATATCCCTCGGCCGCGTGCGTCGCGGCCTGCTCGTGGCGGACCAGGATATGGCGGATGTCGTTCTGCTGGAACAGTTCGTCATAGATCGGCAGCACCGCGCCGCCCGGATACCCGAACACCGTGTCCACGCCCTGATCCCGCAGGGCCTGGATGACGATCTGCGCGCCGGTCATGTTTCGGTTCATGGGTCTTCTCCGATCCTGTCCTTCAGTCTGGTCCGTCCACACGCCGCGCCGTCGGCGAATAAAAAAGCCCCCGAGGAGGGGGCGCGGCGCGGTGCTGGCAGGGCGATGTTCATCGCCGCCAGGGGTCGCGCCTTCGAGGAATTACCAGTTCATGCGTCATTGTAGTTCTCCGGAAATTGTCTTTATGCCCGCCTCGCAGGCGCGTCAACAGCCAATTCTAAACATAGTTGCGGCAAGGGCGGCTGCACAGAAAGGTTGTTGCGCGCAACGACCTCCATCCGAAGGGATCGCAAAAGTCGTCCGGATTCGACAAGATGCAGGCCTTCGTGGTAGCTGCCGCCAGTCAGAATCCAGCCCGGCCGGAGGATCATGCAGGTCATCGCTTCCATCGTTCGCGTGATCGCCGCGCTGAACGAATTACTCGGCCGGATCTTCTCGTACTTCTCGCTGGGGATCGTGCTCGTCTGCTTCACTGTCGTGGTGATGCGCTATGCGTTCAACACCGGATCGGTGCCCCTGCAGGATCTTTACGTCTGGCTCAACGGCATGATGTTCATGGGCATCGCGGGCTATGCGTTTCTGAAGGACCAGCACGTCCGCGTCGACATCTTCTACCGGGAGGCGTCGGTCCGGCGGAAGGCGCTGATCGACATGTTCGGCTGCGTCGTATTCGTCGCCCCGTTCCTCTGGGTCATCGTCGTCTGGAGCCTGCCCTATGTCGGGCGGTCCTGGTCGTTTCGCGAAGGCAGCGCCAATCTCGGCGGCCTGCCCGGGCTTTACGTGCTGAAGAGCTTTCTGTTGGTCTTTGTCGCGGTGGTCGGGCTCCAGGCCATCGCAATCTTCCTGCGCGGCATTCTGGTCCTGAGCGAACGCGAAGACATGCTGCCCGCCAACTTGCGCTACCCCGAGGAGGGCTGAGACCTGGAACCCGTCCTGCTCGGGGAGGCGCTCAGCCTCCTGATGTTCTTCGGCATCATCGTCGTGCTGCTGCTCGGCTTCCCGGTCGCCTTCACGCTGCCCGGCGTCGCGCTGATCTTCGCCCTGATCGGCCACCTGACGGGGTCGTTCGACGTTTCAAACCTGTCGTCGCTGGCGCCGCGCTATCTCGGAACGATGCTGAGCGACGTCCTGGTTGCGGTGCCGCTCTTCATATTCATGGGCATGATGCTCGAGCGATCCGGCATCGCCGAGCAGCTGCTGATCACGATGGGCCGTCTCTTCGGCGCGCTCCGTGGCGGACTGGGCCTCTCGGTCATCCTGGTCGGCGCGCTGCTCGCCGCGTCGACCGGCATCGTCGGCGCGACCGTCGTGACCATGGGTCTGCTGTCGCTGCCTGCGATGTTGAGGGCAGGGTACGATCCCAAGCTCGCGAGCGGCGTTATCTGCGCCAGCGGCACGCTCGGCCAGATCATCCCGCCCTCGACCGTGCTTATCTTCATGGGCGACATGCTCGGCTCGATGAATGCCCAGGTCCAGATGGAGAAGGGCAACTTCGCGCCGCAGGTCGTCTCGGTCGGCAACCTCTTCGCCGGCGCCTTCCTGCCTGGCCTGATGCTGGTCGCGATCTTCATGGCCTACATGATATGGAAGGCATGGCGGGATCCGCAAAGCTGCCCGGCGTTGGTCGTCACCGAAGCCGAGCGCGCAAACCTGTTGCGCGACGTTCTGGTCAGCATGGTGCCGACGCTGGCGCTGATCGTCGCGGTGCTCGGCTCGATCCTGACCGGCATCGCGACCGCAACCGAGTCGGCCTCGGTGGGCGCGGTGGGCGCAATGATCCTCGCCGCCGCGCGCGGGCGCTTCACCTGGCCGAACCTGCGCTCGGTGATGGAATCGACGGCGACGACGACCTGCATGATCTTCGTGATCCTGCTCGGCGCTTCGCTGTTCGGCCTCGTCTTCCGGCTGCTCGGCGGCGACCAGCTGGTCGAGGACTTCATGATGGCGCTGCCGGGCGAGCGCTTCGGCGCGATCCTGTTCGTGATGCTCCTGATGTTCCTGCTCGGCTTTATCCTCGACACGTTCGAGATCATCTTCGTCATCATCCCGATCACCGCGCCGATCCTGCTGATGATGGATGTGGATCCGGTCTGGCTCGGCGTCATCGTCGCGATGAACCTGCAGACGAGCTTCCTGACGCCGCCATTCGGATTCTCGCTGTTCTACCTGCGCAGCGTGGCGCCGAACACGATGAGCACCGGCCAGATCTACCGGGGCGCATTGCCGTTCGTCGGGCTGCAGCTCATCGCCGTGGCGCTGATGATCCTGTTCCCGCAGATCGTGACCTGGCTGCCGAAGCTGATCTACGGCTGATTGGGGCGCTGGTCGGCGAACTCGGAGACGCAGGCCAGCAGGTCGCGCAGGTCCCGCGCGGCCGCCGGTCCGGCGGCCCTACCGAGTTGCGCGTCCAACTCGGCATGGGCGTCGCGCCAGATCGTCGCGGCCTCGGCCAGCAGGCGCCGGCCCGCGTCGGTCAGGGCGATCCGCCGACTGCGCCGATCCTTCTCGTCCGCCTGGCGCGCCGCTAGCCCACGCCGCTCCAGCGGCTTCAGCGCCGCGGTCAGCGTCGTGCGGTCCATCGCCAGCAGGTCCGCCACCGATCCGAGCGTCGGCGGCTCCGGCCGGTTCAGCGACATCAGCAGCGAGAACTGGCCATTGGTCAGCCCCAGCGGCCGGAACGCCGTATCGAAGCGCCGCGCCAGCGCCCGCGCCGCGCGCTGGGCATGCAGGCACAGGCAGTGATCCCGCACATGGAGCGTCGTCGCGTGGTCGGGGCCGGCCGCTTGTGTCATCGTTCTCATTATGTTGATATCAACCTATAGAATCAAGCCGCGCTGCGAGAACGGCGGGGAGGGGAGAGAACAGCATGAACGTTGTCGATGAAGCCGGACTGACGCCCGCGCGGGAAATGGCCGCCCGCAACACTACGCGCTTCCCGAACGAGAGCGCCGAGTACAGGCAGGCCCGCACCGAGTTGCTGGCCGAGGAGATCGAACTGCGCCGCCACATCGAACGCGTCGCCCGGATGCGCCGCGCGCTGCCGCCGGGCGGCGCGGTGACCAGGATCTATCGCTTCCAGGGCCCCGACGGGCCGGTCACGCTCGAGGACCTGTTCGGCGACAAGGACACCCTGATCGTCTACAGCTACATGTTCGGCCCGCAGCGCGCGAAGCCCTGCCCGATGTGCACGTCGCTGATGGCGGCGTGGGAGGCCAAGGCGCCCGACATCGAGCAGCGCGTCGCGCTGGCGATGACCGCACGCTCGCCGATCGACCGCTTGCTCGAAGCGAAGGCGGCGCGCGGCTGGACTTGGCTGAAGGTCTATTCGGATCAGGACGGCGACTTCACGCGCGACTACGTCAGCGCCGAGGACGCCGACATGCCCGCATACAATGTCTTCACCCGGAGGGACGGGACCTTGCGGCACTTCTACTCCGAGGAGATGGGCGAGGCCGATCCGGGTCAGGATCCGCGAGGCGCGCCGGATCCCGATCCGCTCTGGCGTCTGCTCGACACAACGCCCGAGGGGCGAGGCGACTGGTACCCGAAGCTCGAATATCCGAAGGGCTGAGACCACCGCACGTCGCCGCGCGATCAGTTCGTCTCGCGCTCGCGCTCGATCAGCGCGGCCTTGCGCTCAACGCCCCAGCGATAGCCGGAGATCGTACCGTCCTTGTGCACGACGCGGTGGCAGGGCACGGCGATCGCGACCGCGTTGGCCGCGCAGGCGGTCGCGACGCCGCGCGCCGCGCCGGGCTGGCCGATCGTCGCGGCGATCTCGGCATAACTGGCCGTGGTTCCGGCCGGAATCTCGCGCAACGCCCGCCAGACCCTTTCCTGGAAGGCGGTGCCGCGCAGGTCCAGCGGCAGTCCGGCGTCCTCGCCGGGCCGCTCGACCAGCGCGACGACCTGCGCCACCGTCTCGGCGAAGGCATCGTTGGCGGGCAGGATCTCGGCCCGCGGAAAGCGGCGGCGCAGCCAGTCTGCGTGCGCGGCGTCGTCCTCGCCGAAGGTGATCGCGCAGACGCCGCGCGCGGTTGCGGCGACCAGCACGCGCCCGAGCGAGGTCTCGGCGCTGGCGTGGCGGATCGTCTCGCCGCGGCCGCCGCCACGCCGGGCCGAGGGCGACATGCCGAGCCGCGCGCCGGCCTCCGCGTAGAAGCGCGACGACGAGCCGAAGCCTGCGGCATGGATCGTCTCGGTCACGCTGGCCCCGGCGCCGAGCCCGGCCGCCGCTCGGCGCGCGCGCAGGGCGTTGGCGTAGACCCGTGGCGTCACGCCGGTCGCGCGCTTGAACATGCGATGGAAATGATGCGGCGCGTAGCCGGCGCGCGCGGCGAGCGCTCCCAGAGACGGGGCCGGGGCCTCGTTGGCGACGGCCGCCTCGATCAGCCGAGCGGCGGCGGTCACCGCCTGCGCAGCGATCCGCCGTTCCGGCTCGGCGTCGGGCTCGCAGCGCCTGCAGGCGCGAAGGCCCGCAGCGCGGGCGGCGGCGGGATCGGCGTAGAAGCGCACGTTCTCGCGGTTCGGCCGCCGCGCCGGGCAGACCGGGCGGCAGTAGATGCCGGTCGAGTGCACGCCGACGATGAAGCTGCCGTCGGCCGTCGCGTCGCGGGCCACGACCGCGGCCCAGCGGGTCTCATCGTCGGAATAGGGGTGGGTCTGGGTCAGCATCGGGCGGGCCTCCTCGGTCCGAATATCCTGCGTTCTCGGCCCCGAAGATAGAGGCGGCGGCAGGCCAGCGCGCCCCGTCCCTTGCGTTCAAACTCGCCGGGACCGGCGCAAACGACGGTTGAGACTCGTTGGCCGGATGCGCACTGTGTGCGCCCCTCTGTCCCCGCGTGCCGCTACGCCGCTTCGGCCGGCCTTCGCAGGCGCCGGCCTTCGGCGTCGAAATGAAAGACCCGGCCCGGATCGGGGGTCAGCCGCACCGACTCGTCGACATCGAACGGGGTCGCGCCGAAGATGCGCGTCGTGACCAGCCCGTGGTCCTCCGTAGCGACGAAGACGTTGGTCTCCGAGCCGAGCCGCTCGACATGGCTGATCCGTCCCGCGATCGGGCCGGCCTCCCGGCCGATCGTCAGGTGCTCAGGCCGCACGCCCAGGGTCTTGCCCGGCGCACCCAACCGCGTGGCGTCCAAAAAGTTCATCTGCGGCGATCCGATGAAGCCCGCGACGAAGACGTTTGCCGGGTCGTCATACAGCTCCATCGGCGCGCCGACCTGCTCGATTCGGCCGGCGTTCAACACGACGATCCGGTCGGCCAGCGTCATCGCCTCGACCTGGTCGTGGGTGACGTAGATCATCGTCGCCTTCAAGTCGCGGTGCAGGCGGGCGATCTCGAGCCGGGTCGCGACGCGCAGGCTCGCGTCGAGGTTCGACAGGGGCTCGTCGAACAGGAACAGCGATGGCGTCCGGACGATCGCGCGCCCGATCGCGACGCGCTGCCGCTGCCCGCCGCTCAATTCGGCCGGGCGGCGATCGAGCAGCGCGTCGAGCGACAGCATGCCCGAGGCCCGTTCGACCTGCGCCCGGATTTCGTCGCGCGGCCGGCCCGCCTGCTTTAACCCCAGCGCCATGTTGTCGCGCACGGTCAGGTGCGGATAGAGCGCGTAGGACTGGAACACCATCGCGATGCCGCGATCGGCCGGCGCGACCGGGTTGACGCGCCTGCCGTCGATCTCGACGTCGCCGGCGGTCGCGTCCTCGAGCCCCGCGATGATCCGGAGCAGCGTCGACTTTCCGCAGCCAGACGGACCGACGAAGACGACGAACTCGCCGCCGCGCACCTCGAGGTCGACGCCCTTGATGACGTCGGTCCGGCCGAACGACTTGGCCACGTTGCGCAGCGTCAGCGACCCCATGGCCCTACTCCTCCAGTCTGACGGGTTGGCCGGTGCGGACGCTCTGGTCGGCGGAGAGGCAGACCCGCAGGCTCTGCACCGCGTCCTGCAGGTGGCGCGCCAGGTCTAGGTCTTCCGCGATCGCGCGGGCGACGAAGGCCGCTTCGCGGTCGCAGAGTTCCTGGTGGCCGGGCTCGTCTGCCATGCTGAGATCCTCGTCGGGCCGGCCGACCCTGTGCAGGCGGATCAGCGAGGTCTTCGTGTGCGTGTCGATGTCGTCAGAGCGGGCGCTCTCTGGCATCCGGATTGAGACGGCGCCGTTCGGGCTGACCACGTCCTTCACGAAGAATGCCGTGTCGGACATCATCGGGCCCCAACCGGCCTCGTACCAGCCGAGGCTGCCGTCGGCGAACAGGACCTGGAAGTGCCCGTAGTTGTACATCGCCTCCGGGATCTCGTCCGACAGGCGCAGGCCCATGCCGCGGACCTCGACCGGCAGGGCGTCGGTGATCTGGCACATCACGTCGACATAGTGGACGCCGCAATCGACGATCGGCGAGGTCGTCTGCATCAGCGCCTTGTGGACGTCCCAGGTCGGGCCGGAGGATTGCTGGTTCAGGTTCAGGCGAAAGACGTAGGGTCCGCCGAGGGCGCGGGCCTCGGCGATCAGGCGCTGCCAGGACGGGTGGTGGCGCAGGATGTAGCCGACGACGACCTTGCGGCCGGTCTCGGCGGCCTTGGCGGCGACGCGGGTGGCGTCCGCGTCGGTCGTCGCGAGCGGCTTCTCGACGAAGACATTGGCGCCGGCGTCCATCGCGGCGCAGGCGTAGTCGGCGTGGCTGTCGGAGTAGGTCGCGATCGACACGAGGTCGGGCTGGAGCCGGGCGAGGGCCTCGGCGTAATCGGCGGTGACCGGATAGCCGCGCAGGGGCTCGGGGAGGTCCGGGGCGGAGCGGTTGACGAGGCCGACGATCTCGAAGGCGGGGTCGTTGTGATAGGCGAGCGCGTGGCTGCGGCCCATGTTGCCGAGGCCGGCGACGAGGGTTCTGATCATGGACGGCTCCGGGCGGGCATATCAGCGTGAAACGCAGGGCTAAATAGTTGACTTAACATGATATTTCTGTTGGCGTTTACCCGAATGAAACCTTGCAGGCGCGTCGCGGACGCGCCGAGATGCCTCGCCGGCGCAGCTCCGTTTCGGCCCGAAGCCGCTCGGCGGGTCATTTGACCGCTCCCTCCGTGATCCCTCGGATGAGTTGGCGCGAGAAGATCAGGTAGAGGACCAGCACCGGCAGGATCGCGAGCGAGAGCGCGGAGAGGACCGCGTTCCAGTCGGTGACGAACTGGCCGATGAAGACCTGCGCGCCGAGCGTGATCGTCTTCGTGCCCTCGGCGGGCGCGAGGATCAGCGGGAACCACAGGTCGTTCCAGATCGGGATCATCGTGAAGACCGCGACGGTCGCCATCGCCGGGCGCACCAGCGGCAGCACCAGCGCGAAAAAGATGCGGTATTCGGAGAGCCCGTCGATGCGTCCGGCGTTCTTCAGGTCTTCCGAGACCGAGCGCATGAACTCCGACAGGATGAACACCGCGAGCGGCAGGCCCTGCGCGGTGTAGACGAGGATCAGCGCGGCCAGCGTGTTCACGAGGCCCGACGCGACCATCATCTGCAGGATCGCAACGGTTCCGAGCCGGATCGGGATCATGATGCCGAGCGCGAGATAGAGCCCCATCAGCGTATTGCCGCGGAAGCGGTACTCGCTGAGCGCGAAGGCGGCCATCGCGCCGAAGAGCAGCACGCAGAACAGCGACGCGACGGTGACGATCAGCGAGTTCTGGAAGTAGAGCACGAAGTCGCCCTGTTTCAGCACGGTCTGGTAGCCGATCAGGCTGAAGCTGTCGGGACCGGGCAGCGCGAGCGGCTCGGAAAAGATCGACCGGCGCGCCTTGAACGAGTTGATGACAATGACGAAGACCGGGAACAGCGCGATCAGCGTGTAGGCGAGCAGCGCCGCGTGGGCGGCGGCGGTGCGGCCTAATGACGCGCGGGCAATGGACATCGGGCGATCCTGGTTTTGTCGCGGCGGCGGGCGGATCCTGCCGACAGCGTGCGTCTGCCGTTCGAGGAGGGGGCCATCTGCCCGACGGCCGAGCCGATTCCGGCCCGGCCGCCGGAGCCTGTCTCGGGTCAGCCGATCCTGCCGCCGCCCTGCTTTGTGACGATCACGACCGCCGGGCGCGGCGGCACGCCTTCGGCGAAGTCGGGCCAGCGCGTCGACGGCTCCTCGAACGTGGAGCCGTCGCCCGGATGCTGGACCGCGAGGAACAGCGTGTCGCTCGCCTCGTTGAACCAAGGGCCGCACATCTCGGCGCCGACCGGCACGCGGAAGAAGTGCCGGGACGTGCCGCGAAGTTCGCCGTCGGTCTCCATCGCCCAAAGTCCATCGGCGCGCCCAGTCTCCTCGGCCGAGTTGCCGTCGGTCGCAATCCAGAGCCGGCCGTCCGCGTCGATCGCGCAGTTGTCCGGCATGCCGAACCATCCGTTCTCGCTGGTCGACGGGGAGAACGTGGCGCCGACTTCGGCGACCGACGGGTCGCCGCACTTGACGAGGATCTCCCACGGCATCGTGTCGGCGGCGAAGTCGCCGTCCGGCGCGGTGATCTCGATGATGTGGCCGAACGCGTTCTCGGGCCGCGGGTTGGCCACGTTCTCGTCGCCCGGCTTGCGCCGCGTGTTGTTGGTCAGCATCACGTAGATCCGGCCGGTCGTCTGGTTCGGCTCGACGTCCTCGGGACGGTCCATCGGCGTCGCCTCGAGGAAATCGGACGCGCGCCGCGCCTGGACCAGCACGTCGCCCTGGTCGGCGAAGCCGTTCTCGGCCGTGAGCGGACCCTCGCCATGAACGAGCGGAAGCCAGGACATCGTGCCGTCGTCGTGGAACTGCGCGACGGAGAGCGTGCCCGCGTCGAGCATGTCGGGATCGGGGTTGGCCGGGTCATAGGCGGCGTCGGTGAGGAAGCGGTAGACGTAGTCGAACCGTTCGTCGTCGCCCATGAACAGCGCCACCCGCCCGTCGCCGTTGACTGCGGGCATCGCGCCTTCGTGCTTGAAGCGGCCCATTGCGGTGCGCTTGACCGGCGTCGAGGATGGGTCGGCCGGGTTCACCTCGACGATCCAGCCGTGACGGTTCGGCTCGTTGGGCTCCTTGTCGATGTTGAACCGGTCGTCGAACACGCCCCAGGCGTACCACTTGCCGGGCACGCCGTACCGGGCGTTCAGCACCGTCACCGGATCATCGGACTCGGACGATTCCGGATTCGGCTCCACGTCGCTCCAGAAGTAGCCGTGGAAGTTCTCCTCGGCCATCAGCCAGGTGCCCCAGGGCGTGATGCCGCCGGCGCAGTTGTTGAAGGTGCCCCGGGCCTCGGTCCCCGACGGATCGGCGTTCGTCTGCATCCGCGGGTTGCCGGCGGCGGGGCCGGAGATGCGCATCGGCGTCTCGGCGGTGATGCGGCGGTTGTAGCGGCTGTCGGGCACGACCGACCACTTGCCGTCGTCGCCGCGGCGGATCTCGACGATGCTGCCGCCATGCGCCGCCTTCTCGATGTTGACGAGCTCCTCGGTCATGCCGGCGAACTCGGCGTCGTCCTGGATGCCGACGCCGGGAAACATCAGCTCCTCGTTCGTGTATTCGTGGTGGTTGACGAGGATCAGGCGGTTCGGATCGTCCGGCGCCTCGGGATGCGGCACGGTGCCGATGAAGTCCGAGTTGTAGCCGAACTGCTGGTTCTGCGCCTCCGCGGTCTGGTTCTGGACGTCGAACTCGGGAGCGCCCGGCAGCACCGGGTCGCCCCAGCGGATCAGGACGTCCGCGTCGTATCCGTCGGCGACGACATGGGTCTCGCTGACGCCCGCTTCGATCTCGTCGAAGTCGAAGCTGGGGGCGGTCTGGGCCCGCGCCCCGCCGGCGGCGAGCGCCAGCGGACTGACCGTCGCGGCGATTGCGGTGAAGCCGAGGGCGCCCTTCATCACGTCGCGGCGGTTGTAGCGCGACGCGATCACGTCGCCGATCGTCGCGACCCTCGGCGTGTTGACGCCCGCGTCCTCGGCGGCGTCGGCGCGCTGCGAGCGGTTCGCCGGGTCGAATACCGTGAATTTCATGGCTTGCTCCCTTTCCGTTTGCATTGGCGCATCCGAGAGTGGACGCGCGAGCCGAGTATGACGCGTTTCGCGCCGGGCGCCATCGGCAATGCCTGGCGCGGGGGCGCCTAGAACTGGTAGCGGCGGAGCCGCGTCTGAACGCCGAACAGGTAGATCGAGACCCCGACCAGGATGATCAGGAACATCGCCGTCGCGATGGTCGCGCCCATGTGCGGGTCGCCGAGCTGGAGCTGGAAGCCGAAGAAGGTGCGGAACATGAACGTGCCGAGGATGTCGGTCGCATAGTTCGGCCCGGCGAGCGCGCCCTGCGATGCGTAGATCAGGTCGAAGGCGTTGAAGTTGCCCACGAAGGTCAGGATCGAGATGATGCCGATCGCGGGCAGGATCAGCGGCAGCTGGATCTTCCAGAACTGCGACCAGCCGGTGACGCCGTCCATCTCGGCGGCCTCGATCACCTCGCCCGGGATCGACAGCAGCGCCGCGTAGATCAGCATCATCGGGATGCCGACGAACTGCCAGACCGAGACCAGCGCGAGGGTGGTCAGCGCGGTCTCCTCCTGGCCGAGCCAGGGCGCGAAGAGGGAGCGCAGGCCGATCGCGTCGAGCATCGACGGCGCGATGCCCCAGATCGGCGAGAGGATCAGCTTCCAGGCGAAGCCGACGATGACGAAGCTGAGGATCGTGGGGACGAAGATCGCGGTGCGGTAGAAGGCCGAGAAGCGCAGGCGCGGCGAGGACAGCAGCGCCGCCAGCGCGATGCCGATCGGGTTCTGCACGAGCATGTGGATCACGAAGAACCAGGCGTTGTTGCCGAGCGCGTTCCAGAAGCTGGCCGACCAGCGCGGGTCGCCGAACAGCCTGCGGAAGTTCGCGAGGCCCACGAAGCTCTCGCCGGTCTCGGCGCGCGCGAACAGCGCGAGGTTCAGCGTGGCGAAGAGGGGGACGATCATGATCGCCGTGTAGACGAGCACGGCGGGCGCGAGGAACAAGACGATGTGCCAGCGGACCGGCTTGCGGTCGGTCATCGGCGGCTCCGGCGGTCGGAACGGGCGACGCGGGCCCGGCGCCCGGCGCCAGATCGCGGCCGGGCGCGCCGCGCCTCGCCGAGGGGGGATGCTGCTGGACCACCGGGTGCTCTCCTGTGGAAGGGCGCGCGCGCCCCGCCCCGCGCGAAGCGCAAGGCGGGGCCGGGCGGCGGGCGGCGCCGTCAGTTCTGCTGGGGCTCGTACCAGCTGGCGAGGCCTTCCTGCAGGCGCTGGGCGGCGGCTTCGGGCGTCTCGGTCCCGCGCATCACGTTCGCCGAGGCGTTCCAGGTCTCGTTCTCGAGGTTCGGCGTGCCGCGCGACAGGATCTGGTAGGTCGAGCGGATCGTCGATTCGCAGTCCTCGCGCCAGGAGACGAACTCCTGTGCCAGCGGGTCCTCGAGCGCGACCGGCTCTTCGACCAGCGGGAAGAAGCCGGGCAGCGCGTTCGCGTAGAGCTGGGCGAATTCCGGCGAGCCGACCCAGTCGAGGAAGGTGCGCGCAGCCTCGGCGTTGGGCGAGGCCGCGTTCAGGCCCATCGCGATGTCGACATGGTCGGAGATGTAGCAGGTGTCGCCTTCGGCCGGCACCGGCGGCGGGAAGGCGCCCATCTCGAACGCATCCTGGATCTGGGCGCGGAACGGCGCGATCTCCCAGGAGCCGGCCGGGTAGATCGCGGCGCGGCCGAGCGTGAACAGGTTCTGGCTGTCGGGATAGGTCTGCGCCTCGTAGCCGTCGCCGAGATACTCGGCACCAGCGCGCGATCTGCGTGAAGGGCGCGACCCAGGCCTCGTCGGTCAGCTTCTGCGAACCGTCGATCAGCGCGAGCCGGCCTTCCTCGCCCTTCCAGTAGTTCGGCCCGATGTTCTGGTAGCCCATCGTCGCGGCTTCCCACTGGTCGTTCGTGCCCATGGCCATCGGGATGTAGGTTCCGTCCTCCTTGATCGCGTCGAGGACGGCGAAGAACTCGTCCACGGTGGTCGGGATCTCGAGGCCGAGCTCGGCGAAGGCGTCGGCGTTGTAGATGAAGCCGTGGATCACGCTGGCCATCGGCACGCAGAAGGTCTGGCTGCCGTCGTCGGTCGACCAGCCGGACTTCGCGACGTCCGAGAAGTTCGCCATCGAGGCGAGGTCGCTCAGGTCGGCGAGCTGGCCGTTCTGGAACAGCTGCAGCGACGCGTCGAACGGCCGGCAGGTGATCAGGTCGCCGGCCGAGCCCGCCTCTAGCTTGGAGTTCAGCACGGCATTGTACTCGGCCGGCGCCGACGGGTTGAACGTGACGTTGATGTCCGGGTGCTCGGCCTCGAAGGCGGGGATGATCGTGTCCTCGCCAGATCGGCAGGTCGTCGTTGCGCCAGCTTTCGATGGTCAGCGTGACCTCCTGGGCCTGGGCGGCGCCGCCGGCGAGGCAGGTCGCGCCGAGGAGCAGCGCGCGGAGGGTGGTCTTGGGCATGTGGAGGTCTCCCGGTTGGCGGCCCCGTTCGGGGCATTGGTCATACTGGTGCGGCGAGTGCGATCAAGGGCGGGGCCGAGGCGGCCCCCGGTTTCAGCCAGCAGCCGGTCGGCGGCGGCGGCGTCCGGCGCGCCGGCGGCGACGAGGATCGCGGGCTTGACCGCGCCGGCGGTCGCGTCGAGCGCGGAGGCGGCGGCTTCCGGGCCTGCGCCGGAGACCGCTGCGACAATGCGTTGCGCCCGGTCGCGCAGCTTGGCGTTGTCGGCGACGACGTTGACCATCATCCCGTCATGCACGTGCCCGAGCCGCAGCGCCGCGAGGGTCGAGATCAGGTTCAGCGCGATCTTCTGCGCGGTCGCGGCCCCCATGCGGGTCGACCCGGACACGACCTCGGCGCCGGTGTCGAGCAGGATGGCGATATCGGCACGCGCGAGCATCGAGCTGCCTGCGACGTTGGCGACGCCGATCACGAAGACGCCGTTGGCGCGCGCGGCGTCGAGCGCGGCGAGCGTGTAGGACGTGGCTCCGCTGGCGGAAACGGCGATCAGCGCGTCGCCGGCGCCGAGCCTGGCGGCAGCGAGGTCGGCGGCGGCGAGCGCCGGGTCGTCCTCGACGGCGCCGGTCATGTGCAGGAGCGACGCCGCGCCCCCGGCCAGCAGCGCCGGGGATTTCTCGGGCGGAATGCCGAAGGTGCCGGCCAGTTCAAGCGCGTCCGACAGCGCCATGACGCCGGAGCTGCCGGCGCCGGCATAGCCGAGCCTGCCGCCGCCCGCGAGCGCGTCGGCTGCGGCCTTGGCGGCGGCGGAGATCGCGGCGAGCGCCGGACGAACGGCGGCCGCGGCGGCGATCTGGGCGTCGAGCAGGATCGCCGCCGCTTCGGCGGGCGGACGGTCCTGCAGCCCGGCGGCGTCCGGATGGCGCGCTTCGGTTGTGACGAGTGTCATCGACGATTCCCCTCTCGCATCATTGATGCCAAAGAAATACCAATTGTCCATACGGAACATCGCTTGTCGGGCTGGTATCGATCTGGCATTATTTTGGTATCTGCTCTGCGGGATTCGCCGTGACACTGTACCTGGGAATCGACGGAGGCGGCACCGGGTGCCGCGCTGCGGTCGCGGACGCAGACGGCGCCATTCTCGGGCGCGGCGCGGGGGGCGCGGCAAACGTCTTTTCCGATCCGGAGGGCGCGCGGGCGAGCGTGCTCGCCGCGGCTGGGACAGCGCTGGAGGCGGCGGGCCGCCCGGCGGCCCTGGGCGACCTGGTCGCGGTGCTGGGGCTCGCGGGCGCGAACGTGCAGGCGAACGCCGCGCGGCTGGAGGCGGGCCTGCCCTTCGCGCGGGTGCGCGTCGTCAGCGACGCGGCGATCTCGGTGCGGGGCGCGCTGGGGAGCGGCGACGGCGTCACCGCAGCGCTCGGGACGGGATCCGTCTTCGCCTCGCAGCGCGCCGGCGCAATCCGGTTCATCGGCGGCTGGGGGTTCCTGCTCGGCGATCACGCGAGCGGAGCGCGGATCGGTCGCAGCCTGCTGGAGACGGCGCTGCTGGCCCATGACGGGCTGACGCCGGGAGCGCCGCTGCTCGGCGCGGTGATCGCCGAGGCCGGCGGGCCGGAGGCGCTGGTCTCCTGGGCCCGGACCGCGCCGCCTGCAGCCTTCGCCGGGTTCGTGCCGCGCATTCTCGCTGCGGCCGAGGCCGGCGAGCCGCCCGCGGCGGCGATCCTGTCGCAGGCGGACGCAGACATCGTCGCGGCGGTCGACCGGCTGATGCAGGACGGGCCGGCGCCGCTCTGCTTTCTCGGCGGGTTGGGGCCGGTGTTCGAGCGGCGGCTGGCCGGACGCTACGGGGCGCTGATCCGGCCGGCGCGCGGCGCAGCCCTCGACGGCGCGCTGGCGATGGCGCGCGAGGTCGCATGAGCGCGCTGTTCTCGCCGCAGATCTTCGCCGATCCGGGACGGGGCCCGCTTTACCTGCAACTCGGGCGGCGGATTTCGGAGGCGATCGCGAAAGGCGCGCTGACGCCGGGCGACGCGCTGCCGCCCGAGCGCGAACTGGCGCTGCTGACCGGCATGAGCCGGGTGACCGTGAGAAAGGCGATGGCCGCGCTGGTCGAGAGCGGGCAGCTGGTGCAGCGCCGCGGCTCGGGGACCTTCGTCGCGCTCCGCGTCGAGCGCGTCGAACAGTCGCTGAGCCGGCTGACGTCGTTCTCCGAGGACATGGCGCGGCGCGGCAAGACGACGCGGTCGGTCTGGCTGGAGCGCGAGCTGTCGACGCCCTCGCCCGAGGAGATGATGGCGCTCGGGCTCGGCAGCGGCGACCGGGTCGCGCGGCTGTCGCGGCTGCGGCTGGCGGACGGGGCGCCGATGGCGATCGAGCGCGCGGCGCTGGCGGCCGAGGATCTGCCGGCGCCCGAGGAGGTCGGGGCGTCGCTGTACGAGACGTTGCGCGCGCGCGGCCGCCCGCCCGCGCGCGCCGTGCAGCGCATCTCGGCCGCGAACCTTGGCGAACGCGACGCGGCGCTGCTGGAGGTCGCGCCCGGCGCGGCCGGCCTCCGGATCGAGCGCCTGTCCTATCTCGACAGCGGCCGGGTGCTGGAGTTTACCCGCTCCGTCTATCGCGGCGACGCCTACGACTTCGTCGCGGAACTGCGCCTGTCGCCCGAATCCTGACGTTGACCCTCATTCCGAAAGGCTCGCCCGCATGAGCGATGACCACAAGACCCTGATGCTCGCCGAGGTCGAGGAGATCCCCGAGGCCGCGGCAAGGTTCCTCGAAAGCGGCCGCACGGCGGTGGCCGAGGCCGCGGCGGCGATGCGCGGCGCCGATCCCTCGCTGGTGGTGACGGTCGCGCGCGGGTCTTCCGACCATGCGGCGACCTATCTGAAATACGCGATCGAGCTGGCGGCGGGCCTGCCCGTGGCTTCGGTCGGCCCATCGGTTGCGTCGATCTACGGGCGGCGCCTGCGGCTTGGGAGCGCGGCCTGCATCGGCGTGTCGCAGTCGGGCCAGAGCCCGGACATCGTCGAGATGATGGCGAGCGCCGAGGCCGGAGGGGCGCTGACGATCGCGATCACCAACGATCCCGACAGCCCGCTGGCGGAGGCCTCGGCGCATGCGCTGGCGCTGGGGGCGGGGCCGGAGCGCAGCGTCGCGGCGACGAAGACCTTCGTCGTCTCGGTGCTGGCGGGGCTCGCGCTGCTGGCTGAGTGGCTCGAGGACGGCGACCTGCGCGCGGCGGTTGCGCGGATGCCCGAGGATCTGGCGCGCGCGCTGAAGTGCGACTGGACGCCGCTGGCCAACCGGCTCGTGGAGGCGAATGCGCTCTACGTGCTGGGGCGCGGGCCCGCCTATGCGATCGCCTCCGAAATGGCGCTGAAGTTCAAGGAGACCTGCGGGATGCAGGCGGCGAGCTATTCGGCGGCCGAGGTGCTGCACGGGCCCTCTGCGATCGTGGGGGCGGGCTTTCCGGTGCTGGCGCTGGCGGTCTCCGACGCGGCGTTGCCGCAGGTGATGGCGACCGCAGAGCGGCTGGCCGGGCAGGGCGCGGACGTGTTCCTGACCTCGGCCGGCGGCGGCGCCGGCGTCACCCGGCTGCCGGCGGTCGAGGGGCTGCATCCGCTGACCGCGCCGCTGGCGCTGGCGCCGGCGTTCTACCGCTTCATCGAGTGGCTGGCGCGGCGGCGCGGCCTGAACCCGGATGCGCCGCCGCATCTGCGCAAGGTCACGGCGACGCGATGAGCCGGACCGTTCTGACCGGCGCCGCAGTCTTCGACGGCGAGACGTTACGCGCGGATGCGGCCGTCGTCGTCGAGGACGGCCGGATCGCCGCGATCGTTCCGGCGGCCGAGGCGCCGGAAGGCGCGGTCGAGCGGCTGGCGGGCGGCGTGCTGGCGCCGGGGTTCGTCGATCTGCAGGTCAATGGCGGCGGGGGGATCATGCTCGGCGCCGAGGCCGGCGCGGAGGGGATCGCGCGGATCTGCGCCGCCCATGCGCGGCTCGGGACGACGGGATTGCTGCCGACGCTGATCACCGACACGCCGGAGGCGACGGCAGCCGTGATCGAGGCCGGCGTTGCGGCGGCGGAGGCCGGGACGGAGGGGTTCCTCGGGTTGCACCTGGAGGGGCCGCATCTCGATTCGCGCCGCAAGGGCGCGCACGAACCTTCGCTGATCCGGCCGTTGACCGACGTGGACGTGGCGGCGCTCCGGGCGGCGGCGGCGCGGCTGCCGGCGCTGATGGTCACGCTGGCGCCGGCGGCGGCGACGCCGCGCCAGATCGCGGATCTGGCCGAGGCCGGCGTCATCGTGTCGATCGGGCACGCGGAGTGCAGCGCGGCCGAGGCGCGCGCCGCGTTCGACGCCGGCGCGCGGGTCGTCACGCATCTGTTCAATGCGATGAGCCCGCTCGGGCACCGGGAGCCGGGGCTGGTGGGCGCGGCGCTCGACGACGGCCGCGTCTCCGTCGGGCTGATCGCCGACGGCGTCCACGTGGCGCCGGAGGTCGTGCGCATCGCGCTCGCCGCCAAGCGGGGTCCGGGGCGGTTGTTCCTCGTAACCGACGCGATGGCGCCGGCGGGGACCGACATGGCGGAGTTCATGCTGGGCGGAAGGCGCATCCTGCGCGCCGGCGGGCGGCTCACCCTCGAGGACGGCACGCTGGCCGGGGCGGACTGCGACTTCGAGCTCTGCCTGCGGTTTCTCGTGCAGGCGGTCGGCCTCGATCTCGCGACGGCGCTGCGGATGGCGACGGCGGGGCCGGCGGAGACGCTGGGGCGCGACGATGTCGGCCGGCTTTGGCCGGGCGGGCGCGCGGACATCGCGCACCTGGACGCCGGGCTGCGCCTTTCGGCAGTCTGGCGCGGCGGGAGCCGCCTCTGACGGGGCAGACCGGACGGCGCCGGCCCGGAGGCGGAGCCGCGCCCCGGCGGCTCGGCTGGCGTCGAAAGGCCCGCGGCTCGACTGGGCTCGGCCGTCAGGGCCCTGGCGCGGCCGACGGCGCGGCGGGCGCCGGGGGCGCGGGATGATAGACGCATTCGGCCAGCGTCATCGCGTCGAGTTCGCGAAAGAACGCCTCGCGCGCGGCGTGCAGCCGAGGTTTCAGCCGGCAGGTGGGCGTGATCACGCAGCCGCCGCCGTCCGGACGGAAGCACTCGACCAGGGCCGCGCGGCTCTCGAGCTTGCGTGCGACGGCGCCGATCCGGATCTCCGCGGCCGGAAGCGCCAGCCGGAAGCCGCCGCCGGAGCCGCGAATTGTGACGACGAAACCGGCGGACCTCAGGCCGCGCACAACCTTGGTCAGGTGGTTGCGCGACAGGCGCAGCTCGCCGGCGACGGTCTCCGTCGTGAACACGCGCGCCGGCTCAGACGCCAGTCGCATAAGCGTCCGCAGGCCGAAATCGGTGAACTGTGTGAGCCGCATCACATTCCTCTGACGCAGTTCCTGATTTACATCAATCCCGATTTACGTCACGAATAGGCAAATTAGATGCCGCTTTTGGAATGCAACAAGGACTCGATCCGATTGGCCCTCGGTGACGCTCTTCTTCAGGATCAGACGATCGGCGCGGTTGCGACGGGACGACCGGGCGCCGCCGCGCTGATGCGGGAGCTGGGCGTGCGGGTCTGCTGTCTGCGCGAGGCGACGCTGGCCGAGGTGACGGAGGCGCTGGGCCTGCCCATCGGACTGGTCGTCGAGACGCTGGAGGCGCGGGCGCGCGCGGTTAGGCGGTCCGCGCCCGACGCCGATGGCGCCCTGATCGACTTCATCGTCGCCGAATATCACGAAGGCCATCGCGCCGATCTGCCCGGCCTGATCGAGCGTGCCCGCTCGGTCGAGCGCAGCGCCGCCGGCAGATCCGACGCGCCCCTGGGCCTGTCGGATGAACTGGCCGCCCTGCTGGCGGGGCTGGACGAGCATATGCTTAAGGAGGAGCTGCGCCTCTTTCCGCTGATGCGCGCCAAGCGGCGCGACATCGTCGCAGGTTCATTGGCGATGATGCGCGCCGAGCACGAGGACAATGCGGCCTTCCTACTGCGCGCGGAGCACCTGACCCGAAGCTACTTGGCTCCGGCGGATGGCGGCGAGGACTGGCGGAAGCTCTACGCCGATCTGCTGCGGTTCACCGAAAATCTGGTCGCGCATGTCTTCCTCGAGGAGGACGTGCTGTTCCCGCGCTACGACTCCCCGCTCGCCTGAGCGCCGGAGTCAGGCGATCCGGCGGCCCCAGAGGTCGTAGTCGGCGGTTTCCTCGACCTCGACGGAGAGGATGTCGCCGGGGCGGAGGTCCTCGAATTCGGAGTCGATGAAGAGGTTGCCGTCGATCTCGGGCGCGTCAGCCCTGGTGCGGCAAGTCGCGGCCTCGTCGTCTACCTCGTCCACGATGACCTCGAGGCGGGTCCCGACCTTCGCTTCGAGCTTTTCCGCGCTGATCGCCTGGGCGCGTTCCATGAACCGCTCCCACCGCTCCTGCTTCAGCGCTTCGGGCACATGGGCGGGCAGGTCGTTCGCGCGCGCGCCGGCGACGTTCTCGTACTTGAAGGCGCCGACCCGGTCGAGCCGGGCTTCGTCGAGCCAGTCGAGCAGATGCTCGAACTCGGTCTCGGTCTCGCCGGGGAAGCCGACGATGAAGGTCGAGCGCAGCGTCAGGTCCGGGCAGATCGCGCGCCAGCGGGCGATCTCGTCAAGCGTCCTCGCGCTGGCCGCGGGGCGGGCCATCCGGCGCAGCACATCGGGGTGGCTATGCTGGAACGGCACGTCGAGATAAGGCAGGACCAGCCCGTCGGCCATCAGCGGGATCAGGTCGCGCACATGCGGATAAGGGTAGACGTAGTGCAGCCGGATCCAGGCGCCGAGCCGGCCGAGTTCGCGGGCGAGTTCGGTGATGTGGCTGCGGACCTCGCGATCCTTCCACGGATTGACGTCATGCCGGCGGTCGAGCCCGTAGGCGGACGTGTCCTGGCTGATGACCAGAAGCTCGCGCACGCCGGCCTCGACCAGCCTTTCGGCCTCGCGCAGCACCGCATGGGCGGGGCGCGAGACGAGGCGGCCGCGCATGTCCGGGATGATGCAGAACTTGCACTTGTGATTGCAGCCTTCGGAAATCTTTAGATAACTGTAGTGGCGTGGGGTCAGGTGAACGCCCGAGGCCGGCACGAGGTCCACGAATGGGTCGGGCGCGGGCGGCACGGCCGCGTGCACCGCGTCGAGCACCGCCTCGTACTGATGCGGCCCGGTGACGGCGAGGACGCTCGGATGAGCGCCGGTGATGTAGTCGGGTTCGGCGCCGAGGCAGCCGGTGACGATGACGCGGCCGTTCTCGCTGAGCGCCTCGCCGATCGCCTCGAGACTCTCGGCCTTGGCGCTGTCGAGGAAGCCGCAGGTGTTGACTATGACGGCCTCGGCGCCGGCGTAGTCGGGCGAGATCGCGTAGCCCTCTGCGCGCAGGCGGGTCAGGATGCGCTCGCTGTCCACCAGCGCCTTGGGGCAGCCGAGCGAAACCATGCCGATGCGCGGTTGACCGGGGCGGGCGGGCTCGGACAGGCGCGGGGCGGGCGCGCGGTCGGGACGCAGGTCGGGCGGGTTCGCGGAAACGCTCATGACGCGCGCGTATAGCGGGCGCCGGACGGTTTGGAAATGGCCGCCGGCGTCGGCGTCAGAATCCCGCCGCGGCGAGATAGGCGATGACGGCGGCGCGGTCCTCGGGCTTGCGCAGCCCCGCGAACTGCATGTTGGTTCCCGGCACCAGCGCCTTGGGATCGGTCAGGTAGGCGTCGAGCGTCGACTCGTCCCAGACCAGACCGCGCTGACCGGCCTCCAGCATCGCGGCCGAATAGTCGAAGGTCGGCTCTGACCCCGCGGTGCGGCCGATCAGGCCGTTCAGCTCCGGCCCGACCGCGTTGCGCGCGTCCGGCCCGATCTTGTGGCAGGCGGCGCAGCGGCGAAAGACCTTCTCGCCGGCGGCGACGAGGGCCGGGTCTCGGGCGGACGCCGCCCCCGCGGCGGCGAGCGACAGCGCAATCGCGCCGATGGAGAGCGATGACTTGATGACCATTCCAGTTCCCGTTCAAACTTTCCCGAGGCCGTCCGACAGCCCGGCGCGCGCCGAGGATAGCGCGGAGCTCCGGCTGGGCAATCAACTTTGCGCCAGGCGCCGGCGCCCGGCGGCATTGACCGGACGACGGGCGCGGCCGATGATTGGCGCGACGCCGCGAGGGGAGGCCCGGGAGACGATGCTGCGACCGAGCCTGACGCTGGGCATCGAGGAGGAATACCTGATCGTCGACCGTGCGACGCGCGATCTCGTGGCCGAGCCGGGCGAAGCCTTCCATGCCGCGTGCCGCGACGTGCTCGGGGACCAGGTCACGGCCGAGTTCCTGCAGTGCCAGGTCGAGGTCGGCACGCGCCCGCATGGACGCGTCGGCGACGCGGTTGTGGAGCTGGCTTCGCTCCGGCAGGGCGTCGCGGCGGCCGCCGAGGCGCATGGCTACATGGCCATTGCGGTGTCGACGCATCCGTTCGCGAAGTGGCGGCGGCAAAGCCACACGCGCAAGGAGCGCTACGACGGACTCTGGGCGGACATCGGGCTGCCCGTCCGGCGCATGCTGATCAGCGCGATGCACGTCCATGTCGGAGTCGAGGACGCGGATCTGCGCATCGACCTGATGAACCAGGCCGCGTACTTCCTGCCCCACATGCTGGCGCTGTCGGGCTCGTCTCCGTACTGGGAGGGCGACGACACCCGTCTGTCGAGCTACCGGCTGACCGTGTTCGATGCGTTGCCGCGCACAGGGCTGCCGGACGAACTGGCCTCGGACGCCGAGTACCGGCGGCTGGTCCAGAAGCTCGTCGACGCCGAGTGCATCGAGGACGGCAGCAAGATCTGGTGGGACATCCGGCCCTCGGCGCGGTTCCCGACTCTGGAGATGCGGGTAACGGACATCTGCCCGCGGCTGCGAGACGCGGCGGCGATCGCGGCGCTGTACCAGTCGCTGCTGGGCTTCCTGAACCGGTTGCGCGAGAGCAACCAGCGCTGGCGCGTCTATCCGCCGACGCTGATCGGCGAGAACCGCTGGCGGGCGCAGCGCTACGGCTGCGACGGCAAGCTGCTGGACCTGGGCGCCGGGCGGCTGGCCTCGGTCGCGGATCTGGTCGAGGAGCTGATCGAGCTCGTCGGGCCGGACGCGCGGGCGCTCGGGTGCCATGCCGAGCTGGAGGGGCTGCGGCGCATCGCGCGGGACGGCGCCTCGGCGCGGCGGCAGCGGGCCGCGCATGCGGCGGCGGCGGCCGCGGGCGCGACGCATGAGGAGGCGCTGCGGGCGGTCGTCGACCACCTTGCGGCCGAGTTCGTCGAACCCCTGGAGCAGCCATGACACGACGCCTGATCACGACCGGATCGCCGTTCGAGACAGAATTCGCCTACAGCCGCGCCGTGGCGCAGGGCGACTGGTGCTTTGTCGCCGGCACGACCGGCTACGACTACGCGGCGATGACGATGCCCGAGGACCCGGGGGCGCAGGCGCAGAACGCGCTGGTGACGATCGAGCGGGCGCTGGCGGAGGCCGGGTTCGCGATGAGGGACGTGGTCCGCACGGTGATCTACCTGACCGACGCGGCCGACCATGCGGCGATCGGGCCGGCGTTGCGCGCGGCGCTGGGCGAGGTGCGGCCAGCCAACACGACGATCGTCACGGGCCTGGTGCGGCCGGAGATGAGGGTCGAGATAGAGGTGACGGCCTTCCGCGGCTGAGGCGTCGGGCCGCGGACCTTGGTCCCACGATGGGACCGAGGATCAAGTAATTGAAATAGTATCATAATCTGAGCTGCGTTAACCCGCAATTAACCGGATGCGGCGCAGAGGAGAAGACTCCCGTCCGGCAGCCGGCGATGCGGGTGCGAAGGCAACGTATGGACTTTGGCGCGAGGTTGGAGTTCGTTCGCCGTCACATCGAGCGCCAGCGGGCGCGGCGCCGGGACACACAGGCAGGTCTTTCCGATGAACGATCAGTCCCAGAAGCCGGCGGGCGGCCGGAAAATTCGGACGCCGCCGCCATTCGAGCGGGTGGCGCTGCTGCTCCAGGGCGGAGGCGCGCTCGGCTCCTACCAGTGCGGCGTCTACGAATCGCTTGCCGCGCACGGGCTGCATCCGAACTGCGTGGCGGGCGTCTCGATCGGCGCGATCAACGCGGCGCTGGTCGCCGGCAACGCGCCCGAGGACCGGGTCGGCGCGCTGCGGGCGTTCTGGGAGCGGATCACCGCCCCGCCGCTGGGCTTTCCGGTCGTGGCCCCGATGCTCGGCGTCTTCGCGGGGTTCGGCGACAGCGCGCGTGCGGCGCTGAACCGGGCGCATGCTTCGGTCACGACGCTGGCCGGCGCGCCGGGCTTCTTTCGTCCGCGCATGACGCCGCCGTTCTTCCAGCCGCCCGGCACGCCTGAGGCGGAAAGCTTCTACGACACCGCGCCGCTGCGCGAGACGCTGCTGGATCTGGTGGATTTCGACAGGATCAACCGCGGCAAGATGCAGTTCAGCGTCGGCGCGGTCAACGTGCGCAGCGGCAACCTCGTGGTCTTCGACAACGCGACCTGCCGGATCGGACCGGAGCACGTGATGGCGAGCGGCGCGCTGCCGCCGGGCTTTCCGGCGGTCGAGGTCGACGGCGAGCCCTACTGGGACGGCGGGCTGGTGTCCAACACGCCGCTCGGCTGGGTGCTGGCGGGGGTCCCGCGACAGGATACGCTGGCCTTCCAGATCGACCTGTGGAGCGCGCGGGGCGAGATGCCGACCGACCTGACCGGGCTCGACCTGCGCCAGAAGGACATCCGGTTCTCGAGCCGGACCCGGGCGCACTCGGACATGTTCCGGAAGATGCAGACGATGCGCCGGTCGTTGCGCCGGCTGCTGGACGCGGCCGAGGGGCTGCCCGGCGTCACGGATGCGGACCGCCGACTGCTCGAGACCGGCGCCGACGAGACCGTCTACAATCTCGTGCACCTGATCTACAAGGCGAAGGGCTACGAGGGCTCGTCGAAGGACTACGAGTTCTCGCGCGGAACGATGGAGGAGCACTGGGCCGCGGGCCGCGTCGACTCCGACAAGACGCTGCGCAACCCGGACGTGCTGCGCCGGCCGCGCTCGGCGGACGGCGTCGCGGTGTTCGACCTGACCTGACCTGACCGACCCCATCGACCTGAGCCGAACGCCGTTTCGCCCCCTGCAGGAGCTCCGAGATGAAGATCGACGACGTCCGCGCCAAGGCCTTCGCCATGCCGCTGAACGATCCCGCCTACCCGAAGCCGCCGTACAAGTTCTACAACCGCGAGTTCGTCGTCATCACCTACCGAACCGACCCCGACGCGCTGCGCGAGCTCGTGCCGGAGCCGCTGGAGGCAGTCGGCGACACGGTCGCCTACGAATTCATCCGGATGCCGGACTCGACCGGCTTCGGCGATTATACCGAGACCGGGCAGGTGATCCCGGTGCGCTTCACGACGCCGTCGGGCGAGGTGCAGGAGGGCGGCTACGTCCATGCGATGTATCTCGACGACAATTCGCCGATCGCCGGCGGGCGCGAGATCTGGGGATTTCCGAAGAAGCTCGCGACGCCGAAGATCACCCACGAGGCCGAGACGCTGGTCGGCACGCTGCACTACGGCTCGGTGCTGACCGTCTGCGCCACGATGGGCTACAAGCACCGCGAACTGCCGCTGGCGCCGCTGGCCGAGGCGATGAAGAAGCCGGCATTCATGATCAAGATCATCCCGCATGTGGACTGCACGCCGCGCATCTGCGAGCTGGTGCGGTACTACATGGAGGACGTCACGCTGAAGGGGGCCTGGACAGGCCCGGCGGCGCTGCAGCTGTTCGAGCACGCGATGTGCGACGTCGCGCGCTTGCCGGTGCGCGAGGTCGTCGGCGCCAGCCACTATGTCGCCGACCTGACGCTGGGCCTGGGCCAGGTCGTCCACGACTACCTCGCCTGACCCTCCAAACGTTTTTCCCGCCTGGACAATAGCTGAAAGGATATCCGACATGGCCCGTTTCGATGGACGGATCGCGATCGTGACAGGCGCCGCGAGCGGCATCGGCAAGGAGATCGCGCTGCGCTTCGCCGCCGAGGGCGCGACTCCGGTGATCGCCGACCTGAACCTGGAGGCCGCGCAGGCGACCGCCGAGGAGATCAGGGGCAAGCACGGCGACGCCTTCGCGGTGGCGATGAACGTGACCGACGAGGACCAGGTCGAGAAGGGCGTCGCCGACACGGTCGCGAAGTACGGCAAGGTCGACATCCTGGTGTCGAACGCCGGCATCCAGATCGTGCACCCGTTCGTCGACTTTCCCTATGCGGACTGGAAGAAGCTGTTGTCGATCCATCTCGACGGCGCGTTCCTGACCACGCGGGCCTGTCTCAAGCACATGTACAAGGCGAATTACGGTCGGGTGATCTACACCGGGTCGGTGCATTCGAAGGAGGCCTCGAAGCTGAAGGCGCCCTACGTGACCGCAAAGCACGGGCTGATCGGGCTGGCCAAGGTGCTGGCCAAGGAGGGCGCTGAGTTCGGGGTCAGCGCCAACGTGGTCTGCCCGGGCTTCGTGCGCACGCCGCTGGTCGAGAAGCAGATCCCCGAGCAGGCGCAGACGCTCGGCATCTCCGAGGAGGAGGTGATCAAGAACGTGATGCTGAAGGAGACCGTCGACGGCGAGTTCACGACGGTCGACGACGTGGCGGACGCGGTGCTCTATTTTGCCGCCGCGCGCAACTGCGTGCTGACGGGCCAGTCGCTGGTCGTTTCGCACGGCTGGTTCATGCAGTGAGGCGCGCCGCCGCCGGCCGGACCCATGCGCCGCGTCGGCCGCGCGCCGGCGGCGCCGGGGCGCCCGCGGCGCGCTTCGGCCTCCGCGCCGGCGGCGCCGTCTCCGTCAGCCGATCCGGTGCGCGAGGATGACGGGGACGATCAGGTCCTCCTCGTCGGTCAGGTGGCGCTCGAGCAGGCGGCCGAAACGGTCGAGATCGGCGTGGAGCGCGGCCTGGGGCGCGAGATCGGCGGGCGTGGCGGCGAGGCCCTGCAGCGTGGCGTTCGCGCGCTCGGCCAGGGTGCGGACGCCGTCGTGGATCGCGTCGTGGTCGGCGTCGAGCAAGTCGAAGCCGGCCTCGAGGCGGGCGTCCTGGGCGCGCAGCAGGGGGAAGTAGTGGTGGTCCTCGACCTGATGGTGACCGGTGAGGTCGCCGAGGAAGCGGTTGCCAAGGCCGGCGAGCCGGCCGGCCGCCTCGCGCGGGTCCGTTGCGCGATCGAGGAGCGCCTCGGTTTCCGCGGCGAGCAGGCCGTGCAACCTCCGCAGCGACAGGTGCCGCTCGAGCCAGAACCGGGTGAGGCCGTCGAACTGCGGATGCGCCGGCCAGTCGGGGCGCGGGTAGCGCGCGAGGAGCACGCGCAGCGCGTCGGGCAGGCCGGCGCGGGTCGCGAGCGCGAGGTCGGTCATGTCGTCGCCGGTCATGCGGGCGCGCCGCGCGCCGCGTCCCAGGCCTTCAGCGTGCGCTTGCGGACCTGGGCGCGCCAGACGCGCTCGATGTTGGCGCGCGCCCGGCGCGGATCGAGCCGGTCGGGCCGCGCGAGGATCACCGGCCAGGAGCGGTGGTGGTCGGTGGTGAAGAACGTGCCCGGGTCGGCCTCGATCAGGAAGTCGCGCTCCTCGATCGGGACCTTGAAGACCGGGCAGTCATGCGCCGGGTTCCAGAACAGGATGACCTTGCCGTTCACCTTGAACGATCGTGCGTCCCAGGAGGTGGTCTCGGCCGTGTCTGGCAATGCGAGCACGATGTCGCGCAGGATGTCGAAGGTGACCATGCCGCGAAGACTAGCATGGCGCGCAGCCGCGGCGAGGGGGGTTCTCGGGATCGGACGCGAGGCGGCGGAGCTTGTGCCGCCGCGTGTCGCGGGATCGGGGCGCGGATGAGGCCGGAGCGCGTGCGCCGGGGCGTCGTGGAGGCGCGGGGCCTCGTCGCGCTTGCGGCGCTGGCGGTGGCGGCCGGTCTCGGGGCCGGGGTGATCGGGGCGCTGTTCCGGCTGACGCTGGAGCGCGCGGAGGCGGCGCGGGGCGTGATCCTCGCCTGGGCTCAGGGCGACGCGACGCAGGGACTTCTGCTGGTCGTGGCGGGCTGCGCAGCCGCGACCGCGCTCGCGGCCTGGCTTGTGCGCCGCTTTGCGCCGGAGGCCTCGGGGAGCGGCATTCCGCATGTGGAGGCGGTGCTGGAGGGAGAACTCGCGCCCGCGCCGGCGCGCCTGATCCCGATCAAGTTCGCCGGCGGCGCACTGGCGATCGGGTCGGGCCTGGCGCTGGGGCGCGAGGGGCCGAGCGTGCAGATGGGCGCGAGCTTCGCCTACAGGCTCGGGCGCCTGTTCCGGCGCAGCCGGGACGATTGCCGCGCGCTGATCGCCGGCGGCGCGGGAGCGGGGCTCGCGACGGCCTTCAACGCGCCGGTCGCGGGCGCGATCTTCGTGCTGGAGGAACTGGTCGGCCGCTTCGAGACCCGGGTCGCGATCGTGGCGCTGGCGGCGGCGGTCGCGGCGATCACGGCGTCGCGGGGGATCCTCGGCGACGGGCTGGACTTCGACATCGAGCCGATGGCGTCCGGCGGCTTCGCCGCGCAGCCGCTCTTCGTCGCGCTCGGGCTCGTCGCGGGCCTGCTGGCAGTCGTCTACAACCGCAGCCTGATGGCGACGCTCGCGCTGGGCGACCGGATCGGCGGGCCGATCGAGTTGCGCGCCGCCGTGATCGGAGCTGGCGTCGGGCTGCTGGGCTGGTTGGCGCCGGATCTGGTCGGGGGCGGCGACGATCTGACCGAGCGGGCGCTGCAGGGCGCGGTGCTGGTCTCGGTCCTGCCGCTGGTGTTCGTGCTGCGGCTCGGGCTCGGGGCGGCGTCCTACGCGGCCGGCACGCCGGGCGGGCTGTTCGCGCCGCTGCTGGTGCTGGGCGCGCAGGCGGGGCTGCTGTTCGGGATCGGCTGCGAGCGCCTGCTGCCGGGCATGGCGCTGCAACCGGAGGCCTTCGCGGTGGTCGGGATGGCCGCGTTCTTCACCGGCGTCGTCCGGGCGCCGCTGACGGGCATCGTCCTCGTGATCGAGATGACCGGGAACGCGACGCTGCTGCTGCCGATGCTGGCCGCGTGCTTCGGGTCGATGCTTGTGACCACGGCGCTGCAGGATGCGCCGGTCTACGAGGCGCTGCGGCGCCGCGCGGCGAAGCCGGAGCGCTGAGGCGCCGGCTTCGCGCAAGGCTTCGGACGGACCGGATCAGTTCTTCGACGTGTCGACCGATGGTCGGCCAAGCGCCACCCCATGCGTTCTTGCGCTCGGGGCTGCTTTGCCGGGTCACAGCGACCCATGACTTGGATCAAGGCCGGCTCGTGACATGCGGCGCATGATCGACCAGTCGCATTACAAATGGACAGGGCGCTACGGATGAAACGAATTCACGTGCTCGCTGCCGCCGGGCTGGCGACCGCGGGCGGGTTCAAGGGCGAAATCGTGGTCGGGACCGATCTGGCGAGCGTTCTGCTTTCGGCGGAATGACCCGCGCGCAGGCGCCCAATGACGACATCAAGGAGACGAAGATAGTGAACCGAATGGCTCTCGCCCTCGCCTGCGCGCTCGCGGCAGGTCCGGCCGCCGCGCAGGACGGCGGCTGGAGCTTCGCCGCGACTGGATACCTCTGGTTTCCGGAGACGAAGACCACGGCCGACACCGCGTTCGGCGAGGTCGAGAGCACGCTGAGCGTGAGCGACGCGATCAGCGATTTGGAGTTCGGCTTCATGGGGTCCGTCGCGGCGCAGCGCGACCGCTGGAGCCTGATCGGCGACCTGATCTACACCGATATCCAGACCAGCAGTTCGACGCCCCAAGGATTCCTGTTCGAGAAGGGCCGCATCGACAACGAACTGACCATCGTCAGCGGCTTCGCCGCCTATCGGGTCGCGGAGTCCGAGAAGGGCGCATTCGACATCGCGGGCGGGTTTCGCCTGTTCTCGGTGGATGTCGACGGAAAGCTGCAGGGCGCGGCGCTCCCGACCGAGAACTTCGGCGGCAGCGAGACCTGGATCGTGCCGCTGATCGGCGCGCGCGCGATCCTTCCTTTCGCGGACCGCTGGACCGCCACGCTCTCCGCCGACGTCGGCGGCACGGGTTCGGATGACCTGACCTGGCAGGCGCTCGGCAGTCTCGACTACGCGATCAACGACGACTGGTCGGCCCTGCTCGCGTATCGCTACCTGAGTTTCGACAAGTCCATCGGCGGGAACGACACAACGATCGAGATGTACGGCCCCGCGCTCGGCGTGACCTATCGGTTCTAGCGCGTCGCGCCGGCGCTCGCCCTAGTGCGCCTGCCGGCAAAGCGGCGAGACGTCGGGCAGGATGACGTTGTTTGCAGCGACGTATTCGTCCCAGCGTGCAATCAGTCGGTCGCGGATCTCCGGCCGCTCGGTCGCCAGGTCGAGCGTTTCCCCGGGGTCCGCGGCCAGATCATAGAGCTGCCATGCGCCGCTGCCGAACGGCGCGCAAAGCCGGATCAGCTTCCAGTCGTCCATACGGACGGCGCTGTTGCCGAAGAGCTCCCAGCCGATCCAGTCCGACGGCCCGCGCACCGCTTCCTGTTCGCCGATCAGGATCGGGCCCAGCGACGCGCCCTGCAGGGGCGCCACCCCGGCGCCCTCGATGCCGCCGGGATGCTCGACCCCGGCGATGTCGAGAATGGTCGCCGGGATGTCCATCACATGCGTCAGCGCGTCCGAGATGCGGGGTCTGCCAGCCACGCCTGCGCCGGCCACGATCAGCGGCACGCGGATGCCGCCCTCGGAGACGAAGCCCTTGAACATCCGCAACGGACCTGCGCCGACCTGCGCCCAGGCCGGGCCATACCGGATGAAGGTGCCCGCTTTGCCCCAGTCCTCGAAGACGCTGTTGTCCCAGGGCGCGCCGATCTCAATAGCGTCGTTGCCCTCGGGGCCGTTGTCGGACATGAAGAAGATCAGCGTGTTCTCGAACTGGCCGGTGGTCTTCAGATAGCCGATCAGTTCGCCGATGTTGGCGTCCATGTGTTCCAGCATCGCCGCATAGAGTTCCATCTTGCGGGCCGAGTCGCGCCGTTCCTGCTCGGACAGATCCGACCATGCCGGGACGTTGGGCAGGCGCGGGAACACCGTCGCTTCGCGATCCAGCAGGCCCAGGTCCATCATCCGCGCGATCCGGTCGGCGCGAACGGCCTCGTAGCCCTCGTCGTATCGGCCGGCATAGCGGTCGCGCCATTCCTCGGGCGGCTGGAACGGGTCGTGCGGGGCCTGCAGCGCGAGATAGGCGAAGAAGGGACGGCCGGCGCCGCGGTGATCCTCGATGTTCCGGATGATCGCCGCCGTGTAGTCCACGCTGGAGTGGAAGCCAGGCCGCAACGCCCGGATTTGCTCGCCATTGAAGGTGTAGGTCTGACGCTCGCCGGTCGCGCCCCACATGTCGTCGAGATGGCTGCCGCCGCCGGGAATGAGCGAAAGGTCGCGGGTGAAGCCGCGGCCGGCCGGCCAATGCTCGGGCTCCTCGCCGAGGTGCCACTTGCCGGCCATGAAAGTGTCGTAGCCCGAATCCGCCAGCAGTTGCGGAAGCGCTGCGACACGGTCGGCGAGATAGCCTTCATACCCGGGCACGCCGACCTGGTTGGGCGCGGTAAACTCGGCCATGTTGCCCAGCCCGGCGACATGGTTGTCGGCGCCGCTGAGCAGCATCGACCGGGTCGGGGAACAGGTCGCGCTCGTGTTGAACTGGGTGAAGCGCACCCCGATGGCCGCCAGCGCGTCGATGTTCGGCGTGTTGATCTCGCCGCCGAAGCTGCCGATGTCGGAGTAGCCGGCATCGTCGGCCACGATCAGCAGGATGTTGGGGCGCTCCTCCTGCGCCTCGACGGCGCCCGCTCCGAGGGCCAGCAGCCCGGCGGCGACGACCGCGATCCCGCGCCGCAAAAGCGCGGGGCGGATTTGTTTCGGCGCCATGTTCTTTCCGTTCGAAAGACCGGGGAACAGGAAGTGTCCCCCGGCGTGGTGTAGGAGCGCGGGGGGGGCTTGGCCGCGCGGCCAAGGTTGGCATGCCGCGCGTTGAATTATCGGCGCCGGGAGCGAGAGTTGCAAGCAGCATGTACCGGCTTGCGAGCGCCCATTCGTCATTGGTCTCCAGCGCGCGGCGACGCCGGCCCCTCGCTCGGGGTCCGGCGCGGGGCCGCGTGGATCAGTTCTTCGAGCGGTCCACCATCTTGCCGGCCGAGATCCACGGCATCATCGCCCGGAGCTTCTCGCCGACCTGCTCGATCTGGTGGTCGTCGTTCCGGCGGCGGGTCGCCTTGAAGTAGGGCTGGCCGACCTTGTTCTCGGCCATGAAGTTCGACACGAAGCGGCCGGTCTGGATGTCCTCGAGCACGGCCTTCATCCGCGCCTTGGTCTCCTCGCGCGGCAGGATGCGCGGGCCGGACACGTATTCGCCGTATTCGGCGGTGTTCGAGATCGAGTAGTTCATGTTCGCGATGCCGCCCTCGTAGATCAGATCTACGATCAGCTTCACCTCGTGCAGGCACTCGAAATACGCCATTTCCGGCTCGTAGCCGGCCTCGACCAGCGTCTCGAACCCCATGCGGATCAGCTCGACCAGGCCGCCGCAGAGCACGGCCTGCTCGCCGAATAGATCGGTCTCGCATTCCTCCTTGAAGTCGGTCTCGATGATGCCCGAGCGGCCGCCGCCGATGGCCGAGCAGTAGCTCTTGCCGATCTCGAGCGCATTGCCGGAGGCGTCGTTGTGGACCGCCACGAGGCAGGGCACGCCGCCGCCCTTGACGAACTCGCCGCGCACCGTGTGGCCGGGACCCTTCGGCGCCATCATGATCACGTCGACCGTCGATTTCGGCTCGATCAGGCCGAAATGCACGTTGAGGCCGTGGGCGAAGGCGATCGCCGCGCCGTCGCGCAGATTGTCGTGGATGTGGGCCTTGTAGGTCTCGGCCTGGAGCTCGTCGGGCATCGTCATCATGATGAGGTCGGCCCAGGCGGCGGCCTCGGCGATCCCCATGACCTTGAGCCCTTCGCCTTCGGCCTTCTTCGCCGAGGGCGAGCCGTCGCGCAGCGCGACGACGACGTTCTTCGCGCCGCTGTCGCGCAGGTTCAGCGCATGGGCGTGGCCCTGGCTGCCGTAGCCGACGATGGCGACCTTCCTGTCCTTGATCAGATTGATATCGCAGTCGCGATCGTAATAGACCCGCATGGCGCTTCTTCTCCCTCGTTCTCAGGCCGGGTTCCTCTAGGCGAGCGGGGGTGGCGTGTCCAGACGGGTTGGTCGGCGGCCGGCCGTCGGCACCAGGCTACGCCGGGAGCCTCGCCCCCTCCTTTCAACGAAATCCGCCTCCGCCAGCCGGAATCTCCGTTGCCTTGCGGCGCGGTGTCGAGGCATGTTGCGCGCCAGGGGAGGCCCGCGATGATCTGCGTATTCATCCAGGTGCGCTGCAGGCCGGGGCGCACTTACGAGACGGCGGACGCGATCTACGATCGTGAGTTCGTATCCGAGATGTACTCGACCTCCGGCGACTGGGACCTGATGATGAAGGTCTACGTTCCCGAAGGAGAGGATGTCGGCCGTTTCGTGAACGAGAAGATCCGCGACATTCCCCATGTCGAGCGAACCCTGACGACGATGACCTTCCGCGCGTTCTAGAACCTGAGGAGCGGCGCCCGTGCCCGTGATTTCCGACTGGGACGATGCCTACGCCAATGCGCCGCACATTCCGGACGGCGACGCGTTTCCCGACCGCTGGGCCGCCGACGCGGCGGCGTTCCGCGCCGAGATGCCCGCGGCGCAGGCGCGGCTCGGCCTGCCCTATGGCCGGCGCGAGCGCGAGCGGGTCGACCTGTTCCTGCCGGAGGGCGAGCCGCAGGGCCTCGTCGTCTTCGTGCATGGCGGCTACTGGCGCGCGTTCGACCGGGACATCTGGTCGCACCTGGCGGCGGGGCCGCTGGCGCGCGGCTGGATCGTCGCGATCCCCGGCTACCCGCTGGCGCCGGAGGTTCGCATCGCCGAGATCAGACGCTCGATCTCGGACGCGGTGACCCAGATCGCCGCGGCCTTCGCCGGACCCATCGTGCTGACCGGCCACAGCGCTGGCGGGCATCTGGCGGCGCGGCAGGTTTGCGCGGACACCGCGCTGTCGGAGCGGGCGCTGGCGCGTGTCGACCGGGTCGTGCCGATCAGCGGAATCTACGACCTGCGCCCGCTGTTGCGCCTGGCGCTGAACGCCGACCTGCGGCTCGACGCGGCCGAGGCTGTGGCCGAGAGCCCGGCGCTGCTGGAGCCGCTTCCGGGCGCGCGGGTCCAGGTTTGGGTCGGCGGAGACGAACGGCCGGAGTTCATCCGCCAGAGCGAGCTGATCGCGAACGTCTGGACCGGACTGCGCGCCGAGATGTCGCTGACGGTCGAGGCCGGGCGTCACCATTTCGACGTGATCGCGGGGCTGGCGGATCCGGAGTCGGAGCTGGTCGCGGCGCTGATCGACTGAAACAAGGGCGACAAGATGCAGACCGAGGCGCGGGTTGTTGTGATCGGCGGCGGAGTCGTCGGCTGCTCGGTGCTGTACCACCTGGCGAAGGCGGGCTGGACCGACGTCATGCTGATCGAGCGCTCGGAGCTGACGAGCGGGTCGAGCTGGCATGCGGCGGGCGGTTTCCACACGCTGAACGGCGATCCGAACGTGGCGAAGCTCCAAGCCTACACGGTGGCGCTGTACCGCGAGCTGGAAGAGCTGTCCGGGCAGAGCTGCGGGTTGCACCTGACCGGCGGCGTGATGATGGCCGACACGCCGGAGCGCATGGACTTCCTGCGGCTGACCCATGCGAAGGGGCGCTGCCTCGGCATGGAGACCGAGATCATCACGCCGTCCGAGGCGAAGGCGATGTTCCCGCTGATGGACGAGACGAACTTCGTCGGCGCGCTGTGGGATCCGGTCGAGGGGCATCTCGATCCGTCGGGCACGACGCACGCCTACGCCAAGGCCGCGCAGAAGCTCGGGGCTTCGATCGTGCTGAGGAACCGCGTTGTCGAGCTGACGCAGGACCCGGACGGGACGTGGAACGTCGTGACCGAGCACGGCGCGGTCCGGGCCGAGCACGTGGTCAATGCGGGCGGGCTCTGGGCGCGCGAGGTCGGCCGCATGGTCGGGATCGAGCTGCCGCTGCTGGCGATGGAGCACATGTACCTGCTGACCGAGCCGATGGCCGAGGTCGCCGAGTACAACCGCGACACGGGGCGCGAGCTTGTCGGCGTCATCGACTTCAAGGGCGAGATCTACACGCGCCAGGAGCGCGAGGGCATCCTGCTCGGCACCTACGAGAAGGCGTGCCGGCCCTGGTCGGAGCTGAGCACGCCCTGGGAGTTCGGGCACGAGCTGCTGGCGCCGGATCTGGACCGGATCGCGCCGAGCCTCGAGGTCGGGTTCCGGCATTTCCCGGCGCTGGAGAACGCCGGCATCAAGCAGGTGATCAACGGGCCCTTCACCTTCGCGCCGGACGGCAATCCACTGGTCGGGCCGGTGCAGGGGCTGACGAACTTCTGGAGCGCCTGCGCGGTGATGGCGGGGTTCAGCCAGGGCGGCGGCGTCGGGCTGGCGCTGGCGAACTGGATGGTCGACGGCGATCCCGGCCACGACGTCTTCGGTATGGACGTGGCGCGGTTCGGCGAGTGGACGACGCTGCGCCAGACCAACGCGAAGGTGCGCGAGAACTATTCGCGGCGCTTCTCGATTCGGTTCCCGAACGAGGAGCTTGTGGCCGCGCGGCCTGCCCAGACGACGCCGCTCTACGACGTGATGACGCGCGACCGGGGCGCGGTGATGGGCGTGACCTGGGGGATGGAGGTCCCGCTGTGGTTTGCGCCCGAGGGGGCCGAGCCGCGCGACGTGCTGTCGTTCCACCGTTCGACCGACTTCGGACCCGTGGGCGACGAGGTGCGGGCGGTGCGGGCGGGCGTGGGCGTCACCGAGATCGCGAACTTCGCCAAGTATGCGGTCGAGGGGTCGGGCGCGGAGGCCTGGCTGGACGGGCTGCTGACGAACGCGCTGCCGCGCGTCGGGCGGATTGCGCTGTCGCCGATGCTGAACGATGCGGGCAAGCTGATCGGCGACTTCACGGTCGCCCGGGTCGCGCCCGAGCGGTTCCTGGTCTGGGGCTCGTCGGCGGCTCAGATCCTGCACATGCGCTGGTTCGACGCGCGGCTGCCGGCGGACGGATCGGTGCGGCTCGAGCGGCTGGGAATGCGGCTGATGGGGCTGATGCTGGCCGGGCCGCGCTCGCGCGACGTGCTGGCCCGGCTGGTCGACTCGGACGTGTCGAACGCGGCGTTCCGGTTCATGGATACGCGCGCGATGGACGTGGCGGGCTGCCCCGCGCGGGTCAACCGGATCAGCTATACCGGCGATCTGGGCTACGAGGTCTGGGTCGAGCCCGCATATCTGCGCACGGTCTACATGGCGGTGCTCGAGGCTGGTGGCGCGGACGGGATCGTCGACTTCGGCATGCGGGCGCTGCTGTCGATGCGGCTCGAGAAGAACTGGCCGACGTGGTTCGCCGAGCTGCGCCCGATCTACGGGCCGTTCGAGGGCGGGATGGAGCGCTTCGTGAAGCTCGACAAGGGTCCGTTCGCCGGCCGGGAGGCGGCGCGGGCCAGGGCCGAGGCGGGGCCGCGCCTGCGCCGCGTCAGCCTGGCGATCGAGGCGGAGGACGCCGACGTGATGGGCGACGAGCCGATCTGGGCGCGCGTCGACGAGGATCATGGCGCAGTGCCGCCGCCCCACGGCTATGGCGCGCCGCGCTTCGATGCGTCGGGCGCCGGTACGCCGCGGCCGGACGGGCGGCGCGACGGCGACTGGCGCGTGGTGGGCTGGGTGACCTCGGGCGGCTACGGGCACCATGTCCGGCTGTCGCTGGCGCAGGGCTATCTGCCGGCGGCGCTGGCAGGTCGGGCCGAGGCCGGGCTGTTCGAGGTCGAGATCCTCGGCCTCCGCCGTCCGGCCCGCATCCTGACCGAGCCGCCCTTCGATCCCGATGGACTGAGGATGCGCGGCTGAACCGGACCGTCGTCGGTCGCCTGGAGACGGCGCCGCAAGAGCGACGGCGCAGCGCGCCGCGAGCACGACGGTCGAGGCGGTGCGCGGCTGCCGCGGCGCCTTGGTGCGGGGCCGTTGACGCGGGCGTGACTTGTCGTTTGGGATTTCCACGCCACACATAGCCGGCATGTCAATGATCTCCCTCACGCGTCGTGGTTTTGCGGCCGGTCTGGCCGCCTCCACGCTGTTGCGCCCCGGGCGGGCGCTGTCGCAGGACTTCGGGGTCGCGCGCGAGCGGGCGCGAAGCCTCGACCAGCTCCATGCGATCGTCGCCGCGGTCGATGGCGATGTCGTGCTGGCCGAGGCGTTCCGCGGGGGGCCGTTGGACCGGCCGACGAACGTCAAGTCGGTGTCGAAGACGCTTGTCGCGACGCTGACGGGCGCGGCGATCGAGCGCGGCGACCTGGGCGGGGTCGAGACCCGGATGATGGACTACCTGGACGCGCCCGCTGGGATGGATCCGCGTGCGGATGCGGTCACGGTGGGCGATCTGCTGACGATGCGCTCCGGCTTCGAGCGGGTGTCAGGTCCGAACTACGGCGCCTGGGTGCAGAGCGACGACTGGGTCTCCTACGTGCTGCGCCGCCCGATGGTCGCCGAACCCGGCGCGCGCTTCGGCTATTCGACCGGCGACTTCCATCTGCTCGGCGTGGTTCTGGCGGAGGCGACAGGGCGCAGCCTGCTGGACCTCGCGCGAGACTGGATCGGGCGGCCCCTCGGCGTCGAAATCCCCGCATGGGCCCGCGATCCGCAGGGCTATTACATGGGCGGCAACAACATGGCGCTCTCGCCGCGCGCGATGCTGGCCTTCGCCGAGGCGATCCGCACCGGAGGCGCGCCGCTGGTGCAGCCAGACTGGATCGAGGCGTCGTGGCGGCCGCGCGCCCGCTCGCCCTTTTCGGGGCACGCGTACGGCTACGGCTGGTTCCTGACGCGGCTCGGCGACGCAGAAGTCGCCTATGCGCGGGGCTATGGCGGACAGATGATCTACGTGGCCAGGGACGTCGGCCTCTCGGTCGCGATCACCTCCGACCCCATGATGCCGGCGCGTTCAAACGGTCATGCCGGCGACCTCAACGCGCTGGTCGCCGAGGAACTGGTTCCCGCCGCCCGCGGGGCCTGAGGCATCTTTAGAGCTAACGCAGGCGCCGCTTCGGGAGCGGCGACGATCATCAGCGGCGACGCCGGCGAAAACAGAAAAAAGGGGGCGGATCGCGAGGATCCGCCCCCAGTAGCCGGATGGAGCCGCAGGGAGGAGAGGCGGCAATCCGGGACGTCTCAGAGCCCGAGGTAACGGGCGAATGCATGGTGGACGATCCGGTCGCGGGTCAGGCCAAGCCGGGCCAGCTGGTCGTCGTTCATCCTGAAGAGCCGCTCCGCTTCGCGGCTGCAGCGCATTGCTTCGGAATGGTTCGAGATGAACAGGACGACCTTGTTCAGCCATCCGCCGAACTTGCTGAAGCCGGCTCCGGCATAGTCGCCCAGATGTGTGACATGTGCAGTCATGGGACATCTCCGTAGTCTTGCGGCATCGGCCGCTTGCAACAGAAGATGCGCACCCCGCGATCGGCGAGCAAGGCGCATTGGCGCATGACAGCTATGCGCTTGCTGCAGTACATTATGGCTTTCGTTCTGTCGGCGCCCTGCCTGCGACATCCTGCGGAGAATTCTGTTCGAAAACTGTTCATATGCGGCCTGGCATGGATGCCACCGTCCTTCGCGGGCGCAGCAGCGCGATTCTGCGCCGGCTCGCCGGCGTCGTCGCCGCGACGCGGTCCCTGCTCGCGCCGGACGTGACGCGCCGCGCGATCAAAGCTCGTGCTCGGCACTGCGGCGGACGCCGATTAGTTGCTTTGACCGGAAGGCGATGACCGTGATATCGTAGAGACAGAGGCCAAAAGGCCCAGGTGTGCCGGATCGAACAAGTCGGCTGGGGAGGGATAGGAATGCGTTGCATCGCGGTATGGGCGGCTTGCGCGGGCTGTGCGGTATCTGCCTGCGCGGCCATGGCGGAAACGCAACTGGAGCGTGGAGAATATCTGGTCAACGGGCCGATGGGGTGCGGCAACTGCCACACCCCTCAGGGTCCCGAAGGCCCGGACATATCGAAGGATCTGGCGGGGGGAGCGTTGCTGGTGGACGACGAGATGATGGTCGTCTACTCGACCAACATCACGCCGGCCAGCGCGATCGCGGACTGGAGCGACGCGGAGCTGGGCCGAGCGATCCGGGAGGGACTGCGACCGGATGGCTCGCTGATCCGCCCGCCGATGCCATTCACGTTCTATCGCAACCTGAGCGACACGGACATCACGGCCATCGTTGCCTATCTGCGTACCGTCCCGGCGATCGAGAGCGACGCGCCGGCCTCGACCTACAACATTCCGCTGCCGCCGGCCTACGGCCCGCCGGTCGAGCATGTTCCCGACATTCCGCGTAGCGTGACGGCCGAATACGGCGCCTATCTCGCCGGGCCGGTCTCGCATTGCCTGGAGTGCCACACGCCATTCGGCCCGCAGGGACCGATGATCGACGTGGCGCTCGGGCAGGGCGGGTTCGAGTTTCCCGGACCCTGGGGCGTGACGGTGGCGCCGAACATCACGTCGAGCGAGGACGGACTGGCCGGCTACAGCGACGATGAGATCAAGGCGATGATCACGGAAGGGAAGCGTCCGGACGGCAGCGCCATGACGCCGCCGATGCCCTATGCGCACTTCGCGCGCTTCACGCCGGAGGACCTCGACGCGCTGATCCTGTACCTGCGAACGCTGCCGCCGCTGCCCGACGTCGACGCGGGCTGACGGTACGGTCCAATGCGCTCGGGGCCGCCAGGGCGACGGCGCAGAGCGCTGCGGGCGCGTCGGCATCGCCCGGGCGCGGTCATCGCGGCGCCTTCGGCGGGCGGTCAGGCCAGCGCGCGCTCCATCGCGGCGCCCAGCCGCAGCAGCCGGCGCTCCTGGCCGGCGGGAGCGAGCGCCGTCAATCCGCAAGAGGGAGTTCCCGTCGGCAAGGTCAGCCCGCAGAGGCCCATCAGGTTGCCGATACGCGGGTTGCGCAGCGCCAGCAGGTTCTCGGCGTTGAAGCGGTCGTGGTCGGCCAGCAGCGCCTCCACGTTCGGGGGCATGTTCGCCGTGGTCGGGACAAGGATCGCGTCGTACCCGGCGCAGGCCGTGGCGAACTCGGCGCGCAGGGCGTCGAGCCGGGCCCAGGCGCGCACGTAGTCGGACGCGCTGAATGCCCGGCCCGAGCGGAACCGCTCGCGCACCGGCGGGAACATCAGGTCGGGATGGGCCTCGATCGCCTCGCCCCAATGGCCGTAGGCCTCCGCGGCGAAGAGCGCCGGCGCAAGCTCGAAGGCCGCGGCAAGGCCGGGCGCGGCTCCGGCCTCGACGCTCGCGCGGGCGAGCGCTAGGCGCTCGAGCGCTGCGGCGAAGGCCGCGGCGGGCTCGGCGCGGGTGGGGCCGAGGGCGGTCGTGTCGAGCGCCAGCAGGCGCACGCCGTCGAGCGCGGCGCCGGTCAGGTCGGGCGGCGGCGACGCCGACAGCGCCGAGAGGAGCAGCGCGGCGTCCTCGACCGAGCGGCAGAGCGGTCCGAACGTGTCGAAGCGCGGACAGAGCGGCACGACGCCGTCCGAGGGCAGCGCGCCGTGGCTGGTCTTCAGCCCGAAAAGGTCGTTCCAGGCCGCCGGCACGCGGATCGAGCCGCCGGTGTCCGACCCGATCCCGGCCGCCGCCAGTCCGAAGGCGACCGAGGCGGCGGCGCCCGAGGACGAGCCGCCGGGCGCGAGTTCCGGGTCGTTGATGTTCGGCGCCGTCGCAGTGATCGGATTGATCCCGAGCCCGGAGAAGGCAAGTTCGGTCAGATGCGTCTTGCCGAGGCAGACGAGGCCCGCGCGTGTCGCGGTAGCGACGAGACCGGCGTCGCGGACAGGCGTGCGGCCGCTCAGCAGCGCCGAGCCCGCCTCGGTCGCGACGCCGGCGGTGTCGAAGAGGTCCTTCCAGCTGATCGGCACGCCGTCGAGCGGCCCCCGGCGCAGACCGGCGCGGGCGCGTCCCGCGGCGGCGGCCGCCTCGGCGCGGGCGCGGTCGGGCGTGGTGCGGGCATAGATGCGGTCGGCGTCGGGATGCGCCTCGATCGCCGCAAGATAGGCCTCGGTCAGGTCACGGGCGTCGATCGCGCCGTCTTCGATACGGCCCCCCAGTTCGGCCGCGGTCATCCAGAGCCAGCCATCCGACATGCGCGCGTTTCCCGTCTGCGTTTGCGGCACCCTAGCGGCGACGGGGGCGGTGGACAATCGGCCCGCGGCGGAGATAGTGGCGGACATGGAGATCGACCGGGACGTTCTGATCGTCGGCGGCGGGCTGAACGGCCCGACGCTGGCGCTTGCGCTGGCGTCGGCCGGCGTCACGAGTCTGGTGCTCGACGCCGCGCCGCGGGCCGAGATCGCGCGCGCGGACTTCGACGGCCGCGCCTACGCGCTGGCGCTGAGTTCGCGCCGGATGCTTGCGGCGCTCGGGCTTTGGCGCGACCTGGAGCCGAAGGCGCAGGCGATCAACGAGATCAAGATCAGCGACGGGAAGGCCGGGCAGGGCGCGGCGCCGTGGTTCCTGCACTTCGACGCGGCCGAGATCGACGAGGGGCCGATGGGCCATTTCATCGAGGATCGCTGGCTGCGCGCGACGCTGCTGGAGCGCGTCGAGGCCGACCCGAGCATCGAGATGCGCAATGACGCCCGTGTGGTCTCGCAGGCGGTCGAGCCCGGCGCGGTCACGGTCGCGCTGGCAAACGGCGAGACGTTGCGCAGCCGCGTGCTGGTCGGCTGCGACGGGCGCGGCAGCCAGGTTGCGGCGCGGGCCGGGATCGGGCGGGTCGGCTGGGACTACGGCCAGAGTTCGCTGGTCTGCGCCGTCGCGCACCAGCTTCCCCATCACGGCGTCGCGCATCAGTTCTTCATGCCGGAGGGCCCGCTGGCGATTCTTCCGCTGCCCGGCGACCGCTCGTCGATCGTCTGGACGGAAACGCGGGCGCGGGCCGAGACCATCGACGATCTTGACGACGCGGGCTACCTGGCGGCCCTGCGCCCGCGCTTCGGGGATTTCCTCGGCGAGATCGAACTCGCCGGCGCGCGCTATCGCTATCCGCTGGGGCTGTCGCTGGCGGAGCGGTTCGTCGGGCCGCGGCTGGCGCTGGTCGGCGATGCGGCGCACGGCATCCATCCGCTGGCGGGGCAGGGTCTGAACCTGGGGCTGCGGGACGTGGCGGCGCTGGCGGAAGTTCTGGCGGCGGCCAAGCGGCGCGGGCAGGATCCGGGCGCCGCCGACGTGCTGGCCGAGTACCAGCGTTGGCGGCGGTTCGACACGGCGGTGCTGGCTGCGGCTACCGACGGGCTGAACCGGCTCTTCTCGAACGACCATCCGCTGCTTCGCATGGGCCGCGACATTGGCCTCGGGCTTGCGAACAGCCTGCCGGCGCTGCGGCGCCGGCTGATCCGCGAGGCGGCCGGGTTGACCGGAACGTTGCCGCGGCTGCTGGAAGGGCGACCGCTCTGAGCGGGTGAAATTCCGCTGGACAGCGCCGGCCGGCTGTCCTAGTCACACGCCGTCTCGACGGCGCGCCGTCCGGGCCCGGGTAGCTCAGGGGTAGAGCAGCGGATTGAAAATCCGCGTGTCGGTGGTTCAAATCCGCCCCCGGGCACCACAAACCTCAGGCGAAGACGAGGTATTGCTGCGGCTCATGCGGAGCCAGCGTTCCGCGATTGCGCCGCCTTGAGAGGTGGCGGCATTTTGCCGGACGGGGATCGGTTCCCGCTCGGGCGGGCCGCTGAACGGATCAGCCTGCGCCCGTCCTCCGATCAGTCCGGACTAGACCTTGGGGCCGATCGTCGGGCCGATCAGGAAGCGCGAGACGATGGAGCGGTCGCGGAGAGCGGCGCCGGCCGCGCGCGGCAGTTCGGTCCAGTGGGGCCAGTCCATTTTCCCGCCGGCGATCCTTCGGCAGGCCCATGCGACGTCCCCGGCCCTTCGGAGCGGCATCCCCAGTCTCGGATACAGCAGTGGCGTCAGGCGCCGGCGATGGCGCAGCATCTGGGCCAGCGTCCGGTCTGGCGCGGGCGGGACCAGAATTCCGTAGAGGAATCCCGCCATGGCCAGCGAATCCTCGAGCGCATTGCGCTCGCGCCTGCTGCGGGGGATCGCGCGAAGCTCCGGCCAGTCCACGTCGCTCGACAGCATTCGCGCGATGTCGTGGAGGTGCCGCAGGTCGACGCTCCCCCGCCAGTCGTCTCCCTCCTTGATGTGGTCGTGAACGGCGAGCTGCAGGATGCGGAGGCCCGGCGGCGGTATCCGGGCGCGGACAGACCCCAGGATGGTCACGACCGGCGCAGCCTCGATGCCTGTGAGGCTCAGATAATGCCGGCGCTGCGGCGGCCAGCCGTGAAGCTCGATGGCGCCCACGTCCCCCGGCCTGGCAAGACAGGGCGGGTGATCGGCCAGGAGCGGGGAATATCCAATAGCCCGCAGCGCCGCACGGGCCGGTTCGACCTCCGCGCCCTTAACGAGGATGTCGAGATCGGCCATCATGCGCGCGCCGAGCCGATCGCCGGTCTCGCAGGCGATGTCGACGGCGCCCTTGAGCAGCGTGGGGGAAATCCCGCAGGCGTTGAGCGCTCGTGCCGCCTCCCGGAGCTGCGCGCGCAGCCGGCGGTTTCGCAGCAGGTTCTGGCCGTGGACGAACTCCAGATAGTCCCTTACGTCGCCCGGCGCCGCGTCGACCGCGCCGCATTCCCGAAGAGCCACCAGCAGCTGGGGCGTCATCCAGCTGCGGTTGGCAATGGCGATAAGCGCGTTCCAGTCGATTTCGTCCTGCGGTTCGTGGCGGAGGCAACTCGCGAGGGCGATGACGGGCGGCGGCCTCACGGGTTCTGCATCCTGCAAGGGCCGCCGGTCGCGGCTCCGATCGCGGCGACGGCGTCGGCCAAAGGAAGTCGGCCGAGCGCAAAACATTCCGCTCCCTGCACCAGCGCCGAGAGGGCGCCGAATGCCTCCTCATTGAGGCGGTCGCCGCGCGCCGAGGCGCCGGCGACGAGCGCGGCCATAGCCTCCAGAGGATCGAGCGGCAGAAGCTCCTGAGGTGCGTCCGCGCGGGCCGCCAACACGATGATCCAGCCGACGGCGCGGCGCCCGGCCGACACATGCGGGCCGGGCGGCACATAGCGCACTGCGCGCCCGTCCGGGCGCCGGTGGATCGGACAGGGCGCAGCCGCGCGCAGTTCGCTCCCGAGAACCGCCCAGGCGCCCTCCTTCAGGCCCGGCCACATCGGCGCGCCGCGCGCGATGCCGTCGCCATCGAGGAGCACGAGGTCGTCGGCTGCAAATCCGTATCCTGCCGCGAGCAGCGCGACGGCGAGCGTGCTCTTGCCGGCGCCGGGCGGGCCGGTGACGATCAGGGTGCGTCCGTTCACGACCAGGGCGGCCGCATGCAGCGCGAGGACGTGGCCTCCGTATTCCAGCACTGCGGAAATGATCTCCAGTTTGAGGGCGGGCGCCACCTCGTCGATGTCGCAGCGGCGGAGCAGACGCCGACCGCGCCACAGCTCGAACCTCGGGGCCGCCTCGCCGCCATCGCGCCCGCGGTCTCGCACGGAGAGCGTCACCTGCGGCGGTCGAGCGCGCTCTGGCAGGTGCGCAAAATATGGCCACACGCTATCGATCAGCGCAGAACAGAGATTCAGCCCGATAGCGACGGAGCCGACCTCGACTGTCCGACGCCGCGGCGCCGCGGGCGCAGCCTCCTGCTCATGCGTCGCGTCGCCGTCGTACTCGACCAACAGCCCGGCCTTCGACCAGGCTGTCAGGACCTCGGACGTCGCGGCGCGGTGCTCCTCTGCCGCGCCCGGTTCCTCGACGGGCAGGCCGGACTCGATCCGTTCCCACAAACGCGCGGCGCCGTCGTTGAGCGCAACGAGCGTCTGCGATTCCTCGCTGAACAGTACGGTCCTGCCATCAATCCGCGTTCGGCAGACCTCGGCCGGCCTCCATTCCATTCGCGAGTTACCGAGCTCAGCGGCGGCGCGGGGGCGGGGGCTTCGGTCGGCGAGGCGGTTTGCTCGGGCGACCAGGCTTGCCTCCACTACCCCCGCCTCCCGAAGCCGCGATGGCGCCCGAGGCCAGAGTTGTCGAGAGAAGCATCGTGATTGCGGGCGGCGTCACGGCCGCAAACTGGCCGCAACGATCCAGAAAGTCGCGCCTCCGCAGGTCGTCGCCCTTCTCAGGGCCGTCCTCTTGATCAGGCAGTTTCTTGAAATCTTGCATTTTGCGATCCCCACCGCTCCGAGAATCAATCGTACTTCAAAGGCAAGAATCCGTCCATCGCGCGGAGGGTCAGCGGACGTAACCGAATGGTGGAGGCGAGCTACGCCATTCGTGTTGCGATTATCCTGAAAAGCCGGCCGCCTGCGCCAGCGCGAGCTCGGCAGCCTCGTGCTGAGCATTTCGACCGCAACCCGATCGATGGGCAAGGCGTTGGTGGTCGCGGGCGATAGACGTTCTAGGTCATGAAACACCGGCGGTTACGCCCCCGAAAAAACTGGTCGGTTCTGACCACACTGCAGGCTGGCTGCCCGCCTTTCGCCGGGCGCCAACGAAAAAACTGGAGGAAGCCAAACATGTTCAACCGGATCCTTGCGACTTCAGCGGCGATCGCGATCGCCTCGGCCGTTTCCGCGCAGGAGAGCTACGACTTCAAGTTTCAGTCGAGCGACAATTCCGGCACCGCGGCGTTCGAGGTGCAGCAGGCCTGGGCCGAGCATGTCGGCGAGATGTCGGACGGCCGGATTCAGGTGGAGATGCTGCCGGTGGGCTCGATCGTCGAGTACAACGAGACGCTGGACGCCGTCGGCGCGGGCATCCTGAACGGCCATATCACCGACAGTTCGTACTTTACCGGCAAGGACCCGGCCTTCGCCTTGATCGGGAACCCGGTCGGCGCCTATTCGAGCCCGGAGGAGTTGCGGGCGTTCTTCAACGACGGCGGCGGCACCGAGCTCTACAACGAGATCCTGAATCCCTACGGGGTCCAGTTCATCGGTCCAGCCGCCCAGACGCCGGAATTGGTGCCGTCGAAGGTGCCGATCGACAGCGTCGAGGACTTGCAGGGCGTGAAGATCCGCGCGCCGGAGGGAATGGTGCAGGCGGCTTTCGCCGCGGCCGGCGCCTCGCCCGTGAACCTGCCGCAGTCCGAGGTGTTCACGTCGCTCGACAAGGGGGTGATCAGCGCCGCCGACGCGACGACGCTCGCCACCAACGATTCGATGGGATTGCACGACGTCGCCAAGCATCCGATCTATCCCGGCTTCCACTCGCTGCCGCTGAACGAGGTCTCGATCAACAAGGCGGCGTGGGACGAGATGTCGCCCGAGGACCAGCAGTTGCTCAGCGACTCGGTCGCCTGGTACGCCGATCAACTCGCAGAGCGCATTCGCGCGCGCGACGAGGAGGTGGCCCAGAGGCTCCGCGACAGCGGCGATGTGACGCTGCACGAATGGTCCGAGGAAGAGAAGCGGAAGTTCCGCCAGATCGCGCAGGAGCAGTGGCAGGACTACGCCGATCAGTCCGAGAGCGCGCAGAAGGTCTATGACGCGCTGACGAGCTACCTGTCGTCGCAGGGGCTGCTCTGAACCGGGCAGTATCACGATTTGACGGAAACGACCGGGCGGGCATGACCCCGCCCGGCGCATGAGGGAGGAGCCAATGACACCCGAAGAGGGCGCTCGAGTTCGAGCCTGCGATCGTGCCGCAGGATCCCTTGTCGCGCTGGCTCGTTCCGCTCGGGCGGCCCGTCAGCATACTCTTCCTGCTCATCACCGCTTTCAGCTTCTACGAAGTGGTGATGCGTTACGTGTTCAACGCCCCGACCATCTGGGTGCACGAGACCACGATCGCGCTGACCGCAATCTGCTTCGCGTTTGGCGGCGCGTACTGCCTGGGAACCGACCGCCACATCCGCGTCGTGCTGCTCTACGATCAGGCGGGGCCGCGTCTGCGGCGCTGGCTCGACATCTCGATCTCACTCGTCGGCGCGCTCGCCTGCGCGCTGATGGGCTGGGCGGCATGGAGCCTCGCCTACAAGGCGTTCTTCACGCCGCAGGGCGGCTTCCGGCTCGAGACGAGCGGCAGCGCGTGGAACCCGCCGACGCCGGCGATCGTCAAGGCGCTGCTCTTCGTCACGCTCTGCGTGATGTGCCTGCAATTCCTGCTGCAGGCGCTGCGCCATTTCCGCCGCGCGCCCGCAGATATTCATCACGGCGTTGCCGGAGAGGGTCCGTACGACGATGTCTGAGCTTCTCGATCTTCAGTCGCTCGGGATCGGCGGCGGCAGCGTCCTGATGGGCGGCCTGCTGCTCGCGCTGCTTCTGACCGGCATGCCGCTGGCTTTCGTGACCATTCTCGTCGCGCTGATCTTCGCCCTTGGCTGGTTCGGGCCGATGGCGGTGCCGATCGTGACGACGCGGATCTACTCGTTCATTACCCAGTACGTCTTCGTCTCGGTGCCGATGTTCGTGCTGATGGCCTCGGTGCTGGACCGGTCTGGAATCGCCCGCGACCTTTTCGACGCGATGCGCCTTGCCGCCGGTCGGATGCGCGGCGGCGTCGGCGTGCAGACGCTGCTGGTCGCGGTGGTGCTCGCGGCGATGTCGGGCATCATCGGCGGCGAGATCGTGCTGCTCGGGCTGCTCGCGCTGCCGCAGATGCTGCGCCTCGGCTACGACAAGCACCTTGCGATCGGCATCGTCTGCGCCGGCGGGGCGCTCGGCACGATGATCCCGCCCTCGATCGTGCTGATCATCTTCGGCCTGTCGGCGAATGTCTCCATCGGCGAACTCTTCACCGCGTCGTTCGTGCCGGGGCTGATGCTGGCCGTCTTCTACGCCGGCTACGTGCTTCTGACCGCCTATTTCAGCCCGGGAAAGGCGCCGGCCCTGCCGGAACAGGAGCCGGTTCCGCTGGCGGAGAAACTCGCCCTGCTGAAAGGGCTCATCCTGCCTCTGATCGTGGTCGTCTTCGTGCTGGGCTCGATCTACGGCGGCATCGCCTCGGTGACGGAGGCCTCTGCCATCGGCGTCGTCGGCGTCGTGTTCTCGACGGTGATCCGGGGCGAGTTCTCGGTCCGGATGCTCGCCGAGGCGTCGCTGCAGACGCTGCGCACCTGCGGCATGATCGTCTGGATCGGCGTCGGCGCCACGGCGCTGATCGGCGTCTACAACCTGATGGGCGGCATCGACTTCATCGAGCAACTCCTGCTCGGCGTCTCGGACGAGCCGATCGTCATCCTGCTCGTGATGATGGCGATCCTCGCGGTGCTCGGAATGTTCCTCGACTGGGTCGGGATCGCGCTGCTGACCATCCCGATCTTCGCGCCGATCGTCGAGTTGCTCGGCTACGACCTGATCTGGTTCGGCGTGCTGTTCTCGCTCAACATGCAGATATCGTTTCTGACGCCGCCCTTCGGACCAGCGGCCTTCTACCTGAAGAGCGTGGCGCCTCCTGAAATCTCGCTGGGGACGATCTTCGTGTCGCTGCTGCCTTTCATCGGGTTGCAGGTGCTCGCCCTCGCGACCGTCATCCTCGTGCCGGAAATCGCACTCTGGTACCGATGAGGGCCCGAGCCTGCGGTCGGGCCGCCCGCGGCCCGTGCCGGCTCCGGGGCGGCGCATAGCATCGCCGGGCGGAACCAATGCCGGCGGTCGCGCATGTGAGGGAGAAGGCGGCTTTTGCGGCCGCCGCATGGGAAAGGGAGCCTATCATGAGCGACGAGCACGAAAAGGGGCCAGCAGTTCTGGTAGCGGCGAACCAGCCTGACGACATGCTGGATCGGGCCGCAGCCGACGACGCGGATCGTGCGTCGCGCGAAGTTGTCGCGACGCAGCGCGACATCCAGGACGAGGTCGCGCGGGCCGAGGGGGGGATGCCCTCTTCCGACGGCGCGATGCAGTTGGGCGCGCGCGTCTACCCGGCGCCGCCCTTTCCCGAACAGCATCAGCCGAAGCCTGGCAGCGAGATGCAGCTCGAGCCCGCTCCGATGTACGAGGCGCCGTTCTGGCAGGGTTCGGCCAAGCTGGCTGGCAAGAGCGCCCTGATCTCTGGAGGCGATTCCGGAATTGGCAGGGCGGTCGCCGTGCTGTTCGCTCGGGAAGGGGCCGACGTCGCGATCGCCTATCTTGCCGAGGACGCAGACGCAGAGGTTACGCGGGCGGCGGTTGAGGCCGAGGGCCGCCGCGCGATTCTGATCCGAGGCGACGTATCGCAGCGGGAGTTCTGCCGGCACGCGGTTGCGCAGACGGTCGATGCGTTCGGGCGTATCGACATCCTCGTCAACAACGCGGCGTTTCAGGTCCATGAGGCCGACTTCCTGGACCTCAGCCCGGAGCATTTCGACGAGACGCTGAAAACCAATCTCTACGGGTATTTCCATCTCGCACAGGCCGCCGCAGCCAAGATGGAGCCCGGTTCGGCGATCATCAACACCGGGTCCGTGACGGCAATAGAGGGCGCGAAGAACCTCGTCGACTATTCCATGACCAAGGGCGGCATCCACGCGTTCACGCGCGCGCTGTCGGGCAACCTTCTGCCGCGCGGCATCCGCGTGAACTGCGTTGCGCCGGGGCCGGTCTGGACGCCGTTGAACCCGTCCGACCGGAAGGCGAGCCAGGTTGCGAATTTCGGGAAGGGCACTCCGATGAAGCGTCCGGCGCAGCCCGAGGAGATCGCGCCCGCCTACGTGTTTCTCGCGTCGCCGCAATGTTCGAGCTACATCACCGGCGAGGTGCTGCCCATCGTCGGAGGCTACTGACGGAGTGGCAGACGGCATGACGGTCCTGGCGGGCCGTCATGCCCGCGGTGTGTCAGATGAGGGCGCCGGGTATGGTCGGCGACGGAGTTCGACAAGGCGAGTCTGCCGAAGCGGCTTGCGCCCGCCTCGCCATGTACCGGAGCCAAGGACCTGCCCATGGACATCAGTCGCACGAGCGACGTCTGGTGGAAGAACGCGATCTTCTACTGTCTTGACGTCGAAACCTTTCGGGACGGCAATGGGGACGGCGTCGGCGATTTCGTGGGCCTCGCCGGGCAGCTCGATTACCTGGCGGGGCTCGGCGTCACCTGCATTTGGCTGATGCCATTCTACCCGAGCCCGAACCGCGACGACGGGTACGACATCACCGACTACTACACGGTGGATCCCAGGCTCGGCAGTCTCGGGGACTTTGTGGAGTTCGTGCGCACGGCGCGCGACCGAGGTATCCGGGTGATCGCGGATCTCGTCGTGAACCATACGTCATCCAAGCATTCATGGTTCCAGTCTGCGCGCGCGGACCGGAATTCCCCCTACCGGGATTGGTACGTCTGGCGCGACCAGATACCCGAAAGCGGCCCCGACGATCTTGTGTTCCCGGACCAGGAGACCAGCAACTGGGAATGGGACGAGCAGGCGGGCCAGTACTACCTGCACCGCTTCTACAAGCACCAGCCCGACCTGAACATCGCCAATTCCCAGGTGCGGGAAGAGATCCGCAGGATCGTGGGCTTCTGGCTCGAGATCGGGCTTGCAGGCTTTCGAGTCGATGCGGTCCCTTTCCTGCTGGAGACCGATGGCATTGGCCGCGAGATGCAGGTCAGGCCGCACGATTGGCTGCGCGACCTTCGGGGCTTCCTCGGGCGGCGGCGCGGCGATGCCATGCTGATGGGCGAGGTCAACCTGCCATACGAGGAGGTGCGGCGCTTCTTCGGCGACGGCGGCGGCGACGAACTGCACATGTGCCTCAACTTCAACCTGAATCAGGCGATGGCGCTGGCGCTGGTTCGCGAAGACGCAGGAGTCTTGATCCACAATCTGAAGGCCATGCCATCGTTGCCGGCCAACGACGCGTGGGCGAATTTTGTTCGCAACCACGACGAGTGGTCGCTCGACAAGCTGACCGAGGCCGAGCGCCAGGAGGTCTTCGAAGCTTTTGGGCCCAGGGAGGACATGCAGCTTTTCGGCCGTGGCGTGCGTCGCCGGCTGCCGACGATGCTGGACGGCGACGGGGCGCGCATCCGCATGGTCTATAGTCTCGCCTTCTCCCTGCCAGGGGCCCCGGTGCTCTTCTACGGTGAAGAGATCGGCATGGCAGAGAACCTCAAGATCCCTGGTCGCATGAGCGTGCGCGCGCCGATGCAGTGGTCGAACGATCGCAACGGGGGATTCTCCACGGCGCAGAAGGAGCAACTTCGCCGGCCGGTGGTGGAAGGAAAGAAGTGGGGGCCATCGGCGATCAACGTCGCCGAGCAGCAACTGGACGCAGGCTCCATGTTGAACTGGATGGAGCGCCTGATACGGCGCCGCCGCGAAACGGCGGAAATCGCCTTCGGGGTTTGCCAGGTGGTTCCCGTTCGGGAAGCGGAGATCCTGGCGCTTCGCTACGTCTGGGGCGCGCGCACCGTTCTCGTCGTTCACAATATCGGAAAGCGGCCCCGGACCGCGTCGTTCTCGCTGGAGCCTGCCGCAGGCGACGTGGTGCTGGACGACCTGTTCGGCAAGGGTGACTTCTCGATCGGCAAGAGCGGCGAGGTCACCTTGGAACTGGAAGGCTTCGGCTGCCGTTGGCTCCGGGTGCGGAGCGGCAGCAACGCAGACATGTGACGCGACGCCAAAGGCTCCGAGCGTATGCCATGTTCGGTTGGAGCGAGAAGTTCGCAAAACGGCTGACTGCCGGGGCATCTGGATGTCCCGAACGTGACCGCGCTCAGGACTGATTTTGCGACCGGGCGTCTCGCGACGACGCCCCGGTCGCCCTCCGACAAGGGGAGGCAGTCACCAGGCGCCGCCAGCCGCAGAGCTTGCGCTCGAGCTTGGCCGCTGGAGGAGCCTGCCTTTCGATGGGCGTTGAGGACCGGCCTGAACGGGTTGTCGGGCCGTTCTGTCGGCGTTTCCTGCGACCTGTCCGATCCTCCATGGTTTTTCCGGCCAGGAGCCGAATTGTTGCCGCTTGGGAATTCCGATCCACATAACGGCCGGAGACGCTGACTCGGCGTCAGGGCGCCCTGCGTTCCACCTGACGAAGGATTCGTTGCAGTTCGGTCCTGTCGATCGGCTTCTTGATCCACCCGAAAGCGTTTGCGGGCTCCGCCCTCGCCCTTGTCGCCGCATCTCCGTAGGCGGATACGAAGATCGACCTCACGCCGTAGGTCGCGAAGATGTCGCATGCCGCACCTACGCCGTCGCCCTCGCCCTTGATACGAATGTCCATCGTGATGCAATCGGGTCGGCTGACAGCGACAAGGGCTTTGGCTTCGGCGGCGCTCATCGCTGTTCCCACCACCTCCGCGCCAAGCTCCTCAAGGAGGAACTCCAGCTCAAGCGAAATTATCGCCTCGTCCTCGACGATGAGGACGCGCAGCGGCTGGCCAGGAGCGTCCCCGGAGGAGTTATCGGTTCCGTCGGTTGCAATGGCCGCTGGCTCAGTCGCCGCCGCGCCATCGTTGTCGGCGCCCGAAGGCGCGTTGCATGCGCGGATCCGCCGGCCAGCGCCCCGCCCGCGACGGACAGAGCCGGCGGCGAGGGGCTCAATCGCGGCTGCGCGCGGCTGGCGCTGGCAAGAATCTCGCGTCATGCGTCGTTCCTTCGTCTGTCCGAGCGGAACTGGACGGAACACCTGGCTCCGTTGCCGCGACCTATATCGAGCCGACCTCCAATCTGGCGGCAGAGCCCACGCACCAGAGCGAGGCCGGAGGATCGGGCTGCCGCCTCAGGCGGTATCCCCGGTCCGTCGTCCTCGACAACGAAACTGAGCTCGGCGCCATCGGCCGCGAAGGTCACCGCGATGCGGCCCCGACCGTCCCGGATCGCGTATTTGGCAGCGTTGGTGATCAGCTCGTTCGCGATCAGCGCAAGACAATGCGCTTCGTCGCTGCTCAGCTCGGCGTCGTCGAGGGACAGCGACAGGGCGCTGGATGCACCGCCTGCCGCTACAGCGCCCCGAACGACTTCCTCCAGAAAACTTCGCGCCGGAACGACGTCGACCTCGTTCGACTGGTACAGGGCCTCCTGTGTGGCGGCCATTGCGCGCAGTCGCCCATGGGACGTGTCTACGACGGCCGCCACCTCGGGCGTATTGCGTCCTTCGGCGGCAAGCTTGATCAGTGACATCATCAGCTGGATGTTGTTCTTGACGCGGTGCTGCAACTCGCGGAGGAGAACTTGGTTCTGGCGCAGCGCTTCCTGAAGCGCCGCATTCTCCCGGCGCCTGTCGTGCAGCCGCCTGTCCAGATCCTTCACCCGCCGGTCGAGCATCGCGAAGCGATCATTCCCCAAGGGCAACAGGCGCAGAATGATCCGTGCCTCGGGACCGCTCCGCATCGAGCGCGCGGCGTGAGTCCTGAACTGCTCGCACCGACGTTCGCCGGCGAACGAGAACCTTCCCGGGCGAGGCGCGGTCGAGCCGCTGGCGAGGCGCAGGTACCGCGCATACTCTTCGCTCGCGTTTCCCTGGAGCGCGGCCAGGCAGCCGGAGTCCAGCCGCGATCCGAAGAACGCCTTGGCAGCTGCGTTGACCTCCAGCACATGCCCCTCAATCGTCACCACCAGAACGGGGTCAACGAGAAAGTCGAAGCCGTGGGCGGCGTCAGCGCGGAACCCTTCAAGGTTCATTCCTCGATCCTGAAGTATTCCCGACTGTTGGCGGCAGGAGAATCGGATGGCGTCAGATGCACGACGATGCGACATCCGGCGTGCCCCATGGCGATCGCTTCCTCGATTTCGACCCTTGCGTATCCCAGGTTTTGCGCGGTGATGGAGCCAAAGACGTTGGAGGTCATCATGCAAAGCGATGGTCGGCCTTCGACGAAGCTGCCGAACGGGCAGGCTCGGTTCCCCAGCACGATTCGGTCCTCATGCTCTTCCAGAATGTAGAAGTCGCCCTGTATCCGGCGCTTGAGATCCATGAGCACTTCGCGAACCTGCTCTCGCGAGAGCCGGTCGACCGACAGCGCCCGCCGATACTCCCCGTCGATGCGCTCGCCGATCGCCCCGCCGACAACGCTGATGTACGCCGACGCTTCGCCGACGCCGACAACGTCCTCGAGCGTTCCGGAAAGCTCACGCAGCAGGATGCGCAAGAAGAGGTCCCGCTCCAGTTCCACAGGTGCGTCCTGAACCCGGGCAGCGTCCTTCATCGAGAACCTCGATCTGTCAATCTCGCTGAACTTTCTGACTGGCGGCCACGAATTGATCAACTGAAATTTGTGCCGACCGCAACGGCCGATAGGAGCGTCACCTCAACTTGAACAGGATGGCATGTGACCTGCTCCGCCGAAAGTCCTCGGCGTGAGGTTGGTCTTCTCGGACGACGATGCGATCTTCGGAGCAGAGAAGGCCATCGGCATCCCGAAGGAGCATCAGGCTGTCGCGACGGCGAACGCAGTGGCGGCGGCGCCGACGACGGGCGCGCCAGTACCAGCCGGCCGCCAATGGCGGCGCTGGTCCGGTCGGCGGAAGGCGCCAGCGAACGCGCGCCGACCGTCAGCCTTCATCGGCCAGAGCGCGCGCCAGACGGCGGATCCTCAGCGCACGGTTGAATTCGCCCCCGAAGATCAGGACCAGGGCCGCGAGGTAGACGAAATAGAGAGCTGCGACGATGCCTGCCAAGCCGGCATAATAACTCGCGTAGCTGGCAAACCGGCGCAGGTAGAACGAGAAGGCCAAGGCGAGGAGCGTCCAAGTCATGAGCGTGAACAGCACTCCGGGCCAGATGTTCGAAAACCGGGTGCGGCGCGCAGGCAGGAACACGTGCGCGACGAACAGGGCAGCCATCAGGATGACGACGGCCGCCGGGTATCGGATCAGTCCGACCGTCACGGACGCCGGGTCGAAGCCCGGCATCAGCGCATGCAGCATCGAGCCAAGACGCGGGGCAAGGACCAGCAGGTAGCCGACCAGCACGAGCGCAAGGCCGGCGACGACCACGACTGCGACCTGCACGGCGTAGAGCGCCAGCATGGACCGGGTCTCGCGAATGCCGTACGCCCGGTTGAGCCCGACCCGAACGCCATCCACGCCGCTTACGGCGAACCAGATCGTGAGCAGGATGCCGATGCTGAGGACGCCCCCGCGCGGAACGGTCATGACCTGCTCGACTTCGGCCACGATCGGTCCGGCCAATTCCTGCGGCACGATGGCGATCAGGAAATCGATCAGCGAGTTGGCCATCGAGCGGTCGCCGATGAAAGCGGTCAGCGAGCTCGTGAAGATCAGGAACGGGAAGACTGCAAGGAGCGCCCGGAAGGCGACGTTTCCGGCCAGGCCGAACGCGTCGTCACTCCAGAGCCGGAGGCTGGCTTCTCGGAGCACGGCGCGGGGAGCTTGCCAGCCAGTCCCATAGAACAGTTCCTCAGGACGTGCGGTAAGGACGCCGTGCGTCAGGACAGTGTCGCGACCCCGTTCGTGATCCGGCTCCGCCTGCATTCGCCGATCCTACTCGCCCCGCAGAAGATAGGCATCAATCCTCGAGCGACAGGGAGCGTTCCATGGTCTCCCTGCGCCCGGTCGCTGTCGTGCGGCAGGCTTAAGCGCCTCTTCAGCCTGTCCCGCAGCCGTAGAAACCCCGGTAGCCGACGGTTGGTCCCTGGTCGAGCGCGAACAGCATTTCCGCGTTGCTGCGCCAGTCAGCCTCGGCTCCGAGAGGATGCACGGTGACCGTCACGCCGCGCGCCGAGAACTGCATGTCGCCTTCCTGCGCCTCGCCGTCGGCCGCCAACTCTACCAGCACGCCGTTCAGCCTTATCGCCGCCGCGCCGCCTTCGCTGGCCCAGAGGATCGGATCGGTCTCCCGACTGCGGTTGAATGTGCAGGGAGCGGGGGCCGCAAGCACCCGGTCGGCCTCCGCCGCCGGCATCGGCGCCAGGTCGAGCCGGCTTAGGAGCGTGTTCGCAAGGGCGTCCTCAATGCTGCCCGGAGCCGCCGGCGGATCCTGATAGATGCTTTCCACCTCGTTTCCTTCGGAGACTGCGGCAATCAGGTAGCGCATCTCGGCAATCTCGCGCCGCTGTGCCTCGATGATCTCGTCGGCCAGCTTGCGCACGCGCGGATCGCGGATCTGCGCGCGCTCGGACGTCATGATCGCGATCGAATGGTGCGGGATCATCGCGCGCATGTAGCTGGGACCGGAGATCGTAACCTGACTGCGCACCAGCCAGAGCGCCAGCCCGAAGACGATGATCGCTCCCGCGAAGATCGCTATGTTGAGGCTCCGGTTCGCGTACATCCCCAGCATGTAGGCGAGCATGATCACGGCCATCGTCGCGCCCATCATGATCGCCATGTAGATGCGGGTCTCCGAGAAGAAGACGTGTTCCCATGCGTAGGTGTTGAGATACATCAGGATGAACATCACGATCGTTGACGTGAGGATCATCAGGCCGAAGCGAAAGTAGGACATGGCTGGCGCTCCTGTTCGTCCAGATCATTCCGACTGCGGGCGCGAAGCGTCGCGGGCCGGTTCTTCAGAGCTGGCGAGAGCTTTGTAGTCGTCGGCGTTCAGGCCGGGCAGCGCGCTCACGAAGGCGGTCAGAGCCACGATTTCCTCGGGGGCGTCTTCCGATCCGAAGGCCGGCATCCCGGACATCTTGATGCCGTTGCTGACGATCCAGTGGATCTCCTCGGGGCTCCACTCGGCGGCTGCTTCGATCAGTTCGGGCGGCTCCGGTCGCATTCCGCGAGACCATTGCGTGGGGTCCTCGCCCGGAGCGCCGTGGCAATACACGCAGCTTTCCGAATAGTGCCGCGCGCCCTCTGCGATCTGGTCGTTGGAGAAGCTTTCCGGCAATGCGACGTCGCCAGCGCGACTGGCGATGGAATGCCGCATGGTCGTCGCGAACGTCCAGCGAACGACATCCGCATGCTGATCCGAGGCTGCGACATTATAGGCTCCCGTATAGGCGACGGTGAGCCAGATAGCGACGGCTACAAGAGCGGCGCCGATCATGCCGAAAGCGACGCCTGCTCCAAATCTCTTCGTCATGTTTCGCCCCCTCAGATGCGTTGCGTCTGCCCGATGCTCCAGGCGCCCTCATGTTCGATCCATGTCTTTGGCAACGGCTCGAAGCTTTCGGCGTTCCCTGAAACTTGGAAGGTGATTGGCTCGCGCTGGAATTAGCAGCTCGCCGCCGGCGGACGATGCGGGTTTTCTGGGGCACGCTCCAGCCTCATGTCGACTCCCCGGCGAGCTTGCTAGGCTTCGGCTGATCGGATCGGGTTTCGGAAGGAACACAGCATGGCTCAGCACCACCTCTGTCGCCGGCGCGCGCCGGCAATTCAGTCGGGGGAAACCAAATGGCGCTGCTGATCGGCTTCGCGCTCGTCTCGCTGCTTGGCGTCGCTCACCATTACGGCCTGCTCGCGGTCCGCGCGATCAAGCCGAACCCCGACGCCAAGCCGCAGGCGGCGATCATCGGCGCATTTCTGGGAGTGCTGGCGCTCCACACGCTCGAGATTCTGGCTTTCGCCGCCGTCTACCGTGCGCTCCTAAACTGGGGCATCCTCGGAAGCTTCGGCGGCGGCTTTGATGCGGACTGGGACGGGCTGATCTATTTCTCCGGCATCAACTTCGCCACCCTCGGCTATACGCAGATCGAGACCAGCGGCCCGATACGGATGGTCAACATGATGCAGTCCCTTGGCGGCTTCATGGTTCTGACCTGGTCGGCGACATACCTCTATTCGGTCTGCGAGCGCTCCTGGAGTGAGTGAGCGGCTGCCTTGCGAGCATGTGCTCGGCCAGAGGACCGCTCTGCCTGCGGCTCCGCCAGGTCGGAGCCGCAGGCTTGCTCGACGCTACTTCAGGCCCGACAGCACCTTGTCGAGCGTCGCGGGATAGTCGCGGATCCGTACGCCGCTCGCATTGTGAATCGCGTTCACGATGGCGGCGGCCGATCCGCAGATGCTCAACTCGCCAATGCCCTTGGCCTGGAGCGGGCCGGTCCACGGGTCGCGCTCTTCCAGGAACTCGACCTCCAACTGGGGGACGTCGAGATTCACCGGCAGGTGGTATTCGGCCAGATCCCGATTGACGATGTGGCCGTCCCTGCGGTCGTGAACCAGCTCCTCGGTCAACGCCATCCCGATCCCGAACGTCATGCCCCCGAAGCACTGCGAGCGCGCCGTCTTCTCGTTCAGAATACGGCCGGCGGCGAAGACGCCGAGCATCCTGCGCACCCGCACCTCGCCGGTAACGGAGTTGACCCCGACTTCTGCAAAGTGCGAGCCGAACGTCGACTGACGCACCGCCTGGCTCACCTCGCCGGGTTCGATGTGACCTACGGCCTCCCATCCATCCGGATCCACCATTTCGCCCAATGAGACGCTGCGGTTGCCGGCGATGGCGCGGCCGTCCTTCAGCGTCAGATCCGATGTGCCGGCGTCGAGACACGCGGCGACCTGCTCGCGCAGAGACTGGCAAGCGAGATAGACGGCGTTCCCGCTCGACGCGGCGCCCCAGGACCCCCCCGAGCCCGGGCCTGGCGGAAGGTCGGTGTCCCCCAGCCGCGTTTCCACCGCGTCCGCCGGGAGCCCGAGCATTTCAGCCGCGATCTGCGTCAGGATGGCGTAGGTGCCGGTGCCGATGTCGGTCATGTCCGTCTCGACGATTGCGCGCGGTCCCGGCAACAGCGTGACGCGCGCCTGCGCCTCGCTCAGCATGTTGACCCGCACGGCCGAGGCCATGCCAAGCCCGATCAGCCATTCGCCGTCGCGGGTCTTGCCGGGTTCGCGCGACCTGCGCTCCCAGCCGAACCGTTCCGCCCCGCGGCGCAGGGCACGGGCGAGCATGTGCGACGAAAACGGCTTGTCCTCCTCCGGATGCCGGTCGGGGATGTTGCGGAGCCGGAGCTCGACCGGATCGATTCCGACCGCCTCGGCGAGTTCGTCCATCGCGGACTCGAGCACGGTGACGCCGACGGCCTCGCCGGGCGCCCGCACCGAGCCTGCGCAGGTGCGATGCACCCGGGCGACCTCATGGACAATTCGGCGGTTCTGTCCCCCGTAGAGGAAGTGGGTCGCCTGCGCTACCGGCTCGGAAAAGCTCTCTCCCGGAAGATTGGACACCAGGCTCTCGTGGCCGATCCCGGTCAGACGACCGTCCCGATCGGCGGCGAGCCGGATGCGCTGGCGCGTTTCGGAGCGGCGCATGACCGCTTCGAACACCTGCCGGCGCGACAGCACGACCGCGACCGGCCGGCCGAATTGTTGTGCTGCGATGGCCGCGGCGACGGCCTCCGGAGCGACGCCGAGTTTGGAGCCGAAGCCCCCGCCGACGTAGGGCGACAGAAGGCGAACCTGCTCGGGCCCGATCCCCAATGAATCCGCGAGCTCGGCGCGGTTGTACTTCAACATCTGCAGGCTGCTGCGGACCTCCACCCGATCCCCGCGCCAGTCGGCGACTGCAGCGTGCGGCTCCATCGCGGCGCTCGCGTGCGTCGGGGTCCGGTAAGTCACGTCGATGCTGAAGGCCGCCTCTTTCATCGCGCGATCGAGGTCGCCCTGGTCGAACTGCTTCGCTTCCGGCCGGTCGAGATCGGCATCCGGCGCCTCTGGATCCACGGCCGCGGGCTCGGCATCGAAAACCGGCCGCAAACTCTCCGCCCCATGCCGCGCCTGCTCCACCGTTTCGGCGACGACAAGCGCGATCGGCTGGCCGACGTAGTCGATCCGGTCGACCCCCTGGACCGGCGCCTTGCCGGCTCCGCCCTGCGCGGGATTACGCAGAAAGCGCGGGTCCGAGATCACGCCCAGGATGCCGGGCATCGAACGCACCGCGTCGGCGTTGATATCGCGCAGGCGGCCCTTGGCTATGGTGGCGCGTGCGAAGACCCCGAAGGCGACGCCGGCTGGAAGCGCCTCTGCGGCATAGGGCGCGGCGCCCGCGACCTTGAGCCTGCCCTCCGGTCTGTCGAGCGGCGCGCCAAGCACGCCTTGAGCCATGCCGTCGAGTCGATCGTGGTCCTCGGGCGTGTCAAGCTTCAGGTGCAGGTTCATTCGGCGTCTCCGGAAACGGTGGCCGCACGCAGCACGGCCGCGAGGGTTGCGCGGACGAGCGGGATCTTGAAATCGTTGCTTCCGTGGCCTCGAGCGTCGGCGAGCAGAGCATCCGCGGCCTCCTCGAAGATCTCCTCGGACGGCGCGGCGCCCGTCAGAACGTCCTCGACGCGCTCGTCGCGCCATGGGAATGGCGCAACCCCGCCGAAGGCAAGAGCAGCCCGCGCGATCCGTCCATCGACGACTGACACCGACGCGGCGACCGAGATCAGAGCGAAGGCGTACGAGGAGCGGTCACGGACCTTGCGGTAGATCTGCCTGCCGCCTGGCGAGCGCGGAAGTCGGACGGCAGTGATCAGGTCGCCCGCCTCCAGAACCGTCTCGAGGTGCGGCGTATCGCCTGGCCTGCGGTAGAGTTCTCCGAGCGGAATGTTGCGGCGCGCGCCGCCCGGCGCCTCGACCTCGACCACGGCGTCGAGGGCGCGCAGCGCGACCGCCATGTCGCTCGGATGGGTAGCAATGCAGTGGTCGCTCGCGCCGAGGATCGCATGAATGCGGTTGAAGCCGCCACGGGCGGCGCAGCCAGAGCCCGGCGCACGCTTGTTGCACTCGGCCGCGGTGTCGTAGAAGTAGTAGCAGCGCGTCCGCTGGAGCAGGTTGCCGCCCGTTGTCGCCTTGTTGCGCAGCTGGCCGCTGGCGCCGGCGAGAAGCGCTCGGGACAAGAGCGGATAATCCCGGCGTACGGCGGGGTCGGCGGCAAGGTCGCTGTTGCGCACGAGGGCGCCGATACGCAGGCCGCCGTCGTCTATGCGTTCGACGCCGCCGAGGTCAAGGCGGTTGATGTCGACGAGGCGATCGGGCGCCATTACCTCGAGCTTCATCAGGTCGAGAAGGTTCGTGCCGCCGGCGATGAAGGCGGCGCCGTCGCCGCCCCAGGCCGTCGCCTCGTCGCGGCTCGCGGCTCGGGCATAGTCGAAGGGCTTCATTCCGCGCCCTCCTGCGCTGCTTCGCGTATGGCGTCGACAATATTGGGATAGCACGAGCACCGGCAGATGTTGCCGCTCATCCTCTCCGAGATCTCTGCTTCCGTCAGACCCGGCTGGCAAACCAGATCTTCGGTCACCACGCTGGGCCATCCCATCCGGATCTCTTCAAGCATCGCCGTCGCCGAACATACCTGGCCGGGCGTGCAGTAGCCGCACTGAAATCCATCATGGCGCAGGAACGCCGCCTGCATGACGGAAAGTTCGTCCGGCGTCCCGATGCCCTCGATCGTCGTGATCTCATCGCCGTCATGCATGCAGGCGAGAGTCAGGCAGGAATTGATCCTCCGGCCGCCAACGAGCACCGTACACGCCCCGCACTGCCCGTGGTCGCATCCCTTCTTCGATCCGGGCAAGCCAAGGTGATCGCGCAGTGCGTCGAGCAAGGTCGTGCGTGGATCGGCATCCAGCTGCCGTGGGTGGCCGTTTACACGAAACTCGGTCCGCATGCCGATTCCCTCCAGTAACGGTTCGCGACTTGCCTGGGCGGGCCGCGCGAATTGCAACAGCCGGGTCAACTCGGAAACTGGCGTACGGTTCCTCTTCGAGCCGCCCGCACGCTGTCGACCAACAGGGAGCGCCCAAATGGAACCGGCGGCTACCGTCTCGGCGAAGAACGGAATGCGCGACGCGCTTGCAGAAGCGGAACCGCTCAGCTAATCATTGCTGCACTGCACACGGATTGGGCGCATGGTTGACGCGACAGAGCACATTTCCGAACATTCGCCCGTTTTTCTGGCGCCAATGGCCGGAATTACCGACCTGCCGTTCCGAACGCTGGCCCTGCGGTTCGGCGCGGACCTCGTCGCGTCGGAGATGGTCGCGAGCGCGGAGGTCCTGAACGCCAATGCGACGACGCGTGCGCGGGCCGAACTCGGTCTCGGCGTCGAGCGCACCGCAGTCCAGATAGCCGGCAGGGCGGCAGGGCCGATGGCCGAGGCAGCGCGGGTTCTGGAGGCGCAGGGCGCGCGGGTCATCGACATGAATATGGGCTGCCCGGCGAAGAAAGTCACGGGCGGTCTCTCCGGGGCGGCGCTGATGCGCGAGCCCGACCACGCGCTGCGCCTGATCGAGGCGGTCGTCCGCGCCGTTCGGGTTCCGGTGACGCTGAAGATCCGGCTGGGATGGGACGCGGAATGCCTGAACGCGCCGGCGCTGGCAGCGCGCGCGGAGGCTGCGGGCGTCGCGCGCATCGCGGTGCACGGCCGGACGCGGGCGCAGTTCTACTCCGGAGCAGCCGACTGGAGCGCGGTCGCGGCGGTCAAGCGGGCGGTGCGCGTGCCGGTCATCGTAAACGGCGACATCCGGTCCGCGGCGGATGCAAAGGCGGCTCTTGCCGCTTCCGGTGCGGACGGCGTGATGATCGGGCGTGGCGCGCGCGGCCGGCCCTGGGCGCTGGGCAGTATCGCGGCCGAACTGCGTGGCGAGCGGATCGCTCCGGAACCGCAAGGGCCGGCGCTACGCGACTTGGTGCTGGAGCATTATGAGGCGATGCTGTGCTTCTACGGGGCCGAGCTGGGCCTGCGCGTCGCACGAAAGCATATCGGCTGGTATCTGGAGCGGGTCGGGGGCCGAACTGCGCTGAGGGCGCAGGTGGTGCGGATGAACGATCCAAGAGCCGTCGCTCGCGCCCTCAAGGCCGGACTGGCCGACGCCGAACCGACCCTGGAGGCGGCATGAGTCCGGCGACGTTCGAGATGGTCTGGAACGCGATGCCGTATCCGGCTCTGGTGATTGCCGAGGACGACACGGTTCGCTCGGCGAACCCGGCAGCGGAGAGCTTTGGCGGGACGTCTCAGCGGCAGATGGAGGGCAAGGCGCTTGGCCGGTTCGTCGGAGAGGACAGCGCCCTGCTCGAAGTCGTTCGACAGGCCCGCAAGGGAGGCGTCTCGGTGGCGCAGTACGATCTGGAGGTCGGCTGGTCGGACCAGCCGCCGCGCTCGCTGAACGTCCATGCGGCCCCGCTGAGCGAGGTTGTGGGCGCGGTCTTGCTGTTGATGCATCCCCACGGGCTGGCCGACAAGATGGACCGCAGCCTCGGGAATTGATCGGCGGCGCGCTCGGTGACGGGGATGGCCGCGATGCTGGCGCACGAGATCCGCAATCCGCTTGCGGGCATATCGGGCGCGGCCCAGTTGCTGGAGATGGGGCTCGGCGACGCGGATCGCGAGCTGACCGGGCTGATCCAGACCGAGGCGGCGCGGATCGGCAAGCTGGTCGACCGCGTCGAGCAGTTCGGCGACCTGCGGCCGGCGCAGCGCAGCCCGCTGAACATCCACGACGTGCTGGACCGGGCCCGGCGCGCGGCGAAGGCGGGCTTCGGCTCGCATGCGCGGTTCAGCGAGGACTTCGACCCATCGCTTCCGCCGACCGCGGGCGATCCGGACCAGTTGCTTCAGGTGTTCCAGAACCTGTTGAAGAACGCCGCGGAAGCCATTCCGAAAGTTGGAGGAACGATATCGCTGTCGACGGCGTATCGGCCAGGCGTCAAGCTGTTGCGGCCCGGCGGCGGGCGCGAGAGCCTGCCATTGCTGGTGACGATCACCGACAACGGGCCAGGCATTCCGGAGAACCTGGTGCGCGACATCTTCGACCCGTTCGTCAGCTCAAAGGTAAACGGGACCGGCCTGGGACTTTCGCTGGTCTCGAAGTTCGTCGCGGACCACGGCGGCGTTGTCGAATGCGACAGTCAGCCGGGCCGAACCCGGTTCCGCATCCGGCTGCCGGTATGGCGGGGCGCCGGTCCGGCCGAGGACCACGCAGAAGATGCGGCGCCGCAACGCGCGTCGAAAACGGGAGCTTGAGCCGATGGAAGGGACCATCCTGGTCGCCGATGACGACCGTTCGATCCGGACGGTGTTGGCCCAGGCGCTGACCCGCGCGGGGTGCCGTGTGCGGGCGACCGGCACCGCATCGACGTTGTGGCGCTGGATCGAGGAGGGCGAGGGCGACGTCGTCGTTACCGACGTGATGATGCCGGATGGCGACGCGCTGGACCTTCTGCCGGCCATCCGCAAGCGCCGGCCCGGGCTGCCGGTGATCGTCATGAGCGCGCAGAACACGGTGATGACCGCGATCCGCGCGGCAGAGGTCGGCGCCTACGAGTACTTGCCCAAGCCCTTCGACCTCAAGGAGGTGCTCTCCCAGGTCTCTAAGGCGCTGAACCAGCGATCGCGCCCGGCGCCGCAGCCGGAAGAAGAGCCGGTCGGCGGCGACAACCTCCCGCTGATCGGGCGCTCGCCGGCCATGCAGGAGGTCTACCGCATCCTGGCGCGGCTGATGAACACCGATCTCGGCGTGATGATCTCTGGCGAGAGCGGGACCGGCAAGGAGCTGGTCGCCCGCGCGCTGCACAATTTCGGGCTGCGCAAGAACGGCCCCTTTATCGCGATCAACATGGCGGCCATCCCGCGCGACCTGATCGAATCAGACCTGTTCGGCCACGAGAAGGGCGCCTTCACCGGCGCCGACCGGGCGATGCCCGGCAAGTTCGAGCAGGCCAAGGGCGGCACGCTGTTCCTCGACGAGGTGGGCGACATGCCGCTCGACGCTCAGACGCGGTTGCTGCGCGTGCTGCAGGAGGGCGAATACACGCGCGTCGGCGGTCGCGACCTGCAATCGGCAGACGTGCGGATCGTCGCGGCCACCCACCAGGACCTGCGCGGGCTGATCAACGAAGGGCGATTCCGGGAGGACCTGTTCTATCGGCTGAACGTCGTGCCGATCCGGCTGCCGCCGCTGCGCGAGCGGCTCGACGACGTGCCGGACCTGGCGCGCGCCTTCCTTCGCAAGGCCGAGACCGAGGGTCTGCCACGCAAGACGATCGCCAAGGAGGCGCTCGACATCCTGAAGAAGCAGGACTGGTCGGGCAACGTGCGCGAACTCGAGAACCTGATGCGACGGCTGTGCGTGCTGTGTCCCGACGACATCATCACTGGCGCGGTGGTGACGCAGGAAATCTCGGCTCGGCCAAGTTCCGCTGCCGGACCGGCTGCGCAGCAACCGCAGCGCCTGAGCCAGGCGATCGAGACGCATCTGCGGCGCTACTTCGACCTGCACGGAGACAGCCTGCCGCCCGACGGCCTTTACGACCGCATTCTCAAGGAGATGGAGCTTCCGCTGATCGCGCTTTCGCTGGCGGCGACGCGCGGGAACCAGGTTCGTACGGCCGAGCTTCTGGGCATCAACCGGAATACTCTGCGCAAGAAGATCAAGGACCTCGACATCAGGGTGACACGCGGCAAGCGAATGATGTAAGATTGCCACAGTCGAGCAAGCAAGAAGCCGTGTCGCCCGAGAATGCGCAGCCATGTCCTGACCCTCGCCGGTCGTCGTCTGTCACGCTGGAGCACTGATCCGAAAGTCCGGTCGGCGGCGACATGGAGCATGGTGGCTCTTGGCCTGATCCTTGCCGCGCTTACCTTTGCGACGCTATCGGAATCGTTCCTGTTCTCGGGCGGGCACGCATTGCGCCTCGTCCTGCTCGCGGACTTTGTCTTCGCGCTGCTGGTTGCGGCCATCGTCGCGCGAAGGCTGATGGAGATGGTGGCGGCGCGCCGGAAGCGCTCGGCCGGATCGCGGCTGCACGTGCGGCTGATGCGGGTGTTCACGCTGGTGGCGCTCGCCCCGACGCTGCTGGTCGCCGTTTTCGCGACGATCACGCTGAACTTCGGCCTGGAGGGGTGGTTCTCCGACCGCGTGCGCGACGTGGTGGCCAATTCGCTCGAAGCGGCGCAGGCCTACGAGAACGAGCACCGGACAACGTTGCAGACCGATGCGGCTGTGCTCGCGCAGTATCTCGACGACCAGAAGGCGCGCTATCCGCTGATGACGGGCGGCCTCCTGCGCGAGGCGCTGACCCGGGGCCAGACGCAGATGCAGCGAGCGCTTCCGAAGGCGTATGTCATCGACGGCGACGGCAACCTGCGGGCGCGCGGCGAGCGCAGCTACCTGTTCGACTTCTCTCCGCCCACGCCGGAGGAGATTGAGCGCGCCAACGCCGGTGAGATCGTCGTCATCGAGGACTGGACGAACAACGAATTCCGCGCGCTGCTGCGGCTGAACGCCTTCCCCGACCACCTGCTCTACGTCAGCCGCGAGGTCGACGGCAACATCCTGAGCCTGCTCGACGAGACGCAGGCGACTGTGCTGCTTTACCAGCAACTCGAGGCCGATCGCGGACGATTGCTGTTCGAGTTTGCGCTGATCTATCTCGGTTTCGCGCTGGTCGTGATCCTCGGCGCGATCTGGATGGGCCTGTGGTTCGCAGAGCGGCTGGCGCGGCCGGTGGGCCGGCTCGCCGCCGCGGCGACGCGAGTGGGGGGCGGCGACCTCGACGTGCGCGTGCCCGAGGCGCGCGGCGACGACGAGATCGCCCTGCTGGGCCGCGCCTTCAACGACATGACGCGGCAGGTAAAGGGTCAGCGCGACGAGCTGATCGAGGCCAACATCGAGACCGAGCGCCGGCGCCGGCTGTTCGACTCGGTGCTGAGCGGCGTCACCGCCGGCGTCGTGGGCCTCGATGGCGAGGGCCGGGTCGAGGTCATCAACAGCGCGGCGGCGGCGATGCTCGACCTCGATCCCGAGGCGAGCTGGGGCCGGCCCTTGCCCGAGGCCGCGCCCGAATTCGCCGACCTGCTGGCCCGGCTCGGGGAGCGCCGCGCCGGCGTCGCGCAGGCAGAGGTCAAGCTGCGCCGCAACGGACGCGAGCGCGATCTGCTGGTTCGCGTTGCGACGCGGCAGTCGGAGGAGGGCGAGCTCGAGGGCTTCGTCGTGTCGTTCGACGACGTGACCGACCTCGTCGTCGCGCAGCGGATGGCCGCCTGGGGCGACGTTGCGCGGCGCATCGCGCACGAGGTCAAGAACCCGCTGACGCCGATCCAGCTGTCTGCCGAGCGGCTGCGTCGCAAGTTCGGCCCGATGGTCGGCGAACACCGTGCGAGCCTCGAGCAATACGCGGACGTGATCGTACGCCAGACCGGGGACCTGCGCCGGATCGTCGACGAGTTCTCGAAGTTCGCGCGGATGCCTGCGCCCGAGCGCAAGCCGGTCGATCTCGGCAAGCTGCTCGGCGAGGCGGTGCTGCTGCAGGAGAGCGCGCGGCCCGACGTGCGCTTCACGCTTGACCTGCCGGACCACGCGGTGCTGGCGCTGCTGGACGCGACGATGATTAACCAGGCCATCACCAACCTGCTGAAGAACGCGGAGGAGGCGATCGAGACCCGGCTCGACGAAGGCGGCGCGGATCCGCTCTCGGGCCAGATACGCGTCGCGCTGACCGCCGACGGGGACACGGTCGCGATCGACATCCAGGACAACGGCGCAGGATTGCCGGACCAGCCGTCGCGGCTGTTCGAGCCCTATGTCACGCATCGGGCCAAGGGCACCGGGCTCGGCCTGCCGATCGTCAAGAAGATCGTGGAGGAGCACGATGGCACGCTGGACCTGACGGCGGCGCCGGTTTTCGAGGGCGAGGCCCGCGCCGGCGCCTGGGCGCGGATCGTGCTGCCGCAGGCGGCGGTGGGCCGCGCGCGAGAAGGCGGCGAGACCGACACAATAAGCAAGAAACTGAGAGAGAGCATGTGATGACGGACATTCTTGTGGTTGACGACGAGCCTGACATCCGCGCGCTGATCGGCGACATATTGGAGGACGAGGGGCACGGCGTGCGCCTGGGGTGGGACAGCGAGACAGCTTTGGCGGCGATCGACAAGTCCGAGCCCGATTTGATCATCCTCGACATCTGGCTCAAGGACAGCCGGCTCGACGGGATCGACATCCTCAAGCGGGTCAAGCGCGACAACCCGGCCGTCCCCGTCGTGATCATCTCGGGGCACGGCAACATCGAGATTGCGGTGGCGGCGATCAAGCAGGGCGCCTACGACTTCATCGAGAAGCCGTTCAACATCGACCAGCTGACGGTCGTGATCACACGCGCCCTGGAGACGTCGCGGCTCAGGCGGGAGAATGCGGCGCTGAGGGGTCGCGAGGGACCGGCGGCGGCGATGATCGGCGCGTCGGCGGCGTTTCGGGCGCTGAAGGGGCATCTCGACAAGGTCGCCCGGACCAACAGCCGGGTGATGCTGACCGGCCCGGCCGGTTCGGGCAAGGAGATCGCCGCGCGCTACATCCACGCGCATTCGGACCGGGCAAAGGGGCCGTTCGTCGTCGTGAACTCGGCCTCGATCGGCGCTGACTCCATGGAGGAGGTGCTGTTCGGCCGCGAAAGCGCCGAGCGCGGAATCGAGCCGGGCCTGCTCGAGCGCGCGAACGGCGGGAACCTGTTCTTCGACGAGGTCGCGGACATGCCGCCCGGAACGCAGTCGAAGATCCTGCGCGTTCTGGTAGACCAGGCGTTTCAGCGCGTCGGCGGCAGCCATACGGTGCGGGTCGACGTGCGGGTCCTGTCGGCGACGACGCGCGACCTCGCTGGCGAGGTCGCGGCCGGCCGCTTCCGCACTGAACTCTATCATCGGCTGAATGTCGTACCGATCGCCGTGCCGGGCCTCGAGGCGCGACGCGACGACATTCCGCTGCTGGCGCAGCACTTCCTCGCCGAACTCAGCGCTGCGCAGGGGCTGGCTCCGCGCGCGCTTTCGCCGGAGGCGGAGGCGCAACTGCAAACATTGTGCTGGCCGGGCAACGTGCGTCAGCTGCGCAACACGCTGGAGCGCGCGCTGATCCTCGGCGCCGACCATGGCCCGATCGCGCCCGAGGAGCTGGTCGCCGAGGCGCCCGGGACGGGCGCGACTCCGGGGGGGGCAACACTGGGCGCGGCCTTCGCAGGGCTGGCGCTGCGCGACGCGCGGGAGGTGTTCGAGCGGGAGTACCTGATGGCGCAGATCAACCGCTTCGGCGGCAACATCTCGCGCACTGCGTCATTCGTCGGGATGGAGCGATCGGCCTTGCATCGCAAGCTCAAGTCGCTGAACGTGATTTCGGCGGGGCGGTCCGGCCGCTCCGAGGACGCCGAGGAAGAGCGCGTCTAGACGCCCCGGCGCGGTCCCGCTACGGGAGCGCCTGAGGGGGACGGCCGGGACGCAGCGGGACAGAGCATGAAGATCATCGTATGCGGGGCCGGGCAGGTGGGCGGCCAGATCGCCCGCCATCTTGCGCGCGAAGAGGGCGCGAACCGGGTCACCATCGTCGACAGCAACCCTGGCCTGGTGCGCCGCATCACCGAGGCGTACGACGTCGGCGGGATTGCCGGATTCGCCTCGCATCCGGACGTGCTGGAGCGCGCCGGCGCCCGCGACGCGGACATGGTCATCGCCGCGACCCAGTCCGACGAAGTGAACATGGTGATTTGCCAGGTCGCGCATTCGATCTTCTCGGTGCCGCGCAAGATCGCCCGGCTGCGCAGCCAGGCCTACCTGACAGCGATCTACTCCGACCTCTACCGCACCGACCACCTGCCGATCGACGTGGTGATCTCGCCCGAATATTCGGTTGCGGACGCCGTGATACAGCGGCTGACCGCGCCCGCGGCCTTCGACATCGGCGGCTTTCTGGACGGCGCGGCCCAATTGATCGGGATCACGCTCGACGGCGGCTGCGCGGTGCTTAACACGCCGCTGCGACAGTTGAGCGAGTTGTTCTCGACGCTGCGCGTCGTCGTCGTCGGCGTTCGCCGCGGCGAGCGGCTGTTCGTGCCCGAGCCGAGCGACCAGCTCTATGGCGACGACCAGATCTACCTGATCTCGGCCACGCCGGACGTCGCGCGGGTCATGGAGGTCTTCGGCAAGACCCACCTGACCGTCGGACGTGTCCTGATCGTCGGCGGCGGCAACATCGGGCTGCACGTCGCCCAGAAGCTCGAGCGCGGCGGCAAGAAGATCCGCCTGAAGATCATCGAACGCTCGCGCGAGCGGGCCGAGGTCGTTGCTGACACGCTGAAGCGCACGGTCGTGCTCAACGGCGACGGGCTCGACATCGACCTGCTCGAGGAGGCCAACGTCGCCGGCACCGATGCGGTGCTGGCGTTGACCGACGACGACAAGACCAACATCCTGACCTGCGTGCGCGCGAAGACGGAGGGCGCGAAGATGGTTGTGGCGCTGGTCAACGATCCGTCGCTGATCGGGCTGATCGCCCCGATGGGGATCGACGCCTACGTCAATCCGCGTTCGACCACCGTCTCGTCGATCCTGCGCTATGTCCGTCACGGCCGGATCCGATCGGTGTACTCCATCGGCGACGGCGAGGCGGAGGTGATCGAGGCGCAAGTTCTGGGCACGTCGGCGATCGCCGGAAAGTCGATTCGCGAGACGGACATGCCAGACAACGCGCTGATCGGGCTGATCAAGAAGGGCGACAAGATCATCGTCCCAAAGGGCGACACGCGGATCGCGGAAGGCGACGTCCTGACGATCTTCGCGATGCGGGATTCCGTGGTCGAGGTAGAGCGCCTGTTCCAGGTGGGGCTGGACTTCTTCTAGATGACCGTGCTGCGTCAGTTTCCGGCTCTGGTGATCCTGATCCTGATCGCATCGGCGATGATGATGATCCCGGCGCTGCATGCGGCGCGGTCCGAGAATTGGCTGATCGGCCGGACCTTCCTCTATCACGGGTTGTTCTTCGCGATCGTCGGCACGATCCTGGGACTTGCGCTGGCGAACCGGCGGCCGCGCAACTCCGCGCGTTATCATCTGACGACGCTGCTCGTGGCCTACGTGACGCTGCCCGCGATCATGGCGGCTCCGCTGGCGCATCTGGCGCCGGGGATCGGCATGGGCGGCGCTTATTTCGAGATGCTGTCGAGCCTGACCACGACGGGCGCGACGATGTTCGATCCGCCGGAGCTGCTGCCCGAGGCGTTGCACCTGTGGCGCTCCCTGGCTGGATGGTTCGGCGGCCTGATCATCCTCGTCGCGGCCTTCGCGATCCTGGCGCCGATGAACCTCGGCGGGTTCGAGGTTCGCGAACGCGAGATGACGCGGCTGATGGGGCGGGGCGGCGGCACCGTCGAGGAGGCGACGGGCCGCATCCTGCGCGTCACGCAGCGCATCGCGCCCGTCTACATCGCGTTCACCGGCGTGCTGGCGCTGATCCTGATCCTGGCCGGCGACCGTCCCTTCGTCGCGACCTGCCATGCGATGGCGGTGCTCTCCACCAGCGGCATCTCGCCGGTCGGCGGGCTGGCCGGCGCCGCTTCAGGCATAGTCGGCGAGATGGCGATAGCCTTCTTTCTGCTGGCCGCGGTCTCGCACCGGGTGTTGAGCCTGAACCTGCGCCGGGGCGGACCCGTGGTCTCCGATCCGCAGGTCCGGCTGATGCTGATCTGCGTGCTGGGCGTGACATTGCTCCTGTTCCTGCGCAGCTTCGCCGGCGCCAGCGACATCGACCGGCAGAACAACATCACGGCCGCGGCGCTCGCGATCTGGGGCAGCCTGTTCACGGTCCTTTCCTTCCTGACGACGACCGGGTTCGAAAGTCACGACTGGGTGACGATGCAGGTCTGGTCGGACCTGCCGGCGCCGGGCACGATCCTGCTCGGAGTCGCGGTGATGGGCGGCGGCATCGCCACGACGGCGGGAGGCATCAAGCTGTTGCGGCTCTACGCGCTCTATCGGCACGGACTCCGCGAGATGGACCTGCTGGTCCATCCAAGCAGCGTCTGGGCGCGAGGGGAAGGGGACACGCTGATCACCATGCGGGGAGCGCGCGTCGCGTTCGTGTTCCTGATGCTGTTCCTGATCTCGATCGCGCTGGTGATGATGATGCTGGCCGCGACCGGCCTCACATTCGACCAGAGCCTTGCGCTGTCGATCGCAGGCCTGACAACGACGGGACCTGCGATCCGGACGCTCGGCGGTGGCCTAGGCTACGCCGATCTGACCGGCGGCGCCCGTTCGGTGCTGTGCGTGGCCATGATCGTCGGCCGGATGGATGCGCTGGTGCTGATAGCATTGTTCAATCCGTCTTTCTGGCGCTGAGCCGATCTAGCCCGCATCCGGCGCCGCGGCCTGTCGGCGGGCGGCCGGAGGCCCGCAGCGGGGGAACGCCGCGCCCGCCCGTCGCAGCGCATTCGACCGGACTGCATCACTTGTGGGCCGTTTGATCGTAGTTGCGCGAATTCCGCCGGCACGTCTGGAAAAGCGACGGCTGCTCACCCATAATCAGGGTCCACAAAAACAAAATCGGCCGATGCTTGGGCGGCCGCATACAACTTAAGGCTGAAAAAATGGCTGCCGACAAACAGAACCTGCAAGACGCGTTCCTGAACAACGTCCGCAAGGCGAAGGTGCCGGTGACGATCTTCCTGATGAACGGCGTCAAGCTGCAGGGCGTAATCACCTGGTTCGACAATTTCTGCGTGCTGCTCCGTCGTGACGGCCAGTCCCAGCTGGTCTACAAGCACGCGATCTCGACGGTGATGCCGTCGCAGCCGATAACGCTTTACGAGGCCGAAGATAACAGCTGAAGACACCGATCGGATGCGGACGCTGGTCCTGCATCCGGCCCATTCCCGGAGCAACGGGGCGCGCGCGCCGCAAGACGCGCTCGACGAGGCGCGCAGCCTTGCGCTGGCGCTCGATCTCGACGTGGTCGACGCCATCGTCGTGCCGGTGCCACGCCGGCGCGCCGGCACGCTGTTCGGCAGCGGCAAGGTCGAGGAGATCGCCGAGGCGGTGAAGGCGGCCGAGGTCGGACTCGTCATCATCGACGGCGCGCTGTCGCCGGTGCAGCAGCGCAACCTGGAGCGGGCCTGGAAGGCCAAGGTGCTGGACCGCACCGGGCTGATCCTCGAGATCTTCGGCGAGCGCGCGCAGACCCGCGAGGGCGTGCTGCAGGTCGAGCTTGCGCATCTGAACTATCAGAAGTCGCGGCTGGTGCGGTCCTGGACCCACCTCGAGCGCCAGCGCGGCGGCTTCGGCTTTCTCGGCGGCCCCGGCGAGACGCAGATCGAGGCGGACCGCCGGGCGCTCGACGAGCGCATCGACCGGATCAAGGAGGCGCTGGCCAAGGCGGTGCGCACGCGCGGCCAGCACCGGGCGGCGCGCAAGCGGTCGGATTATCCGGTCGTGGCGCTGGTCGGCTACACGAACGCGGGCAAGTCGACGCTGTTCAACCGCCTGACCGGCGCCGGCGTGACCGCCAAGGACATGCTGTTCGCGACGCTGGATCCGACGATGCGGGCGGTCGAGATCGGGGCCGGGCGCAAGGTGATCCTGTCGGACACGGTCGGGTTCATCTCGGACCTGCCGACGCAGCTGGTCGCGGCGTTCCGCGCGACGCTGGAGGAGGTCGTCGACGCGGACCTGATCCTGCATGTGCGCGACATCTCGCATCCCGAGACCGCGATCCAGGCGGAGAACGTGGGCGAGATCCTGACGGCGCTCGGCATCGGCGAGGCGGCGCAGGGGCGGATCGTCGAGGTCTGGAACAAGATCGACGCGCTGGCGCCGGATGACGCCGAGGCGCTGCGGGCGATCGCGGCGCGCACGCCGAAGGTGGCGGCGATCTCCGCGCTGACCGGTGCCGGGGTCGAGGACCTGCTGGCGCTGATCGACGCGGACCTGTCCGATCCAGTGGCCGACGAGACCCTGCTGCTGCGCCACGACCAGGGCCGCCAGCGCGCCTGGCTCTTCGACCGCAAGCTGGTGCGCTCGGAGACGCAGACCGACGAGGGGCTGAAAGTGGAGGTCCGCTGGTCGGACCGCGACCGCAGCCGCTTCCTGGCGCTGCAGGAACATTGAGAAGCGCCGCAGCGGGCACGCGTGCCGTGGCGGTCATCCAATTGATTGCTATGGGCTTTGTCTGTCGCGTTAATCTCCGATCAACCCCCCGGCGCGCGCGAGGCTCCCGCGCCGCCGGCGCCTGAAGACCAGACCAGCGGGCTGGCCGGTCCGGCTGACGATCTCGATGACATGGCCGCCGCACTGCCAGATCTGGCCTTCGCTGGGAGTTCCGGAGCGGGGTTTCTCGTCGGTGCTCGACGCCCGGTTCAGCTACTGCAGCGAGGACGTGGTGGCGACGCTGGAGCGGGTCTGCGTACGCGGTGGATCCCGGTCGACCAGAGCAGCGAGTTCGTATCCCGTCGAGAACCAAAGCTCTTCTGCGTCTGCCCAGCCCAATAATTCGGGCTCTCCCGCGTGATCTGCACGTCGTGGACGTGGCTCTCACAGTTCATTATGTCAATCGGCTCACAATTCTTGGACGCCGATCCCCACGCTCTGGAGTGCGCCCCTGCGCCTGGACAGTTTCAGGCGGCGTCTTTGACCGTCTGGCGGGCGTTGTGGTCCTCGAACTGGCTGGGGCTCAGGTATCCCAGCGATGAATGCAGGCGCTTGGCGTTGTAGACGTCGTCGATGAAGCGGGGCAGATCGACGGCGACGTCGTCGTTGGTTTCGTACTCGTTGAGATACACCGCCTCGACCTTGAGCGTCTTCATGAAGCTCTCGGCCTTCGGGTTGTCGTAGGGATTTCCACGCCGGCTCATCGAGCCGATGAAGCCATGCTCGGACACCAGCGCCCTGTGCGCCTTCGCGGCGTACTGCGACCCGCGGTCCGTGTGCATGACGCAGCCGGGCAGCGGGCGCCGCAGGGCGATGGCGCGCTCGAAGGCGGCGACCGCGAGGCGGGCGTCGATGCGGCGACCGATGGCATAGCCGACCACGCGCCGCGACCGGGCGTCCAGGACAATGGACACATAGACGAAGCCAGCTGCGATGGCGACGAAGGTGCTGTCGCCGACCCAGAGCTGATCCGGCCCATGGGTCTCGAAGCCCCGGGCGACCAGCGGATAGATCGGTCCGTCATGGTCGCTGTCGGTGGCTTTCGTGAAGCGCCGCCGTCGTCTCGAATTGAGATCGTGCAGCTTCGTCAGTCGCCTGACCTTCTTGCCGTTCACGGCCCAGCCCCGGTGGCGCAACTCGGCGCCGACGCGGCGATAGCCATAGCATTCCCAGGCGTCGGCGATGGGCGCAGCATCTCCGCGACCAGCGCCGCATCGGCGTCCGCAGGATCCGGCGCGGCGTCATAGCTCGACCGTGCGACGCCCATCAGTTCGCATCCTCTTTGGACGGAGACGCTGCGGGGCCGGCGATCACGGATGTAGGCGCGCTTGTCGGCGAGGGTCCGCAGATTGGCGTCTTGCGCTCGTAGAGCTTGGCGAAGGCCACCTTCGAATAGGTGTCGACGAAGGTCTGCTGGTAGATCCGCCCCACGCCCTTCATGTTGCCGACGTAGAAGGTGTCCTGGGCGCCGCAATAGCCCGGGCACTCGCTCTCGAACTCGCCGTGGGCCTCCTTGTCCGCCTTGGCCTTCTCGAGCGCAGCGAGCTGGGTTTCCGTGAGAATGACGCCATCCTGAGCCACCTTGGCCTCCAGCGCCTTCAGCCGCTTCTTCATCGTCTCGAGGTCATGGCGCTGCCAGACCCCGCGCACGCCCGCCGGCGACAGCGAATGGCCGCGCTTGCGCAGCTCGTTGGCGATGCGCACCTGACCGTAGGCCGGCAGCTCCAGCGACAGCGCGACGATCAGCGCCTCCACCTCGGGCGGCGTCCGGTTCGCCAGGAGCGGCTTGCGCCGCGACAGCTCCTGCAGCGCCATCTCGCCCCCGGTCTCGTAGAGCTCCTTGAAGCGGTAGAAGCTGTCCCGCGAGTAGCCCATCATCTTGCAGGCCTGGCTCACGTTCCCGAGCTGCTTGGCGAGCTCGAGCAGCCCCACCTTCGCACGAATTATCTTCTGGTCCTTGGTCATCTCGACGTCCTCCAACGCCGAGGCCGGGCGTTCCGCCACCCAAACCGCTCCACGCCCGGCCTCGGCTCTCACCTCAGCTTCACGACCCCGTCTGTCAGATCAAGTCCTGACTTATACAGAGGAGGTCTATCTCCGCGCCTACGGCGGCGTCTCGGAAGCTCGCGCCTCGATCGGCCGGTATCTGACTTTTTGCAACAGCAAGAGGCCACATTCATCGCTTGGCGGGCGAACGCCCGATCAGGCATACTTCAATCCGGCGACGCCAATCCCGGCGGCTGCCTGAACGAGCGACCGACCCACTTGGAAACACCCCGAGAGGTGTTCAGACAAACCGAGCCATCTCTCTCGGCCACGACCTGGCGCTTCAGAATCCATACTGTGGCTGCGGTGGCGTCTCGGCATCGGCCTTCTCCCTCGGATAGGCCCGAGCCGGTCAAATCATACGCGAAAATCTGTCCAGTCCGAGGGGCGCACTCAGGGGGGCAATATTCCATCCCGATCCACAGCCTACCACCTCTCGCGCCAGCCCGGCGAGCCCGCTCGGCCGCAGCCGGACCTCGACGCCAACCTCGCCACCAGTTGTGGTAATCATTCGTCAACCTAGCACAACTTATGGTCCTAGTTAGTCCTAGGCTTTGCCTCGAAGGAGGATTGAAACCCCAATGCTGGAAAAGGCGGTCCCAGATTCTCCGGAACCTGCGAGCGGCGCCTTGGTCTCCTTGCAATCGCAGTTGCTGTGCATGGCCGATGCGCCACAAACCGGCTTCAACGTCGTTCTCGATACCATGGACGCCCGGCGCTTTCGGGATTGTCCAAACGAGGTGCGAATAGAGGGGTTCATTCTGCTCGATACCGGCATCTGCGAGCCGGTCCTTGCTCTGCTTGATCTCGAGCTCTTCTGGCGCATGCAAGGCATGGACATCCTTGCGCATACTCGAGCAGCCAATCGCGAGCGCCGGATGCGACCCCGAGAACTTCCCGTATCTGGGAGCGTTTGGTTGGTCGACGCGACACTGGAAGGCCAGTTCCAGAAACCAGCCGACGGCACGCCTGCCGAGGAATGTCACGTCGACGGTGTTCATCAGGAGCCGGAGGCATCCGATCCTCGCCGTTTGAATATTCTCGCGGTGCACGCGCTCGACCGCGTCAGTCTTGAACATCGTGGCCCTCGCTTCATCGAACGTATCGACATTCGAACAATGCTGCCCCGGTTCGCGTCCGACGAAGCTTGAGCCGGTATGGCTGGATTGGACGCTGGCCCCTGGCCAGCATAACATCCGCAGGTTCGGTCATGATCAGAAGACGCGTGTCCTGCCACCGTTCGCTTTCCGCATGTTCAGCCGGATTGAAGTCGCACGATGAGCTTCGCGGCAGCGGTCAACAGCACGGCGAAAAGACCAAACAGCGCCAGCGCTGCAAGAACCGGTCCCGTCCGCCACGGAAGACGGGGAGGCAGCGCGTCAGGGCGGTCTGGTGTCTCTATAACCGCCACGTAGAGCGGCAGTGCGCTCACCAGCGTCGCATAGAGATAGACGCCCGAGATGTTCTGAAAGAGCGCCGATTGAGCCAGCGTCGGCGCCACCACCCGCAGCGCGGTGAAGTGACTGCCGCCAAAGGACCCGAACCAGTCGGCGGAGATCATGTAGATCACCGCGTGCAGGATGATGAAGAGGATGACGCGCATGGGCGGGTCCACGAGAAGAACGAGGGCCCGTGCCTGGCCGCCTCTATGCCTGTCAACCGCCCAAGCATACAGAAAAAAGCCCGCGTAGTTCACCACGAAGACGACGGGTAGGCCGTTGGTCAAAACCTGTCGCAAGAACGGGACTGGCGCAGGCCCGCCGCCCATGAGCTGGGCGGCAAAGCCGGGCGCAAGTGCGATATAGAGGACGAGCAGCGGCAGGAGTCCGAGCAGACTGGCGGCAAGCGTGTTTCGCGCAAAACGCGCGGCCGGCATGTCGAGGGTGAAATACCGTTGCATCCGAAGTCACCCTGGCACGCTTCCAGGAGGTGATCGAGGGTCGCTCCACAAGATGGACTGTCTTGCGGGCAGTAGCTCTTCTGGGACGAGCCGACGACCTGGCAGATCATCCAGCTTCATTTCGCCAGCCGTCCTAATCGAAGGCCCCTCACGTTCTCCGGCGGTAGAGCGCGGCTACTGCTCCTCGACGCCCAGCAGACTCGGCGGCATCGCGATGATGGTGGGCTGCCGAGGCAGTCCGCGCAGCGATACGTCGATGAAGGGTTCGTTCCGAAGCTCGATACGAAACTCATCCTCCATGCCGGCGAGGAAGGTCTCGAGCGAAGTCATGGAGAACCAATGCATCGGGATGATGATCGCAGACCGCACATGCTTCAACAGCGCGATCATTTCCGCGAGCGGCAGCGTCAGGCCTCCGTCCACCGGAGCCATGACCACGTCGAGCCGCCCGATCGCCGCATATTGTTCGGGCGTCGGCGTGTGGTGCAGATGGCCGAGATGGCCGATGCAGAGGCCTGCCGCCTCGAAGACGAAGATCGAGTTGCCGTATGCCTCCGCAGGTCCGCCGAAGCGGCCGCGGATGTCCGTCGGAACGTTGCGCACCAGCATCTCGCCGAGATCGAGATGGTGTTCGGCCGGACCGTCTCCGTCCGGGTTCCAGCCTCGCAGCACGTGGGCGATCCGCGGGTCGGGCATGGCGGTCCAATGCGTGCCGTGAGCGTGGTTCATCGTCACGACGTCGGGCACGAAGTCCGCTGGTCCGGCAAAGCCGCTGTAGTCCGTGATCGCGGACAAGCCGCCGGGCGTCTGGAGCAGGAACATCGAGTGGTCGACGTAGCTGATGCGGACGATCTCCGGCGGCACAGCCGACCGGTAGTCGGCTGCATGCAGCTCCTCCGTTGTCTTGACGCGGATCACCTTGAGGTCGGGCGTGTTCTCCACATAGGCGATGCAGTGGGACGGGGGCCGTTCGATCGTTGATTCCTGGGCCAAGGCCGGCCCGGCCATCGCAACAGCGGTCGCGATCGACAGCCACGTCATGCACCGCATCAGCCGGCTCCCTTCTCTGCTGCGCCTAGACTAGGCTGGACAAGCGGCGCGGCAAAGGGGTGCGCGGCTCACGCCGTGGCGGCTCTGCGGCGAACGAAAGGCGACATGCGCAGGCGCTCAGACGAGAAAGACGGTATCGTTGTGCCAGCGCAGGGCCTCCGGACTCGGTCTCGCGCCCGGGTCGTTGGGATGGCGAACTGCTTTTCCCTGAAGATCGTAGTAGTGCCGCCCATTGTCGAACTCGCTTCGGATGCGCGGGCTGACCACAAAGCGCAGCTTTGGCGTGATCGTGACATACCCGGCGTCGAACAGACTGTGGATGTCCCGGCGAAGGAGAAGCCCGTTTGGAGCGGCGTGGTCGCCGCCGTCGGCACAAGGCCGGATGTGGGCGGCGTCGAGAGCTGGCAGCGTCCGCTCCTCGGTCACTGCGCAGCGGCGCCGTATCGGTCGGTCACCAGCAGGCGGAACGCTCCCTGCCCGAGCCGTGGCTTGACGATCCGCGGCGCGCAGCGGCGGGGCTGCTCCTCGCCCAGAGGCACGGCGGCGAGCCGCTCCGCGATCGCATCCCAAAGCCAACGGCCGTCGGCCTCCTCGGTCCCGTAGCTCTTGAAGCTGACGATACTCTTGGAGAAAGCCGGCGGCGAGAACCAGAGGTCCTCGGGCCACAGGAATAGGTTCGTCAGAACCTGGCAACTGATCACGAAATCGCCAAGGCGTCCGGCCGCGTCGCGTCGATAGCGCGCGATCCGGCGGCGCATCTCCAGGAGGGAGGCCGCGCCGTTGCTCTCCCCGAAGGCCTCCCAGGCGAGGGAGGAGGGCGTATCCGCAGCGTGAGCGAAGAAGCCCCGACGACTTTATAGACCGGCGCCTAGAGCATAAAGAGAAAGCGCTTGCCGAGATTCAGCGCCTGGAACGGCCTCGGACTGGGCGACCAGAAGTTCGCCTCCGCAAGCCCAGGCAAAGCACGCAGGTTTGCATGCCAGTCCGTGTCCGTGACGGCGACAACAATCCTGACCGTCATGGAACTCCAAGCCACTCAATGTCCGAGTGCTATCCTGCCCGAGGCATGGCAGCGCGCGCAACGGTTCGATCGTCTCCCGTCCCGGTACCGTCAGCGTTGTTTCCCCTCAGCGGTAGTCGATGTTAGTCTTCCCCATGGCCAAAGCACACCGTCTTGAACCGCAAGGCTGGCCGAACGTGCTGGCGACGATGCCGCCGGCGCTCATCTTGGCCAGTGGTGACACCGTGGTGACCGAAACGCTCGATGCGGCGGGAGTGGACGGGCGCGGCGAGCAGAAGGCGGGCCCGCCGAACCCCATGAACGGCCCGGTGTTCGTCGAGGGCGCCGAGCCGGGAGATGCGCTGAAGGTCGAGATCCTGAAGGTCGAGCCGGCGCGCGACACCGGCTGGACCCGGGGCGCGCTGTCGGCGAACGTCGTCGACCCGAGGCCGCGCGCGAGCTGCCGCCGCGCGACCGCATCCAGTGGCTGATCGACCGGCGAAGCGGGCACGGTGCGGCTCGAGCGGCCGGAGCCGGCGCTCGCCGGCTGGACGCTGCCGCTCGCGCCGATGATCGGCTGCTTCGGCGTGGCGCCGCCGCAGGGGCAGGCGATCTCGACCGCGTCGAGCGACCGGAACGGCGGCAACATGGACTGGCGCGGCTTCGTCGCCGGCTGCAGCGTGAGCTTTCCGGTGTCCGTGCCGGGCGCGCTCTTCTTCCTCGGCGACTGCCATGCGGTTCAGGGGGACGGCGAGATCGTCGGGACGGGTGTCGAGACCTGCTGCAGCGTGGAGGTCCGCCTGACAGTGGAGAAGGGACGGAACTTGCGCTGGCCGCGCGGCGAGACAAGCGACCGCATCTTCACGGTCGGCAACGCGCGCCCGCTGGATCAGGCCCTCCAGCACGCCACGACCGAGATGGCCGCCTGGCTGACGTCCGACTATGGCCTGTCGGCTGCCGGTGGGGCGCATCTGCTCGGGCAGGTGGTCCGCTACGAGGTCGGCAATGTGTTTAATCCCGCGTACACCATGATCTGCTCTGTCGAGAAGAAGTGGCTGCCGAGGCTGACTTAGCGGGCGCTACCTGATCCGCCTCGGGTGTCGGTCCCGAGACCCGACCAGGTGTTTACCGCGGCTTGCCGCTGCTCCTCCCAGTCCAGCGGTAACCCCTCCAGCAGATCCTCCAGCCGCATCGTCTCTGGCTGCCGCCCGTCAAGGATAGCCTCGACGATCTGCGGAGCGAGCAACGTCAGGCGCAGCACTCGGCTGACGTAGCCTTGGCTCACGCGCTCAGCCTTCGCCAGGTCGTCGAGCGTGCCGTAGGCGCCGTCGTCGAGCAGCCGCCGCCATCGCTGTCGCAAGGTTTGTCATCAGGATGTCCCTTCGCTGCGTGCGGTGGAGAGGTCGGGTCCTGGCCGGACCGTAGCCTTCCGCCGCGAGATGCGCGAAGGTCGGGTGACATTCGCTGCGGCTCATTCCTGATGCAAGACCGCTCCTTGGCCAGATCCTTGCCTTGCGTTTGCAATCGTGAGCGCAGCCGAAATGACGATGGCATCCTCCATGACGCCGGAGGTCATCTGGCTCGCTTGCCGCATGGCCCGTTTGCGAAGCGCGAGTCCGCAGTATGACGAAGCTATCGCTGCTCCGATGCCCAACGTCGCCCCCGCAAATCGACGCTGTGGCGAAGCAAGGGTCGCACCTGCAAAACCGCTGGTAATGGTTCTGGCGAGCAGGCCAAGGAACACTGTCCGGTCGGGAGCAGTTTTCATCTTGTCTCCCGCTATTTCCGCCGCAGCCATTGCCACTCCGCCCGCCGCGATCAGTGGGTGCCTCATCAGCCGCGCCTCGGCACCGTCGTGCGGAAGTGTGCCGTTTCGCGCGGCAACAGCCAGGGCAGCGAGTGGGGCCATGGATCGCTGCCCGGCGGCAACGCCCATCAGAATGGAGCGCAGCATGGATGCCTCCTGTTAGGTCGCTTGCAAAACGCGGGCACGCCACATCCAGTTCCCGGAGGACTCACATTGGCTCGACGCCGCCTCTCGGCGCGCGTTGCACGAGTGACGGCATCTGGCCGAGAGGAACGTCAAGCCTATCACCCAAGCCGGCTTGCTTCGTCCGATCCTCGGGAACCCCGCTCAGCAGATCATCCAGCCGCATCGCCTCCGGCTGCCGCCCGTCGAGGATCGTCTCGACGATCTCCGGCGCGAGCAGGGTCAGGCGCAGCACCCGGCTCACGTACCCCTGACTGACTCGCTCGGCCTTCGCAAGGTCGTCGAGCGTGCCGTAGCCGCGGGAGGAAACTCAGGCACGGGCGGCTTAACTTACCTGACCTCCGCAAACGAAAGAAGCCTCCGCTTCTCCTCGTCCCAGAGGTGGAACCGCACGCATGCCAGGCTCTGGCGCAGCGTCAGTCGCTGCGCCTCGGCCAGAGGCGGGTGATCCCGCAGGACCTCCGGCAGGCGGTAGAACGGGATGCGGCTATTGAGGTGGTGAACGTGATGCACGCCGATGTTGGCCGTCATCCAATCGAGGACGGGCGGCAGGACGTAGTGGGAGCTTCCATTGAGCGCCGCGTCGTGGAGCTGCCAGTCCGCGCCGCTCTCCCACTGCGTGTCCTCGAACTGATGCTGGACATAGAAGAGCCACATGCCGATCGAGGCCGCCACCAGCACCGTCGGCAGGTAGACGAACACGAGGGGGGCCCAGCCGCCAAGGTAGGCGACGGCTCCCACGGTCACCGCGACGCCCGCGTTCGTTCCCATGGCGCTCGCCCAGTATCGCCACCCCGAGCGCATGAGCCCGAGCGGCAGGCGGTTCTTCAACAGGAACTGGTAGCTCGGTCCAAGGCCGAAAAGCACGAGAGGGTGGCGGTATAGCCTGTAGCGCAGCCGCAAGAGGGGCGGGCAAGCCTGGTACTCTCTCAGGGTCAGCGTCTCGATGTCGCCGATGTCGCGGCGGTCGAGATTGCCGGACGTCGAGTGGTGGATGGAATGGGTCCGCTTCCAGACGTCGTAGGGCGTCAGCGTCAGCACGCCGAGCGCGCGGCCCAACGTGTCGTTCGCCCAGCGCTCTCGAAAGAACGCACCGTGCCCGCAATCGTGCTGGATCGCGAACAGCCGGACGAGGAAGCCGCCGTTCAGGACCGCGATGACCGTGGACAGCCACGGACTGATCGACAGCGACCACCAGGCCAGGGCCCAGAGGCCGAAAAAGGGAATGAGAACTCGCGACGAGCTCGAAGAGGCTGCGTCGAAGGACCGGTTGCCGATATGCCGCGAGAAGCTGGGCCCACCGGCGGGCGGCTTCGTGTTCCGGATGGCTCGAAGGTGGCGTCATCAATCTTTCCGTCAGTTCGGGTCTTGTGGGTGTGTGGCCGCTGAACAGCCGAAGGGCGGGCCCCGCCGCTCGTCGATGCAGCGGGGCTCGTAAAGCGTCAGGCGGTGGCAGAGTCTCTCAGGCCGTCCAGGAAAAACCGCACCATCTCCGCCGATGCGTTCGGACCCTTGGGATCGGTGTAGGAGCCGCTCGGATCCCCGCCGAACCAGGCATGCGGAGCTCCCTCGACTATCCACGTCTCGTACGCCGTGGCGCCATCGGCCCTGCGGGCCACCGTCCGCGCATGGGCCCGGGCCGTCCCAACAGCCGGATGCTCCGAACGTTCCAATTGCGCCGGCACGCTGCGCAGGCCGGCAACGATCCGGTCGGCGTTTGAAGAATGGACCGTTGCGTCTCCGCTGCCGTGGAAGACGATGACCCGCGGCGCGCCTTCGCCTGCATCGGCCGCTCGCTCCGGCCGCCGCTCGACCGCGGCCTGTCCCTTCATCGCGCTGAAGGCGGACATCACGTCGTTTGCCGCTCCATAGGCGAGGCCGGAATGGACGCCGACCGCCGCGTAGAGGTCCGGATAAGTCTCGGCCATGATCGCCGCCATCGCGCCGCCCGCCGAGAGCCCTGCAGCGAAGACGCGGTCGCGGGCGACGCCGAACTCGTCGCGGATGCTCTCGGTCAGGCCAGCAATGATCGCGGGCTCGCCGGCGCCGCGCATCTGATCGCCTGGTCGAAACCAGTTCCAGCACGCCATCGCGTTGTCGCCGTTCGTCTGGGCCGGATAGGCGACTAGAAGGCGATGCTCCTCGGCCAGCGCGTTCATGCCGGTGCCCGCCGCAAAGTCCTCCGGGTTCTGCGTGCAGCCGTGCAGCATCACCACCAGCCCCTGCAATCCCCCGCTGGCGGAGGCCGGCACGTAGAGCCGGTAGCGCCGGGTGCCGGCGGCGCAGGCATGGGTGAGGTCGCGAAACTCCGCGCCCTCCGGAAGCGGCAGGTCCAAGACGCGCGCGGGCAGCCGCAGCCCCGGCATCGAGCCTTTGAGGCCCAGGTCCTTGCGGCCCTCGGTCAGTGTCCGGAGCACCTCGGCGAGCGGCCTGTGCAGCCGCTCGCTGCGACCCCGGTCCGGTCGGGGAGCGCCCGAGGCGACGTCGTCGGGACCTTCCTCGACGAGCGTGCCTTCGATAAAGGGCGCATCGGGGCCTGCCGCGCGCCGCGACTTGGCGGCGCCGGGGATCCTGCCGCCCGAGAAAGCTGCAGACGAGGACAGGCCGCCGGCCGCCAGCGCCGCTTGGATGATGTCGGTCGCGCCGGACGGATCGCCCGAGCGCAGGGAGCCGGTCGCGCGGAGGATCTCCGCGACGAAATCGTTGTTCATCATAGTCCTTTCTTGCCGCTCCCGCGGCGTGCCTGTTCCTGCCGCTTGAGCGGCTCAGCTGATCCTTGCCGCCAGGGCGGCCTTCACTTCAGGGCTGGCCTGCAGCGCCCCCAGCACCGTGAGGGAGCCGATCGTCTCGAGCGCGAGTTCCGACGAGACGTCGGCGGCGATCCGCACGAGGCCGACCACCTTGACGTGCAGCCTCTCCCCCGCCGCCTTGGCCGCCTCGAGATCGGCCACGCCGAACTCGCGCAACCCAAGCTCGAGTGTGTGCCGGTCTATGGAGCGCGAGACCTCAGCCGCATGCCCGGCAAGCTGGTTGCGGATCGCCGTCCGGATGAGATCGGTCCTGTTGGAGTAGAACCCCTCCTGCACGAGGAGATCGATCCGCCCGAGATCTACGTAGCCGAGGTTGATCGTGATTTTCTCCGTCTCGGGAGCGCGGTCCCGCAGCTGTCTCACGTTGTCCGACATCGCCAATCACCTCCTGCTGGATGGTATATGGATGGCGCGAGGGGAGATATCAATGGACTTCAGTCAAATTCGACGGACTGGACAAACCCGCGGCCCAGCCGACAATGCATTAAGATTGAACCCGGACCACCCGACGAGGGGAGGCCAATCCACCTGCGAGCGATCGCGGCAGAGTTCCGTACGCGCAGGCGCCCGAATGAACGTCGCCCTCAGGCTGACTTCCGCGCGACCAGAAAGCGGGACGGAGGCCGCTCGGGATAGAGGCCGCGCTCGAGGATCTCGAACCCAGCCTGCTCGATAGCCCGTTCGAGCGCGTCGATCCTCAGAAACCGGATCGGCGGGAAGACCCCGACGGCCTTCAGGCCTCGTACGACGAGCCTGGCCCTTCTCCAGCCGTCTTCTCCCAGGCAGACGCTCTTGGAGATGAACAGGCCGCCCGACTTCAGGCGCCTCGACACGGCAGCCAGCGCGACCGGGAGGTCTGCCATCAGCTGGAGGAAGTTGAAGGCCAGCGCCGCGTCGAAGGGGCCGGGCGTAGCGCCTGCGTCGAAGATGTCGCAGCGCCGGAAGGCCACGTTCGCGACGTTCAGCTCACGCGCCTTCTCAGTCGCGATCTCGATCATTGCCGAAGAAAAGTCGGTCGCCTCGAGCCACCCGACGGAGGCGGCGAGCCGAAGCGCGCTCGTGCCCGTCCCGCAGCCGAACTCGACCACGCGATCACCCGGAGACAACCATGCGGTCGTCCGTGTGAGGGTTCGTTCATAGGCTTCGACATCGCCGATCCGCCGCGCCGCGTACCGTCTGGCCACTCGGTTCCAGTAGCGGTCGTGGTGGGTCATGGCGGTTGTCCCTGCATGGGTACGCCCACGCTACCCTTGCCCACCTTACTAGGCCAGAGGGGGACCGACAACTCGTCCGGGCAATTTGCCTCAGGAAGTGGCTGGCACGCCGCCGCCGGCCATCGCAGGGGCGTGCATGCTCCAGCGGCTGCCGCAACGGTGACTTTGGGCCCTTCGGATGGCCGCCGAGGTCTCAGGCCAGGTTGCTGTCGAAGAAGCTGGCGAGCAGGTCGAAGGGGATGATGTCGAGCTGGTCGTAGAGGTCGACGTGATCGGCCCCGTCGATGATGATCAGTTCCTTGGGCTCGGCCGCCGCCGCATGCGCGTCCTCGCTGAAGTGGCGGGAATGGGCCTCGGATCCGGCGACGATCAGCGTCGGGCGCGGCGAAATCTCGTTGATGTAGGTCAGTTGCGGCATGTTCATGAACGACAGCGGCGCCGTGACAGTCCAGCCGCCGTTCGAGTTCACCGAGCGCGGGTGATAGCCGCGATCCGTTCTGTAATAGTTCCAGTACATCGTGATGACCGGATCATCGATGCCCTCCAGACTGTCCGGCAGTCCGCCAGCCAGCGCGGGCGGGCCGTCCGAGGCTGCATCCTCCCAACGCTGCTGGCTGAGCTTGGCAAGGGTCTCGGCGCGCGCCTCGACGGTGAAGCTGTCGTAGTAGCCCTGCGCGTTCACCCGCGACATGTCGTACATGCTGGTCACAGCCACGGCCTTGACGCGCTCGTCCGGAGACGCCGCGTCCAGCGCCATGCCGCCGAAGCCGCAGATGCCCAGCATCCCGATGCGCTCGCGGTCGACTTCCGGGCGCAGGCCGAGGCAATCGACGGCGGCCATGAAGTCTTCGGTGTAGATGTCGGGCGATGCCACAAAGCGCGGCTCGCCGCCGCTTTCGCCCGTATCGGAGGGGTCGAAGGCCAGCGCGACGAAACCGCGTTCGGCCATGGTCTGCGCGTAGAGGCCCGAGGACTGCTCCTTGACCGCGCCGAAGGGACCGGCGACGGCCAGCGCCGGAAGGGCAGCGTCGCCGCGATCCGTCGGCATATAGAGATCGCCCACCAGCGTGATGCCGTAGCGGTTGGTAAAGCTGACCTTCTGATGGTCGCCCCGGTCGCTTTGCGGGAACACCTTGTCCCAGTCCGACGTGGGCTGCGCCAGCGCGGCCCCCGTGCCGAAGGAGGCTGCGCCGAATGCGGCAGCGCCCGCGCCGGCGGCCGGCATGAGGCTGCGGCGTTCAGGATTTTGAAGGTCTTTGGCATTCTCGTCGATCATGTCATCTCTCCGATGTGGCGTCTGTTGATGGGCAATATCTGGAGCCTTCGCACCGACCGGATAAAGGCGGCTCTGCGTTATCGAAACCATGAACAGCATTCATGCTGCACGCCCGGGACGCCTTGAAAAACGAGGGGCGAATGCCCGTAGCATGTGACCAAACCCCCGGAGCGTTCACGGACCGCGGCCTTCTTGGCGACCTCTCGATCTTTCTTGCCGTTGCCGAAGAAGGCAATTTCACCCGTGCGGGGCATCGTCTGGGCGTGTCCCAATCCGCCGTCAGCCACACGATCCGTCGGCTGGAGGACAAGATCGGCGTCAGGCTTCTCAACCGCAGCTCGCGCAACGTGACCCCGACCGATGCGGGCGACCAGCTGCTCGCCTCCCTGCGCCCCAGTTTCCAGAATGTCGGCAACCGGATCGAGGAGATCCGCACCTTGGGCGAACGGCAATCCGGCCTCGTCCGCGTGACATCAAGTCTTCCCGCGACCCGGGAACTTCTCTGGCCCGTGGTCACGCAGCTCGTGCGCGATTACCCGGACGTGCGCATCGAGATCAGCACCGAGGGGCGTCTGTCCGATCTGGCCGAGGATCAATTCGACTGCGCGATCGGGCTCGGCGAAAATCTCAGCCCGGACATGATCGCCGTGCCGGTCGGCCCTCCGATCGAGATGGCCGCAGTCGCCCGAGTATTTCGCCAGGAGGGGCGTACCCCGCCATCCCGACGACCTGGACGCGCATGATTGCCTGCTGATGCGGCATCGTGCGGACGGCCCCGTCTATGAGTGGGAGTTCGAGATCGACGGGGTAGAGGTGGTCAGGAGGCTGACCGGTCCCTTCATCCTGAACGATCCCGGCCTCGTGTTGCAGGCTGTGCGCAAAGGCAGCGGGATCGGGTACGTGACCTTGCCCGAGACAAGGGCCGATCTGGATAGCGGGCGGCTGAGGCGCGCGCTGACCGACTTCTGCCCGCCCTTCGATGGCTACCATCTATATTATCTAGGCAAGCGAAACCTCAGCTCGGCCCTGCGGCTCCTGATCGACCGCCTGCGGGCGCGACGCATGATCTCATTTCATGAAGCCAATGCCATTTCTCCCTCTGCTGGCGTGATCTGATCCCGGCTAGGTACCGGATGCGCCTGAATGGCGCCCCGATATTCAGCTGCTTGGCTCCACGCCGAAGGCTGCGCAACGCCTCGAGGATTCTCATGACATCCTTATCCGATCAAACCGGAGACACTACGCCCGCGGCTTGGGGCGCGGTTCTCGCGCTCTCGCCCGGCGCCTTTGCCCTCGTCGCGTCAGAGTTCATGCCGGTCAGCCTGCTGACCCCGATCGCGACGGACCTCGCCATCACCGAGGGGCAGGCGGGGCAGTCGCTCGCCATCTCCGGCGCCTTCGCGATGGTGACCAGCCTGAGCCTCGGCGCGCTCACCGGACGGACGGATCGCAGGCACGTGCTGCTGGCCTTGGTCGCCCTGATGATGGGCTCGGGCACGGCGGCGGCACTTGCACCGAACTGCGTCGTATTTCTTGTCGGCAGTGCCTTGATCGGGGTTGCCATCGGGGGTTTCTGGTCGCTCTCGGCCGCTGTCGGAATGCGGCTGGACGCCGCCGCACGCGCAATGCAGATGGCCACCACTTCACGGCGAGGCGCATCGGAGCGAGCATTTCAAGACGAAGTCGTCCGGTCCGGGCAGTTCCCTCTGCGGGCGGTGAGAGAGCCGGCCGGCCGAATACCTTGGGGATCGACGCGGTTGAGCTTGGCAGTCTCGATCAGCGTGTATGCGATGGCAGCGGCCTTTCCGCCGGCCTCGGAGCCGACGAAGAGGTAGTTCTTCCGGCCGAGGGCGATGGCGCGCATTCCGCGCTCGGCAGCGTTGTTGTCCAGTTCGAGGATGCCGTGGGCGAGATAGGAGCGCATCCGGTTCATCCGCGCCAGGGCATAGCGGATCGCGGCGGCGAGGGGCGACTTACCTGAGACGCGGGGCAGTTGCTGGGCGAGCCAGGCTTCGAGTTCATGGAGCAGGGGCGGCTTTGGCGCAGCGGATCTCGGCCCTTCGCTCGGGCGGGGAGCCGCGGGCCTCCTTCTCGGCGGCATAGAGCCGGGCGATGCGCTGGATGGCCTCCTCGGCGATCGGCGAGCCTTGCGATCGATGGATGTCGACGAACTTGCGCCAGACGTGCGCCATGCAGGCGACTTCGCGGATCGCGCCGCCACGATAGAGGTCCTCGAAGCCGGCATAGCTGTCGGCGTGCATCCATCCACGGAAGCGGGCGAGATGATCTTTTGGATGCTGGCCTTTCCGATCGCCCGAGAAGCGATACCACGCGGCCGGAGGCGCGCTGCCGCTCCAAGGTCGCTCATCACGGGCGTAGGTCCAAAGAGCCTCGCGGTCTGGGTCTTGCCAGTACCAGGCGCCAGCATGCGGACGGGTGTGTCATCGGCGAAGATCGCCGCGGCCGAGAGCACATGCCGGCCGATGGCGTCGGCCAGCGGTTCCAGCAGCGCGGTGGACTTGCCGACCCAGTCCGCGAGCGTGGATCGGTCGAGGTCCAGCCCGTCGCGCTCGAAGATCCGGCTCTGGCGATAGAGGGGAAGGTGGTCGGCATACATGCTGACCAGCACATGGGCGAGCAGCCCGGGACCAGGGCGGCCACGCTCGATGGGACGCGACGGCAGCGGGGCCTGGACGAAGCGTTCGCAGCACGCACAGGTCAGCCGCGGTCGCACGACCCGGTTCACGATGAAGCGGCCGGGGACATATTCCAGTTCTTCGGTCACGTCTTCACCGACGCGGCGAAGCTTGCCGCCGCAGTCGGCACAGGCATCAGCCGCCGGGCTGAGTTCCACCTCCATCCGGGGAATGTGCTCCGGAATCGGGCGGCGCTTCGGCTGGCCCTTCTCCTCGATGTCGGGCAGGCGCATGCGTGCCGTCATCGCCGCGGCTGCGATCTCGCTCGACTCAAGCGCCAGTTTGAGCTGCGCGGCGGTCGCGGAGGAGGCGCCGAACCGATGCGCCCGGTACCCGGCCAACTGGTGACGCAGTTTCTCGATCAGGATCGCCTGCGCCTTCACCTCGGCCAGAAGCCGCGCCGTGAAGGTGCGCAGCTCCTCGGGGTCTTCAGGCAAGGGGACGATCTCGTCGAGCATGATCGAGTTTATCCCACGGGATTCCCTCTGGGAATCCTCGTAGCCACCGCGATCGCAATTATCCCGCCGCCGCAGGCTGCCAGGTCCGTTGCGGCGTGCGCCAGTCGATGCCTTCGAGCAGCATCGCCAGTTGCGCCGGCGTCAGCGACACCTTGCCTTCCTTCGCCGCAGGCCAGACGAACCGGCCCCGCTCCAGGCGCTTCATGAACAGGCAGGCACCCTGGCCATTCCAAAGCGGACTCCCCCGCCCCAGGGTTTCTTGAGACATCGCAGACGGCTTATTTGAGGCCGATGGAGGTGTTGAGATGGGTGACGATGAGCGCGGAGGAGCCGCGGGCGCGGAGACCTCGGATATCGGAGCGGTCGCGGCTCCGGTCCGAGAGCGGCGCCTGACGGCAGGTCGCAAGCGGGACGCGGTGCTGCGGCTACTGCGGGGCGAGCCGCTGGAGATCGTGGCGCGCGAACTGGCGGTGACGGCTGCGGATCTGAGCGGCTGGCGCGTTGCTTTTCTCGATGCCGGGGCGGCCAGCCTGAAGTCGCGGGCGCGGGACGATCGGGACGAGACGATCGATCGCCTTCGGACCAAGGTCGGCGAGCTGACCATGGACACCGAGCTGCTCTACGCGAAGATCGAGCGGCTGGAAGCTGGGGGCGGCGGCATCCCTTTTGCGGCGCGGAGGTCGAAGCGATGAGCGCCGTCATCTCGATCTCCACGCGCCGCCGCTACGGTGTCGCCGGGGTCTGCCGCGCCTGGGGCGTCGCGCGGGCGGGGGTCTATCGCCGCCGCGGCGCAGCGGAAGCGCCGGCCGCGCCACGGCGCAGGCCGGGACCGCAGGGGCCGATGTCCGACGCCGCGCTGGTCGAGGCGATCCGGCAGGTGCTCGTCGACAGCCCGTTCCACGGCGAGGGCTGCCGGAAGGTCTGGGCGCGGCTGCGCCATGCGGGCCTGCGCACCTCGAAGGAGCGGGTGCGCCGCCTGATGCGGGAGAACGGCTTGGCGGCGTCGACCCGCACGGGCCGTCCCCGCGGCCCGCGCAACCATGACGGCACGATCATCCCGAAGACCGTCGACACGATGTGGGGGACCGACATGACCGCTGCCTTCACTGTCGAGCACGGCCAGGTCGCCGTGTTCGTCGCGGTCGACCACTGCTCGGCGGAGTGCGTCGGCATCCACGCCGCTCTCCACGGCACCCGCCATGAGGCGCTCGAGCCCGTCCGGCAGGGCGTGACCGAGCGCTTTGGCGGGGTAGAGAAGGAGGCGGCTGCTGGCCTCAGCATCCGCCACGACCACGGGAGCCAGTACATGTCCCGCGACGTCCAGAAGGAGATCGCCTGGCTCGGGGCGGCGTCCTCCCCGGCCTTCGTCCGGGCGCCCGAAGGCAACGGCTGCGGCCGAGCGGTTCATCCGGACGCTGAAGGAGAACCTGCTCTGGGTCAGGACCTTCCCGACCGTCGAGGACCTCCGCCTCGCCCTGATCGACTTCAGGCAGACCTAAAACGAATGCTGGCTGATCGAGCGCCACGGACACCGCTCGCCAGCCCAGTTCCGACGCGACCAGATGGACACAATGCCCTTGGCCGCATAATCGCAATCGGGTGTCTCAAGATCCGAGGGCGGTACACGGACACTATCCCAAGCTCCTTAATCCGGGCAGGGCGGCGTCCCCGGACGCTTACTGCCGAGGCGCCGGGCCTTCAGGAGGTCGAGCTTCGCTCCGCCGTACGCCTGGCGCTTGCGAGCTTAAGCTTGGCAATTTGGCCATCGGTCTGGCCATTGGATCAGGCAGGGAGAGAGCCGCCGTGACGGCGCGTTGATCCACTCGGAACTCACGGGCAAGTAAGGCCAAAGGTCCGGCCGCACGGCGTCGGCAGCCAGGTGTCAAGACCGGGCGGCTCCCGCTTCCTTTCGGAGCCAGTGGATCTGCACCAAGCGCGTTGCTTTCGCCAGGCCAGCACCACGTAGCAGATACGGATTTCCAGATACACCGTCGGATCTTGTATCTGCTCTGTCTCTAGAATGGCCCGGCGTTCCCTGCCTGTTCCTGCCATCAGGTGCCAACGAAGCAGATACGCAAGAAGAAAAGTCCACTATCCAGCCCGATAATTCGGGCTCTCCCGCGTGATCTGCACGTCGTGCACGTGGCTCTCGCGCAGGCCGGCGCCGGTGATGCGCACGAATTCGCAGCCGGTGCGCATCGCCGCGATCGTGCCCTGCCCGGTATAGCCCATCGCGGCGCGCAGGCCGCCGACCATCTGGTGCATGACGGCCGAGACCGGCCCCTTGTAGGACACCTGGCCCTCGATGCCCTCCGGCACCAGCTTGTCGGCGCTGGCCTCCTTCTGGAAGTACCGGTCGGCCGAGCCGCGCGCCATCGCGCCGAGGCTGCCCATGCCGCGGTAGGACTTGTAGCTGCGCCCCTGGTACAGCACGACCTCGCCCGGCGCCTCGTCCGTGCCCGCGAGCATCGAGCCGACCATCGCGCAGGATGCGCCCGCCGCGATCGCCTTGGCGAAGTCGCCGGAGTACTTGATGCCGCCATCGCCGACGATCGGCGTCCCGCTCTCCGCCGCCGCGGCCGCGCAGTCGGTGATCGCCGTCATCTGCGGCACGCCGACGCCCGCGACGACGCGCGTCGTGCAGATCGAGCCCGGCCCGATCCCGACCTTGACCCCGTCGGCGCCCGCCGCGATCAGCGCCTGCGTCGCAGCCCCGGTCGCGACGTTGCCGGCGAGGATCTGCGTCTGCGGTGAATGCGCCTTCAGCCGCTCCACCGCCGACAGCACGCTCGAGCTGTGCCCGTGCGCGGTGTCGATCACCACCAGGTCCACCCCCGCCTCGATGAGCGCGAGCGAGCGCTCGAAACCGGCGTCCCCGACAGAGGACGCCGCCGCGACCCTGAGCCGGCCGAGCGCGTCCTTGCAGGCGAGCGGGTTCAGCACCGCCTGCTCGATGTCCTTGATGGTCAGAAGGCCGGTCAGCCGGCCGCCGGCGTCGACGACCAGCAGCTTCTCGATCCGCCGCGCCTCCATCAGGCTCTTCGCCTCGGACAGATCGGCCGGCTCGTGCAGCATCGCGAGCTTGTCGGACGTCATCATCACGCTGACCGGCGTCCTGTCGTCGCTTGCGAAACGCATGTCCCGGTTGGTCACGATGCCGAGCACCACGCCGCGCTCGTCGACGACCGGAAAGCCGGTGATGCGGAACCGCTCCTGCAGCGCCTTCGCGTCGGCAAGCGTCTGGTCGGGTCGCAGCGTCACCGGCGCATAGACGACGCCGGACACGAAGCGCTTGACCCGCCGGACCTCGGCCGCCTGCGCCTCGGGATCGAAGTTGCGGTGAATCACGCCGAGGCCGCCCGCCTGCGCCATCGCTATCGCCATCCGCGCCTCGGTCACCGTGTCCATCGCAGCGCTCATCAGCGGGATGTTCAGCGCGATCTCCCGGGTGACGAAGCTGCTCACATCGGCGCTCGCCGGCAGGATCTCGGACGCGCCCGGCACCAGAAGCACATCGTCGAATGTCAGGGCTTCGCGCACGTTCATGGCTGATCCTCTCTTGCCGAATGCGAGATCCGGCCCTCGAATCCAAGGTGCTAAACCATGCCGCGCCGCAAAAGGAAAGCCCCGGCGGCAGGGGCTCCCTCCCGGGCGTCTGCTCGGCGCCGGGTTTGCCAGCCTGTTCGGGATGGGCTAGCTCTCCTGCAAGCCGACAGACCGGATCTCGAACCGACAGGAGCGTCCGCTGGAGCAAGGAAGCCTGATCGAGGGGGTGGGCGGTCTCACTGCCGCGTTGCTGCCATTCGCCGAACTGGGCGGGATCGTCGCGCTCGCCTTCGGGGCGCATGTCCTGATCTCGCGCCTGATCCGTCGGCTGAAGCTGAAGCCGGGCGGCTTCGCGGCCAGAGCGTTCGAGCGCACGCGCTGGCCGCGGGCGCTGGCGGTGATCGCGGCGGCCCTGCTGTTCGCGCTGACGGTCGTGGCGCTGCCGGGCGGCGCCGAAGACGACGTCCGGCAGGTCGTCGGCAGTCTCTTCATCGTGATCCTGGGCTGGACGGCGGTGCTGCTGACCCAGAACGTCGCCGACCTCGTGATGGGCGGCCTGAAGCTCGACGTCGAGGACAATCTGCGCGCACGCCAGTCCGTCACCCAGGTCCGCATCCTCAGCCGCACCGTGCAGACGGTGATCGTGCTGCTGACGATCAGCCTCGTGCTGCTCAGCTTCGAAAGCGTCCGGCAATGGGGCGTCAGCCTGCTGGCCTCGGCCGGCGTGGCGGGCCTCGTCGTCGGTCTCGCCGCCCGGCCGCTCTTCGCCAACCTGATCGCCGGCGTCCAGATCGCGCTGACCCAGCCGATCCGGATCGAGGACGTCGTAATCGTCGAGGACGAATGGGGCTGGATCGAGGAGATCACCTCCACCTTCGTCGTGATCCGACTCTGGGACTGGCGGCGCATGATCGTGCCGCTGTCGCGTTTCATCGAGGCGCCGTTCCAGAACTGGACGCGCCAGACCGCGTCGATCATCGGCCAGGTCACCTGGCACCTCGATTACGCGATGCCGGTCGACCCGATGCGCGCCCGGCTGACCGAACTCGTCCGCGACACGCCGCTCTGGGACGGCAAGGTCGTGAACCTGCAGGTGGTCGAGGCGTTCGAGCGCACGATCGTCGTCCGCGCGCTGGTCAGCGCCCGGAACTCACCGATCGCCTGGGACCTGCGCTGCGAGATCCGAGAGAAGATGCTGGCCTGGCTGCAGCAGACCTATCCGCAGCATCTGCCGAAAGTCCGGGCCGATATCTCGGAAGCCGGGCGCCGCCAGCCGCGAGCGGCCGGCGCCTCCGATCCTGATACCAACCTGCGCTGATCTTCACCCATGGGCCCATTGGCGCATTCCGATGGACATGATCTTCCATGGTCGGTCGATGAGGTTGTTCCATGCGTCGCAGCAGAGGGCGACGATGTCGTCGTAGGATTTGAAGACCCGGTTCGAGAGCCAGTTCTCGCGCATGAACTGCCAGACGTTCTCGACAGGGTTCAGCTCCGGCGATCGGGGCGGCAGCGGAAGCAGGGTGATGTTGGCCGGGACGGCGAGCTTGGCGGACATGTGCCATCCGGCCTGATCGAGCATCAGCATGGCATGGGCGCCCGGATCGACGGCTGCGCTGATCTCGGCCAGGTGGGCGGTCATCGCCGGGGTGTCGCACCAGGGCATGACCAGCGCGGCGCCCTTGCCCTTCTTCGGGCAGATCGCGCCGAAGATGTACGCCCACTTGGTGCGCTGGTCGTGCGGCGCCCGGGGCCGGGTTCCACGCCTGGCCCAGCGGCGGGTGATTGAGTTCTTCTGCCCGACGCGGGCCTCGTCCTGCCACCACAGCTCTATCTCGGTTCCGGCCGGGAGCCTTTTGCGGATCTCGTCCGGTTCGGCCGGAAGTTTTTTTTGAAGTCGTCGATGGCCAGCCCGTTCTGCGCGTAGTGGCGCGGGCGGGCCGAGATCTTCCGGTAGCCAAGAGCACGCAGCTCGCGGCCCACCGTGGTCTCGCTGAGCGAGATGCCGCTCGCCATTGTCCTCGGACCAATGGCGGACAATGGCTCGCCCTCCCATATCCATTGCGCGAGATCGGCCAGCCGCCACCGCACCACCTCATGGATGGCCGGGATCGGGCCGCGCTCGACGATGGCGGCAAGAGCCTGACGCTGGGCATCGTCAAGCTTGGATGCGTTGCCCGGCGCCTTGCCGTCGATCAGCCCGGCAGGCCCCCGGGCGTTGAAGCGCAGCACCCGGTCGCGGATCGTCTGCAGACCGACCCCGCCGACCCGCGCCGCATCAGCGCGGGACCCCCCGTCGCGGATCTCCGCGAGCGCGAGAAGCCGGCGCGCCTGCGCCGCGTCCTTCGTGCCCTTCGCCAGCCGTCGAAGAGCAGGCCCGTCGAAATCATCTCGCAGCAACACCGCAGCAGCCATGGCGAACCTCCCTCTGGTTCGCTCCATGGATTCAGACTTTAACGGCTTTGGGAATCCCCGGCGTGAGTCCGCATCAGCGTGCGCTGGTATGAGGTATGAGATGACAGACCCGAAAAGTGTTTTAAAGCATGTAGATAAATACGGTCGCATCGTGAGACCGCCGTCGCGCCGCCCTATTCCCCGTCTCCCACCGACGGCGTGGGGGCAGGCGGAGTCCATGCGTCCAGCGCCGCCATCGCCTCCGCCGCCGTGTCGACATGGGTGACTAGGTCGATGTCGCCGGGCGAGATCGTGCCGGCCTCGACCAACGCCTGCCAATTGATGACGTCCTGCCAGAACCCGGTCCCGAACAGCAGGACCGGCATCGCCGCCATCCGGCGGGTCTGGATCAGCGTCAGCGCCTCGAACATCTCGTCGAGCGTGCCGAACCCGCCCGGAAACACCGCGATCGCCTTCGCCCGCATCAGGAAGTGCATCTTGCGGATCGCGAAGTAGTGGAAGTTGAACGCGAGCTCCGGCGTCCCGTAGAGGTTCGGCGCCTGCTCGTGCGGCAGCACGATGTTGAGCCCGATCGACACGCCCCCCGCATCGAGCGCGCCGCGCGCGCCCGCCTCCATCACGCCCGGCCCGCCGCCGGTGCAGATCACCCCCTCGCGGTTGCCGCTCTCGACCGCGCGCAGGCTGCATAGCCGCGCGAACTCGCGCGCCTCGTCGTAGTAGCGCGCCAGCTTCGCCAGCCCGGGCGTCCGCGCCCGCTCGGGATACGCGGGGTCGGGTATGCGCGCCCCGCCGAACATGACCACCGTCGAGACGATGCCGCGCTCGGACAGCGCCATTTCGGCCTTCAGGAGTTCGAGCTGCAGGCGGACCGGGCGCAGTTCGTCACGGGTCAGGAACTCGGCGTCGGAGAAGGCCAGCCGATAGCTCGGGCTCAGCGTCTGTGGCGTGTCCGGGCTATCGGTCCAGGACTGCAGGTCTTCCCGCGCGTCGGGAAACCTGCGCTGGTGTTCGCTCAGTCTGGCCATGCCGTCCTCTCCGGCTCCGGCGGGCAGATTGCCAGCGGAGCTTCAGCCAATTATAGCTTGCTGCCCCTGCCTGCCAGTGAAGAAACCGGGAGCACGATGTCCAGCACCGATTCCGTCGACCAGTTCGAGCCTGCGATCGAAGCCGCCTGGGAAGAGCGCGACGCGATCACGCCGCAGACCGGCGGCGAGACCCGCGCCGCGGTCGAGACCGTGCTCGCGGCGCTCGACGCCGGCGCCCTGCGCGTCGCCGAGCGCCAGGCGGGCGGCGCATGGAAGGTCAATCAGTGGGCCAAGAAGGCGGTGCTGCTGGGGTTTCGGCTGGCCGACATGGGGTCGCAGACAGGCGGCCCGCAGGGCGGCGGCTGGTGGGACAAGATCGACTCCAAGTTCAAGGGCTGGACCGACCACGACTGGCGCGAGGCCGGGTTTCGCGCCGTCCCGAACTGCGTCGTGCGCAGATCGGCCTACATAGCGCCCGGCGTCATCCTGATGCCGAGCTTCGTCAACCTCGGCGCCTATGTCGACGAGGGCACGATGGTCGACACCTGGGCGACGGTCGGATCCTGCGCGCAGATCGGCAGGAACTGCCACCTGTCCGGCGGCGTCGGCATCGGCGGCGTGCTGGAGCCGATGCAGGCCGGGCCGACGATCATCGAGGACAACTGCTTCATCGGCGCCCGCTCCGAGGTCGTCGAGGGCGTCATCGTGCGCGAGGGTTCGGTCCTCGGCATGGGCGTCTTCATCGGGCAATCGACGAAGATCGTCGATCGCGCGACCGGAGAGATCTCCTACGGCGAGGTGCCGCCCTATTCGGTCGTCGTCGCCGGCAGCCTGCCCGCCGCCAACCCGATGCCGAACGGCGCGCCGGGTCCGAGCCTCTACTGCGCGGTCATCGTTAAGCGGGTCGACGCGCGCACGCGCTCGAAGACCGGCATCAACGATCTGCTGCGCGACTGAGCGGGGCGGCGGCGATGGCGAGGCCTGACAGCGAGGTCTACACGCTGCTGGTCGATGTCGGGCGCAAGCCAGGCGACGGCCTGCCCGACGAATCGACCGGCGCGCGGGTGCTGTGCTACGCGGTCGGCGTCGACGAGGAGGAGGCGGTCCGCGAGACCGTCGCCGTCCTGAAGGCCGCCGACCTCGCGCCGCTCGACGTCACCGGCTTCGGCTCGCTGGACGAGCGCCAGGACAGCGGCGGCGTGGAGCCGGAGGAGCTGGAACTGATGGAGCGCGCGCGATCCGACAACGCGGTGATCGTCGCGGAGGTGACGCCGGTCTTCGGTTAGGAGCTGGCGACTGCCTGTCCTACGGCAAGCAATCCGAGGGCCGATATTTTGCGCTTTCGGCTCGGCGTGTCGCTTTCAGGCGAGACAGCGGCTCGCCGCTCGCTATTCCAGAAGCCATCGGTCGCGAAGCTCCTTCAGCCGAACCCGCCTCATCGTTCTGTAAATGCCGGACAAATCGATGCCGAACGGGCCGGAGTGGCCCACGTTTGCCCTCATCCTCGCCGACTACGCCGCCTGGGCCGCGGTCACGGGGTTCTCCGATGACATCGGCCTTTGGCTTGCGATCCCGATGCTCGCACTCGTTCTTACACTGCATTCGTCGTTGCAGCATGAGGCGATCCACGGACATCCGTTTCGGAACAGGCGTATCTCCGAGGCGCTGGTCTATCCTCCGATCGGCCTCTTCGTGCCCTATCCACGTTTCCGGGACCTGCATATCAGCCATCATCGCGACTCGATCCTCACGGATCCCTATGACGATCCCGAAGCGAACTACCTCGATCCGGCAGTCTGGGATCGGCTGTCGGCGCCGTCGCGCGTCCTGTTGAGGTTCAACAACACGCTGCTGGGCCGTCTGATCGTCGGTCCGGCGGTCGGCATGGCCGCGTTCCTGCGCGCGGAGGTTCGCGCGGCCCTCGGCGGCGACAGGTCGGCGCGCCAGGCTTGGACGCGGCATGCGCTCGCGCTGGTCCCGATCATCGGCTGGATGGCCTTGACAAGCGAGATGCCGGGCTGGGCCTATGTGTTCGGCGCCTATCTGGCGATGTCGATCCTGAAGATCCGGACCTTCGCCGAGCATCAGGCGCACGAGCGCATGCTGGGACGCTCGGTGATCATCGAGGATCGCGGGCCTCTGGCGCTCCTGTTTCTGAACAACAACCTGCACGCCGTGCATCACGCCTACCCGCAAGTTCCGTGGTACCGTCTGCCGGCCTTCTATCGGAAACGCCGCGCAGAATGGCTGGAGCGCAACCTCGGTTACCGCTTCGAGAGCTACGGACAGTTGCTTCGGCTGCATCTGCTGCGGCCAAAGGATCCGGTGCCGCACCCGTTCTGGCCCCCGACGTGAACGCGCCGGTCGCAACTCTGCCAATGTATGACTGGCCGGAGGTGCGCGGCGCGACGGATGCGCTCTGGGCGCGTATGCGCGAGGCTCTGGCGGACCGGGGCCTGCCGGCGCCTCTGGCGCTGTCGCGCGACGCGCCGCACTGGGAGAACCCCGACCTGGCGCTGGGCCAGGCCTGCGCGCTGCCGTACCGGCAGCGGCTGCACGCGTGCACGACCCTGATCGGCGCGCCGGATCTCTCGCTCGATGGCTGTGCGCCCGGCCAGTATCGCAGCGCTCTGGTGGCGCGCGCCGACGATCCCCGCGAGGGCGCTCCGGGCTTCCGAGGAGCGCGGTTTGCGTTCAACGAGATCGGGTCGCAGTCCGGATGGGCGGCGCTGGTCGCGGGGCTCGGGCCGCTCGACCCCCGGGACGGCCTCGAGACCGGCGGACATCGGGCATCGGTTTGCGCCGTCGCGGCGGGACATGCTGAGGTCGCGGCGATCGATGCGGCATCGTGGCGTCTGGCCTCGGCGTGGGAGCCGGCGGCGCGGGCGCTCCGGGTTGTCGGCTGGACCCGCCCGACGCCCGCCCCTCCGCTGATCGTCGCCGGACATCGCGACCCCTCGCCGTGGCAGGCGGCCGTCGCCGAAGCGGTCGCAGCCCTGGATGCCGTCAGTCGGGACCTGATCGGCTGGAACGGGTTTGTGCCCCTTACGCCGGAGGATTATCTGCTGTCTCCGCAATACCCTGATCCGGATCGAACCGCCTGATCAGGGCCGACAAATCCGGCTCGCCGACCTTTCGCGCCGCCTTGGCGCGGGAGAACCACTTGACGCGGCGCTGGCCGATCTCGGGATACTTGCGCAGCATCTCGCTGACTTCGAGCGGGAAGACGCGGACGATGCAGTGTATGCTGCGACCCTTGCCGAGGCCCTTGAGGTAACCGAACATCCCGATGCTGCGCGCGCCGATGGTCCCACGCACGCCGGCCTCTTCGTAGGCCTCGCGTTCGGCGGCGCCGGCCTCGGTGCGTTGACGCATCGGCCAGCCCTTGGGGATCACCCAGCGTCCGGTGTCGCGGCTGCTGATCAGCAGGATCTTGATCGCGTCGTTCTTCGCCTTGCGCCAGCACAACGCGCCGACCTGCAGGCTGGACGGCTTGCCCGTCGCGGCGAGCGCCGCATTGGCGCTGCGTTTTGCTGTCGGCTGCTTGGACATGCGCGCGGGCAGTATCCTTCTTTCGGTCGAGTTGAGAAAGCGCGCGGAGCACTTGGGGACGTACCTAGCGCCTTCCGTAGTAGAGGCCAACCACGTGCTCGGCCTGCGAGAAGAAAAGCCATCGCATTACGAGCATTCCTGCAACATGGACTGCGGCGACAAGCGCCAGAAACGCAGTCCCGGCGCCAGGAGCGGCAAGCACCGCGGCGAGCGGCAGCCCCACGGCGAGGATCAGCCCGATCGCCCGCAGCTTGACGGCGTGGCGCCGGCCGACGATGTGGATCATCTCGCGCGTCAGGTAGTTTCCGCCGGTATGGGGCGGCTCAAGCAGCCGCAGGCGCCCCAGGTCGCCGAGGCCGGTCGCGGTGGCGAGCGTGCTGCCGGAGCCGGCGAGACGGCGGTCGCCGCGGATCCAGTCGGCGACCTGCAACAGGCCGAGCAGCGCCAGAAGCGACGCCGCCGGCAGTGCGCCTGCCATCAGAGCGCCGCCTGCCAGCGCCGCGACGAGAAAGAGCGCCGGCGTCAGGGGGCTGCGCCAGCGCGGCACGCTGCGCATCTGCGCGTAGATCATCGCGGTCGCGCCCACCGTGCAGAGCGCGAGCAGGGCCGCGAGCGCGCCGAGCGGCGCCAGCCGCAGGCCGGCCAGCGACCAAAGCGCGGCGTAGACGGCGAAGGTCGTCATCGTCGCCACGGCGAGCGCAGCTTCCCGGCTGAGCCAGGACGAGCGCCACTGGCTGAACGCCTTCAGGAAGCGACGCGGCTGACCGAGGTGGAAGAGGCTCGCCAGCAACCCGGCCGAGGCCAGCGCCATGGCGAGGATGGACAGGGTCGCGACCGCGAGCAGCGCGTCCGGGACGACGCCGAGACCGATCCAGGCCATCAGGCCGAAGCCCATGCCCGACAGCACCGTGAAGGCGATGATCGACGGCGCGGGGTGCATGTCAGAGGCGCGACAGCGCCCGGTCGACCCAGCCGAGCAACCCGCCGGCGGATTGCGGCAACGGATCGAGCAGCGGCGCCAGCACGTCGGTCTCCTCGCGCGGCGGCAGGTACTTGTTGACCGGACGGGTCCGCTGCTCCGGCATCAGGTCGAAGCCGTCCCGCGCCGCGACGAGGCGCGAGACTGCGCTGTCCGGGTCGGCGAGGTCCCCGAAGTGGCGGGCGCTGGTCGGGCAGGAGCGGACGCAGGCCGGAACGCGGTCGATCTCGGGCAGGTGCACGTTGTCGATCCGGTCGACGCAGAGCGTGCATTTCTTCATGATGCCGGCGGCCGAGATCCATCTCGCGCGCGCCGTAGGGACAGGCCCAGGCGCAGAGCCCGCAGCCGATGCAGTCGTCCTCGTCGACCAGCACGATGCCGTCCTCCACGCGCTTGTAGCTGGCGCCGGTCGGGCAGACGGTGACGCAGGGCGCGTCGACGCAGTGCAGGCAGGATTTCGGGAAGTGCACGACCCGCGGCGCGGCGCCGTTCCCTGGGACGGCCTCGAAGCTGTGGACCCGGTTCAGGAACGTGCCGGACGGGTCGGCGCCGTAGGGGTCCTGGTCGGACAGGGGCGCGTTCGTGCCGCTCGACGTGTTCCATTCCTTGCAGGAGACGACGCAGGCATGGCAGCCGACGCAGATGTCGAGGTCGATGACGAGCCCGAGGCTGCGCTCGGTGGCGGCGGGGAGGGTGGTCATCGGGGCCTGTCCATGAGGCGGATCGGGAGCGACATTTGGATCGCAGACCGGGCGCCGGCGCAAGGCCCGGACAGCGATCCGATCAGCGTATCACTGTGATACGCTGATCAACTGGTTGAATGATCTGCATAATCCTGGACGTTAACGTTTGGGCCTCATGTCAGGATGCCTTCAGATAGGCGACGAGGATGTCGCGCGCGGCCTGCAGGTCGGTCTTGTCGATCATCTCGGTCACCGTGTGGATGTAGCGGGTGCCGACGACGATGCCGATAGCGCGCGCGCCCGCTGCGGCCTGCTGCGCCGCCGCGCCGTCCTGGCCGCCGGCGCGCAGCGTCGTCAGCTGGTAGGGAATGCCCTTCGCCTTGGCGAGCGCCTCGAACTCGGCGACGAGGCCCTTGTCGGCGAAGAACGAGCTGTCGCGGATGTGGAGCCCGAAACCGTCGCCCTGAACCGTCGTCCGATCGCGGTCGGGCACGCCGGGCGTGTCGCAGGCGAGCGTCGTGTCGACGCCGATGCCGATGTCGGGCCGCACCGCATAGGCCGCGGTGCGCGCGCCGCGCAGGCCGACCTCCTCCTGCGCGGTGAAGGCGACGTAAATCTCGGCGTTGGTCTTCGACTTGCCGAGCCCCCGGATCGCCTCGATGCCGAGCCAGCAGGCGATGCGGTTGTCGAGCGCCTTGGACACGACCTTGTCGCCGATCTCGATGAAAGGCTCGTCCATCACCACCATGTCGCCGACGCGCACGACGTCGCGCGCCTTCGCGCCCATGCCGATGTCGACGACGAAGTCGTGCGGCTCCGGCACCTTCTTGCGCTCTTCTGCGGTCGAGATGTGGATCGGCGGGCCGCCCGGGTTCATCACGCCCTTCAGGTCGCCGGTCGCCGTGCAGACCAGCACCCGGCGCGAGAACAGGTTGCGCGGATCGAACCCGCCCGAGGCCTGGACATGGATGAAGCCCTTGTCGGTGACGTGGTTCACCATGAAGCCGATCTCGTCCATGTGGCAGAGCAGCATGATCTTCAGCGGCGGCTTCTTGCCCTTCTTCGCGTCGCGGCGGCAGATCAGCGAGCCCATCGCGTCGGTCGTGACTTCGTCGAACAGGCCCTTGGTCTCGGCGAGGATCAGGTCGCGCACCCGGTCCTCGTTGCCGGGCGTGCCGGGCGTCTCGCACAGGGCTTTCAACAGATCGAGGTTCATCGGCGGGGCTCCCGGCAGAGTGGCGTTTCGCCGGCGCACTACACGCGCCGCGCGGGGCTGGCGCAACCCCTGGCGGCGGGTGATCGCGCTGGGCCGGCTATAGCGACGCATCGCGTCGCGCCGGTCCGGCGGCCGGAGCGCGGATGCGCGGAGGCCGAGGAAGGATCAGCCGGGACCATCGCTCTGTAATCAGCGCGCGCCTGCCTGGGCGGGTGCGTCGGAGACGCGCCTGCCGTAATGCCGAAGGCACGCCTCTGGCGTGATGGGCAGGCAGGCGCGCGCTGATTTGTCGACGGACAAATCCGCGAGGTGGAGGCGGCGCCGTTGCGGGAAATCAAGGAGGAGAGGCGCGCGGCGCTCAATTGATCGCGTCCCAGCGTCTCTGGATCGCGCCAGCCACGTCCTCGGCGCTGGCGCCGGTCACGTAGTCGACCATGCCGGTCCAGAAAGCCGAGGTGCCGATCTCGCCGGGCATCAGGTCCGAGCCGTCGAAGCGAAACGTGGTGGCGCTGGTCAGGATCTCGCCGAGCTGGCGCTGGGTCTCGTTCTGGTAGGCATCCGGGTTCGCGTCCGCATGCGGCGTCAGGAACTGGCCCTGCGCCATCATCACCTCGTGCGCGACCGGCAGCTTCAGGAAGTCGATGAAGGCGCGCGCGGCCGGCGTGTCGTCGGTGATCGTCACGAGCCCGCCGGAGCCGAGCAGCGGCTTGCCGAGCTCCGGCTTGCTCTCGAAGGCGGGGAAGTAGAAGAAGTCCGCGTCGACGCCCATCTCGACGTCCTCGGGAAAGAAGGTCGGGATGAACGATGCCTGCTTGTGCATGTAGCATTCGGGCGGGAATTCGAAGAGGCCGTCCGGACTGTCGCGGAAGTCGGTCGTGGCCGCCGCCGAGGACCCGCCGACGACGAAGTCGTCGTTCCGGGCGAACCAGCCGAACTCCTCGATCGCGGCGACGACGCGCGGGTCGTCGAACGGGATCCCGTTCTCGACCCATTCGTCGTAGACGTCGGTCGGCTGCGTGCGCAGCATCATGTCCTCGACCCAGTCGGTTGCGGGCCAGCCCGTCGCCGCGCCCGAGCCGAGGCCGAGGCACCAGGGCGTGCCGCCGTCCTCGACGATCTGCTCGGTCAGCGCGTGCAGCTCCTCCATCGTCTCGGGGATCTCGTAGCCGGCCTCGTCGAACTGCTCGGGCGCGTACCAGACCAGCGACTTGACGTCGGTGCCGAAGAAGACGCCGTAGAGGCGGTCCTCGCCGTCCGGACCCATCAGCGTGGCGAGCTCGGTCCAGGACTGGCCGGCGGCGAACGTGTCCGTCATCCACTGCGCCGACGCGTCGTCGAGCGGCGTCAGCGCGCCGCGCGCGGCCATGTCGCGGGCGAGGCCGGGCTGCGGGAACATCGCGATGTTCGGAGCCGAGCCGGCCGAGGCGGAGATCACGATGTCGGTCTCGAAGCTTTCCGAGCCGGAATAGCGGACATCGGCGCCGGTCGCCTCGGCGAAGTAGGCGAACAGCGCCTCGAGCCGGGCGGCGTCGTTGCCGGTGCTGGCGCCGGAGATCGTCAGGACCTCGCCGGCGAGGTCATGCGCGGCGCCGAATTCCGCCAGGCTGTCCCAGCTGAACGGCCCTTCGCCGATCGGGAACATCAGGTCCTGCGCGGCGGCGGCGCCGGCGGTCAGCGCGAACGCCGCCGCGCCGGCAAGAAGTGCCTTTCTCATAGACGATCCTTCCCAGTCGCACGGACGCTATTCTTATGCGTGATCGTCCGCGCAACAAAGTATTCCTCACAGGGCAGACCGAAGCAACAGGCTTACACGGAGGCTGAGTGGCGGTCCGTCGAGGTCGGCAGGTAGCGGTCGAAGGGCGGCGGCGAGCACGCGCGACAGCGCGCGGCCCTACCCGGTGAGCGCGACTCGCGGGCCGTCGATCTCGACGAGGCCGTCGTCGCGAAGGGGGCGAGCGTCGCGAGTTCCGCCGAGCACCAGTCGGGCGGTCAATCATGGGCGGCGCCGAGCGCGGCGGTGTCGACGGCAACCCGGTCGCCCGGAGCGCAAGCGGAGGGCGAGTGGCGCGCGTCCCGGTCCGGCGGAGCCGGATCGACACAGGAGTCTTTATTCGGCGGGCAGCTTCTCGGGGCCTTGGCCGACTGGGGAGACCTGGGGCGGCAGATGGGGATCGCTGCGGGCCTGGGCGGGCAGGCGCTCGATGCGCACGCGCAGGTCGTACCAGGCGGCCTGGCCGGTCACGGGGTCGGAGTTCGACCAGCGCATGCCGTCGCCCTTCGGCGGCAGCAGTTCCGAGATCAGGTGGTTCAGCAGGAAGCCGCGCTCGGCCTCGGTCGCGTCCGGCGCCAGCGCCCAGGCGCCGCCGCGCTTGCCGATCGCGTTCCAGGTCCAGACCGTCGTCGGGTTCAGCGCCTCCATCAGCGCGACCGGCGCGGTGATCGCGCCGTGATGCGAGGTCAGCCGCGCCCAGTCGCCGTCCGCGAAACCGTGCGCGTCCCAGACCGCGCGCGGCACGTAGAGCGGGTTCGCGCCGTGGATCTGGCGCAGCCAGGCGTTCTGCGAGCCCCAGGAATGGTACATCGCGGCCGGGCGCTGGGTGATCGCGTGGAGCGGGAACTCGGCGAGGTCGAGACCGTCGTCCGACAGCGGCGGATACCAGCAGGGCAGCGGGTTCATCGCCTCGACCAGCCGGTCGCGCAGCGCCTCGGGCGGCTGGACGTCGCCCTTGCCGAGGGCCGCGGCGCGAAAGCGCGCGAGCGGCTCGGAATAGAGCTGGTAGAGATAGGGCAGGGGCGCGTCGATCAGCCCGGTCCGGACCGCCCAGTCCTGATAGGCCGCGTTGAACGGCTTGTAGAACGCGGCCTCGGGCGGGACATGCGCCTGCCAGAAGCCGCCGTTCTCCTTGTAGCGCTCGATCTGGTCGGGGTTGGGCTCGCCCCTTCCCTCGGCCGCGCCGTCCGGCCCGCGCCAGCCGGCGAGCGGGCCGACGCCGGGGCGGCGCTGGTGGCGGGTCATGTAGTCGGCGTAGTCGCGGTAGGCGGGCGCGCCGTCGCTCGCGACCATGCCGGGCAGGCGCAGCCGGGCGCCGAGGTCGAGCAGCACCGACTGGAAGCCGCGCACGCCGGCATGGCCGGGCCGGTCGGGCTCGACCACCGGCCAGCGGATCGCGTCGCCGGCGGCGTCGGGCTCGGAGATCGGCCGGTCGAGGAGCGAGATGCAGTCGTGCCGCTCGAGATAGGTCGTGTCGGGCAGCACCAGATCGGCGAAGGCGACCATCTCGGAGGAATAGCTGTCGGCGACGATGATGTTCGGGATCAGGTAGGCGCCGTCGGCGTCGGTCGCGGTCAGCATGTCCATGACTTGGGCCGTGTTCATCGACGAGTTCCAGGCCATGTTGGCCATGTAGAGCAGCAGCACGTCGATCGGGTAGGGGTCGCCCGCGACCGCGTTCGCGATCACCATGTGCATCATGCCATGCGCGGCCAGCGGCGCCTCCCAAGTGAAGGCCTTGTCGATGCGCTTCGCGCGCCCGGCCGCGTCGATCGCCAGATCCTCGGGGCCGCGCGGATAGCCCAGATGCGGCCCGTCGAGCGGAAATCCGGGCGTGACCTTGTGATGCGGGCGCGGATGCGCGTCGAAGGGCTTCGGGTAGGGCGGCTTGAAGCGGAAGCCGCCGGGGACGTCGACCGTGCCGAGCAGCAATTGCAGCACGTGGATCGCGCGCGCGGTCTGGAAGCCGTTGGAATGCGCCGAGATGCCGCGCATCGCGTGCATCGCGACCGGGCGGCCGGTCATCGTCTCGTGCCGGCGGCCTCGCATGTCGGTCCAGGGCCGGTCCAGCGTGATCTGGCGCTCGAAGGCGACATGGGCGAGGTCGGCGGCGAGGCGCCGGATCGTCGCCGCCGGGACGCCGCAGGCGTCGGCGACGGCCTCTGGCGCGAGCGCGGGATCGAGATAGGCGGCCGCCATCAGGTCGAAGACCGGGCGCGCATGGGTGGCGCCGACATTGACCGCGCCGTGCAGCGCGGGCTTCGCCTCCGGGTCGTCCCAGGCGACGGCGCGGCGCCGGACGCGGTCCCAGACCATCTCGCGGCCCGAGGCGTCGCGCAGGAACAGCCCGAAGCCCGGCGAGCGCGGGTCCTGGTCGACGAGATGGCTCGCGTTCGTGTAGGCGAGCAGGTAGTCGAGGTCGACCCTGCCCGCGCCCATCAGCACGTGGATCAGGCTGAGGACAAGGAGCCCGTCCGTGCCGGGCGTGATGCCGATCCACTGGTCGGCGATCGCGTTGTAGCCGGTGCGCACCGGGTTGATCGCGACGATCTTCGCGCCGCGCGCCTTCAGCTTGCCGAGCCCGATCTTGATCGGGTTGGAATCGTGGTCCTCGGCGACGCCGAAGAGCAGGAACAGCTCCGCCCGCTCCCAGTCCGGCGCGCCGAATTCCCAGAAGGCGCCGCCGAGCGTGTAGATGCCGGCCGCCGCCATGTTGACCGAGCAGAACCCGCCATGCGCCGCGTAGTTCGGCGTGCCGAACTGCTGCGCCCACCAGCCGGTGAAGGACTGCGACTGGTCGCGCCCGGTGAAGAAGGCGAGCTTTTCCGGCGCGCGGTCGCGCACCGAGCCGAGCCAGTTCGCCGCGATGCCGAGCGCCTCGTTCCAGGAGATCTCCTTGAACTCGCCCGAGCCGCGCGGGCCGGTCCGGCGCAGCGGCGCGCGCAGCCGGGCCGGGCTCGTCTGGGTCATGATCCCGGCGCTGCCCTTCGCGCAGAGCACGCCGCGATTGATCGGGTGGTCGCGGTTGCCCTCGATGTGCTTCACCTTGCCGTCAAGCAGATGCACGTCGATGCCGCAGCGGCAGGCGCACATGTAGCAGGTGGTCTTCGCGATCTCGTCGGCGGTGCGGGGAGAGGGGTCGACGGGGCGCAGGGCGCGGTCCTCCGGATGGGTCGGCGGATGCTGGCGCATGGGCGCGGCGAGCGCAAGGCGGCCGGGATCGGACGGGCTTTCGGCCCATTGCGCCCGCCGCTGCGATCGGCATGATCGTAGCCTGAGGAAACCCCAAGAACGCGCCGGACATCATGGAGACCCAAACGCCGCAGGCCGGCGGCCCGCTGGCGCCGCTCAGACATCCCGTGTTCCGCGGGATCTGGCTCGCGAACTTCGCGTCGAACTTCGGCGGGCTGATCCAGTCGGTCGGCGCGGCCTGGATGATGACGACGCTGGCCGCCGACGCGAAGATGGTAGCGCTGGTGCAGGGCTCGATCACGCTGCCGATCATGGTGTTCTCGCTGGCCTCGGGCGCGATCGCCGACACGCTGGACCGCAGGCGGGTGATGCTGACGGCGCAGCTCTTCATGCTCTGCGTCTCGGCGGGGCTCGCCGCGTTCGCCTGGATGGGCTGGCTGACGCCGTGGCTGCTGCTCGGCTTCACCTTCCTGATCGGCTGCGGCACGGCGCTGAACAACCCGTCCTGGCAGGCCTCGGTCGGCGATCTGGTGCCGCGCGCGCATCTGCCTTCGGCGGTGGCGCTGAACAGCGCGGGCTTCAACGTCACGCGCAGCGTCGGTCCCGCGATCGGCGGCGCGATCGTCGCGGCGGCCGGCGCCGCGGCGGCCTTCGCGGTCAACGCGGCGAGCTATCTTCCGCTGATCCTCGTGCTGCTGGGCTGGAAGCGCGACGTGGTCCCGAGCCGGCTTCCGCGCGAGACGCTGCTGATGGGGATGGGCGCGGGGCTGCGCTATGTCGGCATGTCGCCGAACCTGCGCAACGTGATGGGGCGCGGGTTCCTGTTCGGCGGGTCGTCGGTCGCGGTGCTGGCGCTGCTGCCGCTGGTCGCGCGCGAACTGGTCGCGGGCGGGCCGCTGACCTACGGCGTGATGCTCGGCGCCTTCGGCGTCGGCGCGGTCGGCGGCGCGCTCCTCGGCGGGCGGCTGCGCGCGGCGCTGTCGAGCGAGGCGATCGTGCGGATCGCGTTCGTCGCCTTCGCGGTCTGCGCGGCGGTGGCGGCGACGAGCCGGATGGCCTGGCTCACGTCGCTGGGCCTCGTCGTCGGCGGCGCGTCCTGGGTGCTGGCGCTCGCGCTCTTCAACACGACGGTGCAGCTCTCGACGCCGCGCTGGGTCGTCGGGCGCTCGCTGTCGCTGTACCAGACCGCGGTCTTCGGCGGCATGGCGCTGGGGAGCTGGTGGTGGGGGCATCTCGCGGACGCGCGCGGCATCCCGTTCGCGCTGCTCGCGGCGGCGGCGGCGATGCTGGCGGGCGCGGCGGTCGGCCTGCGCGCGCCGGTGCCGCTCGCGCAGGACATGAACCTCGACCCGCTCGACCGGTTCCGCGAGCCGGACGTCGCGGTCGACATCCAGCCGCGCAGCGGGCCGATCGCGGTGATGATCGAGTACCGGATCGACGCGGCCGACCTGCCCGCGTTCCTCGCGGTGATGGCCGAGCGGCGGCGGATCCGGCGGCGCGACGGGGCGCAGCACTGGACGCTGGCGCGCGACCTCGAACACGCGGACCTGTGGTACGAGACCTACCAGACCCCGACCTGGGTCGAATACGTGCGCCACAACACGCGCGCGACCCAGGCCGACGCCGCGGTCGGCGAGACGATCCGGGCGCTGCACAAGGGGCCGGAGCGGCCGCGGGTGCACCGGATGATCGTGCGCCAGCCGGCGACGCCGGGCGAGGCGCGGCCGGACGGCGGATTCGACCTGCACCACCATTGAGCGGCGGCGCGCGCGCTCCGCGGAACTATCTTCCGCGCCTACGGCTGCCCAACAGCGCGTAAGCTGAGGCCACATAGAACGCGGCTCTGCCAGTGATAAAGACCGACCTTCGGCGACCACCGTTGGTATCATGTTAAATTTACCGTCGTGGCGTGGTCTGGCCTTAAATCAAGATAGGAACCGCCGCGGTTCCTTCGCGCTGACGCTTGGCGGCGCGGGGGCGAACTGCTAGCGATTGCGCAACCAACCGGAGCACATCGTGGATACCGCCGAAGCCCTGGCCTGGCTCGACAGCCGGCCCGAAATCACCTCGTTGCGCGCCGCGGTCTGCGACCTGAACGGCGTGCTGCGCGGCAAGCGCGTGCCGGTCGCGCAGGTCTCCAAGGTGCTCGAGGGGCAGATGCGGATGCCCTATTCGATCACCTGCCTCGACATCTGGGGCGAGGACGTCGCCGGCAACCCGCTGGTCTTCGAGAAGGGCGACGTCGACGGCTACTGCGAGTTCACCGGCCGCGGCTTCCTGCCGATGAGCTGGCTCGGCTCGCCGACGGCGCTGATCCCGCTCTGGATGCTGCGCGAGGACGACACGCCGTTCATGGGCGACCCGCGCCGGGCGCTGGCGGCCGTCGTCGACCGCTTCGCGGCGCTGGGCCTGACGCCGGTGGTCGCGACCGAGCTCGAGTTCTACCTGGTCGACACGTCCGGCGAGATGCCGACGCCGCCGAAATCGCCGGTGACGCACAAGTTCCTCGACGGCGACGGGGCGCTCTCGATCGACGACCTCGACCATTTCGAGGCGTTCTTCACCGACGTCTACGCCGCCTGCGACGCGCACGGCATCCCGGTCGACAGCGCGATCTCGGAGAACGGCGGCGGCCAGTTCGAGATCAACCTGCTGCATGTCGCCGACCCGCTGAAGGCCGCCGACGACGCGCTCTACTTCAAGCGCTTCGTCAAGGGCATCGCGCGCAAGTACGACCTCGCGGCGAGCTTCATGGCCAAGCCCTTCCTCGACCGCGCCGGCAACGGCTTCCACGTGCATTTCAGCCTGCTCGACCGCGACGGCGTCAACGTCTTCGACAGCGGCACGCCGGAAGGCTCGGAGATCATGCACAACGCGGTCGGCGGGCTGCTGGACGCGATGCGCGCCTCGGGGCTGATCTTCGCGCCGCACCGCAACAGCTACCGCCGGCTGCAGCCGAACGCGCATGCGCCGACGGACGTCTGCTGGGGCTACGAGACCCGCAACGCGGCGGTGCGCATCCCGGGCGGCTCGAACGCCGCGCGGCGGATCGAGCACCGCGTCGCCGGCGCGGACGCGAACCCCTACCTGGTGCTGGCGGCGATCCTCGGCGCGGCGCTCGAAGGCATGGAGCGGCGGACCCTGCCGCCCGAGCCGATGGCGGCGACCCACGACGCCAGCGCCGGCGCCACGCTGCCGCGGGACTGGAAGCAGGCGATGGACGCGTTCGAGCGGTCGGACCGGATCGCGCACATCTTCGACCCGATCCTGCGCGACAGCTTCCTCGGCATGAAGAAGCAGGAGCTGCAGGTTTTCAGCCAGCAGATCAGTCCCTTCGAGCACGAGACCTATCTGGAGATCGTCTGAGGACGACGGGCCGCCGACAGGCCTCCGCTCGGCTGCGCGCCGGCCGGACCAGGCGGCGCGCGGGCTGAGGCGGCGCGCTAGACCGTCGCGCGGGCGGCGCCGTCGCCGGCCGGCGGAGGGTCAGCCGGGCGGCGCCGCGGCGGCGCGCAGCGCGAGGCCGCCGTCGAGCCGGATGTCCTGGCCGGTGATCCATTCGCCCATCGGCCCGGCCAGCGTCGCCACCATCGCCCCGACCTCCTCGGCCGTACCGAGGCGGCCGATCGGGTGGCGGCCGCGCCGCTCGGCGAGCATCGTCTCGGGGTCGGGCGCGGCGTTGATCGCGCCCATCGAGAGATCGGTCAGCACCAGGCTCGGGCTAACCGCGTTGACCCGGATCCGGCGCGGCGCGAGGTCGAGCGCCATCTGCCGCGCCATGCCGACCACTGCCGATTTCGACGTGCAGTAGGCGACGCGTTCGGGCTGCGGCACGCTTGCGACGATCGAGGCGATGACGACGATCGCGCCGCCTCCGGTCATGCGCGGGGCCACGGCGCGGCCGTAGAGAAACAGCGGCAGGATGTTGGCGTCGAGCACGCGGCGCATGTCGGCGAGCGTCGCGTCGAGGACCGAGCCGACCACGGTCGCGCCGGCGCTGACGACCAGCGTGTCGATGCCGCCGAGCGCCGCTTCCGCGGCCGCGACGACTGCCGCGACATCGGCCTCGTCGGTCGCGTCCCCGGCCCGGGTCCCGGCGCAGGCCGCGCCGAGCGCCGCCGCGGCGGCCGCGAGCTTGTCCGCGCGCCGGCCGGTGAGGAAGACCGGGCCTCGTCGCGAGCGCCTTTGCCGAGGCGAACCCGAGGCCGGTGCCGCCGCCGACGATCAGCGCGCGCGTCATGGCCTCTGCCAGCGCGGCGCGCGGTCGATGGTCTCGAGGGTCATGCTGGAGCTCCGTTCGCGAAGGATGGAGCGCCATCATGGCGCAGACGGCGGCCGGCGCCAAACCGGCCGTGTCGCCGCGGGGCGCGCGGTGTCGGGTCCGTCCGGCCTCGCGCCAGCGCGGCGCCTCTTGCCGATCCCCGGCCGGAGGGTGTTTAACCGAGCGACTGGCGCATCGGGGGAAGACTGGGACCATGGCCGTTGCCGATGCCGCCGCAGGGCCGGCGCCCTACCGCAAGACCGCGCTGTCGATCCTGCTCGCGGTCAGCTTCTGCCACATGCTGAACGACGTCATGCAGTCGCTGCTGGCCTCGCTCTACCCGATCCTGAAGACGAACTACGACCTCGACTTCGTCCAGATCGGCCTGCTGACGATGGCCTTCCAGGTCACGGCCTCGCTGCTGCAGCCGGGCGTCGGCATCGTCACCGACCGCTGGCCGATGCCGTATTCGCTGCCCGCGGGCATGGCGAGCACGCTGGTCGGGCTGGTGCTGCTCGGCCATGCGCACGGCTTCGGCATGCTGGTGCTGGCCGCCTGCCTGATCGGCTTCGGCTCGGCGGTGTTCCATCCGGAGGCCTCGCGCGTCGCCCGGCTCGCCTCGGGCGGGCGGCACGGCTTCGCGCAGTCGCTGTTCCAGGTCGGCGGCAATATCGGCAGCGCGATCGGGCCGCTGATGGCGGCATTCATCGTGCTGCCCTTCGGCCAGTCGAGCGTCGCCTGGTTCGCGCTGCTGGCGCTGGTCGGCATCGTCGCGCTGCTGCGCGTCGGCGCCTGGTACCAGGGCCACCGCCGCGCCAACTGCGGGGGCGGCGCCCGCCAGCCGCGCGTTGCCGCTGCCGGGGCGCCGGACGCTGTGGGCGCTCGCGATCCTGGTGCTGCTGACCGCGACGAAGAACGTCTACATGGCGAGCATCTCGAGCTACTTCACGTTCTACGTGATCGAGCGGTTCGGCTTGAGCGTGCGCGACGCGCAGCTGTTCCTGTTCCTGTTCCTCGGCGCGGCGGCGGCGGGCACGTTCCTCGGCGGCCCGATCGGCGACCGCTTCGGCACGCGCTTCGTCATCTGGTTCTCGATCCTCGGCGTGATCCCGTTCGCGCTGATGCTGCCCTATGCGTCGCTGGCCGGGACGGCGATCCTCAGCGTCGCGATCGGGCTGGTGTTCTCGTCGGCGTTCCCGGCCATCGTCGTCTTCGCGCAGGATCTTGTGCCGGGCCGGATCGGGCTGATCGGCGGCGTCTTCTTCGGCTTCGCCTTCGGGGCGGGCGGGCTCGGCGCGGCGGCGCTGGGCGGCGTCGCCGATGCGCGCGGCATCGAGTACGTCTACTGGCTCTGCTCGCTTCTGCCGCTGCTGGGCCTCGCGACGATCCTGCTGCCGCGCATCCCGCCGACCGAGCTCGCGGCGGCCGCTCCGAGCCTAGCGCCCGACATCCAGCACAGGGAGAACCCCGCATGACCCGGGACCGGCGGCGTCACCCGCGGCGGGGACGGCGTCGAACGGAGCATCCTCGGCCAGCGCTAGCTGCCGAAGGCGTTCTGCGCGTCGAGCTTCGCGTTCGAGAACACAGCAAGCCCGGCCAGTTCGTGCCGGTCCATGTCCATCCGACGCAGGACGAGTTCATCCTGGTCCAGGAGAGCGAGTTGTCGGTCAAGCTCGACGGCGTCGGGTCGGTAGCCCGCGCTGGCGACTTGGCGCGAATGCCACGCGGCGTGCCGCGTGGCTAATTCAACAGGTCGGACGCGCCGGCGCGCGCGCTGTTCCGGGTCTCGCCGGCCGGCCGGCTGCGCGAGCTCTTCCAGACGCTCGACGGCGTGACCGACATTGAGGCGGCCGTGAAGCCTCTGCCGAGCACGATGTCGACTTCCTGCCGCCCGAGGCGAACGCCAGCCTCAGCCCAGCTTCATGTACTTCTGTCGGGCCAGCAGGAAGGGCAGGTCGGTCTGCTCGGTCCGTGTTCGAACCGTCGCCAGCGCGCTGATGTAGTTCTCGGTCACCTTCCGGGTCAGCTCGTCGCTCGAGTTCGCGCAGCTCTTCCATGATTTCCGTCGCCGCCACGGCGGCAGCCTCGAGGATCTCGTCGGGGAAGTGCCCCGTGATCACGCCATGATCGTTGACCAGCTTTGACAGGGCGATCGGATCGTTGGCGTAGAAGTCCGACGCGACCTGATCGTATTCGGCCTGGCAGGCGACCTTGACGATCTCCTGGATGTCGGCCGGAAGCGCCTCGAATTTCGAGATGTTGACCGCGAGCTCGGTGGCGAGGCCGGGCTCGATGAAGCTCGACACGTAGTAGTACTTCGCGATCTGGTGAAAGCCGAGCGCGAGGTCGTTGTAGGGGCCGACGAACTCCGCCGCGTCGAGCGCGCCGGATTGCAGGTTGGCGAAGATATCGCCGGCCGCCATGTTGACGACGGTAGCGCCCAGCTTCTGCCAGACCTGGCCGCCGAGGCCCGGCGTGCGGAACTTCAGGCCCTGGATGTCCGATAGGCCCGTCAGCTCGGTGCGAAACCAGCCGCCGGCCTGGGTGCCGGTGTCGCCATTCAGGAACCCGCGCACGCCGAACTGCGCGTAGACCTCGTCCCACAGCTCCTGGCCGCCCATGTAGCGGATCCAGGCCGCAAGCTCGCGGCTGGTCATGCCGTAGGGCACGCCGGTGAAGAACGACGTCGCCGGGGACTTGTTCTGCCAGTAGTAGGCGGCGCCGTGGCTCATCTCGGCCGATCCTTCGATCACCGCGTCGAAAGCGCCGAGCGCCGGCACCAGTTCGCCGCCGGAATAGACCTCGACCGTCAGCCGACCGTCGGTCATCGCGGTGATGCGGTCGCCGAGACGCTGGGCGCCGACCCCGAGGCCCGGAAAGTTCTTCGGCCAGGTAGTGACCATGCGCCACACTGTGCGCTCCTGCGCGATCGCAGGCGCAGCCAGACCGGCCGCTGCGCCCGCGACAGCTGCGCCGCGCAGGAAATTACGACGTTCCATTCAGATCTCCCTGGAAGACGATTCTTGACGGCCGGCTGTCCCGCCGGGACCGATCGGCGCAGAATGTCGGCACGAACGCGGGAGATCAAGCGCTTGGGGCGATTTTGAAGACGCTTTGCCTGGCAAGTCACCGTCGCGGGTCCGTTGGCGGCGGCGCTCTTACCTGGTCGCGGGAAGTTCGATCGCCGAAACCTGTTCTCCGATCGCCGGACGGTCTCCTGCGCCGCGGCCTATCCGAGCGAGATCGGCTGAGCCCATCTCGGTCCAGCGTCCGTCGCAGAATATCTCCAGCGGACGATACCGCGACTTGTAGTCCATCTTCGAACTGCCGGGAACCCAGTAGCCCAGGTAGACGTAAGGAAGACCGCTTTCTCGCGCCAGCGCAACGTGATCGAGGATGATGTAGTTGCCCAGACCATCGGCCGGGCGATCGGGATCGAAGAACGAGTAGACCATCGACAGGCCGTCGGACAGGACGTCCGTCAGGCAGACCGCGACCAAATCGCGCCCGACCCCCTCGGGTCGGGGCTCGTAGTACTCGATGACCCTGCTCCGCACCGGCGTCTCCTCGATCATCGCCGCAAACTCGTTGCTGTCCATGTCCGCCATGCCGCCCGTTGCGTGGCGAGCGTCCAGGTAACGGCGGAACAGGGAGAACTGCTCGTCGGTCGCCCAGGCGTTATTCGTGACCCGAGCAAGGTCTGCGTTGCGCTGGCGCGCTCGGCGCTGGCTGCGGCTCGTCCGGAACCGCTCGACGACGATCCGGGCCGAGAGGCAGGCCGAGCACCCGGCGCAGGACGGACGATAGAGCACGTTCTGCGATCGACGGAAGCCCTGATGCGAAAGCACGTCGTTCAGATGCGCGGCGCCGTCGCCCTGCAGCGCAGTGAACAGCTTGCGCTCGACCTTGCCCGGCAGATACGGGCAGGCCTGCGGAGCCGTCACGTAGAACTGATGAGACTGCGGCAAACTATGGCGCATTTGCGGTTCCGGCCAACCCGTCCTTCCCTCGGCTCCGAGCCTAGCAACAGCGCGTTGCGGCCGGCAACAGAATTCTCCGACGTGCGAAAGCCGGGGGGGGAAGGGCTATCAGTCCTCGGGGCGGTTTATCATCGCGGTGCGCAGGATGATGTCCGGCAGACCTTGCCCGTAGCGCGTCGCGAGCATGCCCACGATGCTGGCCATCTGGAGCACGACGACACTGAAGGCCACAGTGTATATGGCCGTGTGCAGGAAGGCGGACGGAAGGTCGAGCCGCGTCCCGTCATGACGACGCAATTCGATTCCCATCAGCCGCATGCCCCAGGTCGCCGACCCGCTTGCGATGGTCGCGGTCCGGTAAACGAAGCCTACGCCCATGATCAGAACCGGAAAGAGCGCGAAGCCAAAGCCCAGCGTGACCAGCCCGAAGACCAGAGCCACGGGAACCCCGACGCACAGCACCAGCAGCACGTCGATCACCCACGCGGCGAGACGGCGCGGCTGCACGCCCTCGTAGAACTGGCGGTCCAGTTCGGGGTCGGGCAGGCCCGGCATCGTACCGGCGGCGACATTTGCATCCCAGGTCATTGCGGAGGTCTCCCGTGTCATGCCCATCAGATGGGCGCGGCGCGGCTCGGCGCAAGAGGGGCGCCGCCCCTGCCGACAGGCCGGCCGGCGCGAACCTACCGGTTCAGCTCCAGCTGCGGCGCCAGCAGGCCCGGACCTCCGACCACCTTCGGGTCGGGCGGCGGCGAATCCTTGGCTGCGTAGTCGAACTGGGTGAGCACCGCGCGCATGACGTTGATCCGCGAGCGCCGCTTGTCCTCGGACAGCACGACCGTCCAGGGCGCGGCCTCGTTGTGGCTCCGCTCGAACATCTCGCCGATGGCCTGCGTATAGGCGTCCCACTTGTCGAGCCCGTCGACGTCGATCTTGCTCAGCTTCCACTGCTTCAGCGGGTCGCTCTCGCGGTCGAGGAAGCGGCGCAACTGCTCCGCGCGACCGACCGCCAGCCAGAACTTGATCAGCGTGATCCCATCATGGCGAAGCATCGCCTCGAAGTAGGGGAGCTGCTGGAAGAACGCGGCGCGCTCGGCGTCGGTGCAGAAGCCGAAGACCTTCTCCACCACCGCCCGGTTGTACCAGGATCGATCGAAGATCACGATCTCGCCGGCCGAGGGCAGGTGCTCGACATACCGCTGGAAGTACCACTGCGTGCTTTCGGTATCGGACGGCGCTGGCAGGGCCACCACCGGCGCGTGGCGCGGGTTCAGGTTCTCGGTCAGCCGCCGGATCGCGCCGCCCTTGCCCGCGGCGTCGCGGCCCTCCAAAACCAGCACCACGCGCTGCCCGGTGTCGCGCACCCAGCGCTGCAGCTTCGCGAGCTCCAGCTGGCAGGCGGCGTACTCCCGGTCGTACTCGCCGCCCGCCATCCGCTCGGAATACGGATAGTCGCCGCCGAGGATCTCGTCCTTGCCGCTGTCAACGACGCGCTTGCGCACGTCCTTCGGCGCGCCTTTCTTCAGATACCGCGTCACCGCGCCGTCGAAGGGCTTCACGAAGACCTTCTCGGGCTTGTCGCCGGCGTCCTTTGCCGCCGGCTTCTTCGCGCCCGCCTTCTTAGCCTTCGCCATGCTGTGCCTCCGTTCTGGTCCGCGCGATACTCGATCAATCGTCGCGCGGCCGCAATCCGCTCAGGCGCCCACCGCCTCGCGCCCGATGTTCTCGAGGTCGTAGGGCGTCGACTGGTAGATCTCGTTGATCCAGTTGCCGTAGAGCAGCGCGCCGTGGCTGCGCCAGCGGTTCTCCGGCCGCGCGGTCGGATCGTCGCCCGGGAAGTAGTCGACGGGCGGCACGATCGGCCCGCCGGCCGCGACGTCGCGCTCGTACTCGGCCTTCAGCGTGTCGGAATCGTATTCCAGGTGGTTGAACATGTAGAGCGCCCGGCGCTTCGGGTCGTCGATCAGGCACGGCCCGACCTCGTCGCTGTCGATGAGCACGTTGAGGTCGGTATGGAGGTCGACGTCGTCGGCGCGCACCTCGGTCCAGCGGCTGACCGGCACCAGGAGGCTGTCGGAGAATCCCTGCAGGTACGGCGAGGACCGGTCGACCGCGCGGTGGCGGAAGCAGCCGAAGGCCTTGGCCGGCAACGCGTGCTTCGGCACGCCGTGGAAATGCCGCAGCATCGCCATGCCGCCCCAGCACACCGCCATCGTCCGGTGCACGTGGGTCTGCGTCCACTCGAAGACCTCGCGCAGTTCGTTCCAGTAGCTGACCGCCTCGAACTCCAGATGCTCGATCGGCGCGCCGGTGATGATCAGCCCGTCGAACCGCCGCCGGCGCGCCTCGGAGAAGGGCCGGTAGAACGCCTCAAGGTGCGCGGCCGACGTGTTCTTGGACTGGTGCTCGCTCATCCGGATCAGCGTCAGGTCGATCTGCAGCGGCGTCGCGCCAATCAGGCGCGCGAACTGCGTCTCGGTCTCGACCTTCTTCGGCATCAGGTTCAGCAGGCCGATCTGCAGCGGCCGGATGTCCTGGCGCAGCGCCGTCTCCTCGGACATGACCATGACGCCCTCGCGACGCAGCACGTCGTGGGCAGGCAGGTCAGCGGGAATCCTGATCGGCATGGTCGGCAGCTCCTTCGGAAGACGCTAGATAGGCGCGCGCGTCGCTGGGAGCAATCGCTGGCGTCCCGGCCCCACAGATGCGACAATCTCTCCCGGCCTCAGCGCGCGACCGATGAGGCGAAAGCCCCGAATGTTCGTCCGCCTCGCGGCCTCGATCCTGCTGGCGACGCTGGCGCTTGCCGACCCGGCCGGCGCGCAGCAACCTGAGGCACCCGCGGCGAATGCGCGTTCCGCCCCGCAGCAGCCCGATGCCGCCCCGGCGCACCCGGCCGCCCAACAGCGGATGCCGCCCGACGGACGCGTCGCTGCCGAGCGCCGAGGAGCGTGCCTGATCGACCTGCTGTCCGGCATCGTCGAGCGCGACGAGGCGGCGGAAGGAGGCCGCGCCTCCGGTTGCTATCAACGGCCGACAGAGGCCGTCGATGGTCGTCGTCGGCGCTTCCGAGGGCCTCGCCGGCCGCTCAGCGCAAGCCGCCGATCGGGCAGCGCATCCTCGCGGCGCTCTCGTCGTCGGTGAGCGGGCCACGGTGCGCCGGCTGCAGGGCCTCGGTGATCTCGACGCGGCGGAACTCGAAGCCGCGCTGCGGTTGCTCGTCCCGCCGCTTCTTGCGGCGGCGGCTGTGCTGGCGCTGTGCCGCCGCGCCGATCGCCCGCTGCTGCGCCGTCTCGGGAACGCGGCGGAGGGTCACGGCGTCTTCCGGCGGGCCGGCCTCGGCTGTCGGTGATCAGCGCTGGCTCGCATGGGTCCTCGCCGGCGCCGCCGCCGCGCTGACCGTGCCGTCCTGCGGGATTCCGGACGGGGGAGCTCGACGATCTCGGTGCGACGCTCGTCGGCGCGTTTTTCGTGTGCGGGTGGATCACAGCGGCGATCCGGGCGGTCTACCGGCCGATGTCGCCGCCGCTTCGCGCGGTCCCTCGTCCACGACGCGCGCGCGCTACTGGGCGCGGCGGCTCTCGGTCCTCGTCGCCATCCTCATCTACGGCGAGATGCTGGTCCTGCTGCTCTATCGCCGAGCTTGCGCCGCCGATCACCGCGCGCGCGACGGTGATCGTGATCTACGTCGTCGCGGCTCTCTACCTCGCGACGCTGGTCTACCGGAACCGCGCCGGCTGGCGCAGGTGGTCGAACAGAGGCGGCGCGCGACGAGAGCTACCTGTGGCTCGCGGTCGCGGCGCTGTCCGCGCGCTACTGGGACGCCTTCGTCATCGCGGCGCTTCTGATTTTGACGCATCAGGCGATGGCGTCGAGCAGCGCGGCGCTGCCCGTACTCGCGGCAGTGGTTCTGCTGCTGGCCGTGCTCGCGGTGGGCTCCTTGGCGCTCGGCGTCCTCGGCGCGATCTCCGAGCGGAGACTGAAACTGCCACAGCGCATCGGCCGCGCGGCGCCGAACCTCGAGTCTCAGGTCAACCTGTTCCTCCAGCCTTTCCTCAACCTGCTGCAATACCTCGTGATCGGCGCGCTTGCGGTCTACGTGCTGCGGGGCGTGTTCGACCTGCGTCTGCCGGAGTGGGTCGAGCAGAGATTCGGCGTCGACGTGGTCGTCGGCGCGACCAGCCTGTTCGTCGTCGGTCTGATCGGGCTGGTGGCCTGGCTGGTGGTCAGCAGCTGGATCGACAACCGGATCGCGCCGCGGTGCGGCGCGAGCCGCACGGCGCGCCAGGTGACCCTGCTGGGCCTGCTGCGCAACGCCGCGGCCGTCGCGATCCTGATCATCGCCGCCGCCTATGGCCTGACCCAGCTCGGCGTCAGCGTCGCGCCGCTGCTGGCCTCTGCCGGCGTGATCGGGCTCGCGATCAGCTGGGGGTCGCAGAAGCTGGTGCAGGACATCATCAACGGGGTGTTCATCCAGTTCGAGAACGCGATCAACGTCGGGGACGTGGTCGAGGCGGGGGGCAAGATCGGCTCGGTCGAGAAGCTGACGATCCGGTCCGTCTCCCTGCGCGACGTCGCAGGGCGTCTATCACGTGATCCCGTTTTCGTCGGTCGAGTTGATCTCGAACTACATGAAGGGCTTCAGCTACCACGTCGCCGACATCGGCGTCGCCTACCGCGAGGACATCGACACGGCGAAGGCGGCCATGCTCGCCGCTTACGAGGACCTGCAGGCCGACCCGGCCTGGTCGATCAAGCTGCTGGGCGGGATCGAGTGGTTCGGCGTCAACGCCCTCGACGAATCCTCGGTCGTGCTGCGGGCGCGGCTGAAGACCCGGCCGGGCGAACAATGGGCTGTCGGGCGCGCCTACACGGAGATGGTCAAGAAGCGCTTCGACGCCGAGGGCATCCAGATACCGTATCCGCAAGTGACGCTGTGGTTCGGCGCACAGCGGGACGGCTCGGCGCCGCCCGCCCATCTCGCCCTTCGCCGCCTCCGACCCGATGCAGCCGGAGACGCCGGAGCGGATGCGCGCCAGCCGCCAGACGCGCGCGCCGGACGCGCCCACGGACGCCGACGGACCATCCGACGAGCGTTGACCGGGCAGAAAATCCATTGATTTACATGAACTTGACGAGCGTCCGGAGTCGGGACGCACCGGCGGCCGTTCAGGACGATCGGTTCAACGCCTCGGCGATCAGCGCCTCGAAATCCTGCGGATCGCCGGACGCAGGCGATCTCGTCCGCCTCGACGGTCACGCCCCAGCGTGCGCGCGATCGCCTGGTAGCGCGGCAGCCGGTGCGCGATCAGCCGGCGGAAGCCGTGGCGGATGAAGTCGTCCGGATCGACGGCGTCCGGCGGCGATGCCGCGCTCGGCGCAATACTCGCTCCAGAGCTCGACGCAGAAAGGCTCTCCGGATAGTACATCGGCTTGGGCGCGCGGTCGAACCGCCGGGCGAGTTCCTGGGCATGTCCGTCCGAGCCGCGGATCCAGACCGGCAGCGTGCCGCCGCCAGATCGCCGCAGCACCGGATCGTCCGGGTTCGTCGGGGTCCACCACCTCGCAGAGCGAGCCCGAGGTGTCGCAGACGAAGTGGTCGTAGCCGTAGATGTCGCGCGCCTTTTCGATGAACACCAGCGCTGTCCCGCGTCGCCGCGATCTCCGCGGCGCGGTGCTGGCGCTGGCGGCGCAGGTACTCGTCGAACGGGATGCCGCCCTTCGCCGGATCGCCGGGCTTGCCGAGATAGGTCGACAGCGGCGTGAGGTTGTTGAAGCTGATGTTGGACGCGATGTAGATCGAATCCGTGCGCAGCAGCTCGCGCAGGAACGGGTTGCGCATCGCCTCGCGCTTGAAGTTGTCGACGATGTGCTCGCCCATGTAGCGGGTGCCGATGCGGAAATCGACCGAGTAGTGAAACCAGTCCGCCTCGTCGCGCAGCATCGCCGAGATGCGCGTCTTGCCGAGGCCCGACATGCCGAACAGCGCCACGCGCTTGTGGCGCCGCGCCGAGCCAGTCGGACGCCGATCTCGTGATGCATGCGACAGCGCCCCGTGCGTCGACGCGCCCTAGCTATCGGGCGGGGCGCGCCGAGGCAAGCGCGGCCGCCGTCAGAACGAGTAGCCGACCCGCAGCCCGCCGCCGAAGACCGTGCCGTCGCGGTACTTGGTGTCGAGCAGGTTCGTCGTGTCGCCGAGCCAGCCGTAGCTGAGCCCGCCCGAGATGTTGATCGTTGGCCGATGTCGTAGCTGAGCCCGGCGTTGAAGGTGGTGCGGCCGTCGACCGGGCCGAGCGTCGTCAGCACCTCGTCGACCTGCGGCTCGTAGGTGACGACGAGCGTAGCCGGCGAGTTCGTCGGTGAGCTGCCGCGCGACGCCGATGTTGTAGGTCCACCAGTCCTCGGGATAATCGACCAGCGCGCGCGGCTCGCCGGATCAGCGCCGTGACGTCTCCGTACATCGGCGGCGCGATGGCGAATTCCGACCAGTCGACCCAGCGGATCGAGCCGAAGATCAGCGTGTCTTCTCGCTGATGCCGGTCTGGGCCTCGAGCGTCACCGATTGCGGCGTTTCGACGTCGGTCTTGTCCTGGTTGCCGTAGACGACGCGATTCCGTCGTGTCGAGGTCGTAGCTGATCTTCGACTTGTAGGTCAGCGCCACGCGCAGGCCGATCTCCGGCCGCGGCGTAGGCCGCGCCGATGAAGCCGCCATAGCCCCAGTCGTCCTCGGCGTCGACCGAGTAGTCGGCGCAGGAACGGGATCGCCGCCTTGGCGTCGAGCCGCTGGGCGCGCAGGCCGCCCTAGAGCTTGACGTTGGGGTTGACGTCGTAGGCGAGGCCGGCCGATGATCTGGTAGGTGTCGAGGTCGGCGTTCGGTGCCGCCGTAGCTGAAGGACGGGAGCGGAAAGCTGCCCTGGCCGTAGCTGGTGTTCGGCGACGTAGGGCTGGTCGAACATGCAGGATGTAGGAGAGCCGCTCGTTGATGTCGCCCTTCAGCGCGCCGCTGAACTTCCAGTCGCTCGCCGAGCAGATTGCCGGTCTTGCCGGCACGAGCCGTCCGCGGAGCCGGTCGAGGCGGTCGGGCAGGGTGGCGTCGTCGCCCCTCGAGGTCCGGGCTGGTGTAGACCACGCCGAACTCGACGTAGGTGCCGCTCCTGGTAGAGCAGGCGGACGTAGGAGGGCACGACCCGTTCCAGCGCGGCGGAATGGGCGAGGCCGGGCATGTAGATCGCGGCCGCGCCCGCCAGCAGGCCGAAAACTGCGGGTATCAGATCCTGGGCATGTATGCCTCCCGGGACGAAGTAATTGTTTGTTAACTCGGCAGGAGGCGCGTGGCTGCGCGCGGATTCAAGCCTGACGCCGCGTCACGCACGTCACGAAGCACGGACCCGGAAGGAAACGCCGGTGCGCGGAATGCGACAATTCGTTGACGACAAAGAAAAAGCGCGCCCCGATCCGGAGCGCGCTGTGTCGAAAGCGTCACATTCGTCCAGAAGACGAAGCGGCGGGGTGACCCGCTCAGCCCTTCACGGCGTCGAGCGAGGACTGCAGGATGGACTCGGCCTCGGCGCGGTCGCCCCAGCCGATGACCTTGACCCACTTGCCGGCCTCGAGATCCTTGTAGTGCTCGAAGAAGTGCTTGATGCGCTCGCAGCGTCTTCGGAACGACGTCGCTCAGGTCCTTGATGTGGGCCTGGAACGGGTCGACCTTCTCGACCGGGACGGCGATCAGCTTGTCGTCCATGCCGCCGTCGTCCTCCATCTTCAGCACGCCCACCGGGCGGCAGCGGATGACGACGCCGGGCTGCAGCGGGAAGTCGCAGATCACCAGCACGTCGGTCGGGTCGCCGTCGGCGTGCAGGCGTGTTCGGCACGAAGCCGTAGTTGCACGGGTAGAACATCGGCGTGTTGACGATGCGGTCGACGAACACGGCGCCCGAGTCCTTGTCGATCTCGTACTTGACCGGCGCGCCGCCGGCCGCGCCGCCGGTGATCTCGATCACCACGTTGATGTCCTGCGGCGGGTTCTTGCCGGCCGGGATCTTGTCGATGTTCATTCCTGGCTCGCTCCGGATACGTTGACTCTTGCAGGCGCCCGCCTAGCACGCGCGTCGCGCGGGGCAAAGGCCTGACGTCGGGGGGCGTTCAGGCGGACGGCCGCCTTGCGCTCGGCTGCGCAGGCTGATGAGGTTGCCGCCGATGATCAGCGCGGCGCCGACGAAGACCGCGATGCTGCAGCGGCTCGCCGTAGAGCACGCAGCCGAGCAGCGCCACGACCGGCAGGCGGAGGAACTCCATCGGCGCGACGACGTTCGCGGGCGCGCAGCCCAGCGCCGAGGTCAGCGCGTAGTGCGCCGACAGGCCGGTCAGGCCGACCACCAGCCAGCCAGGGCAGGATGCCGGCGAGGGCAGCGGGATCCCGCCGGGCAGCGCGAGTGAAGAAGCCCATCAGGCCCTGCGACAGCGTCATCCAGAACACGACGCACAGGACGTCGTCGAAGGCCATGATGCGGCGGTGTAGATCGTGTTCAGCGCGAACGCCGACCGCGGCCCCGAGCGCCGCCAGATGCCCCGGTCCGATCGGCGAGGCGCCCGGCTGGGCGACGATCAGCACGCCGAGGAACCCGAGCGCCGCGGCGATGATGCGGGCCGCGTCAGCCGTCTCGCCGAGCAGCAACGGCGCGAGCAGCGCGACCCAGATCGGAGCGGTGAATTCGAGCGCCGACCAGCTGCGCGAGCGGGATCGAGCCGAGGGCGAAGAACCACAGGTTCTGGCCGGTGAAATGGAAGAGGTTGCGCGTGACGTGCAGGCCCGGGTGGCGCGTGCGCACCTGCGCGAAGCCGCGTGGCGACAGCGCGATGACGGTCGCGACCACGACGAAGCCGATCGCCGAGCGGTAGAGCATCAGTTCGAACGTGTCGAACTCCTGCAGGATCGCGCGTCCGGCGACCGACATCAGCAGGAACGAGGCGATCGCCCCGAGCATCCACATCAGGGCCCGCAACGGGCGCGCCGGAACGTCTTCGGCGGCTGGCGCGGGAGCATCGGTCATACGGGACTCGGTCTGTCGGAAGATCGGCGGCGGCGCCGCATACATCCCGGTTCGCGTCCGGAAGGCAAGCCGCGCCGGCGGCGGCGGAACCGGCAACTCCGCCTTGACAGCGGGGACGAAACCGATACAAGCGCCGTCTGAAATTCGGCTCGCGGCGTCGCGGGCGTGAGCTACATCGTGGGCGTGGCCTGCGGCAAGGGGACGACCATGGCGAAACCGACAACCATCAAGATCCGGCTGAACTCCACTGCGGATACCGGCCACTTCTACGTGACCAAGAAGAACGCGCGCACGATGACCGAGAAGATGGTCGTCAAGAAGTACGACCCGGTCGCGCGCAAGCATGTCGAATACAAGGAAGGCAAGATCAAGTGATCCTGCCCCGGGTCGCCTGACGGCCCCGCCCAGACCTCGGATCGGCCCGGCGCGGGGATGCGTCGGGCCGATTTCGTTTGAAGACCCGTTCGCGGTCGGAATTCGCTGGAGCACATCCGACCGATCCGAATCGTCGCGCCGACCCCGCTGCCATGCCGCGTGAGGCGCGCAACTCTCCCGGAGAGAGCCATTGCAAGTCGCCGCCGCAGCCTACCCCATCGACTGGCACAACCGCTGGAACGAGTATGTCGGAAAGCTCCGCGTCTGGGTCCGCACCGCGGCCGAGGGCGGAGCGCGGGTGCTCGTCTTCCCCGAGTTCGCGGGTCTCGAGGTCGCGACGCTGGCCGGCGAGGACAATGCCGGGGATCCGGAGCGGGCGGCCGCGGCGCTGTCCGCGCGACTGAAGGACATCGACGAGCTGCATGCGAGCCTTGCGCGCGAGTTCGACGCGGTGATCTGCGCGGCGACGGGGCCGGTCCGCGATCGGGACGGCCGCATCTCCAACCGGGCGCGGCTCTTCGCGCCCGGGGGCGGGCGCGGCGTGCAGGACCAGCTCGCGCCCGATCCGGCGCTGCGCGCGGCTTGGGGCGTCGCGCCGGGCGAGGCGGCGCGGGTCTTCGATACCGGACAGGGGCGGATCGGCGTGCTGATCGGGGCGGACCTGTTCGACGCGGAGATCGCGGGCGCGATGGCGGCGGCGGGCGCGACGCTGCTGCTTGCGCCGGGGCGGGCGCCGGATGCGGAGGCGGCGAAGGCGCTGCGGGCGGCGGGGATGGCGCGGGCGCGCGAGACCGGGTGCGTCGTGGTCCAGGCGCTGTCGATAGGCGACGCCGACTGGGCGCCGGCCCTGGGCCGGTCGACCGGGGCGGCGGCGGTGCTGGCGCCGCGCGGGGAGGGGTTTCCCGACACCGGCGCGCTGGCCGAGGGCAAGGCGGACGCGCCGGGCTGGGTGCGGGCCGAGGTCGACAGCATGGCGCTGGAGACCGCGCGGAAGGCGGCGCCGGAGCGGCTGGCGGGCGGGCTTGTCGTCGAGGTCGAGGATCTGCGCGCGTCGTGACGCGCATCGGTCCCACGATGCGACCGAAGATAAATATCTGACATCAAATACAAATTCGTTCGAGCTTACCGTGACCGGCCGGTCCCGGGCCGCGGCGCAGGCGCTAGAACGTGATCCAGAGCGCGATGCCGATGCTGGTGCTGCGGTCGTCGGAAATCTCCTGCGTCAGGCTGGGCACCAGCCAGACCTCGTCGCGCAACTCGTAGCCGATCGAGGGCGTCGCCTTCCAGTAGACGCCGTCGCCGTCGGCGTAGCGGCCGAGGCTGAACATCGTCATCACGCCGTCCGCGGGCCTGAGCCCGACCAGGCCATAGAGGTCGGTGATCGGCTTCGCCTCGTCGCGGGCGAAGAGCACGCGCAGCGTTGCGGTCGCCCATCCGCCGCCCCAGCGGCTTTCGAAGCCGCGGCCCCAGGCGACGCCGGTCTCCAGCCGCGTCGAGGTCATCGCCCCCATCAGGTCGGGCGGCGCCGAGACGCCGAGGCTGACCGCGAAGCGGTTGACAGCGTCCGGCGGCGACAGCGCGAAGCGCAGGCCGGCAGCGGCGCGGCTGGGCGTCCAGGCATCGTCCGCCGTGGTGAACTGGCCGACGAGCGTGAAGCGTCGCGACAGCCCGTATTCGGCGTAGACGGACCCGTCGAGATCCGAGCCGCCCGCCTGCTTCTCGACGTCCCCGCGCAGGGACAGGAAGACCTCGCCCGGCGCGCGCGGCCAGGCGCCCGCGACAGCCATGTCCGCGCCGAGCAGAGACAGGGCGAGCCCGAAGATCATCTGGAGGACGGGGCGACAACGCATCCACGAGCGTTGCCGGGGCAGGGTTAACGGAGCGTTAGGGCGTCTTGCCCGGCGGCCCGGCGGGGACGGTCTGCTCGAACCAGTCGATTGCGAGGTCCGCCCAGCCGGGCGGCACGACATGCCCGCCTTGATGGAGCGCCAGTTCGAGCGCCGATCCGGGCGTGCAGGCCGTCCACCAGCGCCGCCAGAACGGGCCGGACGTGTCGAAGCCGTCTGCCTTCATCTGGGCGCAGCCATTCGTCGCGCGGAGGATCTCCAGCCCGTGGAAGAGATCGCCCTGCTTGAGCGCGCCGCCCCGGAGCGGGCGGCCCTCTATCGGCACGGTGCCGTCGCGCCAGCCATGCGTGTGCAGCAGCCGGACCGGGCCGGCGCAGCCGTCCATCTCCGGGTGCGGCCGCCAGAAGGCGCCGGCGACCGGGGCATAGGCTGCGGCGAGACCGGGATCGGCGCAGGCGAGATACCATGTCAGCGAGCCGCCGATCGAGAAGCCGGCGAGCAGCACGCGGTCGCGGTCGATGTCGTTATGCGCGACCGCGTCGTCGATCACCTGCCGCGCGAAGGCGTCCTCGTCGCGGATCGCGGGCCGGCCGGGAAGGAAGGACCAGCCCCGGCCCGGCGCACCGGTGCGCTCGCTGCCCTCGGGCGCGATGACCGCCCAGCCACGCGCCAGCAGCGCGCCGGCGATGTCCGGATTGTCGAGAGCCTGGGCCGAGGAGGCGCCGGCGCCGTGAAAGAACAGGACCGCCGGATGGCCGGTCTCGGGCGGCGGGGCTTCGGGGAGCGCCAGGCGGTACGCGCCCAGCGGCACGTCGCAGGCTGCGTCGACGAGGCCGCACGGAGACTGCGCCAGCGCGGGCGCGGCAAGCAGGGCGGCGGCGAGGGCGAGGGCTCGGCGCATATGGGGGCCTTCCGGGGCGGTCGCGCGGGCAGGGTGCGGGCTGGCGTCAGTCGGCGGGCGTGAAGGGAGCGGTCAACTCGGCCGTGCCGGCGGCCTTGTCGTAGATGCAGATCATGCGGTCGGAGGCGTCTCCGTCCCCGTTCCGCGACCTCGACCAGGGCCGCCCCGTAGCTGTCCGAGCCGAACGGATTTACCTCGATGCGGGCGTCGGGGCCCGCGAGGGCGGCGCAGGCGGAAGCGACGTCGTCGCGAAACGCCTGCCAGGCCGCCTCGGACGACGCGAAGGCCGGGACGGCGGCGAAGAGCACGCTATGTGCGACGAGGAGGCGGAGCATGGACTCTGTCCGATCGAAACGGTTTGCTCGGGATAGTGCAGGCAAGGCCGCACGTCATCAAGCGGCAGGAGGCGAGAGATGGAAGAAGTATTGCAGGCGATCGGCGTGATCGGGCTGGTGATCCTCGCGATCATCGGATTGCTGGCGGGCTGGCTTGCGGCGGCGGTCGCGGGCGGACGGCGCGGAACCTACATGGCGATCGGCCTGATCGCGGCGCTCGCGACGCCGTTCGTGCTGGCGCTGGTCGGCCTCGGCGTGCTGGCTGCGTCGGGACTGGCGGCGATCCTGGTCGCGGCGCTGATCGGCGCGGTGGTGGTGCTGGTGATCGCGCGGATGATCCTCGACTGAGCTCGGCCGGTCGCGTGTGTCCGGCTGCGGCGTTGGACGCCGTGCCCGCGCGCCCCCGGCCGAGTGGTCAGCGCATCTTCTTCTGGCTCTTGCCGCGGTAGCTGCGGGTGCCGCCACGTCCGGCGCTGGAGCGGGGCGCGTTCGTCCCGGTCTCGGCCTCGATCGCGGACTGGCGGGCGAGGGGATCGTCGGAGATCGCGAGGTCGACGGCCTCGAGCCGCTTGACCTCGTCGCGCAGCCGCGCCGCCTCCTCGAACTCGAGGTTCTCGGCCGCCTTGATCATCGACTTGCGCAGCGCGTCGAGATGGGCCTGCAGGTTGGCGCCGATCAGCGGCTTGTCGACGCGGGCGGTGACGCGGGCCATGTCGGTGTCGGCCTTGAACAGGCCGTCGAGCACGTCGGCGACGTTCTTGCGGATCGTCGCCGGCGTGATGCCGTGCTCGACGTTGTAGGCGTGCTGCTTCTCGCGGCGGCGGTTGGTCTCGGCGAGGGCGCGCTCCATCGAGCCGGTGATGCGGTCGGCGTAGAGGATGACGCGGCCGTCGGCGTTGCGCGCGGCGCGGCCGATGGTCTGGATCAGCGAGGTCTCGGAGCGCAGGAAGCCCTCCTTGTCGGCGTCGAGGATCGCGACCAGCCCGCATTCGGGAATGTCGAGGCCCTCGCGCAGCAGGTTGATGCCGACCAGCACGTCGAAGGCGCCGAGCCGCAGGTCGCGCAGGATCTCGATGCGCTCGATCGTGTCGATGTCCGAGTGCATGTAGCGCACGCGGATGCCCTGCTCGTGCAGGTACTCGGTCAGGTCCTCGGCCATGCGCTTGGTCAGCGTCGTGACCAGCACGCGGTTGCCCTGGGCGGCGACCTTGCGCACCTCGTCGAGCAGGTCGTCGACCTGCATCGCGACCGGGCGGATCTCGACCGGCGGATCGAGGAGGCCCGTGGGCCGGATCACCTGCTCGGTGAAGACGCCGCCGGCCTGCTCGATCTCCCAGGCGGCCGGGGTCGCCGAGACGAAGACCGACTGCGGGCGCATCGCGTCCCATTCCTCGAACTTCAGCGGCCGGTTGTCCATGCAGGAGGGCAGGCGGAAGCCGTGCTCGGCCAGCGTGAATTTGCGCCGGTAGTCGCCTTTGTACATGCCGCCGATCTGCGGGACCGAGACGTGGCTCTCGTCGGCGAAGACGATCGCGTTGTCGGGGATGTACTCGAAGAGCGTGGGCGGCGGCTCGCCGGGCTTGCGGCCGGTCAGGTAGCGCGAGTAGTTCTCGATGCCGTTGCAGACGCCGGTCGCCTCCAGCATCTCGAGGTCGAACGAGCAGCGCTGCTCGAGGCGCTGGGCCTCCAGCAGCTTGCCCTCGGCGACGAGCTGGTCGAGGCGCTGGCGCAGCTCGGCGCGGATGCCCTTGATCGCCTGCTGCATCGTCGGGCGCGGCGTCACGTAGTGCGAGTTCGCGTAGACGCGGACGCGGTCGAGCGCGCCGGTCCTCGCGCCGGTCAGCGGGTCGAACTCGTGGATCAATTCGAGCTCCTCGCCGAAGAAGCTCAGCCGCCAGGCGCGATCCTCGAAATGCGCGGGCCAGATCTCCAGCACGTCGCCGCGAACGCGGAAGGCGCCGCGCGCAAATCCCGCGTCGTTGCGGCGGTACTGCTGGGCGACGAGATCGGCGATGACCCGGCGCTGGTCGTAGCTGGCGCCCGCGATCAGGTCCTGGGTCATCGCGCCGTAGGTCTCGACCGAGCCGATGCCGTAGATGCACGAGACGGAGGCCACGATGATCACGTCGTCGCGCTCGAGCAGCGCCCGGGTCGCAGAGTGGCGCATCCGGTCGATCTGCTCGTTGATCTGGCTTTCCTTTTCGATGAACGTGTCGGACCGCGGCACATAAGCCTCGGGCTGATAATAGTCGTAATACGATACGAAATACTCGACGGCGTTGTCGGGAAAGAAGCCCTTGAATTCGCCGTAAAGCTGGGCAGCCAGGGTCTTGTTCGGCGCCAGGATGATCGCAGGACGCTGGGTGGCCTCGATGATCTTGGCGACGGTGAAGGTCTTGCCGGTGCCGGTGGCGCCGAGCAGCACCTGGTTGCGCTCGTCGGCGGCGATTCCGGCCACGAGTTCCGCTATGGCGGTCGGCTGGTCGCCGGCCGGCTCGAAGTCTGAGCACAGGCGGAAGCGGCGGCCGCCCTCGAGCTTGAGGCGCGCGCGAGGATCCGTGGTCATCGGTGTTGGATCGGCGAGGGTCATTCGGGATGCTGTCCGCAGCGTGTCGTCAATGTCCAGAGATATGCGGGCAGGCCCGATCCGCAAGGCGTGTCGGCAAAGCCACGACCGGCGGAGCCATCGGCAATTTTTCGCCGGTTCCCTGCAACCGGCTCACTAAACCATTGCGTGTGGGAATCGTCATGTGCTAGAAGTGTCTTGCAAGCAGCAAAGTGGTCGTCGGTCGGGTGCGTACACCCACCCCACCCCTCGCTCCCTCGCATCCGGTCGGCGACCCGCTGCTGCTGCAATCCCCAAATACGCAAAGCCATGATGCTGTCGTTATTGCTTGCGGCAGCGTCCTGCTATGGCGATATTCGCGTAAGCTCAAACGCGGAGAGACGAATGCTCGCCAAGATCTACCGCCCGGCGCGCAGCGCGATGCAGTCGGGACAGGCCAAGACCCATGACTGGATCCTGGAATTCGCGCCCGAGGGCCGCAAGTTCCTCGACCCGCTGATGGGCTGGACCGGGTCGAGCGACACCGAAGGGCAGGTCCAGCTCCGATTCGAAAGCAGCGAGGCGGCCGTGGCCTACGCGGAGCGCCACAGCATCCCCTACAGGGTATTCCAGCCCAACACGCGGCGCCATGTGCTGCGGCAGAACGGCTACGGCGACAATTTCGCCTACCAGCGCCGAACCGCCTGGACGCATTGACGCGCGCGCGCAGCACGGCCCCTTAGCTCAACGGGATAGAGCAGCTGACTTCTAATCAGCAGGTTCCGGGTTCGAGTCCTGGAGGGGTCGCCATCTCGCCTCTTTTTTCGTTTGTTTTCAAGGCCCCCGACGATGTTTTGAATCATCCCGCCAAATGGTTTACGCTGTTCTGGTCCTGTTCCGTTCCGCGCATCGCGCGTCGGCGGTCGGCTGACCGGGTGTAGTGCTCGACCTCGGCCAGCGTCAGGTGGCCGCTCCAGGCGGCGATCTGGTGCGCGGTCGCGCCGCCGTCGGCGAGCGCGGTCAGGCGCGCCTTGCGCGTCCGTCCGGTCCGGTCGGCCAGGCCGGCGTCGCGTGCGCCGTCCGCGATCGGGTTCCCCAGCCCCTTCACCGAGCGCGTCTTGCCGGCCGTCGCGAGGATCGTCATGTGGCGCTCGGATCGCGCCGCGAGCGCCGCCATCAGGTAGAGCGTGTCGCCGGCCGAGGGCTCCGCATAGGCGGGCAGGGCGCAGGACCACGGGATATAGACCGGCGCGCCCGTCTTGTTCTGCGCGAAGCAAAGCACGCCGTCGCGGCCGATCATGCCCTCGCCAAGCCGGACGCCGTCGCCGATTCGCGCCGCCGTCCATGACAGCAGCTCCATCCCGAGGCGCTGCGGCGTGTCGAGCGGCCAGCGCGCTCGGTAGGCGTCGATGTCGTCGGGCGACCACGGGACGTGCCCGTCGGTCTGCGGCACGGGCCGGCGAACGACGCCGGAGCTCGGATCGGCCTCGAGCAGCCGGGCAACGGACGCGTGCGCGGCGAGCAGCGCGAGGGTCCGTCTTGATGTGCTTTTGCTGCAGAATGCCGGATCTGGCCCGTTCCGTAGGCCACGCGGATCGCTTCGACGTGCCGGCGGATGATGCGTCCGTAATCGGGCGACAGCTCCCGGAACGCGGCTGACAGGCTATAGGCGTCGCACAGGGCGGCGATCGTGCCGGCGGCTGAAAACCTCCTGCGGGTCACGACCCGCCAGAAGCTGGTCCAGAATGTCTTTCTCGATGGCCATGACTGGGATCCTCTCTCACCATATCATCGTGACCTCCCGCACAAGATTTCCGACAGTCCCTGGCAGTGCCATCCGGCGCTCATGGCGGTTCTCGCCATCGGCGTCGCGACAGCCGAACCGCGCACCCGGTTTCGCTTGATTGCCTCCAGTCAACGGTCGGCCAGCGCCGCGTTGGGCTCGCGCAGCTTCTGCCACCCGCGCCTCCCAAAGCGACGCTTTGCAGGCAGCCTAACAAATTGCTCGCCCATAGGCTGCTTCAGCCATTCTTCGGCAACGCACGCGGGCAGATGCACCGCTACCGGCCGAAACAGTGCGCCGCCGTCACGTTCCTCGGCCGCCGGGTCCGTGGCGCAGAGATCAGGTCGAAGACACCGATGCGGCTCCAGCGGATGAAGCGGTTCGGCGGTCCGCACACCGCAGGTGCGTCCCGCCACATCAATCCGCCCCGGATGGCATGAACGATAACGAGATCACCCGAAATCCGCTATCCTTGTTCATGAGGCAAATGTAGCGTCACTCCATGAAGCATTCGCCTAAATCTGTCCTGTTGCTTGGCGCAACGGGAACCATCGGGCGCGCTACGGCGAGCGTCCTGGTCGCGGCAGGATACAAAGTAGTCGCACCCGTGCGTCCAGGCTCAGACGTTGGCGCAATGCCCTTTGCTGTTCCAAGCACACTGACACGAACCGCCCTTCTTTCCATGATGAGGGAGCATGCCTGCGAAGCGATCATCTCGTGCATAGCTTCGCGCAGCGGTGTACCGGAGGAAGCGCGCTCTATCGACCATGGCCTCAACAGCGCGGCCTTGAGTGCCGGCTTGAGCGCTGGCGTTACACAGTTCGTTCTTCTGTCTGCGATCTGCGTTCAAAAGCCGAAACTGGCCTTCCAGCAGGCAAAACTCGCATTCGAGGCAGAGCTTCAGGCTGCCCCCGTGACCTGGACGATCGTGCGCCCGACTGCATTTTTCAAATCGCTGTCGGGTCAGTTGAACCGTCTGCGCGCCGGCAAGCCGTTTCTGCTTTTCGGGGATGGCGAATTGACCGCCTGCAAACCGATCAGCAATGACGATCTGGCCCGCTATCTGGTACAGTGCCTGGCGGACTCGTCCCTGCAGAACCGCATTCTCCCAATCGGTGGGCCCGGCCCCGCCATTACACCGCGCGCACAGGGCGAGATGCTGTTTCAGGCGTTGGGCCAAACGCCGCGCTTCAAACATGTTCCGGTCGGGCTCATGTCGGCTGTCATTGCTGGACTGTCGACGTTGGGCAAGGTTTCTTCTCGCCTGCGCGACAAGGCGGAGTTGGCACGCATAGGGCGGTATTATGCCACGGAATCCATGTTGGTCTGGGATGATGCTACCGGCCGGTACGATGCCGACGGCACCCCGGAATTCGGCGCCGAGACGCTGGCCGATCACTACAGGCGGCTGGCAACGGAAGATGTCGAAGACGATCGTGGAGAGCACGCCGTTTTTTGACGCCGGGACGAAGCTTGACCGAGTATGTAGTGCTGTCGCCAAGGCGCTGGGGGCTGGCGCAAGAAGCAGGGAGAAAAATCAAGGTCACGGCACAGCACTTGCTCAGGCTCCGCGACAGCCTCATTCCGGCGTTCAGACATCCAACAGACGTCGAGGTGACGTTGGTCCGGATCGCCCGATCGGTGCTCGTCGCCGCCGTCTTCTCCGCGCTCGTCCGGCTTGTTCCGCCCATAGGGGCCCCGCTCCTGCCGTCCGGAATCCGAACCCGAGCGATGATGGGTAGCGACTGGATCGAGAAGTTCGTTCAGGTTCTGGTCGCGGCTCTGGGCATGTCCGCGGTCTTGGATGTCTGGGACATCACGGTCGGCGCGGCCCTGACCGTGACCTTCTCCCCGGCATCCGGGCCATTGCGAGCTGGAATCTTCCGCCCTTAGATCGACGAGGAGGAAGACCGATGAAGCACAAGCGGTTCAGTGACGAGCAGGTGATCGGCGTGCTGAAGGAGCACGAGGCCGGCGCCAAGGTGGACGACATCTGCCGGCGGCACGCGATCAGCAGCGCGACCTTCTACACGTGGCGCAAGAAGTACGGCGGCATGGAGGCGAGCGACGCGAAGCGGCTGCGCGAGCTCGAGGCGGAGAACGCCAAGCTCAAGCGGATCGTCGCGGATCAGGTGCTCGACATTTCGGCGATGAAGGAACTGCTCGGAAAACATTGGTGAGCCCATGGCCAGGAGACGAGCCGTGGGCTTTCTGATGAATGCGCTGGGTCTCAGCGAACGGCGTAGCTGCCGGATTGTCGGTCTATCGAGGTCGGTGCAGCAGTACCGACGCGCGCCCAGGGACGACGCGGCGGTTGTCGGGCGGCTGAAGGAGCTGGCGTCGGAGAACCGCCGCTACGGCTACCTCCGGCTGCACGCGATGCTGCGCCGGGAGGGGCTGGTCGCGAACCGCAAGCGGACCTACCGGCTCTACATCGAGCAGGGCCTGCAGCTGCGGACGAAGAAGCGGCGCAAGCTGCCGCGGCGCGACAGGGTGGCCCCGCAGGTCCCGGAGCGGCCGATGCAGCGCTGGTCGCTCGACTTCGTCAGCGATCAGCTCGCCGACTGCCGCCGCTTCCGGGTGCTGAACATCGTCGACGACCTCGAGCCGCCTCTGCCCGGGCCAGATCGTCGACGTCTCGATCTCCGGCGCGCGGGTGGCCCGCTACCTCGACGACCTGGCGCTGCTGCACGGACTGCCCGAGGAGATCGTCCTCGACAACGGGCCGGAGGGCACGAGCCGCGCCATGTCGACTGGTCGGAGCGCACCGGCGTCCGGCTGCGTTTCATCGAGCCGGGCAAGCCGGTCCAGAACGCCTTCGTCGAGAGCCTGAACGGCAAGCTGCGGGACGAGTGCCTCAACCTGCACTGGTTCCGCTCGCTGCGGCACGCCCGCGAGGAGATCGAGCGATGGCGCTGCCACTACAACACCGAGCGCCCGCATTCGGCGCTCGGCTACCGAACCCCAATGGAGGTCCTGACCACGTACGCCGCGACAGCGCCTGACCTCTTGCCGGCTACACGCTGCCGCTCATCGACCAGTTTCAACCGGAGGATTCCAGTTCAACGCGGCCCTAAAGCCCTTCGACATTAACCTGAGACATAGCCGGCAGCGGCAAAGTAGTTCCGGCACTCTTGCGAGCCGTAGAGATCACAGATCGCCCCGATGGCACTGAACACGTCAGTGAAGGTCCTTGCGCCGATCTTTCGCAGATGAGCCTTGAGTTTGGAAAAGGCTTGCTCGATGGGGTTCAAGTCGGGCGAGTACGGCGGCAGGTAGAGAAACCAGCAACCGTGGTCCCTCAGCGCGCGGGCGGCCTCGGCGTTGCGATGCGTGGCAAGGTTGTCGAGCACAACGACAGTGCCCGGCGCAATCTCGGGCACCAGGACGTCGCGGACATAGGCGGCGAAGGCTGGACCATCCATCGCACCCTTGATCACCCAAGGTGCGATCAGCGCGTCCGCCGTCAGTCCCGCGATCAGCGTCTGCGTGCCCCAGCTGCCGAACGGAGCATCCATGGTCAGCCGCTCTCCGCGTGGGGCCCGCCCGCGGATACGCGTGAGGTTCGTCTTCACCGCCGTCTCGTCCAGGAAGACCACGCGCTCGGGCTGGGCGGAGATGGCGGGAAGACGGTGTCTCATCCACTCGGCACGCTGTTGCCTGACCCGTGCGCGTCGCCGCTCGGTGGCGACCAGCGACTTTTTTTGTACGTGAACCCGAGCCGGGTCAGCAGCTTGGCAATGGAGGAGTGGTGGACGTCCACACCCTCCGCCTCGGCAAGGGCGTCGCGCAATTCGAAGAGAGTGATATCGGGGTCCTGCGCGACCAGCTCCTCGATGAAGCCACGGTAGGCCGCCAGCTTGCCCGAGCCGGGCGGGCGACCCTGGATCGATGGTTCGGCATGGCCCCTCGTCCTGATCTGGCGCGCCCAACGGGCTCCGGTCGCGGGCGACACCTTCAGTCGCGCCGCAGCAGCCCGTCCGCTCAATCCTTCCTTGATGTACTTCAGAAATCGGGTCCGAAGCGCCGACGGCAATGGTGCTGACATGATCCATCCTCCCACACGAGATGAATCACAGCCTCGTCCTTCATGGGAATCCCCATGATTTCAAGTTTCAGCCGAAAGGCTTTAACTGCGGGGAAAGGTCAACCGGCCTAGGTGTGTTGGGCGCCGCCCTGGCGCTGGCGGCGCAGAATTTGGTCCGCAATCTCTTGGGCGGGGACTGTCACGTTAACCCAGTGGCGGCCGACAGGGGATGACGGTGATCCTACCCCGTTTCGGTGGACGGGTTCAGGCCGCCATTCGCTCCATGTCGGCCGGTGATCTGTAGCCGAGAGCGGAGTGCAGCCGGCGTGAATTGTAGAAGCCCTCGATGTATCCGAACAAGTCCCTGCGGGCCACGTCGCGGGTGGGGTAGACGCGGTGATGGACGCGCTCGACCTTGAGAGTGTGGAAGAAGCTCTCCATGGGCGCGTTGTCGAGGCAGTTTCCTTTCCGGCTCATCGAAGGGGTTATTCCGGCGGCGGCAAGGACTTGGCGATATGCGTCGGCCGCATATTGCACGCCGCGATCCGAGTGCTGGATCAGCCCGGGCGGCGGCCTTTGCCTCTCGATGGCCATGCGCAGCGCCTCGACGGCGATCCCGGCATGCAGCGTCTCGCGCATCGCCCAGCCGACGACCTTGCGGGTGTGCATGTCGATCAGCGCCGCGAGATAGAGCCAACCCTCGCCGGTGGGGATGTAGGTCAGATCGGCCAGCCAGACCTGGTTCGGCGCCGCGGCGGCGAAGTTCCTCCCGAGCCTGTTCGGCGCGATCGGGTAGCCGTGCCGGCTGTCGGTCGTCCGCACCCGGCGTGGCAGAGCGGCCAGGCCGCGCAAGCCGGCGGCCCGCATCAGTCTGGCGACGCGGTGACGCCCGATCCGGCAGCCCAGAACCCGCAAGGCAGCATGAACGCGGGGCGCGCCGTAGACGCCGCCACTGTCGGCGTGGACATCCCGGATCTCGGCCGTGAGATCACGATCCTCACGGGCACGTCGGCTTTCCGGCCGCACGCGCCATGCGTAGTACCCGCTGGGCGACATGCCGAGCACGCGGCACATCATCCTCACCGGCCAGATGCCGCGATGCTCATCGACGAACCCGAATGTCATCGGGTGGCCCCTCCGAAGATGAGCGCGGCTTTTTTTAGCATGTCGCGCTCCGTCTCGGCGCGGTGCAACTCGCGCTTCAGCCGCGCGTTCTCGGCCGCGAGGTCCGCCGGGGACGGCATCGACGGAACGGATGTCGGCCGTCGCGGTGAGGACGCCGCAGTCCTGCCGCCGAACCGGCTGATCCATCGTCGCAGCACCGTCTCGTGCAGCCCCAGCTCCTCGGCCACCCGCACGATCGGCACGCCGCTCGTGCAGACCCGCTCCACCGCCTCCCGCTTGAACGCCTCGGGAAAAACACGCCGCTTCCGTTCCATCATCAGACACTCCTTCAAGGTCGTTTCGACCTTACTCGGGTGTCCACCAAACCGGAGGACCATCAGTGCGGCGTGAGCGGACAGCATCGGACGGCGTGCGCATCCGGGTCAGTTTGCGTAGGTGCGCTCGGCGATCGGGGCGGCGGCGATGCTCGCGAGCAGCAGCTTCAACAGCGCCGCCTCGGCGCGGTTTTGCCGGCTGCCGGGATTGTGCGCGACGAAGACGTCGAGCGCCGGCGGATCGGTCAGCGGCGGCAGCCGCCACAGCAGGCCGTCCCGCTCATCACGGCGTGCCACGTGCAGCGGCAGCGGGCCTATCCCGAGGCCCGCGACGATCATCCGACGGACTTCCTCCAGATGGGTCGACGTCGCAACGATGCGGTCGTCTGGCGCCGCGCGGGCGCGCAGCAACGCCACGGGGCGCAGCACGTCGTTCATCTGATCGGTGGTGAACGACACCCAGTCGCAGCCGCGCAGGTCCGTGGCGCCCCGTGGCATCCGGCCGAACAGCGGATGCGTCGGTCCGCAGAAAAGACCGAAATACTCGCGATACATTTGGGTGTAATGCAGCTTGGGGTGCCGCTTGCGGACGAGGCAGATCGCCATGGAGGCGCGCTGGGCGACGGTGTCTTCAACTGCGCCCTGGCTGCCGGTCACGTCAAGGGTCAGGCTCGCCAGAGGATGCGTCTCGCGGAAGTCGGCGAGCACCTGGTCGAACAGCGGACACACGACGTGGCTCGCCATAGCGATGCGCACGTGCCCGGTCACCTGCTCGGTCAGGTCGCGCATCAGTACGCCGAGCCGCAGGATGGCGCCCTGGATGTCGACGGCCTCGCGGTGGAGCAGGCGGCCCGCCTCGGTCACCTCGAAGCGCCCGGGGCCACGTTCGATCAGCCGGCGCCCGAGGGTCTCCTCCAGCCGGCGCAGGGCGTTCGAGACCGTCGGCTGCTGCAGCCCGAGCGCCTCGCCCGCGCGGGTGACGCCGCCGGCGTCCACGATCGCGACGTAGGTGCGCAGCAGGTTCCAGTCGAGATTACGCGCCAGCCGCGCGCCCGCTTCGGTCGGCGTCGCCATCCAAGCATTCATATTGGGAATGTCCGGAATAGCAATTATCTATTTCCGGAATGCGCGCGCCGCTGCGATGCTGGGCCATGTCCACGCTCGAGGCCCGCGAACGGCGGGCGCCCTGGGTTCTGCTGTCGCCGGCGCTGACCGCGATCGCTCTTTTGCTGATCGTGCCGCTGGCGTTCGTGCTGGTCTATTCGTTCTGGCTGCGCTCGGCGTCGGGCGCGGATCAGGCAGGCTTTCACCTCGACAACTGGCAGGCGGCGCTGACCGATCCGTTCTACCGATACATCCTGCTCAACACGCTGAAGATCTCGGCAATCACCACGATCCTCTGCGCGCTGGCCGGCTACCCCGTCGCCTACTTCGTCGCGCGCTCCAGGACCGACTACAAGGTGCTGCTGCTGATGCTGCTGATCCTGCCATTCTGGATCAGCTACATCATCCGCACGATGTCCTGGATCAACATCCTCGGCGCGTCCGGCGCGCTGAACTCGCTGCTGATCGCCGCGGGCGTGATCTCCGAGCCGCTGAGCCTGCTCTACAACGAGACTACGGTCATCCTCGGGCTCGTGCATTTCCTGCTGCCCTTCATGATCCTGAACGTCTTCGTCAGCGTCGAGGGCATCGACGAGACGCTCGAGGACGCAGCGAGCTCGCTCGGCGCGACCCGCTGGCAGGCGTTCCGCGCGGTCACGCTGCCGCTGTCGGCGCCCGGCCTTGCGGCGGGCAGCCTGCTCTGCTTCGTGCTGGCGGCCGGCACCTACATCACCCCGCTGGTGCTCGGCGGCCCGCGCGAGGCGATGTTCGCCAACCTCGTCTACGAGGCGATCATCACGCAGATCAACTGGCCGCTCGGCTCGGCGCTGTCGCTTCTGCTGCTCGTCGTGCTCGGCGTCGTCGTCGCGGTCTACAACCGCTTCGCCGGCATGGGCCAGATCGCACGGGGGCTCGGCTGATGACTGGATGGGCGCTGATCCGCGGCTGGGCGATCCTCGTCTACGGCTTCATGTTCCTGCCCGTCGCCGTCGTCGTGCTGCTCAGCTTCAACGCCAACCAGTTCGGCAGCTTCCCGATGACCGGCCTCTCGCCGCGCTGGTTCGTCGCGCTGTGGGAGAACGAGGCGATCATGCGCGCCTTCCGCATCTCGCTGCTGCTCGGCGCGCTGACCGCGACCATCTCGACCACGCTCGGCATCATGGCCGCGCTCGCGATGGTGCGCTACGACTTCCCCGGCAAGACGCTGATAGCGACCTTCCTGATCGCGCCGATCCTCGTGCCCGAGGTCGTGCTGGCCGTCGCGCTGCTGCTGTTCCTCCAGGTCCTCGGCGTGCCGAAGAGCTTCCCGCTGCTGCTGATGGGCCACGTGATCTTCACGCTGCCCTTCGTCGTCCTCGTCGTGCAGGCCCGCCTGATGGGCCTGCGCCGCGACATCGAGGAGGCGGCGATGAGCCTCGGCGCCTCGCCCGTCCAGACGTTCTTCAAGATCACGCTGCCGCTGATCGCGCCCGCGGTGCTGGCCGGCGGGCTCTTCGCCTTCACCATCTCGTTCGACGATATCACCGGCACGCTGTTCTGGAAGCCCGGCGGGGTCGAGACCGTACCGACGCAGATCTTCGCGATGCTGCGCAATTCGATCAGCCCCGAGATCAACGCGCTCGGCACCGTGATGATCCTGATCACCGTGGGCCTGCCGCTGATCGGCGCGGCTGCGGCGCGGGTCCTCGCGCGGAGGTCAGGCGGCGCATGACCCCATACATCAACAGGAGAGCTGACATGGACGACACACGACGCTTCGAACGACTGCGCGAACGCTACCTGAACGGGGGCCTGGAGCGGCGCAGGTTCCTCGGCCTGATCGGCGCGGCCGGCGCAGCCTGCGGCCTGCAGACGCCGTTCGTGCGCCAGGCCTTCGCGCAGGACGTCACGCAGATCCGCTTCGACGGCTGGGGCGGGGTCGTCTCCGAGGCGTTCCGCAAATACGCGTTCGACCCCTATACCGAACGGACCGGGATCACCGTCGTCGACGGCACTTTCGCGGGCGGCGACGAATACCTGGCCCAGGTGCGCGCCGGCCAACCCGGCGACTTCAACATCGCGCACCTGTCGGGCGTGTTCGACTACGCCCGCTACGCGAACTTCGACCTGAATTCCGAGCTCGACAAGGCGAACATCCCGAACCTCGACCTCGTGATCCCGAAGCTGATCACGGCGCTCGAGAACATCACCCCCGGAGCGCTCAGCGCGGTGCCCTACGACTACGGCACCACCGGCATCGCCTACAACCGCGCCCACATCTCGGACGAGGAGGTGCGCGAGAAGGGCGCGCGCATCCTGATCGACCCCGAGTACAAGTCCAAGATCGGTGGCTGGAGCGACTGGCGCACCCGCATCTGGTACGCGGCGCTGCAGACCGACCAGTCGCCCAACGACATCCAGGACATGGACGCGGTCTGGGACGCGGTGCGCGAGAACCGCGACCTGGTGCTGAAGTACTGGGCTTCGGGCGCCGAGCTGATGAGCCTGCTCGCCGAGGAGGAGATCTACGTCACCGAGGCCTGGTCGGGGCGCGTCTACGCGCTGCAGGAGCAGGGCCACGACATCGGCTACTACGACCCGCCCAACGGCTTCGGCTGGCAGGAATGCCTGTTCGTGCTGCGTGGCAGCCCGCTGCCCCAGTGCGAGGAACTGCTCAACTTCATGCTCGACCCGGCCACCTCGATCGCCGTCGCCGAGGGCCAGAACTACCCGCCCGCGCTCGATCCGACCAAGGTCGATCTCGGGGACAAGATCCCGAAGCTGCCGGCCTTCGATCCGACCGGCACGCTGGACGGGCTCGTCTTCGCCGATCCGGCCTACTGGAACGGGCACGAGCAGGAATGGTCCGAGATGTTCAGCCGCGTCCAGCGCGGCTTCTGAGCCAGACGGCGCCCGGCCTCCCGCCGGGCGCGACCCCTCGCCGCAAGGATGCCCCCCGCGTGACCGACGCCGCCGTCAGCCTCCGCAACGTCGCCAAGCGCTTCGGCGATTTCACCGCCGTCGAGCCGCTCAGCCTCGACATCCCGCAAGGCAGCTTCCTGACGCTGCTGGGGCCCTCGGGCTGCGGCAAGACGACGACGCTGCGCATGATCGCGGGCCTGCTCGACCCGAGCGCGGGCGACATCGAGATCAAGGGCCGGCGCGTCAACGACGTGCCGATCCACAAGCGCAACCTCGGCATCGTGTTCCAGAACTACGCGCTGTTCCCGCACATGACGATCCGCCAGAACGTCGGCTTCGGGCTCCGGTACCGCGACGCGCCGAAGGACGAGATCGCGTCCCGCGTCGGCGCCGCGCTCGACCTCGTGCAGTTGCCGCAGGTCGCCGACCGCTACCCGGCCCAGCTCTCGGGCGGCCAGCAGCAGCGCATCGCGCTCGCCCGCGCCGTCGTGACCGAACCCGACGTTCTGCTGCTCGACGAGCCGCTCTCCGCGCTCGACGCCAACCTGCGCGAGGACATGCGCGTCGAGCTGAAGCGCATCCAGACCACGCTCGGCATCACCACCGTCTTCGTGACCCACGACCAGGGCGAGGCGTTGGCGATGTCCGACCGCATCGTCGTGATGAGCGCGGGCCGGGTCGAGCAGGTCGGCGCGCCGCAGGCCGTCTACAACGCGCCCGCCAGCGAGTTCGTCGCCCAGTTCCTCGGCGCCTCGAACATCGTGCCGGCGCGGGTCGGGGCGGTGTCCGGCGACGAGGTGAGGATCACGCTCGACGGCTTCGGGCCGCTCGACATGCCGCGCGACCGCGCCGCGGGCGCGGCCGAGGGTGACCGGGTCAAGCTGGTGGTCCGGGCGGAAAGGCTGCTGCTGCGCCCCGAAGGCGCAGCCGCGCCGGTCGCGGGGACGGCCTCCGTCCCGGCGTCAGTCGAGACCGTCGACTACCAGGGCCAGGCCGTGCGCTATTTCGTGCGTGCCGGCGACCGGCAGTTCCAGGCGCTGAACATGATCGACGAGCGCCCGTTCGCGGCCGGCGAGACCGTCTCGCTGCACCTGCGCGGGCGCGATTGCGTCGCGCTGCCGGCCTGATCCCGATGGCCCGCTCGCATCTCCTCTACCAGACCCGGAGCCGCCGGCCCGAGCTCGACCGCGCCGAGGGCGTCTACATGTGGGACACGCGCGGCCGGCGCTATCTCGACGGATCCAGCGGGGCGATGGTCTGCAACATCGGCCACTCGAACCCGGTCGTGCTCGCCGCGATGCGCGCCCAGATGGAGCGATCGACCTTCGGCTACCGGCTGCATTTCGAGACCGAGGCCGCCGAGGCGCTCGCCGCCCGCACCGCCGCGCTGTGTCCGGCCGGCATGAAGCGGGTGTTCTTCGTCTCCGGCGGTTCGGAGGCGGTCGAGAGCGCGCTGAAGATCGCGCGGCAATACGCGCTGGCCATCGGGCAGCCGGATCGCTGGAAGGCGATCTCGCGCTTCCCGTCCTATCACGGCTGCACGCTCGGCGCGCTGGCGGTGACCGGCTACGACCCGCTGACCGCGCCCTTTGCGCCGATGATGCGCGAGATGCCCAGGGTTCCCGCGCCGACCGCGTATCTCGACGGCCTCGACGCGGCGGATCCCGCCACCGGGCTTCATTACGCCGAAATGCTGCGCGCCCGGATCGAGGCCGAGGGCCCGGCGCAGCGTGCTCGCCTTCATCGTCGAGCCGATCGGCGGCGCCTCGACCGGCGCCCTGCCGCCGCCGGCGGGCTACATGGAGGCGATCCGCGCGATCTGCGACGATTATGGCGTGCTGCTGATCCACGACGAGGTGATGACCGGGGGCGGACGCACCGGGCGGTTCCTCGGCGGCGATCACTGGCCGGCGCCGCCCGACATCCTCGCCGTCTCCAAGGGTTTCGGCGCCGGCTATGCGCCGCTCGGCGCGATGGTCGCGCAGGACCGCATCGTCGAGGCGGTGCTCGACGCCGGCGGCTTTGCGCACGGCTTCACCTATGCCGGCAACCCGCTCGCCTGCGCCGCCGGCCTCGCCGTGCTCGACGAGATCGAGCGCCAGGGGATGATCGCCAACGCCGCGTCGGTCGGCGATCTGCTGAAGGCGCGGCTCGCCGGCCTGATGGACCGCTACACGTTTATCGGCGACGTGCGCGGCATGGGCCTGCTGCTGGCGCTGGAGCTTGTCGCGGACCGCCGGACGATGGAGCCGCTGCCGCCGGCGCTGAACGCGCACGAGCGGCTGGTCGAGGCGGCCTATGCGCGCGGCCTGATCATCTATTCCCGCCGCACCCGAGGCGGACGGTCCGGCGATCACGTCATGGTCTGTCCGCCGATGATCACGACGCCCGCCCAGGTCGACGAGATCGTCGGTCTCCTGACCGAGGCGCTCGACGCCTTCGCGGCCGAACTCGACTTGGCGTCTGCTCGGGCGTAGGAATTCATGCTTGAAATTACCATTGAAAAACAAGGCTCTGACATGTGTTTCACGATGAAACGCCCCGCGATGACGGCCCCCCGACGGAGGCGCGGATGAGCCCGATCATCATCTCCTGCGCGATCACCGGGTCGATCCACACGCCCAGCATGTCGCCGCACCTGCCGGTCACCCCCGACGCGATCGCCGACCAGGCCCTCGGCGCCGCGCGCGCCGGCGCCTCGATCCTGCACCTGCACGCCCGCGACCCCGCAAACGGCCGCCCCTCCGCCGACCCCGCGCACTGGTCGGCGTTCCTGCCCCGCATCCGCGCCGGCTGCGACGCGGTGATCAACATGACCACCGGCGGATCAGCCACCATGACGCTCGACGACCGCCTCGCGGCGCCCACGCGGTTCGCGCCCGAGATGTGCTCGCTGAACATGGGCACGATGAACTTCGCGCTCTATCCGATGGCCGCGCGCGTCACCGAGTGGAAACACGACTGGGAGAGCCCGTTCCTCGAGAACAGCGACGACCTGATCTTCCGGAACACACCGCGCGACATCGCCCGCGTGCTGCAGGTCATGGGCCGCGAGCGTGGCGCACGCTTCGAGTTCGAGTGCTACGACATCGGCCATCTGGACATGCTGCGCCATTTCGTCGACCGCGGGCTGGTCGAGGCCCCGATCTTCATCCAGTTCGTGTTCGGCGTGCTCGGCGGCATGGCCCCCGAGCCCGAGGCGCTGATCTACCTCAAGGCCAAGGCCGACCGGCTGTTCGGCGGCGACTACCTGTTCTCCGTGATCGGGGCGGGTCGCGCCCAGATGCCGATGGCGACACTGTCGGCCAGTCTCGGCGGCCACGTGCGGGTAGGACTGGAGGACAACCTCTACATCTCGAAGGGTCGTCTCGCGGAAACGAATGCCGAGCAGGTCAGCCTCGTGCGCTCGCTGGTCGCGGGCTCCGGCCGCCCGGTCGCCACGCCGGCGCAGACACGCGAGATGCTGGCGCTGAAGGGCGCGCAAAGGGTCGCATCATGAGCACCGCCGCGATCCGGCCGGCCCGCAAGGAGGACGCAAGCGCGATCCTGCCGCTGCTCGCAGCGCTGTCGAAACAGGACGGCGCCGCGCATCCGGCCACGGCGGCGGATTATCTGCGGCACGGCTTCGGCCCGAACCGCCTTTTCCAGTCGATGCTGGCGGAAGCGGCGGGCCGGATCGTGGGAGTGGCAGTGTTCTTTCCGACCTTTTCGACCCAGCGCGGCCGACCGGGCGTCTATGTCCAGGACCTTTATGTCGCGCCGGACCTGCGCGGACAGGGGCTCGGCCGCCGGCTTCTCTGCGCGGTCCGCGCGCAGGCGGCCGGCTGGGGCGCAGACCATCTGCTGCTCATGGTCGACCGCTCGAACGCCCCGGCGCGCAGCTTCTATGACCGCATGGGTTTTCGGCCGATGGCGGACTATGCCCCGCTGCTGCTGGACGGCCCGTCCTTCGACGCCATGGAGAACGAGCCATGAAGGTCTTCTTCCACCCTGACCAGCGCCTGCACGACCCGCGCCACTTCCTGTCCTCCGGCGCGCCGAAGCCGAACCCCGAGCGCCCGGCCCGCGTCGACGCACTGCTCGACGGCGCGACGCGTCTGGGCTTCGAGGTCACGGTGCCGCCCGACGCAGGGCTGGGGCCCGTCGCCGCGGTCCACACCGCCGAATATCTCGGCTTTCTGCGCCGGATCTACACCCGCTGGCGGCGCATTCCGGACGCATCGGACGAAGTGATCCCGAACATCCACCCGGACCGGCGCACGGCAAGCTACCCGCTCTCGGCCGCCGGACAGGCCGGCTACCATATGGCGGACACGTCCTGCCCGATCTCGCAGGACACCTGGACCTCGGCGCTGGCCAGCGCGCAATCGGCAATCGCCGCCGCCGACGCCGCGCTGGCGGGGGCGCCTTCGGCGTACGCATTGTGCCGCCCGCCGGGCCACCACGCCTTCGCGGATCTGGCGGGTGGCTTCTGCTTTCTCAACAACAGCGCCATCGCGGCCCAGCGCGCCTGCGCCGCTGGCCGCCGTGTCGCTGTGCTCGACGTCGACCTGCACCACGGAAACGGTACGCAGGGCGTCTTCTACGCCCGCGGCGACGTGCTGACGGTTTCGATCCATGCAGATCCCGCACGGTTCTATCCGTTCTTCTGGGGCCACGCCCACGAGCGCGGCACCGGCGCCGGCCTCGGCGCCAACCTCAACCTGCCGATCCCGCGCGGGACCGATGATGACGGCTTTCTGTCGGCGCTCGCGCCCGGGCTGGACCGCATCGCCGACTTCGCGCCGGACATGCTGGTCGTGGCGCTTGGGCTCGACGCGTTCGAGGGCGATCCTTTCGCCGGGCTTGCGGTCAGCACGCCGGGGTTCGACCGCATCGCCCGCGAAGTTGCGAGCCTTCGCCTGCCGACAGTGATCGTTCAGGAGGGCGGCTACCTCTGTCCGGAGCTTGGCGACAACCTCGCGGCGTTTATCGGCAGCTTCGCAGCGACGCACGGGACAGGCGCATGCTAACCTGGGACGTCATCGTGATCGGCGGCGGCATCGCTGGGATCGGCGCCGCCGCCCGGGTCGCTGCGGATGCCCGCGTGCTGGTGCTGGAGCGCGAGCCGTCGGTCGGGTATCACACCGCCGGCCGGTCGGCGGCCACGCGATGGACATCGACGTCGACCTGCTGCTGCAAGGTTTCGTGCGCCTGCTGCGCCGGTCCGGCGGAGAACTGCGCACCGGCGCCGAGGTCGGCGAGGCGGTCCGCCTCGACGGTCTCTGGCGGATCGAGACGGTCGATGGGGCCGTCGCTGCGCCGATCCTTGTCAACGCAGCCGGCGCCTGGGGCGACGCGGTCGCCGAACCGGCGAGCGTTCGCCCAATCGGGCTGCGCCCGCTCCGGCGCTCCGCTGCGATCGTCCCCCTGCCGGCCGAATGCGACATGGCGCGCTGGCCGCTCCTCGGCGGCGTGTCCGAAGACTGGTACGCACGGCAAATGGGAGGCAAGCTGATGGTCTCGCCGGCGGACGAGGACCCGGTCGACCCACACGACGCATGGCCCGACGACATGGTGCTGGCTAAAGGGCTGGACCGCGACGAGCAGATGGTGACGGTCCCCGTCACCCGGGTTGAGCGCAGCTGGGCCGGCCTGCGCAGCTTCACGGCGGGCCGCACGCCGGTCGCGGGATCGCCGCGACGGCCGGATGCTGCGGAATCCGGGCTGCAATCGGTATCGCAGCAATCAGGAGGAAACGGGAGAGCCTCGCGAGCTACGATCTGCTGATTATCGACGAGTTGGGCTTCGTGCGGCTATCGCGCACTGGGGCGGAACTGCCGTTCGACCCGATCAGCCACCTCGTTCACGGCCACGGAAACTATCACCGCGCGGCTGACAATCCGCCCGCCATCCCGGACCTTGATGTAGGTGGCATTGAGCCAAGAGGTAAGGCCATGCGCCTTCGAGAGGGCGGGAGAGGAAGGCGTTCACCCGCTCGTCGATCTCGGCGCGGAGTTGGCTGACCTGGCTCTTGAGATCCCAAAGCTGCGCAAGGGCAGCCCAGCGCGATCCGGCCGGCCCGGTTGTCCCAGTCTCGCTCCCGGTATCCGTTGCGCTGCGCCTCGCGGAGCGCCGAGCGCGCACCCTTTGCCGAGCCGGTGCGCAGCTCAACTTCCAGCTCCATGATCCGGCCAGCCGCGAAAGCCAGCATCTCGCGAACCAGGTCGCTATTAGCCTGCTTTTCAATCAGCTCCAGCAGAGCCATTCTCTCGGCGGTCATCGTCGTCTCCGTTCTCGGTTCCAGGTGTCGCAACCCGAACCTACTCCGAAGATCGACGGTGGCCGCCAGCGTCACCACCGGCCGCGCGTTGCGCTACGCCGAGGGCTCCGCGAGCGGCCTCCTACACCACGTCCAGGGAGACGAACCACCGCATGCGGCAACGTTTGCAGGACGCGCCGGAGGACCTCGCGGGCCCTACGGGCGGCGCGCGGCGCAGGTTGCTCCAGCATGATTCCGCCTGCGGGTTCGCTAGCTCTGGCGAAGGCATGGCAAAATCGATATGTTTGCCGCGTTATCGGAATTCCGATCACTGCCTTGTTAGGTTGCTGGAGGACACGGGGTGAGCGTCCTGGCAATCACGTCGCAGAAAAAGAAGACGGACGCTCGCGACCGCGCCGAGCCGAAGAATGAGCACACAGACGCGGCGCAAAGGCTTGCGGCCAATCCGTTCGACGCCGAGGCGCTCGCGGAGCGGCTGGCTGAAGCGCGTGCCGCGCGGGCTCGCGTGATCGCCGAAGGCCAGCGATGCGCGCCGCTTTCCACGGAGGGCCGTAGCGCCGTACGATTTGCACAGGCGCCTTCCCGCGCCGAAGTCGTCGCGCCGAAAACCGATGCCCCCAACCACGCGCTTTCGGATCGGGTTCCGGCCGTCCGATTGGACGCTCTGCGGGCCGTTCGCACTGTTCCCGAGCGAGTTGCAGCGCCTCCACGCCGTCGTCCGTTTCTCCCTGCGCGCGACGAGGCGACGGCGGCGGGTCGCGCCGAAGGTGGCCGATTACGCTTGATCCTTGCCTTCGCGTCCGGTTGCGTCGCATTCGGCGCAGTGCTCGCCTTTTCGCCCGACGAGTTGCGTCGGGAAGTCGCCCAGCTCATCGCGCCGGAACAGGCCGCCTTTCCAGAGGCGACGCAGTCGCCAGACGAACCGCCCTTAGTCGCGGCGGCGCCGGACGCTGCGTCGTCTCCTACCGCGCCGGCCGAGATAGCGGATGCCCCTGAGTTCGCAGCGCCGACGGCGCCGTCGCCGCCCGGCGACCCCGGCGAGCCGGATCGGCACGCCCTGAGCCTTCCTCCCGCGACACGCGCGCCGCACGCGCGCATGGTCGCGCCTCTGGAGGCGGCCGCCTTCTGGGCTCCTGTCCCACCGAAAACCGCCGGGATCGATCAGACGTCGAACGTGTCGCTCGAAGCGCCCGCCGGCGTGGAAAGCGTTTCGGCTGACGTGTCGCGGAACCCCGACGACGCGACCGTTCCTCGACCGCCCGTCGTGGAGGTTCGGGACGATCGGGTCGCCGCGCTCGGCCCCGCCGGAGTGACGGAACCGCTTCCGAGGCCGACCTCGCCGGCCCAGGAAGCGCCCGCCCGAGCGGGTCGCGACTGGGTCGGCTACGTCGGCGGACCCAAGCATGCGGCCCCCGCGCCGACGTCATCGGATTCCCAGGTCTCGGCGCGTGTCTTCGTGCATTATCCCCCGACCGCGGAAAGCCAGGCCGCGGCCGTCGTCGACCGGATCAAGGCGATGGCGGCCGAGACCGCGGCTCTTCCGGTGGGATTCTCGGTCAGCAGCACCAACGTGCGCTACTTCCATGCCGCGGACCTGGAGGCCGCGCAGGCCGTCGCTCGCGCAGTGTCGGCGGCGGCCGAAGCCGGCGTGGCCGAGACACGCGACTTTACGGATTTCCGGCCTCAGCCAAGCCGAGGCACTGTCGAGGTCTGGGTCGCTGGCGTCGCATCCGCGCCCGCTGCGGCCACGACGTCGGGAACCGCTTCGGTTGCGCCGCTGCCGGTCGCTCAGCCGACGAGAGAGCCGGAAACGCCCGCCCGGGTGGTCGACGTGCAACGCCTCGAAGGCGATGTCGAGAGGCTTCTTCGGGAACAACTGCGGGAGTTGCGCCGTCGGTGAAAGTAGGGCTATACGGGCGGCCCCCGGGGCGACTGGCGATCGCGGAACGTCGGGCGTGATCCGGCTTCGCCGGGGTGACGCGGGGAGCGCGACGCGGGGGCGTCGGGCGAATTGGTGGGAGTGGGATGCGGGGCAAGCTGAGTTTAGCGGTGTCTGCGATGATGCTTGCCGTGCAGATCGGCAGCCCGTTCGCCGCGGAGCCGAACCTCGAGCAATTGTCCGAGATACAGGAGATGCTTGCACGGAACGACGTCGCGGAACTGCGCGCCTATCTCCTGGAAAATCCGGATCTAGTGGAGGGCGAAACGCGGATCGCGCTCCTTTTGCGTCGATTCCTTGCGGAGTTGCAGAACCTGACTAACTTCCTGTCAAATACGTCGGAGTTGCGCTCGACGCTTGGGGCGGCGTCCGATGCGCCTGACCGCGACGACGACGTTCTCGAGGAAGGCTCCAATTCGGACGAGGTGGAGCCCGCCGGCGGGGGCGACGCGGGCGGCGGGCCCGCGCTCTCTCCCGACGAGGATGAACCGGACAGCATCTACTGATCGACCCCATGCGCCCCCGCACCGACGAGAAAAGCGCGGCTTCCTCGCTCGCGCGGCGGCCAAGCTCCGCGTCGCCGCGAGTTGCGGCTGCGTCTCGCAGTCGCCGCCGCGACCACCGTTTGGCCCTGGTGACGGACCCCCGCTTTCCCGGCGGAACCAGCGCCGCCCTCGCGGCGGAAATTCGAGCGCTCGGCGGCGAGTTCGACGTGTCGATCAACGCCATCGAGACGACGATGTTCAAGGGCCGGACACCTCACCCCGCCATCGCCGCCGCCGCCGAGGAGGAGGGCCTGTCGATCCATTGGAACCCGCCGGTCGTCCACGCGGATACGGTCGTGTTCCACAACCCTTCTTGCCTGAGGTTCGATCGTAGTCTGGCGACGCGGTTCAGCTGCACGGACGCCTTCGTCGTCACCCACGAGAACTTCCTCAGGCCAACAGGCGCCGAGGGGTTCGACGTGGCTGCTTGCCTCGCTCTCATAGAGGCGTCGCTGGTCTGCGGACGGCGGCGTCTCGCCCCCGTGTCGAGCCACAACCGCCGCACGGTGGAGGCCTGGCTCGCGGGCGCGTCCTCCGCTTGGACACTCACGCGCCACGACTGGTTCAACGTCCTCGACCTCGAGATGAAGCCGCCGAATCCACGACCGCGCGACCGCCGCGGACGCCACTCGCGGCCAGGCCTCGAGAAGTTTCCCAGCCTGGACGCGATGAAGGCGCACTTCCCGCCGCACGCGGAGCGATGCGCCATTTTGGGCGGCGACGCCATCCTGAACGGTTCCGAACCCGCGCCCGCGCACTGGGACGTCAGGCGCTTCGGCGAAGTGGACGTGTCGGCGTTCCTGTCCACCATCGATTTCTTCGTCTACTTCACCAGCCCGTCCTGGCGCGAAAGCTTCGGACGCGTGGTCGCCGAGGCGATCGCGGCCGGCAAGCTCGTCATAACGGATCCCGGAACGGCCGCTCCGTTCGGCGCCGGAGCGGTCGGCGTCCGTGAGAGTGAGGTCGACGGCGTCATCCGCGCATTCTGCGCCGATCCGAGACACTACGTCGCCGCCGTGGAGGCGGCCCAGGCGGAACTCCGACAGTTCGGCGCCGCCGCTTTCTTGCGGCGTGTCCGCGACCAGATCGATGACTTGGAGGCCGCGGGCGATGATCTGGTGTGAGATCGGCGGCGCCGAGGCCAATGACTTTGAGGATCTCGCGGCATTCGCGAGTCAGCTTAACGCGCTCGGCTTCGCAGCCGGGGTGGACGTTCGTTCGGCGCCGGCCGGACTGAGCCGCAACGCTCAATTCGACCTCGCGCCCTACTTCCTCGACGGAGCCCCCGAGCCCGGCGACCTCGTGGTGATCGTGGGCGCCCAGCGGCTCGCCGACGAGAAGCTGGTGCAGCTGCGCCGCCTCGCCGGACCCGACCCGCAGCCGTGCCTCGCCATCGGCGCCTTCGCGAGCCGACAGGGGGTGATCGGCGCCCGCGCCAAGCTGTCCTACGTGTTCGGCCAGGATCCCCGCGTCGTGGATCTGGCCGAGGCCGGATGCTCGGAGGAGGTGAGCCGTGGCTGCCCGGTTTTCGGCGTGCCTGCGCGGCGCAGGGGCGGCGGTCCGCCGCGTCTCCTCGTCGTCGAGCCCGATCTCGACGACGCCCGCCAGGCCTCCGCGCTCGTCAACCTGTCCCTGTCGAGGCGCCACGAGGTGGGGGTGCTAACGAACGGCAAGACCAAGCAAGGCTGGATCAATGCCCACGGCCCCTCGATTCCGTTCTACCACTACGGCGAGACGCTGCCGTTCAGCCTGGCGGCTCGCGTCGACGTGCTCGTCACGTTCACGACGCTCCAAGGCAACTACCGCCTCCAATGTCTGGTTGCGAACCTGCTGACGTCAGGGGCCGCGCTTCTTGACGGAACGGCGGGACACGGCCTGGCGCGTGCGAGCGAGGCCTTCATCCGCGGGCCGCTCGATCTGCCGGCCCTTCAGGCCTTCCTCGCGGCGGAAGTCCTTCCCAATCTGGAAGCCATCGCCGAACATGTTCCGACCACCGCCGCTGCGGTTCGGTCGAGCGGCGAGGAGATGATCCGACTTCTCGCGGAAGTCGGCGCGTCGGAAACGCTTCGGCGCAACCGCACGCCCATGAAGCGGCGCGGCGCGTCCCGTATCGTATTCGCGCCGACCAACGGCGTCGGGCTTGGGCACGCTCAGCGCTGCGCGCTAATCGCGGCGGAACTCGACCCCGTGCGGTTCAAAGCGGAGTTCGCGGTTTTTCCGAGCTGCGCCGGGCTGGTGAAGGCATACGGCTTCGACGCGATGCCGCTGATCGCCCGCAGCCCGCTCCACGCACAGCCGCACGAGAACGATCTCGCGAACTACGTCCGTCTCCGGGCGCTGTGCGCCCAAGCGGCGACGCTGGTTTTCGACGGCGGATACGTCTTCGACTCAGTCTATCGCACAATCCTGGAGAAGCGCCTGCGCGCCATCTGGATCCGCCGCGGCCTGTGGCAGCGGGGCCAAGCCAACGAAATCGCGCTCGATCGGGAGAAGGCCTTCGCCCGCGTCATCGTCCCCAGCGAGGCCTTCGAGGAGCTCAACGAGGGCTACTCGGCCGGCGAGCACGTCCGGCGCGTCGGTCCCGTTGTGCAACGCACGGCCCTGGACCCGGCGCGGCGCGCGGCGCTGCGCGCGGCGCTCGCGGATCGTTACGCCCGGCCGTTCGAGCACTTGGTCGTCACCCAGCTGGGGGCTGGCGTGGCCGCGGATCGCGGCGCCCAGGTTCAGGCGATCTGCGGCATGATCGAGAGCCGCCGCGACGTGTTGAACCTCGTGGTCGTCTGGCCGATGTCCACGCTGCAGCCGGGTTGGTTCGGCTGGAGCAACTCCAGGGTGGTCCGCACGCGCCATGCGGGCGCGATCGCCGCCGCGGCCGACGTCTGCATCGGCGCCGCGGGATACAATTCGTTCCACGAGTCGCTCTACGGCGGGGCGCCGACGATCTTCGTCCCTCAGGCAGCCTCCATCATGGACGATCAACGCGCGCGCGCCGCGGCGGCCGCGGAGCGGGGTCTCGCGGCTCTGATCGAGCCGAACGAGCTGATGACTCTCGAGCGTGAGATCGCCCGCTTCCTGGCCGGCGAAGGCGCGGCGGTACGCGAAAGGCTCGCGGCGTTCGAACTTCCCCCGCCCGGCAACGTGCAGGCCGCCGCGCTTATCCAGGAGATGGTCGATGGAACAGAAGCGCTGGACGGACGTGATGTCGCGGATCGTGCCGCAGGACGCGGACGATCTCGATGAGCTGGCGGGTCCTTTCGACTCACGCCGCCGCGCGCCCGGCCGGGATTTGTTTCCGGCCTTCGACGGCGCAGGCCGGACCACGAACCTCAAGCGCGAGAACGCGGTCTGCGTCGGCGTCCGCATCGCGGCGCCGCTTTCGGATGCGGCCGAGCGGGCCGTGCGTCTCGCCGCCTTCGCGCTTGAACGCGACGTCGAGATCGTCCTCCTCTCGACGCTCGATGCGACCGGGTTGGAACGCTTCGGCTTTCGCGTCGAGCGCGTCGCAGGCGAAGCCGAAGCCGCGCGCGAGCGGTACGAACTTCAGGTCCGGCGTTTCTGGAACATCGACCTTGTGCTTTGACGCAGTCGCCTCCCGTTCCTTGACGCGGACCTGTCCGGACGCGACCGTGCCACGGCAATCATCGCGGAGACCGCTCCATGCCCGATGACGGCACGACGTCGCTGAGCGCGCCGGACGACGCGCTGGAGGTCCTCGCGCGGTTCGAGGCGATGCGGGCCGCGATCGGCCTCGCCAAGCCTGCGTATCTCCGACTCAACGCGCTGACACAGGCGCATCCCGACCACCGCGACCCCGACGACTTTGCCCGAGCGCTTCTCGCGGAGCTGTTCCAGGGACGCGAAGCTTGGCCGGCTTCCCGCGTCGCCGCGTTCTTCGCCTGGGCGGAAGCTCGCAGCCCGTCCTGCGCGCTCCTCCTCGTGCTGGGGGCGATTGCGGCGCTGGACGATGGACGCGCGGCCGAGGCCGAGCGGCTGGCGCGCCGCGCGCTCGCGCTGGCGCAGAACAACCTCCACATGCAGTCCCTGCTCGCCGAGGCGAGCGGTCACGCCGCGCCGGAGACCGCCGGCCGCTTCTGCCGCTCGCCCTTCGAGAACATCGAGACCTCCGTCAATGGCGACGTCCATTTCTGCTGTCCCGCCTGGCTACCGGTGCCGATCGGGAACTTGATGGACGACAACGCCGACGCCGTCTGGAACTCGCCCGCCGCCCGCGAGGTCCGCCGCTCGATCCACGACGGCGACTTCAAGTATTGCAGTCGCACGCACTGCCCGCATCTGTCGTCCGATGGGCTGCCCGCCGCGGACACGGTCGAGAACCGGGATCTCAGACCCTTGATCGAGGCGCGAGAAACCAACATGGCGCGGCGTCCCAGGAAGATCGTGCTGGCGCACGACCGCTCCTGCAACCTGTCCTGCCCGTCCTGCCGGACCTCCGTGATCCTCGCGCGCAAGGACGAACAGAAACGGCTGAACGCGATGGCCGACGCCGTCATCCTGCCGCTTGCGCGCGACGCCGACCGGCTCCACGTGACGGCGAGCGGCGATCCCTTCGCGAGCGCGCATTTCCGCTATGTGCTCAAGAAGATAACGCGGGACGTGTTCCCGAGCTTGCGGCTCGACATCCAGACGAACGGTTTGCTGTTCGACGAGCAAGCCTGGACCGACCTCGATCTGTCCGGCAAGATCGACAAGGTGTCGGTCTCCATCGACGCGGCGACAGAGAAGACCTATGAGATCGTCCGCCGTGGAGGAGACTTTGGGCGCCTTCTCCGAAACCTGGATTTCCTGGCCAGGATGCGACGCGAGGGGGAGTTCAAGATCTTCCGCCTCGATTTTGTCGTGCAAGCTGTCAACTTCCGGGAAATGCCTGTCCTTGTCGAACTCGCCCGGGGCTACGGCTTCGACTCGGTCAAATTCCAGATGATCCGGAACTGGAACACCTTCACCCCCGAAGAATTCGCGGTGAACGACATCGGCTCGCCCGAGCACCCGGACCACGAGGAGTTTCTCGCCGTGCTCCGCCTCCCGTCGCTCCGGCGGAAAGACGTGGCCTTCTGGGGCATGGCGAACGCCTTGCGCCAACGCCTCCTGATGGAGCAGCCGCACCCCCCGGAGTCCACTCCGGAGGAGCACTCGAACCGCGGCGATTTGTCCGGCCGTACAGTCTAGGATGGTTTGTCACGTCGTTGCCAGCGCGCACAAATCGTTCCTGAAATGACGTTCGCGCTGCGGCGATTCCACGCCATTGACGATTGCCTCAGAACGCTGGTAGCGCATTGTGTTACGTGAGATCAGGTTGCGCTGGACCGGTTTGTACCGCCCTCGGATCTTGAGACACCCGATTGCGATTATGCGGCCAAGGGCATTGTGTCCATCTGGTCGCGTCGGAACTGGGCTGGCGAGCGGTGTCCGTGGCGCTCGATCAGCCAGCATTCGTTGTAGGTCTGCCTGAAGTCGATCAGGGCGAGGCGGAGGTCCTCGACGGTCGGGAAGGTCCTGACCCAGAGCAGGTTCTCCTTCAGCGTCCGGATGAACCGCTCGGCCGCAGCCGTTGCCTTCGGGCGCCCGGACGAAGGCCGGGGAGGACGCCGCCCCGAGCCAGGCGATCTCCTTCTGGACGTCGCGGGACATGTACTGGCTCCCGTGGTCGTGGCGGATGCTGAGGCCAGCAGCCGCCTCCTTCTCTACCCCGCCAAAGCGCTCGGTCACGCCCTGCCGGACGGGCTCGAGCGCCTCATGGCGGGTGCCGTGGAGAGCGGCGTGGATGCCGACGCACTCCGCCGAGCAGTGGTCGACCGCGACGAACACGGCGACCTGGCCGTGCTCGACAGTGAAGGCAGCGGTCATGTCGGTCCCCCACATCGTGTCGACGGTCTTCGGGATGATCGTGCCGTCATGGTTGCGCGGGCCGCGGGGACGGCCCGTGCGGGTCGACGCCGCCAAGCCGTTCTCCCGCATCAGGCGGCGCACCCGCTCCTTCGAGGTGCGCAGGCCCGCATGGCGCAGCCGCGCCCAGACCTTCCGGCAGCCCTCGCCGTGGAACGGGCTGTCGACGAGCACCTGCCGGATCGCCTCGACCAGCGCGGCGTCGGGCATCGGCCCCTGCGGTCCCGGCCTGCGCCGTGGCGCGGCCGGCGCTTCCGCTGCGCCGCGGCGGCGATAGACCCCCGCCCGCGCGACGCCCCAGGCGCGGCAGACCCCGGCGACACCGTAGCGGCGGCGCGTGGAGCTCGAGATGACGGCGCTCATCGCTTCGACCTCCGCGCCGCAAAAGGGATGCCGCCGCCCCCAGCTTCCAGCCGCTCGATCTTCGCGTAGAGCAGCTCGGTGTCCATGGTCAGCTCGCCGACCTTGGTCCGCAGCCGATCGATCGTCTCGTCCCGATCGTCCCGCGCCCGCGACTTCAGGCTGGCCGCCCCGGCATCGAGAAAAGCAACGCGCCAGCCGCTCAGATCCGCAGCCGTCACCGCCAGTTCGCGCGCCACGATCTCCAGCGGCTCGCCCCGCAGTAGCCGCAGCACCGCGTCCCGCTTGCGACCTGCCGTCAGGCGCCGCTCTCGGACCGGAGCCGCGACCGCTCCGATATCCGAGGTCTCCGCGCCCGCGGCTCCTCCGCGCTCATCGTCACCCATCTCAACACCTCCATCGGCCTCAAATAAGCCGTCTGCGATGTCTCAAGAAACCCTGGGGCGGGGGAGGTCGGCGTTCACCGACAACCTCTTTCATGGCGAGGGCTGCCGAAGGTGCGGGTGCGGCTCCCTCAGGCGGGCCTGCGTACGTCGAAGGAGCGCGTGCGCCGCCTGATGCGCGAGAACGGCCTTCAGGCGACGGCACAGACCGGCCATCCCCGGGGCCCGCGCGCCCACGACGGCACGATCATCCCGGAGACGATCGACACGATGTGGGGCGCCGACATGACCGCTGCATTCACCGTCGAGCATGGGCACGTCACGCGCTTCGTCGCCGTCGACCACGCCTCGCCGAGTGCGTCGGTATCCACGCGGTCTTGCACGGCACCCGTCACGAGGCGCTGGAGCCGGTCCGGCAGGACATCTTCGACTGCGGCTGCAGCGCCGGTCGATCTCGTGCAATGGCTGTGGGGCGAGTTCCGGGTTTCGGTAAGCGCGGGGGGCTGGCCAATGTTAATGGCTGCCATGGTCGTGGCGGATGACGGGACCGCGCGCGGGTTCTTTCTCGACGCCGGCAGCGTCAGGCGCAGCACCCGGCTCACGTAGCCCTGACTGACGTTCTCGGCCTTCGCCAGGTCGTCGAGCGTGGCGAATGCGCCAGCGCCGAGCAGCCGCCGCCAGCGGAAGTCGCGGGCCAGCGCCTTGACCGGAAGTACGCCCTTATGACGATGTTCTTCACCGCGTCCGGCGGAACTGATCGCTGCGGAGTAAGCCTCGGCCGAAAATGGCTCCTCCGCCGGTGTGAAACTCCTAACGGTTCGCCGGAGCGGGCCGGCGCCTGCGTAGGCTTGCGCATCGAGAAACTTCTCGCGCGTTTGTGCGTTCTCGCCTTTGCGCCGGTTGGTGTCCGCACGTCGACATTCACGTCGATCATGTCCCGGGGGATGGTGTGGGAGCGCCGTTCCTCGGAAGGTCCGAGCCTGATCATGGCGCCCCGGCGGGCAGCCTGACGGTGGGATTGCCGGTGACGCGTGCGAGCGTTTCAAGGCTCATATGACGGCGCGCCACGGCCCGTTCGTCGTTGGTCTCCAGCATCAGTGCGCCGACAAGCCGGACGATGGCCGCGTCGTTCGGGAAGATCCCGATGACGTCGGGGCGTCGCTTGATCTCGCGGTTGACCCGTTCGAGGGGATTGGTGCTGGCGATCTGCGTCCAGTGTTCGCGCGGGAAGGACATGTAGGCCAGGACGTCGTCCCGAGAGGCGTTCATGAAGGCCCCGAGCTTCTCGTTCTTCCCGCGCAGCGCGTCGGCGACGGTGTCCCGCTGGGCTTCCGCATCGGCGTTGCTCTCCTGAGCGAAGATCGTCTTCAGCATCGCCGCGGCCGCCGTGCGCTGCTTGGCCGGGGCGTGGGCCAGTACGTTGCGCATCCAACGAATCCGGCGCCTCTGATGCGTGGCGTTGAACACCCGACGAGCTGCCGCGCGCAGACCCTTGTGATCGTCGGCGATCACCAGCTTGACGCCGCGCAGGCCGCGATCGGCGAGGGAGCGCAGGAAGACCGTCCAGAAGGTCTCGGCTTCCGAAGGCCCCGTGGCGACGCCCAGGGGAGCGTCAGGGATCTTGTGCGGGAGGGCACTTCCTCCTACACGACTGCGAAGGGCTCGCCGAACATGACAGCAAACTGCGCCTTCGCTTCGAACCACTCCCGCGGCGGCCGCTTCCAGTCGTCGCCAGCCCGGTTCAGCACCAAGTACAGCAACTTGGCCGCGGCATCGTCACTGGGGAAGTGGCCGCGGGTGCGCACCGCGCGGCGCAGCTTCGAGTTCAGGGCCTCTGTGGCGTTGGTCGTGTAGACGATCCGGCGAACGCCTTCGGGAAAGCCGTAGAACGGGATCACCCGGTCCCAGGCCCGCCGGCAGCTCTGGGTTATGGCGGGGTATTTCTGGCCTCATTCATGATCCGACTCCTCTGGAATGCGTCCTTGACCGCTCAACACGATCGCGACGGGAGCCGAGCCCGTCCACAGCATCAGTCCAACTTCATTCGGCATTTACAGTCTCAGGGGATGCAGCGTGACGGAGGCTCCCGAGATCCTGCTCGCCCATCATCTGAAGACGCTGAAGCTGCCGACCTTCCTGCGGGAATACAACAAGCTGGCCCGCCAATGCGCCGCCGAAGGGCTCGACCATGTCCGCTTCCTCGCCCGGTTGGTGGAGCTGGAGTTGATCGACCGCGAGCGCCGGATGATCGAGCGCCGGATCAAGGCGGCCAGGTTCCCGACGGTCAAAAGCCTCGACAGCTTTGACTTCAAGGCGATCCCCAGCCTGAACAAGATGCAGGCGTTCGAACTGGCCCGCTGCGAATGGATCGAGCGGCGCGAGAACGTCATCGCCCTCCGCCCCAGCGTCCGCCGCAGGCTCGCCCCGAGCCTCGGCGCTGGGTACATTGTCGTCATGGGCAACCTGCCGGCGCACAAGGTCGCGGCGTCCGCGAGATGATCGAGACGAGGGGCGCGCGGCTCCTCTGCCTCCCGCCCTACTCCCCGGACTTCAACCCGATCGAGCAGGCGTTCGCAAAGCTCAAGGCACGGCTCCGCAAGGCGGCCGCCCGAACCCTCGATGCGCTCGAGCACGCCATTGCCGCCGCCCTCGACGTCTTCGCCCAGACGAATGCGTTAACTACTTCACAGCTTCAGGATACGAACTGGAATGATCGGAATCTGCTCTAGAACAGCACGTGTTGCGCCACGTGCACACGCAACACCAACCGATTTGTCTCACCTCTCCGACACGCTCGCGCCCAAAAGAAGCTGGCGCTGCCCGCGGCTTTCCGCCAGCCTCTGAGACTGAGAAAGAAACCATCGGGAGGGTTGCAATGCTCGACACGACAACGCAAGAACAGACGCAGGCGTTTCTGGAAAGCTGGGGCGCGGCGCTGCAGGCCGGCGATATCGACGCCGCCGTCGGGATGTTCCAGGACGATTGCTACTGGCGCGATCTCGTCAGCTTCACCTGGAACATCAGGACTCTCGAAGGCAAGCACCAGGTCGCGGACATGCTCCGCCACCAGCTTGAGACGACGAGGCCGACCGGCTGGCGGATCGCCGAGGGTGAGATCCCGACCAAGGAGGGCGGCGTCGTCACCGCCTGGATTGAGTTCGAGACCGCGGTCGCGCGCGGCTACGGGCTGATCCGACTGAAGGATGGGCTGATCTGGACGCTACTGACCACCATGGTCGAACTGAAGGGCCATGAGGAGCCCACGGGCGACAACCGCCCGCTCGGCGCTAAGCACGGCGTTGGAAAGCACCGCACGACCTGGCTAGAGGAGCGCCAGAAGGAGGAGGCCGAACTCGGCTACACGACCCAGCCCTACTGCCTCATCGTCGGCGGTGGTCAGGGTGGCATCGCGCTCGGGGCGCGCCTGCGACAGCTCGGCGTGCCGACCATTGTCGTGGAAAAGAACGATCGCCCCGGCGACAGCTGGCGCAAACGCTACAAGTCGCTCTGCCTGCACGACCCGGTCTGGTACGATCACCTGCCCTACATCAAGTTCCCCGAAAACTGGCCGGTCTTCTCGCCCAAGGACAAGATCGGCGACTGGCTCGAGATGTACACCAAGGTGATGGAGCTCAACTACTGGACCCGCACCACGGCCAAATCTGCCAGCTACGACGAGGCGAAGCAGGAATGGACCGTGGTCGTGGACCGCGACGGCGAGGAGGTCACGCTGCGGCCGAAACAACTGGTGATGGCCACCGGCATGTCCGGCAAGCTGCGGATGCCGGACTACCCCGGAATGAACAAGTTCAGGGGCGAGCAGCACCACTCCTCGCAGCACCCCGGCCCCGACGCCTACAAGGGCAAGAAGGCGGTGGTCGTCGGTTCGAACAACTCTGCCCACGATATCTGCGCCGCCCTCTGGGAGAACGACGTCGACGTCACTATGGTGCAACGCACCTCGACGCATATCGTCCGGTCGAACACGCTGATGGAGGTCGGCCTCGGGGCGCTCTACTCCGAGGAAGCGGTCGCGAATGGCATGACGACCGAGAAGGCGGACCTCGTCTTCGCCTCGCTGCCCTACCGCATCCTGCACGAGTTCCAGGTTCCGCTCTACGATGAGATGAAGAAGCGCGACGCCGAGTTCTATGCGGGACTGGAGAGGGCCGGCTTCTGGCTCGACTGGGGCGATGACGGCAGCGGGCTCTTCATGAAATATCTGCGCCGCGGCTCCGGTTACTACATCGACATCGGCGCCAGCCAGTTGATTATCGACGGCAAGGTCAAGCTGAAACGCGGCCAGGTCGTCGAGGTGGACGAGACCGGCGTGATCCTCGATGACGGCACGCATCTGGACGCTGACGTGATCATCTATGCGACCGGCTACAACTCGATGAACGGCTGGGTCGCGGATCTGATGGGACAGGAGACGGCGGACCGCCTCGGGAAGTGCTGGGGCCTCGGCTCGGACACGACGAAGGACCCTGGCCCCTGGGAGGGCGAGGAGCGCAACATGTGGAAGCCGACGCAGGTGCCGGCGCTCTGGATGCACGGCGGCAACCTGCACCAGTCGCGCCACTACTCCCAGTTCCTCAGCCTGCAAATCAAGGCGCGCATGGAGGGGATCCCGACCCCGGTCTACGGCTTGCAGGAAGTGCATCACTTTTCCTGACGGAGAGGCGCGCGCGCCCCCTTGAACGGGCGCGCGCAACGGCGATACAGCCTCCGACAGCAGAGATGGGTCCTGCCAAGGGAACTCGGCTTGCGGCGGGGCAGGGGGATGAGCAGCGTTCCCAGATGACCAAACCCAACCCCGTTCAAGCACTTCAAGACGTCGCCCGAGATCGTCGTAAGCGTCCGGTCTGACCGCTACCGGCTTCAGCGCCATGGGGATCTGGAAGAGGGCCTTGACCGTTTCGACGGCGTGCTCGACATCGCGGGCAAGGCGGCGGTTGACGCAGGCCCAGGCGAAGGTGCGCTCGATGACCCAGCGCTTTGGCTGCACGACGAAGCCTTTGTCGGTGCGCTTGATGATCTCGACCGGTCGCGGGGCGGCTTCGGCGACGCGGGGTCCTTGGTAGCCGGCGTCAGCAAAGATGCGCTCTAGGAAAGGGAAGCGCCCGGTGATCCGGTCGAGGACCAGCGCTGCGCTGTCGCGATTCTACACGATGGCGGAATGGACCTCGATGCGCAGCATCAAGCCAAGTGTGTCGGTAACGAGGTGCCGCTTGCGGCCCTTGACCCGCTTTCCGGCGTCGTATCCGACCATTTCGCGTGCCTCCGCGCCGGTTTTCACGCTATGGCTGTCGATGACCGCTGCGGCTGGGCTATCCTCGCTCCCCTCCAGCTCCCGTGTCCGACGATAAAGCACGTCGCGGAGGCGTGCCCAGACCCCGGTCGATCCAGGCCCGGAAGTAGCCGTAGACGATGCTGCGCGGCGGGAAGTCCCGCGGCAGCATCCGCCACTGGCAGCCCGCCTGAAGAAAATAGAAGATCGCGTCCACCACCCGCCGAAGGGAGGTCGTCCGCGGTCGCCCGCCAGGCCGCGCGGCTGGAACGGCGCGATCAATGCCCATTCCCGATCCGTCACATCGCTTGCATAGCTCCCGCTCGGGCGCACATAAGTCGCCCGGGTGGCCGCCGTCCACGCCATTAGATCCCCCGTCATCTCTTGCCAAAACGACGGCGAATCAGGCCGACGGCGGTCGCTCAACCTCCCTTTATACCAGCGCACGCTGATGCGGACTCACGCCGGGGATTCCCAAAGCCGTTAAAGTCTGAATCCATGGAGCGAACCAGAGGGAGGTTCGCCATGGCTGCTGCGGTGTTGCTGCGAGATGATTTCGACGGGCCTGCTCTTCGACGGCTGGCGAAGGGCACGAAGGACGCGGCGCAGGCGCGCCGGCTTCTCGCGCTCGCGGAGATCCGCGACGGGGGGTCCCGCGCTGATGCGGCGCGGGTCGGCGAGGTCGGTCTGCAGACGATCCGCGACCGGGTGCTGCGCTTCAACGCCCGGGGGCCTGCCGGGCTGATCGACGGCAAGGCGCCGGGCAACGCATCCAAGCTTGACGATGCCCAGCGTCAGGCTCTTGCCGCCATCGTCGAGCGCGGCCCGATCCCGGCCATCCATGAGGTGGTGCCGAGACGCCACCGCAGCCACAGTATGGATCTGAAGCGCCAGGTCGTGGCCGAGTACAACGCCGGGGAGACGCTTCACGGCCTCTCCAAGCGCCACGATGTGTGTCGCAACCTGATCCGGGTGTGGATCGCAAAGGCCGAGGCCGGCGAGTTCAACGACGATGTCGCGGCCGCCGAACTGCTGGCGACCTACGAGGCGCGCATCGCGGCGCTGGAGCGGCTCGTCGGCAAGCAGGCGCTGGAACTGGCCTTCGTCAAAGGGGGGGCTTCTGCGGACCCTCGCCGACAAGCGCGCCTACATCCGTGATCGCCGGCCCCGCAGCGTCTCCGTCCAAAGAGGATGCGAACTGATGGGCGTCGCACGGTCGAGCTATGACGCCGCGCCGGATCCTGCGGACGCCGATGCGGCGCTGGTCGCGGAGATGCGGAGATGCGCGCCATCGCCGACGCCTGGGAATGCTATGGCTATCGCCGCGTCGGCGCCGAGCTGCGCCACCGGGGCTGGGCCGTGAACGGCAAGAAGGTCAGGCGGCTGACGAAGCTGCACGATCTCAATCCGAGACGACGGCGGCGCTTCACGAAAACCACCGACAGCGACCATGACGGACCGATCTATCCGCTGGTCGCCCGGGACTTCGAGACCCATGCGCCCGATCAACTCTGGGTCGGCGACATCACCTTCGTCGCCATCGCCGCTGGCTTCGTCTATGTGTCCATTGTCCTGGACGCCCGGTCGCGGCGCGTGGTCGGCTATGCCATCGGTCGCCGCATCGACGCCCGCCTCGCGGTCGCCGCCTTCGAGCGCGCCATCGCCCTGCGGCGCCCGCTGCCCGGCTGCGTCATGCACACGGACCGCGGGTCGCAGTACGCCGCGAAGGCGCACAGGGCGCTGGTGTCCGAGCATGGCTTCATCGGCTCGATGAGCCGGCGTGGAAATCCCTACGACAACCCGAAGGCCGAGAGCTTCATGAAGACGCTCAAGGTCGAGGCGGTGTATCTCAACGAGTACGAAACCAACGACGACGTCGCCGTCGATCTGCCCCGCTTCATCGACGACGTCTACAACGCCAAGCGCCTGCATTCATCGCTGGGATACCTGAGCCCCAGCCAGTTCGAGGACCACAACGCCCGCCAGACGGTCAAAGACGCCGCCTGAAACTGTCCAGGCGCAGGGGCGCACTCCATTTCGCGGACCTTTTTTTATCCCGTTCTAGCAACAAGGTGCGCACGGTTTTAGTGCCGGTGCGCACGGGTCACACCCAAGCTTCGTATCACCCGAGTGCGCATTCACATGGCCCACTGACAGGAAGCCCCCTGCTGCGTGAGGAGACAGGGGCGCTTGGCCGCAGCTATAATACGCGCGACGCGAGTAGCGGCTAGGGTGCCCGCGCGGCGCCATCGCGACGTCCGCCCGCGCGCAGGAGCGCCACGGCCGCCAAACCGTCGGACCGCCCCGGAGCGGGAGACAGCAGTTGAAGCCGTCCTCCGGCGTTTCGGAGCAGAACTTCGACGATCGCGAGGCCGAGGCCGGCGCCTTCCCTGCGGCTTCCAAGCCGTTCGAAACGCTGCGTCAGTCGGTCCAGGCTTTGGCGGGGGACGACCGGCCCGCCGCTCGAGACGGTGAGACAGCCGTCGCTCGCCAGATCGACGTCGATTGGCGGACGGCCGTGCCGAACCGCGTTGTCGATCAGGTTTCGCGCCAAGATGCCCATCGCATCGGGATCGATCGCCGCCATGGCGGGACCGTCGGGAAGCGACAACCTGATCGGCGTCTTGGTCGCGAACTCGCCCGTCACGAACTGGACGATGGGGCGCATGTCCTGGGGCCTGACGCGCGCCGCGCTCGCGCCTTCCGCGCGAGCGAGATCGAGCACCTTCTCCGACAGATGCGCGACGCGCTTCAGCTCCGCCTCGATGGCCGCGGCGCGCAGACGCAACGGACCCTCGGGCAACTCGGAGATCAGACGCTGTGTCTGGGCCAGAGTGGCCGCGATCGGCGTTCGCAGCTCGTGCGCAGCGTTGCCGGAGAACGACCGCTCCGCAGCCAGCGCGCGCGCGAGTTGCTCCATCAGCGCGTTCACCGCATCGAGGATCGGCACGATCTCGCGCTGAAGTCCCGGAGCGGCGATGAGCGTCAGAATCCGCCGCATCCCGGAGCGACACCTGCTCGGCCAGCGCAGCCACCGACGCCAGCCTCGATCGGGTGAACCAGGCGATGCCGAGCAGGCTCAACGGCAGCAGGATCGCGGCCGAGACGAAGAACGCCGCCAGCGCCTCGCGCGTAGCCTCGCGCCGCTCTGCCAGCGGGTCCGCGACCTCCAGGACTTCGCCGCCGGGCATGCGCAGGCCGAAGATGCGGTGGTCTGCGTTCTCGCGGTAACCCTCTTGCGGCAAGTCGCCGAAGACGGAACTCTCGGCGCCGGGCGACTGCGCCAGGATCGCGCCGTCGGTCGAACGGAGCAGCGAACTCATCGCCCTGGCGCTCGGCGACGCCGCCGCCGGCACGGCGGAGGGCTCGACCAGCGGCGCGATGCCTTGCGCGGTCCGCAGCAGGCCCGCGTCGTAGAATCTCGTCGATCTCGCCGCGCAGGACGATCCAGGATCCGCCGAGCGCGATCAGCCACAGGCCGAGCATGCCGGCGCCGAGGCCGAGCGCGAGGTCCCGACGCAGGCTGCGCTGCTTCATCGCTGGCCGAGCCGGTATCCGAGGCCGCGCAGCGTGACGACCGAGTCGCGGCCCAGCTTCTTGCGCAGTCGGCTCACGTAGACTTCTATCGTGTTGCTCCCGACGTCCAACTCGAAGGCGTAGAGCCTGTCCTCCAGGCGCGACTTCGACTGGATCGCCCGCGGATGCTGCAACAGCGCCTCGAAGATCGCCCATTCGTGGCGGCTGAGGTCGATGGGGCCGTCCGGGCCGTCGATCGAGCGGGCGGCGAGGTCGATCCTGAGATCGCCGAACGAGATCACGGGGCCGGGGTTCCGCGCGTACCGCCGCGCCACGGCGCCGACCCGCGCCGACAGCTCGCTGAGGTCGAAAGGCTTCACGAGGTAATCGTCGGCGCCGGCGTTCAGCCCCGCGATCCGCTGGGTCACGCGGTCCCGCGCCGTCAGGATGATCACGGGGGTCTGGCGCTCTTCCGCCCGTAGGCGCTTGAGGAAGCCAATTCCGTCGCCGTCGGGCAGCGTCAGATCGAGCAGGATCAGGTCGTAGTCGGTGGTCGCGACGCAGGCCCGCGCGTCGTCGAGGCATTGCGCCCAATCCTTGGTGTGGCCCTCCGCCGCGATCTGGTCGCAGAGCGCGGAGCCCAGGCCCGGATCGTCCTCGACGAGCAGGATGCGCAAGTCCGGCTCCAGGTCTTCAGCGGTTCGCCGAAGCGGCGGATCGTCGGTCGCTCCCGTAGGCGGCCTCGGACGACCCGTCGACGCTCGCGCCTGGCAGGCCGGGCGCGACGCGGGCGGGCGCCGCGGCGCCCGGGCCGCGGAGCAGCCCTCGGCGGCGGATCAGCCAGGCGACCCCGGCGAGGTCGACGATGCCCACCAGCGTGCGCTGCAGGTTCGAGTACTTGGAGACGCCGCTCGTCCGCGGCCGGTGCGCAACGTCGACAAGGCGGATCGTCCAGCCCTCGCTCTGCAGCATCGCCGGCAGGAAGCGGTGGATATGGTCGAAGAAGGGCAGGTCGAGATAGGCGCTGCGGCGGAACAACCTGAGGCCGCAGCCGGAGTCGCGCACGCCGTCGCGCAGGGCGGCGGCGCGGATCGCGTTGGCGATCCTCGACCCCGCGCGCTTGGCGAAGCTGTCTCGCCGGACGGCGCGCTGGCCCTGCACCAGTCCTACTCCCGACGTGTCGCCGTCGCGAAGCGCCTCGCACAGCAGCGGTATCTGGTCGGGAGGGTTCTGTCCGTCGCCGTCCAGCGTCGCGACCCAGTCGTACCGGGCCGCGCGCACGCCGCTCCGGATCGCCGAGGACTGGCCGGCCCGGCGCGGGTGTGTGACGACGCTCAGGCGCGGCTCGATCCGGGCGCGTTCCGACAGATGCCAAGCGGTGGCGTCCGTCGAGGCGTCGTCGACGGCGACGATCTCGAACTCCAGCCCGGCAAGCGCGGCCGCGATCTCGTCGATCACGCCGAGGACCGCCCCCTCCTCGTCGTGAAAGGGCACGACGACGCTGACGGCCCGCGGGATCACGACGACGGCTCCCGTTCCGACGGAGCGGCGGCCTCCCCGGACCAGATGCCGTAGGGCCGGTTCCGGAACACGGTGCTGGCGATCGGGAGCCAGTCCGGGTGCGGCCGGTCGGTGCGGGCCAAGAGCGCGCGCCGGGGGTTCTCGGCCAGCCAGGCCTGCGCGGCGTCCAAGTCGTCGAAGGTCAGCACCGGATGGACGAGGCGCCCGGCATAGGTGAACTCGCCCTGGTAGGCGCGGGACAGGATCGCGACGCCGTCGGCGTCGCGTTCGGCGAAGACCCTGCCGATCACGCCCGCGTCGTAGGCCGGCCCGGCAACCCCGGCCGCGAAGACAAGGGCGAGGATCGGGGGCGCGGCAATCCCCAGCGTTGCGATCGCTCCACTACGCAGCCAAAGGGCGCTGGCGCCGAGGCCGAGCAAGGCGAGGCCCACCAGGCACATGGCCCAGGCCGGGTGCAGCAGCCCGGCGGTCCGGTCGTCGACGGGCAGTACTCCCAGCGCCGCCAGGATCAGTCCCAGTCCGAGCACCGCGGGCAGCAGCCCGGCCAGCGGCGCGCGCGCACGCCGGTCGCCGAGCGTGCGCGCGATGGCCAGGGCGGCTGCGGGCAGCGCCGGGAGCAGGTAGTGGATCTGCTTGCCGCTGATCAGGCTGAACAGCGCCAGCGTCGCTGCGCCCCAGACCAGGCAGAGCCGAAGGCCCCGGTCGGCCGCGCCGGCGGACAGGACGCCGCGCCAGACCTGCGCCGACCAGGCCCAGGGCCAGAGCAGAAGGGGCAGCAAGGCGAGGAAGAACCACCAGGGCCTCTGATGCGCGAACGAGTTGCTGATGCGCCCGGCGCTTTGCGACCAGAGGACCGCATCGCGGTACTCGGCGCCGCCGACGAGGATCGCCGGAACGAGCCAGAGCGCGACGATCGCGACGCCGACGACCAGCGCAATCCCGACGCCGCGCAGCATGGCCCCGAACCGGGCTCCGGACCACCAAGGCATCAGCAGAGCCATCGGCAGCAGGTGAATCAGGATCACCGGCCCCTTTGCCAGCGCGCCCAGCGCCAGCGCGGCGCCGAACGCGAGCCAGGCCCGGGGGGTGCGGTCGGTCGCGACCAGCGCCATCGCTCCGAGCACGACCGCGAGGGTCAGCATCGCGTCGAACATCGTCAGGCCGGCAAACAGGCCGAAGACGCCGAAGCCTGCCAGGATCAGCGCGGCCCGACCGCCGATGCCCGGCTGGTCCGGCCAGAGGCTGGCGGCGAGCCGCCCGGTCGCGCCGATCGCAAGGCACCCGAAGACCGGCCCGACCAGGCGCCCCGCATCGCCGACGCCGAAAATCGACCAGACCAGATTTATCAGCCAGAACAGCAGCGGCGGCTTGTGCGTGTAGATTTCGCCGTTGATGTGGGGCACGAGCCAGTCGCCGCCCTGCCTCATCTCCCAGGCCACGGCGAGATAGCGCGTCTCGTCTATCGGCATCACCGGCCGCCACAGTACGCCCAGACCCGCCGCGACGGCGAAGGCCAGCATCGCGATCGGAATACCGTAGCGTGCGGCGAGGGTCATGATGGCTGAGCAGCCCCGGTCCGCCGGATCAGCATCAGGTTGCGAGCGTAGACGATCAGCCCGAAGGACTGGCCGAGGATGAACACCGGATCCTGTCGCCAGATCGAGTAGGCCAGCAACGTGAGGCCGCCGCAGACGCTCAGCCACCAGAAAGCCAGCGGCACAATGCTGCGGCCCACCCGTTCGCTGGTGATCCACTGGACCAGAAACCGCGAGGTGAACAGCAGTTGGCCGATCAGGCCGATCCCAAGCCAGATGGTCGCCTGCATCGAGATATCCTCCGTTGCGACGCACGCAAGAGCCGCGGGACCGCGTCAGTAATCCGCAGGCCTACGCGCCCATCCTGAAGCCAACCTGAACGCTCCGACGAAGAATCCGACCGTCAGGCCGCCTTCGTTCTGCTCAATGGGCGGGACATGGCCTCGACCCTGCCTTTGAACCAATCCCGTAGCCCGCACAAGGTTGCTGGCACGATTCTCGCACAAGGTTGCCCGCGTGTCACGTTCCTGCATCATGCGCAATGGCCGGGCGCGCGCGCCCGGCGTCGGCGGGTGGTAGCCTTTGTCTGGCAATCGCGCGGAGTCTCGGCAGGCCGACGCTCGCGAATGGGACGCCCGCGCGCGGCGGGGCCTGCGTGCGACCGCAGTATAGACGGCGGCGCTGCAGCATGGCGGCCAATCCGGGGGGCGACCGGCGGGTCCGCGAGACGACAGGCTCGGCGGTCCGGGGCCGGGCCGTGCGGCTACGGTCCGGTGGCGACCGGAATCCGCGGCGTTCCGGCCTGACCGAGGTCCAGCCGCGACGCGAGCCCCGTCAGCAGGCCCTGCGCAAGGCACATTGGCGCCGCCAGCGAGCGGGCGAACGTGTATTCGTGCTCGGGCAGCGCGAAGAGCACGCTCGCCGACTTCGCCAGCGGCGACAGCGTGCTGTCGGAGATCGCGACGATCGGGACGCCGGCTGCGAGCGCCAATTCGGCGATGTTGACGACCTCGGTCGCGTAGAAGCGGAACGAGACTGCGATCAGCGCGTCCGCCGGCTCGATCGCGCGGGCCATGTGCGTCGCGAGGCCGCCGGCCGGGTCGAGCAGGACCGACCGCCGCCCGAGCATCGTCAGGATGTAGCGCATCAGCAGCACGACCGGCTCCGATCGGAGCTGGCCGATCAGGTAGATCGTGCGGGCGCCTGCCAGGATATCGACGGCGCGCGCGAAATCCGCCTCCGTCACGCCGTCGAGCATCTCCTCGAGCGCCGCGATGTCGCGGATCGCGGTGTCGCGCAGCAGGCCGCGCAGCCCGTCCATGTCGCGCGCGCCAAGCTCGGTCTTCAGCCGCTCCGCGCGGGCCTCGAAGCCGGGCGCCGCGGTCATCAGCCGAAGCTGGAACACGCCCTGCAGGTCCTTGAAGCCGCGATAGCCGAGCAGCTGCGCGAAACGGACCAGCGACGACGCGTGCACGCCGCAGCGCTCGGCCAGCGCGTTCACCGAATAGACGCCGATCTCGTTCGGATTGCGGGTCAGGAACTCGGCGATCTGCTGGTAGGTCGGGCTGAACCGGTGGAAGTCGTCGTGGATCAGCCGGATCAGCGCCTCGTAGCTTGCCGGGGCGACGGCGGGCGGCCGGTCCTGTCGCGTCGCCATGTCGCCGCCCTCCGGTTCCGCTGCGTCAGACGATCTCGTCGACGCGCACCATCCGCCGTTCGGCGAGCGAGCGGTAGGCCGCCTCCGCTAGGATCAGCGCCCGGCGGCCGTCGTCGAAGCCGACCTGAGGGGCCGTGCCCTGCTCGACGCAGTCGACGAAGGCGTCGATCTCGGCGCGGAACGCCTCGACGTAGCGCTCGATGAAGAAGAACTGGTAGGGCGCCGCGTCCTCGACGGAGGAAGCGCCGTAGCGCCGCATCTCGTGCGGCTTGCGGTTGCCGCTGGTGACCATGCCGTTGCTGCCCATCAGCTCGACGCGCTGGTCGTAGCCGTAGACCGCGGTGCGCGAGTTGTTGATGCAGCACTGCTTGCCGTCGGCGGTGCGCATCAGGATCATCGCGCTGTCATGGTCGTCGAGCTCGGACATCAGGCCGGGGTCGATCAGCCGCCCGCCGACCGCGAAGACCTCGACCGGCTCGTCGCCAAGCATGTAGCGCGCGAGGTCGAAGTCGTGGATCGTCATGTCGCGGAACAGGCCGCCCGCGACCTCGTAGTAGCTGCGCGGCGGCATCTCGGGATCGCGGGACGTGATGATGACCTGATGCAGGTCGCCGATCTCGCCGGACGCGACCGCCTCGCGCGCCGCGCGGTGGCCGGGGTCGAAGCGGCGGTTGAAGCCGAGCTGGACCGGCACGGAGCTGCCCGCGATCGCGGTCCGGCAGCGTTCGACGCGGGCGAGGTCCAGATCGATCGGCTTCTCGCAGAGCACGGCCTTGCCGGCGGCGACGGCCATCTCGATGTAGTCGGCATGGGTCGGCGTCGCCGTCGCGATCAGCACAGCGTCGACGTCGGCCGAGCCGAGGATCGCGTCGACCGATCCGGCTGCCTCCACCCCGTGCGCGGCGGCGACCTCTGCCGCTGCGGCCGCGTCGATGTCGTAGACCACCGCCAGCGTCGCGCGCGGGTGCGTCGCGATGGTCGCCGCATGCATCCGCCCGATCCTGCCGCAGCCCAGCAACGCGATCCGAAGCATTCCCGTCCTCCCGTTCCTCTTTGGCCGCAACAATCGTTGCAGCGCGCCGGATTTGTCAATATGAACTTCGCAAAGCGGGGAGGAAGGGCGATGAACAGACTGGACGGAAAGGTCGCGGTCGTGACCGGCGGCACGCAAGGGCTGGGCGCGGCGATCGCGCGGCGTTTCGCGGAGGCCGGCGCGGCGGGGATCGTGATCTGCGGCCGCAACCGGGCCAAGGGCGCGGCGATGGCCGAGGCGATCTCCGGCGAGACCGGCGTCGCGGTCGCCTTCGTCGCGGCGGATCTCGGACAGGTCGCCGATTGCCGCGCCGTCGTCGCGGCTGCGGACGCGAATTTCGGGCGGGTCGACGTGCTGGTGAACGCGGCCGGCATGACCGACCGCGGCACCCTCGTCGACACGTCCGAGGATCTTTACGACCGCATGATGGCCGTCAACATGCGCGCGCCGTTCTTCCTGATGCAGGAGGCCGTCAAGGTGATGATCCGCGAGCGGATCGCCGGCGCAATCGTCAACATCGGCTCGACCTCGGCCATGGCGGGCCAGCCGTTCATCGCCGCCTATTGCGCGTCGAAGGGCGGGCTGCAGACGATGACGCGCAACGCGGCCTTCGGGCTGCTGCGCAACCGGATCCGCGTCAACCAGCTCAACATCGGCTGGATGTCGTCGGAAGGCGAGGACCGGATCCAGCGCGAGTACCATGGCGCCGCCGACAACTGGCTCGAGGAGGCCGCCGCCGGCCAGCCCTTCGGGCGGCTCGTCGATCCGGCCGAGGTGGCGCGCGCGGTCGCGTTTCTCGCCTCGGACGACGCCGGCCTGATGACCGGCGCCGTCATCCACTTCGACCAGTCGGTCTGGGGCGGGTACGCGGCCGCCCCTCCGCTGCCGGACGGGGCGCTGACGCTTCAGGGCTCGATCGAGTAGCCGGCGGCCTGCAGCGCCGCCGTCAGCGTGCGGCAGCCGATGCGGGCGTATTCGAGCGGCGGGGCGAGGGCGGGGTCCTGCTCCGCCTCCACGACGAACCAGCCCTCGTAGCCGTTGTCGGCAAGCCGCTGCACGATCGCCGTGAAGTCGAGCGCGCCGTCGCCGGGCACGGTGAAGGCGCCCTTCAGCACCGCATCGAGAAAGCTCTCGCGCGTGCGGTCGAGCCCGGCCACGACCGGCGCCCGGATGTCCTTCGCATGGACATGGACGATCCGCGCCGCGTGCTTGTCGATGACCGCCAGCGGGTCGCCGCCGGCAAAGGCCATGTGGCCCGCGTCGTAGAGCAGCCGCACCGCCGCGCCGGTGTGGTTCATCAGCAGGTCGAGGTCGCGCTCGGTCTCGAACGCGGTCGCCATGTGGTGATGGAAGCCGAGCGGCACGCCCTGATCGGCGCAGAACTCGGCGAAGGCGGTCAGCTTGTGGCCATAGGCGCGGATCTGGTCCTCGTCGAGCACGCGCCGCGTCGCGAGCGGCGCGCCGCGCTTGTTCTGGATCGTGCCGGCGGTCTCGCCATAGGCGAGGCAGGCGGCGCCGAGCGTCGCGGAAGAGCGCGAGCTGCGCGCGGGCCTGGTCCTTCTCGGCCTCCGGGTCGCTGTCGAGGACCGTGCCCGAATACCAGCCCGAGGCCAGCGACAGGCCATGCGCGTCGAGCACGGCCCGCAGCTCCGGCGCGGTCTTCGGGAACTTGCCGCCGGTCTCGACGCCGGAGAAGCCTGCGAGCCTCGCCTCCGACAGGCAGGTCTCCAGCGGCGTGTCGCCGCCGAGCTCGGGCAGGTCGTCGTTGGTCCAGGCGATCGGGGCGATGCCGAGGCGGGCGCGCATCAGACGCCCACCCGCTGGCGGGCGCGGATCGCGTCATGCGCGGCGCGGGCCTCGCGCACCTCGGCGCGCTCCGAGACCTCGGGCACGCCCACGTCCCAGTCGGCGTCGCCGGGAACCCAGGCGAAGGGGTCGGTGTCGATCGAGATCACCGTCGTCCGGTCGGTCGTCTGCGCCCAGTCGAGCGCGGCCGGCAGGTCGGCGAGGCTTTCGACATGCCGCGCCTCGGCGCCCATCGAGCGCGCGTGGTCGGCGAACCTGACCGAGAAGGGCTCGATCACCTTGCAGTCGACGATCTGGTTGTTGAACGAGGGCACGCCCTTGAAGTTCTGCAGCCGGTTGATGACGGCGAACCCGCCGTTGTCGCAGACGACGACGATGATCTTGTGCCCCGTGAGCACCGACGAATAGATGTCCGAGTTCATCAGCAGGTACGATCCGTCCCCGACCATCACGATCGGCGTCACGTCCGGGTTCGCCATCGCATGGCCCCAGCCGGCGGCGATCTCGTAGCCCATGCAGGAGAAGCCGAAGTCGCAGTCGTAGGTGTCGGGCGCCTTGATGCGCCAGCCCTTCACGGTCTCGCCGGGCAGGCCGCCGGCCGCGGTGATCATCGGGTCGTGCGGGCCGGCCTTCGCGTTCACCGCGGCGACGACCTGCGCATAGGTCGGCAGCGGCGCGTTGGTCGGCTTCTGCAGGTCGTCGAGCAGCGCGTTCCACTTCGCGAACTCCGCCGGGCCGCGCGCGGTCCAGGCGGCGTCGGCCTTCCAGTCGCCGAGCGCCGCGTCGAGCTCGGTCACCGTCTCGAGCGCATCGCCGACGACCGGGATCGCCCGGTGCTTGGTCGCGTCCCAGCGCGCCGCGTTGATCGAGATGAACTCGGCGTCGTGCGCGAAGGCGGTCCAGGAGCCGGTCGTGAAGTCCTGCAGCCGCGTGCCGATCGCGAGCACCACGTCGGCCTCGCCGGCCAGCGCGTTGGCCGAGGTCGAGCCGACGACGCCGATCGGGCCGGCATGGGCCGGATGGTCGTGCGTGACCGTCCCCTTGCCGGCGATCGTCTCGGTCATCGGGATGCCGCGCGAGGTCGCGAACTCCGCGACCGCCTCGTTCGCCAGCGAATAGCGCACGCCGCCGCCCGAGATGATCAGCGGCCGCTTCGCCGAGCGCAGCTTCGCGACCGCCTCGGCCAGCCGGGCCCGGTCCGGGCGCGGGCGCGGGACCCGATGCACGGTCGGCGCGAAGAACGCGGCCGGGTAGTCGTAGGCGATCTCCTGCGTGTCCTGGCAGAGGCCGATGAAGGCCGGCCCGCAATCGGCCGGGTCCAGCATCGTCGCGATCGCCTGGGGCAGCGACGAGATGATCTGCTCGGGATGGGTGATCCGGTCCCAGTAGCGGGTGACCGGGCGGAACGCGTCGTTGACCGAGACCGTCGGGTTCGAGAACACCTCGACCTGCTGCAGCACCGGGTCGGGCCGGCGGTTGGCGAAGACGTCGCCCGCGAGCAGCAGCACCGGCAGGCGATTCGCATGCGCCATCGCGGCGGCCGTGACCATGTTCAGCGCGCCCGGGCCGATCGACGAGATCGCGACCATCAGCTGGCGGCGGCGCCTGGCCTTCGCGTAGGCGATCGCGGCCAGCGCCATCGACTGCTCGTTCTGCCCGCGCCAGGTCGGCAGCGTGTCCTTCGCCGCCTCCAGCGCCTCCGAGAGGCAAGTGACGTTGCCGTGCCCGAAGATCGCGAAGGCGCCGGCGAAGAGCGGCACGCGCGTCCCCTCGATCTCGGTGAACTGGTTGCAGAGATAGCGCACGAGCGCCTGCGCCATCGTCAGGCGAAGGGTGTCGCTGGGCATCGAAATCCTCCCTCGGTCGCGGGGTTTCCCGTCGGGTAGAATGTATATTGACATCCCGGGACATCCGCAATGATTGTTGCGGAGCCGGCCGGGACGAGCCGGGCAGGGGACGGAAATTCCATGTACGAAGGCTACGGGCTCTATCTCGACGGCGCCTGGCGAAAGGATGCGTCAGGCGGCGTGGTCGATGTGTCGAGCCCGGTCTCCGGGCGCGTCGTGGGCCGGGCGCCGGCCGCCGGCGCCGCCGAGACGGCCGAGGCGCTGGACGCGGCGGCGGCCGGCTTCGACGCGTGGCGGCGCCGGTCCGGCTGGGACCGGGCCGAGGCGCTGCACGCGGTCGCCGACGCGATGCGCGGCCGCACCGAGGACGCGGCGCGGATGATCGCGACCGAGACCGGCAAGCCGATCGCGCAGGCGCGCCGCGAATGGGCGTTGGCGCTCGACCAGTTCCGCTGGCACGCCGAGGAGGCGCGGCGCATCTACGGCCGCCTCGTCGAGAGCCGCGTGCCCGGCGGGCGCTTCGAGGTCAGCCGCGAGCCGGTCGGGATCTGCGCGGCCTTCACCGCCTGGAACTTCCCCGCGGCGCTTGCCCGCGCGCAAGATCGCGCCGGCGCTCGCGGCTGGCTGCGCGGTGATCCTGCGCCCGTCGAGCCAGACGCCCGGCACGGCGATGATCCTCTTCGACTGCCTGCGCGCGGCCGACCTGCCGAAGGGCGCGGTCGCGCTGCTGGTCGGCGCGACCGACGCCGTCTACCGGCCGCTTATGGCGGCGCCCGAGGTGCGCAAGGTCTCGCTGACCGGCTCGACGCGGGTCGGCCAGCAGATGATCCGCGACGCGGCGGCGACGCTGAAGCGCGTGTCGATGGAGCTTGGCGGCAACGCGCCGATGATCGTCTTCGACGACGCCGATCTCGGGGCTGCGCTCGACCTCGCCGTGCCGACCAAGTTCGCGAATGCGGGCCAGGTCTGCGTGACGCCGGACCGCTTCTACGTGCACGAGAGCCTTCACGACCGCTTCGTCGCCGGCTTCGTCGAGCGCGCCCGCGCGATCCGGCTCGGCGACGGGCTGGACGAGGCCGTCGGGATGGGACCGCTGATCAGCGCCCGCCGCCGCGACGAGGTCGCCGCCGTCGTCGAGGAGGCCGTCGCGCAGGGCGCGCGGCTCGAGGCCGGCGGCCGCTCGCCGGCCGCGTTCAACGCCGGGCATTTCTTCGAGCCGACCGTGCTCTCGGAGGTCCGCGACGACATGCGCGCGATGGCCGAGGAGAATTTCGGGCCCGTCGCCGCGATCGCGCGCTTCGCGACGCCCGAGGAGGTCTATGCGCGCGCCAATTCCGCGCCGGCCGGCCTCTCGGCCTATGCGTTCACGACCAGCGCCGCGCGGGCGCGCGAGGCGGTCGCCGAGCTGCAGGCCGGCATGGTCGGCGTCAACTCCTTCGCGCTGGCCGCGGCCGAGGCGCCGTTCGGCGGCGTCAAGGCTTCCGGCATGGGCCGCGAGGGCGGCGTCGAGGGCATCGCCGACTACCAGAGCACGAAGCTCGCCCAGATACTCAGCTGAAGGAAGAGACATGTTTCGCAATCCGTTGAAGACGCTATGGGATCAGGGCGGGGGCGCGATCAACGGCTGGCTGTCGGTCGGCAGTTCCTTCACCGCGGAGATCATGGCGGCGCAGGGCTATGACAGCCTGACCGTCGACATGCAGCATGGGGCGCTCGGCTATTCCGACGCGCTCGTGATGCTGCAGGCGCTGCGCGCGAGCGGCGTCACGCCGATCGTCCGCGTGCCCTGGCTGGAGCCGGGCGCGATCATGAAGGCGCTCGACGCGGGCGCCTACGGGATCATCTGCCCGATGGTCAACACGCGCGCCGACGCCGAGCGGCTTGTCTCCTACATGCGCTTTCCGCCGATGGGCACGCGCAGCTTCGGGCCGACGCGGGTCGGCTTCGCGGCCGGGCCCACCTATTTCAAGGACGCCAACGACCAGGTGTTCTGCCTCGCGATGATCGAGACCGCAGAGGCGATGGCGAACCTCGACGAGATCGTCGCGACCCCGGGCCTCGACGGCGTCTACATCGGTCCGGCCGACCTGACGCTCGGGATCACCGGCGGGCGCCTCGCGCCGGGCTTCGACCGCAAGGAGCCGGAGATGGACGAGGCGATCGCGCGCATCCTCGCCGCAGCCAAGGGCGTCGGCATCCGCGCCGCGATCCACTGCGGCGGGCCCGACTACGCGGCGGCGGCGATCCGGCGCGGCTTCGACCTCGTGACGATCGCCAACGACGTGCGCCTGCTCGCGACCGCGGCGCAGGCAAGCGTCGACCGCGCGCGCGAGCTGATCGGCGAGGCGGGCTCCAAGGCCCAGGGCGGGCTCGCCTACTGATGCCGCACGTCCTGATCGCCGGCCGGATCCATCCCAGCGGCGTCGACCTCGCGCGCGCCGCGCCGGGCGTGACCGTCGACTATGTCGAGGACGGCGCGCCCGACGCCTTCGCGCCGTTCCTCGGCGCGGCGGACGCGCTGGTGATCCGAACGCAGCCGCTGACGGCGGCGCTGATCGCGGCAGCGCCCCGGCTGCGCATCGTCTCGCGCCACGGCGTCGGCTACGATTCGGTCGATGTCGCCGCGCTGAACGCGCGCGGCATTCCGCTGGCCATCGTCGGCGACGTCAATTCGCGCTCGGTGGCCGAGCACGCGATGGCGATGATGCTGGCCTGCGCCAAGCAGGTCCGCGAGATGGACGCCGCGGTGCGCGAGAACGCCTGGGCGCGGCGCGACGGCTACGCCGGGCGCGAGCTTCGCGGCTCGCGGTTGCTGATCGTGGGCTACGGCCGCGCCGGGCGGCTGCTGGCGCAGATGGCGGCGGGCTTCGGCATGGAGATCGACGCCTTCGATCCGTTCCTGCCGCCCGGCTCGACGCCGGCGCCGGTGCGGATGGTATCCGACCTGGGCGCGGCGTTGGCCCAGGCGGATTTCGTCTCGGTCCATGCGCCGAAGGGCGCGGCGCCCGTGCTGGGCGCGGCCGAGATCGCGCGGCTGAAGCCGGGCGCCATCGTCGTCAACACCGCCCGCGGCGGCGTCGTCGACGAGGCGGCGCTGGCCGAGGCGCTGCGCTCGGGCCATGTGGCCGCGGCCGGGATCGACGTCTTCGGCGACGAGCCGCCGGCGCCGGGGGCCGCGCTGACGGGCCTTCCGGGCACGGTGCTGTCGCCGCATGTCGCGGGCCTCTCGCAGCAGTCGATGGAGCGGATGGCGGTGGTCTCGGTCCGGAACGCGCTCGATTGCCTCGCCGGGCGCCTCGATCCGGCGCTGGTCGTCAACGCCGCCGCGCTCGCGGCGCAGGAGTAGGGCGATGGCGAAACCGGTTCTGCGGCTCGGCCTGATCGGCTCGGGCTTCATGGGCAAGGCCCATGTGTTCGGCTTCGCGACGGCGGCGCGGGTCTTCGACCTGCCCTATGACGTCGAGTTCGCCTGCCTCGCCGACGCGACCGAGGAGATCGCGGCGGGCGCTGCGGCGCGGCTCGGCTTCGCGCGCTCGACGACCGACTGGCGCGCGATGGCCGCGGACCCGGCGATCGACCTCGTCGACGTGACCGCGCCGAACGCGCTGCACCGCGAGATGGCGCTGGCGGCGCTGGCGGCCGGCAAGCCGGTCTATTGCGAGAAGCCGCTGGCGCCGACCGCGGCGGCGGCGCGCGAGATGGCCGATGCGGCCGCGGCGGCCGGCGTGGCGACGCAAGTCGGCTTCAACTACCTCTGCAACCCGATGCTGGGGCTCGCGCGCGAGATGATCGCGAGCGGCGAGCTTGGCGAGATCTACACGTACCGGGGCATCCACGCCGAGGACTACATGGCCGATCCGGCAGCGGGCTGGAGCTTTCGGCTCGATCCCGAGGGCGGCGGCGTCATGGCCGATCTCGGCAGCCACGCGCTGGCGACGGCCGAGTTCCTGCTCGGGCCGATCTCCCGTGTCCTGGGCGACGCGGCGACGGTGATCGCCGAGCGTCCCGGCCCGGACGGCGCGCCGCGGCCAGTCGTCGTCGACGACGTGGCCCGCGCGTTCCTGCGCTTCGCCAGCGGCGCGAGCGGCAGCCTCGAGGCGAACTGGGTCGCGACCGGTCGCAAGATGCAGCACGACTTCGAGGTCTACGGCAGCAAGGGCGGGCTCGGCTTCACGCAGGAGCGCCTCAACGAGCTGCGCGTCTTCGATGCCAGCGGGCCGCAGGGCCGACGCGGCTTCCGCACGATCGAGGCGGGACCCGCGCACCCGCCCTACGGCGCGTTCTGCGTTGCGCCCGGCCACCAGCTGGGGTTCAACGACCTGAAGGCGATCGAGGTCGCGCGGTTTCTCGACGCGCTGGCCGGCCGTGGACCCGAGCCGTTCGGCTTCGCCGCCGGCGCGCGGGTCCAGGCGCTGGTCGAGGCGGCGCTCGGATCGGCGGCGGACGGGGCCTGGCGCGACGTTTGACGGATGAAAGCAGGGGGAAAGCGCGGAATGACGCATACGGCGATCGGCAACACCGGGGTCTCGGTTCCGAAGGTGTGCTTCGGCACCTCGGCGCTCGGCGACATGCCGGACACCTACGGCTACGCGGTGGACGAGGAGCGCGCCAAGGCGACGGTGCGCGCGATCCTCGCGCAGCCGGACGGGTTCGCGGACAGCTCGCGCAACTACGGCATGGGCCGCTCCGAGGAGCGCATCGGCATGGTCGTGCGCGAGCTCGGCGGCTGGCCCGAGGGGCGGGTCCTCTCGACCAAGCTCGACCGCGACATGGAGACCGGGCGCTTCGACGCGGACCGGGCCTGGCGGTCGCTCGAGGAGAGCCTCGAGGCGCTGGGCCGGGACCATGTCGAGATCCTGCACCTGCACGATCCCGAACACGCGCGCGACCTGAAGGAGATCGACGCGGCGCTCGGCGCGCTGATGGCGATGAAGGAGAAGGGGCTCGCCAAGGCGGTCGGCCTCGCGGCGGGGAACATCGACGTGATGATGCCGCTGCTGCGCGACTGGGACTTCGACGCGACGATCACGCATAACCGCTTCACGCTGATCAACCGCCACGCCGAGCCGCTGATCGCGCTTGCGGCGGAGCGCGGCATCGCGGTGTTCAACGCCGCGCCCTATGGCAGCGGCGCGCTGGCCAAGGGCGCGAGCAGCTACGGCCGGCTCGCCTATCAGGACGCGACCGACGAGATGCTGGCGCCGGTGCGCGCGGTCGAGGAGGTCTGCGCGCGCCACGGCGTTCCGCCGGGCGCCGCGGCGCTGCAGTTCTCGATGCGCGACCCTCGGATCGCCTCGACGATCTGCGGCGTCAGCAAGCCCGAGCGCGTCGCGCAGACGCTGGACTGGGCCGCCTTTCCGATCGCCGACGCGGTCTGGGACGAGCTGATGGCGCTGCCCTACGGCACGCACGACCTCGAGGCGACGCGGGACTACAAGCCGGGCTGAGGCCCGGCCGGCGCCCGCGATCGCCCGGCCGGTTCAGATCGTCGGGATCGTGCCGCCGTCGATAACGTAGTCGGCGCCGTGGATCGCCGCGGCGCGGTCCGAGGCGAGGAACGCGACCAGATGCTGATCCAGCAGCCGCGCCAGGTGGCGGACGACGGGATCGTGCTGCGCATCGTGCATCACCAGGCGCCGCCCAAGGTCGAGTACCGGCTGACGGAGTGGGGGCAGTCGCTTTGCCCGGCGCTCGACGCGCTGCTCGGCTGGGCCGCGCGCCGGCCGGAAGCGGAGGCGACGGGCCGCTGATCGCGCCGGCGCCGCTTGAAGTCCCCGCCCGCATGAGTGATATATCAGTTTCACGCGCAGGCCGGGCGCAGTCGTTCGGGCGCGGAGGGGACAACCATGCTCGACAAGACAGCACGCATCATTCGCCTGCATCCGGACGACAACGTGGTGATCGCGCTCGGCGACCTCGCCGAGGGCGTGATGCCCGAGGGGCTGGACGCAGCCCTGCGCCAGCCCGCGCCGCAGGGCCACAAGATCGCGAGCCGCGACATCCGCAGGGGCGAGAACGTCGTGCGCTACGGCCAGATCATCGGCCAGGCGACGGCGGACATCCCCGCCGGCGCGCACGTCCATTCGCACAACCTCGGCATGGGCGAGCACGAGCGCGACTACGCGTTCGGCACCGATCTCAACCCGCCGGCCACGCCGAACGCCGCGCGCGAATGGATGGGCTACCACCGCTCGGACGGCAAGGTCGGCACCCGCAACTACCTCGGCGTGCTGACCTCGGTGAACTGCTCGGGCAGCGTCGCCCGCTTCATCGCAGAGCAGGCGGAGCGGCTCGGACTGGTTCGCCGACGATGAAGAACGTCGACGGCGTCGTGCCGATCGTGCACGGCACCGGCTGCGGCATGTCGGGCAAGGACGAGGGCTACGACACGCTGTTCCGCACGCTGAAGGGATACGCGCGCAACCCGAACTTCGGCGGCATCCTGCTGGTCGGGCTCGGCTGCGAGGTCATGCAGATCCCCGACCTGATCGGCGCGGGCCGGATGCGCCAGGACGGCAACTTCCAGCTACATGACGATCCAGCAGACCGGCGGCACCCGCAAGACCGTCGAGAAGGGCGTCGAGATCCTGAAGGAGATGGCCGCCCGCGCGAACAGGGTCGAGCGCACGCCCGCGCCGCTGTCGGCGCTGATGGTCGGGCTGCAATGCGGCGGCTCGGACGGCTATTCCGGCATCACCGCGAACCCGGCGCTCGGCGTCGCCTCGGACATGCTGGTCGCCCATGGCGGCACGACGATCCTCGCCGAGACGCCCGAGGTCTACGGCGCCGAGCACCTGCTGACCCGGCGCGCGGTCAGCCGCGAGGTCGGCCAGAAGCTGGTCGACCGCATCGCCTGGTGGGAGGACTACACGGCGCGCAACGGCGGCGAGATGGACAACAACCCGTCGCCCGGCAACAAGCGCGGCGGCCTGACGACGATCCTCGAGAAATCGCTGGGCGCGGTCGCCAAGGGCGGCACCGCGCCGCTGGTCGGGGTCTACAAGTTCGCCGAGGAGATCACGACGCCGGGCTTCACCTTCATGGACAGCCCCGGCTACGACCCGGCCTCGGTGACCGGCCAGATCGCCTGCGGCGCCAACCTCATCGTCTTCACCACCGGCCGCGGCTCGGTCTCGGGCTACAAGCCGACGCCCTGCATCAAGCTTGCGACGAACTCCGAGATGTACGCCCGGATGTCCGAGGACATGGACATCAACTGCGGCGACGTGGTCTCGGAGGGCGTCAGCCTGCAGGCGAAGGGCGCCGAGATCTTCGAGATGCTGATCGCCACCGCCTCGGGACGGCACACGATGAGCGAGGAACTTGGCTTCGGCGGCGCCGAATTCGTGCCGTGGCAGATCGGCGCCGTGATGTAGAAGTCGCGCCGCGTCAGTCTGCGAGCAGGTCGCGCAGTCCCGCGTCGATCGCCGGCGCGTCGTCCGGGTTCATCGGCGCCATATGGCCCCAGTCGGAGCGGATCGTCCGGCACTCGGCGTTCGGGATCAGTTCGGCCTCGGCCTGCGCGTCGACGGGCGGGAAATAGCGGTCGAGATCGACCGGCATGATGATCATGCGCGCCTTGATCGCCCGCAGCGCCGCTTGGTAGTCGCTGCCATAGGTCGGGTTGTCGCTGATGTCGCCGCGCTCCCAGGTCCAGAGCTGCGACAGCAGGTTGTTCGCATCGCACTTCTGGAAGAACGGCTCCCAGAAGTTCTGGACGAATTCCTCGGTGTTCTGCGCCGAGAACGCACGATAGGCCTCGGTGCGAAAGAACGGCTCGGACACGCCCCAGCCGGCATAGATCGCCGCGAAGGCGCGCAGGCCCTCGATCGGCGGGCGGTCGTAGAAGCCTTCGGCGAAGACCGGGTCGAGGGTCAGGGCCCGGCGCAGCGCGAGCAGGAAGACCTTGTTGTAGCTCGCCGTCCGGGCCGAGCCCGCGATCGGCGCGGCGGCGCGCACCATGTCCGGGTACTGCGCCGCCCACTGGTATGCCTGGCAGGCGCCCATCGACCAGCCGGTGACGAGGCGAAGGCTCTCGAGCCCGAGCGTCTCGGTGACGAGCTGGTGCTGAAGCCGCACGTTGTCGTGGATCGTCACCTTCGGGAAGCGGCCCGCTTCGAACGGCGGGGCCGTATTGCTGGGCGACGAGGACACGCCGTTGCCGAGCAGGTTGGTGAAGATCAGGAAGTGCCTGTCCGGATCGAGCGCCCGGCCGGCGCCGGTCATGAACATCTCGCTGTCGTCGCCGGTGCCGGTGTACCAGGAGGGCACGAGCACCGCGTTGTCGCGCGCGGCGTTGAGCTCGCCCGATGTGTGGTAGGCCATCCGCGCGAGCGGCAGGAAGCCGCCCTTCTGCAGCCAGAAATTCGGCGCCTCCAGGAATTTCAGTGCCGACATCGTCCCCTCCCTCGCTTGCTTCGGATCGCCTCGGATCCCTGCGAGAACCCTGCGGCGGCAAGCCTCGGGACGCAAGGCGTTGCCAGAGCGCGCCCGCAGCCCTGACCGCGTCGGGCGGGATCATGGCGTCGGCGTGTCGAGGACCTGGAGCTCGCCAGGCGGCGCCCCGCCGATCGTGCGCAGCACCGCGTCGGCCAGCGCGACGCCGGCGGCGCGGAAGTCCTCGTGCACGATCACGATCTCCTTGCGGAACATGCGCATCAGGTCGAAGCTCTCCTTGACCGCGACGTCGAAGTCGCGACCGATGACCAGACCAACGCTCTCGGCGGCCGTGACGGCTCCGACCGCTGCGGCGGCGCTGCCGCAGATGATGCCGTCGGGACGGCGGCGCGCCGACATCATCCGGGCGACCGCGACTCGAATTTCAGCCGGCGCCATGTCGATGTGGATGCCATGCACCGGGACCTCGATGAGGTCGTGCGCCTCGACGCCGCGCACGAATCCCGCCGCCATGTGCCTGGCATAGGTCAGGTTTGCCGGCGGCGGCAGCAGCGCCAGCCGGCGGCGGCCGCGCGCCGCGAGCCGGTCGACGGCGATCTCGGCGTAGGCGGCGTTATCGAAGTCGAAATAGGGATGGACGATGTCCATCTCGGTGCGGCCATGCGTCGCGAACGGGAACCCGCGCGCGTGCAGATAGGCGACGCGCGGGTCCTGAGGCTCGGTGCGCGAGAAGATCACTCCGTCCGCCGATCCGGTTTCGACTATGTAGCGGACCGGGTCGAGCGGGTCGGTCCGCGGCGCATAAGGCGTGACGATCAGGTGATAGGGCGTGCCGGCCAGGTGTTCGGATATGCCGTAGACGATGTGGTTGGTCAGGCCGAGCACATGGGTCTCGATCGACAGGATCAGGCTGATGACGTTGGTCTTGCCGGTCCGCAGGCGCACGCCGGCGCGGTTCGGGCGGTAGCCGATCTGGCGCGCGACCATCCGGACGCGCTCCTTCGTGGCCCGCCCGATATCGGGAGCGTCGTTCAGCGCGCGCGACACCGTCGTCACCCCGAGGCCGGTCATGTAGGCGATGGTCTTCAGCGTCGGGCGACCGTCCCGGCCGGTCGGGGTCGCCTGCGCATCCTCGGTCCGGGTCATCGTCGCGATTCTCTCTCCGAAGCAGGCGCGCTGAAAGCGTTTCGCGGGTTCAGGCAGCCCCTTCTGAAACGATACAGTTTTATTCCTCCTTCTCGCAAGCGCGACGTGTTCAAACTGCCTTCGCGTCCCCGAATCTGCGCTGCCGACGCGAAGGCATGACAAGTAATGCGTTGTTAAAACGAGAATGTTTTCGGACCCGCAGGCCAGTACTCGGCGGTGCCTGACCGGACTCGCTGCGATATATCGCCAAAGCGGCAATTGCCGTGTTGCGCTAAAGCGCCGGCTTGCGCTAGCCTCGATCTATAACGATGCAGACTGGGAGGTCTCAATGAAATATGCGAGCTTGGGCGCCGCATTGGCGAGTTCTGTCGCCATGATGGCAGGCGCGGCCTCGGCCACGGAGCTGGAAGTCACGCACTGGTGGACGTCGGGCGGCGAAGCCGCGGCGGTCGCCGAGCTGGCCGACGCGTTCAACGCGACGGGCAACACCTGGGTCGACGGCGCGATCGCCGGAGGCGGCTCGACCGCGCGCCCGATCATGATCAGCCGCATCACCGGCGGCGACCCGATGGGCGCGACCCAGTTCAACCACGGCCGGCAGGCCGAGGAGCTGGTCGAGGCCGGCATGATGCGCGACCTGACCGACATCGCCGAATCCGAAGGCTGGGCCGAGGTCATGGCCGCGCCGGGCATGCTCGAGAGCTGCACGCTCGACGGCAAGATCTACTGCGTGCCGATCAACATCCACTCCTGGCAGTGGTTGTGGCTGTCGAACCAGGCGTTCGCGGACGCCGGCATCCCGGTGCCGGCAAACTGGGACGAGTTCGTCGCCGCGGCGCCGGCGCTGCGCGAGGCCGGAAAGATCCCGCTCGCGATGGGCGGCCAGCCCTGGCAGCGCGCGGGCGCGTTCAACGTGATGATGAACGCCCTCGGCGGCAAGGACCTGACGATGCAGGTCTACGGCGACAAGGATTCCGAAGTCGCGGCCGGTCCCGAGGTCGCCAAGATCTTTCAGGCGGCCGCCGACGCGCGCGAGATGTCCGAGGGGTCGAACGTCCAGGACTGGAACCAGGCGACCAACATGGTCATCACCGACCAGGCCGGCGGCCAGATCATGGGCGACTGGGCGCAGGGCGAGTTCCAGGTCGCCGGCGAGGTCGCGGGCGAGGACTACACCTGCCTGCCGGGCCTCGGCGTCAACGAGCTGATCTCGACCGACGGCGACGCCTTCTACTTCCCGGTGCTCGACGACGAGGCCAGGACCGAGGCGCAGGGCGTGCTGGCCTCGACGATGTTCAACCCCGAAGTGCAGGTCGCCTTCAACCTGAAGAAGGGCTCGCTGCCGATCCGCAAGGACGTCGACCTCGCGGCGGCCAACGACTGCATGAAGAAGGGCCTCGAGATCCTGGCCGCGGGCAACACCGTCATCTCGACCAACCAGCTCGTCAGCCCCGACACGAACACGCAGATCGAGCAGCTGATGACCGAGTTCTTCAGCGACATGTCGATCACCCCCGAGGACGCGCAGGCGCGCTTCGCGGCGATCATCGACGACGCCGACTGACCCGGCCCCGACCGCGCCGGCCGCCGGAGACCCCCGGCGGCCGGTCCACCTGCCACGCCACCGGGGGAGGCGCCGCATGTCGAAGCGTCCAAGCCAGCTCTTCCGCAACCTCAGCGCCAAGATCGCGTCGATCCCGATGATCCTGACGGCCGTCGTCGTGTTCCTCGGCGGCACGATCTGGACCATCGTCTACTCGTTCACCGACTCGAAGCTGCTGCCCCGGCTGCGCTTCGACGGCCTCTCGCAGTACGAGCGGCTCTGGAGCACCAACCGCTGGCTGGTCTCGATCGAGAACCTCGCGATCTACGGGCTGCTGAGCCTGATCTTCAGCCTCATCATCGGTTTCGTGCTGGCGGCGCTCCTGGACCAGAAGATCCGCTTCGAGGATACGTTCCGCACGATCTTCCTCTACCCGTTCGCGCTCAGCTTCATCGTCACCGGCCTCGTCTGGCAATGGCTGCTGAACCCGGACTTCGGCATCCAGAGCGTGATCCGGGCGATGGGCTTCGAGAGCTTCACGTTCGACCCGCTCTACAATTCCGACATCGTCATCTACGGCATCCTGATCGCGGGCCTGTGGCAGGGCACCGGGCTCGTCATGTGCCTGATGCTGGCCGGGCTGCGCGGCATCGACGAGGACATCTGGAAGGCCGCGCGCGTCGACGGCATCCCGATGTGGAAGACCTACCTCCTCGTCGTCATCCCGATGATGCGGCCGGTCTTCATCACGACGCTGGTCATCATCACGTCGGGCATCGTCAAGCTCTACGACCTCGTCGTCGCCCAGACCGGCGGCGGGCCGGGCATCGCGTCCGAGGTGCCGGCGAAATACGTCTACGACATGATGTTCCTCGCGCAGAACCTCGGCCAGGGCTTCGCGGCCTCGACGATGATGCTGGTCACCGTCGCGGTGATCCTGATCCCCTGGGCCTATCTCGAATTCGGAGGCAAGCGTCGTGTCTAATCCGGCTACGCTCGCCGGCGCCGTGATCGGCGCCGACCCGCTGAACCATCCGCATGCACATCGGCGCGGCGCCCGGCCGCGGCGGGTCCTGTCGCGGCGCAACATATTCCTCTACGGCACGCTGATCGTCGTCGCGCTCTACTACCTGCTGCCGCTCTACGTGATGATCGTGACCTCGCTGAAGGGCATGCCCGAGATCCGGATGGGCAACATCTTCGCGCCGCCGGTCGAGATCACGTTCGAGCCTTGGGTCAAGGCCTGGGCCGAGGCCTGCACCGGCCTGAACTGCGACGGGCTCAGCCGCGGCTTCTGGAACTCGGTGCGGATCACCGTGCCCTCGGTGATCCTGTCGATCGCGATCGCGAGCGTGAACGGCTACGCGCTGGCGAACTGGCGGTTCAAGGGCGCGAACACGTTCTTCGCGATCCTGATCTTCGGCGCGTTCATTCCCTACCAGGTCATGCTCTATCCGATCGTGATCCTGCTGCGCGAGATGGGCCTCTACGGCACGCTCTGGGGCCTCGTCGTCGTGCACACGATCTTCGGCATGCCGATCCTGACGCTGCTGTTCCGCAACTACTTCACCTCCGTCCCGGAGGAGCTCTTCAAGGCCGCGCGCGTCGACGGGGCCGGCTTCTGGCAGATCTACTTCAAGATCATGCTGCCGATGGCGCTGCCGATCTTCGTCGTCGCGATCATCCTGCAGGTGACCGGCATCTGGAACGACTTCCTGTTCGGCGTCGTCTACACCAAGCCCGAGACCTATCCGATGACGGTCCAGCTCAACAACATCGTCAATTCGGTGCAGGGCGTGAAGGAATACAACGTCAACATGGCGGCGACGATCATCACCGGGCTGGTGCCGCTCGCCATCTATTTCGTCTCCGGCAAGCTGTTCGTGCGCGGCATCGCCGCGGGCGCCGTGAAAGGGTAGGGGCCATGGCCAGCATCGTCGTCAAGGACCTGACGCTGACCTACGGATCGGCCAACGTCCTCAACAACCTGAACATCGACGTGGCCGAGGGCGAGTTCATCGTGCTGCTCGGGCCGTCGGGCTGCGGCAAGTCCACGCTCTTGAACTGCATCGCGGGCCTGCTCGACATCACCGACGGGCAGATCTGGATCGACGGGCGCAACGTGACCTGGGACGAGCCCAAGGACCGCGGCATCGGCATGGTGTTCCAATCCTACGCGCTCTATCCGCAGATGAGCGTGCGCGGAAACCTGAGCTTCGGGCTGAAGAACGCGCGGATGCCCAAGGCCCAGATCGAAGAGCGGGTCGCGCGCGCGGCCAAGGTCCTGCAGATCGAGGCGCTGCTCGACCGCAAGCCCGGCGCGCTGTCGGGCGGCCAGCGCCAGCGCGTCGCGATCGGCCGCGCGCTGGTGCGCGACGTCGGCGTGTTCCTGTTCGACGAGCCGCTGTCGAACCTCGACGCGAAGCTGCGCTCCGAGCTGCGCGTCGAGCTGAAGCGGCTGCACGCGCAGCTCGAGAACACGATGGTCTACGTGACGCACGACCAGATCGAGGCGCTGACGCTCGCGGACCGGATCGCCGTGATGCGCGGCGGCATCATCCAGCAGCTCGACGCGCCGAAGACCATCTACAACAAGCCCGCGAACCTCTTCGTCGCGGGCTTCATCGGCTCGCCGGCGATGAGCATGCTGGACGGCCGGGTCGAGAACGCCGCAGGCTCGCTGGTCTTCGCCACCGGCGACGCGCGCATCCCGCTCGACGGCTACGACGGCGAGCCCGGCTCGGTCGTCGGGCGCGAGGCGATCCTCGGCATCCGCCCCGAGTACATCGAGATCCGCGCGGGCGACGGCGCCGAGGGCGTGCCGGCGGTCGTCGACATCGACGAGCCGATGGGCTCGGACAGCCTCGTCTGGCTGCAGATGGCCGGACAGACCGTCTCCGTGCGCACCAGTGCCGAGCACGGCCTCGGCCGGGGCCAGAAGGTCCGGCTCGTGCCCGACATCGCCAAGGCCTCCCTCTTCGACAAGGCGAGCGAGCAACGCCTCTGATGATCGACCTGTCCGGCTCCTGGACCCTCGCGGACGCGACGGGCGAGCATCGGCTCGACGCAATCGTGCCCGGCGACGTGCATTCGGCGCTGTTCGCGGCCGGCCTGATCCCGGATCCCTATGCGGGGCGCAACGAGTACGACCTGCGCTGGGTCGCCGACCGGACCTGGACGCTCGCCCGCGACTTCGACCTGCGCGGCCACGGGCCCTGGACGCTGGTCGTCGACGGGCTCGACTGCGTCGCCGAAATCCGGATCAACGGGACCGCCGGTCCTGCGCGCGGCCTCGGCGTTCCGCGAGCACGTGGCGGATGTCGGCGCCGCCGTCCGGCAGGGCGCGAACCGGATCGAGGTCGTGCTGCGCTCGAACACGCTTGCGGCGAACGCGGCGCAGGCAGCACAGCCGTTCTTCGTGCCCTGGCACGAAGGCAACTGCCCGATCCCGAACGGCAACATGCTGCGCAAGCCGCAATGCGACTTCGGCTGGGACTGGAACATCGCGCTGGCCCCGGTCGGCCTCCACGGCGCGATCCGGCTCGTCGGCCCCGAGGGCGAGATCGCCGGCGCCAAGATCACGCAGACCCATGACGGCGGCCGGGTCGAGATCGCCGTCGAGGTCGGCTTGCGCGGCTTCGCCGAGGAGGCGGTGGACTGGCGCATCGAGATGGACGGCGTCACCGCGCAGGGCGGCGTCGATCCGCGCGAAGGCGCGCTCGCCGCGCGGCTGGTCCTGCACGATCCCGCGCTCTGGCATCCGGCCGGCATGGGCGCGCAGCCGATCCACCGGCTCGACGTGGCGGTCGGCGACGCGCGCCGCAGCTTCCCGGCAGCACTACGCGAGATCGCGCTCGTCAGCGCGCCCGACGAAGCCGGCCGCAGCTTCGGCCTGCGCGTCAACGGCCGCGACGTCTTCGCCCGCGGCGCGAACTGGATCCCCGCCGACGCGCTTCCCGGCCGGATCACCGCCGACGAAGACCCGCGACTCTGCTGCAATCCGCGGCCGACGCGAACATGAACATGATCCGCGTCTGGGGCGGTGGCCGCTACGAGCCCGCGTCCTTCTACGAGGCCTGCGACGCGCTCGGCCTCCTCGTCTGGCAGGACTTCATGTACGCCTGCCACCTCTATCCGGCGACTGACGCCTTCCTCGCCGAGGCCGCAACCGAGGCGCGCTTCCAGGCCGCCCGCATCGGCCATCACGTAGCACTCTGGTGCGGCGACAACGAACTGCTCGGCGCGCTGACCTGGTTCCCCGAGAGCCGCGCGAACCGTGACCGCTACCTCGTCGCCTACGACCGCCTGAACCGGACGCTGGAGACGGCGCTGAAGGAGACGCTGCCCGCCGCGAACTGGTGGCCGTCCTCGCCCAGCCCCGGCCCAATGAGCTTCGGCGACGCCTGGCACGACGACACGTCGGGCGACATGCACTTCTGGTCGGTCTGGCACGAGGGCCGCGACTTCGAGCACTACCGCGACGTGCAGCCCCGCTTCTGCTCCGAGTTCGGCTTCCAGTCCTATCCGTCGATGGACGTGATCCGCGGTTTCGCGGCGCCGGACGACCGTAACATCGCCTCGCCGGTGATGGAGAGCCACCAGAAGAACGCCGGCGGCAACGCCCGCATCGCCGAGACGATGTTCCGCTACTTCCGCTTCCCCGAGGGCTTCGAGAACTTCGTCTGGCTCTCCCAGGTCCAGCAGGGCCTCGCGATCCGCACCGCCGTCGACGCCTGGCGCAGCCTGAAGCCGCATTGCCGGGGCGCGCTCTACTGGCAGCTCAACGACACCTGGCCAGTGGCGAGCTGGTCGAGCCTCGACCACGGCGGCGGCTGGAAGCTGCTGCACCACATGGCGCGACGCTTCTTCGCGCCGGTCCATGTCGCCGCGATCCCCCAAGCCGACGGCGGCTTCCGGCTGGTCGCGGTCAACGACACGGCCGCGCCCGTCACCGTCGCGGTCGAGACCTGGGCCGCGCATGTCGACGGCGGCCTGCGCGCGCTCGGGCAGGCCGAGGCCGCGGTCGGAACCGAGGCCGCGGCGACGCTGGCCGAGGCGCCGGCGCTGGCGGGCGACGAGGTCCTGTTCTGGCGCTGGCGCGCGTCGACCGGCGCGCGCGGCGAGGACCATGCGACGGCCGGCCGCTACAAGGCGCTGCCGCTGCGCGACCCGGGCCTGACTCGCTCGCGACCGATACGCGGGGCGGCGTCCGCGTCGCCCGCATCGACGCGCGGGCGCTCGCGCTCTATGTCACGCTTCAGGCCGACCGGCCCGGCCGCTTTTCCGACAACGCGGTGACGGCGATCCCCGGCCATCCGGTCGAGATCGCGTTCACGCCCGACGACGGCGACCCCGCCGCCGCCGTCCTCTCCACGCGCGACCTGTGGTCGAGCGCTCAACCCCTCAGCCGAGGACAGGACAGATGACCGACTTTTCCTACCAGCTCTACAGCTCCCGCAACTTCCCGCCGCTGAAGGACACGCTGACCATGCTGGCCGGCCTCGGCTACAAGGGCGTCGAGGGCTACGGCGCGCTCTATGCCGACGAGGACAAGGTCGAGGAGCTGAAGGCGCATCTCGCGGCGAGCGGGCTCGTGATGCCGACCGGGCACTTCTCGCTCGACATGATCGAGAAGGAGCCCGAGCGCGTGCTCGAGATCGCCCGCGCGCTCGGGATCGAGACCGTCTACTGCCCGTTCCTTCCGCCCGACCAGCGCCCGGACAATGGCCGGGCCTGGGAGGAATTCGGCCGCCGCCTCGCCTCCGCCGGCGCGCCGCTCAAGGCCGAGGGCCTCGGCTTCGGCTGGCACAACCACGCGTTCGAGTTCGAGAAGACCGCCGACGGCGCGATCCCGCAGGCCGCGATCTTCGACGGCGGGCCGGATCTGGAATGGGAGGCCGACATCGCCTGGGTGATCAAGGGCGGCGGCGACCCGATGCACTGGATCGAGGTCTTCGGCCCGCGGATCACTTCCGTCCACGTCAAGGACATCGCCCCCGAGGGGCAGAACGCAAACGAGGATGGCTGGGCCGATGTCGGCGAGGGCGTCGTCGACTGGAAGGGCCTGATGGCGGCGCTGAAGGCGACGCCGGCGAAGAACTACGTGATGGAGCACGACAACCCCTCCGACGCCGCGCGCTTCGCGAAGCGGTCGCTGGCGGCGGCGCAGGCGCTGTGACCGGCGCATCCGTCCCCTGCGGACCGGCTCTTGCGACGCGAAAGCGTCGCGCCGGTCCGTCGGCCGAAGCGCGTGAGCGCGCAGGCCGAGGGGCGCCTGGCCGGGGTCGACCTCTGCAATCCGCGCGCGCCTGCCTGGGCTGGCGCGGAACGCGCCTGCCAAGGGGCAGGCAGGCGCGCGCGGATTTGTCGACGGACAAATCCGCGAAACGAATGCGTCGCCGTTGCGCTTGACGCCGCACTCGGCCCGCGAAGCAACAGACCTTACCCTTGAAGAAGGCACTCCCATGGACACGATCGGCATCGGCATCATCGGATGCGGCAATATCTCGACCACCTATTTCCGCTTCGCGCCGCTGTTCCGCGGCCTCGAGGTGCGGGCCTGCGCCGACGTCAATCCGGCGGCGGCCGAAACCCGCGCGCAGGAATACGGCGTCCGCGCCGAGACCGTCGAGCAGCTGCTCGCGGACCCGGAAATCGACCTCGTCATCAACCTGACGATCCCCGACGCGCATTTCCCGGTCAGCAAGGCCGCGCTCGAGGCCGGCAAGCACGTCTATTCCGAAAAGCCGCTGGTCCTGTCGCTCGAGGACGGGCTGGCGCTGAAGGCGCTGGCCGAGGCGAAGGGGCTGCGCGTCGGCTGCGCGCCCGACACGTTCCTCGGCGGCGCGCACCAGCACGCGCGCCGGCTCGTCGACGAGGGCGCGATCGGCGCGGATCACCGCCGGCACCGCGCACGTGATGAGCCACGGCATGGAGCACTGGCACCCGAACCCGGACTTCTTCTTCCTGCCGGGCGGCGGGCCGATGCTGGATCTCGGGCCCTACTACATCGCGAACCTGATCAACCTGATCGGCCCGGTCCGCCGCGTGGCCGCACTCGCCAGCTCCGGAACCCCGACCCGCACGATCCTGACCGAGGGGCCGCGCCAGGGCGAGGCGATCCCGGTGAAGACGCCGACCAACATCCACGCGCTGCTCGACTTCGCGAGCGGGGCCACGATCACGCTGTCGACGAGCTGGGACGTCTGGGCGCACCGGCACGGCAACATGGAGATCTACGGCGACGAGGGCACGCTGTTCCTGCCCGACCCGAACTTCTTCGGCGGCCGGCTCGAGGCCGCGGGCCGCGACGGCGAGATCGCGGTCGTGGAGCCCTGGGAGCACCCGCTCGGCGTGCCGAACCAGGACCACCCGCGGGGTCCGATGGCGAACTACCGCTCGATCGGACTTGCCGACATGGCAGCCGCGATCCGCGAGGGGCGCGACGCACGCTGCTCGCTCGACCGGGCGCTCCATGGCGTGGAAGTGATGACCTCGGTCCTGAAATCCGCCGAGACCGGCCGGTTCGTCGACCTCGTGACCGACTGCACCCGTCCCGAGGCCTTCGGCCCCGACGACGCCCGCGCTCTGATGGTCGCGCAGGTCCCGGCATGAGCTGGACCCCGCGCGAGGACCGCCACTCCCGGATGATCTACCGCCGCTGCGGCGCGAGCGGGCTGATGCTGCCCGCGATCTCGCTCGGCCTCTGGCACAACTTCGGCGAGGACACGCCCCACGCGACCAAGCGCGCGATCCTGCGCACGGCGCTCGACTGCGGCATCACCCATTTCGACCTCGCCAACAACTACGGGCCCCCCGGCGGCTCGGCCGAGACCGCGTTCGGCGAGATCCTCCGGACCGACTTCCACGGCCTGCGCGACCAGATCGTGATCTCGTCCAAGGCCGGCTACTCGATGTGGCCCGGCCCCTACGGCGAATGGGGCAGCCGCAAGTACCTGATCGCGAGCTGCGACGCGTCGCTGAAGCGGATGGGCGTCGACTACGTCGACATCTTCTACTCGCACCGCTTCGACCCCGACACGCCGCTCGAGGAGACGATGGGCGCGCTCGACCAGATCGTGCGCTCGGGCCGCGCGCTCTATGTCGGCATCTCGTCCTACAACGCCGAGCGCACCCGCGAGGCGGCGGCGATCCTGAAGGACCTCGGCACGCCCTGCCTGATCCACCAGCCGAGCTACAACATGCTGAACCGCTGGATCGAGCGCGACGGGCTCAAGGACACGCTGGCCGAGCTCGGCATCGGCTCGATCGCCTTCACGCCGCTGGCGCAGGGCATGCTGACGGGCAAGTACCTGAACGGCATCCCCGAGGGCAGCCGCGCCACGCAGGGCAAGTCGCTGCAGCCCCGAGTTCCTGAACCCGCGCGCGATCGAGAACCTGAAGGCGCTGAACGCGGTCGCCGAGAAGCGCGGCCAGACGCTGGCGCAGATGGCGCTCGCCTGGGTGCTGCGCGACGGCGGCATCACCACCGCGCTGATCGGGGCCTCGAAGCCCGAGCCAGGTCGAGGACTGCGCCGGCGCGATCCGGAACCTCGACTTCACGCCCGAGGAACTGGCCGAGATCGACCGGCACGCCGACGAGGAGAACATCAACCTCTGGGCGCGCTCGTCGGAGACCACGTGACGGGACAGCCAAAGCACTTGTCTGAAATGATAATTAAATCAACTTCTTGCGCAGCGTATCATCGTGATGCGCCTGCGCGCCGGAGGCCCCGATGATCCGCAACCCGATCCTGCCCGGGTTCAACCCCGACCCGTCGATCTGCCGCGTCGGCGACGACTACTACATCGCGACCTCGACGTTCGAATGGTATCCGGGCGTCCAGATCCACCACTCGCGCGACCTGGTGAACTGGACGCTGGTCCGCCGCCCGCTCGAGCGCGCCGACCAGCTCGACCTGCGCGGCGAGCCCGACAGCTGCGGCGTCTGGGCGCCCTGCCTGTCCCATGCCGACGGCCGGTTCTGGCTGATCTACACCGACGTCAAGCGCTACGACGGCAACTTCAAGGACGCGCACAACTACCTCGTCACCGCCGAGCGGATCGAGGACCCCTGGTCCGAGCGCATCTACATGAACTCCTCGGGGTTCGATCCGTCGCTGTTCCACGACGACGACGGCCGCAAGTGGTTCGTCAACCAGCAGTGGAAGCACGACACCGACAGCGTCGGCGGCCGCCCCCGCGGCGTCGCCTTCGACGGCATCCCGCTGCAGGAATACGACCCGGAGGCCCGCCGCCTCGTCGGGCCCGATCCGCAACATCTTCCCCGGCACCGACCTCGCGCTGGTCGAGGGACCGCACCTCTTCAAGCGCGACGGCTGGTACTACCTGACCACCGCCGAGGGCGGCACCGGCTACTCCCATGCGGTGACGATGGCGCGCTCCCGCGACATCGCCGGCCCCTACGAGCTGCATCCCGACAAGCACCCGATCACGTCGAAGGACGCGCCCGACGCGCCGCTGCAGCGCGCCGGCCACGGCCAGATCGTCGAGACCCCGGACGGCGAGACCTACCACACGCATCTCTGCAGCCGCCCGCTGCCCGGCACGCGCCGCTCGCCGCTCGGCCGCGAGACCGCGCTGCAGAAGATGGTCTGGGGCGACGACGGCTGGCCGCGCCTCGCGCAAGGCGGCGTGGTCCCCGCCGTCGACGTGCCCGCGCCGACCGACGCCGAGCCGGCCCCGCCGCAGGCGCTGGAGCGCGTCTTCGACGGCGACGCCCTGCCGCCGGAGTTCCAGTGGCTGCGCACGCCCGAGCCCGACCGCATCTTCCGCCTCGGCGACGGCGCGCTGCGCCTGATCGGCCGCGAGTTGATCGGCAGCTGGTTCGAGCAGGCGCTGGTCGCGCGCCGCCAGGAGCACTTCGCCTACCGCGCCGAGACCGAGCTCGCCGCCTTCGCGCCCGAGACCTACCAGCAGGCGGCCGGGCTCGTGACCTACTACAACCGGCACAAGTTCCACTTCCTCGCCGTCACCTGGTCCGCGGATCTCGGCCGCGTGCTGACGATCATGTCCTGTCCCGGCGACTGGCCCGACGGCCGGATGACCTTCCCGCTCGGCAGCCCCGTCCCGCTGCCGGACGGCCCGGTCTCGCTGGCCGTCGAGGTCGATCACGCGGTCCAGCGCTTCTACCTGCGCGGCCCGGACGGCTGGACCCAGGTCGGCCCCGACCTCGACGCGAGCCTGATCTCCGACGAGGCCGGGCGTGGCGAGCATGGCTCCTTCACCGGCGCCTTCGTCGGCATGGTCGCCTTCGACACGTCGGGCAGGGCGCGGCCGGCCGACTTCTCGCGCTTCGCCTACCGCCCCGCGGGCGCCGCTTGACAGCGCCCGGCGGCGGCGCACATTCGGCGGGCGGGATGCGCGACAGGGGAGACCGGGACAGATGACGCCAGCATCGGCGCGCAGCGAGGCCGGCCTTGCGCGTTGACGCCTCCGGCCCCGAGCGCGAGGCGCTCGCCCGGCCGTTCGATCTCTGCGTGATCGGCGCGGGACCGGCCGGCATCACGCTGGCGCGCCGCGCCGCCGCCCATGGGCTCAGCGTCGCGCTGATGGAGGCCGGCGCCGACGAGCTGACGATGGAGAGCCAGGAGGTCTACGAGGGCGAGGTCGTCGGCCAGGACTACTTTCCGCTCGACACGCCGCGCCTGCGCTTCTTCGGCGGCTCGTCGAACCACTGGGCCGGCTGGTGCCGCGCGCTCGACCCCGTCGACTTCGAGGCCAAGCCCTGGAACCCGTGGAGCGGCTGGCCGATCGGCCGCGCCGAGCTCGATCCCTACGCCGGCGGCGCCGACGCGATTCTCGGCCTGATCCCGCAGTCGGACGCGCCGGACCGGCCGATGCCCGGCGCCGAGGACGACTTCGTCAACTTCGAGTTCCGCTGGAGCATCCCGCCGACGAACTTCCGCGAGATGTATCTGGCCGAGATGTCGTACTCGCCGCGCATCGTGCTGGCGCTGAACGCGAACCTGACTGACCTGCGCCTGTCGGGCGACGGCCGCCGCGTGACCGGCGCGCGGTTTCGCGGCTACGACTCCGGCGATCCCGGCTTTGCCGTCGACGCGCGCGCCTATGCGCTGTGCTGCGGCGGCATCGAGAACCCGCGGCTGCTGCTGAACTTCACTTCGCAGGCGCCGGCGGGGATCGGCAACGGCGCCGATCTGGTCGGGCGGTACTTTGCCGAGCATCCGCACTACGTGCTGGCCGACGCGCTGTTCCGCGTCGACCTGCCGGTGCTCAGCTTCTACGGGCCGACGCCCGCGTTCCAGCGCGAGAACGAGGTGCTGAACTTCGGGATGCGGATCGAGCGGCTGCCCGAGCCCGAGCCGCTGCCCGAGGGCTCGGTGGCAGGCGACCCCGATTGCGACGACGCCTTCGTGCTGCGCCTGCGCGAGCGGCTGGGGCAGGTCGCGCCCGCCTGCGCGCCGGGCGGCGACGGCGCCATCGCCTTCGACGGGCGGCTCCGGATCGCGCATGAACAGGCGCTGAACCCGGACAGTCGCGTGAAGCTGGCCGACGGGACCGACCGCTTCGGCCTGCGGCGCGCCGCGCTCGACTGGCGGCTGAGCGACCTCGACGCCCGGACCCAGCGCGTCGCGATCATGGCCTTCGCGCAGGCGCTGGCCGCACAGGACATCGGCCGGGCGCGGCTGCGCGACTGGGTGCTGGCCGATCCGGTGGTCTGGCCGGACACGCTGCAGGACGAGGTCGGCGGCAAGCACCACATGGGCACGACCCGCATGGCCGACAGCCCGCAGCGCGGCGTCGTCGACCGCGACTGCCGGGTGCACGGGATCGACAACCTCTACATCGGCGGCTCGAGCGTCTTTTCGACCAGCGGCCAGGCCAACCCGACCTACACGATCGTCCAGCTCGCGCTGCGCCTCGGCGACCATCTGGGACGAAAACTCGGCCCCGCCTGAAGGGGCGTCTATCCGTTAATCTCGCAACAATTATCAGCATGCTTGACCCCGGTCCCATCGTGCGACCGGGCTCCGGCCTACAGCTGGACCCCCCGCGTCAGCGCCCCGTCGATGACCAGATGCGCGCCGGTCGTGAAGCTCGACGCCGGGCTCGCGAGGAACACGACGCCTCGCGCGACCTCCTCCGGCTTCGCCATCCGCCCCGTCGGGTTCAGCCGCATCGCCTCGGCGAACAGCTCCGGATTGTTGTCCTCGATCCAGCGCCAGACCCCGCCCTCGAAATAGGTGTTCCCCGGCGAGACCGCATTCGCGCGGATCCCCTTCGGCGCAAGCTTGAACGCCAGATCGCTCGCGTATCGCACCAGCGCCGCCTTGAACACGCCATAGGCGGCGCCGGTAAAGTCGACCTCGCGGCCCGACACCGACGAGATCAGCGTGATCGACGCGGCCTCCGATTTCTCCAGCCACGGCATCGCCGCGTTCACGAGGCGCACGCTGTGCATCATGTCGGTCTGGAACTCGGCCTCCCACGAGGCCTCCTCGTCGGCGACGGCCAGCGCCGAGACGTTGGCGACCACGATGTCGAGCCCGCCGAGCGCCTCGGCCGCGTCCGCGACGAACGCCCCGAGCGCCGCCTTGTCGGCGACGTCGAGCGCCCGACCGAAGGCGGTCACGCCCTTCGCCTCCAGCGCCGCGACCGTCTCGGCGACGCCGTCGGCGCCACGGGCGCAGATCGCGACCGACGCGCCCTCGTCGGCGAAGATGTCGGCGCAGCGCCGTCCGATGCCCTTGCTGCCGCCGGTGACGAGCGCGCGCAGGCCCTTGAGGCCGAGATCCATCGAGAACTCCTTGCAAGGCTACGGTGTCAGGTAGGTCTTCTTCATCGCGGCGCCGATCGTGTACTTCGGATCGACCATGTTGCCGACGCGGACGCGGCCGGCCTGGGTGCAGAGGAAATACGCCTCCGACTCCTCGAAGCCGTAGTCGTCGACCATCCAGCGGATCAGGTCGCGATAGGCGATGCGCGCCGCGTCCTCCATCGGGCGGGCGGATCCGATCGACATGATCTCGGTCTCGGTCTCGAGCCGCACGCCCGGGATGGTCCAGCCCTTGATCAGGTCCACGGTGATCTCGACCGTCGCCGGGATCTCGACCGCCACGCCGCAAAGCTCGCCGTCGCCCTGCCGGCCGTGGCAGTCGCCGAGGAACAGGTGCGCGCCCGGGCGGCTGACCGGGAAGTACGCGATGGCGCCGGGCGCCATGTCGGGCAGGTCCATGTTGCCGCCCCAGGTGTCGGGCTGCAGCGACGAGACAGCCTCGATCTCCGGCGAGACGCCGAGCGTGCCGATGAAGGGCTCGTAGGGCAGGGTGATCCGCTCGGAGAAGCGCACGCCCTCGGGCGTGACCTCCATCTTCTTGACCCGCTCCGGGATCGGCTTGTTCAGCATCGCCGTCTGCGGCGTGGCGACGAGGCCGCCGAACTCGGGGATGATCGCGGTCGTGCCGGCGGGCTGCGGGCCGCGCGGCAGGATCGACCGGATGTGGACCGCGAGCGTGTCGCCCTTCTCGGCGCCGGTGACGGCGATGGGACCGTTCTGCGGATTGACGTACGGCATGTTGAGCACCGCCGAGGGCAGGTCCGCCTCGGTGCGGATCGCGCCTCCGAAGGCATCGCGCGTCTCGACCTCCAGCGTGTCGCCGGGCGCGATGGTCAGGACCGGCGCCGCATACGGGCCGTAGACGTACTGGAACTCGCCCTGCGCGGACTCGCTCAAGCTGTGCCGGGCGCCGTCGCGGCCCTGCGCCAAGCCGCGTCGGCCCATGACCGAGTCGCTGATCCAGTCCATCCGCCGCCCCCGCGCTGATCTCGAGGCGCAGGTAAGCACGGCCGCGAAGGGGTGGCAAGGCGCGGGCCTCGCTTGTCCCGGCGCCCATGGCGCGACACGCCGATGCAAGGGATCCCCGGGTCCAGTTACTGCAGCCGGCGATCGGATTCGACGGCCGAAGCGCGGAGCGCGTCCCGGCCTCCGCGCCGAGAGGCAGCGCCTTCGGTTTATCTCTTTCCACCCCCCCTTGCCGCCGCCGCCGCCCTTGCCGCCGCCGCCGCCCTTGCCGCCGCCGCCGCCCTTGCCGCCGCCGCCGCCCTTGCCGCCGCCGCCGCCCTTGCCGCTGCCCTTGGCGTTGCCGCCGCTACGCCCGTTGCTGGCGTCGGCGCTCTTCGCGCTCCGGTCGCCGCCTCCCGCGCGGCCGGCGCTGGTCGAGGACTTGCCGCGATCGGGCGCGCTTGCGCTCTTCCCCGGCCCGCGCGATGCCCGCCGGTCTGCAGCCGCGCCGCTGTCTTGGCTAACCGGCGCAGACGCCGTGATCCCGCGACCGGGCGCCGATACGGCCGCCGGGCGGCCGCGGGCAGGCGCGGGCTTGGCGGCCGGCTTCGCAGGCGCGGCAGGACGCGTCTGCCGGGGCGGACGGGTCACGGGCGTGGCGACGGGTGTCGTCGAAGCAGCGATCGGCGCCGCAGGCTCGGAGCTGGCGACCGGGGGCGACGGCATGACCGGGCTCGTCGGCTCGGCGACCGGGCGCGCTGGCTTGGCGGCCGGCGTCACGTCGGGCCGCGACGGCCCCGTCGGCTGGGCGGCCGGACGCGCGGGCTCGCCGGCCGGCGGCGCCAAGACCGGCTCGCCGACGAGGTGCGACGGCTCCGCGACCGGGTCGGGGGCGGTCACGTCCGGCGCGCGTTCCCGCGCTGGCGTGACCTCCGGCGTTCGGGACGGCGTCTCGGTCGCGGGCGGCCGCTCAGGAGCGGAGGGACGGTCGAAGGCAGGCGGCATGGCGACCGCTCGCGGGGTCGCCTGCGCCGGCCTCGGTGCGACTGCGGGGGCCATCGACGGGCGCGCAGCTGCGGCCTCGGCCGCGCCGCCGATTGGGAACGCGACCGGCCAGTGCGAGCCCAGCGCGGCAGTCGGCGAATCCGGACTTGGGTCGAACCCGGGTTCCGCCGAAAGGCGCACGGCCGGAGCCGCATCAGAGGCGCCGGCGATAGCAATCTCGGGCCGGCCGACCTGCAGCGGCAGGGTCAAGGCTGGCGCCCCGGCGCCGAGAAGCGGGGCGACCCCGCCCGCCGCGTCCCATGGCAAGGCAGGCGCGCCGCCCGGCGCGAGGGATCCGGCAGCCTCCGGCTGCGCCTCGCGCCTGTCGCGAGCGACTGCCGTCATCGGCGAACCGCGCGTCTGCGCCGCCTCGGCGCGCACGTCCTCGCCGTGGATCGCGCCCAGGCTCGAATTCAACCGGGACAGGATCGCGGGAGCGGCGGCGACGCTCGCCACCAAGGTGACAAGCGCGAACGCCAGACGGCGGACGCTGCCCGTGGTGCGCGGCTGCGAAGCGCGGCGCGGCGCGACCAGCGGCTTGGCGGCGGACTTGAAGGCGGAGCCTGTGGCAACGGCGGGCCGCGCCATCTCGCCCGCCGCGACGGCCAACGGGCCACGGATCGCCGCTGCGGGCGCGCCAGCCTCACCGCGCGCCACAGGGTCCCGCCCCGCAAGGACCTTGGCGCGCTCGGCGCGCGCCACTTCGAGGCGTCGCGCGAAGGCGGCGGGATCGAACACATCGGCGAAGGAAGGGTCTCCGCCCGTCCCCGCCGTCCTGGCACCGGCCATCGCGCATCCTCCCCAGACGACCCGTCCCCGCAGCTCACCTCGTAAGGAAGGCCCGCTACAATGAACGCCCCATCCGGCCGGACGTTCCCGCCGCGGAGCTCGCGGCGCCGTCCCGCCGATCCGCGGCCGGCTGGGGCCGTCGACGCCGGCGCCGCCGAGCGGTCAGGTCCGGCGACGCCTGCGGCCTTCCGGCCGGTCGGCGCCGGCGTTGAACGCCACCGCGGCGCAGGGGCGCGACGCCTTCGAGGTGCGGGAACGCCGCGGTTGCGTGCGGGATCGCGTTGGCCGCGACGAAGTGCTCCTGGAAGCGCGGCTCGATCGCGGTCTCGACCTTGTGGATCTGCATGACCAGCGTCTCGACCTCCCGTCGCGCGGAGACGTTCAGCAGCGCGATCCTGGCGCCGGTCCCGGCCGCGTTGCCGGCCGACGTGACCTTCTCGAGATCGCAGTCCGGGATCATGCCCAGCACCATCGCGTGCTTCGGCGAGATATGCGCGCCGAAGGCGCCGGCCAGCACGATGCGGTCGACCGCGTCGACCCCGAGTTCGTCCATCAGCAGCCGCGCCCCCGCGTAGAGCGCCGACTTCGCGAGCTGGATCGCGCGGATGTCGCCCTGCGTGACTAGGATGCGCGGCCCGCCGGTCGCCGAGCCGTCGTGCAGCAGATAGGCATGCGTCCGGCCCTCGGGCATGCAGCGCGCCGAGCCCGTCTGCGCCGCCGAGCCGATCAGGCCCGAGGGATCGACCAGCCCCGCCATCCGCATCTCGGCGATGACCTCGATGATGCCCGAGCCGCAGATGCCGGTCACGCCGCCGACGCCGGCCGCGGCCTCGGCGAAGCCCGGCTCGTCCGACCACAGCTCGACGCCGATCACGCGGAAGCGCGGCTCGCGGCTCGACCGGTGTCGATCTCGACGCGCTCGATCGCGCCGGGCGCTGCGCGCTGGCCCGAGGCGATCTGCGCGCCCTCGAAGGCCGGGCCGGTCGGCGAGGAACAGGCGAGCACGCGGCGCTTGTCGCCGAGCAGGATCTCGGCGTTGGTGCCGACATCGACGATCAGCACCAGCTCCTCCGACCGGTTCGGCGCCTCGCTGAGCGCGACGGCGGCCGCGTCGGCCCCGACATGCCCCGCGATGCAGGGCAGGATGTAGATGCGCGCGTTCGAGTGCAGCGACAGGTCGATCTCGGTCGCCCACAGCGCCATCGCGGCGGCGGTGGCGAGCGCGAAGGGCGCCTGCCCGAGCTCGACCGGGTCGATCCCGAGCAGCAGGTGGTGCATCACCGGGTTGCCGACGATCACCGCCTCGAGGATCAGCTCGCGCGCGATGCCCGCCTCGGCGGCGGCCTGGCCGGCGAGGTCGTTCAGCGCGCCCCGCACCGCCGCCGTCATTTCCGCGGCGCCGGTCGGGTTCATCATCGCGTAGCTGACCCGGCTCATCAGGTCCTCGCCGAACCGGATCTGCGGGTTCATCAGCCCGGACGAAGCCAGCACCTCGCCGGTGACGAGGTCGCACAGATGGCCCGCGATCGTCGTCGAGCCGAGGTCGATGGCGAGCCCGTAGATCGAGCCGTCGTAGAAGCCCGGCCAGACCTGCAGGATCCGGGCCTCGTCGTCGCCCGCGCCGCGATGGACGGCGCAGGTGACGGACCACGCCCCCTTGCGCAGCGCCGGCTGCAGCTTCTGCAGCATGCGCAGGTCGCCCCGGACGCGCGTGAGGCCCCATTGCTCGGCCAGCGCCCGCTCGAGCCGCTCCAGATCGCCCGACGGCTCGTGCATGTCCGGCTCGGCGACCTCGACGAAGTAGAGCCGCGTCGCCGGGTCCATGACGATCTGGCGCGCCTCGGCGCGCTTGCGCACGACCTGCTTGTGCACCTGGCTCTCGGGCGGCACGTCGATGACGACGTCGCGCTCGATGCAGGCCTGGCAGCCGAGGCGGCGGCCCTCGGCGAGCCCGCGCTTCGACTTGTAGCGCTCCTCGACCGCGTTCCACTCCGACAGCGCGTCCGGATGAACGGTGACGCCGTGCTTGGAGAAGGCGCCGTAGGACGGCGAGACCTGGCAGCGCGAGCAGATGCCGCGCCCGCCGCAGACGCTGTCGAGGTCGACGCCGAGCTGGCGGGCGGCGGTCAGCACCGGCGTGCCGGCCGCAAAGCGCCCGCGCTTGCCGGAGGGCGTGAAGATCACCAGGGGGTCGTCGCTGCGGCTCATCGGAAAGGGCGCTCCAAGGCGGGTCCGCCGCAGGTAACGCGTCGGCGCTTAAACGGAAAGGGTCGAGATGCTACTCCGGCGCCGGCGGCGCGCCGCGCAACGCGATCGGCCCCTGGCGCAGCAGGACCGGCACGACCAGCACGAGCCCGACCAGCGTCGCGCCCCAGTGCGGCGCCACCAGCAGCAGCGCCGCGACTGCGAGCAGCGCCCGCTCGAGCCGGTAGAGCGGCGCGAAGAGCCAGCCGGTGAAGGCGGCCGACAGCATCCAGATCCCGGCCATCGCGCCGAGCGAGGACAGGAAGAACGCGCTCCAGGTGAAGCCTTCGGTCACCAGCAGCAGCGACGGCGAGAACACGAAGACGAAGGGCACCAGCGCCTTGCCCATGCTGAGCCGGAACGCGGTGTTGCCGGCCTTGAACGCGTTCGCGTTGGCGATGCCGGCCGCCGCGTAGGCCGCGAGCGCCACCGGCGGCGTCACGTCGGCGATCACGCCGTAGTAGAAGACGAAGAAGTGGGCGACGATCGGCTGCACGCCGAGCAGGCCGAGGATCGGCGCCGCGACCGCGATCATGATCAGGTAGTTCGCGGTCGTCGGGATGCCGCAGCCCATCAGGATGCAGACGATTGCGGTCATGATCAGCGTGAAGAGCAGCGTCAGCGTCGCGACCGACATGATCTCGAACGGCAGGAAGGCGAGCCAGGCCGAGACGGTCGTCGCCCAGTCCGCGGCCAGCGTCGTGACCGCATAGGCGATCTTGAACCCGACGCCGGTCAGCGTGACGACGCCGATGATGACCCCGACCAGCGCCGCGGCCGCCGTCACCGACAGCGAGTACTTGGCGCCGAGCACGAAGCCGTCCCAGAGCCCCTGCACGGACTCGCGCACCGCGCCTCTGAGATCGTGGCGCAGCAGGTTCTGGATCACGAGGACCAGGATGCAGGTCGTGATGCCCCAGAATGCGGCGAGATACGGCGTGCGGCCGCTGAGCAGGATCGCGACCAGCACGAACAGCGGCACCGTGTTCAGCCAGCCGGCGCGGAACACGGTCCAGGCGACCGGCAGCTCGTCGCGCGTCAGGCCGCGCAGGCCGAGCCGGCGCGCCTCGAGATGCACCTGCACCAGCACGCCGAAGAAGTGCATGAAGGCCGGCACCAGCGCCGCGGTCAGGATCGTGGTCAGCGGCACGCCGAGATACTCGATCATCAGGAACGCGACCGCGCCCATCACCGGCGGGGTGATCTGGCCGCCGGTCGAGGCGGCGGCCTCGACGGCGGCGGCGAAGTGGCGCGGATAGCCGATGCGGATCATCGCCGGGATCGTCAGCGCGCCGGTCGTCACCGTGTTCGCGATCGACGAGCCGGAGATCGAGCCCAGCATCGCCGACGAGATCACCGAGACCTTGGCCGGCCCGCCGGAATAGCGCCCCGCCAGCGCCATCGCGAGGTCGATGAAGAGCTGGCCCAGCCCGATGCGGGTCGCCATCACGCCGAACAGCACGAAGTGGAACACGTAGGTCGCGATCACGCCGAGCGCGGTGCCGTAGATGCCTTGGCTCGTCAGGTAGAGGTGGTTGACGATGCCGGCCCAGCCCGAGCCGGGATGGGTGAACATGCCCGGCATCGAGCGGCCGAAATAGGCGTAGGCGATGAACAGGATCGCGATCACCGGCAGCGGCCAGCCCATCGAGCGCCGGACCGCCTCGAGCAGCACGATGATCAGCATCGTGCCCATGAAGACGTCGAGCGGCAGCGGGTTGCCGACCCGGAACGCGAGGTCGTTGAAGATCCAGGGCACGTAGAGCGCCGCGACGACGCCGCAGGCGGCCAGCACCCAGTCGAAGAGCGGCACGCCGCCCGGCGCGAGCCAGCCCGGCTTGCATTCGCTGGACGCCGCCCCAGGCGACGAAGGAGAAGAAGACGAGGCCGAGCGTGAAGGCGAGATGGATGCCGCGGTGCGTGGTCGCGGCCGGAATGCCGAAGCCCGACGTGTAGTAGTGATAGCAGGCAAGGATGAAGAACAGTCCGCCGACGACCCAGGCCAGCCGGCGGTCGATCGGCCGGAACCGGACCTCGCTGTCGAATTTCTGTTCGAGCGCGGCGAGCTGTTCGGGCGTCAGTTCCTGCTGCGGATGCGCCGCAGCGCTCCCCGTCTGCTCGCGCTCGGTCATCGCCTGGTCCCGGATGGTCGTTGCAGAGGTTGGCCGGCCCTCCGTAGAGGACCGGCCGGAGGTCGTCGGTGCGTGATCACTCGGTGATCAGGCCCGCTTCCTTGTAGAAGCGCTCGGCGCCCGGATGCAGCGGGATGCCGACGCCGTCAAGCGCGGTATCCGGCGTGATCTCGCGGCCCTTGGCATGGCCGGCGTCCAGCAGCTTGCGGGTGGCGTCGTTCCACAGCGCGGCGGTGATGCCGTAGATCAGCTCTTCCGGCTGGTCGGCGCTGGTGATCCACTGCGCGCCCACGGACAGCGTCGTCAGGTCGTCCTCCTGGCCCTCGTACGTGCCGGCGGGGATCACGTGCTCGGAGAAGAACGGATATTCCTCGATGATCGACGCCGCGCCCTCGCCCTCGATCGGGACCAGCGTGATGTCGGCCTGGCTCGCGAGTTCGGCGATCGCGCCGGCCGGGAAGCCGCCGACGAAGAAGAACGCGTCCATCGCGCCGTCGCGCATCCGCTCTGCCGCCTGGTCCGGCTTCAGGAACGAGGCCTCGACATCGCTCTCCTCGAGGCCGTGTGCGCCGAGGATGATCCGCGCGTCGACCAGCGTGCCCGAGCCGGGCTCGTCGAGCGACACCCGCTTGCCTTCCAGGTCCGCGACGCTGGCGATGCCGCTGTCGGCCGATGCCACGAGGTGGATGCTCTCGGGATAGAGGTTCGCGATGGCGCGCAGCTTCTCGACCGCCGGCTGGCCTTCCCAGATGCCGGTGCCGGCCTGCGCCCAGGTGGCGACGTCGGACTGCGAGAAGCCCAATTCCAGCGTGCCGCCGGCGATGCCGTTGACGTTCGCGACCGAGCCGTTCGAGGACAGCGCCGTGGCGATCAGGCCGGGCACGCCGCAGGAGCCGCCATCCTCACAGGAGCGCGATCCCGGCGGGCTCGAGATCGCGTTCGCGATCAGGCCGCCGATCGGGTAGTAGGTGCCGGCGGTGCCGCCGGTGCCGATGCGGAAGAACTGGGGCTCCTGGGCAGTAGCCATCGCGGCGCCGAGCAAGCCCGCCGCTCCAACGGCGGCAAAGAGCGCTTTACGGTAGATTGTCATGTCGCTTCCTTCCGGTAATGGCGCGTTGTGCCCTTCAAGCTAGCGTCTTTCTCCGGCGCCGCAAGCGGTGGCTCCTGTGCTGTGGACCAGCGCAGCCAGTCGCTGCGGCAGATCGGGGCCCGTCAGACGCAGCCGCTTGACGCGGGACCTGTGACCGGAAACCAGCGTGACCGCGCCGCGCGGCAGGCCCAGCGCCCGCGCCAGCCAGGCGATCAAAGCCGCGTTGGCCGCGCCATCGACCGGGGGCGCAGCGACCCTTAGCCTGAGGCAGGGCCGCCCGTCCGATTCGCGGATGCCGGTGACGCCGGCGCTTCCGCCCCGCGGGGTCAGCCGGACCGTCAGATCGACGCCGTCCTCGGTCTCCGTCCAGGGGCGCGCGTCGCTCATGGCGGCCGCTTCACGAGGTCCGGCGGCGGCGTCCCTCACGCCGGCCGCGCGCGCCGGCCTCGACCTCGCCCTCGGCCAGCGCCGGCTTGTTCGCCCGGATCCAGGCCCCGCCGTTCGGATCGTTGTCCATCAGCAGGTTGGCGGCGCGCACCGCGTCCATCTCCTGCGGCCGGACCGGGTTCATGATCGCCGAGGTCATGCCGGACGCGATCGCCATCGGCAGGAAGGACGCGTTGATCGCGTGACGGTTCGGCAGGCCGAAGGACACGTTCGACGCGCCGCAGGTCGTGTTGACGCCAAGCTCCTCGCGCAATCGTCGCACCAGCGCGAAGACCTGAAGGCCGGCGGTCGATAACGCGCCGATCGGCATGACCAGCGGATCGACGACGATGTCGTGCGCCGGGATGCCGAAATCGGCGGCGCGCTCGACGATCTTCTTGGCGACCGCGAAGCGCACGTCCGGGTCCATCGAGATGCCGGTGTCGTCGTTCGAGATCGCGACGACCGGCACGTTGTACTTCTTGACCAGCGGCAGCACGAGCTCCAGCCGCTCCTCCTCGCCCGTGACCGAGTTCAGGAGCGGGCGCCCATGCGCGACCTCGAGCCCCGCCTCAAGCGCGCCGGGCACGCTCGAATCGATCGAAAGCGGAACTTCGACAAGGCCTTGCACAAGTTCGATCATCTTCCGCATCAGCGGCGGCTCGGTCTCGTTCGGGTTCGGGTTCGAGTTGTAGACGACGCCCGCGTTCACATCGAGCATCGAGGCGCCGCAGGCGGCCTGCTCGAGCGCGTCCTTCTCGACAGTCGAGAAGTCGCCGGCCTCGAGCTGTGCCGCCAGCACCTTGCGCCCGGTCGGGTTGATGCGTTCGCCGATGACGCAGAACGGCTGGTCAAAGCCGATGATCACGGTCTTCGTTTTCAATTCGACGACGGTTCGGGTCATGCGGCGCGGGCCTTCAACATTGAGAGATCGTCCCGGAGCCCGGGAGCGGCATAGTCGGATATGACCTGATGCGCCCCGGCCTGCAACAGCTGCTCGGCGGTCAGGTTCGTCGTGATCCCGATCGAATGCAGCCCCGCGCCGCGGCAGGCGCGCAGGCCGGAGCGGCTGTCCTCGAACGCGACGCCGCGCGACGGCGTGACGCCGAGCCGGCGCAGGCCCTCGCGGTACGGCTCCGGATCCGGCTTCGGCCGCGCGCATTCGTCGCCGATCACCAGCGCGTCGAACCGCTTCGCGAGGCCCGTCGCCTCCAGCACGCGCTCGGCGTTCACCCGCGGCGCGTTGGTGACGACGGCGGTCGCCCAGCCTTCGGCTTCGGCCCAGTCCAGCAGGGCCGGCAGCCCGGCGATCGGCTCGAACCGCTCATCGAGCATCTCGCGGTAGGCGGCTTCCTTCGCCTCCGCCACCTCTGCATGCCGCTCCGGCGCGCCGGGAAGCAGGAACGGCATGATCTCAACGTTGGGCATGCCCAGGATGCGCTCGCGATACTCGTCCGCGCCGAGGTTGCGGCCGAACGGTGCTAGCGTCGCCGCGAAGGCTGCGTGATGCAGCGTGTCGGTATCGGCGATAGTGCCGTCGAGGTCGAAGAGCAGTGCGAAGTCGGTCATGCGGGCAGGCTCATCCTTTGCGGGTTCGGGCAGTGAGGGTTCAGGCCAGCGCGCGCGCCGGCGCGGCACGGGCCGCGGCCAGATAGTCGGCGGTCGCGGCGATGCCGCCGAGCGGGAACAGATGCGCGGCCTCGACCTGAAACTCGGGATGTGCTGCCTTGTGCCGGGCGAGGTCCGCGATCAGCTCGGTCGGCTCGAACGGCAGGATCAGGTTCGACAGATCGGCGGCCCGGCGCTGCAGCACCCTCAGCGACGCGCCGACGCCGCAGGCCATCGCGAACTTGATCATCGTCTGCAGCTTGGCCGGACCCGCGATCCCGACATGGATCGGCAGGAACAGGCCCGCCGCGCGCAGCCGCGCCGCCCAGTCGATGATCGGCGCGGCCTCGAAGGCGAACTGGGTCACGATGGCCATCTCGACGCCGGCGTCGCGGGCGAACTCCGCCTTGCGGCGCAGCGCCGCCATCGCGGTCGTCTCGCCGCCGTCCGGATCGATGTCGCGGTTGCCCTCCGGGTGGCCGGCGACGTGGACGCGCCCGAAGCCGCGCTTGCCGAACAGGCCGGTCGCCAGCATCGACAGGCTGTCGGGGTAGGGGCCGCGCGCCCGGTCGATTCCGCCGGCCAGCGCCAGCGCCGCGCGCGCGCCGGCATCGGCGTATATCCCGAGCCGGCGGTCGAGTTCGGCGGCGCTTTCGATCCCGCGCGCGGGAACGTGCGGCATCGCAGCGAAGCCGCCGTCGGTCAGGCGCCGGCAGGTGGCCGCGATCTCGGCCGGATCGGTTCCGTCGATATGGGCGACGTAGACCCGCATCCCCTGCGGCAGAAGCGCGCCGAAATCCTCGATCCGCGCGGCCGTGCGCGGCATGACCTCGATCGAGGCCCCGTCGAGGAACCCGGCGACGAGCCCGCTCTGGCTGGCCGCCGGCGCGGCGGACTTGCGGACAAAACTCAGAATGCTCGGCATGTCGGTCGCTCCGGCCGTTGTCAGTTGCGGGGGTCCGCCCATCCGTCATTGGCGATCAGCGCCCGGACGGCTTCGGCAGAAAACACTGCCTCGAGCCGAGCCGCTTCGCTGGAAGCGACGTCCGCCGCTTCGCCTTCGACAGAATAGGGCTCCCCCTTTCGCCATTCGGCCAAGTAGGCGTCGGCGTTACGGGCGCCGGACTTCATCGCGCAGCGATCGATCGCCTGCTCGAAGCGCTCGGGCAGTTGCACCTTGGCCGCGCGGCGTCCGGCGCCGACGATGACCTGCGCGGGGATGTCGCGCCAGTAGACGATGGTGACCTGCGGCATGGCGGAACTCCTGCTGGCGCGCGGCAGTTAGCCGTTGCCTGATGCGTTATCCAGCAGTATCCTCCAAGGCGCAAACATCATTGTCGGTTCGGACCGGTGCACAAATGAACAGATCGTCGAAGGCCCTTCCGGGGCTGTCTTTCGAATTTTTCCCCCCAAACACGCCCGAAGCAAGCCTGCGCCTGTGGCGTTCGGTGGAGCGTCTCGCGCCGCTGGCGCCGAGCTTCGTCTCGGTCACCTACGGCGCCGGCGGGACCACGCGCGATCGGACCGCCGCCGCGATCCAGACCATCTCGGATCGCGCCCGGCTGAACGTCGCCGGTCACCTGACGTGCGTCGGCGCGACCCGAGCCGAGACTCTGGACGTGGCGCGAAACTACGCGCGGCTTGGGGTCCGGCGCATCGTCGCGCTGCGGGGCGATCCGCCCAAGGGCGCCGAGCGCTTCGAGCCGCACCCGGACGGGTTCGCCGGCGCCGCGGAGCTCGTCGCGGGCCTGCGCGAGGTCAGCGACTTCGAGATCTCCGTCGCCGCCTATCCCGAGGCGCACCCGGAATCTCCTAGCCCGACTGCGGATATCGACCACCTGAAGCGCAAGCTCGACGCTGGCGCCAGCTCGGCGATCACGCAGTTCTTCTTCGAGAACGAGGACTTCCTGCGCTTTCGCGACGATTGCGTGAAGGCCGGCATCACCGCGCCGATCCTGCCCGGCGTGCTGCCGATCGAAAACTTCGGCAAGATGGTCGGCTTCGCCCGCCGCTGCCAGGCCAAGGTGCCGGACTGGATGCACCGGGCCTATGCGCGGGCGGAGAGCGAGGCGGACGCGCATCTGCTGTCGGTGGCGATCGCGTCGGATCAGTGCGATGCGCTGATATCGGAGGGCGTCGAGCACCTGCACATCTATACTCTTAACAATCCCGACCTGACGTTCGACGTGTGTCGGGCGCTCGGCTATGCGGCTGCGCCTCTTGCAGCCGCAGTCGGCGGCTCCGGCGCCGCCTGACCGGAAATAGCCTGATTGCAACGCGTTGGCCACGGAGACTGAGAACGCCGGCTTGATCACTCGGCGTGTAGCGGCTCTGCGTCGCCGTCGGTTGATTATGTGATCCGTGTCATGTAACATTTAACAAAAGCTGCGGGATCTCCCCCCGGCACCGAGTTAAAAACATGGCGCAGATCTCCTCCGAGATTGCGCAGGATGGCATCGAAACGGCGCTTCGGCGCCAAGGCTGTAGGCCTGCGCAGGCAGAAGCGGAACTATTCGCAGCCCTCGACCTGGGCACGAACAGTTGCAGAATGTTGATCGCCCAGCCGGATGGCGGGCATTTCCGGATCGTCGATGCGTTCGCCAAGTCCGTGCGGCTTGGCATGGGGCTCGAGCGGACCGGCCACCTGTCGCGCGGCGCCATCGCGCGCACGCTCGAGGCGCTCGACGTCTGCGCGGGCAAGCTCAGGCGGTACGGCGTGCAGAATTCGCGTCTGGTCGCGACCGAGGCCTGCCGCCGCGCGCGGAACGGCAATCATTTCCTGACCATGGTCACGCGCAAGACGGGCCTCCGGCTCGAGGTCATCCGGCCCGAGGAGGAGGCGCGGCTCGCGGTGATCTCCTGCGCGCCGCTGGTGGCGCCCGAGGCCGAGCAGGTTCTCGTCTTCGACATCGGCGGCGGCTCGACCGAACTCGTGTGGATCGACCTCAGCCAGGTCGCGCCGGCCGACCGGGCGCAGGCGATCGTCAACCTGCAGGTCACCAGCGGCGTCGGCGGGCCCGGAGAGGCGCGGATCGTCGATTTCATCTCGGCGCCGCTCGGGGTCGCGACGCTGCACGACCGCTTCGCCGACGTCGCCGACGACAGCGCCCGGTTCGCGCTGATGTCCTGGTACTTCGAGGAGCAGATCGCGACGTTCAAGCCGTATCTGGACATCCCGAAGCCCGGCCCCGACGGCGGCTTCCAGATGATCGGCACCTCGGGCACGGTGACCACGGTCGGCGCGGCGCATCTCGGCCTCAGGCGCTACGACCGCCGCAAGGTCGACGGCATGAAGCTGACCGCCGAGGCGATCGACGCGGTGATCGCGCGGTTCCTCAAGCTCGGCCCCGAGGGCCGACGCAACGACGCCGGGCTCGGACGCGACCGGTGCGAGCTGATCATGTCGGGCGCCGCGATCCTGCAGACGCTGCTCCGGCTCTGGCCGACCGATTCGATCCGGGTCGCCGACCGCGGGCTGCGCGAGGGCATGCTGTTCTCGATGATGAGCGCGCGCGGCGCCTTCGACGAGGGCGTCCGTCTCGAATAGCGCCGCCGCGGCGGCCGCGCGCCTTGACCGCGCGCGCCGCTGCGCCGACAAGCGGCGCCGGATCCTGCGCGAATTCGGGCGCTCGGGCGGAGGCGGACAGCGATGAAGAAGGACGGCAAGCCGACCTCGGGCCGGGGCCGGCGGGACCTGACGGTGCGCGTCAAGACGGCCAAGGGCCGCAAGCTGAGCTCGACGCTGTGGCTGCAGCGCCAGCTCAACGATCCCTACGTGCAGCGCGCCCGGGCCGAGGGCTATCGCGGCCGCGCCGCCTACAAGATCATCGAGATCGACGACAGGTTCGGCTTCCTGAAGCCCGGCGCGCGGGTCGTCGATCTCGGCGCCGCGCCCGGCGGCTGGACCCAGGTCGCGGTCGTGCGCGTCAACGCGCTCGGCCAGCGTTCCGGCAGGCCGGTCGGCCGGGTGCTGGGCGTCGACCTGCAGGAGATCGAGCCGATCGCGGGTGCCGACCTGCACCAGCTCGACTTTCTCGAGGAGGAAGCGGACGCGCTCGTGCGCAACCGGCTCGGCGGACAGGCCGACGTCGTGATGTCGGACATGGCCGCGGCCGCCTCCGGACATCCCGGCACCGACTACATGCGGATTATGGCCTTATGCGAAGCTGCCGCGGCGTTCGCCGAGGAAGTGCTGGCGCCTGGCGGCGTCTTCGTCGCCAAGGTCCTGGGCGGAGGCGCTGAGCCGGGACTGGTTGCGCAACTGAACCGGACCTATGCCAAGGTAATCCACGTCAAGCCCCCGGCCAGCCGCAAGGACAGCTCTGAGAAGTACCTTGTCGCGTCGGGGTACCGCGGCATGCCGCCCGCCCCCGATGCAGAGCGCTGATCCGTTCCTGGCCAAGAGCCGGCGCAAGCCGCCGCTCTGAGCGCCGGGCCCGGCGCTGCGGGCAGCCGCATTCCACTCGGCCGGAGCCGGAGCCTGACAGGATCGTCGCTGTCGGCAAGTCTGCTCCGCTGCGCTTGGAACGAGACCGATGCTGCCGCGTTGTTGCGCAGATGCGGAACCAGGATCCGTCGAATAGATCCCCCTTGCCAGGAGAACTTTGTTGGCGGACGCCCATATCAATCGCCTCGCGGTCGCGGTTCCGGAAAACGAGGTGCATGACTATTTTTTGCGTTTCGCGACGGCCAGCCTTGAGGGACAGCCGCGTTACCAGACGATCTTCCGCAAGATGGCGGACAAGGCCGGCATAGAGACCCGATATTCCTGCATCCGCCCGGCGAGCGACCCGAACGGACGCTCCGTCGACGTCGACGGCGTCTTCCAGCGCGGCGCCTTTCCGGGAACCTCGAGGCGCATGGATATGTATGAGAGCGCGGCGGCCGAGCTGGCGATGACGGCGATAGACCGGCTCGACATCGTCTCCGAGCGCAAGGCGGTCACGCATCTTATCGTGGCGAGCTGCACTGGCCTCTCGGCGCCCGGCCTCGATCTGGAGATCGTGCACCGCGCGGGGCTTTCTACGTCGGTGGAGCGCACGCTGATCGGCTTCATGGGGTGCTACGCGGCGATCAACGCGCTGAAGCTGGCGCGCCACATCGTCCGATCGGAGCCGCACGCGCGTGTGCTCGTCGTGAACTGCGAACTGACCACGCTCCATCTGAAGGAGACCGACGATCTCGAGCAGTTGCTGACGTTCTGCCTCTGGGGCGACGGGTGCTCGGCAGCACTGATCACGGCGGAGCCGAGCGGGATACGGCTCGACGGCTTCAAGGCGCTGCTGTCGCGCGACGCGAGGGACTTGATGACCTGGAAGGTTCGGGACGACGGTTTCGACATGGTCCTCTCCGGCCGCGTTCCGGCCACGATACAGACCGTCCTCGGCGGCAACGTCGCGACGATCCTGCACGGCGACCCGGTCGACGAGATCGACCTCTGGGCGGTGCATCCCGGCGGCAGATCCGTCCTTGATGCGGTCCAGCGCACGCTGAACCTTGGCCCGGAGGCGCTGGACCTGTCACGCGACGTGCTGCGCGCGAACGGAAACATGTCCTCGGCCACTGTAATGTTCGTGCTGGAGCGGATGCTGCGAGACCGCAAGGGCGGCGACAAGGGCTGCGCGATGGCGTTCGGTCCGGGTCTCACCGCCGAGACGATGACCTTCGGGATGGTGGCGTGACATCGCTTTCCGCCCGCACGGTCGTGCCGGAGCTTCTCGACGGTCTCCCTCCGCGCGCTCCCGAAGCGCGGGCGTCGCGGCGGGATCTGCGGCGCATCAACGCGTTGATGTTCCAGTCTCGCATCCTCGCGCGGCTGATGCGCGCCAGTCTCCGCCGGCCGCCGCGCCGGATCCTGGAGCTCGGTTGCGGGGATGGCCGCCTGTCGCTGGCCGTGGCGCGCAGGCTGTCGGGCGCCTGGCCGGGCGTGCGGTTGACCCTCGTGGATGCGCAGCCGGTTGTCGCCGACACGATGCGCGAGGAGGGTGAGCGGATCGGATGGGCGATTGACGTTCGTCGTTGCGTCGCCCTCGATTGGCTCGCGCAGTGTGATAGCCAGGATCTGGTCTGGTGCAACCTGTTCCTGCACCATTTCGAGGCCGAGGCGCTGGCGCGGCTTCTCGGCGCCATCGCCTCGGTCGGCTCCGTCTGCGTCGCCGCCGAGCCGCGGCGCGGCGCCGTGGCGCACCTCGCGGCCCGGTCTCTGGCCGTGATTGGCGCCAATGCCGTCACGCGCCACGATGCCGCAGTCAGCGTCCGGGCTGGTTTTCGGGCCGGCGAGCTTGCGGCGATGTGGCCGGGCAAGGTGCTTGTCGACCGCGCGTTCGGCCCGTTCTCGCACGGCTTCGCCGCGGCTTCGGATGCCTGACCCGACCGCCGGAATCGCGGGCGCGGAACCGGACGTGCTCGTCGTCGGGGGTGGCCTCTCCGGCGCGGCGGCCGCCGCGCATCTGGCCTCGGCCGGAGTGAATGTTCGGGTACTGGAGCGCGATAGGGTGCCTTTGCATAAGGTCTGCGGCGAGTTCCTGACCGCCGAGGCGCTCGATGAACTCGGCCGCCTCGGGATCGACCCGTTTGCGCTTGGCGCGCAGCGGATCGACCGCGTCCGCGTCTCGGCTGGCTCGCAACTGGCCGAGGCGCGCCTGCCGTTCGCCGCTGCCGGCCTGTCCCGCCTGGCGCTCGATCCGGCGGTGCGCGCGGCCGCCGAATGCGCCGGCGCTCGGATCGATCTCGGGTTCCGGGTCCGGCGCGTGGACGGCGGCGGCGTCGTTGCGTCCGGCGGCAAGCGTCTCCGGGCCGGCGCGGTGCTGCTCGCCACGGGCAAGCACCGGCTGCCCGGCGGACCCCGTCGCGATCCTCCTCGAGCACAAGATAGCAAGATTGGACTGAAGGACCATCTTCACCTGGCGCCGCAGATGGCGCAGCTGATGCGGCGCACGGTGGAACTGCACCTGTTCCCGGGAGGCTATGTCGGGCTGATGCCGATCGAGAACGGCGTCTTCAACCTGAGCCTTGTGATCACGGCCGATGCCTGGCAGGCAGCCGGGCAGGACCACGACGCCCTGATGCGGAGCCTGCGCCAAAGCGCGCCCCATCTCGCCCAGCGCCTGGACGGGGCTCAGCGCCTTTTCCCCAAGCCGCTGGCGGTCAGCGCAATTCCCTACGGCTACCGCGTCTGGACCGATCCCGTGGACCGGGTCGCGTTCTGGCGCGTTGGCGACCAGGCCGCCGTGACGCCGTCGATGACAGGCGCCGGCATGGCGATGGCGCTTCGCGGCGCCCGGCTGGTGGCAGGCCGAATCCTGACCGATCCCGGCCATCCCCGTTCGGGAGACCTGCTGCTCCGCCGCGAGTTCCGTCAGCAGATCCTCTGGGCGCGCATCTTCGAGCGCCTGCTGGAAAGACGCAGCTCGGCGGTCCTGCTGCTGTACCTGGCGGGCTGGGCGCCGAAGGGACTGGCGTTCGCCAGCCGTCTGACACGCCTTCCCGCGTAAGACAAAGGGCGCGGCGCCGTCACCCAGCGCCAGGGTCCGACACTTGCGTCGTCCGCCTGCCGCGGGCGGGATCGCGCTCCCGCGTCCGCGCCTTCAGCCGGCGAAGCGGGAGAGAGGAAATGTACAGGCGGCGCGCCTTGTCGGGAGGGCTGGGTTCATCTCTGGTCCGGTCTCGCCGGCCACGTTTCGGCGCTCGAGCCCAGCCTTCGCGGAGCAACAGGTTTCGCTCGACCGCACACGTGCGGTTGCCAAATGTGGGTTCCATGCCGGAACGCGGCCAACTTGAGCGCGGTTCCCGTCGCGCGCTGTGATCATCGGTCGCGCCGGTCCAGATTCAACCAAGATCAGATGTCCACCGTGCGCCCTCCAGCTGGACAACTGCGCGGTTGCGCAGATGTTCTGCGCCGATGAAGAAGCGGTCCTCGGCCGGGAGCTGGATGGGGGAGACGAGCGCGCCTACACTGCGGGATGATCAAGACCTTCACCACTGGATCGACCCCCGACAGAGCCGAGGCGACCAGTTCAGGGCCCATCTCGTGATGCGCGACCCGGGCGCGTTCTGAGGGATCAGTAAGACCGTGTGGCGTGCGAGACCCGCGACGATCCGTTCGACCGCGTCGGTGAAGGCGGGGATCGCCACCTGCCTGCCTGGTTCGCGGAGGGTCGCCGAGGAGCCCGCCCGGCCCGACCGTCAGCGCCCCCGCGCCTCGGGGATCAGGCCGCGCGGCGCGAAGCGGAGCGCCAGCAGCAGGATAAGGCCCATCAGGAACAGGCGCAGGTGCGGGGCGGCGTCGAGCATGTGGCCGCGCAGCCAGCTGTCCGGGGCCATGCCGGCCGTGAGGTTCGCCATAAGCAGCGTGCCGGCGGGCTCCGCCATGATCCAGACGTACCACATCAGGAAGCCGCCGAGCACCGCGCCCCAGTTGTTGCCGGAGCCGCCGACGATGACCATGACCCAGATCAGGAACGTGTAGCGCAGCGGGTTGTAGGAGCCCGGCGTGAACTGGCCGTCGAGCGTGACCAGCATCGCGCCGGCGATGCCGACCACGGCCGAGCCGAGCACGAAGACCTGCAGGTGGCGGCGGGTGACGTCCTTGCCCATCGCCTCGGCGGCGTCGCGGTTGTCGCGGATCGCGCGCATCATCCGGCCCCAGGGCGAGCGCAGCGCGCGCTCGGAGAGCCAGAAGATCAGGACAAGCACCGCGAGAAACAGCGCCGCGAAGCCGAGGCGCACGATGACCGCCGCGGCGGTCGCGGTATCGGTCCCGAAGCGGGCGGCGAGATCGATGACCCAGTCCGCGGATTGCAGCGAGCGCTCGTCGGGGACCGGGCGCGGCACGTTCGTCACGTTCTTGACGCCGCGGGTCAGCCAGTCCTCGTTCTTCAGCATCGCGAGGATGATCTCGGAGATGCCGAGCGTCGCGATCGCGAGGTAGTCCGAGCGCAGGCCGAGCGCGATCTTGCCGACCAGGTAGGCCGCGCCGGCGGCGAACAGCCCGCCCACGGCCCATGAGACCAGCGACGGCAGACCGAGCCCGCCCATGTAGCCGGCCGCGGACGGGTTCAGCGCCTCGATCGCGGCCGAGGCCGGGTCGAGGAAGATCCGCATCACGAGATAGCCGAGCGCGATGACGGCGATCCCGGCCGGGCCGCGCAGGCCGGCCGGCAGGCGGTCGCGCACGAAGAGCGCTGCGCCGACCGTGCCGAGCAGCGCCAGCGCGGCGAGCCCGAGGTTCCAGCCGCCGGCGGTCAGCGCGCCCTCGACGGGCGGCATCGAAGTCAGAACGGCTGCGACGCCGCCGAGCGCCGCGAAGCCCATGATGCCGACATTGAAAAGGCCGGCATAGCCCCACTGGATGTTGACGCCGAGCGCCATGACCGCTGAGATCAGCTGCAGGTTCAGGATCGCCAGCGCGACGGTCCAGCTCTGCAGGAAGCCGACGCCCAGCATCAGCGCGGCCATCGCGCCGTAGAGGACGATTATGCGGGTACGGCCCTCCATCATATCACGCGCCCCCGGAAGATGCCTGTCGGCCGCACCAGCAGCACGGCGACCAGGATGATGAAGGAGATCGCGAACTTGTAGTCGGTGCCGAGCATCTGCATCAGCCCCGAGGGGACCCAGGATTCCGGCAGCAGGTAGCTTGCGAAGCCGCGGTAGGCATAGGTCAGCATCACCTCGGAGAAGGCGATTATGAAGCCGCCCGCGATTGCGCCGAAGGGCTGGCCGATGCCGCCGACGATGGCCGCGGCGAAGATCGGCAGCAGCAGCTGGAAGTACGTGAAGGGCCGGAACGACTTGTCGAGGCCGTAGAGGACGCCGGCGATGGTCGCGAGCGAGGCTGCGAGGATCCAGGTGATCATCACGACGCGGTCGGGGTTGATGCCCGACAGCAGCGCGAGATCCTCGTTGTCGGAATAGGCGCGCATCGCCTTGCCGGTCCGGGTGCGCTGCAGGAACCAGAACACGGCGATGACGACGACGACCATGACGACGACGGTGATCAGCTGGCTGGTCCGGATCGCGAGGCCTTCCTCGAGCCCGGTCATCTCGCGGAAGTCGGGCACGCGCAGCACGAAGCGCTCGCCGTCCTCGAAGCGGCGGTCGTCGGCGCCGATGAAGAAGCGGGTCAGCGCGTTGTAGATGAACATCACGCCGACCGAGACCATGACGAAGATCACGCCGGCGCTGCGCTGCCTGCGGTGGAAGCGGTAGACCCAGCGGTCGGTCAGCAGCGCCAGCGCGATCGCGGCGAGGATGCCGAAGGGCAGGGCGAGCAGCGCGGTCGGCAGCGGGCCGAACGTGACGCCCATCCCCTGCAGGCCCCAGGTGACGAGGATCGTCGCCATCGTGCCGAAGGCCATCATGTCGCCATGCGCGAAGTTCGAGAAGCGCAGCACCGCATAGATCAGCGTGACCCCGAGCGCGCCGAGCGCGAGCTGCGCGCCATAGGCGAAAGCCGGGATCAGCACGAAGTTCGCGAGCAGCACGAAGGCGTTGAGGATGTCGGTCACGTCGTCTCAGCCCCCGAGGAAGGTGCGGCGGACCTCCGGGTCGGCCAGCAGTGCCTCGCCGGTGTCGGTGTAGCGGTTGGCGCCCTGGACGAGCACGTAGCCCTTGTCGGCGATGTTCAGCGCCTGGCGGGCGTTCTGCTCGACCATCAGGATCGAGATGCCTGTGCGCGCGATCTCGATGATCTTGTCGAAGAGCTCGTCCATCACGATCGGCGACACGCCGGCGGTGGGTTCGTCGAGCATCAGCACCTTCGGCTGCGTCATCAGCGCGCGGCCGACCGCGACCTGCTGGCGCTGGCCGCCGGACAGCTCGCCCGCCGGCTGGCGGCGCTTCTCGTAGAGGATGGGAAAGAGCTGGTAGATCGTCTCCATCGTCGGCGGAAGTCGTCGGTGCGGATGTAGGCCCCCATCTCGAGGTTCTCCTGCACCGTCAGGTTGACGAAGACGTTGCCGGTCTGCGGCACGAAGCCCATGCCCGCCTCGACGCGCTGCTGCGGGCTGAGGCCGGTGATGTCGGCGCCGTCGAGCCGGACCTGGCCCTCGCGCAGCTTCAGCATGCCGAAGACCGCCTTCATCGCGGTGGACTTGCCGGCCCCGTTCGGGCCGACGATGACGGCGATCTCGCCCTTGTCCACGGCGATCGTGCAGTCGTGCAGGATGTCGGCGCCGCCATAGCCGCCGGTCATAGCCTCGCCGATAAGAAAGCTCACAGGGGCGACCGATGTGCCGGTTGCAGGCGGATGTTCGGGTTGGTCATACGGCCTCGTTTTGCCTCAGCTATGCCTGCAAACGCCGCTGAGGCAAGCCTGTTCATTCTCGGAAGGGCGCGTTTCGCATGCGTATTCGATGACCTGCGGCGATGCTGGACTGTATTTTTGCGTCGCGATGTGTTTTTTGTGCGGCGCAACATGGCGGAGGAGCGACCATGGACACGAGGCAGCGGCGGTCCGGCAAGCGGATCAATCTGGCGCTCCAGGGCGGCGGGTCGCATGGCGCGCTGACATGGGGCGTGCTCGACCGGCTGCTCGAGGACGGGCGGCTCAGGATCAGCGCGCTGAGCGGCACCAGCGCCGGCGCGATGAACGCGGTGGTGCTGGCGGACGGCTACGAGCGCGGCGGGCCCGAAGGCGCGCGCGCGGCGCTGGCCGCATTCTGGAAGGCGGTCAGCGACGCGGCGCGGCTGTCGCCGATCCAGCGCACGCCCTGGGACAGGCTGCGCGGCAACTACAGCCTCGACAACTCGCCAGGCTACCTGTTCATGGAGAGCCTGAGCCGGGTGTTCTCGCCCTACGATCTGAACCCGGGCAACGTGAACCCGCTCCGCGACATCCTCGAGACCCACGTCGACTTCGACAACGTGAACAGGTGTCGGAGCGTCCGGGTGTTCGTCACCGCCACGAACGTGCGCACCGGGCGGCCGCGCATTTTCGGCGAGGGCGACGTCACCGTCGACAGCGTGCTCGCCTCGGCCTGCCTGCCGCAGATGTTCCCGGCCGTCGAGATCGGCGGCGAGGCCTACTGGGACGGCGGCTTCGCCGGCAATCCGGCGCTCTATCCGCTGATCAACAGCCGCGCGAGCCAGGACATCGTCGTCGTGCAGATCAACCCGATCGTGCGCCGCGCGCTGCCGCGCTCCGCGCGCGACATCATCAACCGCGTCAACGAGATCAGCTTCAACTCGAGCCTGATCAAGGAGCTGCGCGCGATCGCGATGACGCAAAGGCTGGCCGACGAGGCGGGGTTCGACCTCGGGCGGCGCAAGAGCTTCCTGCACATCATCCACGCCGACGAGGAGGTGCAGGACCTCGACGCCTCGTCGAAGCTCAACGCGGAATGGGGCTACCTGCAACTGTTGTTCGAGCGGGGTCGCGGCTGGGCGGATGCCTGGCTGACCGCGCATTTCGACGACCTCGGCCAACGCTCGACGCTCGATCTCGACGAGATCTTCGAGGACGCGCCACGACCGCCCGCCGAGGCGGACGCTGAGAGCGCGGACGAACCGGAGGCCGACTGAGCGCCGGAGGTCAGGCCGGCGCCGGCGTCTTCGGGCGGTTCTTCAGGCCGCGGCCGAGATACGCCTCGATGACGGCCTCGTTCTTCATCACCGCGTCGGGCGCGCCGGTGGTCAGCACCTTGCCCTCGGCCATGACGATGACGGGGTCGCAGAGCCGGGCGATGAAGTCCATGTCGTGCTCGATCAGGCAGAACGTGTAGCCGCGCTCGCGGTTCAGCCGCTGGATCGCGCCTGCTATCGTGCCGAGCAGCGTGCGGTTCACGCCGGCGCCGACCTCGTCGAGGAAGACGATCTTCGCGTCGACCATCATCGTGCGGCCGAGCTCCAGCAGCTTCTTCTGCCCGCCGGACAGGTTGCCCGCGTATTCGTCGGCGACATGGGTGATTTCGAGAAAGGCGAGCACGTCGTCGGCGCGGGCGCGCACGCCGGCCTCGACCTCGCGCACGCGGGCGCCATGGAACCAGGCGTCCCACAGCGTCTCGCCGGGTTGGGCTGGCGGGACCATCATCAGGTTCTCGCGCACGGTCAGCGTGGCGAATTCGTGCGCGATCTGGAAGGTACGCAGCAGGCCGCGGTGGAAGAGCTCGTGCGGCGGCAGGCCGGTGATCTCCTCGCCGTCGAGCCAAACATGGCCCGAGGTCGGCGCGAAATGTCCGGCGATGACGTTGAAGAGCGTCGTCTTGCCGGCCCCGTTCGGGCCGATCAGCCCGGTGATCGAGCCCTTGGCGATCTCGATCGAGGCACCGTCCACCGCGTGGATGCCGCCGAAATGCATGCGGAGGTCCTCGACGCGAATCATCGGCGGGCGGCTCCTTCGAGCGGGTCGCGGATCCGGGAGACGCGCGCGGCGTCTCCCGGCAGGGTCGGTGCGGACCGGAACGTCACGGCGATCAGCGGTAGCCGATCGTGACGTAGCCGCCGTCCTGGATCTCGTACTCCATGTAGCTGCCGGCCGATTCGCCCGGTCCGATCAGCTCCACGGCGGTCGCGCCCATGTAGTCGACGTCGCCGCCGTCCGCGATGATCTGCAGGCCCTTGGCCAGCTCGCCCGGCAGGATGATCTCGCCGGGCTCGTTCGCGACGTTCATGATCTGGTCGCGGATCGCGGTCCGGTCGGTCGAACCGGCCGCGGCCATCGCCAGCGCGATCAGCGCGCCCGCGTCGTAGCTCTGCGGCGCGAAGGCGCCGGTCGGCTCGACGCCGCCGGCCTCGGCGACCTCGACCCATTTCTGCGAGCCCTCGTTGTCGACGGCCGGCAGCGTGCCGACGATCTTGCCGTCGAGCTCGGATCCGATCGCGTCGATCAGGCTCTGGCCGTGCATGCCGTCGCCGAGGAAGAAGCTCTCGAAGGCGCCCGTGTCGAGCGCGGCCTGGATGATACCGCGGCCGCCCTGGTCGACGTAGCCGAAGACCATCAGGTGCTCGGCGCCGGACGCCTGCAGCGCCGCGACCTCGGCCGAGTAGTCGCCCTTGCCGTCCTCGTGCGGGGCGCTGATCGCGATCGTGCCGCCGTTCGCGGTGAAGTTCTGCTCGAAGCTGTCGGCAAGGCCCTTGCCGTAGTCGTTGTTGGTGTAGGTGACGGCGACCTCGGTGATGCCGCGGTCGGCGAGGATCTGGCTCATCACCTCGCCCTGGCGGGCGTCCGACGGGGCGGTGCGGAAGAAGAAGTCGTTGTCCTCGATCGTCGACAGGGCCGGCGAGGTCGCGGACGGCGAGACCATGACGACGCCGTTCGGGATCGCGACGCTGTTGGCGATCGCGGTCGTCACGCCCGAGCAGTCGGCGCCGACGATGGCGGCCACGCCGTCCGAGGTCACGATGCGCTCGGCGGTCGTCGTCGCCGCGGCGGCGTCGATGCAGGTCGAATCGCCCCGGACCGGGTTCAGCACGACGCCGCCCGGAAGCAAGCCGGACTCGGACGCCTCCCTGAGCGCCAGTTCGGCCGAGTCGGCCATCGTCGGCGTGATCGATTCCAGCGGGCCGGTGAAGCCGAGGATGATGCCGACATTGACCTGGTCCTGCGCCGAGCCGGTCGAGGCGATCAGGACGCCGGCCGCGGAGGCAAGCAGAAGTCGCTTCATGATTTTGTCTTCCCTGTTGTCGTTCTCAGGATCCGCCGCATCCTGCGGCTCGCGGCGGCCGCTCGGAATGCAATGCGGCAGAATCGCATCGCAACACATTATTGCTCCAGCGATGCTTGGCAAGCACGGCGCTCCGCGAGCGGCTGCGTGGCCCGTCCGGATCAGAGGATGCCGCCGTCGATCAGCCGGCGCGCGACGGCGCGGAACGCTCCGGCCACGGGCCCGTCCGGATCCGCGGCGGCGACCGGGGCGCCCGTGTCGCCCGACAGGCGGATCGCGATGTCGAGCGGCACTTCGCCGAGGAACGGCAGGCCGAGCCGCTCGGCCTCGGCGCGGGCGCCGCCATGGCCGAAGATATGCGCCTCGTGGCCGCAATTGGGGCAGATGTAGGTCGACATGTTCTCGATCAGCCCGAGCACAGGGACCTTGGTCTTGGCGAACATGTCCATCGCCTTGCGCGCGTCGAGCAGCGCGACGTCCTGCGGCGTCGACACGATGATCGCGCCGGCGATCGGGTAGCGCTGGCTCAGCGACAGCTGCACGTCGCCGGTGCCGGGCGGCAGGTCGACGACCAGCGCGTCGAGTTCGCCCCAGGCGACCTGGCCCATCAGCTGCTGCAGCGCGCCCATCAGCATCGGGCCGCGCCAGACGACGGCCTCGTTCTCCTTCAGCATCAGCCCGATCGACATCATCGTGACGCCATGGCTGACGAGCGGGATGATTGTCTTGCCGTCGGGCGATTGCGGGCGCTGGCTGACGCCCATCATCCGCGGCTGGCTCGGCCCGTAAATGTCGGCGTCGAGCAGTCCGATCGACTTGCCCTCGAGCGCGAGCGCCACCGCGAGGTTGGCCGAGACCGTGGACTTGCCGACGCCGCCCTTGCCGGAGGCGACGGCGATGATGCGCTTGACGCCCGGCACAGGCTGCGGGCCGCCCTGCTGGGGCGTCGGGTGGCGTCCGATCTGCAGGTCCGGCGGCGGCGCTGCGGGCTTCGGCGCCGGTCCGTGCGCGGTCAGCACAGCCGACGCAGACGCCACTTCGGGCAGGGCTGCGACGGCGGCCTGCGCCGCCGCGCGCACCGGCTCCAGCGCGCGGCCCTGGGCGGGATCGACCTCGAGCACGAAACGCACGGCGCCGCCGTCGATGGTGAGCGCCCGGACCATGTCGGCGTCGACGACGTTTCCGCCGGATGGCAGGCCGACCCGGCGCAGGGCCTCGATCACGGCTTCGCGGGTCACGGTCATGGTCGGCGCCTCTCGGGATTCTGCAGGTCTGCCCTATAGATCGCCCTGCGCCGCGGCAGGGGCAAGGGGGGCATCCCGCGGAACCGAAGTTCGGTTCTGTTTGCTGCGCGGCCGACAACCTGTGCCATGCACAATGCCGAATTCGACGGCCATCCGTGAGCCTGACATGCAGGCTCTGTCATGGAAACTCAAAAGATAACAGTTTGTTAAAAGGCCTGCATAAAACGCATGGCAGACCCGCGAGAACTGAGCTTGCGCGTTTCGCCGGCTTGCCTATCTTGCAGTGCAACACAACAGGAAACGCTCAAACCGAACGGAACCGAAAGGAGGCTACAAGATGACTACTGCATACGCACCGTCCCGCCCCGCCGTGTCCGCTGGCAGTGAGCGGCTCGCCCTCGACACGATCGCGCGTCTGCGCGGAATGCTGGACGATTACCGCGCCTACCGGCGGACCCTCGCGGAGCTTCGCAAGCTCGACGAGCGCCAGCTCACCGACATCGGCTATGACGGCCACGACCTCGATATGGTCGCCCGCACCGCGGTCGGCAACTGAATTCTCCCGGTCTGGATCGCATGGGGCGATCGACCGAACGTGACCCAGGAAGGACTACGATCATGGCGCAGGCCCTGAACTATGCCGCGCAGACGCGCATCGCCGAAGCCGGCAACGGCCTTTTCGCCCGGGCTTCGGCCTGGTTTGCCGACTACAAGCTCTATCGCCGCACCGTCGAGGAGCTGTCGCAGCTCAGCGACCGCGAGCTGGCCGATCTCGGCATCAGCCGGTTGTCGATCGGCGACATCGCCCGGGAGTCCGTCTACGGACGCTGATCCCGCGATGCGGCAGGCAATACCAAAACCGGCCGGGCGCAGCGCCCGGCCGGTTTTTTGTTGCGCTCACGCACGCTTGTCGCGGGTGACGCGGCTGCGGGTGACCTCGACCGGGGCGCCGTCGGCCGAATAGGTGCGCAGGCTGTCGCGCGCCGCGTCGATGCGGGCGATCTGCGCGTCCGCCGACTTCACGCCGGCGATCGCGGCCTGCATCAGCCGGCCGTTGCGCTCGGCGCGCGCCTGGACGGCGCTGAGGAACGCCTCGGGCAACGTGCGCTCCTCGGCGAGCAACTCGGCCAGCAGCGCCTCGCGCCGGTCGACCAGCGGTTTCAGCTCCGCCAGCGGCCCGGAGAGCAGGACGCGGCGCTCCTGGTCGAGCAGGCGCAGCACGCGCTCGAGGCGCGCGGAGTTCAGCATCGAGGCGATCATGGTCCGTGCTCCCGGGTGATGGCGTTGAAGATGTGTTCGGCGAGGCCGATGCCGCCGCGCGCGGCGATCAGGCGCGCGTATTCGCCGGTCAGGAAGCTCGAGAACGCGTCCTCGCCGGCGCCGCCGCCGACGTCGTCCGGCGTCGTGTTGACGCCGGTGTGCTTCAGCATCTCGGCGAGGAACGCGGATTCGAACGCTTCGGCCGTGGCGCGCGCCTGGTCGTCGCTGGCCGCCGGGCCGGGCGCCGAGTCGATCGACCGGCAGCGCGGCCGGAGTGAGTGCGGGCAGGTCCATGCGGCGGCCTCGGGCTGATCCGGCTCCGGACCATGGGCGGGGCCGGTAAATAAATCGTAAGGCTTTCCGCGCAGGAATGCGCGAGCGCAGCACGGAAGAGCCCATGATCACGTCGCCGGATCCCGCCCCCGTCCGAACCACTGCGCGCGCGGCCGAACGCGCCGTGGCCAAGGTTCCGGAAGCCTCTGGGGCGGGCCGCGTGTTTGGAGATTTCGTCGAGGAAGTCCCCGCCGGCGCGCCCGAGGCCGCTGCAGGCGAGGCGGAGACGCAGCCGCAGCCGGTCCAGTTTCCGGCGGCGGCAGACCTCGTTGCGAAAATAGCCGGAGAGGAAGAAGTGCCGGACACGGCCTGGACCGAAAGGGAGGGCGGGACCGAGGTCTCGGCAGCGGCAGCGGTGGCAGTAGCGGCTGAGGGCGGGGATGGGTTGATGCTTGATGCCGCCATGCCGGTCCCGGCGAAAGATGCGCGCGGCGCCGCGGAACGCAGCGCCGGATTTGCGATGCCAGGCACGGCCGCGACGCCAGCCGCCATGGCCGTCCCGGGCGAGGCGCCGGACCCGGAGCAGCCGGCGTCCGACGGAGATCCGGAGCCTCCTGCCAGCGCCGCGGCCGACGTTCCATCGCCGCCGAGCCCGGCCGAGCCGCGCGCCGCTGCGTCGGCGCCTGCGCCGGCACAGCTTCAGGCTTCGGCGGACATGGCGCTGAAGCCGCTGGCAATCGAGGGCTGGCGTCTCGCCCCTGCGCAGACCGAGACGCCCAGTGCGCCGCCCGCCGGTCCTTCTGCCAGCGTCGCCGCCGCATCGAGCGCGCGCGACGTCGCCGGGCAGATCACGCTGGTCATCGGTCAGACTGCGCAGCGCGACATCGAGATCCGGCTCGATCCGCCCGAACTTGGTCGCGTGCAGATCCAACTCAATCCGCACGAGGGCGGGCTGCAGGCGCTGGTTCTTGCGGACCGGCCGGAAACGCAAGACTTCCTGCGCCGGCACGGCGACATGCTCGTCCGCGACCTTGAGGAGGCGGGCTACGGCCAGGTTTCGCTGGACTTCGCCGCCGGCGAAGAGGCGCCGCGCCGGGACGCCCCCGGCTTCGACCGAAGGTTCGCGCCGGTTCCAGGCATCGCAGCCGATCCGGCCGCCGCCATCCTTGCGCCGCCGCCGCGGCGCGCCGCCGGCGACGGCCTCGACATTCGTATCTGACGGGAGAGCAGGCATGGAGATCAGTCCGACCAACACGAGCGCAGCCGGCGCGTCGCGCGCATCCGCGACCAAGGATGCGGTCGAGGGCGCCGAGACCGGCGCCGGAGCGACCGACTTCCAGACGTTCCTTACGCTGCTGACGACGCAACTGCGCAATCAGGATCCGCTGAAGCCGATGGAATCGACCGAATTCGTCGCGCAGCTGGCGAGCTTCTCTGGCGTCGAGCAGCAAATCCGCACGAACGACCGCCTCGACCAGATTGCGGCCGCGCTCGGGGGAGGGGCCGCTTCCGGCCTCGCCGACTGGATCGGCCGGGAAGTGCGCGCGCCAGCGGAGGCCAACTTTACCGGCGTGCCTGTCGAGATCGCGACCGAGGTCCTCGCCGACGCCGACGCCGCCACGTTGGTCGTGCGCAACGACTTCGGTCAGGCGGTCGCGCGGCGCGGGCTCGATCCGACCGCCGAGACTTACTCCTGGGATGGCCGCGACGAACTGGGCCAGAGCCTGCCGCACGGCCTCTACGGCTTCGAGGTCGAAAGTCTGAAGGACGGCGCGGCGATCGGCGCGACGGCTGGCCAGGTCTTCGGCACGGTCGTCGAGGCCCGGATCGAGGACGGCGCCGCGACGCTGGTGCTCGAGGGCGGCGCGCGCGTGCCGCTCGACGAGATCGGCGCGGTCCGCTGAGGCTCATGCGTCGAGGCGCGCCTTCGCGGCGTTGATCAGCGCGGCCAGCGCGTTCGACCCGCCGAGATCGGGGTGCACCTTCTTCATCAGGCGGCGGTGCGCCGCGCGGATCTCGTCGATGCTGGCGCCGGGCTCCAGGCCGAGGATGCGCAGCGCTTCGGCGGCGCTCATTGGTCCGTCGCCGGGGCCCGGCGTCTCGCGCCCCTCGTCGCGCTCATCCCCTGCCCCTTCGTCGTCCGCGCCGACCCGCTCTATATAGGCCAGAAGAAGACCGAGGCTGTCGGGGTCGTTTTCGAGTTCCTCGGCCAGATCGCGCAGCTGGGCCGCATCCAGCTCCGACAGCATCCGCCTGGCATGGCGTCCGGTCAGGATCTCGCCGTCCATGTCGCCGCTGTCATGGTCGAGCCGCATCAGCAGCGCGTCGGTGCGCACCTCCGACGCGCCGCCGGACCTCGGCGTCGCGCGGTGCGCCGAGCGGCCCCGACGCAGCAGCGTGACCGCCATCATCCCGGCGGGCAGCGCCAGCGCGAACTGGCGGGCGAGCGCGAGTCCCAGCGCTGCGATCAGCAGCGCCGCGCCGCCGAGCGTGTGTCCGGAGGGCAACCGGGGACGCGCCGTTGCTACCCAGGCGGCGATTCCAAGCAACGCCACCAACCCGAGCAGGACAGCGGCGCTCATGGCCGCAGGTCGGTCAGCAGCCGCCGGGACGCGGCGTCGCCCGACGCCTCCAGCGCCGCGTCGCCCGCCCGCCGCATAGGTCGCGACCGCCGCGAGCAGCGCGCGCAACTCGCCCGCGGCGCTGCGGTCGAACGGCAGGAGCACGCCGCGCGTCAGCCGGGCGATCTCCCGATATGCCCGTTCGGCGGCAGGATCGCGTCCTTCCAGGAACATGAAGGCGCGGGTGTTGCGGAGCGCGAGTTGTCCGGCCTTCGCCGCTAGCGCGTCGACGTTCTCCTCCATCGCGTCGCCGACATAGGCGAGCGCCGAGACCGGCGCGCGGGCCGCTTCCTTCGCCGCATGGTCGAGGACACGCCCGATCTGCGTTAGTCCGCCATGGCAGGCAATCCCGGACATGACCCGGCCGAGGCTGGCCGCGTCCGACACCCAGCGCGACGCGCGGGCCTCGTTCATGCCGCGGAAATAGACTAGCTGCACCTTCAGGCCGCCGACGCGGCCGGCGGCGTCGAACATCTCGCCCTGCAACGTGCAGGCGGCGTCCCAGGTCGGCTGTCGGCTCATCGTGGCGTCGAGCGCGAAGATCAGCCGGCCCGATCCCGTGGCCGGGCCGGCTCTGCGCGCCTTCGCCTCGGCCAGGAACGCGTCGATCTCGGCCCGCCGAGCCGACGTCGCCGGAGCCTTCTGGTTGCGGCGTTCGATGTCGGTACGGTCTGCCATTCGAAGGTCTCCCTGAGCCAGAATTGGCAACGGCGCCGTTCTTTGGCAAGCCTGCGGGGCATGGGCGGCCAATGCCGGAATCCTCTGGACGCCCGGAATCGGGCTTGCTATAGGCGGTCCCGGTATTCCGGCGTAGCTCAGCGGTAGAGCAGTTGACTGTTAATCAATTGGTCGTAGGTTCGATCCCTACCGCCGGAGCCAGCCCCGAAATCTTGACGCGGGGCGGCGTTTTCCTAGGGCGCAAGCGACGCTGGCGGCAGGGAAGGGGTCGGCTTCCCCCGCGTTGACGTGGCCGCGCCTGCGCTTGGTCCAAGCCGCGCCGTGCCACGCCCGAACCGACGTGCTCCTGCGGGTCAGGCGCCGCCCGCGAGCGGCGACGCCACCTGCACCTCGGTTCCCCAATCGGCGCAGCGCCGCGCCAGCGTCGGCGGCAACGCAGCGTCGGTGAAAATGCAGGCGATCTCGGACAGCGAGCCGAGCAGCGCCGGCGCCGAGCGGCCGAGCTTCGAGTGGTCGCAGACGAGGAAGCTGCGCCGGGCCTGCTTCAGGATCACCCGCGAGACCCGGACCTCGGCGAGGTCGAAGTCCAGCAGATCGCCGTCCGGATCGATCGCCGAGACTCCGACCACCGCAAGGTCGACCTTGAACTGCCCGAAGAACTCGCTGGTCAGATCCCCGACCAGCCCGCCGTCGGACCGGCGCAGCGCGCCGCCCGCGACCATGATGTCGCAGCCCGGATTGGCGAGCAGGATGTTCGCGACGTTCATGTTGTTGGTGACGACCGTGATGTTCCGGTGGTTCAGCAGCTCGCGCGCCACCGCCTCGGTCGTGGTCCCGAGGTTCAGGATTATCGAGCTGTTGTCGGGGATCGCCGCAGCGCAGGCGCGGGCGATCGCGGCCTTGGCCGCGTCGTTCATGCTGCGCCGCTGTTCGTAGCCGAGGTTGGTCATGCCGGTGCGCAGCGTCGCGCCGCCATGCACCCGGTCGATCAGCCCGGCATCGGCGAGATCGGCGAGGTCGCGGCGGATCGTCTGCAGCGCGACATCGAACCGCTGCGCGAGATCCTCGACGAACACCCGCCCCTCGCCGCGGGCGATCTCGAGGATCTCGGATTGTCGCAGATTGAGGGCCATGTGCGCTTTGCGTGCGTTGATGCGCGAAACGTCCGCGATCGCGCTGCCGCGGTCAACTACAATCGGGTTCCGGAGCGCGTATCGATGGTGCAGCGCAGCGCGTTGATGCGCGGTATGCTGCGACTGCGTCTAAAACTACCCGCTTTGACCTGCGCAAGGGTTCGCTTCATGGCAAAACGCGCATCGACGCGCTCATATTCGTTGACGCCGCACGATCGCGCGGTTACGCCGGTTGCAGCGTTCCGGGAGGACAGTGATTGACCGCAGAGGCCGACATCGCCGACCTGTTCGTGCTGGGCGGCGGCATCAACGGCTGCGGCATCGCCCGGGACGCGGCCGGGCGCGGATTGTCAGTCGTGCTGGCCGAACAGGGCGACCTGGCCAGCGCCACCTCGTCCTCCTCGACCAAGCTCTTCCATGGCGGCCTGCGCTACCTCGAGTACTTCGAGTTCCGGCTGGTGCGCGAGGCGCTGGAGGAGCGCGAGACGCTGCTGGTCGCGATGCCGCATATCAGCTGGCCGATGCGCTTCGTGCTGCCTTGGCGCGCGGACATGCGCTTCGACAGCGAGACGCCGACGTCGCGGCTGCTCGGCGCGGTGATGCCCTGGATGAAGGGCCGCCGCCCGGCCTGGCTGATCCGGCTCGGCCTCTTTCTCTACGACCAGCTCGGCGGGCGGAAGATCCTGCCGCCGACGCGGACGCTCGACCTGACCACGGATCCCGCCGGCCGGCCGCTGAAGCCCGACTTCCGCCACGCCTACGAGTACTCCGATTGCTGGGTCGAGGATTCGCGCCTCGTCGTGTTGAACGCGCGCGACGCGGCGGCGCGGGGCGCGCGGATCCTCGTCGGCGCGCGGGTCGTCTCGGCCCGCCGGGACGGCGCGGTCTGGCGCATCGAGACCGAGGGCGCCGACGGGCGGACGGAGCACCTGGCCCGCGCCCTCGTCAACGCCGGCGGCCCTTGGGTCGAGACGGTCATGCACGACGTCGTCCATGCGAACGCGACGGCCGGCGTGCGGCTTGTGCGCGGCAGCCACGTCGTTACGCGCAAGCTCTACGACCATGACCGCTGCTACTTCTTCCAGGGTTCCGACGGCCGCATCATCTTCGCGATCCCCTACGAGCAGGACTTCACGCTGATCGGCACCACGGACATGGACCACCAGGGGGCGCCCGAGCGAGGCGCGCTGCACCGACGAGGAGCGCGACTACCTGCTCGCCTTCGCGTCGCGCTATTTCGTCAGGCCCGTCACGGTGGAGGACGTGGTCTGGACCTATTCCGGCGTGCGGCCGCTCTACAACGACGGGGCCAGCTCGGCGACCGCGGCGACGCGCGACTACGTGCTGGCGCTCGACGAGGACGGAGCGCCGCTCCTGAACGTGTTCGGCGGCAAGATCACCACCTATCGCCGCCTCGCCGAGGGCGCGCTCGCCAAGCTCGCGCCGCATTTCCCGCAGGCCTCGGGGCCCTGGACCGCGCGCGCGCCGCTGCCCGGCGGCGACTTCCCCCATGACGGCGTCGCGGACCTGACCGCGGCGCTGCGGGCGCGGTATCCGTTCCTGACCGCCTACTGGGCCGGACGGCTGATCCGGGCCTACGGGACCGAGGCCGAGACCGTGCTCGGCGCGGCGGACACGGCCGCCGACCTCGGGCGCGACTTTGGCGCGACGCTGACCGAGGCCGAGGTCCGCTGGCTTGTCGCCCAGGAATTCGCGCGCAGCGCCGAGGACATCCTGTGGCGGCGCAGCAAGCTCGGGCTGCGGATGACGCCCGCCCAAGTCGAGGTCTTGCGCGACTTCGTCGACGGCGTCGTGGCCATGCCCGTCAAAGCGGCGGCAGTAGCGGCGGACCAGGACCTGCGCGCCGAGATGCGGGGGCGGGCATGACGCTGGCGCTGCAGGGCGTGACGCGCTTGGTCCGGGGGCAGACGCATGTCCACAGGACCGATCTCACGCTCGAGAAGGCGAGCATGAACATCCTGCTCGGGCCGACGCTGTCCGGCAAGACCTCGCTGATGCGGCTGATGGCCGGGCTCGACCAGCCGACCGAGGGGCGGATCCTCTGGAACGGCGCAGACGTGACCGGGATGCCGGTGCAGAAGCGGCAGATCGCGATGGTCTACCAGCAGTTCATCAACTACCCGACGCTGAGCGTCTACGAGAACATCGCCTCGCCGCTGCGCCTGATGAAGCGCAGCCGGGCCGAGATCGACCGCGAGGTGCGCGCGACCGCCGACATGCTGCAGCTGACGCCGATGCTCGGGCGCAAGCCGCTGGAGCTGTCCGGCGGCCAGCAGCAGCGCTGCGCGCTCGCCCGCGCGCTGGTCAAGGGCGCGGGCCTCGTGCTGCTGGACGAGCCGCTCGCGAACCTCGACTACAAGCTGCGCGAGGAACTCCGCATCGAGATCCCCCGGATCTTCGAGGCTTCCGGCGCGATCTTCGTCTATGCGACGACCGAGCCGGAGGAGGCGCTGCTGCTCGGCGGCAACACCGCGACCCTCTGGGAGGGCCGCGTGACCCAGTTCGGCCCGACGCCGACCGTCTACCGCCAGCCGCAGGATGCGACCACCGCGCGCGTGTTCAGCGACCCGCCGATGAATTTCCTGCCCTGCCGCAAGCACGGTGGCCGGATTGCGCTCGGCGCGGCGGAGACCGAGGCGTCCGGCCCGCTCGCGGCGATCCCGGACGGAACCTACACCGCCGGTTTCCGCGCCAACCATCTCGAGGTCGCGCGCCGGTCCGACGCCGCCGTCGGCTTCGACTGCGTGCTCTCCGCCAGCGAGATCACCGGGTCGGAGACGTTCCTGCACCTGCGCCACGGCGACGACCTCTGGGTCGGGCTCGTCAACGGCGTGCATGCGTTCGAGGGCGGCTCCGACGTCACGGTCTGGATCGACCCGGCCTTCGTCTACCTGTTCGACGCCGGGGGCCGTCTCGTCGCGCCCGCGGCCTATGCGATGGCGGCCTGACATGGCGCGGATCACCCTCTCGCATCTCGCGCACAGCTACCTGCCGAACCCGACCGAGCCGGGCCAGTACGCGCTGAAGGAGATGGACCACGTCTGGCGCGACGGCGGCGCCTATGCGCTGCTCGGCGCGTCGGGCTGCGGCAAGACGACGCTGCTCAACATCATCTCGGGCCTGCTTCGCCCGTCGCAGGGAAGGGTGCTCTTCGGCGACGCCGACTTCACCGATCTTCCGACCGAGGCGCGCAACATCGCCCAGGTCTTCCAGTTCCCGGTCGTCTACGACACGATGACCGTGCGCCAGAACCTTGCCTTCCCGCTGCGCAACCGCGGCGACGACCCCGCCTACATCGCCGAGCGCGTGCAGGAGATCGCCGCGATGATCGGCATGGGGGACGCGCTCGACCGCAAGGCGCAGGGCCTGACCGCGGACGCGAAGCAGAAGATCAGCCTCGGCCGCGGCATGGTTCGCCGCGACGTCAACGCGATCCTGTTCGACGAGCCGCTGACCGTGATCGACCCGCACATGAAGTGGGAGCTGCGCACGCAGCTGCGCCAGCTGCACCGCCAGTTCGGGCACACGATGATCTACGTGACCCACGACCAGACCGAGGCGCTGACCTTCGCCGACCAGGTCGTCGTCATGCACGAGGGCCGCGTCGTGCAGACGGGCACGCCCGAGGAGCTGTTCGAGACGCCCGGCGCACACCTTCGTCGGCTACTTCATCGGCTCGCCGGGCATGAACCTGATCGACGCGCGCATCGAGGGTGACCGCGCGGTGCTGGCCGATGGCTCCGTCCCCCTCGGCGCGCATTACGGGCCGCTTTCGGGCCGCACCCGGATCGGCGTCCGGCCGGAATACGTGACGCTGACCGACGGCCCCGGACTGCCGGTCTCGATCCGCCGCGTCGAGGACGTCGGCCGGCACCGGATCGTCCGGGCCGACCTCTTCGGCGCGCCGCTCGACGTCATCGTCGATGAGGGCGAGCGCCTGCCGGCCGCCGATCCGCGCGTCGTCTTCGCGCCGGACAAGATCAACGTCTACGTGGACGACTGGCGCGTCGCGGGGGAGACCGCCTGATGCAGAAGACCCACAGCAACCGCGCCTGGCTCCTGGTGCTGCCGATGCTGGTCGTCGTCGCCTTCTCGGCGCTGATCCCGCTGATGACGGTCGTCAACTACTCGGTCAACGACACGTTCGGCAGCAACCAGTTCTTCTGGGCCGGCCTCGACTGGTTCGACCAGATGCTGCACTCCGAGCGGCTCTGGAGCGCGCTCGGCCGCAACGTGCTGTTCTCGGCGATCATCCTCGCGATCCAGGTGCCGCTCGGCATCTTCGTCGCGCTGAACATGCCGCAGAAGGGGTTCTGGGCCTCGTTCTGCCTCGTCGTGATGGCGCTGCCGCTGCTGGTCCCGTTCAACGTCGTCGGCACGATCTGGCAGATCTTCGGCCGGGTCGACATCGGCCTGCTCGGCCATACGCTCGCAGCCCTGGGGATCGACTACAACTACGTATCCAACCCGATCGACGCCTGGCTGACGATCATCGCGATGGACGTCTGGCACTGGACCAGCCTCGTCGCGCTGCTGAGCTACGCGGCGCTGCAGTCGATCCCGAACGCCTACTACCAGGCCGCGAAGATCGACCAGGCGAGCCGCTGGAAGGTGTTCCGCTACATCGAGCTGCCCAAGATGAAGGGCGTGTCTGATGATCGCGATCCTGCTGCGCTTCATGGACAGCTTCATGATCTACACCGAGCCCTTCGTCGTCACCGGCGGCGGACCGGGCAACTCGACCACGTTCCTGTCGATCGACCTCGTCAAGATGGCGGTCGGCCAGTTCGACCTCGGCCCCGCGGCCGCGTTCTCGATCATGTACTTCCTCGTGATCCTGCTCGTGTCCTGGGTGTTCTACACGGTGATGACCAACATGGACAAAGAGGAGGGAATGTAAGCCATGCGCCTGCGGTTCGCGCCCCTCGTCATGACGCTCTACCTGCTTGTTCCTGATGATCCCGATCTACTGGCTCGTGAACATGAGCCTGAAGACGAACACCGAGATCACCTCGATGTTCACGCTGTTCCCGGCGAACCTGACCTTCGCCAACTACCGCACGATCCTGACCGACCCGAGCTGGTACATGGGTTACGTCAACTCGATCATCTATGTCGTCATGAACACGGTGATTTCCGTCGCCGTGGCCCTGCCGGCTGCCTACGCGTTCAGCCGCTACAACTTCATGGGCGACAAGCACCTGTTCTTCTGGCTGCTGACCAACCGCATGGCGCCGCCGGCGGTCTTCGCGCTGCCGTTCTTCCAGCTCTATTCGTCGGTCGGGCTCTTCGACACGCACATCGCCGTCGCGCTCGCGCATTGCCTGTTCAACGTGGCGCTCGCGGTCTGGATCCTCGAGGGCTTCATGCGCGGCGTGCCGAAGGAGCTCGACGAGACCGCCTATATCGACGGCTACGGCTTCGGCAGGTTCTTCGTGAAGATCTTCATGCCGCTGATCGCGAGCGGCATCGGCGTCGCCGCGTTCTTCTGCTTCATGTTCTCCTGGGTCGAGCTCCTGCTGTCGCGCACGCTGACCTCGGTCAACGCCAAGCCGATCGCCGCGGTGATGACGCGCACCGTCTCCGCCTCGGGCATGGACTGGGGCGTGCTCGCGGCCGCGGGCGTGCTGACGCTCGTGCCCGGCGCGCTCGTGATCTACTTCGTGCGCAACTACATCGCCAAGGGCTTCGCCCTGGGGAGGGTGTGATGACGTCCTCCCGCTGGGCCACGCTCTGCGCCGGGGTCGCGCTCCTATTCGCGGCGCTGCTCGGCTTCGTCTTCTGGATGGCGCCGCGCGACGAGGACGGCATCCGCTGGACCGACCAGTTCGTCGCCGGCGGCTGGATGGCCTGGACGCTGCCGGTCGCGCTGTTCTTCATCGCGATCGCGGCGCTGCTCGCGCTGATGACGCTGCTCGCGCTCCGCTACCCCGAGACGCCGCGCCCGGCATCCTGCGGATCGAGACGACGCGCGGCGACCGGCTCTTCGTCACGCTGCTCGGCTCGGCCTTCATCAGCCTCGCCTGGCTCTACGTCTTCGGAGCAGACGGCCCCCCGCTCTGGGGGGCGCTGATCCTCTGCTGCGCCTACGGCGCGGCCGTATTCCGCTGGGTCTGACCCGGCGGCGAGACCCGGCCGGAGAATCCCGGCCGGCGCAACGACAAGAACGCGACAACCAGATACCAAAGGGAGGCTATCGTGAGACAACATCGAAACATGACGGCGACCGCCATGGCGCTCGCGCTGAGCGTGCTCGGCGTGCCGGCCTGGGCGGACATGGAGGCGGCGCAGGAATTCCTCGACGCCGAGATCGGCGAACTCTCCACGCTCGACCGCGCGGAGCAGGAAGCCGAGATGCAGTGGTTCATCGACGCGGCCCAGCCGTTCCAGGGCATGGACATCAAGGTCGTCTCCGAGACGATCACGACGCACGAATACGAGTCCAAGGTGCTGGCGCCCGCCTTCACTGCGATCACCGGCATCCAGATCACGCATGACCTGATCGGCGAGGGCGACGTCGTCGAGAAGCTGCAGACGCAGATGCAGACCGGCGAGAACATCTATGACGCCTACATCAACGACAGCGACCTGATCGGCACGCACTGGCGCTACCAGCAGGCGCGCGACCTGACCGAATGGATGGCCGGCGAGGGCGCGGAGGTCACCAACCCGGGCCTCGACCTCGACGACTTCATCGGGCTCGACTTCGTGACCGCGCCGGACGGCCAGCTCTACCAGTTGCCCGACCAGCAGTTCGCGAACCTCTACTGGTTCCGCTACGACTGGTTCAACGACGAGCAGACCAAGGCCGACTTCCAGGAGGAATACGGCTACGAGCTCGGCGTGCCGGTGAACTGGTCCGCCTACGAGGACATCGCCGAGTTCTTCACCGGCCGCGACATGTCCTCGGTCGGCGGCCCGGCCACGGGCGTCTTCGGCAGCATGGACTACGGCAAGAAGGACCCGTCGCTCGGCTGGCGCTACACCGACGCCTGGATGTCGATGGCCGGCATGGGAGACGTCGGCGAGCCGAACGGCCTGCCGGTCGACGAATGGGGCGTGCGCGTCGACGAGAACTCGCGGCCCGTCGGCTCCTGCGTCGTGCGCGGCGGCGCGACCAACGACGCGGCGGCGGTCTATGCGGTGACGAAGGCGATCGAGTGGCTGGAGAACTATTCTCCGCCCGAGGCCGCCGGCATGACCTTCGGCGAGGCGGGCCCGGTTCCGGCGCAGGGCAACGTCGCCCAGCAGATGTTCTGGTACACCGCCTTCACCGCCGACATGGTGAAGGCCGGCATCCCGGTCATGAACGAGGACGGCACGCCGAAATGGCGGATGGCGCCGAGCCCGCACGGCGCCTACTGGCAGGACGGCACCAAGGTCGGCTACCAGGACGTGGGCTCCTGGACGCTGATGAAGTCGACGCCCGACGACCGGGCCAAGGCGGCTTGGCTCTACGCGCAGTTCGTCACCTCGAAGACCGTGGACGTGAAGAAGAGCCATGTCGGCCTGACCTTCATCCGCGAGTCGACGATCGAGGACGAGTCCTTCACCGAGCGCGCGCCCGAGCTCGGCGGACTCGTCGAGTTCTACCGCTCGCCGGCCCGCGTCGCTTGGTCGCCGACGGGGACCAACATCCCCGACTATCCGAAGCTGGCGCAGCTCTGGTGGCAGAACATCGGCGACGCGATGTCCGGCGCCAAGACGCCGCAGGAGGCGCTCGACGCGCTCTGCGCCGACCAGGAGAGCGTGCTCGAGCGCCTGGAGCGGTCCGGCATCCAGGGCGATCTCGGCCCGAAGCTGAACGAGCCGCAGGACGCCCAGTTCTGGCTCGACGAGCCGGGCGCGCCGGTCGCCAAGCTCGACAACGAGGACCCGGAGCCCGAGACCGTCTCCTACGACGAACTCGTCAAGTCCTGGTCTCAGTAGGACCTGGCCGGGGGCGGCGCGGCTTCGGCCGCCCCCGGTTCCGCCGCAATCGCTTCAAGTCACGCCCGACCGGCTTACGCGCTGCCTTCTGGCCTTCCGGCCCAGAAGGACCGCTGAAGCTCCGCCGCCTCCTCCTCGAGCAACGGCCCCACGACCTCGATCGGCCGCTGGCCCAAGGCAAGGACCTCCCGGCACGGCATGTCCAGCGTCGGGTTCTCGGGATGGTCGCCGGTCATCTGCTTCAGGCTCGCCTCCGACTGGCCACAGACCAGGCGCCCGATACCGGCCCAGTACATCGCGCCCGCGCACATCGTGCAGGGCTCAGCCCCCCTGCATGATCAGCGACGCGGCCTTGCTCCCCAGCGCCATCGCTAGCGCGTTGGTGTTGCCCGAGGGAATGAACGGCGCCGCCGCGCAGTCGATGACCCGCAAGGCCTTGATCCCGCGCACCTGCATCTTTGCGTCCAGCACCGCTTCCGGATCGCCGTCCGGCCCCATCCGCGCCGTGCCGACGGGGTGGTAGTTCGTCTTCACCGTCCGCGCGCAGTGCCGGGCCAGTTCCTCGTCCGTTTCCAGCCCCGCGCCCGGCAGGATCTCCGCCTTCATGTTCGACGCCAGCGGCTCGACTTCCAGCAGGCGCCGCGCGAAGCGCAGCGAGGCGATCGTCGTGGACAGGTCGATCTCCGCGCCGAAGAAGTTCGCGTCGACCACCGGCCGGTCGCCCGGATCCGCCGAGCGCAGCGCTACGCTGCCCCGCGCCTCCGGCCGCAGCAGGCAGGATGTCAGCGTCACCCCATGCGTCGGCTTCTGGTCGGAGACGTCACGGTCCAGATAGACGATCGGCGCGCAATAGAGCTGGATCGTCGGCCGCACGCCGCCTTCGGGATCATAGAAAAGGCAGGCCTCGATGCCGGTCGTCGTCACCGGCCCGCTGTCGAACATCAGGTACTGCAACCCGTTCCTGATCATCGGCCAGCCCTTGTCCTCGCCGAAATAGCCGCTCGCGCGCTTGCTCGACCAGATCACGGGGACCTCGTGATGGTCCTGCAGGTTCCGCCCCACCGGCAGGTCGGCTGCGACCGCGATCCGGTGCTCTCGCAGATGATCGGCAGGCCCGATCCCCGAAAGCATCAAGAGCTTCGCGGTGTTGTAGGTTCCCGCCGCGACCAGCACCTCGGCCGCGGCCGTCGCGCGCGTCGGCACGGTTCGGCCCTTCTGCAGATACTCGACCCCGATCGCGCGCGGCCCTTCCATCAGGATACGCGTCACCTGCGCCTCGGTGACCGCCGTCAGGCGCGGGTCGTCCGCCACCTGCGACAGGAAGGCGAAGACCGCGTCGCTGCGCCGCATTCGCCCGCCAGCCCTTCCCATCGTGTGCTGCATCACGCCGACCCCGGCCTGCCGCGCGCCATTGAAATCCGGATTGTACGGAATTCCCGCGCCTTGCGCCGCCAGCATGAAGTCCTGCGTCATCTCGCAAAGCTGCCCCGGGTCCGAGACCAGCATCGACCCCTCTATGCCGTGATAGGCGTCGTTGAACTTCGCATTGCGCTCCAGCGCGCGGAAATGCGGCAGCAGGTCGGCATAGGACCAGCCCGAGCCGCCGCCGAGATACGCATCCCAGCCATCGTAGTCCTCGGCCTGTCCGCGCATGTAGACCATCGCGTTGACCGCGCTTCCGCCGCCCAGCACCTTCGCCTGCGGCACGATCGGCGCCCGCCCGCCGAGCCGCTCCTGCGCGACGGTCTTGTGCATCTCGAGGAAGTCCTCGCGGCCGAGGAACTTCATGTAGCCCGCCGGCATCCGCATGATCGGCGAATACTTCGCCGGGCCGCGCTCGATCAGCAGCACCCGCGCGCCGTGCTCCTTCACCAGCCGCATCGCGGCGACGCAGGCCGAGGTGCCGCCGCCGGCGATGATGTAGTCGTGGCTCACGTCGGATCTCCCCCGCAGGTTTGGGCGCCGGGACCGGGTCCCGGCGCCGGCCGGCTCACCAGCAGGTGAAGCCGCCATCCGCGACCACGGTCGCGCCGGTCATCAGGCTCGACGCGTCCGAGGCGAGGAAATGCACGACCGACGCGATCTCGTCGGGCTGGCCCATCCGGTGCATCGGCGTGTCGCGCATCCAGACCTCGATCATCTCGGCGTTGCCGTCGCTGTACTTGGTCATCTCCGTCTCGATGTAGGTCGGCGCCACCGCGTTGACCCGCACGCCGCGATCGGCCCATTCGGCGGCCAGCGACGAGGTCATCTGGTGCACGGCCGCCTTCGACGCGTTGTAGTAGGTCTGCTTCTGCGGCCGGTTCGAGATCAGCCCCGACATCGAGCCGATGTTGACGATCGCGCCGCGCCCCTGCTTCAGCATGATCCGCCCGAACGCGCGGTTCGACCAGAAGACGCCGTTGTAGTTGACGTCGTTGACGTTCAGCCAGTGCTCGTCCTCGGTATCCTCGGCGGCGACGCCGGAGCGCGCGATGCCCGCGTTCGCGACCAGGATGTCGACCCGGCCATGCGCCGCCAGCACCTTCTCGGCCAGCGCGTCGACCTCGGAGCTGACGGTCACGTCGACCGCATGGGCCTCGGCCTCGTATCCCTTGGCCTTCAGCGCCGCCAGCCCGGCCGCGCCGACCTCGGGGTCGACGTCGGCGATCACGACCTTCGCGCCGTGCTCGGCCAGCGCCTCGCAGATCGACAGGCCGATGCCGCGGCCGCCGCCGGTCACCACCGCCACGCGTCCGTCGAGGCGCAGTTTCTCAGCAAACATGTCTCTTCCTTCCGGTGTTCGGCGTGGCTCAGTTGTCGATGAACGGATGGCGGCCCGGGATCGCGAACCGGCGTCCGGCGCAGGTCCACCAGCCGGTCGATCTCCGTCTGGGTGAACTCCTTCGGGCCGCCGTAATTCGCGGCGAGGTAGACGACCTTCGCGTAGTAGTCGAGCGCCTCCATCTTGAACCAGGCGCTCTCCAGCGTGTGGCCGCAGGACAGCGCGCCGTGGTTCTCCAGCAGCAGCGCGTCGTGCTTCTGCAGCGCCGGGATGATCGCCTCGGCCAGTTCCGGCGTCGACGGCAGCCCGTACGGCGTCAGCGGCACCTCGCCGAGGAAGATCGTCGATTCCGGCATGATCTGCGCCGTGATCGGCTTGCGCGCAGATCGCGTGCACCGTCGCATAGACCGGATGCGCATGGACGACCGAGCGCACGTCCGGGCGGGTGTCGTAGACGGCGAGATGCATCTTGATCTCGCTCGACGGCTTCCAGGGGCTCTCGCCGATCACCGCGCCCTTGCGGTCGATATGGCAGATCATCTCGGGCTTCATGTAGCCCTTCGAGACGCCGGTCGGCGTGCAGAGCAGCGTGTCGTCGTCGAGCAGCACCGAGATGTTGCCGTCGTTCGCCGCGCCCATGCCCTTGTCGTAGGCGCGGCGGCCGATGTCGCAGATCTCCCTGCGGATCGCGTCGGGGTCGAACGTCATGTTGGTCTTCCTGCTATTGCGTTACGGGTCGAAGCGCCGGATCCCTCCGGCGGCGGCGATGCGGGCCTGGCCCTCGGCGAGCGAGCCGATCGCGCCGAGGGCGAGGAACTGGACGATGGCGTTGCCGGCGGCGCTGGCCTCGACCGGGCCCGCGATCACCGGCCGGCCGAGCGTGCGGGCGAGCAGGCCGCAGAACGTCGCGTCGAGCGCGCCGCCGCCGCCGAGCCGCAGCGCGTCGAACCGCGCGCCGCGAAGGTCCTCGAGGATCGCGAGGTTGCGGCCGATGTCCGCGGCGATGCCGCGGTAGATCGCGGCGGCCAGCGCCGCGAGCCGGTCCGCTCCGGGCGGGTCGGCGAGGGCAGGGCGATGCCCCTCCATCGCCGCGATCATGTCGTCGGGGTCGAAGAACGCCGGATCCGCGACGTCGATTGCCGGAACGGACGCGTCGACGGCGGAGGCCCGCGCGGCGAGGTCGGCGAAGTCCGCGACCTCGCCGGTGCGCGCCTCCCAGGCGCTGCGCAGCCGGCGCATCAGGAACAGCCCCGGCAGCGAGCGGATCACCATGCGCCGCCCGAAGGCGCCGCTCTCGCTGCCGTAGCCCGCCGCCAGCGCGCCCTCGGGCAGCGCGACGGTCTCGGTCTGGTAGCCAAGCAGGTTCCACGACCCCGCGCTGAGGAAGGCCGCGTCCGCGTCGGGCGCCAGCGCCAGCAGCGCGCTCGCGGTGTCGTGGCTCGCGACCGCGACCACCTGCGCCGCCTCCAGTCCGGGCAGGCGCAGGCCGGGCCGGAGCGGCCCCAGCACCGTTCCCGGCTCGACGATCGGCGCCATCAGGTCCGGCCGGACGCCGATGCCGCGCAGCAATTCCGCGCTCCAGCCGCCCCGGATCAGGTCGTGCAGCCCGGACGTGCGCGCCAGCGTCAGCTCGTTCGCGCCGACCCCGCTCAGGTGGTGCGATACGAGCGGCGCCAGCATCAGCGCGGTCCGGGCACGCGCCAGCGTGCCGGGCTCCTCGGCCGCCTGGTCGCAGAGCTGGAAGATCGTGTTCAGCGCGATGACCTGCGCGCCCGCAATATCGCCGATCCGCTCCTTCGGGACCGGGCAGCGCTCGAAGCCCCGCTGCGAGCGCGGGTGGCGATAGGTCCGCACCGGCGGCAGCAGCGCGCCCGATTCGTCCAGCAGCCCGAAGTCGACGCCGAAGCTGTCGACGCCGATCGACCGGACGCCGCCGGCCTCCGCGGCGCGGGCAAGCCCGGTCTCGACCCCCGACAAAAGCCGGCCGATGTCCCATTCCTTCCCGTCCGGCCCGCGCGTCTCGAATTCCGCGAACCGGTGCAGCTCCGTCATCGAGATCGCCTCGCCGGTCAACTCCGCCAGCACCGCGCGCGCCGATCCGGCGCCGATGTCGAAGACCAGGCACCGCGGCGGCGAGCCGCTCCCCGCGCCCTGCGCCGTCGCGTCACCCGGCATCGCTTCGGTCCCGGGATTGTCCGTCGTCAGGCGGCCTCTGCTCCCTCCCGCTGCCGGACGCAAACCCGGTCAGCCGCTGTCCCAGCGTCGTCAGGTCCTCGAAGACCGCCCGTGCGCCGAGATCCCGCAGCCGGCTCGCATGCGCCTCGCGCGTCGCGGCGAGGTGGTTTCCGCCAACGAAGGCGACGACCGACATTCCGGCCCGCACCGCCGCCGTGACGCCCGCGGGCGCGTCCTCGACGACGAGACAGCGCTCGGGCGGCGCGCCCTCCGCCGCGGCGGCGAGCAGGAACAGGTCCGGCGCGGGCTTGCCGGCGGACACCGCGTCGGCGCTGTGCGCCCGGCCGCCCGTGAAGAAGCGGTCAAGCCCGGCGATCTCCAGCGAGACGTTCATCCGCCGCACCGAGCCGCCTGTCGCGAGCCGGAACGGCATGTCGGCCCCGCCGAGCGCCGCCAGCAGGTCCGCGGCTCCGGGCATCGGGCGAAGCTCGCTCCGGTAGCGCGCGAACAGCCGCCGGTGCCACAGCTCGATGAACGCATCCGGCTCCATCGTCCCGCCGCACTGCGCCGCCCAGGCCGCGATCTCGCGGACCGAGCCGCCGAGGAATTGGTCCCGCGCCGCCTCCGGCGTCATCGCGACGCCGGCCTCGCGGAGCAGCCGCGCCAGTTCGTCGAGCGCGATCGGCTCGCTGTCGATCAGGCAGCCGTCCAGATCGAAGATCACCAGCGCCGGCGCCGCGCCGTCGCCGGCGCCGTCCCCCGACCTACCGACCGCCGAACCGCCGGCTCGCAGAGGCGGCTCAGCGCCGGTCATGGCGCGCCGGCGAGCAGCAGCTCGGCGGTGGCGTCGTCGGTCACCAGCGTGTGGATGAAGCCCGCCCGCAACACCGCGAGCATCGCATCGACCTTGTGCTGTCCGGCCGCGGCCAGAACGACGTGCCGCATGTCGTGGAGCGCCGCAACGGGAACGCCGACAACCCGCGCGTTCAAAGGATGGTCGAGCACCTGCCCGTCGCGGTCCAGGAACTGACCCAGCAGGTCGCCGACCGCGCCGCGGGCGATCAACTCCTCGGTCGTGACCCCGGAGGAGGGCAGCCCGTCGCGCACCAGGTAGGACTTGTCGGTCATGTCGCCGGCGACGAGGATCGCGACGTCGACGCTTGTCGCCTTGCGCATCTGCTCGACGAAGGGCGGGCTCGTCAGCACCGCCTCGGCCAGCTCGCGCGTCTCGAAGTAGATCGGCGCCGCCAGCACCGAATGCCTTGCCCCGAGGCGCCCCGCCAGGTTCGCCGCCACGCCGAACGTGTTGAAGGACCGGCCCAGCATCGTGCCGCCGATCATCGATATGACTTCCATCCCCGGCAGGTTGCGCGGCTTCATCGCCCGCACCGCATTCTCGACAGTCTTGCCCCACGAGACCCCGATCGTGGACCAGGCGCCGCGCGCAAGCCCGTCGTCGAGGAACGCCGCCAGCGCGGTGCCGACCGCCAGATGCGGATCGTCGGCCCCGGGCGCCGCAATTCCGACCAGCGCCGCGCGCAGCGAGAAATGCTCCGCCAGCCTGCGCTGCAGGTCGAGCCCGCATGCGAAGGGGGAGTCGAGCTCGATCCGAACCAGGCCGCGCGACCGTGCCGCCGCGACGCCGCGGTTCACCCGCAGCCGCGTCACCCCGAGTTCGCTCGCGATATCCGCCTGCGTCATGCCGCCGACGAAGTAGAGCCACACGAGCCTCGTGAGGAAATCATCGCTCTCGTCACCGCCTGGCGCAGACATCTCTCTCCCCCGGCGCGCTTCTTCGCTGAGCGCGCTCGATCAGCCCCCAGCTATGCGCAATGCGGCCCGTAATACAAGTGTAAATATCTCTTTACAAGATTTCACAAACGCGGCTAGGGTTCGTCCTGCCAGACACGGCGCCGCCAACGGCGCGTTGTCCGAGCCAAGACCGCCGTCGGACAACAGCGGGCGTCGCCGCCGGGCGGAAGCGAAATAGAAGGGGAGGGAATATCCAATGTATGCAAGGCTCATGGCATCGTCACTCGTGGCGATCGTCGCGGCTTCGCCGGCATTCGCCGACTTCTGGTCGGACGCCGGCGCGAAATACGAGGGCGTGACCATCCGCGGCGTCTCCGAAAGCACGCCGCCGTCGAACTACGTCCGCGACGTGCTCGCGCCGGCCTTCACCGAGGCCACCGGCATCACGATCGAGTTCGAGACCACGTCCTGGGACCAGATGTACGACAAGGCGATCAAGGACATGGAGGCCGGCTCCGGCATCTATGACTTCGTCTATATCGAGCAGGACGCGATCTACTCCTATCTGTCGCGCGACTTCCTGGTCGACCTGACCACGCTGCTCGAAGAGAACCCGGACCTGCAGTCCGACACGTTCAACATCGACGACTTCACGACCTTCATCGACTACTTCAAGGGCCCGGACGACGGCCACCTGTTCGGCGTGCCGATGGAGGCCTTCATCAAGATCTTCCTCTACCGCAAGGACCTGTTCGAGGATCCCGAGATCCAGGCCGCCTTCAAGGAAAAATACGGCTACGACCTCGTCCCGGCCGAATCGTTCCAAGCCTGGCGCGACTCCGCCGAGTTCTTCACCGAGTACGGCAAGGAGAACGATCTCCAGCTCTGGGGCACCACGGTCCAGGCGGCCTCCGGCCACCCAGCGTCGTGGTATGAGTATTTCGAAGTCGGTCGCCCCGCTCTTCGGCGTCTACGACTGGGGCATCAACGCCGACGAGAACTATGCGGCGACCGTCGAGAACGGCGGCTCGATGAACTCGCCCGAGGCAGTCGAGGCGCTGCAGTTCTACCTCGACAATCTCGCTTTCGCGCCGCCCGAGGCGACCGCCTCGACCTGGGACGAGGTCGCCTCGACCTTCGCCGCCGGCCGCGCCGCGCAGGGCCTCGTCTACGGCGAGAACGCGACCTGGATCGCGACCAACCCCGACAAGTCCGACGTCGTCGGCAAGGTCGGGGTCGCGCTGCCGCCGACCGCGGAGGGCGTGATGGAGGAAGTCGAGGGCGGCGAAGGCTACATCGGCTACTACGACGGCGGCGCCTTCGGCATCCCGCATTCGTCGAACAACAAGGAAGCGGCGCTGCTGTTCCTCGCAGTACATCGCCCAGCCCGACGTTCAGGCCGACTGGGCGGTCGCCGGCGGCCGGGTCGTGCTGACCTCGACCTACGACGACCCGAAGGTCCAGGAGATCGACGCCGAGGCCGACAACTACTTCACGCTGATGAAGGACGAAGGCCGCCTGTTCGCCGGCGCGCCGCCCTATCCGTTCCACAACCAGGTGCGCGAAGCGACGGCGCCGATCTTCTACGAGGCGATCATCGGCAATCTGACCGCGCAGGAGGCCGCCGACCAGATGGCCCAGACCGCCGAACAGGAACTGACGCAGCTCGGCTATCGCAAGTAGCGTCCCCGCCAGAACCGCCGGCCCTTCGGGGCCGGCGCAGCCTCGAGGGCGCGCGACAGCCGATCGGCCCGTCCGCGCGTCCCGCCAACTCGCCCTTCCGACCGACGCCTGCGGGGACGCCGATGCGCAATTCCACCACCGGATGGCTGCTGCTGTTTCCAACGATCGCGATCCTCGTGGTCACCGGCCTGCTGCCGTTCTTCTACGTCCTCGGCCTGAGCTTCTTCGACTGGAACCTCTTCGCGGCCGACCCGACGCCGCGCTTCGCCGGCGGCGAGAACTTCCGGCGGCTCGTCCACGACACCGAGTTCCTGCGCTCGCTGTTCCTGACGCTGCAGTTCACCCTCTACGTGCTGATCAGCCAGGTCGTGCTCGGCTTCTTCCTCGCCCGGATGATGCTGCGGGACTTCCCGTTCAAGAAGATCTTCCGCACCATCCATACGCTGCCGCTGATGATCGCTCCGATCGCTGTCGGCGCCACCTGGCGGCTGATGACGGTCCCCGGTCTCGGCCCTATCCCGTTCTATCTCGATGCCTGGTTTGGCTTCGATTATCGCCTGTCGCTCTACGGGTATCAGGCGTTCCTCACCGCCGTCCTGATGGACATCTGGCACTGGACGCCCTTCGTCACGCTGACGATGCTGGCGGGCCTGTCGAACCTGCCGCAGGACCCGGTCGAACAGGCGCGAATCGACGGCGCCGGCGAGTTCCGCATCTTCTGGGACATCGTGCTGCCGGCGATGAAGCCTGTGCTGCTAACCACGATCTTCATCCGCATCATGGACTCGCTCAGGATCGTCGACGAGGTCTGGATGCTGACCCAAGGCGGACCGGGCGCCGAGACGCGCTTCATCGGCCTGCACATCTGGAAGATCGTGTTCCCGAAGACCGACTACGGCTACGGATCCGCGATGTCACTGCTGACCCTCTACCTGACCATCGTCATCTGCTGGCTTCTCTATGTCGCGATGATGTCGCGCAAGGAGAGCGCCGAATGAACAAGTCCGGCCAACGCTGGTCCACGCTCGCGTTCTGGGTGATCTCGTCGCTGATCACGCTGATTCCGATCTGGTGGATGTTCCTCGTCTCGGTCAAGCGCCGCTCCGACCTGTTCGGCGCGCCCAGCTTCTTGCTCGACTTCAGCCGCATCACCTGGGACAACTACGCCTCGGTGATCGCGAACCCGGCCTTTCAGCGTTACATGGTGAACTCGCTGATCGTCGCGACATCGAACGCGCTGCTGGTCTGCACGCTCGGGCTGCTCGCGGCCTACGCAATGTCGCGCTATGCGCTCAAGGGCAAGGACAACATCTTCTTCTGGGTGCTGACCAACCGGATGGCCCCGCCGGCGGCCTTCCTGCTGCCGCTCTACCTGCTCTTCACCGGCGTGTTCGTCATCGGCGACTGGTCGCTCTTCGACACCCGGATCGGGCTGATCCTGCTCTACTGCGTGCTGAACCTGCCCTTCGCCTTCTGGCTGCTGCAGGGCATCGTCGACGGCATCCCGGTCGAGCTCGACGAGGCCGCCTACATCGACGGCGCCTCGACCTGGCAGGTGCTCCGGACCGTCATCATCCCGCTCGCCGCGCCCGGCATCGCCGTGACCGGCATCCTGACCTGGGTCTTCGCCTGGAACGAGTTCCTGTTCGCCTCGACGCTGACCTCGGTCAATGCGCGGACCATCACCACCGGCCTCGCCGAATTCGTCACCGTGACCGGCACAAACTGGGGCCAGATGGCGGCCGTCGCGATGCTGACGCTGCTGCCCGCGGTCGTGTTCCTCGCGCTGGTGCAGAAGCATATCGTCGCCGGCCTCACCTTCGGCGCAGTGAAGGGATAGGAACCATGCGCAAGGAAGGGTTCCTGCCGATCAGGACCAACGCATTCGACCGGGTCTTCATTTCGGTCGTCCTGTTTGTCGCCATCCACCTGTTCTGGATGCGCTTCCTCGAAGCCTCGCTGCCGCTGTGGGTCGGGACGGTGCTCTCGCTCCTCCTCGCGCAGTGGATCGTCAGAAAAGGGTAGCATCCCGGTGTCTTCCGTCACGCTGAATTCCGTCGCCAAGAGCTGGGGCGCGGTCAATGTCCTGAAGGATCTCGACCTCGACATCGCCGACGGCGAGTTCCTGGTCCTGCTCGGGCCCTCCGGTTGCGGCAAGTCCACGACCATGCGCATCATCGCCGGCCTCGAGGAGCTGAGCTCCGGCAAGATCCTGATGGACGGCAAGGACGTCACCGGCGTCCATCCGCGCGACCGCAACGTCGCGATGGTGTTCCAGAACTACGCGCTCTACCCGCACATGACGGTCGCCGAGAACATCGGCTACCCGCTGAAGATAGCGAAGATCCCCAAGGCCGAGGCCAGGGAGCAGGTCCGCGCCGCGGCGGCCAAGGTGGATCTCACCGACTACCTCGCGCGCCAGCCCAAGGATCTCGTCGGGCGGCCAGCGCCAGCGCGTGGCGCTCGCCCGCGCGCTGGTCCGCGACCCGCGCGTGTTCCTGCTCGACGAGCCGCTGTCGAACCTCGACGCCAAGCTCCGCGTCGCGATGCGCTCGGAGATCAAGCACCTGCACCGCGACCTGAAGGTGACGATGATCTACGTCACCCACGACCAGATCGAGGCGATGACGCTCGCCGACCGCGTCGTGCTGATGAACAAGGGCGAGGTCCAGCAGATCGGCACGCCCGACGAGATCTACGACGACCCGGCCAACCTCTTCGTCGCGGGCTTCATCGGCTCGCCGCCGATGAACTTCATCCCCGGCACCGCGACCGGCGGCCGTTTCACCGCACCGGGCGTGGCGCTGCCGGGCGCGCCGGGCGAGGGCGAACTGACCGCCGGCTTCCGCGCCGAGGATGCGATCCTGTCCGAGACCGGCGCCTTCGAGGGCGTCGTCTACGAGATCGAGCCGACCGGCGAGTCCACCTACCTGATCCTCGACATCGGCAAGGCCCGCTCGATGGTGCGCGCGGACAAGCGGTTCCGGCCCAGCCCCGGCACGCCGGTGCGCTTCGACGTCGAGCCCAACCGCGTGCTGTTCTTCGACACCGAGACCGGCCTGCGCCGGCGCTGAGGGGGGAAGCCCATGCCGCAGATACCGACAACCATGCGCGCCGTGGTCTGCCACGGCCCCCGCGACTACCGCCTCGAACCGGCCCCGGTGCCCGAGATCGGCCCGGACGAGATCCTGGTCAAGGTGATCCTCGCGGGCGTCTGCGCCTCGGACGTCAAGACCTGGCTCGGCGCGCCGAAGATCTGGGGCGACGAGAGCCAGGGCCGCTACATCGAGCCGCCGATCATCGTCGGCCACGAGTTCGTCGCCGAGGTCGTGGCGCTCGGCGCCGGCGCGGGCGAGCGCGACGGCCTCAAGGTCGGCGACCGCGTCTGCTCCGAACAGATCGTGCCCTGCGGCGCCTGCCTCTACTGCCGCGAGGGCCTGCACTGGCTCTGCGACGTGCACGACATCTACGGCTTCCACCAGGCCACGCCCGGATCCTGGGCCGAGTACATGAAGTTCCCGGCCAAGGCGCTGAACTTCAAGGTGCCCGAGACGATCGACGCCGAGCAGGCGGTCTTCGTCGAGCCGCTCGCCTGCGCGATCCACACCGTGTCGCGCGCGAAGATCCGCTTCACCGACACCGTCGTCATCGCCGGCGTCGGCTCGCTCGGCATGGGCATGGTCGCGGCCGCGAAGATGGCCGGCGCCGCGCGCATCGTCGCGGTCGACCTGCACGACGACCGGCTCGACATGGCCAAGACCTGCGGCGCCGACATCGGGCTGAACCCGAAGACCGACGACGTCGTCGCCGAGGTCAAGGCGATGACCGGCGGCTACGGCTGCGACGTCTACATCGAGGCGACCGGCCACCCGTCCGGCGTGACGCAGGGCCTCGAGATGTGCCGCAAGCGCGCGCGCTTCATCGAGTTCAGCGTGTTCCGTGAGAACGTCTCCGCCGACTGGAGCATCATCGGCGACACCAAGGAGCTCGAGATCCTCGGCGCCCATCTGTCGCCGTTCAGCTACCCGATCGCGCTCCGGATGATCGAGCAGGGCCTCTTGCCGATGGACCGGATCATCTCGCACAAGCTGCCGCTGGAGGAGTTCGAGAAGGGCATCGCGCTGGTTGCGGACGGCTCCTCCTCGCTCAAGGTCACACTTCGCCCCTAAGGATGACAACGCAATGGATGCTCTTGTTCTCGAAGAAAAAGGCAAGCTCAACCTGCGGGACTTCCCGCTCGACCTGACCCTCGGCGCCAACGACGTGCGCATCCGCGTGCACACTGTCGGCGTCTGCGGCTCGGACGTGCATTACTACACGCATGGCCGGATCGGACCCTACGTCGTCGACGCGCCGATGGTGCTCGGTCACGAGGCGTCGGGCACGATCACCGAGGTCGGCGCCGCGGTCACGAACCTGAAGGTCGGCGACCGCGTCTGCGTCGAGCCCGGCGTGCCGGACCCGAACTCCAAGGCCTCGAAGATGGGCATCTACAACGTCGATCCCGCCGTGCGCTTCTGGGCCACGCCGCCGATCCACGGCTGCCTGACGCCCGAGGTCGTGCACCCCGCGTCCTACGTCTACAAGCTGCCCGACAATGTCAGCTTCGCCGAGGGCGCGATGGTCGAGCCGCTCGCCATCGGCGTCTGGGCCGCCCACAAGGCCGGCATCCGTCCCGGCGACGTCGGCGTCGTCACCGGCGCCGGGCCGATCGGCATGATGGTCGCGCTCGCCGCGATGGCCTCGGGCTGCTCGCGCGTCATCGTCTCCGACATGGCCCGGCCCAAGCTCGACATCATCGGCGCCTATCCGGGCATCGAGACCGTGAACATCCGCGAGAAGAAGCTCGCCGATTACGTCGCCGAGACCACCGAAGGCTGGGGCGCCGACGTGGTGTTCGAGGCATCCGGCGCCGCGCCGGCGGTGCTCGACCTGCCGAACGTCGTGGCCCCGGGCGGCACGATCGTGCTCGTCGGCATGCCGGTCGACCCGGTGCCGGTCGACCTCGTCGGGTTGATGTCCAAGGAGGCGACGATCAAGACCATCTTCCGCTACGCCAACATCTACGAGCGCACCGTCGCGCTGCTCGGCTCGGGCAAGATCGACCTGAAGCCGCTGATCTCGGAGACCTTTGCCTTCCGCGACAGCATCGCCGCCTTCGACCGCGCCGTCGAGGCCCGGCCGACCGACGTCAAGCTGCAGATCGCCCTGCAAGACTAGAAGAGACGACTGGAGGAAGACCCATGATCATCGACCGTTTCCGCGCTGACGGAAAGGCCGCGCTCGTCACCGGCGGCACGCGCGGCATCGGCCTCGCGACCGCCCAGGCGCTCGGCGAGGCCGGGGCGCGGGTCGTCGTCTCGGCGCGCACCGACAGGCATGGCGGCCTCGACAGCCTGAAGGCCGCCGGCATCGACGCGCATTTCGTCCCCGCCGACATCCGCGATCCCGAGACGCCGGCCCGGCTGATCGCCGAGACCGAACGCCTGCTCGGCGGGCTCGACATCCTCGTCAACAACGCCGGCGTCGCCGCCCACGGCGAGACCGAGACTTTCGGCGACGACCGCCTGCAGGAGGTGATGGACGTCAACTTCAACGCGCTGTTCCGCTGCTGCCGCGAGGCGATCCCGGCGATGCGGCGGCGCGGCGGCGGCGTCATCGTCAACACCGGCTCGATCTCGGCGATGATCTCGAACGTGCCGCAGGACCAGTCGGTCTACAACGCCTCCAAGGCCGCCGTGCACATGCTCGGCCAGAGCCTCGGCAGCGAGCTCGCCAAGTACAACATCCGCGTCAACACGATCGCGCCCGGCTACATCGAGACCGACATGACCGCGGGCGGCCTCGCCAACCCGGACTGGGCGCCGGTCTGGGACGAGATGACGCCGATGCGCCGCGTCGGCAAGCCCGAGGAGATCGCCGCGATCGCGCTCTTCCTCGCCACCGACGCGTCGAGCTACATGACCGGCTCGGTCGTCGTGGCCGACGGCGGCTACACGACCCGCTGACCATGAGCGCGCGGGCAGGGGGCCTGCTCCTGCTCGCGCTGTCGCTGGCGCTCGGGTAGCGTCCAGAACTCTTTCGCACATTCGCTCACGCCACGACGGCTCCGTAGGCTTCGTTCTGCGCCGCGCGGAGCGGCGCCATGTTCATGTACTTCCGGGTCGACCACTGGGCGCCGGCGATGTGCCGGAGCCGCGCCGCGGCGAGGTTGAGGCAGGATTGGCCGTCGGGGAAGGCGCCGACGACGCGGGTTCGTCGCCGGATCTCGCGCATGATGCGCTCGAGCGGGTTGTTGGTGCGGATCCTGATCCAGTGGCAGTCCGGGAAGGCATGGTAGGTCAGCGTTTCCGCGACGTGCGCGTCGACGAGGTCCGCCGCGCGCCCCATACGCTGGCGGCGGAGCTCGTCGACAACCGCCGAGGCCTTGGCCGCGGCGGTTGCGCGGGTCTCCTGGGCGTGGATCGCCTCGAGCATGTGGCTGACCTCGCGGACCTTTGTCGCCGGCACGTGGCTGAAGACGTTGCGGTAGAAATGCACGACGCGGCGCTGCCACCGGGCGTCCGGCAGGTGCTCCGCGAGGCTTTCGACGAGGCCGCGACAGGCGTCCGAGACGATCAGCTCCACGCCCCGAAGCCCGCGGTCCACGAGGCGCCGCAGGAACGCCGACCAGCCGGACTTGTCCTCCTTGGCGCCCTCGCGGATGCCGGGGATTTCGCGGCAACCCTCGGCGTTGACGCCGATCGCCACCAGCAGCGAGACGTTGCGCACCTCCCCGGCCCAGGTGCGCTTCATCACGATGCCGTCCAGAAAGACGTACGGATGCGCGCCCTCGATCGGCCGGTTCCGCCAGGCCTCGATCTTGGCGCAGACCTTCTTGTTGAGATTGGAGACCGTGCTCGGGCTGACCCGCGTGCCCCAGAGCGCCTCGGCGATGTCCTCGACCCGGCGCACCGAGACGCCGGCAAGGTACATCTCCATCGGCGCCTCCTCGACCGAGCTCTCCCGGCGGCGGTAGCGCTCGATGATCGCCGTCTCGAAGGTCTGCCGCCGCAGCTTCGGGATCTTCAGGCTGACCTGGCCGGCGCGCGTTTCCAGCGATCGCTCGTAGCTGCCGGCGCGCGTATCCTTCCGCGCCTCGCTGCGCTCGTAGCGTCCGGCGCCGCATAACCGGTCCGCCCCGGCGTCGAGCATGGCGTTCAGCGCCTCCTCGACCGTCCCGCGCACCATCTCGCCGAGGCGATCCCTGATCCGAGCCTCATCGACCTGGATCACCTGTCCCATCGACTTCGCCTCCGGCTTCTCGTCCATCCCAAGCTCCTTTCAATGATCCTGAAGGGAGCCGCCTCGCCCGGCAATGTGCGAAAGATGCTCTACGTTATCCCCGACGCCGCGATCGCCGCCGCAGACATCCATGGGGGAAAGCCGTTGCCGGCATCGAGGCGCGCGACGCGCCCGCCCTCCTGGTCGATGGCGATGATCGGCGCGGGCCCAGGTGTGGCGGCGCGCAGCGCGTGCGTGAGCGCTGCGAGTTGCTCGGGCGAGGTGATGTTCCGCTTGAGCAGCAGGACGCCTGCGACGGCGCCGTCAAATAGGTATCGGCGGACGATGTCGACCTCCGGATCCCCGGCGCGCGTGCCGCGAAAGCCGGTCAGGAGAATCTGGCCGAAGCCGCTGCGCGTGTCGGGTCTCGCGGCGGTCGCAAGCGCGGCTCCAGCGCCTGCGCAGAGGAGGAAGTCTCGTCGGCGCAATGCGTTTCCGCCCATGACTGGCGATCCCGCAGCCTCGGCCGGAGGCCTGAAGAAGGCCTGAACGTCGGCAGCGGGGTCGACACGGCTGGCGCGTTTCGCGCGGTCGGGACGGATCCCTCGGCGTCGGCGACGATCAGGCGCTGCGGAAGTGCTTTGAGAGCTTCAGGCCCTGGCCCTGGTAGTTCGAGCCTAGGCCGGCGCCGTAGAGCTTGTCGGGGCGCTCGGCCATGCGCTCGTAGACGAGGCGGCCGACGATCTGGCCGTGGTCGAGCGCGAACGGGGCCTCGTGGCAGCGCACCTCGAGCACGCCGCGCGCGCCCTGGCCGCCGGCGGCGGCGTGGCCGAAGCCGGGGTCGAAGAAGCCGGCGTAGTGGACGCGGAACTCGCCGACCATCGCGAGATAGGGCGCCATCTCGGCCGCGTAGTTGGGCGGCACGTGCACGGCCTCTCGGCTGACGAGGATGTAGAATGCGCCGGGATCGAGGATGATGCGGCGATCCCGGGCCAGGACGGGCTCCCAGAACTCGGCCGGGTCGTAGTGGCCGATCCGGTCCAGATCGATCAGACCGGTATGCGGCTTGGCGCGGTAGCCGGCGCGGGCGCCATCCACCGGGTCGAGATCGACGGAGAAGCCGAGGCCCTCGGCGATATGGGCCTTGCCGTCCACGAGCCGCTCGGCCGCGTTCAGGTCGGCCAGCGCCGCGTCGTCGAGCGTGGCGGAGCCGCGGCGGAAGCGGATCTGGTTCAGCCGCATGCCAGGGCGGACCAGCACCGAGAACGAGCGCGGCGAGATCTCGGCGTAGAGCGGCCCTGCATAGCCGCGCGCGATCCGGTCGAACTCGGCGCCGCGGTCGGTGATCAGCCGGGTGAAGAGGTCGAGCCGGCCGGTCGAACTCTTGGCGTTGGCGACCGCGGAGACGTCCTCCGGCAGCGCCAGCGACTCCATCAGCGGCACGACGTAGACGCAGCCCTTTTCCAGCACGGCGCCGCCCTCGAGTTCGATCCGGTGCATCCGAAATTCTTCGAGCCGCTCGGCCAGCGGCGCAGGGCCGGGCAGGAACGAGGCGCGGACGCGCCAGGCGACGGCGCCGAGGCGCAGGTCGAGGCTCGCGGGCTGGACCTGGTCGGGGGCGATCGGCGGCACAGCCAGGATCTGGCCGGCCGCGATCATGCGACGGACCGCCTGGCCGGGAATGACTCCGGGGCGATCTGTCAGCAAAAGCGGGGATTTGGTCGGGCTAGCGAGATTCGAACTCACGACCTTTCGACCCCCAGTCGAACGCGCTACCAGACTGCGCTATAGCCCGACGCTCCCGCTCTATAGCCGCCTCGGCGGCGGGAGCAAGCGCAAAACGCAACCCTCAGCTGCGGCCGTCTTCGGCCATTATGGCGCGGAGCGCCTCCAGCTTGCCGACCAGAGCCCGCAGCGCATCGCCGTCGCGCGGCGCGTCGGTCACGGCGGCGACGGTCGGGATTATGGCAGGCGAATCCTCGGTCACAGTATCGGTCTCCTGATCGGCTTCGGGCGGTTTGACGGGTTCGCGGCCTGCCTCGGCATCCGGGTCCGGTTCGGCGGGTTGAGGGACGGGAACTGCCGCGTCCACGAAGAGGTCGTCCTGCCGGGAGGCGCTGACCGACCCTGCGCGCTGCGCCGGCGCAGCCTTGCCCGGCGGCGGCGCAGCTCCGGCTCCGGGCGCAGCCGTGGGCGCGGCCACGGGGACGTCCGGCTCGGGCGTCGTGCCGAGACCCACGACATGGCGCACGCCGCGTTCGCGCAGGATCTTCTGCACGCCCTTGATCGTCATGCCGTCGTCGTAGAGCAAGCCGCGGATGCCGCGCAGCAGGCGCACGTCCTCGGGGCGGTAGTAGCGCCGTCCGCCGCCGCGCTTGACCGGCTTGACCTGCGTGAAGCGCGTTTCCCAGAACCGCAGCACATGCGGCGGAAGGTCGAGCGCCTCGGCGACTTCGCTGATCGTGCGGAAGGCTTCTGGAGACTTGTTCATGAAGACGGCCCCGCTGCTCAGCGCTTGTTGCCGGCGTCCACACGTTCTTTCATGATGTGCGAAGGTCGGAACGTAAGGACCCGGCGCGGCTCGATCGGAACCTCCTCGCCGGTCTTGGGATTGCGGCCGATCCGCGCGGTCTTGGAGCGCACGGAGAACGTGCCGAACGAGGAGATCTTGACCGTCTCGCCGCGAACGAGCGCATCGGAGACGTGCTCGAGCACCGATTCCACGAGGTCGGCGCTTTCGTTGCGGGAGAGACCGACCGTTCGGAACACCGCCTCGCTCAGTTCCATCCGCGTCAGGGTCTTCTCGCTCATGGCCGTCCCCCTGTCATTCTTGATCAACGTTTGGTTGACCCTAGAGCCGGTTCGCGAGCCATGTCAACAACCTGGACCAAAGCCTTTCGTCCCGGCGCGAACTACCAGCGCAGGACCGCCGCACCCCAGGCGAGTCCACCGCCGATCGCCTCCATCAGAACGACGTCGCCTTCGCGGATCTGGCCGCGGCTGCGCCCCACGGACAGGGCGAGCGGAATCGACGCTGCCGATGTGTTGCCGTGGTCCTGGACGGTGATGACGACCTTGTCGAGCGGCACGCCAAGCTTGGCCGCCGTCATCGTCATGATGCGCAGGTTGGCCTGATGCGGCACCAGCCAGTCGATGTCAGAACGGGACAGCCCGGCGCGGTCCAGCGCGGCGGCGCCGGTGGCGGCAAGCTTCAGCACCGCGTGCTTGAAAACCTCCTGCCCGGCCATGCGCACGACGCCGGCGGCGCCGGTGCTGGAGGGGCCGCCATCGACGTAGAGCAGGTGGTTGTAGCGACCGTCAGAGTGCAGGTCGGTCGAAAGGAGCCCGCGATCGGACGCGTCGCCCGTTCCGATCTGCGCCTCGAGAACGATCGCTCCCGCGCCGTCTCCGAACAGAACGCAGGTCGACCGGTCGGTCCAGTCGAGGATGCGCGAGAACGTCTCGGCTCCGATCACCAACACCCGCTTCGCCTGCCCCGACCGGATCATCGCGTCCGCCTGCGCCAGCGCGAAGATGAAGCCGGCGCAGACCGCCTGGATGTCGAAGGCGAACCCGTCCGACATGCCGAGCGCCGCCTGAACGCGGGTCGCGGTCGAGGGGAAGGTCTGGTCGGGCGTCGCGGTGGCCAGCACGATCGCGTCGAGGTCGCTGCCGTCGAGGCCCGCATCGGCGAGCGCCGCCCGCGCCGCCGCGATCGCGAGGTCGGACGTGGCTTCGCCATCGGCGGCGAAGTGACGCCGCTCGATGCCGGTCCGAGCTCGGATCCACTCGTCGGACGTGTCCAGATTGCGCGCGAACTCGTCGTTGCCGACGACGCGCGCAGGCAGATAGTGGCCGCAGCCCCGGGCGACAGCGCGCAACATGGTCACGATGTCCGGGCGCTGGTCGCGGGGTCGGCGCCGCCGGCGCCGAGAGCGACGCGGGCGGCGAGCTTCTTGGCGAAACCGTTGTCCGAGAGCGTGAACGCGAGCTTGATCGCAGCCGAGATGCCGGTCGCGTCGGCCGAGCCATGGCTCTTGATCACGGTGCCGTTCAGACCGAGGAAAACGCCGCCATTGGCCCGGCGCGGGTCGATGCGCTTGGAGAGCCGCTGCAGCGACGTATAGGCGAAGAGTGCGCCGACCCGGCTGAGCGGGCTGTAGGAGAAGGCCTCGCGCATCAGGCTGCGGATCATGCTGGCCGTGCCCTCGCCGGTCTTCAGCGCGACGTTGCCGGTGAAGCCGTCGGTGACGATGACGTCGACGCGGTCGGAGGCCATCTCGCCGCCCTCGACGTAGCCGATGAACTCGAAGTCGCTTTCGCCTGCCGCGTCGGCGATCAGCGCCGAGGCCTCGTGCAGCTCCGGGCGGCCCTTGTGCTCCTCGACGCCGACGTTCAGCAGGCCGAGGCGCGGGCGCGACATCTCGAGCGCGTTGCGGGCGTAGGAGGCGCCCATGACTGCGTATTTAAGCAGGTCGGCGGCCTCGGCCCGGACGTCCGCGCCGGCATCGAGCATGACGTTGTAGCCGCCTGGGTTCAGCGACGGCCAGAGCACGGCGATCGCCGGTCGGTCGACGCCGGGCGCCTTGCGGAGCACCAGCATCGCCAGAGCCATCAGAGCGCCGGTGTTGCCGCAGGAGATCACGACCTCGGATTCGCCCTTGCGCACTGCGTCGAGCGCGTTCCACATGCTGGAGCCCTTGCCGTGTCGCAGGGCGCGAGACGGCTTCTCGTCCATCGCGATCGTCGCTCCGGCGTGGCGAATCTCGGTCCTTGCCGCCAGCGCGCTCGACTTGCGCAACTCGGCGCCGAGCAGGTCGCTGTCGCCGTGCAGGATGTAGCGAAGGCGCGGATTCTTGTCGAGCGACTTGCCCATGCCGCGGATCACCTCGCCGACGCCGTGGTCGCCGCCCATCGCGTCGATCGACAGCACGACGTCGCCCGGTCGGCCCGGCGCAACTCGCGCGGACACAGGGCCCGACCGGGACGCTTCAGCAGTCATTCCGGCGCAGGCTCCGCAGTTGGGACGTCAGGCCGCTTCGTCGTCCAGGTCGACTTCCTCGACCATGGCCACGACTTCACGTCCGTCATAGTGTCCGCAGGACGGGCACACGTGGTGCGGACGGCGCAGTTCGCCGCAATTCGAACATTCATTGGGATTTGCTGCGACCAGCGCGTCGTGCGACCGGCGCATGCCGCGCTTGGAACGCGTGACCTTGCTCTTCGGGACAGCCATTTCTCGACCTCGATCTCGCCCGGGCGGCGGCCCGAGGCATCTTCCTGCGTGTATGCCGCGGCGCGGTACCAGATGCGTCGCGGAATGTCACGCGCATTGCCGTCGCCGCAGCACTGAAACGAGCCGCGGAACATACGCATTCGCGGACGCGGCGCAAGTGCAATTCACTGCGTCATGTCTGGTCGTCGTCCATGCGGGCCCGCAGCGCCGCCAGCGCCGCGAAGGGCTTGGGCGCATCGTCGGTCGGCGCGGAGGCGCCGTCCGGCGCGCTTTCCGCAACCTCGATCTGCGCATCTGCCTGGCGCGGATAGGCTGGCAGCGCCAGCGCCAGCGCCTCGATCGCAACGAGGCCGAGGTCGATCCTGTCGCCGAGCGGCTCCGTCTCGTCGTCCTCCAGGTCGGAGACGACGATCTCGGCCGGGGTCGCGGAGGCTCCCGGCACGAAGAGCCGATGCACCGGCGTATCGATTCGCGTCATGACCGGTCCGAGTGTGACGACGCAGGTCTGGACGACGGTTGCGCCGAGTGCGGCCTCGAGCCGCCAAGCGCCTTCCGGCGCTGGCGTCAAACGGCCACGGAACCGCATCTTGCGCACCGAACGGGCGCCCATCAGCCGCGACAGCGCCGCGGCTTCGCCTGCATCGGGTTCGAGATCGAACGCGAACTCCGAGAGCCCTCGCAACCGAGCGACGTCGACGACGCGGGGAAACTCCGGGTTGTCCGGGGAATGTGTGCGGATTTCGGGCACGGATCGCCTCCCGGGACTGGCGGGCGCAGATGTCCCGGCGCGGTCCAAGTTTCTTGAACATAGACCATGCTCGGGATAGGGGAGCAAGGGGGTTCAGGACCGGCCCCCTGGAGATGAGAATGCGAAACAGCAGGTTGCGGCACGCGGCATTCGGCCTTCTTGCGATGGGCCTCGTGCTGGGCGGCTGCGCAGCCACCCGGACGGTTCATGGATATGTCCCGCCGGCGGCGGATGTCGCGCGGATCACGCCGGGCGTCGACAGCATGGCGACCGTCGAGGAGATGCTGGGGCTGCCCAGCAGCACCGGCTTGCTGCGCGACACCGCCTGGTTCTACGTGCAGAGCGTGTTCGAGAACTACACATACAATCCGGCGCGCGTCGTTGACCGTACGGTGCTTGTGATCAACTTCAACGCGGACGGCATCGTGACCGGCATCGACACCTACGGCATCGAGGACGGGCGGATCGTCAACCTGACGACACGGACCACCGAAACCGGGGGACGTCAGCTGGGCATCCTGGAGCAATTGTTCGGAAACATCCTGAACCTCGACGCCTCCTCGGTCAGCGGCGAGTAGCGCGATGCCCGACGGCAGGTCCGGCGAAGGCCCGTCGGTCCGATGAGCAGCGCGACGCGCGTTCCGACGGGGCCAAAGCTCGTCCGCTCTAGCCTGCATTTCTCACCGGACGTTCCGTGGAGGTCCCGATAGGCTCAATGAGGGGCCCGATCGTGCTGCCGCGCCTAGACAGCGCTGCGGCCAGGTACGGCTGCGCGCCGCGCTTCGGCGCGTTCGAATGTTGGGGTTGGTTGGTGGCGGTGAGAGGTTTTCGGGGCGGTTGCGGTTCAGCGGCATAATCGGGCGTGGGCAAGACGGAAGGCGGCGGCGTCGGGGCAGCTCGAGGCCATGGCGATCCGGACGCGTCGCACGCTGCGGGTGACGAGGGCGCCGATCTTCAGGAGCTTCAGGCGAATGCTGCCGCAGGTGGCGCTGGCGAGGTCGGTCCCGGCGAGGGCGAGGCGGCGCAGCGCCGTGACGAGCACGTAGGCCATGGAGGCGAACCACAGCCGCAGCTGGTTGGCGCGCATCGTTGCGGCGCTGGTTCGGTCGGCGAACAGATCGAGTTGGCATTCCTTGATGCGGTTCTCCATCTCGCCGCGGGCGCAATACATCCGCTCGTAGAGCATGCGGGCATCGGCCCGGGCGGCCTTGAACGAGGTGACGACGAAGCGGGGATTGGCGCCCTTCGCGCCGCGGCCCGGCATCCATTCGGCCTTGGCGACGACGCGCCGGCGACGGCTCCAGCTCTCGCGCGTCGTCCAGCGGAAGTCGGCGAAGCGGCGGGCGGGACGGCCGCTGGCTTCGGCATCGTGCTCGGCCCAGGCGAGTTCGATGTGGATCCGCTCGACGAGACGGGATGTCCGCGCGAGGCCGAACAGGTAGTCGACGCGGTTCTCCTCGCACCAGGCCATCAGCGCCTCGCGGGCGAAGCCGCCGTCGGCCCGCAGCACGATCCGCACCCGCGGCCAGCGGGCGCGGACCTGGCCGACGATTCGGGCGATCTCCTCGACGGCCCCGGCCGCGGCGTCGATGTTCGAGCGCCGCAGCTTCGTCGCCAGCAGATGCCGGCCGCAGAACACGTAGAGCGGCAGGTAGCAGTGGCAGTCGTAGTAGCCGTGGAAGAACCGTCCCTCCTGATGTCCGTGCAGCGGGTCGTCGGTGGCGTCGAGGTCGAGCACGATCTCCTTCGGCGGCGTGGCGTGGGCGTCGAGGAAGAGGTCCACGAACAGCGCCTCGATCGCCGCGCCGTCGTGGGCGATCCGGCGGTAGCGGTCGGCGGCCGCGGCGCCGTGCTCGAGACGGTTCAGCGTGCTCTTGCCCGCAAGCGGCGCGCACCGGCCGTGCCGCGGCTCGAGCCGGCCGAGCGCCACCCCGAGCACCGGGTCGTGGCGCAGCCGGTCGTGGTCGATCAGGTCCTCGTAGCCGAGCGCGATCCCGAACACCCGCTGCCCGACCAGCGTCGCCACGTCATGAACCGCCCTTTCCGCCGACCGGCCGTCGGTGAAGCAGGCCGCGAAGCGCTCGACCAGCCCGATCGCCCGGTCGGTCGCCCCGAGCAGCAGTCCGCCCGCGTTCGAGGTGATTGCACCCCCATCGAAATCCGCCACCACCGCGCGGCCATCGACGCGTGCAAACCCCATCGGCTTCGCGCTACACTCTGTCGGCATCGGGGAGCTCTCCTGTGGGGTCAGAAGTCTTTGTTGCAGAAGCACTTTCCCACGTTCAGGACCCCGATGCACCTACCCTTGGTGAGAAATGCGGGCTAGACCCGTAGAACCGCGCGCGGCGGCGACGCCCGGATGAGCGCGCCGGCGGGCGATCAGGCCGTAATGCCGGTCGACTTCGGCGCCGCGCTGAAGGTCTGGGCGCGGGTTGCGGCGTTGAGCTTCGGCGGTCCGGCAGGCCAGATCGCGGTGATGCACCGGATCGTCGTCGACGAGAAGGGCTGGGTAAGCGAGGCGCGGTTCCTGCATGCGCTGAACTTCTGCATGCTGCTGCCCGGTCCCGAGGCGCATCAGCTGACCATCTATCTCGGCTGGCTGCTGAATGGCGTGCGCGGGGCGGTCGCGGCGGGGCTGCTGTTCGTGCTGCCGGGCTTCGTCGCGATCCTGGGGCTGAGCTACGTCTACGTCGCCTTCGGGCAGACGCCACTGGTCGAGGGGTTGTTCTTCGGTCTGCGCGCGGCGGTGCTCGCCATCGTGCTGCAAGCGCTGATCCGGATCGGCGGGCGCACGCTGACCGATCCGGGAAGGATCGGGATCGCGGCGGCGGCCTTCGTCGCGATCTTCTTCTTCGACCTGCCGTTTCCGCTGATTATCGTCGGGGCGGCCCTCCTGGGCTGGCTGGGCGCGCGCGGTGCGGTCGTCGTTCCGGACGCGGATCTGTCGCCGGTCGCGCGGCCCGCGCGGCGCCGGAGCCTGCGGGTTCTCGGAATCGTCGGCGGTCTGTGGCTGGCGCCGGTCGCGGTGCTGACGCTGGCGCTCGGGGCCGGACGACGTGTTCGCGCGGCTGGCGCTGTTCTTTAGCCAGCTTGCGGTCGTCACCTTCGGCGGCGCCTATGCGGTGCTGGCCTATGTCGCGCAGGCGGCGGTCGAGACCTACGGCTGGCTCGGCCCGGACGAGATGCTGGACGGTCTCGGCATGGCCGAGACGACGCCCGGGCCGCTGATCATGGTCGTGCAGTTCGTGGGCTTCCTCGCCGCGTTCCGCGATCCCGGCGGGCTGTCGCCGTGGCTCGCCGGCGCGCTCGGGGCCATCGTGACGACCTGGGTCACCTTCACGCCCTCCTTCCTGTGGATCCTGCTCGGCGCGCCGTATCTGGAGCGCCTGCGCGGCGTGCCGGCGCTGTCGGGCGCGCTGGCGGCGATCATCGCGGCGGTGGTCGGCGTGATCCTGAGCCTCGCGATCTGGTTCGCATCGCACGTGATCTTCGCCGAGCATCTGTCGATCGCAGCCTGGGGTTTCGACTTCAAGCTTCCCCGTGCCGCGAGCCTCGACCCCGCGGCACTGGCGCTGACCGTCGTGGCGGTCCTCGCCGTGTTCCGCTTCGGGCTGGGGCTCTTCGCCGTGATCGGCGCCGCGGGCGCGGCGGGCGTCGCTCTGCGGATGGCCGGGATCGCCTGAGCGGGTTGCGTGCCGGGGCGGCGCGCGGTATCTCCGAGCATTCCTGTCGGGATTGGGAGAGGACCCTTGGGCGAACGCATCCTCGGCGCGCTTGCCTGGATCGTCGCGGCGTTCTGCATCGCGCCGATGCTGGCGGCGGCGGTTGCGGCTCTGCTCGGCGATCTGTCGACCTGGCGCGGGCTGATGGACACGGTGCTGCCCGGCTACGCGGCCAACACGCTGATGCTGGCGGCGCTGGTCGGGCTCGGCACGGCCGCGGTCGGGGCCGGAGCGGCCTGGCTGGTCACGATGCACCGCTTCCCGGGCTCGCGCCTGCTCGAGGTTCTGCTGGTCCTGCCGCTGGCGCTGCCGGCCTATGTGCTCGCTTACGCCTATACCGACCTGATGTCGCATTCAGGCCTCGTGCAGACCGGCCTGCGGGCGCTGACCGGCTGGGGGCCGCGCGACTACTGGTTCCCGAACATCCGCTCGCTGCCCGGGGCCGCGCTGATGTTCGTCTGCGTTCTCTATCCTTACGTCTATCTGCTTGCGCGGGCCGCGTTCTCGCAGCAGTCGGCGACTGCGTATCTCGCGGCGCGCTCGCTGGGGCAGGGGCCGCGCGCGGCGTTCCTGCGCGTCAGCCTGCCGATGGCGCGGCCGGCGATCGCGGCGGGCGTGCTGCTGGCGGTCATGGAGACGATCGCCGATTACGGCACCGTCGCGCATTTCTCGGTGCGCACGTTCTCGACCGGCATCTACCAGGCCTGGTTCTCGATGCAGGACCGCGCGGCGGCGGCGCAGCTGGCGCTGTGCCTGCTCGGCTTCGCGCTGGTCGTCGCGGTGCTGGAGCGCGTGCAGCGGGGCCGCGCGCGGGCGCACATGCGCGGGGCGAAGCTCGGGGCGATGGAGCCGGCGCCGCTGACCGGCTTGCAGGGATGGGCGGCGACGATCGCCTGCCTCCTGCCGGTGCTGGCGGGGTTCCTGCTGCCGGTCGCGATCCTCGGCCGGATGGCGGCGCGATCTGGTCAGAGCCTGCTCGATCCGCGCTACTTCGCGTTCTTCACGAACTCGCTGACGCTCGCAAGCATCGCGGCGGTCGCGACGATCCTCGGCGCGATCCTGATCGGCCACCGGCTGCGCGCCGTGCCGGGCCGGCGGTCGCGGGCGATGGCGACCGCGGCCGGGCTCGGCTATGCGGTGCCGGGCGGGGTGATCGCGGTCGGGCTGCTGGTCCCCTTCGCGGCCCTCGACAACGCAGTGGACGCGTTCTTCCGCGCGCGGTTCGGGATCTCGACCGGACTGCTCTTCACCGGCACGATCGGGCTCCTGATCGCGGCCTACGTCGCGCGGTTCATGGCGATCGCGCTGAACAGCTTCGACGCCGGCCTCGCGACCGTCAGCCCGAACATCGACGCGGTCGCGCGCACGCTCGGGCGCAGCCCCGCGCGGGTGCTGTGGGGCGTGCACCTGCCGATCCTGAAGACCAGCCTCCTGACCGGGGCGCTGATCGTCTTCGTCGACGTGATGAAGGAGCTGCCGGCGACGATGATCATGCGTCCGTTCAACTTCGACACGCTGGCGGTGCAGGCCTACCGACTGGCCTCGGACGAGCGGCTGGACCAGGCGGCGGTGCCGAGCCTCGCCATCGCCGCGGTCGGGGTGCTGCCGGTGATCCTGGTCTGCCGCGCGATCGCCGCGCCCTCGCGCGGCCAGACGGCGCCCGCAATCGAGACGACCGCGGCCTGAGGCATCACTCCTCCGCCAGCACGCCGCCGAGAAAGCCCCCGACCAGCGGCCCGGTTCCAAGCAGGCTGCGCGCGGCGGCGAGGCTCGGCCGGTCGAGCGGCGGCAGCGGCGCCTGGAACGCGGCTTCTGGCGTCAGGTCGGCCGGATCGTCGGGCGGCTCAGGCGGCGGAGCGAGGCCTGCGCGGGTTTCCATGAAGCCGGCCATCGCCGCGCGCTCGGCTGCTTCGGCGCCGGCGCGAGCGCGCGGCCAGTCTCCGGACGGCCAGACATAGGCGCGGGCCTCGGCCTCGGCGCCGGCCTCTGTCAGCAATGCGAGGGCCGCCCCGGCGTCGCCGGACCGCGACAGCGCCGCGGCGCGAAGGATCAGCGCTTCCGGATCGTCGAGCTCGCCGAGGACCAGCAGCGCCGTCCGAGGGTCGTCAAGGGCCAGATATGCGCGCGCGGCCACGCGAAGGCTGCCCGCGTCTCCGCGCGACACGGGGCGGGCGAGCAGGTCGATCGCGGCGTTCGGCAGGCCGATCTCGACAAGGCGTTCCGCCACGTCGCGCCGGGAGGGGTCGCCCGCCCGGCCGGCTGAAAAAAGGTCCTGCGCGGCGATCGCGGCCGCGGCGTAGGCAGCCGGACCTGTCGCGGAGGGTTCGGCGACGGCGAGCGCCGCGGGCGCCAGCGCCGCGAAGGTCTCCGCGGCGGCCGGCAGGTCGCGCATGGCGGCCCGCGTCGCCTCCAGCGCCAGCGCAAACTCTCCTCTCGCAGCCAGCGTCTCGATCAGAAGCGCCCGGAGAACCTGCTCGCGCGGATCGCCGCGCAGCGCGACGGCGGCGCCGGCAAGGTCGTCCGCCGTCGCCGCCGGCGGCGGGGCGGCTTCGTCGAGCGTCAGCCGGGCGAGGGCGATCAGCGCGTCGGCCGCATTCGGCGCATTCCGGTCGATCAGCGCGCGCAGTCCGGTCCGCGCCGAGTCGGCGCCGCCATCGGCCGCGTCGAGGCGGGCTGAGACGAGGATCATGTCGTCGGTGGCCGCGATGCCGGGCCGCAGCGTCGTCGCGTGGATCAGCGCCGCCTCCGCGGGCCGGCCCGCGTCGATGAGGCGCATGGCCAGCATCGGGCCGGTCAGCGCGCGCAGGTCCGGCGGCAGGTCGGCGAAAGCCGCCTGTACCGTGCCGAACAGGAACGGGTCGGAATAGGCCGGCGCGCGGCCGCCGAGCGCGAGCCAGAGGCCATGGCGGCCGGGGCAGGGCGCGTCGACGGCCAAGGGACCGTCCGGCGCGGCGCTCCGACCCTCGGCGGCGCGCGCAAGGTCAGCCAGCAAGGGCGCGTCGGGCAGGATCGGCGCGCTCTGGTCGGGACCGAACGCCGCGAGCAACGCCTCCGCCTCGTACCCGAAGCCGAAGCGAATCTGGAGCCGAGCAAGGTCGCGCACCGCCTCCGGGTCGGGGCGGTCGAACTCGCCGACGAGCCGCCGCGCCAGTTCGGCGGCCTGCGTCGCATAGGGCCGACCGTCGGACCAGGCGGCGACGTCGAGGTCGGCGTCGGCGATGCAGACCTCGGGCGGCGGCGGCGCCGGGCGTGCGGCCTCGAGCGTGGCGCTGTCGCGGTCGTAGACGCTGATCGCCTCGATCTGGTCCTCGAGCGCGAGCCCGGCGATCGTCGCCGGCGCGGTCGCGTTTCGACTGGCGAGGTCCGGCTCCTGCGGCTGCGTCGCGCTGCGCGGGCGCGGGGCGGCTCCAGGCGCCGACGGCTCGGGCGGACCTTGCGGCGTCAGCAGCACGATTCCCTGCTCAGCGGCGCGTGTGATCTGGGCGATCAGCGCCTGCTCGGCGGCGGCCACGGCCTTGCCCTGCGAATTGGACCGGGCGTCCTCCGCCGGCTGAACCGGCAGGGCGTCGGCCGCGCGGCGCGGCGCGTCGCGATCCGCGATGTCGAGCGCGAGGTAGCGGGCCCCGACGAACGAGGCGCTGATCCGGCAGTCGCAACCGACGCCTATCGTCACCTCAGCGCCATCCGCGTCGACGTCGGCATGGATCTCCGTCACACGCGTTCGCGGGATGCGGTCGAAGGCGCCCTCGAGATCGAAGGCGATCTGCCTGCCGGGAAAGAAGATGCGCGCCGCGCCGGCAGACGTCTCCAGAGACCACTCGGTGCTGGGCTCGATGATCATAACGACACGGGTGAAGCCGATGTGCTCGCCGGTGCGGATCGGGCCCCCTTCTTGCGCCGAGGCCGGCGCGGCGGCCATCGCCGCAAGCGCCGCGATCGCGGCGCGGATCACGCTGCGAGGCTCTGCTTGGACGCGCGCAGCGCCTCCTCGAGCGCATTGTAGCTCGGGCGCATCGACGCCGGCGCGTTCTGCCGTCCCACCTCGACGCAGATGTTCGGCGCGTGCTGGTGCAGGGCCGCGACCATGACCTCGCGGATCAGGTTATAGAAGTGCTGATCCTCGTCGATCACCGACTTCACGCGGTTGGCGAACGGGCCAACCAGCCCATAGGCGAGGAAGACGCCGAGAAAGGTGCCGACCAGCGCGCCGCCGATCATCTTGCCGAGGATCTCGGGCGGCTGGTCGATCGAGGCCATGGTCTTGATGACGCCAAGCACAGCCGCGACGATGCCGAGCGCCGGCAGGCCGTCGGCCATCATCTGCAGCGTGTGCGCTGAATGCAGCGCGTTCTGGTAGTTCGAACTCAATGCGCTTGCCGAGCACCTCCTCGACCTGGTGCGGATCGTCATAGTTCATCGATGCCGATCGCAGCGTGTCGCAAACCAGCGCCACGGCCTCGCCGTCGGCGAGGATGCGCGGATACGCGCCAAAGATCGACGAGGCGCCCGGATCCTCGATATGCTGGTCGAGCTCGACCGGATTCGCGCGCGCGATGCGGATCAGCTGGAACATCAGGCACAGCAGGTCCTGGTAGTCCTGCGGCTTCCAGTGCGGTCCCTTGAAGACCTTGGCGACGTCCTTCAGCGTGTGCTTGATCCCGTGGGTGTCGTTCGAGATCACGAAGGCGCCGAGCGCCGCGCCCGCGATCATCATCATCTCGTAGGGCATCGAGTGCAGGATGATGCCGAGCTTGCCGCCGGCAATGACGTAGCCGCCGAAGACCATGACGAAGACGATTGCGATGCCGACGAAACCGATCATGACCTACTCGCGCATTCCAGGGCTGGCGCCCCCGCCGCCCCTCTTGCCGAACGGAGCTTAAGAAAGGTTCAAGCCGCGCTCATTCCTTCGGGACGGCGGCGTTGCGGCTGGCGATCGTCAGCGTGATCGCATAAGCCGCATCCGGCTCCATTCCGGTCAGCACGGCCGCGGCGATCTCGGGCTTCAGCCGGGCCATGAGGCCGGAGGCGAAGGTGATGTCCATGCGCTCGAAGATGCGCGCGGCGTCGCCGGGCTTCATGTTCTCGTAGACGACCGCCATGCGCTCGATGTCGCGCTCGGCGGCGTTGTCCGCCAGCGCCAGCGTCTCCTCGAGCTGCGCCTGCGCGGTCTCGAAGGCGGCCAGCTGCTCGGCGAGCTTGGCCTCGGCGACGTTCAGCGTCTGCTGGCGGTCGGCAAGCCGGGTCTCCGACAGCGCCAGCGCCGCCTCGCGGTCGCGAATCGCCGCGAGCAGGGCGTCGGCCTCGGCGGTGGCGACCGCCGTCGCGCCGCCGGAAAGTTCGTCGGCGACAGCAGCGCCGCCGTCGATCAGCCGCATCGCCGCGGAGCCGAAGAAGCACAGCACGATCAGCCCGACCCCGCCGATGCCCGCCCGCGCGCCGGCCGCCATGGTCAGCGATCCCCGCCCGAGGCGATCGCGTCGAGCGCGGCCAGCAGGTCCGCCTCGCTCCGGATCTCCGGCTCCTTCGCCTCACCGCTCGTGGCGCGCCGTCGCATCAGCGCGTCGAGGGTCAGCGGCTGCCGCGGCTTGGGCAGACTGGGGCCGCCGGCCTGCCAAGGGGGCGGGGGCTCCTGCTGCGGCGCGGCGGCCGGAGTTGGTTCGGGATCCGGATCCGCCTCCGGCTCGGGCAGCGTCACCAGGCGCGGACCCTCGCGCCGGCGAAGGCTCAGCTCCTCGACGGCCTGCGCCGAATCCGCGACGGGCTGCGGCGTGGCGGGCGCGGCCGGCGCGCGCAGCTCCGCATGCTCGACTGCGGCGAGGTGCAGGCGCAGATGCGCGGCGGCCGCATCGGCACGGGCGACGAGCGCAGAGAGGTCGTGGCGCGACTCGCGCGACGCAGCCCGGGCCTCGTCGAGCGTCGTGCGCGCCAGCTCGATCTGGCGCGTCAACGTGACGATCGCGCCGCCGAGCCCGGATTCGAGCGAGCTCAACCTTCGCACCCGTCCGGACAACACCCAGCAATAGATCCCCGCGAACAGCGTCGCGGCGACCAGCAGCCCGTTCATGATCAGATCCATCGGGGCCTCGTGTCAGTTAAGGATGAATTCCGCGACCAGCAGGTCGCGAACGCGGCCCGGACCTGCGACGACCTGAACCCGGCGCAGCATCTGCGCGCGCAGGCGCTGCAGCGCGGCCGGGTTCTCGAGGTCGCGCGCGTCCACCGCGCGCAAATAGGCGTTCAGCGTGTCGACGATGCGCGGCGACATCGCGGCCACCTCGGCGGCCATGCCGGGCTCGACCTCGAGCTGGGCGGAGAACCTGAGGTGCCGGGCGGAGGCGCCGGGCGACAGCGAGATCATGATCGGGTCGAGCGGCACGAAGGCGAGTTCCGCCGCCGCGCCGTGCTCGGAGCCGCGGCCTCCGCCGATGCCGCCGATCAGGCCGGCGGGATCGACGAAGCCGCTCCAGGCCGCGTAGAATCCGCCGCCCCCGAGCGCCAGCGCGGCGATCGCGCCGAACAGCACGCCCTTGCCTCGGCGCCGGGCCGGGGCCGCGTCCTCGATGACGGTCGCGTCGACTGCTTCGGCCATTGATGCTCCCGATGGTTAAGGTTCGCGTTTCGGTCGGATGTAAACGCAGCACCACTAACCAATTGTTAAGCCGGATGACCCGAGTATCCGCCCCAACCGTCAGGCGCGCCCACGCTGCGTCCGGAGCAATGGAGCAGGTGACATCGCAGTGCTGAACCAAGCGCAATCGGTCTGGGAGGGACTCGACGCCCGGCGTCGCGTGATCGGCGTGCTCGGGGCGCTGGCGATCGTCGCATCGATCGTCGGTATTGCCCGGGTTGCGACCGAGCCGTCGATGCAGCTTCTGTACTCGGGCCTCGACGCGTCGGCGGCCGGCGAGGTTGTCGCAGCGCTCGAGGCGCGCGGCGTGCCTTTCGAAGTTCGCGACGCGACGATCTACGTCGACGGCGCGCGGCGCGACGAACTGCGCATGGCGCTGGCGACCGAGGGTCTGCCCGCAAGCGGTCCGGCCGGATACGAGCTGCTCGACACGCTGTCGGGCTTCGGCACGACCAGCCAGATGTTCGACGCCGCGTACTGGCGCGCGAAGGAGGGCGAACTCGCCCGCACCATCATCGCGTCGCCCAACGTGCGCGCGGCGCGGGTGCACCTCGCGAACCCGGTCAGCCAGCCCTTTGCGCGCACGCGGACGGGCGCGGCGTCGGTGACGGTGACGATGGCGCGCGGCGCGCTCGATCCAGGGCAGGCGCAGGCGATCCGCTACCTGGTCTCGTCCGCCGTGGCGGGACTGGAGCCCGACGCCGTCGCGGTCATGGACGCGGCCGCCGGCGTCGTGCTGGCCGGGGACCAGGACGGGCCCTTCCCATCCGGCACGCCGAACCCGGTTGATCGCGCGGAGACGCTGCGCGCGAACGTGCAGCGCCTGCTCGAGGCGCGGGTCGGAGCGGGCAAGGCCATCGTCGAGATCAACGTCGACGCGGCGATGGACAGCGAGACGATCACCGAGCGCGTCGTGGATCCGGCCAGCCGCGTCGCGATCTCGAGCGATGTCGAGACCAGTCAGGAAAGCGCGCAGGGCGGCGCGTCGGGCGTGACCGTCGCGAGCAATCTGCCGGACGGCGATGTCAACGGATCCGGGAGATCCCTCGTCGCGGTCCTCGACGCAGAACCGCGAACGCCAGAACTTCGAGATCTCCGAGACGCGACGCGAACGCATCGTACTGCCGGGCCAGGTGCGCCGGATCAGCGTCGCGGTGATGGTCGACGGCGTGACGACGACCGGCCCCGACGGGAAGCCAGAATGGGCGCCGCGCCCAGTCGAGGAGCTAGAGACGCTGCGCGGCCTCGTACAGTCGGCCGTGGGCTTCGACGCCGAGCGCGGCGACGCGGTCACGATCGAGTCGCTACAGTTCTCCGCATTGCCCGAGCAGGGCTCGCTGGCCGAACGCGGTGGATCGGGCTGGCTGGCCGCCAACGGCGCCCGCATGGCCCAGATCGGCGTGCTCGGAGTCATTGTCCTGGCGCTCATCTTCTTCGTGCTGCGTCCGATGATGTCGCGCCGGCCCCAGTCGCTGCCCGACCTCTCTGGCTTGCGCGAGATCGGTCCGAACGCGTCGGCCAGGCCTGAAGCGCTCGGCGAGATGGCCGGCGGCGACTTGCTCGAGCTGCCGCCCGCGAGCGTGACCAAGATCGACCGGCTGCGCGAGGTCATCGCCAGCCGAAGCGAGGACAGCGCAGCGGTGCTGCGCGCCTGGATCGAATCTCCCGAACCCCTCAAGGAGCCTGCCCAGTCATGAGCGCCTTTCGTCTCGAGACCTATGCCCCTGCCGATGCCGGCAGCGGCCTGCGACAGCCCTCGCCGCGCGACCGGGAAATCGAGGCGGTCCGCGAGGCCGCCTACCGGGCCGGCTATCTCGCCGGCCAAGCGGCCGCGTCGGAGGCCATCCTCGACGAGCAGGGCCGGTTGACCAGCGACTTCGTCGAGGCGCTGGAGGATGCCCGGATGACCAACGAGGCAGCACGCCGCCACGTCGCCGCCAGCCTCGCGCCTGTCGCGACCGCGATCTGCACGGCGCTCACCGACGTTCTGGCCGCGTCGGGCCTCGCCGCCGAGGTCGCCGGCCGCGTCGAGCACGCGCTCTCGACGGCGCCGGATGCGCGCCCGCGGCTACGCTGCGCGCCGGAACTGGCCGCGACGCTGCGGGGAATCCTGGCCGACCGCCGCCTGAACGCCGCGGTCGAGCCCGCGCCGGAGATGCTGCCGCGCGAGGTCACGCTGCACTGGGAGCAGGGCTTCGACCGGATCGACCTAGAGGTCTGCGCCGAGGAGATCCGCGCCTGCATCGAGCGCCATCTCGGCGCTGCGTCCGAAGACAACGTCGAGGAGCTGCGCCGCTATGGATGACCCGATCGACGCGGCCGGAGAAAGCCCCGGGTCCGACGCCGAGGCGACTGAGGCCCGGCCCGCGGCCGAGCAGGGGCGCGGAACCGCTCGGGCCGGGGCGTTTCTCGGCGTGCCGATCGAGGTCACGATCTCGGTCGGCAAGGCGCGTCCGCTGGTCAGCGAACTGGTGGAGCTGCGCCGCGACTTGGTTCTGACGCTCGACAGCTCGATCGACGACCCGGTCGAGCTCTACATCGGCGACCGGCTGATCGCGCGGGGCGAACTGCAAGAGCTCGGCGACGACAGCGGCCGGCTCGGCGTTCGGCTGACCGAGGTGGCCGACTTTTCGCATGAACTCTGACCCGCGACTGCCACGCTGCAGCCGGAGTTTCAGTCTCGTTCTCGCGGCCGCAGCGGGGCTGTGCCTGGCTGCGCTTCCGGCGGTCGCGCAGGACATCAGCGTCAACCTCGGCGACGGCGAGGCGCTGAGCCTGCGCACCGTCCAGCTCTTCGTGCTGCTGACGCTGCTCAGCCTCGCGCCCGGCATCGCGATCATGGTGACCTGCTTTCCGTTCATGGTGACGGTGCTGTCGATCCTGCGCCAGGCGATCGGCGTGCAGCAGGCGCCCCGAACATGCTGATCGTCTCGCTGGCGCTGTTCCTCAGCTGGTTCGTCATGGAGCCGGTGTTCCGCGAGGCCTGGGACAACGGCGTCCGCCCGATGATCGACGGCGTGCTGACGCCCGAGGCCGCCTTTGCGCCGGTCATAGCGCCGTTCCGCAGCTTCATGGAGGCGCGCGTCGACCCGGCGACGATCGAGATGCTGGCCGACGCGGCCCCGCGCGCCGCCGAACCGACCGTCGATGGCGGGCCGCCGCTGCAGCTGCTGGTCCCGGCCTTTCTGCTCGGCGAGATCAAGCGCGGCTTCGAGATCGGCTTCCTGATTTTCCTTCCGTTTCTCGTCATCGACCTCGTCGTGGCAGCCGTGCTGATGTCGATGGGCATGATGATGGTGCCGCCTGCGATCGTTTCTCTTCCGTTCAAGCTCGCCTTCTTCGTGATCGCCGACGGCTGGTCGCTGCTGGCCGGCGCCCTGGTGCGGAGCTACGCGACATGAGCGACAGCGCGCTGGTGCCGTCGCGGTCGCGCGAGAAGACGCGCGCCCCGGCGCTGCGGCCCGAACAGACGCCGAGCCCGATCGAGAAGGCCGCGATCATCCTGACCGCGATTGGTCCGGAGATCGGCGGCGGCTTCCTGCGCGGCCTCGCCGAGGCCGACCTCGCCCGTCTGGCGCGCACGCTGAGCGGCCTCGGCAAGGTCCGCCAGGAGGTGCTCGATGCGGTCATCGTCGAGTTCCTCGAGGCGCTGACCGCCGGGCCCGACGTAGCCGGCGGCGCCAAGGCTGCGCGCAAGCTGCTCGGCGCGGTGCTCGACGATTCCGATGTCGCGCGGCTGCTCGACGGCGGTGAGGGCGCGCCGCGGAGCGTCTGGGAGCGCCTGAACGATACGCCGGCGGCGGCGCTCGCGGGGTTCCTGCAGGCCGAACACCCGCAGACCGCCGCCTTCATCGTCAGCGAGATGCGCCCCGAGATCGCCGCCAGCGTCGTCGAGCGGCTGGACCGCGCCTTCGCCCAGACCGTCGTGCTGCGGCTGAGCCGCATCCCGACGCTCGATCCGGTCGTCGCCGCTGCGATCCACGGCGCGATCGAACGCGACTTCCTGTCTGTGCTGCAGCGCAACCTGTCGAAGCGCCGCCCGGCCGACCTGATTGCCGGGCTGATGAACAATATCTCCTCCGAGGCCCGCGACGGCTTCCTCGGCTACCTCGAGGCGCAGGAGCCCGCCCTCGCGCAAGACGTGCAGCGCACGATGTTCACCTTCGAGGACGTGCCGGGCCGCCTGAACCCGCGCGACGTTGCGACGGTCCTGCGCGACATTCCCGAGGACACCTTGATGACCGCGCTGAAGCTTGGCGAGGCGCAAGCCAGCGCCACCGTCCCGTTCGTGCTCGAGAACGTGCCGCGCCGACTGTCCGAGCGCTATGCGGAGGATCTCGCCGGCCTGCCGGAGCCGAGCCGCAAGGAGGGCGAAGCCGCGCAGATTGAGATCACGAAGGCGATCCAGGCGCTGGTCCGCGAGGGCCAGATCCGACTTGTCGAAAGGGATAACGCGCCCGGGTGATCCGCGGCTTGCTTTCCGGCGCGCGGCGTGGCTAGCGTTGCGCCGCGTCCGGCCGGGCGCAGTGGCCCGGAGTTCCCCTTGCGATCCACGCTTCACCAAAGAGCGTTCCTGTTGCTGCTGGCGCTGGTTACGATCGCGTTCCTGTGGATCCTGATCCCGTTCTACGGCGCTGTCTTCTGGGCGGTGATCCTCGGGATCATCTTCCGCCCGGTGCAGGTCTGGCTCGAATCGCACCTGAAGCGGCGCAACCTCGCCGCAGCGATCAGCGTGGTGTTCTGCATCGTGCTGGCGATCATCCCGATGACGCTGGTCCTGGCATCGCTGATCAACCAGGGCGCAATATTGGTCGAGAGCATCCAGTCAGGCGATTTCACGCTGCCGCGCAACCTGTCCGGCGTCTACGACACGCTGCCGGACTGGGCCCAGAACGGCCTGGACGGCGCCGGGATCGCCGATTTCGACGCGCTGCGGGATCGCCTGGCTTCCGCGCTGCGCCAGGCGAGCCAGTTCCTAGCGACCCAGGCCCTGAGCGTCGGGCAGAACACGCTGCGCTTCATCGCGAGCCTCGGGATCATGCTCTACGTGCTGTTCTTCATGTTCCGGGATGGCCCCCATATCGGACGCAATATCCGGAACTCGCTGCCGCTGAGCCGTGAGTACAGCGACGCGCTGCTGTCGAAGTTCGCCGAAGTTGTGCGCGCGACCGTCAAGGGAAACGTCATTATCGCCGTGATCCAAGGCGTAATCGGCGGCATCGCGTTCTGGGCGCTCGGCATCCAGGGGGCGCTGATCTGGGGTGCGATGATGGTGCTCGCGTCCATGATACCGGCGGTCGGCGCTGCGTTGATCTGGGCGCCGGCGGCGGGCTATCTGATGCTGAGCGGCGAATATCTTGAGCGGCTTCATCCTGATCGTGGTCGGCGTCGCGATCATCGGCCTCGTCGACAACGTTCTTCGCCCGCCGCTGGTCGGGGCGGGAACCAAGCTTCCGGACTATGTTATCCTCGTGTCGACGCTCGGGGGCCTGTCGATTTTCGGCATCAACGGCTTTGTCATCGGGCCGCTGATCGCCGCTCTGTTCTTCGCATGCTGGACGCTGTTTCGGGACGAGCGGGCGGCGCCCAGCTTTGAGCCGATCGCGCCCCGCCGTCCCGACTAGGGCACGTTCGAACCGGGAGCAGGTTCTTCCTGTGTGACGCCGTCCTCCGGCGTCGGTTCGACCTCGTAGCCGACCCACCAGAAGAATCCGATTGCCGTCAAGGCGACGATTACAAGCATCGCAATTAAGGGAAAGCGGTGCCGTCGGGCTTCCCGCTTCGTGTTGGTGTCATGCGGCGCCATGGCGGGTCTCCTCGTCATCCTGCGTTGCAGGGTAAACGCGTGGGCACGCGAAGGTTCCCGATCCGCGCCGCATGCGCCGCGCGCAGCGTTTGCATCCGTGGTCGGGGCGGGCTACCAGAATGCCTGATCCGGAGACGGGACGGCATGGCATTCTTCGACAAGCTCAAGCAGCGACTTTTCAAATCTTCCTCGAAGCTCGAGGCCGGGCTCGACGCCATCATCGAAGAGGCTCCGGGTCCAGCGCAGGCGGCCGAGCTCGCGCCGGAGCCGGAGCCGCCCGCGCCTGAACCCGCTCCGGGCGCGCTCCCGGGTCCGCAGCTCCCCCGGCCGCAAGCGCTTGGTCCACAGCCTGCTCCGGAGCCGGCGTCGGCGCCTCGTGCGGGCCTGGTAGGCCGACTCCTAGGCGGCGGCGCGGAAAAGGGGCGGGTGCTCGACGACGACATGCTCGAGAGCCTCGAGGAGTTGCTGATCGCGGCGGACATGGGCGTGGACACGTCGCTGAAGATCGCGGCAAGGATGGCCGAGGGCCGGTTCGGACGGCGGCTCGGCGCGCGTGAGATCAAGGCGCTGCTGGCCGGCGAGATCTCTGGCGTGCTGGAGCCGGTGGCGCGGCCGATGCCGATCTACGCAAAGCGCCCGCAGGTGGTGCTCGTGGTGGGCGTCAACGGTTCCGGCAAGACGACGACGATCGGCAAGCTCGCCAGCCAGTTCCGGGGCGCCGGCAAGTCGGTGGTGATCGCGGCGGGCGACACGTTCCGCGCGGCCGCGGTCGAGCAGCTGCAGATCTGGGGCGAGCGCGCTGGCGTGCCGGTGATGACCGCGCCGCAGGGGTCGGATCCGGCCAGCCTCGCCTTCGATGCGATGGCGCGCGCCGAGGCGGAGGGCGCGGATCTGCTGCTGATAGACACGGCCGGGCGGTTGCAGAACCGCGAGGATCTGATGTCGGAGCTCGCGAAGATCGTGCGCGTGATCCGCAAGCGCGATCCGGAGGCGCCGCACAACACGCTTTTGGTGCTGGACGCCACGACCGGGCAGAACGCGCTGAACCAGGTCGAGATCTTCCGGAAGATCGCGGACGTGACGGGGCTCGTCATGACCAAGCTCGACGGCACCGCGAAGGGCGGCGTGCTGGTCGCGCTGGCCGACCGGTTCGGGCTGCCGATCCACGCGATCGGGGTCGGCGAGCAGATCGACGACCTTGCCCCGTTCGACCCAGAGGAGTTCGCCGCCGCGCTGACCGGCCTGGAGGGCTGATTCACCGGTCCCACGATGCGACCTGAACTAACTCATTGACATTAAAGAGAAGTCTGATCAGTCGCCGGCCGGCGAGGCCGTGGCAAGCCTTGCTCCGGCTCATGTCCCAGCCCGTGAGCGATGCGCGGGGCGCGGTCGCAGCGACCTGCGTGCGGGCCGCAGTTGACCTTGCCGCCGCGGTCGTGGGAACTGCGAAAGCGACGAATCCGCCGAGGAACGCCCCGATGACAGATGGCCGTCTCCTGTCGCGCCGCTTCGCTGGCACGGCGCAAGGCCGCGTCGGGTGCTGACGGGCTGGATCGTCTCGATCGAGGGCACGCCGGCCGCCGCTCCCTGGGCCATGGCCCTGGCGCTGCTGGCCGCCGTCGCCCACGCGGCCTTCGGCGCGCTGCAGAAGGGGCGGCACGATCCCTGGCTCAGCCGCGGCGCGATCGACGCCGCGATCATCGTGCTGGCGGCGCCGGTCGCGCTCTTCGTCGTGCCCTGGCCCGAGGGACGGGTCTGGTGGATCCTGGTCGGCGCGGTCGGCATCCATTTCGTCTACAAGGTGCTGATGGCGATGGCCTACAGCCGTGGCGCCTTCACGGTCATGTACCCGGTCGTGCGCGGCACCGGGCCGCTGGCGACCGTGGGGTTCGCCTCGATTGTCTTCTCCGAGCACTACTCCGGCTGGCAGTGGCTCGGCGTGCTAATGCTGTCGGGCGGGATCCTAGCGCTGGCGCTGTTCAACCTGCGCCAGATCGACGTCGGGCGGCGCGAGCTCGCGATCGGGCTCGGCATCGCCTTCGTCGCCGGCGTCACGGTCGCGATCTACACGACCTACGACGCCTACGGCATCCGCGCGACGCCCGATCCGTTCACGTTCCTCGCCTGGTTCTTCCTCGTCACCTCGTTCGACTTCCCGGTGATCGCGGCCTGGCGCTACGACCGGATGACCGACCCGCCCGAGCTCGGGCCGCTGATCCGGCGCGGCTTCGCCGGCGCGGTGATCGCCTTCGTCAGCTTCGGCGCGGTGATGCTGGCGACGCGGCTCGACAAGGTGGGCGAGGCCGCGGTGCTGCGCGAGACTTCGGTGGTCTTCGCCGCGATCATCGGCTGGGCGTTCCTGAACGAGCGGGTCGGGCCGGTGCGGGCCGCTCTCGTCGCGGTGATCGCGCTCGGCGCGATTGTCGTGGAATTCGGTTGAGCCAGCGCATATGCAGAGGCCCATGGCGACGGCGCGCGGCATCAATCCGATCCTGAAACTGGTCCTCGAAGTGGGGCCGATCGCGGTGTTCTTCCTCGCCTACCGGATGGCGCCGGTGCCCGAAGGGCTCGATACCGCAGAGCGGCAGCTCGAGCAGATCCTGTTCTCGACCGCGGTCTTCATCCCGACGATCCTCGCGAGCCTCGCGATCAGCTTCGCGCTGACCCGGAAGCTGCCGAAGATGGCGGTGATCACCGCCATCGTGGTGACGGTGTTCGGCGGGCTGACGCTGATCCTGCGCGACGACACGTTCGTGAAGATGAAGCCGACGATCCTCTATGCGCTGTTCGCGGGCATCCTCGGCTTCGGGCTGCTGCGCGGGCAGAGCTACCTGAAGTACCTGATGGACGAGCTGATCCCGATGCAGGAGGAGGGGTGGATGAAGTTCACCCGCCGCTTCATCGTGTTCTACATCGGGCTTGCGATCCTGAACGAGATCGTCTGGCGCGGCTTCGGAACCGACGCCTGGGTGAACTTCCGGACCTTCGTGCTGCCGCTGGCGAATTTCGGCTTCGTGATGGCGCAGATCCCGTTGTTCCAGCGCTATTCGATGCAGGACAAGCCGACCGACGCCTGACGCGCGTTTCAGCGTTTCAGCGTGAAACGCCGGTCAACACATTGATTTCTTGATGTAAACGAGGCGCTCGTCCCAGAGCGCGGCCCTATCCTGACGGATTTGGCCGTCGCCAAATCCGTCCGCGGTCGCCCCTGCGGGGGGCGGCCGCGATTCTCGCGTCCGCCGGGGCGACCGCGGACGGATTGGAAGCATCTGGGCCAAGCCGAACCCCTCTCGGCCTCCGCGCATCCGCGCTCCGGCCGACGGCCCGGCCGAGGCAGTGCCTCGGCTGATCGGGCCGGTCCACGACCTTGAAAACGTCTCAATCGTGGTGGAACACCGATGGCATCGCGGCCCACCATTCGCCTTCGGCGCGGGTCTCGAAGGGCTGCTGCATCGGGTCGGTGATCCTCCACCAGTCCTGCATCCGGGGCTTCTCGCGCATCCGGGCCATGTCGGCGGCGAAATCTACGCCGCAATACTCCCAGTAGGCGAAGAGGATGTTCTCGGGCTCCTTCAGGAAGATCGAGTAGTTCGTTATGTTGCAATCGGAAATGATCGACAGGATCTCGGGCCAGACCGCGGCGTGGATGCGCTTGTATTCGTCGATCACCTCCGGCTTCAGCCGGATCACATGCGCCATGCGCTGCATCGAGGTCTCCCGTCAGCCGGCCCGGATCGTCCAGGTCTTCATCTTGTCGAGCGTGTCCTCGAAGGACACGATGCCGGCGTCCGAGCCGAGACCGCTCGCGACGAGGCCGGCGGCGGCCTGGGCGAAGCGCAGGCCGGTCTCGATGTCCATCCGGTGGTGCAGCGCCGTGATGAAGCCCGCGTCGAAGGCGTCGCCGCAGCCGGTCGTGTCGACGATCTCGATCTCGTAGGCCGGCGAGGCGATCCGGGTGCCGTCGCGGTGCGCGTAGAGCACGCCGTCCGCGCCCATCGTCAGCACGCAGGCGGTCACGCCGCGGTCGAGGTAGAAGCGCGCTACCTGCTCGGGGTCGGAGAGGCCGCACATCACCGAGGCTTCCTCGATCGACGGCATGAAGTAGTCGATATGCGGCAGCAGCGGCAGCACGAACTCGGCGGTCTCGGCGCGGGCCCCGACGAGATCCCAGGTCGTCGTGCGGCCCCGGGCGCGGGCCTCGGCCAGAATCTCGACCGAGCGGGCGCCGTCGAGCCTGGCGAGCAGCCCGGTGCCGCCGAGATGGACGATCGGCGCGTCGAAGACGCGGTCGTATTCCGCCGGCGACACGTCGAAATGGTCGGAGGCGCCGCGCGCGTGCAGCGCCGGGCGCTCGCCGTTCGGGCGCACGTTCAGGATCGTGGCCGAGGTGTCGACGCCGGCGATGCGGCTCATCATCGACGTGTCGACGCCGTGCTTCTCCAGCGTCAGCATCACCCAGTCGGCCTTCTCGTCGTCGCCGACCGCGCCGACGGCAAGGCAGCCGAGGCCGAGCTTGGCCGCGTCGACGACCGTGCCGCCGGCGGTGCCGGCGACGGTGAGGCGGATCTCGTCGATGAAGTCGACGCCGCCGCCCTCGGGGATCGCCGTGACAGGTCGGCCGAGGATGTCGAGGATGTAGAGACCGATGATCGAGACGTCGTGGGCCATGCGCGGATCAGGACTTGCGGGTCATGCGGCGGACGACGACAGCGAGCGCGATCGCGGCCGCGACCAGTATCCAGACCATCGGCTGCAAGTAGAACGGCGGCGGCGGCGGCACCAGCGAGACGCCGGCCGGCGGCGGGTTCAGGAAGGCAAGGCCGTAGAGCCAGGCCGCGACGATCGAGACGACGAGCGCGGTGCAGAACACCAGGAGCACGATGACCAGCGCGAAGATCACCTTGCGCAGCGGCATCCCGGGCTGGGCGAAGGGCAGCAGGTTGTTCAGCAGCGCCGCGCAGACGACGAAGACGACGCCGAGCGTGAAGATCCAGAGCGCGAAGGGCTGGAAGATCATCACGAGCGCGAGGATGCCGAGGCCGATGATCGCGGCCTCGATGCGGAACGCGGTCGCGGGCGACATGCCGGGTTCGCGGCGGGGGTCGGGGGCGCTCACGACCGCACCGCCTGGCCGTCGGCGTCGAAGACGTGGGTCTGTCCGGCCTCGGGCTCGAGGTGCAACACCTCGCCGATCGCCACGCGGCGCTCGCGCGGGACGACGACGCGGATGTCGTCGCCCTCGGTCGTGCGGGCGTGGATCAGCGTCTCGGCGCCCATCGGCTCGATCAGCTCGGCCTGCGCGGTGAAGGCGTGCGGACCGGCGTCGTCCGACAGCGACACCGAGCGCGGGCGCATGCCTACGGTGACGCGGCCGGGCTGCAGCCGCGCGACGGCGGGATCGACGGGCAGGCGGACCATGGTCCCCTCCATGCGGATCTCGGCAACCTCGCCGGTGGTCCCGATCAGGTCGGCCTCGATCAGATTCATCTGCGGCGTGCCGATGAAGCTCGCGACGAACGCGTTGGCCGGGCGGGTGAAGACCTCGTGCGGCGTGCCGATCTGCTCGATGCGGCCGTCGCGCATGATCGCGGTGCGGCTGGCCATCGTCAGCGCCTCGAGCTGGTCGTGCGTGACGATGACGGTGGCTTTGGAGAGGCCCTGGAGGACCTCCTTGATCTGGCCGCGCATCGTCTGGCGCAGCTCGACGTCGAGGCGCGACAGCGGCTCGTCGAAGAGGAAGCAGTTCGGGTCGCGGATGATCGCGCGGGCGACGGCGACGCGCTGCTTCTCGCCCTCGGCGATCTGGCCGGGCAGGCGGTCGAGGATGTGGGTGAGCTGGAGGGTCTCCGCGACCTGGGTCACGCGCTGGCGCCGCTCCGCGGCGGAGATGCGCTCGGCGTGGAGCGGGAAGCCCAGGTTCTCAGCCACGGTCAGCGCCGGGTAGAGCGCGTAGAACTGGAACACCATCGCGATGTCGCGCTGCTCGGGCGTGCGGTCGTTCATGCGCTGGCCGGCGATGACGACCTCGCCCTCGGAGGCCTGTTCGAGCCCGGCGATGATGCGCAGCGTCGTGGTCTTGCCGCAGCCCGAGGGTCCGAGCAGGCAGACCACCTCGCCGGGCGCGACGTCGAGGTCGACGTCGCGCACCGCGGTGAAGGAGCCGAAGCGCTTGGTCACGCCCCTGAGTTCGATCGTCGACATCAGCGTTTCACCGTTCCGAAGGTGACGCCGCGCAACAGGTGGTCCTGAAGGTAGAAGGTCACGAGGATGACAGGGATCAGGAACAGGGTCTCGATCGCCGCGAGCAGGCCCCAGCGCACGCCGATGTCGCCGCCGATGGTCTGGGACATCGCGACCGGCACGGTGCGGGTCTCGATGCCGGTCAGGAGCAGCGCGAACAGGAACTCGTTCCAGGTGAGGATCAGGCCGAACACCGCCGTGGCGGCGAGGCCGGCGACGACCTGCGGCAGGCAGACCTTGAAGAACACGCGCCGGTCGGTGGAGCCGTCGAGACGGGCGGCGTCCTCGACATCGGGCGACAATTCGTCGAAGAACGACTTCATCATCCAGATCGTGAACGGCAGGTTGAAGGCCGTATAGAGCAGGATGATGCCCGTGTAAGTGCCCGAGAGTCCGGTGACGCGGAAGAGCAGCATGACCGGGATGATGACGACGATCGCCGGCAGCATGCGCGTCGTCAGGATGATGAAGAGATAGGTGTCGTTGCCCTTCAGCGGATAGCGCGAGAAGCCGAAAGCCGCGAGCGTTCCGATGACGAGCGCCAGCAGCACCGAGGCGCCGGCGATGAAGACCGAGTTGAAGAAGTAGAGGCTGAAGCCGGTGTCCTGCGCCGAGCCGCCGGCCGAGTAGGCGCGCGAGAACACGGAGATGAAGTTGTCGAGCGTCGGATCGAAGGTGAAGCGCTCGGGGATCAGGCCGAAGATACTGGTCGGGAAAAGCTTGGCCGGCACCGCGAGCGCGTCGGCATGGACCTTGAACGCGGTCAGGATGATGACCAGGACCGGGAAGAAGTAGATCAGGCTGACCGCCGCCGCGAAGGCGGTGCGGCCCCATCCGGCCTCGTCGACGGCGCGGGCCTTGTCGCTGCGGGCCATCAGGAAGCCTCCCTCGAGCGGCGGTTGGCGAGATAGAGATAGAGGTTGGTCAGCACGATCACCGTGAAGAGCAGGATGTAGCTGAGCGACGCGGCTTCGGAGGTCTTGTTGAACTGGATCGCCTGCCGGTAGACGTAGAGCGCGATCGTCTCGGTGCGCTGGCCGCCGTCGGTCAGGATGAAGACGACGTCGAAGAGCTTGAACGCCTCGATGGTCCGGAACAGCAGCGCCAGCAGCAGCAGCCCCTTCACGTAGGGAAACGTGATGAACCAGAAGCGCCGCCAGGCGGGGACGCGGTCGATCGAGGCCGCCTCGTAGAGGTGCTTCGGCACGCTGACGAGGCCGGCGAGCACCAGCAGCATCACGAATGGCGACCACATCCAGGCGTCGGCGATGACGATCGCGGCGATCGCGCCGGCGGTCGAGGAGATCAGCACGAAGGGCTCGCCGGTGAACAGGCGCGCGACCTGGCTGACGAGGCCGAAGGTCGGATCGTAGTAGTAGCGGAAGAACGCGCCGACCGCGACGAAGCTCAGCATCATCGGCGTCAGCACGAGGATCAGCAGGTAGCGCCGCAGCGGGAACTGCTTGGAGAACAGCATCGCGAGCAGGAAGCCGACGACCATCTGGGCTGCGACCGTCAGCACGACGAAGAGCGCGGTCGTGGTCAGCCGGTCCCAGACGACAGGGTCGGTCAGCGCACGCTCATAGTTGCGCAGGCCGAGGAAATCCATCGTCTGCCGGTCGGCGCGGTAGCCGTAGAACGACAGGCCGAGCGACCACAGCAGCGGAAAGATGTTCATCATCACCAGCACCGCGATCGCGGGCGCGACCAGCAGCCCGCCGGTATAGCGGCCCCAGGCGTTGACCACGGCGGCGACCGCGACCAGCCCCGCCGCGAAGAACGAGACCCAGAAGGCCGCGCCGCCAGGAAGGGCGAGGATTGAGAGCGGGATCGCCACGATCGCGACGAGCAACGCCAGGCGCCAGTTGTTCCAGCGGAAGGACAGCAAGCCGGACTGCGCCGGTTCGGAAAGGGTCGCGACGGACATGTGCCTCGGGATCTCTGGGACAGGAGTGATCGCGCGCCGGCGCGAAATTCGCCGGCGCGCGTGGAAGTCGGCCTGGACTACTGGATCAGGCCCGCGTCCTCGAGCAGCCGCTGCTGGAAGGAGGCCACGTTGTCGAGCGTGGTCTTCGCGTCCTGCTGGCCGGTGATCGCGAGGTCGAACTGCTCCTGCTGCTGCACGAGCAGCTCGAAGAACTGCGGGATGTGCCAGACGTCCTTCTGCCAGTCGAGGTTCGGCGCCCAGACCCGGTTCCACGGGCGGTAGGTCACGTATTTCGGATCGTTGTAGACCGACTTGATCGCGCTCTGCCCGCCCTGGGACGCGTACATGTGCTGGATCTCGGGGCTGAGCCACCACTTCACGAAGTCCACGGCCTCGGTCAGCGTCTGGTCCTCGGTCCAGGTCATGATGACGAAGGGCTGGCCGCCGATGTTCTGGGTGCGGTCGACCGATCCGTCGTCCTTCCTCAGGCCCGGCGGGTTCGCGAACATCACGCTGTCGGCGACCTTGGAGGTCTCGGGGTTGATCGAGCTTTCGGCGAAGCCGATCCAGTTGACGTTGAGCGCGGTCTTGCCCTCGCGGAACAGCTCGTCGGAGACGAAGATGTCCATCGAGCCGGTCTGCACCACCGGCGGCATGTACTGGAGCAGGCTCAGGTAGCGGTCGAACGCCTCGACCGCGAGTTCCGAGTTCACGACGCCCTCGGCCTGGCCGGTCGGGATCTGGGTCTCGTCCCAGACGTTCGCGCCGTATTGCCAGATCATGCTGTTGATCTGCATCGAGCTGAAGTCATAGGCTTTTCCGGCCTGGTACGAGATGCCGTAGAAGTCCTCGGTCGCCGGCTCGCCCATCAGCATGTCGCCGGCCTTGCGCTGGAAGAACTCGCCGATCTTCTGGAACATGTCCCAGTCGATCTCGTCGAGCTCCTCGGGCGTGCAGGGCAGCTTCTCGCCGTAGCGTTCCTGGAACGCCGCCTGCTCGGCCTCGTGGCAGAGCACGTCCGACCGCGCGTAGGTGACGAGGATGTCGGGAAACTGCGGGAAGCCGTAGATGTTGTCCGACTTGTACGGATAGGTCGCATAGGCCTGCAGCGGGGCCGGGTGCATGTCGTCGAGCGCCGCCTGCAGGTCCGGGTCGGCCTCGATGATGTCGTTGAGGTTGCGGTAGTAGCCGCCCTCGATGAAGGCGCCGAGCCACTGGCTGTCCGAGACGGCCATGTTGTACTTCTGCTCACCCGAGGTCAGCGACGCGTTGAGACGGGTGTAGTAGTCGCCCCAGGGGATGAAGTCGATCTCGAGCTTCACGTCGTTGCCCGAGGGCGCCTTGTAGTGCTGGTCGAACAGATCCTTCATGATCCGGGTCGGCGGCCAGTCGGGCACCGCCATCGACAGCACGATCTCCTCGGCGTAGGCGGCGCTTCCCATGACCAGCGTCAGCGCGCTGGCGGCTGCCAGGCGGGACAGGGTCCGCTTGCGGTCCTTCGGCATTGGTCTTCCTCCCTTGTTGTTCTTCAGGCTCTTTGGTTTCAGGCACTGTATCAGGCTTGGGCGTCCCGGTGGATCGTGGCGCCGTTATCGGCGTCGAAGAGGTGGACGGCGCCGGCGTCGATCTCGACCGGGAAGGTCTCGCCGCGCCGCACGTCGGCGGCGCGGGATTCGGGCAGGAGCACGCGCAGCGGCGCGCCGCGGCCGGTCGCGAGCGACACGATCGTCACGTCGCCGAGCGGCTCGATGAGGCTGACCGGGCCGCTGACGCGCAGCTTGCCCGAATCCGCCGCTTCGTCGATCGCCGGGCGGATGTCGGCAGGCCGCACGCCGAGCGTCACCGCGCTGTTTGGCGCGAGGCCCGAATGGAGCACCGGGACGGCGCCGAGCGGCGTGTCGACGCTGCGCCCGGTGGCGCCTACCCGGCCGGCGTAGAGGTTCATGTGCGGCGAGCCGATCTTGCTCGCGACGTAGACGTTGCGCGGGCGCATGTAGAGGTCGTCGGGCGTGCCGCGCTGGACGACGCGTCCGTTCTCCATCACCGCGATCTCCTCGCCCATCGACAGCGCCTCGAGCTCGTCCGGCGTCGCGAAGACGACCGTGGTGCCGAGCGTGCGGTGCAGCCGCTTCAGCTCGGCGCGCATGTCGTGGCGCAGCTTGGCGTCGAGGTTGGTCAGCGGCTCGTCGAGGAGCAGGATGCGCGGCTGGGCGATCAGCGCGCGGCCGAGCGCGAGGCGCTGCTGCTCGCCGCCCGACAGCGTGCCGGGCTTGTTGGTCAGCCGGTGGCCGATGCGCAGCATCTCGGTCGTGTCGGCGATGCGCTTGCGGATCTCGGCGCCGTCGACGCCGGCCTCCTTCAGCGGATAGGCGAGGTTCTGCGCGACCGTCAGGTGCGGGTAGAGCGCGAAGGACTGGAACACCATCGCGACGCCGCGGCCGCGGACCGGCGCGTGGGTGACGTCGGCGCCGGCGATCTGGATGCGGCCGGCGTCCGGGCGGACCAGGCCGCAGATCGTGCGCAGAGTCGTGGTCTTGCCGACCGAGGACGGGCCGAACAGCGCGAAGAACTGGCCCTCGTCGACGGAGAGGTCGAGCCCGTCGAGCGCCACGGTCGCGCCGTAGCGCTTGGAGATGCCGGTCAGGCCGAGGATCGGGGACGCCGCCATCACAGGCCCGTCGGGGTCCAGGCCCCGGTTCGCGCCGAGGCGAGCACCGCGTCGGTGACCCGGTCGGTCAGCAGCGCGTCGGCGAAGGTGGGCGCGGCCGGGCCGCCGCCGGTCAGGCCCTCGACGAAGTCGGCGACCTGGTGGATGAAGCTGTGCTCGTAGCCGATCGCGAGGCCGGGCACCCACCAGCGGCCCATGTAGGGGTGGTCGCTGTCGGTGACGTGGATCGAGCGCCAGCCGCGCAGCGGGCCCTCGTCGCGGTGGTCGAAGTAGCTGAGGCGGTGCAGGTCGTGCAGGTCCCAGGCGATCGACGCGTGCTCGCCGTTGATCTCGAACGTGTAGGCGGCCTTGTGGCCGCGGGCGTAGCGCGTGGCCTCAAAATGCGCGAGCGAACCGTTGGAGAAGCGCGCGAGGAACAGCGCCGCGTCGTCGATGCCGACCGGCTCGACCTTGCCGGTGCCGGTGTGCATCCGCTCCTTGACGAAGGTCTCGGTCATGCCGGTGACGGTCGAGATCGGGCCGTTCAGCCACATCGCGGTGTCGATGCAATGCGCGAGCAGGTCGCCGGTGACGCCGGAGCCCGCGACGCCCGCGTCGAGGCGCCAGAGGCCGGCGCCGCCCTGGGGCAGGTCGGCCGAGATCGTCCAGTCCTGCAGGAACGCGGCGCGGTAGTGGTAGATGCGGCCGAGCCGGCCCTCGTCGATCAGCATCTTGGCGTAGGTCACGGCCGGGATGCGGCGGTAGTTGTACCAGACCATCGAGGGCACGCCGGCCTTCTCGACCGCGGCGGCCATCTCGGCCGATTCCGTCGCGTTGCGGCCGAGCGGCTTCTCGCACATCACCATCTTGCCGGCCTCGGCGGCGGCGATGGCGACGTCGTGGTGCGTGTCGTTCGGGGCGGCGATGTCGATCAGGTCGATGTCGTCGCGGGCGACCAGCGCGCGCCAGTCGGTCTCGACCGAGCCGAAGCCCCAGGCGGCGGCATGGGCCTCGGCCTTGGCGCGGTCGCGGCCGCAGACGGCGACCAGTTCGATCTCGCGGTCGAGGTGGAAGAAGTTGCCGACCGAGCGGAAGGCGTTCGAATGGGTGCGCCCCATGAAGCCGTAGCCGACCAGCCCGACGCGGAGTTTCTGCTTCGTCATCGTCTCAGGCGCTCCAGCCGTGTGCGTTCCGCACGGCGATCATCGCGCCGAGCACGTCGTTCCAGGTCTGCTGCTTCATCAGCTCGGCGTTCGGGAACATGCAGCCGTCCCAGCAGATGTGCTGAAACGCCCGTGTCAGGTTTCCGTCGCCGTCGCGCAGCCAGAAGCCGGCGTGGCGCGCGATGTCGAGCTTGCCGTTCGGATCGGTCGCCATGCAGTGCCGGCCGGTCTTGTCGTGGTAGCCCTCGCCGTAGACGGTGCCGTCGTTCTGGGCGACGTGGAAGTCGATGGTCCAGGGGCGCAGCGCGTCGGTCAGCTTTTTCAACGCGGCGTCGAGCTCGGCGCCGTCCTGCCAGTCGTAGTCCTCGGGCAGCAGCCGCGCCTCGGGGGCGTTGTAGCCCATCGTGTAGAGCAACGTGTGCGCCATGTCGGCCTGGAAGCCGATGATTCCGGGCCGGTCGGTCTCCTCGAGCGTGTCGAGCATCGCCTTCCACGAATGCATGCCGCCCCAGCAGATCTCGCCCTCGCAGGCGAGCCGCTCGCCGTGGTCGGCGGCGACGTCGCAGGCGCGGCGGAAGGTCTCGGCGATCAGCCTGGTGTTGCCGGCCGGATCCTTGGCCCAGTCGGAGGGCGACGCGGCGCTGTCGATGCGGACCACGCCGTAGGGTCGCACGCCGAGGTCGCGCAGGCGGCCCATGATGCGGCAGGATTTCGCGACCATCTCGACGAAGCGGTCGCGCTCCTCCTGGCTGCCCATCGCCGAGCCGCCGCCGACCGGCGGCCAGACCGGCGCAACTGCGGATCCGGCGACGAGGCCGCGCGACGAGAGCTTGTCCGCGAGCGCCTTGATCGCATCGTCATCGGCGTCGATCGAGGTATGCGGGTCTGCGAGGAACAGGTCGACGCCGTCGAAGCGCTCGCCGTCGACCTCGGCGCCTGCCGTCAGGTCCAGCATCGTGTCCAGGTCGATCGGCGGCTCCGAATCGCCGCCCTTGCCGACGAGGCCAGGCCACATTGCATTGTGCAGTTTCGGAAAAGCTTGCGCCATCCGGGTCTCCTCCCTGTGCGCCCGCTCTTTTCTTTTGCGGCTCCGGACCGCGTGACAGGCTGCATCTGGTATATTAGTATCACGAAAAAGCGACCGCGCAAGCGGCGCGGCCGGGGGGATCCGCAATTATGGAAGAGGCCGACCTGAAGGACGTCCGGCTGGACCGGGTCCGCCCGCTGCGCGATCAGGTCTATGCGGTGTTGCGGGAGCGGATCCTGATCGGCGCCCTCGGCCCTGGAATAACCATAGACGAAAAGGCGATCGCCGCGGCGCTTGGCGTCTCGCGCACGCCGGTGCACGAGGCGGTGAAGAAGCTGTCGGACGAGAACCTGGTCGAGGTGCGGGCCCAGTCCGGCACGGCCGTCGCGCCGCTCGATCGCCACCAGATCGACCAGGCGCATGTGATTCGCCGCGCGCTCGAGGCCGAGACCGCGCTCAACGCCGCGAAGAACATCACGCCGGCCTGGCTGAACCGGCTCGCCGACATCCAGCTGCTGCACGCGGCGGCGCTGGAGCGCCGCGCCTATGCAGACGCGATCGCGCAGGACGACGCATTCCACCGGACCGTGGCCGAGATCTCGGGCTATCCGCTGCTGTGGCGGACCATCGAGATCTCGAAGGCGCATCTGGACCGCTGCCGGCACGCGATGATCTTGCGCGAGGGCAGGGGCGAGGCGACCCTGATGCAGCACCAGGCGATCCTCGACGCGCTGGCGCGGGCGGACCCGGACGCCTCGAAGGCCGCGATGCGCGCGCATCTGGACGGCGCGATGCAGAAGACCAACGAGTTCCTCGCCGAGGCTCTGGCCGAGCCGGCGGCAAAGTGACGACCACCCTGAGAAGACCGAACGGAGACTAGATGACCTACCCCGAAGGCTACACCGCCGTAGTGACCGGCGCCGCGAGCGGCGTCGGCGCCGCGGTCGCGGCAAGACTGGCGGCGGAGGGCGTGCGCGTCGCCTGCCTCGACCGCGACGATCCGACCGGGACCGTCGAGAAGATCGGCAATGGCGCGATCGGCGCGCGGCTCGACATCACCGACGCCTCCGGCTGCGAGACGACGACCGCCGATGTGATCGCCGCGTTCGGCAAGATCGACGCGCTGGTCAATTGCGCGGGGATCGTCGGCAAGACCAACATCACGTCGGACGTCGCGGACGTCGCCGATTTCGAGCTGGTGCTGCGCATCAACCTGACCGGCGCGCTGCTGATCAGCCAGCCGGCGCTGCGCCACATGCGCGAGCGCGGCTATGGCCGGGTGCTGCACATCGCCTCGGTCGCCGGCAAGGAGGGCAATGCCGGGATGGCCGCCTATTCGGCCAGCAAGGCCGGCCTGATCGGCCTCGTGAAGTGCATGGGCAAGGAGTTCGCCGAGACCGGCGTGACCGTGAACGCGCTGGCGCCCGCGGTCATCCGGACGCCGATGGTCGCGGCGATGCCCGAGGCGCAGGTCAAGTACATGACCGACAAGATCCCGATGAAGCGCTGCGGAGAGCTCGACGAGGCGGCGGCGATGGTCGCCTGGATCGTGTCGCCCGAATGCAGCTTCACCACCGGGTTCACCTTCGACCTGACCGGGGGCAGGGCGGTGTACTGAACCCCTTGCCGGGTCCGGTCGCGGACCCGGCAACAAAAGTTGACTCGCTCGCCTTTTTGCAATGCTTGATCCGCAAGTTCCCGCATGGCAGAACGGCACTCAACGGCGAAGCGCGCGACAGACGCGGACGCCAAACAGGGAGAACCGCATGGCAGTCCTCGAACTGCGCGGCGTGTCAAAGAGCTTCGGCGCCATTCATGCGCTCGGGGGCGTGGATTTGACGATCGGAGACGGCGAGGCCGTCGGGCTGATGGGCGACAACGGCGCCGGCAAGTCCACGCTGATGAAGATCATCTCCGGGAATTTCGCGGCGACCGCCGGAGACATCCTGATCGACGGCAGGCCCGTGACGTTCTCGCGGCCGATCGAGGCCCGCGAGAAGGGGATCGAGATCGTCTACCAGGACCTCGCGCTGTGCGACAACCTGACCGCGGCCGAGAACGTGTTCCTCGGCCGCGAGATCAAGAAGGGCTGGGGGCCGTTCCGCACCCTCGACAAGGCGACGATGATCCAGCGCTCCGAAGAGATCTTCGAGGAGCTGAAATCCGAGACCCGGCCGCGCGACCTGGTGCGCAAGATGTCGGGCGGCCAGCGCCAGGCCGTCGCGATCGCCCGAACCCGGCTGTCGGACGCCAGGCTCGTCCTGATGGACGAGCCGACGGCGGCGATCTCGGTCCGCCAGGTGGCCGAGGTGTTGCGGCTGATCCGGCGGATGAAGGCGCAGGGCGTGGCCGTTGTCCTGATCAGCCACCGCATGCCCGACGTCTTCGAGATCTGCGACCGCATCGTGGTCCTGCGGCGCGGCCACAAGGTCGCTGACAAGCTGACCGCCGAGACGTCGCCGGAGGAGATCACCGGCCTGATCACGGGAGCGATCCATGCCGCCTGATTCCGCTCCCGAGGACGCCGCGACCGACCACGCACGCATCTCGGACGTCTCCGGCGTTTCGGAGCGTACGGTCGCGCAGAAGCTCTTCGCCAGCCAGGCCTTCTGGGTGACGGTTGCGGTGCTGGTTCTGTCGCTGGTGATCGGCCTCTACCAGCCGGCCTTCTTCACGTCGGCGAACATCGGAAACATGACCCGCAACTTCGCGCCGTTCGGCATCATGGCGCTGGGCATGACCTGCGTCATCGTCACGGGCGGCATCGACCTGTCGGTCGGCTCGATCATGGGCCTGGTCGCGATCGTCGCGGGCCTGTTGCTGACGGCGGAATACCCCTGGTACGTGGCCTTCGCGGCGGGGATGCTCTCGGGCGTCGCCTGCGGAGCCGTCAGCGGGTTCTTCGTCGCCTATGTCGGCATGTCCTCGTTCGTGGTCACGCTCGGCATGATGTCGATCGCCCGGTCGCTGGCGGTCGTGTTTTCGGGCAACCAGATGCTCTACAAGTTCGGGCCCGACGCGCCGATCGTGAAGGCGATCGGCCAGGCGAAGTTCCCGTCCGGTCAGCCGGACAGCATATTTCCCGCCTGGATTCCCGCGCTGTCGTCGCATTTCTGGGTGATGGTGATCCTCGGCCTGATCGTCGGCTACGTCTTCAAGTACAAGGCCTGGGGCAAGCACCTCTTCGCCATCGGCGGCAACGAGCAGGCGGCGCGGATGACCGGCGTCAACGTCGACCGGATCAAGTTCCAGGCCTATGTCTTCTCGGCCTTCACCGCGTCGGTCGCCTCACTGCTGATCCTCGGTTACTCCGGGTCGGCGATCAATGCGCTCGGCCAGTCCTACGAGCTGCGCGTGATCGCGGCGACGGTGATCGGCGGGGCCAACCTGATGGGCGGCGCCGGCACCGCCTATGGCGCGATCGTAGGCTCCGCGCTGCTCGAGGTGATCCGCAACGCGCTGCTTATGGCGGGCATCGACTCGAACTGGCAAGGCGCCTTCGTCGGGGCCTTCATCATTCTCGCGGTCCTGATCGGCATGGAGACCCGCGGCTTCAGCCTGAGCGCGCTGATTCGCCACATGCTCCGGTCCGGGAAGGGGCGCTAGATAAACCGCCGTGCAAAAGCGGCATGTAACCTGGGAGGAAACAACATGAAGAACCTGATGGCCACAACGGTGATCGCGCTTGCCGCGGGCGCGTTCGGATCGGCCGCAATGGCGCAGAACACCTTCGCGCTCGTGCCGAAGAACATGAACAACCCGTTCTTCGACCAGGCCCGCGACGGCTGCATGAAGGCCGCCGAGGAATCGGGCGGGAAGTTCGAGTGCGAGTACATCGGCCCGGGCGAGCACGGCGGCGGCGACGAGCAGGTCCAGATCGTCCAGGACCTGGTCGCGCGCGGCGACCTCAAGGGCATCGGCGTCTCGCCCGCCAACGCGGCCGCCATGGCCGTGGCGCTGCAGGCGGCAAAGGACGCCGGCATCCCGGTCATCACCTGGGACTCCGACCTGCTGCCGGAAAACCAGGACCTGCGGGTCGCCTATATCGGCACGCACAACTACGAGATCGGCGTGAACCTCGCCAAGCGCGCGATGGAGATCAAGCCGGAGGGCGGCACGGTCTGCATCCAGTCCGGCGGCGCCGCGGCGGCCAACCACAACGAGCGCATGCAGGGCATCCGCGACACGCTCGGCGGCATGTCGGACACGGAATCGCCGGGCGTGCGTCTGACCGGCGAGAACGGCTGGACCGAGGCCGAGGGCTGCCCGCTCTACACCGACGACGACTTCCCGCGGGCGGTGCAGCAGTTCGAGGACTTCATGGCCGCGAACCCGGACACCGACGCGTTCCTCCCGACCGGCGGCTTCCCGCAGTTCGTGCCGGACGCCAATCGGGCCGCGGTCGAGCCGTACAAGGGCGAGATCGCTGACGGTTCGCTGGCGCTCGTCGTCGCCGACACGCTGCCGGTGCAGATCGAGCAGATGAAGGAAGGCTACTCGGCCGGTCAGGTCGGGCAGCGCCCGTTCCAGATGGGCTACGAGGTCATGAACGCCCTGCAGCAGATGGCCGAAGGCGGCGAGGCGCCGGCGGATCCGACCTATACCGGTCTCGACGTCTGCACGCCGGAGACCGCCGACACCTGCATCGCGCAATAGCCCGACGCCAGGATCGAACGGGCGGGGCTTTGCGCTGACGCATTCCCGTCTATAGGACCTCAGTGAAACAGCCTGCCGGACACCCGTCCGGCAGGCTTTTGTTTTTCAAATATATTTTTTGAAATCCAGTCAATCAAACATCTGCCGTCACTGCGGACCTGCAGGTCCGCAAAAGCAAAGTTGATTGACGACTTCCCGGTAGCTTCGTGGTTCGCCAGATCGGCCCATCGCATTCTGCACGAGGCTCCTCTTGATATGAACGTGAGCTACGTCGGCGACTTCACTCCACGAGTTCGATCTCGCTGATCCGCCAGCTCTTGTCGAAGAACGGCTCGAGCGGGCTGTAGAGCCGCAGGGCCACGAACCAGCCCTTGTCCGGCATCGTCTGGATCCAGTTGCCCCGCCCGACGCCGTCCGGCTGGGTCGGCGAGAACCAGATCGTGGTCGAGCCGTCGGCATCGGCTTCCGCCGCGGGCGACGGGTAGCTCTGGCTGCCCGCGCGCGGGTAGTTCTGGGGCGTGTCGAGCATCGAACGGGTCTGGTTGTCATAGACCGTCAGCGACCAGAAGTTCGCCTGCGGAATGCCTTTCGGGAGCGTGACCTTGTAGGTCTTGGCCCCGTCGAAATAGTCCTTGTCAGCGTCCTTCGCCGTTATGAGGTATTGGGAACCAACGCCCGTCAGTCGCATCGCCATCGCCGGCGTGATCCCGGTGATGCCGTAGAAGAAGGCCGTGCGTGCGTCCATCTGCCGGTAGCCGGTCGGCGGATACGGCTTCGCGCCTTCCGGCGTGATCTGGGGTATCGGCGTCTCGAATTCGTACCCGCTCTCGAACAGCATGTTGAACCAGGACGAGTTCGGGGTAATAGATCCAGTCGGGATCGCGCGGATTCATGAGCAGGTTGCGCGACGCGGCGTTCGCCACGGCCACGGCGTCCGTCATGATCCCCTTCATCCGCTCGTCGGGTGCAAAAGGCTCGCCCTTCACGATGCCGAGGGCCGCGAGCGGTCCCATCAGCTCGACGTCGAGCGCGGTCGCGGGCTCGTCCTGCACAACCTCGTTCAGAAGTTCGAAATAACTCCAGTCGTTCGGCGGGAGCGTGTTCATCACCTTGCCGGTTCCCTCGTGGAAGACGGTCGCCGGCGGCTCGGTGATCTTCCCGAGCTGGACGCCACCCTGAAGGAACTCCGCAATCGAGGTGCCGACGCCGCCTGGAACGTAGGGATAGACCTTCGTCGACGCCTTGATCACGTCCACGGACGGCTTCGGGTCGCTGCCGTCCTTCAGGAACATGCGGCCGAACCAGAGGATGCCGGTCGTATTCGCATGGGCGACGAAGTAGCCGCCCTCGGGCAGCGGGCCATCATAGTCGGGCGGGACGATCAGGTATTTGCCGCCGAGGCCGCGGTCGGGCCCGGGGCTGCCCATGTCGGTCACCCAGTGGAACCAGGCGTCCTGCACGATGCCGAGAAAGTCGGGCGGCGATTTCGATCACCACCGGGCCGTCGCTGAGGTCGATCCAGCCCATGACGTAGATCGTGTCGGCGTTCGGCGTCAGGAACAGCGACTTCGCGTCCATCAGTTCCGAGAATACCATCACCTCGTTCTTCTTGACGCCCATGTCTTCCAGTCCGCGACGGGCGGCGCGAATGCTGACGCCGCGCATCGTGTCCATGAAGGCGCGGTAGGCGAAGGTGAAGTCGTGCTGGTCGTAGAGCGCCTGCGCCGTCGCCTCGGTGGGCACGCCGTCCTTGAAGTCGAACGTGCCGCGCGACGTTGTCACCACATCGGGCGTGGCGACTGATGGCGGGATCGCGCCCTGGGCGAAAGCCTGCATCGGCGACAGCAGGACACAGGCTGTGGCGATGGCGTTCGGCAGTTTTCTGAGCATGACGTTTCCCTCAATGAATTCTCAGTTGCTACGATGACGGATCATTCATGACCCCTCGTCTGACGGCAGCCGTAGCGCTCCATTCCGCCGTGACTAAGTTCCGCGCGCGGCCTCGACAAGCGCATTGTCCCGCCACAACGCTTTGGATCACCGCAAAGGCGACGCTTCGAGGCCAGCGAATCCGTGGCGGGTTTCCACTTGTCGACCAACATGCGCTGTCCGCACATCCCAAGAGTCCGCCCCAACGTCGGCGACCGCGCGAGGATCGGGGTATTTGAGGAGACTCGTTAAACAAAAGCAGAAGCCTGCCGACCTCTCGGTCCGCAGGCTTTGAGGCTTCCCCCCATAGAGGGAAAGCCACCGAATTTCTTCGGTGGACCTTGGTTTCCGTAGCCGAGTCCTACAAAACGGGAATGCGTCAGCTTTGCGCCCGCCCGTTTCTCAAGCGCCTGCCGACCCGCGTTCGACCTTTGGAAGGCCAATCCTGGGTCTCGCAATCCGTAGATCGTCGTGGCCACGCCCTGCCGATGCAGATGGAGCATCTGCAGGACAGGCGGTCGAACGGTCAGGTCGGCGAGCGGCTCTTCGAAAAATGCCTGCCGTGCGATGTTCATCATGAAGGACATGCACGACGGCACGATGCCCGGGAACCCGATCTATACGGGCCTCGACGTCTGCGCTCCCGCCAACGCGGCCAATTGCCTGGAGCAGTGACCTGAACCGGGCGCGGGCCCGAGAGGTCGCGCCGTCGCTGGATGTACCGGGCGCTGCGTCGGCCGCGCGCCCGTTCTGGCAGATCGCCGGCGGCGCAGGGATACTTCGGGCGGGTTGCTGCGCAGCAGCTTCTCCAGCGGGCTGACCCGGCCGGCCGGGATCCGCCCGCTGCGAGCAGGTCCGGCCGTCGGCCTCGGCAAACGTCCTGACGCTGAAGCCGCCGCGCAGTGCGGCGACTTTGGCCTCTTGCCTGCCGCACGGGTCCGAGGTCCTATCCGGCTCTGGCGATCGGGAGGGCAGTCATGCGCGAGCCCAGTCTTCTGCGGCGCGTAGCGGGCCGGCTGCGCACGGCGCTGCCGGATGCCGCCGCCGCGACAGCGGCCGCGGCGCTGGCCTGGCTGCTGGCCCGGGCGCTGCTCGGCCACCCGCAGCCGGTCTTCGCCTCCGTCGCCGCGATCATCTGCCTCGCGCCCGGTTTGCCGAACCACGGCCGGCAGGCGGTCGGGCTGACGCTGGGGGTCGCGACGGGCATCGCGATCGGGCAGGCGGCTCTGCTTGTGCCGGAGCTGGCGCCGGCCGCGCGGCTCAGCGTCGCCACCTTCGTCGCGATCATGATCGCCTCGACCTACGGGCTGTTGCCGGTCGTCGCGATCCAGGCCGGCGTCTCGGCGCTGCTGGTGCTTGCGCTAGGGGCCGACTCGGCAGGATGGGTTCGGATGCTCGACGTCGTCTGCGGCGCCGCAGTCGGGCTGCTGTTCAGCCAGGTCCTGTTCACGCCGCATCCGGTGCGCCTGCTGATCGACGGCGAGCGCGCGCTGCTGGTCGCCCTCGCCGAGGCGTTCCGCGGCGCGCAGGACGCGCTGGCCGCGGGCGACGCGAACAAGGCCCAGGCCGCGCTGCGGCGGTTCTCGGATGCGCATATCCACGTCGCGGCGCTTGCGGGCGGCATCGATACGGCCCGCAGCGCCGCAACCTGGTCGCTGCGGGGGCGGCTGGTCCGGCGCGACCTGCGCGTCATCGCCGATCAGTTCGGCAGGCGGTCGACGCGCGCCTATGCGGCGGCGCTGCTGTTCGGATCGGCGCTGGCCGCCGCGATCCAGCGCGCCTCGGACGATCCGCCCGCCGGACTGGCTCCCGGCATCGCGACCGCGATCCGTCTGTGCGACCTCGACAAGCCGTCGCCGCCTGCACAGCCGGCCCTGACACTGGACGGCCAGTCCGACGACTGGAGGCGATGCTCGGCGCGCCTGGACGAAACCATGTCCGCTATCCGCGAGTTGCGAGCGTCCGAACTTCCCGGCAAGGCCGATCGCGGTTGAAAGATGACCGGCGCAGGACCTCGTGCGCCGTCAGCGGCTGTCGCCAGCCCTCGGCGCCGCGCCGCAGGACGCCGCGCGCCGGGTCCGTTCGGCGGCGAATACCATAAGCGCGTCGTCGATCTCCTCGGCGAGACGCGGAAGCCCTGTCGACTGGGCGTAGAGCCGCAAGTCGATGAGGATATCGAACATTTGGGCGTCATTCTCAGGCAGATACATGTCTGTTCCGGCATGGAGGCGCAGCACACATGTCGCGCGGTTTCGCCGCACCCTAAGTTCGATCGCCCGCCCCGCAAAGCCCGAATTTGCGTAAACCCGCCGATGTCGGCCAATTCCCGCCGGCGTGGTTAAGTTCAGGCGCCGTCGCACCGCGTCGGCTGCGCCGGATCAAACGCCGGGGCGCGTTGATTCCGGAGCAGGACGGCGTCTTATCGACCGCTCTCTCAAGAAACTAGTGTTCGTGTTCCGATCAAGTCGCGACACGACTTCCATTTTGCGAGATAGGTTGGTCGGTTCTCCCGGAATTACTTCGGAGGATCGCTCCTGCGCCGAGAGGCGCTGTCGGCGGATCGCCAGCGACGGCGGCGGCCACCGGATGGTCCGTCGGGAAGCGGGCGGACCGCTTCCCCGCATCGACACGCAGCGGTCCGGACCTTATGTGGTGCATCGAGGGCGCGGAGGATGGTCGTGGCGGAGATTGACGGGCGGGAGTTGCGCGATGCGCTCGGGCGTTTCACGACCGGCGTGACCGTCGTGACGACGATGACCGGGACGGGTCCGGTCGGCATCACGGTCAACAGCTTCGCAAGCCTGTCGCTCGATCCGCCGCTGGTGCTCTGGTCGCCGGCGCGTCGGTCGAGCCGCTTCGCCGCCTTCGAGGCGGCGAGCCATTTCGCCGTGCACGTGCTCGCGCGCGAGCAGGAGCCGATCGCCCGGCACTTCGCGCGGTCGTCCGGCGGGTTCGCGCGGTTCGAGCACGAGACGGGTCTGGACGAGATGCCGCTGCTGACCGGCTGCGCGGCCCGTTTCGAGTGCCGGCATGTCGCGCGCTTCGACGGCGGCGACCACCTGATCTGCGTCGGCGAGGTGCTGCGCTTCGATGCGGCGGACCTCGAGCCGCTGGTCTTTCATCGCGGCGCCTATCGCGGGCTGGCCGGGTAGGGCTCCCGTGCTTGCCGCAGGCGGGGCCTTGGTCTAGGACGGCGCCCGAAGCCGAGCCGGATCCGGATGCATGAGCAAGACCAAGGACGTGAAGCCCCGCCGCCCTCGCGCCGCTGCGCCGCGCGGTTTCCGCGACTATTTCGGCGCCGAGGTCAGCGCCCGCGCCGCGATGCTCGCGCGCATCACCGAGGTCTATCATCGCTACGGGTTCGATCCGCTGGAGACATCGGCGGTCGAGACCGTCGAGGCGCTCGGCAAGTTCCTTCCGGACGTCGACCGGCCGAACGAGGGCGTCTTCGCCTGGGACGATGCCGACGAGGGCTGGCTCGCGCTGCGCTATGACCTGACGGCGCCGCTGGCGCGGGTCTATGCGCAGCACCGCAACGACCTGCCGACGCCGTATCGGCGGTTCCAGGTCGGCCCGGTCTGGCGCAACGAGAAGCCGGGCCCGGGGCGCTTCCGGCAGTTCACTCAATGCGACGCGGACACGGTCGGCTCGGCCTCGGTGGCGGCGGATGCGGAGATCTGCGCGATGCTGGCGGACGCGCTGGAAGCCGCGGGCATCGCGCGGGGCGACTATGTCGTGCGGATCAACAATCGCAAGGTGCTGAACGGCGCGATGGAGGCGGCGGGCGTGCTGGATCCGGCCGACCCCGAGGCCGATGCGGCGCGCCGGGGCGTCGTGATGCGCGCGATCGACAAGCTTGACCGGCTGGGGATGGACGGCGTGCGGGCGCTGCTCGGCGCGGGGCGGCGCGACGAGAGCGGGGACTTCACGCCGGGCGCGGGGCTCGGCGACGATCAGGCCGCGATCATCCTCGGCTTCATGGAGGCGCGGCGCGGCGACGCGGCGGCGACCTGCGCGCGGCTCGGCGAACTGGTCGGCGGATCGGCGGCCGGCGCCGAGGGCGTCGCGGAGCTGGCGCAGATCGCGGAGTTGCTGGACGCGCAGGGCTATGGCGGGGACCGGGTGGTGATCGACCCGTCGGTGGTGCGCGGGCTCGGGTACTACACCGGGCCGGTCTACGAGGCGGAGCTGACGTTTCAGATCATGGACGAGAAGGGGCGGCCGCGGCAGTTCGGGTCGGTCGCGGGAGGCGGGCGTTATGACGACCTGGTCAAGCGCTTCACCGGGCAGGCGGTCCCCGCGACCGGCGTCTCGATCGGCGTCGACCGGCTGCTGGCGGCTTTGGCCGCGCGCGCGGGGGCGGCGCCGGCCGATCCCGGGCCGGTCGTCGTCACGGCGATGGACCGCGACCACATGGCCGGCTACCAGACGATGGCATCGGAGCTGCGCGCCGCCGGCATCCGGGCGGAGGTGTTCCTCGGCGGCGGCGGCATGGGCCGGCAACTCAAGTACGCCGACCAGCGCGGCAGCCCGGTCGCGGTGATCGCCGGAGAGGACGAGCGCGCGCGCGGCGTCGTGCAGCTGAAGGACCTCGCGCTCGGCGCGCGGCTCGCGGCCGAGATCGAGACCAACGCCGACTGGAAGGCGCAGCCGGCGCAGATCGAGGCGCCGCGCACGGGGCTGGTCGAGGCAGTGCGCGCGATGCTCGCGCGGGCGGGCGCGTAGGCCATGGTCGCGGACCGGCCGCACCTGCCCGGCGCCCGGTTCGGCGCCGGCCTCGAGCGGCTCGAGGCCGAGACGGGCCGCGTGCTCGCGGCGCTGTCGGCGGGCGGCGCGGTCCGGGTCGAGCCGGAGGCGCTGCAGCCGGCCGAGGTGCTGCTCGACCTCTACGGCGAGGACATTCGCGCGCGCGCCTTCGTCACCCGCGACGACGGCGCCGAGATGATGCTGCGCCCCGACTTCACGGTGCCGATCGTGCGGCTGCACATGGAGCGGGGCCGCGGCGACGGCGCCTATGTCTATTGCGGGCCGGTCTGGCGGCGCCAGGAGGCGGGATCGACGCGGGCGCGGGAGTACCTGCAGGCGGGGCTCGAGATCTTCGGCGGCGACGATCCGGCCGCGGCCGACGCCGAGGCGCTGGCGCGGGTGCGCGACGCGCTCGGCGAAGCGCCGGTGGATCTCGTCACCGGCGACATGGGGCTGGCGCTGGCGGCGATCGACGCGCTGGCGACGTCGCCGGCGCGCAAGGCGGCGCTGCGCCGGCACCTGTGGCGGCCGGTGCGGTTCCGGGCGCTGCTCCGGCGCTACGGCGTCGAGCACGACGCGGTGACGGCGGCGCGCGCGGATCTGGTCGCGGCGGTGCGGGAAGGCCGCGGCGCCGAGGCGATCGCGGCGGCCGGAATGCCGGTCGGGCTGCGGACGGCCGAGGACGTGCTCGCGCGAATGCAGCGGCTCGCCGTCGAGGCGGAGACCGAGGCGCTGGCGCCCGAGCAGGCGGCCGGGATCGAGGCGGTGCTGGCGGTCGAGGGCGACGGCCCCGGCGCGCTTGCGCGGCTGCAGGCGCTGGCGCGCGAGATGCCCGGCCTCGGGCGCGCGGTGGACCGGCTCGCGGCGCGGCTCGACGCGCTGGCGGCGCGCGGCGTCGATCCGGCCGGACTGCGGTTCGAGGGAAGCTACGGGCGCACGACGCTGGAATACTATGACGGCTTCGTCTTCGGCGCGGTGGCGCGGGGCAGGGTGGACCTGCCGCCGCTCGCGAGCGGCGGCCGCTACGACGCGCTGACGCGGAGCCTTGGCGGCGGGCGCGCGCTGCCGGCAGTCGGCGGCATCGTGCGGCCCGAGGCGCTGCTGGCGCTGACGGGAGACGCGGCATGACGCTGAAGCTGGGAGTTCCGTCGAAGGGCCGGCTGCAGGACCAGGCGATGCAGTGGTTCGGCGCGCGCGGGGTGACGCTGATGCGCTCTCCCTCCGAACGGGAATATGCCGGCCGCGTCGATGGCGCGCCGGGCGTGGCGTTGGTGCTGCTGTCGGCCTCCGAAATCCCGCGCGAGCTTGCGGCCGGGCGGCTGCACCTGGGCGTGACCGGGCAGGATCTGGTGCGCAACGGCATCGCGGACTGGAGCGGGACGCTTGAGGAGGTCGCGCCGATGGGGTTCGGCTTCGCCGACCTCGTCGTCGCTGTGCCGGACTTCTGGATCGACGTGCGCGACATGAGCGACCTCGACGCCGCCGCCGCCGCGTTTCGCGCGCGCCACGGCCATCGGCTGCGGGTCGCGACCAAGTATCACCGGCTGGTGCGCGAGTTCTTCCGCGCGCATGGCGTCGCCGACTACCAGATCGTCGACAGCGCCGGCGCGACGGAAGGGACGGTGAAGAACCTGACCGCCGAGGCGATCGCGGACATCACGACGACCGGCGCGACGCTGCGCGACAACCACCTGCGGATCCTCGACGACGGGCTGATCCTGCGCAGCCAGGCGACGCTGTTTGCGTCGCGCGCGGCGGCCTGGGACGCGGACGCGACGGCCGCGCGCGCGGCGCTGACCGACCGGCTGGGCCTCGACGTCAGTTCGCCAGCGCGTTGAGCCGGGCGCGCAGCGTGTCGCTGCGCCGCGTCGCGAACAGGATGTCGTCGATGCGGGTGCTGCCGTCCGCCTCGGGCGCGACGACCAGGTACTCGGTCCAGGACGGCGCGGCGCCGCCGCGGCCCGCTGCGGGTGATCTCGACGAGCGCGACGTTGCGCGTGCGCGCGGCGCAGGTTGGCACGACGTTCGTGTAGCTCTGGAACAGCGTCGGCGGCGGCTCGGCGCCGAGCGTCTGGTAGGTGGCGACGATCGTGCGCAGCAGCGACGGCGACAGCAGCGGCGCCACCGCCGCGAGGTTGCCGGTCAGGCTGCGGGCGCAGAATTCCGCGCCGAGTTCGTCCCAGTCGGCCGCCTGGGCGGCGCCGGTGACAGTCAGCAGCGGCTGCGGCCGCCGCGATCATCAGCGCGCCTGCGCATCACAGCACGCCCATCGCATCGAGGCTCGCCGCGAGGGCAGGGGGCAGGTCGGCGCGTCCGGGCCTCGGCCCCGACATCGCGGGGCGCGTCGGTCTCGCGCAGGTAGCGCCAGCCCTGGAACGGGCGGCGCGGCCGGGCGGCGATGCGGACGATCTCGGGGTCGAGCAGGATCGCGCAGCGGCGTACGCCGTCGGCGCCGTCGCGCGGCTCGAGCCCGACGATCCGCTGGCGCGCCTGCAGGACGCCGCGGATCACCCAGTAGAGCGAGCCGCCGTCGAGCAGTTCGTCGCCGCGCTTCGGCCACATCCGCGTGACGTGCTGGGCCGCCGCAGCGCCGCTCTCGGCGATCCGCGCGGCCTGCCAACCGGCGAGATCCTCGACGGAGTCCGCGCCGACGCAGAGCTTGATCAGATGCAGGCCAGACGCCATTTGTACCCAACGATAGAGGTTGCCAGATTCGTCAGCCACAAGATATGCGCCCCCGGCCTGCCCGTCCAGATTGACCCTCGACGCCCGCGCGTCTATCTTGGTCTCCTCCCAGTTTCGTGACGAGGCGCGCATGAACAAGCCCGACAGCCGGGACTACAGCGGGACCGCCGACCTGCCCTGGCAGGAGGTCAGCCTCGACGTACTGCGCGAGAAATACGCGAAGGGCGCCGAGCGCGACCTGCCGGGTCCGGACATGGCGCGGGCGGTCCGGCGGCGCGTGGCCCGCGCGCTGGCGGCGGTCGAGGCGGATCCGGCAGCATGGGAGGCGCGGTTCCTCGACGCGCTGGAGCGCGGCTTCATTCCGGGCGGGCGGATCAACTCGGCGGCCGGCGCGGGCATCGACGAGGTCACGCTGATCAACTGCTTCGTGCAACCGGTCGGCGACTCGATCTCCGAGACCGTGGACGGCAAGCCGGGCATCTACATCGCGCTCCGCGAGGCAGCCGAGACGATGCGGCGCGGCGGCGGCGTCGGCTACGACTTCTCGGCGATCCGGCCGCGCGGCGCGAAGGTGCGCGGCACCGCCAGCTCGGCCTCGGGTCCGATCAGCTACATGCACGTCTTCGACCAGTCCTGCGCGACGGTCGAGAGCGCGGGCGCCCGGCGCGGAGCGCAGATGGGCGTGCTGCGCTGCGACCATCCGGACGTGATGGAGTTCGTCTCCGCCAAGCGGCAGGCGGGCCGGCTCAACAACTTCAACATCTCGGTCGGCGTGACGGATGCGCTGATGGAGGCGGTCGAGGCGGACGGGCCGTTCGAGCTGGTGCACAAGGCCGAGCCCTCGGCGCCGCAGATCGCCGCCGGCGCGCACCGGCGCGACGACGGGATGTGGGTCTACGCGACGATCCAGGCGCGCGAGCTGTGGCGCACGATCATGCGCAACACCTACGAGGCGGCCGAGCCGGGCGTGCTGTTCCTCGACCGGATCAACGCCGAGAACAACCTGCACTACGTCGAGCGGATCGAGGCGACGAATCCCTGCGGCGAGATCCCGATTCCCGACCACGGCTGCTGCTGCCTCGGGTCGATCAACCTGACGCGGTTCGTGACGGGAGCCGTTCACCGAGGGCGCGTCCTTCGACGAGGCGGGATTTGCGGAGGTCGTCGCGGTCGCCGTGCGGATGCTCGACAACGTGCTGACGGCGACGGTCTGGCCGTTGCCCGAGCAGGCGGCGGAGGCGGCGGCGAAGCGCCGGATCGGCCTCGGCTTTACCGGGCTCGGCGACGCGCTGATCCTGCTGGGGCTGCGCTACGACGCCGAGGAGGGCCGCGCCTGGGCGGCGCAGGCGACGCGGCTGATGCGCGACGCGGCCTACCGCGCATCGGCGGCGCTGGCGCGCGAGAAGGGCCGGTTCCCTCTGTTCGACGGCGAGAAGCTGCTGGACTCCGGCATGGCGCGCCGGCTGCCGGAGGACATCCGCGCCGAGATCGCCGCGGACGGCCTGCGCAACAGCCACCTGCTGTCGATCGCGCCGACCGGCACGATCAGCCTCGCCTTCGCCGACAATGCGTCGAACGGCATCGAGCCCGCCTATTCCTGGCACTACACCCGCAAGAAGCGCGAGCCGGACGGCACGATGCGCGAGTACCGCGTCGAGGACCATGCGTGGCGGATGTGGCGGGCGCGCGGCGGGAACACGGCCGAGCTGCCGCCGGCCTTCGTCAACGCGCTGGAGATCTCTGCGCGCGACCACATGGCGATGCAGGCGGCGATCCAGCCCTGGATCGACGCGGCGATCTCGAAGACCGTGAACGTCGCCGAGGAATATCCGTTCGAGGCGTTCGAGGGGCTTTATCTCGAGGCGTGGCATGCGGGGCTGAAGGGCATCACGACCTACCGGCCGAACAGCGTGCTCGGCTCGGTGCTGTCGGCGGACCCGGCCGCCGACGAGCCGCGCGACCTCGACCAGTCCGAGCCGGACCGGCGGATCCGGATATCGGACGCGCCGCAGGTGGCGCTGGCGGCGCTGCGCTGGCCGCACCGGCCGAAGCTGTCGGCCGGCTCGCCGTCCTGGACCTACATGATCGAGGCGCCGGACAACCGGTTCGCCGTCTTCGTCGGCCATCTCGAGAACGGCGCGACGCGGCCGTTCGAGGTTTGGGTCAACGGCGAGCAGACGCCGCGCGGGCTGGGCGCGCTGGCCAAGAACCTGAGCATGGACATGCGGGCGCAGGATCCGGCCTGGCTGCGCCAGAAGCTCGACAGCCTCGCAAGAACGCCAGGCGCGCCGTTCATCCTCGCGATGCCGCCCGACGGTCATGCGACGCCAGTGCCCGGGACCGTGTCGGCCTTCGCCCACGTCGTGCGCTGGCGCTGCGCGGAGCTCGGCACCTTCGACGAGGATGGCCTGGCGACGCCGCTGGTCGACGCGATGTTCTCGCGCAAGGAGCCGAAATCCGGCGTGGACGGCACCCTGAGCTGGACCGTCGACATCCTGAACCCGGGGACCGGCGACGATTTCGCGATGTTCGTCAAGGAATGCCTGCTGCCCGACGGCTCGAAGCGGCCCTTCAGCGTCTGGCTGTCCGGCGCCTATCCGCTGGAGTTCAACGGGCTGACCAAGTCCCTGAGCCTCGACATGCGGGTGATCGACCCCGCCTGGATCGGCAAGAAGCTGCGCGGCCTGAAGGATTTGCCCGAGGCGCAGGGGGACTTCTTCGCGCGCGTTCCCGGCTCGGAGAAGCAGGCGGTGCAGCCCTCGACGCTCGCCTACGTCGCCCGGCTGCTGATTCACCGTTACGCGATGCTGGGGGTGCTCGACTCGCAAGGCTATCCGGCGACAGGATCTCCGGTCCTCTGGAGCGACGCGCCGGCGCCGGGCGGCACAGGCGCGCCAGCGAAACCAGGGCGCGCCTGCCCGGAATGCGGTCACGCGACGCTGATCAAGCGGGACGGATGTGACTTCTGCACGAGCTGCGGGCATATCGGAGCCTGCGGCTGACCGAAGACGGGCGCCGGTTTGATGAGGCGGGGAATTACAGCCTCTGTTCCTTTAGTCATTGAAAAGACTTATTTTGGCTGTCCGCGATCAGCGGAAGAGGTGCGCTTGGATGCCGACGGAGGCGTCGCGGATGGCATGGAACGGCCCGAGGTGTCGCTTCGCGTCTTGGCGCCGCCGAAGCGGATGCGGAGAAAGTCGGCGATCTTGATCGGCGCGAGTTGGCGATGCCGTAGGCTTCGTAGACGCGGAGCACGTAGTCGAGGAACTCGCGCATCTCCGGCTCGTAGCCCGAGAGGCCCGTCGAGCGGGCGGCTTCGGCGCGCTGGACGCGGGTCAGGGGCGCGGCGCTTGACCTCCTTGTTGAGGCGCTCGAGCGGGTTGGTGCTGTGCAGCTTGGTGCGGTGCTGCGCCGGGAAGCTCATGTAGGCGAGCGTCGGCCTCGCTCGCGTCCATCACGTCGGCGAGTTTAGAGCGGTTCCCGAGCGATGTGAATTGTGGAAGGGGATTCTTAAGGTCGCGCGATACTGATTCATTCAGCCCGAGGCAGATGCGGGAAATGGGCGTTACGGACTGATCTCCTCCGGCCCAAACGACGATCGGGCGCCAAACCGGACGCCCGATCCATATTTAGAGCTGATGAGTCAGGCTTTCCGCCCGATTACATCATGCCGTCCATACCGCCCATACCGCCCATACCGCCACCGCCGCCGGCCTGACCCTTCGGCTCCGGCTTTTCGGCAATCATCGCCTCGGTGGTGATGAGCAGACCGGCGACCGAGGCGGCATCCTGCAGCGCCGTGCGCACGACCTTGGCCGGGTCGATCACGCCGAACTTGAACATGTCGCCGTACTCTTCGGTCTGGGCGTTGAAGCCGAAGCTGGGATCCTCGGACTCCATGATCTTGCCGGCTACAACCGAGCCGTCCACGCCGGCATTCTCGGCGATCTGCCGCAGTGGCGCCTGCAGCGCCTTGCGGACGATCGCGATGCCCGCGGTCTGGTCGTGGTTTGCCCCTTCCACGCCCTGAAGCTTCTTTGAGGCGCGCACCAGTGAGACCCCGCCGCCCACGACCACTCCTTCCTGCACCGCGGCGCGAGTGGCATTCAGCGCATCGTCGACGCGGTCCTTGCGCTCCTTGACCTCGGTCTCGGAAGCGCCACCGACCCGGATGATTGCGACGCCGCCGGCGAGCTTGGCCAGCCGCTCCTGCAGCTTCTCCTTGTCGTAGTCCGACGTGGTGTCCTCGATCTGAGTACGGATTTGCGCGACCCGGCCTTCGATCTCAGCCTTCTCTCCGGCGCCATCGACGATGGTGGTCTCGTCCTTGGTGATGGTGATCTTGCGTGCTTTGCCCAGCATGTCGAGCCCGACGGTCTCGAGCGTCATGCCGAGCTCCTCGGAGATCACCGTGCCGCCGGTCAGGATGGCAAGGTCCTGCAGCATGGCCTTGCGGCGATCGCCGAAGCCCGGCGCCTTGACGGCCGCGACCTTCAGGCCGCCGCGCAGCTTGTTGACGACCAGCGTCGCCAGCGCCTCGCCCTCGATGTCTTCGGCGATGATCATCAGCGGCTTGCCTGACTGGATCACCAACTCGAGAAGCGGCACCATCGGCTGCAGCGAACCGAGCTTTTTCTCGTGGATCAGGATGACCGCGTCCTCGAGTTCGGCGATCATTTTGTCGGCGTTGGTGATGAAATACGGGCTGAGGTAGCCGCGATCGAACTGCATGCCATCGACGACCTCGGTCTCGGTAACAAAGCCCTTGTTCTCCTCGACGGTAATCACACCCTCGTTGCCGACCTTCTGCATCGCTTCCGCGATCTGGCGGCCGATCTCCGCCTCGCCGTTGGCGGCGATCGAACCGACCTGCCCAATTTCCTCCGTGCCCGCGACGGTCCGGGACTGGGCTTTGATGTCTTCGACGACCAGGGCGACCGCCTGTTCGATCCCGCGCTTGAGATCCATCGGGTTCATGCCTGCCGCGACCGACTTCAAGCCCTCCCTTATGAGGGCCTGGGCAAGCACGGTGGCGGTGGTGGTGCCGTCGCCGGCCTCATCGCTGGTGCGGCTGGCCACTTCGCGAACCATCTGCGCGCCCATGTTCTCGAACTTGTCCTCGAGCTCGATCTCCTTGGCGACGGTGACGCCGTCCTTGGTTATGCGCGGCGCGCCCCAGGACTTCGCGATGACAACGTTGCGGCCCTTGGGGCCGAGGGTGACGCGAACCGCGTCGGCAAGGATGTTCACGCCCTTCAGCATGCGGTCACGGGCGTCGGTGTCGAATTTCAGCTGCTTGGCGGCCATTTTTGGTGCTCCCTGATGTCTCGGAAATGGATCTCAACTCAGACCGTGATCAGGCAGCTTTCTGGGCCGCCGTTTCGCCGTGGATGACGCCGAGGATGTCGGATTCCTTCATGATCAGAAGATCCTCGCCCTCGAGGCGCACCTCGCTGCCGGACCACTTGCCGAATAGAATCCGGTCACCGACCTTGACGGCCATCGGGATCAACTCGCCTGCTTCGCTGCGCGCACCCTCCCCAACAGAGATGACTTCGCCCTCGCTGGGCTTCTCCTTGGCCGTGTCGGGAACAATCAGACCGCCCTTGGTCTTTTCCTCGCCCTCAATCCGGCGGATGAGGATGCGGTCGTGAAGGGGCGCAAAGTGCATGGCGATCTCCCATAAGGTTCTTGCGAAACTCCTCAGAGAGAGCCTCGCTTCTTGGCACTCGTGTGCATTGAGTGCTAATGCAAATGTGCACCGGCGTCGGTTTTATCAAGGTCTTGGAGCAGGCAGCCGACACACGACAACGATCTGGCGGTAACAGGCCGCGCTGCAAATCCTGCTGGCTTGAAGCGAACCTTCGCGTCTGGGCCGCGCGGATCGAGCTCGTAGAGCATGGGGCGCGCCAGGAGATAGGCGCGCCAAGTACCTTCTGCGCACGCGCCGATCATCCGGAACTGGTGCTGCGTGCGCATGACGGATGAAAGTGCGGCGATCCGTGTACCCTGACCCTTCTGGCTGTGAGCAGCAATCACGTTTCGGATCGTTCGATCCAGAGCGGAGCTGCCGACTGCGATTCGGTCATAGAACTTTTCGACTACTGTTTCGTTCTCGCCCCCCAGCTGAATGAAGCTGGTGCAGGCTCCCCGGAACGTCGGAGGCGCCTTCGCTTCTCCTGCCCCAAAAGGTGTGCTTGAGCACCAGTTCTATGGCATCGATCGCCAACAAAAGATCGGCGGCGTTTTTGCCTGTCCCCGAGTGGATCAGGCGGAAGCCCCAAGCGAGCTTTCAGCCGGACAACAGGGTAGCATTGCCATACACCCGAAGGACGTCAGGGCAGCCGTTCTCCATCGCAATCCTGCGAATCGCGTCTGCGTGATCTGCGCTGGCGGCGGAGCTCGTCGACAACCGCCGAGGCCTTGGCCGCGGCGGTTGCGCGGGTCTCCTGGGCGTGGATCGCCTCGAGCTTATCGGCGCCGTCGCCCGGCGCCGCGCAAGCCACGCCCGAGTGGTCGGCCCGCAAGTGCGCGCTCTATGCCGACATCTGGGACCACGCGTCCCGCGGCGGACGCCCTTGCCGGCATCGGCACCGCCTTCATCGCCGCGCATGACGCGTTCCTCGCCTCCGGCTGCCGCACCGGCGCCGTCTGCCCCGAGACCGCGCCCGAGCGCGCGCTCGCCGACCGCCTCAGCCTGATGGCGGTCGCCGAGGGCATGACCGGATCCTTCCTGCCCTTCGCCTGCCCGCGGCGACAGACCTTGCCGGATCGTTAATTCGATCCGCATGTCCTTTTCGAAACAAAGACTTGATCGGCGGGGCACGCGTGCCCGGCGCCGGGCCGGGCACGCGCTTCGACCTCGGATCAGAAGTCGAAGTCGTTGATGTCCGCCTTCGTGAACACCTTCGGCGCGCCAAGCAGGATCTGGCTCTGGTTGACCACCTGCAGCTCGCCCAGACGCCCGGCGTTGAAGCTCGTGTCGCCCGGCTTCAGCGTGCCGTCCGCGACCGCGCGCATCGCCTGCACCGCGGCATAGCCGAGGTCGACGGTGCTCCACAGGATCGTCGTCTGCACGCAGTCGTTGTTGACGTAGGGCTTCATCGCGTTCGGCAGCGCGAGGCCCACCACGGCCACCTCGCCGCAGAGGCCGTTCTGCTGCACCGCCTCCGCCGCCGCCGGCGTCGCCACCGACGTCATGCCGAGGATGCCGTCCAGGTCGTCGCCGTACTTGTTGATCAGCGTCTGCGCCTGGTTGAAGCTCAGGATGTTGTCCTCCTGCGCCTCAACCGTCTCGAGGAACTCGATGTTCGGATGGCAGGCGCCCGCATAGGCCTCCATCTCCGAGATCCAGCGCGCCTGGTTCGGCGTCGTGAACGTCGAGGTCACGATCGCGAAGGACCCGTCCTCGCCGATCTCCGAGGCCAGCTGGTCGATCAGCGCCTTCGCGACGCCGTTCGGTTCGGCCTGGTTGACGAACCACTGCCGCGCATCCGCCTCGGCGTCAGCGTCATACCCGACGACGTTGATCCCCGCCTCCAGCGCCTTGCGCAGCACCGGCGCGATCGCGACCGGGTCGTTCGCCGCGTAGAGGATGCCGTCGACTCCGCTGGTGATGTAGTTGTCGATGAACGTGATCTGCTCGTCGATGTTGGCCTCGGTCGGGCCGTCCTGCGTCAGCGACACGTTGCCGAGCTCTTCCGCCGCCTCGTTCATGCCGCCGAGAACGGATGTGAAGTAGCCGACGCCGACCAGCTTCGGCACGTCGACGATCGTGATGTCCTGCCCGGCGCGATCCGGCGCGCCGGTCGGCGCGCCGCCATTGTACTCGCCCGGAGGAACCGAGCTTGCGGTGTCGTCGCAGGCGAGCGGCGTGGCCGGCTGTCCGTCGCCGCCGGTCCAGGCGCCCTGCGCCATCGCCGGCGTCGCCAGCATCGGCGTCGCGAGCTGCGCCGTCACGAGCCCGGCGCCGGCCAGAAGGTTAGCAAGCAGTCTCATGGGAATCTCCCCCTTGGTGGTTGCGCGGAGCGCGTCTCTTCCGGACGCGCCCCTGGTGTCTCAGGCGTTCGAATAACGACTGAGGTAGTTCGAGATCAGCACCGCGAAGATCAGCACGACGCCGATGATGACGATCGTGCCGTCGCCCTTGACGCCCGACAGCGACAGGCCGCTCTTCAGCGCCTGGATCAGCACGAGGCCGAGCAGCGTACCGAGGATCGAGCCGCGCCCGCCGAAGATCGACGTGCCGCCGAGGACCACCGCGGTGATCACGTCGAGCTCGAGGCCCGAGCCCATGTCCGAGCGCGTCGTCGAAACCCGGCTGACGAAGACGATCGCGGCCAGCCCCGAGACCAGCCCCGAGGCCGCGTAGATCAGCAGCTTCGTGCGCTCGACCGGCAGGCCCGAGAAGGCCGCCGCCGGCTCGTTGTTGCCGATCGCGTAAGTCGTCCGGCCGAAGGCGGTATAGTGCAGCACGAAGACGCCGACGATCGCGACGACGCCCATCAGCCAGAGCTGCGTCGGCACGCCCAGGACCTCGCCCTGGCCGAACACGAAGAACCATTCCGGATAGCCGCGCACCGACTGCGCCTTCGAGATGCCCTCGGCCAGCCCGCGATAAAGCGCCAGCGTCGCCAGCGTCGCGATCAGCGGCGGCACCGAGAACCGCGTGATGATCAGCCCGTTGACGAGCCCGGCGACGCCGCCCGCGACGATGGCCAGCACCATCGCGAGCGGCAGCGGCAGGCCGAGGTTGTGCCACATCACGCCGACCAGGATCGCGGTCAGCCCGAAGATCGAGCCGACCGACAGGTCGATGCCCCCGGTGATGATGACGAAGGTCATCACCACCGCGACCAACCCGACCTCGGTCATCAGCCGGCCCTGGTTCAGCAGGTTCGCCGTCGTGAAGAAGCGCTCGTTCTGCAGGCCAAGGATGACTAGCGCGAGCACGAGCAGGATCGCGAGGATCGCCTCGTGGCGGATCAGGACGCGGGGCAGGGCGGTGGACATCGGCTACCTCATCCGCCGGCGTCGGGCCATGTCGGCGAGCACGGTGATCAGGATCAGCACGCCCTGCACCGCGCGCAGCCAGTAGGCCGAGACGCTGAGAAAGATCAGCGACGACCCGATCGCCGCGAACAGGATCGCGGCCAGCGTCGAGCCGACGACGGTGCCGACGCCGCCGAGGATCGACACGCCGCCGACCACCGAGGCGGTGATGATCAGGAGCTCCAGACCGTTCGGCACCGTCGACTGGATCACCTGGAGCTGCGTCGCGAACAGGATCGACGCCACGCCGGCGATCAGCCCGTGCAGCGCGAAGACCTTCACGATCGTCGGCCGGTACGGGATGCCCGCCGCCTCCGCCGCCTCCGGATTGCCGCCGACCGCGTAGAGCGAGCGCCCGAACGCCGTCGTGCGCAGCATGATCGCGGCGGCGATCGTCATGCCGACCATGAACCAGACCGGGGAAGGGATGTTCAGCAGACGGAACTGCGCGAGCTGGTAGTCGGGCGGCAAGCCCGGAGATCCAGGCGCCGCCGGTCAGCGTGATCAGCCCGCCGCGCAGGATCGACAGCATCGCCAGCGTCGCGATGATCGAGGGCACCTTCAGGTAGGCTACCAGCGCGCCGAGCCCTGCGTTGATCGCGCCGCCGAGCAGCACCGGCAGCAGCCAGGCGACCCAGACCGGATAGCCGTTCGTCACCAGCAGGCCCGACACCGTCGCCAGCACGCCGATCAGCGCCCCGACCGACACGTCGATATGGCCGGAGATGATCACCATCGACATGCCGATCGCGGCGACCGCGATATACGCATTGCCGACGAAGATCGATTTCAGGTTGTTCGCCGAGACGAACCGCTCGTTGACGCCGCCGACGACCAGGAACAGGAGCAGCAGCGCCGCCAGAAGCAGCAGTTCCTGTCCGGAGCCGGACAGGCGTCGGGAGATCGCGGGACCCTTCACGTCACGCCGCTCCCCGCATCATCGCGGCGCCGACCGCGTCCGGCGTGGCTTCGGCCCGCTCGATCACCGACGCGACCCGGCCGCCGCCCATGACCAGGATCCGGTCGCTCATGCCGAGCACCTCCGGCAGTTCGCTCGAGATCATCACGATCGCGAGCCCCTTGCGCGCGAGCTCGTTCATCAGCCGGTGGATCTCGGTCTTCGCGCCCACGTCGACGCCGCGCGTCGGCTCGTCGAGCACGAGGATCCGCGGCTCGGTCGCCAGCCACTTTGCGATCACCACCTTCTGCTGGTTGCCGCCCGACAGCTCCGCGACAACCTGGCCCGGGCCGCGCGCCCGGATCGAGAAGCTGCGGATCGCGTCTTCGGCGATCTCGCGCTCGCGCCCGGTGTCGACGACAAGGCCGCGCACCAGGCGGCGCAGCACCGCCATCGACACGTTCTGCTGCACGCTCTGCGGCCGCACCAGTCCGTGCTGCGCGCGGTCCTCCGGCACGTAGGCGATCCGGTGCGCGATGGCCTCGGCGACGCTTCGGACGACGACGGCCTTGCCGTCGATCAGTATCTCGCCCGACGTCGCCGGCGTCACGCCGAAGATCGTCTGCGCGAGCTCGGTCCGCCCCGACCCGACCAGCCCGGCAATGCCGAGGATCTCGCCCGCGCGCACGGAGAAGCTGACATCATGCACGACCCCCGCCAGCGACAGGTTCCGCACCTCGAGCACGGTCTCCCCGAGCGGGATGTCCTCCTTCGGGAACAGCTGCGCGATGTCGCGCCCCACCATCATCGAGACCAGCTCGGCCTCGGTCACGTCGCCGATGTCGCAGGTCGCGATCGCGGCGCCGTCGCGCAGCGTCGTCACCCGGTCGGCCACGTCGAAGATCTCCTTCATCCGGTGGCTGACATAGACGATCGCGACCCCATCCTCGCGCAGCGAGCGCACGACGTCGAGCAGCCGGCGCACGTCCGCCTCGGGCAGCGCCGCGGTCGGCTCGTCCATGATCAGCACCCGCGCCTCGCGCGACAGCGCCCGCGCGATCTCGACCCGCTGCCGGTTAGCCACAGACAGCGTCGCGACCGGCGCGTCCACGTCGAGGTCGTGGCAGTCCAGCCGGTCGAGGATCTCGCGCGCGCCGCTGCGCATCGCTCGCCAGTCGATCGTGCCGCGCGCCGTCTTCGGCGCATGTCCCAGCCAGACGTTCTCGGCCACGGTCAGCGCCGGGAACAGCAGCAATTCCTGGTGCACGACGGCGATCCCCGCCTCCTGCGCCTCGCGTGGGCCGGAAAACCGCGTCAGCGCGCCGTCCACCCGAATCGTGCCGGCGCTTGGCTGGTGCGCTCCGGACATGATACGGATCAGCGTGGATTTGCCGGCGCCGTTCTCGCCCATCAGCGCATGGACCTCGCCGGCGCGCACATCGAAATCGACCCCGCGCAGCACCGAGACCGGGCCGAACGATTTCTCGATGCCGGCCAGCGCGACGATCGGCGCGCGGGAGAGCGTCGTCTCCGATATGTCCGGCAAGATCTCCCCCTGCAGTCTCCGGCATTCGCAGCCGACCGTTTTCCGGCTCGCCAGGCGACCGCTCGGTTCTGCGGAGATTGAACCCAAAGCGTGGCTGGAACGCAACCACCGAACTGCGCTTGGCGGTTGCGATATATCGCAATTCAGGATTTGGGGACGCCGCCCTCCGCGAGATCCGAAGAAAGACCGACCCCGGCGTCGGGCAGCGGCGGCGGCAGGTCTTCGCTCGCCTGCGCGTCGAGCGATCCGATCGCGACGTCGCCAAGCGCCCACAGGAGGTTGGCCGCCGCGAAGGCAAACCCGGCCGCCGTTCCGGTCGCCAGCGCCAGCGCGGCGGTGATCGCGCGCCAGGGGAGGCGCGCCAGCATGCTGGTCGTGAACGGCTGGTTTCGCTTCACGGCGTTCGGGATCCAGAAGAGCCCTGGATGGACCAGCCGGTCGACCGCCCACAGCGTCGCCGGATCGACCCGCCGCGCCATCCAGTTCGAGACCGGCCCGTTCGCAGACAGCAGCGCGCCCAGCACGCCTCCCCGTCCGCCGGCGTCCCCGGACAACCGCGCCGCGTCGACCGCAAAGCTCCCGCCCTGATAGGTCAGCAATCCCGCGCCGGCGACGAACACGCCCGACAGGAACGTCGCGGCGCTGAGCGCGAGCCCGGCGCCGCCGGGCCCGAACAGGCGCACGGCGAGCACCATCACGCCAGCCGCCGCAAGCGCAAGGCCGCCGAGCGTCAACGCCAAGCCGCCGAGCTTCAGGAGCAGCGGAAAGGTCCCGGCGCCGCGCAGCAGGCAGGACCCCACGACGAAGGCGCAGGCTGCGACCGTGAACAGGTTGGCGTCGCTGACCAGCGCGTATCCGAGCAACCCCAGCGCCAGCGGCACCGCCAGCGCATTGACGGCATCCGCCGCCATCGCGCCAAACTGCCGGCGCACCGCGTTCCCGAGCGGGTATGCGACGACGACGATCGCGATCACCCCGAGCGTGGCGAACACCTCAGGGGTCTCCCGCGCGAGCCAGAGGACCGCGGCGCCCGGCGAGGCGCCGCCCGTCCTGTAGGCGTCGCCGAGGCTCCCGAAGAACGCCTTCATGCCGCCGGCGCCGGTGATCGACGCAATCACGTTGCCGGTCTCGTAGCCCCAGAACTGGACCTCGAAACTGTGCTTCTTCATCGAGCCGAGAAATGCCACGGGACGCTCCTGCTCTGAGGCGGGTAACGGAGAGGCCGGCGAGTGCTGAAAGACGAGGAAAAGCGCGGAAAGAATGCGTGAGTTTGCACAATCACATAGCAGATTGAAAAGCGCCTGTCCGGGCCTCTTCGATCGTGTCGCGCCAATGCGCGGCTTGGACTGGATGCGGCGCTCGGGATCAGCGGGATGTCGGCCAGGACAGTGCGAGGCGCGTGAGGATCGGTCCCAGGACCTGCGCGCGACGCTGCGCCTCAGGCGTCGAGGTTCGCCACGCTCAGCGCGTTGGTCTGGATGAAATCGCGCCGCGGCTCCACCTCGTCGCCCATCAGCTTGGTGAAGATCTCGTCCGCGTCCTCGCGGTGCTCGACCCGCACCTGCAGCAGCGTGCGCGCCTCTGGGTCCAGCGTCGTCTCCCAGAGCTGGCCCGGGTTCATCTCGCCGAGGCCCTTGTAGCGCTGCAGCGACAGGCCCTTCTCGCCCTCGCGCATCACCGCGTCCAGAAGCTCGATCGGCCCGTGGATCGCCTGTTCGCGGTCCTTGCGCGTCAGCGTCGCGATCGCGCCATAGGTCTCCTGCAAGCCCGGCGTCAGCGCCGACAGACGCCGCGCCTCGGCCGAGCGCAGCGCGAAGCCGTCGATGACCCGCGCCTCCTCGACGCCGCGCAGCACCCGCCAGAGCCGGATCCCGCGATCCTGCGTCGGCCGGCCCTGCCAGCCGCGCTCGTATTCCGCCGCGATCATGTCGAGCCGCGCCGCGACCCGGTCGGCCGCGCCCTGCGGATCGGCGTCGAGCACGCCCGGACCCAGCGCCCCGGCGATCGTCGTCTGCTCCAGGATCGTGCGCGAATACTGCGTCGGGAACGCGTTCAGCGTCGCCCGCGTCACGCGCGCCTCCTCGACCACGCGCGCGAGATCCGCGCCCGCGATCACCGAACCGTCGCCGAGCCGCAGCGCCGCGCCGTCGATGCCCTGTTCGATCAGGTAGCTCTCCAGCGCCGCCTGGTCCTTCAGGTAGACCTCCGACCGGCCGCGCGCGACCTTGTAGAGCGGCGGCTGCGCGATATAAAGATGCCCCAATTCAATCAGTTCCGGCATCTGCCTGAAGAAGAACGTCAACAGCAGCGTGCGGATATGCGCGCCGTCCACGTCGGCGTCGGTCATGATGATGACCTTGTGGTAGCGCAGCTTCGCGAGGTTGAACTCGTCGCGCCCGATCCCGGTCCCGAGCGCGGTGATCAGCGTGCCGATCTCGTTCGAGCCGAGCATCCGGTCGAACCGCGCGCGCTCGACGTTCAGGATCTTGCCCCGGAGCGGCAGCACCGCCTGGTTCTGCCGGCTGCGGCCCTGCTTGGCCGAGCCGCCGGCGCTGTCGCCCTCGACGAGGAAGATCTCGGCCTTGGCCGGGTCCTTCTCCTGGCAGTCGGCGAGCTTGCCGGGCAGGTTCGCCACGTCCATCGCGGTCTTGCGCCGGGTCAGATCCCGCGCCTTGCGCGCCGCCTCGCGTGCGATCGCCGCCTCGACGATCTTGCCGACGACGGTGCGCGCGTCGGCCGGGTTCTCCTCGAACCACTCGGCCAGCTTTTCGCCGACCAGGCTCTCAACGGTGGGCCTAACCTCCGACGAGACCAGCTTGTCCTTGGTCTGGCTCGAGAACTTCGGGTCCGGCACCTTGACCGACAGCACGCAGGTCATGCCCTCGCGCGCGTCGTCGCCGGTCAGCGTGACCTTCTCCTTCTTCGCCAGGCCGCTGGTCGCGACATAGGCGTTGATCGTGCGCGTCAGCGCGCCGCGAAAGCCCGCCAGATGCGTGCCGCCGTCGCGCTGGGGTATGTTGTTGGTGAAGGGCAGCGTGGTCTCGTGATAGCTGTCGTTCCACCACATCGCGACCTCGACCGTGATCCCCTCGCGCTCGCCGATGATGTAGATCGGGTCCTTGATCAGCGGCGACTTCGAGCGGTCTAGGTACCGGACGTATTCCCGCACGCCGCCCTCGTAGAACAGCTCGGTCTCGACCGCCTCGGCATGGCGCTGGTCGCGCAGCCCGATCCGCACGCCCGAATTCAGGAACGCCAGTTCGCGCAGCCGGTGCTCGAGCGTCTTGAAGTTGTAGTCGAGGTTCGAGAACGTCGTGGTCGAGGCGAGAAACCGCACCTGCGTCCCGCGCTTGTCCCCGGCCGGCCCCTCGCGGCGCAGGCTGACTACCGTCTCGCCCCGCTCGAAGCGCGCGTAATGCTCATAGCCCTCGCGCCAGATCCGAAGCTCCAGCCAGTCGCGAGAGCGCGTTGACCACGCTGACGCCGACGCCGTGCAGGCCGCCGGAGACCTTGTAGCTGTTCTGGTCGAACTTTCCGCCCGCGTGCAGCTGGGTCATGATGACTTCGGCAGCGCTCACGCCCTCGCCCTCGTGGATGCCGACCGGGATGCCGCGCCCGTTGTCCATCACGCTGACCGAGTTGTCCGCATGCAGGATCACGCTGACCCGGTCCGCCCAGCCGCCGAGCGCCTCGTCGATCCCGTTGTCGACGACCTCGTAGACCATGTGGTGCAGGCCGGAGCCGTCGTCGGTGTCGCCGATATACATCCCGGGCCGCTTGCGCACGGCCTCCAGTCCCTTGAGAACCTTGATGGAATCAGCGCCGTATTCATCGGCTGCGCGGATGGGGTCGGCCATGCTTGGGAGGGTCCTTGACAATGGTGCGACATACTAACGGGAGGGGCAGGGGATGTCACGCCTTGCATCGCGTCGGAGCGGGATGTTTTCCGGCCCTGTTCAAGGGGTTATATGGGGACGAGCGGCGTCGCGGACAATCCCGGGGCCGGGGCCGCGCCCGCTTGCGGACGGCGATAAATCCGCAGTTAATGCGCGCTGTTTTCTCGTTCGGAATCAACAGGATGATCCGGCGTAACTCGCTGTTACGCGCGATGGATCCCGCGCGAATCCGCTTCTAGCCGCCCGGCTTTCCCGTTATGCCCCCGACATGGACGCCGCATCCCCCTTCGAAATCTTCCTCGCCGCCACGCCGGGCTTCGAGCCGCTGCTGGCCGAGGAGGCCGCCGAGATCGGCCTGCCCGATCCGAAGCCGGTCCCCGGCGGCGTGACCCTCCGGGGCGGCTGGCCGCAGGTCTGGCAGGCCAACCTGCGTCTGCGCGGCGCCTCCCGCGTCCTCGCCCGCATCGGCTCCTTCCGCGCGATGCATCTCGCCCAGCTCGACAAGCGGGCCCGCAAGTTTCCCTGGGGCGAGACGCTCCGCCCCGACGTCCCCCTGCGCATCGACGTCACGACGCGCACCTCGCGCATCTACCACGCCGGCGCCGCCAAATCCCGCGTCGCGACCGCCATCCGCGAGACCCTGGGCGCGCCGGTCGTCGATGCGGTCCCGGACCAGGCGCCCGAGGATCTTCTGACGCTGAAGGTCCGCATCGAGAACGACCTCGTGACATTCTCGATCGACACGTCCGGCGAACCGCTGCACCGGCGCGGCCACAAGCAGGCCGTCAACGCCGCCCCGATGCGCGAGACGCTGGCCGCGCTCTTCCTGCGCGCCGCCGGCTATCGCGGCGCCGAGCCGGTCCTCGACCCGATGTGCGGCTCCGGCACCTTCCCGATCGAGGCCGCCGAGATCGCCGCCCGCCTCGCGCCCGGCCGGTCGCGCAGCTTTGCCTTCGAACGCCTCGCGACCTTCGACCCCGCCGCATGGACGGCGCTGAGATCCGAAGGCGCGCCCCGGTCCACCGACCTGCGCTTTCACGGTAGCGACCGCGACGCCGGCGCGATCGAGATGAGCCGCGCCAATGCCGAGCGGGCAGGGGTGTGCGACCTGACCGACTTCGCGCGCCTTTCGGTCAGCGAGGCCGCGCCGCCCGAAGGCCCGCCCGGCCTCGTCATCGTCAATCCGCCCTATGGCGCGCGCCTCGGCAATCCGGGCCAGCTGCGCCCGCTCTACGCGGCCCTCGGTGAGACGTTGCGGGATCGCTTCGCGGGCTGGCGCGTCGGGCTCATCGCCGCCGATCCCGGCCTCGCCCGCGCAACCGGCCTGCCGTTCGAACCGGCCGGGCCCCCGGTCCCGCACGGACCGATCCGCATCCGACTGTTCCTGACCGAACCGCTGCCCTGAGCGGTCAGCCGGCCGCGATCCGCGACGCGCCGGCCTCCTCCTCGACCCGCAGCCGCGCCGCGCCCTCCAGTCCGTCGAACAGGTCCGGCTCGGTCCCCGTCAGGAAGGCCTGCCCGCCGAGGCCCGCGATCGCCGCGTAGAGCGCCCGGCGCCTCCCGGCGTCCAGATGCGCCGAGACCTCGTCGAGCAGCAGCAGCGGCGCCGCGCCAAAATTCGCCGCGACCGCATGGGCGTTGCCGAGGATCAGGCTGATCAGCATCGCCTTCTGCTCGCCGGTCGAACACAGCCGCGCCGGCACTTCCTTGGCCGCGTAGACCGCGCCGAGGTCGTCGCGATGCGGCCCGACCAGCGTGCGCCCGGCCGCCATATCCCGCGCCCGGCCCGCCCGCCATTCCGCGGCAAGCGCGTCGGCCGTCTCGGCGCCCTCTCGCTCCAACGTCAGTTCGGCGGCCGGAAATCCCGGGACGGGGGGCGCCGCCGCCAGCAGCGCCAGCGCCGCGCGCCGGTTCGCAACCAGCTCCGCGCCGTGCTCGGCCATCCGCGCCTCCAGCGCCTCGAACCAGGCCGCGTCGCGCACGCCGTCGCGCAGCAGCCGGTTGCGCTCGCGCAGGCTCCGGTCATAGGCGCTCGCCGCGGCGCCGTGGCCTGGGATCAGGCTCATCACCGCCCGGTCGAGGAACCGCCGCCGATCGCTGGCCGCCTCCATCCAGAGCCGGTCCATCGCCGGGGTCAGCCACAGCACCCGGACCACCCCAGACAGCGACGCCTGCGCCGCCGCCTTGCCGTCGATATCGACGCCGCGCCCGCCGCCCTCGCCGGCGATCGCGACCTCGTGCGCTCCGTCCGGCCCCGAGATCGCGGCGCCCAGCCGCCAGCCGGCCGGATCGCCGCCGCGCGCAAGATCGTCCGACACCGCGCCCCGCAGGCCGCGCCCGGGAGAGAGCAGCGACAGCGCCTCGATCAGGTTGGTCTTGCCCGCGCCGTTCGGACCGTGGATCGCCACCGGTCCGCCGTCGAGGTCGAGCGCCACGCGCGGATACGAGCGGAAGCGCAGCAGCGTCAGTCGTGTGACCGAAAGCGCCGCCGTCACACCCGCATCGGCATCACGACATAGACTGCGGACTCGTCGTTGCCCTCACGCATCAGCGTCGGATCGCCGGCCGAGTTGAACAGGAACACCGCGTTCTCGCGGTCGACCTGGCTCGCGATCTCCTGCAGGTACTTGGCGTTGAACCCGATCTCGAGCCGCTCGTCGGCATAGGCGACGCTCAGCTCCTCGTCGGCCGCGCCCGAATCCGGCGCGTTGACCGACAGGACCAGCCGGTCCTCATCGAGCGTCATCTTCACGGCCCGGCTGCGCTCGGAGCTGACGGTCGCCACGCGATCGACCGCACGCGCGAACTCGGCAGCATCAACCTCCAGCCGCTTGGTGTTGCCGGTCGGGATCACCCGCGCGTAGTCGGGGAAGGTGCCGTCGATCACCTTCGAGGTCAGCGTCACCTCGGGCGTCGCGAAGCGGATCTTGGTTTCACTGACCGAAACCGCGATCCTGGCCTCGTCGTCGTCGAGCAGCTTGCGCAACTCGCCGACCGTCTTGCGCGGCACGATCACGCCGGGCACGTCCTCCGCGCCCTCCGGCAAAGGGGCGTCGATACGCGCCAGGCGATGCCCGTCGGTCGCCACGCAACGCAGCACCGGCCCTTCGACCCCGGTCGACGCGTGCATGTATACGCCATTCAGGTAATAGCGCGTCTCCTCGGTCGAGATCGCGAACTTCGCCTTGTCGAACAGCCGCCGCAGCACCGGGGCGGGGCAAGAGAACCCGCTCGCGTACTCCGCGTTCGCCATCATCGGGAAATCCTCGCGCGGAAGCGTCGCCAGCGAGAAGTGCGAGCGCCCGGCGCGCACCTCGAGCCGGCCGCTCTGCCCGTCGTCCTGCAACTCGACCATCGCGCCGTCCGGCAGCTTGCGCACGATCTCGTGCAGCGTGTGCGCGCCGACCGTGGTCGCGCCGGCGCGGCTGACCATCGCATGGCCCTTGTCGATGACCTCGATATCAAGGTCGGTCGCCCGGAAGCTGACCCGGTCGCCCTCGGCCTCGATCAGCACGTTCGAGAGGATCGGGATCGTGTTCCGCCGCTCCACGACCGATTGCGCCCGGCTCATGGCTCGCAACAGGGCGCCTCGTTCCATGCTCAGTTTCATGCGTCTCACCGTCGTGGCGTGGTCTGGCCCGCCGCCCCCGTGTCGGTTGCGCGGACCGTGAAGTTAGCGATTTCCGCGCAAACGGCAAGGGCAAGAGCGCGCCGAGCCGGTTTATCGCCCCGATGCGCGCAACTATCTGCGCCCATTGACGAAACGGGCGGCGCAGCCCTGCGGCTTCAAGCCTCCAGCATCCGCCGCAGCAGCTCGATGTCTTCGGCGATCTGGCTGTCGGTCTGCCGCAGCTCTTCGATGCGGCGCACCGCATGGATGACCGTTGTGTGGTCGCGTCCGCCGAAGCGCCTCCCGATCTCGGGCAGCGATTTCGACGTCAGGTTCTTGGCCAGGTACATCGCCACCTGCCGCGGCCGGGCGACGTTGCGCGCGCGCCGCGCGCTCAGCAGGTCCGACAAGCGCAGGTTGAAGTGATCGGCGACCTTGCGCAGGATTTCCTCGATCGTGACCTTGCGTTCCGAGGCGCGCAGGATGTCGGCCAGGCATTCCTGGGTCATGTCCAGGTTGATGTCCCGACCCACGAGGCTCGCATAAGCGAAGAGCCGGTTCAGCGCGCCTTCAAGCACGCGCACGTTCGAACTGATGCGGTGCGCGAGGAATTCCATCACGCCGGGGCCGATGGTGATGCCGGGATGCTCCACCAGCTGGGCCTCGGCCTTGGACTGCAGGATGCCGAGCCGAAGCTCGTAGTCGGTCGGATGCAGGTCGACCACCAGTCCCCACTGCAGGCGGGACTTGATCCGCTCCTCGAGCCCGTCGATCTCGCCGGGCGCGCGGTCGGCCGAGATCACGATCTGCTTGTGCTGATCGACCAGCGCGTTGAACGTGTGGAAGAACTCGTCCTGGGTCGAAATCCTTGCCGGCAATGAACTGCACGTCGTCGACCATCAGCATGTCTATAGAGCGGAACATCTCCTTGAAGCCGTGCATCTCCTTAAACCGCAGCGCCGAGATGAAACGGTACATGAACTGCTCGGCCGACAGATAGACCACGCGCGCGCTCGGCTTCGACTGGCGCATCTCCCAGGCGATCGCATGCATCAGGTGCGTCTTGCCGAGGCCGACGCCGCCATAGAGGAACAGCGGGTTAAAGCTGACCGAGCCGGGCTCGGCCACCCGCCGCGCCGCTGCATGGGCGAGTTCGTTCGGCTTTCCGACCACAAAGCTGTCGAACGTGAATCGCTCGTCGAGCTTTGAATGCGGAAGGTCCAGATCCGGGTGGATCGCCGGATCGGCAATTCGGACGGGCGCGGCGGCGGGCGGAACAGGCCGGACCGGAGGCGCCTCTGGCGAAGGCTCGGCGCGGCATTGCTTGTCGACGGCGAACTCCAGGCGGCTCACTGGCTCGCCGGCCTGAGTCAGCAGGTCGCGAATCGTGTCGCCATAGTTGCGCGATACCCAGGTGCCGATGAACCCGGTCGGCGCGGCGAAGCGCCCGACGCCGAGATCGGCGCCAAGATAGTTCAGCGGCTCGATCCAGTTGCGGCACGCGTCAGGACCGATCGCCGTCTCCAATGAGCTGCGCAATCGCGCCCAGACGATGTCCGGGGACGCGCCGCCCTCCCTTGCGATGGCGGTCCTCATGGCGCGGTCCGGAGGCCTGCGCAGATGGAGTCCGTGCAGGCGCCCCCCGGAATGCGGTTCCGGCTCGATCGCAGGACGGTCATGCACGTTCCCCCAGTTGTAGGGACCTTCGGTCCCTGTTCTTTCCAAAATGCTTACAGAAACAGCGGCCAGCCAAAAGCTTACCAAGCGCAGGCTCAACCACTGCCAGGGTCGGGCCCCGCTTCGACGCGAGTACTCGGAAAGTGGCTAAATGAAAGACACTTTCACGCCCTGATCTCTCGTTTTGCTTCCCGCTCGTCTTTCTGATGACTCGGAACCGGATTCGATCCGAAGCCTGGCGAGCATACCCAAGGGCGGAGGAGCGGACAACCGGACCGAAGCCGGAACATCCCGGTCGGCGTCCCGCGACGAAAAAGCGCGCCCCCGATGGGACGCGCTTGGTCAGGTCGCAGGCAGGAAGCCCGGGCTCAGGCGCTCAGGGCCTTCACGCGGCCAGCCAGCCGCGAGATCTTGCGGCTCGCGGTGTTCTTGTGCGCGATGCCCTTGGTCACGCCGCGCATGATTTCGGGCTGCGCCACGCGAAGCGCCTCGGTCGCGGCGGTGGAGTTGCCGGACGCGATCGCTTCTTCGACCTTGCGGATGAAGGTGCGGATGCGCGAGCGTCGCGCGGTGTTCACTTCGGTGCGGCGCTCGATCTGGCGCGCGCGCTTCTTGGAGGACGGCGAGTTGGCCATGTTGTTCGGGTCCGGTCATTCTTTCGGGTAAATCAGGCGGCGTCTCTATCCGGGGGTTCTGCCGATGTCAACCGCTTGCGGAGCCGCCCGGATCAATGCGGAGCGATCACGCCGTCCGGCCGGTCTGCGCGGCGCGTCCAGGTTTTGTCGCGCTTCAGGAAGTCGTGGAGCGTCCGGCCCGGGGTCGGACGGAACCGCTCCTCGGCCACCGCAAATCCGCTCATCCGGTCGAGCCGGAACGTTCGGAAATCCACGCGCAGCTCGCACCAGGCGGCAAGGACCCAGACAGGGCCGAAATGGGCGAGCGACAGCGGCCAGACGGTGCGCTCGCTGCGCTGCCCGAGCACGTCCCTATAGCCGAAGCCCGCCTTCATGCGGCCGCGCACGGCCCGGCGCAGGTCGGCGAGGTCGAAGCCGACCGGCCTCGCCCTCGATCGGCACGTCGCTCGCCATCAGGTCGAGGACGTCGCGGTAGACCGTGCATTCGCTCACATCGAGCGCATCGGCAAGATCGCAGGCGCGCACCGGCGGCTTGCGGCGCACCAGCTGGATGATCTCGAAAGGGCGGTCGGCGCGGCGCATTTCGCTCCCGCGATCCGCGACGAGAAGCGTCGTTCCGACCTCGGCGCACTTTGGCGGGCATGGCTGCGACGGCGCGACCTGCGCCGCGCCGCCGCGCATCTCGGCCGCCTCGACGACAACCTGCTGCGCGACATCGGCCTGCACCGCGGCGACATCGACGACGCGGTCCGCGGGCGTCTGCATCTTCGCGACAGGGGCTGACGGGCCCGCGGCCCGGCTACCTGCCGCGGAACTGGGGGCTGCGCTTCTCGGCGAAGGCGGCCATGCCCTCGGCCTGATCCTCGGTCGAGAACAGCGCGTCGAACAGGCGCCGCTCGAAAAGCAGGCCCTCGCGCAGCGACGTCTCGTAGCTGCGGTTGATCGCCTCCTTCGCGGCCCGCGTCGCGAGCGGCGACTTCTCGGCGATCTTCGCGGCGGTCTCGCGGGCCTCGCGGAGCAGGTCCTTCGCGGGCACGATGCGGCTGACCAGACCCGATCGCTCGGCCTCGGCCGCGTCCATGAACCGGCCGGTCAGGCACATCTCCATCGCCTTCGACTTGCCGACAAAGCGCGCCAGCCGCTGCGTGCCGCCGATGCCGGGGATCACGCCGAGGTTGATTTCCGGCTGTCCGAACTTTGCCGTGTCGGCGGCGATGATGAAGTCGCAGAGCATCGCAAGCTCGCAGCCGCCGCCGAGGCAGTAGCCCGCTACCGCGGCGATGATCGGCTTGCGGCAGCGCATGATCGCCTCGCTGGGCGCGGCGAAGGCGTCCGAGACGAACATGTCGACGAAGGTCCGGTCGGCCATCTCCTTGATGTCGGCGCCCGCCGCGAAGGCCTTGTCCGACCCGGTGATGATGATCGAGCGCACCCGGTTCTGCGCGTCGAAATCGGCCAGCGCCGTGGTCAGTTCGTCGAGCAGCCGGGCGTTCAGCGCGTTCATCGCATCGGGCCGGTTCAGCCGGATCAGGCCGACATGGTCCTCGATGTCGACGATCAGTGTCTCGTAGGCCATGAGGGGCGCTCTCCTGGGATGGGCGGTGAGGCCGCAAGCAATAGCACCGCGGTTCCGCGGTTCAACCCCGCGGCTGGCAGACCGGGCAATGAAAGCTCGACCGGCCGGACTGGACGACCCGGGCGATCTCGCAGCCGCAGCCCGGCGTGCGGCAGAGGGCGCCGGCGCGGCCGTAGACGGCAAAGGCGTGCTGGAAGTAGCCGAGCTCGCCATCGGCCTGGCGATAGTCTCGCAGGGACGAGCCGCCGGCCGCGATCGCCTCCTCGAGCACTGCGCGGATCGCCGCGACCAGCCGTTCGGCCCCGGCCGCGTCGATGTCCCGCGCCAGACGCAGCGGCGAGACGCCTGCGCGCCACAGCGCCTCGCAGACGTAGATGTTGCCGAGGCCCGCCACCAGCCGCTGGTCGAGCAGCGCCGCCTTCACCGGCGTCGCCCGACCCGCCAGCCGCGCGGCGAGGTAGACTGCGTCGAACCCGTTCCCGAGCGGCTCCGGTCCCAGGGGCGCAAGCCACTTGTGCCCGTCCAGCGCCCCGGTCGCACAGAGATCCATCGCGCCGAACCTGCGCGCGTCGTTGAAGGCGATCCGCGCGCCGCCCTCGACGTCGATGATCACATGGTCGTGCTTGGCGGGGGCCGCCAGCGGATGATGGAACCGCCCGACCTGCGCGCCCGAGACCAGCATCCGGCCCGACATGCCCAGGTGCAGGATCAGCGTCTCGCCCCGGTCGAGATCGGCCAGCAGGTATTTTGAGCGCCGCCTGAGCGCCAGCACCCGCGCGCCGGTCAGCCGCGCGCCCAGTCGGTCGGGCAGCGGCCAGCGCAGGTCCGGGCGGCGCGCCTCGGCGCGCGCGATCACGCGCCCCTCCAGCACCGGCGCAAGGCCCCGGCGCACCGTCTCGACTTCCGGCAGTTCGGGCAAATCCGTAGCTCCCCACGCGCCGCGCGGTTGCAGCCCGCTCGCCCTAGCTTATAAGCAGGCGCGTGCGCGAATTGAAGGACCCGCCCCCCATGCGCGACCCCAGCGACGACCGGACGAGCGAGGCCTCCGAACGGAGCACCCATTTCGGCTTCTCCGAGGTGCCCGAACGCGAGAAGGCCGGCCGCGTCCACGGCGTCTTCACGTCGGTCGCCAGCCGCTACGACCTGATGAACGACGCGATGAGCCTCGGCGTCCACCGGCTGTGGAAGGACGCGATGCTTGACTGGCTGGCGCCGCGGCCGGACATCGCCGCGCTCGACGTCGCCGGAGGCACCGGCGACATCGCATTCCGGCTGCTCGACCGGGTGAGGGGCAGGGGCCATGTCACCGTGCTCGACCTGACCGAGGCAATGCTGGCCGAGGGCCGCGCCCGCGCGGTCAGGCGCCCCGACTCGGACCGGCTCGACTGGGTCGCCGGCGACGCCATGGCGCTGCCGTTCCCGGACGCCAGCTTCGACGCCTACACGATCGCCTTCGGCATCCGCAACGTGACCCGACCCGAGGTCGCTCTGGCCGAAGCCTTCCGCGTGCTGCGCCCGGGCGGGCGGCTGATGGTGCTGGAATTCAGCCGGGTGAACCCCGAGGGCCTGCGCCGGCTCTACGACCTCTACTCGTTCAACGTGATCCCCAGGATGGGCCGCGCGCTGGCCGGCGACGCCGACAGCTATCAATACCTAGTCGAGTCAATCCGCCGGTTTCCCGACCAGCAGACCTTCGCCGGGATGATCCGCGCCGCCGGCTTCGACCTCGTCCAGCACCGCGACCTGTCGCTCGGCATCGCCGCGCTGCACTCGGCCTGGAAGATCTGATGCGCGGCCCCCACAACCTTTGGCGGCTGATCCGGACCGGGGCGACGTTCGAGCGCACCGGCGCGATGGCCCAGGCGCTCGAAGCGCTCGACGCCCCGCCGGGCCTCCGGGCGCTCGCGCGCGTGCTCGGCTGGCCGTTCCAGTGGCTCGGGCTCAAGGGCGATCCGTCCCAGCCGCCGGTGCCACGCGCGCTGACCGCGCTCGGACCCGCCTACATCAAGTTCGGCCAGCTGATGTCGACGCGCCCCGACATAGTCGGCGCCGAGCTCGCGCACGAACTGACGGTGCTGCAGGACCGGCTCCCGCCCTTCGGGCTCGACGAGGCCCGCGTCTCGATCGCGCACGAACTCGGCCAGCCGGTCGACGCGATCTTCGCCGATCTCGGCCCGCCCGTCGCCGCCGCGTCGCTGGCGCAGGTCCACCGCGCGACGCTGCGCGAGACCGGCCAGCCGGTCGCGGTCAAGGTGCTCAGGCCCGGCATCGAGCGCGCGTTCCTGCGCGACGTCGACGCGTTCTACTTCGCCGCCCGGATGATCGAGGTCTTCGCGCCCTTCACGCGCCGTCTGCGTCCGCGCGCGGTGATCGAGCATTTCGAGGGCGTCGTGCAGGGCGAACTCGACCTCAGGATGGAGGCCGCCGCCGCGGCGGAGTTCCGCGCCAATACCGAGGCCGATCCCGGCTTTCGCGTCCCGGCAGTGATCTGGCACGCCTCGGGCAGGCGGGTCATGACGCTCGAATGGGTATCGGGCGTGAACTTCGGCGACGTGACGGCGCTCGGGGCCGCGGGCGCCGATCTGACCGGCCTCTCGGAACGGGTGATCCAGTCGTTTCTCGGCCAGGCGCTACGCGACGGGTTCTTCCACGCCGACATGCACCAGGGCAACCTGAAGCTCGGGCCTGACGGCGCGATCGTGGCGCTCGACTTCGGCATCATGGGGCGGATCGACTCCTATACGCGCCGCGTCTACGCCGAGATCCTCTACGGCTTCCTGAAGCGCGACTACCACCGCGTCGCCGAGGTGCATTTCGAGGCGGGCTACGTCTCTGCGGAGCGCGACATCGACGCCTTCGCGCAGGCGCTGCGCTCGGTCGGCGAGCCGATCTTCGGCCAGGACGCGACCCGAATCTCGATGGCGCGGCTGCTCGCGCACCTGTTCGAGGTCACCGAGCGCTTCGGCATGCAGACCCGGACCGAGCTGATCCTGCTCCAGCGCACGATGGTCGTCGTCGAGGGCGTCGCGCGCAGCCTGAACCCGGCGATGAACATGTGGGAGACCGCGCGCCCCGTCGTCACCGCCTACATCGCCGAGAACCTCGGGCCGCGCGCCGCGGCGCGCGACCTGACCACGGCGCTGCGCGTGCTGTCCCGGTTCGCGCCGCAGCTGCCGGGAATGGCGGAGCGCGCGCTGATCGCGCTGCACGCGCCGCCGCCGCCGCCCGAGCGCCGCCGCCCGCCGGGCTGGGTCTACGGGTTCGGCGGAGCGCTGGTTGGGGCGGCGCTGGTCGCCCTTGGCGTCGCGCTCTGAGCCAAGGCCTCCAGCCGCCGCGCGGCGGCCGGACCCGGCGCCGCACGGGCGTCGCGCCTGCTCCGCCGTTCCGCCCGCGGCGCACGGAGCCGCCTCGCCGGCGCAACCGTCTCGGGACCTCCGCGCATCGGCCTGGCGGGAACGTTCTGGCTCAGCCGGCCGTCTTTTCCCCGGATCCGGGACGCCTCCCGGATCCGCGGCGAATGAGATAGGCCGTCGCGCCCTCCAGATCCTCCGTCCCGACCAGGTCGTGCCCCTGCTCGGCGCAGAAATGCGGCAAGTCGATCGCGGCCATCGGGTCGTCGACGATGACGCGCAGCACCTTGCCGCGGGCCATCCAGCGCAGCTTGCCTCGCGCCTTCAGCACGGGCAGGGGGCAACGCAGCCCCGTCGCGTCGTATTCCCGGTCCCAGGTCATCGCGCACAGACTTAGTCGCGCCGGCGGCTTGCGTCCACGGCAATGTGAGAAACGGGCGGGATGACGCAGCCGCGCGGACCCGCTAGGGTCCGGCGGGAAGCTTGAAGCGGGCGGCGCATGTTCGGCATAGATCTCTGGGACGCGTCGATCATGCCGGCGCTGATGGTCGCGACCTTCGCGGGCCTGCTCAGCTTCCTTTCGCCTTGCGTGCTGCCGATCGTGCCGCCCTATCTCGCCTATATGGCCGGCGCATCGATGGAGGATCTCTCCGCCGGCCGCGACGCCGACCGCCGCATCCTGCGCTCGGCGACGTTCTTTGTGCTCGGCCTCTCGACGGTGTTCCTGATGCTCGGCATGGCCGCCTCCAGCCTAGGCCGCGTGCTGCTCGCCTACCAGCGCGAGATGACGCTGGTCGCGGGCGCGGTCATCGTGCTCTTCGGCCTGCATTTTCTCGGCGTGTTCCGCATCGGCCTGCTTCAGCGCGAGGCCCGCTTCGAAGCCTCCATCGCGGGCGCGAGCCCCTTCGGCGCCTACGTGCTCGGGCTCGCCTTCGCGTTCGGCTGGACGCCCTGCATCGGCCCGGTGCTCGGCTCGATCCTGTCGCTGGCCGCGCAGGAAGGTTCGGTCGAGCGCGGCATGCTGCTGATGGGGTTTTACGCTGTCGGGCTCGGCGTGCCATTCCTGCTGACCGCGCTGTTCTTGCGCCAGGCGGTCGGGCTGCTCGCCGGCATGCGTCGGCACATGCGAACGGTAGAGCGCGCGATGGGGGCTCTGCTGCTACTGGTCGGCGTGCTGATGCTGACCGGCGCCTTCACCGAGATGTCGTTTTGGCTGCTCGAGACCTTTCCCGCGCTGGCCCGCATCGGCTGATCCCTGCCGCGCTATGGCGTTGCCTTCCCTCGGCGGGATGCTAGGCTTGCTGCGTTGCGTCAAGGGGGGGCGAGATTGAACGGAATCCAGCCAGTCGCGGAAGAGGGGCGCCCATGAGCCAGGCGGCGGCCTCCTATGCCGGCGACGGCGTCTATCCGGACAGCTACTATGCCGCTTCGGCCAACCCGGCGCCGCCGCGCCCGGCGCTGACGGGCGAGATCGCGCCGCAGGTATGCATCGTCGGCGCCGGCTATTCGGGCCTCTCCGCCGGGCTGGAACTGGCCGAGCGCGGCCACGGGGTCGTCATCCTCGAGGGCGCCCGGGTCGGCTGGGGCGCATCGGGACGCAATGGCGGCCAGATCGTCAACGGGCTGAACGCGGGCCTCGGCACGATCGAGGCGCGCTACGGCAGGACGACCGCGGACTTCGTCGGCACGCTGGTCCAGGAGGGCGCGCGGCTGATCCGGTTCCGCATCGAGAAATACGCGATCGACTGCGACCTGAAGGACGGCAACATCTTCGTCGCCTTCACCGAGAAGCAGATCCGCGAGCTCGAGGCCAAGCAGGCGCTCTGGCGCCGGCACGGCATGGACGCGCACGAGATGCTCGACAAGGCCGGCCTGCGCCGTCACGTCGCCAGCGACGTCTATCTCGGCGGCATGATCGACCATTCCGGCGGCCACATGCACCCGCTGAACCTGGCGCTCGGCGAGGCCGCCGCCTTCGAAACGCAGGGCGGCGTGATCCACGAACAAAGCCCGGCGGTCTCGCTCGAGAGCCTCGACGGCAAGCCGGTCCTGCGCACCGCGCAGGGCGTCGTGCGGCCGCGGACGCTCATCCTCGCCGGGAACGCCTATCTCGGGAACATAGCGCCCGAACTCGAGAACCGGGTCATGCCGTTCTCGACGCAGATCATCGCGACCGAGCCGCTCGGCGCACGCGGGGACGCGCTGCTGCCGACCGACATGGCCGTGGAGGACGTGCGCTGGATCCTCGACTACTACCGGCTCTCGGCGGACAAGCGGCTGCTCTTCGGCGGCGGCACCGTCTACGGCGGCACCGACCCCGCCGACATCAGGGCCAAGATCCTGCCGAACCTCGAGAAGGTCTTTCCCGACCTGAAGGGCGTACGCGTCGACCAAGCCTGGTCCGGCAACTGCGCGCTCTCGTTCAGCCGCGTGCCCCAGATGGGCCGGCTCGGGCCGAACACGTACTACGCCACCGGCTATTCGGGGCACGGGGTCGTCGGCAGCCACCTGTTCGGCCGCATCCTCGCCGACGCGGTGGACGGCGACCTGACGCGCTTCGACGCCTTCGCCGCGGTGCCCTGGCTGCCCTTCCCGGGCGGCCGGCGCTTTCGCGTGCCCTATTCCGTGATCGGCTCCTGGTGGTACGCGCTTCGCGACCGCCTCGGGGCCTGACCAGACAGTCAACAGAGAGGACGTCCGCATGATCAACCGCCTGCTCCTGACCACGACCCTTGCCTCGCTCGCCGCGCTGCCGGCCGCGGCGCAGGGGGTCGTCAACGTCTATAATTGGTCGGACTACGTGGCCGAGGACACGATCGCCCAGTTCGAGGAAGAGACCGGGATCAAGGTCGTCTACGACGTCTACGACTCGAACGAAACGCTCGAAGCCAAGCTCCTGACGGGAAATTCCGGCTACGACGTCGTGGTCCCAACCTCGCAGTTCCTGCAGCGCCAGGTCATGGCCGACGTCTACCTGCCGCTCGACAAGTCCAAGCTGCCGAATCTCGAGAACATGGACCCCGAGCTGATGGCCAAGGCCGCGGCCTATGACGAGGACAACGCGCACTCGGTCATCTACATGTGGGGCACGACCGGCCTCGGCTACAACGTCGAGAAGGTCGCGGAGCGGCTCGGCGAGGACGCCCCGACCGACAGCTGGTCGCTGATCCTCGACCCGGCCAACGCAGAGAAGCTGGCCGATTGCGGCATCAGCCTGCTCGACAGCCCAACCGACATGCTGCCCTCGGTGCTGGCCTGGCTGGGCCGCGAGCCCACGTCGTCCGAGCCCGAGGATCTGGAGGCCGCCGCCGAGGCGCTGACTGCAATCCGGCCCTACGTGCGCTACTTCCACTCGTCGCAGTACATCAACGACCTCGCGAACGGCGAGATCTGCGTGGCCGTCGGCTTCTCGGGCGACGTCTTCATCGCGATGGACCGCGCCGCCGAGGCCGATAACGGCGTCGACATCGGCTACAGCATCCCGACCGAGGGCGCGCAGCAGTGGTTTGACATGATGGCGATCCCGTCGGACGCGCCGAACCCGGACAATGCGCACGCCTTCCTCAACTTCATCATGAAGCCGGAAGTCACGGCGGCGATCACGAACTACGTGTTCTACGCGAACGCCAACGCCGCCTCGATGGAGTTCGTCGATCCCGAGATCGCCGACGATCCGGCGATCTTCCCGCCCGCCGAGGTCCGCGCAAAGATGTTCCCGACGGTGCTGCGCGACGCCCGGACCGACCGGCTGATGACCCGGCTCTGGACGACGGTGAAGACCGGCCAGTAAAGGACGGCTCCGTCGCCGTTGGGCGGGGGTGGCTCCGACAGCCGCGCCCGCTTCATGCGGCGCCTGCGAAATCGCGGCCCACACGCCGACAGATCGCTGGACAGGTCGGCGAGCCGCGCATTAGGCTTGGCCGAACACGGCGTGGCCCCTGCCCCCGCCGCGATGCGCATGTCGGTCGGGAGCCTAGATGAACGAGTCAGCCGCGTCGTTGAAACCCTGGGTGGCGGCGACGGACCGGCCCTTCGTCAGCATCCAGAAGATCACCAAGAAGTTCGGCGACTTCACGGCCGTCTATGACGTAAGCCTCGACATCTACAAGGGCGAGCTCTTCTGCCTTCTCGGCGGCTCCGGCTGCGGCAAGTCGACGCTGCTCAGGATGCTCGCGGGCTTCGAGGCGCCGACCGAAGGGCGCATCGAGATCGACGGCCAGGACATGGCCGGCCTGCCGCCCTACGAGCGGCCGACCAACATGATGTTCCAGTCCTACGCGCTCTTCCCGCACATGAGCGTTGAGAGCAACGTCGCCTACGGGCTGCGGCGCGACGGCGTGCCCAAGGCCGAGGCCCTGGCGCGCGCGCACGAGATGCTCGCGATGGTCCAACTCACCCAGTTTGCCAACCGCAAGCCGCACCAGCTCTCCGGCGGCCAGCGCCAGCGCGTCGCGCTCGCGCGCAGCCTCGTCAAGCGGCCGAAGCTCCTGCTGCTCGACGAGCCGCTCGGCGCGCTCGACAAGAAGCTGCGCGAGGAGACGCAGTTCGAGCTGATCAAGATCCAGGACACGCTCGGCGTCACCTTCATCGTCGTCACCCACGACCAGGAGGAGGCGATGACGCTCTCGACCCGGATCGGCGTGATGAACGATGGCGAGATCGTCCAGGTCGGCGAGCCCACCGAAATCTATGAACACCCGAACTCGCGGTTCGTCGCCGACTTCATCGGCTCGGTGAACATGTTCGAGGGCCGCGTCTCGGAGGACGAGCCCGAATTCATCCGCATTGCCTCCCCCGAAATCGGCGGCGAGATCCACGTCGGCCACGGCGTGACCTGCACGCTGAACCAGAAGCTCTGGTACGCGGTCCGCCCGGAGAAGCTGCGGCTCAGCCGCGACAGGCCCGAAGCCCGGAACGTCTTCCAGGCGGTGGTCGACGAGGTCGCCTACATGGGCAACCTCTCGGTGTTCCGGCTGCGTCTGCCCGGCGGGAAGATCCTGCGCGCCACCGAGGCGAACGTCGAGCGCTACAACGAGGACGCGATCTCCTGGGACGAGACGGTCTGGATCTCCTGGGCCGACGCCGCCGGCGTTGTGCTGACGCAGTGAGCGGGATCGTCGAGAGCGCGCCGTATCGCTGGACCGGCGCGCTGCTGCGACGGCTCGGGTTCTCCAACCGCACGCTGGTCGTCGCGATCCCGTTCCTGTGGCTGCTGGTCTTCTTCCTGATCCCGTTTCTCGTTGTCGCCAAGCTCAGCGTCTCCGAGGCCGCGATCGCGCGACCGCCCTACCTGCCGATCTGGGAATGGGACGGGCTGCGCCTCGCGATCAACCTGAACTTCGAGAACTACGCGTATCTCTGGAGCGACGCGCTCTATGTCAACGCCTACATTTTCTCGATCCGGGTCGCCTTCGTCTCGGCGACGCTGGCGCTGCTGGTCGGCTACCCGATGGCCTACTTCATCGCCCGCTCGCCCGAGCCGCGGCGCACGCTGCTGCTGACGCTGGTGATCCTGCCGTTCTGGACCAGCTTCCTGCTGCGCGTCTACGCCTGGCAGGGCTTCCTGCGCTCGAACGGCGTGATCAACAACTTCCTGATCTCGATCGGCGTCATCGACACGCCCTTGGTCATGCTGCAGACGAACTTCGCCGTCTATCTTGGCATCGTTTATACGTATCTGCCGTTCATGATCCTGCCGCTCTACGCGACGCTGGTGAAGCTCGACGAAAGCCTGCTCGAGGCCTCGGCCGACCTCGGCGCGCGGCCGGTCTCCACGTTCCTCAACATCACGCTGCCATTGTCGGCGCCCGGCATCGTCGCGGGCTTCATGCTGGTCTTCATTCCGGCGATCGGCGAATTCGTCATCCCCGAACTGCTCGGCGGCCCGGACACGCTGATGATCGGCAAGGTGCTCTGGAACGAGTTCTTCTCGAACCGCGACTGGCCGGTGGCGAGCGCGGTCGCGATCGCGATGCTGCTGGTGCTCGTCGTGCCGATCATGCTGCTGCGCCAGGCGCAGGCGCGCGCGGAGGAAAGCTGATGCGCGCCGGCACGGTGCTGACGATTTTCTGCGTGCTCGGCTTCGTGTTCCTCTACGCGCCGATCGTCTCGCTGATCGTGTTCAGCTTCAACGAAAGCCAGCTCGTGACCGTCTGGGGCGGCTTCTCGACCAAGTGGTATGGCGAACTGCTGCGCAACCGCGAGATCCTCGGCGCGGCCTGGATCAGCCTGCAGATCGCGGTCGTCGCCGCGACGCTGGCCGTCGTGCTGGGCACGCTCGCGGCCTACGTGCTGATGCGCTTCCGGCGCTTCCGCGCGAAGGCGCTGCTGACCGGCATGGCGACCGCGCCGCTGGTCATGCCCGAGGTCATCACCGGCCTGTCGCTGCTGCTGCTCTTCGTCTCGATGGAGCAGCTGATCGGCTGGCCCGCGGGCCGCGGCATGACGACGATCATCATCGCGCACACGACCTTCTGCTTGGCTTTCGTCGCCGTGGTCGTCCAGTCGCGCCTGTCCAGCCTCGACATGAGCCTCGAGGAGGCGGCGATGGATCTCGGCGCGCGTCCCGTCCGGGTGTTCTTCGACGTGACGATCCCGGTCATCGCGCCCGCGCTGGTCGCCGGATGGCTGCTCGCCTTCACGCTGTCGCTGGACGATCTGGTGGTCGCGAGCTTCGTCACCGGCCCCGGCGCCTCGACGCTGCCGATGGTGATCTTCTCCAAGGTCCGGCTCGGCGTCAGCCCCGAGGTGAACGCGCTGGCGACGATCATCATTTCGGTGGTCGCGCTTGGCGTGCTGGTCGCCACCTGGCAGATGCGAAAGGCGAGCAAGAATGAGCGCTGACGCCGGCGATGCCGCCTTCAGGGCGCAGGACCCGCACGCCGCCTGGCCGGAGATGACATATGGCGGCGCGCTCAGCTTTTTGCGCCGGCGCTATTCCCGCGATCTCGACAGCGTCGATGTCGCGGTCATGGGCGTGCCCTACGACGCCGCCGTCACCTACCGCCCCGGCTGCCGGCTCGGCCCGCGCGCGATCCGGGCCGCCTCGGTCCAACTCGCCGAGCTGAAGGCCTTTCCCTTCGGCTTCTCGCTGCCGGCCAGTCTGTCGGTCGTCGACTGGGGCGACGTGATGCTCGATCCGCACCATCCCGCCAGCGTCGCTCCGGCGATCGAGGCCGCCGCCGGCGCGATTCTCGACGCCGGCGTGAAGCTGCTGGCCCTCGGCGGCGACCACTTCGTGACCTGGCCGCTCCTGAAGGCCCATGCCGCCCGGCACGGGCCGCTGGCGCTGATCCAGTTCGACGCCCACGGCGATCTCTGGCCCGACGACCCGGGCCGGATCGACCACGGCACGATGATGGGCCGCGCGATCCGCGACGGCGTCGTCGACGCCCGGTGCTCGACCCAGATCGGCATCCGAACCTTCCACGACAGCGACGAGGGCCTCGAGATCCTGACCGCGCCGTGGATCCACCGCAACGGCGTCGAAGCGGCGCTCGAGATCGCGCGCGCGCGCGCCGGCGACGCGCCGGTTTACGTCAGCTTCGACATCGACGCGCTCGACCCAGCCTTCGCGCCGGGAACCGGCACGCCGGTTCCGGGAGGGCTGTCTTCGTGGCAGGCGCTCGAGCTGGTGCGCGGGCTTGAATCTCTGAACCTGGTCGGCATGGACGTGGTGGAGGTCTCGCCGCCCTTCGACCACGCGGAGATCACGGCGCTCGCCGCAGCGACGCTCGCGCATGACTGGCTGTGCCTGCTCGCTGCAAGGTCGGGCGCGACCAGGGTCCCGATCGGCCGGCTCTGACCGCGCGGCCCGGTCCAGAAACTGTTTGCCATCAGGCCCGTCGTTGCGCGAGACAGGAGCATCCGCTGCGGCCGGCTCACAATCTTGCGCCGACCGCGCGCGCCGCACAGGAGCTTTCATGTCGCAGCCGTCCGACTTCATCACCCGGCTCCCCGAGACCTTCCGGACCTGGCTTGAAGGGCGGCGGATCGAGGAGGTCGAGTGCATCGTGCCGGACGTGGCCGGCATCTCGCGCGGCAAGGCGATGCCGTTCAACAAGTTCTCGCGGGAGGACCGGATGTTCCTCCCGACGTCGATCTTCCACCAGACGATCTCGGGCGACTACGTCGACATGCACGACGTCAACCAGTGGACCGAGAGCGACATGGTGCTGAAGCCGGACTACACGACCGGCACCGCGGCGCCCTGGGCCGACGACATCACGCTTCAGGTCATCCACAACGTCGAGAACCTGTCCGGCGAGCCGGTCCCCGTGGCGCCGCGCAACGTGCTGAAACGGGTGCTGGAGCTCTACGCGCGCGAAGGCTGGGCGCCGGTCGTGGCCCCGGAGATGGAGTTCTACCTGATCAAGCCGAACCTAAACCCGAACGAGCCGATCGAGCCGCCGGTCGGGCGCACCGGCCGGCAGATGGTCTCGCGCCAGGCCTATTCGATGAGCGCGGTCGACGAGTACGGCAAGGTCATCGACGACATCTACGACTTCTCCGACGCGCAGGGTTTCGAGCTCGACACGATCATCCAGGAGGGCGGCGCCGGGCAGGTCGAGATCAACTTCATCCACGGCGATCCGCTGAAGCTCGCCGACCAGGTGTTCTTCTTCAAGCGCACGATCCGCGAGGCGGCGCTGAGGAACAGCTGCTTTGCGACCTTCATGGCCAAGCCAATGCAGGACGAGCCCGGCTCCGCGATGCACATCCATCACTCGGTCGTCGACGTGAAGACCGGCCGCAACGTGTTCAACGGCCCTGCCGGCGAGGAGACCGACCTGTTCCACGCCTTCATCGCCGGCCTGCAGCGCCATCTGCCGACCGTCATCTGCATGCTGGCGCCCTACGTGAACAGCTACCGCCGCTTCGTGCCGGGCGGCGCGGCGCCGATCAACCTCGAATGGGGACCGGACAACCGCACTACCGGCATCCGGGTGCCGACCTCGGGGCCGGAGGCGCGACGCGTCGAGAACCGCGTCGTCGGCATGGACTGCAACCCGTACCTCGCGCTGGCCGCCTCCCTGGCCTGCGGCTATCTCGGCATGAAGAACCGGCTCAAGCCCCGCAGCGCGGTTCAGGGCGAAGCCTACCAGCGCCCACGCGCGCTGCCGCGCGACCTGCTGGCCGCGCTCGACCTGTTCGAGAATTCCGAGATCACCTCGGTGCTCGGCGAGGAGTTCTGCGCGCTCTACAAGGCGATCAAGCGCGACGAGGTCGAGACGTTCCTGCAGGTCATCTCGCCCTGGGAACGCGACCATCTGCTGCTGAACGTCTGACGCGCGCCCGCCGGGTCGTGGACCGGGCGGGGCAGCTTCGCTCGGAATCGCGCTCCCGCGCTGTTGACGGTCGGATCGGCGGCGGGCAAGTGCATGCGCCCGCCCGCGCCGGCTCTCTGCCCGGCGCCGCCCCCCAGGGAACGGAAGAACGCTCGATGGACCTGCTGACCGCCAATGACGCCGCCGGCGAGTTTCCCGCCAGCTGGTACGCCGAAAGCGCCGCTCCGCTCGCTCCGTTCGCGCCGCTCGAGGGCGAAGAGACCGCCGACGTCGCCGTGGTCGGGGGCGGCTATACCGGCCTCTCCGCGGCGCTCCATCTGGCGCGAGCGGGGTTCGACGTCGCGCTGGTCGAGGCGAACCGGATCGGCTGGGGCGCGTCCGGCCGCAACGGCGGGCAGGTCGGCCCCGGCCAGCGTCAGGATCAGGACTGGATCGAGCGGCAATTCGGCCGCGACCGGGCCCGGAGGCTGTGGGACCTTGCGCTGGAGGCCCGCGAGCTGGTCGGCGCGCTGGTCGAGGATTATGCGATCGACTGCGATCTCAGGCCCGGCATCGTCTATGCGGCGATCAAGCCGGGCGAGGCGGACGAATACCGCGCCTATGCCGACCGGCTCGCGACCGACTACGCCTACGCCGCCCGCCCGCTCGACCGGGCCGGCGTCACCGCGATGCTCGGCACGGACGCCTATTCCGGCGGCATCCACTTTCCCGAAGCGGCGCACCTGCACCCGCTCGACTTCGCCCGCGGGCTTGCGCGCGCCGCCGCCGTGGCCGGCGTGCGCATCTTCGAGACCAGTCGCGTCCTGCGGCGCAGCGGCGGGCGGGTCGAGACCGCGTCCGGCGCCGTCGCCGCGCGCCATGTGGTGCTCGCGGCGAACGGCTACCACGGGGATCTCGAGCCCGCGCTGTCGGCGCGCGTGGTGCCGATCAACAACTTCGTCGTCGCCACCGAACCGATGGGCGAGGCGCGGGCCCGGGCCCTGATCCCCGACGACGTGGCGGCGGCCGATTCGCGCTTCGTCGTCAACTACTGGCGCCTGACCGCGGACCGCCGGATGCTGTTCGGCGGCGGCGAGAGCTACGGCTACCGCTTTCCCCGCGACATTCCCGCCGTGGTCCGCCCGCGGCTGCTGCAGATCTACCCCGGTCTCGCAGACCTCGCGATCACCCATGCCTGGGGCGGCACGCTCGCCATCACCGTCAACCGGATGCCGGCGTTCCAGCGCCTCGAACTCCCACGCCTATTCCGCCGGCGGCTATTCCGGCCACGGCATCGCGATCGCCGTGCTCGCCGGCAAGCTGATCGCCGAGGCTCTGGCCGGGGACGCATCCCGCTTCGACGTCTTCGCAGGCCTGCCGCAGCCTCGGTTTCCGGGAGGCGCAACCCTGCGCGCGCCTTTGCTCGCGCTCGCGATGAGCTGGTTCGCGCTACGAGACCGGTTGTAGGGCTCAGCTCCCTGGCACTCACGGCAAAGGCCTCCGGCGTTGGTTTCGTCTGCCCACGGACCCTCGCGGTAGACGCGTCGCGATCCGGAATACGGCACGGCCGGCCGGATCGGTAGACAGGGCCGACGATCTACGACGAAAACCTTTCGTCGACTGCGACGGTGGCGCGGGCGCGCATCGGGCAGTCCTCCTTCGGCAGGAGGACCGCCGTCGCCCGACCGGCAGCGGATCCGGCGTAGAGGCTCGACCGGTCTCACGATGCGACCTGATCTATCTGATTGATTTCGCTTGTCATATTCAGATACATCTCTACCGGCCTTCGCGCTGATGGCGTGGCGCGGACCGCGCCTGATCGCCAAAGGCTTCCGCATCCAGACGTCAAACACCCGGCTGCCGCACCCAGACGAATGGTAGCGTCCAGACTCTTTCGCACATTCGCTCACGCCACGACGGCCCCGTAGGCTTCGTTCTGCGCCGCGCGGAGCGGCGCCATGTTCATGTACTTCCGGGTCGACCACTGGGCGCCGGCGATGTGCCGGAGCCGCGCCGCGGCGAGGTTGAGGCAGGATTGGCCGTCGGGGAAGGCGCCGACGACGCGGGTTCGTCGCCGGATCTCGCGCATGATGCGCTCGAGCGGGTTGTTGGTGCGGATCCTGATCCAGTGGCAGTCCGGGAAGGCATGGTAGGTCAGCGTTTCCGCGACGTGCGCGTCGACGAGGTCCGCCGCGCGCCCCATACGCTGGCGGCGGAGCTCGTCGACAACCGCCGAGGCCTTGGCCGCGGCGGTTGCGCGGGTCTCCTGGGCGTGGATCGCCTCGAGCATGTGGCTGACCTCGCGGACCTTTGGCGCCGGCACGTGGCTGAAGACGTTGCGGTAGAAATGCACGACGCGGCGCTGCCACCGGGCGTCCGGCAGGTGCTCCGCGAGGCTTTCGACGAGGCCGCGACAGGCGTCCGAGACGATCAGCTCCACGCCCCGAAGCCCGCGGTCCACGAGGCGCCGCAGGAACGCCGACCAGCCGGACTTGTCCTCCTTGGCGCCCTCGCAGATGCCGGGGATTTCGCGGCAACCCTCGGCGTTGACGCCGATCGCCACCAGCAGCGAGACGTTGCGCACCTCCCCGGCCCAGGTGCGCTTCATCACGATGCCGTCCAGAAAGACGTACGGATGCGCGCCCTCGATCGGCCGGTTCCGCCAGGCCTCGATCTTGGCGCAGACCTTCTTGTTGAGATTGGAGACCGTGCTCGGGCTGACCCGCGTGCCCCAGAGCGCCTCGGCGATGTCCTCGACCCGGCGCACCGAGACGCCGGCAAGGTACATCTCCATCGGCGCCTCCTCGACCGAGATCTCCCGGCGGCGGTAGCGCTCGATGATCGCCGTCTCGAAGGTCTGCCGCCGCAGCTTCGGGATCTTCAGGCTGACCTGGCCGGCGCGCGTTTCCAGCGATCGCTCGTAGCTGCCGGCGCGCGTATCCTTCCGCGCCTCGCTGCGCTCGTAGCGTCCGGCGCCGCATAACCGGTCCGCCCCGGCGTCGAGCATGGCGTTCAGCGCCTCCTCGACCGTCCCGCGCACCATCTCGCCGAGGCGATCCCTGATCCGAGCCTCATCGACCTGGATCACCTGTCCCATCGACTTCGCCTCCGGCTTCTCGTCCATCCCAAGCTCCTTTCAATGATCCTGAAGGAGCCGCCTCGCCCGGCAATGTGCGAAAGATCCTCTACGTTATTAGACGAATACACTTGAGGCGGCGGATTGGCGGACGCGCTCCCTTCAGGCTGCGCAAAAGCAACTGGAGAAAATGCGAAAGCAGGCAAACCTGAAGACGAGGGATTCCGTGGGTCGCGCGAAGCTGAGAAGCGCCAATGTAGATGCGACGGCGGTCGAGGCCGTGGAGCTGAACCACGGGTGCGGAGCGCCGAACCTAACGTGCGCGCGTCGGCTTTAGCCGGATACGAATCGGCCCGGCGCCGCGCTGCGTCTCGAAGGCGCCCGTCTTCTCGATCAACGCACTGAGCTTCGCCGCTCCATAGGTGCGCGTGTCGAAATCCGGCGCAAGGTTCTGGATCTGACTGCCGAGGCCCCCGAGCACGACCCAACCGTCGTCGTCCTCGAGCTCGGCCATTGCCTGCCGAATTAACGGGACCGCTGCCGAGGGGCTTTCCTTTTCATTGGCCGCCGCGACGGCGGCCGGGCTTTCCGACACCTCGGGCATCAGGTTCTCGGTAAAGAAGAAGCGCTTGCAAGCCTGGCGAAATGCTTCGGGCGTCTTGCGCTGTCCGAAGCCGTAGGCGTCGACGCCCTGTTCCCGGATTCGCGCGGCCAGCCGGGTGAAGTCGCTGTCGGATGAGACGAGGCAGAAGCCATCGAAGCGGCCGGAGTGCAGCAGGTCCATTGCGTCGATGACCAGTGCGATGTCGGCCGAATTCTTTCCTTGCGTGTAGGCGAAGTTCTGGTGCGGCACGATGGCGTGCCGCGGCAGCGCCTCTGCCCAGCCCTTCATTCGGCTGTCGGCGAAATCCCCGTAAATCCGGCGCACGCTGGCCTCTCCGAGCTTGGCGATCTCAATGAACAGGCCGGGGGCGACCCGCGCCGAGGTATTGTCAGCGTCGATCAGGACCGCGAGACGCGGACTGCGTTCTGTGGGCATGGGTTCGCAATCCTCCAGCGTGCAATCTGGCTGATCCCGGTTGGTGAGGCAACCTCCCCAGAACGTCCGTGACGCCGGGCGAGTCGGGATGCTAGTCGGAGGTCGGAGACGTGATGGAGGGCGCGCTTGGAAACGACATCGGAGTGGGCTGCTTTCGGCGGCGTTCAGGCGGTATACCGACATGCGTCCCGGGTCTGCGACTGCGACATGACCTTTGGTCTCTACCTGCCTCCGCAGGCCAAGACGCGGCCGGTGCCGGTCCTTTGGTTCCTGTCCGGACTGTCCTGCACCCACGAGAACGCGATGCTCAAATCAGGCGCGCAGGCTGCGGCGGCGCGGGCAGGGGTCGCAGTCGTGTTTCCCGACACGTCGCCGCGGGGCGACAGGGTGGCTGATGACGCGGCATTCGATCTGGGGCAGGGGGCGGGCTTCTACGTTGATGCGACCGAAGCGCCGTGGGCTCCGCATTTCCGGATGTGGTCCTACATCGCGGAGGAACTGCCGACGCTGATCTTCAGGAACTTCGATCTCGAAGAGGGCGCGCAGGCGATTACCGGGCATTCGATGGGCGGGCATGGCGCTCTGACCTTGGCAGTCGGCCTTCCAAAGCGCTTTCGCTCGGTCTCGGCATTCGCGCCGATCGCAAATCCGGCGGCGAGCGAATGGGGGCGCAAGCAATTCGCCGCCTATCTCGGGCCGGACGAGGCAGTCTGGGCGGCGCACGACTCAAGCTTGCTGATCGCGGCGCGCGGGTTTGACGGTCCGGTTCTGGTCGATCAAGGCACATCCGACCAGTTCCTGGACAAGCTGAAGCCCGAGACGCTGGCCGCCGCGCTGGCGGCGCGGCGGCAAAACTCTGTGATGCGGATGCAGCCCGGTTACGACCACAGCTACTTCTTCATCTCGAGCTTCATGGACGAGCATGTCGCCTTCCATGCGGAGGCGCTGAACGAGTGATCTATGTCGACGCCGACGCCTGCCCCGTGAAGGATGAAGTGATGCGGGTCGCCGAGCGTCACGGAGTACAAGTGGTCTTCGTCGCCAACGGAGGGCTTCGTCCGAACCCGCATCCGCTTGCGCGTATCGAGATCGTGCCGGAAGGACCTGATGCCGCGGACAAGTGGATCGCCGAGCGAGCCGGAAAGGGCGACTTGTGCGTCACTGCGGATGTCCCGCTGGCTGCGCGTTGCGTTGCGTCTGGCGCACGGGTGCTCAAGCCAAGCGGCGAGGCGTTGGGACCTGCAAATGTCGGTGCGGCGCTTGCCATGCGCGACCTGATGACGGACCTGCGCGCTGCGGATCCATTCCGGCAAGGTGGCGGTCGTCCCTTCTCAAGGGCGGATCGATCCCGATTCCTCGATGCGCTAGAGCGGGAAATTCGAGCGGCAGCCAAAGATGCCGCTGCGAAGTAGGCCGGCGCAGCCGACCCTTCGTCGATGTCGCTGTAGCTGATCTGATTGTCACGGAAATTCGCCGGCCCAGTTGCACTTCGTCGTGACTGGCAGTGCATTGATTGTACTAGTATATTGAAGGTAAAACAGATTGTTAACCGGACATGTGCGGTCGATCTGGTCGCTACATGCGCGTTGACCGGTTGAGAAAGCCGGTGTTTAAGTGGCCTATGGCGGCCATCGATGGGCCGCCAAGAACAAGGGGCGCTAAGGCCCCAGTCATTGGGAGGACACCGTGACCAAGGACCATACCCGCGATTCCGCGGCGCTTGACGAGATCGGCCGCATCGGCGCGACGCGTCGCAGCGCACTCAAGGCGTTCGGCGCCGCCAGCGTAGGTGGCGCGCTGCTCGCCAGCGCCGGCTTCGACCCCGCAATTGCGCAGGAACTGCAGGCATCCTCGACTCCGCTCAAGGCTGCGTTCTCGAACGCCGGGCTTCAGGCGACCTGGTGCGCGCAGGGCAAGCAGGCCGCAGAGGCCTGGGGCAAGCTGATGAACGTCGAGATCACCTGGTTCGACGGCGAACTGGCTTCGACGAAGCAGCGTGCGGCGATCGAGAACATGGCGTCCCAGCCCTGGGACTTCGTCGCGATCCAGACGTTCGGCATCGGAACGCTGACCGACCCGATCAACCGGATGATCGAGGCTGGCATCCCGGTCGTGGCAATGGATACGCTGATCGCGCCTCTCGGCACCGTCGACATCACAACCTTTATCGCGCCCGACAACATCATGATGGGCTCGGTCGCGACCGAGACGCTGATGAAGGCGATCGGCGGCAAGGGCAACGTCGTGATGACACAGGGCGCGCTCGGCCACTCGGGCGCTCAGGGCCGCGCCGAGGGCTTCAAGCAGGTCGTCGCGAATTATCCGGACGTGACCGTTATCGACGAGCAGCCGGCCGACTGGGACGTGACCAAGGCGTCGCGCATCTGGGATTCGGTACTGACCCAGCATCCGGACATCGCGGGCGCGTTCTTCCACAATGACGACATGGCGCTGGCCGCCTTCAACGTGATCAAGTCGAAGGGTCGCGAGGGCATTCAGCTCGCCGGCGTCGACGCGATGCCGCCGGCGGTGAACGCGGTCATCGATGGCGTGATGCTGACGACGGTGCGGAATCCATCCTGCCGCATCCACGGCTGGTCGGTTGCGGCGGGTTGCGCAGCGGTCGCGGCAGGCGGCAAGGCAAACGCGGGCATTCCGGAGTTCATCCTCGCGGACGGACCGGTCGTGACAGAAGAAACAGCTGCCGGCCAATTGTGGCTCCAGAAGCAGTTCCTGATGTAATCGGCTGTGCATTCAGGGGAGTATCAGGAGGGAAGCAGGGGCGGGACGACGCCCCTGCTGGAGCTTGTCGGCGTCTCCAAATCGTTTGGCGGCGTCGTCGCCCTCAAGGACGTCGATTTTTCGTTGCGGCGTGGCGAGATCCACGGCCTCGTCGGCGAGAACGGGGCCGGGAAGTCGACAACAATGAAGATTATTGCCGGCGTTCATACCGAGTTCGAGGGCGTGATGCGGATAGACGGCCGCGAGGTCCGGCTTCATTCGCCGCGTGACGCGCTGGATCAGGGCATCGGCATGGTCCACCAGGAGCTTTCTACGGTCGCGGACCTGACGGTTGCGGAGAACGTGTTCCTGGGCAAACACCCGCTGACGTCGCTTGGGGTCATCGATTGGGCTCGTATGAACATCGAGGCGCGGAAACAGATCGCGAGCCTCGGGCTCGACATAGACCCCAAGATCCGGATGGGTTCTCTTCCGGTCGGGCTGCAGCAACTGGTCGAACTGAGCCGCGTGCTGTTCTCTGGCGCCCGGATCCTGATCCTCGACGAGCCGACGTCGGCTTTGTCCCCGCCGGAGGTCGCGCTGCTGTTCGACGTTCTGCGCCGGCTTCGCGCCGAGGGGCGCAGCATGGTCTTCATCTCGCACTTCCTGGACGACGTTCTGGAGATATCGGACCGCGTCACCGTATTTCGCAATGGCAGGAAGGTGACGACGGAAAACGCAGCCGATCTCGACAAGGAGGCCGTCATCGGCCACATGATCGGTCGCGACATGGCCGACATGCACATGGGCGAGGTCGCGGATCTAGAAGCGGACGACAGCCTGCCGATCGTGCTCGAAGTGCGTGACGCCAGCCTCGGACGCGCGTTGGATCATTTTTCCATTACGCTGCGCAAGGGCGAGATCACGGGTGTCTATGGCTTTATGGGCTGCGGCCAGATCGAACTGGCGCGCGCCCTGTTCGGAAAACTCCACTTCAGCGAAGGCGACCTCAGGATCGACGATGTGCCGGTCCGGTTTCGGTCGACGGCGGCGGCCAGGCGCGCCGGCATCGCCTTCGTTCCAGAGAACCGGAACATGATGTTGTTCCGAACCGAGCCGGTCTACAAGAACATTTCGATCTCGATCCTGGACCGGATCTCAAGGATTTTCCTGAAGCCGGACCGTGAGCGCGAAATCGCGGCCGAGCACACGAAGGACCTCCAGATACGGCCTCCGTTGCCCGGCATCTCTCTTGGATCGCTGTCGGGCGGAAACCAGCAGAAGGTGGGTCTTGCAAAATGGCTCACCCATCTTCCGAAGGCGCTGATCCTCGTGGAGCCGACGCGCGGAATGGACGTCGGCGCCAAGGAAGACGTGATCCGAATTCTGAAATCGCTGCGCGACCGCGGCGTCGCCATCCTTGTGCTCTCGACAGAGCCTGAGACGATTTTGACCCTCGCCGACCGCGTGACGGTGATGAAGAAGGGAACGGCGGCACGGGAGTTTTCCCGTGGGAGAATCGCCAAGTCCGACCTTCTCGCCGCTGCCTGACGCCAGCACGATCCGGAGCCCTTACCTTGGCCAGCACCGAAAACCTGCAGCCCGCCCGCACCGGGATCAAAAGCTTCCTGATCGACCAGCTGCGAAACATCGCGCCGGTCATCACGCTGGTCGTGCTGGTTCTGTTCTTCTCGCTCGCCAGCCCGAGTTTCTTCACCCTGGTGAATGCGATGAATATCGCGAGCCAGGTCTCGATCACCGGCATCATTGCGGTCGGCCTGACATTTGTGATCCTGACGGCAGAGATCGATCTGTCGGTTGCGGCGATAGCCAACGCGATCGGTATCACCGTCGCCTACTTCACGTTGCAGCCGGACTACGTGAACATCGCCAATCTTCCGATGCCCGGCGTGATCGCCGTCGTGCTGACGCTGCTCAGCGCCTTCGCATTCGGCTGCCTGACCGCTTTTGGCGTGACCAAAATAGGTATTCCATCATTCATCATGACGCTCGCCGTCATGCAGATCGCGAACGGCGTCTCTGCTCTGCTGGTGCGCGGCCAGATCGCGTACAACTTCCCCGACATCGTCCACTATCTGGGGTCGGGTTCGATCTTCGGCATTCGCTGGACCATAATCGTCTGCCTGATCTTCCTTGCCGTCGCGCACTTCGTGCTGACCTACACGCGCTTCGGGCGGTACGTCTACATGGTCGGCGGCAACCGCGAGGCCGCCGAGTACTCCGGCGTTAACGTCAAGGTCATAATCGCCTCCGTCCTGATCATCTCCGCGATGTGCTCGGGCATCGCGGGCATGCTGGGCGTCGCGTATTTTGGATCGGCACAGCAGAATCAGTTTGACAGCTACTTGCTCGACGCAATTGCGGCGGTCGTGGTCGGCGGCACCAGCCTTTTTGGCGGGCGAGGCGGGATCGGCAACACGATCGTCGGCCTACTGGTGCTCGGCGTGCTGAACAACGGCCTGGATCACATCCAGATCGACAGCTTCCTGAAGATATTGATCCGCGGCCTGATTCTGCTGCTGGCTCTGATCGTCAATGTCTACGCTCAGGTCCTGCGAGAACGCGGGCCCGCGACCGACTAAGCGCTCACGCGCAATGAGTGGATTGGGAGTCAGGCTTGCGGTGAGCTGCAGGTACGGCCCGAGCCGTTCTTGTGCATATGCAGCGCCCACCGGATGAGCCTGCCTGTTGGCGCCGGCCGCTGCACCGTTGCTGCGGTATCGGGAATTGAACAAGCGGAGTTCGAAAGGGATCGGTCGCGAATGATCGTTGCGTCCCTCCAGGCGGGCCCAAGCGGCAAAATGCGAAGCAAGCGCCGCTCTGCCCGCTTCAGGCCCCCACGGCGATTTTGCGTTTGGCTTCGGCGCTCCGCGGGTCGCGCAGGACGTAGCCACGGCCCCAGACCGTCTCGATATAGTTCTCGCCGCCGGTGGCTTCGGAGAGCTTTTTGCGCAGCTTGCAGATGAAGACGTCGATGATCTTCAACTCGGGCTCGTCCATGCCGCCGTAGAGGTGATTAAGGAACATTTCCTTGGTCAGGGTCGTGCCCTTGCGCAGCGAGAGCAATTCCAGCATCTGATACTCTTTGCCGGTCAGATGCACCGGCTTGCCGTCGACCTCGACGGTCTTGGCGTCGAGGTTGACCGCGAACTTGCCGGTCTCGATTACCGACTGTGCGTGACCTTTGGAGCGTCGGACGATGGCGTGGATGCGCGCGACGAGTTCCTGCCTATGAAACGGCTTGGTCATGTAGTCGTCGGCTCCGAAGCCAAACCCCTTCAGCTTTGACTCCGTGTCGTCGGCGCCCGAAAGTATAAGAATTGGCGTCTCGACCTTGGCGACCCGAAGTTGCCGAAGCACCTCGTGGCCCGTCATGTCCGGCAGGTTGAGATCGAGAAGAATCAGATCGTAGTCGTAGAGCTTGGCCAGGTCGATGCCTTCCTCGCCGAGATCCGTCGCGTAGACATTCAGATTCGCGTTCTGCAGCATCAGCTCGATGCTCTTGGACGTCGTCGGATCGTCTTCGACAAGCAGGATGCGCATGGGCTGCTCTCTCCGTTCCAGTCAGCGGCTCTACTTCCCAACCATCGTTAGCCGATTTCAGGTTAACGATGGATTACGATAGCAGCATGCTACGAGATCGCCTTAAAGTTGTCTATATTTTTGAATTGCGGTGACGCGGAGCGCCGCCGCACCGTGCTTCCGGACGGCGCAGCGCCATATCTCCAGTTCTTCTTCGGACAATCGGTACATCTCGCAAGCCTCGGAAGCGGCAATAAGCCCGTTGTCGACAGCAGCGACAACAGTGGCCTTTCGGCGCGCAACCCACCGTTTGGTGTTGACCGGTGGAAGATCCGACCGCGTCAACTTGGTTCCGTCAGAAAGTGTGACGAACACGGGCCCCTTCTCACGTCTGATATACATGCCACGCTCCCTGGATTTTTGATCACCCGGAGCGTTACTTACAGAGCTACCTCTTAAGTGCCGGTGAAGCGGGGACTTGCTATTGTTTAGGGTTTTACGATATTGCGCGGCAGCCATCGGACCTTCCTCATGAATGCTTTCTTTTCCAACGCCGGACTCAACAGCCTGGAATTTGCTAAGCCGCCGGCCGACACTCGGGTGCTCGTCGCCATGTCCGGTGGAGTAGACAGCTCGGTGGTCGCGGCGATGCTCGCGGATCAGGGCTACGAGGTAATCGGGGTCACGCTTCAGCTCTACGACCACGGGGCGGCTCTGGCGCGCAGCGGCGCCTGCTGCGCCGGACGAGACATCCTCGACGCCCGCCGCGTCGCCGAAAGGATCGGCTTCCCGCACTACGTGCTCGACTACGAGGACAGGTTCCGCGCGTCGGTCATCGACGAATTCGCCAATTCTTACCTCGCGGGGGCTACCCCCGTTCCCTGCATCCGCTGCAACCAGCGGGTCAAGTTCGTCGACTTGCTCGAAACCGCGCGCGATCTCGGCGCCGACTGCATGGCGACGGGCCACTACGTTCACCGCAACTCCACCCCTCTCGGCGCTCAATTGCACCGCGCCGCGGACCCCGACCGCGACCAAAGCTACTTCCTGTTCTCTACAACGCGCCAGCAACTGGAATATTTGCGCTTCCCGCTGGGAAATCTGCGGTCAAAATTCGATACGCGCGCCCTGGCGGAGCGCTACGGGCTGGCAGTCGCAGACAAGCCCGACAGCCAGGACATCTGCTTCGTGCCGAACGGCTCCTATGCGTCAGTGATCGAGCGTTTGCGGCCCGGCGCCGTCGAGCCGGGCGATATCGTGCATGTCGACGGACGGATGCTCGGGCGCCACAAGGGAGTCATCCACTATACCGTCGGCCAGCGCCGCGGTCTCGGGATCAGCAGCGGCGAGCCTCTATTCGTGGTCCGGCTGGACGCCATGTCCCGGCAGGTGATCGTCGGGCCTCGGCAGTCTCTGGCCCGCCGCAGCATTCTGGTCGGCGAGGTGAACTGGCTCGGGGACGGACCAATCGACGATGCGCCCGCCGGCGGCTGGGAGATCGGCGCCCGGGTGCGCTCGACGCGGCGGCCGAAGCCGGCCCGGCTGCATCCGGCGGGGTGCGGCCGCGTCCGGGTCGAGTTGCTGGACGCCGAAGAAGGCGTCGCTCCCGGTCAGGCCTGTGTCTTCTACGCGCCCGAGGGCTCGCGCGTCCTCGGCGGCGGTTGGATTCTTCGCGGCTGACTACGCCGGCATCAGGAACCGCACGACCGGTTGCGCCGGCGGCCGCGTTTCGAACGGTCCGCGTCGGCGGCGGCCTCGAGCAGCGCGGTCATTGGATGGACGGGGTGGCGTGCGCCATACCGAACGAGCAGTCGAGCTATCTCTTCGGGCCCAGCTGGATCGACTCCGAGGGCCCATGCCAGGAAGATGGTCCGGCATTCCTCCGGCGTGAGTTCCATCCGGAAGGATTCCCGGATCAGGCCCTGCGGATCGATGTCGTCAACGCTCTCGGCCAATGAACCACCCTTTCTATTGACGGCGTCAGTGGAGGCCCGAAGCGCCGTCGCGTCAAGGACCGTACGCCGAGAGGAAGCGGCAAGCCGCCTGGCGCGGCTGTGTTGATGCCTCCCTTCGTCGGGGCTAGCTTCCGGCCCACAACGCGCTGCGGGAAGGACAGGTCATGCTCAACCTCATTCGTCACGGCCGACCGAGCGATCGGCCGCCGCTCGTGATCGCGCCCGGCCTCTTCGGATCTGCACGGAACTGGGGCGTTGTCGCCAAGCGACTTTCCGAGGCTCGAGAGGTGATAGCGGTCGACATGCGCAATCATGGCGACAGCAGGTGGAATGCGGACAACTCCTACCCGGCGCTGGCCGGGGATCTCTTCGAGGTCATTTCCTCGATAGGCGGAAGGGCCGATGTCCTTGGGCATTCGATGGGCGGCAAGGCCGCAATGGTTCTCGCTCTGACCAAGCCCGACTGCGTCGCTCGGCTGATCGTGGCCGACATCGCACCGGCGGCCTACGGGCACAGCCAGATCGGCTATGTCGAGGCGATGCAAGCGATCGACCTGTCGGGGATCGAGCGACGATCGCAGGCCGACGCGGCCTTGGCCGGCGCCGTGCCCGAACCGTCGCTCAGAGCGTTCTTTGCGCAGAGCATCGCGATCGGTCCGGAAGGCGCGGCCTGGAAGCTGAACCTTGACGCGCTGTCTGACCAGATGCCTACGATCATGAGCTTCCCGAACCTGTCGGGTCGGTTCCCGGGTCCGGTGCTGTTCCTGACCGGCGGCGCATCGGACTATGTCGGGGACGTCCATTGGCCGAAGATTCTGGCGCTGTTTCCCGCGGTCCGACACGTCGAGCTTGCTGACGCCGGGCATTGGCTGCACGCCGAAGCGCCGCGAGCGTTTGTCGCGGCCGTGGAAGAGTTCCTGACGACGTCGCCGGCGGATTGACGATGGCTACGGACAGGGGTGGACGCAGGCGCGGCCGGTTGCTATGGGAGCCGCGGCGCCGCTGTAGCTCAGCTGGTAGAGCAACGCATTCGTAATGCGTGGGTCGGGGGTTCGAGTCCCTTCAGCGGCACCAATCGTTCCCGATCGAGTTGCGGCGTCGTCCGGTGGTATGCTTGAAAGCCGACCGCAGCGCCGCATTTCCCTCGACAGGGCAGGCCTGTTTCGGTCGTTTCTGCGGCCGGGAAGGCTACTGGAGCGCCAGGCGCTAACTTCTTTCGCCTCCAGGCGACATTGGGCGGGACCAGACGCGGCCGCAGTCAGAGCTCGTTGGCGCGCGTCCGACGTGGAGATAATGGCGCGACCGGTGCCGCGGAAATCAGGGCCATGCGGCCGGTGACGCGGCCTCTGCGACCGCCATCAGCGCTTCGCGATCTCCGAAGCCGCCTGACTTCGTAACGAGTTCGACCCTTTCACCGTTGATCAGCATCAGAGACGCCGGCAGGCCCGAGAGGATCTCCTCCTTCCAGATCGAGAACGTCTTGGCCGAGCGCCTCGAGTATGGCGTCGGGCGTTTCGCCGCCACAACCCAGCAGTGACCCGAAGGCGCCCGAACGTAAAACGCGCGCAATTCCAGAAGCGAAGCGCGCGTTGGGTTGGCCCGGCTCGAAGGGGCCGTTGCCCGGCGGCGCCCGCAGGATCAGCCTGCGCGTGGTCACTAAAGCCTTTCGGCTGAAACTTGAATCATGGGGATTCCCATGAAGGACAGGCTGTGATTCATCTCGTGTGGGAGGATGGATCATGTCAGCACCATTGCCGTCGGCGCTTCGGACCCGATTTCTGAAGTACATCAAGGAAGGATTGAGCGGACGGGCTGCTGCGGCGCGACTGAAGGTGTCGCCCGCGACCGGAGCCCGTTGGGCGCGCCAGATCAGGACGAGGGGCCATGCCGAACCATCGATCCAGGGTCGCCCGCCCGGCTCGGGCAAGCTGGCGGCCTACCGTGGCTTCATCGAGGAGCTGGTCGCGCAGGACCCCGATATCACTCTCTTCGAATTGCGCGACGCCCTTGCCGAGGCGGAGGGTGTGGACGTCCACCACTCCTCCATCGCCAAGCTGCTGACCCGGCTCGGGTTCACGTACAAAAAAAGTCGCTGGTCGCCACCGAGCGGCGACGCGCACGGGTCAGGCAACAGCGTGCCGAGTGGATGAGACACCGTCTTCCCGCCATCTCCGCCCAGCCCGAGCGCGTGGTCTTCCTGGACGAGACGGCGGTGAAGACGAACCTCACGCGTATCCGCGGGCGGGCCCCACGCGGAGAGCGGCTGACCATGGATGCTCCGTTCGGCAGCTGGGGCACGCAGACGCTGATCGCGGGACTGACGGCGGACGCGCTGATCGCACCTTGGGTGATCAAGGGTGCGATGGATGGTCCAGCCTTCGCCGCCTATGTCCGCGACGTCCTGGTGCCCGAGATTGCGCCGGGCACTGTCGTTGTGCTCGACAACCTTGCCACGCATCGCAACGCCGAGGCCGCCCGCGCGCTGAGGGACCACGGTTGCTGGTTTCTCTACCTGCCGCCGTACTCGCCCGACTTGAACCCCATCGAGCAAGCCTTTTCCAAACTCAAGGCTCATCTGCGAAAGATCGGCGCAAGGACCTTCACTGACGTGTTCAGTGCCATCGGGGCGATCTGTGATCTCTACGGCTCGCAAGAGTGCCGGAACTACTTTGCCGCTGCCGGCTAATGTCTCAGGTTAATGTCGAAAGGCTTTAGCGTGTGCCCACCGGCTCGGACGCAATGTGCTGCAACTGACTGGCGATCAGCATTCCGAAGGCGGTGATGAGGCGCGAGATCATCGGGTGCGACAGCAGGTTCGTATGAAGCCGAGACGAAGCAGCTTCATCAGGAACAGGATCAGTCCTGAGAGCAACGCCAGCGTCAGCGCCGCGGCGACGTACTCTACGCTTCCCGGGGTGGCAACGGCGCACGCAGCGGTCGCGGTCAGAAGTGACACCACCGCGACCGGCTCCACCGCAATGGCGCGGCTGGTTCCGAACATGACACAGGCGATCAGCGGCAAAATCGAGGCATGGAGCCCGACAAGACAGGCGGCAGGCCGGCCAGCACGCATAGGCCAGTGACTGCGGGATCAGCATGATCGTCACAATCGCCACGGCCAGCCCGTCGCTGAGGAACGCCCGCCGATCGTATCGGCGCCCCAATCGGGAACGGAGGTGTCCGGCCGGCCTGCCCATGGATCAGTTCTCGACCGGGAGACCGGCAGACTTCCACCCGCCGAGGCCGCCCTCGATGAGGTCTGCATCGTAGCCCATCCGCCGCAGCGTGTCCGCCGCCAGCGCGGCGCGTCCGCCCGAGGCGCAGAGCACGTGGACACGGCCGGAGCCGCGCACCCGCGTCAGGCGCGCCTCGGCAACGTCGGTGGTCGCATCCGCCCGGGTCTCGAGGATGCCGCGCGGGACGTGCAGCGCACCGGCGATGCGCCCAGCCTCCACCAGCTCGGCCGGCTCGCGGACATCAAGGATGAGGTCTCCCCCGCGGGTCGCCTGCTCGGCGTCCTGAGGAGATATGGCGCCGACGCGGCTGCGGGCGTCGGCTACGAGGTCCTTCATGGTCTGGGTCATCGTTGGTTCCTCAGAAGCGGTTCACGGGCAGCTTCAGATAGACGCGGCCGTCATCCTCGGCAGGCGGCAGGCGGCCGCCGCGCAGGTTGACCTGGAGCGCAGCAAGGATGCGGTCGGGCAGCGGCAGGGTGGCGTCGCGCTCGTCGCGGAGCTTGATCCACTCCCCGCGGTTCGTGCCCTCCTTCACGTGCCGGTTCTCGGCCTTGTGCTCGGCCACTGTCGCTTCCCACATCGGCTCGTCGCGGTTGTCCGCGCCGTAGTCGTGGCCGACGAAGATGCGCGTCTGGGGCGGGAGCGCGAGGATGTCCTGGATCGAGGTCCAGAGCTGCTCGGTATTGCCGCCCGGGAAGTCCGCGCGCGACGTGCCGACGTCGGGCTGCATCAGCGTGTCGTGAGTGAAGGCCGCGTCGCCGCAGACATAGGTGATCGAGCCCAGCGTGTGGCCGGGAGAGAGCATCACCCGGACCTCAAGCTCACCGATCCGGAAGGTTTCACCCTCGGCAAACAGCCGGTCGAAGTCCCGGTCCGGATCGAAGACGCCGGGCATGTTGTAGATCTTCTCCCAGAGCTTCGCGATGTCGTGAACCTTCGCACCGATGGCGTTGGGGGCGCCCGTCCGCTCCTTGAGGTGCGCGGAGGCCATGACGTGGTCGGCGTGGGGGTGCGTGTCGAGCACCCATTCCACCGTCAGCCCGTTCTTCCGCACAAGTTCGAGCACCTGGTCCAGGCTTTCGGTCGAAAAGCGGTAGTGCTGCGGGTCGAAGTTCCAGGCTACGTCGATCAGCGCTGCCTTCTTCGTCGCGGGGTCGGCGCAGACATACTGGATCGAGCCGGTGTCGGGCTCGTAGATGCCCCAGACATCGGGGCTCCCGGTCCCGCGCGACGGAGAGTGGCGGACGACGCGTTCCTTGAGCTTGCTCATCAAAAGGCTCCTTTCGGATTCGGGATTGAGGGGTTCTTGCCGCGCGAGCCGAGCCAGAGCCCGTCCAGCATCATCGGCAGGAAGACAAGGGTTCCGGAGGCGAGGAGCGGCAGGGCCGTCCAGGCCGGGCCCGGGCAGAAGCCGCCGATCCCCCAGCCGATGCCGAACATGGCCGCGCCCGTGATCAGCGGCCGGTCGATCCGCGTGTTCGAGGGCACGTCGAAGATGGCCCCCAGCGTCGGAGCGGGCCCACGCCAGACGAGGCGGTAGCCGACGAAGGCGGTCAATGTCGCGCTGCCCATCACGAAGGCGAGGCTCGGGTCCCACGTCCCGGCGAGGTCCAGGAAGTTCAGCACCTTCGCCGGGTTGGCCATGCCCGAGATGATGAGGCCGAGACCGAAGACCAAACCGCTGAAGAAGCCGACTGCGATGCGCATCATGCAACTCCCAGGATGTGCCGCAGGACGGAGACCGTGACGAAGCCCGCGGCCATGAACGTCAGGACCGCCACGAGCGAGCGGCGCGCCAGCCGCGCCAGCCGCAGACGCCATGCCCCGACGTGCGGCCTGAACCAAGCGCGGTGCCCAGCCCGACCAGCAGCCCGGCAACCGCCATGCCGGCAAGGTTCCGGGCACCGTCTGCTCGACGGTGCCGCCCGCCAGCATCAGCGCCAGCGGCGCCGCGATCAGGCCGAGCAGGAACGCCAGGCGCCAGCCCCGGTCCCGGGGCGCGCCCGCCATCGGCACCGCCGCCCCGACGAACCCGTTGGTGATCCCCGAGATCCCGGCGATGCGTCCGAAGAGGCCCATCACCATCACCACGCTGAGCCCGATCAGGACCCCGCCAAAGAGCGAAAGCCAGACCGGCCTCCGGAGCGCCTCGAGCGCTGGAAAATGTCATGACGAACAGGGTTAGCGGACACGGGATCAACCCGGCCACCACCCCGAACGCCGCGTCCTCATGATGGCCATGGGCAGCTTGTCCCCGGATGGCGGCGATGAGAAGCCAGAGTCCGATCAATGCGATTAGGCCTCGGCTCAGGTCTTCCAGGATCCGCGCCCGTCCGACTTCGCCAAAGGCCAGCGAAACCACCGGCAGGGCGAGAACGATTACGAGAACGGAGATCGAGATGTGCGTGGCAGAGAGGATGAGGGCGGTTCCCACCCCTCTCGACAGGCTGGCGCCGCTTCCGGCGACGAACAAGGACAGCACGGTCTTCGAGTGTCCGGGCGTCAGCGCGTGCGCCGCCCCAGAGGCGATGCCGAAGGGCAGGAAGCCGGCCAGTGTCCACCAATCCCGGGTTTCGGCAAAAGCGTTGAGCATCAGGGCGAGGTCAGCCGAGATCTCGCGTTGCACCGAAACGAGCCGTGCCCATAGGCTGACAAGAATTCCCAAGCTCTCTGCTTGCATGGCGCAATCTATCCCGCTCGGGCCAGCGGTGACAATCGGTGGTCGGACCTTTCCAACATGGCCGTTGCGGCGGGGAATTGACAGCGCGCCCGTCTTGAGAAAGTCTGCCGGCATGGGGATCCGCGATCTCCCCACGAGGCGACAGCCGAAGCTCGCGTTCCACGTGTACCTTGATCCAAGGAGGAACGCAGATGCCTGTGCCCGACGCCATTCCTGCCGACAAGCTCGCCAAGCTGATCGGCACTCCCCGCTGTCCGACCCTGCTCGACGTTCGTACCGAGGCCGCCCGCGCCGCCGATCCGCGCCTCGTTCCAGCCGCTCGGCCGCTCCATGAGGCGGAGGTCACTCCCGATGCTTTGGCGGGCCTCACGACGGGCCTGAGCGGGCCGGTCGTCGTGATCTGCGCCGAAGGTCACAGGCGCAGTCAGGGCGTCGCCGCCCTGCTGCGGAGTGCGCATGTGCCAGCGGAATATCTGGAAGGCGGACAGGCCGCCTGGGATGCCGCGGGGTTTCCGCTTGTCGATCCCGGCAAGCTCTCCGCACGCAACGCGGAGGGCCGGACGGTCTGGGTGACGCGCTCCCGGCCAAAGATCGACCGGATTGCCTGCCCCTGGCTGATCCGCCGCTTCGTCGATCCACGCGCAATCTTCCTCTACGTTGCGCCAGCGGAGGTCGTCGGCGTGGCCGAGCTTTTAGGAGCGATGCCCTACGACATCGAGGAGGTGTTCTGGAGCCACCGCGGCGAGCTTTGCACCTTCGACACGATGCTGTCGGAACTCCGGCTCTCGATCCCGGCGCTCGATCGGCTGGCTTCCATCGTACGCGGCGCCGACACATCGCGCCTCGACCTTGCTCCCGAGGCTGCGGGGCTGCTCGCCGCCTCCCTCGGTCTCTCCCGGATGTACGCGGACGACCTCGAGCAACTCGAGGCCGGCATGGCGCTCTACGACGCGTTCTATCGGTGGGCGCGCGACGCCACCGACGAGACGCACAACTGGCCGACCAACCGACCAGGAGGTGCGAGATGAGCGATACAACACCGGCGATCCCGCACGACGATACCCCTGCGGGGGATTATCCGACGCTCGCCGAGGCAACGCGGGTCTGGGCGCGCGTGGCTCTGCTGTCCTTCGGAGGCCCGGCGGGACAGATCGCGGTGATGCACCGCATCCTCGTCGAGGAGAAACGCTGGCTCGGGGACGGGCGGTTCCTCCACGCGCTGAACTTCTGCATGCTGCTGCCGGGGCCGGAGGCGCAGCAGCTCGCCGTCTATATCGGCTGGCTCCTGCATCGGACCTGGGGCGGGGTGATCGCCGGCGTCCTTTTCGTTCTCCCCGGCGTCATCGCCATCATGGCGCTGAGCTGGGTCTATGTGATCTTCGGCAATGTCGGCTTCGTCGCCGCGCTCTTCTTCGGGCTCAAGGCCGCGGTGCTCGCCATCGTGCTGCAGGCGGTCTTTCGCGTCGGTCGGCGCGCCTTGAAGAACGACGCGATGCGCGTGATCGCCGCGCTGTCCTTCGTCGCGATCTTTGCCTTCGGCGTCCCGTTCCCGCTGATCGTGCTCGCCGCCGCCCTCATCGGATTTCTGGGAGCGCGGGCCGGGCTGCAGGCCTTCGCTCCGGGCGGCGGCCACGGGTCGGTCGGCGGCGCCCATGTGGACGACGCCGATACGCTCCTTGGGGCGGAGATGCCCGAGATGCCGACGGCGGCGCGTCGCGGCGCGCTGGTGGCGGGCGCCGTCGCGCTGGCGCTGTGGCTTGCGCCAGTCGCGGTTCTGGCGCTCGCCATGGGTCCAGCAAACGTCTTTGCGGACATCGCCATCTTCTTCTCGAAGATGGCGGTGGTGACCTTCGGCGGCGCCTATGCCGTACTCGCCTACGTCGCGCAGGAGGCGGTCGGAACCTATGGATGGCTGGCGCCCGGCGAGATGCTCGACGGGCTTGGCATGGCGGAGACGACGCCCGGGCCGCTGATCATGGTCCTGCAATTCGTCGGCTTTCTCGGCGCATTCCGCGAGGCCGGCTGGGACAACGCGCTCCTTGCCGGCACGATCGGCGGCCTGCTTGCGACCTGGGTCACCTTCGCGCCCTGTTTTGCCTTCATCTTCCTTGGGGCGCCGTACATGGAACGCCTGCGGTCGAACCGGTCGCTGTCGGCCGCGCTGACGGCGGTGACGGCTTCGGTCGTTGGCGTGATCCTGAACCTTGCGATCTGGTTCGCGATCCACGTCGTCTGGTCGGAAGTGTACCGGATCGAGGCTGGGCCCCTCAGGCTCGAGCTCCCCGTCTTGGGTTCGATCGACTGGGCAGCGGCCGCGCTGTCGGCGTTGGCGCTCATCGCGGTGTTCCGGCTGAAACTCGGCATGGCGACGGTGCTGGGCGGGTCCGCCCTTCTCGGCCTTATGCTCTACGGGCTGGGGATGACCTCACTCTCCGGCTGATACAGTCCCAAATCTTCAGACGCACGCGCCGCAGGGGGAGAGCGTGCCTGCGGCGAGCCGCAGGCACGGATTGCTTCAGTACGTCTCCACGATTTCGCTGTATTCGCCACGCAACTGGATCGTCATCGTGATCGGCGTGCTGTCCCGGTTGCGCCAAAACCAGCCATGATCGCCGGCGAAGGGGGCTTCAATGCTGCCCTCGCCCGAAGTCTGGCCGCTGCCGCGCTCGTAGTCGATCGACTCGCCGCCGCTATGGGCGTGCAGGTCAAAGTTGACCCGTCCACCGTCTGCGGTCCACGCGTAGTCGACGACGTTCCCCGCTTCCATCGTCATCTTGATCTCGGCGGTGGCTCCAGGTTCGAGGGTGAAGGTCACTTGGTCCTGCCAAGCTTCCTGCGCATGAGCGGCGCTGACGAACAGGCCGAACACGCCGTCGGCGGCGCTTGAGGACTGATCCTGACCGCGCTGCTCGTCCATCAGGCGATCCGCCTCGGCCTCTTCGGCAAGCTGAACCTTGATCTCGCCCATTTCCGTCAGCCCGAGCACGCGGCCGATGCCGGTCGGATCGATGGCATGTTCCGCGGGCAGGTAGATGGTGACCAGGATTGCGACGGCGCCAATGCCCGCGATGACGCTGGAGCGGAACAGCTGCGCCTTGGTCGGCAGGTCTTCGAGCCTGGGTCTGGGTGCGTTGTTCATTTGAGTTTCCATTCGTGATTATGCTGAGGCGAGGTAACCGGCGACCTGGTAGCCGGTCAGCCAGAGGCCGAGGCCCATCATCACCAGGTTTGCGACGATGGATTGCTGCATGAAGTAGGCGCTGCGGCGCCAGTAGCCCATGACGATCAGGATCACCGCGAGAGCGAGCAACTGACCAACTTCAACGCCCACGTTGAACGCGAGCAGGTTGAGCAAGAGCCCATCTTGCGGGATGTCGTAGTCGAGGATCTTGGTGGCCAGGCCCGTGCCGTGGAACAGCCCGAAGATCAGCGTCGCCGCCTTGGTGTTGGGCTGGAACCCGAACCACTTCTGATAGGCGCCAAGGTTGTCGAGCGCCTTGTAGACCACCGAAAGGCCGATGATCGCGTCGATGATGTAGGCGTTGATGCCCCAGCCAAACCAAACGCCGGCCAGCATCGTGATCGAATGGCCGATGGCAAAGAGACTGACGTAGATGGCGACGTCTTTGCTCCTGTAGAGGAAGAAGACGACGCCGAGCAGGAACAGGATGTGGTCATAGCCGGTCACCATGTGCTTGGCGCCGAGATAGATGAAGGGGATGATTTTCACCCCCCAGATCTCCTGGATGTAGCCCGCGTCGCCTGCGGTGACGTTATGGGCCAGGGCCTGGCTGATGGTCAGCGAGAAAGCCGCCAGCAGAAGAAGGGTCAGCGTCGCCATCTGGCGTAGCGCCAGGGCTCGCAGGACCCGCGAACTTAAGGTCATGGATGGATCTCCGGAATGCAGGATGCTGATCGTCGAAGCCGCACCGGGCGGCGCCGATCAGGCCCGTGGAGGTCGCTCGATCCGCAAAGCGCGCGACGGCCCGGCTCGCGAAGGCGAAAGACGCCGGACGTCTTCATGGCCGCGAGCCGTGGCGGGTTCTGCGGCGAGCGTCTGCATCGCTTCGCTGTGGTCGTGGTCGGCGGCATCGTGGCTGTGCCCGTGGAGCCAGCGGTAGAGGTCTTCTTCTTCACCGTGGGAGTGACCGTGCTCGGCGATCATCGTCGCATGCTGCTGCAGCGTCTCGAAGACTGCCGACGCATGGCTCGCGGCAGGGATCACGGACCACGACCACCAGCGACAGGCAAAGAAGCGCTGCAAACGCGCTCCGTCCGATTGTCCGCAGAGGTGTCATCGGTATTGCCTGTCTGCCCGCTCGTCGTCGCGGCCCATTCGCGGAGCCATCTTGTTCTATCCCCCAGGGGAGGATAGCGTCTTTGTATGACAAAGCCCCATGTACACGCAACCCATCCCGCCCTGGTCGCACGGCTGAAGCGCGCCGACGGGCATCTTCGGGCCGTGATCGACATGATCGAGGCGGGAAAGCCCTGCCTCGAGATCGCGCAGCAGATGCAGGCGGTCGAGAAGGCCGTGGCGAACGCCAAGCGCGCGCTGATCCACGATCACATGGACCATTGCCTCGACGCCGAACATTCGGCCGCAGATCGCGACGAACTGAAAGCCATCTCCCGATACCTCTGAGGTCGCACCGTGCTGGAAGTCCTTGCCGACCGCACCTATCGCCATCTCTTCGCCGCGCAGGTCGTGGCGCTTCTGGGCACGGGGCTTGCCACCGTGGCGCTCGGGCTTCTGGCCTACGATCTTGCGGGCGACAACGCGGCGATGGTGCTGGGCACGGTCTTCACCATCAAGATGGTGGCCTATGTCGGCATCGCGCCGATCGCCGGCGCCTTCGCGGACCGGGTGCCACGCCGCGCCTTGCTGGTGGCGCTCGATCTCGTGCGGGCGGGCGTCGGCGCTGTGCCTGCCCTTCGTCACCGAGATCTGGCAGGTCTATGTCCTGATCTTCCTGCTGCAATCGGCCTCCGCCGCCTTCACGCCGACCTTTCAGGCGACGATCCCGGACGTGCTGCCGGACGAGGCGCGCTATACCCGCGCGCTGTCGCTGTCGCGGCTGGCCTACGACCTGGAGAACATCGTCAGCCCGATGCTGGCCGGGCTCCTGCTGGCGGTGATGAGCTACAATTCGCTCTTCCTCGGAACGGTGGCGGGGTTTGCCGCCTCCGCGGCGCTGGTCGTCTCGGTCCTGCTGCCGAGCCCGAAACCGTCCGAGCCGCGCGGCATCTACGACCGCACCACGCGCGGCATCCGCATCTACCTCGCGACGCCGCGCCTGCGCGGGCTGCTGGCGCTGAACCTCGCCGCCGCCGCGGCCGGCGCGATGGTGCTGGTCAACTCCGTCGTGCTGGTGCGCAGCACGCTGGGGCTGGACGCATCCGCGCTGGCCTGGACGCTGTTCGCCTTCGGCGCCGGTTCGATGCTGGCCGCCCTCGCGCTGCCGAAGCTGCTCGACCGCGTGCCGGACCGGCCGGTGATGGTCGCCGGCGCCGCGCTCATGGTGCTGACGCTCCTCGGCTTCTGGCCGGAGAGGTCGCCGCCCTTGGGCTCACCTGGCTCGTCCTCCTCGGCGCGTGGCTGCTGGTGGGCCTGGGGTACTCGGCCGTGCTCACGCCCTCGGGCCGTCTCCTGCGCCGGTCGGCACACGCCGAGGATCGCCCTGCGCTCTTCGCCGCGCAGTTCGCGCTCAGCCACGCCTGCTGGCTCGTGACCTATCCGCTTTCCGGCTGGCTGATGACGCAGTTCGGGCCGGTCGCGGCCCTCGGGGCGCTGGCGGCGCTGGCGGGCATCGGCACTGCTATCGGCGCTTCGCCTCTGGCCGAAGGAGGATCCGGAGATCCTCGAGCACAGCCACGACAACCTGCCGCTCGACCACCCCCATCTCAAGGGCGCGCGTCGTCACGCGCATCCTTTTGTCGTGGACGACCAGCACCCCCGCTGGGCCTCACAGCTCTGAACCCGGTCGTGGGTCAGGACACGAGGGTCTGTCTCGCCGTGACGAGCCAGACCGCTGCTTGCAAGCCGTGCAACCGCAAGCAGGATGAGAATCACCAGCGAGGCCAACAAGGCGCAGTCCTGCGGAACGCCGAGCAGGATCGCGGCGCTGCCGCCGACACCCGCCCATAGGCCGGGAATTATCAGGAGCCAGCGGACGACGCGCCACGAGCCCGTGAAAAGCACGCCGATCGTGAAGATCGTCGTCGGACAGGGAGCGACGCCGAAGGCTGGAATGCGGGGCCATACGTGGCCGGCGCCCCAGCCCCAAAGCGGGTAGAGCACGATCGCGAAGAGGATCAGAAGGAGACCCACGGCCGAAAGCGCGTCCGCGGCCACTGCGAACCGGAAGCTGGCGTCCCGTACCGGCAAGAGGACGAGAAGGGCCGCCTGCAGCACAAAAACCGTGCCGAAGACCGTCGCTGCCGGATTGATCTTCCCAAAAAACATCCAGTGGTAGCCGGCGCCGTTCACCACCCACATCGCGCCGAGGACGAGCGCCCTGAAGATTGTACCTGCCCGAGTGGGGCGGAAGAGCAGCGCGACCGTGGCGGCGGCCATGAGGTAGAAGAGGACGATCAGCGGCCAGACCGCGAGGTTGTATTGCCCGAACAGCGCGAAGAAGGCATCCCGGGTGAAAGGCAACTCCATGCCTTGGCCGCCTAGAGCTCTTCCGCCCCGAGAAACCGCACGAAGGTTGTCTGCTTGCCAGGTCCGAACAGCACCACGTCGTAGCTTTCCGGCACCACGCCCGGCACCTGCATTCCGGGAGAGCCGACGGGCATGCCAGGAACCGCAAGGCCGGTGGCCGCGGGTCGCTCTGACAAGAGTCGTCGGAGCGCCGAGGCCGGGACATGGCCCTCGATGACGTAGCCTGCGACCTCGGCGGTGTGACAAGACGCAAGCTCTGCCGGCACGCCCAGCCGCTGCTTCACGGCCTCGATATCGGGCGTCTCCATGACGCTGACCGGGAAGCCGGCGGCCTCGAGATGGTCGACCCAGGCGCCGCAGCATCCGCACGATGTGTCCTTGCTTACGGCCACGAAAGGCATTCCCGATGTTTGCGCGAGGAGGGGCGTCGAGAGCACCGGCAAGCCTGCCAAGCCGCCGAGCACGCTGCGTCGGGTGAACGTCACTCTGGTGTCCATCTCCAATCCTTTCTCCAGCGTGAGAATGCAGTCACGTGCCTACCAGCACATTGCGCCACGGACCTTGATCCCGCGCAAGGAGAAGCGACGAGCCCTCCCGGCAACGTGCGCTGCTCGCACGCCGCCGCCATTGAACGAGTGCCCATGCTGCGCGGCATCGGATCACGCTGCCGGACGGAGCCGGAGCAGCTGCGCGTTGATGGCGACGATGATCGTGCTCAGCGACATGAAGATGGCTCCGATCGCGGGGGTCATCAGGAAGCCGGTGCCGAAGGTGATGCCGGCGGCCATCGGAATGGCGACGGCGTTGTAGCCGGTCGCCCAGATCAGGTTCTGCACCATCTTACGGTAGGTCGCCCGCGACAGGCCGAGGATGGCCGGGATGTCGCGCGGGTCGCTGCGCACCAGCACCACGTCCGCCGACTCCACCGCCACGTCGGTGCCGGCGCCGATGGCGATGCCGAGATCGGCTTCGACGAGAGCGGGAGCATCGTTGACGCCGTCGCCCACAATGGCGACGGCAAGCCCGCGCTCGCGCAGCTCGCGGACCTTCGCGGCCTTCTGGTCGGGCAGCACCTCCGCAAAGAACTCATCGATGCCAAGTTCCGCCGAGACCGCGGCCGCGACGCCGCGCGCGTCGCCGGTCAGCATGATCGAGCGGACATTGAGGCTCTTGAGGTCGGCGATCGCCTGGCGTGACTCCGGCCGAACGACGTCGGCAAGGGCGAGTGCCGCGAGAGGCTCACCGTCCCGCAACAGGAAAACCACGGTCTTGCCCTGTTCCTGCAGGTGCTGGATGTTGGCGCTTTCCATGCCCCTTCCTGCGCGCGCCAAGTAGCCGGGGCTGACGATCCGCAGCTCCCGACCGTCCAAGTCGGCGACGATGCCCTCGCCGGTGAGGTTGCGGAAGCCGGAGACGCGCCGCGCTGCGATCTTCCTGCGGCGCGCCTCCTCGACGATCCCCTGCGCAATCGGATGTTCAGATTGCGCTTCCGCCGCAGCCGCCAGGGTCAGGATCTCGCCTTCATCGGTGGCGCCCAAGGGTACGATGTCAGTGACGCCGAAGCGCCCCTCGGTCAGCGTGCCGGTCTTGTCGAAGACGACGGCGTTCAGCAGCCGCGCCCGTTCGAAGGCGGCGCGGTCGCGGATCAGAAGGCCGTTGCGCGCGCTGATCGAAGTGCTGACCGCGACGACGAGCGGCACAGCGAGACCGAGCGCATGCGGGCAGCTGATCACCATCACCGTCACCATGCGCTCGATGGCGAAGGCGAAGCTTGCGCCGAGGGCGAGCCAGACCACGAGGGTTCCGATCCCGACCGTCAGGGCTATATAGGTCAGCCACGCTGCGGCGCGGTTAGCGAGGTCCTGGGTGCGCGAGCGGGTCGCCTGCGACTGGCGCACGAGATCGATGACCTGGGCGAGGTACGTGGCGTCCCCGGTCGCGGTCACCTTGATCGTCATCGCTCCCGCGCCGTTGATCGAACCGCCGATGGCGCGGTCGCCGGCCGCTTTCGGGACGGGACGGGACTCGCCCGTCAGCATCGCTTCGTTGACGCTGGACTCGCCCTCCACGACGGCGCCGTCCACTGGGACCTTGGCGCCGGGCCGGATCAGCGTGCGGTCGCCGGGCTTCAGCGCGCTGACCGGCACCTCGCGCGTCGCGCCCGACGCGTCGACCAGGATGGCGGTGTCGGGCAGCAGCCGGACCAGCTCCTCGAGCGCTCGGGAGGCGCCGAGCACCGAACGCATCTCGAGCCAGTGCCCGAGCAGCATGATGACGATGAGGGTGACGAGCTCCCAGAAGAACTCGGTCCCGGCGGTCAGTCCGAGGGTGACCGTGACCGAGTAGATGTAGGCTACGCTGATCGCGAGCGCGATTAGCGTCATCATCCCCGGCTGCCGCTTGCGCAGCTCGCTCGCGAATCCGATCAGGAACGGCCAGCCGCCGTAGAAGTAGACGATCGAGGAGAGGGCGAGGACCAGAATGCCGCGTCCGGCGAAGTCCAGCTCGTAGCCGAAGAAGTGCTGGATCATCGGCGAGAGCAGGAGGATCGGCGGTGTCAGCGCCAGCGCGAGCCAGAAGCGCCTGCGGAAGTCGTCCACCATCGCGGCATGGCCGCCGTGGCCGCCATGCCCCGCGTGACCGCCTCGCGCCTCTGGTCTTGCCACCTCCCTCGCGAGGGCCTGGTGCTCGGGCTCGTGGTCATGACGAGAGCGGGATTGCTCGTCCGCGTGGTGTGCGTGCTGTGCCATGGCGGGTTCCTTGGGCGGCGCGACGGCTCAGGCGCGAAGCTGCGCGCGATGACGGCCATTGCTGCGGTCGGGTCTTGCGGGCGCTTCCGCCTTCGCGGAGAGATCGTCGATGATCGGGCAGTCAGGGCGGTCGTCGCCGGCGCAGCAGGAGACCAGATGCTCCAGGGTGCGCTGCATCGACGCCAATTCCTCGATCTTCGCCTGGAGCGCCGAGATATGGCCCTGAGCGACCGCCTTCACCTCGGCGCTCGACCGATCCTTGTTGCGCCAGAGCGTCATCAGCGCCTGGATTTGTTCGATCGAGAAGCCGAGGTGCCGCGCGCGCCGGATGAACGCCAGCGTGTGCACGTCGTTCTGGTTGTAGGTCCGGTAGCCGTTCGCGCTCCGCTCCACATGCTCGAGGAGTCCAATGCTCTCGTAGTAGCGGATCATCTTGCTGTTGACGCCGGAGGCTCTGGAGGCTTCGCCGATGTTCATGGGGACTCTCCCTCTCAGGCGGTTGCGGGGACGGCGGGAGCCTCGCCGCGGGTGGCGGCGAGGGGTGGTGCGAAGCTCTTGAGGCGCAGGGCGTTGGTCAGGACGCTGACGCTCGAGAGCGCCATGGCGAGCGCGGCGAAGACCGGCGAGAGCAGGATGCCGAAGTCCGGCCAGAGCACGCCTGCAGCGATGGGGATCAGCGCGGTGTTGTAGCCAAACGCCCAGACGAGGTTCTGCTGGATGTTCGCCATCGTCGCTCCGCTGAGCGCCAACGCGTTGACGACGCCGCGCAGGTCTCCCGACATCAGCACCACCTCCGCCGCCTCGATCGCGATGTCGGTGCCGGTGCCGATGGCGATGCCGACGTCTGCCTGCGCCAGCGCCGGCGCGTCGTTGATCCCGTCGCCGACGAAGGCGACGCGGGCGCCGCCCCGTTGCAGCGCCTTGATTGCGTCGACCTTGCCGCCCGGCAGCACCTCGGCCACCACCTCGTCGATGCCGAGGCGTTCGGCGATGGCGCGCGCGGTCCGCGCGTTGTCGCCGGTGATCATCGCCACGTTCAGCCCTTGCGCATGCAACGCCCTGATCGCCTCCGGCGTCGTCTCCTTAATCGGGTCGGCGACGGCGAGGATGGCGGCGAGGTGACTGTCAATAGCCGCGTAGAGCGGCGACTTGCCTTCGTTGCCGAGCCGCTCGGCCACGGACGCGAAGGGCGCGACGTCCACGCCAAGCTCCCGCATCAGCCGGTCGGCGCCTACGGCGACGGTGCGGCCGTCGGAGGTGGCGGTCACGCCGAAGCCGGGCCGCGCCTCGAAGCCCTGCGCCTGCGGCAGGACGGCTCCCGTGGCGCGGGCCGCGGCGACGATCGCCTCCGCGATCGGATGCTCGGAGGAGGACTCGACCGCGCCGACGAGCCGCAGCACCGCGTCGCGGTCGAAGCCCTTAGCGACGACCAAGTCGGTCAGCTCCGGCCGCCCGCTGGTCAGCGTACCGGTCTTGTCGAGCGCGATCACCTGCGCGTCGCGCAGCGTCTGCAGCGCCTCGCCGCGGCGGAACAGGATGCCAAGCTCGGCGGCCTTGCCGGTGCCCACCATGATCGAGGTTGGCGTCGCCAGTCCCATCGCGCAGGGGCAGGCGATGATTAGCACCGCCACCGCGTTGACGAGAGCGAAGGTCAGCGCCGGCTCCGGCCCGAAGGCGAGCCAGACGAGGAAGGTCAGCGCGGCGGCCCCCATCACCGCCGGCACGAACCACAGCGTCACCCGGTCGACCAGCGCCTGGATCGGCAGCTTGTCGCCCTGCGCCTCCTCGACCATGCGGACGATCTGCGCAAGCAGGGTGTCGGCGCCGACCTTGGTCGCGCGGTAGGTGAAGGAGCCGGTCCTGTTGATCGTGCCGCCGATCACTTCGGCGCCCTCGCCCTTCTCCACGGGCGCCGGCTCGCCGGTGATCATCGCTTCGTCGACGAAGCTCGACCCATCCAGCACGGTGCCGTCCACGGGGATCTTCTCGCCCGGGCGAACGCGGATGGTGTCGCCAACGACCACCTCCTCCACGGCTACATCCCGCTCCGACCCATCGCGCAGCACCCGCGCGGTCTTGGCCTGGAGCTTGAGCAGCCCGGCGATCGCCGCCGAGGTCCGCCCGCGCGCCAGCGCCTCGAGCCAGCGGCCGAGCAGGATCAGCGTCACGATCACGGCCGCCGCTTCGAAGTAGACGTTGACCGCGCCTGCGGGCAGCACGCCCGGCGCGAAGGTCGCCACGACCGAGTAGCACCAGGCGGCGGAGGTGCCGAGCATCACCAGGCTGTTCATGTCGGGGGCGAGCCGGCGCAGCGCCGGCCAGCCCTTGGCGTAGAACTGCCAACCCGGCCCGAACTGCACGATGGACGCGAGCACGAAGAGCACGACGTAGATCGCCTGCTGGCTCATCAGCCCGAGCAGCCAGTGGTGGAAGGCGGGCGCCAGGTGGCTGCCCATGTCGAGCACCACGACCGGCAGCGTCAGCGCGCTGGCGAGGATCACCTGTCGGCGGAGCTTCCCCGCCTCCTCGTCGCGCGCCGCCTGCCGCTCGGCGCGCTCCTCGCTGCTGCCCTGCGCGATGCGCGCCTCATAGCCCGCGCCCTTGATCGCGCGGATCAGGCTGGCCGCCGTCACGGCCCCCGACGGCGCCCGCACCGTGGCGCTGCCGGCGGCGAGGTTGACTGACGCTTCCAGCACGCCCGGCACCGCCTTCAGGGCCCGCTCGACCCGGCCGACGCAGGAGGCGCATGTCATCCCCTCCACCGCGAGGCTCACCACCTCGATGCGCGGCTCGTATCCCGCGGCCTGCACCGCCGCGACGATGCTCTCGACTCCGGCGTCCGCATCCGCCCGGACCCGCGCCCGGCCTGTCGCGAGATTGACGCTCGCCTCCCGCACGCCGTGCACCGCCTCGACCGCGCGTTCGATCCGCGCCACGCAGGAAGCGCAGGACATCCCTTCGATGCCGATGTCGATGATATGGGCCTCGCCCTCGGTCTTCATCTGTCGCTGCCCGTCAGGCATGTCGGCCTCCTGATTCTCTCGGTCGACCCTGAAGATGGGGCTTTCCACCATTGGAAGGTCAAGCCTCGCGATTTGTTTTTCGGAGCATCTTGACCTTCCAGCGCGGGAAGACCCGATGTCGCGGCGGTGAACCCCACCAGGAGAACCGAGATGTTGGACTTTCAGGTAGAAGGCATGACCTGCGGACATTGCGAGCGGGCGGTGACCCGTGCGGTGCAGTCGGTCGATCCGACCGCCCGGATAACGGTCGACCGCGCGGCCGATCGAGTTACCGTCGAGAGCGCGGCCGACGCCGCCGCGGTGCAGCGGGCCATCGAGGCGGAAGGCTACGTCGTCAACCGCTCGGCCTAGCGGATTTGCTTCGAAAACATGCAGCACGAGGAGACGTGAAGATGAGAAGAATCCAGATGCTCGCGGCCGGATTGGCCGCGGCCCTCGCACTTCCGGGGGTGGGCCTCGCGCAGATGGCCGACCACGGGTCGGAGGGCGAAAGCGCGCCGATGATGCAGGGCGGCATGGATGGCATGATGCCCGAGGGCATGAGCGAGCACATGCGGGAGATGATGCGCCCGATGATGCAGGAGATGATGCGCGAGATGATGGGGGAGATGCAGACGGGTGAGGCCGCTCCCGAGGCCGCTCCTTCCGACGCGGCACCGGCCGCCGATCACGACGCGCACCATCCGGATGAGGGTGAACAAGCGGCCGGGTCGCCGGCGACCGACGCTTATCGCGCGGCCAACCTCGCGATGCACGAGGCGATGGACATCGAGTTCAGTGACAACGCCGACATCGACTTCGCCCGCGGCATGATCGGACACCATGAGGGGGCGATCGACATGGCACGGATCGTTCTCGAGCACGGCGAAGACCCCGACCTGCGGCAACTCGCCGAGGAGATCATCGAGGCGCAGGAGGCGGAGATCGCCTTCCTGCAGAACTGGATCGCCGAGAACGCCGAGTGACGGCGAGGCTACTTATCCTGATCGGCACCGGCCTCACCGCCGGTGCCGTCGTCCTGGCCGCCGGCGTTGTCGCCGACCGGCGCGAGAGCTCCCCGCCAGATGCCGAGACCCTCGGCGAAGGACGCGCCATCTACGAGGCCGAGTGCGCCGCCTGCCATGGCGCCGAGCTCGAGGGGCAGCCTGACTGGCGGTCGCCTCTGCCGTCTGGTCGGCTGCCGGCGCCACCGCACGACGCCACCGGCCACACCTGGCACCATCCCGACGACGTCCTGTTCCGGATCGTCAAGGAGGGCACCGCCGCAATCGTCGGGGGCGGCTACGAGAGCGACATGCCGGGCTTCGGAGACGTCCTGAGCGACGCGGAGATCCGCGCCGTGCTCGCCTACATCAAGAGCACCTGGCCGGAGCGCGAACGCAGCTATCAGGAGAGGGTGTCAGCGGCGAACTGACCGCCCGGTTTGATCCTCGCCAGCTACTCGCGCCAGGCCCGTTCGCAGACCGAGTAGAGGAACGTCGCCGACCAGGTCAGCACCATGAAGCCGCCGAGCGACTGCATCATGTTGATCATCCGTATCGGTCCGCTGGTCTCGATCTGCGTGTAGCCGAGCGTGGCAAAGTTGATGCCGGAGAAGTAGATCAGCCCGCCCCAGCTCGCGTCGTAGCTGCCGCCGAGGTCTCCCAAGCCGCCCCAGCCCAGCAGTACCCTGTAGACCACGGCGAAGGCCAGGATCTCGATCGTGTGGAGTGCAAGCAGACCGAGGAACGCCACCATGATCGCCGCCTGCGGCCTCTCGTTCGAGTTCGGCTTCAGCGCGCGAACGGCCAGCAGGCCGTAATGGTGGGCGATGCCCAGAGCCGAGACCAGAAAGAAGCCGATCAAGAGCGCCATTGCTCATCTCCTTCCTGAACGGCGCGGCGCCCCCGGACGTGACCGGCCAGTCGCAAGGCGCGAGCAGCTATCCCAGCCAGACCATCCGGACCGGCATCCAGATCCCCATCGCCATCATCATCAGGTTCTCGGTCAGCGAGACGAAGCCCAGCGGCACGTTGCTCGATCCGCCGACGCAGGCGCATTTCAGCTCGCGCTTGTCGATATAGACCGCCTTGAAGACCGAGACCGCGCCGACGGTGCCGATGAACAGCGCCACCGGCGCCGAGATCCAGATCAGCGCGCCGGCGATCATCAGGATGCCGGCCAGCGCCTCGCCGAACGGGTAGACGTAGCCGTAGCGCACCCAGCGGCGGGCCAGCAGGTCGTAGTTCAGGAACATGGTCGAGAAGCTCTCGACGTCCTGCAGCTTCTGGACGCCAGAAGGCACATGGTGATGGCGATGAACCATTCGAGCGCCCGAACCGTGAAGACGGTGCCGAACGCATACCAGCTGACCGCCAGCGCCATCAGGAAGGCGACCGAGAAGATCGCGATGACCGGCTGGTAGCTGGTCTCGTCCTCCTCCTTGACCTCCTTGCCCGAAATGCTCGCGCAGGTCGTCGTAGCCGCCGATCCGCTCGCCGTCGATGAAGGTCTGCGGCGTCGTGTCGACGCCGTGCTCCTCCTTGAACGCCTCGGTCTCCTCGCGCGTCTTCAGGTGGTGATCCTCGACCGTGAAGCCCTCCCGCTCCAGCAGGTCCTTCGACTTGAGCCCGTAGGGGCAGAGATGGTCGGGCATGACCATCCGATACAGGACTGCCGCCTTGCCGCTCTGATCTAAAGCCATATTCATTCCCTCCGAACTATCGCGTCGACCGGCAGTTTATCCGGTCGCAGCGTCGGTTGCAGGCTGCGCGGCGCTCACTTCGCACGAGCAACCGCAAGAGCCGTCCGTGGTGTCTGGAACAAGTCTCCTACCGTGTCGCCTTCAACCCTGTGGGCCCAAGCCCTTCGGCTCCACGGGCGATGGCCAGACGACGAAATTTTCTGCCCCGAGCAGCGCCTCGGCTGGGACTGCCGCCGTTTTCCCGCCCCACCAGAGGAAGCCACCGCTTTCGATGATCGCGCGCGACCCGGCTTCGGCTTGTTCGAACCGTTCCAACTTGCCGAGAAGGTGCCCCCTCTCGTCCAGAACCTTCAGGCCGGTGACCTCGTCTGCATGATCCACCAGGGATGCGGGCGCCGCAGCTGCGACATCAATCTTCCCGAGCACTTGGGCGGCCGCAGCGAGCGTCCGCGCACAATCCTCCGGCCGCCCGTTCTGAAGCGCATGGCGCGCTTCCCGGACTGCCGCAAGGGCGTGGCGGAAACCCTCGGAACCCGCGGCGTCGATGCCGAAGCCATGCGTTCCGAATTCGGCGAGGTGGAGACTGCGGTCGAGCGGCCTCTGTCGCCGGCCGCCTTTCGTTTTTGGCGCGCAGATGTTCCGCAGCGGTTCCCATTTCGTCGGCAAGGCCGCGTAACACCACCGCGAAGTCGGCGGGTCCGGCGAAACCGACATCTCGTTGAGCGATAGCGTCTTCGGCCGTCGAAGGTGGGGGTGTGAGCTGATCCTGTGCCAGGCCCGCCGTCGCGGCGGTCACCAGCACAACACCGAGCATCGGGTATATGCCTTTCATGCATGCGCCTCCTTGCCTTGGCCCTCGCCGGAGTCCTTCTTTTCGTCCATCTGCTTCAGCATGTGCTCGTGGCCCTCTCCGTGCTTCCAGCCGATCGAGACGAGCCACCAGTTCATCGGATACGTGAAGACGAAGCCGACGAGCAGCCCCAGGGCTCCAAACGTCCAGAATGCGTAAGTGTTAGGCAGCGGCTGTTCGCCCACAACCGACGGGGTGACGAAGTACATCACGAGCCCCATCCCGACCATCACGGTGATCATCGAGAAGAACTCGGCCCGGCCACCCTTCCAGATCGACATGAGCCAGCCGTTGCCGTGGAGGCGCATCGCCCAGGTCTGGAACAGGAACCAGCCGAGGGCGAAGCCCACGGCGTATTCGAACCAGAATTCCTGCCAGAACGTGAACCCCCAGAGGCGGGCGGCGACCATCGCGGTCATGATGCCAAGGCCGTCACCGCCGACGCAATGCGCCGCCGAACCCACCACCTTCCGCCACTGGGCGGCGTATTCGGTGAACCGCCGCATCTTCGCCTCGCGCCCCTTGTACTCTCCAATGTCCATCGGCCGCGACGCCACGAGGTAGAGCGCAATTCCGATGGCCGAGAAAAACACCACGAGGATGGGCCAGCACGCTTTCAGCGGAGGGTTCAGCGCGCTGTTTGCGTGCTGACTGTCCCACACTATCCAGAGCGCACCGGCAATACCGACGGCGAACCAGGGAATCGCGAACCATGGCTCCGCCAAAAAGGGCAGCGTGTTGGCGAGGAAGTCGAGGAAACCCACTTCGTGCTCCTTTCCTGGAATGTTCGTTAACATCTGTCGTTCTGGTGCTGCGCGGGAACGTTTCCAGGCAGACCTGCGGAGCTGCGAGGCGTCTCCTCGACCGCCACTCCACTGGCCGCTGTTCCGCGTTCCAGACGCAGAGATCTCGGAGGGGCGCGAGCGGCCCAAGTGGGGGATGCCCGCGCGACTGTCCGATATGCCGATTTGCTCGCCCTCACAGACTGTCTGCGTTGAGCGCTCCCGGCCGTGCTATCGACGAAATCCTCTTCCACCTTTGTCAGCCCGCCTCGCAAGAGTAAAAGCCGCCGTAGCCCACGCTGAAGCCCTGATCGAGTTCGAACACGAGCTCCGCATTCTGGCGCCAGTCGGCCTCGTCACCGAGCGGCCGCACGATGACCGTGGTGCCGGGCGCCGAGAACGTCACGGCGCCCTCCTGCGGCTCGCCGGCCGCCTCCAGATCGACGAGGATGCCGTTCAACTTGACCGCAGCCGCGCCGCCCTCGCTCGCCCAGAGGATCGGATCGGTTTCCGGGCTGCGGTTGAAGGTGCACGGAGGCGTCGTCCCGAGCACCCGGTCAGCCTCGGCCGCGGGCATCGGCGCGAGGTCGAGCTGACTGATAAGGGTGTTCGAGAGCGCATCCTCGACGCTGCCCGGTTCGGCCGGCGGATCCTGATAGATGCTCTCCACCACGTTCCCGTCGGAGACCTCGGCGATCAGGTAGCGCATCTCGGCGATCTCGCGCCGCTGCGCCGCGATGATCTCGTCGGCCAGCTTGCGCACGCGCGGATCGCGGATCTGCGCGCGCTCGGATGTCATGATCGCGATCGAGTGGTGCGGGATCATCGCCCGCATGTAGCTCGGGCCCGAGACGGTGACCTGGCTGCGCACGAGCCACAGGATCAGGGCGAAGACGATGACCGCTCCAGCGAAGATCGCGATGTTGAGGCGCTTGTTCGAATACATCCCCAGCATGTAGGCGAGCATGATGACGGCCATCGTCGCGCCCATCATGATCGCCATGTAGGTGCGCGTCTCCGAGAAGAAGACGTGCTCCCAGGCGTAGGTGTTCAGGTACATCAGGATGAACATCACCACCGTGGAGGTGAGGATCATCAGGCCGAAGCGGATATAGGACATGTCTCGCGTTCCTGCTCGTTCCTGTTATTCGGTTGCGGATTCGGCTCGCTCCGCCGGCCGAGCCCCCTGAACCGGTCAGGGCCGCATAGTCGTCGGCTGTCGAGACCCGGCAGCGCGCTCACGAACGCGGTGAGAGCCACGATCTCTTCCGGCGCGTGGTGCGACCCGAAGTCCGGCATGCCGGACATCTTGATGCCGTTGCTGACGATCCAGTGGATCTCCTCCGGCGTCCATTCGGCGGCGGCCTCGGTCAGGTGCGGCGGCTCGGGGCGCATTCCGCGGGACCATTCCGCCGGTTCTGCGCCGGGCGCGCCATGGCAATGGGCGCAGCTTTCCGCGTAATGCCCTGCGCCCTCGGCGATGAGCTCCTCCGAGGGCTCCTCCGGCATCTCGACTGTCGCCGGCCCGGTTGGCGACGGATCGGTGCATCGTGGTATCGAGCGTCCATCGGACCGCATCTGCGTGCTGGTCGGATGCCGCAACGTTGTAGGCGCCCGTGTAGACGACGGTCAGCCAGACGGCGACTGCCACCAGCAGCGTCCCGGCAATCCCCCCGATGACGCCGATACCAAAAGGATTCTTCTGCATGACCATTCTCCCGTGTTGACTGCTGCCACGATCGAGTTGTGCAGGCCGACCGCGCGGGTACCCCTCCGGGGTATAATCCCCTCAACCGGGAGCTGCCGCCGTTGTTCCCCGAAACCTTTCAGCCCGGAGGCGGTTCATCCCGCAAGAACGGGGCTCTGGATAGATGAAAGATCGTAAGCACGATGCGCTTCAGCGGCTTGCCCGGCTCGAGGGCCAAGTCCGCGGCATCGCGCGGATGATCGAGCAGGACCGCTACTGCATCGACATCCTGAATCAGGCGCTCGCGATCCGCTCCGCGCTTTCGCAGGTCGAGATGCTGATCCTCCAGGATCACGCCGATGACTGCGTGGAAGACGCCATCCTCGCCTCCGACCCGGAGGAACAGCGCCGGAAGTTTCGCGAGCTGGTCGATGTGTTCGAGAAGGTCTGTCGATAGGCGCCGCGGCGCCGAACCCGATATCGTGACGGAACATACCCCGCCGGAGTATGTTTTGCGGGTTCCTGGCACCTGCAAAGGAGCGAGCCATGCAAGTTCAAGAAATGATCAGCACCCATCCCGACGTACAGGGAAGCACGGCCGACAAGCTGCTGCGGTGCATCGAGGAGTGCTACAGCTGCGCCCAAACCTGCACGGCCTGTGCGGATGCGAGCCTCGCCGAACCGATGGTTGACCAGATGCGCCAGTGCATCCGGCTCAACCTCGACTGCGCCGATATCTGCGCGGCGACGGGCGCGATGGCGTCGCGCCGCACGGGCTCCAACGTCGAGGTCCTCCGCGCTGCGATCCAGGCCTGTGCGAAGGCCTGTCTGGAATGCGGACAGGAGTGCGAGCGGCATGCGGGGGAGCACCAGCATTGCCGCATCTGCGCCGAGTCTTGCAAGCGCTGTGCCGATGCATGTCAGGCCGCTCTCGAAGAGGTTCACTGATACGTAAGCAAGGGCCGGCGGAGCGCGGTTCGCCGGCCGCACCAACGGAGGGCTCCGAATGAGCTATACGATCAACCGCACGATCGAGGGCGTCAGCTTCGAGGAGGCAGTCTCCAGGACGCGCTCGGCGCTGGCCGAACAGGGCTTCGGCGTGCTCACCGAAATCGACGCGAAGGCGACGATGAAGAAGAAGCTGGACGTGGAGATGGAGCCGTACGTGATCCTCGGCGCCTGCAATCCCAGCATGGCTCATCAGGCGATCGGGATGGAGCCGCGCGTCGGCGCGATGCTCCCCTGCAACGTCATCGTTCGACAGGTGAAAGGCGGAGTGGAAGTCAGCGCGATCGATCCCGTCGCATCGATGACGGCCATCGACAACCAGGAGCTGAAGAGCATCGCGGGAGAAGTGCGGGACCTGCTCGGCAAAGCCGTCGAGGGGATTTGAGACGAAGAACGTCGATCGTGAACTCCCGCAGCCCCTTTTTGAACATGGAGATAGCCATGACGAACCCATGTGCTAACCCGCTCCTGGTCGGTCCGGCGGCACTCGCCATGGTCGTCGGAGCCTTTGCAACATCAGCGCAGGATCTCGAGGGCGCCTTCACACGCCTTGATGAGAACGGCGACGACCTGATCGAGTGGAGCGAGGCTTACCCGGTGCGCGTCTCCGAGTTCGTGGAGATGGACGCCGACCGTAACGGGGCAGTGGATGAGTCGGAGTTTGGCGGTCGGGCAAGGCCCTTCGACGCTTTCGATTCAGACGGAGACGGACAGATCCAGCTCGCGGACTACCTCGAGGGGCACAGATCGATGTTTATGAAGTTCGATGCTGATGAGGATGGCGCGATTAGCCCCGAGGAGTTCGAGGAAGCGCAAGCCACCGTGCGCCAAGAGTAACCGCATGCCCTACGAACAGGGAGCGGCCCAGAGACTGTTCGACCCCAGTTCCCTTTGCTCCGCCACTTGCCCTTGCGAAAGCGTTCTCCCGGTCCGGCTGCGGCCGGATTTTTCCGTTGTTTTCGAGGGTTATGAGGGAGCGGCTGAGCACCGGCCCCGGTGCGAGGTGGCCCGGAATCGATCTCTCAGGGCCTGTATTCTCTGGACCTGATGACTTCGCCGATTTGGTGAATAGCTTTCAAGTATCTGGAATTGCGGAAATTTTTCCGAGGCTGCGGCTGAACGCTTCGACGCCGGTGGCATTCGTAAGATAGAACATAAATCGAACTGGCAACATCAGAACAGCTCGGTACTACCGTCCTCGTCGCCGTCTTCTGGCATGTCGTCCGGAAGCACGGCGCGCCGCAGGAGCGGGTGGGCGAAGTTGAAGTCGGTAAGCAGCGCCCGGCCTTCGGCTGGAGGCGAAACGATGGCCGCGAGCGGTTCTCCGTCCAGTTCGACGGCGAGGCGCGAGACATAAGGCGCCTGCTCGAGTGAGCTCCAGCGAATGTCCACTTCGATGCCCACATCCTGGACGATCGCATAGTCGCGATACTCCTCGCTCTCACCGACGAGGTAGCGCACGGGCAGCCCAGCGTAGCGGTTCGCCACGTCGTAGAAGCCCATCTGACCCATCAGAAAACCCCATCATGCCGTCGCACCCATGAGGCTAACAATGACGGCGAAATCGCGAGATTTTTCGAGGTGCCCGTATGTCCATTGGGTCCGATGGTCGTGAGGGGCGCGGCGTCGGGCAGGATGGCCGGTGCCGGAAATCGACGACCTACGAGGACGAGTGATCCTTGAACATCGTGCCACCGGCCAAGATCTGTGCGAGCTCGGTGACGCTGCGGGCGCCAACCTTGGCCCGGATTGCCGTGAGGTGGGCCTTGACGGTGTTCTCCGTGACCCCGAGCCGGTCGGCCATGAGGCGCTTGCTCTCTGCCAGCGGAACCAAGCTTGCCACGGCTGCCTCGGCGGGAGTGAAACCGAAGGCGTTGCGAAGTTGTACCGGGTCGGGCAGGCTGGCCGGCGCTGCGGGATCGTGGATCGTGACGGTGGCGCAAGCCGAGACAGCGCCCCTGAGATGCCCGGTGCCGATCGCCGGAAACACCCGCAGGATGTAGGGCGTGCGGCCCGAGGGTCGGGGCGCAGTGATTGCCGCGGGCGGAGGAGCGCGTTTCGAGCCGTAAGATACCCGCAACACCATCCGCACGGCTTCTCGGACCGACTTTGCGACGACGAGCCGGCCCTGCGCCGACGTCAGGCCGTCGTTCGCGGAGAGGATAGTCTCGGCCGTGGAGTTGGCGAAGAGGACCCGCATGTCGGCGTCCACCACGGCCGTGCCCACCGCGAGGCCGTCGAGCGCGCTCTGCAGGCTCGCCGCGATGCCGCGGTGTTGGCCAATCTCGTTGCGCAGGCGCAGCGCACGGCCGATGTGCGGGACGACGCGGTCGAAGTCTCGCGCCGCGGAGCCCTCGATTGCCTTGCCGCCGCGGCCAGCGACGAAGCCGCCGGCCTGAAGATCGCCGTCGCGCATCGAAATGAACAGCCTTCGCAGCCTGTAACCCTGTGAGATCAAGAGCGCCCTGTACAATGGGACCTGCCGCGCTTCGTGCTCAGGCACGAATGCGCGCGAAGTCGAATGGAGCGTCCGACCGGGATCGACAATGACGCGCGTACTTCCGGATTGTTGACGGGGTCGAATAAATCAGCGAGCTCAAGTCCCACTTCAGCAGCGAGGATCGACAGGTCCAGGCCGTGCGACCAGTGCGTCAGAACCTCTGGCCCTCGTGTGTTGCCTACGCCAAAGAGCAACCCGGCACCATCCATCATGCTCGAAATGGCAGCCACGGCTTCATCCCAATCGGCTTCGCCGATGGCAGCGTCATAAAGCATCGGAATCGGGTCTGTTTGTGCCATACGCCCCCCCCCCGTTGCGGCCAGAACCCACCGGGACCACATCGCGTCGATCTTCGCGAACAGGCAGACGGGCAAGAAGACTTCACTATCGCAAAAGTAGCACGGCTACCCGCATTGCGCCAGTCTTGGGCGTCATAGCCAGAAAACCGACCGTTCTTACCCGATCGGGCGAGGCGCGGTGGCGCGCGACAGGCGATCCTGCACGGGCAGAACCACCCGATATTCGGAGAAGAGATATGGCAAGCTTTCGATTTCTGACCGGTGAAGCAGACCGCGGAGTTGGCAGGGACCGAGCGAGCGATCCGTCCGATTACATCTACGGCTATGGCGGAGATGACACTCTGATCGGAGGCCTCGGTGGGGACCATCTGTTCGGCGGAGATGGAAACGACTTCCTCTTTTCAAGCAAAATTCTCACATTGGGCCCAGGCTACGAGGCTTATACGTTTGAAAATGACTACCTCTATGGTGGATACGGCAACGACAGCTTGGTTGGCTGGGGCTCAACTAGCGTCATGTATGGCGGGAAGGGCGACAACTCGTATTATGTCGATGAAAACGACACAATAACTGAATTCGAAGACGGGGGCACCGATTTCGTTGTCTTTCACTATAGACAGACAGTATCGCCATTGGTTTATTACATTCCAAATAACGTTGAGATTTTTTCATTAATATTGACTGAAAGAAAAATAACTAGTATGAACTACGTTCAGGGCAATGACGGCAAGGAACAGATAAACGGCAGCCCATACGGCGATATTCTTGCTGGTGGCGGGGGGAACGATAAGCTTTTTGGAGGCCGCGGTAACGACATTCTCTGGGGAGAGGACGGAAACGATCGTATTGACGGGGGGAAAGGGGGAGATGAAATGTCCGGGGGGGCGGGACATGATACTTATATAGTGGACAGCACACGCGATAAAGTCATCGAGACAGAAACAGACAATTCTGTGGATCGGGTGATATCATCGGTTGATTTCAGGCTTCCTAAAAACGTTGAGGTTCTCATTCTGACCGGAAATTCTGCTCCTTATGGATATGGATCTTATGGAATTGGCAATGAGCTGAATAATGTTATATTTGGGGATAACGCAAATAATACCCTTATTGGAGGCGATGGCGATGATACAATTATAGGGTGGGGAGGGAGAGACACGATCATCGGCGGCCGAGGCTCGGATACCATGGCCGGCGGCGGCGGCGACCAAGGAACCAGCGATACATTCCTGTTTCTTGAGTTTGAGGCCGGGGCGGTGGACACTATTGGAAATTTTGAGAGGGTTGGACCGTATGCCGATGTGGTCGATTTTCGCCGGCTTGATGCCGACCCTGACGCGCGCGGCATTCAAGGGTTCGCTTTCGTTCCCGCCGGCCATACTCCGAATTCACAGGCGCCCTACATGACCGTGACTGATCAGCGTGACGGCGATACGGCTGTCACATTCAGTCGCTTCGCGAACGACGGCAGCCGGGAACAGCATGTTGTCATCTTGGACGATGGGCCCGACACGACGGCATCGGACTACCTGGCATCCGATTTTCTTGTGTGACTGTCCGGCGTCTGCTTGGCGGCTGGGCCAAAAGCCCTTCCTTGTTGAAGGGCCCCTCATTCAACCGCTCCAGGAGCTCTACAAACGCGTCTTATACCAAGTCACGCTGAAATGACTCACGCAGGGGATGTTCAAGGCCAGTGAATTCCAGCGTGAGGTGCAACACCGTTGACGGATGAGGTATCCGTCTGTCGCCAAACAGAAAACGGTGCTGCCATGTCAGAATATGCCCATCTCACCGCCGATGAAAGGGATCGGCTCGCCGCTCTGAAGGCCGATGGCCTGTCGCTTCGGGCGATTCCAGATCGCGATGATCAAGCCCATGGCCCGCTGGATCGCGCGCTACCGGAACTTTTGGGTCAGGCTCTTAGGGTCTTCGAACCCGAACCGGCCTGGTTCGCGCCGACACTCTGCCCGGTTCCCGGCATACCGGGAACCGGGCCCGACCCGCGATCACGCCGCCGAAGCCAAAAGCTCCTTCGTCTTCCCCGTGGCGCCGAACCCGGCGGCGCTATGGATACCTGCGTCGTAATGACGCTCCCCGGCGAGCCACCGGACCTTCACACATGCGCGACTGAGCGATTCATGCTAGGGTGTCGGCGATCAGAAAGGGAGACGTTCATGCTCCTCGACGTCGAGCCGCGAGAAGATACCGAGTTCGTGAAGTTCTGGAATACGGTTCTGGAACCCAAGTTCACCAGATACCGGCATCCTGCAAGGCGGGCTGTCGCGCCATTCGGCGGCCGTGCTGCCGAAGTTGCCGCTGGCTCGACGTGGGCTGTGGCTGGGGTGACATGTCGATCCAGCTAGCCGAGCGGGTAGGGCCCGAGGGTCGTGTGCTCGGCATCGACTGCGTCGAGGCATTCCTCAAGGAAGCGCGCAGGGACGCGGCCGCGGCGGGGCTCTCCCAGGTCGAGTTCAGGCGTGGTGATGCGGAGGTGGCGCTGCCCGAGAGCGAGTTCGACTACGTGGTGGCGCGGTTCGGGACGATGTTCTTCACCAACCCGGTGCCGGCGCTGCGGCAGATGCGGCTGGCGCTGAAGCCGGGCGGGCGGATGACGCACATCGTCTGGCGTCGCCCGGAGGATAACCCGGCGTGGCAGAGGGCGAAGGACATTGCGCTGGCGCACCTCCCAGCGCCGGGCGAGGACGCGGCGACCTGCGGGCCGGGTCCTTTCTCCATGGGAAACCAGGAAACGAGCGCCATCATGATGAATTCTCGTCGACGCGCTCGAAGTGTCACATCTTCATAGCCGGCGACGCTAAGATTATGATCGGGACGACCCCGGAGGAATGCATTGCCTTCGCGCTCGCCATCGGTCCTGCTGGAGAAGTCTTCCGCGAAGCGGGCGAGGAGTTGGCCGAGTCGAAGCGACCCGCGATCGAGTCCGACATGCGCGCCTATTTCGAGACGCTGGAACGTGACGAGAAGGGGATCTGGGCCCCAACCCCATCCTGGGTGATCTCAGGCCGAAACCCAGGCTGAGCGCCGGCCATCTTGTCTAGGCTGCCGTCATGCGGTCGCGACGCCATTTTGCACTGGCCGCGTAGCAGGAGCGGAGCGCGATCTCGAAGCGGACGCGGGAGGCGCTGGCGCTTGTAGGGAGCTGCGGCGTCAGGATCGGCACCCGAGCGGCGCTGTTGCGCCGAGCTTCGCTGTTGCGCTCCGGCGGGCCGCGCTCAGGACGGCGGCTTGGGTCAGAGCGGGTCTTATACCAGCGCACGCTGATGCGGACTCACGCCGGGGATTCCCAAGGCCGTTAAAGTCTGAATCCATGGAGCGAACCAGAGGGAGGTTCGCCATGGCTGCTGCGGTGTTGCTGCGAGATGATTTCGACGGGCCTGCTCTTCGACGGCTGGCGAAGGGCACGAAGGACGCGGCGCAGGCGCGCCGGCTTCTCGCGCTCGCGGAGATCCGCGACGGGGGGTCCCGCGCTGATGCGGCGCGGGTCGGCGGGGTCGGTCTGCAGACGATCCGCGACCGGGTGCTGCGCTTCAACGCCCGGGGGCCTGCCGGGCTGATCGACGGCAAGGCGCCGGGCAACGCATCCAAGCTTGACGATGCCCAGCGTCAGGCTCTTGCCGCCATCGTCGAGCGCGGCCCGATCCCGGCCATCCATGAGGTGGTGCGGTGGCGGCTGGCCGATCTCGCGCAATGGATATGGGAGGGCGAGCCATTGTCCGCCATTGGTCCGAGGACAATGGCGAGCGGCATCTCGCTCAGCGAGACCACGGTGGGCCGCGAGCTGCGTGCTCTTGGCTACCGGAAGATCCCGGCCCGCCCGCGCCACTACGCGCAGAACGGGCTGGCCATCGACGACTTCGAAAAAAACTTCCGGCCGAACCGGACGAGATCCGCAAAAGGCTCCCGGCCGGAACCGAGATAGAGCTGTGGTGGCAGGACGAAGCCCGCGTCGGGCAGAAGAACTCAATCACCCGCCGCTGGGCCAGGCGTGGAACCCGGCCCCGGGCGCCGCACGACCAGCGCACCAAGTGGGCGTACATCTTCGGCGCGATCTGCCCGAAGAAGGGCAAGGGCGCCGCGCTGGTCATGCCCTGGTGCGACACCCCGGCGATGACCGCCCACCTGGCCGAGATCGGCGCAGCCGTCGATCCGGGCGCCCATGCCATGCTGATGCTCGATCAGGCCGGATGGCATATGTCCGCCAAGCTCGCCGTCCCGGCCAACATCACCCTGCTTCCGCTGCCGCCCCGATCGCCGGAGCTGAACCCTGTCGAGAACGTCTGGCAGTTCATGCGCGAGAACTGGCTCTCGAACCGGGTCTTCAAATCCTACGACGACATCGTCACCCTCTGCTGCGACGCATGGAGCAACCTCATCGACCGACCATGGAAGATCATGTCCATCGGAATGCGCCAATGGGCCCATGGGTGAAGATCAGCGCAGGTTGGTATTAGCCCGGGACCTGAGCCAGTATTGGCGTGCATTTACGCAGGCGGCGCGATCTAGCCCGGCGACGATCGCAGCTAAATGCTATTCGGCGCAATGGGCGTCGCCGTGTTCGACTGTGAACTTGCTCGATCAACTCGGTAGGCGAAATGCGGAACAGGGGCGGCGCCGAGCGTCCGACCGCTCCTGTCAAGGTCGTCCGCCCGCGCGCTGCCGGCACCGACGTCCATTTAAGACGCTCCGGCATGGCGCGCTGCTCAGAGATCGACGGACAGCGGGAGGATGACGAGGTCGCGGATGGTCACGCCGCGCGGGCGGGTCACCATGAAGAGCACCGCGTCTGCCACCTCTTCGGGTTGCATCAGGCTGCCATTCGCCAGCGCCTCGTCCATCTTGGCCTTGGGCCAGTCGTCGAGAAGCGCGGTGACCACCGGTCCGGGGCAGACTGCGCCGACGCGGACGCCGTGCTGCATGACCTGGCGGCGGACGGTGGCGACGAAGGCCTGAACCGCAAACTTGGATGCCGTGTAGATCGGCTCCCAGACGACCGGAACGATGCCCGCGATCGAGCTGGTCATGATGATGTCGCCGGATCTTTGTGCGACCATGTGCGGCAGGATCGCATGGACCGCGCGGAAAGTGGCGTTGACATTGAGGTTCAGGACACGGTCCCAGACATCCGGATCACCCTCCGTCACGGCGCCGCCGACATAGGCGCCGGCATTGGCGTGGAAGATGTCGAGACCGCCCCCGGCCTCGAGGATGCGGGGCAGCATCCCCGACACCGCGGCGCCGTCCATCAGGTCGATGACGAGCGGATGCGCCCTCGGGCCCAGCTCATCGCAGAGCGTTCGCAGCCGCTCCTCGGCCCGGTCGATCAGGACGACCGCGGCGCCCTCATCTAGCATTGCCTTCGCGCAGGCCAGCCCGATCCCAGAGGCCGCGCCGGTGACGGCGGCCACCTTGCCGTCCAGCTTCTTCGTCATGGTCCTTCTCCCGATCAGGCGCGGCCGTGCGAGACGCGGCTCTTGCGTGCGAGGCTGTCGACGATCACGGCGATGGCGAGAACGCCGCCGGTGATCATGTAGCGGAGCGACGAGCTGAGGTTCAGCAGCGTCAGCCCGTTCGAGATCGACTGGATCACGATGATGCCCAGCAACGCGGACCAGGCGCTTCCCCGGCCGCCGAAGAGGCTGGTGCCGCCGATGACGGCCGCGGCGATCGCGTTGAGGTTGACATCGCCTGTGCCTGCCTGCTGGCTTGCCGAGGCGAGCCGCGACGCCGACAGCAGGCCGCCGAGCGAGGCGAACATCGAGCAGAGCACGAAGGCGCTCATGTAGATGCGGCCGACGTTGATGCCCGCGCGGCGCGCCGCCTCAGCGTTGCCGCCGACGGCCGTGATCGAGCGGCCCCACTTGGTACGGGTGAACGCGTAGTTCATCGCGACGACCAGCAGCACGAAGAGGCCGAACAGCCAGGGCACTCCGCGACCGATGTTGAGATAGTAGACGACGAACTCAAGCGCTCCGGTCAGCGCCGCCGCCTTGACGACCAGTCCGGTCAGCGAACCGGGCGACAGGTTCGCGCGGCTGCGACGGTCCATCGTCCGCAGGCCGACCAGCAGGATGACGAGGCCGGGGATCAGGGCCAGCCCGTGCGAAAGCCAGGCCGGCATCACGTAGAGCTGGCCGAAGCCGACCAGCGCGGAATCGTAGGGCAGGTTGATCGAGCCGGTCGAGCCAAGCATGTAGAGTTGCAATCCCAGCAGCGCGAGCAGGCCGGACAGCGTCGAGACGAAGCTCGGCATCGACAGGCGCGTGCGCAGCGTCGCGTAGATCGCGCCGACCCCTGCGCCGAGCGCCAGAGCCGCGGCGAAGGCGACGAACAGCGGCATCCCCTCGCGGACCCAGATGACGCCGAGCAATGCGGATGCGACGCCGCTCATCGAGCCGACCGACAGGTCGATCTCGCCCAGCATCAGCACGCAGACGATCCCGAGCGAGATCACGCCGATCACCGAGCAGTCGAAGAACAGGTTCACCATGTTGTTTGGGGACAGGAAGATCGGGTTGAGCCCGTAGAACACCGTCCAGATCAGGACCAGCCCGACGACGACCGGCAACGATCCGAGATCGCCGGAGCGGACCCGGTTGAGAAAGGCGCCCAGCGCTCCGGACAGTCCTTCGGCATGGGCGACGCGTGCGTCGCTGCGGTCGAGCAGGGCCTTCGGATGCTTGTCGTCGGTCATGGGCGGACCTCCTCGGCTTCGACGCGACGCGCAGCGCGTCGCGAGACGGCGTTATCGGTGGCGCCGGTGATGGCGCCGACCAGTTCGGCGTTGGAGGCGTCGGCGGTGTAGACGCCATTGTTGCGGCCGAGACGAAGCACGACGATGCGGTCGGCGACGGCGCGCACGTCCTCCATGTTGTGGCTGATCATGATGACGCCGTGGCCGCGCGCGCGCAGGCGTTCCACGAGGTTCAGCACCTCGGCGGTCTGCGCGACGCCGAGCGCCGCGGTCGGCTCGTCGAGCATGACGATCTCCGGGTCGAGCAGCAGCGAGCGTGCGATCGCGACGGTCTGGCGCTGGCCGCCGGACAGAGAGGCGATCGGCTCGCGGACGCTGGGGATGCGGGCGGCAAGCTCGCCAAGAAGCGTCCAGGCGCGGACCTCCATCGCCACTTCGTCGAGTTGCCAGGGCTGGAGTTCGTGGCCGAGAAACAGGTTGGCGACGACGTCTAGGTTCTCGCAGAGCGCGAGATCCTGATAGACGGTCGCGATCCCGAGCTCGAGCGCGTCGCTGGGGCCGGACAGGGTTACCGATTTGCCGCGGAAGACGATCTCCCCGGAACTCGGCGCGTGGACCCCGGCGAGCACCTTGACCAGCGTCGATTTGCCGGCGCCGTTGTCCCCGACCAAGGCGACGACCTCACCGGAATGGACGTCAAGGTCGATGTCGGTGAGAGCGGACACGGCCCCGAAGTTCTTGCAGATTCCACGGAGGCTAAGGATCAGCTCGCCCGACGGCGCCGCGGGCTGGGATGAGGCGGACATTGCGGGGCGCACCTTCCTGGGATTGCGGGACGCGGATAGGCCGCCCGGTCGATCCGGGCGGCCGGAGAGCCGAAGCGGCCTACTGGATCCCGAGCTCGGCGCAGCCATCGGCGTAGCGGCCGGTGCAGACCTCCTCGGCGGTGTTGAGACCCTTGTCGAAGATCTCGGCCTTGATGTTCTCGCGGGTCACCACCTCGGGGATAAAGAGCTCCGAGGGCGTGTTGTAGAGTTCGGTCGTCGGCTCCGGCGTCTCGCCATTCAGCAGTTGCACCGCCACGTTGGCGGCGGCCGCCGCCACGATCTCCGAGGGCTTGGAGATCGTGTTGTACTGGTCGCCGGCGATGATCAGCTGCAGCGCCGCAATCGTCGCATCATTGCCGGTGACCGGCGGGACCGGATCGACGCCAGCCGCCTTGAAGGCGGCGATGGCGCCGCCGCCGGTTCCGTCATTGGCCGCCACGACGCCAACGATCTCGGAGCCGAAGCGCTGGATCTGGCCGCTGGTCCATTCCTGAGCATTCGCGGGGAACCAGTCTGGCGTGTCGTATTCGGCAAGCGTCGCGTAGCCGCTGGCGGCGAGGCCCTGATGTACGCCATCACGGATCAAGCCTGCGGCCGCGTCGGTCGGCGAGCCGTTGATCTGCAGCACGCCGCCCTTGTCCTTTGGCACGCCCGTCGCCTCGAGGTGCTGGACGAGGCTCTCGGAGATCGCCTTGCCGATGCCTTCATTGTCGAATGAGACGTAGAAGTCCGCTGGCACGTCGGGGATCGGACGGTCATAGGCGATCACCTTGATCCCCTGGCTCTTGGCGAGGTTAACCAACGAGGCCGCCGCGCTCGAATCCACCGGGTCCAGGACGACGACCTTCGCCCCCTGCGTGATGACCGAGTTGAACTGCTGCTGCTGCAAGGCCACGTCGGCATTGGCGTTCTGGTAGATAACGGTGCAGTCGGGGCACAGCTTCTCCATCTCGGCCTTGAAGCCCGGATAATCGCGTTCCTCGTACCGAGTCGATCCCTGATCGGGCATCAGGAACGCGACCGTCCCGCTCTGGGCCAGCGCCGCGCCGCCGCCGAGCAGCATCGTCGCGAGCGAAATCGGGCCCGTGAGGGCGAAGGTCTTGGTCAACATGCGTCTCCTCCGTATCTGCGCCGGCATTCATCGGCCGGCGACTCTCCCCTGAATGCGCCGGTGCCCCGACGCTTCAGGAATTGCGCGCGGCCCCCCGTTGGGACGCCGCGGTTGCTTGGGGACTTCCAGGGCGCCGCCGGAGGCGAAGTTGCCGGCCAGGAGCGACCTGAACAGCGAGGGGGTCATGCCCTTCTGTCGCAGGAACTGCCGGTTGAAGTTCGACAGATTGTTGAAACCCGACGAGAAGCAGGCATCGGTGATCCTGCAGCGCCTCGTCGTTCATCATCATCTGGCAGGCGAAGTTGATGCGCAGGCGGGTAATGAACTGGACGAGCGTCAGTCCGGTGTGCCGACGGAAGCTGCGCGAGAAGGCGCTCGGGCTGAGGCCTGCAATGCGGGCGAGGTCGCTTTCCCGGACCGGCTGCGTCAGATTCTCGTTGAGATAGGCCAGCGCCTGGTTGATCCCGAGCGACATGAAGCCGGAGGGATCGGGAAGATATTCGGCGCTCGTCAGCTCCTGCACATCCTGCGCCTCGGTTAACGCGTGGATGACGTCCCAAAAGAGCGCGATCCTGTGGATGCCCTGTGCGCGGTTCAAACGCTCCAGCAGGGGATCAACCCGCTCGGAAGTGGCCGCGCCGAACAACAGACCGCGGCGGCTCCGCTCAAGGAGCGTCCGGAACGGTGCAAGCTCCGGCATCAGGGCAATCGCCCCGGCAGCGAAGCCCTCCGTGAACTGGACGACCCGGCTGCGCAGCGCGACGCTCTCGTTCGGCGCGGTGTCGCTTACCCAGTTGTGCGGCAGGTTAGGGCCGGCCAAGACGAGATTCCCCGGCTTGAAAGACCCAATGAAATCTCCGACGAAGTAACGGCCCGTCGTTTCGACGACATAATGCAGCTCAAGCTCCGGATGGAAGTGCCATCTTACCGTGTGAAACGGATAACCATGCTCCCATGCCTTGAACGACTGGCCAGAGCCGATCTGCACGACCTCCAGGTCGGGATTCATCGCGTTTCTCCCTGCCGAGGTTTGCTCTTGGCATCGGCTCGTTGTTCTTCCGGGCCGTCTTAGCCAAGGAGTGTATTCTGCCGGCGGCGCAGGTGCTACCACCGCAGCATACTCTTGCTGATACTTTTTTGTCGTCTGGCGGCGTGCCTTGGGCCAGCCCGACGTCGGTCCGACGGCGGCGATCGTGCCGTCGTCGATCAGGATCGACTGCCCTTCGGCCACGGTTCCCGAGGCGACGTCCACGACGTTCACGTTCGTGACGAGCACCGCGTCCTCCTCCTGCGCCGCTGCTTCGGCGGCCGCCGCCAGCAGCGCCGCGGCAGCCAGCCCCGCCGACTGCCTCATCGCTCCGTTACCCGCAGCACGAGCTTGCCCGCAACCTCGCCCGCCTCGACCCGCTCGTGGGCGCGCCGCGCCTCCTCGAGTGGCAGGACCTCGGCGACCACGGGGTCGATCCGGCCCTCCGCAAGCATCGCCAGAAGCCCGGCGAGGTCCTCCTGGAACCACTTCGGGTGCCGTCGCCGCATCGCGCCGATGGAGTAGAACGCGGTCGCGTGGCCGTTCGGCAGCCAGTCCCATAGCTTCAGCTTGACGAAGTCGAGCGGGTTCGACCCGCCGCGGCCGAGGACCTCGTTTTGGAACCCGAAGGCGACCAGCATGCCGCCCGGCTTCAGCGCGTGCAGCGAACGGCCGAGGCTCTCGCCTCCGAGCAGATCGAAGGCGAAGTCGATGCCTCCCCCCACGGCGGCCTGAAGCGCCTCGTCGGAGGCGTCGGCCTCGATCGGCGTCGCGCCTAGGCTGCGGATCAGGTCGTGCTTGGCTGCGACGTCGGTGCCGTAGGCGGTGACGCCGGCGTCGCACGCGAGTTGCAGCATTGCCGTGCCGACCGCGCCGCCGGCGCCATGGATCAGCAGGCTTTGCCCGGCCTTCGCCTTCGCCACGCGATGCAGCATCTGGTAAGGCGTCACTGCCGAGAGGATCACGCCGAGCGCATCGACGTCCGAGACGCTCTCCGGCACCGCTGTCAGCCGGTCCTCGGGCAGGCAGATGTATTTGGCGTAGGCGCCGATCGTGGTGAGGTCCCCACCCGGTCGCCGGGCCTGAAGCGGGTCGCCTCGGGGCCGGTCGCGTCCACCACGCCGACGAGGTCGTAGCCGAGCGCGAACGGCGGCTTGTCCTCGACATCTGGATACTTGCCCTTGCGGATCATCACGTCGGTGAAGGCGGCGCTCGTCACCAGGACGCGGACGCGAACCTCCGCGCCCGCAGGCTCCGGCAGCGCGTCGACGCTCTGCATCTCGAGGCGGTCCGGGCCGCCGAACTCGGTCAGGACGATCTTTCTCCAGGTCATCGGGACGGTTCCTTTGCGTCTGGGGCGCGGTGCATGGGGTAGTTGGTCAGGCTCGGGCTGCAACAAAGGCGGTGATCTCGTCCGCCACGTCCGCGTCGTGGCCGAGCCAGATGTGGCCGCCCTCGGGCCAGATCGTCAGCCGGGCGTCGGGGATCAGGGCGGCGAGGCGACGCGACGTCTCGGCGGTGCCGAAGAGGTCGTCCTCGCAGGACAGGATCAGCGTCGGCACGGCGATCCGCTCGTAGGCGGTGGGCGACGGGGTGCCGGCCCAGAAGGCGTCGGTGTGCAGCCCGTCGGACTTCCGGCCGATCGGCATCAGCCCCGCGAGGATCAGCTCGGCACGGCGCCTCTCCTCGGGCGCGACCCGGTCCAGCAGCGCGGGATCAGTCGCGAGCAGGGTGCGGATCATCTGCCGAGGCGCAAGCGAGGCGACAGTCCAGAAGCCGAGGTCGGAGCCGAGCACGGCCCCCACGGCGAGCCGCTGGAGCGCCGTGAACTCCACCGGATCGCGGCCCGTGAGGTTCGCCGCGGGCACCAGCAGGACGAGTTGTGCGCACCGGTCCGGGTGCCGCAGTCCGAACTCCGCTGCGGTCAGCGCGCCGGCCGAGCCGCCGACGACCGGCAGCCGGTCGATCCCGAGATGGTCGAGAAGCTCCACCAGCACGTCCGCCTGGTGCGTTGGCGAGCCGTCTTCGGGAAACGCGCTGCGCAGGTAGCCGAAGCGGGAGGGCGCGACGATCTGGAGCCCGGCCTCCCGCAGCCGGTGCGCGAAGAGCAGCCCTTGGTCGAACCCGCTCCCGGTGCCGTGGATCATCAGAAGCGGCGGCCCGCACCCCGCCACGGCGTATTCCAGCGCGCCGGCGCCGGTCTCGATGACGCTGCTGCTCCGGTCGAGCCGGTTCGCCGCCGCCTCCATCGACGCGCGGTATGCCCCGGTGGCGTAGGCGCCGCCCGCCGCCAGCAGGCCGCCCATGCCGGCGAGGAGCGCGCGGCGCCGGATCATTGCACCTCTTCGATCGCGAGGTCGGCCAGAGCCGCCTCGAGCGCCGGCACGAGGTCACTACTGTCGTCCACGACGCCGACGTCGCTGTTGATCTGGAAGGCGATGGTGACGCCCACGTCGGCGTAGTGGCGCAGGCTTGAGACGTAGGCCGGTATCTAGCCGCCGTGGCCGTAAACCGGACCGCGCGGGGTCTCGGCGTAGATCGCGACGCCTGCCCCGTAGAGGATGCCCGGAGCGTTGGACGCGACCGGTACGCCGTCGAGCAGCCGGTCGAGATAGGGCGCCGTCATCGCCGCGCCGCCGAAGAGCGCGTGGCCCCAGCGCGCTAGGTCTCGCGAGGTGGAGGCGAACCCGCCACCGCTCCATTCGACGCCGGGGGCCCAGACGAGCCGGCCTTGCGCGTCCGCCGTCCGCCCCGGGAGACTGAAAGGATTGTCGGGCTTCGTGTAGCCGACCGCGAGTCCGGCGATATCGGGGCGGTCGGACGGGACGGTTCCGGTCAGGATGAGGGGATCGAGGAACCGCTCGCGGACGACGTGGTAGTAGGGCTGGCCCGTCACCTCCTCGATCACCAGCCCCCAGCAGGATGTAGCCGGTGTCGCTGTAGGCCCATCCCGCGCCCGCTTCGAAGAGCGGCTCCCGTCCCGCGACGAAGCCCAGCACCTCCTCGGGGGTGAAGGCGGCCTCGCCGGCGGCGATGCAGGCCGAGGCGGCGGCTTGGAACTCCGGCAGCTGCGGGTGGTCCGGCAGTCCCGAGGTGTGGTGCAGCAGGTGGTCGATGTTGATGCTGTCGGCATTCGGAAGGTCGGCAGGCCACGGCCAGTCGCCGAGATGCTCGGCGATCCGGTCCGTCTGCGCCAGCCGCCCCTCGCTCTCAAGCGCCAGAATTGTCGCCGCGACGAAGGTCTTGCCGATGCTGGCGGCCAGCATCCGCGTCTCCGGTGTCATAGCCGCCCCCGCCTCGACGTCGGCAAGACCCGTCGCGGCGCTGGCGACCGTTCCGTCGGGCAGCGCGATTGCCGCGGTAGTGCCAGGAAGGCCGTGGCGGTTGCGGAAGGCGTCGAGCGTGCCCTCGATCCGGCCCGACAGGTCGGCGGGCGGCTCTGCCGCTGCGGGACCCACGGCCGCGAGCAGCAGAAGCGCCGCCGCCATCAGCCGTCGCACCGGCATCCGGCTCACCCCGCCGTCCACAGCGCCGTCCGGCCCTCCGTCCGGACGACTCGCGTGACGGCGCCCGCCCGCGTCAGCATGGTGTCGCGGTTCCACCAGACGACGACCGCCGCCACCGCGACGAGGATCCAGGTGTCCGAGGGCTGGGCGTCGGGCCAGAACGGGTTGATAAGCTGCCAGTGGAACAGCATCGGCCAGAGCAGGCTGCCGCCGGTCCGGTTCAGGATCGGCGTGACCAGCACCGAGAGCACCACGTTGCCGACGAAGAACGGCAGGAAGTTCCAGGTGGCGTAGACCGTGCTCGACAGGAAGAACGCCGGCAGGTGCCAGAGACCCCAGGTCGCGCCGATCAGCATCCCGGCCCAGAGCGGCGCCATGTGGCGCTGAAGGAGCGGCTGCATCACGCCGCGCCAGCCGAGTTCCTCCCAAGGCCCGAGGAAGAGCATCATGAACAGCGTTGCGACAACTGGCCCCGTACCCTCCGCCGGCAGCGGCGCCAGAACCGGCCCGCCCTTGATCAGCGACCCCGCGACGAAGACGAGCGGCAGTCCGATCAGGACGAACGCCGCCCATGCCGGCGGGCAGCGCCAGAGCAGGAGCCGCGAGAGGAAGCGGCGCAGTCCCGCCCCGCCAGCGTAGACACTGACGACGGCGATAGCCGCAATGCAGGGCGCCCAAGTCGCGAGGAAGAACAGCGGATGCGAGCCGCTGATCTCGCCGAACCACGCCGATGCCTGCGCGGGCGCAGCGACATAGAGGCCGATGACGCCCCAGGTGATCGTGAACGCGAGGGCGAGGAAGGGCAGCAACGCGACCACGGGGACCGCACACCATGTTCTGGCCTGTCGGATGTCCTCCATCGCATTTCATCCACGCTAGGATCGAGCTTCGCCCATTGCCTCTACCTAGGACGTGGACCCGGGGCTGTGATGTGGATCAAGCGCCTCTTATCTGAGCCTTCCGCATTTGCCTCGCGACCGGCTGGCCCAAAGAAGATTGGTTCGCAGTCCCCGTTCCTCCAACGAGATCTGAAGCGCGCCTACGTGTCACTACCAGATGAGCTGTATGTAAGTTAGAGTTCCCGCTTCGTTCTGGGAGACCCCTTTTGACGCATCGTTCTGGCAGCGCCGATCTGCCTCTGCACCATGGTCGGGTGCCGGCATGGCTTGGCCAGCGCATGACGCGGTTGGGCGCAGTGATTACTCAGGCTATCGTACACCACTACGGGCGCGACGAGTTCCTGCGGCGACTGGCGCATCCGTTCTGGTTCCAATCCTTCGGCGCAGTGATGGGGATGGACTGGCACTCGTCCGGAATCACCACAAGCGTCATCGGCGCGCTGAAGCGGGGCCTCGAACCGCTTTCCGGAGAACTCGGCCTCTATGTCTGCTGCGGGCGCGGCGGTCATTCACGGAAGACGCCGCAGGAACTCGCTCGGGCCGGGGAGCGCACTGGTCTGGACGGAGCTGCCCTCGCGACAGCGAGCCGGCTCGTCGCCAAGGTCGACAGCGCCGCGGTGCAGGATGGCTACGACCTCTATCTGCACGGCTTCATCCTAGCGGAAGACGGCAAGTGGGTGGTGGTGCAGCAGGGCATTAACGGTGAAGCCCGGTATGCCCGCCGCTACCACTGGCGATCCGAGGGTCTGAAGAGCTTTGTCGAGGCGCCACACGCGGCGATCGAAGGGCCGAACCGTGGCGAGGTCATCAATCTCACCGATCGCAGGGCGGCGGCATCGCGTGCTGGCCAGCTTGATCTGCTGCGCGACCTCGGGCCCGACCGCATCATCGGCGAATTTGCTGCGCTTGACCAGACGCCGGCGCCGCCGACGGACACGCCACTGTTGCCGCACCTGGTGATGCCTGCGCATCACGATGTCAGGCCTAAGGACGTGATGCTTCGGCGGCTTCATGGAGCGCTCGCCGCCGCAGCCGATCGAGGCCCGGCCGACTTCTCCGAACTCCTGCTTGTGCCGGGCGTGGGAGCCCGGACAGTGCAGTCGCTCGCGATGGTCGCGGAGGTGGTCCACGGGGCTCCTTGCCGTTTCGCCGACCCGGCCCGCTTTTCGCTCGCGCATGGCGGCAAGGACCGCCACCCCTATCCCGTGCCGATCAAGGTGTATGATGAGACGATCAGGGTGCTGAAATCAGCCGTGGACAAGGCACGCCTCGGCAACGGCGAGCGGCTTGAAGCGATCCGCAGGCTGGATGATCAGGCGCGTCAACTCGAGCGTACCGCCACAGGTCCCGATTTCTCGGAGCATGTCCGATCCGAGCGAGAGCGCTCGCATGCACATGGTGGCCGCAGTGTGTTTGGCTGGGAGCCGGCGCCTTCGGACGACAAAGCGACGGACTCACGCTAACCAAATCGCGGACTAACGATTTCCAGAATTTAGAGGTGGAGAGCGTCGGATCCCAGGATCCTTTGGCCAGCCAAGCCTCTTGTCGAACTGGTTCTCCGGTCGTCGTGGCGGCCTAAATTTGTCGTTGTTTGCGAGGGTTGTAGCGGAAGGGTTCTTGAGTGCCCGGCTGCCAGCATGGCCGAAATCGGCTCTCTTGGCCGGATGTGTCTCTGAAGCTGTTGACCAGGGCGTTCCAGTAAAGAGGTTCCAAGTCCCTGTAATTGTTAGGGGCAGTTTGGCCTCGGTTGGAGGATAGCGCTTGGGGTGCGAACGCGCCCGAGATCCAACTGCGCGCGACGACGCTGCCGACAGAAATAGCGCCGCGGAGGCCTGGTCAGGCGGAAGCGCGATTTGCTGCAGCGCCCCTGCATCGCGGTTGAGGCGGCCATCACGACCGGCCACATTTGTCGACATAGCGCTTCCGTTAGCTCCGCCCCCTTGCGGTGGGCGTTACCGAACCGGGCTGACCATGGGGGCGAGGGTAGCCACTTGAAGCTCGACCTCGGACACCGTTGAAAACGGGACCGAAATCTTGAACGGGAACTCGACAGAGACCTTCATGAAGCTCGTTCCGGAAACCTCCGCAATCTGCACCGTCAAATCTGCGTCGTAGTTGCTCAGGTAACCCTCCAGCGCCGTCTCGATCTGCTGAGGCGTAACGGTCGGGTCCAGATGGACGAGACGCATCGCGCGACCAAGGGCATGCGCCATCTCGTTGCGGGCCGCTAGAGCCCGTCCGAAGTCAATGATGCCAAATATCATCATTATCAGTAGAGGAATCGCGAGCGCGAACTCGAGGGCGGCAGCGCCTTTCCGGTCGCGCCAGAGGGTGCGCGGCTGTGGCTTGGCGTTACCGAATCTGGACACGGTTCTCCGCCCGCAGCTGCCTATCCGAGAGCACGATCCCTGAATAGTTCTGGGTCGCGACGAGGTCCACGAAAACCGAAGGCGCCTCTCCGGTGGCGCAGGGCGCCGAGCAGTCCCCTGCCGTCCCGGCGCAACTGCAAACAAGCTCGACACTAACTCCTAAGCCTGCAGCCTCTGCAGAGGATACGCTGACGATATCGGCAATCGCGGTGTTGCTGTTATTGAGCGACATCGCCGCTTGGGCGCCTGCGCGAACGCTGCGATCCATCTGCATGCGGACCCCGGCCATCATGCCGAGATCAGCCATCATCAAGAAGCCGATGGCCAGAATCGGCATGATGATGGCCAGTTCGATCGAACTGACGCCTGCCTCGCAGCGACCGAGCTGGCGCAGCCATCGCTGAGAGGTGCCGGAGGCCGCCATTTCCGATCTCCGCACTATTCTACAAGAAGGACGAGGCGCGACGAACGGATCTCGCGGACGCCCGAACTGGTGCAGTCCACGCCAACGCCGGCATTGCCGCTAAACTCAATGGTGCGCGCAACGACCTGCGTGCATCCGCCGCCGAAAGTGCTGCCTCCGTTCATGCGGACGTTGCCGCCGGCTGCGTAGATGGCGCCGTTCATGGCCGAGTCAGAGTCGCCGTTGATCGTGTAATCCCGGTAGGCCTCGTTCCGACCCACAAAGAACAGTACGCCGGAATAGGTTCCTGAGGACGGCGCCGACAGGTGAACATCCGCGCCGCCGTTCATCGAAAGCGTGGCTCCGCCAGTGAGATAGAATGTTACGCCGTTGCCCGTGACGGAGGCGGTCGAGTTTATGCTGAGCACGCCGCCGTCGACGACGTAGACGCCCGGAGACATGTTGACTGTGCGGCGAATGTCCAAACCGCCACAAAAGCGTCCGGCCGTTACGCTGTAGACGGAACCCGCAGCGCCGCCAAACGAGTTCTGCGCCTTGCAGGGCTGGCCAAGATCCGGAACCGGCAGGTCCGCATAAGGGTCGTCGACCTGATCAGCGTGCTCGTAAGGAGCGACGCACTCATCCAGCGTCAGGCCTGAAGTGACCGAAACCCTTCCAGCTGCAGATACGCAAGGCGTCTGGACTGTGGCTGAGCCAGCGACGATGACCGAGTTGTTGGCGAGCGAGTTCGAGTGCACGTTGCAGCCGATGAGGATCGCGGAGGTAGAGCCGGTGAATGTCACGGCGCCATGAGACTGCTTGTCGAGGGCGAGGACGCAGGTCTGTTGGCCAGTCGTTATGCGCGCGACCGCCCGACCGGAGACCCTTACCGGCCCCTCCCCAAAGAGGGCTGAGAACATCCGTGGCAGATCCTCGGATACTGCCACCTCCACAGCTTCGGCATCTCCCATAAAGGAACCGGAGATCGGCGGCATCCGGGTTTCCACGGCACCGCGAGAGGGAACAAAGCCGGCCTCGTCTGCGGCGTCATCGGCTGCCTCTGAGACCTGCAAGGAGGTCTTTCCGGACCGCAGGGTAACGGCGCCTGCATAGGCTGCCATGTCCGCAGCGCTTTGGACCTTCCTCTGGCTGAGATACCACCAGCCGACCTCTGCTCCTAGGCCGAACCCACCAACTACGAGGGGCATCGCCAAAGCCGCCACTACAGCCACGCCGCCTGCGGTGTCTCTCAGGAGTGCCCTCAACCAAAATAGATACATGTCGTCGCACCCGGCATCAAATGTACTGGCGCATCTTTGATATATTCAAATGATTAATTCACTGTTGTAGCTTCGTATTCACTAAATTGAAAACGTATCTAAATTCGATCGGTTTATCTCATCAAGAGCGGCGGCGGGCACCTGAAGGTCGAGCCGGCGCGCAACACCGGCTGGACCCGGGGCGCTCTGTCGGCGAACGTCGTCGACCCCGAGGCCGTGCGCGACCTGCCGCCGCGCGACCGCATCCAGTGGCTGATCGACCGGGAAGCGGGCACGGTGCGGCTCGAGCAGCCGGAGCCGGCGCTCGTGGGCCGGACGCTGCCGCTCGCGCCGATGATCCGCCGTTTCGGCGTGGCGCTGACCTGGCAATTCGAAGTTGTCGCAGTCGGCGTTGAAGCGCTGGTGCAGCTTGATGTCCCGCGCGCCGCGTGAAGTTTGCTTGGCAGGCAGTCATGATCGGACCTCAGATCTCAGCAGTGGGTTTCGGTTCACACCGAAGATGAGATCGGCAACAACAAGCGCCCGCCTGCATTCGACGGTCTCGCGGCTGCGATCAGCCTCTTCCGCCGCCGTGTCCGCTTCGCTCGCGCGAGTTCACGACCACGGCGTCGGGGCGAATGTTGGCTTGAAGACCGCCTCCTGCCACAGGTCGCTTCCTTTGGTCAGAATCCCTGTCGGGCCAGCTCGGCGGCGATGCGCACGCGGGATGCCGCGTGGCGGGTCGGGAAGGCGGTGAAATAGTCGGCTGCGGACGCATCCGGCTTGCGGCGGCGGACCTCGTGGCGCCAGCGAGACGCGGCCTTGTGGTTGCCGGCCAGACCGTTGGCGGCAAGCGCAATCATGCTGATGAGGTAATGCGCGCCCGGTTGCATGGCGGCGCGATCGGCCCACCGTGCGGCGGCGGCGCAATCTTCCTGCTGCATCAGGATCTGGGCCCGAACGCCATGAACGCCGTAGAGCAGCGGGTCGAGCGGGCTGAGGTGCAGGGAGGTGTCCAGCGCGTCGATCGTCGGGCCGGCGTCCCCTGTCACCATCGAAGTGAACGCCAACGCATAGAAGCCCTGAGCGTAGTTCGGGTTCAGCGTCGTCGCCCGCGTGAGCCAATCGGCGGCGGCCTCGGGTTCGTGGGTCAGCCAGAAGGACCGGCCCATCGTGAAGTTCGCGAATGGATCGGCCACATCCAGCTCCAGCGCACGTTCGGCATGGCGCCGCGTGGCAAGCGTCGCCGCCGCGGTGTCCGGATCGAGGCGCAGGAAGGCGGTGAGAAAGCTGGTGAAGGACAGGCCGGCATGCGCCCGCGCGAAGAGCGGGTCGGCCGCCACGGCGCGCTCGAAGGAGGTCCGGGCGAGCGCGGTATCGCCGGCGGTGAAGCGGTAGAGGTGCCGCAGGCCGATGTGGTAGTCAGCCCAGGCATCACGATCTTCCGGCCCCCTGATCTGCGCAAGGCGCGCCTCGTTGAACGGGATGTGGGTCTCGAGCCCCGTGACCAGGTGCGCCACGATCCGCGACCGCAATTCGTCGATACCGTCGCGCGGACAATGCATCCGGTCCGCCCAAAGCACCTGGCGGAAGCCGGTGTCGGTAAGCTCCAGTGTGATGGACAGCCCCGTGCCGCGGCTCTCGACGATGCCGGTCAGGACGTAGCGGGCGGAGAGCGCCGTCGCCGCCAGATCGAGATCGGCCACGGCTCTCACGAAGCGGAAGGACGAGCCGCGCGCGATGACCGCCAGCCAGCGCAGCCGCGACAGCGCCTCGATGATCTCGTGCGGGATGGCTTCCGCCAGGATGGCGAGCTCAGGCGTGGCGCCGAGCGCCTGGAACGGCAGGATCGCGATCGACGGGCGTCCCGACATGTGCTGGGTCAGACCCAAGATCTCGCGTTCCGCCGCGTGCGCGCGCGCCCTGGTCGTGACTTCCGCGACAAAACGGAACCCCCGGCCATGCACGGTCTTGATCACCTCCTGCCGGGCCCCGTCATCGCCCACCGCCTGACGCGCGGAGCGGATGCGGCTGGAAATGCTTGCATCCGAAACGGCCTGCCCCTGCCAGACCGCGCCCACGATCTCGTCCTTGGAGACCATGCGACCATGGTTCCGCACGAGGTGGATGAGCAGCGAAAGAACCTGGGGCTCGAGCGGCACAGTCGAGCCGTGTCGGGCGAGCTGGAACCGATCCGGGTCGAGAACGAAGTCTCCGAATGTCCAGGTCATGCGGAAGTCTACAGGAAAACGACGACTCTCTACAGGAAATCTTCAGGCTTCCATCAAGCGCGGCAGGCTCCGAGTGGTAGTCTGCACTCCTGACCGGCGAACGATCCGCCACACTGGGCCGAACAGGGAGAGACCGATCATGCAGCAGCAAGGGATTGAGATCCGGAGGTTCGAGACTCCGGACCAGCGCCTCGACATGAAGGAGCGGGGCGGCATCTCCATTCTCCAGATGGCGGACGGCAGCACCGGTATGCACGCGATCTTCGAGAAGGGCTGGACCTGGGAGGCCGACGAAAAGCCGCTGCTGGGCTCTCCGGACAGCTGCCCGATGCGGCACACCGGCTACTGCATCTCCGGGCAGCTTGTCGTGCGGATGCTGGATACCGGCATCGAGACCCGGATCGGCAGTGGGGACTTCTTCGAGATCCCGTCGGGCCACGACGCCTATGTCGACGGGGAAGAGCGGGTCGAACTGATCCTCTTCGCCCCACCCGAGCATGCGCACTGAGCGTCCGCGGCGCCGGTCCCGGTCGGGCTCGTCCGGAATCCACCTGATACTGAAGGAGAACCAGTCGTGCGCAAATACATCATCGAGCGCGGCATGCCCGGCTTCGGAGGGATGAACGGCGACACCCGTGCGGCGCGGCTGCAACCTCGAACGAGGCGCTCGCGCAGCTGGCGCCGCGCGTTCAGTGGCAGCACTCCTACGTCACGGGAGACAAGACCTTCTGCGTCCATCTTGCCGAGGACGAGGCTGCGGTATGCGAGCATGCCGCGCAGAGCGGGTTTCCCGCCGACGCGATCACCAAGGTTGTCACCATCATCGAACCCACGACCGGCGTGGCCCGCTGACGGCGCGACGACCACTGCCTCAAACAGGACGGGAGTCCCACCATGGATGCCATGACGACGCGCAGGACCGAGGGGCGCGGGCGGCTCTACGACAGCGTTCTCGACACGATCGGCGACACGCCCGCGATCCGCATCAACCGGCTCGCGCCCGAGGGGGTGGAACTCTACGTCAAGGCCGAGTTCTTCAACCCGGCCGGATCGGTCAAGGACCGGCTGGCGCTCAGCATCATCGAGGAGGCCGAGCGCGACGGACGGCTGCGCCCCGGCCAGACGGTGGTCGAGGCGACGTCCGGCAATACCGGCATCGGGCTCGCCATGGTCTGCGCCGCCAGAGGCTATCCGCTGGTGGTGACGATGGCCGACAGCTTCTCCGTCGAGCGGCGCAAGCTGATGCGGATGATGGCCGCGAAGGTCGTGCTGACGCCCCGCGCCGAAAAGGGCCTCGGCATGTACCGCAAGGCGGTGGAGTTGGCCGAGGCCAATGGCTGGTTCTTCGCCCGGCAGTTCGAGACCGAGGCGAACGCCCGCATCCACGAGACCACTACCGCGCAAGAGATCCTCGCCGACTTCCGCCGGCATCGCCTCGACTACTGGGTCACCGGCTACGGCACCGGCGGCACGGTGACGGGGGTGGCGCGCGTGCTGCGGCGCGAGCGGCCCGAAACGAAGATCGTCCTGTCCGAACCCGCGAACGCGCAGCTTCTCGGCAGCAGGCATGTGCAGGCGCGCAACGCCGACCGATCGCCCGCCGAAAGCCACCCGGCCTTCACCCCGCACCCGATTCAGGGCTGGACGCCCGACTTCATCCCCCACGTGCTTCAGGAAGCGGTGGACGACGGACTCTACGACGAACTGATCCCCGTGGCCGGGGCCGACGGCGTCGCCTGGGCGCGCGAGCTTGCACGGTCCGAGGGCATCCTGACCGGCATCTCCGGCGGATCGACCTTCGCTGTCGCCATGGAGGTCGCCCGGAGCGCCACGCCGGGCGCCGTCATCCTGTGCATGCTGCCCGACACCGGCGAACGCTACATGACCACGCCCCTCTTCGAGGCGATCCCCGAGGAGATGACCGAGGACGAGGTCGCGCTGTCCCGCTCGACCCCCGGCTACCAGTTGGCCTGACCCATGACCGACACGCCCGAAACCCTCGATCCCAACTCGTGGGACGCGCACCGCGCCGTCGCGCACCGGATCGTCGACGACGCCGTCGACTACCTGCGGGACGTGCGGGATCGGCCGCTCTGGCAGGACATGCCGCCGGACCTGCGGACCCGCTTCCGCACCGGCGTGCCGGTAGAGGGCCGGCCGGTCGGGGAGGTCTACGAGGAGATCGTCACCAACCTTCTTCCCTATCCGATGGGCAACATCCACCCGCGGTTCTGGATGTGGTACATGGGAGCCAGCAACTTCACCGGGGCGCTGGGGGATTTCCTCGCCGCGATCGTCGGCTCGAACCTCGGCGGCGGCGACCATGCCGCGGCCGAGATCGACACGCAGGTCGTCGGCTGGATGAAGGAGATGATGGGCTACCCCGCGACGGCCAGCGGCACGCTGGTCTCGGGCGGCTCCGTCGCCAACCTGATCGGCCTCAGCGTGGCGCGCAACCGGATGTCGGGCATCGACCTGCGGGAAGAGGGCGTGGGCGCCCTGAACGCGCCGATGCGGTTCTATGGTTCCGATCAGATCCACTCCTGCCACCAGACCGCGGTGGAGGCGCTGGGCCTTGGCAACCGGGCGCTGCGCCGGGTGCCGTCGGATGCGGACTGCCGCATGGACATCGCCGCACTGCGGGCCGCCATCGCGGAGGACCGGACCGCCGGGCTGAACCCCGCCTGCGTGATCGCCACGGCGGGAACCGTCAATACGGGCGCCATCGATGATCTGGGTGCCATCGCGGACCTCTGCGCCGACGAAGGCCTCTGGATGCATGTGGACGGCTGCATCGGCGCCCTTCTCGCCATCGCGCCCCGCGGAAGGGCGATGGTCCGCGGGATCGCGCGGGCGGATTCCATCGCGCTCGACCCGCACAAGTGGCTGCATGCCCCGTTTGAGGTTGGCTGCGCGCTGGTGCGCGACGCCGAGGCACATCTCGGCACGTTCTCGGTGACGCCCGAATACCTGAAGAAGGTCCCCCGCGGCATCGCCTCGGGCACATGGCTGCACGACTTCGGGCTCCAGACCTCGCGCGGGTTCCGGGCGCTTAAGGTCTGGATGGCGCTGAAGGAACACGGGGTGGCCAAGTTCGGACGCCTTATCGACCAGGACCTCGCCCATGCGCGCCACCTCTCCGCCCGGATCGAAGCGACGCCGGACCTGACACTCTGTTTTCCGACGAACATCAACATCGTCTGCTTCCGCTATGATTCCGGTGGCCTGTCGGATGATGCGCTCAAGAGACTCAACACCGAGATCATGGTGCAGATGCAGGAGGCCGGCATCGCCGCCGTGTCTGATACGACCGTCAGGGGCCGCCACTGCCTGCGCGCGGCGATAAACAACCATCGAACGGCGCCGTCAGATCTGGACTTGCTCGTTCGGGAAACCCTCCGACGAGGCCGCGCTCTCGCTCCGGAGTTTGCCGCTGTCTGAGAGCTGAACCGTCACTCGTGGATGACGTTGGAGTCTCGGCGCCTCGCCGCACAACTGCGGCCGTTTTTGGGCCGCACCGATCCAAGTAGTTTCTGCAGCGATCTTACCGAGAAGGCGTTAGCCTTCGCTCACGACGACGAGCGCCTCGGTCCGATAGACCATTGGTCCTGAGCTCAGTTAGGCTGCTGGTCTCGCTCTTTTGGCAAATGGCCGCTCCGATGAAGCAGCACCGCAGCACTGGCTCGACATACAGACGGCTGCAATAGGCCGTCCACTCCCCTGGAGGGGCCATCAACGCCCTTTGTCGGAGCCTCTCGTGATCTTGTTGCCGCGGGGGCCCGACTGGAAAGGCGTGTTGGCCTGGTTCTCCTCCCGGAGTTTGCGCCACCGTTCCAAGCGAGCCTGATCAAGCGCTCCGTCTTCGACGGCCGCCCGGACCGCGCATCCGGGCTCGTGAGCATGGGTGCAATCCCTGAAGCGGCATTTCGGGGCGAGCTCGGTGACTTCCGCAAACAGCAGATCAAGTCCAGCCGAAGCGTCGGCGATCTGGAGCGATCGCATTCCGGGCGTGTCGATCACCCAACCCCCGCCGACGATCGGATGCAGCGAGCGAGACGTGGTCGTGTGCCGACCCTTGCTGTCGGCGTCGCGCACGCTGCCGATCGACTGCGCCTCCTCCGGCGATTTCCCCGAGAGGACGTTCAGCAAGGAGGATTTGCCCACCCCGGACGAGCCGACGAGCGCAACCGTCTCTCCGGCGACGCACCACGGAGCGAGCGCCGCCGCCGCCTCCGTCGACTTCGCGTTCAGGGCGACGACGTCGAGCCCGCGCTGCAGCTCCGCCGCCGCCCGCTGATAAGGCTCTGCATCCAGAACTTGGTCAGCCTTTGTGAGAACGATCACGGGCTTCGTCCCCGCCTCGTTCGCGAGGATCAGATATCGCTCCAGCCGCGCGAGGTTCAGATCGTCGTTGCAGGACGTCACGATGAAGAGCGTGTCGACGTTGGCCGCGATCAGTTGGGGCCGCCGCCCTCCTTCGGTGCGCCGTTGCAGCAAGGTCCTTCGATCCAGCAGGCGGACCAGCATCCGGGTTTCGCTTTCGACAAGAACCCAATCCCCCACCGCGTGATCGGCTGGATTGGCGTCGGCGGGAAGGGTCAGCCGGACCGGACCTGAGAGGGATTCGGCGGTCAATCTGGCCCGGTGGACGCTCGCGATGCGCATCCGTGCCATGCCGGCCTCATCCGGCATCAGCTGATCGTCGAAGAACGCCGACCAGCCGAGCGCCGCCAATGATACTGGGGTTTGATCCGGGGACTGGCTCACGCCGCCTGAATGGGCCCGACAGCGAGCTGACGCAAGCCTTGCGGCGTAGGATATGCTGCGTAGGGTTGCTCGGACGAGCGTTCCGGACTGAGCGGCGCATGTTAGCCGAATGTCCGCAATTACCGACCGCACCGCCGTGGATCACCAAGCCGCTGGTGCTGACCGGCGCCGCTACAGGCACGGCGCTGACCGCCGCCGCGATCGCCGCGGCGCGGGCGCGGGCCAACCTGACCAACGCCGCGCGCCTGCTCGGCGTCGTGACCAAGACCCTCAGACTCGCCGCCGAAGCCGGCGACATCCAGAGCATTCATCCGCTACCGGACAGCCCGTGGATTTTCGGTCGCGCGGAACTCGGACATCCGGCAGCCCAGCGGCTCGCTCACCGCGCCCGGCAAAACCCCAAATACCCCACGGGATCGCACCCCGATCAGCAAAATCTATTGCCTTCAACAGCATAGACAGATGGGTAATGAAGCAGAATTGTAGTGGTGGCGCCATCGCTCGATCTCCTCGCTGGGATGGACGCTCAGCCGGGACGATAGATCATGACGTGTTCGTGCAACCGCACGCCAGCGCGATTTCCTCGACGCGCCGCCACCGTCACCTGGCCCTCCGCCCTCCCTCAGTTCCCGGCGACCACCGCGTCTAACGCTGCAATCTTTATTCTTGTCATCGTCATCATCACCGCGAAGGCCCGCTGCGCCGCCTCGCGGTCCGGGCTCGTCGTCAAGTCGAGCAGCCGTCGCGGCGTGATCTGCCAGGAAAAGCCCCAGCGGTCCCTGCACCATCCGCAGACGCTCTCGCTCCCGCCGTTGCCGACGATTGCGTTCCAGTAGCGGTCGGTCTCTTCCTGGTTCTCGGTCACGACCATGAAGCTGACTGCTTCGTTCGGCTTGAAGTCCGGGCCGCCGTTCAGCCCCACGAAGCGGCGCCCCAACACGGTGAAGTCGACCGTCAGCTCATCCCCTTCACGGCCGCCGGGAAAGTCGCCCGGCGCCGTGTTCACCTGGCGGACCTCGCTGTCGGGAAACGTGGCGGCGTAGAACGTCGCCGCCTTGGGCGGCCTAGCCCTGGTCGAACCACAGACATGTCACCATTTCCGTCATTGCGCGTGCTCCCTCAGGTCCGCGCCCCTGTCTCCGTCGAAGCTCAGCATCCAAGGCGTGCCGAACCGGTCGGTGAACATCGCAAAGCGTTCGGCCCAGAAGGTCTCGCCGGGCGCCATCTCGATCGACCGCGCGTCCTGCGCCAGCGCGTCATGGACGCGGTCAAACTCCTCGCGCGACGAGGCCGAGATCGAGACGCGAAAGCCCTGCGGCTTGCTGAACATGTCTTCCGGGCTGTCGGACGCCATGATTGTGGCGCCGCCCAGCTTGATGCTCATGTTCATCACCATGTCGTCACCGCCCGGCATGCGACTCTCGGCATCGGGCGCGTCCGAATTGCGAAACACTCCGCCAACCTCGCCGCCGAGCACCTCGGCGTAATGCGTCATCGCCTCAAGGCAGTCGCCCCTGAAGAAGAGGTAGATCGTCGGCTCCATCGGAACTCTCCCGTTAATTGGCGCATTGGTCTCAGCTTGCGGCCGCAAACAGTGCGGAATCCCACCCCATGTCCTCGGGGCGGTGCCAAGCGATCTCGCCTCGCTAGTCGGCGACGGCTCTTCGGAACGCAGGTCGGTCGAAGCAGCGCTCCCGATAGGCAAGAAGGCTCGGATGCTCGGCCATCAAGTCGGCGTGCTCCGCGATCCGCAGCACCGAAGCCAGCATGAGGTCGGCGACCGTGAACGCGTCTCCGACGAGATGGGCGCGGACGCCGAGCGCCGCCGCGAGCTTGCCCAGCCGTTGCGTCGCAGCACACGGCGCCCGGGCGTCGCAATGCCCGCAGCCTTTCGTCCTCGGTGAAGAAATCGACGTCGGCGACATTCGACAGATACGGTTCGACGGAATTGAGCGCCGCAATGACCCAGCATCGCACCTGGGCCTGCGCGCCGTGATCTGCCGGCCAGAGCTTGCCTGAGCGTTCCGCGAGGTCGAGCACGATCGCGCCGCTCTCGAACAGGGCCGGACGACCGGTCTCCCGCAGTACAGGAACCTGCCCGAAGGGCTGCTCGGCCAGATGGGCGCGGCTGGCCCGGACATTCGGGTCGATCAGCTCGACATCGAAGTCCCAGCCGATCTCGTGGAGCATCCAGCGCACGCGGTGATCGCGAACCTGGCCTGCCGCGAAGGGCGGCACCCACTTGAAGGCAGTGACCGTGATCATATTGTTCTCCAACCCTTCTTCCCGAGACCCGACCGGCCGATCAAAGCCGGTGAGGATCTGCGTCTCGTCGGAGGACATCTCGGACGTCGGGCCGTCCTCCTGTCTTGCTCCCTGTCGGCGTGCGCCGTGTGGATCGACGTTGGATCGGGCCATCCGAGCCAGCTGGCGACAGGCGCCCCAAGGCCGAAGCCCCAGTAACTGCGTCATCTGAGCCACCCTTCCTGCGCGAGTCTTCCTGCGTCCGCGAGCAGCCTGCCCGTTGCAGTATGTAAAAACAACTGCTAGTAACAATCTATGACTTCAGTCGGCAGGATTCCGCGGCTCCGCTACGACGAGGGATGCCTTGCGGCGCACGCGCTGAACATGATCGGCGACCGCTGGGCGCTGCTGGTCGTGCGCGAGCTCATGTTCAGGCCAAAGCGATTTCAGACGCTGCGCGCCGGGCTGCCCGGAATCAGCGCCGCCGTTCTGGCGCAGAGGCTGAGGCAGCTTGTGGATGCCGGCGTGCTCTCGCATGACGCCGAGGCGGGAGCCTATGCGCTGACGCCGTCTGGCCGAGAGCTTGGCCCGGTGCTTGTCGCGCTGTGCCGCTGGGGCGCCCGTCATCCGGGCCACGACCCGCGCCGCTTCATCAGTCCGACCGCGCTGATGATCTCGATGGCCGCCATGATCGACGCGGTTCCGCCGGCAAGTCGCGGACTGGTTGCGGGCATTGCGAGCCCGCGCGACGCCTTCACGCTAAGCGTCGACGCCGCAGGGCGCCTGCAGGTTGCGCCGGCTCTGGCGCCTGAGGTCCAGTTCACGCTGACCGGCGACGGCAACGCCCTGGCGCGCGCCATCTACGGAAGCAAGCCGCTGACGGAACTTGCCCAGGACGGCGGCATCGCGCTGGAAGGAGATCTTCAACGCGCGCAACGCTTCGTCGACCTCTTCAACCTGAGCCGCCGCGGAACAGACAGGTTCGAGCGGCAGGGTACGTCTCGGGGCCGCAGCGAGATCTCCTGGCGGTGGCCGCTCCCTCTGCCGCAAGGCCGCGGACGCCGCTGGCGTCCCTCGATCGGGCCCGCTAGCTTCGGCCGCCGGATCTCGGAACGGCGGAGGCGTGCGGGGGCTGGCATGGCGGAAGCGGTCGAGAAGAGCTTGGGCATCGACGGCCCCCGCGCCTGGCGACGGCTCGGGCTGGCGGTGGTCGCGGCCACGATAGCCAGCGTCGGCATGTGGTCGGTGATCCTGGTGCTGCCGGCGGTGCAGGCCGAGTTCGGGATCGGTCGAGGCGACGCGGCGCTCGCCTACACCGCGACGATGTTGGGGTTCGCGGCTGGCAACCTCGGGCTCGGGCGGCTGGTGGACCGGTTCGGACTGGCCGTGGTGCTCGCCGGGGCGGGGCTGGCGCTGGCGGCAGCCTTCGCCATGGCTGCGTCGTCCTCGGGGATCGTCGTCTTCGCGCTGGTGCAGGCGGTGATCGGCGCCGCCTCGTCAGCAGGCTTCGGGCCGCTCATCGCTGACATCTCGCACTGGTTTCGCAGGCGGCGCGGGATCGCCGTGGCGGTGGCGGCGAGCGGCAACTACCTCGCAGGCGCGGTCTGGCCGCTCGCGTTGCGCGGAACGCTGGAGGCCGAGGGCTGGCGAAGCGCGTACCTGCTGGTCGCCGCCGTCTGCCTCGTGGCGCTGCCGGCGCTGGCGCTGGCGCTGCGGCGCGGACCGGCGGGCGCGGGCGGGCCGGATGGAGAGCCGGAGCCCCGGCTGCGGGAGAGCGGCCTGTCGCCCCGGGCGCTGACATTGCTCCTCGGGGCAGCAGGCATCGGTTGCTGCGTCGCGATGTCGATGCCGCAGGTCCACATCGTCGCCTATTGCGCCGATCTCGGCTACGGCGTCGCGGTGGGGGCCGAGATGCTCGCGGCGATGCTGGGGGCGGGCATCCTCAGCCGGCTGGTCTCCGGGCTGATCGCCGACCGGATCGGCGGGGTGCGGACGCTGCTGATCGGGTCCGTCCTGCAGGCGCTGGCGCTCGGGCTTTACCTGCCCTTCGACGGGCTGGCCTCGCTCTACCTGGTGTCGCTGGTCTTCGGGCTGAGCCAGGGCGGGATCGTGCCGAGCTACGCATTGATCGTGCGCGAGTACCTGCCGGCCCGCGAGGCCGGCGCGCGAATTGGCTTCGTGATCATGGCGACGATCCTCGGGATGGCGCTCGGCGGCTGGATGTCCGGGGCGATCTTTGATGTCACAGGCTCCTACCGAGCTCGCGTTCATCAACGGGATCGCCTGGAACCTGCTCAACATCGCGATCATGGGCTCCATCCTGCTGCGCGGCCGGATGCCGCCCGAGGCCGTGGCGCGTCAGGCGTGAAAGTTCGAGGAAGAGGTGTACGAGCCCGCACACCTCGATCCGCTTCGCTGTCGCAACTGTTGACGGAAAGACAAGACGATCGCTTTCGCATCGCCGACAGGAGATGTCGGGACCTCGCAAGGTCGGCAGGAAAAGGAGCGCCCCGGTTGCAGGGTCACATGGACGGCGCGCCGCGTCGGCCAGTCATGCGTTGCGAAGCTCTCGATCCCGCGGCACATCCAAAGCCTCTGTGTCGTGTTCCATGAAGGCTTCGACCTCGGGCGCCCACCGCTCACGGACGAAGGCGAGGTGGGACGGATAGTCGTTGTACGCGTCATAGACCGACCGATCGGCGAAGGTCATGGAGACCGCGAAATCGAAGTCGTTCTTGAGCTGGTCTCGCGCGCGAAGCTCTCGACGCGGGAATGGAAGCGACGGTCGCCAGAGCGGCGAGAAAGGTCATCTCCTCCGCCGATCCGGCCGGATGACGCAGACGGAACAGGGCGGCGTGGCGGATCATGCAAACTCCTTGCGGCTTGCGGGGCTGCAAGCACCTTGGCTGCCCGAAGCGACCCTCTGAGCCGCCTAGCGTTCGAGGCCGAGCCGCTGGTGCCAGGCCGCAATGCTCTCATCGGGATACGCGTCGAACGTCTTATCGGAGGCGCCGAGGCAGGGCTCCACCCAAGGGGCTTTGCTGCCGAGCATCAGATGCGTTCGCTCGGGCGGAGTCGGGAGGGGCGTGTCAATGGCTGACGCATGTGGATGGAGGAGGTCCGGCCAGTTCGGGTCCCAGAGCCAGAGCGCCGAGCCGCACTCGCCACAGAACTTGCGCTCTCCCGAACTGCGGGTCTCCTCGCCACTTGCAGGGTCATGCATCCGAGCCCGGTAGGTGCGGACGTGTTCAGCGCCTTCGAGCTGGAGCGTGGTCGCATCCGCGCCGAGATTGATCGCGAAGCCGCCGCCGCCGACCGTCTTGCGGCAGATCGAGCAGTAGCAGAGGTTGAACGGGTATGGATGCCGACTTTCGACGGCGAACCGCACGGCGCCGCAATGGCAGGAGCCTTCCAAACGCAATTCGACCTCCGGCGGCAATGACTGCAATTGGCGTAGCCAAGCGGATATCGACTGCGGGCGCAACCACAGTCGTGGCCTTCGTACGGGGACGGGAAGCCCTCCTTCAGCGAACCCATCGCGAGGCTGAAGCTGCGCTGGCGCAGGTGGCAGGAGCGCGCGACGCTGCAGCAGAACCGTGCCACCTGGGCCGTCTTCACAGGCGTGTCGTTGGCGCGCAGCTACATGCTCCGCGCGTGTTCGAGGCGCTGCGCGGCTGACGATCTTAAATCCGGTCTCTGGACCTGGTCGACGTGCACCACCGCAGAAGGCGGCAGGCTAGTCCTTCCGCCACAAGCGCCTCGCCAAGGTCAACGCCATCGGCGCGACACGTCGCCACGATCCGGCCGTACTGATCGCCTCCTGTGGGTCGCAGACGACATCCCTAGAGCCCGTCAGCTCGGCTAGCCGATCGGCCACGGCCCCGTCGCAGTTCCAATTGGCGCCGTCGGGAAGGCTGCAGCTCTGACCAAGATCCGCGGCGTCGATCCCGTTGAGCCGGAGAACGATGTTGCCCATCGAAAGTGTCTCGCCGTCGATGACGCTGACGCCCCGGCAAGGGCGGCGGACAGCACGGGCGAAACGGGCGCGATGAACATCGAGAGCGATCCGAGCAGTGTTCGCAGCCAGCGAGGAGATCGGTTGCTCGCGGCGCCGCGTCTGGGAAGTGCCATTCGTATCCCTGGCGACGATCGATCTCCTGCTCGACGGCGAGCAGGCTGTCGCGATCTTGCTGCGGGAGACGCTTGTATGAACCGGGACCTAGAACGGCGGCTTGCCAAGTCAGTTGTTGGGCATGATGAAGACTTCCCGCACGCTCGCCTTGTCGCTCGTCGAGACAGCGTAGAGAACCGCCTCCGCGACGTCGTTGGGCTGGATCTTGTCCGGCTTTTCGCTGTCGAAGAAGGCGGTGTTGACCATTCCCGGTGCGATGACCGTGCACCGGCCGCCCCATTGGGCCATCTCCTCCGCCAGGTTGTCGCCGTAGCCATGCACGAACCACTTCGTGGCGCCGTAGACCGATCCAGAGATGGTCCGACGCCCGGCGGCCGATCCGGTCAACAGCATGTGGCCCCTGTGCGACTTGAGGTGCGGCATCGCGGCCTTTGCAGTGTAGAGCACTCCGAGGATGTTCACGTCGACGAGCCGCCGCCAGGCTTCCGGATCGCCGTCCTGTGTTCCCGGAATCTCCAGGCCCATGCCGGCATTCGCGAAAGCGGCATCGACGGCTCCGAACCGTTCGGAGAGCCGATCGATCGCCCGGCGCTGCTCCTCGAGCACGGTGACATCGCCGGGCAAGGCTATTGCTGCGTCTCCAAGTTCGTCGGCCAGAGCCGAGACCTTGTCGGCGCTCCGGGCGAACAGGCCGACGTTCCAGCCGGACCTGACGAGCAGCCGAGCAGCCGCCTCGCCAATGCCGCTGGAAGCGCCGGTGATGAACATGGTCCTCAAAGTCATAGATGGCCTTTCTCTCAGCTTGGCAAGGTTGCCCGTGCCTTAGCATCCCCCGACCTCAACGTCTCCCGCCGACTTGCAGCGGCTCGGCTGTGCGGCGCTGAGGCGGGCAGGGCAGGGCGGGGAGAAACGCGCGAAAGTTGGTGATGCCCTGAGGGGCGGCATATCATGGCGGTGTTCAGACGCCGTCAATTCTCAGCCGAGAAAGGGATATGCCACATGCAAGAGAATACCATCAGCCAGCTGCCTGATCCATCGGGATTTGGCTCCGACGCATTCACCGACGTCATCCGCGACGGCGCGCGCAAGCTGATCGAGCAGGCGATCCACGCCGAGCTCGCTGCACTCATGGCAGCGTTTTCCAAGGACACGCTTGCGGATGGGCGTGCGCGCCTGGTGCGTCATGGTCACCTGCCGGAACGCGAGGTGATGACCGGCATTGGCCCGGTGCCCGTGAAGGTCCCGCGCGTGCGGGATCGGGCTGCCGGCGAAGACAGGATCACCTTCACACCCAGCATCCTGCCACGGTATCTGCGGAAAGCGAAATCGGTAGAAGAGCTGCTGCCGTGGCTTTACCTCAAGGGCGTGTCCACGGGCGATTTCACCGAGGCCCTGGAGGCGCTGCTGGGCCCGAACGCCAAAGGCCTGTCCGCCAAGACCATCACGCGGCTGAAGGCCGACTGGTGGAAGGACTACGAGATCTGGCAGAAACGCGACCTTGGCTCGCGGCGATTTCTCTACATCTGGGCGGATGGCGTCTATTTCAAACCGCGAATGGCTGAGGAGAAACAGTGTGTTCTGGTGATCGTGGGCGCCGATGAATATGGTCATAAGGAGCTGCTGGCCATGACCGACGGCTTCCGCGAAAGCACGCAAAGCTGGCGCGAGCTGCTGCTCGATCTCAAGCGGCGCGGACTGAAACAGGACCCCAAGCTGGCCATCGGCGACGGCGCCCTGGGCTTCTGGACCGCGCTGCGCGAAGTGTTCGCCACGACGCGGGAGCAGCGCTGCTGGGTCCACAAGACCATGAACGTGCTGAACGCGATGCCGAAATCCGTGCAAGCCAAGGCCAAAGGCCATCTGCACGACACTGGCAGGCCGAGACAAAGGCCGAGGCCAGCGTCGCCTTCGACTTCTTCGTCGCAACCTATGGTGTGAAATGGGACAAGGCGGTCGCCAAGCTGGTCAAGGACCGGGACGCACTGCTGACTTTCTATGACTTTCCGGCCGAGCACTGGAAGCAAATCCGGACCTCAAATCCGATCGAAAGCACCTTCGCAACGGTCCGGCATCGCACGAAACGCACCAAGGGGTGCCTGAGCCGCAAGACCGGCTTGGCCATGGCGTTCAAGCTGATGATATCGGCGCAGAAGAAATGGCGCAAACTCGACGGCCAAAACCGCCTGCCCGAGATCATCCACGGGGTTGAGTTCCGCGACGGGCTACGCCAACTTCAAGCAGCCGCCTGATCAAGCGTCACCAACTTTTGCCCATATCTCCAGGGCGGGGACTCGCTGCGGGCAGCGCGTCGCTGCGAACGCTGACGCCCACGCGCGGGACGTTGCATCGCACCTGCGCCCGGTTGCGGTGGACCCGCCTGACCCGAGGCGGTGCGCCTTCGTCTTCAGCTAAAATGGCATAAACATGTTCTGCGACTCTCTTACTGACTGCGACAGGAACTCTGCGGCCACCCTGACGCGAGTTAGGTCGCGCAAATTCTCGTGAATCGCCAGCCAATACGAACGAACGATCTGGAGTTCTGGAAGCACGCGCACAAGGCGTGAGTTGAGTGCAAGATAGTCGTGAAGCACTCCGATGCCCGCTCCAGATCGAATGGCCTCAACCTGTCCTGTGGCATTGGTTAGTTCAACGCTAGAGCGCCAGTCTCGCAGAAACTCAGAAGAATAGTTCAACGCAGGCGTTGCGATCAGGTCTTCGACATAGCCAACAAGTCGGTGTCGAGCCAGATCGGCGGCGTCAACCGGCGCTGGGCGGGCATCAAGATAGGCAGGCGAGGCATACAGGCTCAGAGTGTAGTCGGTGAGCTTTCGGACAACGAGCCGGCCGCGTTCGGGACGGCCGACCATAACCGCGAGGTCGGCTTCGCGCCGCGACAACGAGAAGCCCCGGGGCGTCGGGACGAGCTGGACAGTAAGATCCGGGTGTTGGTCTGCCAGGCGAGCCAGACGTGGGGCCAGGAAGCTTACGCCAAATCCCTCAGGCGCGCCGATTCGGACAATCCCAGCGGCAGAAGCTTCCTCACCCTGTAGGCGCGCTTGAACTGCGAGCATCTCGGTCTCAACACGCTCCAGGGATTCGAGGAGCGCTTGCCCGGCATCGGTCAGCTCCGACCCATGAGTACGACGTGTTAGGAGTTTGGCGCCGAGCGCCGCCTCCAGCGCAGCCATGCGACGTGAGAGGGTGGCCTGATTCACTCCGAGCGTTCGTGCCGCGCCCAACAGCTGACCCGCCCTGGCGACGGCGAGGAACATGCGGGCGTCGTCCCAATTCAGTGAACTAAGGCCGACCGTAGATTTCTGCATATCAGGTGCTCATTCGGGAAGGTTGCTATTCGACGCTTACGATGAAATTTGCCAAGCATCAAACGAGGAGGAAGCAATGATCGAGCTGAGCCACTACGTCTCCGGTGAGCACTTGGCAGGCAAGTCCGAACGATTTGCGAATGTGTTCAACCCCGCCACGGGCGTCGCCGAGAAGCGCGTGCCGCTGGCGACGGTAGAGGAGGTCGGCGAGGTGGTCGCGATCGCCAAGGCGGCATGGCCGGTTTGGGCTAAGACGCCGCCGCTTCGGCGCGCACGGATCTTGGACAAATTCAAGTTCCTGCTGATGGAGAACGCGGACAAGATTGCCGAGCTGATTTCGGCCGAGCACGGCAAGACCCATGACGACGCGCTCGGCGAGGTGACCCGCGGCCTTGAAGTTGTCGAGTTCGCCGTTGGGATCCCGCACCTGCTCAAGGGCGAAGTGACGGAGAACGTCGGCACTAACGTCGACAGTCACTCGCTGCGCCAGCCGCTCGGGGTCGTCGCCGGCATCACACCTTTCAACTTCCCCTGCATGGTGCCGATGTGGATGTTTCCCGTCGCGTTGGCCTGCGGCAACGCCTTCATCCTGAAGCCCTCCGAGCGCGATCCGTCGGCCCCGCTGTTCATCGCGGAGCTTCTTACGCAGGCGGGCGTTCCCGACGGCGTCTTCAACGTCGTCAACGGCGACAAGGAGGCAGTGGACGCGCTGCTGACGCACCCGGACGTCAAGGCGGTGAGCTTCGTCGGCTCGACGCCGATTGCGCGCTACATCTATGCGACCGCCACGGCGCACGGGAAGCGTGCACAGGCGCTTGGCGGCGCGAAGAACCATGCGATAATCCTGCCGGATGCCGACATCGACATGGCGGTCGGCGCGCTGATGGGCGCAGCCTACGGCTCGGCCGGCGAGCGCTGCATGGCGATTTCGGTCGCGGTGCCCGTCGGCGAGGAGACGGCAAACCGACTGATCGAGAAGCTCGTCCCGAAGATCGAGGCGCTGAAGATCGGGCCGGCGAGCGACCGCTCGTCAGACATGGGTCCGCTTGTCACGGCGCAGCATCTGGCGAAGGTCAAAGGCTACGTCGACCAGGGCGAGAAAGAAGGCGCGAAGCTCGTTGTCGATGGCCGCGGGTTCAAGGCCCCGCACGGCTACGAGAACGGATACTTCATCGGCGGCTCGCTGTTCGACGGCGTCACCACGGACATGAAGATCTGGAAGGAAGAGATCTTCGGACCGGTGCTGTCGGTCGCCCGGGCGGCGAACTATGCCGAGGCGGCCGACATGGTCGCGAAACACGAATACGGCAACGGCGTGGCGATTTTCACCCGCGACGGCGACGCCGCCCGCGCCTTCGCCCACGAGGTCGAGGTGGGCATGGTCGGCGTCAACGTGCCGATCCCGGTGCCGATGGCGTTCCATTCCTTCGGCGGCTGGAAGGCCTCGCTCTTCGGCGACCACCACATGCACGGGCCCGAGGGAGTGCGCTTCTACACGCGGCTAAAGACGATTACCACCCGCTGGCCCACCGGCATGCGCGCCGAGGCGGAGTTCGTGATGCCGACGATGAGCTAGGTCGCCGGCCGGGGGCGGGCGCGAGCGAAACCTGGCGGCCGCCTGCGGCATTCTCCCTGATGCAATGGCCGACGCAGAGGTTGGTATCGACGGAAAGGTGCTGTATCTCAGTTCTGCAAGCGTGATGTTATTGCATCAACGCGGAGGGGAAAACAGCATGAAGCGAGCGACGATTGCGGACCTGTCTCGAGAGGCGGGCGTCAGCGTTGCGACCGTTGACCGGGTTCTCAACGGGCGCATCAAGGTCCGGGAAGAGACGGCGAGAAAGGTTCACGACGCCGCGCGCCGCATCGGCTACCACGGCGCCAACGCTATTCACAGCCGCATCCTCGCCGACCTTCCCGAGATGCACTTCGGGATCATCCTTCAGAAGGGGGGCCATGCGTTCTACCGCTCGTTTGCGGCCGAGATCGAGGAAGCGCTCCGGACGCATGACGACCATCGCCTACGCTGCACCATAAAGTTTGTGGAGAGCACCCGGCCGTCCGAACTCGCGCAGCTTCTCGGGTCGATGGCAGGCAAGGTTCAAGCCATCGCCGCGACCGGGCTAAATCATCACGAATGCACGCGCGCGGTCGATGATCTGCGTTTGCGCGGCATTCCGACGTTTTCGCTGCTGTCCGACTTCGCGCAAGGCGTTCGGGAGAGCTATGTCGGGCTTAACAACCTCAAAGTCGGCCGCGCAGTCGGGTGGCTGATGTCCCACATGGTGCGGCGACCGGGCAAGATTGCAGCTTTCATCGGCGGCTATCGCTACCACGGCCACGAACTGCGGGAGACTGGCTTGAGGAGCTCCCTCCGCGAGTACGCCCCGAATTTGGAGTTGCTCGGGGCGCAACTGAATCTTGAGGATCGCCAAGTTACCTACGAAACCACACACGCGCTCCTCGAGCAGCATCCCGACCTCGCTGGGATTTACTGCGTCGGGGGCGGGATGGAAGGCGCCATCGATGCGCTCCGGGAGTCCGGACGATCTCGCGACGTGATGCTTGCCGTTAACGAGATGACGGACGAGTTGCGACAAGCGCTTCAGGACGGGACGGTAAGGATCCTGATCGCGACGCCTCTGCGCCAACTGTGCGGCGAACTGATTCCGTTGATGGTGAATACGCTCGAGAAAGGTATGGCCGACACTCCCGGCCAACGGTTTTTGCCGTTTGAGATCTGGACCCCAGAGTCCTTATAGCAGACGGTCCTGCATCGTCTGCTGCGGAATTTGATGTATTTCAATCATGGTTCTGGTTCAGTTCACATCATAGATGATGCTTATAGCGCATGAATGGTGTTGATTTTGTGGTCTCTGGCTGGCACTCTTTCGGCAGGTTTAGCGCATCAAGTTGCGAGACCTGGGGAACAAGACGTCGACTTAGCAAAGCCGTAGCGCCAGCGTGATCTTTATTTCTAAGCGTCCCCCTACAACCAAAACATGAAAATGCGTCCAAAGGGCGCTGAGCGGAGGATGAACATGCGGAAACTTATGGCCTCGACGGCAGTGCTCGTGTCCCTTGCAGGATCCGTCTCTGCGCAAGACATTGGCGTCTCCATGGCGCTGTTCGACGACAACTTTCTGACGGTGCTCAGGAACGGCATGACCGAATATGCGGGATCGCTCGATGGTGTGGATATTCAAGTCGAAGACGCACAGAACGACGTCGGCAAGCAGCTCGACCAGATCAACAACTTCATCGCCAGCGGCGTCGACGCAATCATCGTGAACCCGGTTGACACGTCGGCGACCCAAGCCATGACAAATGCCGCCGAGTTGGCGGGCGTCCCGCTGGTGTTCGTGAACCGCCAGCCGGTCAACGTCGACACCCTCCCGGACAATCAGGCGTTCGTTGCGTCGGACGAGCGCGAATCCGGGACGCTTGAGACCATTGAGATCTGCGACATTCTCGCCGCTGCCGGAAAGGACCCAGCCAACGTCTACGTAATGATGGGCGAGCTTTCAAACCAGGCGGCGGTGCAGCGCACGCAGGACATCTTCGACGTGATCGAGGGCGGCAACTGCGCGGTCGAGATCAATGTCCTCGACCGGCAGACGGCCAACTGGTCGCGCGACGAGGCGCAGGATCTTATGACCAACTGGCTGTCGACTGGCGAGCCGTTCGACGCGCTTATCTCCAACAACGACGAAATGGCGATCGGTGCGATCCAGGCGATGAAGGCGTCCGGCATTGCGATGGAGGACGTCGTCGTCGGCGGCATCGACGCGACGCAGGATGCACTACTGGCGATGGCCGCAGGCGAACTCGACGTGACCGTGTTCCAGGATGCGGCCGGTCAAGGCGTGGGCGCCGTGGACGCGGCCCTTGCGTTGGCCCGGGGCGATGACGTGGAGCAGAAGGTCTTCGTGCCGTTCCAGCTGGTGACGCCGGATAACATGCAGGAGTTCACGACGCAGAACTGAGCGTCGTCGCGTCAGGGGGCGGCGCCGATGCGCCGCTCTCCAAGCGTCCCGGGATGTCCCGGGCTATTCCGGGGGGAATCTCATGGCACAGACATCACATGGCGTCGGAGGTTTGACCTTTGACGCGTCTCGGCGCAACTGGCCGCCCGAGGCCGGCGTGTTCATCGCTCTCGTCCTGATCGTGGTCGTCTTCGAGTTGCTCGGCCGCTTCATGATGAACGACAGCTTTCTGTTCAACACGCGGGAGAACGTGTCGGGGTTGTTCAACACGCAGCGGCTCGAGATCATCATCCTGCAGGTGTCGATCATCGGCATCATCGCGATCGGCGTGACGCAGGTCATTATCAGCGGCGGAATTGACCTCAGTTCGGGTTCGGTGGTCGGAGCGACCGCGATGATCGCGATGAGCTTCGCCCAGGTCGGGGAGATCAACGGCCTTGAGAACACCAGAGCGGTGTTCCTGACACAGGGCTGGGTCAACCTTCCCATCGTGATTCCTGTGCTGGTGGGCCTTGTCTGCGGGCTGATCGCCGGCCTGATCAATGGCTCGCTGATCGCTTATACCGGCATCCCACCCTTCATCGCTACTTTGGGAATGATGGTGTCGGCGCGGGGCGTGGCGAAGTGGTGGACTGCCGGTCAACCCGTTTCCTTCCCGACCGAAAGCTATGCTGCGATCGGCAGCGGGCTGATGCCCGTCTACATCTTCATCTTCCTTGCCGTCCTGTTCCACCTGATCCTGCGCTATACGGTCTATGGCAAGCATACCTACGCCATCGGCTCTAACGAGGCGGCCGCACGGATGTCCGGCATCGATGTCCGGCGGCACAAGGTGCTCGTATATGCCATCGCGGGATTGCTCGCCGGCGTCGCCGCGCTGGTGCTGAGCTCGAAGAACCTGACCGCGCAGGCTGGCATGGGGATGATGTACGAGCTCGACGCGATCGCAATGGCGGTGATCGGGGGCATATCGCTGCAGGGCGGTCGCGGGTCGATCATCGGGACCGTGATCGGCGCGCTGATCTTCGGCGTCATCATCTCCGGGTTCACCTTCCTGCGCCTCGACGCCTACTACCAAGAGATGGTCAAGGGCGCGATCATCGTTGGCGCCGTGGTTCTCGACCAGTGGCGGCAGCGCCGCGCAACCGCCAAGCTGTGAGGGACAATCCTATGCCGAGCGAGATCCAGACAAACATTTCGGGCGGCCAGGCCCCGCACGCGGCGGCGCCGGTCGGGGAGGTCATCCTTCGCACCGAGGGCCTGACCAAGCACTACGGCGGCGTCCACGCCCTCGTCGACTGCAACTTCGAGATCCGCCAGGGCGAGCACGTGGCGATCATGGGCGACAACGGGGCCGGAAAATCGACCTTTGTTCGTCAAATCACCGCGGTCGAGCAGAGGACAGGCGGCAAGGTCTGGTTTAATGGTGAGTATGTCGAGTTCGACGGTCCTCTTGCTGCGCGGGAAGCCGGTATCGAAACGGTCTTCCAGACCCTTGCATTGGCGGACCATCTCGACGTGCCAGACAATCTCTTCCTTGGACGCGAAAAGACGCTCTTCAACCTCGGGCCGTTCTCGATCCTCGACTACAAGGGCATGCGCGAGGCGACCATGGCCGGCTTGAAGAAGACGGGCGTAAAAATCCCCAACATCAAGAACACGATCCAGTACATGTCTGGCGGTCAGCGCCAGTGCGTCGCGATCGCGCGCACCGCGACGTTTCATTCGAAGCTGACGATCATGGACGAGCCGACGGCAGCACTGGGCGTTCAGGAGACGGCGCAGGTCGAGAACATAATCCGCGCGCTCAAGGATCAGGGCGAGCCGCTGATTCTAATCAGCCACAACATGCGCCAGGTTATGGACCTCTGCGATCGGATCGTGGTCTGGCGGAGGGGCCGGATCTGCGCGAACCTGCGCAAGGAAGACACCGACGGCCAGGATGTCGTCGCCTACATTACCGGCGCGAAAACGCAGGCCGAGTACGCGGACGCGACCTGATCCCGTCCCGGCCGCAGCGCAGCCGGGACCAAGCCAAATCAGATTGCCAAGTTCGTCGTGCCTAAGGCGCACAGCGCGCGGCGTCGACGTTCTAGGCCATATCGGAGCAGCACATGAAGATCGCCCTCGACCCCTACATGCATCGCCACTTGTCCCTCGAGGCCCTGCCGTCCAAGGTTGCCGAACTCGGGTACAAATGGATCGAACTCGCCCCGCGGGGCGACTTCCTGGAGTGGTTCAAGGCACCGCGCGTCTTTCCCGAAAGGATCAAGTCCTTCAAGAAGGCCCTGTCCGACGCGAATGTCGGCATCGCGTCGCTGCTGCCAATGTACCGCTGGGCCTCCAACGACGAGGAGGAGCGTAAGTCGGCAATGCGGCACTGGAAGCGCGCGATCGAGATCGCCGTCGAGATGGGCGTCGACACAATGAACTCAGAGTTCGGTCGGGGCCCGCACCCCGACAAGGGGACCTGCTACTGCTGTCATACCGGCAGCATGATTGAAGCCTGCGAGGACGCTTGGTGGCGCTCGATGGAAGAACTCGTGCCGGTCCTCGAACGCGAGGGCATCAACCTGCATATCGAGCCGCACCCTGAGGATTGGGTCGAGACGCTGCAGCCTTCTGTCGACTTAATCCGCACGGTCAATAGCGCACGCGTCAGGTTTCTCTACTGCACGCCGCACACCTTCTATTTTGGGGACGACGTAGTGGCGATGGTTCGGGACTGCGCCGACGTTCTGGCGCATGTACATATCGCCGACACGTTCAACCACAAAGGGTCGTCGGGCCTTCGCTACATCGTCAATCCGCCGGGCTCGGCCGCGAGGGTGCACCAGCACCTGAACATCGGGCAAGGCGAGGTGCCTTGGGACGATTTCTACCGCACCCTTGGCGAAGTCGGCTTCGACGGCATCATGACCGCCTGCGTCTTTGCTTGGGAGGAAAAGGCCGACGAGAGCGGGAAATTCATGCGCTCGGAGATGCAGCGCTACGTGGAGAAATACTTCAAATGACGCTTCTGGAAGAATCCCGGTCCCAGACCGAAGCCAGAGACTTGCGCGTTGGCCTCATCGGCACCGGCATGATCGGTCGTGATCATACGCGCCGGCTCGAACAGGTGCTGGGCGGCGTGACCGTAACCGCGCTCAGCGACTATTCTGTCGAGGCAGCCCGGGCCGCCCAGGCTGATCTCGCGCCAGCAGCGACCGTGTTCGACAGGGGCGAGGATCTGATCGCGTCCGAGCAGGTCGATGCGGTTCTCGTCTGCTCTACGGGCGCGACGCATGAAGCCTATGTGCTGGCCGCGATCGCCGCGGGCAAGCCTTGCTTCTGCGAGAAGCCGCTCGCGACGACCGCCGAGGGGGCAAAACGCATCGTCGACGCCGAGGTCACCGGCGGACGCAGGCTGGTCCAGGTCGGCTTCATGCGCCGCTACGACGCTGGGTACCTGATGCTGAAGCAGGTGGTGGACAACGACATCGGCGCCCCGCTGATGGTACACGCCGCGCACCGCAACCCGACCGTGCCGGAGCAGTACGTGACGCCGATGGCGATTTACGACACGCTGATCCACGAACTCGACGTCTTCCGCTGGCTGCTCGACGATGATTACGTTTCGGCGCAGGTCGTCTTTCCCCGCAAGTCGCGCCACGCGCATGGCAAGCTCTCCGATCCGCAGATCGTGCTGCTGGAGACGACGAAGGGCATCCGCATCGACGTGGAGGTGTTCGTCAACTGTCGCTATGGCTACGACATCCAGTGCCAGGTCGTCGGCGAGGAAGGGCTCGCAAACCTGCCCGAGCCGATGGCGATCACGCTGCGCAAGGATGCCAAGCTCCAGAACGCGATCCTGACCGACTGGAAGGATCGTTTCGTGGCCAGCTATGACGTCGAGCTCACGGACTTCGTGAGTGCTGCCGCCAGAGGCTCGGCGTCGGGACCGTCCTCGTGGGACGGCTATGTCGCAGCGATCTCCTCGGACGCTTGCGTCGCGGCGCAGGAAGCTCCCGGGAGCATCATCCCGATCCAGCTGCCGGCTCGCCCGGCGCTCTACGACTGAGTGCGGACCATGCATTATGCCCTGAACCACATTGCGGCGCCGAACCTCTCGTTCGAGGAGCTCCTTGCCGTTGCCCGCGATCTCGGCGTCACAGAAGTCGAGTTGCGCAACGATCTCCCCGACGTTGTCGGATCGGTCGCGCCCGCCGCGATCAAAGCCGCGGCCGAGGCGGCGGGCGTCTCGATCATCTCGATCAACGCGCTCTATCCGTTCAACGTCTGGACCGGCGATCTTCCCGGGCGCGCCGTCGCGCTTGCGGACTATGCGCAGGCGAGCGGAGCGAAAGCGCTGGTGATGTGCCCGCTGAACAATGGCGCGCCGGTATCGGATCAGGACCTGATAGCTGCGCTTGAGGCGATGGCGCCGATCCTGCGCGAGCGTGGGCTGACGGGGCTGGTAGAGCCGCTCGGCTTTCCGATCTCATCGATGCGCACGAAAAAGGCGGCGGTAGCGGCGATCGACGCCGCGGGCGGCGGCGACGTGTACCGCCTCGTCCACGACACGTTCCACCACCACCTCGCCGGGGAGACCGAGTTCTTTCCGGAGCGCACCGGGATCGTCCACATCTCAGGCGTCGTCAACCCGGACATCGCAGTGGATGCGATGCTGGATCCGCACCGCGTGCTGGTTGATGCGGACGACCGGCTCGAAAACGTGGCGCAAATCCGAGCGCTGCTGGATCGCGGGTTCGGCGGGCCGTTCAGCTTCGAGCCTTTCTCTCCCGAGGTCCACGGCCTTGCCGATCCCGGCTCCGCGCTGCGCAAGAGCATGGAGCACATCACGAAGAGCTTGTCGGAGCGGGCTGGGGTCTGATGATCCTTCGGAGGACTGAGCCATGAAGAAGACGCTGGACCTGATCACAATCGGTCGCTCGTCGGTCGACCTCTACGGCGACCAGATCGGCGGGCGGCTCGAGGACATGGGGAGCTTCTCCAAGTACATCGGAGGCTCGCCAACCAACATCGCCTGCGGCACGGCGCGGCTGGGGCTGAAGCCTGCGGTGATCACGGCGGTAGGCGACGAGCACATGGGCCGGTTCATCGTCGAACAGCTGGCGCGCGAAGGCGTCGACACCCGCGGGGTGAAGATCGACCCGGCGCGGCTGACGGCGCTGGTCATCCTCGGGATCCGCGACGACGCGCGTTTCCCGCTGATCTTCTACCGCGAGAACTGCGCCGACATGGGCCTGACCGAGGCCGACATCGACGAGGCCTTCATCGCCGAGGCGCGGGCGGTGCTGGCGACCGGGACCCATCTCAGCCATCCGAGGACCGAGGCCGCGGTGCTGAAGGCGCTGGCGCTCGCGCGCAAGCAGGGGGCTCGGACGGCGCTCGACATCGACTACCGGCCGAACCTTTGGGGCCTCGCGGGGCATGGCGATGGCGAGAGCCGGTTCGTCGAGAGCGCGGAGGTGACGAAGAAGCTGCAGGCGACGCTGTCGCTGTTCGACCTGATCGTCGGCACCGAGGAGGAGTTCCACATCGCTGGCGGCACGACGGACACGCTCGCGGCGTTGCGGGCGGTCCGCGCGGTCTCGGAGGCGACGCTGGTCTGCAAGCGGGGCGCCGCGGGCGCCGTTGCTTTCGAAGGCGCGATCCCGGCGAGCCTCGACGACGGCCAGACCGGCCTTGGTTTTCCGATCGAGGTCTTCAACGTGCTCGGGGCAGGCGACGGTTTCTTCTCCGGTCTGCTGCGGGGCTGGCTGACCGGTCAGGACTGGCAGACCAGCCTGAAGTTCGCCAATGCCTGCGGCGCGTTCGCCGTCTCGCGCCACGGCTGCACCCCGGCCTACCCGTCGCTGACCGAGCTGGAGTTCTTCCTCGACCGCGGCGTCGTCCGGCCCGACCTCAGGAACGACGCGGAGCTCGAGCAGGTGCACTGGGCAACCAACCGGGCGCGCGAACACGGCGGCGACTTCTCGGACATGCGGGTCTTCGCGTTCGATCACCGGATGCAGCTCGAAGAGATGAGCGGCGCAACGCCCGAGCGGATCGGCGACTTCAAGAGGCTCTGCCTGAGGGCAGCGCTGGAGGTGCAGGCCGGCGATCCGGGGTTTGGCATCCTCTGCGACAACCGTCTGGGGCGGGCGGCGCTGCACGACGCTTCGGGCACGGGCCTCTGGATCGGCCGGCCCTGCGAATGGCCCGGGTCGCGGCCGCTGACGCTGGAGCCCGAACTGGGCGCAGACTGCGGCGGCCTGCAGGCCTGGCCGCGGGAGAACGTCGTCAAGGTGCTCTGCTTCTGCCATCCCGAGGATGCGCCTGAGCTGCGGTCCGATCAGGAGGCGACGGTGAAGCGCCTGTGGGAGGCGTCGCGGCGCAACCGGCTCGAGTTCCTGCTAGAGATCATCCCCTCGAAGGTCGGCCCGGTCGACGACGCGACCACTGCGACGCTGATCCGCCAGTTCTACGCGACCGGCGTGAATCCCGACTGGTGGAAGCTCGAGCCGATGACGTCGCGCGCCGCCTGGGCGGACGCCATCGCAGCGATCGAGGAGCATGACCACCATACGCGCGGGATCGTCGTGCTCGGCCTCGATGCGCCGGAGGCGGAGCTCGCGGCGAGCTTCGAGACTGCGGCCGGGTTCGAACTGGTCAAGGGCTTCGCGGTCGGACGCACGATCTTTGGAGACACCGCGCGCGCCTGGTTCGACGGCGTGATCACGGACGCCGAAGCGGTGTCCGAAATGGCGGGCAAGTATCTGCGCCTGTGCGGGATCTGGGATCGTGCGCGGACCGCAGCGCGGGAGGCAGTGGCGTGAGCCCGAACGACAGCAAGGGAGGGGAGACGATGGGCGGCACGACGAGCGCCACGATCCGGTTGACGGCGGCGCAGGCGATGATGCGCTGGCTGAGCGTACAGATGGCCGACGACGGCGAGCGCTTCATCGAGGGCGTCTGGGCGATCTTCGGCCACGGCAACGTCGCCGGCATCGGCGAGGCGCTGCACGGCATTGGCGCGGCGCTGCCGACCTGGCGCGGCCAGAACGAGCAGACGATGGCTCATGCTGCGATCGCCTACGCCAAGACGAAGCGGCGCCGCCGGGCGCACGCCGTCACCTCCTCGATCGGCCCGGGCTCGACCAACATGGTCACCGCCGCGGCGCTCGCCCACGTCAACCGGCTGCCGGTGCTCTTCATCTGCGGCGACGTCTTCGCCAACCGCCGCCCGGACCCGGTGCTGCAGCAGATCGAGGACTTCGACGACGGCACGGTCTCGGCCAACGACTGCTTCAAGCCGGTCACCCGCTACTTCGACCGCATCTCGCGCCCCGAGCACCTGCTGACCGCGCTCCCGCGCGCCCTGCGCACCCTGACCGATCCGGCCGATTGCGGCCCGGTCTGCCTCGCCTTCTGCCAGGACGTGCAGGCCGAGGCCTTCGACTACCCCAGGGCATTCTTCGAGCCGCACGTCTGGCGCATCCGACGCCCCGAACCCGATCCGGTCGAGGTGGCCGAGGTCGTCGCCGCCATCCGCGCCGCGAAGACCCCGGTCATCGTCTCCGGCGGCGGCGTCCTCTACTCCGGCGCCGAGGACCTGCTCGCGGACTTCGCCACCCGCCGCAACATTCCCATCGTCGAGACCCAGGCCGGCAAGGGCGCGACTGCCTGGGAGCACCCGATGAACTTCGGATCGCCCGGCACCACCGGTTCGGCCTGCGGCAACGAAGCCTGCGCCGCGGCGGATCTCGTCATCGGCGTCGGCACCCGCTTCCAGGACTTCACCACCGGGTCGTGGACGGTCTTCGCCAACCCCGACCGCAAGCTCGTCTCGATCAACGTACACGGCTACGATGCGCTCAAGCACGGTGCCGTCGGCGTCGTCGGCGACGCCTGGGTGACGCTGGAGAAGATCGACGCCGCCCTCGGAGACCTGCGCTTCGCCGGAGCGAACACGACGTCCCGCACCGACTGGCATGCGGCCGTCGCACGAGTCACCGCTGCGCCGCCGGCGGATACGAACGCGCTGGCCACCGACGCGCAGGTGATCGGCGCGGTGCAGCGGGTGGCGGCCGAAAACACCGTGGCGATGTGCGCCGCCGGCACAATGCCGGGCGCGCTGCAGGTGCTCTGGCAGGCGGCCAAGGCCGGCTACCACATGGAGTACGGCTACTCCTGCATGGGCTACGAGGTCGCCGGCGCGATGGGGATCGCGCTCGCCGCCCCGGAGAAGGAGGTGATCTGCTTCGTAGGCGACGGCTCCTACATGATGGCGAACTCCGAGCTCGCCACGGCGGTGATGCGCCGCGTGCCCTTCACTGTGGTTCTGACCGACAACCGCGGCTACGGCTGCATCAACCGCCTGCAGCAGGAATGCGGCGGCGCCGAGTTCAACAACATGTACAAGGACAGCAACGTCGAGGCGCAGCCCGAGATCAACTTCGTCGCCCACGCCGCCGCGATGGGCGCCCACGCCGAGAAGGCCGCCGACATCGCCGACCTCGAGGCCAAGATCGTCGCCGCCCGCGGCCGCGACATCCCCACGGTGATCGTCATCGACACCGACGCGGTTCCGGGAACCGACATCGGGGGCCACTGGTGGGACGTCGCCGTCCCCCAGACCGGTGGTCCCGAACGCCTCGAGAAGGCGCGCGAGCGCTACCACGCCAACGTCGCGCTTCAACGCGTCTTCAACTGAAGGTCCGAGACCATGATCCTCTACGGAACCAATCCGATCGCGTGGTCGAACGACGACGACTGGACGCTTGGCGATCACCTGTCGCTGGAGGACTGCCTCGGCGACTGCCAGCGGATCGGATTCGACGGCATCGAGAAGGGCCACAAGATGCCAGAAGAGGGCGGCGCGCTGAAGGCGAAGCTCGCGGAGTACGGGCTGCGCTTCGCTGCCGGCTGGCACTCGACCAACATTCTGGTCAACGACATCGAGACGGAGAAGAAGGCGCTCCAAGCTTGGATCGACTTCACCCGCGCCGCTGGCGGCGACCACATCAATGCCTGCGAGTGCTCAAACACTGTGCACGGCAGTGACGGTACTCCCGTCAACGACCGCCCGATCATGACCGACGCCGAATGGGAGCGGTTCTCGAAGGGGTATGAGGAGCTCTCGCGCCTCGCAAGCGAACAGGGCGTGAAGATGGGCTACCATCATCACATGGGAACCATCATCGAGTCTTCCGCCGATATCGACCGGTTCATGGAGATGGCGGGGCCGCATACGAGACTGTTGCTCGACATTGGCCACGCCTGGTTCGGCGGCGCCGACCCGGCCGAGGTGGCGCGCAAGCATATGGGCCGGGTCAGCCACATCCACGCGAAGAACGTCCGTCCCGATATCGCGCGGCAGGTCCGCGACGAGAATCTGTCATTCCTCGAGGGAGTGCGCCGAGGCGCCTTCACGGTGCCAGGCGACCCGGAAGGGGTCGTTTCTTTTGAGCCGGTGCTGAAGATCGCCGGCACGCACCACTACTCCGGGTGGCTGGTCATCGAGGCCGAACAGGACAGCGCGGTGCGCGAACCGTTCCGATACCAGAGCATGGGCCTGCAGGCGCTCCGGTCCATGGCGCTTGACGTCGGGCTCGACGACGCGCAGCCGCCCGCCTGACCCGACCGCTCGCATGCGAAAGACCTCATCATGTTCGACTTCTCGCACCCGTTCTTCCGCCCGCTCGCAGTCCGACTGCTGGCCGTCGCGCTCGCGCTGGGATGGGCGCTAGTCGAGGCTTTGACCGGCAGCCCGGGATGGGCGCTCATCTTCGGCGCCATTGGCGCGGCGGCGGCCTGGGGCCTGCTGATCGCGTATGATCCGGATGGCCCTGAAAGGAAGGATCGGAAATGAGCCTGTTGCTGCGCAAGCCGTTCGGAACCCACCGCAAGGTGCACGAGATCACGCCGCAGTCCGCAGGCTGGCGGTATGTTGGCTTTTCGCTCTACCGGCTGCGCGCCGGCGAGACCGCATCCGAGACGACCGGCCCCAACGAAGTCATCCTCGTCATGGTCGAGGGCAAGGCGTCCTTCACTTCCGACGGCCGGGACTGGGGCGTTCTCGGAGAACGGATGGACGTGTTCGAGAAGTCTGCGCCGCATTGCCTTTACCTGCCGAACGGCTCCGCCTGGAAGGCGCGGGCCGAGACCGATTGCGTCATCGCCGTCTGCTCGGCGCCCGGCAAGGGCGGGTATCCGGCGCGGCGCATCGGACCCGAGGGCATCTCTCTCACCGAGCGCGGCAAGGGCGCCAACACCCGGTTCATCAACAACATCGCGATGGAGAACGAGGACTACTGCGACGCGCTGCTCGTCACCGAGGTGTTCACCCCGGCAGGCCACTGGTCGTCTTATCCGTCCCACCGCCACGACGAGGATGACTTCCCTCGCATCACATACCTGGAGGAGACGTATTATCACCGCCTGAACCCGAAAGATGGCTTCGGCATCCAACGTGTCTATACCGACGACGGTCTGCTGGACGAAACCATGGCCGTGCGCGATGGCGACGTGACGCTGGTGCCGCGCGGCCACCATCCCTGCGGCGCGCCCTATGGGTTCGAGATGTACTACCTGAACGTCATGGCCGGGCCGCTGCGCAAATGGCGGTTCGTGCCTGCGCCCGAAGTCGAATGGATCATGAAGCGCGATGCGTGACCGGGCCATTGCGCACATTCTGAAGGATGGCGACCCTTGGAACGCCCTTGCTCCGATGCGGAACGGAGGAGGGCGGCCTTGATCGACCTTGCAATATTTGGCGCCGGCCGCATCGGCCGGGTGCACGCACTCAACGCCGCCGCCCTTCCGACCGTGCGGATCCGATACCTGATCGATCCGGTGGCCAGCGACTGTCGCGCCGTGCTCGCGGTGACCTTTACCCGCAGTTAGGGCCGCGTTGAACTGGAATCCTCCGGTTGAAACTGGTCGATGAGCGGCAGCGCGTAGCCGGCAAGAGGCTCAGGCGCTGTCGCGGCGTACGTGGTCAGGACCTCCATTGGGGTTCGGTAGCCGAGCGCCGAATGCGGGCGCTCGGTGTTGTAGTGGCAGCGCCATCGCTCGATCTCCTCGCGGGCGTGCCGCAGCGAGCGGAACCAGTGCAGGTTGAGGCACTCGTCCCGCAGCTTGCCGTTCAGGCTCTCGACGAAGGCGTTCTGGACCGGCTTGCCCGGCTCGATGAAACGCAGCCGGACGCCGGTGCGCTCCGACCAGTCGACATGGCGCGGCTCGTGCCCTCCGGCCCGTTGTCGAGGACGATCTCCTCGGGCAGTCCGTGCAGCAGCGCCAGGTCGTCGAGGTAGCGGGCCACCCGCGCGCCGGAGATCGAGACGTCGACGATCTGGCCCGGGCAGAGGCGGCTCGAGGTCGTCGACGATGTTCAGCACCCGGAAGCGGCGGCAGTCGGCGAGCTGATCGCTGACGAAGTCGAGCGACCAGCGCTGCATCGGCCGCTCCGGGACCTGCGGGGCCACCCTGTCGCGCCGCGGCAGCTTGCGCCGCTTCTTCGTCCGCAGCTGCAGGCCCTGCTCGATGTAGAGCCGGTAGGTCCGCTTGCGGTTCGCGACCAGCCCCTCCCGGCGCAGCATCGCGTGCAGCCGGAGGTACCCGTAGCGGCGGTTCTCCGACGCCAGCTCCTTCAGCCGCCCGACAACCGCCGCGTCGTCCCTGGGCGCGCGTCGGTACTGCTGCACCGACCTCGACAGACCGACAATCCGGCAGCTACGCCGTTCGCTGAGACCCAGCGCATTCATCAGAAAGCCCACGGCTCGTCTCCTGGCCATGGGCTCACCAATGTTTTCCGAGCAGTTCCTTCATCGCCGAAATGTCGAGCACCTGATCCGCGACGATCCGCTTGAGCTTGGCGTTCTCCGCCTCGAGCTCGCGCAGCCGCTTCGCGTCGCTCGCCTCCATGCCGCCGTACTTCTTGCGCCACGTGTAGAAGGTCGCGCTGCTGATCGCGTGCCGCCGGCAGATGTCGTCCACCTTGGCGCCGGCCTCGTGCTCCTTCAGCACGCCGATCACCTGCTCGTCACTGAACCGCTTGTGCTTCATCGGTCTTCCTCCTCGTCGATCTAAGAGCCTGTCCGAGAAGGGGTTGAGCGGGCGCCGCCTGCCTGATTCACCGTGGTTTCTGGCAAGAGACGACGGAGGATCGGATGGCGTGGACGGCGGCCACCCGGGGCGACTATGTGCGCCCGAGCGGAAGTTATGCAAGCGATGTGACGGATCGGGAATGGGCGCTGATCGCGCCGTTGCTCCCGCCATCGCGGACAGGCGGGCGACCGCGGACGACTTGCCTGCGGCGGGTGGTGAACGCTATCTTCTACCTGCTGCAGGCCGGCTGCCAGTGGCGGATGCTGCCGCGGGACTTCCCGCCACGCAGCACCGTCTACGGCTACTTCCGGGCCTGGATGGCAGCCGGGGTCTGGGCGCACATCCACGACGTGCTCTACCGCCGGACCCGGGACCTTGAGGGCCGCGACGAGAGCCCGACTGCGGCCATCATCGACAGCCAGAGCGTGAAAACCAGCGCGGAAGCTCGCGGAATGGTCGGATACGACGCCGGAAAGCGGGTAAAGGGCCGCAAGCGGCATCTCGTCACGGACACCCTCGGCCTGATGCTGCGCATCGAGGTTCACTCCGCCAGTCTGCAGGATCGCGACGGCGCGGCGATCGCCCTCGACCGGATCACCCGCCGCTTCCCGTTCCTCGAACGCATCTTCGCGGACGGCGGATACCAGGGGCCCCGCGTCGCCGCGGCCGCCCCGCGCCCGGTCGAGATCATCAAGCGCACCGACCCCGGCTTCGTCGTCCAGCCAATGCGCTGGGTCATCGAGCGCACCTTCGCCTGGGCCTGCATCAACCGACGCCTCGCCCGAGACGTCGAGCGCGCCGCCGAGACCGTCAAAGCCCTCTTCCAGATCGCGACGATCAAGCCCATGGCCCGCCGGATCGCGCGCTACCGGAACTTTTGGGTCAGGCTCTAAGGGCGGAAGATTCCAGCTCGCAATGGCCCGGATGCCGGGGAGAAGGTCAACGTCGGCAAAGCTGCCGATGACCATCATGGCCTTCTTCAGGATCAGCGAGAAAGGCGTCCGGGAGACTTGAGGTTATTCAACTGCATATGCGCTGTCGATCCATGAAAAATCGGCGTCGTTGCAGGCTCCGTACAACGTCATGACGAACCCGTATTCAGGTTTCGACGCAAGGTCGAACCCTTGCTCGGTCTGCCAGAGCGCCTGCAGTTCGTAGGCTTCTGCTTCCAAGCAGACACGATGGGAGGTGAACATGTCATCCTTGTCGTTCAGGGCCTGGAGGAAGTGAACCAGCTCGTGAAACAAGTTGGGGCCAGCGATGGGGTTCGCATCTGACAAGAAGATCTTGTTTGCGAAGCGGTCGTAGAAGGCAGAGACAACGGGGAAGGAGCTGCCATGTTCTTCTGCGGAGACCTCGGCCTCTGAAGAACGAAACAGCAGTTGAAGCTCGCTGTCGGACACCATTGTCACATTGGGCAGCTCCTGGCCGGCATATTCCAGCGAAGAGTTTCTGGTGATAAACTCGATGTAGCCGATCATTGCCAGCATTTTCTGAGTTTCGGGACCTTCGCCAAACGCGGAGCCTCCGGCGACGAGCGTACTTGCGACGGCGATACCAAAAAAGTGCCTGCGTTTCATGTTCGCACCTCTTGCAGTCATGCCGATCATGGCGGCGCACACCGGCGCAAGTGGCGAACGATTTCCGATCGTTCGGCGAATTCTGGGGAACGCGCTTCCGGTCCATGCTAGACTGGGAAGCGGAGATCGTTTCATTCGTGACGCTTCGGGATGGACTCGTCGCTGCCGTGTAAGGTGGTCATCAACGGCTTCGAGGTGGATCTCGAGAGCCATGTGCTTCGCCGGCCGGACGGAAGCGCAGTATTGCTGCAGCCACGGCCTTTCGCAACGCTGCGCTATCTGGTCGCCAACGCCAACCGGCTGGTGAGCAAGACCGAGCTGCACGAGGCGGTCTGGTCCGGGGTGGCGGTGACCGACGACAGCCTAGTGCAGTGCATCCATGCCATCCGCCGAGCGCTCGGCGACAAAGATCGAAGCCTGCTGCAGACGGTTTCACGGCGCGGCTACCGGCTGAACATGCCCGACGATCCCGCGACGGTGCCCGGCCATTCCTCGATCGCGGTGCTGTCTTTCTCGACCGGGGGCGAGGTTGAGAGCTACTTCGTCGACGGGCTGGTCGAGGAAGTAATCACCGGGCTCTCGCGGCTGCCCGGGCTGTTCGTCATCGCCCGCAACTCGTCCTTCGCCTATCGCGGTCAGGCGATGGACGTGCGGCGGATCGCGGCGGAACTCGGAGTGCGTTACCTGCTTGATGGCAGCGTCCGGCGGGCGGGCCCGCGGCTGCGAATCAATGCCCACCTGATCGAAGGCGCGACCGCAGCCGAGATCTGGGCCGGCCGGTTCGAAGGGACGGCCGAGGATATCTTTGATCTGCAGGACGAGTTGACCGAGCATATCGTCGGTGTGCTCGAGCCGTCGCTCCGCCGGGCGGAGATCGACCGGGCGGAGCGCAAGGCGCCCGGGCGGCTCGATGCGTACGACCTTTACCTGCGGGCGGTGCCGCAGGTGCTGACCAACAAGGCTGGCGGCGCCGACGAGGCGCTGCGGCTGCTGCGAGCGGCGCTCGAACTCGATCCCGGGCTGCTTCCGGCGCACGGCTATGCCGCCTGGCTTCATGAGCAGCGGTATTTCCGCGGCGGGCTCGACCCGGCGGACCGCGTTGCTGCGCTGGCGCACGCCGAGGTGGTGCTCGGGGTCAATGCCGGCGATCCGCAAGCGATGAGCATCGGCGCCTTCGTTCGCGGCATGCTGACCGGGGACTACGACGCGGCGCTGGTCGTGTTCGACCGGGCGCTGGCGATAAACGCCAACTCGGCGCTCGCCTATGGGTTCAGCGCCCTTGTGGCGGCGCACAGCGAGCGCGACGAGCGGGCCGTCGCGCATGCGGGGAAGGCGCTGCGACTGAGCCCGCTCGACGACCCGCTCAGATACCATGCCTTCTGCGCACTGGCGGTGACCGGGCTTTTTGCCGGGCGCTTTGAGGAAGCGGCGACTTACGCGCGGCTGACGATCCAGGCCAACCCGGCGTTCAGCGTGCCCTATGCCTACCTAGCTGCGGCTCATGTCAATCTCGGCGAACCCAAGGCCGCGGCGGCGGCGATGCGCCGGCTCCTCGACGCGGAGCCGAATTTCACCGTCGCGGGTTTCGCGCGGACCGATCGGTATCCGCCGGCCCAGCTGGATCGGCTGGTAGCGGCGCTGGCGCAGGTGGAGGCGGCGGAAGATTAGCGGTGATCCACGGCCGACCACCTCCTTGCCCCGTGCAGGACATCGAACGGGCCGTTCGTTCTACGCTGCGCCTGTCTCAGAGTTTCGTGTCACCGACGATGACGCGATTATCGGCCGGCTTTCGTCCCGCCATGTCGCCTTCCACGCCGCCGCTGAGGCCGAGCAAGTCCGCGCCTGGGCGCGCGAGATCGAGATCCTGAAGGAAACCTTCGCGAAGCTCGGCTCGCTCTGCGACGACTGGCAACTGCTTCTCGAAGTTCCGTTGCTGCGGCTTACCGCCGGCGCCGCCGCGCTGAAAGCGGCGGTGATCCTGATCGTGCTGCACTATGCGGGTGCCGACCCGCTGGCTGAACGGATCAACAGGTCCGGTAGTGATTGCCGGAGTATCGGCAGTATTCCTGCGCTGTCGCTCTCGATCATGACCGCGGTGATGTCGCGCCCGTCTGGCAGGAAGCACTGGCCGACGATGCGGCCGTAACAGTCGATGTCGCGCTGGCGGCAGGTGACCTGCCGTATCGCACCGTCACGTCGTCGATCTGCTGGCAGGTGATCCATTGGTCAGCCACCGGCGCCGAGTTCGCAGACCACCTGACCTGCCGACATCGTCCGGCAGTAGCCCGCGAAAGCCGACAGCGCGTTTTCGTGGCGCTCTGCCGAGTGGGTGGCGCAGGCGTCGGGGACGCAGACCGCGTAAAATCCGCGATCTGCCGCGTCGCGCACGGTGTGATCGACGCATTGGTCGGTTAGGAAGCCGGTCACGATCAGCGTATCGATGGTAATGTTGCGCAGCAGGTATTCGATATTCGTTGAGTTGAAGACCCCGGATGAGGTTTTTGGAAGCACGATCTCGTCGCCGTCTGGCGCAATTTCGTCCAACACCTTCCCGCCCCAGGAGCCCTTGGCTATGAAGAAATTGGACAGTTTGTAGTCGAGGCTGCGGTCGCGCCCGTCCTCGGTCAGATTCTCCATCACGGTGTATATCACCTCGGCGCGTGCTTGGCGGAACGCCAAGAGCAGCATCTTGAGTGTTGGAAGCACCATGCTGCGGATCCGCATGTCGAAATAGGGTTCTCGTGCCGCCACGTCCGGGTTCCAGACATAGTTCTGCGTGTCGATCAGCAGCAGGCAGGTCCGGCTAGGATCGAGTGGGCGGTTGCGGGTCAGGTTCGCGTCTCGCGGGCGTTGCATCAGACTTGTCTTTCCTCTGGCGGGTAATGATTACGGCGTCAGTCCGGGGCGGTCAGCGGGTCCCATAGTCCCACGCGGGCTAGTCGGTTCTCGATCGCGCAAGCGATCGCCAGCAGGCGCGCCTCGCCCCCCGGGCCGGCGATCAGCTGCAACCCGACCGGCATGCCCGCCGCGTCGAGCCCGGTTGGCAGCGTGGCCGCGCAGAGCTCCAGAAAGCTGGGCATGCAGGTGTTGCGCAGGGCCAGCATGTTGCACCGGGCGTAGATCGCGTCGTCTTTAAGTTCTCCGACTGGCGGAGGCGTGATCGGCACAGTCGGGCAGACAAGCACGTCGACCTGGCGCACTGCCTCTGCCGACACTCGGGCAAGTCTCTGGTACCGGGCAATGATGTGCAAATACTCCCACGCCTTCAGGCCCCTGCCAGCGTCTATTCGCTGGCGCACGAAGGGGTCGAGCGTGTCAAGCCGCTCGGGTAGCTGGCACTTCAGCATTGGTAAAGTCGTGCGGCGAGGATGTCGCCGTTGAAGTAAAGCTCGAACACCTCGGCGCAGCCGGGCAGGTCTAGTTGCGAGAGCGTGGCCCCCGCCGCCTCGATGGCAGCGGCCGCCTCCGTCACGCGTTCCGCTATTCCAGGCGAGGTGTCGTCGAAGAAGAATTGTTCGGCCACGCCTATCCGCAGGCCGGCGAGCGGCGCCTCGGGGGGTACGCGCTGCCCGTCGATATGCTCGATGCGAATGCAGCGTCCGATGTGCTTCCAGTCAGGATGCCGGGCGTATCGAAGGTGGGGCTGAGTGGGACGATACCGTCGGTTGACCACCAGCCCCATGTAGTCTTGAGGCCCACCGTACCGGTGAAGCTTGCCGGTACGCGGACCGAGCCGCCCGTGTCGGTGCCAAAGGCGATCAGTGCCGTGCCCTCGACAATCGAGACGCCGGCCCCGCTGCTCGAACCGCCCGGCGAGCGATGCACGACCCGGTCGAGCGGATTGCGCGGCACGGGCCAGTGGGCGTTGAGGCCAAGAGCGCCGAAGGCGAATTCCACCGTGTGCGTTTTGCCGGTAATCACGACAAGCTGACGGCGGAGCGCCTGAACCAGCGGCCCTCTCGCGGCGCCACGCATGCGGCAGCTCGGCGGGACTTCCGGCGAAGAGAGGCAGTTCCGCGACTCCATAGAGGTCCTTAAACGACGTGGGGATTCCCCGCAGGCCACCCGTCGAAACCCCTGCCGCACGAGCAGCGTCGGCGGCCTCGGCCTGACGCCGGGCGAAGTCGGGAGCCCAGGTCTTATAGGCCTCCAGCGCCGGATCGTGCCGCGCCTGCGTCATCTCCAGTAGGGCGCGCGCTGTTAGCCGCCCCTCGGCAAGGTCCCGAGCAATGCGTCTCAGCCCTTGGCGCATGTCGGGGCCACTCATCCGGCAATGCCGCATTCGTTGCCGTTCCGCGGCCGTTTCATTGTGCCCCGCCGGCGTCCAGCATTGCGCGGACGCGCGCCGCGTCGGGCATCTCGCCGCCCGCCGCAAAAGCGTCATACATGCCAGACAGGGTCGCGGGCAGCGGAAAAACCTCGGAAAGCGCGAGACCCGCCTCCAGCAGGCGTTTCGAGAAGGCCTCCCTGCACAGCGCGGCGTCGTGGCCGCCGAACAGCAGCCCTATCAGCTCGGGCGTCAGGAAGATCACCCCGTCGCGGTCCGCCAGCACCCAGTCGCCGGGCATCACGGTCACGGCACCGAAGCGCACGGGATGCAGGCATTCGTGCGGGATGAGCGTCGTATGCGCCCCGCGGGTCGAAAGGGCGCGGGCAAGAACGGGCAGACCGACCTCGTCCAGTCCGTCGAGGTCCCGCACCGCCCCGTCGACTACGGCGCCAGATGCGCCGCGCTGCAGCGCCCGCGTCGCCAGCATGTCGCCCATCACCGCGCCGTTGTCGGACCCGCCGGCGCAGAGCACCAGCACCTCGCCGGGAGCCGCGGCGTCGATGAGGGTGAAGTTCAGTGGCGGTCCGGCGCGGCGTAATTCTGGTCGACCAGGCAGAAAGGCGATGACCCTGACGGGCTCGGCGAACCTCGAAGCCGGGCCCGCGCTCACGGGAAAGCCGGACACGCTGCGCTCGGCGATGGCTTGGTCCTTCAGGATATCGGCGGCAAGCGTCGTCGGGATCGCACGCAGTCGCGCCGCAATCGTCTGGTCACCTGTCATGACCTCCTTTGCCCAGGTTCTGAAGCGTCCGTGCGTCACCTCTGGTCACACCATTACGTCGCCACCGTTGGGATTGAAGCTGGCGCCGACGTAGAAGCTGGCATCCTCGCCGGCGAGCAGCAGCGCGGTGGGGGCAACCTCGTCGACGGTGCCCGATCGCCCGATGATAAGCTCGGCCTTCTTCTTCCTGGTCCATTCGGGCGGCAGCGTCATGTCTGTGTCGAGGGGGCCGGGGCAGATCGCGTTCACCGCGATGTTGTGGCGCGTCACTTCGTGGGCCAGCGACCGGGTCAGCCCGAGGATGCCGGCCTTGGCGGCGGCGTAGTGCGTCAGCCCCTCGCCGCCCTTGTGCGCGATCTGCGAGCTGATGTTGATGATCCGCCCGTAGCGCTTCGCGCGCATCGCGGGCAGCACGGCGCGGCTGCACAGGAATACGCTAGTCAGGTCGATGCGGATCATCTCGTCCCAGGTCGCGGTCGGCATCTCCTCCAGCGCGGCAACGGTCACAATGCCTGCGTTGTTGACAAGGATGTCAGGTGGGCCAAGGATCTCCTGCGCCTGTGCCATCGCGGCCTCCACGCCCTGTTCGTCGCCCACGTCGACGGTCAGCGCGATGGCTCGCCGGCCCGCGGCCTCGATTTCCGCGGCGACGATACCGGCGCCGGGGCCGTTCATGTCCAGTACCGCAACGTCGGCGCCCTCGGCCGCGTAGAGCCGGGCGATGCCGCGTCCCAGCCCGGTCGCGGCGCCGGTCACGATGGCGATCCTGCCGTCAAGCTTGCCCATTTGCCACGTCCTTTCCCGCACTCGCACTCAATTCAGTAGACCTGCGCATAACGCGCGCATAGGTCCTCGGGCTCCATATCGGCGGTTAGCCGGATCTCCTCGGCCTTGTTCACCGTGTAGGCCCGCAGCAGCGCGGGCGGCAGGAAACCCTGGACGACCTCGTCACGATTAAGGGCGGCGAAGGCCTCAGTCACTGAGCTGGGCAAACGAACGATACCCAGCGCCGTGCGCTCTTCCGGACTCATCTCGCCGGGGTCTCGCTCGACAGTGGGCGTCGGAGTCGGCAGCTTCCCGCGGATACCCTCCAGGCCCGCGCGCAGGATCGTAGCAAGCTGGAGGTAGGGGTTTGCGGTGGCGTCGGCGGGGCGGAACTCGAAGTTGAACTGCGCGGCCACCTCGTCGGGCTCGGCGCCGAATACGGGGCAGATGCGGATGCCGGCCTCGCGGTCACGCACCCCGAGGTTGGACCAGATGCCGGTCCATGCATTCGGCACCAGCCGCAGGTACGACACCGGCGAGGGCGCGCTGAAGGCGCAGAGCGCGGGCATGTGGCGCTGCACCCCAGCAAGGAAAGCCCCCGCCTGCGCGCTGACGCCGTTGGGCCTGTCGGGGTCGTGGCTGACGGGGCGGTCCTCCTCGGTCCATAGGCTGAAATGGATGTGCACGCCGCTGCCCAGCCCCTCGGGAGCGGGGCGGGGCGAAAAGGTCACTGTGTGGCCCAGCCGCCAGGCCGTCGCGCGGGCGAGTTCGCGCAGGATGACGGCGTTGTCGCAGGCGACAAGCGCGGGCGCTGGGGGCATGGTGACTTCGAACTGGCCGGGCGTAAACTCGGGCAGGTAGCTGTCGATCTCCAACCCGGCGGCGGCCAGCGCGCCTAGGAAGGTCTCGCCGAAGGCGCCGTGTCGCCGCACGGCGTCGAGGGCATACATGTCGGCCGCACCTGCCTGTGCGCCGGCATAGATGAACTCGTGCTCGAAACTAGCCTGCAGGATCAATCCGGTCTCCGCGCGCAGCGCCTCCGCCGCGTTTCGCAGCAGAGTGCGGGGGCAGCACTCCCATGGGGTGCCGTCGGTGTTCTGCAGGTCGCAGAGGTAGAACCGCTCGGCCGGGGTGCCGTCGTCGAAGTCGACCTCCACCCGCGTCTTCGGGTCGGGCATTAGGGTGATGTCGCCGAAGGACTGCCAAGGCGAGTTGGCGATGGTCCCCATGGCGGTGAACATCAGGTTCGTCGGCGTCCAGCCCATCCCGCGCGAGAGTTTCTTATCGATCAGCCGGTTGGGAAATCCCTTGCCGCGGATTTGGCCCGCGAGGTCGCTATAGCAAAACATCGTCAGCGGCTCGCCCAGCATTCATGTCTCCTTCAGGTCGGCTTCGGACCGCGCTTAGGATCCGAGGTTGAACGATTTTCGCAGGCCCTCGAGCCCGGCGATCCGGTCCCTGGCGTTGTCGCCCAGTGCCTCGACCACGCCGGAGGTTATGATCTCGGCCATAGCCAGCCCGCTAACGCCGCTGTCGAAGGCGCTTGGGATGGTGACTGGGCAGGGGATGACAAAGGTCGCGATCGCTGCGATGGGCGAGTACCAGATGTCGGTCACAAGGATGACGTCGGCGCCCTGCTCTCCGGCGCCCTTGGCGAATTCCAAGACGTCCTGCTGGTAACGGCGGAAGTCGAAGACGACCACCACGTCGCCCTTGCGTACGTCGACCAGGTAGTCGGCCCAGGCGGCGCTGCCGTCGCGGATCACGCGCACGCTGGGCCGCAGCTCGCGGAGGTAGTGGTGCAGGTAGCACGCGATCATCCAGCTGAACCGCCCACCGATGCAGAAGATGTTGCGGTCGAGGTCGCACAATAGCTCTACGATCCGTGCCAGATCCCTTCTCGGCAAATTGCGCTCGGACAAGTCGATGTTTTGCTGTAGCGCCCGGGCGACCCGTGCGGGAAGGTCTTCGCCATGGGCGTCGTTGTAGCGCAAGTCATAGCGGGCAAGCGGGCCCTGCAGGCGGACCTGGATCTCAGTCCTCAGCACGCTCTGGAAATCCGCGTAGGCCTCGAAGCCCAAGCGATGGACGAAACGCAAGATGGTTGGGCCGCTGGTTCCGGCGCGGCGGGCGAAGCGGGCCACGGTTTCCAGCCCCGGCATGGGGTAGTCCTCGATTAGGGCGCGCGCGACCCTGCGCTCGGCCTCGGGATAGTCGTGGAGGCTGCTGCGGACGCGCTCAAGGATCGAGGCGTCTGACCGACCCGCCGCCGCGGCAGCGTCCTGGGCCGGAAGCAGATCCTTCTGCGTCATCCCGTCAGCACCCCCGACTTCTCGAGCGTGCGCGGGAAGATGCCGGCCAACAGGTCGGCCCATTCTCGCTGCCCGGCGGAGTGCTGGATCAGGTCCTGCCGGATCTCGATCTCGACATAGGGCAGGCCCGTCGCCTCGGCGTGAATAGGGATCGTGTAATCCTCGTCGATGTTTACGGTGTAGGGCTCGTTGACGCCCACGTGAAAGTCAGTTTCGGCCCGCAGCATTCCGACCAGCGCGTCGCCGACGCGCCAGTCCCTGTCGGCCATGACCATGATCTGCCAGGGGCGCGGACCGTCCTCGCCGCCAAACAGCGGCGTGCAGCTGTGCATTGCGAACAAGGCGGTCGGTCTGTTCGCCGCTGCCCGCTCCTGCAGGATGCGGCCGATGCTGTCTTGGAATGGTTCCAGGATTTCGGTCTGGCGCTGGCGCACCTCGTCGGCCGACAGGTCGGTATTGCCCGGAATGTCAGCGCCATCGCTACGACTCATGATGGATTGCGGGCTTCCCGGTCGGCGGTTGCAATCGATCACCAGCCGCGAATAGGGCTGGTAGACATAACTGGCGTCTAATTTGCGGGCCAGCCGCGCGGTGACGCCAAAGATTCCGATATCATACGCGATATGACGAGACATCTGGGCTTCGTCGAGGCCCAAGTTGCCAAGCCGCTTCGGGATCGCCCGGCCCGCATGATCCGAGGTGAACAGGATGGGCGACGCGCCGGACGCGTTCTCGATCCCGAACGGGGCAGGGTCTTCTGGCAACAGCAGTCGCCGCTTGGCGCTCACGTCTTGTCCTCCCGGTGCGGCCGCCCGAGTACGCAGGCGACCGATTTGTCTTGTTGCGTGCCAAGTGATCGGGTCTCAGGCGCCGGGAGTCACGGTGGTCAGGAAAGACATCTCGCCGCCCTCAACGTTCATGATCGCGACAGGCTTGCTGGGCACGCGGCTGTCGCCCATATAGCTGATCTCGCCCGTCACAGCCTCGTAGCCCGAGGTCTCGGCCAGAGCCTTGGTCACCGCGGCCGGATCGGCAGAGCCCGCGCGAGAGATGGCGTCGGCCACCAGGCCCATCGCGTCGTAGCCAAGCGCGGCGAACGCATTCTCGGGAGGAATGCCGTACTCCGCCTCGTAGGCGCTGCGGAAGGTCTCGGCCGCGCCAGTCTCGAGGCCGACGTAGGCGTGAGTGGTGAAGTAGACATGATTGGCGAGCGCATCGCCCGGCACCGTCATCACCAGGTCGGTGTCGAAACCGTCCCCGGCCATGATCGGCAGGTCGAGCCCCGACTCACGCACCTGCTTGACGATGGTCCCCGCGGTGTCCGGTCCAGAGGAGGCGAAGAGCGCGTCGACCCCGTCGGTCGACTGAAGCCGCGCCACCAGTGCCGAGTAATCCTGGTCCGAGGTCATGTAGACATCTTCGAGCGCGATGGTCCCGCCAAGCGCGGTAAAACGCTCCTTGAAGTACCGCGAAAGACCGGTGGTGTAGTCCATCGCGTTGTCCGTCCACACCGCGACGTTCCGCAGTCCCAGCTCATTGTAGGCGAATTCCGCCATCGCATAGGCCTGGACATCATCGCCGAACGGCGTGAGGAACATCTCGTTGCCCACCATGGCCGGCAGGTCGGGCGACGTCGCGCCCGAGGTCACGAACGGGATGCCGGCCGACTGGAACAGCGGCGCAGAGGCCAGCGCGAAGGTGGTATCGCTGTGACCGATGCCGGCAGTCAGGCCCTCGATGGCGACGGCACGCTGCGCCGCGGTCGCGGCCTCGCGGGTGTCGTTCTTGGTGTCTATTGCCGTCACCTCGATCATCCGGCCGTCCAGCAGGCCGCCTGAATCATTGATCATCTCAGCCTTCAATCGCAGTCCGTTAAGGGACGGGCCGTCCAGCGAGGCCAGGCCGCCGCTGGAGATGTTGTAGAGCGCGGCGATGTTGATCGGCTCTTGCGCCATGGCCGGCAGCGCGGTGACTGCCGCCGTTGCCGCGACCAGGGCCGCCGTGAGTTTCTTCTTAAGGTGTCGCATAATCAATCCTCCTACGAAGTTGACCCGGACTCCGGGTTCTGACGGCTCTTAAGTCGACTGAGCCGGGACAGCGCGTCCGGTTCGGCGGTGCCGAACAGCCCGGACGGCCGGTAGATGAGAACCAGGATCACGCCAACGGCGACAACGATCTGGCTGGCGCCGAATAGGTTGGCCGCTTCCTCCAGCGGTCGCAGCACCTCGGTCAGGACGGTCAGCGCGGCGGCCACCAACGCGACACCGGTTATGCTGCCGGTGCCGCCCAGAACGACCATGACGACCAGCTGAAATGCCAGCAGGAATGAGAAGCTGCTGGGGCTGATCAGTGTGACGAGATGGACCCACAGCCCGCCCGCGAGGCCGGCAAAGAAAGCGCCCAGAGCAAAGGACAGGAACTCGCAGGCCTGCGACCCGAACTCCCAGGCAAGACGCTGCGAGCTCGTTCTCGCGGATCGCGAGCATCGACCGACCGAGCGAGGAATGTTTAAGCTGCCAGCAGACGTAAAGCGTCACGAGCACAAAAAAATAGACCCACCAGGGCGTCGTCAGCGCGGGCAGACCACTCAGGCCCAGCGCGCCGCGAGTAACACCCGAGAGGTTCACCGCAAGACTTTGCACGATGAAGATCAGACCTAGCGTGGCCACTGCCAAATAGTGACCGCGCAGCCGCAGCACCGGGAAGCCAATGATGACTGCGATTCCAGCCGCCGTCAGCCCGGCAGCCAACAGCGCCGGCAGGAATATCCATTCCTGAGCCACCAGAAATTGCGGCAGATCGGGCAGCATCAGGTCTTTGCGCGCAGATGGCATCGTCAGGATGGCTGTGACATACCCGCCAATGGTCATGAACGCCGGATGCCCTAGGGAGAACAGGCCGATGAAGCCATTGGTTATATTCAGGCTGACCGCGAGGATCACCGTAATCCCGACGAACTGAAGGATAGAACTCTGGTAAGGGCCGAGGGTCTGGCCCGCCCAATAGACCAGCGCTGCGCCGAAGAGCCCGGTTAGGGTGAAACGGAGGAGCGGTCCGTTCACGCCCGCGTCTCCGTGCTGCGTCCCAAGAGGCCATTGGGCATCACCAAAAGGACGAGGATCAGCGCGCCGAAGACGAAGGCGTTGCGATATCCGGAATACTCCGAGGGTAGCAGGCCTACGAACAGCACTTCGGACATACCGAGCACATAGCCACCGACGACGGCCCCCGCGATCGAGCCCACGCCGCCGATAACGGCCGCGACGAAGGCTTTAAGGCCGGGCAGCAGGCCCATCATAGGGCTGATCTGGCCGTATTTGCTGCCCCACATCAGCCCGCCGACGGCGGCGAGGCCGCTGCCGATGGCGAAGGCCAGGAGGATCATGCGGTCGATGTTGATCCCCATCAGTCGAGCAACATCGTAGTTTTCAGCCGTAGCACGCATGGCGATACCGATCTTGGTGGTGCGCACGAATGTCACCAGCACCACCATCAGGACCGCCGCGAGCACCACGATGGCGATGTCGATAACCCGCACGGATAGGGTGCCGACGGCCACGAGTTGGTTCAGGTAAGACGGAACTTGGAAGGTACGCGGCTGCGCCGAGATCGTCATGACGGCAACGTTTTCCAGGATGATCGCCACCGCGAGCGAGGCGATGAACCCCGTCACCTGCGGCGCCCCTCGCATGGGCCGGAAGGCCACCCGCTCGATCAGCATGCCGAAGACAGCCCCCGCCAGCACCACCACCAGGATCGCCGCCGGGAACGGCAGGTGCAGCACAGACACGCTTGCCAGCGTGGTGAAGGCGCCGAGCATGAAAATGTCGCCATGGGCAAAGTTGATCAGGCGGACGATGCCGTAGATCATCGAGAAGCCGATGGCGATGAGGGCGTACATGCTGCCTAGGATCAGGCCGTTCAGGATCTGCGACAGGACATAGTTGCTCATGATCAGGCGGCTCCCAAGTAGGCGCGCTGCACATCGGGATCGGCGGCCAACTCACGCCCCCGCCCCGAAAGCGCGACGGTGCCGGCCTCCAGCACGTAGGCGCGGTCGGCCAAGTCCAGCGCCATCGCTGCATTCTGCTCGACCAGCAGCACAGTCACGCCCTCGGCACGGATGCGTTCGAGGATGTCAAAGACCTGCTCGACAAGCTGCGGCGCGAGACCCAGCGACGGCTCGTCGAGGAGCAACAGCTTCGGCCGGCTCATCAGCGCGCGGCCGATGACCAGCATCATTTGTTCGCCCCCTGAGAGCCGGTCGCCGGGGACCGCGGCGCGCTCGCGCAGGATCGGGAACATCTCTTCGATCTCGCGGGCGTCGGCGTCGACGGCGGCCTTGTCGTGGCGCCGATATGCACCTATGCGCAGATTTTCGGCAACCGACAGAGCGGCGAAAACCTGCCGCCCCTCGGGGCAGTGCGAGATGCCGGCGCCGACGATCTGCTCAGCGCGCAGGCGGGTGAGGTCCAGGGTCTCTCCCTCGGCGTCGGGACGGAATTTCACCGTTCCCCCCCACGGTCGCAGCAAGCCGGAGATGGTGGCGAGCGTGGTGGTCTTGCCCGCGCCGTTCGCGCCGATGAGCGCGACGATCTCGCCGGCCTCGACCGTCAGGCCGATGCCCCTGAGCGCATGCGTGCCGCCGCGGCGCACGTCGAGATCCTCAAGCCACAGCATCTGCCCTCTTTCGGCGGCCCAAATAGGCTTCGATGACCCCGGGCTCGTTCTGGATATGGTCGGGCGTGCCCTCGGCCAGCACGCTGCCCTGATTAATGACGATGATCCGCTCACACAGGCCCATGACCATCTTCATATCGTGCTCGACCAGCAGCGTGGTGATCCTAAGCTCCCGGTGCAGGCGTCCGATGGTGTGGCCAAGGTCTGCGGTCTCGTGCGGGTTCATTCCGGCCGTGGGCTCGTCCAGAAGCAGCAGCCGTGGCTCGCTGGCGAGCGCGCGAGCGAATTCGACCTTGCGCTGATCGCCATAGGGGAGGTTGGCCACTAGGTCGCCCGCGCGCTCCTGCAAGCCCAACACGTTGAGGACCTGCATCGCGCGCCCGCGGATCTCGTGCTCGGCAGCGCGGGCCGAGGGCAGGGCCATGATCGTTTGAACAAAGCCGGGGCCGTGGCGCATGTGCAGGCCCACCATGACGTTGTCGATCACCGGAAGGTCGCGGAAGAGGCGGATGTTCTGAAACGTCCGTGCCATGCCCAGCCAAGCGTTTCGCTCGGGCGGGTTGCCGGCGACCTCGTGCTCGCGGAAGCGAATGCTCCCCGAGGTCGGCTTCAGCACCCCAGTCAACAAGTTGAAGGCTGTCGTCTTGCCTGACCCGTTGGGACCGATCAGGCCCACCAGCTCCCCCTCGCGCAGCGACAGCGACAGCGAGTTCGAGCGCGCGTACGCCCCCGAAACTCTTACAAAGTTCGTTCACCCTCAGAATGTCGGGGATCCCTGTCACGTCGTCTTTCTCAAAGAATTCCGTATCAGATATTAGAAGGCTAGCACGCGCATTGATTTTATTACAAGCGCCGTTAAGCATGTGCCGGCGATGATTGGCGAAGGGATGCTACAGGATGGACCAGAAACCGAGCCGGGAGATTGCGATCGACCCGGATGCCGCGGCGCTGCTGTACATCGACGTGCAGAACTATACGGTGCACCCGGAGGGGGGCGAGTTCCGCACGCTCGACCCCGAACAAAAAAAGGCCTTCGCCTACTACGTCGACCGTCTCCGCACTCTTGCCCTGCCCAACATGCGCAGGCTTCAGGGGGGCTGCCGGGAGGCGGGAATAGAGATCCTCTACACCGTCATCGAGAATCTGACCGCAGACGGGCGGGACCGCAGCCTCGATTATAAGATCTCGGGCATCGACGTGTCGAAGGGATCTTGGGATGCACAGGTGGCCGACGAGATCGCGCCGGGCGAGGACGAGATCGTCATTACCAAGACCTCATCTAGTGTATTCATTTCGACCAACATCGATTACGTGCTGCGCAATCTTGGCGTTCGTCAGCTGGTTCTCTGCGGTGTCGTGACTGACCAATGCGTCGAGTCGGCGGTGCGCGACGCCTGCGACCTCGGGTATTTGGTGACCCTTGTCCCTGACGCCTGCGCAACCTACGCACTGGACCGTCACGACGCTTCCGTACGCGCGATCAAGGGGTATTGCCGACAGCGATCCACAAATGAACTGCTGGCCGAGATTGGCCGCCCGGAATGAGCACGGGCGAGCGCGATCCGGGCCGAACGCTCGTCACCGGGGCGGGCGGCTTCATCGGCCGGGCGCTCGTGAGCGCGCTGACTGCGCGGGGCATCGACACCGTCGCCAGCGATGCCGCGCCAGGCGGTGCATGGCTCCGCTGCGACGTGACGGATTTTGATCGGCTGCGGGAGCTGGTGAACGACGAGCGCATCGGCACGATCATTCATTGCGGCGCGGTCTCGGGACCCATGGTGTTGGCCGGCAATCCGCTCGCCGTATGGCGCATCAACGCCGGCGGCACCGCAAACGTGCTCGAGACCGCCCGTAGGGCCGGCGTCGGCCGTGTGGTGGTCTGCTCCAGCACCGAGGTCTATGGCGCGACGCAGGGCCGCGTCGACGAACAGACGCCGGCCGATCCCGCATCGGTCTATGCGGCCAGCAAGCTGGCCGCTGAACAGGCCACCCTAGCCTGGGCGCGGCAGCACGGGGTCGACGCGCTGGCCCTGCGGCTGGCTTGGATCTACGGGCCGGGGCGGGTGACCGAAACCCAGCTCGAAACGCTCCTCCTGAACGCCCTCGAAGGCCGCGAGACGATGATCGATGGGGCCGAGACCGACTGGACGCACTACCTTCACGTGACCGATGCTCTCGACGCGCTGATCGCAGCAGCGCTTGCGCCGACGCTCGGCCATCGGCTCTACAACGTCAGCGGCGGCAGGGGCGTCAGCGTGGGAGAACTGCTCGACACGGTCCGCCGGCTGGTTCCCGGTGGGCATGTGGTCTTTTCGGGAGCCGGGGACCGGCAACCCGCCACCATCGCAAACGACCGGATCGCCGCCGATCTCGGTGCGACGCCACGGATCTCGCTGGAAGATGGACTCGGCGGCTATCTTCATGTGCTTGCGTCGTCGCGTAGCAGGACGCAACTCAGATCCGTTTGGTGCAAGCCGGCGTGACGGGCTGACAGGCGCAGCGCGGCGTCCGTATGGTGCCCGCTTCCCACCTTCTATCCATCGGTACAGGCGATGACGTAGCTGCTGTAATCGAGAGATAGAACCAGCCGCCCCAGCCCGGGGTGATAGCTCGGGCTGCTCAAGGGATCGGTTACCGTTAGCATTAGCGGTCCGAGAACACTACTCTTGTGGGTTTGCGAGCAAGCAAATTAAGCAGTCTCAAAAGCCATGGATGGTTTTTTGAGGAAGCAGCGTGGAGAAAAATGAACGCATCTTCTAGTGTGGACGAGGGTGACGGGCCTCGCTCATATCAGTTCGTAGAACGGGCCGCTCGTTCTACGCTGCGCCTGTCTCAGAGTATCGCATCACCGACGATGACGCGATCATCGGCCGGCTTTCGTCCCGCCACGTCGCCCTCCACGCCGCCGCTGACGCCGAGCAAGTCCGCGCTTGGGCGCGCGAGATCGAGATCCTGAAGGAGAGCTTCGCCGAGCTCGGCTCGCTCTGCGATGACTGGCATCTGCTCCTTGAAATTCCACTGCTGCGGCTCGGAAAGCGGATCGACGCTGTGGATCGGGATGGAATATTGACCCCACGCTCTGGAGTGCGCCCCTGCGCCTGGACAGTTTCAGGCGGCGTCTTTGACCGTCTGGCGGGCGTTGTGGTCCTCGAACTGGCTGGGGCTCAGGTATCCCAGCGATGAATGCAGGCGCTTGGCGTTGTAGACGTCGTCGATGAAGCGGGGCAGATCGACGGCGACGTCGTCGTTGGTTTCGTACTCGTTGAGATACACCGCCTCGACCTTGAGCGTCTTCATGAAGCTCTCGGCCTTCGGGTTGTCGTAAGGATTTCCACGCCGGCTCATCGAGCCGATGAAGCCATGCTCGGACACCAGCGCCCTGTGCGCCTTCGCGGCGTACTGCGACCCGCGGTCCGTGTGCATGACGCAGCCGGGCAGCGGGCGCCGCAGGGCGATGGCGCGCTCGAAGGCGGCGACCGCGAGGCGGGCGTCGATGCGGCGACCGATGGCATAGCCGACCACGCGCCGCGACCGGGCGTCCAGGACAATGGACACATAGACGAAGCCAGCGGCGATGGCGACGAAGGTGATGTCGCCGACCCAGAGTTGATCGGGCGCATGGGTCTCGAAGTCCCGGGCGACCAGCGGATAGATCGGTCCGTCATGGTCGCTGTCGGTGGTTTTCGTGAAGCGCCGCCGTCGTCTCGAATTGAGATCGTGCAGCTTCGTCAGCCGCCTGACCTTCTTGCCGTTCACGGCCCAGCCCCGGTGGCGCAGCTCGGCGCCGACGCGGCGATAGCCATAGCATTCCCAGGCGTCGGCGATGGCGCGCATCTCCGCATCTCCGCGACCAGCGCCGCATCGGCGTCCGCAGGATCCGGCGCGGCGTCATAGCTCGACCGTGCGACGCCCATCAGTTCGCATCCTCTTTGGACGGAGACGCTGCGGGGCCGGCGATCACGGATGTAGGCGCGCTTGTCGGCGAGGGTCCGCAGAAGCCCCCCCTTTGACGAAGGCCAGTTCCAGCGCCTGCTTGCCGACGAGCCGCTCCAGCGCCGCGATGCGCGCCTCGTAGGTCGCCAGCAGTTCGGCGGCCGCGACATCGTCGTTGAACTCGCCGGCCTCGGCCTTTGCGATCCACACCCGGATCAGGTTGCGACACACATCGTGGCGCTTGGAGAGGCCGTGAAGCGTCTCCCCGGCGTTGTACTCGGCCACGACCTGGCGCTTCAGATCCATACTGTGGCTGCGGTGGCGTCTCGGCATCGGCCTTCTCCCTCGGATAGGCCCGAGCCGGTCAAATCATACGCGAAAATCTATCCAGTCCGAGGGGCGCACTCCAATCGGGAATCAGAATTGCGAGCCGATTGACAGACGCGACACATCCTGCGGACCTTAATCGTAAGGGATCCGTCGTCCGGAACCATCGGCGTTCCGGCTGCCACCCCAGGTGCGAGATCGATGGTGTCGGCCCGAACCGCGGTGTTGGCAATGGTCGAGAGCTCGGTGCCGATTTGCTCCCATTCCGCGAGCAGCGTCTTTGCATCTACCCCGCAGGCAATGGCCGCGGCCTCGACCGGCGCCTCGACGACCACGCCGCTTACACTGACGCCTACGGTCGCGGGTTCATCCTGCGCAAGCGCGGCACTCGGACCCAGCAGCAACGCCGCGACCATCCATCTTGACATGATACGGGATCCCCCTCTGTGGCTGCGCTGAGCCGCTATTCTCTTAAGCGTGAGCCCTCGCCTTTGCTAAACGCAGTGCCGAAGGCGCGGTTGCGGCTTCCGCAGGTGCCGTCGGAATCATTGGTAGTCGGCATGGGCCGCAGTCATTGCATCGGAGAAAAGAGCTTCCGGGCCGCCCTCGCAGGCAGTCCGCAGCGCTACAAACTTCGGGTCGCCCGCGCCCTCCGTTACAGATGCCTCGGCGCTCCCGGAGCTGACTTTTCCGGCTTCGTTCTCCGAAGTCTCGGCGCCAGTCTCTCCCGCTGCCTCTTCGCTTGCCGCCGCACCGCGCGCGCTTCCGTCGCCTCCAGCGGATTCTCCGCTAGCTCCCGCTCGGGCGTCGAGCTTCTCCGGCATGGTGTATCGTGCAACTGAGCGCCGTTCATGTACGCCCGCATGACCAGCATCATCTGCTTCTGTTCCTGCGTGTCGAGCGTCAGGAACTTGCTGCAGGTCAGATCGTCAAGCCGCGCTGCAACTTCAGCATCAACGTCCTGCGCAGTAGCCGCCGAACTCGCGACGAGGGCTCCCGTTGCCGCCAGCGCCTTAAGCAGCGTATTCATCCTCGTCTTCCCCCTTTTGGTACGTCGGGCTAGCCGCTGTCTCGGCGGCTCGCCCCTAGCCCCTAGCCCCATCGCGGCCTTCCGCCGCGTTTAAAATTTTTCCTGAGCTCATCTCCCGAGCGATGTGGTCTGCTTGACGGATCGCCAGCGCGACGATGGTGAGCGTCGGGTTTTCGGCAGCCCCGGTCGTGAACTGCGAGCCGTCGGAAACGAAGAGATTCGGGATGTCATGGGACTGGCCCCAGCGGTTGAAGACGCCGTCACGCGGATTGTTTGACATGCGGTTGGTGCCAAGGTTGTGGGTGGCCGGATAGGGCGGCGTGGGCAGGCTGCGGATCGCCCCCGCTGCCGCGTGGATCGCCATGCCCCGCTCATAAGCGTGGTCTCGCATGACGATGTCGTTCGGATGGTCGTCGTAGTGGACCACAGGCGTCGGAAGGCCCCACGGGTCCAGCACGTCGCTGTCCATCGTAACCCGGTTCGTCTCCCGCGGCATGTCCTCGCCAACGATCCACATCCCCGCCATGTTCTTGTAGCCGTCCAGCGCCGAGGTGAAGCTGCGCCCCCAGCCGCCGGGGTCGAGGAAGGCGGCCATAAACGGGAGGCCGAGAGACAGCGTCTCGATCTCGTAGCCCCCCACGAAGCCGCGCGCCGGATCATGCAGTGCCTCGTCCTGCATGATGCCGGCCATTGTCGTGCCGCGCCACATCCGCACCGGCCGCTCGAAGATGCTGTAGGCCGACCCCGTGACGTGGCACATGTAGTTGCGTCCGATCTGGCCTGACGAGTTGCCGAGCCCGTCGAGAAACATCGAGGACGCCGAGTTCAACAGGAGCCGCGGGCTTTCAATGGTATTGCCAGCCACGCAGACATTGCGGGCCGCCTGCCGCTGCTCGACGCCGTCGGCGTCGAAGTACACGTCGTCCGTGACGCGTCCGTCATCGTCGTGCTCGATACGTGCCGCGTGTCAACGTTCCCGCACTTCCAGGTTTCCCGTCTCCTCGCCCAGCGGTATCTCGGTATAGGCGGTGGACCACTTGGCTCCCCATTTGCAGCCCTGGAAGCAGAACCCGGTCTGCTGGCAGGCAATCCGTTCGCCGTACTCGATCGAGTTTATCGCCATGCGTCCCGTATGAACTTCATGGTATCCGAGCGACTTCGCGCCGTTCTCCATGACCAGGAAGTTGTTGTTGCCGGGAAGCCCAGGCAGGCCGTTAAAGCCTTTCGGCTGAAACTTGAATCATGGGGATTCCCATGAAGGACAGGCTGTGATTCATCTCGTGTGGGAGGATGGATCATGTCAGCACCATTGCCGTCGGCGCTTCGGACCCGATTTCTGAAGTACATCAAGGAAGGATTGAGCGGACGGGCTGCTGCGGCGCGACTGAAGGTGTCGCCCGCGACCGGAGCCCGTTGGGCGCGCCAGATCAGGACGAGGGGCCATGCCGAACCATCGATCCAGGGTCGCCCGCCCGGCTCGGGCAAGCTGGCGGCCTACCGTGGCTTCATCGAGGAGCTGGTCGCGCAGGACCCCGATATCACTCTCTTCGAATTGCGCGACGCCCTTGCCGAGGCGGAGGGTGTGGACGTCCACCACTCCTCCATTGCCAAGCTGCTGACCCGGCTCGGGTTCACGTACAAAAAAAGTCGCTGGTCGCCACCGAGCGGCGACGCGCACGGGTCAGGCAACAGCGTGCCGAGTGGATGAGACACCGTCTTCCCGCCATCTCCGCCCAGCCCGAGCGCGTGGTCTTCCTGGACGAGACGGCGGTGAAGACGAACCTCACGCGTATCCGCGGGCGGGCCCCACGCGGAGAGCGGCTGACCATGGATGCTCCGTTCGGCAGCTGGGGCACGCAGACGCTGATCGCGGGACTGACGGCGGACGCGCTGATCGCACCTTGGGTGATCAAGGGTGCGATGGATGGTCCAGCCTTCGCCGCCTATGTCCGCGACGTCCTGGTGCCCGAGATTGCGCCGGGCACTGTCGTTGTGCTCGACAACCTTGCCACGCATCGCAACGCCGAGGCCGCCCGCGCGCTGAGGGACCACGGTTGCTGGTTTCTCTACCTGCCGCCGTACTCGCCCGACTTGAACCCCATCGAGCAAGCCTTTTCCAAACTCAAGGCTCATCTGCGAAAGATCGGCGCAAGGACCTTCACTGACGTGTTCAGTGCCATCGGGGCGATCTGTGATCTCTACGGCTCGCAAGAGTGCCGGAACTACTTTGCCGCTGCCGGCTAATGTCTCAGGTTAATGTCGAAGGGCTTTAGTGCGGGTCAAACCTATCTTGGCTTCGGCAAGCGCGTACCAAGTGTCCATCTCCTCCGCGTCGATCGGCCAGTCGAGGAGATTGGCCCCACTTACCGGCCCGTAAGCCTCGAGCGCCTTCCATTCATGCGGTTGGAAGCGCCTGCCCAGTGCACGGTCGTGCCGCCGACCGCCTTGACGATCCAAGCCGGGAGACCCGCGAGGTCGCGCGGAACCCGAAAGCTGCCGGTCGCCTTTCGTGTATCGAGCCAAGCGAGCTGTCCGAAGCTTTCCCATTCGTCGTTCACCTAGTCCTCGGGCAGATAACGTCCGCCCGCTTCCAGCGCCACGACGGAGACGCCCTTCTGGGCGAGTTCGTTGGCGAGGGTGCCGCCGCCCGCCCCCGTTCCGATGATGACGACGACCGTGCCATCATCCTTGTCGAATGGAGCAGCCATCTGCACACCCTCCTCAAAGCCAGTCGATGTCGTTGTAGCCGCGGTCGACGTATCCGCCTTGGCTGAAGCTCTCGCCTTCGTATCCGAACAGCGGCCAGACCTACTTCTGGTTGTAGAGCCCCGTCACCAGGCCGGCGCGGACGGTCTGGAAGAACTCGCTTTGTTCCATCGACTTCAGAACCGCCACGCGGTCTTGCTCCTAAAGGGCGCCGAGGTAGCTGGTATGGCCATGTCCGCGCGCCGCGGCGTCGAGGGCGGCGATGCCTGCCTCGAACATCGGGGCCTGCTCAGCATTGTCGTAGCCTTTGACCGCGACGACGTAGCGGTCGTCGGGGATGCGGTCGTGCGGGTAGATGTCGCGGGCCATCTAGACCAGCGTCGCCATCGTCTGCGGCTGGAGCGCCGTTACCTCGACGGCCCAGGCGGCGGTTGGCGCCGCGACCCAGCCCACCCCAATCATGAAGCTTCCGCTCGCCGCGACGCTGCGCGAGAGCAGCTCGCGGCGGGACAGACCCGCTCGCCCCGTCTTCCTCGGTATTCTTTTTTTTGCGCAAGAACTCGTTCAACGGTAGCGGCCATGCCGCTGGAGCACCTCGATCTGGTAGCCGTCCGGATCTGCAATGAAGAAGAAGCGGGCGATCACCTCGCCGCCGGGCGCGAAGTCGACGAGCTTGCGCGGGGACAGACCCGCAGCCTTGAGGCGCGCATGCTCGGCATCGACGTCGTCGACGACGAAGGCCAGGTGCCCATAGCCGTCGCCCAGGTCGTAGGGCTCTGTTCGGCCCTTGTTGACCGTGAGCTCGACCTCAAAATCCGCCTCCGGGCTCCGGAGATAGAGAAGGGTGAACGCCTCGAAGTCGAGCCGCGTATCGACCTCAAGCGCGAAGGCCTCGCGATAGAAGCTCACCGAGCGAGCCTCATCGAGCACCCGGATCATGGAGTGGATCGCCTTGGCCATAAGCCTCCCCTGTTTCAAGGAAGGCTTTCAAAGCAGTCTCCCGGCGTCAATAGGGATCGAACGGCGAGCGGCAAGCAGAGGCGATGTTGGCGGCGCGCTAGGGTGCGCCGAGCTATGCGTGACGCGAGGGACCTTTTGCAGAACCCGCCTATGATGCCGACCGTTACGGCTATTCCTCGTTTGTGGGGGAACATCATGCCTGCATCTTCACGCCGCGCGCGCCTCAGATCGACGGCTCGCGGCCGCCGGTCTGGTTTGCGCTGGACGATATCCGGCAGCTTGCGTTCTTCGCCCGCATCTGGACGTGGTGGACCTCGGTGCGGAAGGTGAAGGAGGGAGAGACCACTAACGATCTTTTCGTATTCCTGACCACCGAGCCCAACGCCGAGGTGGCGGCTGTCCATCCGGCTCCCTCCCGTCACGATGGATGGCCGCCTGTTATCGGCTCGGCCTGCCTCGATGTCGATTTCGATGCGCTCTGCGCCGGGGTCGGCGCGCAGTGGGCGCGGCGTCAAGGGACGATCACGCCGCGGCCGGCGAAGCGGCGGTTCTTGAAGTCGTCGAGCGCAGTGTTGATGTTGTCGAGGCTGTACTGGGTGTAGTGCATCTTAACCTTGCCGTCGGCGTTCAGCTCCATCAGCTCGACGAGCTCGGTGTAGTTGCCGACGAGGCTGCCGCCGACGTTGATCTCGGCGGTGACCAGATGCAGCGTCGGCACGTGGATCTCGCCGCCATAGCCGATGACGAGGAGCTGGCCGCCGCCGCGCACCATCTTCCAGGCCAGGTTCTCGACGCCGAGCTCGCCGACGAAGTCGAGCACGACCTGGCAGCCGCCGCCGGAGATCTGCTTGACCTCTTCCACCACGTCGCCTTCGCCGCTGACGACGAAGTCGGCCCCGAGCTCCTTCGCCAGCGCCTGCGCGCCGGGCTCGCGGTCGATGGCGATGATGCGGGCGCCGGAGATCGCCTGCAGGCTCTGCAGCGCGATGTGGCCGAGGCCGCCGACGCCGATGATCGCGCAGTAGGCGCCGGGGCGCAGCAGCTTGGCGGCCTTCTTCGCGGCGCGGTAGGCGGTGATGCCGGCGTCGGCCATCGGGGCGACGTCGAGCGGGGTGATGCCGGTGTTGAGCTTGATCAGCGCGCGCTCGTTGGTCAGGAAGTATTCGGCGAAGCCGCCGTCGAGGCCGAGCCCGGGAAAGGACGAGTGCTCGCAATGCATGTCGTCGCCGTAGCGGCAGGCGAGGCAGATGCCGCAGGTCCGGTGCGGGTGGCAGATGACCGCGTCGCCGGGCTTGACCGAGGTGACGCCGGAGCCGACGTCCTCGACCCAGCCGGCGTTCTCGTGGCCCATGATGAACGGCAGCAGGTGGCCGTCATGGTCCATGATGTCCTTCCACACGCCCTCGATGATGTGGAGGTCGGTGCGGCAGAGGCCGGCGGCGCCGACCTTCACGATCACCTCGTCGGGCTTCATGATCGTGGGCTCGCGGACGTTCTCGATCTTGCAGATCGACGGCCATTGCGGCGTCGTATTCGTAGAGGCGTGCAGCCTTCATCGGTTCGCTCCCTGATTCCTGTCGATGCCGGTCTCACGATGGGACCGGGTCCAGATCGCTGAAATCAAACGACTTTCCGAAGCGTCGGATTCCGCGGTCCCGCCCGGTCCCGATCGGTTCACTTCCGGCCCAGCTTCTCGGCGCCGCCGCCGAGCGCTGCGCCGGCGGTCGGATCCTCGTCCTCGGCGTGGTCGCCGACCAGCGTCTCGGTGGTCAGGATCAGCGTCGCGACCGAGGCGGCGTTCGCCAGCGCCGCCGAGGTGACGCGCAGCGGGTCGATGACGCCGGCGGCGAGCAGGTCTCCGAACTGGCCGGTCTCGGCGTCGAAGCCCTCGCTGGACCCGAGGCCCGCGACCTTGCGCAGGATCTCGTTCGGGTCGCGCCCGGCGTTGAGCGCGATCCGCGCGAGCGGGCGCGACAGCACCGACTGCACCAGCTTCATCCCGGCCGCGACGTCGCCGTCCGCCGCCGCGATCGGCGCGTCGAGCGCCGGGGCGACGCGGGCGAGCGCCATGCCGCCGCCGACCACGACGCCCTCGTCCATCGCCGCGCGGACCGCACTCAGCGCGTCCTCGATCAGCTGGATCGTGCGCTTCTGCTCGACCGGGGTGACGCCGCCGGCGTAGATCACCGCCGTGCCGCCGCAGAGCTTGGCCAGCCGCTCGCGCAGCTTGTCCTGCTCGATGTTCGGCGGCGCCCGGTCGTAGAGCCGCTGCACCTGCGCGCGGCGCGCGGCGATGGCGGCCGGGTCGCCGTGGCCGCGGACGATCGTGGTGTCCGAGCCCGTCGACCGGACCGCGTCGGCCGAGCCGAGGTCCTCGCGGGTGATGTCCTCGAGCCGGCCGCCGAGGTCGCGCACGATCACGCGCCCGCCGGTCAGGATCGCGAGATCCTCCATCATCGCCTTGCGCCAGTGGCCGTATTCGGGCGGATGCACGACGAGGAACTTGCCAGGCGCGTCGCGCCCGAGGATCGAGGTCAGCACTTCGGGCGCGCAGTCCTCGGACACGATCATCAGCGGCCTTCCGTCCTCCTCGGCGATGCGCCGCGCGGTCGCGATCTGCGCCGGGGTCGTCAGCTTGAGGTCGGTCAGCACGATGTAGGGCCGCGCGAGATCGGCGCGCATCGCCTCCTGGTCGGTGACGAGGTGGTGCGAGATGTAGCCGCGGTCGAAGGACATGCCCTCGACGACATCGACATGGCTGTCGACGCCGACGGCGAAGTCGGTCGTGATGACGCCCTTTGCCCCGACCGCGCGGTAGGCGCCGGCGACCAGCGCGCCGAGTTTGCGGTCGTTCGCGGCGATGTTGGCGACGCTGTCGAGCAGCGGCCCCTCGACCGGCATCGCGTCCTTGCGCAGCGCGGCGAGCACCTCGGCGACGGCGAGATCGATGCCGCGGCAGAGATCGACCGCCTTGGCGCCGCGCGCGGTCAGCTCGACGCCGCCCTGCACGATGCCGTTCGCCAGCACGATCGACGTCGTGGTGCCGTCGCCGGCGACCTCGTTGGTCTGCATCGAGACCTCGCGCACGACCTGCGCGCCCATGTTCTCGAAGCGGTCGAACAGCTCGATCTCGGAGGCGATCGACACGCCGTCGCGGGTGATCAGCGGCGTGCCGATCGGCCGGTCGACCATCGCGTTCATGCCCTTCGGGCCGAGCGTCGGCTCCACCGCGGCGGCCAGCCGCTTGACGCCGCGCGCGAGCGCCTGGCGGGCATCGTTGCCGTGGATCAGGATCTTTGGCATCGCAGTCTCCCTGGTGTTCTTTTCTTGTCAGCCGGCGGCGGCGCGGGGCGGCACCCGCTCGAGGATGAAATCGACGAGCGTCGGTCCCTCGGCCGGCGGCGTCTCGCCGGCGTAGCGGCTGGCCTTGAGCCCGCGGCAGAGCGCGCCGCCGAACTCCATGTTGATGCGGACCGCGCGGAGCGTGCCCATGCGGTCGCCGTAGCCGGCCTCGGTCAGCGGCGCGCCGTCGAGATCGGGGAAGGCGTGGTCACGGGCCGCGCCGGCAAGCCCGCGCTGCACAAGCAGCGACCGGTAGCGCGGGGCCTGCCGACGGGCTTCGGGGTCGGCGAAGCCGATGCGGTCGAGTTCGGCCAGCGTCATCGCCGCCAGCGCCGCTGGGCCGAAGCCCTCGCGCTTGAGCCCGACCAGCACCGCCTCCTGGCGGCGCTGAAACGCCTTGCGCTCGAACTTCTCGCGGACCTCGGCCAGATCGCCGCCGTCCTCGCGCAGCGCGAAGGCGTCCGAGAAGCTGCGGCCGTCGTTGACGGCCGCGTTCATCTCGTCGGCGCACATGTGGTCCTCGAGCCGCACGCTGACGCGCGCGACCCAGGGCAGGGCGCCGACCTCGTCGCGGATGCCCTCGGCCATCAGGAACGCGAAGTTGGGGCTGCACCAGTACGTCGGAAGCCGGAAGCTGACCAGCACGTCGCCGTCCTCGCCGACATCGACCGCCTCGACGAAACCCATGTCGGTGACGGCGTCGTCGAGTTCGGGGTCGGTGACGCGGTCGAGACGGCTCCAGACCTCCGCGACCCGCGGAGGCATCCGTTCGCGATCCTGCATCGGCCTACTCCGCGGCGATCGAAACCGGCGCGCTGGCCAGACGGGCCTTCTGCGCCTCGACGTCGATGCCGTAGAGCCGGGCGGCGTTCAGGCCGAGGATCTTCTCCTTGATCTCGTCGGTCAGCTGCACGCCGCGCTCGGACGCGATGTCCTCGGGGATCTGGTAGCTCCAGAACTTCTCGACCAGCCACCGCGGCGTCCAGATCGCGTAGTCCGAGCCGAACAGGATCTTGTCCGGGCCGATCCAGAACAGCAGCTCCGCGATCACCTCGCCGAAATAGCGCGGCCGGGCGTGGATGAAGGGCAGCACCACCGCGAGCCCGCCGTAGACGTTGGTCTCCTGCACCGCGATCCAGCAGAAGTCGTCGAGCCGGGGCAGGCCGCAATGCTCGACGATGAAGTTCAGGTTCTGGAAGTCGGTCGCGACCGGGTCGATGTCCCCGACGGCGAAGGCGTCCTTGTTGAGCGGGATGATCGTCGGGCCCTTGTGGACGTGGATGTTTCGGATCCCGAGCTTGTCGCAGAGCTCGAGGCACCGGACCGAGGCCGGGTCGTCGAGCTTGTAGCCCTTGGACTCGCCGTTCCATTCGGCGGTGTAGAGCTTCACGCCCTGGATGTTGTAGGTCTCCTTCATCCAGTGGATGTATTCGAGCGCCTTCTCGCCGTCGCGCGGGTCGTAGGCGCCGTTGATGATGAACCGCTCCGGGTGGCGCTTCGCCATCTCGTGCGTGCGGTCGATGTTGCCGAAGCCGTTCTTGTAGAAGTCGCCGAGCACGGTGGTCTGCACGATCGCCATGTCGTCGGGACCGTTGACGAACAGGTCGTTGTAGACGTCGTCCTCGGAGTACTTCTCGAACTTCGACTTCTCCCAGCGCTCCTCGGGCGGGCTGAGGTTGGTGTGATAGGCGAAGAAGCACTCGATGAACTGCTTGCCGTGGATGTTGCGCTGGTTCTCGGGGCTGCCGTCCCAGAAGTGGGTATGGGCGTCGACGACGAAGATTTCCTTGCCGTCCGGGGTCTTGTACATGTCGGGCTCCCTGTCGCTGGCTTGTCGTCGGGGCGCCGGCGCGCGGCCGGCGCCCGCGCTCGGCTCAGATGTATTCCATCATTTCGTCCATGTTCCCGAACAGGATCACGGTGTTGTCGTCGACGCGGACCATCCGGCCGTAATGGGTGGAGGTGTTGACCTCGAAGGTCTCGGCCGTCATCTCGCGGCCGAGGTACTCGCTGATCTCGTCCATCTTGAACGGCATCTGGCCTTCGCCGTCGATGCGGATCATCGCGGGCGCGTAGGTGACGGTGACGCCCTCCTTCGCGCCCATGAACTCGGCGATGGCGCGGGCCTCGACCGAGTCGCTCATGGTGACGCCGCACTGGTGGGAGATCGTCTGGTCGAAGACGATGTCCTTCATCTCCTTGAAGATGTTCTGGTGGCTGGCGTCGCGGGCTACGGTGCTCATGGATGTGGTTCCTTCTCGTTCAGCGGCTCAGGCCGAGTTCGCCGAGGATCTTGTCGAGCCGCTCGACCGAGGTCGCCCGCGCGTCGTCGTAGGAGAGCGGCTTCGAATGCGGCATCGACCAGATCGGGCGCAGCCCGGCGGAGGCCTTGTCGGCGAGGGCGCCGTGCTTGGCGATCCAGCCCTGCAGCAGCGTGCGGTTCGCGTCGCCGTGCGTCTCGTCGTTGACGAGCAGGTAGGCGAAGTCGATCGCGTTCGCGAGGTTGCGCTCGTAGTCGGCCTCGGCCGCGGAGATCACCGGCGGGGTCACGAAGTCCGCGTTGGCGGCGGCGACCTGCATCAGGAAGCCGGAGCGGAACAGCTCGCCCACCAGCGGCTCGAAGACGAGGTTGATCGCGAGGTACTGCTCGACGTAGTCGTTCGAGCCCATGATCGTCTCGACCGCCTCGCGCGTCCCCTGCCAGACGCCGTCCTCCATCCAGGCGCGCTTGCCGGCCTCGTCGTCCCAGCCGTCGATGTCCATGCCGATCTCGGCGAGGTACAGCGTGATGTCCTGGGCGAGCCGCAGCTTGTACGAGCTGTTGGTCAGCGTCGCGTTGTTGATCATCTGCGTGTAGCCGTAGCGCTGCGCCTGCATCAGCGAGGTGCCGAGGCCGAACTCGGCGTGTTTCCAGGCGCCCAGATGGGTCATCAGGATCCTGGTCCAGACCTTGTCGAAGGCTGCGGGCGCGCCGGAGCGCCGCGCGTTCTGGATCACGCTCTGGACCATCGTCTCGATGCGGGACTGGCGCTGGTAGTGCGAGCGCTCCCATTCCTGGTCGGGCGCGCGGAAGGCGTGCCAGTTCGAGGATTTCATCGCCGTCGCGCTCTTGTCGTAGGCGCCCTCGCCGTTCGGAAAGGCGATGATCCAGTTCTGGATCAGGTAGCGCTCGGGATCGGGCTGCACGTCGACGGTGACGTCCTCGTAGTGGGTCGCGCGCTTGCCCTTGGGCTCGAAGTACTTGTAGCGGCGGCTGTCGGAGCCGGCGAAGGTCGCGGCGCCCGCGGCGCCGGAGCCGACGGAGCTGGAAGTGGCTGGCATAGAGGTGGCCTCCCTGGCGTTGTTGTTGGGTTCATCCTGCTAGCGGTCGGCCACCTCAGTGGGCCGACGAACCGGTAGAGGGCGTGAACCGGTCGAAGTAGATGCGGTCGGGGTCGAAATCCTGCATGAACAGGACGGGCGACAGCGCGTCGATCATCGGCGGCGGGCCGCAGGCGTAGACGTCGCCCGTCCCGGCGATGCCGAGTTCGTCGAGGGTCGATTTCACCGCCTCGTGCACGAAGCCGCGCTTGCCGTCCCAGGTGGCGTCGTCGTTCGCGTGGCTGAGCACCGGGTGGAAGACGATCTCGGGATGGGCCTCGGTCAGCGCGCGGATCCGGTCGAGGTAGAAGAGATCCGACTGCGTGCGCGCGCCGTAGAAGAAATGCACCGGGCGGCTTTCGCCGCTGGCGACGTGGTCGTGGAGGATGGACCAGATCGGCGACATGCCGGATCCGGCGGCGACCAGGATCAGGGCTCCTTCCCGGTCTTCGCGCCGGAAGCAGCTTCCGAAGGGTCCGGAGACGCGGACGGCGGCGCCGACCTCGATTCCGCCGCCGTCGAGCTCGGCGGAGAATCGTCCTTCGGGGTATTTCTTGATGATGAAGCGCAGCCTTTCGGTTTGCTCCGGCGTATTCGCCATGGAAAACGAGCGCGTAATCGTCTCGCCGCCCGTGGTGGTGACTGAGATGTCGGCATACTGGCCCGCCCAGAACTTCATCGGGGCGGACAAGGTGATCTCGACGGTCCGGATGTCGTGAGTCAGCCGCTCGATGCTGGTGATCCGGCCCTGGTACTCCTTGACCGCGATGGACTTGGACAGAAGCTCCTCGTCGAAGTTGAGAAGCTCGACCTCCATGTCGCTGTACGCGATCGTCCGACACAGCAGGATGCCGCCCGCCTCCTTCTCGCCGTCGCTGAGCGCGAAGGTCGAGTACTTCATCATCTCGACGTCGCCCTCCAGCAGGTTGCACTTGCAGGCCGAGCACTGGCCTTCCTTGCAGCCATGCGGCAGCGAAATGCCCTGGCGGAACGCCGCATTCAGCACGGTCTCGCCTTCCTCGACCTCGAACTCCACGCCGACCGGCTCCAGTCGGACCGTATAGACGTCGCCCATCGCAAACCCCTCGATCTCGCAAAGGCGGGGGGCGGGCGAACCCGCCCCCCGAAGTCGGCCTAGTGGCAGGGATTGATCGTGAACCCGGCCCGGTACTCGGCCAGGTGCGCCTCGCGCGCCTCGGGCGACATCGCCCGCAGCGCGTTGAGCGGCGAGCCGAGCGTGTGGCCGCGCACGTCGTCGAGCGTCCACATCTCGCGGTCGTCGAAGCGCAGGTGCGGCTGCGGGATCAGCGTCTTGCCGTCGGGACGGACGAAGTTCAGGTCGACGATCGCGTCGGCCAGATCCCAGCCGTCATACAGCGTCTCCCACTCGCGCTTGCCGCTGAAGCGACCCATCGCGGGCGTCGGGCGTCCCTGGTACTCGTCGGCGAAGGCTTCCACCGCGGTCCAGCGGTCGAGCTCGTGGGCGAAGGTGTGCAGCTGCCCGTCGATCTCGTCCACGACCATGTCCTCGCGGATGAGGCAGGGCACGAGGCAGGACCAGCAGCGGTGCGGGTAGACGTAGCCCACGTCGCTGTTGAAGGTGATGACGGTCGAGCCCTTGTGGCTCAGCTTGTCGTACCACTTCCAGAAGTCGCCGAACTCGCTGTACCAGCCCGGATACTTCGCTTCGAACCACTCGAAGTCCTTGTCGGTCTGGGCCTCGATCCGCCAGAAGTTCACCGGCCAGCCGACCGCGAAGAACTGCGCGACCTTGTGGACGTAGTTCTTCTTGGTGATGCGGTCCCAGGCCGCCTGCACGTCGTCGTGGTGGATCTTGATGCCGTACTTCTCGAGCGGCAGCATGTAGGTCCGGTAGTAATCCTCGTAGATCCAGCGGTGCCACATTTCCGCGTAGGATTCCTTGTCCTTGTCGCGGTTGGTGGTGCCGTACTCGATGAACGTGCCGATGGCGGCGTCCACGATGGCGTGGTTCTGCCAGAACGCGTAGCGCATGTCGCGCTCGAGCAGCAGGTGGTTGTCCGGGTCCTTCAGCGTCGCCATCAGCAGCGAGTGGCCGTTGCCGATATGGCGGCTCTCGTCGGACTGGACCGACAGGAACACGGTCGGCAGCGCGTAGTCGCCGTTACGGGCGGCTTCCGACGGCATCGCGACGAAGAGCGTGTTGGTGAACGCGGTCTCGGCGACGATGGTCAGGTACACGTTCGCCGCGGTCATCGCGTCGCCGGTGAGGAAGCCCTCGCCGAACTGGCGCCCGATCGTGGTGGCGTAGCACTTGCCGAAGGCTTCCTCGGTGATGTCGAAGCCGGCCGGATCGATGTAGTTCTCCATGTACCACTTCTTCAGGTTCATCTGAATCGTGGAATGGCGGAACTCGTCGACCATCTGCATCGTGAAGCCGGTGCGCAGGTCTTCGCCCGGCGCGAGCCGCGCGACCATCGCCATCGAGCGGGCGGCCGATATCTCCGGGAAGGGGATGATCGCCAGGAACAGCTTCATCCACTCGACCCAGCGGGGCTCGACGTTGCGGAACATGTCGCCGCGCAGCGCCGCGTCGAGCGCGCCGTAGACGCGGTTGTCCTTTTCTTCCTGCATCGGGAAGTAGGACCGAAGCACCTGCTTCATCGGATCGCGCGGAGCCTTGGCGATCTTGTAGTCGGTGGGGTAGGTCATCGCCTCCTGGACATAGGAGGGGTTCCACCCCAGGTCGGCGATCTTCTTCGCCGCCTCGCCCACGGATATGCCCCGCTGCGCCGTGATCTTGTTCAGTGTCAACGCCGTCATTGCCGTTTCACCTTTCCGTCTGGTGCGTGAAAAGCCGGGAAGCCCGGCCGGCAGGTCGGCAAAGGTCAGCGGAGCGTGCGACGGACCTGGATCGGCCGGGGCTGACGCGTGGCTGCATCGGAATGCACGCGGTCGGATCCAAGTTCGGGGCTCCCTTCCTTCGTTCTTGTGGCGCCGCGCCTCGATGGGCCGGCGCGCTTCTTGTGCAGGATACGAAGCAAGTTCCGTGCCAGTGGTCTGGCGCGTCATTTCGGCTTGAAAAGAAAGGCGTTTTTGCAGGGCCGTTGTTATTTCGCGTTCGCAATAATGTATAGTTTCTTTACACCTGTATCATCAAGTCAAGCGCCTGTTTACATTGTAAAACAAGAGGCGAATCCTGTTGCAGGCAAATGAAAATCTGCCTTTACTACAGAGCAGGGCGAGTTCCGGCCTGGCCGGGACATGGAGGGCTGAAATGCCGCAGAAGGACGACCGGCGCGGCGAGGGCGCGGAGACGGGATCGGCGCTGGCCGAGGCCATCGTCGCGCGCGCGCCGCAAGACCTCGTCTTCGTCATGCAGTTCGTCGGCGAGACCCAGTACACGGTGCTGAAGCACTTCCAGGACCTGGTGATCCGCGAGCTCGAGGCCCGCGGCATCCGGCGCGAGGACACTGCCTTGCTGCAGATCTTCATCGACCGGCACGCGGCCGAGATGCGCGACTTCGTGTTCTCCGGCCTCGCGCTGTCGCGGCCCTTCCGCATCGAGGAGATCGAGCGGATGACCGGCGACACCACGAACGTGATCCGCTCCGACATCTGGGACGCGCTGCGCAGCCATATCGGCGCGGTCGAGGAGAAGTTCGTGCGCGAGGCCGACAGCCTGCCGGACCAGCTCGCGCGGATCGAGGCCGAGGCCGACCGGATCGCGCGCAGATGAGCGCGCCGCGCGCCCTGGCGGAGGTCTTCGCCGAGCGGGTGTCGGTCGTGCTCGCGATCACCGAGGCCAACGGCCTGCGCCAGCGTGCGCAGGCGGCCGCCAGCGGCGCGCAGATCGAACGGATGAGCCTCGACGAGCATGCAGGGGGATCGGCCGAGGCGCTCGCGGCGGTCGAGGCGCTGGACGACGCGGCGCAGGCCCGTCTCGCCGGGATCGACGCCCGGATCGCGGCGCTGCAGGACCGGCTCGCCGCGCTCGACGCCGAGCTCGCCGACGCCGCCGATCGCTGAAAGGAGCCCGCCATGTCCTACGAGACCCCCGTCGCGCCGAACCTGCTCGACCTGATCGGCCGGACCTGGGCGCTGCCCGGCGCCGTGACGGACGCCTGCTTCAACCGCGACGGCAGCGCGGTCGCCTTCGCGGGCGGCGGGCGGCTCGCGATCGCCGCGATCGCCGACCCCGAGCGGCCCGAGGCGCGGCTGCGCCGGGCCGCCGACACCGGCCGGCAGTCGATCCTGCCGCGCAAGAACCCGGTGCGGCCCGCCGCCGAGGCCGACGGCGTGACCGGCCCGGTCGTGCCCTGGGGCGCGAAGTCCTTCCTGACCGGGAGCGCGCGCGGCGGGCTCGTCTCGGTGACGCCGCGGGCGCAGGTGGTGCCGGTCGCGGCGCCGCTCGAAGGTCCGTTGCTGGCGCTGGCGCGCGATCCGAGCTCCGCGGCCGTGGCCGCCGGCGACGGCGCAGGGCTGACGATCCTGCCCGACGACGCCGGCGAGGCGCCGCAACGCCACGATCTCGGGCAGGCGGTGACCGCGCTCGCCTTCGCGCCGGATGGATTGCTGGCGGTCGGCGACGCTGGCGGGGTCTCGCTCTGGGCGGGCGGCTTCGCGGTCCAGCGCCTCGACCTCGACGCGGCGCCGAAGACGCTGTCGTGGAGCCCGGACGGGGCCTGGCTTGCCGTCGGGTTCTCCGGGCCCGGCATGGCGCTGCTGCGGCCGGCCAACGGCCATGTCGACGTCAACCCCGACTATCCGACGGCGGTCGCCTCGTTCGGCTGGAGCCGGCCGGCGGGCGCCTTCGCCACCTCGGGCGCGTTCCGGGCGATCGTCTGGACGCTGACCCCGGACGGCCTGGGCGATCCGGTCGAGGCGGGTCGGGGCGGTCTCGTTGTCGTCGAGCGCGTCGCCGCGAGCCCGGACCGGCCGCTGCTCGCCGTCGGCTACGCGAGCGGGCTGATCTGCCTGAACAAGATCGGCGTGCGCGAGGAGATGCTGCTGCGCGCCTCGGGCGGCGCCGCGACCGCGCTCGCCTGGAGCCCGGACGGAACCCACCTTGCCTTCGGCGACGCCGGCGGCGAGGCGACGCTGGTCGCCTTCCCGGCCGACCTCTTCAAGTGACAGGAGACACGACATGCCCCCGGAGCCCCGCCTGACCCCCGAGGAAGAAAGCAAGGACGCCTTCTTCCGGCAACTGGCCGACGTGTCGCAGGCGATGATCGCGGCGCACGGCAAGGACTTCGCCACCGGCGCGCTGGTGCTGGCCGCGCGCTGGGTTGCGGACGGGCGTATGGCCGTCCCGCCGTCGAAGCTGAGCTGACCGCGACTTTTCGGACGAAGCGCAGGCCAAGGCCGCCCTCGGCGAGTGCGCGTCAGTGCACGGCGCGGACACGCCCCCGTTCGGGGGCGTCGGCCGCCCCGGTCAGCCAGCGCATCTGGTCGATGATGATCTCGCCGCCGTCGCGCACGAAGCGGAGCTGGTTGTCGGCCAGGGCATCGTCCCCGCCGATGCCGGCGAGGTCGCTCTTGAAGTCGCCGCCGATCACCAGCGCGTAGGCGCACATCTCCTGCATCCGCATCGTCGCGAAGTAGAGGCATTCCTGCGCGGCCCCGTTCAGCGGGCCGTCGGAGACGGGCCCGTCGCCGGACGCGGCGCCCACGAAGGACGTGTGCACGGCGCTGCCGAGGAAGACGAGCACCTCCTTGCGCCAGCGCACATAGTCGCTGTCCTCCGAGTAGTCGAGCCCGAAGCGGTAGAGCGCCTGCGCGACCAGCCGGAAGGCCCGTCCGCCCGAGACGTGGTTGCGCCAGAACTCGGCGGCGTCCTCCGGGGTGCGGCATTCGACGAAGGCCTGCGCGAGCCGCCGGCGCACCAGCAGCGCGAGCCCGAGGTCGACGTCCTCGGAGATTGACCGGCTGATCTGCATCGCCGGCATCGCGAGCCCCGCGATCGTCAGCGTGCGCACGGCGGCGAGCTCGTCCCGGAGCCGGTTCGTGACCGCGACCAGGCCCCGGGCCTGCTCGGGCGTGAGCCTGGTCTCGGGACGGCCGTCCAGCATCGCGGCGGCGCGGCGCACCGCGTCGATCCAGCAGCAGGCCTGGTCGAACAGCAGCAGGAGGTCGATCGGCCGGCTGTCGTTGAACACCGGCAGCGCGTCGATCTCGCCGTAGCCCGGCAGCTTCTGGATGGACTCGCGCCAGACGGCGTCGAGGTCGAGCCGATGCGCGATCCAGCTCTGCCGGACCCGGGCGAGCAACTGCGGCGACACGCCGAGATAGTGGCGATCCAGGCTCCGGCGCGTCGTTTCTAGAATACTCATCAACGCATCCGGCCTTCGCACAATCCCTGCGACATGCGAAAACTAAAGCCCCGGCGCTGCGGGGAGTCAACCGCGGGGCGCCAGCTGCGGGACGCCAGCCGCCCGCGCTCAGCGGAAGACGCGTTCGATGCCGTAGAGCTTGATCTTGCGGTAGAGCGTCGGCCGCGTGATGCCGAGCGCCTCGGCGACCCGGCTGAGGTTGCCGTCATGCTCCGAGATCGCCCGCAGGATCGCGACCTTCTCGGCGTCGCGGAGCCGGACCGGAGCTGCGACCGCGCCGTCGCCCGAGGCGCTCGCGCGGTCCTCGGCGCGCTCGACGGTGATCTCCGGCGGCAGGTCGCCTAGCGCGATGTCGCGGTGGCGCGAGACCGGGTGCAGGCGCTGCACGAGGTTGCGCAGCTCGCGCACGTTGCCGGGCCACGGATAGCGCAGGAAGAGGTCGTGGATCTCGGCCGGAAAGCGCAGCGGCTCCAGCCCGAACTCCGCCCCGATCGTGTAATTGAAGTGGTCGAGCAGCAGCAGCACGTCGTCGCCGCGCTCGCGCAGAGGCGGGACCAGCACGGTCACCGCGCCGATCCGGTAGTAGAGATCGCGGCGGAACCGGCCGGCCTCGGCCTCGGCGCGCAGGTCGCGGTTGGTCAGCGCGACCAGCCGTGCGTCGAACGGGCGGGCCCGGTTGTCGCCGATCCGGTAGATCGTGCGCTCCTCGAGCACGCGCAGCAGGTAGGGCTGGATCTCGAGCGGCATCTCGCCGATCTCGTCGAGGCAGAACACCCCGCCGTTCGCCTGTTCGAGCTTGCCGGCCTTGCCCTCCTTGACCGCGCCGGTGAAGGCGCCGTGGACATGGCCGAAGAGCTCGCTGCCGAACAGCTCGCGCGCGATCGCGCCGCAGTTGATCGCGACGAACGGCTTGTCGCGGCTGCCCGAGTACTCGGTGTGGATCAGCCGCGCGAACAGCTCCTTGCCGGTGCCGGTCTCGCCTTGGACGAGGACGGGCGCGTTGACCCGCGCGACGCGGCGCGCGAGGTCGACCGCCTCGAGCATGCGCACGCTCTCGGCGATGATGCCGTGCGCCGGCGCGGGCCGCGGGCCGGTCTTGCCGGCGATCGCAGGCGCAGACAGGCGGCGCGCCGAACGGCCGTTCGCGAGAACCAGCGCCACGCCGCGCAGCTCGCCGTCGATCCGCAGGCCGCCGACCTCGCGGCAGCCGAAGCCCTCCGGCAGCGCCGAGGCGATGGCGTCCGGCGACGGCGCGCCGTCGAGGTGGACCAGCCGCTGGCCGACCCGGGCGTCGAGCTCGGTGCCGTCGGCGAGGATCAGGCGCTCGAAGCCGCTGCGGTGGACCACGCGGCCGGCGCGGTCGAGGATCAGCACGCCGTCGTCGGCGCCGGTCGCCGGGCCCTGTTCGATCAGCGCGTCGAGCAGCCGGATGCGCTCCTCGTTCAGCGCCTGCGCGAGCGCCGCCTGGATCTCGCCGGCGGCGGCTGCGGCGAAGGCGGTGTTGTGGCGACGGAAGATCTTGGTCAGTCCCGACAGGTCGACGGCCCCGATCACCGACTGGTCGATCGGGTTGCGGATCGGGGCGGCGGCGCAGCTCCAGTCCTTCAGCGTTTCGACGAAATGCTCGCTGCCGTGCACGAACATCGGCTCGCCGGCCCAGAGCGTCGTGCCGATGCCGTTGGTGCCGACCGCGTGCTCGTTCCACAGCGCGCCGACATGCAGGTTGATGTTGCGGCCGGCGGCGAGGGTCTTGGGGTCGCCGATCGCCTCGATGACGAGGCCTTTCTCGTCGGTCAGGATCAGCATCGCCTCGGCGCCGTGCAGCATCCGGCCGATCTTGTCGAGCGATCCGCGCGCGGCGCGGCAGAGCTGGCGGTTCGACTGGCGGAGCTTCTCGAGTTCGGTGGCGTCGTCCGCGGCCGGCGCCTCGCCGCGCATCGGGTCGATGCCGGCCGAGGTGCTGCGGACCCAGGATTGCTGGATCACCGAGCGCACGCAGTCGGCGGGGGCGACGCCGGCGTTGTGCCGCTCCCAGGCGCGGTTGACGCTGCGGTCGTCATGCGGCGCGGGCGGCGTCGGGCCTTCGGTGCGGCTTCTGGATGGCATCAGGCTACTCCCGGGACTCGTGGCGTCTGGAGTGGCTGCGCAGGATCGGCGCGCGCCGGATCAGTGACCGAGCAGCGTTCCGATCTCGGCGGCAAGGCCGGCTTCGGTCCGGTCCGCGCCGAGCACGGCGCCGTCGAGCGCGGCGAGGCGCTCGGCGATGCCGGCGTCGAGCGGGGAGAAGAAGCCGTTGGCGCGGGTGGCCAGAACGAAGGTCCACCTTCCGTCGATCCGGCGCAGTTCGCCGAGGTGGTGCATCTGCCGGCTGGTCGTCTCGTCCACCACCACCACGCGGCGGTTCGGGCTGATGCGGACATAGGGCTTCGCGTCGTCCGGCCGCCGCGGCGCGCGCAGGTCGGAAAGGATCAGGCCCGAGGCCTGCGGCGCGTCGGCGGTTCTGGCTCGCTTGCCGGCCGAATAGGCGCCGTTGCTGAGCTGGTCGGCGAGGCGGTCGATGGTATGGCGGTTACGTTCCACAAGTCGACGGGCCGCCTCGTCCTCGCGGCGAGGTCCGGATCTCTTCGATATGATGTCCACCGGTCGCAGCTCCCCTGATATATTAGCTGATGATTCGTTCGATCATCATGTCAGCCGAAAGTAACGCGATTTCTGCCATCTGGATAGGCGAGCTTTGGCGTCGTGGCTGCGTCGGCGGATTCAGCCCCGGCCTCACCTCGATCAGCTTCGCCCGCGCGAAGGGGAGAACTGCCCAAGCGCCCGGCGCCGCTCACGGCTGGCCCCCTGCGCTGCAAAGTTGCGAAACCTGCTCGGTTCGATGCGCCGCCGGATCGGGTCGAAGCCGGCGAGGGCCGCGCCGAGGAAGTCGCTGAATGTGTGCGCGATGCCGCCGGTCAGCTGCCCGACGGCGTTCATGGCAGTGGCCTGGAGCTTTGCCCCGCGCAGCCGAGCAAGAGACATCTTGCGGCCCGGGCCCCCGAAATCCGCCCACAACGCGTCGCCTCCGTCCCGCAACAGGGCGCCGAGCGCGCATACGGCGCCCAGAGGCCAGGTTGAGGTGATGACGGGATCATCGGTAGCGCTCCAGCATCGGGCGCAGACTGACGCGCGCCTTCAACTTTGTCGCCAGCAGGTAGATGCCGCCGATCTTGCGGTGGAGGAACAGCGTGGCCGGCGGCGGCACATGGCTCAGGTCGCGTTCACCCGCCATTCCCATCCCCATGTCGCGCAAGGTCTCGATCAGATCGGTCCTCCCGAAGTCGAAGGGCGCCGACTGCCGAAGGGGCGCGGTGGCGGCGCCAAACATCTCCATGATCAGCGCCTGGTGTCGCGGCGACATGCCTGCGTCGAAATAGCCGAGTTTCAGCATGGCGGCGCGGATCGCGGCCGGGTCGCCGTCCAGCGCGACGTTCAGCAAGCGGCGGAAGTCCTCCACGAGCGCGGGCTCGATCGCCATCACCGCTCCGAAGTCAAGCAGTACGATGCGGCGTGACGCCGGATCGAAGCGGTAGTTCGCGAGGTTGGGGTCCGTCTGCATCAGGCGGAACGAGAAGAGTTCGCGCAGGACGAGGTCGATCAGCTGCGCGGCCACGTGATCGCGCAGCGCCTGGGGAGCATCAGTCAGCACGTCGATTGGCTGGCTGTCGACGTAGGACATCGACAGAACCCGTGACGTGCTCAGATCGGCCTGCAGGTCGGGAAGGAGAAACACGTCCGAGCCGGCCAGCAGATCGTGAAAGGCGGCCAGGTTCCGCGCCTCCGACAGGTAGTCGGCCTCCTGATGCAACTGGCGCCTGGCCTCCCGCAGCAAGGGAGCCAAGTCCATGTCGCGCGGCATGAGACCGGGGAGACGCAAGAGCGCAGCGACATTGTCGATATCGCTGTCGATGCTGGCGCGCACCCCCGGATACTGGACCTTGATCGCCAGGTCGCGGCCGTCGCGGGTCTGCGCGCGGTGCACCTGCCCGATCGAGGCGGCGGCGAAAGGGCGCACGTCGAAGCGCGCAAACCGCGAGAGGAATCCCGCGCCCCATTCGGCGTTCAGCACCTCCTGCAGCTGTTTGGGCGGCATGTGCGGCGCCTCGTCGCGCAGCGCGGCCAGGATGGCAGTCATCTCGGGCGGAAGGACAAGACCGGCATCCATCGACAGCATCTGACCGAGCTTCATCGCCGCTCCGCGCATCCGGCCCAGTTCACGGGTTACGCGGTGCGCAGTTGCGGGTGAAAGCAACATGGCGGGAAGGCGCGGCCTTTCGCCCTGCGCCATCTGGCGAACCCCACTCGCGACCATGTCAGTCAGGATGCCAGAGGTCATCCCGCCGAGGCGAAGCATCCGGCCCAGCCGCCGGCTTGGCACGGGATAGGCCCCGCCGCCTTGGTCTCTACGCGGCACTCAGCGCTCCCATTGTCGGACATGTCCGGGACATGGACCGAATCTTGCCCGCTGCCACCGTGCTTGGAAAGCGCAGGAGCGGAGACTTGGCCCGGGCCCGCACGCCCTGCTGACGCTGCGCGACAGCGGCGTGTGGTTCGCGGCGGTCGACCTGCGCGGGGCATACGACCTGACCGACGGCTTCATGGCGCTGGCGGCGCAGGCGGAGGGCGCGGCGTTTCGTGGCGCGCCCGGGAGGCGCCGGCTGTGGCCAGGGGCCGGGGGTGCGGGTCGGCGATTCAAGCCGCGGCGGCGCCCGGGCGGGCAGGGAAGAGAGGCCGTGGCGCCCAGGGCGGTCGTTCGCACGTGACCTGGAAAAGGGAAGCTGCGGACCGGGTTCAGGGTCCGAGGCTTTTCGGGGTTGGTCAACAGGCCATCCACAACGGGCAGGCGATGCAGCGGCAGCGCGTGCAGCATCGGACAAGCATGGGGCGAATGTTTTCGCCAACGCAATCGTCGTATCGCCGGACCGGAGGCGGATGTAATATCGCTCTCGACAACTGCTTCGCGACGAAAGGGCAGGACATGGACGGCTTGCAGACCGACGCCGTGGCGCTGGAGGAAAACGGGCTGAGCTTGCGTCTGCTCGACGGCGGCTTGTCTTACTTCAACGCGTTTTGGCTACGCGACAATTGCCCGACTTCCTTTGATACAGAGACGCGCGAGCGGACCTTCGACATCTTTCGCCATGCAACCGCGCCGCGCCCATCGAGCGCCCGGATCGAGGCCGACGCTCTGGTGATCGACTGGGCGAACGAGCAGCACGTCTCGCGTTATCCGCTCGGGATGCTGGCGACCTACGCCCGCGGCGCGCCGCGCCCTGATCCCGCCGATCTGCCGCGCCGACCCTGGTTTTCCGACCACTATCCGCATCTGACCCGCGTCTCGCATCCGCTCCTGCTAAAAAGCGTGGACGAGCGCCGGCGCTGGATGGAAGCGCTGCTGATCGAGGGCGTCGCCATCGTCACCGACATGCCGGACACCGACGAGGCTCTCACGCGCACCGCGGAGTTGATCGGAACGATCCGGCCCAGCTTCTTCGGCGCATATTTCGACGTGCGCACCCACATCAAGCCGACGAACCTCGCCTACACCGCCAAGGCGCTCGAATTGCACACGGACGTGCCTTCCGAAGAACTGGCGCCCGGGGTCCAGTTCCTGCATTGCCGCGCCAACAGCGTTCAGGGAGGGCTCAACCTGATCCTCGACGGCATGGCGGTGGCCGAAGACCTGCGCAGCCGGGAGCCGGACGCGTTCCGGCTGCTTAGCGAGGTCGACATACCCTACTACAAGGAGCACGACGGCATTGACATGCGCGCAAGGCAGCGGGTCATCGAACTCGACCGGAACGGCGCGGTCTCGGGCGTCACGATCAGCCAGCACATGGCGGACATCTTCGACCTGCCCCAGCGGCAGCTCGACGAATACTACCCTGCATTCGTGCGCTTCGGGCGCATGTTGCAGGAGGAGAAATACGTGATGCGGTTCACGCTGAAGGCGACCGAGTGCATCACCTTCGACAACCACCGGATCGTGCACGGCCGCATGGCCTATTCGGCCACGAGCGGAGACCGCTACCTGCGTGGGACCTATACCGACCGGGGCGAGTTGCGGGGCATTTACCGAGCGCTTGTTTCCGAGGGCAGGTTCAAGTGAAGGACGGGCTCGACGAGCCGGCCATTCTGGCGCTTCGCAGAGATCTCGCCGCCGCCTTCCGGCTGGCAGCGCGATTTGGCTGGCACGAGTTCGGTCGGCAACCATTTCAGCGCGGCGGTCTCCGCCGATGGACGGCGCTTTCTGATGAACCCGAAGTGGCGGCACTTCGCGTCGATCCGGGCGACCGACCTGCGCCTTCTCCACGCCGACGACCTGGACGTGATGGAGCGGCCGGACGCGCCCGACGCCTCGGCCTGGACGATCCACGGGGCGCTGCACCGCGCCCGGCCCGATGTCCGGGTCGTGCTCCATTGTCATCCGCCGTGCGCCACCGCTCTGGCCGCGCTGAGGGAGCCCGCCCTGCCGCCCATCGACATGAACACGGCGCGCTTCTTCGGCGATCTGGCGATCGACCGTGACTGCGGCGGCATCGCCGACGCCGCCGCCGAAGGCGATCGCATCGCTGCGGCGCTCGGTTCCCGTTCGACGCTTCTGATGGCAAATCATGGACTGACCTGCACCGGTCCCACCGTCGCGGTGGCGTTCGAGCAGCTCTACTTCTTCGAGAAGGCCGCGCACACGGTCCTTCTGGCGCTGGGAACGGGCCAGCCCCTCGGGATCATGTCTGACGCGGTGGCGGCGAACACGGCGCAGGGCTGGAAGGCCTATGCCGGGATGGCGGACGCGCATTTCGGATATCTGAAATCGGTGCTCGACCGCGAGGAGCCGGATTATCGGGACTGAGTTGCCAGGGACGCAGCTCGCATGGACCGGCACGGCGGGAAGGGACGGGACATGAAGGCTGGCTTCATCGGGCTGGGCAATGTCGGCGGCAAGCTCGCCGGCAGCCTCCTGAGAAACCGCATGGATTTGGCGGTGCATGATCTAGACCCCGCGCGGGTAGCCGGTTTCGTATTGCGTGGCGCGACCCCGGGCGGATCGCCCGCGGAGATGATGCGCGCCTCTGACGTCGTCATAACCTGCTTGCCGTCGCCTGCAGCCTCGGCCGCGGTGGTGGCCGAGATGCTGCCTGAGATAGGGCCGGGCAAGACCTGGATCGAGATGTCGACGACCGATGCGGACGAGGTGCTGCGGCTCGGCGCAGAGGTCGCGGCGAGAGGCGGCATGGCGCTGGAATGCCCCGTTTCAGGCGGCTGCCACCGCGCCGAAACCGGGAATATCTCGATCTTCGCCGGCGGCCCGCGCGGCGCGGTGGAGGCGGCAATGCCGCTGCTCAAGCACTTGGGACGGCGCATCCTGCATACCGGCGATCTGGGCACGGCGTCGAAGCTGAAGGTGATGACGAACTACCTCGCCACGGTGCATCTTGTGTCGCTCTGCGAGGCGCTGACGACGATGAAAGCGGCCGGGCTCGACCTCGCCACCGCCTACGAGGCGATCAGGATCAGTTCCGGCGCCTCCTTCGTCCACGAGACGGAGAGCCAGCTGATCCTCTCCGGGGCGCGCGACGTGAACTTCACCATGGACCTCGTGCAGAAGGACATCGGTCTGTTCCAGAAACTTGCCGACACGCATGGCGTGCCGTTGGAGGTGTCTCCGCTGATCATCGACATCGTGTCGGATGGCCAGCGCCGCTATGGGGCGCGCGCCCAGTCAGACCGGATCATCGAGCGGCTCGAGGAGGCGACGGGTCTCCAGATCCTGGCCGACGGATTCCCCGCCGTGCTCATCGACGACGAGCCGGAGCAAGAGGGCCACGAGGTCCTGCGCCGCTCAGTCCGGACCGCGGCAGCGGGATGACGGCCACGGATGCCGATCGGTTCTGTATCAACGACTCCTGGGGTCGCGCCGCCGGGCGCGGAGCCGTGCCGATCATGGTCCCGCGTCACCGGTGCTCGAGGTTGAACCGCGCAGACAGCGCATCCGAGTCCTCTACCGCCAGGCGGTGCTTGTTAGCATGTTGGTGCGGAGCGCCGGATCAGCATGCGCAGATCGAAACGGGTTCCGAGCGGACCCGGATCATAACGTAGTCTTCTTTGAAGAAGGCGGCTCGCGTTCAGGGCGCTCCAACCTTCCTCTTCTTCCTGCGCGCCCCGATCCGCAGCCTGTCGCCGGGCGTGGGCGACGTCAGCCGGTGCCCGGCCCTCGGTCGTCAGAGCACCGGCGTCGCCTTCGGATTGATCGGCGCCAAGGCATTTTGCAACGTGCGCCTTTCGACAAGGCGCACCGATCCTTGTCCCCTGACGCTTGGCCGAAAGCGCGGACGGCAGTCGGAAGCTCCTTGCTCAGCCTCGAGAAGGTCGCTCCGTCGATTCGACTTCGGTCGCTTTCGTCCCAACTTGCCCAACGACCGCTTCACGATCTGGAGCCCGGACCGATATCGCCCTCATCTCATGCCCTCTAGATTTTTCGTCTCGCCCTTGAACTGGCTCGTTCGCCGTAGAGGCGGCCCAAAGCGCATCAGCGCCACGAGCAAGATGGACGGTCTGGCCGCGCTGCTTATCGCCGTCGTCCTGATCGGCGCTGCGCCGGCGGCTGCGCAGACTGCGGACGAAAGTCCGGTCGCTCCGCCCGAGCAAGCGGTCGCGGTCGAGCCCGCCGCCAGAGACGAAGCCATCGAAGCCCGCATCTTGCGCATTTTGATGGCCACCGGTTGGTTCACCGAGCTCGCCGTCGCCGTCGATGAGGGCGTCGTCTTCCTGGACGGCGTGACGGCCGACGATGATCACCGCGAATGGGCGCGCGAAGTGGCGCGCAGGACGGAGGACGTAGTCGCCGTCGTCAACCGGGTCGAGGTGCGCGAGGAGGTGAGTTGGGACCTCGCGCCGGCGCTCGACGAGATCGAGCGGGTGGCCCGACAACTCGCGGTGGCGCTTCCGCTGGTCGTGCTCTCCATCCTGATCCTGCCGATGGCGTGGTGGCTGTCGAGCGCCCTCGCTCGCGCTATCCGACGCGTCCTTGCCCCGACCGTCGACCAGGAGTTCCTGCGGCGCGTGATCGCGCGAACCATCGCGATCCCGGTGTTCCTGCTCGGCGTCTACATCGTCCTCCAGTTCGCGGGGCTGACCGGGCTTGCGGTGTCGCTTCTCGGCGGCGCGGGCATCATCGGGATCGTCCTGGGCTTCGCGTTTCGCGACATCGCCGAGAACTTCCTCGCTTCCCTCATCCTCAGCATCCGCCGCCCGTTCCGCCAAGGCGACGTGATCTCCGTCGCCGGGCACGAGGGCGTTGTGCAGACGATGAACACGCGCTCCACGGTGCTCCTGACCATCGACGGCAACCATGTGCAGATTCCGAATGCGACGGTGTTCAAGAGCACGATCGTCAACTTCACAGCGGCGCCGGCCCGGCGGGTCACTGCCGAGGTCGGCATCGGCTACGACGCCTCGATCGCCGACGCGCAGGACGTCATCGTCGCGGTTCTGCGCGGACACGAGGCGATCCTCGCCGACCCGCCTCCAATGGTGCTCGTCGATGCGCTGGGGGCGGCCACGGTGCAACTTAAGGCGCATTTCTGGATCGACGGCCAGACGCTCTCGCCGCTGCGGGTTCGCTCCTCGGCGCTGCGTCTCATCAAGCGCGCGCTGGCCGAGCGCGGCATCTCCATGCCGGACGAAGCGCGCGAGGTCATCTTCCCTCAGGGCGTCCCGATCGTTCGGCAGGCCGAGCCGCGCAGCCCGGCGCCCGCGCCGACTGCTCCGGTCTCCGCGCCCGCCGAGCCGAACACTCAGGCGACGTCGGCCGAGGGAGGGCTCGGGAGCGAGATCTCCGGCTACCCCGCCGACATTGCCGACGCGAACATCCCGGAGGCCTCCGAAGGCAACCTCCTTGCTTCGCGCTGATCCCGTTGTCGTTGAGGATGGGAAAGCAATGCACCTCTCGAGCTCCAGCTCTTTCGACCGCTTTACCACTGCGAGCTTCAGCCCGGCCAACTCGTGCCGCCACCGACGCAATGTCGCGTCCGCCACGCCGATCAACCGGATCACCTCTCCGAGAGGCTCGCCCTGCGACGTCAGTGCATCAACCTGCCTCAGGTTGGCGACGATCTCCACAGGCGTATGTCTTTTCTTCGGCGAGGACCCTCCCTCGCGGTATAGCCGACGTTAAAGGTGGATCCGTTCCGTGGGGCAGGCCATATGCTGGATTATCCGGGCGTCCCGTCCGAAGCCATCACCCCGGACGCGTCGGGCGCCCGGACGTGGCGCAAAGGATACCTGCCAGCTACCTGCCGGCGCCAGCCCGTGCTACCCCTCGGGTCCGGGATCGCCTTAGACCGCATGTGAACCCGCGAGCAGCGTGCTGCGAGGCAGCGTTGGTCAGGACGTCCTCAAACAGGAGAGAACGCTTCATGGATTTGTTCCGGGCCATCTACACCTCTCGGCCTTTCGGCTTCGACGAGGCTGTTCTAAGCGGCATTCTGATGGACGCACGGCGCGCGAATGCCCGAGACGACATCACAGGCGCCCTGATCTGCCGAGCCGACATCTACCTTCAGTGGCTTGAAGGCCCCGAAGAGCAGGTCAAAGACCTCCTCGAGCGTATAGAACGGGATGACCGCCACCTCGAAGTAAAGGTTCACGTCGCCGAACGCGTCTCCGCTAGGGTTTTTGGGGAGTGGGCGATGCTCCATGATCCCGCAGCGTCGTGGATCTGGCCGCAACGCGACGTTGCCGACGGCGCCGTGGACCGCGCGACGCCGGACGAGATTGCGGGCTTCTTCATGCGGCTCCGCGGGGGGAGCGGGGGACCCGACGATAGCTGACGAACAGGAGCCGCTTGCCAACCGCCTTGGGGTGGCGCACCCGTCCTGATCCGTCCTTTGCCGACGCGCGCCGCGTTCCGGCCATTGCCGGCCTCGCAGCGGGCAATAGGTATGAGGTTGTGACGATGCGGCTGAGGCGGACGCAGGTGAGGCCAGAGCCGGCGCGCAAGCTGCAGGCGATGGGTTGCCGAGCCCGCATTGTGCCTGCCCAGTTCGTGAAGCCCCACGTGAGATCGCAGAAGCTAGCGCCGGCTGCTTGGCTTGCGCGATCGGGGCACACGATGTCGCGGTTTCCACTGAACCCGCGGACGCAGCGAGCGCTTCCGTAGCCGCGCCTGGAGAGAGTTCGGGCGACGCGTATCTGGCAACCGGTTTGCGGGCTGTAATTTCCGTGTCGCCAAAAAAAGCCTTTGCACCTAGTCTGCTTCCGAGGTCGGAGTATTCCGTAACGAAGGCCACGGTTGTTCGCTACTGGCGGCGGGCTGCCGAATTGACCAAGCATCCGTTGGCGAGGCCACCAGAAGACGATACGACGCGCGAGAACCGCCACAAAGGGCTACAACCAGGGAGAGACACGATGAAGATCACATGCCTCATTGCGAGCCTAACCGCCGCCACAGCGCTTGCCTCAACCGCCCATGCCGACAAGCTGGACGACATCATTGCTTCGGGAACGCTGCGCTGCGCAGTGGTCCTGGACTTTCCGCCGATGGGATCACGCGACGCGAACAACGAACCGGTCGGCTTCGACGTGGACTACTGCAAGGACCTCGCGGCCGCCCTGGGCGTCGAGGCAGAAATTGTCGAAACGCCTTTCCCCGACCGCATTCCGGCGCTGGTCTCCGGCCGGGTCGACGTCGGCGTGGCCTCCACTTCGGACACGCTCGAACGGGCGAAGACTGCGGGTTTCACAATCCCCTACTTCGCCTTCACCAACGTGGTGCTGACAACGGAAGACTCCGGCATCGACTCCTACGAGTCCCTGAAGGGTCGCACCGTCGGATCGGTCGCCGGCACCTATGAGGGGCTGCAGCTAAAGGATGACATCGAGGAATGGGGCGAGGGCGGCAGCTTCCGCCCGTACCAGTCCCAAGCCGATGTATTCCTGGCGCTTTCGCAGGGCCAGATAGAAGCTACTGTCGTAACCTCGACGGTGGCCTCGTCAATCATCGAGAGCGGAAATTACCCGGGACTCACGATCAAGGGGGACGCGCCCTATCTGGTCGACTATGTGTCGCTCATCGCGCTGCGCAGCGAGTACGGGCTGCTGAACTTTCTCGATCTTTTCATCAATCAGCAGGTGCGCACCGGCCGTTATCAGGAACTCTACGAGGAATGGGTCGGCGGTGACGCGCCCGATCTGACGGTAGACAAGGTGTATCGCTAGTTCCGCGACCCGCGCGGAGGCCAAGGCGGCCTCCGCCTCCCTGCAGGGACGACGGCAATGTTCGAATACACGTTCCAGTGGCGCCAGGCCCTTCGGTTCCTGCCCCAGATGCTCGACGGGGCGCTGGTCACATTGCAGATCGCGGTGCTGTCGATGCTGATCGGCGGGGCCGTCGGCGTCTTGCTGGCCCTGGGTCGGACGGCCCCCTCGCGACTGGTTCGCTGGCCCGCGACCGCTTGGGTCGAACTGGCGCGGAACACTCCGGCGCTGTTCCAGATCTACATGGCGCATTTCGGTCTCGGCTCCTTCGGTATCTATGTCACCCCATACGCCGCCCTCCTGGGAGGGATAGCGTTCAACAACGCCGGCTACCTCGCCGAAACCTTTCGCGGCGCTCTTCGTGCCATTCCCGAAACTCAGACACGCGCCGCGCGCTCGCTCGGAATGCCCCGCATCCAGACGTTCCGGCTGATCGTCCTGCCGCAAATGTTTCGAATCGCGTTCCTGCCCTCTACGAACCAGATGGTATGGGCGATCCTGATGACTTCGCTCGGGGTCACCGTCGGAATGAGCACCGACCTCACGGGCGTGACCCAGGAAATCAATGCGCGAACATTTCGAACCTTCGAGCTTTTTGCGCTGGCGGCTGTGATCTACTACCTGATCGCCAAGTTGGTGATGCTTGGCGCGCGTCTGATCGCCTGGCGCCTGTTCAGGTACTGAGGGGCTGAATGTTGGATACCGGCCTCACCCTCAGCGACATGGGCTTTCTCGCCAGAGGCGCCGGCGTAACGCTACTGATCACAGCCATATCGGTTACCGCCGGCACAATCCTCGGCTTGGCCTTCGGCGTGGCGCGCGTCCAGTTGGGCACAGTCGCCTCCGCTCTTCTGGCAGTGATCCTCGACGTGTTTCGGTCGGTGCCGCTGCTGATTCAGCTGATCCTCGCCAACGCGTTCCAGGCCATCGCCGGGCTGGGACTGTCGCCGTTCGTCACGTCTTGCATCGTCCTCGCGTTCTACACATCGGCCCTCTGCAGCGAGATCGTGCGCGGCGCCATCGGCGCTGTGCCCGCCACCACACGACGGGCCGCGCGGTCGCTGGGGCTGACTTGGGGCCAGGACATGACCCAGATCGTCTGGCCGATGGCGCTGCGCGTCGGCCTCCCGAGCTGGATCGGCTTGGTGCTGGGCGTGATGAAGGACAGCGCCCTCGTGTTGTGGCTCGGCATCATCGAGCTGCTGCGTTCGTCGCAGATCCTCGTGACGCGGCTACAGGAGCCGATGACCATCCTGCTGATCACGGGCGCGATTTATTTCCTCATCAGCTTTCCTGTAGCTCGGCTAGGAGGATATCTCGAACGGAGATGGCGCGAAAATGATTGAGATCGAGAATGTTCACAAATCCTTCGGCGAACTCGAGGTGCTCAGGGGCGTCAACCTGACCGTCGCAAAGGGCGAGGTCGTCTCGGTGATTGGCGGCTCGGGCTCCGGCAAGTCGACTCTGCTCACCTGCATCAACGGGCTGGAGCCGATCCAGAAGGGCCGCATCCTCATCGACGGCGCCGAGGTCCATGCCAAAACGACCGACCTGAACAAGTTGAGGCGCAATGTCGGCATCGTTTTCCAACAGTTCAATGCCTTCCCGCATCTCACTGTCTTGGAGAATGTGACTCTCGCGCCGCGCAAGGTGCTGAAGATGTCTCGAGGAGCGGCCCGGGAAGTCGCAGTGCGACAACTCTCTCATGTAGGGCTCTCAGACAAGCTCGACGTCTATCCGAGCCGGCTGTCGGGGGGACAGCAGCAGCGCATGGCGATCGCCCGCGCGCTGGCCATGTCGCCCAACTACATGCTGCTCGACGAGGTGACGTCAGCGCTGGACCCGCAGCTGGTAGGCGAGGTTCTAGACACATTGAAGCTGCTTGCCGAAGAGGGGATGACTATGATCGTCGTCACGCACGAGATGGCCTTCGCGCGCGAGGTTTCGGACCGGGTCGCCTATTTCCACAAGGGGGTTCTGGCCGAGATCGGACCTCCCGAACAGATTTTCGACGCTCCCGTTAAGTCCGAGACCCAGGCGTTTCTGTCGAGTGTGCGGTAAATGACCTTTAGACCTGCGACCACTGCAGGCGCGTGCTCCGGCCTGAGGCTCGCCCGATGCGTCTGACCTCCATCCTGCCAGGCCCCGTCCACGCGCCTGTCCTCTGGTCAAGCGAAGGCTTGAGCTTCTGGGGCGGGGTCGATGCGTCCACGGGCCGGCTGATCGACGCTCACCACCCGCTGCACGGAAAATCGGTCGCGGGCAGCGCATTCGTTCTACCAACCAGCCGTGGGTCGTGCACCGGCAGCGGCGTCCTGCTGGAACTGGCGTTGAACGGCAACGCGCCCGCCGCGCTGATCTTCGCCGAGGAGGAAGACATATTGACGCTTGGCGCGCTGATCGCAGCGCGGTTGTTCGGGCGTCCTCTTCCGGTCCTGCGCGCTGATGCGGACGCCTTCGCGGCCCTGGCGCAGTCAACCAGCATCGACATCGACGCTGACGAGGCCCGGATTGATGGAATGTCCGTTCCGCTCGCCAGCATCGAGCGCGCGGGGCCGTCGCTGTCGAAGGCCGACCGTGCCATGTTGTCCGGCGAGGACGGTGCGGCGGCGCGGCTTTGCCTGGAGATTGTCCGAGACATGGCCTTGATTCAGGGGGCAGACCGCCTGATCGACATCGACAAGGCCCACATCGATGGCTGCATCTATGCCAGCCCTGCCAATTTGACCTTCGCCGAGAAAGTGGCCGATCTTGGCGCGCGGGTTCGCGTTCCGACCACGACCAATGCTATCTCGGTCGATCGCGAGAACTGGCGCGAACAGGGGGTGCCGGATAGCTTCGGCAAGCCCGCCGCCGCCCTGGCCGACGCTTATCTGCGCATGGGCTGCTCGCCAAGCTTCACCTGCGCCCCGTATCTGCGCGACGACGCGCCGGTGCTTGGACAAAACATCGCCTGGGCCGAATCGAATGCGGTGATCTACGCCAATTCGGTTATCGGCGCGCGCACGGTCAAGCATGCCGACTTCTTCGACCTGTGCATCGCCGTGACCGGGCGCGCGCCGCTATCGGGCGTGTATTTGGCCGCGAACCGCGCGCCGCGCCGAATCCTTCGGGTGGAGCCGCCCGATCCCATGGACGACGCGTTCTGGCCGCTGCTAGGTCATCTTGCGGGTCGCCTCGCCCCCGACTGCATACCGCGGGTCGAGGGGTTGGGGCGGGCAAAGCCCAGCCGGGACGACCTTAAAGCATTATGCGCAGCCTTCGGCACCACTTCGGCGGCTCCGATGCTGCACGTCGCCGGCCATACTCCCGAGGCTGATATGGACGCGGCCCCCGACGCGGACACCCTCACCATTTCATCGGCGGACCTCCTTCTGGAATGGGCTGAGATGGAGACGGGTGGCGAGGACGTGGATCTTGTCGCCATCGGCTCTCCACATGCCTCATTTTCCGAATGTCAGGCGCTGGCCGATTGCCTGGGCAATAGCCGCGTCATCATCCCAACCATCGTCACCTGCGCTCGCGAAACCATAATTGGTCTCGTGTCTTCGGGCGTCCTCGACGCGCTGAACCGCGCGGGCGTCCGCGTAATTCCGGACATTTGCTGGTGCTCCATCACGGAGCCGGTTTTTCCACCGCAGGCTCGCACACTCATGACGAATTCTGCAAAATACGCCCACTATGCGCCAGGATTGTCGGGCCGCGCCGTTCGCTTTGGCGGGCTGGCCGCCTGCGCCTCCGCTGCGCTTTCCGGCCGTGCGTCAACTCGCCACACCTGAGGCCTCCGATGCGGAGCAGCAAACTGATTCACGTAATCTCTGCCCACGCCGAGGGCGAGGTAGGCGACGTCATCGTTGGCGGCGTCGCTCCGCCTCCCGGCGATACGCTTTGGCAGCAGTCGCGCTGGATCGCGCGCGACGGCGCTCTTCGCAACTTCGTATTGAACGAGCCGCGCGGCGGCGTCTTCCGGCATGTCAATCTGCTGGTGCCGCCGAAGGATCCTAGGGCCCACGCGGCGTTCATAATCATGGAGCCGGAGGACACGCCGCCGATGTCGGGTTCGAACAGCATCTGCGTTGCAACCGTTCTTCTCGACGCAGGAATAGCGCCAATGACCGAGCCGATAACCGAGATGGTGCTCGAGGCGCCCGGTGGCCTCGTTCACGTTCGCGCCGAATGCGCCGACGGCAAGGCGCAGCGGATATTCGTCGAGAACCTGCCGAGCTTCGCCGATCGACTTGACGCGACGCTGGAGGTTGAGGGGATCGGAACGCTGAAGGTCGACACCGCCTATGGCGGCGACAGCTTCGTCATAGTCGACGCCGCGGCAATGGGACTAGCGCTGGGGGCGGACGAGGCTCATGACATCGCCCGGCTCGGCGTGCGGATCACCGCCGCCGCGACCGAAGCCCTCCAGTTTCGCCACCCCGCCAATCCGGACTGGAGGCACTATTCCTTCTGCCTCTTCGCCGGACCCCTAGAGGATTCTCCCGAGGGCCTGCGCGCCTCTGCCGCCGTCGCGATACGGCCGGGGAAGGTTGACCGTTCGCCAACGGGCACCGCTCTCTCTGCTCGAATGGCGGTGCTGCGCGCCCGCGGACGGATGGCCGTCGGCGACAGGCTCACGGCAGTATCGATTATCGGCTCGACCTTTACCGGCCGCATTCTCGGCGACGCGACGATCTGCGGCCGCTCCGGCATCCGTCCCGAGATCTCCGGACGCGGCTGGATCACCGGCATCCATCAGCACATGCTCGATCCCGACGACCCCTGGCCCGAAGGCTACCGCCTATCCGACACTTGGGGCGCGCGCTGACCCTGGCAGGGTTTCGCGTGAGCCTGTCTTGCGGACACCGCCGCCTCTCGGCGATCGGCGCCTCCGACCAACCTCCCGGCATCGAGTCAGACGGAAACCCGGGCGACGCATCGACCGCGACGCGCGAAGGTCCAGACGGTCGAAGCCCCCATAAAGCCCTCAGTCCGGGCGTTGAGACTGGACCAACTCGTGGACAAAGCCCAGCTTGGCGATGGCCGGCTCCGAAAGCACGAAGGGGTACAGGTCCGCGTGACCCAGACTGCGGTTGAGGCTGTTCAGCGCGTAGCTGAGAGGCAGCCAAGCAGCAATCAGCTCGTCAATTCCGGAGGCCCGGTAGGGATCCCCGGTGACCCGAGCCTCCAGCCCTGGATCCTGCGCGATATCCGGACGAACGCGAACGCCGAAGGCCTCGGCGGTGTCCAGCGTGTCGACGATGTGCATGTAGTGCGCCCAGGTCTCGGCAAAGTCCTCCCACGGGTGCATGGTCGCATAGGCAGAGACATAGGAGCTCTGCCAATTCGGCGGAGCGCCGGTCGCATAGTGGCGCTGCATCGAATCCGAGTAGTCGATGCTCTCGTCGCCGAACGCTTCCCTGCTCGCGCCGATCCGACCCCCGTCTCGCACGAGCGCATCCCAGTAGAAATGGCCGACCTCATGGCGGAAATGCCCGAGCAGCGTCCGATAGGCTTCGCCAAGTTCGCCGCGACGTCGTTCTCGCTCCGCAGAATCAGCCTCTGCGAGGTTGATCGTGATGACGCCGTCGGCATGGCCGGTCAGCACCGGCTCCGGCGCCGCGGCGTCGGACAGGATATCGAAGCTCAAGGCGTCGCCGGAAGGGGTCCGGAAAGGCAGGCCAAGGCGCAAGAGCGCGTATATCAGACGGCGCTTCGCCGCTTCAGCGGCTCGCCAGGGCTCAATGTTCTCGGGCACGTCTAGGTCGGGGATGTGGTGACTGAGCGCGCAAGACGCGCATAGGCCTCCAGTAGCAGCCGGAACCATCCAGTTGCAGTTCGCGGTTGTCAGATTGGCGCAGCGCCGAAAGAGACCTGCGCCATCCAGCATCGGCCGAAAGCTTCCGTCGTCTCCTTCGGAGGCAAGCGCCGCGAGTGTCAACTTTTCGGAAAGGAAGCCGAGATCGATGCCGCAACGTTCGCACCGCAGGTTCTCGAAGTATACGAGTTGGCCGCAATTCCCGCAGGTGAAGATCCGCATCAGTCGCTCCCCATAGGCGCGCCGCTCCATCGCGCCGCGTATGCCGACTTAGGAGCCGCGGGAGACCTGACAACACGCAACGCGAAATAAAGCATGTCCGCTCTCCGAGCCGGCGGAACCGAACCCAGAGAAGCGCGTTCATTTGACATGGCCCGCGACGTGAGCGCGGCGTTCGCAAAGGATGAAAGTGATGAATTGGGATCAGGTTCAGGGCAAGTGGAAGGAATACAGCGGCAAGGCTCAGGCTCAGTGGGGCAAGCTGACTGATGACGACGTGCAGCAGGTGCAGGGTGATCGCCGGGCGCTTGCCGGCAAGATCCAGGATGCCTACGGCGTCAGCAAGGAAGAGGCAGAGCGCCAAATTGACGACTGGTCGTCTCGCGCCTGACCGCCCGTCGCGGTGAAGCTTCGAAATGGGCGCCCTTCCGGGCGCCCTGTACTCGTTTAGAGGAGATTGGCGATGGGAACGAACGCACTCGAGAGGGCCAAGGACACCAGTAGCAGGACCAGCGCCGAGCTCCGTTCCGATCTCGACACGCTGGCTTCTCAGATCGAGAAGCTTGCTGGCGACATGAGCCGGCTGGGTCGGTCCGGTTTTCGGTCGGCGCGAACGAACGCATATGACCGGCTCGACGCGCTGAGCCGGACGAGCGCGGGCCTGAGCCGGAACCTCGGGCGCGAACTCTCGCACGCGGAGGATCGCGCTTCTCTCGCGGTACGCGAGCGGCCGCTGCAGACTGTTGGGGTGGCGCTTGCGATCGGATTCCTGCTGGGAGCGGTGCTCCGTCGCTGACGTCGACCGATTGCGCCTTGAGCCTTTCGCTTCGGCAGGCGAGTATCCTGCCGAAGCGAAAACACGGCAGGGGGGCCGGGCAAGATGTCCACTGAGCGTATTGGGTTCGTCGGCGTGGGGCTGATGGGCCATGGCATGGCGAAGAACATCGTCGAGAAGGGCTACCCGCTGACCATAATCGGCCGGAGCAACCGTGCGCCGATCGACGACCTTGTCGGCCGCGGCGCGAAAGAGGCGGGGTCAGTTCGTGAACTGGCCGAGGCCTCGGACATTGTTTTCTTGTGCCTGACGGATTCGCCGGCGGTGGAATCAGTGGTCTCGGCGTTGCGGCCGGGCCTCGCGGAGGGCGCGATCATAGTCGACTGCTCCACTGCCGATCCGGTTTCGACCGCGCGGCTTGCAGAAAGCCTCGACGCCGACGAAATCATCCTGTGCGACGCGCCGCTGGGCCGCACGCCCAAGGAAGCATGGGAAGGCAAGCTGGACACGATGGTCGGAGCCGACGAGGCTACGTTCGCCCGGATCAAGCCGGTTCTCGAAACCTGGGCCGGCAAGATCGTTCATATCGGCGGCGTCGGCGATGGCCATCGAATGAAGCTGCTGAACAACTTTCTATCGCTCGGCTATGCTGCGATCTATGCCGAAGCGCTGGCGTTGTCGAAGAAGGTCGGCATCTCGGTCGAGACTTTCGACAGCGTCATCCGCGGCGGGCGCATGGAGTGCGGATTCTACCAGACTTTCATGGGGTACGCCCTCGAGGGAAACCGTGAGGCACATAAGTTCACGCTGAGCAACGCCCACAAGGATCTGCGGTACCTCGAGTCGATGGCGAACGACGCCACTGTCGCGACGACCATGTCGAGCGCGGCGAAGAACATATTTGCACTGGCCCGAGCGACCGGCGGCGACGGAGCCGAGGACTACGTGCCGCATCTGGTCGATTTTGTAGCGCGGTCGAACGGCGTTCCGTCTTGAAGAAACGCGGATTCGCGGAAGATCTATACGAGGCGTCCCGCCGCAAGCGATAGCATTCCGGTTTCGCCCGATTGCCATCGGGAGAAACCGCCTGCTTCGACCTAAAGCTTTGCAGGACCCGTCGCGTGAGATGCAAGCCGCTCCTGTGGATTTTGCTCCCGCTTTTCGACGTGCCTCTGAGGCAGTCGCGCGAACGAAGCGACGCACGTACGGAAGCGGGGCTTGGGCCCGTCAGTCGCGCTTCTGGCCCCTGCGTGTCTCTTCCTCTGGCTCTGCCTCCGGATCCGGCGCAGCGAGCGCGTCGGCGCGCTGATGCTCCATCGGCGGCAGCTCGCTTTCGGGGCGCAGTTTCTGGTCCGCAGGCGCAGTAGGCTGTCGGGTGAAGCCGCTCAGGCCGCCGGTCGGTCTCTGATCGCGCGGGATGTCGATCGGGCTTAGCGCGAAGGCCGTCACCAACTCGGCGACCGAGCGCAGGGCGTGCATGTGGATGCGCTCATAGCCGTGACTGGCGTCGACGCCGAAAGTGGCGAGCGCAGTGCGCACGTCGGCGCCGGCCTCTATCGCCGAGGCGCTATCGGAGCGGTAGTGCCGGAACACGTCCTTGCGCCAGCGGATGTCGTTCTCCTCGCAGAGTTCGACCAGCCGCCGAGTCAGGTGGAAGTCGAACGGCCCGGTCATGTCCGCCATCGCGATCGTCACGCCAAACTCCGAGGAGTTCTGGCCCGGCGCCGAGGTGCCGTTGTCGACCGCGACCATTGACGCAATGTCAGGCAGCAGGATCGATGCGGCGCCGTGGCCGACTTCCTCGGCGATCGTGAACAGCCAGAAGATGTCGACCGGCGGCGTCCCGGCCTCGGTCAGCGCCTTCAGCGCCGCGAGAAGGATCGCGCAGCCCGCCTTGTTGTCGAGGTGGCGCGAGACTATGAAGCCGTTGTCGAGGAATTCGGGCTGTGGATCGATCGCCACGATGTCTCCGACATCGATCCCGAGATGAGACAGATCGTCGGCGCAGCCCGAATAGGCGTCTACGCGCAGTTCGACATAGCGCCAGCCGACCGGCAGTTCGTCGATCTCGTCGGCATAGGTATGGCCCGAGGCTTTCAGCGGCAGGATCGTCCCGCGATAGGCGCCCTTTTCGGAGAAGATCGTCGCCCGGGCGCCCTCGGCGAAGCGGGCCGACCAGCTGCCGATCGAAACGAGTTCCAGCCGACCGTTCTCCTTCAGCGCCTTCACCTGGGCGCCGAGCGTGTCGATGTGGGCCACGACCGCGCGTGCTCCGGCGGGAGTCCGGCCGCGCTGGTGCGCGCGGATCGCGCCGCGGCGCGTCAAGTCATAGCCGACGCCGAGTTTGTCGAGTTCGTGGCACAGATGCCGCACTGCCGTGTCGGTGTACCCGGTCGGGCTCGGTATCGCGAGCAGACCCTCGAGCTGTTCGCGCAGGTAGTTGATATCGATGTCGAGTCGGATGCCGCCCGACGATGTCTGGATATTCATGTGGTCAGCCTTCTCTGCGCCGCGCGCGCCCCTGCGGGCATCGATAGCGGAAACAGCAGGTCGACGAAACGCTCGGCGGTCGGTTGGGGTTCGTGATTGGCGAGGCCAGGACGCTCGTTGGCCTCGACGAAGATGTAGTCGGGCTGGCGCGGGCTCTTCACCATCAGGTCGATGCCGGTCACGGGGATGTCGATCGCGCGCGCCGCGGCGATCGCCGCGCTGATCAGCGTGGGATGCGTCTCGCCGGTCACGTCGTGTATCGTGCCGCCGGTATGCAGGTTCGCGGTGGTGCGAACGACGAGTTCGCGACCCGTCGCGGGCACGTCGTCCATCGCGAGCCCGGCTGCGGCCACGCAGCGTTCGGTCTCGCCGTCGAGCGGGATCCGGCTCTCGCCCCCGGTCGCCGCGGCGCGGCGCCGGCTCTGTTTCTCGATCAACTCCCGCACCGTGGTCCTGCCGTCGCCAACTACGCGTGCCGGGCGGCGCAGCGCGGCGGCCACCACGCGGAAGTCGATCACGACGAGGCGCAGGTCCTGGCCGACGAAGCAGGCCTCGAGCAGCACGTCGTCGCAGACCTCGCGGGCGCGGGCGACCGCGGATTCGACCTCGGCGGCCTCGGTGAGGCCGACGGCGATGCCGCGGCCCTGTTCGCCGCGGGCAGGCTTGACGACGACCGAGCCGTGCTCGGCGAGGAAGGCCGCGCGTTCGTCCGGGCCGCCATCGGTCATCTGCGCCGGAACGGCGACGCCCGCGGCCTCGACGACGCGCCGGGTCGTGCGCTTGTCGTCGCAGATCGACATCGCGACGGCGGTGGTGAATTCGCTGAGCGCCTCGCGGCAGCGCACCGAGCGCCCGCCATAGGTGAGCCGGAAAAACCCACCCTCCGCGTCGATCAGTTCGACATGGATGCCGCGGCGGCGCGCCTCGTCGACGATGATCCGGGCATAGGGGTTCAGCGCGTCGTCGTCCGGCGCCGGGCCCGCGAAGAGCTTTTCGTTGATCGGGTTCTTGCGCTTGACCGCGTAGACCTGCTCGCGGCGGAAGCCGAGCTTGTCGTAGAGCGCGATTGCCTGCTCGTTGTCGTGCAGCACCGAGAGGTCCATGTAGGCGGCCCCGCGCGCCTGGAAATGCTCGGCCAGGTGGCGCACCAGTCCCTCGCCGAGCCCGGCATGTGGCGCTTGCGGCGCGACGGCGAGGCACCAGAGCGACGCGCCGTGCTCGGGATCGCCGAAGGCGCGGCCGTGGTCGACGCCCATCACCGACCCGAGGATCTCGCCGGTCTCGGCGTCCTCGGCGACCAGCACGGTCAGCGCCCGGTCGTCGCGGCGGCTCCAGAAGAACTCCGGCGGCACCGGCACCATGTTCCGGGCGCCGTAGATGACGTTGACCGCCTCGGCGTCCTTCAGCGTGGACAGCCGGCGGATGAAGAAGCCCCGGGGGCGGCTCTGGCTCGGGCGGTAGGTCGAGAGGTCGAGACGGAATGTGTGCGACGGATCGAGGAAAAGCTCCTGCGGCGCCGTGGCCAGCAACACGTGCGGGTCGCGGACGTTGAACGCTATGTCCCTCCGGTCCGGTCCCTCGGCGCGCAGCACCTCGGCCAGCCGCTCGGTGCTCTCGAAGGTCTGGCCGAAGATCAGTCGTCCCCAGCCGCAGTCGATGCTGGCGTCCGGACGCGGAGGGCCTTCGGGCATTCCGACCGGGCGGGGCTTGAGGCGGCCCGCGTCGGCGGTCTCGTCGTCGCTCATGCGGCGATCCCCCGCTCCTGCAGCCACATCTCGAGCAGCGCCGCCTGCCACAGCTCCGAGCCGCGCAGCCGGGTGATGTGCGCGGTCGGGTCGGCGAAGAGCGCGTCGAGCCACTCGGTCCGGAACAGGCCGCGCTCGCGGGCGACCGGCGCCGTCAGCGCGTCGCGGACCATGTCGAGATAGGGGCCGTCGATGTATTTCAGCGCCGGCACCGGGAAATAGCCCTTGGGCCGGTCGATGACCTCCGACGGCACGACCCGGCGCGCGACTTCCTTCAGGACGCCCTTGCCGCCCTGGGCGAGCTTGTGCTGCGCCGGGATGCGGCCCGACAGTTCGACCAGTTCGTGGTCGAGGAACGGCACGCGCGCCTCGAGGCCCCAGGCCATCGTCATGTTGTCGACGCGTTTCACCGGGTCGTCGACCAGCATCACGTTGGTGTCGAGGCGCAGCGCCTTGTCGACCGCGTGCTCGGCGCCCGGAAAGCCGAAATGGCGCGTCACGAAGTCGAGGCTCTCGTCGCGGTCGGCCATGTAGTCGGGCGAAAGCTGCGTCGCGAGCTTGTCGTGGCTGCGGTCGAAGAAGGCGGCCGCGTAGTCGGCGACGCCGTCGTTCGAGCGGGCGAGCGCCTGGTACCAGTCATAGCCGCCGAAGACCTCGTCGGCGCCCTGGCCGGACTGGACGACCTTGATCGTCTTCGCGACCTCGCGGCTCAGCAGGTAGAAGCCGATGTTGTCGTAGCTGACCATCGGCTCGGACATCGCGGCGATCGCGTCGGGCAGGTGGGTCCGCATCTCGTCGGAGGGCACGAACAGCTGGTGGTGGTCGGTGCCGTAATGCGCGGCGATCAGGTCGGAGTACTTGAACTCGTCGCCGATCTCGCCGTTCGCCGCCTCGAAGCCGACCGAGTAGGTCGCGAGGTGCTGCTGGCCCTGTTCGGCGAGCAGGCCGACGATCAGCGAGCTGTCGACGCCACCCGACAGCAGCACGCCCACCGGCACGTCCGCGACCATGCGGCGGCGCACGGCAAGGCGCAGCGCCTCAAGCACCATGTCTCGCCACTCTGCCATCGGCCGTTTCGAGATCCTCGGCGCTGCGCTCGAACGGCGGCGTCCAGAACACGGTGTCCTTGCTCGACCCGTCGGCTTCGACGATGCGGATCGTGGCCGGCGGCAGCTTGCGCACGCCGTTCAGGATCGTGCGCGGCGGCGGCACGACCGCGTGCCAAGACATGTAGTGATGCAGCGCCACCCTGTCGATCGACGTGTCTACGTCGCCAGCGGCCAGTAGCGCCGGCAAGGTGGACGCAAAGCGCAGGGTGCGCCCGGCCTCTGCCAGATAGAGCGGCTTGATGCCGAAGCGGTCCCGCACGAAGGCGACGCGGCCGGTGTCGCGGTCGTGGATGGCGAACGCGAACATGCCGTGAAAGCGACCGGGAGCCTCCGCGCCCCATTCGTGCCATGCCTTCAGGATCACCTCGGTATCGCCATGGGAGGCGAATACATGGCCAAGGCCCTCCAGTTCCGCCCTCAGCTCCCGGTAGTTGTAGATGCAGCCGTTGAACGCGATTGTCAGGCCCAGCGCCGTGTCGACGAAGGGCTGAGCGGCGGCGTCGCTGAGGTCGATGATCTTCAGGCGGCGATGCCCGAAGCCGACGCGGCCGCGCGACACGACGCCCAGCCCGTCGGGCCCGCGCGGCGCCATCGCTTCGGCCATTGCCTCGATACGGGCTGCGGAAGCCGGCGCGCCGTCAAAGGTGATCTCGCCGCAGAATTCCGCACATGCGCTGTCCCTTGGTTCAAATCTGTCCGTTTAAGCGGCCAGTCTTAGGAGATCGGTCCGCTATCGGCAACCTTGGGCGCCGCCGGCGCAGAGGCAACGCGCCGCATCGCGGCTGGTTGCAGCGACACAGGCGTGAGGCGGAAACTTCAGCGAAGGGCGCGCCCCGGGGCAAACGACAGAGTCACCGAGACAGGCCGAAGTTTCGGATCTGGCGGACTGACAGCGCGCGTCATTCGACGCCTCACGCCGCTCCTGCTAGTCGCGCCAGCGCCGCCAGCATCACGGCCGCCCCTTGCTCGATATCGGCCCAATCGGTCCATTCTTCCGGCGAATGGCTGATCCCGCCACGGCTCGGCACGAAGATCAGCGCGGACGGGCACAGGCCCTGCATCGTCTGCGCATCATGTCCGGCCCCGGAGGCCATTTCGCGGCTCGGCACGCCGAGCCGGTCTGCCTCCGCGCGGACCAGCGCCGCCAGGCCGGGATCTAGCGCAACCGGAGACAGCCAGCTCATCTTGGCGACCCTCGCCGACAGGCCGTGCAGGCCGGCCGCTTCTTTGATGCGAGCGCGCAGCGCGGCTTCGATTGAGCGCATGTGCTTCTCGTCCGGGTCGCGCAGGACGATCGAAAACTCCGCTATCCCCGGAATCGTGTGCGGAAAGTTCGGCTCCACCAGCACGCGCCCGATCGTGACCCGGGTCTCCGGCCCGCCATATGCGGCGATCAAGCTCGGGACGCCGGCAGCGACCGTTGCAAGCCCGGCAAACGCGTCGGCCCGCAAGCGCATCGGCGTCGTGCCGGAATGATTGGAACGTCCTTCTAGCCGCGCCGCAAGGACACCGACGCCCGAGATCGAGCGCGCGACGCCGAGCGGGACGCCTGCGGCCTCCAGTTCAGGACCCTGCTCGATGTGCAGCTCCAGAAACGCAAGCACCGATCCCGGCTGGCGGGCGGCGCCGGAAAGCGCGCTCGGGTCGAGGCCCTGCGCGCGCATCGCGTCGACGAGCCGCACGCCCTCGGAGTTGACGGCGGCGTCGGCCCAGCCCGGGGCCAGCGTGCCTGCGACCGCCTGCGAGCCGAGCATGCCGCCGAAGCGGCCTTCCTCCTCGGAGAAGGCGGCGACCTCGATCGGGACCGACAGCGCGCATCCGGCGTCGCGGAGCGCGCGCACGCATTCGAGCGCGATGCAGACTCCGAGCGCGCCATCGAAGGCGCCGCCGCTGGGCACGGTGTCGAGATGCGACCCCGCCATCACGCAAGGCCGGTCGGGCGGTCCGAGGCGGCCGAAGACGTTGCCCGCGGCGTCGGTCGTCACGGCGAGGCCGTCGGCGCCCATGACGTCGGCGAACCAGCGGCGGCAGTCCATGTCGGCGTCGGAGAATCCGATCCGGTCGAACCCGCCGGTCGAGGCGTTCCGGCCGTGGGCGTTGACGCCGTCGAGCAGCCCGCGGAGACGATGCATATCGATCCGGGGCACGGGGTCCTCGAAATCATCCCTTCCCGTCAATGCTTTGCCGGCCTTCCGTCGTAGGTTGCTGGACAAGTCGGGAATTATTCTTACCATCACCTGCCTCAGGGACGCAAATTCAGGAGTTGCTGTCGCCCGTGGACGGGCCAGGGACAGGGGAGGCATCATGCGACATTTCGTGGCCGCGACGCTCGTTGCGGCAGGGATTGGCCTGGCGGCGCAGGCGCAAACGCCTCCGGGCGTGCTGGTGGTCGGCCAGATCGCGGAGCCGAAATCCCTCGATCCCCATGCGGTGACGGCGGTCAACGACTTCCGGATCCTGGTCAACATCTACGACGGGCTGGTGCGCTACAAGGACGGGACGTTGGAGGTCGAGCCCTCGCTCGCGACGGACTGGGACATCTCCGAGGACGGCACGACTTACACGTTCAGCCTGCGCGACGGCGTGACGTTTCACGACGGCACGTCCTTCGACGCCGAGGCGGTGAAGTTCAACTTCGACCGGATGCTGCGCGAAGATCATCCCTTCCACGACACGGGGCCGTTCCCGCTGGCGTTCTTCTTCTCGTCGGTCGAGGAGGTGACGGTGGTCGATCCGCTGACGGTCGAGTTCCAGCTCTCCGAGCCCTATGCGCCCTTCCTGTCGAACCTCGCCTATCCGACCGGGCTGATCGTCTCGCCGGCCGCGGTGGAGGCCAGCGGCGCCGATTTCGGCCGCAATCCGGCGGGAACGGGCGCGTTCAAGTTCGCCGAATGGCAGGCCAACAGCCATGTGGCGATCGAGCGCAACCCGGATTACTGGGACGGCGCGCCCGCGCTGGAGGCGGTCGTGTTCCGGCCGATCACCGACACGAACACGCGCATCGCCGAGATGCTGTCCGGCGGGCTCGACGTGATGGTCGAGGTGCCCCCCGACAGCCTCGCGCAATTCCGCGACGACGCGAACTTCCAGGTGTTCGAGCAGGCCGGTCCGCACCTGTGGTTCCTGATCCTGAACACGAAGGAGGGACCGTTCGCCGACAAGCGGGTTCGCCAGGCCGCGAACTACGCGATCGACAAGCAGGCGCTGGTCGAGAACATCCTGCAGGGTACCGCCGAGGTCGCGGCCGGGCCGACGCCGCCGGCCTTCGCCTGGGCCTATGACGAGACGCTGGAGCCCTATCCGCACGATCCGGAGAAGGCGAAGGCGCTGCTGGAGGAGGCCGGCTACGACGGCTCCGAGGTGACGTTCTACGTGACCGAGGGCGGCTCGGGGATGCTGGACCCGATCGCGATGGGCACGGCGATCCAGGCCGATCTTCAGGAGATCGGCATGCCGGTGAAGATCGAGACCTACGAGTGGAACACGTTCCTCGGCAAGGTGAACCCCGGCCTGGAAGGCGCTGCCAACATGGCGGAAATGGCCTGGATGACGAACGATCCGGACACGCTGCCGTATCTTGCGCTGCGCACCGAGGCCTTCCCGGACGCGGGCGGGTTCAACTCGGGCTACTACTCCAATCCGGAGGTGGACGAGTTGCTGCAGTCGGCGCGCACCGCGACCGATCAGGACGAACGCGCGCGCCTTTACAAGGAGATGCAGCGCATCGTTCAGGAGGATGCGCCTTGGGTCTTCGTCGCGAACTGGAAGCAGAACGCGGTGACCTCGGCGGCGGTCGAGAACTTCGCGCTGCAGCCGTCGTTCTTCCTGATGCTTCAGGACGTGGCCAAGCCCTGATCCAGCCGGGCCGGCGCAGAGGGCGCGCCGGTCCCAGCCAGAGGAGGACCGCGCGATGGGCGCCTATGTCGCGAAGCGCCTGCTGGCGGCGATCCCGGTCCTGTTCGGGCTGTCGCTGATCGTCTTCCTGATCATGGCGATGATCCCGGGCGACCCGGCGACGGCGATCCTCGGCTCCTACGCGACGCCCGAGAACGTCGCGAAACTGAACGCGGATCTCGGCTTGGACAAGTCGCTGCCGCAGCAGTACCTGATCTGGCTCGGCAACATCTTTCACGGCGATTTCGGACGATCCTACACGCTGAACCGGCCGGTGATCGACGAGGTGCTGGAGCGGTTCCAGGCGACGCTGATCCTCGCCGGAACGGCGCTGGTCGCCTGCTCGATCCTCGGACTGCTCGCGGGCGTGGTGTCGGCGGTGCGCCAGTACGGCTGGACGGACCGGATCGTCACGCTGATCGTGCTGATCGGCATCTCGACGCCGTCGTTCTTTCTCGGGTTGCTGCTGATCCTCGGCTTCGCGGTGAAGCTGCGCTGGTTCCCGGCCAGCGGCATGTACGCGATCTACGGCGGCGGCGACCTCGCGGATCTGGCGCGTCACCTGTTCCTGCCGGCGCTGACGCTGGCGGTCGTGGCGACCGGCGTGATCGCGCGGCTGACGCGCACGGCGATGCTCGAGGTGCTGCGGCAGGACTACATCCGCACCGCGCGGGCCAAGGGCGTGACCGAGCGCGCGGTGATCTGGCGCCATGCGTTCCGCTCGGCGCTGGTCAGCGTGATCCCGGTGATCGGCATTCAGGCGGGATTCGTGCTCGGCGGCGCGGTCTATGTCGAGACGGTGTTCCAGTGGCCTGGCATCGGCTCGATGCTGGTCAACGCGATCTCGACGCGCGACCTGCTGCTGGTGCAGGGGGGCGTGCTGGTCGTCGCCGCGGCCTATGTGCTGTTCAACCTGGCGGCCGACGTGGCGCAGACGCTGCTCGACCCGAGGCTGCGCTGATGGCCGACGCGGCGACCGCTCCGGCCCCGGCGCCGGCCAAGGCCTCGGGACGGCCGAGCGTGGCGCGGCTCCTGATGGCGAACCGGCTGGCGGCGGCCGGCTTCGCCGTGCTGGCGCTGATCTTGCTGGCGGCGCTGGCCGCGCCGCTGCTGCCGCTGCCCGACCCGAACGCGACCGCGCCTGCCGACCGGCTGATGCCTGCGCTGAGCCCTGGCCACCTGCTCGGCACCGACGCGCTGGGGCGCGACATCCTTTCGCGGCTGATCTGGGGCACGCGGATCAGCCTGGCGGTCGGCGTCTCGGCGACGCTGATCGCGGCGTTCTTCGGCTCGCTGATCGGGCTGGTCGCGGGCTATGCCGGCGGCCGGATCGACACGCTGATGATGCGCGGCATCGACATGATCATGGCCTTTCCCTACATCCTGCTGGCGCTCGCGATCGTCGCGGCGCTGGGCCCGGGGCTGCTGAACGCGCTCTACGCGATCGCGCTGGTCAACATCCCGTTCTTCGCGCGCAACATCCGCGGCGTCACGCGCGGCCTTTCGCGGCGCGAGTTCGTCGACGCGGCCCGGCTGTCGGGCAAGAGCCATTCGGCGATCCTCTTCGGGGAGATTCTGCCGAACGTGTTGCCGGTCATCGTCATCACGATGTCGACGACGATCGGCTGGATGATCCTCGAGACCGCGGGCCTGTCGTTCCTCGGCCTCGGCGCGCAGCCGCCGCAGGCCGACCTCGGCTCGATGCTGGGCGAGGGGCGTCAGATCCTGTTCACCGCGCCGCATGTGTCGATCATCCCCGGTCTGATGATCTTCGCGCTGGTAATGAGCATCAACCTCGCCGGTGACGGCGTGCGGGACGCGCTGGACCCGCGGCTGAAGTCCGGCGCGCTGACGCGGCCGGTGGCGCGCACCGCGATCGCCCGCGACGCCGCGCCGTCCGTCGCGCCGGTCGAGGGCGCGGTGCTCGACGTGCGGGGCCTGCGCACCGAGTTCGCGATCGGCGGCGAGGTCTACCGGGCGGTCGGCGGCGTAGATTTCCACCTGCGAAAGGGCGAATGCCTCGGCCTCGTCGGCGAAAGCGGCTCGGGCAAGTCCGTCACGGCAATGTCGGTGATGGGCCTCGTCCCGACGCCGCCGGGCCGGATCGCGGGCGGCGTCGCGCTCCTCGACGGGCGCGATCTCTTCGCGATGTCGGACGAGGATATCCGTCGGCTCCGCGGGGCGGCGGTCAGTCATGTGTTCCAGGACCCGCTGTCGACGCTCCATCCGCTGTTCTGCGTCGGCGACCAGCTGGTCGAAGCGATCCGCGCGCATGTGGCGATCTCGCGCAAGGATGCCGAGGCGCGGGCGGCCGAGTTGCTGGCGCTGGTGCGGATCCCGAACCCGGCCGAGCGGCTGCGCGCCTATCCGCACGAATTGTCCGGCGGGATGCGCCAGCGCGTCTGCATCGCAATGGCGCTGGCCAACGACGCGCAGGTGATGATCGCCGACGAGCCGACCACCGCGCTCGACGTGACCGTGCAGGCGCAGATCCTGTCGCTGATGGACGGGCTGCGGCGCGAGCGGGACACGACGATCCTGTTCATCACCCACGATTTCGGCGTCGTCTCGGCGATCTGCGACCGGGTTGCGGTCATGTATGCGGGCCGGATCGTCGAGACCGGCCCGACGGACGAGATCCTGCGCGCGCCGGCGCATCCCTACACGGCCAAGCTGATCGCCTGCGTTCCGGTGCTGGGCGAGCCGGGCCGGCGGCTCGACGCGATCCCGGGCCGGCCGCCGGTGGTGAACCGGCTTCCCGAGGGCTGCGCCTTCGCCGATCGCTGCCCGCGCGCGCAAGCCGATTGCCGCCGCGGGGAGATCGCGCTCGAAGCGCTGGGCCCGGGCCGCGCCGCGCGCTGCCTGCATCCGCTGGCGGAAGGGGAGACGCCATGACCGAGGCGCCGTTGCTTGCGATCCGGGAGGCCGGCCGGATCTTCGGCGGCGGCCGCACTCTGTTCGGCCGCGACCTGCCGGCCGTGCATGCGGTGCAGTCGATCTCGCTCGACGTGCGCCGGGGCGAGACGCTAGGCGTCGTCGGCGAATCGGGATGCGGCAAGTCGACGCTGGCGCGGCTCATTGTCGGGCTGGACAAGCCTACGGGCGGCGAGATCACCTTCGACGGCGAAGACCTCGTCGCCGCCGCGAAGGCCGACCCGCGCGCGCTGGCGCGGCGAGTCCAGTACGTGTTCCAGGACCCGGTCGCCTCGCTGAACCCGCGCAAGACGATCCGCGCGATCCTCGAGGCGCCGCTGATCCAGCTGCGCGGCATGAACCGGGCGCAGCGCGCCGGGCGGCTTGGCGAACTGATGGAGGCGGTGAACCTGTCGCCGGAGTTCCTCGAGCGCTATCCGCACGAGTTCTCGGGCGGGCAGGCGCAGCGGATCGGCATCGCCCGCGCGCTGGCCGCGGACCCGGACCTGATCGTGCTCGACGAGCCGGTATCGGCGCTCGACGTGTCGGTGCAGGCGCAGGTCCTGAACATCCTCGACGGGCTGAAGCGGAGCCTGGGGCTGACCTATGTCTTCATCAGCCACGATCTCAGCGTGGTCGAGAGCGTCAGCGACCGGGTGGCAGTCATGTATTTCGGCCATGTGGTCGAGGTCGGCGCCGCTGCGGACGTCTTCGCGCGGCCGCTTCACCCCTACACGCATCTGCTGCTGAACTCGGCGCCTGCGCCCGGCAGGCGGTCGCTGATCCCCGAGGATGCGGACATCGAGCTGCCCGATCCGTACCATCCGCCGCCGGGCTGTCCGTTTCATGCGCGCTGCCCGCGTCGGACCGAGGTCTGCCTCAGCGCGTTCCCGCCGCTCGATCCGGCGCCGGATGCGCCGGATCATCTGGCGGCTTGCTACCACCCGGGCGAATGAGGCGCCCGGCCGGCTTGTCAGTCAGCCGCCTGACGCGCCCGAGACAGCGGGCCTCAGAGGCCGGCCTTCTGGTAGTCGGCGAACATCGCCGAGCCGCTGCGCGCGTAGACGCGGCGCACCGACTGCGCCCAGGAATAGCTCGATCCGACGATCGCGAGGAAGCGCAGGATCGGGCCGAGCTTGATGGTCGGGGTCTCGACTGCGGCCGATCGGGTGAAGGTGGTCGTGGTCATGGCATGCCCTTTCTGGCGTGTCTTCGATGTGTCTGCGGCAACGCAACATCGCCGTTGCAGGCAATAAGCCACAAAGGAAAACAAGGCGCAAATCGTATATGCCGAAGGTACGTTCGGCTCAGCCGATCATGGTTTTTGCTGCAGCGCGTCAGCAAAGGCGAGCACGGCCGGCGGCTGGGGCTCGCGGTCCGGCAGGACCAGCGCCACCGGAGTCGTGACGTCCGGCTCGACGAGGGAGAGGCGCACCGCGTCCGTCGCGAGCGGCAGGCTGTCGAGCAGGAGTTCCGGCGCGATCGTGGCCGTCGCGCCGCGCGCCACCTGGACCAGCGCGGCCGAGAAGTCGTTGGTTTCGAGCACCGGCAGAGGCGCCTTGCCCAGCGCGGTCTCGAAGGCGCCGTCGATGATGCGCCGGTTGCGCATGTTGCGCGTCAGCAGGCTCAACGGCAGTCCGGCCGCCTCGCGCCAGGTTGCCTGGCCGGAGCGGCGCGGCGCGAGATCCGGCGGCGCGAGCAGCGCGTAGCGTTCGTCGTAGAGCTTCTCGCTGTGGTAGGCGGCCGGCTGGTCGGCGTCGAGATAGGTCACAGCGGCGTCGATCGAGAAGTCCGCGAGCCCCTGCTGGATCTGCGCCGAGGTCAGCGAGAAGATCTGCACCGCGAGGCCGGGATGCTTGTCGCGCAGCAGGGAGGGCGCGCGCGAGACATAGGCGAGCGCGGTCGGCACGACGCCGATGGTCAGCCGGCCCGACAGCGCGCCGCGCGCAAGTTCGACCTCCTGGCGCAGCCCCTCGCTGTCGGCCAGCATCCGGCGCGCCCAGCGCAGCACGATCTCGCCCTCGGGCGTGAAGCCCATGAAGCGGTTGCCGCGCTTGACGATCGGAATCCCGAGATCGAGTTCGAGATTGCGGATTCGCCCGGAGAATGCAGACTGCGAGATGCCGCTCTCTTCGGCCGCGCGCGCGAAATGCGCCTGGCGGGCGAGGGCGGCGAGCAGTTGCATGTCACGCAGATCGGGCATCCGGCCTGTGTGGCCCGCGCCGGGGTCCCGCGCAAGTGCGGGGACAGCCTGATTGACCGGAGCGCAAAAATCTGGTGTACCAGATCCAAGGCGTCCGGCGCAGTTGCGACCGAGACGCGCGTGCGGCCCGAACGGGCGCCAATGACTGGGGGGAAGAGCCGATGTATCTGCCGGAGTATCAGGCCAAGGAAATCCTCGCCCAGTACGGCGCGCGGGTTCCCGAGGGCGGGCTTGCCCGGACCGGCGAGGAAGCCGAGGCCCGGGCGCGTTCGATCAGGGCCGAGAAATTCGCCGTCAAGGCGCAGATCCGTGCGGGCGGCCGCGGCCTTGCCGGCGGCATCAGGATGGCGGCGACCCCGAGCGGCGTGCGCGAGGCGGCCGAGGCGCTGCTCGGCAGCCGCCTGGTGACCGAGCAGACCGGTCCGGGCGGCGAGGCGGTCGAGCGCGTCTATGTCGAGGCGGCCGTCGACGACCGCCGCAGCGTCTACCTCGCGCTGATCGCCGACGAGCGCACCGGCACCGCGACGATGCTGGGCGCGGGCGAGGGCGGGGTGTCCTTCGAAGCCCGGGCCAAGGCCGATCCCGGGATCCTGCGCACTCTGGAACTGCCGGTCGATGGCGCGCCGGACGCGGACGCGCTGGCCGGGTTCCTGGCAGGGATCGGGCTGGAGGGCGCCGCGGCCGACGCCGCGCGCGATCTCGCGCTCAGCATGATCCGCGCGGCGGTCGAGACCGACGCGCTGCTGGTCGAGATCAATCCGCTGGCGGTGGCGTCCGACGGCACGCTGACCGCAATCGACGCCAAGATGGTGATCGACGACAACGCGCTCTACCGCCACCCGGAATTCGAGACGATGGCGCAGGACGTCCACCGCGACGAGTTCGAGCGCGTGGCGCGCGAGAACGACATCAACTTCGTCAAGATGGACGGCGATATCGGCGTGGTCGTCAACGGCGCCGGCCTCGGCCTCGCCACCAACGACATGCTGATCGACGCGGGCGGACGGCCGGCCAATTTCATGGACATCCGCACCACCGCGCGCAGCCTGAACATCGCCCGCGGCGTCGACGTGCTGCTAGCCGATCCGAACGTGAAGGTGATCCTCGTCAACGTGCATGGCGGCGGCATGACGGTCTGCGACACCGTCGCCGAGGGGATCAACTTCGCCTACATGCGCTCCACGCGGAAACTGCCCATCGTGTTTCGCGCCGCCGGCCAGAACGCCGACTGGGCCCGCACGATCATGAAGGACCGCCGGCTGCCCTTCGAGAGGGTCGACGACATGGCCGAGGCCGCGGCGCGTGCCGTGGCCATTGCGCGGGGAGGCGTCTGATGGCCGTGCTGGTGAACGCGGACACGCGCGTGATGGTGCAGGGTCTGACCGGACGGGCGGGGACGTTCTATGCCGATCAGGCGATGCGCTACGGCTCGGCCTACGTCGCCGGCGTGCGGCCGGGCAAGGGCGGGCGGTCGCATGTCGGCCTGCCGATCTTCAACAACGCGCGCGAGGCGGTCGAGGGAACCGGCGCCAATGCGAGCCTCGTCATGGTGCCGCCGTTGCACGCGGCGGAGGCGATGATCGAGGCGGTCGAGGCGGAGGTGCCGCTGGTGGTCTGCGTGACCGAGCGGGTGCCGGTTCGCGACATGCTGCGCGTCCGCGCGGCGTTGAAGGGTTCGCGGACCGATCTCGTGGGGCCGAATTCGCAAGGCGTGCTGGCGCCGGGCGTGTGCAAGATCGGCGTGATGTCGACCTGGGACGCGAAACCAGGGGCTGTCGGAATCGTTTCGCGCTCGGCCTCCCTGACCAGCGAGATCGTGGCGCAGTGCTCGGCTGTCGGCCTCGGCCAGTCGACGACGATCGGCATCGGCGGAGATCCCGTGCATGGGCTGGGCTTCCGCCGGGCGCTGGACCTGTTCCGAGACGACCCCGAGACACATGGCGTGATCCTGATCGGCGAGATTGGCGGGGCTGAGGAAGAGGCTGCGGCCGAGCGGCTGTCGGCGGGGGACTACGGCAAGCCGGTGGTTGCGCTTGTCGTGGGCAGGCATGCCCCGCGGGAGCGCCGAATGGGCCATGCCGGCACGCTGGCGATGTTCGGCGCGGGCTCGGCCGACGCCAAGATCGACCTTCTGGCGCGCGCGGGCGCGATCATCGCCAAGGGCCCGGATGCGGTCGCCGCGGCGATGCGCGACGCTTTGAAGTGAGGCCGCCGCGATGACCGAGATGACCGCGATAGAGGCCGAGGGCGCCGGCGGCCCGGATGTCCTGCGCGTCTCCGCGCGTGCGCGTCCCGAGCCACGCCCGACCGAAGTCCTGATCCGGGTGACGGCGGCGGGCGTGAACGGTCCGGACATCGTGCAGCGCAAGGGGCATTATCCGCCGCCGCCTGGAGCGACCGACCTGCTCGGGCTCGAGGTTTCCGGCGAAGTGGTCGCCTGCGGCTCCGACGTCTCCGGCTGGCAGACCGGCGACCGGGTATGCGCGTTGACCAATGGCGGAGGATACGCCGAATACGTCGCCGTCGAGGCCGGGCATTGCCTGCCAATCCCCGAAGGCGTGTCCGAGGTCGACGCGGCAGGGCTTTGCGAGACGTTCTTCACAGTCTGGAGTAACTTCTTCCTCGACGCGCCCACACCCGCGGGCGCGCTGTTCCTCGTTCACGGCGGCGCCGGCGGCATCGGTTCGACGGCGGTGCAGGTGGGCGCGGCTCTGGGGCTGCGGGTCTTTGCGACCGCCAAGGGGGCGGAGGCCTGCGCGTTCTGCGCCGGCCTCGGCGCTGAGCGTGCGGTTGACTATCCTGACGAGGACTTCGTCGAGATCGTTCGAGAAGCCGGCGGCGCCGATCTGATCCTCGACACTGTCGGGGGAGACTACATCGCACGCAACATCAAGGCGGCGCGCCACGACGCCCGAATCGTGCAGATCGCGTTCAACGCCGGCTCCAGGGTCGAGATCAACCTGATGCCGGTGATGCTGAAGCGGCTGGTCTACACCGGCTCGACGCTGCGCTCGCGCTCCGACGACTTCAAGGCGCGCGTCGCCGCGGACCTCCGGGAGCGGGTCTGGCCGCTGTTCGCCGCCGGCCGCCTGCGTCCGGTCACGCACGAGGTCCTGCCGCTGGCCGAGGCGGCGCGCGCGCATGAACTGATGGAGGCCGCCGGCCACCTGGGCAAGATCCTGCTGCGGCCCTGATCGGAGCAGCATCGGGCAATTCGGCAAAGACGTTAAAAGGGGGAAAGCCGGTGTATCGTGTCTGGCGGTTTGTCGCGGAGTATTCCGCGCTGCTGATCACCGGCGCGCTCGTCGCGTTGGTATGGGCGAATCTTTCGCCGGAGAGCTATCACCACGTGGTTGAGTTCCCGCTGCTGCAGAACAGCCCGATCGGGCACCTGTACGTGGACGCGGAAGGCCACGCGCACCGGACGCTGACGCTGCACTACCTGATCAACGACGTGCTGATGGCGCTGTTCTTCGCGATCGCCGGCAAGGAGGTCTGGGAGGCGGTCGCGCTGAAGAACGGCTCCCTGCGCGGCCGGAAGGCGATGACGCCGCTGATCGCGACCGTCGGCGGCATGGCCGGCCCGGTCGCCGTCTACCTGATCGGCGCCGTGGTCATCGGCAAGTTCGCGGCGCTGGCGAACGGCTGGGCGATCCCGACCGCGACCGACATCGCGTTCTCGTATCTGGTCGGGCGGCTGGTCTTCGGCGCGGGGCATCCCGCGGTCAGCTTCCTGCTGCTGCTGGCGATCGCCGATGATGCGGCGGGACTGGCGATCCTGGCGGTGTTCTACCCGCAGGGGGATCTCGCGCCGGCCTGGTTGCTCGTTTCGGTCGCGGCGGCGCTGGGCGCCTATCTCGCCTGCAATCGTCTGCCGCGGATGCTGGACAGGGGCAAGCAGGACAGGCCGAACTCGACCTGGTGCCGCGCCACGCTCGGGCCCTGGCCCTATATCGTCGCCGGCTGCGTCAGCTGGTACGCGTTCCAGAAGGCCGGGATCCACCCGGCGCTGGGCCTGCTGCCGGTGATCCCGGCCATCCCCCATGCGGACATCGATTTCGGCATCTTCGGCGCGGAGGAGGCGCACCAGACCGACGTGCTGAACCGGATGGAGCACGGGCTGAAGGTGCCGGTCGAGGTAATCCTGTTCTTCTTCGGCCTTGCCAATGCCGGCGTCGAGTTCAATGCGATCGCCGCGGCGACTTGGCTGGTGCTGCTGGGCCTAGTCATCGGCAAGCCGCTCGGGATCTTCGCGTTCGGCTATGTGGCGGCGAACGTCATGAAGCTCGGGCTGCCGCAGGGGATGCGGACGGCGGACCTGTTCGTGCTGGGCTGCGTCGCGGCGATCGGGTTCACGGTCTCTCTGTTCGTCGCCGGGGTCGCCTTCGCGCCGGGTCCGGTTCAGGACGCGGCCAAGATGGGAGCGCTGTTCTCGTTCGGGGCGGCCTGCCTCGCCTGGGGCGCGGGCAAGGCGTTCAGGGTCCAGCGGCAGGACGTGCCGGTTCCGGCGTGACGGACCAGGCCCTCGGTCGCACGATGCGACCGAGGGTCTGGTCCTGTATTCGTTGTTGAAATGACCAAGCCGGTAATCCAAAATTAACCCCGCCCCCGGGGAGGGAGCGCCACATGCGGATCCGCGGCGCCGGGAGGCATGTCATCCTCTCTGGCTGCTCCGGCGGGGGCAAGTCGACGCTGTCGGCGGAGCTGGGTCGGCGGGGCTTCGCGACGGTGGAGGAGCCGGGCCGGCGGATCGTGGCGGAAGAGATGCGCGGCGCGGGCGCGGCGCTGCCCTGGGTCGATCTCGAAGCCTTCGCGAGCCGCGCGCTGGAGATGGCGTCCCTCGAGCGGCAACGGATGGGCGCGACCGAGGGGTGGGTGTTCTTCGATCGCGGGCTCGTCGACGCCGCCGTGGCGCTGGAACATGCGACCGGCATCGCGACTTCTGAGACGCTGGCGGGGCTGGATCGCTTTCACCAGCGGGTGTTCATGGCCCCGCCCTGGCCGGAGATCCATCGGGTCGATGACGAGCGCCGGCTGGATCTGGACGCCGGCGTCGCCGAGTATGGTCGCCTGCGCGACGCCTTCGACCGGCTCGGGTACGAACAGGTGATCCTGCCGAAGGTCGATGTCCGGGCGCGGGCGGATTTCGTGCTGGAGCGCCTTTCCTGACGGCGAAGGACACGGAATGAAAAAGCCGGCGGCGCGGGGAGGACGCGCCGCCGGCTGAAAAGGAGGCCGGCGGGGCTGCGCCCGACGGCCTCCCTGTCCTTGGCGGATCAGGCGGCCATCGCCTTCTTGATCGCCTCGCCGAGGCCCGCCGGGCTGTCGGCGACGACGATGCCGGCCGAACGCATCGCGTCGATCTTCTCCTCGGCGCCGCCCTTGCCGCCGGCGATGATCGCGCCGGCATGGCCCATGCGCCGGCCCGGAGGCGCGGTGCGGCCGGCGATGAAGCCCGCGACCGGCTTGGCGCGGCCCTTCTTCTTCTCGTCGGCGAGGAACTGCGCGGCGTCCTCCTCGGCCGAGCCGCCGATCTCGCCGATCATGATGATCGCCGAGGTCTCCGGGTCGCCGAGGAACAGGTCGAGGCAGTCGATGAACTCGGTGCCCTTGATCGGGTCGCCGCCGATGCCGATGCAGGTGGACTGGCCGAGGCCGATCGCGGAGGTCTGCGCCACCGCCTCGTAGGTCAGCGTGCCGGAGCGCGAGACGACGCCGATCGAGCCGCGCTGGTGGATGTGGCCGGGCATGATGCCGATCTTGCAGGCGTCCGGCGTGATGACGCCCGGGCAGTTCGGGCCGATCAGCCGCGACTTCGTGCCCTTCAGCGCGCGCTCGACCCGCATCATGTCGAGCACCGGGATGCCCTCGGTGATGCAGACGATCAGCTCGATCCCGGCGTCGATCGCCTCGAGGATCGCGTCGGCGGCGAAGGGCGGCGGCACGTAGATCGCCGTCGCGTTCGCGCCGGTCGCCTCGCGCGCCTCGGCGACCGTGTTGAAGATCGGCAGGCCGATATGGGTGGTCCCGCCCTTGCCGGGCGTGACGCCGCCGACCATGTGCGTGCCGTAGGCGATCGCCTGCTCCGAGTGGAACGTGCCCTGCGAGCCGGTCAGCCCCTGGCAGATGACCTTGGTTTCGTGATTGACGAGTACGGCCATTCCGGCCTCCTTGATTGAGTTGGAACGGCCGGTCAGGCGGGAACGCGGACTTCGGCGACGATCTTCTCGGCGGCGTCGCTGAGGTTGTCGGCGGCGATGATGTTCGAGGCCGCTCTCGTTCAGGATCTTCTTGCCGAGATCGACGTTCGTGCCTTCGAGGCGCACGACCAGCGGCACCTTCAGCCCGACTTCCTTGACCGCGGCGATCACGCCCTCGGCGATGACGTCGCAGCGCATGATGCCGCCGAAGATGTTGACGAGGATGCCCTTCACGTTCGGATCGCGAGGTGATGATCTTGAACGCCTCGGTGACGCGCTCCTTGGTCGCGCCGCCGCCGACGTCGAGGAAGTTGGCGGGCTCCGAGCCGTAGAGCTTGATGATGTCCATCGTCGCCATCGCGAGGCCGGCGCCGTTGACCATGCAGCCGATCTCGCCGTCGAGCGCGATGTAGTTCAGGTCGAACTTCGACGCCTCGAGCTCCTTCGGATCCTCCTCGGTCTCGTCGCGCAAGCCGAGGATGTCCTTCTGGCGGTAGAGCGCGTTCGAGTCGAAGTTCATCTTGCAGTCGAGGCAGCGCAGGTTGCCGTCGCCGTCGACGATCAGCGGGTTGACCTCGAGCAGCGAGCAGTCCTTCTCGATGAAGGCGCGGTAGAGCGTCGAGATCAGCTTCACGCACTGCTTGATCTGGTCGCCCTCGAGGCCGAGCGCGAAGGCGATCTTGCGGCCGTGGAACGGCTGGATGCCGGAGGCCGGATCGACGGAGAAGGTCACGATCTTCTCGGGCGTGTCGTGGGCGACCTTCTCGATGTCCATGCCGCCCTCGGTCGAGGCGATGAACGAGACGCGGCTGGTGGTGCGGTCGACGAGCAGCGACAGGTAGAGCTCGCGCGCGATCGCCGAGCCGTCCTCGATGTAGACGCGGTTCACCTGCTTGCCGGCCGGTCCGGTCTGGTGCGTGACCAGCGTGTGCCCGAGCATCTTCGCGGCCTCGGCGGCCGCCTCGTCGGCGGACTTCGCGATGCGGACGCCGCCCTTTTCGCCGGCGGAGGCTTCCTTGAAGGTGCCCTTGCCGCGGCCGCCCGCGTGGATCTGCGCCTTGACGACCCAGACGGGGCCGGGAAGCTCGGCCGCGGCGGCCTTGGCCTCGCTCGCCTCGAGCACGGGACGTCCCTCGGGAACCGGCGCGCCGTACGCGCGCAGGATTCCCTTCGCCTGGTATTCGTGGATGTTCATGCGGTTCCTCCGTAATGCAGGCGGCGGATCTTCGCCGCCCGTCTTGTCCCGACCGTCAGCGGACGAGTTTCAGGATGCGCTTGAAGGCCGGGGTCCCGGCCATGCCGAGCCATTCGTAGACGGCCATCTCGGTAGTCACGATGCCGGCGCCGAGCGCGCCGAGCCGTTCGATGCAGGCGTGTTCGCTGGCGAGGGTCCGGGAGGCGGTGGCGTCGGAGACGACGAAGACCTCGACCCCTTCCTCCATCAGGCTGGCCGCGGTCTGCATTACGCAGATATGCGCCTCCATGCCCGGCGATCACCGCCTGGCGACGGCCGAGGCCGCGGAAGGCGCTGGCGAAGCCCTCGTCCTCCATGCAGGAGAAGTGCAGCTTTTCCAGCACCGGCGCATCGCCGGCGTCCTCCGCGATCTCGCGCACGGTATGGCCGAGGCCTTTCGGATACTGCTCGGTCAGCAGCATCGGCACGCCCATCTCGCGCGCGGCGGCGATCAGGAGGCGCGTGTTGCGGATCGTGCGGGCAGGGGCCTGCATCGCGGAAACCAGGCGCTCCTGCATGTCGATGACCAGCAGCGCCGATTCTTCTGCGCGGATCAGCACGGGGGGATCCTCCTGTCTGCCCGGGGCGGCAGGGCCGCTTTCAGGCATGTTCAAGCGTCTTGTTGGTATGCCACATACCACGCGGCTCCGGCCCGATCAACTGCCGGACGCCGGGCGGGGAGGCGAAAAACGGCCGTTCGAATCTCCGCCGGAATGGTGCGCCGCAGCCCGATTTGGTGCGGCGCAAGAGCGCGGCGACATTTGAGACTCGCGACCCAACGTCCTGACATCAAACATGTTCTCCGAGAGGAAGTTCCATGTTTCTGGTCGACCAGAAACCCTTGCGCGGTGCGATCCCGTGGTCTATGGTATCCCAGACAACTGCAAACGGACCCCGGTATGACAAAGCGGGTTCGAGGCGGAAATCGGGAAACGCAACGCCCTCAGGCAAGGTCGAAGATGACAACTGGCGTAAAGCTCAAGCCCGTCGCGGTGAACTTCACGCTGAAGGACCACATCTACGACGTGCTGCGCGACGCCATCCTCGAGATGCCGATCTACGACGACACGACGGATCTGCGCCTCGACGAGCGCACGATGGCCGAGCAGCTCGGCATATCCCGCACGCCGATCCGCGAGGCGCTCGCGCGCCTGGAACAGAACGGGTTCGTCGAGATCCAGCCGCGGCGCGGCGTCTTCGTGCGGCGCAAGTCGCGCGATGAAGTGCTCGAGATGATCGTCGTCTGGGCGGCGCTCGAGAGCATGGCGGCGCGTCTCGTCGCCGAGCGGGCCAGCGACGCCGAGATCCGGTCGCTGCGGCGGCTCGCCGCCAAGTACAGCCAGACCGCCGCGAAGGCGGATATCGAGGAATACTCCGAGCAGAACATCCTGTTCCACCAGCGCATCCTGGAACTGTCGGGCTGCACGATGCTGAAGAGCATCGCCGACGGACTGTTCCTGCACATGCACGCGGTGCGACGCCGGGCGATGGGCGAGGGCGACCGCGCCACGCGCTCGGTGGTCGATCACATGAGCATCATCGAGGCGTTCGAGAACCGGGACGTCGAGCTGGCGTCGAAGCTGGTGCGCGAGCACACGATGCGGCTGCACGACCATGTGCGGCGCACCTGGAAGCTCCTCGATGCGCAATCGCGGGCGCGGGCCGAAGCGTCCGAAGCCTGAACCTTAAACGTAAAACGATGCGGACAGTGAAGTCCGCCCCTGGGAGATGAACACGATGGCACATACCGGCGCCGCTCAGACAATCGAGACGAACGAGGCGGACGCGCAGCCGGCTCTGACCGACGGGTTCCACCTGCTGATCGACGCGCTCAAGCTCAACGACATCACGACGATCTACAACGTGCCCGGCATCCCGATCACCGATCTCGGGCGCTACGCCCAGGCGCAGGGGATGCGGGTGATCTCGTTCCGGCACGAGCAGCACGCGGGCTACGCCGCGTCCGTCGCCGGGTTCCTGACCAAGAAGCCGGGCGTCTGCATGACCGTCTCGGCGCCGGGGTTCCTCAACGGGCTGACGGCGATGGCGAACGCCACGACCAACTGCTGGCCGATGATCCTGATCTCCGGCTCGTCCGAGCGCGAGATCGTCGATCTGGCGCAGGGCGACTACGAGGAGATGGACCAGCTCGCCATCGCGCGGCCGTTCTGCAAGGCCGCCTACCGGCTCAACCACGCCGAGGACATCGGCATCGCCATCGCGCGGGCGATCCGCAGCGCGGTGAGCGGCCGGCCCGGCGGGGTCTATCTCGACATTCCGGGCTCCATGCTCGGCCAGGTGATGGACGCCGCCGAGGGCGCGAAGACGCTGGTCAAGGTGATCGACCCCGCGCCGCGGCAGACGCCGGCCCCGGACGCGATCGCCCGGGCCATCGAGGTGATGAAGGGCGCCAAGCGGCCGCTGATCGTGCTCGGCAAGGGCGCGGCCTACGACCAGTCGGACGACGTCGTGCGCGCGTTCGTCGAAAAGACCGGCTATCCGTTCCTGCCGATGTCGATGGCCAAGGGTCTGCTGCCGGACACCCATCCGCAATGCGCAGCCGCCGCGCGGTCGACGGTGCTCAAGGAATCCGACGTCGTCATCATGATGGGCGCGCGGATCAACTGGCTGCTGTCGCACGGCAAGGGCAAGCAGTGGGGCGAACCCGGCAGCAAGCGCTTCGTGCAGATCGACATCTCCGCCGAGGAGATGGACTCGAACGTCGAGATCGCCGCGCCGCTGGTCGGCGACGTCGGCTCCTGCGCCAAGGCGCTGCTGGACGCGCTCGACGGCGAGGGCATCGCGCCGCCGGTCGAGTGGCTGGAGAAGGTGCACGCCAAGGCCGAAGCCAACATGGAGAAGATGGCCGGGCGGCTGCGCAACAACTCCGTGCCGATGGACTACCATTCCGCGCTCGGCGTGCTGAAGGACATCGTGACCGACCAGCCCGACACGATCGTGGTCAACGAGGGCGCCAACACGCTCGACCTGGCGCGGTCCATCGTCAACATCCACAAGCCGCGCCACCGCATCGACGTCGGCACCTGGGGCGTCATGGGCATCGGCATGGGCGCCGCCATCGCGGCGTCGATCGAGACCGGGAACCGGGTGCTTGCGATCGAGGGCGACAGCGCCTTCGGGTTCTGCGGCATGGAGGTCGAGACGATCTGCCGCTACGACCTGCCGATCTGCGTGGTGGTGTTCAACAACAACGGCATCTACCGCGGCGACGGCGAGAACTGGGGCGGCGGCTCCGATCCCGCGACGACCGTGTTCGTCAAGGACGCGCGCTATGACCAGATGATGGCGGCCTTCGGCGGCGTCGGGGTCTGGGTCGAGACGCCGGACGATCTGAGGCGGGCCGTGCTCGAGGCGCTCGAGAGCGGGCGGCCGACGCTGGTCAACGCCGCGATCGATCCGGCGGCCGGCAAGGAAAGCGGCAACATCGGCAATCTCAATCCGCAGTCGGTGGTGGCGCAGGCGCGCTATCCGCAGGCGAAGAAGATCTGAAATTCGACGGGGATGCATTCATGAAAGCGCTTGAAGGAATCAAGGTTCTCGACTTCACCCATGTGCAGTCGGGTCCGACCTGCACGCAGCTGCTCGCCTGGTTCGGCGCCGACGTGATCAAGGTCGAGCGTCCCGGCGTCGGCGACGCGACACGCAAGCAGCTGGTCGACAAGCCGGGCGCGGACAGCCTCTACTTCACGATGCTGAACCACAACAAGCGCTCGATCGAGATCAACTCGAAGGCGCCCGAGGGCAAGGAAGTCCTTACCAAACTGATCGAGACCTGCGACGTGCTGGTGGAGAACTTCGCGCCCGGCGCGCTCGACCGCATGGGCTTCTCCTGGGAGAACATCCAGAAGATCAACCCGCGCATCATCGTGGCCTCGGTCAAGGGCTTCGGTCCCGGCAAGTACGAGGATTGCAAGGTCTACGAGAACGTCGCGCAATGCGCGGGCGGCTCGGCCTCGACGACCGGCTTTCTCGATGGCCCGCCGCTGGTGACCGGCGCCCAGATCGGCGACAGCGGCACGGGCCTGCATCTCGCGCTCGGCATCGTCACCGCGCTCTACCAGCGCGAGAAGTCGGGTCGCGGCCAGAAGGTGCTCGCCCCGATGCAGGACGGCGTCATCAACCTCTGCCGCGTCAAGCTGCGCGACCAGCAGCGCCTCGAGGCCGGCCCGCTGAACGAATACTCGCAGTTCGGCGAGGGCATCCCGTTCGGCGACGCGGTCCCGCGCGCCGGCAACGACTCGGGCGGCGGCCAGCCGGGCCGGATCCTGAAGTGCAAGGGCTGGGAGACCGATCCCAACGCCTACACCTACTTCATCACCCAGGCCGCGGTCTGGGAGAAGGTCTGCGACGTCATCGGCAAGCCCGAGTGGAAGACCGACCCGGACTATGCGACCCCGAAGGCGCGGCTGCCGCGCCTGAACGAGGTGTTCAGCACCATCGAGCAGTGGACGATGACCAAGACCAAGTTCGAGGTCATGGACATCTGCAACCCGCACGACATCCCGGTCGGCCCGATCCTCAGCATGAAGGAGATCGCCGAGGACGAGGGGCTGCGCAAGACCGGCACCATCGTCGAGGTCGATCACCCGGAGCGCGGCAAGTACCTGACGGTCGGCTGCCCGATCAAGATGTCCGACAGCCCCGTCGAGGTGCTGCGTTCGCCGCTGCTGGGCGAGCACACCGCGGAGATCCTGAGCCAGGTGCTCGGTTACAGCGCCGAGGAGGTCGATCGGGTTTTCCAGTCGGGCGCCGTGGGCGAGCCGAAGACCGTCGCCGCCGAATGAATTTCGAAAGGCGGCCCCGGCGCAGACCGGGCCGTCATTCTAAGGGAGTGAGTACATGCGTTTGATCGTGATGGGACAGCAGGCCTTCGGCAAGGATGCGCTGGCCAAGCTGCTGGACGCCGGCAAGGACGAGGTCGTCGCCGTCTATTGCGAGCCCGACAAGGAGGGCAAGCCGGTCGATCCGATCAAGGAATTTGCGATCGAGAAGGGCCTTCCGGTCCTGCAGCCGGCGCATTTCAAAGATCAGGCGACCACCGACGAGCTGGCGGCGTTCAACGCCGACCTGATGGTCATGGCCTTCGTCAACGTCTTCGTGCCGGAAGCGGCGCGCGACACGCCGACCCACGGCTCGATCTGCTTCCATCCGTCGCTGCTGCCGCTGCACCGCGGCCCCTCGGCGGTCAACTGGCCGATCATCATGGGCAGCGAGAAGTCCGGCTATTGCTGGTTCTACCCGTCGGACGGGCTCGACGAGGGCGACATCCTGCTGATTAAGGAAGTGCCGATCGAGCCCGACGACACGGTGATCGATCTCTACTTCAAGAAGATTTACCCGTCCGCCATCGACTCCGTTCTGGAGGTCGTCGACCTCTACCGTTCCGGCAACCCGCCGCACACCGAGCAGGACGAGGCGAAGGCGACCTACGAGCGGCGCTGCACCGCGAAGCACGCGAAGATCGACTGGAACAAGCCGGTCAAGCAGGTCTACGACCTGATCCGCGGCACCAACCCGGCGCCTGGCGCCTGGACGACGCTGAACGGCGAGACGATCGGCGTGTTCGACTGCGAGCGCGTGCCGGGCGACGGCATCTCGTCGCGGGTCATGGACGTGTCGGACGACGGCGTGACCGTGCAGTGCATCGGCGGCCGGATCCGGGTCAAGCGGGTGCGCGCGGGCGGCGGCAAGGTCGCGGCCGCGGAATGGGCGAAGGCGGCGGGTCTCGCCGCCGGCCAGTCGCTCGGCGAATAAGACCAGAATTTCCCTGAAAGGAAGACGTCACATGTCGGATATCGAGATCGCCCGGAAGGCCAACAAGAAGCCAATCCAGGAGATCGGCGCCAAGCTTGGCATCGATAGCGAACACCTGCTGCCCTATGGCCACGACAAGGCCAAGGTGTCGGAAGCGTTCATCAAATCGCTGGCGGACCGGCCGAACGGCCACCTCGTCCTCGTCACCGCGATCAACCCGACCCCGGCGGGCGAGGGCAAGACCACGACGACGGTCGGCCTCGGCGACGGGCTGAACGCGATCGGCAAGAAGACCGCCGTTTGCATCCGTGAAGCCTCGCTCGGGCCGAACTTCGGCATGAAGGGCGGCGCCGCGGGCGGCGGCTACGCGCAGGTCGTGCCGATGGAGGACATGAACCTCCACTTCACCGGCGACTTCCACGCAATCACCAGCGCGCACAACCTGCTGTCGGCGATGCTCGACAACCACATCTACTGGGGCAACGAGCTCGACATCGACATCCGGCGCATCCCGTATCGCCGCGTGATGGACATGAACGACCGCGCGCTGCGCGAGATCGTCTGCAACCTCGGCGGCGTCGCCAACGGCTTCCCGCGCGAGACCGGCTTCGACATCACGGTCGCGTCCGAGGTCATGGCGATCCTGTGCCTGTCGAAGGACCTGAAGGACCTCGAGAAGCGGCTCGGCGACATCATCGTCGCCTATCGGCGCGACCGCAGCCCGGTCTATGCCCGCGACATCAAGGCCGACGGCGCGATGACGGTGCTGCTGGCGCAGGCGATGCAGCCGAACCTGGTGCAGACGCTGGAGAACAACCCGGCCTTCGTGCATGGCGGCCCGTTCGCGAACATCGCGCATGGCTGCAACTCGGTCGTGGCGACCACGACCGCGCTGAAGCTCGCCGACTACGTGGTGACGGAGGCCGGCTTCGGCGCCGATCTCGGCGCGGAGAAGTTCTTCGACATCAAGTGCCGCAAGGCGGGGCTGAAGCCCGAGGCGGTGGTCATCGTCGCCACGGTGCGCGCGATGAAGATGAACGGCGGCGTCAAGAAGGACGACCTCGGCCAGGAGAACGTCGACGCGGTCAAGAAGGGCTGCGCCAACCTCGGCCAGCACATCGAGAACGTGAAGCAGTTCGGCGTGCCGGCGGTCGTGGCGATCAACCACTTCGTCACCGACACCGACGCCGAGGTGCAGGCGATCAAGGAATACGTCGCGAGCCAGGGTTCGGAGGCCATTCTCTGCAAGCACTGGGCGAAGGGATCGGCCGGCATCGAGGATCTGGCCAGGAAGGTCGTGTCCATCGTGGAGAGCAAGGCGGCACAGTTCGCGCCGCTCTACCCGGACGAGATGAGCCTTTTCGAGAAGATCGAGACCATCGCCAAGCGCATCTACCGCGCCGACGAGGTGCTCGCGGACAAGAAGATCCGCGACCAGCTGAAATCCTGGGAAGAGCAGGGCTACGGCGGCCTGCCGGTCTGCATGGCCAAGACGCAGTACTCGTTCACGACCGACCCCAACCGTCGCGGCGCGCCGCGCGGGCACAGCCTGCCGGTGCGCGAAGTGCGCCTGTCGGCCGGAGCGGGTTTCGTCGTGGTGATCTGCGGCGAGATCATGACGATGCCCGGTCTCCCGCGGAAGCCCTCGGCCGAGAACATCCGCATCAACGAGGAAGGCCTGATCGACGGCCTGTTCTGAGGGGAAACGACGGTGATCCGCAAGATCCTGGTTCCGGTGAGAGGCGACGGCAAGGGCGACAACGTGCTCGCCCACGCCGCTGCGCTCGCGCATCGCTACAACGCGCACATCACGATCGTGCACAGCCGGCCGCGGCCGGAGGATTCTGATGCCCTACGGGGTGCCGATCCCGGACTTCCTGCGCAAGCAGCTGATCCGACAGTCCTACGAGGTCGCGGACCAGGAAGAGGCGGGTCTGCGCGGCGAGGTCATGGCGCTGGCCGCCAAGCTCGACCTCGACACGTCCGACGCAAGCGTCGGCAAGCGGGCGACGGTCTCCTTCGTCGAGGAGCCCGGCCGCCAGGTCGACGTGATCAAGCGGCGCGGCCGACTGGCCGACATGATCGCTGTCGCCAAGCCGGACCGCGACCGCAACCTCGGCGAAAACACGCTGAAGGCCGCGCTGTTTCACTCCGGCCGGCCCGTGCTGATGTGCCCGCCGGCGGCGACGCCGCCCGCCAGCCTCGGCGGGCGCGTCAGCCTCGCCTGGAACGGCAGCGCCGAGGCGTCGCGCGCGCTGGCGCAGTGCATGCCGATCCTGAGGACCGCTGACTCGGTCGTGATCCTGTCCAACGGCTCTGACGCCGGTCCAGGCACCTCGGCCGACGACCTCGTCCGATACCTGTCGCTGCACGGCGTCACGGCGGAGACGGAGACGTTCGGCTCCGGAAAGGTCGGGCGCGAGCTGCTGGCGGCGAGTTCCGCCGCCGGCGCCGACCTGATGATCATGGGCGCCTATGGCGACAGCCACGAGCGCGAGACCATCTTCGGAGGCAACACGCAGACGATCGTCGATACTGCGACCACGCCGGTCGTGCTGAACCACTGAGGAGCGAGCAGGCTCGATCCAAACGAACGAAGCACGGTCGCGCCAAAGACGGCCGGACAAGAACTGGACGATACCGAAAGCCTAGAAGCCAAAGGGAGGACCAAATGGCGAAGCATTCCAAGTTCCTGGCGACCATGACGAGCGCGATCGCGCTCGGAGTGATGACGATGACGCCCGCGTTCGCGTGGGAGCCGACGAAGCCGGTGGATTTCGTGATCATGGCGGGCGCCGGCGGCGGCGCCGACCAGATCGCGCGGTTCCTGCAGTCGGTCGCCGAAAAGGAAGACCTGACCAACCGTCCGCTCGTTCCGAACAACAAGGGCGGCGGCTCGGGCGCAGAGGCGCTGATCGCGCTGAATACCGCGTCCGATCCGGATCATACGATCCTGGTGACGCTGAACTCGTTCTTCACGACGCCGATCCGGCAGGAGAACCTCGGCGTCGACGTCTCGACCTTCACGCCGGTCGCGATGATGGGCGTCGATCCGTTCGTGCTGTGGGTCCACAAGGACAGCGGCATCACCAGCTTCGACCAGTGGGTCGAGACGGTGAAGGCCGCGAACGGCGAATACGTGATGGGCGGCACCGGCACCGGGCAGGAGGACAGCCTCGTCGTCGGCTTCCTCGAGAACGAGTTCGGCCTCGACATCAAGTACATCCCCTACGCGGGCGGAGGCGAGGTCGCCAAGGAGCTGGCGGGCCAGCAGATCATGGCGACGGTCAACAACCCCGCCGAAGCCAAGGGCTTCTATGCGGCAGGAGACGTCGTCCCGCTGGTCGCCTTCTCGGCGGAACGCCTGGACACCTTCCCGGACGTGCCGACGATGACCGAGCTCGGGCACGAGTTCGCCTACAACAACCAGCGGGCCGTCGTCGGCGCGCCGGGCATGTCCGACGAGGCGGCGGAGTACTACCAGAACCTGTTCGAGACGATCTACAACACGCCCGAATGGCAGGAGTACATGACGTCCGAGAGCCTGGCCCCGATGTGGCTGAGCCCCGACGAGCAGAAGGCGTACTGGTCCGAGCAGATCGAGCGCCACCGCCAGCTCCTTTCCGAGCTGGAAGGCTGACGGCCTGAGACCCTGGACATACCCGATAGGAGGCCTCGATGCGGCTGGGAGAAATCGTAACGGCGGGCGTTCTCGCCCTCCTCTCCATCTACATGATGTGGAAGAGCACCGAGCTTAACATCGGGTATGTCTCCGGCTCTGGGCCGGGCGGCGGCGCCTGGCCGTTCTGGCTGTCGGCGATCATGCTCGTCTGCACCATCATGATCGCAGTGAACTGGGCGAGGCGGACATCCCCGCCTTCCCAATCCACCGAGCCGGTTCTGGACGCCGACGGCCGCAGGATGCTGCTTCAGGTCGGCGGCGGCCTGCTCGGCTTCATCGCGCTGATCAACATCATCTCGATGTACGGCGCCATGGCGGTGTTCCTGTTCTACTACGTCTGGTTCCTCGGCCGGCACAAGCTTTGGCTGGCCCTGGTGCTCGCGATCGGCGTGCCGGTCCTGTTCTTCTTCTTCTTCGAGGGCCTGATGCGGATCACGCTGCCGAAGGGGATGGAATTTACCGAGCCGTTCTTCAACGTCATGTACGAGATCATCTACTGAGGTCAGGGCAGGCATTGTCCGCTTGGGCATGAAAGTGGAAAGATAAGATGGAAATACTCCAGCTACTCGGGCACGGACTGATCTTGGCCCTTTCGCCGATCAACATCGGGCTCATCATCCTCGGCGTGACGGTCGGTCTGTTCATCGGCGCCATGCCCGGGCTGGGTTCGGTTAACGGCGTCGCGATCCTGCTGCCGATCACCTTCCTGGTGCCGCCGGATTCGGCGATCATCTTCCTCGCCGCGATTTATTACGGCGCGATGTATGGCGGCGCGATCAGTTCGATCACGCTCGGCATCCCCGGCGCCTCGACGGCGGTGGCGACGACGTTCGACGGGCGACCTCTGGCGATGAAGGGCAAGGCCAGCCTCGCGCTGGTCACGGCCGCGATCGCGTCCTTCGTCGGCGGCACGGTCTCGATCGTGCTCTTCACCGCCTTCGCGCCGCCGCTCGCGCATGTGGCGCTGAGTTTCGGGCCGCCCGAGATCTTCGCGCTGATGCTGCTGGCCTTCGCGACCTTCGTCGGTCTCGGGGGCGACGACATCCCCAAGACCATCCTGTCGATCTGCCTCGGCCTCGTCTTCGCCGCGGTCGGCTTCGACCAGATCTCCGGCGAGCCGCGTCTGGTGTTCTTCGACATCTCCGGCTTCCTGCACGGGATCAACTTCCTGGTGCTCGCGATCGGCGTCTACGGCATCGGCGAGATGCTGTGGACGATCGACACGACGCGCGGAAAGATCACGACGACGCGCGCCGAGATCAGCTTCAAGAGCGTGCTCGCGGACAGCAAGGTCACGATGAAGGAGGGCTGGCGCGGCATGTCCATCGGCTCGTTCCTCGGCTTCTTCGTCGGCATCCTTCCGGCCGCCGGCGCGACTCCGGGCTCGCTGATGGCCTATGGCGTCGCCAAGATGACCGGCAAGGATCCGAGCAGCTACGGCAAGGGCAACCCCGACGGCGTCGCCGCGCCGGAATCGGCCAACAACTCGGCCTCGACCGGCTCGATGCTGCCGATGCTGACGCTCGGCATCCCGGGCTCGCCGACGACGGCGATCCTGCTCGGCGGCATGGTGATCTGGGGCCTGACGCCGGGTCCGCGCCTCTTCACCGAGCAGCCCGAGTTCGTCTGGGGCCTGATCGGGTCGTTCTACGTGTCGAACTTCTTCGCGCTGGTTATCAACCTGTCGTTCATCCCGCTGTTCATCTGGATGCTGCGGATGCCGTTCACGATCCTGGCGCCGATGATCTTCGTGCTGTCCGTCGTCGGCGGCTTTGCAGCGACGAACGACATGCACGACGTCTGGCTGATGCTGATCTTCGGGATCAGCGCATTCTTCCTGCGCAAGTTCGATTATCCGCTTGCGCCGGCGGTCCTGGCCATCGTGCTCGGCCCGATCGCCGAGCCGACGCTGCGCCAGTCCCTGTTGCTTTCTTCCGGGGATGCGTCGATCTTCTTCACGCGGCCGATCGCCGGCGTGATCACGGTGATCGCGATCATCCTGATCCTGCTGCCGCTGTTGAAGGTCGTCATGGTCCGGATGCGCGGTCGGCGGCCCGGCGCGGCCTGACCAGCCGGGAGAACGTCGGGCGCCGCTGCGGCGGCGCCCCGGAACAGCAGCTTTGAGGGGAACAGCTCATGAGCCGTCGCATTGTCATTCTGGGCGCGTCCTACGGCTCGCTCCTCGGGACCAAGCTGGCGATGGCCGGGCACGACGTCACGCTGGTCTGCCGGTCCAAGACGGCGGCGCTGATCAACGCCGAGGGCACCGAGGTCCGGATCCAGCTCCGCGGCGAGGACGCCCACCGCGCGATCCGCTCCGCCGACCTGCCGGGCCGGGTCGACGCCTGCACGCCGGACGAGGTCGATGTCGGCGCCTACGACATGGTCGGCCTCGCGATGCAGGAGCCGCAATACGGCGCCGAGGACATCCGCAGCCTGCTGGCGCGCATCGCCGCGGCGCGGGTTCCGTGCCTTTCGATCATGAACATGCCGCCGCTCGCCTATCTGCGGCGCATCCCCGGCCTCGACGCCGCCGCGTTGGCGGCGAGCTACACGGCGCCGGAGGTCTGGGACGGGTTCGATCCGGACTTGGTCACGCTCTGCAGCCCCGACCCGCAGGCGTTCCGCCCGCCGGAAGAGCGGGCGAATGTGCTGCATGTCGGCCTGCCGACCAACTTCAAGACGGCGGCCTTCGGCGAGGCCGAGGCCAACGGCCTGCTCAGGGAGCTCGAGGCGGATGTCGCCGCGGTCCGGCTCGACGGCAAGGACGTTCCGGTCAAGCTCCGGGTCTTCGAGTCGCTGTTCGTTCCGCTGGCGAAATGGAGCATGCTGCTGACCGGCAACTACCGCTGCGTCACACGCGAAGGGGATCCGCGCCCGATCCGCGACGCCGTGCATTCCGACCTCGCGAAGTCCGGGGCGATCTACGGTTTCGTCGATGACGTGGCCAAACGGCTCGGCGCCGATCCCGACGACCTGGTGCCCTTCGAGAAGTACGCGGCGGCGGCGCAGCAGCTGATGAAGCCGTCTTCGGTGGCTCGCGCGGTGGCTGGCGGCGCGACCGAGATAGAGCGCGTCGACAAGCTCGTGCGGCTGATCGGCCTCGGGCTCGGGTTGAGCAACGGCGACGTCGACGAGACGGTCGAGACCATCGAGAGCCGTCTTGCCGAGAACCGCAAGCTCGTTCCGGCGATCTGAATTTGCGCCCATAAGGCCGGGGTCCCCTGGCGGGCGCCGCTCCAGCAGGCGGTGAGGGGCGGCTGCTGCGCAGGTCGACCGGGCGGCCTGCGCGGGCATCCCGGCCTGCGCGGCGATGTCCGGGACATGTCCGTGGAACCTCGACCACGGCGCGCGAGTTGTTCGGTCGGACCCGGCCGTCGCGGAGTCGCCGCCGCAAGCGCAATCACAGCGCGACTTGGCGCTCGGCGCGGAAGGTCCACGGGGGATCGGGAGCGCGGCGAGTTCTGCCAAGAAGGCGGACGTAGTGCGCCCAGCTTGGAGAGGCGGTCGAGACATCATGGCAGCCGGCCGGGTGACGCCTGAACGTAAATTCGGCGGGCGCGTGGAGGCGTTCCGGGAACTGGCGCGCCGGGTCGCGGCGGGCGAGCAGGTCGACGACCCCGTCCTGCTGACCGGTCAGGCTCGACGCCTGCATGTGCGCTCGACCATCCGCGAGGACCACGAGCAGCGGATCGAGCAGCAATCCAGCGGGAGCAGGCTCAAGTTCGACGAGTTGGCGGGCGATTTCTTCAAGTTCTTCCGGGGCACTGCGCTGCTGTTCTACCGCGACATGGCGGGTCAGGACGCGCACATGCCGTCCGTCATGGCGCTCGGCGACGTTCATCCGGAGAATTTCGGGGTGATGCCGGACAGGCACGGCGCGCCGATCTTCGGCGTGAACGACTTCGACGAGACGATCTACGCGCCGTTCACCTGGGACATCAAGCGCGGCGGGGTCGGGTTCTGGGTGGCGGCGCGCGAAGTCGCCGGCATGAAGCGCAAGAAGCGCCGCAAGGTGGTCGCGAAATTCGTCAAGGGCTACCTGCAAGCGATGGCGTTCTACGCGGATCGTTCGACCGAGAAGAACGAGTCCTACCGGATGGACAATTCGCCGAAGGTGATCCGCAAGCTGTTCGGGGACGCGTGGAAGGAACGCCGGAGCTGGCTTCGGGAGGATTACCTGGATCCGAGCGGGCTCCGGTTCCGGGCGACCGACGAGCTTCAGCCCCTGTCGGGCGAGGTCGGCAAGTTCCAGGCGGCGATCAACGCTCTTGCGAAATCGAAACGGATCAAGGGCCTGAAGCGGGCCGGCGAGTTGAAGGTCAAGGACGTGTGCGTGCGCCATCGGCAGGGAACGGCGTCGCTTGGATTGCCGCGCTACTATGTCCTGATCGAGGGCCCGTCGAAGGATGCGACCGACGATCTCATCATCGAGTTCAAGCGCGCCCGCCAGTCGGCTCTCGAGGGGCTGACGCCGCCCTCTGATTTCCACGCGGGCGCGAAGGCCGACCGGATCGCGCACGGACAGTCGGTCCAGCTTGCGCATGGCGACGCGTTCTATGGCGCGGTCGAGATCGACGGCGAGAGCTTCATGAGCCGGGAGCGCGCGCCCTTTCGCAATGACATCGATCTCGACACGCTAAGCTACGGCGCGTGGAAGGATTATGCGGAAGTCTGCGGCGCGGTTCTGGCGCAGGCGCATGCGTTGTCGGACGACCTCGGACAGATCGACTACGACGTCGAGCCCTCGGTGGTGTCCGCGGCGAGCCCGCGGCGGCTGTTCACGGCCGACATCCTGCGGTTCGCGGAAGAGGCGGCCGACCGGCTGAAGGCCGACCACGACTTCTTTCGAGATGACCACGCGAACGGCGCCTTTGACAGGATCGACGTGGTATACCGCTGAGCGCTGCTGCGGCGGTACTGGCGCCTGCCCGCGCTTGCCGGCCGCTGCAGGCGAGCGGCCGGGCGCGACCACGAGGGGACGACACGAATGTACGACAACATGAAGGGCTCGACGCATCCGCTCGCGCCGCATGAGATCGCGACGACGGCCATTCCTGACGACGAGCGCGTCTGGGTGCCGCAGGCCAGGGACGTATGGTTCCGCCCGCTGATGCTGAACACGATGCATGGCCAGTGGTGCAACCTGCTGCGCGTGCGCAAGTCCGGCATCCTGTCGCGCCACCTGCATCCGAACCCGGTCCATGGCTTTGTGCTCAAGGGACGCTGGCGTTATCTGGAACACGACTGGGTCGCCGAGACCGGGTCCTATGTGTTCGAGCCGCCCGGCGAGATCCACACGCTGACCGTGCCCGAGGATTGTGAGGAAATGATCACCTTCTTCAACATCACCGGCTGCATGATCTACGTCGACGAGCAGAACCGGCACGTCGGTTACGAGGACACGTTCACCAAGATCGACATGTGCCGGAAGCACTATGCTGCGGTCGGTCTCGGGGCCGACTACGTCGACCAGTTCATCCGGTGAAGGACGGCGTCGAGGCCGGCGCGATCCTGCAACGCCGGCTGCCGGACCTGCCGTGGATGTCGCCGCCGGGCGCGCGGCTGCCCGGAACGGCGCCGATCGCGCCCGCGGACTGGCTGCAGCGCGACGACGCCTTCGCCGCGCAGATGGGCTATCGGGACCGGCTGCTCGCCGAGAAGGGCGCCGCGGTCTGCGACATGCTGCCGGACGCCGGCGCCGCCGCCTGCGAGCTTCGGGACGTCGTGCTGTCGGCGCTGGCGGAAGCGCCGGGCTACCGGCGCGACGGCGATGGCGTCGTGCGGCCCGACGGGGTTCGCGTGCCGCTGGACGGCCCGCCGCTGGCGACCGCCGGGCGCCTGGTGCAGGAGGACCTGTGCCTGCTGGACAAGCCCGGGGGCGCCGACGAGCACCGGCTGATCGGCGCGGTCCTGTGCTTTCCGTCGAACTGGACCCTGGCGCAGAAGCTAGGCCGGCCGCTGTCCGCGATCCACCTTCCGGTCCCGGTCTACGCGGAGTACGGATCGCGGGTGCAGCGGATGTTCGACCTCGTGCGGCCCGGCGCGCCGCTGATGCGCGCGAACCTGCTCGGCTATGCCGCCAGCGAGCTGCACAGCCCGCGCAACGAGTTCGACCGCCACAGCCCGGATCCGCAGGACGTGCGGTTCGTCCGGAGCGAGCGGCAAACGATCCTGCGCCTGCCGCAGACCGGCGCCGTCGTGTTCTCGATCCACACCTACCTCGTCGCGCCCGAGGCGCTGTCGCCCGTTCAGCGCGCGCGCATCGCCGAGATCCGGCCCTGGCCTTTCGTGCGAGACGCTTGAGCCTTCAGGAGACCAAGCCGATGCCCCCGACGACGCAGACCGAGGCCGCCGATTGGGCGCGCCCCTATTTCGAGGGCCGGCGCGTGCTGGTCACCGGCGGCGCGGCGGGGATCGGCGGCGCGATCGCCACGGCCTTTGCCGCTGCCGGCGCCGAGGTGATCGCGACCTCGGTCAGCGATGCCGAGATCGCCGCCGCCAGCCCGGCGCCGGGCCTGCGCCTCGTGCGCCTCGACGTGCGCGACGGAACGGCGGTCTCCGCGCTGATCGGCGCGATGCCGGAACTCGATGTCCTGGTGAACTGCGCCGGCACGATCCGACGCGGCGAGGAGCACGACCCCGAGGTCTTCGCCGAGGTGCTCGACGTCAACCTGACCGGCTCGATGCGGACATGCGCCGCGGCCCGGCCGTTGCTCGCCAGGACCCGGGGCTCGATCATCAACACCGCCTCGATGCTGTCCTATTTCGGCGGCGGCCTCGTGCCCGGCTATGCAGCGAGCAAGGGCGGCGTCGTCCAGATGACGAAGTCGCTGGCCATCGCCTATGCGCCGGAGGGCATCCGGGTGAACGCGATCGCGCCGGGCTGGATCCGCACCGGGCTGACGCGCGGCCTGCAGGAGGACGCGGCGCGCGAGGCCGCGATCCTCGCGCGCACGCCGATGGCCCGCTGGGGCGAGCCGGGCGATCTGGCGGGGCCGACGCTGTTCCTCGCCTCGCCGCTGGCGGGCTTCGTGACCGGCGCGGTGCTGCCGGTGGACGGCGGCTACGCCTCGGTCTGAATCGCGCCCGAGCCGGGCCGTTTCGAATTGACACCCCCAGCCATGGCGGCCAGTTTTGGGGGCAAGGCGGCGAGAGCCCGTCTCAAGCCAAGATGTAGGGAGCACGACATGTCTCGCAACACACCGATTTCCTTCGCCCGCCGCAGGACCCTGCTTGCGACCGCCGCTGCCGGCCTTGCGCTCGGCGCCTTTGCCGGCCCGGCCGCCGCGCAGGACTATCCGGACCGCCCGATCGAGATGATCGTGCCCTGGGGCGCGGGCGGGGGCACGGACGCGACCGCGCGTATCGTCGCGGCGCTGCTCGAGAAGGAGCTCGGGCAGCCGGTCAACGTCGTCAACCGCACCGGCGGCTCGGGCGTCGTCGGCCACTCGGCGATCGCCGAGGCCGAGCCGGACGGCTACACGATCGGCATGGCGACGGTCGAGATCGGCATGATGCACTGGCAGGGCCTGACCGACCTGACCTGGGAGGACTACACGCCGCTCGCGCTCGTCAACTTCGACCCGGCCGCGGTCCACGTCGCCGAGGACGCCGAGTGGGCGGACATGAATGCGCTGATCGAGGACATCAAGGCGAACCCCGGCACGCTCAGCGCGTCGGGAACCGGCCAGGGCGGCATCTGGCACCTGGCGATCGCGGGCTTGCTGTCCAAGCTCGACATGGACCCGGCCTCGGTGCGCTGGGTGCCGAGCGAGGGCGCGGCGCCCGGTCTGCAGGACCTGGTCGCCGGCGGAGTCGAGATCGTGCCGTCGTCGATCCCGGAGGCCCGGTCGCTGATCGAGGCCGGCCGCGTCCGCTCGCTGGCCGTCATGTCGAGCGAGCGCAACGAGGCGTTCCCGGACATCCCCAGCACCGACGAGGTGCTCGGCGTCAGCTGGGAGATCGGCGCGTGGCGCGGCGTGGTCGGCCCGGCCGGTATGCCGGACGACGTGGTCGAGACTCTGCGCAGCGCGCTAGAGGCGGTCTACAACAACCCGGAATACGCCGAGTTCATGTCTGGCCAGGGCTTTGGCCGGCAGTGGGCCTCGGGCGAGGAGTTCGGGCAGTTCATGGCCGAAAGCAACGAGAACCTCGGCGAGGTGATGAAGGAGGTCGGCCTGGCCCAATAGGCCAAGCCCGCTGCCGCGGCTCGCGACCCGCGCGAGCCGCCGTTCTCCCGCCGACGAAGGCCCGACAAGATGCGCCTGAACGATGCCGTGCTCGGCGCCCTGCTCCTTGTGTTCGCGGCAGGCCTCGCACTCGCCTCGCGGGGCTTTCCGTCCGTTCCCGGCCAGGATTACGGCGCGAGCGCCTTTCCGACGCTGATCGCGCTGGGTTTCGCCCTCTGCGGGATCGTGCTGGTGGTCTCCGGCCTGAAGGCGCGGATGCCGGTGGTCGTCTGGACCGACTGGGCGCGCGACCGGACCGGCCGCGTCAACGTGCTGGCGACGATCGCGGCGGTGGTCTTCTACATCCTCGCCGCCGACTGGCTCGGCTTCATTCCGGCGATGACGCTGATCCTCGTCGCGCTGCTGCGGCGCTTTGGCGTCGGCTGGGCGGCGACGATCGTCGTGGCGATCCTGACGCCGCTGCTCATGCAGTACCTGTTCGGCAGCCTGCTGCTGGTTCCGCTTCCCTGGGGCGTGCTGGCCCCGATCCGCTGGTGGTGAGATGACCGACGCAATGCTTCAGGCCGCCGGGCTCGTGTTCCAGTGGGACGTGCTGCTCGCCCTGCTTCTGGCCGCGCTGTTCGGCCTCTTCGTCGGCGCGATCCCCGGCCTGACCGCGACGATGGCGATCGCGCTTCTGGTGCCGGTCACGTTCTTCATGGATCCCATCCCCGCGGTGGGCACGATGGTCACGGCTTCGGCGATGGCGATCTTCGCCGGCGACATTCCGGGGACTCTGCTGCGCATTCCCGGCACGCCGGCCTCGGCCGCCTATACCGACGAAGCCTACATGATGACCCGCCGCGGCGAAGCGGAGATGGCGCTCGGCGCGAACCTGCTCTTCTCCGCGGTCGGCGGGCTGGTCGGAACCGCGGTGCTGATCTTCGCCGCGCCAGGGCTTGCCGAGATCGCGTTGAAGTTCTCGGCGCCCGAGTACTTCTGGATGGGCATGCTCGGCCTGACCTGCGCCGCGCTGATCGGATCGGGCAGCCCGATCAAGGGCCTGGTCAGCCTGCTGATCGGCCTCGCGGTCTCGACGGTCGGCCTCGACAACCCGGCCGCCGTGCCGCGCTTCACCTTCGGCAACACCGAACTGCTCGGCGGCATCGACTTCATCGCCGCGATGATCGGCCTGTTCGCGATATCGGAGATTTTCCGCAACGCCGGCGAGGGCATGACCAGCATGCCGGCGCCGCAGGTCAGCATCGGCAACCCGTTCCGCGGCTGGGGGCGCATGTTCGGCCAGTACTGGAGGCAGCAGGCGCAGGGCAACGTCATCGGCGTCAGCGTCGGCGCGCTGCCCGGCGCGGGCGCCGATCTTGCGGCCTGGATCTCCTACGCGGTCAGCCGACGCTTTTCGAAGACCCCGGAGAAGTACGGCACCGGTCATCTCGAGGGAATCGTCGCGGCGACATCGGCCAACAACGCGGCGCTGGGTTCGGCCTGGGTGCCGGCGCTGGTCTTCGGCATTCCCGGCGACACGATCACCGCGATCGTCATCGGCGTGCTGTTCATCCACGGCATGAACCCGGGGCCGACGCTGTTCCTGTTCAACCCGCAGAACATCTACGCCGTGTTCCTGATCTTCATCCTGGCGAACCTGCTGATGATCCCGCTCGGCTTCGCTGCGATCAAGCTCAGCCGCCAGTTGCTCAGGATGCCGCGCAACGTGCTGATGCCGATGATCCTCGCCTTCTGCGTCGTCGGCGCCTTCGCGACCAATAATGCGGTGTTCAACGTCGGCGTCATGCTGGCCTTCGGCCTGCTCGGGTTCTTCATGGAGGAGAACGACATTCCGGTCGCGCCCTGCATTCTCGGGATCGTCCTCGGCGGCATGGTGGAGAACCACTTCATCACGACGATGATCCGCACGGATGGCGACCTGATGGCGTTCTTCTACCGTCCGATCGCGGCGGGGCTGGGCGTGCTGACGATCCTGATCTGGATTTCTCCGATCGCGTTCTGGCTCTGGCGGCGCACCCGGAGCGCGACCGCCTGACCGGGCCCGAGAGGCGGAAGGGGGCTCGCAGTTCCGCTGGCGCACGTGATTTGATGCGCCGCACCAGACACGCTGACGACGGGGAACGACATGGCAGAACCAGGTGAACCAAGGCGCGTCCAGCGCGCCGGGTTGGAGTGGCCGAGGAACTGGCCGCCTTCGTCGAGCAGGAGGCGCTGCCCGGAACCGGCGTCGAGGCTGGCGCCTTCTGGGACGGGCTGTCGGCTCTCGCGCACGAGTTCGGGCCGAGGAACGCGGCGCTGCTGGAGCGGCGCGAGGCGCTCCAGGCCCTGATCGACGAGTGGCACCGGTCGCATCGCGACCAGCCGCACGACCGCGAGGCGTACAAGGCCTTCCTCGAGGAGATCGGCTACCTGCTGCCCGAGGGCGGCGATTTCACGATCGGCACCGAGAACGTGGACCCCGAGATCGCGACCGTCGCCGGCCCGCAGCTGGTCGTGCCGATCACGAACGCCCGCTTCGCGCTCAACGCGGCGAACGCGCGCTGGGGCAGCCTCTATGACGGGCTCTACGGCACCGACGCGATGGGGAGCCCGCCGCCCGCCGGCGGCTACGACCGCGGACGCGGCGCGCGCGTCGTCGCCCGGGCCCGCGTCTTCCTCGACGACGCCTTCCCGATCGCGGGCCTCAGCCACGCCGACGCCCGGCGCTACCACGTCAAGGACGGCGCGCTGCTGGTCGACGACCTGCCGCTGGCCGAGCCGGACAAGTTCGCGGGCTGGCGCGGCCATCCGCGGGCGCCCGAGGCGGTGCTGCTCCGCAACAACGGCCTCCATGTCGAGCTCGTCTTCGACCGCACCCATGCGATCGGCGCCCGCGACCGCGCCGGCCTCGCCGACGTCCGGCTCGAGAGCGCGCTGACCGCGATCATGGATTTCGAGGATTCCGTCGCCTGCGTCGACGCCGAGGACAAGGTCGCCGCCTATCGCAACTGGCTCGGGCTGATGCGGGGCGACCTCGCCGAGACGTTCCAGAAGGCCGGCCGCACGGTCACCCGCGCGCTGCGCCCGGACCTGACCTATGCCGCGCCGGACGGCGGCGAGGTCACGATCAAGGGCCGCGCGCTGATGCTGGTGCGCAACGTCGGCCATCTGATGACCAATCCCGCGATCCTCGACCGGAACGGCGCCGAGGTCTACGAGGGCCTGATGGACGCGATGGTCACCACGCTGATCGCGATGCACGACCTGAACAAGACCTCCGGCCCGCGCAACTCGCCCGCCGGCTCGGTCTACGTCGTGAAGCCCAAGATGCACGGACCCGACGAGGTCGCCTTCGCTGACGAGACCTTCACCCAGGTCGAGGCCGCGCTCGGCCTGCCGCGCAACACGGTCAAGCTCGGCGTCATGGACGAGGAGCGCCGCACCTCGGTCAACCTCAAGGAGTGCATCCGCGCCGCGCGGGACCGCGTCGTCTTCATCAACACCGGCTTTCTCGACCGGACCGGCGACGAGATCCACACGTCGATGGAGGCGGGCCCGTTCAGCCGCAAGGACTTCATCAAGCGCAAGGGCTGGATCACCGCCTACGAGAACCAGAACGTCGATATCGGACTCGAATGCGGCTTCTCGGGCCGCGCGCAGATCGGCAAGGGCATGTGGGCGATGCCCGACCGGATGGCGGCGATGCTCGAGGCCAAGATCGAGCACCCGAAGGCCGGCGCCAACACGGCCTGGGTCCCGAGCCCGACCGCGGCCACGCTGCACGCGCTGCACTATCACCGCGTCGACGTGTTCAAGGTCCAGGCCGAGCTCGCGAAGGGGGGCCGCCGCGCCTATGTCGAGGCGTTGCTCGACATCCCGACCGCCAGCTACCGCAAGTGGACGCAAGACCAGATCCGCCGCGAGGTCGAAAACAACGCGCAGGGCATCCTCGGCTACGTGGTCCGCTGGATCGACCAGGGGGTCGGCTGCTCGAAGGTGCCCGACATCAACGACGTCGGCCTGATGGAGGACCGCGCGACTTGCCGGATCTCGGCCCAGCACATCGCGAACTGGCTGCGTCACGGGGTCGTCGGCCGCGACGAGGTCGGCGGAGATCCTGCGCCGCATGGCCGAGGTCGTCGATCGACAGAACGCCGGCGACCCGAACTACCGGCCGATGGCCCCCGGCTTCGACGGCGTCGCCTTCCGGGCTGCGTCGGACCTGATCTTCGAAGGCGCGGCGCAGCCCTCCGGCTACACCGAGCCGATCCTGCACGCGCGCCGGCTGGAGCTGAAGGCCGCCGGCCGCGCCTGAGGCCGCCGTTCCGCGGGTTGCGACTCGCGGCGCGAAGTCCGATCCTGCCGCGACGACGGCAGCGGAGGGAGACCGGCGATGGCGAACCGCGATCCGCGGGACTGGATGATGTCGGAGGCGCTGAATGCGCTCGCGCGGGCGGAGCGGATGCAGCGCCAGTTCTTCGAGCTGTCCCCCGCGCCGGAGAGCGCGACGACCTGCTGGACGCCGCCGGTCGACGTGATCGAGACCGACCGCGCGATCCTCGTCCTGGTCGCGCTGCCCGGTGTCGATCCGGCCGGCGTCGAGGCCCGCATCGACGGCGACGCGCTGGTCGTGCGCGGCCGCCGCACGCTGCCCGCCGAGCTGCGCCGCGCGACGATCCACCGGCTCGAACTGCCGCAGGGCCGGTTCGAGCGCCGGATCCCGCTGCCGCACGGACATTACGCCGTCTCGCAGTCGGTGGCCGACGGCTGCCTCGTCTTCACGCTGGAAAAGGCCGCGCCGCGATGAGCCCCGCCGACGACGCCCCGCAGCCCGTGCCGACCGGCGACGGCGCGCCGCTGCCCGACGACGCGCTGATCCTGCTGCCGGTGCGCGAGATGGTGCTCTTTCCCGGCATCGTCGCGCCGATCGCGATCGGACGCCCGAAGTCGCTGGCGGCGATCCAGCAGGCGGTGCGCGAGGAGCGCCAGATTGGGGTCGTGCTGCAGCGCGATCCCAAGCAGGACGCCCCGCAGGCCGAGGACCTGCACCGGATCGGCACGATCGCCAACATCCTGCGCTACGTCACCGCGCCCGACGGCACGCATCACATAATCGCGCAGGGCGCGCGCCGCTTCCGGCTGCTTGCCCTGCTGCCGGGCGCCCCGTTTCCGGTCGCGCGCGTCGAGACCATCGCCGAGGACCGGCCGGTCTCGCCCGAGATCGAGGGCCGCTTCCTGCACCTGCGCACGCAGGCGATCGAGGCGGTCGGGCTGCTGCCGCAGGCGCCGCAGGGCATGGCGGAGTCGATCCAGGCGATGACCGAGCCGGGCGCGCTGGCGGACCTCGCCGCGGCCTATCTCGACGTCGCCCCCGCCGAGAAGCAGGGCATCCTCGAGACGCTCGATCTCGGCGCGCGCATCGACAAGGTCTCGCGCATCCTCGCGAACCGGATCGAGGTGATGCGAATCAGCCGCGAGATCGGCCAGCAGACCAAAGCCGCGTTCGACGAGCGCCAGCGCGAGGCGGTGCTGCGCGAACAGCTCGCCGCGATCCGGCGCGAACTCGGGGAAGAGGACGGCAAGGCCGCCGAGGTCGCCGAGCTGGAAAAGCGCGTCGCGGAAGCCGGGATGCCGGAGGCGGTCGCCGAGCAGGTCCGCAAGGAGCTGCGGCGCTACGAGCGGATGCCGGAGGCCGCCGGCGAGAGCGGCATGGTCCGCACCTGGCTCGACTGGATGCTCGACCTGCCCTGGGGCCTGCCCGACGAGACGCCGATCGACATCGCCGAGGCCCGCCGCATCCTCGACGCCGACCATTACGGGCTCGACAAGATCAAGGCGCGCATCGTCGAGTTCCTCGCGGTGCGCAAGCTGGCGCCGCAGGGCAGGGCGCCGATCCTGTGCTTCGTCGGGCCGCCCGGCGTCGGCAAGACCTCGCTCGGCCAGTCGATCGCGCGCGCGATGGACCGGCCCTTCGTCCGCGTCAGCCTCGGCGGCGTGCATGACGAGGCCGAGATCCGCGGCCACCGGCGCACCTATATCGGCGCTCTGCCGGGCAACATAATCCAGGCGATCCGCCGCGCCGGGCGGCGCGATTGCGTGATGATGCTCGACGAGATCGACAAGATGGGGCGCGGCGTGCAGGGCGACCCGTCGGCGGCGATGCTCGAGGTGCTCGACCCGGAGCAGAACGGAACGTTCCGCGACAACTATCTCGGCGTCGACTACGACCTCAGCCGCGTCGTGTTCCTGACCACGGCGAACGTGCTCGACACGATCCCCGGGCCGCTGCGCGACCGGATGGAGGTGATCAGCCTCGCCGGCTACACCGAGGACGAGAAGCTGCAGATCGCGCGGCGCTACCTGGTCGCGCGCCAGCTGGAAGCGAACGGCCTGACGCCGGAGCAGGTCACGATCGACGACGACGCGCTGCGCGCGATCATCCGCGGCTACACCCGCGAGGCCGGCGTGCGCAACCTCGAGCGCGAGATCGGCGCGGCGCTGCGCCATGCGGCGGTGCGGATCGCGGACGGCAGCGCCGAGCGGATCGGGATCGGCGCGGGCGATCTGTCGGATCCGCTCGGGGCGCCGCGTTTCGAGAACGAGGTCGCGATGCGCACCAGCGTCTCGGGCGTCGCGACCGGGCTCGCCTGGACGCCGGTCGGCGGCGACATCCTGTTCATCGAGGCGAGCCGCGCGCCGGGTTCCGGCCGTCTGATCCTGACCGGCCAACTTGGCGAGGTGATGCGCGAAAGCGCCCAGGCCGCGCTGACGCTGGTCAAGAGCCGGGCCGAGAGCCTCGGCGTCGATCCGGCCGCCTTCGAGAAGACCGACATCCATGTCCACGTTCCGGCCGGGGCGATCCCGAAGGACGGACCGAGCGCGGGGGTCGCGATGTTCATCGCGCTCGCCTCGCTGCTGCTCGACCGGACCGTGCGCAGCGACACGGCGATGACCGGCGAGATTTCGTTGCGCGGGCTGGTGCTGCCGGTCGGCGGGATCAAGGAGAAGGTGGTCGCCGCGGCGGCGGCCGGCCTGACCCGGGTCATGCTGCCGGCGCGCAACAAGCGCGACTACGACGACATCCCGGCCCAGGCGCGCGAGCAACTCGAGTTCGTCTGGCTCGAGACGGTCGACGACGCGGTGGCCGCGGCGATCGAGCCCGCGGGCGGATCGGATGCGTTACCGGCCAGTTAATCCGGCGAAGAAATTCATTCAAGATCAGCGGCTTGAGCCGCGGGGCACGCGTGCCCCGCGCTCCGTCTCACGACGTCAGTGGCCGGATCGTGCGGCGTTTTCTTTGGGCGATCCGCTGCGCCCGCAGGCTGTCGACGACGACGGCGAGGAAGATGATGCCCGCCATCAGGATCGGCTGCAGGTAGAGGTTGACCCCGGTGAAGACGAGCCCGGTGTTGACCGTCTGGATCAGCGTCGCGCCCGGCGACGGCGCCGAGCGCGGAGCCGATGCCGCCGAAGAGGCTCGCCCCGCCCAGCACCGCGGCGGCGATCACGTCGAACTCGCGGCCCTGGCCGAAGCCCGCGTCGAGTCGGCCGATCTGGCTGATGACGATGAACCCGCCGAGCCCCGCGCAGGCGCCCGAGATCACATAGACCGCGGCCTGCACCCGGTTGACCGGCAGGCCGGCCTTGCGCGCCGCCTCGGGGTCGTTGCCGACCGCGTAGATTTGCCGCCCGAACGTGGTCCGGGTCAGCACGACATGGGCGATCAGCGCGAGCACGAGGAAGAAGACGATCGGCAGCGGGACCGGCCCGAGGGAGGCGCGGCCGAAGTCGAGCATCGTGCGGTTGAAGTCGAACTGCTGCGAGCTGGTCAGCCACATGCCGAAGCCGCGGAACGCGAAGAGCGTGGCAAGCGTGACGATGAAGGGCACGATCCGGAGCCCGACGATGCAGGCCGCGTTGATCGCGCCGAGCACCGCGCCGGCCAGCACGGCGACGACGACGCCGCCCGCGACGCCGATCCCGTAGTCGCGCATCGCGAACCCGGCGATCAGCGGGCCCAGATACATCACCGATCCGACCGACAGGTCGATGCCGGCGGTCAGCAGAACGAAGGTGATCCCGATCGCGCAGATGCCGATGAAGGCCGATTGCTTGACGATGTTGGCGAGGCTTTCGGGCGCGAGGAAGCCCGGCGCCTGGGCGCCGAACCAGGCGAGGACCGCGACGAAGATCAGCAGCGTCGCGTGGCGCAGGGCGAAGTCGGATATGCGGGTCATCGGGCCGCCTGCGCAAGTTGGCGCAGATGCGTAACGTGCTGTTTGTATTGGTCGCCATTCGATCCTTCATCTGGGCATCCTCAGACCTTTTTCCGGCGACTGCGCGAGGCTGTGCGCGCCTGACCGGGGCCTCGGGCATCGATCATGCGACCACCTCGCGGAACGCGCTCGCGAGCATCGTCTCGCGGTCGAAGGGCGGGTCGAAGCGGCCGACGATCTCGCCGCGGCTCATCACCAGGATGCGGTCGCACATGCCCATCAGCTCCTCGAGTTCGGACGAGATGAGGAGCACGCCCCCGCCCGCCGCCGCGAGCTTGTCGGTCAGCGCGTAGATCTCGTACTTTGCGCCGACGTCGACGCCGCGCGTGGGCTCGTCGAGTATGAACAGGCGCGGCGCGTTCATCAGCCATTTGCCTATGACGACCTTCTGCTGGTTGCCGCCCGACAGCGACTTGACCGGCTGGGTCGCGATGCTGCCCGCGCGGATGCCGATCTCGCCCTTCGCGCGCTCGGTCGTCTCCGCATGGGCCTGCCGGTCGATCAGCGCGAGCGGTCCGCGGCCGAAATCGCGCACGGCGACGAGGCTGAGGTTCTCGGCGACCGGCGCCTCGAGCATCAGGCCTTCGTCGCGGCGGTTCTCGGTGACGAAGGCGACGCCGGCGGCGATGCGTTCGGCGGTGGTCCCGGTCAGCGGCGCGCCGGCGAGCGTCAGCGTGCCGGTCTCGACCGGATCGAGGCCGAAGACCGCGCGCGCGAGCTCGCTGCGGCCCGAGCCCATCAGGCCGAACAGGCCGACGATCTCGCCCGCGCGCACGTCGAAGCTGACGTTCTCCATCACGCCGGGCTGGCCGAGTCCGCTGGCGCTGAGCACGATCTCGTCGGACGGCGCCGCGGTGCGGGCGGGAAAGAGGCCCGACAGTTCGCGGCCGATCATCGCGCGGATCATGCGCGGGACCGGGAAGTCGGCGGCCGGCCCGGACGCGACGAGCCGCCCGTCGCGCAACACCGCGATCTGGTCGCCGAGCCGGGCCACGTCGCCGAGGATGTGGCTGATGTAGATGACGGTGCGCCCCTCGGAACGCAGGCGCGCGATCACGTCGAAGAGCCGCGCGGTCTCGCGCGGGGTCAGCGACGTGGTCGGTTCGTCGAAGATGATCAGGTCGGCGTCGCGGTGCAGCGCCTTGGCGATCTCGACGAGCTGCCGCTCGCCGGGCGCGAGATCGCCGACGCTGGCCTCGGGCGAATGGTCGAGGTCGAGCCGGACGAGCAAGGCGCGCGTCGTCTCGGCGATGCGTCGGCGGTCGATCAGGCCGTACCGGCTCGGGAAGCCGTCGATGAAGATGTTCTCGGCGATCGAGAGGTTGGTGAAGAGGTTCAGCTCCTGGTGGATGAAGGCGATCCCGGTCCCGGTCGCGTCGGCGGCCGAGGCGGGCGCATAGGGCTGGCCGCGCCAGCGCATCGCGCCGGAGGACGGCGGCACGACGCCGCCGACCATGTTCATCAGCGTCGACTTGCCGGCGCCGTTCTCGCCGATCAGGCCGAGCGTCGCGCCCTCGGGCACGTCGAGCGTGAAGTCGCTGACCGCCGGCACGCCGAACCAGTCCTTGCCGAGGCCGTCGAAGGAGAGGAGCGGGGTCGTCATGTCGAGCCTCGCATCAGCCGGGTCCGGATCACGTCGAGCAGCGCCGCCATCAGGATCACCCCGCCCTTGACCATGTCGATGTGGAAGGCGGAGAGGTTCATCAGGTTCAGCGTGTTCGACAGCAGGACGAAGAACAGCACGCCGAAGAAGGTCCAGAGGATCTTCCCCTTGCCCCCGAACAGCGACGTGCCGCCGATCACGGTCGCGCCGATCACGTCGAGCAGGAAGTTGCCGGCGCCGAGCGTCGGGCGTCCGGTCTCCAAACGCGCGGTGTAGAGGATCGAAGCGATGGCGGCGCAGATCGCCGAGATGACGAAGACCGCGACGATGACCCGTGCGACGGGCACGCCGGAGATCTCGGCGGCCTTGCGGTTGATGCCGATCGCGAAGACGTAGCGGCCGAAGACCGTGCGGTTCAGCAGGACATGGGCGACGATCGCGACCGCGATCGCGATCACCATCGGCCAGGTGACGAAAGAGTAGACCTCGCGGCGCGGCAGCTGGGATTCGAGCTTGTCGCCGAGATAGACCGAAACGAGATCGCCCTTGCCGAGCGCGATGAAGCTCTCGGGCAGTTCGCGGATGTTGTTCGACTGGGTCAGCCAGATCGCGAAGGCCGAGACCGCGATCATCGCGACGAGCGTGACCATGAAGGGGGGCATCTGGAGTTTCGCGATCGCGAGCCCGTTGGCGAGGCCGATCAGCGCGGCGATGGCGAGCATCGCTGCGATGCCAAGGGGCAGGGCGAAAGCGTTCTGTGCGAGCAGGCCGCCCTGTTCCGTCAGGAGCACGCCCCAGACCGGCGTGTTCGACAGGATTGCGGCCGGAGCTGCGGCCGCCAGCAGCAGCGCCACGATGATGCTTGTGAGCCCCGCGACGGCGCCCTGGCTGAGGTCGATCCCGGCGATCGTCAGCACGAAGGTCTGGCCGACCGCGACCACCAGCAGCGGCCACATGTTCGACATCAGGTTCACGACGTTCCCCGGCGTCGAGAGCGTCGGCAGGAACGGGACGAGGATCAGGAAATAGGCGAGCGAGAGGTAAAGGACGAAATAGTCGGAGAAGAACACCCCGCGCAGGCGCCAGCCGAGGGATCGGGGCGCGCGGACGGGTGGCGGCGGCGGGGCGAGTTCCGGCCGGGGAACGACCCCGGCCGGACGGATGGCGCCTTGCATCGGGCTCAGGATTTTTCGAGGAAGCCCTGGCTGAGCAGGACGCAGCCCCACATGTCCATCTCGCGCGTCCCGAGGTTGTCGGTCGTCAGCGCGAAGCCCGGGTCCTCGATGACCTGGTTCGGCTGCGCCTCGCCCGCGTCGATCGCGGCGAGGATCGCGCCCAGCGCCTGCTCGGCCTCGAAGTAGAGGTCCTGAACGCCGGTCGCGTCGACATAACCTTCCTTGGTCAGCTGGCAGGCGGTGGCGTCGCCGTCGAGCCCGGCCAGCCAGACGTGGCCGTCCTCGCCGGTCTTGGTCCACAGGCCGCGCGGCTCGAACACCGAGCGGATCGTCGGCCACAGGAAGTCGGAGGAGGTGAACAGCAGGTCCACGTCGGGGTTCGCCGTGACGGCGGCCTCGAGGTTGGAGAGCGCGGTCGCCGCATCCCAGTTCGAGGCGACCTCGGTCACGTTGAAGCGGTCGGCGTGCTTCTCGATCGACGTGTAGAAGCCTTCCTTGCGGCCGACGGCGTTCGGATCGCCGAGGTCGCCCACGACGATGATCGCGTTCAGCTTCTCGTCCGCAGGCGCGGCGGCAAGCGCCTTCTCGATGACGAAGTCGACCGCCTGGCCGGCGATCGAGGCGTTGTCGGCGACGACGACGATGCCGCGCGACAGGTCGGAGGGCGGGCGGTTGAACACCGCGATCGGCGTGTCGGCGTCCTGGGCCTCGGCGACGATAGTGGTGGCGGTCTCGCCGTCTTGAGGGATCAGGATGATTCCGTCGACGCCTTGGGCGATGCAGTCGCGTACCTGTTCGAGCTGGCGGTTCGCGTCCTCGTTCGCGTTGCGCTCGATGACCGTGTGGCCGGCTTCGCCGAGCGTGGTGGTGATCGCCTGGTGGCCTGCGACCCAGAACTGGCTCTCGAGGTCCACGAAGGAAAAGCAGATGTTGGCGGCCGAGGCCCCCGAGGCGGCGCCGAGGCCGAGGCCGGCCAGCATCGTGCCGGCGGCGAGGCGTTGCAGTCTGGTCATGTTTGGTCTCCCTGGTTGCTTTGGTCGATTGTCGTTCTGGCTTTGGTGGCGCGCCGTCGGGACCGCTTGCGCGCCGTCACTCGGCGGCTGTCCTGACGCCGCAGATGTCCCTGACCGATTGCAGGACATTCTCGGGCGCGAAGACGCGCTCGAGCCAGTCCTCCTTGAAGATCACGGGCTTCGCCTCGGCGATCGCGTGCAGCGCGCCGTCCGAGAACTTGCCCTCCGGGAAGACGCCGAACGCGATGGCGAGCTCGATCGTCAGGTGCCCGAGCAGGAAGTCGTGCGCCGCCTGTTCCGGAACGCCGCGGCGCACGGCCTCGTCGGCGGCTTCGCGCAGCGCCAGCGCCATCGTCGCGCCGACGGTCTCGCTCAGCGCCGGCTCGAGGATCGCGATCTGCTCGACCGTGCAGCGGTGCGAGCGCATCACCGGCTTGTAGATCTCGCGCGCGACCTCCTCGCAGAGCGCATAGTGCTCCTCGGGGCCCTGCATCAGCGCGCAGACGATGTGCTGCTTGGCGTGGATGCCGCCGAAGAAGTCGTTCTTCGCCTCGGCCGTGGTCTCGTCGTTGAAGATCGGCGGATGGCACGGATGGGTGACGAAGTAGGTGACGTCGGCGCGCTCGGGCATCTGCCCGGCATGGGGCGCGGCTGCGTCGAGCACGATGACGGCCGTGCCCGGATCGAGGTCCGGCACGATCCGGTGCGCGACCTCGCCGATCATCCGGTCGGGCACCGCAAGCACGACGACGTCGGCGCGGCTCAGCGCCTGGCCCTGCTCCATGCAGTCGAGGCCGGTCGCGGCCTTGAGGCGGGCGCAGCCGGCCTCGGCGACCTCGACCGGGGCGACGTCGAAGCGCGTGCCCATCAGGTTCGTGGCGAGCCGGACGCCCATCTTGCCGCCGGCGCCCATCAGCGCGATCTTGGTCATGTCGTTCTCCTCATGCGGCGGCCGCGCCGCCGGTTCGATGTCCGTCGCGTGCGCGGACGAAGAAGTCCGGGCCGCCCATCTGGCCGCCCTTCATTGCGATCTCGATCGTGCTGCCGTCGGCGCGGCGGCCGCGCAGCAGCGCGGCGCCGGGCGCGATCGGGGTTTCCGCCGTCAGGGCGACGATCCCGAGCCCGCGGGCGGCGGCGCTCGACGTGTCGCCGCCGGCGATCACCGCGCGGGTCAGTCCCGCCTCGCGCACGAGCCGGTCGAGCAGCCGGCCGAGGCCGGCGCCGATGCGCCCGCCCGCGTCGGATACGCCGGCGTCGCCGGCGCCGCGGGCCGTCGCGACCAGCGGCGAGCGGCCGCGCCGAAGCGCCGTCAGGGCTGTGCCGGCGGCCGCGTCGAGCGCGGCCTGCCAATCGGCGGCGCGCGGGTCGATGTCGATGATCTTGAAGCCCGCCCGGCCCGCCTCGACGATCTGCTCGGCGGTGATCGGCGAGCAGGAGCCCGAGACGACGCCGATGCGCTCGGTCGGCGCGAGGGTCGCGGGCTGCGGCGGCGGCGCGATCAGGCCGGCCTCGGCCCAGGCGGCGGCGAGCGCGTATTCGATGCCCTGCGAGCCGATGACGAACTCCGCGCCGGCCTCCCAGATCAGCGCTCCGGCGACGGCCAGCGTCTCGTCGTCCACGACGTCGATCGCGACGATGCCGGTCTGCGCAGCGAGCCGTTCGGCGCCGTGGCCGGCCTTCAGGTCGAGCAGGTCGATCAGGCCCACCGGGAGCGTGGTCTGGCGGGCGATGTGGCGCGGGACGTCGGCCTCGTCCATCGGCGTGACCGGATGGCGGGACATCGTCGGGTGCCGGTCGAGGCGGTGGATGCCGTCGCCGGCCCGGGCGAAAAGATTGCCGAAGGCCTGCCAGCGGCCGATGCCGGGCGCGGCGACGATCAGCGGGATCGGCTTGCCGGGCGCGCCGCCGATTTCGGCCGCGGCCCCGATCGAGCCGATAAGCGGCGCGCTGTCGAGGGTCGAGCAGATCTTGTAGTGCAGCAGCGGCGCCCCGAAGGCGCGAAGGCTCGCGAAGGCCTGCGGCAGTGTCGCGCGCATCCACTCTGGGTCGCGGGTGCGGGCGTCGCTGGCGAGCCCGATCGCGCGGGCCTGCGGGAAGGCGGCCAGCATGTCGGGCGTCGGCGGCTCGAGAAACAGCACCGCCGGCAGGCCCGCGAAGGTCAGCACCTCCATCACGGCGCCCGAGCCGGTGAAATCGTCGCCATACCAGGCGAGGACCGGGCCGGTTTCGGGCAGCGGGCGCATCAGGCGAACTTGCCCAGCGCTGCGGCGAGCTCGGGCGAGCGCGCCGCACGGTCGGCGGCGCTTTCGCCGGCCAGCGCCGCGTCCCAAGCCGCGCGCAGCGCGGCGACGCCCGCCGCCGGTCCGCCTGGGATGGCCCATGATGCCGCCGCCGGCCGCGTAGATCAGGTCGGAGGAGCCGAGGGCGGCATAGGTGTCCCAGACCTGCGCCGCGGACTGGCCGGAGGAGAAGACCGGCATCACCGTGCAGGGTTTCGAGGAGAACATCGGCTCCAGCATCGAGCGGGCCGAGCGGATCACGCTGTCGTCGGGCTCGCAGAACTTGTTGCACAGACCGTTGACGTGCATGTGGTCGGCGCCGGCGAGCCGCCAGATCCTGGCCCAGGGCGCATAGTCGAAGCCGAGCGACGGGCAGCGGCTGAGCGCGCCCCAGCCGTTGCGGTGTGCGTGGATGGGCAGGCCTGCATGGCGGCGGATCGCGAGGAAGCCCGACAGGCCGACGCCGGTCAGGTTGACCATGACGCAGGTGCCGCCGAGCTCGAGCACGAGGTCGTGCCGACGCTTCATCTCGTCGATCTCGCCGGTGATGTTGAAGGCGAACATCAGCTTCTGCCCGGAGCGGTCGGCAGCGCGGTTGACGACGCCCATCACCGCGCGGGCGCGGTCCTCGAACGGGCAGGCGGGGCCGTCGCCCTGAAGTTCGTCATCCTTGACGAAGTCGAGCCCGGCTTCGGCGAGGTCGGCGACCAGCGCGGCGGTGCCGGCGGCGTCGAGGCCGACCGAGGGCTTGACGATGGTGCCGATCAGCGGGCGGGTCTCGACGCCGGCCAGCCGGCGCGTGCCGTCGATTCCGAAGGCCGGTCCTGGGTTCGCATCTGCGAATTCCTCGGGAAGCCGCAGGTCGGTCAGGCGCAGGCCCGAGAACTGCTTCAACTCGAAGAGGTTGCCGGCGACCGCGGCGATCAGGTTCGGCAGCGACGGTCCCATGTTGTCGAGCGGCCAGGACAACGTGACGCGGCCGGCGCGGTGCGGCTGGTCGGCGCGGCCGGCGCCGGGCAGGGACGGGGCCTCGACAGGCCCGAGATCGTCGAGCGCGGTGACGCGGGCGGCCGACCGCTCCTTCAGCTCGGGCGTCTCGCCGGGGATCGGCAGGAACGTCCCCGACGATTGCTCGCCCGCCATCGCCTCGGCGGCCTCGGCGAGCGGCCAGGCGGATTCGATCCAGTAGTCGGCTTCGATGCGGCTCATCGGACGCAGCCTCCCTCGATGAAGGCGGCGAGGTCGACGGTCTCGCGCCGTGCGGCGGAACGGTAGCTGGCGAGCGTGATCGCCAGCGTCGTGAGGTTGTGGCGCCCCGACGGCTGCGGCTCGGCCTTGCCGCGCAGCACGTCGACGACATGGGCCTCGAAGGCTGCGACCGAGTCCTGGATGATGTGCCAGGGGCGTTCGCCCCAAGCCGGCACGGCCGGATCGGCGTCGATCTCGCGCACGCCGTTGGCGGTCGTTGCGCGGATGCGGCAGCCGAAGTCGAGCTCCAGAGTGCCGTCCGGCCCCTCGATGCGAGCCCGCGTCTGCGGGAACGGGTCCGGGTCCAGTCGCGAGAAGAAGCTGCACTCGACGCTCGTGACGCCGCCGTCCGTGTGTCCGAGCAGCGTCGTGAAGGCGTCCTCGCCGCGCACGCGCGGGTTCAGGCGCTGGGTCAGCGTCGAGACCGTGGCGACGTCGCCCATCAGGAAGCGCGCGACGTCGTAGAGGTGCAGCCCGATGTCCATCAGCGCGAGATCCGGGACCTCGGCGAGGTAGGGCTGGTTCGCGTAGATGTCGTAGCCATGCCGGAACGACAGGCGCGCGAAGCTCGGCTTGCCGATGGCGCCGGCGTCGATCTCGGCGCGCAGCAACCGGAAGGCGCGCTGCCAGCGGAAGTTCTCATGCACGATCATAGGCCGTCCGGCGCGCTCGGCCGCCGCGACCATCGCGAGGCCGTCCGCCCAGGTCTCGGCGAAGGGCTTCTGGCAGATCGTCAGCGCATCGTGCCGAAGCGCGAGTTCGACAAGCGGCCGGTGCGACTCGACTGTGGTGGCGATGTCGACGAAGTCGGGGCGAACCGCGTCCAGCATCTCGGCCGCGTCGTCATGGACCGCCGCAACGCCGAAGTCCCGGGCGAACTGCTCGGCGCGGGAGCGGTCACGATCGCAGACCGCGACGATCCTTGCGCCCTTGGCCGCCGCCCAGCCGTGCATGTGGTTGCGGGCGAAGAAGCCGCAGCCGATCAGCGCGCCGCGATACTCCATCATCGGCGGCAGTGGCCGTGGCGTGATCGGCATGCGAACTTTACTCCGGCTGGCATCGCTCCCCCTCGTTTTGTTGACTGGTTATACCAGTCGATCCGGCTTGGCAATGGTTCGGAAGCGGGTCAGGCCCGGACGAGGTGAGACTGCCGGTAGAGGTCGTTTGCGCGCATCAGGTGGTCGCCCATTGCAGCGCTTGCGCCTTCGGCGTCACCCAGGGCAATCGCGTCGAGGATCTGCCTGTGCTCGGCCAGCGTCAGCTGCTCGAGGCCCGGAACCGAGATCAGGTCGACGTGGAAATCCGATAGCCAGCGGAACAGCGCGTCGATCAGCGCCGAGAAGATCGGATTGCCGCTGATGCCGGCGATCTCCCGGTGCAGCCGCCCGTCGAGCGCGCGGAAGCGCAGCGGGTCATCGACGGCGCCGGCCTGTTCCTCGAAAATGGCCTCGAGGCGCTCCATATCAGGGGTGGAGCGACGTTTGGCGGCGATTTTGGCGATCTCGCGCTCGAAAGTCGCCCGGGCTTCCTTCAGGTTCTCGAGCGACGCCGGCGAGTTGGCCAGCAGGTGCTTCATCGTCTCGCTGACCTGGTCGACCATGCGGCCGATCGACGGCTCGGCCACCCGCGCCCGGCCGCCGTGCCGGATCTCGATCAGTCCGATCGTCTCGAGCGACTGCATCGCCTCGCGGATCGCCGGCCGGCCGACACCGAGGCGCTCCATCAGCTCCCGCTCCGACGGCAGCGCTTCGCCGAGACCCACGGCCCCGCTTTGGATCATGTCGAGGATCTGCCTGCGAACCTCTTCGGACAGCTTCTGCCGCGCCACCGCTTCCTCCAAGCCGTCATACCAGTTAAGCGAAAGGAGGCCGTGCAGGCAAGCGCCGCGTCTACTCGACCGTCACCGACTTTGCGAGGTTGCGCGGCTGGTCGACGTCTGTGCCCTTCAGCACCGCCGCATGATAGGCGAGCAGCTGGACTGGGGCTGCATAGAGGATCGGCGCCACGAACGGATCGCAGGCGGGCAGGGCGAGCCCGTGCGCGATTTCGGTCCCGGCGCGCTCCAGACCGGCCGCGTCGCTGATCAGCGTCACCCGTCCGCCGCGCGCCAGGACCTCCTGGATGTTCGACGCTGTCTTGTCGTAGAGCGCGTCCGACGGCGCCAGCGCGACGATCGGCGTGGCCTCGTCGACCAGCGCGATCGGGCCATGCTTCAGCTCGCCCGCCGCATAGCCCTCAGCGTGAATGTAGCTGATCTCTTTCAGCTTCAGCGCGCCTTCGAGCGCCAGCGGGTACATCGGCCCGCGGCCGAGGAAGAGCACGTCGCGCGCGCGCGACAGGTCGCGGGCGATCTCGGCGATCTGCGGCTCGAGCGCCAGCGCCTGCGCGAATAGGCCGGGCAGCGCGGTCAGCGCCCGCGCGAGCCGCGCGGTCTCGGCCGCGTCGATACGCCCGCGGGCCCGCGCGGCCGCCAGCGCCAGCGCCGCCAGTGTGACCAGTTGGCAGGTGAAGGCCTTGGTCGACGCGACGCCGATCTCGGGCCCCGCGAGGATCGGCAGGGCAACGTCGCTCTCGCGCGCGATCGTCGACGAGGACACGTTGACGACAGAAACGACGCGCGCGCCGGCTCCGCGCATATAGCGCAAAGCGGCGAGCGTGTCGGCGGTCTCGCCGGACTGGCTGACGAAGACGCCGAGATCGCGCGGCCCCACCGGCGGCTCGCGGTAGCGGAACTCGGAGGCGACCTCGATCTCGACCTGCAGGCGCGCCAGCCCTTCGAACCAGTACTTCGCGACGTGGCAGGCGTAATGCGCGGTCCCGCAGGCAACCAGCGTCACCCGCTCGACCGCCGTGAGATCGAGCCCTTCGGGCAGCCAGACGTGGTCGCCGTCGAGGTAATGCGCCAGCGCGCCTGCCAGCGCGGTTGGCTGCTCGTGGATTTCCTTGGCCATGAAGTGCTTGTACGGGCCCTTCTCCGCATGGAGACTTTCGGCCGGAGCGGTGACGACCTCGCGCGCGACCGGCGCCCCGGCAGCGTTGAAAACCTGCGCCCCGGCGCGCGTCAGGACGGCGACGTCGCCTTCCTCGAGATAGGCGACTCGGTGGGTCAGCGGCCCCAGCGCCAAGGCGTCGGAGCCGATGTACATTTCGCGATCGCCGTGGCCGATGGCCAGTGGCGAGCCTCGGCGCGCCGCGATCATCAGGTCGGGCTCGCCCGCAAAGAGGAACGCCAGCGCGAAGGCCCCGTCGAGCCGGGCGAGCGTCGCCTGCACCGCGGCCAACGGCGTCGCGCCGCGCGCCAGTTCGCGGTCGCACAGATGCGCCACGATCTCGGTGTCGGTCTCCGAGCCGAAGACGCGGCCCTCGGCCTCCAGTTCGGCCCGCAGCGCGCGGAAGTTCTCGACGATGCCGTTATGGACGACCGCGACGCGGCCGGCGAGATGCGGATGCGCGTTCGCCTCGGACGGCGCGCCATGCGTCGCCCAGCGGGTGTGGCCGATTCCGGACTGGCCGCGGACCGGGTCGCGTACCAGCAGATCCGACAGCGCGATCAGCTTGCCGGTCGCGACGCGGCGCCCGAGCGCGCCGTCATGGACGGTCGCGATCCCGGCGCTGTCGTAGCCTCGGTACTCGAGCCGCTTCAGCGATTCCACGAGCAGCGGCGCGACCTCGTGGCGCCCGAGGATGCCGACGATGCCGCACATCAGTGCGGCGCCTTCTTCAGCGCGCGCAGCCGGTCCATCAGCCGCGCGCCGAGGCCGGGCTTCGTCTCCTGGCGGGCACGCGCGAGCGCCAGCGCGTCCGCCGGCACGTCGGCGGTGATTGTCGAGCCGGCGGCGACAAGGGCGCGGGCGCCGATGCGCACCGGCGCCACCAGCGCGCTGTTGGAGCCGACGAAGGCCCCGGCGCCGATGTCGGTGCGGTGCTTGAACACGCCGTCGTAGTTGCAGGTGATCGTGCCGGCGCCGAGGTTAGCCCGCGCGCCGACATGGGCGTCGCCGACATAGGAGAGGTGGTTGATCTTCGCGCCCTCGTCAACGATCGCGTTTTTCACCTCGACGAAGTTGCCGACCCGCACGTCCTCGGCGAGCTCGGCGCCGGGGCGCAGGCGCGCGAAGGGGCCGACCACGGCGCCGCGGCTGACATGCGCGCCCTCGATATGGCAGAAGGCATGGATCGTCGCGCCGGACTCCACGGTTGCGCCGGGGCCGAACACGACGTTCGGCCCGATTGTCACGTCGCGGCCGATCACGGTGTCGAATGCGAACCAGACCGTCGCCGGATCGGTCATCGTCACGCCGTCGGACATCGCCTCCATCCGGGCGCGCGCCTGGAAGGCCGCCTCGGCGGCGGCGAGGTCTGCACGGGAATTGACGCCGAGCGTCTCGCTCTCGGGACAGGCGATCGCGGCTGCGGCAAGGCCGCGCGCGCGGGCGAGCCCGACGATGTCGGTCAGATAGTATTCACCCTTGGCGTTGTCGTCGGTGACCTCGGCCAGCAGCTCGAACAGCGTCGCGCAGTCGGCGGCGATGACGCCGGAATTGCAGAGCCGGATCGCGCGGACGGCCGCGTCCGCGTCCGCGGCTTCGACGATAGCCTCCAGCCCGCCGTCCGCGCCGAGCACCAGGCGGCCGTAGCCGCTTGGGTCCGCGGCCTCGAAACCGAGAGCCACGACCGCGGCGCCGGCTTCGCGCGCGGCCAGCATCTGCTCCAGCGTTTCGGTGCGGACGAACGGCGTGTCGGCATAGAGCACGACGACGTCGCCGTCGAACTCGGCGAGCGCGCCGGCGGCCTGCAGAACCGCGTGGCCGGTGCCGCGCTGCGCGTCCTGGCGCACCGGCATCACCGCGGGCTCGATCTCGGCAACGGTTTCGGCGACCTCGTCGCCGCCGTGGCCGGTCACCACGACGATGTGCTCGGGGTCGAGGCCGCGCGCCGCCGAAAGCGCGTGCGCTACCAGTGGCGCGCCGGCCAGGGGGTGCAGGACCTTGGGCCGCTCCGAGTTCATCCGCGTGCCCATGCCTGCGGCGAGAAGGATGACGGCGGTGGGCATCTGCGGCTCCGATCCCGGAAATTTCGAGTTGCTCGCGTTCTAGCAGGGGGACCGCAAGCGCGGAAGGCCGCGCCGCATCAGATTTAGTTTCCATTCATTGCCGCGGCGGCGGCATTGCGCCAGAACGACCCGGGGGCTGGCAGGGAGGGCCGAGGCGATGCGCGTGGCGGTATTCGATCTGGACGGGACGCTGGCGGACACGTCCGGCGACCTGATCGCCGCGGCCAACGCCGCGCTGGAAGAGGGCGGCTTCGGCATGCCGCTCGATGCGGAGACGGACCGCGTCTTCGCCTTCGCAGGGGGTCGCGCGATGCTGCGCGCCGGGCTCGAGCGGCGCCTCGGCGTATGGGAGGAGGGGCAGGTCGAGGCCGCCTATCCGCGGCTGCTGGAGCTGTATGCCGAGAACATCGATCGGCACACCAAGGTTTATAACGGGGTGGAGCCTGCGCTCGATGCGCTTGCGGAGGCCGGTTGGGCGCTCGCTATCTGCACGAACAAGCCTGCGGCGCTGGCGGAACTGCTGCTGACGCGGCTCGGCCTGCGCGGCCGCTTCCGGGCGATGCTCGGGGCCGACAGCATCGACGTGCGCAAGCCCGACCCGCGGCACCTGACTGAGACCATTGCCCGTGCGGGAGGAACGCCAGACCGATCGGTGCTGATCGGCGACACCGTGACAGACCGCGGCGCGGCGCGGGCGGCCCGGGTCCCGTGCGTGCTGGTCAGCTTCGGGCCCGAGGGCAGAGCCGTCGCGGCGCTGGAGCCGGAGGCGCTGCTAGATCATTACGACGCGCTGCCGGGCCTGCTCGACCGGCTTGTGCCCGGACCCTGACCGGCCGACGCCAGAGCTCACGCAGGTGTGGGCGGAGGTTGAGCGGTAAGGGGTTTGCCGAACGCGCGCGCTGGTCCAGATTGCGCGGCAGGAGGGCCCTGCCGATGATGCGACTTCTGATGCCGCTTCTTCTGATCTCCTGTCTGGCCGCGCCGCTGCGCGCGCAGCAGCAGGTCGATCTGGAGCTCGTGCTTCTGGCCGACGCCTCCGGATCGATCGACGACGTCGAGAATGCGCTGCAGCGTCAGGGCTACGCCGAGGCGCTCGCCGACCCCGAAGTTCTGTGGGCGATCGCCAATGGCGGCGCGCTCGGACGCATCGCAGTCAGCTATGTCGAATGGGCCGGCGCCTCGAGCCAGGACATCGTCGTCGACTGGACGATCGTCGACGGATTCGAATCGGCGACGGAGTTCGGCGCGCGGCTGCTGGCGGCGCCGCGGCAGGCCTACGGCTCGAACGCGATCGGCTCGGCGCTGCTGAAGGGGCTGGAGCTGATCGAGAGCAACGACATCGAAGGCGCGCGCAAGGTCATCGACCTGTCGGCCGACAGCGCCTGGAATCCGCAGGGGCCGCCGATCTCGGCCGCGCGCGAGGAGGTCGTCGCGGCCGGCGTCACCATCAACGGGCTGGCGATCCTGTGCCGCGCCGCGAACTGCTCCGGTCGGCCTCGGATGGGCGACCTTGAGGCTGAGTTCACCCGGCAGATGATCGGCGGTCTCGGCGCCTTCGTGGTCACCGCCGAGGACCTTACCTCGTTCAACCGCGCCGTTCGTCGGAAGCTGATCCTTGAGATCGCCGACATACCGCCGACCCGCGACGCGGCGCTTGAATAGATTGCTGCGGAGGCCGGCGACAGGACCCGGCGCAGCGAGAGCAATCTGTAATCCGCGCAATGAAATCAGCTCAGACTGTTGACCGGGAAGATATACTTATTGTCGGAATCTGGAGACCATAGGGTGACGGGAGCGCTATCCGCTGTATGGCGTCTTCCCGCAGAGGCTTCTCAGAGAATGAAATCCGCCTCCGTGAGCGGGGCCAGATTGGCGATCGCGATCTCAAAATCCGGAAGGCGATCTCCGTCGAGGTCGCCGGCGACCCGGCCGTCGGCGTACCGGAGTTCCTGGGTCAGACCCGAGAATTCCGCCTCGCCTATGAAGGTGAAGGCCTGGTCGCCAGGTGCGATCGAACAGGCGTCCACGCCGGAGAGGTCGATCCGGTCCCGGTTCGTTTCGAAGTCTCCGATCACGTCGCACTTTCCGCCGAGGCCGGCGTCCGCGGCAGATTCGAACACGAAAAAGTCCGCGCCGGCGCCGCCGGTCAGGCTGTCCTTGCCCGTGCCGCCATTGAGAAAGTCGGCAGCTGCGCCTCCGTCGAGAGAGTCCCGGCCGCGCCCGCCGAACAGCACGTCGACATCCGAGCCCCCGCGGAGCGCGTCGTCGCCCGCCCGTCCGAGGAGCCTGTCGAGTCCGTCGCGGCCGCCGAGGACGTTGTCGGCCGCGTTGCCGGTAAGGATGTTGTCGAGCGCGTTTCCGTCCCCACGGATTGCCGATCCGGTCAGGCCGAGGTTCTCCACCCTTCGCGGCAACGTATAGTCGATCGAACTCGAGACGTGGTCGATGTCCGGCTCCTCGACCTCGACTACCATGTCGCCCGGGTCGTCCACCACGTAGCTGTCGCCGCCTCTGCCTCCGCGCATCACGTCGTCGCCCGGCCCGCCGTCCAGCGTATCGTGGCCGAAGCCGCCGGTCAGACGGTCGTCGCCGGCGAGGCCCCGCAGCCGGTTGTGGTGACCCTCGCACGACATGACGTTGTCGGCTTCATTGCCGGTTCCGACCAGCGAGTTGCCGACTAGCCTGAGCTCCTCGACGTTTGCGGGCAGGCGGAAGTCGACCCGCGCCATGACGGCGTCGTGGCCGCGGCGGGCGGCTTCGATAACCGTGTCGCCACGGTGGTCAACGAGGTAGGCGTCGCTGCCTCTGCCGCCAGCCATTCTGTCCGCGCCAGCGCCGCCGTCAAGCCTGTCTTCGCCCGCCCCGCCGTAGAGCCGGTCCTGGCCTTCGCCGCCGCTAAGCCGGTTGTTCCCGACGTTCCCGTGCAACACATTTGCCAACCCGTTGCCGCTCCCCCTCAAGTCGGCGGCGCCGAGCAGGATCAGGTTCTCGACGTTGTCGGGGAGCGTATAGGAGATCGTGCTGCGGAGTGTGTCGGCGCCGGCGTTGCGCTCCTCGATCACGTGGTCATAGCGATGGTCCACGACATAGGTGTCGTCGCCCGGCCCTCCATCCATGCGGTCGCGACCGCTGCCGCCGTCGAGCCGATCATTCCCTTCGAACCCGTCGAGCTCGTCATTCCCGTCGCCGCCATAAATGCGGTCGTCGCCGGCGTCTGTGCCAAGGTAGTTCGCGAAATTGTTCCCGCGATAGATCATCTCGTCGAGGAAGGCGGCCTGGAAGCTGTCTTCCATATCCGTGATCGGAGGGTCGAACGTCATCCGCGTATGAACTTCGCCGGATATCGATTGAGTGATCTCCGTGATGAAGATGATCTGTTGGTTTGCGTTGTCGAAGCGGCCGATCCACGTCTCGACAAGCCTCTTGTCCGCGAACGGCCCTTCAGCGACCGTTCCCGCAAACCGGATCTCTTGCGGGCTCTCGTAGACGGTCGTTGCGTCATACGTGCGGTACCAGAAGCCGCTCGTCTCGCCTGCTGCGTCGTAAATCGTTGCGTGAACCACATCTGTTCTCCCCTGAACGCTCCCTCCATTCTTGATCAGGAGCGTCAACGCCCTCCTGCGGACCGGCGCGAAGGCTGGGCCGCCACAATCGTATGAGAATGGCACTTCCCGTATCGTGTGCGTTTGATCTGTATCATCGCCGTTCGCATGATCAGGGGCGGTGAACCGACCTTTCCCGGAGTTTGCATCCCTTAGAACCAGATCCCCTGAAAACTGCGCGATTCGCAGGCAGGACGATGCCTAAGATTATTTTGTAGGCGAATGCACTTGACGACTCCGGAGGAGCTGACCCAGCGTCGCGACGGTCCGACTGGCGGCGGAGCGCGTTTGCGCTGTCGCGGCCGGCAATTGTGCCGCCCAACAAGGAGGAATATGATGAGAATACGCGCGAAACTTGGACCGAGTGTCGCTTTCGCGGCGATGCTCGCCGCCGCTCCCGCGCTGGCGCAGGAAGGCGAGCCGATAAAGGTCGGCATCTTGCACTCGCTGTCCGGAACGATGGCGATCTCCGAGACGACCCTCAAGGACGTCATGCTGATGCTGATCGAGGAGCAGAACGCGAAGGGCGGCGTGCTCGGCCGGCCGCTCGAGGCGGTCGTCGTCGATCCGGCGTCGGACTGGCCGATGTTCGCCGAACTGGCGCGCGAGCTGGTCGCCGGCCAGGAAGTCGACGTCGTGTTCGGCTGCTGGACCAGCGTCAGCCGCAAGTCGGTGCTGCCGGTCTTCGAGGAGCTGAACTCGATCCTGTTCTACCCGGTCCAGTACGAGGGCCAGGAGAGCCAGCGCAACGTGTTCTATACCGGCGCCGCGCCGAACCAGCAGGCGATCCCGGCCGTCGACTACCTGATGGAGAACGAGGGCGTCGAGCGCTGGGTGCTCGCGGGCACCGACTACGTCTACCCGCGCACGACCAACCAGATCCTCGAGCAGTACCTGATCGACTCCGGCGTCGCGCCCGAGGACATCATGATCAACTACACGCCGTTCGGCCATTCCGACTGGCAGACGATCGTCAGCGACATCGCGACCTTCGGCTCGGCGGGCAAGAAGACGGCCGTGGTCTCGACGATCAACGGCGACGCGAACGTGCCGTTCTACAAGGAGCTCGCGAACCAGGGCATCTCCGCCGAGGACATCCCGGTCGTCGCCTTCTCGGTCGGCGAGGAGGAGCTTGCCGGCCTCGACACCGAGCCGCTGGTCGGCCACCTGGCCGCCTGGAACTACTTCATGTCGGTCGACACCGAGGAGAACGACGAGTTCATCACGGCCTGGCACGAGTTCATCGGCTCCGAGGATCGCGTGACCAACGACCCGATGGAGGCCCACTACATCGGCTTCAACATGTGGGTGAAGGCGGTCGAGACGGCCGGCACGACCGATCCGGACGCGGTCATCGACGCGATGGTCGGCGTCGCGGTGCCGAACCTGACCGGCGGGCTGAGCTCGATGGGCTCGAACCACCACATCACCAAGCCGGTGCTGATCGGCGAGATCCGCGACGACGGCCAGTTCGACGTGGTCTGGGAGACGTCGGGCCTGATCCTCGGCGACGAGTGGTCCGACCACCTGCCGGAATCGGCCGACCTGATCGCCAACTGGCGGGCGCCGATGTCCTGCGGCAACTACAACGTCGAGACCGGCCAGTGCGGCGGCGCGACGAACTGACGTCCTGACCAGCGGCGCGCCCGGGCTGTCGCTCCGGGCGCGCCGATCTTCGATTGCCGAGGACACCAGCGCGATGCGTGTGCTTGCTTCCCTCCTCCTGTGGCTCTGTCTGCTCGGCGGCGCCGCGGCGGCTCAGACGCTCGAGGAGCTTGTGGCCCGGCTGCCGGACGGCAGCTACTCCGACAGGGCCGACGTCATCAACGAGATCGCCCGCACCGGCGACGACCGCGCCCTGCTTGTGCTCGACGCGCTGGGCGAGGGCGAACTGCACGAGCGGGACACGGACGGCGTCATCCTGCGCGTCACCGGGCGCGGCAGCCGGCAGCAGGGCTTCGACGCCTTCACCGGCGAGGCGCTCGGTCCGGTGGCCGCGCGATCGACCAGCGCGATCCGGGTCAACAACAGCCTGCGCCGCACGGTGCGCGCGGCCATCGGCCTGCTGACGCTCGCACATCCCGATCCCGTCCGGCGCGCCAACGCCGCCGACGCCGCCTTCCGCGCCGCCGACGCGGAGCAGATCGAGACGCTGCAGGATGCGCTGGCCGCCGAGCAGGATCCGACCGTGGCGGCAAAGCTCGAACTCGCAATCGCGAACGCGACGCTGCAATCTGACGCGCCGATCGACGAGCGCGTCGCCGCAATAGACGTCGTCGCAGGCGCTCCGACGAGCGATGCGCTGTCGGCGCTGTCGCCGCTCCGGGCATCCGACGAGGCCGAGATCGCCGCCGCCGCCGGGGAGGCTCTAGACCGCATCGAGGCGCGTCAGGCGATGTGGGGTCACGCGCAGAACGTCTGGTTCGGCCTGTCGCTCGGCTCGGTGCTGCTGCTGGCGGCGGTGGGCCTTGCGATCACCTTCGGCGTGATGGGCGTCATCAACATGGCGCATGGCGAGCTGATCATGCTCGGCGCCTACACGACCTTCGTGGTCCAGCAGGTAATCCGGACCCACTATCCGGGCCTGTTCGACTGGTCGCTGCTGATCGCGGCGCCGCTCGCGTTCCTGGTCGCGGGGGGCATCGGCGTCGCGATCGAGCGGGGGATCGTGCGCTTCCTCTACGGCCGCCCGCTCGAGACGCTGCTCGCGACCTGGGGCGTCAGCCTGATCCTGCAGCAGGCGGTGCGCACGATCTTCGGCCCCTCGAACCGCGAGGTCGGCAACCCGTCCTGGATGTCGGGCGCGTTCCAGGTCGGCGAACTGACCATAACGTGGAACCGGTTCTACATCATCCTGTTCTCGATCGTCGTGTTCCTCGGTCTGCTGCTCCTGCTCAAGCGCACGATGTTCGGCCTCGAGATGCGGGCGGTGACGCAGAACCGGCCGATGGCGGCCGAGATGGGCATCCGGACCGGATACGTCGACGCGCTGACCTTCGGTCTCGGGGCCGGCATCGCCGGTCTCGCAGGGGTGGCGCTCAGCCAGATCGACAACGTGTCGCCGAACCTCGGCCAGAGCTACATCATCGACAGCTTTCTCGTCGTCGTGTTCGGCGGCGCGGGCAATCTGTGGGGCGCCTTCGCCGCCGCCTTCTCGCTCGGCGTGCTGAACAAGTTCATGGAGCCCTGGGTCGGCGCGGTGCTGGCGAAGATCCTGATCCTCGTCTTCATCATCCTGTTCATCCAGAAGAAGCCGCGCGGGCTGTTTCCGCAGCGCGGCCGCGCGGTGGAGGGCTGATCGGGTGGAGCGACTGATCAACCTGCGCATGGGCATCTTTCTCGCGCTGCTGTTCGCGGTCACGGTTCTGGTGCCGCTCGGCAATCTGGTCGCCGATCCCGGTTCGGGCATGCACGTGCCGAGCCACGTCATGGCGCTGCTGGGCAAGTACCTGTGCTACGCGCTGCTCGCGGTCTCGCTCGATCTCGTCTGGGGCTATGCGGGCATCCTTTCGCTCGGCCATGGCGCGTTCTTCGCGCTCGGCGGCTATGCGATGGGCATGCACATGATGCGCGAGATCGGCGACCGGGGAGTCTACGCGAACCCCGTCCTGCCCGACTTCATGGTGTTCCTCGGCTATGAGGAGCTTCCCTGGTTCTGGCACGGCTTCGACATGTTCTGGTTCGCCTGCCTGATGGTGCTGTTCGTGCCGGGCCTGCTCGCCTTCGTGTTCGGCTGGTTCGCGTTCCGCAGCCGGGTGACCGGCGTCTACCTGTCGATCATCACCCAGGCGCTGACCTACGCGCTGATGCTCGCGTTCTTCCGCAACGAGATGGGCTTCGGCGGCAACAACGGCCTGACCGATTTTCGCGACGTGCTCGGCTTTTCGCTGTCGGCGGACAGCACCCGGGCAGGGCTCTTCGTTCTGTCGGCGCTGGCGCTGGCCGGCGGGCTGCTGCTCGGGCGCGTGATCACGACTTCAAAGCTCGGCAAGGTGCTGGTCGGCGTGCGCGACGCCGAGAGCCGGACGCGCTTTCTCGGCTACCGGGTCGAACACTACAAGCTCTTCGTCTTCGTCGTCTCGGCCATGATGGCCGGAGTCGCGGGGGCGCTCTACGTGCCGCAGGTCGGCATCATCAATCCGGGCGAGTTCTCGCCGGCGAACTCGATCGAAATCGTGATCTGGGTCGCGCTCGGCGGTCGCGGCACGCTGGTCGGGGCCGCGCTCGGCGCGCTGATCGTCGCCTCCGCCAAGAGCTGGCTCACGGCGGCGATGCCCAATGCCTGGCTGTTCGTGCTCGGCGGGATGTTCATCTTCGTCACGATCTTCCTGCCGCAGGGCGTGCTCGGCCTGATCGAGAGCCTGCGCCCGAAGCGGCGCGACAAGCCCGAGCCTGTGTCGGCCGCCGAGCCAAAGCCGGCGGAGTGACAGGATGCGCAAGACCTTGGCGGGGATCGAGTTTTTGTCCATGTTCAGCGGGTTGTCGAATTATAACGCGTGCAAGTTGACGTTCCGGACCGCGGTAGCCGCGAAATGAAGGACACCCAACTTTACCTGAACGACGTCCATCGCAGCTTTGACGGCTACAAAGCGATCAACGGCCTTAGTCTGGTCATCGCCCAGGGCGAGATGCGGGCGGTCGTCGGCCCGAATGGCGCCGGCAAGACAACGATGCTCGACATTATCACCGGCAAGACCCGCCCCGACAGCGGCCAGGTCTTCTGGGACGGCGCGGTCGACCTCACGAAGGTGGACGAAGCCCAGTCGGCCCGCCTCGGCATCGGCCGCAAGTTCCAGAAGCCAACCGTGTTCGAGACGCTGACTGTCGAGGAAAACCTGATGATTTCGCTGGCGGGACCGCGCGGGGTGGTCCCGAGCCTCGTCTACCGCATAGGCGCTTCGGCCGTAGCCCGGATCACAGAGCTGCTGGAGACGGTCCGGTTGACCGACGCCCGCAGCCGTCTCGCCGGTTCGCTCAGTCATGGTCAAAAGCAGTGGCTCGAGATCGGCATGCTGCTCGCCCAGGATCCGCAGCTCCTGCTCGTCGACGAGCCTGCCGCCGGCATGACCGACGCGGAGACGATGCGCACGGCCGACCTGCTTCGCTCTCTCGCCGGCAAGCATTCGATCGTCGTCATCGAGCACGACATGGATTTCGTGCGCGCCCTCGATTGCAAGGTGACTGTCCTGCATCGGGGCGCGGTGCTGGCCGAGGGATCGCTCGACCACGTCTCGTCCAATCCCGAGGTCGTCGAGGTTTATCTGGGACGCTGAAATGATGCTGGCAGTCGAGAACATCGATCTCTCCTACGGCGCCAGCCAGGCGCTGCGCGACGTCTCGCTGCTGGCGGAGCCGGGTCAGGTCACCTGCGTGCTCGGCCGCAACGGGGTCGGCAAGACCTCGCTGCTGCGCGCGATCTCGGGGCGCCAGGCGATCAGCGCCGGCAAGGTCATGTGGCAGGGCCAGGACATCAGCCGTCTGCGTCCCGACGGCCGCGCGCGCCTCGGCGTCGCGACCGTGCCTCAGGGCCGCGAGATTTTTCCGCTGCTGACCGTCCGCGAGAACCTCGAGACTGGGTTTGCGCTGCTTCCGCGCGGCAAGCGCAAGGTGCCCAACGAGGTCTTCGAGCTGTTCCCGGTGCTTGCGGAGATGATGGGCCGACGCGGCGGCGACCTGTCTGGCGGCCAGCAGCAGCAGTTGGCGATCGGCCGCGCGATGGTCACTGACCCGCGGCTCCTTCTGCTCGACGAGCCGACAGAGGGCATTCAGCCTTCGATCATCAAAGATATCGGCCGAGCGGTCCGATACTTGCGCGATCAGGGCCGCATGGCCATCGTGCTGGTCGAACAGTACTTCGACTTCGCTGCGGGTCTTGCGGATCGATACGCGGTGATGGACCGTGGACGGGTGGTGCTGGGCGGTCGTGCCGCGGAGGTGGATGCCGAACATGTCCGGCAGGTCATGATGGTCTGACCGCCGTCGCGAAGGCTGCGGCCACTGCTGGATGTGCTGCAGACGGAGCGGCTCTGGGCCGTCGCGCCGGCGTCCAGCGGAGATGGATGGATCAGCGATGTGAAATTGCGCAAATCGCTTCGGCGGTGCTCACGTGCTAGGCGCATGGCCGCGGTAGCGAGGGAATTTTGATGATAGACTTGATTGTGCGTTGCAACAGGCCTAGACTTATCCCCGTCGATTAACGAGTGCGTGGTATCCAGTTCCGAAGTGCCGGGTCAGTAAAAATAGGGCCGTCCGCGATTTCAGCGGGCGGCTTGTTTTTTTTGCGGTGCGGCAGGCATAGGACAGGAATGGGTGCCGGCTGTCAGGCATCCGGATCAATACAGGACAGAAGATCGTCTGCGAGAGCGGCGATCAGCAGCGGATAGAGAGAGGAACCCGAGGTCAGCTTTGCCCCGATCGGATCCAGAATGCCGGTTCTGACTCCGGTGCCGTCTGTCAGCGTGGACGTCAGCTTCGGCTCGAACTGCGGCTCGTTGAAAATGCAGACGACCTGCTCCTGCTCGAGGCGATTGCGGATTTCAGCGACGCGGGCGGCGCCGGGTGCCTGAGCGTCGTTCATGGTGACAGATCCGGCGGCAGGGAGGCCGAAGGCATACTCGAAGTACTGGTAGCCGTCGTGAAAAACGAAGAACGGGGTCTCCGAAATTGGTTTAAGCCGCTCGGCGACCGACGCTTTTAAGTCACCAACTTTTGTACGAAAGGCCTCCGCATTTTCCGAATAGACTTGGGCGTTTTCCGGATCAAGCTCGGCCAGCGCTGCGGCGACCGCGTTGGCGATCACTGCCGCATTGCCGGGATCGAGCCAAATGTGCGGATCGACATGGCCGCTGTGCTCGGCGCCGTCTTCGTGCGTGCGCTCAGCGTGCTCCTCGCGGACGTGTCCAGAGCCCCTGTCTGCTTCATAATGGTCATGAGCTTCGAAGGGCCCCCCTTGCCGGATGGGGAGCAACGCGATGCCTGGCGCATCGGCCAGCGTCAGATGTCGGGCGTCCACGGCCAGCGCCTCCAGCGGTTGCTCGAGCCACGGCGTCAGGCCAGGGCCAACCCAGACGACCAGATCAGCGCGGGCCAGAGCGCTGGCTTCCGAGGGGCGCAGCGCATAGCCATGCGGCGAGGCGCCGGGCGGGATGATCAGCGCCGGTTCCGCCAGCCCCTGCATTACCGACGCGACGATGGAGTGGATCGGAGCGATGTCGGCGACAACGCTCGGGGTCTCGGCGCAGGCGGCCCCGACTCCCATGGCGAACACGACGACCGGAGAGACATGAGCAAGGTGTGATATGCGCGGCAAGTCGAGAACCTTTCGAGAAGCGAGAGCCTCGATGCTCTTGCTGGCGGGCATGCGCTCCCATAGGATGCGCGCTGCGGAATTTATGTTATAAAGTAACAGACATGGCGTCAAGCTCGACCGAGGCCGCATTCCATCCCCACGACCATGGCCGTTGCCGCGGTCGGGCCTTGTCCGTGGCAAGCGAAGTGTGCCGGATCCGCGGTTTGCGTCTGACTCAGGCGCGCGCCTTCGCGTTGGAGGTTCTGCTGGAATTGCACCGTGCGACTACGGCCTACGAGTTGTTGGACCGGATGCGGGCGGCCGATCTCGGCAGCCAGCCGCCAGTGGCGTACCGTGCGCTGGATTTCCTGGTGTCCAATGGCTTCGCCCACCGGATCGAGCGACTCGGAGCCTATGTCGCCTGCACGGGAGAGGGCTGCGCGCATCCGGCCGGTTTCATGGTGTGCCGCACGTGTCGGAGCGTCGCAGAGATCAGCCTGACGGGCGCCCCCGCCGAACTGTCGGCGCAGGCAGCAGCATCCGATTTCGAGATCGACCGTATCGTGATCGAAGCCGAAGGAGTCTGTGGCCGCTGCCGGGATGCTGAACCCTGCCGGGATGCTGAATCTTGACGGCTCCGGCCGCCGACGCGCTGCTGATCGAGTCTCGCGGCCTGACGTTCTCTCGCGGCGGTCAGTCGATCCTGAGAGATGTCGACGTGGCGGTGCGCAGGGGCGAGATCGTCACCGTTGTCGGGCCGAACGGTTCCGGCAAGACCACATTGCTGCGACTGCTGGTCGGCGCCGAACGGCCGGACGACGGGGTCATCGCTCGAGCGCCCGGGCTCAGGATCGGCTACGTTCCCCAGCGGCTCGCGATCGACCACACGATGCCGATCACGGTCGACCGGTTCCTTGCGCTCACCGGCGGAGACCGGGCGGCGCGCCGCGTCGCGCTGGAGCGGGTCGGCATAGACGCACTTGGCGAACGCCAGATGATCGACCTGTCCGGCGGCCAGTTCCAGCGCGCGCTGCTGGCGCAGGCGATTCTGCGCCGGCCGGACCTGCTGGCGCTAGACGAAGCCGCGCAGGGACTTGACCAGCCTGGCGTTGCGCAGTTCTACCGACTGATCGAGGAGTTGCGCGCGGAATTGGGCTGCGGGGTCCTGATGATCAGTCATGACCTCCATGTTGTCATGGCTGCGTCTGACCGGGTGATCTGCCTGAACGGTCACGTTTGCTGCGAAGGCGCGCCCACGGCGGTGTCGGCCGCACCCGAATACCGGGCGCTCTTCGGTCTCGGAACCCAGGGGGCGCTGGCGCTCTACCGGCATGAACACGATCACAGCCATCTGGCGGACGGAGCGGCGCAGACGCATCGTGACCGCCGCCAAGACGAGGTCTGACAATGCTCTCCGACTTTCTCGTGCGCGCGGCGCTGGCGGGCGTCGGCCTAGGCCTTGCGGCCGGTCCGCTTGGCTGTCTCGTGGTCTGGCGCCGGATGGCGTATTTCGGCGACGCAACGGCGCACGCCGCGCTGCTCGGCGTGACACTGGCGCTCGCGACGGAGTTGTCGATCATGCTCGGCGTCGCTGCGGCCGCACTCGCCATGGCGTTGACCGTGTCAGCCGCATCGGGCCGAACCTATGCAATGGACACGATGCTTGGCGTCGCTTCACACGGCGCGCTGGCGCTGGGGCTGGTGGGGCTGAGCCTGTTGCCCGGCGTCCGCGTCGACCTGATGGGATACCTGTTCGGGGACATCCTCGCCGTCACGCGCGGAGACCTCGCCGTGATCTGGAGCGGCGCTGCGCTTGTTCTGGCGCTGCTCGTCTGGCGCTGGCGTCCGCTGATCCTGTCGACGCTTAACGCCGACCTTGCGGCCGCCGCCGGGGTCCGGGCCGATCGCGAAAGGCTAGCGTTGACGCTGGCGCTGGCCGTGCTGGTCGCCGTGGCGCTCAAGGTCGTCGGCGTGCTGCTGATCACAGCGATGCTGATCGTTCCCGCTGCGGCGGCGCGAGCAATTGCGCGAACCCCCGAGGGCATGGCCGTCTGGGCGGCGGCGATTGGCGCCGGCGCGGCGCTTGCCGGCCTGCTCGCCTCGATTCGGCTCGACAGCCCGACCGGTCCGACGATCGTGACGGCGGCGGTCGGCGGCCTGGTGCTGGCGAATGTCGCAGCCGCGGTCCTCCGCAACCGCTGAGGGAATTACCTGGCGGAAGGCGCGCCGCGACTCTTGATCCGGCGCAATCGCGCCGGATCAATCTCAAGGCCCTGCTCGAGCGCCGTCTCCAACTCCACCAGGTCCTCGGGCAGCGGCAAGCCCATCGCCTTCATCTCGGCCAGTTTCTCGCGCAGGCCTTCCTGAAGCTGATGCTGATCCTCCGGCCGGGCCGCGATCTCGTCCATCAACATCCCGATCTGGACGCGCAGCATTTCGAACGCCATCGCGGTCACTCCCTGTTCGCGGCTGCTCTGGAGCGCCGCGGCGGCATTGATCTATCGCAATGCCGCTCCTTCCGGCGCAATGTAGCGTTGGAACCCTAGCCTGAAGGAGTTGATGACGCCATGGCGTTCAGAACCGTTTTGCTGGTCATCGGAGTCGGTCAGGGAGACGCCGAACTTGACCGGGCCGCCGCCATAGCCGAGGCGCTCGGCGCGCATCTTACCGTGCTCGTTCTCGGGGTGACGCCGCCGCCGCCCTCGTCGCCCTATGGCGTCGTCTCGAATGACATCTGGGCCGCGGAACTGCGAGAGGGGCAGGGCGAGGCGCAAGCCCGGGCCGATGCTGCCCGAGCCCTTCTGGAGACCCGAAGCCAGCCCTGCACCGTGCAGGCCCAGTATGTCGACCGCGCGACCGTGGCGACCTTGGTCGCACGCTATGCGCGTTATGCGGACGTAACGCTGATCACGCCTCAGGAGCCGGACGTCGAGCTGATGCAGAGCTGGGTCACGAACGGCGCCCTGTTCGAGTCCGGGCGGCCGGTCATCCTATTGGCGGGCCAGGGCGTGATGGCTGTCACGCCCAGCCGGGTGATGATCGCCTGGGATGCCAGCGTCGAAGCATCCAAGGCGGTGCGCGATGCGATCGAACTGATGCAGGACGCCGACGAGGTCCATGCGGTTCTGATCGACCCGGTGCCCTCCTTTGACGGCCATGGGCCGGAACCGGGCGCAGACCTCGCGACGTTTCTCGGCCGCCACGACATCTCCGTGACCGTCCATCGCCTGCCCCGCGAGGGCAAAGACGTCTCCGAGGTTCTGCAACGCGTCGCCGAAGACCTATCGATAGACCTGATCGTCATGGGCGGCTTCGGTCATTCCCGGCTGCGTCAGCGCATTTTCGGCGGCACGACCACGAACACGTTGAAGGACACGAAGGTTGCCGTCCTGATGGCCCACTGAGGCGTCCTGCTCAGACATCGACGAGGCCGAAGTCTTGGTCCCAGGCGCGAACGCAAGCCAGCGCCGCCTCGCCAATTCGAACGGTAGGCCAGCCCGGCTTGAAGAGGGATGAGCCAAGTCCGAACCCGTCGATACCTGCGGCCCGCCATATGGCGAAATTTTCTGGACCTACGCCGCCGACCGCGTAGATCGACGTTTCTGGCGGCAGGACCGCGCGGATCGCCTTCAGGCCCTCCGTTCCCATCAAGCCTGCGGGAAAGACCTTCAGCGCGTCGGCGCCGGCGTCAAGGGCTGCGAAGCACTCGGTCGGCGTGAAGACGCCCGGATACGACCCGAGACCAAGCCGTTTGGTTGCGCCGATCACGGCCACGTTCGCGTTTGGGGACACGATGAACGTTGCGCCCGCGACCGCCACGGCCTCCACCTCTGCAGCGCTCAGCACGGTGCCGGCGCCGATACGGGCGTGCTCGCCATGGGCTGCTTGCATCGCCGAAATGCTCGCGAGCGGATCTGGCGAGTTCAAGGGCACCTCGATCCAGGTTATTCCGGCGTCGATCAGTGCGGCGGCGGCCTCGACCGCCTGGACGGGTTCGATCCCGCGCAGGATCGCGATCAGGCGTCGGGTCATTGCAAGCTCCTCAGGCTAGTCAACCGGCTCCGGGCTGCGGCAAGTCCGGCGAGTGTCAGGTCGGTCGCGTCATGGCTGCGCGCCAGGACGCCGCATTGCGCCAGCGCCGCGCGGTAGGATTGAGACAGGCTGCTGGCGCCAATGATCGCGATGTCGCGTCCCAGCCAGTAGGGCCGGGCGGCGGCCAGTTCGGCGCCGATAAGCAGACCGGACAGCCGAGCTCGAGCTCGCCCGGGGGCAAGTCCGGCGATCAGGTCCTCGGCGCGCAGAGCGAACAACAGGCTCGCCAGCCGCTCCGGCCTGCTGAGCGCCTCGTCTACGGATTGTGCGAAGTCCCCGTCGGACCAGCCCTCGGCGCCGACCGTGTGGCGCAGAACCGAGGCGGTGGAAAGTAGCGCAAACAGTTCCCCAGTCATGAAGGAGGAAAAGCTCACGATCTCGCCTGCGCTCACGTGAGACCACTTGGAGTGCGTTCCCGGCAGACAGGCGACTCCGTCAAAATCCGGCTCGCGGGCAATCAGCCCGGCGATCTGGGTTTCCTCGCCGCGCATCACGTCGTACGGCGCCGTCTGGCTTAGGCCTGCAAGGATCCGCACCACGATGCGCGGATCGTTCACGGGGGCGCGCGCCGTTTCGCGCGCCGGCGCGCAGGGGGCCGGCGCGTACGGCGCCTCGATCCAGCCCTGCCGCGCTCCGACCATCCCGCAGGCGAGCACCTCAGTGATACGGTCGGGCGCGAGCCAGTCCTCGATCAGCGCCAGCAGGGCCGGCTCGAAGTCGTCGCGGCCGAGGGCGCCCATGCCCTGCGCCGAGCCCTTCTCGGCGCTCACGCGGCCATCTGCGTCCATCGCCCAGACGCGCAGGTTCGACGTCCCCCAGTCTGCAGCGATCCAGTCGGCGTGCGCCACGGCCGACTAACGCCGCGCGACCGCGTCGCGCCCGAAGGTCGCTATCGAGATCGCGCCAACTCCCGTCAGCGTCAATGCGACGACGACCAGCCAGCCGACGAAGGGCACCAGCGTCAGAATGCTTGCGATCACCGCGCCGACAACCGCCGCCAGCGCGTATTCGGGGAAGGTGTCGGGCTCCAGCGCGCCTGCGCGAGTTATGGCCCAGACCCCGACCAGATAGACTGCGACCAAGTAGCCGATGAACCCCAGGACAACTGCCGCCAACAGCACGAAGGGCGTGAGGATGAGCCCAATGATCGTTACCGCGAACAGGATCGCGCCGCCGATCAACGTCGCCTGGGCAAGGAAGCCAGCCCCGAGGGCACGAAACGGACCTGCCGCAATGATTGCGCCGAGCCGGCTCATTGACGCCGGCGCGACCGCCGCGACAATCGTCGCAAGGATTGCGAGGACCAGCGCGCCCAGCACGAGGCCGACAAGGATCGCCACCCAGCTCGGGCCCCCGATCCCGCTCATCATCGGCGTGTCTTCGGACTGCCGGCGCTCGATGCGTTCTGGCGGCGCGACCGAGGCGGGAACTTCCGTCGCTCGGTCCTCGTCTTCGTAGAGCGTCAGCATCCCGTCGACGCGCGCGTTTTCGCCGAAGCTCAGCGTGCCGGCGCTGATCACGGCGTCGCCCGAGATCGGCGCGGCCAGAACGACGGTGTCCGCGGCGACGATCGCCGCGCCGCCGATTGCGGCGGCGATGTCCACCCGGGATCCGGCGACGCGAAGGTTGCCCGCCACCGGTCCGCCGATCGTGACGTCGTATCCCATGATGGTGGCTGCCCCACCCACGGGGGCCGTGGTCGTTACGTCGGCGCCGAATGCGTAGAGGGCCCCGCCTATATCTCCGCCGGCCGAAATGCGCCGTCCGGCAAGGTGGGCGGCCCCGGTGATCGGCCGTTCGAGGTCGACGCGCTCGCCCGCAAGGAAAACGTCCGCCACGCCTGGCTCGTCGAACGTGACCGAACTGCCGGCGCGAAAAGCGTCGCCGCCGAAGTCCACCGCGTCTTCATGATCCTGCGCTGCGAGAGGACTCGCCAGCAGGAGTATGCCGGTGACGAGCGCAACAAGACTACGAACCATAGCGGGTTTCTCCTGCCAATGCCCGGCTCCGGGGCTGCCAGCATGGGGCGCCATGGCCGCAGCGTGGTCAAGCCCCTTGCGCATCCATGGCGTTGCCGGCGACGTCGACATCCGCGGGCCGATCTGCGTCAGGCCATGCAGTCCGTCCGCCAGGCGTGAACGGCGTCCCGATCGCCCGGCTCTACCCGGCCCAGTCGAAAAGCGGCAGCTGGCCGCCCGGCAGCGTCGGCCGCCGGAACGCGCTTATGTCGAGCGGCGGCAGACTGCGCTTCAGGCCCAGGCGGGAGACGGCCAGATCGAAGCGTCGCGAGATCAGGCGGGCTTCGACGCCGGCTCCGGTCATGCGCCGCCCCCACTCCGGCCGGTAGTCCCGTCCGCCATGCAGCGCGCGAACGCCGTTCATCACTTTCGCAGCCCTGTCAGGCCGGGCGTCGGCGAGCCAGTCCCGGAATAGCTGTGCGACCTCGCCAGGCAGCCGCAGCATGATGAAGCTGGCCGCGATCGCGCCCGCGTCACGAGCTGCGCTGAGGATCTGCTCGATCTCGACGTCATTGAGGCCTGGGATGACGGGCGCAACCATGACCCGAACCGGGCAGCCGGCTTCGGAAATTTCCCGGATCATCGCAAGCCGTCGATTGGGAGCGGCGGCGCGCGGCTCCATCGATCGCGCGAGCTTCCCGTCCAGCGTGGTCAGGGACACTCCGACCTGCGCCAGACCGCGTCGGCCCATGTCGCCGAGAATGTCTGCGTCCCGCGTGACCAGCGTACCCTTCGTCACGACTGTCACCGGATGCCGAGCATCGTGAAGCACCTCCAGGATTGCGCGCATGATCCCGAGCCGCTTTTCAACCGGCTGATAAGGGTCGGTGTTGGTCCCGATCGCGATCGGCGCGGGGTGATACCCCGGCCGGGCCAGTTCGCCCTCCAGCAGCTTTGCCGCGTCGGGTTTTGCCAGCAGCCGCGTCTCGAAGTCGAGACCGGGCGACAGACCGAGAAATGCATGGCTCGGCCGCGCAAAGCAGTAGACGCATCCGTGCTCGCACCCTCGATAGGGGTTGATCGAGCGGTCGAACGGGACGTCCGGCGAAGTGTTCCGTGCGATGACCGTGCGGCTCGCGTCGACCGCAACCTCGGTGCGCAGCGGAGGCAGGTCGTCTTCGTCGCGGCTCCAGCCGTCGTCGATGGGCGTCCTGACATAGGGCTCGAACCGGCCCGACCGATTGCTTCCAGCGCCGCGACCGCGTCGGAGGCCGGGTGGGGTCATGTCGCTGTCGCTCATGCCTGAACAACTAGAACACAAGAAGAACAGATGCAAGGTCCGGCGACGTCTCCGACGTTTGCGGTATCCGCCTGTCGCCGCTGCGTCGCAACGCGTCGCTTTGCGGATGCACTCCTTGTCAGATCCGTGTCACGCCGCTACATCGCCCCTTACGCGCCGAACTAATTGGGGACTGCCCATGGCCGATGAAGAAGACCTGGTCCTGTCGGAGCTTTCTGACGAGGAACTCGTGCCCCAGATGCACGACGATCTGTATGACGGTCTCAAGGACGAGGTCGTCGAGGGGGTCGAGATCCTGCTCCGGCGGGGCTGGACTCCCTACGATGTCCTGACACGAGCGCTGGTTGCGGGCATGAAGGTCGTTGGCGACGACTTTCGTGACGGCATCCTGTTCGTGCCCGAGGTGCTTCTGGCGGCGAACGCGATGAAGGCAGGGATGGGCATCCTGAAACCGTTGCTCGTCGAGACGGGCGCGCCGCGGATGGGCAAGCTGGTGATCGGCACCGTGAAGGGCGACATCCACGACATCGGAAAGAACCTCGTCGCGATGATGATGGAGGGCGCGGGTTTCGAGGTCTGCGACCTCGGAATCAACAACCCGGTCGAGAAGTACATCGAGGCTCTCGAGCGGGAAGAGGCCGATATCCTCGGCATGTCGGCGCTGCTAACGACCACGATGCCCTACATGAAGGTCGTGATCGACACGATGAAGGAAAAGGGCATCCGCGACAATTACGTGGTGCTTGTCGGCGGAGCGCCGCTGAACGAGGAATTCGGTCGCGCGATCGGAGCCGACGCCTATTGCCGAGACGCCGCCGTGGCAGTCGAGACCGCAAAGGATTTCATCGCCCGCAAGCACAACCAGATTGACCGCGCTTCGGCATGATCGGCCCCGGGCCGCGTCTATTCGGCGGCGAGCAGCCTCTCGATCTCCGTGCGGATCGGCGCGAACGGGCCGAGCTTGTGCGCAGTCTCGTCGAAACCGTCTGCATATGGGCCGTAGGGCGTATCGACCGGCTTCTCGAGCCGCTTCGGATAGTCATATGACTTGCGGTCGAAGGCGGGGCGAGGATGGGACAATGCGAAGGCGGCGATGTCCCAGGCGACTTCCGGCGGAGTGTCCGGCGTCCCGGCGGTGGTTTCCGGCATCGCGCTGTGGACGAAGTTCGCGAACATCGTCAGGCGCGCCATTCCGGCGCCGTCGTTGAAGCTGTCTTGCCCCCAGAGAGGGGGGTGCCGGTATCCCAGCGCGTCGCCGGGGACGCCGACGCGCTGACCCTCACCGTCAGAGCCGTGACAGGCGGCGCATCGGGCGGCATAGAACCGGGCTCCGCGGGCCGGATCGGCGGGACGGTCGAGCTCCGGCAGCGGCGCCGGACCGGCGCTGCCGCGCTCGTAGGCGGGCGCGGCGCCGGCGAGCGTGCGAAGGTAGGCGACGAATGCGGCCATCTCGCGGCCGTCCTCGGGCAGCGGCGAGCCGTTCATGCTGCGCACCATGCAGTCGTCCACGCGATCCTCTATCGTTTCGATGCGGCCGGAGCGGGCGACATAGGCCGGATAGGCGGAATAGGCGCCGGCCAGCGGCAGGGCCGAGGGGACGATGCCGCCATCGGCGTGACAGCTGCTGCAGGCCAGGTTGTTGCCGGCAAAACGCAGCGCGTTATCCGGCGCTTCCGGGCCGATGATCGCATAGGTCTCCTCAACCAGGCGGCGGCCATAGTTCGTCGGGTCGGCCGCGTCGTAGAGGTCGTCGACCAGGGACTGTCCGCTCGCGGCGGCGGTCGAGGCCGCGAGGAGAAGCGCGGCTGTCCGGGTTCTTCTGAAAAGCAGGCGGGTCATGTTGCGAACGTCTTTCCGTTGAACGGGCCGACAGGTTTGAGCATGCCTTCAATTGCTGTATCCTTAATGGCTTGAATGACGCCAGCCATTGTCGGGGAGTCAAAATGAACGTCGATGATCGCACGCTGACCGAGCAGGGACTGACCGGGCCGCGGGGGAGCGGCGAAGGGCGGGTGCTGGTGGTGGCCTGCGGGGCGCTGGCGCGAGAGGTCCTGGCGCTGAAGGCGTTGAATGGCTGGGATCACCTGGACCTGCAATGCCTGCCGGCGATCCTGCACAATAGGCCCGGCCGCATCCCCGACGCGGTGGAAGCGGCGGTGACCGCAGCGCGCGGAAAGTACGGCGACCGGGTCTTCGTGGCATATGCCGATTGCGGCACCGGCGGCCTGCTGGCCGAGCGGTGTGACAGACTGGGCGTCGGGATGATCGAGGGGCCACACTGTTACAGCTTCTTCGACGGCAACGCGACGTTCAAGGCGCGGGGCGACGCGGAGATGCGCGCGTTCTACCTGACCGACTTCCTGGTCCGGCAGTTCGACGCCTTTGTCTGGCGGCCGATGGGGCTGGACCGGCATCCGGAACTGCGCGACCAGATCTTTGCCGGATACGAGACGCTGGTCTACCTGACGCAGACCGAGGACCGGGACCTCGATGCGGCGGCGGCGGATCATGCTCGGCGACTCGGTCTCGCCTATAAACGCAGGTTCACCGGATACGGCGACCTTGAAGAGGCGCTGGACGGGATCGGGCCGGACGCGAGCGGGCACGCCATGGGCACTGTGCCAAGTTCGGTCAAGTGATTGATAAGATAAATACATTCAAAGTCAGTGAACCAAGCGTCAACCATTCTTAACGCAGTCTTATCTCCGGCTGCGGCTCCTGCCTGGAGCCGATCCGGCATCCGGCCGGAGTTACCGTTCCCCACTCCGGAGTTCCTTCGATCCGGAGGCTGCGAAAGGGACTGGTGGGCGGCGTCTTTGCCGCTAACATGCGGCCGCGCGGCACTTGCCCAGGGACGCGCCGCCGACCCGGCGCCGGCGCAAAACGAGGGCGACAGGGGAGGACGGATGCGCAGGGTCTATGTGATAGGCACGTGCGACACCAAGGCGGCCGAGCTCGGCTATGCGAAACAGTTGGTGGAGGCGGCGGGCGTGCCCGCGGTGCTGGTGGATGTCGGCACGCGCCGCGGGGCCGGCGACGGCGCGGACGTCAGTGCGCGGGAGGTCGCGGAGCGGCACCCGGACGGTGCAACGGCGGTTCTGGGGCTCGAGGACCGGGGCGCCGCGGTCGGTGCGATGGCGGTGGCGCTGACCGCGTGGCTGGCCGAGCGCGACGACGTGGGCGCGGTGCTGGGCATGGGCGGCTCGGGCAACACGGCGCTGGTCACGGCCGCGATGCGGGCGCTGCCGGTCGGCGTGCCGAAGCTGATGGTATCGACCGTCGCCTCGGGCAACGTCGCCGATTATGTGGGTCCGAACGACATCGCAATGATGTATTCGGTGACCGACGTCGCCGGGCTGAACGCGATCAGCCGCAAGGTGATCGGGAACGCAGCACATGCGGTCGCCGGAATGGCGAAGTGGACGCCGCCCGAAGCGGCGGAGCGCAAACCCGGCGTGGGCATGACGATGTTCGGCGTGACGACCGACTGCGTGACCGCGGCGCGGGCGCTGCTGGACGCGGACCGCGAGGTCTTCGTGTTCCACGCGACCGGCGCTGGCGGGCGGTCGATGGAGAAGCTGGCCGAATCGAGGTTGCTGGAGGGCGTCATCGACACGACGACGACCGAGGTCGCCGACCTGTTGATTGGCGGGGTCTTTCCGTGCAGCGAGGACCGCTTCGGCGTCTTCGCGCGGACCGGCCTGCCCTGGGTCGGCTCGGTCGGCGCCTGCGACATGGTCAATTTCGGCGCGCGCGACACGGTGCCGACGCAGTTCGCGGACCGGAACCTGCACGTGCACAACGCGCAGGTGACGCTGATGCGCACGAGCCCGGACGAGAACCGGGCGATCGGCGAATGGATCGCGGGGCGCCTGAATGCCTGCGACGGCGAGGTCCGGCTGTTGCTGCCGCTGGGCGGCGTCTCGGCGATCGATGCGCCGGGCATGCCGTTCCACGACCCCGAGGCGGACGCGGCGCTGTTCCACGCGCTGAGGGTTGGTCTGCGTCAGACCGAACGACGCCGGCTGATCGAGATCGACCTTCCCATCAACGATCCGGGCTTCTCGGAGGCCCTGGTCCGGAATTACCGAGAGATCGTGCAATGAGCGACACGAGACCCGACCGCGCCGCGCTGATGGCGCGGTTCCAGGACATGGCTGCGCGCCGCCAGCCCATCATCGGCGGCGGCGCGGGCATCGGCCTGTCGGCGAAGTGCGAGGAAGCGGGCGGTATCGATCTGATCGTCATCTACAACTCGGGCCGCTACCGGATGGCGGGCCGCGGCTCGCTGGCGGGAATGCTCGCCTATGGCAACGCGAACGAGATCGTGCTGGAGATGGCGCGCGAGGTGCTGCCGGTGGTGAAACGCACGCCGGTCCTGGCGGGCGTGAACGGAACGGACCCGTTCGTGATCATGGATCACCATCTCGACACGCTGAAGGCGCTGGGCTTCGCGGGCGTGCAGAATTTTCCCACAGTGGGCCTCTTCGACGGAAATTTCCGCCGCAACCTGGAAGAGACCGGCATGGGCTACGGGCTAGAGGTCGAGATGATCCGGGCCGCGCACGCGAAGGATATGCTGACGACGCCCTATGTGTTTTCGGCCGAGGAGGCGGCGGCGATGGCCGAAGCGGGGGCGGACATCATCGTCTGCCACATGGGCCTGACGACCGGAGGCGCGATCGGCGCCGAGACCGCGACGACGCTGGAGGATGCGGTGCGCAACGTCGACGAATGGGCCGAGGCGGCGCTGGACGTGCGAAGGGACGTGCTGGCGCTATGCCATGGCGGGCCGATCTCGGCGCCGGGGGACGCGGAATACGTGCTGAAGAACGCCCGGCATTGCCACGGGTTCTACGGCGCGAGTTCGATGGAGCGGCTGCCGACCGAGGGCGCGCTGGTCGAGCAGACGCGCCGGTTCAAGACGCTGGAATTCTGAGGGAGAGACGGCGATGGCGAGGGCCCATGCAAGCGTGGTCGTGGATGCGCCCGTGGAGGCGGTCTGGGGGATCGTGCGCAACTTCAACGGTCTGCCGGACTGGAACCCGGGCGTCACGGACAGCGTGATCGAGGACGGGCTGGCCGCGGACGTGGTCGGCTGCGTGCGCAGCTTCCACCTGGCGGACGGCGCGCATGTGCGCGAGCGGCTGCTGATGCTGGACGACAGTCGCTACCGCTTTGCCTACAATTTCGAGACGCCGGCCTTTCCGGTCGCGAACTACCGCGCCGAGATGGAGATGATCCCGGTCACGCAGACCGGCGGGACCTTCGTGCAATGGTCGGCGACCTTCGACGAGGCGCCCGAGGATGCGGGCAAGTACGTCGAGATCGTCTCGCGCGACGTGTTCGGCGGCGGGCTGGCGGCGCTAAAGGCGAAGGCGGACGTCGCGGAGGCGCCCGAGGGGGCCATGCGCTGGCAGGGGTTGCGGCCGGCCAAGGTCTTCACGTCGAGCGTCATCGATGCGCCTGCGGATGCGGTCTGGGCGGTGATGCGCGACTTCGCCGGCATGGACGGCTGGCACGACGACATCAAGCGGATGCGCATGCGGGAGGACGACCGGTCGGACCGCGTGTCCGGCGTGCGCGAGTTCCTGTTCGGCGAGGGTCTGCTCTGGGAGGAGCTGACGCTGCTGTCGGACGAGGACCGGGCGTTCCGGTATCGCATCCTGAAGAGCCCGAACCCGTGGTTGAACTACCATGCCGGCGCGCGGCTCTATCCGGTGACGGACGGGGATCGCACCTTCGCCGTCTGGACCGCAGACTGGGTTGCCTCTGCACAGGACGACCTGACGCTGATCCCGACCGTGCACGACGGCGTGTTCCAGCACGCGTTCGACCGGCTGAACGCGCAGCTGTCGCGGGCCTGAACTGCGCCGACTGCGGCCTCCTCGGCTCTCAGGGCCGAGGAGGGTGTAGCGGAGCCGTGGGGACAGCACGGCTCGGAACGGCAGGGACGGAGCGAGGTCTGCTCAGGGCGCCCGGAGCAGACGAGCGACCGCGTACGGCGGCAGCGTTAGTGCGCCCTCGGAGAGCGGCGCGAGCCGGTCCATCAGGCCGGGATCGGCCGCCGCGTCGGGAACGCGGTCGGCGTCGAGCATTGCGACCGACCATGGGCCCGCGCCGGGGTCTGCGGCTTGTGGCGCGGAGGTCAGGTTCGCGAGCCAGAGCTCGGTTCCGCCGTCGACCGACGCAGCGAGCGCGGCGATGCGGTCGGGGCGCGCGGAGACGACGCCGAGCGCCGGCGCGCCGGCGAGCCGGGCGAGGCCGCGCAGCACATGATAGCCGGGATAGAGCAGGCCGTCGTCGCCGATGACGCCGAAGGCGCCGGTCGGCGCGCCGAGCGCGATGGCTTCTGCCCCTCCTGCGGCGAAGGCGGCGGCGTAGCCGAGGGCCCAGGCTGCGCCGAACAAGCCGCGCTGGCGCGGGTCGGCGAAGTTCATCGCCTGCCGGACATTGTCGGGGTTGTCCTTCGGCGCGGCGCCATACGGGTTCATCCGCATGCCAATCGCCGAGGGGCCGACGGCGTAGGGCTTCGCCCCGCGGATCACCTCGACGCTGTCGATGATCGCGGGCAGCGCGCCGAGGCTCTCCATCACCGAGCGGTCGTCGCCGGCATGGACGAGCGGGGACGTGGTGAAGGAGACGAGGTCGAGCCGTTCGGTCGGCGGGCGCTTGCGGTTCAGCTCGGTGAAGTAGCTGAACATGCCGCCGCCGATGCGCACGTCCGGGAAGGCGGCCCGCGCGGCGGCGTAGAGGTCATCGGCTGGCGGCGCGGGGGGCCAGACCGAGCCGGGCAGCGTCGATTTCAGGTCCGAGGCGGGCGAGACGAGCACGGTCGCGAACGGTGAGCCGAGGTCGCGGGCGAGCGCGCCGAGCGCTGCGACCTCGGCCTCGTAGCCGTTGACCTCGGCGATGACGGCTTCGAGCCAGGGCTCCGCGCCGAGGGCGCGGGCGACCTTGAGCTGGCGCTCCAGCGTCTCGCGGCCATGGCCGCGGCGCGGGTCGAGGTGCAGGATCAGATGCTGCGGCCCGAGGTCGCCCGCGGCCTGGGCGTAGGCGAGGGCGTTCGTCGCGTCGTCAGGATCGAGACCCTGGCCGATGGCGGGCATCGCCCCGGCGGGGTCGCCGAGCGAGACCGGGATCGCGCCGGCGTCGTCCGCGGAAGGGGCGTCGCCCGTGACGGTCAGCGCGACGCGCTGGAATATTGTCGATCCCGCCTCCAGTACGTAGGGCCAGGGCAGTGCGAGCGGGCGCACGTAGGTCTTGTAGGATGCGTCGGTCCAGTTGCGTTGGTCCTCCATCTCGAAGGTGTCGCCTTCCATCACGCAGGCGACGGTCAGTCCGTCGGCGGTCGTGTGCGTCAGCGCGCGCAGGTCCATCATCGGCTGGACCGGGTCGATCAGGCGGGGGAAGGCCGAGGCGACTTCGCGGCCGTCGGTGTGTGTGATCGTCACCGGGATTCCTGCGAGATCGGCCTGGTGCAGCACGACGAAGCCGGTGCGGTTCGTGGTGAAGTCGGTGATCGCCCCGCCCTCGGCCCGATAGGTCAGAGTTCCGTCCGCGGCGCCCTCGATCCGGGCGCTGTAGGCGAAGTGTTCGGCGCCGGCGTTGATGTCGGCTTCGTAGGCGACGGCGAAGCGGTCGCCCGTCTCCTCGATCTTCAGGTTCGAGATCGCAGGCGCGTAGGTGCCCCAGTCGCGATCGCGGACGATGTACGAGATTGCGCGCAAGACCTCGACGCCGTTGATCCGGATATAGCGCAAGTTGCCCGCTTCGAGTTCGGCGCTTAGCCGGCCGGCCTTCAGGATGCGGGGCGGCTCGACGGGTTCGTCGGTTCCATAAAGCCGGGTCGCGAGGGTCTGGGACATCGGAAACGGGTCTCCCTGTTCTATCGCGTGGCGCGCCAGTTCAGCAGCCGTTCGGCCAGCAGCGCGAGGATGATGATCGAGCCGATCGCGGTGCCCTGCCAGAACGGCGAGACGCCCATCAGGTTCAGCCCGTTGCGGATCATGACCATGATCAGCACGCCGATCAGCGTGCCGATGATCGAGCCGCGCCCGCCGTAGAGGCTGGCCCCGCCGATCACGACCGCGGCGATCGCGTCGAGCTCCATCTGATTGCCGGCGAGCGGGTCGGCCGACAGGATCTGCGCGATCGAGAAGGTGATCGCGACCGCGGCCAGCGCGCCCGACACGACATAGGGCAGGATCGAGTAGAAGGTGACGTTCAGGCCGGCCGCGCGGGCGGCCTCGGCGTTCGAGCCCACCGCGTAGATCGTTCGCCCGCCCTTGGTCCAGGTGAGCCAGGCATAGGCCACCGCGTAGAGCGCGAGCAGGAACAGCACGTTGACCGGAATGCCGAGCACGGTCGTATAGACGATGTTCTGCAACTCGAACGGGATCGCCGAGATCGCGGTCTGGCCGGAAAAGATGTAGGCGAGGCTGCGCGCGATCGCCATCATGCCGAGCGTGACGACGAAAGGCGCGAGGCCGAAGATCGCGACCAGCGTGCCCGAGATCAGGCCGATGAAGCCGCCGAACCCGACCGCCGCGAGGATCGCTAACGGGATCGGGACATGCGCGAGCGCGAGGCCGAGTACGATGCCGGTCAGCCCCGCGACCGAGCCGACCGAGAGGTCGATGCCGCCGGTCAGGATCACGAAAGTCATGCCGACCGAGACGATGCCGATCACGACCGACTGGTCGAGGATGTTGAAGATGTTGTTCTCGGTCAGGAAATAGGGCGAGGCGACGGAGAGCGCCACGGCAAGGACCAGCGCGAGGCCGAGCATGCGGACCTCGAGGCTTCGGATCAGCGTCCCGACAAGGGCAGCGGCGCGCGAGGGGGCATCGGTCATCGGGCGCAGGCTCCTCAGGTACGGTTCAGGTCGTCGATCCGCGCCGCAATGGGCGCCGGGTCGGGCAGGGGTCGGGACGCGTCGAGGGTCAGCACGATCGCGCCCATGTCGTGGCCGCGCGCGGTGCGCATCGGCGCGACGAGGCTGGCGAGGCCGCCGTCGGGCTCGATGACGAAGCCGGACGCGCGGGCGGCGAGCGCCGCCGGGATCGCGGTCTCGGCCGGCGGGGTCGCCTGCCCGGGGCTCAGGCCGAGAGAAGGCGCATCCGGCGCGGCGGCGGCCCCGAGGCAGATGATCTCCTGCGCGTCGGGCAGGATCCAGGCGGCGGCGGCCCGGTGCTCGGTCGTAAGCTCCTGGAGCAGAGCCAGCGTGCGGGCGGCCGAGGTGCGCGGGGCGGCGAGGAGCGTGAGCTTTTCCTCGGTCAGGCTCCCGGCGGGCAGGTCGGCAATGGTCAGGCCGTCGCTGAGCACCGTCACCCGTTCGCAGAGGCCGAGCAACTCCTCGAAGTCGGACGAGATCACGACGACGGCTGCGCCGGCGTCGGCGACCTTGCGCAGGATCGCGTAAATCGCCGAGCGGGTGCCGATGTCGACGCCCTTGGTCGGCTCGTCGAGGATCAGGACCTTTGGCGAGACCAGCAACCAGCGCGCGAGGATCACCTTCTGCTGCATGCCGCCCGAGAAGGTCAGCAGGCTTGCGCCCAGCCGGTCGGGCGGCAGGCCGAGTTCTTCCAGGAGGTCGCGAAGCCGCGCGTCGCGGCCGGCGTAGCCAAGGCCAAAGCCGCGGTGCAGGCCGAAATGGGCGAGGAACAGGTTCTCGCGCACGGTCAGGTCGGGAACGATGTTCTGCGCGCGCCGATCCTCGGGGACGAGGCCGATGCCGGCGGCGATGGCTTCGGCGGGCCGGCGCGGGTCGATGATGTGGCCGTCGATGCGGATCGTGCCGGCCTCGCGGCGGCGCAGGCCGAAGAGCGCCTCGACCGCCTCCGAGCGACCGGCGCCGACGAGGCCGCCAAGGCCGAGGATCTCGCCCCTGCGGACCTGGAACGAGACGTCGCGCACGGAGGGCGGCGCCGACAGGCCCTCGACCGACAGCACGACGGGGCGGGTCTCGGCGGCGGGCGGCGGGCGGCGGGCGGAAAAGATCGCGCCGAGGTCGCGGCCGACCATGTGACGGATGATGTCGGCCTGGCTCAGGCTGGCGGTGGGCAGGTCGCCGGCGACGGTCGCGCCGTCGCGCAGGATCGTCACGCGGTCGGTGATCGCGAAGACCTCCTCGAGCCGGTGGGAGACAAAGACGATTGCCCGGCCGCCGTCGCGGAGACGCGCGATGATGTCGAAGAGCCGCTCGACCTCGGTCGGGCTCAGCGAGGCGGTCGGTTCGTCGAAGATCACAAGTCCCGCGTCGATCGCGAGCGCCTTGGCGATCTCGACGAGCTGCCGCTGCGCGGCCGACAGGCGGCGGACCTCGGCGGCCAGCGGCAGCGCATGATCGCGTCCGAGGCTCGCCAGGATCTCGGTCGCCCGTCGGCGCAGGCGCGAGAAGGAGAGCGCGCCGGGGTTGCCGAGTTCGGGCAGGAAGATGTTCTCGAGCACCGTCATGTCGGGCGCCAGGCTCGTCTCCTGCGCGACCAGCGCAACGCCGGCGTCGAGAGCGTCGCGTACCGAGCGTGGGGAGAACGCGCGGTCGCGCAGCGTCAGTTCGCCGCCGTTGCGCGCGATGTGGCCGGAGATGATCCGCGAAAGGGTGGACTTGCCGGCGCCGTTGGCGCCAAGCAGGCCGTGGACCTCGCCGGGACGCAGCACAAGGCTGCCGTCGACGAGGGCATGCGTGCTGCCGAAGTTCTTGGTCACGCCGGCCGACGTCAGGATCGGCGAGGCGGCGGCGGGCGCCTGATCTGCGGCATCGATCATGGTCGGCCGGACATGGTCCCGCCCGGCCTGTTCCGGGGGGCCGGGCGGGCCGGGCGTCAAAGGTCGTTGGCGAAGACGGATTCGGTGATCGAGGGCAGCATCTCCTCGATGTTCGCCGAGGTCACGACCACGATCGGCACGAGGATCTCCTTCTCGACCTCGCCGCCGTCTAGGTGCGTGATCAAAGCGCGGCCGGATTCCTGACCCATCAGGTACGGCTGCTGCATTCCCGAAACCACCAGCTCGCCCGACTGCAGCAGCGGGATGAAGTCCGGAATTCCGTCGAAGGCGGCGACCAGCACCTCGCCGTCGCGCCGGCCGGCCTTGATCGCGCGCAGCGCGCCGATCGCGGGCTGGTCGGTCTGCACGAACATGCCGCGCATGCCAGGGTTGGCGGTCAGCATGTCCTGGGTGAAGCGGAAAGTCTCGTCGGCGGTGTAGCTCTGCATCTGCTGCAGACCCGCCTCGCCGGTGATGCCCGCCTCGGCCAGCGCGTCCTTGAAGCCCTTGGTGCGGGCCTGGCCGTTCAGTCGGGCTTGGCTGATCGCGACGATGCCAACCGAGCCGTCCTCCCAGCCCTTCTCCTTCATCGCCGCGGCCAGCGCCTCGCCGACCCCGTGCGCGCCCTCATAGTTGTCCGAGATGATGAAGGACACGTACTCGCCGCTGTTCGTGCCGATGTCGGCGATGACGACCGGGATGCCGGCGTCGGCGGCGAGCTGCAGAACGCTCGGCGCGGTGGAGCTGTCGGTCGGCGACAGCACGATTCCGGCGACGCCGCGCGCGATCGCGTCCTGCGCGTTCTGCAGCTGGGTCTGCGCGTCGTTGGCGGAATCGAGCGCCCGGAAGCCATAGCCGGCTTCGGTCGCGGCGTTCTCGACGCCGCGCGACAGGTAACGCCAGAAAGGCAGGTCGAGGCCGGGCGTAAGGTAGACGATCTCCTTGTCCTGGGCGAAGGCGGGCGGGGCGCCGGGGCCCGCGATGGCGAGCGCCGCGGCGGCGGCCGCGGCGAGGCCGGCGAGGGTGCGTCTGGTGATCATGGTCAGTCCTCCCTGGGTGCTCGGGCCCCTTCGTCCGGGGGCGCCGACGGTTGAAGCTGGGCTCGACCCGCGCGCGCCTGCATCAGCGCGCGCGTGGTCTCGAAGATCCGGGTCTCGTGGTCGCGGAACGCGGCGCGAGTGGCTTCGGGGTCCTGAGCCCTCAGGCCTGCCACGATCCGGCGGTGGTCGCCGATCGACAGCGCGATGGCGCCCGCACGGGCCACAGCGCGGCGGCGATGGTCCATAAGGTAGGTGTAGAGGTCGGTCACGATATCGGCGAGCAGCGGGTTGCCGCATTCGCGGTAGACCGCGACATGGAACTCGCGGTCCGAAATCAGGAAGCGCACAGGATCGGCGCATGCGTCCTCCTGCGCGGCCAGCGAACGCTCCAGCCGGGCGAGTGTGGCCGTCGTGATGCGCAGCGCCGCTTCGCCCACGACGAACTGCTCGATCAGCAGCCGAGCGGCGTGCACCGACTCCAACGCGTAGGCGTCGACGTTGAGCCGGTTAGTGATGCCGACCGGCATGTTCGCGAAGTCGACGCGCCCAACGCGGGTCCGCGCGCCCTGAGCCACGGTCAGGATGCCGCAGGCCGACAGCGCTCCGATCGCTGCGCGAACGCTTTCTCGGCTGACCGACAGCGCGGCGGAAAGCTCGCGCTCGCTGGGCAGCTCGTCGCCCTCTTCGAGCGCGCCCGAGGCGATCAGCGCCGCAAGCTTGTCGGCGATCATGTCCCTGACCGTCACCGGCCGCAACGGCGGAGTGTGGCCGTCAGTCTGTGCGAAGATCGCCTCGCCGCGTGGCATTCCGTCGTTTGCTCCCCGTCTCTGGGCTCATTGGTATGGAGACCGTACCAGTAACCTTTGCCCGGCGCGCGGCCCGCGGTCAAGCGCTCCGACGCATCGTTGGTCGCCCACGCTTGTAGGAGCGGGCGCCAGCGCCTAACCTGACGGGCAACCGCTCCGGGGGGAGAGAGATGACCTACCTCAAGAAGACGCCGTTGCACGCGATGCACGAATCGCGCGGCGCGAAGATGGCGCCCTTCGCCGGCTACGACATGCCGATTAGCTACCCGCTGGGCATCCTTCAGGAACACCTGCACGTGCGGGGCGCTGCCGGGTTGTTCGATGTCAGTCACATGGGGCAGATCGAGATTCGGCCACGCTCCGGCGCCGTGGCGGATGCGGCGCTGGCGCTGGAGTCGCTGGTTCCGATGAACCTCCTCGACCTCAGGGACGGGCGGCAGCGCTACGCGTTCTTCACGAACGACGACGGCGGCATCCTCGACGACCTGATGGTCGCTAACCGGGGCGATCATCTGCTGATGATCGTCAACGCGGCCAACCGGGACGCGGACCTGGAGCATCTGCGGAAGGCGATCGGCGAGAGTTGCGAGGTCGAGATGCTGGACCGGGGCCTGCTGGCGCTGCAGGGCCCGCGCGCGGAGGAGGCTCTGGCGCGGCTGCATCCGGACGCCGCGACGATGCGGTTCATGGACGTGCGCGAGATCGACTTCCACGGCGTACGCGGCGTTGTCTCTCGCTCGGGCTACTCCGGCGAGGACGGCTTCGAGATCTCGCTGGCGACCCATCATGTGGTCGACATCGCCGAGCGGCTGCTCGAGGACGAGTTCGTCGAGCTGATCGGGCTCGGCGCCCGCGACAGCCTGCGGCTGGAGGCGGGGCTGTGCCTGTGCGGGCAGGACATCGACGAGACGACGACGCCGGTCGAGGCGGCGCTGGAATGGGCGATCCAGCCGGCGCGGCGCAACGGCGGCAAGCGGCGCGGCGGGTTCCCCGGCGCTGAACGCATCCTCGGCCAGATCGAGTCGGGCGCGGAGCGGCGGCGCGTGATGCTGCTGCCCGAGGGCAAGGCGCCGATGCGCGCGGGTGTCGAGCTGCACGAGGCGGAGGGCGGACCGGTCGTCGGGCAGATCACGTCGGGCGGGTTCGGGCCGAGCCTGGGACGGCCGGTGGCCATGGGTTATGTCGACGCCGCGCTTGCCGCGCCCGAGACGCCGCTCTTCGGGATGTTGCGAGGCAAGTTGCAGCCTGTCATGGTGGCGGCGACGCCGCTGATCGAGCCCGGCTACAAGCGCGACTGACAACGGAGAGACGAGGGATGCTGAAGTTCACCGAAGAGCACGAATGGCTCAAGGTCGATGGCGACGAGGTCGTGGTGGGCATCACCGAGCATGCGGCCGAGCAGCTGGGCGACCTGGTCTTCGTCGAACTGCCGACCGAGGGCCGCATGGTGGTCAAGGGCGAGGAGATCGTCACGATCGAGAGCGTGAAGGCTGCGAGCGACATCGCGGCCCCGCTCGATGGCCAGATCACCGAAGTAAATCCCGCGATCGTCGAGAACCCGGCGCTGGTCAATGAGGACCCGCTGGAGGATGGCTGGTTCTTCAAGATGACGCTTGCCAACCCGTCCGAGATGGAGGGGCTGATGGACGAGGACGCGTATCGGGAATACATCGCATGAGACGCGGTCGCACGATGCGACCATTGATAAGTCCCTGATATAGTACCAAAATTTTCTGGGTATGGCTAAAGGCGTTGTGGCACGGCCCTCCTCTCGCGGGGATGTCGCGCGACCGGCGGCGGAGCCTGCGTCCATGCCGATACGGTCCCCTGGCGAGCGAGATCATGATCGCGGTCGCGGTCGGGATCATGCCTTCCAGGTCGATCGACGACACTCGTCAGCGTGAACGTCGCGCCTGCGCCGGCCTTGCCAGCGGCGCCGTGAAAGTCGAGATCGACTTCGGCGCCCCACGACCGGTTCCCGATGCAGAACGGCCGAGGCATGCCCCGGCCGCAGTGCCGGTCGCGGCCCGGGCGCGCTTGGACGCCAGGACCGGCGACCTCTACTTGCCCCAGATCGTCGTGTAGGCCTCGCGGTACGGGATGTCGGGGTCGAACTGGTTGCTGTCGCCCATCTTCTCGAGGCCCTCCTGCGTGACGAGCGCGGGCGAGGTGATGTAGCCCGAGCAGGGCTGCCCCTGGATCGCGCGGTTGAGCTCGTCGACGAGCTGCCAGCCCTGCAGGTTCAGCGGTTCGGCCACCGTGATCGCCTGGTAGTCGCCGGTTCGGATGCGCTGGAACGCGGCCTCCGACCCGTCGCCCGCCGACCCTGCCTGAGGCCCGTCCGCGCTGCTGATCCCGGCGGCGGCCAGCGCCGGACCCATGAAGTCGAAGTAGAGGTCGTTGATGGCGAGCGCGTGCGTCCACTGGTCGCCGTACTTCTGCAGGAGCGAGGTGGTGAGCGGCCCCATGCGCGCGGAGGTGTCGGCGATCGGCGTGTCGACGTATTCGAGCACGGTTCCGCCCATCGCCTCGATCGTCTCCTTGATCCGGTCGGCCTTGTCGATGGCGATCTGGTAGGTCGAGTTGGTGAAGATGATCGCGCCGACGCCGTCGCCGCCGTCCTCCATCGCCCATTTCGCCGCGACCTCGGAGACCGTCATCGCGTCGGTCGAGACGTTGGCGAAGATGCCGCCCGGCGCGTCGCAGCCGATCTTCGGTCCCGAGTGCCAGGCGACCATCGGTATCCCGGCGCCGGTCACGCCTTCCAGCGCCGCCTGCTGCTCGACCGCATCGAAGCCGTTGATGACGATACCGTCCGGCTGGAGCGCCATGGCCTGCCCGATGGCCCCCGTGCGGCCCTGGATCGAGCCCGCGCCGTCCAGAACGCGCACCTCCCAGCCCAGCGCCTTCGCGGCTTCCTCGACTCCGCTGGTCACGCCCAGGATGCCGCCGTTCTTGAGATCGGCGGCGAGCACGACGATGGACTTGCCCTCGGCCCCTGTCGGGCCTGTCGTCGGGCCGTCCCAGGCTCCCTGAGCGCTCGCCGCGCCGCCGAGCAGCGTGGTCGCCAGAATCGCGGCTATGAATGGTCGTCTCTGCATGGCACTTTCCTCCCCTTGCATCGTCCCGATCCTCAGCGCTTCGCGGCTCCCTTGCGGCGCTGAGCGTAACCCGCGATGCCGATCGCGATCAGCAGCGTCACTCCGTTGAACAGCGGCTCGACCCAGAAGGAGCCGCCGAATTGCTGGATGCCCGAGATGCCGACGGCGAGGATCGCGACGCCGACGATGGTCCCCCAGACGTTCACCCGCCCCGGCTTGATTGTGGTGGAGCCGAGGAACGCGCCCACGAGCGCGGGCAGCAGGAACTCGAGTCCTACCGACGCCTGCCCGATGCGGAGCTTCGAAGCCAGGATGACGCCTGCGAGCGCCGTCATGGCGCCCGAAGCCATGAAGGCGCCTATGACGTACTTGCGGACCGGGATGCCGTTCAGCGCCGCCGCGCGCGGATTGGCGCCGATGGCGTAGAGATACCTGCCGATCGGCGTGTATTCGAGCACGACCCACATCACGAGCGTGATCGCGAAAAGGTAGTAGCCCGTGATCGGCAGCCCGAAGACGAAGGTCGTGGAGATGTCGTAGAAGCCCTGCGGCAGCGCCCCGACCATCTGGCGCCCGCCCGTGTGCCAGAGCGCCAGCGCATAGAGCACCGTACCGGTCCCGAGCGTCGCAATGAAGCTGTCGATCTTCGCGACCTCCACCAGCATCCCGTTCAGGAACCCGGTGAACGCGCCCAGCAGAAGCACGACCGCGACCGCCACCGGCCACGGCAGGCCGAGGCTCGTCTGGAGGCTGATGGCGAGGATGTGCCAGAGCACGATGCCGTAGCCCACCGTCAGGTCGATCCGCCCCGCCGCCATCGGGATCATGGCGCCCAGCGACAGGAGCGCGATGATCGCCTTGTCCGACACGATCGCGCGCAGGTTCAGCATCGTCGGGAAGGTGTTGGGCAGGAGGACCGAGAACAGCACGATCAGGAACACCGTCAGGATCACGAGCCCGTAGACGGGCAGGAACCTCATCACCTTCTTCGCGACAGAAAGCCCTTTCAGATCTGCCTTCGTCGGCTCCAGCGCGCTGCTTTCAAGCGATTGCATCGGCGGGCTCCCTCTCCGGACCGGCATTGCCCGCCGAAGCGGACTGGATCAGGTTCTCGGTCGACAGCCGCGTTCCCGACAACTCGTCGACAATGGCGCCCTGGCTGAAGACGATGGCGCGGTGACAGATCGCGGCGATCTCCTCGAAGTCGGTCGAGACGAGGAGGATGCCCACCCCATCGGCCAGCGTACGATTGAGGAGCGCGTAGATCTCGGCCTTGGCGCCGACGTCGACGCCCGCCGTTGGGTCCTCGCAGATGAGAAGCGCCCGCCGCGTGGCGAGCCAGCGGCCGATCACGACCTTCTGCTGATTGCCCCCGGAAAGGGCCTCGATGGCAAGGCCCGGGTCGTTGGGCGAAAGCCCGAGGTCGGCGCCGATCATCGCGGCCTGCTCCGCCTCCCGCGAGGGCGCGAGGAGGTTCAGGAGGCTCCGCCCGACGCCGGCGGGGTTGAGGAAGGTGTTCTCCCGGATCGTCAGGCTCATCGCCACCGACTCCTCGGTGCGGTCCTTCGCAACGAGCCCGAAGCCGGACTGCATCGCCCGTCGCGGAGACGACAGGTCCGGCGCCGCTCCGTTGAGCCGCACCTCGCCGGTATGCGGGTAGGTCCCGAACAGGGCGCGCGACACCGCCTCGTGCCCAGCCCCGCGCAGGCCCACGAGCCCTACGACCTCGCCGCGCCGGAGCGTGAAATCGAGCGGCCCCACGGTCCCCGCCGTGAAGCCCCGAAGCTCGAGAATGGGCGCTCCGGGCGGTTCGGAGGATTTCACCGTCTCGCGCGTCTTCCGGCCCACGATCTTCTGGACGAGCTCCTCGGGCGTGGTGTGCTCGATGGCGCGCACGCCGACCATCACCCCGTCGCGCAGGACCGCCACGCGGTCGGCGATCCGGAAGATCTCGTCGAGCCGGTGGCTCACGTAGATCATCCCGACGCCCTTCTCCCGCAGGGGCCGGATCGCCCCGAAGAGCCGCTCGACCTCGTCCGCGGGCAGGGATGCGGTCGGCTCGTCGAGCACGAGGAACTCGCTGTCCACCGCAAGCGCCCGCGCGATGGCGACCAGCGATTTCTCGGTCCTGGTCAGGTTCTCCACCCGCGTCGTCGGGTCGAAATCGCAATCGACCCGCGCCAGCGCCTCGGCCGCGAAACGCTCCACCGCGCCCCATTCGATGAACCCGCCCCGCCGCTTGAATCCGAGCGCGAGCGCGATGTTCTCGGCCACCGTCATCCATTCGACGAGCCCGAGGTCCTGGTGGATGAACGCGACCTTCTGGCGTTCGCCGAAGCCCGCGGGCCGGTGCTCGTAGGGCTTTCCGTCGATCAGGACCTCTCCCGCGTCGGGCCGGTGGATGCCGCCCAGCACCTTGATCAGGGTCGACTTGCCTGCGCCGTTCTCGCCGAGGAGGGCGACGATCTCGCCCCGACCTACCGCCAGCGAGACGTCGCGGAGCGCGTAGGTGCCGCCGAAGTGCTTGTCGACACGGTCGAAGAACAGCCCCTTGTGGTGGCGCGCCGACATGGACCCTCCCTTGTCACGGCCGCCCTTCATCGGTAGCGTTACCTGTAACGTAGCGAAGTCTTCTCCCGAACCTCTCGGCTGTCAAGAAATAAGTTACCGGTAACTCACCCACAGGTTCGATGACCGAAAGCCGGAACAGGACTGCCAAGGTAAGCCTCGCCGAGGTCGCCCGCGCTGCCGGCGTCTCGAAGATGACGGCGAGCCGCGTCCTCCGCGGCGAGGGCGGGTATTCGGAGAAGACCCGCGCCGAGGTCATGGCCAAGGTCGACCTTCTCGGCTACCTGCCGAATCGGATCGCTACCGTGTTCGCGGGCGACCAGAGCACCACCTTCGTGGGCGTCTCCATCCCCGACCTCGGCAACGAGGTCTTCGCACAGGTCCTCGAAGGCATCGACCGCAAGCTGGGCTTCCACGGCTACCAGACGGTGCTCGGCCTGACCCAGCACACGATGGCCGAGGAGGAGACATGGATCCGTACTGTGCTGTCGTGGCGCCCTGCCGGGCTCATCCTGACCGGCCGCTCGCACTCCCCGCGCGCCGTCGAGATGCTGCGCAACAGCGGCCTGCCCGTGGTCGAGATCTGGGACCTGAATTCCAGCCCTCTCGACATGTGCGTGGGCGTCGACCACTACGACTGCGGGTTCGAGATGGGCCGCTTCCTGATCGGGCGCGGCTATCGCCGGCTCGGCTATGTGGGCACCTCGCACGACACGGCGAACGCGGCGACCGCGCGGCTCGAGGGCTTCGCCAAGGCCGTGGCCGACGGCGCCGGCGCCGTCGCGCGGCAGCTTTGTCTCCATGACACTGCGAATTTCTACCCGGGATACTACGGGACCGAACAGCTCCTCGCCTCGGGGTCCGGGGTCGAGTGCATCTTCTACCAGAACGACTCGATGGCCTTCGGCGGACTTCAGTACTGCCAGCGCATCGGCCTCTCGGTCCCCCGCGACATCGGCATCGCCGGCTGGGGCGACATGCCGGTGGCCTCGGTCCTGCGCCAGCGGCTCACGTCGATGCATGTCTCGACGCTCAAGCTTGGGCAGGTCGCGGCGGAGATGCTCGTGGCGCGCCTTTCCGGCGAACCGGTCGAGCCAGTCAGGGACGTGGGCTGCACCCTGATCCCGGGCGCCACGATCCGGCCGGACGGCGGCCTCTGACAGGCCGCGGCTCGCCGCCGTCGCAGTGGGCGCGCTTGCCAACCCGGGCTGTCCGTGTCCGCAGGAAAGCGCATGTCGATGCTGGCGCGGGCGTTCGAGGAACTGCGCAGGCTCGCCTTCGAGGGCTTCGACGCGGTGCGCCGATACGCGGCCGGCTGGCGGCGGGAGCGTACTGCGGCGACGGCGTAAGGGGGATGTACGAGCAGGAGCGCCGCAATCCGTCCTGGCCGCAAAAAAGCCTTGAGGATCAGATGGTTATGCATATTTAACAGGTTGTGCAGGAGGCCATTTTATACGCCTATGACGAGCATCAACGCGTCCGCCGCCGGCGTTGCTTGGAACCGGACGGCAGGGTCGGCGTTGTGGTGGAGTGCAGCGATCGGCGTTTCCGCCACAATGCTGCGAAGTTCCTGGAGAACCATCATGATGAAGAGCATCCTCGCATCCACCGCCGCCGCAGCGCTGCTCGCCGGCGGCGCGTTTGCGCAAACCGAGCCCGCCGTCGAAACCGCCCCGGATTCGGAAGTGCTGGAGCAGCATTCCGATGACGCGGCCGCCGGCACGACGACCGCGCCCGTGGTCGCCGACGACACGATGGCGCCCGATGCCGAAGAGCCGGCCATGGCCGGCGAGGACGCGGCGGAGCCCGCCGATCCGATGATGACGCAGGACGCGCCGGCGACTGGGGACGACAGCGGGGCCGACCCGATGATGACCGAAGACGCCACGGAGACCGAGCCGATGGCGACCGAGGACGCCGCCGAGGTCGAGCCGATGGTGACCGAGGACGCCACCGAGGCGGAGGATGGCGCGGTCGATCCGATGATGACGGAAGGCGATGCGCCGGCCGCCGACCCGATGATGGCGGACGAGGGGATGATGTCGGAGGATGCGACCGAAGGCGCTATCAACATCAGCGAGGTCTCCGCGGACCGGCTGATGGGCGCGAGCATCACCACGATGGATGGAGAATCCATCGCGTCGGTCGAGGACGTGATCATCACCGATGACGGCCAGGTCGAGAGCCTGGTGGCGCAGTTCGGCGGCTTTCTCGGCTTCGGGTCGAACCAGGTCCTGCTGACGCCGGACGAGGTGACGCTGCTGGAGGGCGAGGACGGAGCGCTGATGGTCCAGACGAACCTGACGCCGGAAAGCATCGAGGATCGTCCGGCCTACGAGGAATAAGCGCTCGTCACGCTGGCGTTCCAAGGCCGCCGCCCGAAAGGGCGGCGGCCTTTTCCGTCTCGACTGGAAAGATGAACCGGCGTCAGCTGGCGAAGGCGCGTCCGACCACGGTGTTCGTCGATGCGTCCGGCCCGTAGTCCGCCGCGCCGGAGACGCCCAGCGTCTCCTGCAGACGCGTCCGCGCCCGGCTGACCCGGCTCTTGACCGTACCGACCGCGCAGCCGCAGATATGGGCGGCTTCCTCGTAGGAAAAGCCGGAGGCGCCGATCAGCAGGATCGCCTCGCGCTGGTCCGGGGGCAGGGCGTCCAGCGCCCGCTTGAAGTCCGCGAGGTCCATCCGCCCGTCATGCGACGGCGCGACGCCGACCCGAGCCGTGAAGGCGCCGTCGGTGTCCTGGACCTCCCGTCCGCGCTTGCGCATCTGGCTGTAGTAGAGGTTGCGCAGGATCGTGAAGAGCCATGCGTTCATGTTGGTGCCGAGCGTGAAGGCTTCCTGCTTCGACCAGGCCTTCATCACGGTTTCCTGCACCAGATCGTCGGCGACGTCGTGCCTGCCGCTCAACGACATCGCGAACGCGCGCAGCGCCGGGAGCGCGGCAAGCATCGCCACCTTGAAACTCTGTGGTTCGTCGCTCACTTATTCGCCTTCCGTTCAGCTTCTCCCAGCTGCTCCAGAAGTTTTATCAACTGCATCGGGATCGGCTCCTGCTCGACCTCCGCGTACAGAGCCCTCAGCCTCGCGCCGATCTCGCCCTCGGGACCCAGCGGGTCCTTGCGGCGGGCGCGGGGCGGCTGGAGCCCAGCCTTGTCATCATTGCGTCTGTCGGGCACAAGCGTCACTCTGCATCCTCAATGGCGGAAACCGGTATACAGCTATCGCGCAGGCTTGCGAAAGGTTCCGAAGGATGTGGAACTTTTTCGATGGCTGCGCGTTTTGTGCCTTAGTCCGTACGGCGCGAATTGCGCCGCCTCAATCGTTCCAATCGGAGCCTTCCATGTCGCTTTCGACCCGAATTGCCCCCCATCTCGCATATCTGCGCCGGTATTCGCGCGCAATCACGGGCAGCCAGACGTCGGGAGACGCCTATGTGGCGGCCATGCTGGAGATGTTGATCGCCGATGTCTCGATCTTCCCCGAGGCTTCGAGCGACCGGCTCGCGGTGTTCAAGCTCTACAACCGCGGCTTTTCGGAGCTTCAGATCGCGGTGGAGCCATCTTCCTCGCCGTTCCTGTGGGAGCAGCGCGCGGCGGGGAACCTGTCGCAGGTGTCGCCGCTCGCCCGCCAGTCTTTCCTGCTCGGGGCGCTGGAGGGCTTCTCCGTCGAAGAGATCGGCGAGGTGCTGGAGATGTCGCCGGCCGATGCAAAGACGCTGCTCGGCCGCGCCGCGGAGGAGATCTCGCGCCAGGTCGCGACCGACATCCTGATCATCGAGGACGAGCCGCTGATCGCCATGGACATCGAGCAGATGGTCCTGTCGCTCGGACACCGCGTCACGGGAATCGCGCGCACGCGAGACGAGGCGCTCGCGATCTACCGCGCGGACCCGCCCGGAATGGTGCTGGCGGACATCCAGCTCGCCGATGGATCCTCGGGCATCGACGCCGTCAACGACATCCTGCAGAGCAGCGCGATCCCGGTGATCTTCATCACCGCGTTTCCGGAGCATCTGCTGACCGGCGAGCGGCCGGAACCGGCGTTCCTGGTTACAAAGCCGTTCAACGAGGACATGGTGAAGGCCCTGATCAGTCAGGCGCTCTTCTTTAACCAGGCGGCCGAAACCGCTGCGGCCTGATGGAACCTGACGATGCTGGAGACGTTGGTTGAGCACCGAAACCGTCGGACGGATGCAGTGTCTCGGCACGATTTGAAGGCAGCGATGTCAGCCAACGGCCGCGCTCAGGAACACCGCACCAAGACCTTGCTGCGTGGGCTCCAGAGCAGCGGGCTGTGCGTCATATACAATGACGCGGATCTTGCCGTGCGTCTTGTCGAGAACCCTCCACCGAGCTGGCCGACAGAGGCCGAGATCGTAGCGCGGGGATTCGCGGCCGTCTTCGATCCCTTTACGGCGGAGCGCGTGCGCGCCGCGAAACGCGAGGTTCTGGACACGGGCGTGGCGCAGCGCCTCGAGGTGCCGTTCCGCCCGAACGGCGGCGATCTGCTCTGGTACGAACTGAACCTCGAGCCAGATCACGCCGCCGAGGGGCCGGCGCGAGGGATGTTCATCTCGGTGGTGGACATCACGACGGCGATGCGGCGCGAGGCCGCGCTGCGCGACCTGCTGTTCGAGGTCAGCCACCGCTCGCGCAACATGCTGGCCATCCTGCAGAGCATCCTGGGCCAGACGGCAGGACGCTCGGCGTCGGTCGGGGAGTTCGAGCAGAAGTTCCGCGGACGCATCGCCTCCATCGCGCAGAGCCAGGACCTGATCACCTACGCCAACTGGCAATCGGTGCGGTTCAAGCGGCTGGTGGAGACGCAGATCGCCGCGTTCGGCGATCAGTCGCGGGTAGAGCCGCGAGTCGCGGGCGAGGATCCGCTTCTGTCCCCGAACGCGGCGCTGCATCTCGGTCTTGCGATGCACGAGCTGTCGGCAAATTCGAGCGCCTTCGGCGTGCTGGCGGCCGATGCCGGGGACATCCGCATCGTCGCTGCCCCGCTGGGCGCCGGGTACCGACTGGAATGGATCGAGACGCCGGTCAAGCCGTTCGACCTGCCCGATCCGATCAGCTGGGGGTTCGGGCGCACGATCCTTGCCCATGTCGCCCCGCGGGCGCTTCGCGCCGAAGCGGTTTACAGCGTCGAGCCACAGGGCGTGCACTACGCCCTCGACCTGCACGAGGACGTCGCGCACGATCCAGGGCTGTCGACACGGCCCTACGGCGCCTGAGGCTTGCGCGCTACAGCGCCGCTGCGACCAGTTCGGTGGGTCCGCTCGACAGCAGGACGTGGCTCGGGATCACGAGCTCGGCTTCCAGTCCGTGGTCTCCGGACCTGAAGCTCAGCGGCCAGCCGAGGCGCTCCTTCAGCATTTCCAGCAGCGGCCCGCCGGCGCCGCGCAGGATCGGCGCGACCTTCGGGTCCCCGCCGACTTCGCGCCAGCACATCCGGATGCTTCGATCATGCGACTGGCGCCAGTCCACGGCGACACGACCATTCCGCGTGGCCAGCGCGCCGAAACGTTCGGACCGGCTGGCGAGATCGAACAGCGTCAACGCGACGAGGCGGCGCGCCTGAGGCGTCAGGATCGCCGGCGGACCCTCGATGGAGATGCGGGGTCCTTCGTCGAAGTCGAAGGCGGCCAGCGTCGTCTCGACCAGCTTTCGCAAATCTCCCGCCTGCGCGACGCTGCCGGCGTCGAGCCCTTCGCGCAGGCTGCGGGCCACGATGTCCAGCCGACGCCGGGCATCGGGAATATCCGCGGCGCCATCGAGCGCGCGGCGCGCAAGGCCTTCCACGAGGTCGACGAGCCCGCGGCTGCGCTGCGCGAGGGCTTCGGCGATTCGGGTTTCTGTCCGCAGCGCTGCGCGCAGCGCCGCTGGATCGTCAATCTCTTGCATTGCGTCTCCCGGTCGGAACGGTGCACATGTGTTGTTCTTGCTGCACACTGCATCTCAACCGAAGCCGCCGCATTAAACTGCGACATAGGATGGAAAGCGCCGCGAAGGTGGTGACGAATTGTCTGCACTGCCCGCTCCGCAGGCTGCCGGCCTTCCAGCCGCTGTCCGACGCGGAGGTGAAGTTCATGCTCCGCTTCAAGTCCGGCGAACTGACGGTCGCGGAGAACACGACGATCCTGCTGCAGGGCGCCGCCAGCCCGCAGATCTTCACGGCGCTGAGCGGGTGGGGCGTTCGCTACACGTTGCTGCCAGATGGCGGGCGCCAGGTGATCAACTTCGTCCTGCCCGGCGACCTGATCGGGCTGCAGGCGGGGCTGCTCGGCGAGATGCAGCACAACGTCAACTCGGTGACCGACATGACGCTCTGCGTCTTCGCGCGCGCGGATCTCTGGAAGTTGTTCCGCACGAGCCCGGCGCGGGCCTACGACATCACCTGGCTGGCGGCGCGCGAGGAGCATTTCCTCGGAGATCTGGTGGCGACGGTCGGGCGGCGCAGCGGGACGGAGCGCGTCGCCTGGGGACTGGTGACGCTCTATCGCCGGGCGCTGGCGCGGCAGCTGGCGGGCAGTGGAATGCTGCCGATGCCATACCGCCAGCAGGATCTGGCGGACGCATTCGGGTTGTCGCTGGTGCACACGAACAAGACCCTGCGCGCGATGCAGACCCGCGGGCTCATATCGAGCGGCGGGAGCCGGATGGTGCTGCGCGACCTCCCGGCGCTGGAAAAGATCGCCGGGCTGGAGCCGGAGGTGGAGACGCCCCGGCCGCTGTTCTGATCGCGAACGGGAACAATCTCCGCGGCTGGGCCGTTGTGTCGCGGGAGATACATGTATCGCCTTGCGTCGGATCGGACTGGTGAAGCCCGTCGCTCCGGTTCGTCGCTTTCCTCGCCCGCAAGGGCAACTGTCTCCGAAGTGGCCTTCACAGGCGCTTCGGAGGCTTTTTCTTCTGTCCGATCGGCCATTCGCGTATCCCGCTCAGCCTTCGGGTTCGGCGGCCTCATGCCGATTGAAGAGGCCCTTTACCCGCTCGCGCAGCGACTGGAAGATCGACGTAGAGCGCCGGGATCACGAAGATGCCGATCGACGGCGGCGGCGAGCATGCCGCCGGCGACCGCGGTGCCGACCGCGCGCCGCGACAGTTCGGCCGCGCCCGTCGCGGTCACCAGCGGGATCAGCCCGGCGATGAAGGCGAAGCTCGTCATCATGACCGCGCGGAACCGGGTGCGGGCGCCGTCGGTCGCCGCGTCGATGATGCTCATGCCTTCCTCGCGCCGGACCTTCGCGAACTCGACGATCAGGATCGCGTTCTTCGCCGCGAGCGCGATCAGCACGACGAGCCCGATCTGCGCGTAGATGTCGAAGGCGAGGCCGGCGACATCCAGCGCGGCGAAGGCGCCGGCGACGCCGACCACGACCGACAGCAGCACGGGGACCGGGATCGTCCAGCTCTCGTAGAGGCCGACGAGGAACAGGTAGGCAAAGAGCAGCGCCAGCGCGAGGATCGCCGTGGTCTGCCCGGCGGCCTGCTGTCTCCTGCAGCGCGGTGCCGGTCCACTCGTAGCCGTAGCCGGGCGGCAGCGTCGCGGTCGCGACCTGCTCCATCGCGGCGAGCGCCTGGCCCGACGCGTACGCCGGGCGCGGGTCCGCCCTGGATCGTCACCGAGCGCGCGTTGTTGTAGCGGATGATCGAGCCGGGGCCGACGTCGAGGACCGGCGTCGCCACCGCGGCGACGGGCACCATCTCGCCGGCGGCGTTGCGCACATGGATGCGGCCGATGTCCGGGATCGCGGCGCGGTCGTCCTGCGCGCCTTGCAGCGTCACGCGCCAGGCGCGGCCGAAGAGGTTGAAGTCGTTGACATAGACCGAGCCGAGCGACGCCGGAGAGCGCGTTGAAGAGGTCGGAGACCGGGACGCCGAGGCTCTGCAGCCGGTCGCGGTCGATGTCGAGAAAGACCCGCGGCGTGTTGGCGGAATAGGTGGTGAAGACGCCGGCGAGGCGCCGGGTCCTGGCTCGGCGGCGACGACGAGCCCGCCAGCGGTCGCGGCGAGGTCGACCGCGGGGCGGCCCTCGCGGTCGATCAGCTGGAACTCGAAGCCCGATCCGGTGCCGAGCCCGATGATCGGCGGCAGGTTGTAGGCGAAGATCTGCGCCGCCGCGGTTGGCCGAGCCCGCGGATCGTTCGCGGCCTGGATCGCCGAATTGACGTCCATGCCGGCCCCGGTCCGCTCGTCGAACGGCAGCATCCGCACGATGGCCGCGCCCGCGTTCGACTTCGCGAGCCCGTCGAGGAAGCTGTAGCCGGAGATCGTCACGACGCTCTCGACGCCGGGGATGTCGCCGAGGAAGCCCTGGACCTCGTTCATCGACGACGTCGGTGCGGTTGGCCGAGGCGCCCTCGGGCAGGCGGACCTCGACGAAGAACGCGCCCTGGTCCTCGCTCGGCAGGAAGCCCGACGGCACCCGGTCGGCGAACCATCCGGTCGCGACGAAGGCCGCGGCCAGCAGCGCGAGGCCGATGACCGCGCGGCGCGCGATGGCGCCGGCGATCCGCGTGTAGCCGTCGCGCGCGCCGTCGATGCGCCGCGAGATCCAGCCCATGACGCCGCGGGGCGGCCCGTGATGCGCCTTGAGCACGATCGCGCAGAGCGCGGGGCTCAGCGTCAGCGCGTTGATCGCCGAGATCACCATCGCGACGGAGACCGCGACGGCGAACTGCTGGAAGAGCTGGCCCGAGATGCCGGGGATGAAGGCGACCGGCACGAAGACCGACAGCAGCACCAGCGTGATCGCGATGATTGCGCCGGTGATCTCGCGCATCGCGACCCGCGCCGCGTCGGCCGCGCTCATGCCGGGGTTCTCGGACATCACGCGCTCGACGTTCTCGACGACGACGATCGCGTCGTCGACGACGATGCCGATCGCGAGGACCAGCGCGAGCAGCGAGACGGTGTTCAGCGAGAAGCCGAGCGCGAGCATGACTCGCGAAGACGCCGATCAGCGCGACCGGGACCGCGATGATCGGCACGATGGTCGCGCGCAGGCTGCCGAGGAAGATGAAGACGACGATCGCGACGAGGATGAACGCCTCGATCAGCGTGTGCACGACCTCGTCGATGCTGGCGACGACGAACTCGCTGGTGTCGTAGGTCATCCGGTAGGTGACGCCGGACGGGAAGCTCGGCGCCGCGTCCTCGAGCACCGCGCGCACGCCGTTCGCGGCGGCGAGCGCGTTCGCGCCGGGCGCGAGGTAGAGGCCGATCATCGCGCTGTCGAGGCCGTCGACCCGCGCGCTGGTGTCGTAGTTCAGCGCGCCGAGCGACACGTCGGCCACGTCGCGCAGCCGCACGAAGCCGCCGTCCTCGGCGGCCCGGATCACGATGTCGCCGAACTCGGCGGCCTCGGTCAGCCGGCCCTGCGTCGTCAGCGTTCAGCTGCAGGACCGGATCGACCGCCATCGGCTGCGCGCCGAGCCGGCCGATCGCGGCCTGCACGTTCTGCGCGCGGATCGCGGCGACCACGTCCGCGGGCGTCATGCCGAGGCTGGTCAGCTGGTCGACGTGCAGGTCGACGCGCATCGAGAAGTCGCGCGGCCCGAACATGACGCCTCGCCGACGCCGGGCACGCGCTTCAGCCGGTCGAGCAGGTTCAGCCGCGCGTAGTTCGACAGGAAGAGCGCGTCCTGCTCGCCGTTCGTCGGAATAGAGGCTGATCGCCTGCAGCAGCGCCGCGGAGCGCTTCTTGCACGCTGACGCCGGTGCGGCGGACCTCCTCGGGCAGTTGCGCCTCGGCCAGCGACACGCGGTTCTGCACGTTGACGGCGGCGATGTCGGGGTCGGTGCCGACCGCGAAGGACACGGTCAGCGTGTAGCTGCCGTCGGCGCCGCTGGTCGACTTCATGTAGATCATGTCGTCGACGCCGATCACCGCGTCCTCGATCGGCTGGGCGACCGAGCCTCTCGACCGCCTCGGCGCTGGCGCCGGGATAGGTGGCGCGTGACCGAGACCTGCGGCGGCACGATGTCGGGGAACTGGGCGATCGGCAGGCGGGTCAGCGCCACGAGCCCCGCGATCGTGATGACGATGGAGATGACGGCGGCGAGGCGCGGCCGGGCGATGAAGACGTCCGAGATCATCGGCTCAATCGTCCGTGTCGGGATCGGCGGCGATCGCCGAGGCGAGCGCTGCGTCGACCCTGGCGCCCGGCCGGGCCTTGTTCAGCCCGTCGACGATGACCTGCTCGTCGGGCTGCAGCCCGTCCTCGATCGCGGTCCGGCCCTCGGTCGTGCCGCCGGCGACGACGCGGCGCTGCTCGACGACGCCGTCCGCGCCGACGACCAGCACGAACGAGCCCTGCAGGTCGCGCTGCACCGCCTGTTGCGGCACGGTCAGCAATTGCTGCGGCGCGCCGGCCTTCAGCGTGACCCGGACCAGCGCGCCGTCGGTCAGGATGCCGCCCGGGTTGGGAAAGACCGCGCGGATCAGGATCGTGTCGGTGCCCTGCGAAACCTGCACGTTTGCGAAATCGATGTCGCCGGTCTCGCCGTAGGTCGTGCCGTCGGCGAGGCGCAGCGACACCGCGCCGACCGCGCTGGCCTCGCCGGACGCGACGCGGCGCTGGAAGGTCAGGATGTCGCGCTCGGGAACCGGGAACTCGACGGTCATCGGGTCTGTGCGCACGAGCGTGACCAGCGGCGGGCTGTCGGGTCCGACCAGCGCGCCGACGTCGACGCTGGCGAGCCCGGTGCGACCGGCGAATGGCGCGGTGATCTCGGTGTAGGACAGGTCCAGTGCCGCCTTGTCGCGCTGGGCCTGCAGGCGCTGGACCTGGGCGGCGGCCTTGCCGGCGTTGGCCTCGGCGATGTCGAGCACCGACTGCGCGGCAGCCTCGCGGGCGACGAGCGTGGTCTGGCGCTCGCGCTCGATCTCGGCGAGCTTCAGCTCGGCCTGGGCCGCGGCGATCGAGGCGTCGATCTCGTCGAGCGTCGCCTGGTAGGCCTCGCCGCTCGATCTCGAAGAGCACCGCGCCGGCGTCGACGACCGCGCCCTCGGTGAAGTTGCGCGCCTCGACGAAGCCCGAGACGCGGGCGCGGATGTCGACCTTCTGCTGGGCGACCGCGCGGCCGGTGAAGGTGGCCGATTCGCTGACGTCGGTGACTTCGGCGCGCGCGATCGTCACGGCGGGCAGCGGCTGCGCGGGCGCAGGGCCGGCGGGCCAGACGAAGGCGAGAACCGCCAGCGGCGCCCCGAGAATAGTCGCGACACGTGTCATCCGCCGTCACCCCGTCCGTGGCCTGCGTCAGCCCAGCCATAGCGTCCGCGTCGCGACTGCGTCCACTATTTCCTTGGATCGAGACGAATTAGCCGCGGATCGCCCGGAGCATGACGTCGACGTGTCCCGGATCCGCGTCGGGCGTGATGCCGTGGCCGAGGTTGAACACGTGCGGACCGCCGGCGAAGGCCTCGACGCAGGCGCGCGTGGCCCGGGTCAGCGCGTCGCCGCCGATGACGAGCAGCAGCGGGTCGAGATTGCCCTGCACGCAGACGCGCGGCTGAAGCTCGCGCGCGGCCCAGGCCGGATCGACGCTCGCGTCAAGCGCGAGTCCCTCGACGCCGGTGGCCGCCGCGAAGGCCGCGTAGTTCCCGCCGGCGCCGCGCGGGAAGCCGATGATCGGCACGCCCGGATGGGCCGCGCGCAGCGCCGTGACGATGCGCTGCGCGGGCGCGACGGCGTAGCGCTCGAAGACCGGTCCGGGCAGCGCGCCGGCCCAGCTGTCGAAGATCTTGACCGCCTCGGCGCCCGCGTCGATCTGGCGCGACAGGTACGCGATCGTGGCTTCCGTGATCCGGTCGATCAGCGCGTCGAAGGCGGCCGGGTCGCCGTACATCAGCCGCCGCGCCGGCGCCTGGTCGGGCGTGCCGCGCCCGGCGATCATGTAGGTCGCCACCGTCCAGGGCGCGCCGGCGAAGCCGATCAGCGCGACCTCGGGAGGGAGTTCGGCCCGCACGCGCGCGACGGTCTCGTAGACCGGGGCGACCGTGCCGTGGATGGCCTCGACCGGCTTCAGCGCCGCGACCTCCGCGGCCGACGTCACCGTCGAGAGCCGCGGGCCCTCGCCCTCGACGAAGCGCAGGTCGAGCCCGAGCGCCTGCGGGATCAGCAGGATGTCGGCGAAGAGGATCGCCGCGTCGAAGCCGTAGCGCCGGATCGGCTGCAGCGTGACCTCCGCCGCCAGCTCCGGCGAATAGCACAGGTCGAGGAAACTGCCCGCCTTCGCCCGCGTCGCGCGATATTCGGGCAGGTAGCGCCCGGCCTGCCGCATCATCCAGACCGGCGGAACCGCCAGGGTCTCGCCGCCCAACGCCCGCAGCAGCGGCTTGTCCGAACGCGCCATCATTTCCCCGCCTTGCGATAAGATCGGCGCGACCTTACAGAGGCAGACCGGAAAGGGAAGGGCGCGAAAGGAAGACGCGAGATGGCGGACGACATGCCGAGCCCCGACCGGCCGCTCCGGATCGGCACAAGGGGCAGCCCGCTGGCGCTGGCGCAGGCCTACGAGACCCGCGCGCGGCTGATGGCGGCGCATGGCCTGCCGGAGGCGGCGTTCGAGATCGTGCCGATCCGCACGACCGGCGACCGGGTAGTCGACCGCCCGCTGAGCGAGCTGGGCGGCAAGGGGCTCTTCACGCGCGAGATCGAGGAGGCGCTGGCCGCGGGCGCGATCGACGTCGCCGTCCACTCGATGAAGGACATGCCGACGCTGCAGCCCGACGGGATGGCGATCACCTGCTACCTGCCGCGCGAGGACGTGCGCGACGCCTTCGTCAGCCAGGCCGCGGCCGCGCTGGCCGACCTGCCGCCCGGCGCGGTGGTCGGCACGTCGAGCCTGCGGCGGCGCGCGCAGCTGCGCCATCGGCGACCGGATCTGAACGTCGTCGAGTTCCGCGGCAACGTGCAGACGCGGCTCGCGAAGCTCGCCGAGGGCATCGCCGCGGCGACGTTCCTCGCGATGGCGGGGCTGCACCGGCTGGGCCGGGCCGAGGTCGCGACCGCGCCGATCTCGCCGGACGAGATGCTGCCGGCCGTGGCGCAGGGCTGCATCGGCATCGAGCAGCGGATCGGCGACGACCGGGTCTCGGCGCTGCTGGCGGCGATCCACGACGACGCGTCCGGGCATCGGCTCGCGGCGGAACGGGCGTTCCTCTACGGTCTCGACGGGTCGTGCCAGACGCCGATCGCGGGGCTGGCAGAGCTCGACGCCGGCACGCTGCGCTTTCGCGGCGAGATCCTGCGCCCCGACGGCTCGGAGCGGCTGACCTGGTCGGGGAGCGCACCCGCGTCGGACGGGCCGGCGCTGGGCGCCGCCGCCGCCGCCGACCTGCGCGGCCGCGCGGGGCCGGGCTTCTTCGACGCCTGATCGCGTCAGAAGCGGCCGACGAGGCTCACGTAGAACCGGGTCTCCAGATCCGGGTCGGTCGTGTCGGTGGGCCGCCCGTCGAGCTGGCGCGCGATCTCGGGCGTCAGCGTCAGCCAAGGCCGGATGTCCCAGCGCACGCCGATACCGGCCGAGCCGAGGCTCTGCCAGCGCTGGCCGTCGCGGTCGCCGTCGCGGTCGTAGGTCTGGCCGTAGTCTCCGAACGCATAGAGCTCGGCCGCCTCGCCGAGGCCCTTCAGCGTCTGGCCGTCGACCCGCCGGCGCAGCTCGATCCGCCCGCCATAGCCGCTGTCGCCGGTCGTATTGCCCGGCGCGTAGCCGCGGCCGATGCTGCCGTCGCCGAGCGCGAAGCGCTCCGAGTTCGGCAGCACGTCCCAGGCGTATTGCCCGATGCCCTCGAGCCACAGCGCCCAGGGCCCGGCCCCGAGCCGCTGCAGCCGGGCCGTCTCGATCGCGACGAGCGTGAAGTCGGGCACGCCCGCGGTGACGCCGCCGCCGACGAAGCTGTTGGACGTGTCGATGCCCTGGCGCAGCGCCGCCTCGACGAGGCTGACGCCGCCCCAGCGGTCGGCATGGTCCCAGCTCGCGCCGGCGCGCAGCACGAGGAGCTTGTCGGTCTCGGTGATCTCGTCCGCGCCGAAGCCGGTGACGTTGTCGCTGTCCTGCCAGTCGAGGCCGAGGCTGCCGTAGAGGTTCGTAGCGCGGGTGCGGATGAACGGGACCTCGACGCCGAGGCTCAGGTTGGTCTCGTGCGTGGTCAGCGTCTGTTCGTCCGGCGCGCCCGACTTCGCGAGATCCGGGTCGCCGTTCGCGTAGTCCGCCTCGATCTCGAGCAGCGCGCCGTCGAGCCGGGTGCCGGAGAGCCAGCCGAGCGGCAGCCCGAGCGCGCCCTGGAGATAGCCGAGCGAGCCGTCGAGCGCGCCGGCCCCGGTGATGTCGAGCCGTTCGTTGAGACCGAGCAGGTTGAAGCTCGTCGCGCCGGTCGCGAACGACCATTCGCCGTAGAGCCGCGAGCCGCGGTTGTCGATCGAGCCGAAGCCGGTCGGCGGGGCCGGGGTGATCTCGACCAGCATGTCGGCGGCGGCGAAGGTGTCGGGCGAGGGTTCGATCACCGTCTCGACGCCGCCGCCGAACCGGTCGCGCCCGAGCAGCACGGCGCGCTCCAGCGTCTGCAGGCGCATCGGACGTCCGGCGGTCACCGGGGCGAAGAGGTCGGCCGCCATCGCCTGCTGATTCGCGGCGCCGCCGGCGATCGCGACCCGGTCGACGAAGCCCTCGATCACGGCGATCGTCACGACGCCGTCCGGGACGTCCTGCGGCGGCAGCGTCGCCTGCGACAGGACGTAGCCTTCGGCGCGGTAGGCGGCCTCGATCTCGGCGGCGATCGCGTCGAGCGCGCCGAGCGTGACTTCGGTCCCGATCAGGTCGGACCAGATCGGCGCGAGCGCGTCCGCCCGCAGCGCGGTCGCGCCGTCGAGCCGGACGCCGCGCAGCGTGAAGCGCGGGCCGGGGCCGGTCGCGACCTGCGGCCCCAGCGCCTGCGGCGCCGGCGCCTCGCGCGGCTCGACCTGCGGCGCGGCGTCCTGGTCCGGGGCCGGGGGCAGGAACGAAGACGGCGACTGGGCGCCGGCGGACGCTGCGGCGCAGAGAACGGCCGCGGCCACGACGATCCTGTGGGCGGTGCGGCGTCGGGTCATCGTGCGGTCCCTTCGAAGGCCGAGGTCCAGAAGCTGTCGGCGACGGCGCGGCGCACGCAGCCCGGCTGCGGCGCGGCGGGCGCGACCGCGCCGCTGCAGGCGTCCCCGCTCGGGGCCGGGGCCGGGGCCGGGCCGGCGCCTCCGGCCGCGGGCGTGAACCCGCCGGTGTCCGCCGCGGCAGCGCCGCCGGCCGCCGGAACGAACTCGCCAGTGTCCGCTGGAGCGGGCGCGTCGAGCCGGATCACCTCGCCGAGCGAATAGGTCAGCGCGAAGGCGCTGTCGCGCGCGGTCGGCGCCTCGGCGACCGTGGTGCGGAACGCGGAATCGCCGGGCGTGTAGGGCGGCAGGCCGCGGGCGGGCGTGTCGAGCCCGCGCGCGAGGCCCGGGATCGGGCCGCCCGCCTCCGGCTCGGGCCCCGGGTTCGGTTCGGGTCCTCCGGATTGGGTTCCGGTCTCGGCGCCGGCTCCACGGTCAGCGTCCCGTCGCGGAACGTGATCGCATAGTTGGTCGACGTGACGCCACCGGGCGTGATCAGGTAGTCCCCGGGGCCGCTGTCGGCGCGCGCCGTCGTCTCGAAGTCCAGATCGCCGTCGAGATCGCCCGCGTTCTGGTCGAGCACGAACCCGTCGAAGCGGGCGCTGAACGGCGCGCCCGGAAGGCCCTCGGTCCGGGCCTTGTCCTCGGCGGTCACGGTCAGCGCGGCGGGGTCGATGCGCAGGGCGCCGTCCTCGTAGGCGATCGCGTAGTTGCCCGAGGCGAGGCCCGAGGCGCGGATGCGGTAGGCGCCGACGTCGCTGTCGCGGTCGGCGTTGGTCGCGAGCCGCAGCGCGCCGTCCAGATCGCCCGCGTCCTGGCCGAGCACGAACCCGTCGAAGCGCGCGGTCAGCGCGGGATCGGCGGCGCCATAGGTCCGCGCCTTGTTCTCGGCGGTCACGGTCAGCGCGGCGGGGTCGATGCGCAGGGCGCCGTCCTCGTAGGCGATCGCGTAGTTGCCCGAGGCGAGGCCCGAGGCGCGGATGCGGTAGGCGCCGACGTCGCTGTCGCGGTCGGCGTTGGTCGCGAGCCGCAGCGCGCCGTCCAGATCGCCCGCGTCCTGGCCGAGCACGAACCCGTCGAAGCGCGCGGTCAGCGCGGGATCGGCGGCGCCATAGGTCCGCGCCTTGTTCTCGGCGGTCACGGTCAGCGCGGCGGGGTCGATGCGCAGGGCGCCGTCCTCGTAGGCGATCGCGTAGTTGCCCGAGGCGAGGCCCGAGGCGCGGATGCGGTAGGCGCCGACGTCGCTGTCGCGGTCGGCGTTGGTCGCGAGCCGCAGCGCGCCGTCCAGATCGCCCGCGTCCTGGCCGAGCACGAACCCGTCGAAGCGCGCGGTCAGCGCCGGATCGGCGGCGCCATAGGTCCGCGCCTTGTTCTCGGCGGTCACGGTCAGCGCGGCGGGATCGATGCGCAAGCTCCCGTCCGCATAGGCGATCGCGTAGTTGCCCGAGGCGAGGCCCGAGGCGCGGATGCGGTAGGCGCCGACGTCGCTGTCGCGGTCGGCGTTGGTCGCGAGCCGCAGCGCGCCGTCCAGATCGCCCGCGTCCTGGCCGAGCACGAACCCGTCGAAGCGCGCGGTCAGCGCGGGATCGGCGGCGCCATAGGTCCGCGCCTTGTTCTCGGCGGTCACGGTCAGCGCGGCGGGGTCGATGCGCAGGGCGCCGTCCTCGTAGGCGATCGCGTAGTTGCCCGAGGCGAGGCCCGAGGCGCGGATGCGGTAGGCGCCGACGTCGCTGTCGCGGTCGGCGTTGGTCGCGAGCCGCAGCGCGCCGTCCAGATCGCCCGCGTCCTGGCCGAGCACGAACCCGTCGAAGCGCGCGGTCAGCGCGGGATCGGCGGCGCCATAGGTCCGCGCCTTGTTCTCGGCGGTCACGGTCAGCGCGGCGGGGTCGATGCGCAGGCTCGCCGTCCGCGTAGGCGATCGCGTAGTTGCCCGAGGCGAGGCCCGAGGCGCGGATGCGGTAGGCGCCGACGTCGCTGTCGCGGTCGGCGTTGGTCGCGAGCCGCAGCGCGCCGTCCAGATCGCCCGCGTCCTGGCCGAGCACGAACCCGTCGAAGCGCGCGGTCAGCGCGGGATCGGCGGCGCCATAGGTCCGCGCCTTGTTCTCGGCGGTCACGGTCAGCGCGGCGGGGTCGATGCGCAGGGCGCCGTCCTCGTAGGCGATCGCGTAGTTGCCCGAGGCGAGGCCCGAGGCGCGGATGCGGTAGGCGCCGACGTCGCTGTCGCGGTCGGCGTTGGTCGCGAGCCGCAGCGCGCCGTCCAGATCGCCCGCGTCCTGGCCGAGCACGAACCCGTCGAAGCGCGCGGTCAGCGCGGGATCGGCGGCGCCATAGGTCCGCGCCTTGTTCTCGGCGGTCACGGTCAGCGCGGCGGGGTCGATGCGCAGGGCGCCGTCCGCGTAGGCGATCGCGTAGTTGCCCGAGGCGAGGCCCGAGGCGCGGATGCGGTAGGCGCCGACGTCGCTGTCGCGGTCGGCGTTGGTCGCGAGCCGCAGCGCGCCGTCCAGATCGCCCGCGTCCTGGCCGAGCACGAACCCGTCGAAGCGCGCGGTCAGCGCGGGATCGGCGGCGCCATAGGTCCGGGCCTTGTTCTCGGCGGTCACGGTCAGCGCGGCGGGGTCGATGCGCAGGGCGCCGTCCTCGTAGGCGATCGCGTAGTTGCCCGAGGCGAGGCCCGAGGCGCGGATGCGGTAGGCGCCGACGTCGCTGTCGCGGTCGGCGTTGGTCGCGAGCCGCAGCGCGCCGTCCAGATCGCCCGCGTCCTGGCCGAGCACGAACCCGTCGAAGCGCGCGGTCAGCGCGGGATCGGCGGCGCCATAGGTCCGCGCCTTGTTCTCGGCGGTCACGGTCAGCGCGGCCGGGTCGATGCGCAGGGCGCCGTCGGCCAGGCGGAGGCGGTAGCCCTGGTCCGAGGCGGTGGCGGAGACGATCGTCGCATAGAGCCCCGCGTCCGCATCGGCGGCGGCGCCCGCGCTGGTCGTGGTCGGACCGGAGGCGAGCGCGGTGGCGAGGCTGTCGCCGGTGCGCAGGCCCTGGACCGCATGGCCGGGCGTCGCGACCGCGCCGTAGGTCTTGGAGAGCGTGTCGCCGGTCAGCGTCAGCGTCGGCCGTTCGAGATAGACGATCCGGTTCCCGTCGAAGCCGAGGACGACGGGGGGCGTGTCCTCGTAGCCGCGGCCGTAGAGGTCGAAGGCGCGCGGCTCGGGCGCCGGACCGGTCAGGCCGGCGAAGCTGTCGACGTAGAGCAGCCAGCGCGCGTCCGGGTCGGATACGACGAGCGCTGCGGCGCCGGCGTCGGAGTCGTTGCGGAAGGCGCGCCCCGCCGCGACGATCAGCGCGTCGCCGGCGCCGAGGCCGGTGAGGCTGCCCTCGGGGCCGAGGCCGACGCGCTCGGCGCTTTCCAGCACGATCTGCTGCGCCGCGACCGGCGCGCCGATCTCGATCGCGCCGCCGCCGGTGGTCGAGACGGTGAACGGCTGGTCGGAGACGTAGCTGGTCGCAACGCCGCCGGGCAGCGTCTCGAGCATCGTGAAGTTCCGGTCGGGGGCCAGCGTGAACTGCGGCTGGAAGCCGGCGCGGATCGCGCCGCCGACGACGACCTCGCCGCCGTTCGGCGCGCCGTTGCCGGCGCGGACCGGGCCGTCCCAGACCTGCTCGGCGCCGAGCAGCGTCAGCGCCGCGCCCTGGTGCGCCTGGATCCGTCCCTGGTCGCCGCTGCCGTTCTGGACCAGCAGCCGGTCGGTCTCGACGGTGATCGATCCCCCGGTTCCAGTGACGATCTCGCCGAAGGTGTTGCCGACGCTGCCGCCGCGGACGCTGACCTCGGGCGCGCGCAGCGTCACGTCGGACGAACTGCCCTCCTGGCCGAGCCGGATCCAGCGGCCGCCCTGCGCGCCGCCGGCGAGCCGGATCGCCCTGCCGGCGGAGAGGTCGACCGGGCCGGAGGCGGAGTAGACCTGCACGTTGGCGCCGGCCTGCGGGTTGTCGCGGCGCAGCAGCACCGAGCCCTCGGGCGCGGCGAGCGTCAGCGCGCCGCGGGCCGTCGAGACGACGACGTTGGCCGAGGGCGCCTCGGTGATCAGGATGTGGCCGGTGCGCGCCAGCATCGAGATCCGCGCGTCGCCGGTCGCCCGGACGTTCTGGTTGACGACGACGGACCGCCCGGCGTCGAGTGCGACGTCGCCGCCATGCGCCGCCGTGACCGGGCTCGCGTTGACGATGTCGCGGCCGGCGGTCGCGGCCAGGCCGCCCGCTCCCACGTTCAACGGCGCGTCGATCGTGATGTCGCGATCCGCGTCCAGCTGCAGCCGGCCGCTTCCGTTCCAGGACAGGGGCCCGGTAATCCGGATGTCGCCTGCCATCGTCGAGCCGGGCTGCGCGGTCGTGATCGTCACGTCGCCGCCGCCGTTCAGCGTGCTCGCGATCGCGACCCGGTCGACCTGCCAGGCTGTGGCGCCGGCAGGCGGCGAGGTGGTCCCCGGCGGGACCGGCGATGCTCCGCCCGTTCCGATCTCGATGTCGCGCGGATCGAGCAGCCATTCGCCGCCGCGCCCGATCGCGACCGACGCGGCCGCATCGACGTCGAGCGCGAACCGGCCGGAGGTCTCGACCGCGCCGCCGCCTGCGCGGCCGGTCGCCGAGATCGCGCCCGCGACCCGAGTCAGACCGTCGGACCAGAGGGTGATCTCGCCGCCGCGCCCGTCGCCGCCGTCCGAGGCGATGACCGCGCCGGCCTCCATGACGAGCGCGTCCGCGCGGCGCAGCGAGCCCTCGCCCCGGCGGTCGCCGCCCAGCCGGATGCGGCCGCCGCCGTTCCCGCCGCTCGCGTCGATCCGGGCGCGCGGCCCGATCTCGACGCGCGCGCCGGCCACGGCGACGTCGCCGCCCCGGCCGGCGCCGGAGACATCGATCCGGCCGTCGACGCGCACCGCTCCCGCGTCGCGGGCGGTCAGTTCGACCGATCCTGCCTGGGCGCGGATCGCGCCGGTCGTGTTGATCGCCGCATCGAGCGCGCCGGACGCCGCGCCGGCTGTGATGATGACGCGCCCGTCGCCGACGTCGATCAGGCCGGAATGCGTTGCCGCCCCGGCGCCGCCCGCGACCGCGATCCGCATCACGCCGTCGCCCGCGAGATCGATCGTCGTCCGCGCTCCGGAGGCGAGGGCCACCGTGCCGCGCGTGGCGAGGATGGCGCCGCTGTTCTCGACCTCCGAGCCGACGAGCGCGACCAGCCCGGCTTCGCCGACGGTGATCGCGCCCGCGTTGGCCACGCGCGCGCCGGGGGCCTCGCCGCCGCCGATCTGCAGACGTCCATCGTGCTGGAAGCGGTCGGCGTCGATCGACTGGCTGGCCGCGACCAGTCCGCCGACATCGACGGTCGCCGTTTCCGTGAAGATCACGCCGGCGCGATTCTGGATCACGACCGTGCCCGGCGCCTCGATCGCGCCGCGAATGACGCTCCTTTTGGCGGACGTCACGCGGTTCAATGTCGCCGAGCTTCGCCCAGGCTGCGCAAACTTCACCTTGTGGTCGCGCCCAACGTTGAACGAGTCCCAGTCGATCACAGCGCGCCGCGACGTTTGGCGAACCGTGGTGCGGCCCTCCGCGGCGCTGATCGAAGCCTTGCCGCGGGCGACGGAGCCGCCGCCAGGGCCCTCGGCAGCCAAAGGGCCGGCCGAAATGGCGATCATCGACCCGCCGAGCAGCAGGATGCAGCGCGACCGGAAAAGGCGCGCGAAAAGACGGCGATCGGGCTGCAACGGGCTCTCCTACAACTGCTACGCGAGTTATCGCGCCCCAATATGTTAATGCAACTTAAAATTGAATTAAGTGCCTCGCGAACCGGAAAGATCGAGACGCGCCGCATAAGGCAGGGCGCGTTAACCTTCTCTGGAAATCAGCGACCGGCTTAGGCAGTCTGTAATCCGCCGGGCCGTAGCGTGGGTCGACGCCTGTGGGGACGGGCGACGGGGTGGGGGTGATACATGAACTTGCGGCAATTCGCCGGCGGCGACAGATCTGCGCCGCGCCGGCGCATCAGACATGTCGCGGCCCTGACGGCGGGCCTCGTGCTGGCCGCCTGTCTGCTCGCAGGCGCAGAGGCGCGCAACGAGACCGGGCCGCTGGATCATCACGCGGCCGTGCTGAACGGAAGGCTGGTCGGGTCGGCCTTCCTGATCGGACCGGATCTGGCGCTGACCAATGCGCATGTGGTGGCGGGGGCCGGACCTGGGGGCGAGGTGCGGGTCTACTCGCAGTCGCGTAGGGTCGGCGGCGTCGCGCGCGTGCTCGGCGTCAGCCCGCGGATGGATCTCGCGCTGCTGCGGATGCCGATCGACTTCGCACGCGCAGTGCCTGCGCGCGACGCGCCGGCGCGTCGGGGGCTGTCGGTGCGCGGCGCCGGCGTCGATGCGACGGGCGGGGCCGGGCTCGGGCCGCTGATGGAGCTCAGCGGAGACGTCATCGTCGGTCATGCCGATCTCGGCGCCTACGGTCCTGGCATGGTCGTGCGCATGCCCGGCGTGCGCGCCGGTTTTTCCGGCGGGCCGGTGCTGGACCAGGACGGACGTCTGGTCGGCATGATCACGGCGATCCGCGCGAGCGGCGGTCACAGCGCGGCCTCGGGCCATGGCCGGGCCGGGACCGGCGCCCCGGACGAGGCCTTCGTGCTCCGCGCCGCCGAGATCCGCGCCGAGGCCGAGCGTCTGCTGATCGCCGCGTCGGACTGACGCATTGGCGCCTGACCGCGGCCCCCGGCTCGGCTAGTCTGGAGACGGAGCAGGCAACGAGCGGGGAGGCGTCGCATGGCGATCAGGGGGCACGAGGTCGCCATCGTCGGCGCCGGCGTCGCGGGGCTGGCCGCGGCGATCGCGCTGGCGCAGCGCGGCGCAGACGTCACCGTCCTCGAGGCGGCGCCCGCGCTCGGCGAGGTCGGCGCCGGCCTGCAGATCGGCCCCAACAGCGTCGCGGTTCTCGAGGCGCTGGGACTGCGTGACGCGGTCGAGGCGGTCGCAAGCTGGCCCGAGGCGATCGAGATCCGCGACGGGCGGAGCGGCGCGCCGATCGTGCGGCTGCCGCTCGGCAATGCCTGCGCCGCCCGCTATGGCCGACCGTACTGGCACCTGCACCGCGCGGACCTGCTGGACGTGCTCGCGTCCGGCGCGGCGGAGCTTGGGGTCACTCTGCAGACCGGCGCGCCGGTCGCGGCGGTCGAGGCCGGGGAGGGCGACGTGCGCCTGACGCTCGGCGACGGCGAGACGCTGCGCGCCGCGGCGGCGCTCGGCGCGGACGGGCTGCGCTCGGGGATCCGCTCCGCACATTTCGCCGGACAGGCGCCGCGCTTCACCGGCAACGTCGCATGGCGCGGCCTCGCGCCGGCCGAGCGCCTGCCGCCGGGGCTGCTGCCGCGCGCGGCGAGCCTGTTCATCGGGCCGGGCCGGCATCTGGTCGCCTACCCGCTGCGGGACGCGACGCTCTGGAACGTCGTCGCGGTCGAGGAGCGCGCGGCCTGGTCCGACGAGGGCTGGACGCTGCCCGGCGACGCGGACGAGATGCGCCGGGCCTTCGCGGGCTGGGTTCCGGAGGTCGCGACGCTGCTTGCGGCGGTCGACCGGACGTTCCTCTGGGGGCTCTTCGACCATCCGCCGCTGCCGGCGTGGGCGCGCGGGCGGCTCGCTCTGATCGGCGACGCCTGCCATCCGATGCTGCCCTTCCTCGCGCAGGGCGCGGCGATGGCGCTGGAGGACGCCTGGGCGCTCGGCGCGACGCTGGACGCGGCGCCGGACATCCCGGCGGGTCTCGCCGCCTACGAGGACCGCCGCAAGCCGCGCGCGACACGGGTGCAGCGCGCGGCGGCGCGCAACGCGCGTGTCTTTCACGCGGGCCACCCGGTCCTGCGCGCCGGGCTGCGGATCGGCATGCGCGCCGCGGACCGGCTGCGGCCGGGCGGGCTGATCGCAAGCTACGACTGGCTCTACGGCGCCAACGTGGTCGGGATGAGCGCCACCGACTGAATCGGCCTCAGTCGGCGATATCGGCCCAGACCGGCACGTGGTCGGACGGCTTCTCGCGGCCGCGAATGGCGCTGTCGATGCCGCAGGCCCGCAGCCGGTCGGCGGCCTGGGGCGTCAGCAGGATGTGGTCGATGCGGATGCCCCGGTTCTTCTGCCAGGCGCCGGCCTGGTAGTCCCAGAACGTGTAGACGCCGGGCGCGTCGGTAAAGGTCCGGACCGCGTCGGTCAGGCCGAGATTGACCAGACGGCGCCAGGCGTTGCGGGTCGCCGGCAGGAACAGCGCGTCCTCGGTCCAGAACTTCGGATCGAAGCAGTCCTCGGGCTGGGGGATCACGTTGTAGTCGCCGACCAGCGCCGCCGGCTCCTCGGATGCGAGCAGCTCCTTCGCGCGGGCCTCAAGGCGTTCCATCCAGGCGAGCTTGTAGTCGTACTTCGGCCCCGGCGCCGGGTTGCCGTTCGGCAGGTAGAGGCCGCAGAGCCGCAGCGGGCTCGGGCCGCCGATTGTCGCCTCGATCCAGCGCGCCTGCTCGTCGCCGTCGTCGCCGGGCAGCCCGAGGGTCACGTCCTCGAGCGGCGGCTTCGACAGGATCGCGACGCCGTTGAAGCCCTTCTGGCCATGGGTGACGACGTTGTAGCCGGCGTCCTCGATCTCGAGCCGCGGAAAGCCGTCGTCGACGCTCTTGATCTCCTGCAGCGCGACGACGTCGGCTTTCGCCTCCGCCAGCCAGTCCAGCAGCGCCGGCAGCCGCGCCTTGACGCCGTTGATGTTGTAGGTCGCGATCTTCATGTCCGGGCTCCCGCTGGCGGGCGCGATGCTAGGGCGCGCGGTTCAGTCCCGCAAGGCGGCCCCGGCGCAGGCGGCGGCGACGGCGCGATCCTACGTCCGTTCCAGGCGGGACACCCGCCCTCAGAAGAAGCTCTGCGGGTCGATGTCGACGGCGACGCGCACGTTGCCCGGAACCGGGACCTCGGCCAGCCAGTCGCGCAGCGCGGCCTGGAGCGGCGCGGATTTCGGCGCGCGCGACCAGCAGCCGCACCCGGTGCCGGCCGCGCACCCGCGCGATCGGGGCCGGCGCCGGGCCGTAGAGATCGGCGCCGGCCGCGCGCAGCGCCCCGGCGTTCGCGCCGAGCGCGCGCGCGACGTCCCAGGTGCGCTGCTCGTCGACGCCGGTGACGATGATCCCGGCCATCCGCCCGAAGGGCGGCGCGCCGGCGCGGCGGCGCGCCTCCGCCTCCGAGCGCCAGAACGCCTCGTCGTCGCCGGTCAGGATCGCGGTCAGGCACGGATGCTCGGGCTGGTGCGACTGGATCAGCGCGAGGCCCGGACGCTCGGCGCGCCCGGCGCGGCCGGCGACCTGGCGGATCAGCTGGAACGTCTTCTCGGCCGCGCGCAGGTCGCCGCCCTGCAGGCCGAGATCGGCGTCGATGACCCCGACCAGCGTCAGGTGCGGGAAGTTGTGCCCCTTCGAGACGATCTGCGTGCCGATCACCACGTCGGCGCCGCCTTGCGCGATCAGGTCGATCCGCGCCTTCAGCGCCTGCGCGCTCTCGGCCAGATCCGAGGACAGGATCGCGATCCGCGCGTCGGGCCACAGATGCGCGGCCTCCTCGGCCACGCGCTCGACGCCGGGGCCGAGCGCGGCCATCCTTCCCTCGACGCCGCAGGACGGGCAGGTCGCAGGTATCGGCTTCGTCGCGCCGCACTGGTGGCAGACCAGCCGCTTGCGGAAGCGATGCTCGACCATCCGCGCGTCGCAGGCGTCGCAGCCGACCTGGTGCCCGCAGGCCCGGCAGATCGTCAGCGGCGCATAGCCGCGCCGGTTCAGGAACAGGAGCGACTGCTCGCCCGCCGCCAGCCGGTCGCGCACCGCCGTCTCGAGCGGGCCGGAGATCCAGCGGCCCTGCTCGGGCTCGTCGACGCGCAGGTCGATCGCCGCCATCTTCGGCAGCAGCGCGACGCCGAAACGCTCGGGCAGGTCGAGCCGCGCGTACTTGCCGGCGTCGGCGTTGGCCCAGCTCTCCAGCGACGGCGTCGCCGAGGCCAGCACCACCGCCGCGCCCTCGATCGAGGCGCGCAGCACCGCCATGTCGCGGGCGTGGTAGAGCGCGCCTTCCTCCTGCTTGTAGGAGCCGTCATGCTCCTCGTCGACGACGATCAGCCCGAGATCCGCGAAGGGCAGGAACAGCGCCGAACGCGCGCCGACGACCAGTTGCGCGCCGCCGTCGCCGACCGCGCGCCAGGCCCGCCTGCGCCCGGCCTGGGTCACGCCCGAATGCCACTCGGCGGGCCGCGCGCCGAAGCGGGCCTCGACGCGGTCGAGGAACTCGACCGACAGCGCGATCTCGGGCAGCAGCACCAGCGCCTGCCGCCCCTGGGCGAGGCATTCGGCGACCGCCTCCAGATAGACCTCGGTCTTGCCCGAGCCGGTCACGCCCTTCAGCAGCGTCGTCGAGTACGTCCGCGCGCGCAGGCTCGCGCGCAAGGTCTCCGCCGCCGCCGCCTGGTCGGCCGACAGCGCGCGCGCGGGCGCGGCCGGGTCGAGCCGCGGCCAGGGCGCGTCGCGCGCCACTTCCTCGCGCAGGATCACGCCTTGCGCCTCCAGCCCCTTCAGCACGCCCGCGCTGACGCCCGCGAGCGCCGCCAGCTCGCCTGGCGCGAAGCCGAGGTTGCCGTAGGCGGCGAAGGCGTCGAGCACCCGGGCGCGGGCGTCGGTCATCCGGTCGGGCGGCTTGCCCGACAGGCGCAAGAGCGGCCGGGCCGACGGCGGCTCGCCGAGCCCGGGCGAGCGGGTCGCGAGCCGCAGCATGATCGAGAGCGGCGTCAGCGTGTACTCGGCCGCGCGCGCGAGGAAGGCGCGCATCTGCGGGCGCAGCGGGGCCGCGTCGACGACGCCGGCGAGGTCGCGCAGCTTCGCCGGGTCGAAGCCGCCCTCGCCGGGACCCCAGACGACGCCCAGCACCCGGCGCGGACCGAGCGGCGCCAGCACCAGATCGCCGGCCGCGACGCCGCCCTCGGGCGCGCGGTAATCCAGCGTCCGGTCGAGCCCCTCGGCCGTGACGACGGCGACGGCCGCGCCTTCGGCGAACCGCTCCGGGCTGTGAGTCGGGTGTTCCATCGCGCAAGACCTTGGGCTATGATCCGCTCAAACCACAAGGGCTGACGCTTTTGATTGGCCCGCGCGCGAGGGATGCAGCGGATGGAACTTCTCCAGGGGCTCGCGGGGGCCGGTCGTGCCTGAGGCGGCGCAGATGAGCGACGAGGACCGGGCCGCGCTGCGCGAGGGGATCCTGTCGAACCCGGACGTGATCCTCGGCGACGACCAGATGATGCGCGCGCTGCTGGCCGCCGACCGCCGCGCGGCGGGGCGCAACGTCGTCGACCTGCGCGGCGTGCTGGTCGAGCGGCTCGAGGAACGGCTCGACCGGCTCGAGGACACGCACCGCGAGGTCCTGGCGGCCGCCTACGAGAACGTCTCCGGCACGAACCAGATCCACCGCGCCTGCCTCGCGATCCTCGAGCCGTCCGACTTCGCCGAGTTCCTGCGCGTGCTGACGCGCGACTGCGCGATGATCCTCGGCGTCGAGGTCATCCGGCTCGGGCTCGAGGCGCCGACCGCGACGCCGGGCCAGGCGCTCGGTCCGGCGGGGCCGCTGCGCAAGATCGTCGTCGCGCTGCCCGAGGGCGGGGTCGAGGCCTATGTCACGCGCGGGCGCGGGATGGGCGCGCGCAAGGTGACGCTGCGCCGGCTCGACGACGACGCCGCCCGATCTCTACGGCGAGGACGCGGTCGCGGTCCGGTCGGAGGCGCTGCTGCGGCTCGATCTGGGCGAGGGCAATCTTGGCGGGCTGCTCGCCTTCGGGGCCGCGGATTCGCGCCGCTTCCACGCGGACCAGGGCATCGACCTGCTGACCTTCTTCGCCGGGGTCTTCGAGCGCGCGTTGCGCCGCTTCCTGACGTGACCGCCTCGGCCGGCGCGGGCGCCGAGGCGCTGCTCGCGCGCTGGCTCGGGCAGCTCTCGGCGGTCCGCGGGGCGAGCCCGCGGACGATCACGGCCTATCGCCGCGACGTCTCGGGGTTCCTCGGCTTCCTCGCGCTGCACTGGGGCGGGCCGGTCGGCGCAAGCCGGCTGGCCGACGTCGCGACGCCCGACATGCGGGCCTGGATGGCGCGCGAGCGCGACCGGGGGCTGTCCGCGCGCTCGCTCGCTCGCGCGCTGTCGGCGGTGCGCAGCTTCTACGCCTGGCTGAACGAGGCCGAGGGGCTTGAGGCGCCGGCGGTGACGGCGACGCGCGGGCCGCGGCGCAAGGCGCGGCTGCCGCGTCCGGTTTCGCCAGAGGCGGCGAAGGACCTGATCGCGACGATCGAGTTGCAGAGCCCGAAATCCTGGGTCGGCGCGCGCGACCTCGCGGTGGCGACGCTGCTTTATGGGTGCGGGCTGCGCATCTCCGAGGCGCTGGGCCTGCGCCAGTCCGACGCGCCGCTCGGCGAGACGCTGCGCATCCGCGGCAAGGGCGGGCGCGAGCGGATCGTGCCGGTGCTGCCGGTCGCGCGCCGCGTCGTCGAGACCTATCGCGGCCTCTGCCCGTTCGCGCCGGACCCGGAGGCGCCGCTGTTCCTCGGGGTGCGCGGCGGGCCGGTCAATCCGCGGCTGATCCAGGGCGCGATGGCCGATGCGCGCCGCCAGCTCGGCCTGCCCGCGACCGCGACGCCGCACGCGCTGCGCCATTCCTTTGCGACGCACCTGCTGGAAGCGGGGGGCGACCTGCGCACGATCCAGGAGCTGCTCGGGCACGCGTCGCTGGCGACGACGCAGGTCTATACCGGCGTCGACCAGGCCCGCCTGATGGAGAGCTACATGGCCGCGCACCCGAAGGCGCGCGGCTGAAGGGCCGGGCCGGCGGGCGTTCCGCCGCCCCTACCGGTTGTCGGGCTGCGCGCGCACCCGGCGCCGCCCGGTCTCGGAGATGCGGTAGGGCTGCGAGCCCCGCGACTCCACGAGCCGCTTGCGCCGGAGCTTCGCGAAGGTCTCGAGCGAGAACTCCGCGAGCGCCGCGCCGTCGCGGGTGAAGCACCAGGCCTCGAGGATGCGGCCGCCGCGGCCGCGTTCGTGGCGGATGCAACCGCCCTGGGCAAGCGCGTGCAACACGCGCTGCTCCTGTCGTGAGATGTTCATCGGAATGTGGACCCGTTCGGACAGCACAACACGGACCGCGTCCCCTCGGGCGCGCGGTCGTGGCGGATCGCCCCGGTCAAGCGGGACGGTCAGCGGCTCCGGACAATCTCCAACATCGACAATTCCACCGGTCGTGGGTCTTCTGCGACGCGCGTTAGGGCGCGTCGCGATTCGCGTCAAGCGACGCTGGTGGCCCGCTGCGCGACGACGGGCGCGACGTCCAGCGCGCGCGCCAGGTAGTCCAGCGCCTCGGCGCGCTTCTGCGCGATGATCGGCCCGGTATGCGCGTAATCGGTCGTCAGCAGCGCGTCCCGCGCGGCCGCGTCCATGTCCGGGCGGAAGTTGCGGTGCGCGAGTTGCAGCGTCGCGAGCAGCGTGTCCATTCGCGAGGACATGCTGGCGTTGCCGTCCATCCTGGGCAGGGCGACGAACGGCGTGTCCATCAGCACCGAGAAGATCGCGCCGTGAAAGCTGTCGGTCAGGAACACCGCCGCGTCGCGGATGAAGCCGACGAACTCGGCCGGGTCGGCGGTGTAGAGGTCCGGCGCGGCCGGATCGTTCAGGTGCACGACCTTAAGGCCGTGGCGCGTCGCGTAGTCGTCGACCAGCTGCTGGACCGCGGGCGTGCGCTCGCCGATGAAGTAGGTGAGCAGATAGGACCGGTCGGGCTGGCGCTCGTGGCGCCTTGCCAGCGCCGCCCAGACGTTCGGCTCGACAACCAGCGTCGGATCCACGGTCACCGGCACCTCGCGCCCGGTCAACTCGCGCACCACCGCGGCGGCGGCATCCTCGCGCACCGATATGCGAGCGAACCCCGCCAGCCCGGTGCTGTAGAAGGCCTGGTGCTCAGGCGCGATCTCCGAGACGCCCATCGAAGCCGAGAAGGCGATCCGCTTAGACGGATGCGCGAAGGTCAGGAAGTCGACCTCGGACAGCTTGCGGAAATGCGGGTTCCAGACCTGATCGCTGCCGACCACGAAGAACGCATAAGCGTCGTTCAGGCGCGCGGTCGGCGTGTCGCGGTAGAGCGTGAAGCCGCTCTCGCGCAGGGCCGCCGTGGTGAAGACCCGGCCGCGCGCCGCCTTGGCGAGCTTGAGGCGCGCGAGCTCAGCGTCCGCCTTGTCCTTGCGGTTCGGCATCACGCGTCGGCGCAGCTTGACCGCGCTGTGGGACACGACCTTCCAGACACCCTCGCTGCTCAGCCTGTCCCGCAGCCGCCGCAGCCTCCCGGCGCGCAGGTCGCGCCGGGAGGCCTCGTCTCCCGCCCGAACCCAGATCTTGCCGGGCTCGTCGGACGCGTTAGGGAAGTTGACGATCGTCTCCGGCTCGAAACCGAGCGATGCCACCACCCGGTCGACCGCGTAATTCTGCAGGCGATTGCCGAAATTCGTGTAGTCGATGATCGTGACGATGCCGACTTTCTTGCCGCCGCCATTTTGATCCATGCCAAAACACCCCCGAACAGACAATCGCAAAGCATCGTGCGCGCCATGCCGATGCCGAGGCTCGCACTACGATCCGTGTCTCGCATATCTTGCTGCACTGCGAAAGTCGGGTTGCCGGCATAGGCGAGTTTCCGACTGTGCCGCCCGGCGCGGCCATGCTAGGCAGCCGCAACGGCGCGGCGCATGGGAACGGCGGATGAGTGTGGACGAGGCGACGGCGCGACGCGAAGCTCCGGCCTGGTTGCCCCGGATCCGGGCGGTCGGGCTGCTCGTCGCCGCCCTCGCCTTCGCCGCGGCGCTGACGCCGTCGCTGATCCCGCGCGAGCCGCTGCTGCAGGGCGTGCTCGGCGGCGTCGTCGCAGCGCTCGGCTACGAGATCGGCGGCCTGCTGGTCTGGTTCTGGCGCTTCGTCGAACTGCCCGAGCCGCCAGCGCGGCTGCTCCCCAGGCTGTGGATGGCCGCGGCCCTCGCCGCGCTCGCAATCGCCGGGCTCGCGCTGTCGCGGGCGGCCGCCTGGCAGAACGCGACGCGGCGGGTCTTCGACATGCCGCTCGTCGATAGTTCGCACCCGGTCACGGTTGCGGCCGTCGCGCTGGCCGTGTTCGTCGTCCTCTGGACGCTGTTTCGCGCCTTCGCGCTGGTCCGCAGGCGCATCGGCCGGACCACGGGCCGGGTCGTGCCGGGCAGGCTGGCGCAGGCGCTCGCGTTCCTGCTCGCGCTCTGGGTGTTCTGGGCGCTGATCGACGGCGTGCTGGGGCGCCGCGCGTTCGAGGCTGCCGACGCCTCGTTCGAGGCCGCCGACGCCTTCATCGCGCCCGACATACCGGCGCCGGAAGACCCGCTGAAATCCGGCAGCCCGGCCTCGCTGCTCGACTGGGACGAACTCGGCCGCTGGGGGCGCTTCTTCGTCGCGAGCGCGCCGACCCAGCCCGAGATCGCCGCCTTCTCCGGACCCGGAGCGATGGAGCCGATCCGCGTCTATGTCGGCCGCCGCGCCGCCGACGAGCCCGCCGCGCGCGCGCAACTGGCGCTCGACGAGTTGATCCGCGTCGGCGGGTTCGACCGCTCGGCGCTGGTCGTCGTCGTGCCGGTCGGCACCGGCTGGATGGACCCCGGCGCCCATGACAGCCTCGACTTCATGCTCGGCGGCGACGTGGCCACCGTCGCGGTCCAGTACTCGTACCTGACCAGCGTGCTGGCGCTTTGGGCGCACCCGTCCTACGGCGTCGAGCAGGCGCGCGCGCTGTTCGACCTGATCTACGACCACTGGACCGCGATGCCGCCCGACAGCCGGCCCCGGCTCTACGTGCACGGCCTCAGCCAGGGCGCGTTCAACTCGCAGATGACGCTGCCTCTGCTCGACATGCTGGCCGATCCGATCGACGGCGCGATGTGGGCCGGCTCGCCGTTCTTCAGCCCGTACTGGCGCCATGTCGCGGACCAGCGCCAGCCCGGCTCGCCGGCCTGGCGGCCCCGCTTCGGCAACGGCTCGCTGGCGCGCGCGATGACGCAGTTCCCGGCCGAGGATGCGGAGTTCGCGCCCTGGGGCCCGGTGCGCATGGTGTTCCTGAACTACGGCAGCGACCCGATCGTCGGCTTCGACCGCAACGCGGCCTGGTATCCGCCGGCCTGGCTGGCCGCCCCGCGCGCGCCCGACGTCGCGCCCGGGCTGCGCTGGTTCCCGGTCGTGACCACGTTCCAGCTCGCGCTCGACATGGCCAATTCGCTGGCCGTGCCCGGCTACGGCCACTACTACATCGCGCGCGACTACATCGACGCCTGGGCCGAGCTGCTGGAGCCGCCGGACTGGTCGCCGGCGCGCGCGGACGCGCTGAAGGCGATCTTCGACACGCGCCCGGAGCCATCGGACTGATCGCGCCCGGCAGGGCAAGCCTTCGCGGTCAGGCCGCGCCGGGCGCCTCCGGCACGATCCTCCAGGCCGAGGTGCCGTCGCGGTCGTTCCAGAACGTCAGCTGGTCGAAGCGCCCGAACAGGTCCGGCGGCAACACGGTCGCCCGCGTCTCGGCGCGCACCGGGCCGGATACGCGGTGCAGCCCCGGCGCGCCGAGCGGGCCGTCGAACTCCGGCGCATCGTACTCGACGCGGTCGAAATCATGCGCGAACCACTCCTCGCCGAGGAAGCGGTAGACCAGCCGCAGGCAGGCCTCCGGCTTCCGCGTCAGGATGTCGTAGTCGATCAGCAGCAAGCGGTCGGAATGCTCGCCGCAATAGGCCTCCTTCAGCGCCGAATAGGCGAAGCCGACGACCCGGTCGCGATGCCCGAGCGCCTCGGTCCGGCTGTAGACCGTCGCGCGCTCCTCGGAGGTGACGAACAGCCGCGACGGCTCGAAGGCGTTGCGGCGCACCAGCCGCTCGAAGCTGTCCATGATCCAGGCGACGCTGCGCACGCAGGCGAGCACCCGAGCCTCCGGATAGAGCGCGGCGATCAGCGGCAGGCGCGCGGACCACATCCGGTTGGTGTCGAACACCACCGCCTTCTCCGCCTGGTCCGCGTAGTACGCCTCGACCAGCGCGCGCAGGATCGCCTGGCGCTTCGCCTCGTCCAGGAACACCGCCGTCTCGTTCTGCGGGCTCATCGCGTTCAGGAGCGTCCCCACCAGTCCGCCGACCGGTCCGGTCATCGCCGCGGCGAAGCGCGGGTTCTGCCGCAGCAACCCGGCAAGTAGCGTCGAGCCCGAGCGCGGCAGGCCGGAGATGAAGTGCAGCGCGGGCATCGGAGGACCCCGGAGCCGGTTTCGGGTCAACGCCACTGGCCGGCTGAAGTCAGGGAAGTCGCGGCGTGTCGATGCAGGGAGATTAGTTGGAACCAGGTGCAAACGGATCCCGAAAAGCGCATGAGCCCAAGAATAGCAGCGTCCGGGGCCCCGGGGGCGCCCCGAGACCGGGCGAGCGCCCCCCGGGGGCGCATCATCATGGCGACATTCACCGTCACCTCCCCTGAGAACAGCGGCGCCGGCTCGCGGCGGCGAGCCGTCAACGACGCCAACCGGGTGGAGGGCGCGGACAGGATCGTCTTCGACGCCGCATTCGACGGCGGCGCCGAGGACGTGATCCGGCTGACCAGCGGTCAGATCAGGATCACCGACGCGCTGACCATCGTCGGCGGCGGCGTGACCATCACCGGCGACGCGGCGGGAAACGACGTGACCGACGCCGCCGGCATCACCGACGTCGCGGCCTCGGGCGAGGACCTGCTCGACGACAACAGCCGCATCTTCGACGCGACCGCCGCGCTGACGCTGGACGGTCTGACGCTGACCGGAGGACGAACGACTGCGGAAATGGAAGGCGGCGGCGCAGTGCGCGCCAAAGGCGACTTGATGACACTGACCAATAGCATTGTCAGCGGAAACAGCACGGTCGGGAAATTCGATGGAAGGGGAGGGGTCTTTGCTGGAGGCGAGTATGGGACCCATGTGACTGTGGCAAACAGCACGGTCAGCGGCAACAGCACGGCCGGGGCCGGCGCAAGCGGCGGCGGGCTATATGTCTATAGAGACAGCAGCCTCACCGCGCTGCGCACCACGGTTAGCGCCAATAGCACCGTCGGGGTGTCCTCTGATGGTGGCGGGATCGCCGCAGGATGGCAATCCGACGTTTCCGTGCGCGAGGGCACAATTCATGGGAACAGCACGCGCTCCAGCGGCGGAGGGATCTCTGGACGGTACCAGAGCGACATCACCGTTAGCGCGAGCACGGTCAGCGAAAATTCTGCGATTGGGCTCGGCGGCGGAATCTTCGGCGGCGAGCTTGGCCTCGTAAGCGTTTCCAGCACAACCGTCAGCGCAAACCGCGCCATCGGGTCTGGCGGCGGGATCGCTGCAGGATACAATGGCTCAGTTCACTTAAGCAACAGCACGATCAGCGGCAACAGCGCAGCCGGGAGCGGCGGCGGGATCTCGGGACGCGGCACCGAAGGGGGATATGGAGGTACCAACACTTACCTGACGAACAGCATCGTGCTTGGCAATTCAGCGACCGCTGCGGGCACCAATGAAGTGAGTTTCGTCACCGGGTACTATTTCAGCGGGAAGCTCGTACTGGCTGGCGGCAACATCGTTGGCGGGGATGTCTTCTCTGGCATTTCGGTTGTCGGGGACTCATCCGCTACGCGGGTGTTCGACGCGACCGTGGCGCTCCCCGGCGGTGTTCTGGCGGGAAGGCTCGCGGACAACGGCGGCCCGACGCAGACGATCGCGCTGCGGTTCGACGTGACCAACCCGGCGCTCGGCGGCGCCAACCCGTCCGTCGCGAATGACCAGCGCGGCCGGACCCGCGACGCGGCCCCTGACCTGGGCGCCTTCGAGGGGGGACCGGTCGACGGCGTCGTTCTGCGCGGCGGGGCCCGGCCCGATGTCCTCGAGGGCGGCAGGCTCGCAGATCAACTCTACGTCCGGGGCGGCGACGACCTCCTTCGCGGTCATCGCGGCAACGATCAGATCCGGGGAGACGCCGGCAACGACAGGATGTGGGGAGACGCCGGCCGGGACGAACTCGACGGCGGGACGGGCCGGGACCTGCTCTTCGGAGGCAAGGGCCAGGACGGACTTTTTGGCGGCGACGGCAACGATCGTGTCGCTGGCGGCAGGGGCCGACGACCGCCTCTTCGGCGGCAGGGGCCAGGACCACTTTTTGGCGGCGACAACAACGACCGTCTCGCTCGGCGGCGGCGGCGACGACCGTCTGTTCGGAGGCGACGGCGGCGACCGCCTCCGTGGGCGCGCGGGCGACGATCTCCTGTCCGGAGGCAAGGGCGCCGATCGCTTCATCTTCTCGTTCGATTTCGGCCGCGACAGGCTGACCGACTTCGACGCGAATCCGGCAGGAGGCCAGGACCTGATCGACCTGCGCGCATTCGAGTTCTCGGGCGCCGACTTCTCACGCCGCGTCCGCGTCGAGGACCTTGGCGACGACACGCTGATCACCGTCAGGGGCGAGGGACAAATCCTGCTCGGCTCCGTATCCGGCGAGCGAGCGGACACGGTCGACGAAACCGACTTCCTGCTCTGATCCTGCGCGACGCGCCGCCCGAAAGAACCCCGGAAGGGGTCGCGCAGCGACGCGTCGACGGTCTGGATCGGGTTCACGAAGATCAATAAACTGCTAATGTTCCCGGAAATGTTCCTGAAGATCATGGAGTTACGCGGTCGGGCACGCGTGCCCGACCCCGGTCCGAAGGCGGCGCGGCTACAGGCTGTTGCGCGCGAGCCAGGCCCGCCACTGGCCGGGGGTTCCGGCGAAGGCGTTGATGTCGGCCCGGCCGGCGATGCCCGGGACCATGCCGGTCCCGGTATATTGCCAGAAGTGCCAGTCCTGGCCCGGATAGACGACCGACGGATGGTTCGCGACCGAGCGCAGCCAGAACGCCTCGCCCGCCATCCGCCACAGCTCGTTCTCGGCGTAGAAGTCCGGCGTCACGTAGATCACCGGGCGCCGGCCGTAATGGCGCTCGACCGCGTTCAGGTACGCGTCCATCTCGGCGCGCACGACCTGCGGCGCCGGGCGCTGCGGACAGGTCCGCGACTGGTGGTTCCACTCCATGTCGAGCACCGGCGGCAGCGACCCGCGCTCCTTCGGCACGTTGCGGATGAACCAGGCGGCCTGCTCGTTCGCGGTCCGGCAGAAGTAGTAGAAGTGATAGGCGCCGCGCGGCATGCCCGCCGCTGCCGCCGCCCGCCAGTTCGCGAGGAACATGTCATCGGAATGGTCGGCGCCCTCGGTCGCCTTGATGAAGGCGAAGGACGCGCCCGAGGTCCGGACCGCGTTCCAGTCGACGTCGCCCTGCCACTTCGACACGTCGACGCCGTGCACCATGTAGTGCCAGGGCGCGCGCCCGGGCCATTCGTGCGGCTTGTGGTCGCCATAGCGCGGCGTGACCTCCACGGGCATGCTGCGCGATGACAGCTCCGGCGCGGGCCTGGAGCCTCCGCAACCGGCGAGGAGCGCCATGGCCACGGCCAGGGCGGAGACGGAGATGCGCACCTTGGGTCATCCTCCCGGATCGGACCTCACGAAGTCGTGCGGCACCCTAGCTCAACCGAAGTGCTGCGTCACCGGCCTTGTCGCGTCGAAGCGCAGAAAACTGCGCACTGCGCTATGTTTGCAAGCCCGTGTTACAGTTCGTTAACGACCCGTTAACGCCTCACCGCCGCCCGCTCCTGGTTCAGCGCGAACAGCCGCCCCAGCACCGCGTCGTCGTCGAGCCGTTCGCCCGTCAGTCCGCGCCCCAGCCATATGCGTCGGCCACCGCCGCATCGAGCGCGCGACGGGCGTTGTCGAGCCAGGCGGGGCGCGCGTTGTGGAGCCTTGCGCCGTGGCTTCACGGCGCTGGCGGCGCAGGCCGAGGCGACGCTCCAGCAGGACCCGTTCTCCTGGCATCTCTTCGTGTTCCGTGGCCGGCGCGGCGATCTGGTGAAGGTGATCTGGTGGGATGTGTATGGACGCCCCTTTCGATACAAGCGATTTGTCGAGGGCTCCAAACTGCCGGGTCGGGCGCTGACGTGTATTCGGCCTCGTGATGCGGCATGTCTTTGCCGCGGGCCATTATGGGAATGCGCTTGGATCGGCTCCATATCGGTCAGACGCGCTCGATGGCGCTCATCCCACCCCTGGTTCTGCTGATCCGATCTCTACCGGTTTGCCATAACCTCCGACGTCCTCGCGGCATCGATCGCTCCGGGCGAAGCTCAGCTGATGGGGCTTGCCGCGGGTCGATACGATCCTCCTGTCGCGATGAGGGCCCAAGCAATGCGGGCCATTCGATTGGCCAAGGCGACGATCACGACCTGAAGCGGCTTGCGCGAGAGCATTCGAGAGAGCCAGCCGCCTTCTTTCGGTCCACGTGTACGCGCCCACCGGACAACGCTGCTGGCGCCAATGACGAGGAGACGACGAAGGTCGCGCTGTCCCATCTTCGAGATGCGCCCCAAGCGATCCTTTCCGCCTGAAGAGTTCTGCAACGGCACAAGGCCCGCCAGGCGGCGAAGTCGCGCCCCTTGCGGAACGTCGGCGCGGGCGGGGCCAGCGCCTCGATGGCCGTGGCGCAGATCGGCCCGATTCCGGGGATGGTCATCAGTCTCGAAGCCAGCTCGTCGGCGCGCGCTTGGGCGCGGAGCTGCTTGTCGAGCACGGTGATGCGGCTGGAGAGTTCCGCAATATGGGCGAGGAGTTCGCCGCACAGGACCCGGACGTCAGCCGGCACGAGAGCCTCGTCCTTCATGGCCGTTTCGAGGCGGGGCAAGTTCTGCAACCCGATCGGCACCACGATGCCATACTCGGTGAGATGGCCGCGCAACGCGTTGATCGTCTGTGTTCGTTGCCGGACGAAGAGGTCGCGTGTCTTGAACGCCATTGCGCAGGCCTGCTTCTCAACCGACTTCACTGCGACGAAGCGCATGGTCGGCCGGAGCGCTGCCTCGACGATCGCCTCGGCATCCGCCGCGTCGTTCTTCTGCCGCTTCAGGAATGGTTTGACGTAGACCGGCGGCACCAAGCGGACTTCATGGCCACCCGCGCCGAACATCCTCCCCCAATGATGTGCGCCCGCGCAGGCCTCCATCGTCACGATGCAGGGTGGAAGACTTGCCACGAAGCCCGGCAGTCGAAGGCGCGTGAGCTTGCGGCGAAAGACGACTTCCCCCGCCGCCGTCGCTCCGTGAACCTGGAACACGTTCTTGGCCAAGTCGATGCCGACGATCGCCACGTCATCCATGTGATGGTCTCCTCTGGTGAGTGTCTCACCCTACCGACGTGCGCGGCGAAGGGTGGGGCGTCCACACCATCGGCCAGGGGGCCTGCCTGTTCATGAAGCGCCTGGAGCGGGGCGGGACCGGTTCGTCTGGCCCGCGGCGAAGGAAGGCAAGGTGTCGCTGACACCGGCGCAACTGGCGATGCTGCTCGAGGGCATCGACTGGCGCACGCCGCGACGGACCTGTTAGCCCACGGCGGCGGGATAGTTGCGATCGCCGTGCCCCTAAGAGCCTGTCCGAGAAGGGGTTGAGCGGGCGCCGCCTGCCTGATTCACCGTGGTTTCTGGCAAGAGACGACGGAGGATCGGATGGCGTGGACGGCGGCCACCCGGGGCGACTATGTGCGCCCGAGCGGAAGTTATGCAAGCGATGTGACGGATCGGGAATGGGCGCTGATCGCGCCGTTGCTCCCGCCATCGCGGACAGGCGGGCGACCGCGGACGACTTGCCTGCGGCGGGTGGTGAACGCTATCTTCTACCTGCTGCAGGCCGGCTGCCAGTGGCGGATGCTGCCGCGGGACTTCCCGCCACGCAGCACCGTCTACGGCTACTTCCGGGCCTGGATGGCAGCCGGGGTCTGGGCGCACATCCACGACGTGCTCTACCGCCGGACCCGGGACCTTGAGGGCCGCGACGAGAGCCCGACTGCGGCCATCATCGACAGCCAGAGCGTGAAAACCAGCGCGGAAGCTCGCGGAATGGTCGGATACGACGCCGGAAAGCGGGTAAAGGGCCGCAAGCGGCATCTCGTCACGGACACCCTCGGCCTGATGCTGCGCATCGAGGTTCACTCCGCCAGTCTGCAGGATCGCGACGGCGCGGCGATCGCCCTCGACCGGATCACCCGCCGCCTCCCGTTCCTCGAACGCATCTTCGCGGACGGCGGATACCAGGGGCCCCGCGTCGCCGCGGCCGCCCCGCGCCCGGTCGAGATCATCAAGCGCACCGACCCCGGCTTCGTCGTCCAGCCAATGCGCTGGGTCATCGAGCGCACCTTCGCCTGGGCCTGCATCAACCGACGCCTCGCCCGAGACGTCGAGCGCGCCGCCGAGACCGTCAAAGCCCTCTTCCAGATCGCGATGATCAAGCTCATGGCCCGCCGGATCGCGCGCTACCGGAACTTTTGAGTCAGGCTCTTAGGATTCCCAGAGGGGAATCCCGTGGGATAAACTCGATCATGCTCGACGAGATCGTCCCCTTGCCTGAAGACCCCGAGGAGCTGCGCACCTTCACGGCGCGGCTTCTGGCCGAGGTGAAGGCGCAGGCGATCCTGATCGAGAAGCTGCGTCACCAGTTGGCCGGGTACCGGGCGCATCGGTTCGGCGCCTCCTCCGCGACCGCCGCGCAGCTCCAACTGGCGCTTGAGACGAGCGAGATCGCAGCCGCGGCGATGACGGCACGCATGCGCCTGCCCGACATCGAGGAGAAGGGCCAGCCGAAGCGCCGGCCGATCCCGGAGCACATTCCCGCGGATGGAGGTGGAACTTGGACCGGCGACTGATGCCTGTGCCGGCTGCGGCGGCAAGCTGCGCCGGATCAGCGAGGATGTGACCGAAGAACTTGAGTATGCGCCGGGCCGCTTCAACCGGATCGTGCGCCCCCGGCTGGCCTGCTCCTGCTGCGAGCGGTTTTTTCAGGCGCAGCTGCCGACCCGCCCCATCGAGCGCGGCCGTCCTGGCCCGGGGCTGCTCGCCCATGTGCTCGTGAGCAAGTATGCCGACCATCTTCCCCTCTATCGCCAGAGCCAGATCTTCGAGCGCGACGGGCTGGATCTCGACCGCTCCACGCTCGCCGACTGGATCGGAAAGTCCACCGCGTTGCTGGAGCCGCTCGCCGACGCCATCGGGCGGCACGTGCTCGCGGCCGAGGCGATCTTCGCCGACGACACGCCGGTCATCATGCTTGCGCCCGGCACGGGCCGAACCCAGACCGCCCGGCTCTGGACCTATGCCCGCGACGAGCGCCCTTGGGGCGGGAGTGCGCCGCCGGCGGCATGGTATCGCTTATCGGGCGACCGGAAGGGGCAGCATCCCAAGGTCCATCTCGCCCGCTTCCGGGGATGGATGCATGCGGACGGCTACGCCGGCTTCGAAGACCTTTACCGGTCAGGCGCCATCCGCGAGGTCGCCTGCATGGCGCACGTCCGGCGCAAGTTCGTCGACATCCATCGATCGCAAGGCTCGCCGATCGCCGAGGAGGCCATCCAGCGCATCGCCAGGCTCTACGCCGTCGAGAAGGAGGCCCGCGGCTCCCCGCACGAGCGAAGGGCCGAGATCCGCTGCGCCAAAGCCGCCCCTGCGCTGCATGATCTCGAGGTATGGCTCGCCCAGCAGCTGCCCCGCATCTCGGGCAAGTCGCCCCTCGCCGCCGCGATCCGCTACGTCCTGACGCGGATGGCGCGCATGCGGCGATACCTCGCCCCACGGCATTCTCAAACTCGACAACAACGCTGCCGAACGCGCCATGCGCGCCATCGCCCTGGGGCGGAATAACTACCTCTTCGTCGGATCCGAGACCGGCGGAAAGGCCGCCGCCATCGCATACACGCTGATCGAGACTGCCAAGCTCAACCGCGTCGATCCCCAAGCATGGCTCGCCGACACGCTGGCCCGCATCCCGGACCACAAGATCACCAAGGTCGAAGACCTGCTCCCCTGGCGCTGGAGCCGATAGCGGTCAGGCCGGACGTTTACGATGAGGGCGGTGTGGCTGCGCGGGCGGTCGACAAGGCCAATCCCCCTTTTGTTGGGTGGTGCGTGAAGGGAACGGAGCACTTGTCTCGGCGCCAGCAGGCCCGCGATCGCTGTGTCCGGGCCGAGATGCTCCCGACCTTGTAACCTCGGCAAATCATGGGTTGTCGATTCGAGGTCGGCGCAAGAGAACAATCGGTCGGCGGCTTTACAAAGCCTGTCCGTTGATTGCAGGCTGCGGTCGGACGGGCGCGGATGTCGCCCCGATGGCGACACGAGGGGGAGCGGGCGGCGTGGCGACGATCAACTGCGACATGGGCGAGGGCTTCGGCCTCTACCGGATGGGCGACGACGCGGGACTGATGCCGCTGATCTCGACGGCGAACGTCGCCTGCGGCTTCCACGGCTCGGACTTCAACCACATGCGCGCCACGGTCCGGATGGCGAAGGCCAACGGCGTCACGGTCGGCGCGCATCCGTCGCTGCCCGACCTGCAGGGCTTCGGGCGGCGCGAGATGAAGATCGGCCGCGACGAGCTGGCGGCCTGCCTGATCTACCAGATCGGCGCGCTCGGCGGATTCCTGCGCGCCGAGGGCATGGAGATGAGCCACATCAAGCCGCATGGCGCGCTCTACGGCATGGGCTCGCGCGACGCGGAGGTCGCACACGCGGTCTGCGATGCGGCGGACGTCTTCGGGGCGCCGGTGATGGGGCTGGCGGGCACGATGCACGAGACCGTCTGCGCCGAGCGCGGCGTCGCGTTCATCCCCGAGTTCTTCGCCGACCTCGACTATTCCGACGAGGGCAAGCTGATCATCACCCGCGAGCACGATGCGCGCGACGCGGCGGCCTGTGCCGAAGCCGCCCGGCGGGCGGTCGTCGAGGGACGGCTGACGACAATCGGCGGCAAGGAGCTGCCGGTGAGCGCCACGACCGTCTGCATCCATTCCGACACCCCGAATGCGGTCGAGATCGCCGGCGCCGTGCGCGCCGCGCTTGCGCCGCATCTGGACGCCTGACCCTGTCCCAGTCCGAACACGAGGATCGCCATGGCCACCGAGATCGTCTCGCCGCTGCCCGGAACGTTCTATCGCCGCGCGTCGCCCGACGCGCCGCCCTACAAGTCCGACGGGGACACGGTCGCGGAGGGCGAGGTCATCGGGCTGATCGAGGTGATGAAGAGCTTCCACGAGGTCAAGGCGACGGCCAGCGGCACGATCAAGGCGTTCCTGGTCGAGAACGAGGACGCGGTGATGGCCGGCGACGCGCTGGTCGAGCTCGAATAGCGTGGCCGGGCAGGGCGCAGGTCCGGGCAAGCTGCTGATCGCCAATCGCGGCGAGATCGCGGTGCGGATCATCCGCGCCGCGCGCGAACTGGGGCTCGTGACCGTGCAGGCGCACTCCAAGGCGGATCGCCGACTCCCTCGCGGTGCGCCTCGCCGACGAGGCGGTCGAGATCGGCCCGGCCCAGGCCTCGAAGTCCTACCTGAAGGTCGAGGCGGTGCTCGAGGCCGCGGCTTCCGTGGGCGCGACGGCCGTGCATCCGGGCTACGGCTTCCTGTCGGAGAACGCCGCCTTCGCCGATGCGGTCGAGGCGGCGGGCATGGCCTGGATCGGCCCCTCGGGCGCGGCGATCCGGCTGATGGGCGACAAGGTCGCCGCGCGCAAGGCGGCCGAGCAGGCGGGCGTGCCGACGGTGCCGGGCAGCGACGGCCACGTGACCGGGCTGGCCGAGGCCCGTCCGGTGGTCGCGCGCACCGGCTTTCCGGTGATGATCAAGGCCGCGGCGGGCGGCGGCGGGCGCGGCATCCGCATCGTGCGCGACGAGGACGAGTTCGAGCGCATGCTGCCGCAGGCGAGCGCCGAGGCGCTCGCGGCGTTCGGCGACGGCGGGCTCTACATCGAGAAGCTGGTCGAGCGGGCGCGGCACGTCGAGGTGCAGGTGCTCGGCGACGGCGAGCGGGTCGTGCATCTCTTCGAGCGGGAATGCTCGCTGCAGCGGCGCCGCCAGAAGGTCTGGGAGGAGGCGCCGTCGCCCGCCCTGCCGCAGGCGGCCCGCGAGGCGCTGTGCGCGTCGGCGGTCGCGCTGTCGGAGGCGGTCGGGTATCGCGGCGCCGGGACGCTCGAATATCTCTACGACGACGCGAGCGGCGATTTCTACTTCATCGAGATGAACACGCGCATCCAGGTCGAGCATCCGGTGACCGAGATGGTGACCGGCGTCGACCTCGTCCGCGAGCAGATCCGCGTCTGCCTCGGCGGCAAGCTGGCGCTGCGGCAGGAGGACATCACGCTGCGCGGCCACGCGATCGAGGTCCGGATCAACGCCGAGGATCCGGCCGAGGACTTTCGGCCGCATCCGGGGCTGGTCGAGGCGCTGATGACGCCGGGCGGGCCGGGCGTGCGCTTCGACACGCTGCTCTACGCCGGCTACGCGGTGCCCCCGTTCTACGATTCGATGCTCGGCAAGCTGATCGTCTGGGACGAGGATCGGCCGGCGGCCTTGCGGCGGATGAAGCGCGCGCTGGGCGAGCTGGAGATCACCGGTCTGCCGACGACGAAGGCGCTGCATCTTGCGCTGGTCGACGACCCGGACGTGGCGGCCGGGCGCTTCGACACGACCTGGCTCGAGCGCTGGCTCGAGCAGAACGCGCGATATCTGGGGCAGAAGCGGGAGGCGGAGGAGGCCTGATGCGATATTCCTTTGGCGGCGACGAGCACATCTTCGTCGAGGTCGACGAGAGCATGTCGCTCGACGCCTTCTTCAAGGCGTTGTTCATCACCAATGCGGTGCGGGAGAAGGCGATCAAGGGCGTGACCGAGATCTGCCCGGCGAACGCGTCGTTCCAGATCAAGTACGATCCGGACGTGATCGCGCCCGACGCCATGATGGCGGAGCTGAAACGGCTCGAGGCGGCGGCGGACAGCGCGCCCTCGGTGATCGAGACCCGGCTGATCGAGATGCCGGTCTACTACAACGATCCCTGGACGCACGAGACGCTGATGCGGTTTCGCGACCGGCACCAGGACCCGAAGGCCACCGATCTCGAATATGCGGCCCGGATCAATGGCAAGGCCAGCATCGAGGAGTTCATCGACGCCCATTCCGGCGCGCCGTGGTTCGTCTCGATGGTGGGCTTCGTCGCCGGGCTCCCGTTCCTGTTCCAGATGGTCGAGCAGGCGCGCCAGCTCGAGGTGCCGAAGTACCTTAGGCCGCGCACCGACACGCCGAAGCTGACGGTCGGCTATGGCGGCTGCTTCACGGCCGTCTATTCGGTGCGGGGCGCGGGCGGCTACCAGATGTTCGGCATCACGCCGATGCCGATCTACGATCCCGAAGAGCGAGATCGACTACATCTCCGACGACACGATGTGCCTGTTCCGTCCCGGCGACATCGTCAAGTTCCGCCCCGTCGATCGGGCGGAGTACGACGCGCTGGAGGCGGACGTCGCGGCAGGGCGGTTCAAGCCGAAGATGACGCAGGTCAAGTTCTCGCTCGACGACTTCAAGGCCGATATCGATGGATACAACGCCAAGCTGATGGGGGCGCTCAATGGCCGCTGACATCGAGGTCAAGGCGCCGGGACTGGCGACGACGGTTCAGGACCTGGGGCGGCCCGGGTTCTATCACCTCGGCATCCCGCTTTCGGGCGCGATGGACCAGCTCGCGCTGATCGCGGCGAACCGGCTCGTCGGCAACGATCCGGGCGCGGCGGGGCTCGAGGCGGTGTTCCTCGGGCCGGAGCTGAAATTCGGGCGCGACGCGGTGGTGGCGGTCTGCGGGGCGACGCTGCCGCCGAAGGTGGACGGCGCGCCGGCGCCGGTCTGGGAGAGCTTCGTCGTCCGGGCGGGGCAGACGCTGAGCTTCGATTTCCTAAAGGGCGGCGCGCGGGCCTATATCGCGATCTCGGGCGGGATCGACGTGCCGGTCGTGCTCGGAAGCCGCTCGACCTATCCGCTGGGCGGGCTCGGCGGCTTCAACGGCCGGGCGCTGCAGGCGGGCGACGAGCTGTCGCTCGGCGCGGCCGGTCCGGCGACGGCGGGTCGCAGCCTGCCGGAGGCGCTGCGGCGCGGACCGGGCGCCGCGCCGGTCGAGATCCGGATGCTGCCCGGCCTCTACTGGCATCGCGTGACCGAGGCGTCGGGCCGCCAGTTCCTCTCCGACACCTGGAAGGTGGCGCCCGAGGCGGATCGGATCGGCTACCGGTTCCGCGGCGGCAGGCCCCTGGAGTTCGAGCCGCGCGAGCAGCCCTTCGGCGCCGGGTCCGACCCGTCGAACATCGTCGACGCCTGCTATCCCTACGGCTCGATCCAGGTTCCGGGCGGCTCCGAGCCGATCGTCCTGCACCGCGACGCGGTCTCGGGCGGCGGCTACATGATGGTCGGCACGGTTATCTCGGCCGACATGGACCTGATCGGCCAGTTGCAGCCGAACGTGCCGGTCCGGTTCGTCGAGGTCGACATGGAGGCTGCGCTGAAGGCCCGCCACGAGCGCGCCGCGCTGCTGGAGCGGATCGCCGAGACGCTGGCCTGAGGCGGTCCGTCGGTCACGGGCACAGTGCCCGGAACCGACAAGCCGTTGATATAAAATGGAACTTCGTGCTGCGGTAACGAAGCCTCAACCTTCTGGCGCGGTCGCGGAGATCCGGTCGCGATAGGCGCGCGGACTGCTGCCATAGGCGGCGCGGAAGGCGCGGCTGAACTGGGAGTGGTCCGCGAAGCCCGAGCGATAGGCGACGGTCGCGATCGTTTCGCGGCAGGCCGGGTCGGCGAGCGCGGCGCGGGCGGCCTCCAGGCGGAGCGCGCGAATCCACTGGCCGAGCGGCTGGCCCTCGTCGCGGAAGAGGTCGTGCAGATAGCGCACGGAGATGCCAGCAGCGGCTGCGATGGCTTCGGCGTCGAGGTTCGAGTCGGAGAGGCGGGCGCGCACGATGGTCTCGATCCGGGTCAGGTGCGCGGCCCGGACCGCCGAGCCGCCGGAGGTCAGCGTGCGCGGATCCTCGGCGACGGCCAGCACAAGCAGGTCGACGAGCTGGCGGCCGACCGTGGCGCGGCTTTCCGGGCCGAGCGAGCCGAGCCGGCGCGGCAGCAGCGGCAGCATGTCCGCGAGCAGCCCGCCCGCGCCGTCGCCGGCGTCGAAGGCGAGCGAGCAGAAGCGGTCGGGCGCGCGCAGGCGTCCCGCGAGCATCCGCGCCGAGATCTTCAGCACCCAGAGATCGGCGGCCTCGGCATGGGCGAAGTCGTAGGGCTCGTGGCTGCGTTCGAGAATGAAGCCGCCGGGTCGGCAGTAGACGTCTTTGCCGCACTGGCTGAAACTGACCGGCGAGGCGACGGGCACGGTGACCAGGTATTCCTCGTCGCCGCTGGCCGCGCTGAGGTGATGGGCGTGGCGGCGGTAGCGCAGCGCCTCGGAGGTCAGCCGCGACAGCGAGACCTCGCCGATGCGCCAGATGGACAGCGACCCGTCGAAGCGGGGCGCGTCGCGGAATTCGAGATCGAGGGGGAAGTAGGTCGCGGCGATCGCCGCGCGCCAGTCGGCGCTGCGTCGATGGCCGGGCATGTCACGGGTGGTGAACTCGACGTCGATCGCGGTGGTCCTCCCGGAAAGCGATGGTAGCGGATCCGGCACGGGGGGCAATGGGCCTGCGCGCGGGATACAGAGATAGTGCGCTGGGGCGCAAGACCGGCGCGGCGTGGCGGGTCTAGGCTCGAGGATGGAATTCCCAATGCCGGAGGCCGACATGGCGACGAGCGTCGATCCGATCACCCTGTCCGTCGTGCGCGGCGTGCTCGAGACCACGCAGCGCGAGATGACGCTGGCGCTGGAGAAGACGGCGCGGTCGAGCGTGTTCAACCTCGCGCACGATTATTCGACCGCGCTCTTCAACGCGACGCCGGAGATGATCCTGCAGGGGCAGGACATCCCGATCCATCTCGGGAGCCTCGTGCCGGCGATGAAGGCGGTGGCGAAGTACTTCGAGGGCGACATCCACGAGGGCGACCTGATCCTGCACAACGATCCGGTCTACGGCGGCAGCCATGCCATCGACACCTGCATGTACAAGCCGGTTTTCTACAAGGGCGAGCTCAAGTACTGGACGGTGTGCAAGGGCCACCTGACCGACATCGGCGGGCCGGTGCCGGCGGGCTACAATCCCAACGCCAAGGACATGTTCCAGGAGTGTCTGCGCATCCCCCCGGTGAAGATCTGGGACCGCGGCGTGCCGCGCAACGACGTGCTGAACCTGATCCTGACCAACATGCGGGCGCGGCGCGATCAGGAGGGCGACTTCAATGCGCTGATCGGCGCCTGTCAGGTGGGCGAGCGCAACCTGGTCGCGATGCTGGACAAGTATGGCCCTCCGGTGGTCGAGAGCGCGATCGACACGCTGCTCGACATGGCCGAGGCGCATATGCGCGCGCTGATCGCCGAGGTGCCGGACGGGACCTACAGCGGCACGGCGGTGCTGGAGGACGCGGGCCACGGGTTCGGGGATTTCGACATCACCGCGACGCTGACGGTGACGGGCGACAGCTGCCACATCGCGATCGCGAGCCCGCCGCAGATCCCGTACTTCATCAACAGCTACGAGGGGAACAGCCATTCCGGCGTCTATCTCGGGCTGATGATGTTCGCGCAGTTGCCGCCGCCCTACAACGAGGGGCTGTATCGCTGCGTGAGCCTCGACTTCGGACCGAAGGGCACCTTGTGCAATGCCAAGGAGCCGGCGCCGCACATGAACTGCACCACGACGCCGATGGAGACGCTGACCGACGCGGTTCGGCTGGCCTTCGAGCAGGCGATGCCGTCGAAGGTCGCGGCGAGCTGGGGGCACGCCAACGGGCTGAACATCGCGGGCTGGGACGAGCGGCACGACGAGGAATACGTGACGATGGTGCTGGCGACGATCATCTCGGGCGCCGGCGCCACGCCGAGCCAGGACGGGTGGCACGCCTGCGGGCCGGAATGCTGCTTCGGGGCGCTGACCAGCGGCGACGTGGAGCTGCTGGAGCACGCCTATCCGATCGTGATCCACCGCTATTCGCTGATGACCGACAGCGGGGGCGCGGGCAAGTTCCGGGGCGGGTCGGGCACGGCCTGGGAGGTCGAGCCGCTGAACGGGGACATGACCTTCATCATGTTCGGCGAGGGGCGGCGGATCCCGGCGATGGGGGCGGCGGGCGCGGTCTCGCAGATGGTCGATACCAAGGTCGGGCGGCTGGAGCTGAACCGGGGCGGCGAGGTGCAGACGATCCGGGACAACGTGATCGAGACGATCAAGCCGGGCGAGCGGGTGACGAACATGAACCCGGGCGGGGGCGGGTATGGCGACCCGTATCAGAGGCCGGTCGAGAAGGTGGTCTGGGACGTGAAGAACGGGCTGGTCTCGGAGGCGGGCGCGCGGGCGGATTACGGCGTGGCGATTGACGCGGAGACGCTGGCGGTCGACGCGTCCGAGACGGAGCGGCTGCGCGCGCGAGCGTAACGACTTGTTACACGGGTCAAGTTTCTGAAACTGCAATGATTTCCGAGAGGCCGTTTTCGGGCGCGGGAAATCGGGGAGATGCGCGATGATGGATGGATCGGACGCGGGGATGCGGACGAAGTACCGGCTGGGGATCGACGCGGGCGGCACGTTCACCGATTTCGTGCTGGCCGAGGACACCGGGCAGGTGCGGCTGTGGAAGGCGCTGTCGACGCCGCACGACCCGACCGAGGCGATCCGGAACGGGCTGGCGCTGATCTCGGAGGATCTGGGGCGCGAGGTCGGCGAGATCATCGCGGACTGCGATCTGTGCATCAACGGCACGACGGTCGGGCTGAACGCGCTGATCCAGCACAAGGGCGGCAAGACCGGGCTGATCTGCACGGCCGGGCACGAGGATTCGATCGAGATCCGGCTCGGGCACAAGGAGGACGGCTATCGCTACGACGCCGAGTATCCGCCGGCGGTGATGCTGGCGCCGCGCTACCTGCGCCGGGGCGTGCGCGAGCGCATCCGCTCGGACGGGCAGGTGCACATCCCGCTGCACGAGGAGGACGTGCGCGCGGCCTGCGAGCTGTTCCTGAAGGAAGGCGTCGAGACGGTCGCGATCAGCTTCGTCTGGTCGGTGCTGGACCAGAGCCACGAGCGCCGCGCCGGCGAGATCGTGCGCGAGATGATGCCGGACGCGGTGCTGACGCTGGGCAGCGAGCTCTATCCGCAGGTGCGCGAATACACGCGGACCTCGACGGCGGTGACGAACGCCTATCTGGCGCCGATCATGCGCAGGTATGTGACCGCGGTGGACGCGTATTTCCGGGACCTCGGCGCGCGCTATCCGGTGCGGTATTTCCAGTCGAACGGCGGGCTGGCCATCGGGGCGGCGATGTCGGACCGCTCGGTCTATGCGATCAACTCGGGGCCGGCCTCGGCGCCGCGGGCCGGGCTTTACGTCGCCGAGCCGTTCGGGTCGAAGAACGTCATCACGCTCGACATGGGCGGAACCTCGTTCGACATCACGCTGACCAAGGACGGGCTGACCAACCTCAACAAGAACATCGACTTCCTGCGCTACCGGATCGGGGTGCCGATGATCCAGGTCGAGACGCTGGGCGCGGGCGGCGGCTCGATCGGCTGGATCGACTCGATGGGGCTGCTGCAGGTCGGACCGCAGAGCGCCGGCGCCGATCCCGGGCCGGCCTGCTACGGGCGCGGCGGCGTCGAGCCGACCGTGTCTGACGCGAATCTGGTGCTGGGCTACCTGAACCCCGAGGGGCTGGTCGGCGGCCGCTTGCCGCTCGACAAGGCGGCGGCGGAGGCCGCGGTGGCGCGGATCGCCGAGCCGCTGGGGCTCAGCCCCGAGCGCGCGGCCTATGGCATGTTCACCATCGTCAACAACAACATGGCGGCGGGGATACGGCGCGTCTCGGTCGAGCGCGGCTACGATCCGCGCGACTTCGTGCTGGTCGGCGCGGGCGGCGCCACCGCGGCGCATATTACGGCGCTGGCCAGCGAGATGGGGATCGACACGGTGATCCTGCCGAAGCTGGCCTCGGGGCTGTGCGCGTTCGGGCAGATCATCTCGGACGTGAAATACAACTTCATGGCGACGGCGCCGATGCGGCTGGACGGCGACGCGGCCTATGCGCGGCTCGACGCGCTGTTCGGCGAAATCGAGGCGGACGGGCGCAAGCACCTGGAGGCGGACGGGTTCGCGCCCGAGCGCATCCGCGTCGAGCGCTCGATCGAGATGCGCTATGTGGGGCAGGTGCATGAATGCACGGTCGAGATCGGCAACTTCCCGATAGACGCGGGCAGCGTCGAGACGATCAAGGAGGCGTTCCACAAGCGGCACGAGCAGCTCTTCACCTATGCCGAGCGGCACAACGTCGTCGAGGTCGTCAACATCGAGGCGACGCTCTACGGGCTGGTCGACAAACCGGCGGCGCCTCAGCTTGCGGCGGGCGGCGATGCAGGCGCCGCAAAGAAGGGCGAACGGCAGGCGATCTTCGCTGCGGACGGGTCGTCAACCTCGACGCCTGTATACGACGGCGCCATACTCGGGTCCGGCGCGCGGGTGGCGGGCCCGGCGATCATCGAAGAGGAGACCACGACCATCGTGATCGAGCCAGGCTGGACGGCAGAACTCTTCGCGGGCGGGTCCTACAGGATCCATCGGGACGCAAACCCGGCGTGACGGCGGGGGGCGCCCTGACCGCCGAGAACATCGGCGTCTCCTTCGACGGGCTGACCGCGCTTGCGGAGGTGGGCCTGACCGCGCCGCGCGGCGCGATCACCGGCCTGATCGGGCCGAACGGCGCCGGAAAGACGACGGCTGTCAACGTCTTGTCGGGCTTCCAGAAACCGACGACCGGGCGGGTGCTGATGGACGGCGACGACATCACCGGAATGAAGCCGCACGAGGCGCGGCGCAAGGGGTTGGCGCGGACCTTCCAGGGCGGGCGCCTGTTCGGCGACCTGACCGTGATCGACAACCTGGAGGTTACAGGCGTCGGCCTCGGCCAGACGCGGCGAGAGGCGGCGCGGCGGGCGGCCGAGATGCTGGACTGGATCGGGATCGGAAGGCTGGCCGAGCGGCGCGCGGCCGGGCTTCCGTATACAGACGAGCGGCGGGTCGCGATCGGGCGGGCGCTGATGATGGAGCCGGCCTACCTGCTGCTCGACGAGCCGGCGGCGGGCATGTCCGAGATGGAGGCGGCCGAGCTTGGCGCGCTGATCCGGCGCATCGCCGGCGAGACCGGCTGCGGCGTGCTGCTGATCGAGCACAATATCGGGCTGGTGCTCGATATCTGCGGCGAGATCGTCGTGCTGGATTCGGGCCGGGTCATCGAGGCCGGGCCGCCGGCGGCGATCCGGGCCAGCGAGAAGGTGCGCCACGCCTACATGGGCACGGCGGCCGACGTGGCTCCGGCGGGGACGGAGGCCACGGCATGAGCCTGCTCAGCGTCCAGGGACTGGTCGTGCGCTATGGCGCGCTGACCGCGTTGCGCGGGGTCAATCTGAGCATCAACGAGGGCGAGGTATTCTTCGTGACCGGGCCGAACGGCGCCGGCAAGTCGACGCTCCTGAAGACGATCGCGGGCGTGGTTCGGCCGGCCGAGGGGCGGGTGCTGTTCGGCGGGTCCGATATCGGCGGCGAGGCGCCGGAGGCGATTGCGCGGCTGGGGTTCTCGATGGTCCCCGAGGGGCGGCAGGTCTTCGGGTCGCTCAGCGTCGAGGAGAACCTGCGGGTCGGCGCCGGAATGCGCGGCGACAGGACGGCTTCAGTGCGGGATCTGGAACAGATCTACGGCGTGTTCCCGATGCTGAAGGAGAGGCGGAACGGTCCGGCGGGGCTGCTGTCGGGCGGCCAGCAGCAGATGCTGGTGATCGCGCGCGCGCTGATGACGGCGCCGAAGCTGGTTGCGATCGACGAGCCGTCGCTGGGGCTGGCCCCGATCGTCATCGACCAGGTCTACGAGTTGCTGCTGCAATTGCGCGAAGAGCGCGGGCTGACGCTTCTGATAGTCGAGCAGAGCTCGACGCGGGCGATGATGGCGGGCGGGCGGATGGCGCTGCTGCGCTCGGGGCGCGTGGTGCTGGAGGGCGACGCGCGCGAACTGGGGCAGGGCGACGCGCTGGAGCGCGCGTATTTCGGCTATGACGAGGAGGCGCCGGCAGGATGACAGCGGCTTTGCAGGTCCTGTTCGACGCGCTGACGCCTCGGCAGTCTCTATGCGCTGGGCGCGCTCGGGATCGCGCTGATCTTCGGCGTCATGCGGCTCGTGAACTTCGCGCATGGCGACTACATCTCGTTCTGCATCTTCGCGTTGCTGTGGCCGACGACGCAGGCGGCGACGGTGCTGTTCCTCGGCCAGTTGCCTACGGCGCTGTTGATCCCGCTGGTGATCCTGATCGGGGCGGGCGTGTCGGTCCTGTCGGAGATCGTCGTGTTCCGGCGGCTGAGGAACGCCAATCCGGCGACGATGATGATCGCGTCCTTCGCGCTGGGCTTCGTGCTGCAGAACCTGCTCCTGATGCTGTTCTCGTCGCGGCCGAAGTCGCTGTCGCTGCTGCCGGGACTGGCGCGGCAGGTCGAGTTCATGGGCGCGCGGATCCCGCTGCTGCAGGCGACGACGATCGTGGCGACCGTCGTGATCCTGGTCGGGCTGACGCTGTTCCTGAAGCGCACGCGCTTCGGGCTGGAGATGCGCGCGGCGGCCGAGGACTTCGCGATGGCGCGGATGCTGGGCGTCAAGGCGAACCGGGTGATCCTGCTCGCCTTCGCGATCTCGGGCGGGCTTGCGGGCGCGATCGGGCTGGTTCTGGTCGTCCAGACCGGTACGGCGGACATCAACATGGGGCTGAGCGTGATGCTGGTCGCCTTCATCGCGACCGTGGTCGGCGGGCTCGGCAGCCTGTCGGGCGCGGTCGCGGCGGGGTTCCTGATCGGGGGCGCGAGCGTGCTGATGCAGGTGATCCTGCCGCTCGACGCGCGGCCCTTCCGCGACGCCTTCGTCTATGCGCTGGTCATCGTAGTGCTGCTCGTGCGCCCGCAGGGGCTGTTCGCGCCGCGCTCGGCGAAGCAGAGGGTCTGAGATGGCGACGCGCGCGCCCTCGGTGCTGGCCCGGACGGCGACGACGCCGATCCTGCTGATCGCTGATCCTCGCGATCATCACCGTTCTCGCCTGGCAGTTCGGCTCGGGCACGCTGCAGCGGACGGTGGTCGAGATGCTGATCCGCGTCGTCCTGGTCGTCGGCATCTGGGTCTTCGCCGGCAACTCGGGGATCATCTCGTTCGGGCATATCGGCTTCATGTGCCTCGGCGCCTATGCGGCGGCCTGGTTCACGATCCCGCCGATGCTGAAGCAGATCACGCTGAGCGGCCTGCCGGGGTTCATCCAGACGGCGCAGTTTCCGTTCTGGCCATCGGCGCTGGCGGCGTCGCTGCTGCCGGCGGTCTTCGCCGCGATCCTCGGGCCGGTGCTGATGCGGCTGGCGGGCATCGCCGCATCGATCGCGACCTTCGCGATGCTGGCGGTGATCAACACCGTCTACTCGAACTGGTCGAGCGTGACCGGCGGAACGAGCTCGATCGTCGGCATCCCGGTCGTCACCGACGTCTGGCTGGCGCTCGGCGGCGCGGCGGGCGCGGTGATCCTGGCCTACGCCTACGCGATCTCGCGCTCGGGGCTGGCGCTGCGCGCGGCGCGGGACGAGGCGATCGCGGCGCAGGCGAGCGGCGTCAACATCGAGCGCGAACGCACGATCGCCTTCGTGCTCTCGGCCTTCATCTGCGGCGCGGCGGGCGTGCTCTACGCGCATTTCCTCGGCATCGTGACGCCGGACGCGTTCTTCCTGACCACGACCTTCGTCGCGCTGTCGATGCTGGTCGTCGGCGGGATCAACAGCCTGAGCGGCGCGGTGCTGGGCGTGGTGACGATCTCGGCGATCATCCAGCTGTTGCGCTGGATGGAGCGGGGGATCAGCGTCGGGGAGACGACGCTGGCGATCCCGGCCGGGAGCCAGGAGATCGCGATCGGCATCGTGATGATCGTGATCCTGGTGTTCCGGCCGTCCGGGATCATGGGCAGCCGCGAGATCACGCTGGCGCGGGCGCCGGCGCAGGACTGACGGATACGCAACGACAACAGGGAGCAAGAGAAATGAAACTGACCCTCAGGATGACGCTGCTGATCGGCGCGTCTGCGCTGACGGCGCCGGCCTTCGCGCAGGACGACCGTATCGTCGTCGGCTTCGCGACCGGCCAGTCCGGCTTCATGCAGGCCTATGACGAGCCGGCGACGCAGGCGGCGATGATCGCGATCGAGAAGATCAACGCCGCAGGCGGCCTGCTCGGCCAGCAGATCGAGACGGTCTCCGCCGACACAAAGTCCGACCGCGCCGAGGGCGCGAAGGCGGGCCTGGAGGTCATCGAGGCCGGCGCCGACCTGGTCGTGGTCTCGTGCGACTACGACTTCGGCGCCCCGGCGGCGCTGATGGCGGAATCGAACGGGCTGGTCTCGTTCTTCCTCTGCGCCGAGAGCGTGCGCGCCGGCATCCAGGGCGTCGGGCCGCATTCGTTCTCGTCGTCGGTGCTTGCCGCGGTTCAGGGCGCCACGATGGCCGAGTGGGCGCATGAGACGATGGGCGCTGACAGCTTCTACGTGCTCGAGGACACCTGGACCGAATACAACAAGGGCATCTGCGACGGCTTTGACTGGCGCGCGCCGCAGATCGAGGGCGTTGAGATCGTCGGCCGCGACACGTTCGTCAACGACGACGCGTCGATCGCGGCGCAGATCACGCGCATCAGCCAGCTGCCCGAGCCGCCCGATGCGATCATGCTGTGCTCGATGATGCCGGGCGTGGTGTCTGCGGTGAAGCAAATCCGCGACGCCGGCATCACCGCGCCGATCCTGAACGGATCGGGCGTCGACGGCAGCTATTGGATGGACGCGGTGCCGGGCCTGAGCGAGTTCTACATCCCGGTGCAGGGCTCGATCTACGGCGATGATCCGAACCCGGAGGTCGAGGAGTTCAACAAGGCCTTCGAGGAGAAGTTTGGCGGACGGCCATCGTCGCAATATGCCTATCCTGGCTACGTGATGATCGACGTCTGGGCCAAGGCGGTGGAGCGGGCCGGCACAACCGAAGCCGCTGCGGTCGTGGCTGAGCTTGAGAAGATGAAGGACGAGCCGACGCTGTTCGGCCCGCGCACCTTCACCAGCGAGCTGCACCACCAGAACCAGGCGCGCTATCACATCGTGAAGGTGACGGATGGCAAGCCGGCGGTCGTCGACAGCTGGACGATTTCGGAGCCGGTGCCGATGGAGGCGCTGCTCGGGCAGTAGTTCCGCCCGGCCGCCGGGCGGAGCGCTCCTCGCGGAGCGCGTCCGTTCGGGGGCGGACTTCCGCCGACGCCGGGACGGACGGCGGCGGACCAGCGCCGCGCCGACGGAGCGCATGGGCTCGCAGGGATTCCCGTTCCGGCCCGACCGGCGGTCGGCCCGGCCGGGGCGCAGGTTCAGGAGAGCGCCGGCTGGCCTTGGGCCGGAGGCGGGGCAGCCTCGTCCGGATCGGGCAGATCCTTGGTCCAGCGGCGATGCAGCCAAAGATACTGCCCCGGATGGGCGCGAACCCGGGCGGCAAGGCTGTCGTTGACGGCCTGCGTCATCTCGGCGGCGGTCGTATGCGGCACCGGCGCCTCGAGGTGCACTGCGACATGAAGTCCGTCCGCTTCGCGGATGCCGTATCCCGGGATCAGCGGCGCGCCGATCTTCAGCGCGAGGTCCGCGGCGATCGTCACCGTTGGAGCGGGCTTCCCGAGAAAGTCGAACAATGCGGCGCGGCGGTCGAACTGGTCGGTCAGGATCGCCACGCGCCCCCCTCGGTTCAGGTGGGCGATCAGTCCGCGCAGGCCGCGGCCGCCCTTCTCGAACATCGGGCGCCCGCCGATCTGGAGCTGCTGGACGTAAATGCGGTCGAGGTGCGGATTGTTCAGCGGCCGGTAGATCGCGCCGGTCTCGGCGCCGATCGACTTCAGCCAGGCGCGTCCGGCTTCCCACTGTCCGATGTGGCCGGTGATGATGATCGCGGGGCGCCCGAGCGGACCGCGTCCTCAATCTCTGCGCGACCCGGACCAAAGGGTCCTGTCCAGGGAAGGCTGGCCTGGAAATCGGCCATGGAGAAAGTCTCGATGAAGGTCCGGCCAAACGTGTCGCCAACTTCGCCCGCGATCCTTGCGCGGGCGTCAGGCGCCAGGTCCGGCATGACATAGGCCAGATTTGCTGCGATCCGACTCCGAAAGCGGGGGAGACGCACCAGCCGACTGCCGAGCCAGCCGCCGAAGCGGACCCGGGCCTTGTAGGGCAAAGCCCGGGCAATCCCCAGCGCAAGCGCGCTTGGCGCGAACCCCAGCGCATGACCCAGCGGAGAGCGGCGGCGGCCCATCTCAGGTCGCGTCAGGCGCTGTGAACGCGGGAAAATCAGGTTCGGTCTGCATGATCTGGACAACCGCGCCGCCGGTTCGACCGGTCGCGCCGAGCCCCCGACCGAGGGCAGCGCGGCCGGCCAATCCCGTCAGTGCTTGAGCGGGTTGATCATCATCACCATCTGCCGGCCCTCGAGCCGCGGAATGGCCTCGATCTTTCCGAGTTCCGACACGTCTTCGGCAACTCGCTCCAACAGCTTGCGCCCCAAATCGGCATGGGCCATCTCGCGACCTCGGAAGCGCAGCGTGATCTTGACCTTGTCCCCACCCTCGAGAAACTTGAACACCGAACGCATCTTGACGTCGTAGTCGTGCGTATCCGTATTTGGGCGGAACTTGATCTCCTTGATCTCTATGATCTTCTGCTTCTTGCGAGCTTCGGATTCCTTCTTCTGGGTTTCGTACTTGTACTTTCCGAAATCCATGATCTTGCAGACGGGAGGGCTGGCGTTCGGAGATATCTCGACCAGATCAAGCCCGGCCTGTTCCGCTAGCGCCATCGCCTTCTCCGGCGTGATCAGTCCTATGTTCTCGCCCTCGGCCCCTATGAGACGTATTTCAGGGGCGCGGACCCGGTCGTTGACCCTGGGTCCCGTGTCGCGCGTGGGCGGCGCGTTGTGCGGTCTGCGAGCTATGGCCTTCGTTTCCTTTTGATCGTTGATCCGACGAAAAAACCGGAGCCATTGCCCCGGATCGGTAAAGAGAGTAGTGCAAACTCGGGTGCAAGTGAAGGGGCGCCGACCAGAACCGGCGATAAACTGGCGCGCTCACGGAAGTTGGTCATCGCGGTGGGGGAGCGACGGTTGCATCGAGTGTGTAATGTGGCCATTTCCCCCCGACGATGCGCATTCGGAGCGAAACTTTCAGGAGATTCATGATGCAGCGGACCTGGATTCTTGTCGGCGCGGCGATCGTCATCGCGCTGGGCCTCTACATGTTCGTCGGGCCGTCCGAGGATGAGGTCGTCGAGACCGAGCCGGCGGCGACCGAGACAACGACGGAGGAGGTGGTCATCACCGAGCCTGCCGCCGAGGAGGCGAATGAAGCTGAGGCTGCGGTCGAGGAGGCGGTCGACGATGCGGCGGCCGCCGGAGACAGCGCCGCCGACGCTGCCGGCGCGGCTGCCGAAAATGCAGGAGAGGCCGCTGTGGAGACTGCCGACGACGCGGCGCAGGCTGTCGGCGAGGCCGGCAGTGATGCCGCAGATGCCGCAGATGCCGCGGCTGAAGATGCGGAAGCTGCCGTCGAGGAGGTCACCGACGAGGAGCCGGCGCCGGCAGGAAACTGAGCGCCGCTAACGGAGCCTAGCTGAGCGAGGCTGCGAAGCGCTGAATCCGGGCGCAGGCTTCGACCAGTTGGGCATCTGCGGCCGCGTAGCTGATGCGGAAGTTCGGGGACAGACCGAAAGCCTCGCCGAACACGACGGCGACTCCTTCTGCGCCAAGCAGACCTTCGGCGAAATCCGCGTCCGTTCGAATGAGATGCCCGTCCGTCGTGGTCCTGCCGATCAGGCCCGCGATGGACGGATAAACGTAGAACGCCCCGTCCGGCTTCGGACAGGTGATCCCGGCCGCCGCGTTCAGCAAGCCGACGACGAGGTCGCGACGGCGCAGGAACGCCTCTTGCGCCTCGGCTATGTAGTTCTGCGGCCCATCCAGCGCCGCCAGGGCGGCCCACTGGCTGACCGACGTCGCATTCGACGTCGATTGGCTCTGGATCGTCACCATCCCCCGGATCAGCGCTCTTGGCCCGGCGGCGTAACCGATCCGCCACCCCGTCATCGCATAGGCCTTAGATACGCCGTTCACGGTCAGCGTTCGCTCGCGCAACCGCGGCTCGACCTGCGCCGGCGTGCAGAATGCGAAGGGCCGATAGGCGATGTGCTCGTACATGTCGTCGCTGAGCACCCAGACGTCCGGATGTGCGAGCAGCACATCTGTCAGCGCCTCCAGTTCAGTCCGGGAATAGCCGGCGCCTGTGGGATTCGACGGCGAGTTGAAGATCAGCCATTTGGTGCGGGGCGTTATCGCAGCCGACAGAGCGGCGGGCGTTATCTTGTAGCCGGTCTCAAGCCTGCCCTCGACGATTACCGGCTCGCCGCCGGCCAGTCGCACCATGTCAGGGTAGCTCACCCAATAGGGAGCGGGCACGACGACCTCGTCGCCGGGATTCAGCGTGGCCATGAACGCGTTGAACAGCGCCTGCTTGCCGCCGGTGGTGACGATCACCTCGTCCGGCGCATAGGCCAGATTGTTGTCGCGTTCGAACTTGCGCACGATCGCCTTGCGAAGTTCGATGATCCCCTCGGGGCTAGTGTAGCGGGTTTCGCCCCGATCGATCGCCTCCTTGGCCGCCGTCCGAATGTGCTCGGGCGTGTCGAAATCCGGCTCCCCGGCGCTGAGCGAGATGATGTCGCGCCCCTGCGCCTTCAGCTCCCGCGCGAGGGTTGTGATCGCAACGGTAGGCGACGGCCTGATCCGGACGAGCGCGTCGGCGAGGAAGGACATGGAGCACCAGTTTGCAATGAAGGTCCGGCTGTCTTAGGGTCCGTCCCGCAGCCGCGCAAGACGGCGCCGTCGAACTCGGGAGCCGCATTGATGCCGACTGACATAGCTGATGGACAGGCTCCCCTCGACGACTACACCGATGCCTCGGCCACGTTCGGCGACCGTCTGGGGCTTGCGCGCGAAGCGATGGGACTGACCCAGGCGGAGCTTGCCGAGCGCATCGGCGTTCGTCCTGCGACCGTTCGCAACTGGGAGGACGATCGTTCCGAGCCGCGCGCCAACAAGCTGCAGATGCTCGCCGGCCTGCTGAACGCTCCGCTGGTCTGGCTGATGAGCGGGCAGGGCGACGCCCCTATCCGCGACGAAAGGTACGATAACGGGCGCAGCCGCACACTTGCCCGCTCCTGCCTCGCCGAATTGCGTCGCCTGCGGGCCGATCAGATCCGCATCGCCGAAAGCATGCAAAGGCTTGAAAAACGGCTCCGCGCAGCCGTCGAGATGCGTCCTTGAAGGCACGGAAAATGACTCCGACCGCTCCCGAAGCCGCCGAAAGCCGTGAGATCCGCCTACGGCGCCTGCGCATGCGGAGCTGGCGTCGCGGCATGCGAGAGATGGACCTGCTGCTCGGTCCGTTTGCCGAAGCCGAGCTCGCCTCGTTGTCCGACGAGAGTCTTGACCTGTACGAGCGGATGTTATCGGAGAACGATCAGGACCTTTACCTGTGGTGCTGCAGGGGCTCAGGAGCGCCGCCTGAGATTCGGGAAATGATCCGGCGTGTCGGCGTCTTTCACGGCGTGGTCGGACCCGCGTAATCTGGCGTCACGTTAACGGCTTGTACAATCTTCCGGGTCAAGTTTCTCCAGCGTTGGCGCGGAGATACAAGCATGAGCATGCACGCCTCGGTGGCAAAGTCGCAGGGTCCTGCGCTCGACGACGATTTTTTGGGCGCGTATCTTGAGACGCTCGCGATGGTTGAGCGTCTGCATCGCCTGTTGCTGGATGTGGTGAAGGACGAGTTCGAGCGCATCGGGATCATAGACATAAACTCGGTTCAGGCGCTTCTGCTTTTCAACATTGGCGACAACGAGGTGACGGCGGGCGAGCTCAAGAGCCGCGGCTATTACCAGGGCTCCAATGTCTCGTACAACCTGAAGAAATTGGTCGAGTCCGGCTACATGCACCACCAGCGATGCGAGGTCGACCGGCGGGCCGTTCGGGTGCGCCTGACCGACCGCGGCCATCAGATACGCCGCATCATAGCGGAATTGTTCCAGCGCCACGCCGCCGGAATTCAGAACCGCGATGTGCTTGGCGACATGCAGCTCTCGGACATCAACGGCAGCCTGCGGCGGATGGAGCATTATTGGACGGATCAGATCCGCTACATCTACTGAACCGTCGCCCGCGACGGCGAGCGGTCAGCGGTCGTCCCCGCACAGGGGTGTTGCGTGAATGCCGTACCCGATCCTGTTGCCAGTGGGTCATTAGCTATGTCTGCCCAATCGTTGCCAAAGATGCTAGCATTGCAGGATATAAAACGGTTCGCGCGGCACGCGATTTGCGGCGATCCTGACAAAGTCGAGCAATCGCGGAACGAGCCTTCTAGGCGAATGATGACTACAGGCGCTGGGCAGCACGAGACAATGGGTCGCGACGCGTTCGAATTTCCGATTGGCGACGAGCTTCGCGGGGAGCGCGCGACGCTCGGGCGCTCGCTGCTGGACGTTCAGCGCGACCTGCGGATCAAGGCCGCATATATCGCCGCCATCGAGAATGCCGATGTCAGCGTATTCCCCAATCCGAGTTTCATTTCCGGCTACGTGCGGTCGTATGCGCGCTACCTCGGCCGAGACCCGGACGAGGTGTTGGCTCGCTTCCGGGCCCAGAGCGGCTTCGCAGCCGACCCTCCGGGTTTCGAACGCGGTCTTGCGACCAAAGAGTCCGGTCGAAAGTCCGTCGCAGGGAATGCGGCAAAGGCATCCGGCGTATTTCGTCCGAATTTTCCGATGGCCGAGCCCGTTCGCGGGGGCTTTGCGGGCCTTCCGTCGGTGCCCCTTCCGGCAATCGGCTCCTTGCTGGTCCTTTTCGGACTGATCGGAGTGCTCGGCTACGGCGGATGGACCGTGCTGCAGAATATCCAGAGGGTACAGTTTGCGCCGGTCGAGGAACTGCCGGTAGCGATGGTCGAGATCGGCCCGCCCGCGACGCCTGACACGGTCGCTGCATCTGAGTCAGAATTCGCCGAACTGGCGCAGCCGGTAGCGGCAATGGCGCTCGCCGACCTATACCGCCAGCAGGAACTGGAAGTGCCGATCCTGGTGCCGCGCGACGGTCCGATCGCGGCAATCAATCCGGACGTCGCAGGCGTTCCTGTCGCTTCCGCCCGCGGGGACCGCGGATCGGCCGGCGCGGATCCATTCGGGCCGCCCGCCGCCGCGTCCGAACTCACGGCGACGCCGGCATCGGTGTCCGACGCCCATGGCCCGCAACTTGCCGCGGCGATCACGACGCAGACCGTGACGATCATTGCCGAACGGGCTGCTTGGATACGCGTGTATCTCTCGGACAAGACCGTGATATTCGAGCGGATCCTCGAGACCGGCGAGACCTATTCGCCGCCTCCGGACGCTGCGGGTCCGATGGTATGGGCGGGCAACTCCGGCTCCGTTTACGTGCGGGTAGGCGACGTTCTGCGTGGTCCCATCGGAAGTGGAACCCGCTCCGTACGCGACGTTCCGCTCACTGCAGAGGCGGTGGTGGAGCGATTCCCGGTTGTCGAACAGGTGCCGGACGTCATTGCTCAAGCCCTCGACGCCGACATCGCGGCGGCCGCCATTGCGATGCAATAGTCGTTCGATGTAATCGGCGGTCCACGGCTTACGTCGGCTGCGCTGCGGAACCGCACCTGCGCCGTTCCGTTGCCGATGAAGCAAGCTTGAGGAGACCGCAATGAAATCCGCCATTCTGCCGGCAGCGCTGTTCTTCATCTCCACCACCCTCGCCATCCCAGCGTTCGCCGAGCCGCCTGCCGGCTCGCTGCCGTTGTCCGAGGTTCTGCGCTCGCTGGAGGATCAGGGGCTGGTCAGCTATTTCCTCGAGGTTCAGTGGGACGAGGAGGGATATTGGGACCTGCGCTACATCGACGCGGCGGGCGATCCGGTTGAGGCGAGGCTTGACCCGCGCACGGCGCTTCCTCCTGTCTGACCGGCGCGGGGCGGATGCCGGCCGACCGTGACATTGCCTCCCCGCAGCCTTATGTTCGTCGCGACGCATCAGATCCCGGAGAGCCTCGGCTCCATGTCTCACAACCCGATACGGCCCTGGCGGAACATAGAGCGACGCAAATCGCGCCGGATATTCGTTGGCCCGGTCCCGGTGGGCGGCGATGCGCCGATCAGCGTGCAGACGATGACCAATACGCTGACTCATGACGTGGCGGCGACCGTCGCGCAGGTCCAGGCCTGCGCCGAGGCGGGGGCGGACATCGTGCGTGTCTCCTGCCCGGACGTCGAATTGACCGAGGCGCTGGCGGAGATCGTGCGCGAGAGCCCAGTCCCGATCGTCGCGGACATTCATTTCCACTACAAGCGCGCGATCGAGGCGGCGGAGGCCGGGGCGGCCTGCCTTCGGATCAATCCGGGCAACATCGGCTCGCCCGAACGCGTGCGCGAGGTCATCAAGGCGGCGCGCGATCATGGCTGTTCGATCCGGATCGGCGTGAACGCGGGGTCGCTGGAGAAGCACCTGCTGGAGAAGTACGCCGAGCCCTGTCCGGAGGCGATGATCGAGAGCGGGCTCGATCACATCCGCATCCTGCAGGACAACGACTTCCACGAGTTCAAGATCAGCGTGAAGGCCTCGGACGTGTTCCTGGCCGCGGCGGCCTATCAGGGGCTGGCAGACGCGACCGACGCGCCGATCCATTTGGGTATCACCGAGGCGGGCGGGCTGATGTCGGGGACGATCAAGTCGGCGATCGGGCTTGGCAACCTCCTGTGGATGGGGATTGGGGACACGATCCGCGTGTCGCTTTCGGCCGACCCGGTCGAGGAGGTGCGGGTCGGGTTCGAGATCCTGAAGAGCCTCGGGCTGCGGCATCGGGGCGTCAACATCATCTCCTGCCCGTCCTGCGCGCGGCAGGGATTCGACGTGATCCGGACCGTCGAGACTCTGGAGAAGCGGCTGGAGCACATCAAGACGCCGATGTCGCTGTCGATCATCGGCTGCGTCGTCAACGGGCCGGGCGAGGCGCTGATGACGGATGTAGGCTTCACCGGGGGCGGGGCCGGGTCGGGAATGGTCTATCTGGCGGGCCGGCAGCACCACAAGCTCGGCAATGCAGGCATGGTCGAGCATATCGTCGAGCTGGTCGAGAAGCGCGCGGCCGAGATCGAGGCCGAGCAGGCGGTGTCGGATCAGGCGGCTGAATAAAGTAAAATCTGGAGCGAGGTTGCGCCCATGCGCGAGGCGATCCTCACGTGGCAGTTCTGGGCGCTGCTCTCGGCGGTCTTCGCGGCGCTGACCGCGATCTTCGCCAAAGGTCGGGATCGCGGAGGTTCAGTCCGTTTTCGCGACCTTCGTGCGCACGATCGTGATCATCGTGGCGCTCGGCGCAATCCTGACCGTGACTGGCGGCTGGCAGGCGCCGGGATCGGTCCCGGCGCGCAGTTGGGTCTTCTCGTGCTGTCCGGCCTCGCGACCGGCGCATCCTGGATCTGCTATTTTCGCGCGCTGAAGCTGGGCCATGCGGCGCGGGTAGCGCCGATCGATAAGCTGAGCGTGGTGCTGGTCGCGGTCTTCGGCGCGCTTTTCCTGCGCGAGCACCTTTCGACGACGAACTGGCTCGGGGTTGCGCTGATCGGCGCCTTCGTCATTTGTGGGGCGCTTCCTGGGTAGGCGCGCCGCGCTCCCGCCGAGGTGGACAATTCCCGCCCGTTCGGGCATAGGCTCGTCGCCCGTGCCATATCGTTTCGCACGCCCTTATTCCCTCGGGTCCGCCTGTCATGTTGCGCATCGCCCTGATCATCGGGCTTCTCGGAGCCGTCGGTCCCTTCGCGATCGACATGTACCTGCCGGCGCTGCCGCGTCTGGCCGCCGATCTCGACGCCTCGGCCCAGGCGGTTCAGATGACGCTGAGCGCGTTCTTCGTCGCCTTCGGGACGGCGCAGCTGATCTATGGCCCGCTGTCGGACCAGATGGGCCGGCGCGCGCCGCTGCTGATCGGCCTGACGATCTTCCTGGTCGGCACGCTGGGTTGCATTGCGGCGCCGGGCATCGGCACGCTGGTCGCCGCGCGCCTGATCCAGGGGATCGGCGCGGCGACGGTGATGGTTGTGCCGCGCGCGGTGATCCGCGACCTGCATACCGGGCCGGAAGCGACTCGGATGATGGCGATGATAATGCTGGTTATCTCGGTCTCGCCGATGCTGGCGCCGCTGGCCGGCACCGGGATCATGGCGCTGGCCGGCTGGCGCTCGATCTTCGGCGTGCTGGCGCTGGCGGCGCTGGCGAGCCTGGCGCTGACCGTCTTCGCGTTGCCCGAGACGCTGCCGCCGGAGAAGCGCAGGCCGGTGCGCGCCCGTGCGCTGCTCCGCGACGCGCGCCGCCTGCTCGGGGACCGGACCTTCATGGGGCTGACCCTGACCGGCGGCTTCGGCATGGCGAGCTTCTTCGTCTTCATCGCCAGCGCGTCCTTCGTCTATGTCGAGAGCTTCGGCCTGAGCCCGACCCAGTTCTCGATCGCCTTCGCCGTCAACGCGATCGGCTTCTTCGCGTCGAGCCAGGTCGCGGCGGGCCTCGGCATGCGCTACGGCATGGAGCGCGTGGTGCTGCGCGCGGTGATCGGCTTCGCCGCGATGACCGCGGCGCTGTTCCTGGTCACGCTGGCCGGGTTCGGGTCGCTGCCGGTGATCATTGCAATGCTGTTCCTCGCCAATTCCTTTCTCGGGCTCGTCATCCCGACCAGCATGGTTCTGGCCCTTGACCCGCATCCTGACATCGCCGGGCTCGCCTCGTCGCTGGGCGGCACGTTGCAGATGCTGGCGGGCGGCGTGATGATCATCCTGGCGGGCCCGTTCTTCGACGGGACCGCGCTGCCGATGGTGGCGACGATCGCGCTTTGCGGTCTGATCGCGGCGACCGCCGGAGCGCTGACGCTGCGCGGCCCGAAAATCCTGGCGACCGTGGAATGAGCACGATGCTGCCGAAGGAGAAGCTCGACCAGATCCGCGCGCGCGCCGAGTATGTCGAGGCGCGGCTGAACGCCGGGCCGCCGCAGTCGGAACTGGTCGAGCTGTCGCGCGAATACGCGGAGCTGCGCCCGGTGGTCGAGCAGATCGATGCGCTTCGCGCGCTTGCCCGAGAGCGCGACGAGGCCGAGCGCATGCTGGCCGATCCGGAGATGCGCGACCTGGCCGAGGAGGAGCTGGCGCGGATCAGGGCCGAACTGCCGGTGGCCGAGCAGACGGTGCGCCTGGCGCTGCTGCCGCGCGACGTCGCCGACGAGCGTTCGGCGATCCTCGAGATCCGGGCCGGCACCGGCGGCGATGAGGCGGCGCTGTTCGCGGCCGATCTGGCGCAGATGTACCGCAAGCTGGCCGAGGCGCGCGGCTGGCGCTGGGAGGTGGTCGAGGAGGCTTCGACCGAGCTCGGCGGCTACAAGGAGCTGATCGCCGAGGTTTCGGGGCGCGGCGTCTTCGCGGCGTTGAAGTTCGAGAGCGGCGTGCACCGGGTCCAGCGCGTCCCGGCGACCGAGAGCGGCGGGCGCATCCACACCTCGGCCGCGACGGTCGCGGTGCTGCCCGAGGCCGAGGACGTCGACATCGACATCCCCGCCGGCGACATCCGCATCGACACGATGCGCGCGTCCGGCGCCGGCGGCCAGCACGTGAACACGACTGACAGCGCGGTGCGGATCACGCATCTGCCGACCGGCATCGTCGTGACCAGTTCGGAGAAGTCGCAGCACACGAACCGCGCGAAGGCGATGCAGGTGCTGCGCGCGCGGCTCTATGACCTGGAGCGCCAGCGGCTGGCCGATGCGCGCGCGGCGGATCGGCGCGGGCAGGTCGGGTCGGGCGACCGGTCGGAGCGGATCCGGACCTACAACTTCCCTCAGGGCCGGCTGACCGACCACCGCATCGGTCTGACGCTCTACAAGCTCGACCAGGTGATGCAGGGCGAGCTCGGTGAGGTAATCGCGGCTCTGAGCGCAGACGACCAGGCGCGGCGGCTTGCGGATCTCGACGGGTGAGCGGAACCGTCGGCGCTGCGCTGACCGAGGCCGCCGCTCGGCTGTCGGCGGCCGGCGTCGCCGATCCGGCGCGCGACGCGCGGGTGCTGATGGCCGATGCGCTGGGCACAGGGACCGCCGGCGTGACGCCGGCGCTGCGCGAGCCGCTGCCTGCGGAAGCGGCGGAGCGGTTCGCCGCGCATGTCGCCGCGCGGGCGCGGCGGCGGCCTGTGTCACAGATCCTCGGGCGGCGCGCGTTCTGGGGCAGGAGCTTCGAGCTGACGGACGAGGCGCTCGATCCGCGCCCCGAGACGGAGACGCTGGTCGCCTGCGCGCTTGAAGGCCCGGCGCCGGCGCGCGTGCTCGATCTCGGAGTCGGCAGCGGCGTGATCCTGGTCACCCTGCTGGCCGAGTGGCCGGATGCGCACGGGGTTGGGACCGATGTCGATCCAGGCGCGCTGGTCTTGGCCGCACGAAACGCGGCGCGGCATGGGGTTGCCGGACGGGCGGAATTCCTGCGCGCGGATTGGGCGGAGGGAGTCTCGGGCCGGTTTGATCTTGTCGTGTCGAACCCGCCCTACATCCCGGCCGCCGACGTCGCGGGCCTTGCGCCTGAAGTGCGCGACTGGGAGCCGCATCTTGCGCTGACGCCGGGGCCGAGCGGACTGGAGAGCTATCGCCGTATCGCTACCTGCCTGCCAGCCCTGCTGGCGCCGGGGGGCCGCGTGCTGCTGGAGTTCGGCGCCGGGCAGGGGCCGGACGTTGTCTCGATCCTCCGCTCTTCCGGGTTCAGCGGAGTATCTCTGCGGCGCGATCTGGACGATCGATATCGGGTGGCGGACGTCGTCGCCGCCCTCGAGACGTAGCGCCGGCTTTTTCGCTTGTGTTTCAGTTTGGCGCCCTTATATGCTAATGGCACCCTGACCCGGACGCCAGAGCTTTGACGCCCGTCGCGGGCGGGTCGGAAGACGCACAGTAGCATCGGGATCGTTACACCCCCAGGCGCCGCGCGGCGACGCAGAGGCGTCGCCCGATCAAGCCAATGAATGGCGGATATTCCAGAGCATGAGACCTTCGAACAAATCGCGATCCAGAAACAAGTCTGGAAACATGGGCAGCAACCCGAACAACAACAACAACAGCAACCGGCGCAGTCTCGGCAGTATAATAAACCGTGTTTTCGAGAGCGCTGGCCCGGAGGGCAAGGTTCGAGGCACGCCGCAGCAAATCATCGACAAGTACCAGGCGCTGGCGCGCGATGCGCAGCTGTCCGGTGATCGCGTCGCCGCCGAAAGCTTCCTGCAGCACTCCGAGCACTACAGCCGCCTGCTCGGCGAAGCGCAAGCGCAGCAGAACGAAGCCCGTCAGTCCTATGAGCGCGACGACAACCGCCGAGATGACAACATGGGCAACGGCAATTCGGGCAACAGCAACGACAGCAACCGGCGCGATGACGGCCAGGGAGACGACGGCGACCGCGCCGAGGCCCCCCGTGACGACAGCCGCAACGACGACAACCGGCGCAGCGACAACCAGCGCAGCGACAACCGTCGTAACGACGGCCGGACCTGACGACAATCGCGGCGAGGACGATCGTCGCGAGGCGCGCGGCAACGGCGACAACCGCAACGACGGCAATCGCAACGGGTCGGACCAGAGCCGGCCGCAAACGCAGCCGCGGCCTCAGCGCCAGCCGCAGCCCCCGATCTCGTCGGGTCTCGCGATGATCGATCCGGCCGAGGGCGACGAGGATTCCGGGCCGATCGACACGCCCGAGAATGCGGCCGAGCCGCAGCCTGCCGCGCCGGTCGCGAAGGTCGTGAGCAACGGCGCCAGCCACGAAGCCGCTGCCGCGCCGATCGAGCCCTCGGCGCCGTCCGCGGCGCCTGCGGCCGAGGCCACCGAGCCCGCGCCGGCGCCGAAGCGCCCGCGCACCCGCCGCAAGGCGCGTCCCGAGGCCGAGGCTGCGCCCGAGCCAGCCCCGTCCGAGTAACGGACTACTCCGGCCGGCTGGACCGCTGCGCCGCATAGGCGCGGGCCAGCCGGCAGAACCCCTCCACAGAGACCCGCTCAGCGCGCTCGGTCGGCTCCAGTCCGGCCGCCGCGAGCAGCGCCTCGACATCGACGTTCCGAGCGTGCGCAGGCTGGAGCGCAGCATCTTGCGCCGCTGGCCGAACGCCGCTGCGACCACGCGTTGCAGCACATCTGCGTCGGCCGGATAGCGCGGCTCCGCCAGTCGTTCGATCTGCACGACGGCGCTGGTGACCTTGGGCGGCGGCGTGAAGGCGCGGGCCGGAAGCTCGAACGCGATCCGCGGCGCCGTGCGCCACTGCGCCAGCACCGACAGGCGGCCATAGGCCTTGGAGCCGGGCGCCGCGACGATCCGGTCCGCAACCTCGCGCTGGAACATCAGCGTCAGGCTGGTCCAGAACGGCGGCCACGCGGGCGGCGTCAGCCAGCGCACCAGGAGTTCCGTCCCGACGTTGTAGGGCAGGTTGGCGACGATCCGCACCGGGGGCGTCAGCAGCCCGGCGGCATCGATCGCCAGCGCGTCGCCTTCGATCACCTCGAGCCGGCCGGGCGCGGCGCCCGCGATCTCGGCCAGCGCCGGCAGGCAGCGCGCGTCGCGCTCGATCGCGACGACGCGGCGCGCGCCCTCGGCCAGCAGCGCCCGCGTCAGCCCGCCGGGGCCGGGACCGATTTCCAGCACGTCGCAGGCGGCAAGGTCGCCGGCGCGACGCGCGATCTTGCCGGTCAGGTTCAGGTCGAGCAGGAAGTTCTGCCCCAGCGCCTTGCGCGCGCTGAGCCCGTGCGCGGCGATCACCTCGCGCAGCGGCGGCAGCGCGTCCAGCGCGGCGGTCACCGCGCCGCCCGGCGCCGCAGCCCCAGATCCGTGGCCAGCCGCAACGCCGCGATCAGGCTCGACGGATCGGCGCAGAGCGCATCGGCGATGTCGTAGGCGGTGCCGTGATCCGGCGAGGTGCGCACGAAGTCGAGGCCCAGCGTCACGTTGACGCCGCCCTTGAAGTCGAGCGTCTTGATCGGGATCAGCGCCTGGTCGTGATACATGCAGACGGCAGCGTCGTAGGTCGCGCGCGCTTCGGCATGGAACATCGAATCCGCCGAATGCGGTCCGGTGAGCGCGAAGCCCTCCGCGCGCAGACGCTCCAGGACCGGGATGATCGTCTCGATCTCCTCGCGCCCGATCGCGCCGCCTTCGCCGGCATGGGGATTGAGCCCCGCGACGGCGATCCTGGGCGCGGCCAGGCCAAAATCGGCGACGAGGCCGGCCTGCAGCACCCGGATCGTCGCCTCCAGCCGGTCTCCGGTCAGCGCGGCGGGAACCTGCGCCAGCGGCAGGTGCACGGTCGCCGGCACGACGCGCAGCAACGGCGAGGCCAGCAGCATCACCGGCAGGGCGGCGCCGCACAAATGCGCGAGGAACTCGGTATGCCCGGGAAAGGCGAAGCCCGCGCCCTGCTGCAACGCCTTCTTGTGGATGGGTCCGGTGCAGAGCGCCAGCGCCTCGCCGCCGCGCGTCAACGCCACGCCGCGCTCGATCGCCGCGACGACGGCCGGCGCGTTCGCCGCGACCGGCGCCCCGAGCGGAGCCGGCCGGGGCAGCGCATGGTGCAGCACCGGCAGGCCTTCGGTCATCGCCGCCGCCGCCTCGGCCGGCGCCGAGATCGGCCGCATGGGCAGGCGGAGGCGCGCCCCGAGCCCCTGCATGTGGGCCAGATCGCCGATCAGGAAGAACGGCGCCTCCGTACGCAGCGCGGCCCAGGCGCGCAGCGCGGTTTCGCCGCCGATCCCCGCCGGGTCGCCGAGCGTCAGCGCGACCGGAGGGCTCATCTCTGTTCGATCAGCGCGTCGCGCAGCAGTTCCTGCAGGTAGCCCTGGCCGAAGCTCGTCATGCGCTGCGTGAAGATCTGCTCGCGCAGCGCATTGCGCTGTTCTTCCTCGGACATGTCGGCCATCGCGGTGTCGCGCGGAACCTGCCGCACGGCGTTCAGCTTCAGGATCGCGACGCCGCCCGAGATCGGGATCGGCCGCGTCACCTGGCCGGGCTCCAGCAGCAGGACCTGCGTGCGCAGCTGCGGCGGCATGCCCGCGGCCGGCACCGGCTCCATCCGCCCGCCCTGAGGCGCGGTACTCGAGCGGCTGTACTGCCGCGCCGCCGCCGCGAAGTCGCCGCCGCGCGACAGCTGGCCGTAGAGCTGTTCGGCAAGCTGCATCGTCGCCTCCTCGCCGCGCTCGGCAAAGGGAAGCGCCAGTTCGGAGATCTCCAGCATCTCGACAGGCATATTGGAGTCGAGTTCGAGCGCCGTGTCGAGATCGTCCTCGGTCGGCATCGCCTTCTGGCGGAAGCGGGTTTGCACGACCTCGCGCCACAGAAGGCCGGCCTCGACGAAGTCGTCCATCGTCTGCCGGTCGATGTCGCGCGCCGCCAGCACGCCGAACACGTCGTCGATCGTCAAACCGCGCTGGGCCGCGAATTCCTCTATGCCGGCGGTGACCGCGCCCTCGGGCAGCTCGATCTCGAGCGTCTCGGCGGCCTGGACCTTGATCCGGTCCTCGGTCAGCTGGTCGATCGCGATCTGGCGCGTATCGCCACGAGCGCCGAGCGCCTCGATCAGCCGCGCGCGCTGGGTCACGTCATAGAAGGTGATCGCGCTTTCGTTGACCGTCAGCGCCGGTGAAAAGGGGTTCTGCGCCGAAGCCGGCGCCGTGGACGCCATGGCCATCGCCAACGCCATTCCTAGCCATCGCATGCTGCTCAAATCCTCGTGCGCCCGCTTTGTTGCCGTCCCGCCCGGTGTACGCTCACGGAAGACCCACGATCGAGCAGGTCCTTGGCGGCCAGTCCTGGCTCTGTCCCGCGCCGAACCCGGCCAGGCGCAGGCCGAACCCGATCGTCGTCGAGGGCGGCAGATTATCCGATGACGTATAGCGGCGCGAGATCGAAAGGTCGATCTCCGCGCATTCGTTTCCGTAGGTCACGCCGCCGCCGGCGCGCAGGTTGGCGCCGCTGACGAGGTCGTAGCGCCAGTTGCCGCGCAGCTCCCAGTTCGGAAGCACGCGGTAGCGCGCAGCCATCGCGAATTCGCTGGTCTCGGGCTGCGGGCCTAGCGCCGGGTTCGTGTCGTCGGCGGCGAGGTAGATGTAGCTTGCGACGAGGCCGCTGACCGCGTTCTCGTATGTCATGGCGAACTCGTTGCGCGTCAGGTCCAGGTCGCTGGCGATCAGCGTGCGGTTTGACAGTGTCATGCCCCAGTCGAAGCCGACCGACACCTCGCCCACATAGTCAGACCAGCGCCCGTCGAGGCCGGTTCCCTCGGGGAACTGGTCGAGGTCGCTGAACCGCAGCACGCGGCCGAAGGTCAGGCCGAGGTTCCAGCCGTCCGGGTCCTCGCGCAGGTATTGCACTCCGATATTGGCGCGCGCGCCGGTCTCGAGCCGGTCACGACCCGGGAATTGGTTGGTCGAGAACAGGTTGGAGTACGAGAATTCCGGCAGCGTGCTGTCCTCGTTCGGCACGTCGGTGTCGCCGAGGCTGTCGGACCAGATCATCTGCAGGATCGGCTCGATCAGGTGGTCGGCGCCCGGATCGCGGCGGACGAAGGGCCAGCGCAGTTCGACCAGAGCCTCGGGCGTCGCACGGTTCTTTAGCCCGTCGACGTAGTCGATGTAGTCCCAGGTCTGGTAGCTGTCGAGCGCGGCGCCGGCGCTGGCGCCAAGGCGCAGCCCGCGCGGCAGCGTCCAGTCGCGCCGCCAGTCGGCGCCCCCCGTCGCGCGGATCATGCTGCCGTCGGCGCGCCGGACCACGCCGAGCGCGGCGAGGTCGATCGCGACACGGCCGCCGATCAGCGTGTCCTCGAGCACGCGGCGATAGGCGAGGTCCGGCAGGATCGCGGGGATCTTCGCCGCGTCGTCGCCCTGGATCAGGCTCTGGAACCCGATTGCGGCCAGCTCGAAGTCATCCTTGGCGCGGGTGCGCCGCACGCGGGCGATGCTGGTCAGCAGGTCGGCGTCGGAATAGTCGAACTGCTGGAGGAACACGTCGTCGCTGACCGCGGCGATGTCGAAGTCGGCGACGAAGCCGCGCGGCAGCGCGAAGTCGCCGACGCCGCTGAACGACCAGCGCAGGCTATCCGTTCCGAGGCTCTGGTCGAGGCCGTCGTCGATCGCGACGACGCCGTCGACGTCGAAGCTGCCGTTGCCGAAGCGCCTGCGGTACTCGCCCTCCATCAGCAGGCCGCCCTGGCTGGTGACGAAAGGCGTGATTGTCGCGTCGGCCGAAGGGCTGATGACGAGGTAGTAGGGCTGCTTGGCGCCGAAGCCGTAGATTCCCGAGCTGAGGAATTCGGGCGCGAGGAAGCCGCTGGCGCGCTCGACGGCAGGATCGGGGATCGACAGGCGCGGCAGATAGGCGACCGGCACGCCGATCACCTCGAGCCGCGCGCCCTCGAAATAGATGCGCTGCGCCGCCTCGTCCTGGGTCACCCGCCGCGCCCGGATCGCCCAGGTCGGCGTCGGGTTTTCTGGGCAGATCGTGCAGGTCGAGGCGATCACCCGGTCCAGCGTGACCAAGCGCCCGTCCACCCGGCGCCCCTCGACGGCCGCGATCTGCAGCTGGTCATTGATCAGCACGCGAGCGCCCGCGATCAGGCCCTCGGCGAGATCGGGCGTCAGCGTCGCCGAGTCCGCGATCAGCACGCCGGTCGCGGGATCGACGAGCACGATCGGTCCCTGCGCCCGGACCTCACCGGCCCGCTGATCGTAGACGAGCCTTGGTGCGCGCAGCGCGCGGTCTTGGTAGAGGACCTCGACATTTCCCTCGGCGATCAGCAGCCCGCTCTCCTGGTCGTAGCTGACCTGGTCGGCAACGAGTGCAACCGGCGCCTCCTGCGCAACCTGCGCGGAGGAGACCGAGTTGACGGCGGGCGTAATCGCCAGCCCCAGCGCCAGCAGCCAGGCCGCCGCACGCGCTGGATGAGCGGGCGCCTCAGCCATCTTCAAGATGAAGCAGCAGGCCGAGCGCCAGCAGGATCGCCGCGACTGGCGGCGTCCAGGCCGCGACGATCAGCGGGATCGAACCGCTGGCGCCCAGCGACTCGGCGAAGTCCTTGAGGAAGTAGAGCGAAAATCCGGCCAGAACCGCGAGCAGGATCATCACGCCAACTTGCCCGAACCGGGCGGGCCTGAGCGCGAAGGCGGCGCCGATCAGCACCATCGCCGCGAAGAGCGCGGGCTTGGCCAGTTCGCTCTGCAGGAACAGCCGGTGCCGTCTCCCGGAGAAGCCGGCCTCCTCCATCTGGCCGATGAACCGGCCGAGCTCCCAGAACGACAGCGTCTCCGGCGGCGAGAAGCTGTCGAGGATCTGGTCGCGGGTCAGCGCGGTCGGCAGGCGCAGCGCGACCGTCGACGGCATCGGGTCGAACCGGCCGTCCGGCGTGCGCCGCCACTCGGTTGCGCCGGTCAGCAGCCAGTGCCCTTGTTCGAGCCGCGCCGTTCCCGCCTCGATCCGCGCATAGAGCGTGCCCTCGTGGTCGAAACGGTGCATCCGCGCCTGGCTCAGCAGCGTGCCGTCCGGATTGGCGCGCGCCGCCTGGATCACCGTCTGCCCGTCCGGATCGGCCTGGCGCAGCCACAAACCCTCGCGCGAGACCGAGAGCAGGCTGGTTTCGCGCCCCCGCAATGAGTCCTCGACTGCCGCGCCCTGACGGATCGTGGCAGCGACGAAAGGATTTAATATCGCGACCGCGGCGATCGCCAGCAGCAGCGCTGCCGCCGAGGGCACCGCAATCAGCTTCAGCGCCGAGACGCCAGCCGCGCGCATCGCCACTAGCTCGCTCGACCGCGCGAGCCGCAGGAACGTGACGAGGCTCGCCAGCATCAGCACCAGCGGAAAGGCCTGGTAAAGCACTTCCGGCGCCTGCAGCAGCGTGATCTGCATCACCGCGAAGCCCCCGCTGTCCGAGAAGCGCCGCAGGTTCTCGACCGTCGCCGCGAGAAGCACGACGATCGCGATTACCGCCTGCACCGCGATCAGAGCTTTCGTGAATGAAACTAGCAGATAGCGCCACAACGTCATGCCGGCAATTCCCGCGTCTCCCGCGCCGGCCGCCGGGGCCGGCTCAGCCGGATCAGCAGCATTGCGACGTAGCCGGCGCCAAGCAGGACCGGCGCGTAAGTTGCCGGCCACAGCGCCACGTCGTCCTGCACGCGGCTGCGCGTCACGATCGACAGCGCCTGCATCGCGACCCCGACGCCGACCGCGACGACGACCCGCCGCCCGAAGCCGCTGCGCCGGTATCCGCCCGCCAGCAGCGTCACCAGCGCGATCGGCGGGTAGAGGAACGCCAGCATCGGCGATGTCAGCTTGTAATGCGCCTCGGCGACGAAACGGCCGAGCGCGTAACTTCGTCCCGCCAGCATCTCCGGCGTCGGGTTCAGCAGTTGTCGGACCGAGTACTCGGACGGACGCGGCTCGCGCGCGTCGCTTGTTTGCACTATGTCGCTCAGGTCGTATACGAACTGGTCGAACTCCACCGCGTTCAGCGTGTTGCGACGCTCGTCGAAAGCCAGCGCTACGCCCGACCGCATCACCAGCCGCGCCTCGTCGCCCTCGCTCAGCAGGACCGCGCTTCGCGCCGAGTAGGTGACCGGCCGCGCCGGCTCGCGCTGGTCGTGCAGGAACACGCCCGACATCTCGCCCGAGCGATCAGTGTCCGATATGAACAGCGTCAGGCCCGACGCCGGGTGCAGGAACTGGCGCTCGACGATCAGCGCTCCGGCGAGGTCGCCACGGATCTCCTGCGTCCGCTCGGCCAACGCGGCGCCGCCGAGTGGCACTAGGACCATCATCACGACGGCCATCGCGACGGCGACCGCGCCTCCGAACATCGAGACCGGCAGCAGCATCCGCGCCGGGGAGACGCCTGCGGACATCATCACGACCAGTTCGCTCTCCGTGTAGAGCTTGTTTAGCGTGTAGAGCGACGCGCCCATCGCCGATAGCGGCAGCACGACAACGAGGACCTGCGGCAGCACCAGCGCCGAGAACTCGAGCAAGATTGACGCCCCCTGGCCGCTGGCGATCACCGTGTCGATCAGACGCACCGCCTGGGTCAGCCAGACGACGCCGGTGAAGACCAGCGCGAAGAAGCCGAACGCCACCAGCATCTGGCGCAGGATGTATCCGTCGAGCCGGCTCACGCCGCGCCCCGGCGCGCCCGCGGGACTCGCCAAGGCCGAACGTGCGCGCTAGACCACCGTGACATTCCAAGAGGTTTAGAGGAGACGCCCGTGACTGCGCCAGTGCAAACCACATTCGCCGCCGCCGCAGACGTCGAGGCGCCGGCGGGCGTCGAGGGGCGGATCGCGGTCTTCATCGCTCCGGACGGCAAGATGGACGCGCTGACGCGCAAGCTGGACCGGACGATGCGCGGCGCCCTGCGGCGGCTCGCAGAGAGCGCGGACTTCGCGCGGCTGAAGCCGGGGCAGGGCCAGGCGTTCGGCTTTCCCGCCGGTCTCGCGGCCGACGCGGTGCTCGCGGTCAAGCTGCCGGCGAAGCCGACGCCGACCGAGGCGCGCAAGGCCGGCGCCACGATCGCCGGCTTCAACGGCTCGGTCCCGCTGAGCGTCTTCGCCGAGACCGCGCGGCAGGTCGAGGAGATCGCGCTCGGGTTGGCGCTGCGCCTCTACGACTACCGTGAGTTCCGCACGCCGCCCGAGGACTGGGCCGAGCCGAACGCAGCGGTGCGCTTCGTCGTGCGCGACCCGGATGCGGCCTCGGCCTCCTTCGCGCCGCGCGCCGCGGTCGCCGAGGGTGTCTTCCTGACCCGCGATCTGACCAACGCCCCGGCCAACGTGCTGACGACAAGCGCCTTCGCCGAGCGGCTCGAGGACCTGCGCGACCTCGGCGTCGAGGTCGAGGTGCTCGACGAGGCCGCGCTGGAAGAACTTGGGATGCGAACGCTTCTGGCGGTCGGGATGGGGTCCGAGACTCCGTCGAAGGTCGTCGTCATGCAGTGGAAGGGCGGGGCGGACGAGAGCCCGCTGGCGCTGGTCGGCAAGGGCGTCGTCTTCGACACCGGCGGCATCTCGATCAAGCCGGCGGCGGGAATGGAGGAGATGACCTGCGACATGGGCGGCGCGGGCGTCGTCGCGGGGGTCATGCACGCGATCGCCACGCGCAAGGCGCGCGCGAACGTCGTCGGCCTCGTCGGCCTCGTCGAGAACATGCCGGACGGGCGCGCGCAGCGGCCGGGCGACGTCGTGCGCACGATGAAGGGCGACACGGTCGAGGTCATCAACACCGACGCCGAGGGCCGGCTCGTGCTGGCGGACGTGCTGTGGTACGCGCAGCAGCGCTTCAGGCCGTCGGCGATGATCGACCTAGCTACGCTGACCGGCGCCTGCGTCGTCGCGCTCGGGCACGAGATGGCCGGCGTCTTCGCCAACGACGACGCGCTCGTCGCCGATTTCCTCGCCGCTGCCGCCGCGGAGGACGAGGGCGCGTGGCGGCTTCCGCTGGCCCCGGCCTATGACGAGCTGATCAAGAGCCGGATTGCGGACGTCGCCAACGTCGGTGGTCGCCCCGCCGGCGCCGTGACGGCTGCGCAGTTCCTGCAGCGCTTCGTCGGCAAGGACGTGCCTTGGGTCCATCTCGACATCGCCGGCGTCGCGCTGATGCCGCGCGCTACGGACCTCGCGCCGAAGGGCGCCAGCGGATGGGGCGTGCGCGCACTCGACCGGCTGATCCGGGAGCGCTGCGAGGGCTGATCCGGGAGCGCGGCGCCGCCGGAATGGCCGAGATCCTGTTCTACCGGATCAGCGCAGCGCCGCTCGAGGCGGTGCTGCCGGATCTGCTGGAGAGATCGCTGCTGCGCAGCTGGCGGGTGCAGGTCCGGGTCGGGTCGGACGCCGCGGCGCGCTTCCTCGACGAACGGCTCTGGACCTACCGGGACGAGGCGTTCCTGCCGCATGGCACGGACGCGGGCGGCGCCGCAATCGCGGCGCGTCAGCCAATCCTGATCACGACCGGCACGGACGATCCGAACCGCGCCGACGTCCTGATGCTGACCTTGGGCGCGCGTGCCGGGACCGACGAGATGGCGCGATTCCGGCGAACCTGCCTCGTCTTCGACGCGTCCGACGCCGACGCGGTCGAGGCCGCGCGGGCCGACTGGCGCGCGGTCGCGGCCGCCGGGCTGCCTGCGAAATACTGGGCGCAGGACGAGGACGGCCGCTGGTCGCAGAAGGCGACGAACGGCTGATCCGGGATCGCTTCAGTGCGGCCGGAAGATTCAGCGCGGCTCGGTGAAGTCCGCGGCCGTCGCCTCGATGGCCGCCTGCAGTCGCCCTGGCTCGACCGAGAACACGTGGTTCGGCGTGCCCGCTGCGGCCCAAACGACCGGATAGGCGAGCAGGCTCGGATCGATCCAGCTCTCGATCGGCGTCAGGTGCCCGAGCGTCGAGACGCCGCCGATCGCGAAGCCGGTATGGGCGCGCACGCCGGCCGCGTCGGCCTTCTCCAGCGCCGCCCCGGCGACCTCCGCCGCCCTGGCCGCATCGACGCGCGCGCCGCCCGCGGTCAGGAACGGCACGTGCCGGTTTCCGCCTCCGACGCGGAACACGATCGACTTCACGATCTGGTCGACGCCGCAGCCGCAGGCTCGCGCAGCATCCTCGGCCGTGCGGGTCCCCTCGTCCAGCCGCAGCACGGACACGTCGAGCCCGAGCCGCTCCGCCTCGTCAACCACGCGGTCGACCGACGCGGAGCGCTTCGACTCAGCGGTTCTCGACATCCACGTAGTCCCGCTGCGTCGCGCCGGTGTAGAGCTGGCGCGGCCTGCCGATCTTGAGCTGCGGGTCCTGCAGCATCTCCTTCCACTGGCTGATCCAGCCAACGGTGCGCGCGAGCGCGAAGATCGGCGTGAACATCGACGTGGGCAGGCCCATCGCATCGAGGATGATGCCCGAGTAGAAATCGACGTTCGGGTAGAGCTTCTTCTCGATGAAGTAGTCGTCTTCAAGCGCGATCTTCTCCAGTTCCTTCGCGACCTGCAGCGTCGGGTTGTTCTCGATGCCAAGCAGGCCGAGCACCTCGTCCGCGGACTGCTTCATCACCTTCGCGCGCGGGTCGAAGTTCTTGTAGACCCGGTGCCCGAAGCCCATCAGCCGGAACGGGTCGTCCTTGTCCTTGGCGCGCTTAATGTATTCCGGGATCTGGTCGACAGTGCCGATCTCGCGCAGCATCGACAGCGCCGCCTCGTTCGCGCCGCCATGCGCCGGTCCCCACAGGCAGGCGACGCCGGCCGCGATGCAGGCGAATGGATTGGCGCCGGACGAGGACGCGAGCCGCACCGTCGACGTCGACGCGTTCTGCTCGTGGTCCGCATGCAGCGTGAAGATCCGGTCCATCGCCCGGCTCAGGATCGGGTCGACGATGTAGTCTTCCGCCGGCACCGAGAAGCACATGTTCAGGAAGTTCGACGAGTAGTCGAGGCTGTTCTTCGGATAGACGAAGGGCTGGCCCACCGAGTACTTGTAGGCCCAGGCGACGATGGTCGGCATCTTGGCGATCAGACGGATCGACGCGACCTCCCGCTGCCAGGCGTCGTTGATGTCGGTGCTGTCGTGATAGAAGGCGGACATCGCGCCCATCACGCCGCACACGATCGCCATCGGATGCGCGTCGCGCCGGAAGCCGCGGAAGAAGTACGACATCTGGTCGTGCAGCATCGTGTGGTTGGTGACGCGGTTCTCGAAGTCCTCGAGCTGCGCGCCCGTCGGAAGCTCTCCGTAGAGCAGCAGGTAGCAGACCTCGAGGAAGTGCGACTTCTCGGCCAGCTGCTCGATCGGGTAGCCGCGGTAGAGCAGCTCGCCCTTCTCACCGTCGATGTAGGTGATCGCGCTTTCGCAGGAGCCGGTCGAGGTGAAGCCGGGGTCATAGGTGAAGACGCCGCCGTCCGAATAAAGGCGGCGGATGTCGATCACGTCCGGTCCGACGGTGCCGTGATAGATCGGCAGATCCAGCGTCTTGTCGCCGATGGTCAGCTTGGCCGACGGGCGTCCCTGATCAGTCATCGCAATTCCCCCGTGTCAAAGCCCGCCAGATTCGGGCCGATGTTCCCTGGGCGCAACCTCAGCCGCTGCCCGCGTCAGTTCATCCGGCATCATTCCACGGCTGCAAGACCCTAAGCGCTGGCAGTCTCGCTGGCGGCGTCCGCAAGTCGGGCCAGGCTCTCCTCTCTGCCGAGGATCGTCATCATGTCGAACACGCTGGGAGATATGCTGCGGCCGGTCAATGCTGCGCGGACTGGCTGGGCAACCTTGCCGAGACCCAGCCCTTCGTCGCTCGCAAAGTCTCTCACGCAGGACTCCAGATCGCTCGCGGTCCAACTAGCTTGCTGCAGCCGCGAAGTCAATCGCGCCAGCATTCCCGATGGCGCGGACGCCAGCAGTTTCACGGCTGCAGCGTCTGGCTCAACCGGTCTTCCAATCATAAGGAATCTTCCCATTTCAATGAGTTCCAGAAGCGTCTTCGCGCGCTCTTTCATGCCGGGCATCGCCTTCAGCATCGCCGAACGCCGTGCTTCGGTCAGCGACGGCATATCTTGCGATGCAAGAAAGTCCTCGACCTCCGCCAGCAGGGCCGCGTCGTCGCCGGCGCGGATGTGCTGGCCCGACAGGTGCGCGAGCTTGGTCAGGTCGAACCGAGCCGGCGCCTTGCCGAGATGGCCGAGGTCGAACCATGACACTGCCTGCTCGGTCGTGAAGAATTCGTCGTCGGCGTGGCTCCAGCCAAGCCTCGCCAGATAGTTGCGCATCGCCTCCGGCAGGAAGCCCATGTCGCGGTAGGCGTCGACGCCCAGCGCGCCGTGCCGCTTCGAGAGCTTCGCGCCGTCCGGGCCGTGGATCAGCGGGATATGCGCGAAGACCGGCGTCTCCCAGCCGAGCGCACGGTAGATCAGCGTCTGGCGCGCGGCGTTGGTCAGGTGGTCGTCGCCGCGGATGACGTGCGTCACGCCCATGTCGTGATCGTCGACGACGACCGCATGCATGTAGGTCGGCACGCCGTCCGAGCGCAGCAGGATCAGGTCGTCCAGCGTCTCGTTGCGGAAGGTGACGCGGCCCTGCACCTTGTCGTCGATGACGGTCTCGCCCTCGCGCGGCGCGCGCAGCCGCACCGTGTAGGGCGCGCCCTCGGGCCAGGTCAAAGGATCGGCGTCGCGCCAGGGCGAGCGGAACAGCGGCGGACGGCCCTCGGCGCGGGCGGCGTCGCGGAACGCGTCGATCTCGGCCTGTGTCGCGTAGCAGCGATAGGCCCCGCCGCGTTCGAGCATCTCGCGCGCGACCTCGGCATGACGCTCGAGCCGGCTGAACTGGCTGACCGCCTCGCCGTCCCAATCGAGGCCGAGCCAGCGCAGCCCGGCGAAGATCGCCTCGGTCGCTTCCGGGGTCGAGCGCGCGCGGTCGGTATCCTCGATCCGGAGCAGGAACTTTCCGCCGGTGTGACGGGCGTAGAGCCAGTTGAACAGCGCCGTGCGCGCGCCGCCGATATGCAGGAAACCGGTCGGCGATGGCGCAAAGCGCGTCACGACAGGTTTGTCGGACGGCATGGGATTAACCTCTTGGAAACGACGATCTCGCTAGCCTGAGGTCTTAGGGATTTTGGCTTGGGAGAACAAGGCACGTGGGCGCAGACCGGCTTGCGGCGCTGGTCGAGTCGCAGCGCGCCCAGCTGCCGCTCTGGGCCCCGGTGCTGCTCGGGATCGGGATCGGCGTCTATTTCGCGCTGCCATGGGAGCCGGGGCCGCTGCTGCGCGGCGCGCTGGCGCTGTCGGTGGTCGTCGGGGCTGTCTGGTGGCTGCGCGCCGCGCCGCTGGCCCGGGTCGCGCTCGCGGCGCTGGTCCTTCCGGCGCTCGGCTATTCGATCGCGGCGCAGCGCGCCCTGACCGTCGCGGCGCCGGTCCTGCCCTGGGAGATGACCGTCGCCGTGGAGGGCAGGATCATCGGCCTGTCGCGGTCGGCGTCGGACCGCCCCCGCGTGCTGCTGGACGGCGTCGTGATCCACGGCCTCGATCCGGACCGGACGCCCGCGCGCGTGCGCATCTCGGTCGACGAGGGCACGCCGCTCGACGCGCTCGCGCCGGGCGCGCGGCTGCTCGGACAGGCGAGGCTGTCGCCGCCGGGCGGACCGACCGAGCCAGGCGGGTTCGATTTTCGCCGCCTCGCCTGGTTTGACGGTCTCGGCGCCGTCGGCTACGCCCGGACGCCGATGCTCGAGATCGAGGGCGGCGACGCCTCCGGGCTGCAGCAGCCGGCCTTCCGCCTCCGCATGATCCTCTCTGAGCACATCCGGGCGCGCATCCCCGGCCAGAACGGGGCCTTTGCCGCGGCCATCCTGACCGGCGACCGCTCGAGCATCGACCCGCTTGTCGAGAACGACCTGCGCGTGTCGACGCTGTTCCACCTGGTCGCGATCTCGGGCCTGCACATGAGCATGATCGCGGCCTCGGTTTTCCTGATCGTGCGCTACGGTCTGGCGCTGGTCCCCGGTCTCGCGTTGCGCTGGCCGCTGAAGAAGGTCGCGGCCGTCGTCGCGCTGGCGGCCGGCGCGTTCTACCTGGTCGTCTCCGGCGCACAGATCCCGGCGCAGCGGGCCTTCATCATGACGGCGTGCTTCCTACTGGCCGTGTTGATCGACCGGCCGGCGCTGACGCTGCGCTCGGTGGCGCTGGCGGCGCTGATCGTGCTGGCGCTGGCGCCGGAAAGCCTTGCGGAGGCAGGGTTCCAGATGTCCTTCGCCGCGACCATCGCGCTGATCGCGACCTATGACGGGCTGCGGCGGCAGTCCTGGTGGCAGGTGACGCAGACCGACCGGCGCTGGCGCCACGTGAAGCCGGTGGTCGGCGTCACGATGACCTCGCTGGTCGCGGGCCTTGCAACGGGGCCGATCTCGGCGTTCCACTTCAACATCGTCGCGCAGTACGGCCTGCTGGCTAACGTGCTCGCCGTGCCGATGATGGGCGCGGTGGTGATGCCGGCCGCCGTCATCGCGGCGCTCGCGGCGCCGTTCGGGTTGGACTGGCTTCCCTTCACGGCGATGGGCTGGGGCATCGCCTACATCCTGGCGGTCGCGAAATTCGTCGCCGGCCTCGGCGGGGCTGCGCATGGCGTCCCGGCCGGCCCTGGGGCGGCGCTGGCGCTGGTTGGCCTCGGCGGGTTGTTTCTGGCGCTGTGGCAAGGGCGCTGGCGCTGGCTCGGGCTGGCGCCGATGGCTCTGGCGGCGGCGCTCTGGGCGGGCCATCCGCGCCCGCCGCTGCTGATCAGCGAGGACGGGCGGCTCTTCGGGTTCATGACCGAGGAGGGCAGGGCGCTCAGTTCCGAGACCGGCAATTCCTATGCCGCGGAAAGCTGGCTCGAGGACGACGGCGACCGGGTCGCCCAGGCGGTTGCCTTCGCCCGGGCGCATGTTCTGGGCAAGCGCGGCCGGGTAGAGGCCGAGGCGCCCGGGTTCGGCCTGATCCGCTATGTCGGCTTCAAGGACCCGGCAACGGCCGCACAGGACTGCGCCGAGGCGGCCATCCTGGTCGCTCCGCAGTGGCGCGATGCGCCGCCCGGCCCGTGCTTCTTCATCGGCGCGACGGCGTTGCGGGACGAGGGCGCGATGGCGCTGTGGCGCTCGCCCGACGGGATCGAGGCAGTGGGGGCGCTTTCAAGCAACCGCACGCGGCTCTGGACCCGCGACCCCGGCCGGCGCCCGGACTTGCCGGGACGACCGCGCGAACCTGACGCCGGGACGGTCGCCATCCGCTGAGGCGGCTTCAGTAGGTCCGGATCAGGCCCACGAGCTTGCCTTGAACCCGGACCTGATGATCCTGGTAGAGCCGCGTCTCGTAGGCCGGGTTCGCCGCCTCGAGCGCGATCGTGCCGCCCCGCCTGCGGAACGTCTTCAGCGTCGCTTCCTCGCCCTCGATCAGCGCGACGACGATGTCGCCGTTGTCGGCGGTCGGCTGCTCCTGGATCACGACGATGTCGCCGCTGTTGATCCCGGCCTCGATCATCGAGTCGCCCTTGACCTCGAGCGCGTAGTGACGGCTGCGGCCGGACAACATCGCGGCGGGCACCGCGATGCTGTGGGAGGGCTGCTGGATCGCCTCGATCGGCGTGCCGGCGGCGATGCGCCCCATCACCTGCAACTCGACGGACGCCGCCTCGACCGGCGCGGCGGCGGAGGGACGGGACGGCAGGCCGCCGTCGATCACCGAGGGCTGGAATCCGGACGCGCCGTCGAGACTGTCGGGCAGGCGCAGGATCTCGATCGCGCGCGCCCGATGCGCGAGGCGCCGGATGAAGCCGCGCTCCTCGAGCGCGGTGATCAGCCGGTGAATGCCCGATTTCGATCGCAGGTCCAGCGCGTCCTTCATCTCGTCGAACGAGGGCGGAACCCCGTCACGCTGCAGTCGCGTATGAATGAAATGCAACAGATCATACTGCTTGCGCGTCAGCATCCCGTCATCCCCTGAAGCTCGGATCCGACTACTGTTCTATTAACGTTCCCGGTTTGTGTCAAGAATATTTCCGCTGAATCTACTCAGGGTTTATCAGATCCAGATAAACTCAACCAATTCATCAGGATGTCGCGCCGGCTCGGATGGCGGACGCACCATCAGCGCGTTGGCGTCCGTCAGCACGCTGAGGAGCGAACTGTCCTGGTTCGTGAAGGGCGTGCATGCCCAGCTGCCGTCTTCGGCGACCTCCACAAGGGACCGCAGGTAATGGGTGCGGGGACCGTTCTCGGAAACGGGCCGAGTCAGGCGCGCGCCGAGCGGACGCGGCATCTCGCCCGCGAGTCCCAGCATGCGCTCGATGACCGGAAGCACGAAGACCTGGCCGCAGATCATGGCGGAGACCGGGTTCCCGGGCAGGCCGATCAGCGCCTGATCTCCGATCCGTCCAGCCAGCAGCGGCTTTCCGGGACGCATCGCCACCTTGTAGAAGTCGAGTTGCAGTCCCTGGGCCACGGCCGTGGACTGGACGAGGTCGAAATCGCCGACCGATGCGCCGCCCAGCGTCACGATCAGGTCTGCGCCCGCGGCGAGCTCGAAGACGCTCGTCAGGCTTTCCGGCGTATCGCCGGCGATCGGCAGCAGCCTGGCCTCGGCGCCGGCCGCCTCGATCATCGCCTTCAGGCCGTAGTTGTTCGACGCGATGATCTGGTCCGGCCCCGGCGCGCCGCCCGGCGCGACCAGTTCGTCACCGGTCGGGATCAGCGCCACGATCGGGCGCCGCGTCACCCGCAGTCGGCGTGCGTTCATCGCAGCCGCCAGCGCCACATTGGCGGGTGTCAGCCGCCGCGGAGCCGCAATGCGCGCGCCAGCCTTGAAGTCGCCCCCCGCCGGCCGGATGTTGGCGCCGGGCGCGCCGGCCTCGCGCAGAACGATCGCGTCGCCGTCGCGCTCGACGTCTTCCTGAATGACGACGGTGTCGGCGCCCGCCGGCATCGGCGCGCCGGTGAAGATCCGCACCGCCTCGCCAATTCCGACCGCGCCGCCGAACCGCTGCCCGGCCTGCGATGCGCCGGTGACGCGCAGCCGCGCCCCGGCCGCGGCGTCCGCTGCGCGCGCCGCATAGCCGTCCATCGCCGAGGCGTCGAACGGCGGCTGGTCGCGGCCGGCGACGACGTCCTCGATCAGCACGCGGCCGCCGGCCTGCGCCAGGCCGACCGATTCCGCCGGCAATGGCGCGACCAGCGCCAGCAGCCGCCGGTGCGCCTCCGCGACGCTCAGGAGCTTCGGCCGGGGGTCCTGCGTCATGGCGCGACGTGGCGTCCGGACTTGCCGCCCTCCTTCAGGACCACGCGCACGTCCTCGATCGTCATGCCGCGGTCGACGGCCTTCAGCATGTCGTAGACCGTCAGCGCCGCCACCGAGACGGCGGTCAGCGCCTCCATCTCGACGCCGGTCTGTCCCTGCAGGCCGACCCGCGCCTCGATCAGGATGCGCGGCTCGGCCTCGTCGAACCACAGGTCGACCTCGACGCGGGTCAGCGCCAGCGGGTGGCAGAGCGGGATCAGGTCGGACGTCCGCTTGGCGGCCATGATGCCGGCCAGCCGCGCCACCGCGAGCACGTCGCCCTTCTTCGCCCGGCCCTCGCGCGCCAGCGCCACGGTCTCGGGCAGCGCGCGCACCGCGCCTCGGGCGACGGCGACGCGCGCCGTCGACGGCTTGCCGGCCACGTCGACCATGCGGGCGGCGCCCTCGTCGTCGAAATGCGTCAGATCGGGCATCAGCCGGCCTCGGGTGTCCAGGGGCTGCGCAGCAACTCGCGCGTCGCCGCCTCGACGTTCTCGGCGCGCATCAGCGTCTCGCCGACTAGAAAGCAGCGCACGCCGAACCGCGCGAGCCGGGACAGGTCGTCGCGGCTCGCGATGCCGGACTCCGAGATGATGATCCTGTCCTCGCGCACCAAGCGAACCAGTCCGCGCGTCGTCTGAATATCGACTTCGAAGGTGTTGAGGTTGCGGTTGTTTATGCCAAGGAGCGGCGTGCGCAGCACCTTCGCGCGTTGCAGCTCTTCGGCGGAATGCACCTCGACCAGCACGTCCAGGCCCCAGTGCATCGCCGCCGATTCTAGCTCCAGCGCCTCGGCGTCGCTCAGCATCGCCATGATCAGCAGGATGCAGTCGGCGCCCATGGCGCGCGACTCCGCGATCTGCCACGGATCGACGATGAAGTCCTTGCGCAGCACCGGCAGCCCCACGGCCGCCCGCGCCTGCGCCAGATGCGCCGGGTCGCCCTGAAAGCTCGGCCCGTCTGTCAGCACGCTCAGGCAGGCCGCGCCGCCGGCGGCGTAGGCGGCCGCGAGCTCTGCCGGCACGAAGTCGTCGCGGATCAGGCCCTTCGACGGGCTCGCGCGCTTGATCTCCGCGATCAGCCCGTAGCCGCCGGCCGAGGACGCGCGCCGCAGCGCCTCGCCAAAGCCGCGCGTGGCGCCGGAGGCGCGCGCCTGCGCCTCGATCTCGGCCTCGCTGGTCTCGGCCTTGCGCTGCGCGACCTCCTCCAGCTTGTAGCTTCGGATGCTGTCCAGAATGCTCATGTCGTCGGTCCCGCCTGCGTGACGCGGGCCAGATGTTCGGCCTTGGCGCGCGCCGCGCCGCTGTCGATGCTTTCGCGGGCGAGCGCAACCCCCTCGGGCAGATTTGCTGCGCGTTCCGCGATCACCAGGGCCGCAGCGGCGTTCAGCAGCACCGCGTCGCGGTAGGCCGACGCCGCGCCTCCGAGCAGCGCGCGCAGCGCGGCGGCGTTGGCCGAGGGCTCGCCGCCGACGATCGCCGCGAACGGATGGACCGGCAGGCCCGCGTCTTCGGGATGGACCGAGAATTCCCGCACGGCCCCGTCGCGCAGTTCGGCCACGAAGGTCTCGCCGGCAATCGACATCTCGTCCGCCCCGTCCGCGCCATGCACGAGCCAGGCGCGGTCCGAGCCCAGCGCCGCCAGCGTCTCGGCCATCGGCCGGATCACCGCGCGGGAATAGGCGCCGGTCAGCTGGCGGCGGACGCCGGCCGGGTTCGTCAGCGGCCCGAGGATGTTGAAGATGGTCCGCGTGCCCAGTTCCTGGCGCGCCGGCATCACGTGCCGCGTCGCCGGATGGTGCATCGGCGCCATCATGAAGCCGATGCCGACCTCGGCGATCGCCCGTTCGACGACATCGGCCCCGACCATCACGTTGATGCCGAGCTCGGTCAGCGCGTCCGCCGCGCCCGATTTCGAGCTGAGGTTGCGGTTGCCGTGCTTGGCGACGACGACGCCCGCGCCCGCGACGACCAGCGCAGCGCCCGTCGAGATGTTCAGCGTGCCCTTGCCGTCGCCGCCGGTGCCGACGATGTCGATTGCGCCTTCCGGCGCACAGACCCGCACGCATTTCGCCCGCATCACGCTGGCTGCCGCCGCGTACTCGTCGACGCTCTCGCCCCGGGTGCGCAGGATCATCAGGAAACCGCCGACCTGCGCCGGCGTAGCGTCGCCCTCCATGATCGCGGCGAACGCCGCCTCTGCCTCCGCGCGCGTCAGCGGGCCCTCGACCGCGCGGGCCAGCAGCGGCTTCAGGCCGTCGCTCATGCCGCCACGCGGGCCAGGTCGAGGAAGTTGCGCAGCAGCGCGTGGCCGTGCTCGGACGCGATCGATTCCGGATGGAACTGCACGCCGTGGATCGGCAGCGTGCGGTGGCTCAGCCCCATGATCGTGCCGTCGGCGACCTCGGCGGTGATCTCGAGCGCGTCCGGCAACCCGTCGCGCTCGACGGTCAGGCTGTGGTAGCGCGTCGCGGCGAAGGGCGAGGGCAGGTCGCGGAACACGCCGCGCCCGTCATGGCTGATCCGGTCGATCTTGCCATGCATGATCATCGGCGCACGCACGACGCGTCCGCCGAAGGCTTGGCCGATCGCCTGGTGGCCGAGGCAGACGCCGATCAGCGGCGTGCGCATCTCGGCGGCGGCGGCGATCAGCGGCAGGCAGATGCCGGCCCGGTCCGGGTCACAGGGCCCAGGCGACAGCAGGATTGCGTCCGGGCGCATGGCCATCGCGGCCTGAACGTCGATCTCGTCGTTGCGACGAACCACAATAGTCGCGCCGAGTTCTCCGAGATAGTGGTACAAGTTGTAGGTGAAGCTGTCATAGTTGTCGATCAGCAGCAACATTTTGTCCACCTTTCCAGCGGCTTTGGGGGTGGCGCCTCCCGCCGCGCGGCGTATACATGGCCTCTGGCGGCTGACAGGGTCAAGCACGAAAGGGGTTCGCATTGGCGACGGGCGCGGCGAAGGATGTGGGCGGCTTCTGGCGCGGGTTCGGGCTCGGGCTGATCGTCGCGGTCGTCGGCCTCCTCGGCGTGATGATCGCGTTCCCGCCTGTTCCGCTGGCGCCCCCCGAGATCGATCCGGCGATCTCCGGCGGCCCCGGCGCGCCGGAGGCTCCCGAAATAGCCCCGACGCCCCCCGACGCTCCGGTCGATCCGCTCGGCCCATCGGCCCCGGCGCCGCTGGTCGGAACGCAGGATGCGACCGCGAGCCCGCCGAGCCTTGCGCCGATAGCGCCCGGTCAGACGGACGGCCCGGGATCGCCGTCGCTCGTGCCGTCCGGTGATTGACGGGCCGGGCACGAGTCCGGGTCCTGGGCGAAGGCTGTCGCCTCCGCCCTTTGGCTGAACCCCGGCGCGGGGCTGCCGGCAGCGCGCCTGAAGCGGATCGAAAGGAACCTGCGAACGCTCCGCTACGGTGCGGGCGGCCCCTCGCCTAGGCTCGGCCGCTCTCATTTCCTCTTGCGGGCAGCGGGGCTTGCGCGTCTTGTGGCGACGCAACTCCGGACCTCAGCGCTTGCGTTATTCCGCCTTCCAAATCCTGCGCAACGCACTGACCGGCGGCCGTGACTGGCCGCCGGTCTGGCGCGAGCCGGCGCCGAAGGCCGGCTACGACGTCGTCATCATCGGCGGCGGCGGGCATGGGCTTGCAACCGCCTACTGGCTGGCGAAGAACCACGGGATCACCAATGTCGCGGTGCTCGAGCGCGGCGCGCTCGGCCTCGGAAACGTGGGGCGCAACACGACGATCGTGCGCGCGAACTACTTCCTGCCCGGCAATTCCGAGTTCTACTCGCATTCGCTGAAGCTCTGGGAGGGGCTGGAGCAGGAGCTGAACTACAACGTGATGATGTCCCAGCGCGGGCAACTGGTGCTGTGCCATTCCGACGGCCAGCGTGACGCTTTGGCGCGGCGCGGCAATGCGATGCGGCTGCAGGGCGACGACGCGGAGCTGCTGAGCCGCGACCAGGTACGCGAGATCGCGCCCTGTCTGAACTTCGACGACCAACGCTTCCCGATCCGCGGCGGGCTGATGCAGCGGCGCGCGGGCACCGCCCGCCACGACGCCGTCGCCTGGGGCTTCGCGCGGGCTGCAGACGCGCGCGGCGTCGATCTGATCCAGAACTGCGAGGTCACCGGGTTCCGCATCGAGGCGGGCCGGGTGGTCGGCGTCGAGACCAGCCGAGGCTACATCGCCGCCGGTCGCGTCGGCATGGCGGTCGCGGGCCGGTCGAGCGAGGTCGGCGCGATGGCGGGCCTGCGCCTGCCGATCGAGAGCCACGTTCTGCAGGCCTTCGTCACCGAGGGGCTGAAGCCGGTGCTGCCGAGCGTGATCTCGTTCGGCATGGGCCATTTCTACATCAGCCAGTCCGACAAGGGCGGGCTGGTCTTCGGCGGCGACCTCGACTTCTACAACTCCTACGCCGCGCGGGGAAACCTGCCGATGGTCGAGCACGTGATGGAGGCCGGCATGGCCCTGATGCCGATGATCGGGCAGGCGCGCGTGCTGCGCTCCTGGGGCGGGATCATGGACATGACGCCGGACGGCTCGCCGATCATCGACCGGACGCCGGTTGACGGGCTCTTCTTCAACGGCGGCTGGTGCTATGGCGGATTCAAGGCGACGCCGGCCTCGGGCTGGTGCTTTGCGCACCTGATCGCGACCGGCGAGCCGCACGCCGTCGCCGCGCGCTATCGGCTCGACCGCTTCGCGACCGGGCATGTGATCGACGAGGAGGGGACCGGTGCGCAGCATAACCTGCATTGACCGGCGCTCCCGGCGGCGTCCTCAGTCGCTGAGGGCGCCCGCGCCCGCCCCGACGCCGGCGCCGACGATCGGCGCGCCGACGGCGAGGCCGGCAGCGCCGCCGATCAGCCCGCCCGAGGCCGCGCGCTGCTCGGTCGTGTCGCCGCAGGCTGCCAGCGCCAGCAGTCCGGCCAGAGCCGGGATTATCATCAGTTTGCGCATGTCTGTTCTCCACCCATGCCAGGCGCGCGAAGCGCATCACTACACAACGCGCGAACCCCGGTTCCGGCTCCGCCGATGCGGCTGACCTGTCCCCTTTGCGGCGAACGCGACCTGCGCGAGTTCACCTATCGCGGCGCGGCGAAGCTGCTGGCGCGCCCCGGACCGGACGCCGGGCCGGAGGCGTTCGACGACTACCTGCACATTCGCGACAACCCGGCCGGGCCGAATGCGGAATTGTGGCATCACGCGCTCGGCTGCCGCGCTTGGCTGCGGGTCGTGCGCGACACCCGCACGCACGAGTTCCTCGACGTCGGTCTCGCCCGCGAGGCCGCGCGATGAGCCGGCTCGCCTCGGGCGGCCTGATCGACCGCGACGCCCGGCTTACGCTCCGCTTCGACGGGCGGGATATCCTGGCGCATCCCGGCGACACGCTGGCCTCGGCGCTGGTCGCGGCCGGGGTGCGCGTCGTCGGGCGCAGCTTCAAGTACCACCGCCCGCGCGGGCTGGTCGCGTCCGGGACCGACGAGCCGAACGCGCTCGTCACGGTCGCGCCCGGTCCCGGCCAGAGCCCGAACCTGCGCGCGACCGAGGTCGAGGCGCATGACGGGCTGACGGCTGTGAGCCAGAACCGCTGGCCGTCGCTCGGCTTCGACCTGATGGCGGTCAACGACCTCGCCGCCCCGCTGATCGGGGCGGGCTTCTACTACAAGACCTTCATGTGGCCGAAGACGTTCTGGGAGCGCCTCTACGAGCCGCTGATCCGCCGCGCGGCCGGGCTCGGCGCGCTGTCCGGCGCGCCCGACCGCAGCGTCAACGAGAAGGCCTTCGCCTTCTGCGACCTGCTGGTGATCGGCGCAGGGCCGGCCGGGCTGATGGCGGCGCTGACCGCGGGCCGCGCCGGGGCGCGGGTGATCCTCGCCGACGAGGACTTTCGCGTCGGGGGGCGGCTGAACGCCGAGCGGCTGGAGGTCGGCGGCAGGCCCGGCGCCGACTGGGCCGCCGCGACGCTGGCGGAGCTTGCTTCGCTGCCGAACGTCCGGCTGATGCCGCGCACGACGGTGACCGGCCTCTACGACGGCGGCACTTTCGGCGCGCTCGAACGGGTGTCGCTGCATCTGGCGGCGCCGCCGGCCGATGCGCCCGCCCATGCGTTCTGGCGCATCGTCGCGCGCCGCGCGGTGCTCGCGACCGGCGCGCACGAGCGGATGATCGCCTTTCCCGGCAACGACCGCCCGGGCGTGATGCTGGCCGGCGCCGCGCGCGCCTATGTCAACCGCTGGGCCGCCGCGCCGGGCCGGAAAGCGGCGGTGTTCTGCAACAACGACGACGGCTGGCGCACCGCCGCGGATCTCGCCGCGGCCGGGATTGCCGTCGCGGCGCTGGTCGACGCGCGCGCCGGGGCGACGCCGCCGCAGGGGCCGTGGCGGACCTTCACCGGCGCGGCCGTGACCGGGACGCGCGGCCGGATGGGCCTGAGCGCGATCGAGGTCCGCGACGCCGCGGGCAGCCGCCGGATCGAGACCGATCTGCTGGCGGTGTCGGGCGGCTGGAGCCCGGCGCTGCACCTCGACGTAGCCATCGCGGCGCGCGGCCGGTCTGGGACGACGCGCTCGCCGCCTTCGTTCCCGCGCCGGACGCGGAGCCGGGGCTCGCGCACGCCGGCGCGGTGGCGGGCGCCTTCTCGACCCACGCGGCGCTGGCCGGCGGCGCGCAGGCCGCCGCCCGCGCGCTGACCGATCTGGGCCTCGACGCGGCGACGCCCGAGATCCCCGAAGCCGAGGACGGGCTGGTCGCGGTCACGGCGTTCTGGCAGGTCGCCGGCGCGAAGGGCCGGGCCTGGCTCGACCTCCAGAACGACGTGACGACCAAGGACGTGGCCCAGGCCGCCGCCGAGGGCTTTTCGGCGGCCGAGCACATGAAGCGCTACACGACGCTCGGCATGGCGACCGACCAGGGCCGGACGGGCGGCGTCGCGGCGCTCGGCGTGCTGGCCGAGGCGACCGGGCGCAGCCTCGCCGAGACCGGCACGACGACGTTTCGCCCGCCCTATACGCCGGTCCCGATCGCGGCGCTCGGCGCGGGCGGGGCCGGGCCCGGCTTCGCGCCCGTCCGCCTGCCGCCGACCCATGCCGGCGCCGTCGCGCGCGGCGCGCCGATGCTGGAGGCGGGGCTTTGGCTGCGGCCCAGCCATTTCCCCGCGCCCGGCGAGGCCGACTGGCGCGCCTCCTGCGACCGCGAGGCGGCGATGGTCCGCGCCGCGGTCGGCGTCTGCGACGTCTCGACGCTCGGCAAGATCGACGTGCAGGGCCCGGACGCCGCCGCGTTCCTCGACCGCATCTACGCGAACACGATCTCGACGCTGCCGGTCGGGCCGCGTGCGCTACGGGCTGATGCTGCGCGACGACGGCTTCGTCATGGACGACGGGACGGTCGCGCGGCTCGGGCCGAACCGCTTTCTCGTCACGACGACGACCGCAGCCGCCGGCGAGGTCATGGCGCATCTCGACTTCGCCGCCCAGTGCCTGTGGCCCGAACTCGACGTCGCGGCGACCTCGATCACCGACCAGTGGGCGCAGATCGCGGTCGCCGGCCCCGCGTCGCGCGACCTGCTGGCCGGGATCGTCGACATGCCCGTCGACGACGCAAGCCTGCCGTTCATGGCCTGCGCGCCCGCGCATGTCGGCGGCGTGCGCGCCCGGGTGTTCCGGATCTCGTTCTCCGGCGAGCGCGTCCTACGAGATCGCCGTGCCCGCGCGGTATCGGCGCGGCGCTGTTCGAGCGGCTGGCCGAGGCCGCGCGCCCGCTCGGGGGCGGCCCCTATGGGCTCGAGGCGCTGAACGTGCTCCGGATCGAGAAGGGCCTGCTGACCCATGCCGAACTGCATGGCCGCACCACCGCCGACGACCTCGGGCTCGGGCGGATGGTCGCGGCCGGCAAGGACTGCATCGGCAAGGCCGCGTCGCAGCGGCCGGGCCTGCACGGCCCCGGGCGCGACCAGCTTGTCGGCCTGCGACCACGCGATCCGCAGGCACGGCTGCTCGCCGGCGCGCATGTGCTCGCGCCCGGCGCTGCGCCGACCGCGGCGGAGGACCAGGGCTACCTGACCTCGGCCTGCTTCTCGCCGACGCTGGCCGCGACATCGCGCTCGCCTTCGTGCGCAACGGCCGTGCGCGCCACGGCGAGACGCTGCGCGCCGTCTGCCGCCTGCGCGACGTCGAGACCGAGTGCGAGGTGGTCGCGCCGGTCTTCGTCGACCCGGACGGAGGGCGCCTGCGTGGATGAGCTGATCGCCCGACCGGCCTGGGCCGGCCTCGACCTGCCTTCGGCCCTGGGCGGCGTGACCCTGGCCGCAGCAGGCGAGACGCCGATGCTGGCGATCGCGCCGTACCGGGGCAGGGGCGTCGACCTCGCCGGCGATCTCGGCGCCGGCCTGCCCGTCGCCTGGCCGGACCGCAACGACTGCCGGACGGCTCGCGGCTGATCTGGGCCGGGCTCGACGCGTGGTTCCTGCGCGGCCCGGCGGCGACGCGCGACCTCGCCGGGCGCCTCTCGGACCGCGCGGCCGTGACCGACCAGTCGGACGGCTGGACCGGGCTGATCCTGACCGGCGCCGGCGCCGCGGACGTGCTCGCGCGCCTCGTCCCCCTCGACCTCGCGCCGGATGCATTTCCGCCCGGCGCGACCGCGCGTACGGAGCTTCGCCACATCATGTGCGCGCTGACGGCGCTCGACGGCGGCGGATACGAGATCCTCGTCATGCGCTCCTTCACCGGCAGCGCGGTCCACGAGATCGAGACCGCGATGCGCGCGGTCGCCGCGCGCCGGCTGATCGGCGGCTGATCGGCGCACGGGCCAGGGCGATCCCGAGGGTCAGCCCGGCTGCATTGACACCGCCGCGCCAGCGTCTATAAGCCCGGCTTCCGCCGCCCGTTTGGGGCGGAGGAGACGATTGGCGTCTGTGGACCCCGCAAGGGGAAACCTGTCGGCCTGGGACACCGGGCAAAGGAAGCCGCCGGACAATTTGAGACTGCACCCGAGAGGATACCACACGTGACCAAGCGCACGTCATCGAAGTACAAGATCGACCGCCGTATGGGGCAGAACATCTGGGGCCGCCCGAAGTCCCCGGTGAACCGCCGCGAATACGGCCCCGGCCAGCACGGCCAGCGCCGCAAGCAGAAGCTGTCGGACTTCGGCACGCAGCTGCGCGCCAAGCAGAAGCTGAAGGGCTACTACGGCGACCTGACCGAGAAGCAGTTCCGCCGCATCTACGCCGAGGCCGAGCGCCAGCGCGGCGACACCGGCGAGAACCTGATCGGCCTGCTGGAGCGCCGCCTCGACGCGGTCGTCTACCGCGCGAAGTTCGTGCCGACGCCGTTCGCCGCCCGCCAGTTCGTCAACCACGGCCACGTCACCGTGAACGGCCGGCGCGTGAACATCGCCTCCTACCAGGTCAAGGAAGGCGACGTCGTCCAGATCCGCGAGAAGTCGCGCCAGCTCGGCCTCGTGCTCGAGTTCGATCGGCAGCCCCGAGCGCGACGTGCCCGAGTACCTCTCCGTCGACCACTCGAAGCTGACGGTCGAGTTCGTACGCACGCCGCAGCTCGGCGACGTGCCCTACGCGGTGCTGATGGAGCCCAACCTCGTCGTCGAGTTCTACGCCAAGAACTGACGCGCCTCCGGGCCCGGGAACGGGCCCGGACCTGCTGCCCCGCAGCGGGGCCGGTCTCCGGAAAGAGGGCCGTCCCGGCGGGGCGGATCCCGAATGAACCTGGAGAGGAACGACGATGCCCGTCTACCGGTCCCGCACCACCACCCACGGACGCAACATGGCCGGCGCGCGCGGCCTCTGGCGCGCCACCGGCATGAAGGACGGCGACTTCGGCAAGCCGATCATCGCCGTCGTGAACTCCTTCACCCAGTTCGTGCCCGGCCATGTCCACCTGAAGGACCTCGGCCAGCTCGTCGCGCGCGAGATCGAGGCCGCCGGCGGCGTCGCCAAGGAATTCAACACCATCGCCGTCGATGACGGCATCGCGATGGGCCATGACGGCATGCTCTACTCGCTGCCGTCGCGCGAGGTAATCGCGGACTCCGTCGAGTACATGGTCAACGCGCATTGCGCCGACGCGATGGTTTGCATCTCGAACTGCGACAAGATCACGCCCGGCATGCTGATGGCCGCGATGCGGCTGAACGTCCCCGCCGTCTTCGTCTCGGGCGGGCCGATGGAGGCCGGCAAGGTCGTGCTCAACGGCAAGACCAAGGCGCTCGACCTCGTCGACGCGATGGTCGCGGCCGCCGACGACAGCGTCAGCGACGCCGACGTGCAGGCCATCGAGCGCTCGGCCTGCCCAACCTGCGGCTCGTGCTCGGGCATGTTCACCGCGAACTCGATGAACTGCCTGACCGAGGCGCTGGGCCTGTCGCTGCCGGGCAACGGCTCGACGCTGGCGACGCATGGCGACCGCCGTCGCCTGTTCGTCGAGGCCGGCCACGTGATCGTCGACCTGGCCCGCCGGCACTACGAGCAGGACGACTACAGCGTGCTGCCCCGCGCGATCGCGTCGAAGGGCGCGTTCGAGAACGCGATGACGCTCGACATCGCGATGGGCGGCTCGACCAACACCGTGCTGCACATCCTCGCCGCCGCGCACGAGGCCGAGTGCGACTTCACGATGGACGACATCGACCGGCTGAGCCGCAAGGTGCCGGTGCTCTGCAAGGTCGCCCCGGCCAAGGCGGACGTCCACATGGAGGACGTGCACCGGGCCGGCGGCATCATGGCGATCCTCGGCGAGCTCGACCGCGCCGGGCTGCTCGATGTCAGCCTGCCGACCGTGCATGCGCCGACGATGCGCCACGCGCTCGACCAGTGGGACATCGTGCGCACCGGTTCCGATACCGTGCGCGACTTCTACATGGCGGCGCCGGGCGGCGTGCCGACCCAGACCGCGTTCAGCCAGAACCAGCGCTGGACCGAGCTCGACCTTGATCGCGAGGCCGGCGTGATCCGTTCGGCCCAGCACCCGTTCTCGCAGGACGGCGGGCTCGCGGTGCTCTACGGCAACCTCGCCGAGGACGGCTGCATCGTGAAGACCGCGGGCGTCGACGAGTTGATCCTGAAGTTCGCGGGCCGCGCGCGCGTCTTCGAGAGCCAGGACGCGTCGGTGCAGGCGATCCTGACCAACAAGATCGAGCCCGGCGACGTCGTGCTCATCCGCTACGAGGGGCCGCGCGGCGGGCCGGGGATGCAGGAGATGCTGTATCCGACGAGCTACCTGAAGTCGAAGGGGCTGGGGAAGGCCTGCGCTCTGGTCACCGACGGCCGCTTTTCCGGGGGCAGTTCGGGCCTGTCGATCGGCCACGTCTCGCCCGAGGCGGCAGAAGGCGGCACGATTGGGCTGGTGCGCGAGGGCGACCGGATCGAGATCGACATTCCGAACCGCAGCATCCACCTCGCCGTGCCGGACGCCGAGATCGCGAAGCGCCGCGCCGAGCAGGAAGACGCAGGCTGGAAGCCCGCCGAGCCGCGCAAGCGCAACGTGACGACCGCGCTGCGCGCCTATGCGGCCTTCGCGACCAGCGCGGCGCGCGGCGCGGTGCGGGTCGTTCCCGAATGATGCCCGGCTGATCGTCGCTGGGGCCGCAGGGATGTGACCAAAGGACCGGGATCCGTTGATCCGGGCGGTCGGGATCGGCTTGCGGATATCCGGTTCGCAGCGAGAACGGGGCGATGACAGAGCCAGACGCCGCGCGCCGCCTCCGGCCCCGCGTGCTCACGCAGGTCCGGAGCCGGATGCGGCGGGTCCTGCGCGCGCTCGGACCGGCGATGGCTCCGGCCAGATGGGCGGAGGGGGTCCGCTCCGGGGTCGGAATCGCGCTCGGGCTGCTCGTCACCGGCTACCTGTTCCACTCAGAACTGGGCCTTGCGCTCGGCGTCGAGATGATCGCGCCGTTCGGCGCGACGGCGCTGCTGGTCTTCGGCGTGCCGAACAGCCCGCTGGCGCAGCCCTGGTCGGCGATCGTCGGCAACACGGTCTCGGCGCTGGTCGGGGTTTCGGTGGTCCTGCTGACGCCGGATCCCGACATCGCGCTGCCGCTCTCGGCGGGGCTGGCGCTGATTGCAATGGGGGCGGCGCGCGCGATGCACCCTCCGGGGGCGGCGGTGGCGCTCACGGCCGCGATGAATCCGGATGCGATCGCGGCGGTGGGCTTTCGCTTCGCGCTGCTGCCGGTGGCCGCGGGCACGGCGACGCTGGTCCTCGTCTCGATCGCGTTCACCCGTGCGACCGGGCGCAAGTATCCGTTCCGCCAGTCCGACGCGTCGGGCCCGGCGAAGACCTCCGATCCGGAGCCCATGCGTCGGTTCGGCCTTTCCGACGACGAGATCGCGCGGCTTCTCGCTGAGTTCAACCAGTCGAGCAACATCGGCGTCCAGGACCTCGCGCGGCTCTTGCAGGGCGCGCAGATGCGCGCGGCGTCCAAGCGGCTCGGGCAGATGACCGCCGGCGACATCATGTCGCGCGACGTCGTCGGCGTGGCCCATGACGCGCCGCGGGCGGATGTCGCGGCCCTCTTCCTCGAGCGCGGCGTCAGTGCGCTGCCCGTGACGCGCGACGGCGCGGTCGTCGGCATGATCTTCCATCACGATCTGCTGCGCGAAGGGAACGCCGCCGCGTCGGCCGCGGATCTGACCCGGCCCGGAGCGCCGGTCGCGACGCCCGCGACCGCGGTTGGCGACCTGATCCCGCTGCTGATCGAGGGCAGGGTCGCGGCGGTCCCGGTCCTGGCGAAGGGCCGGCTCGCGGGCATCGTCTCGCGCGCCGACCTGATCGCGGCGCTGGCGCGGCGCGTGGCCGAGCGCGACCCGGCGCCGGATATGTCGAAGACATGACGTTTGCGGGCCCGGGCGCGATGCTCTAAGCAGCCTGCCTGACGCGGGATCCGGGGGCAGACATGGCGCAGACCTATCCGAACCATGGCCGCATCGACGGCGCGGTCGTCATCATCGGCTTCGGCTCGATCGGGCAGGGCACTCTGCCGCTGATCGAGCGGCACTTCACCTACGATCCGCACGACATCCACGTCATCGAGCCCTCGCCCGAGCACGCGACCTTTCTCGCGCAGCGCGGCGTCGACCACATCGCGACCGCGCTGACGCCGGAGAACCTGCGCTCGGTGCTCGCGCCGCTGTTTCCCGGCGGCAAGGGGTTCTGCGTGAACCTGTCGGTCGACACCTCGTCGCTGGAGATCATGCGGCTCTGCCGCGAACTCGGCGTGCTCTACATCGACACCGTGGTCGAGCCCTGGGCCGGCCACTACTTCGACCGCTCGCTGACGCCGGCCGAGCGCACGAACTACGCTCTGCGCGAGGCCGTGCGCGCCGAGAAGCGCGCCCGGCCGGGCGGGCCGACCGCGGTCAGCTGCTGCGGGGCGAACCCCGGCATGGTCTCCTGGCTGCTGAAGGAGGCGCTGCTCCGGATCGCCGCGGACACCGGCGCCGACAGCGCGCCGCCCGCCGACCGCGAAGGCTGGGCGCGGCTGATGCAGCGCCTCGGCGTCAAGGGCGTGCACATCGCCGAGCGCGACACGCAGGCCGGGCGTGATCCGCGGCGGACCAACGTCTTCGTCAACACCTGGTCGGTCGAGGGCTTCATCTCCGAGAGCTTCCAGCCCGCCGAACTGGGCTGGGGCACGCACGAGACCTGGTTCCCGCCGAACGGCCACCGCCAGGAGACGGGCTGCAAGTCCGCGATCTACCTCGACACGCCGGGCCTCCTGACCAAGGTCCATACCTGGACGCCGGAGGCTGGGCCGCAATACGGCTACCTCGTCACCCACAACGAGGCCGTGTCGATCTCGGACTACTTCACGGTCGGGAGCGGCGACGCGCCCCAATACCGGCCGACCTGCCACTACGCCTACCACCCCTGCAGCCAGGCGATCCTCAGCCTCCACGAGATGCTGGGCTCCGGCAGGGTCCAGGACAAGCTGAAGATCCTCGACGAGAACGAAATCCTCTGGGGCGAGGACTGCCTCGGCGTGCTGGTCTACGGCCACGCGAAGAATGCGCTCTGGTACGGCTCGCGGCTCTCGATCGAGGAGGCGCGCGAACTTGCGCCGTTCCAGAACGCGACCGGGCTGCAGGTGACCTCCGCGGTGCTGGCCGGCATGGTCTGGGCGCTCGAGAACCCGAGCGCCGGCATCGTCGAGACCGAGGAGATGGACCACGCCCGCTGCCTCGATATCCAGCGCCCTTATCTCGGCCGGGTCGAGGCGCATTACACCGACTGGACCCCGATCTCGACGCGCTGGGCGCAATTCGCCGAGGAGATCGACGAAAGCGACCCCTGGCAGTTCCAGAACGTGCTCGCGACCTGACCGGACGCCGAAGCAGCGCCGGAGCAACAGACGGCGAAAGCTTGCCGATCCGGCGACGTTTTCGCTCGCCAAGCGCCTTGTTCGGGAGTAACGACGGCCGATGTTCGAGTGCAGGCGTCCGTGTTTTCAGCAGCGATCCGGCCGAAGGACCGTGTCTTTATGAGCCGTGACGCCAAGTTCACCTCCGGATCGACGATGCGCCACGTCGCGGTGATGACGCTGACCAGCGCGGTCGGCCTGACCTTCCTGTTCCTGATCGACGCGGCGACGCTGTTCTGGGTGTCGCGGCTCGGCGACCAGCGGCTGGTCGCGGCGCTCGGCTTCGCCTGGACAATCCAGTTCTTCATCATCTCCTCGGGCATCGGGCTCGCGATCGCAACGACCTCGCTGGTCAGCCGGGCGCTGGGCGAGGGGGCGCGGGACCAGGCGCGCACGATCGCCACCTCGGCGCTGAGCCTGACCTTCGTGCTGCAGGCGGCGCTGGCGCTGGCCGCGATCGTCTGGCGCGACGAGATGCTGTGGCTGGCCGGCGCGCGCGGCGAGACAGCCACGGCCGCGTCGCGTTTCCTGCTGATCACGCTGCCCTCGATGCCGCTGATGGCGCTCGGCATGACCGGCGGCGCGGTGCTGCGCTCGCTCGGCGATGCGCTCCGCGCGATGAGCGTGACGCTCGGGGCCGGCGTGGTCGCGGCTGCGCTCGATCCGCTCTTCATCTTCGGCTTCGGCATGGGCATCGACGGCGCGGCCTGGGTCATGCTGATCGCCCGCGCGGTCACCGGCGCGCTGTCGCTGTGGTACCTGTGGCGGGTGCACGGGATGCTGACGCCGGTCTCGCCCGCCGCCGTGATGGCGACCGTCGCGCCCTTCGCCGCGATTGCCGGACCGGCGACGCTGACGCAACTCTCGACGCCCTTCGCCAACGCGCTCCTGACCTCGCTGATGGCGGGCTTTGGCGACGGGGCGGTCGCCGGCTGGGCCGTCGTGTCGCGGCTGACGGTGATCGCTTTCGGCGGCATCTATGCGCTGTCGGGCGCGATCGGCGGCATCTTCGGCCAGAATTACGGCGCCGGCCTGATGCCGCGCGTCCGCAACACCTACCGCGACGCGCTGATCTTCGCCTGCGCCTACGCGCTCGGAGCCTGGGCGCTGCTGTTCGCCGGGCGCGACCTCGTGGTCGAGATGTTCGCGCTGCGCCCCGACGGCGCTGTGGTCGTCGACGCCTTCGTCGGGCTCGCGGCTGGCGGCTTCGTGTTCGGCGGCGCGCTCTTCGTCGCGAACGCAGCCTTCAACACGCTGGGCCGGCCGCTCTGGTCGACCGGCTTCAACTGGCTGCGCGACGGCGTGGCGCTGCTGCCGATGTCCTGGGCGATGGCCTGGGCCTTCGCAGAGCCGGGCGTGATCTACGGGCAGGCGATGGCGAGCGTCGCCGTCGGCGTGGTCGCGGCCTGGGCCGGCTGGCGCTATGTCGACGGGCTGAAGCCGAGACGGATCGCGACCCGCTTGGAATAGGCCGCCCGAGCGTTACATATGGTCGCGACTCCCAGAATTCAGATGAGAGGCGCGACCGATGCTCAGCCTGTTCAGAAAGCCCGAAATGCCCGCGCCCGGCGCGGCGCTGCCCGGGCGTCCCGACCCGATCCCGACCGCAGAGACTCACTTCGTCAACGGCCGCCCGCTGAAGGGGCCGTACCCGGAAGGCATGGCGACGGCCGTCTTCGGCATGGGATGCTTCTGGGGCGTGGAGCGGATGTTCTGGAGCCTGCCGGGCGTCTGGGTCACCGCGGTCGGCTATGCGGCCGGCGAGACGCCGAACCCCACCTACAAGGAGGTCTGCTCCGGCCAGACCGGGCACAACGAGGTGGCGCTGGTCGTCTACGATCCCGCGAAGGTCTCATACGAGGCGCTGCTGAAGGTCTTCTGGGAGGGGCACGATCCGACACAAGGCATGCGCCAGGGCAACGACCGCGGCACGCAGTACCGCTCGGGCGTCTACGTGTTCGACGACGCGCAGCGCACGGCGGCCGAAGCGACGAAGGTTGAGTACCAGAAGCGGCTGAAGGCGGCCGGCCTCGGCGCTATCACGACCGAGATTGTCGAGGCGCCGGAATTCTACTTCGCCGAGGACTACCACCAGCAGTACCTCGCGAAGAATCCGCATGGCTATTGCGGGATCGGCGGCACCGGCGTGACCTGCCCGATCGGCGTGAAGGCCTGATCCGACGCGCGCGCGGAAGGTTATTCCTCCGCGCGCGGCCCGCTCAGGCGGGCTCGCCGCCCAGGACTTCCCAGAAATCCGCCCGCAGGTTGTGATGCGGGAACGGCGTGTCGGGCACCGGCACGTTCAGGAACGCGCAGAGCGGCTCCCAGCCCTCGGCCACGTCGAAGACCAGCAGCCGCTCCTCCGGGATAGCCTCGCGCACCTCGGCCGTGCGGCGGCGATACGCGGTCAGCATGGTCTCGGCGTCGTCATAGCGGCCGCCGAAAGTCGGCTTGCCTTCAAATTCCTCCCATGCGCTGAGGATCCCCGTCGCGTGTGGAGGCAGCGGCATGTCCTTGTACTTGGCGATAAGCTTGCCGATGGTCTTCTGGAAGCTGGCCCACCACAAATCATCCGGACGCACGCTGTGCACGACCTTGGCCTCCGGATAGGTCTCGGCGAGCTGCCGCCAGGCTGCGGCGCCGGGCCAGTCCACCTGCGATCGGTAGCCGTCGAAGACGTTCTCCCAATCGACATCCTCGCCCCGGCCGAATGCCTGCCAGTGCGCAACCTGCTCCGGGTTCACCAGGACCTCGTGCATGTGATGGCACGGTCCGAACCCGAGTTGCTCGAGCGCCGTCTTCAGCGATTTCGTTCCGGTCCGGCCGAAGCCGGAGCCGATGACTTGCAGCGTCATTGTCACTCTCCCCTGTCCGTTGTTCTCGAACGGCTCCGCGTCTTGCGCGCGGACGGCAGGATCCTGCGCCTCGCGCGGGCGTTCCGCAACGGCTCCGTCGCTTGACGGCCCGCGGCCCGCGGCCTACCCAGCGGCCGCAGGCGACGAGAGGGGAACATCGGTGGCGCTCTATCACGCGATCACGGCGCTCCGGGGCGAAGCCGCGGCGCAGGCGCTGGCCGACGCGCTCGAGGCGCTCGATCCGGTGGCGACCGAGCTGCGCGACCACGACGACGGCTCGGGCCTCTGGGACGTCGGCGCGCATTTCGACGGGCCGCCCGACGCCGGCGGGCTGGCCCTGCTCGCGCACCTGCACGGCGCGCCGGATTTCGCGGTGGCGCGCGTCGACGAGCGCGACTGGGTCGCACAGGTCCGCTCGGAGCTCACGCCGGTCGAGGCCGGCCGCTTCGTCGTCTTCGGCAGCCACGACCGCGCTCGCATCCCAGCGAATCGGATCGGCCTCGAGATCGAGGCGGCGCAGGCCTTCGGCACCGGCCACCACGCGACGACGCAAGGCTGCCTGATCGCGCTCGACCGGCTGGTCCGGCGCGGCGCGGTCGCAGGCCGCGTCGCAGACATCGGCGGGGGCACGGGGGTTCTGGCGATGGCCGCCTGCGCGTCCTGGCGCGGCGCCCGCGCGATGGCTGGCGACATCGACCCGGTCGCGACCGAGACCGCGCGCGCCAACGTCGCCGCCAACGGCTATGCCGGGCGGATCGGCTGCGTGACCGCGGCGGGCTTCGCCCATCCGCGCCTCGCGGCCGGCGCGCCCTACGACCTCGTCTTCGCGAACATCCTCGCGGCGCCGCTGAAACGGCTCGCGCCGCAGATGGCCGATCACCAGCGCACGGGCGGGGTCGCGATCCTGTCGGGCCTCTTGACCCGCCAGACGCCGGGCGTGCTCGCGGTCTACAAGGGCTCGGGCTACGGCCGCGTCGACCGCGTGACGATCGACGGCTGGACGACGCTGGTGCTGCTGAAGGGCTGAGCGCCGATCAGGTGCGCGCGGTCGCCTGCGAGACGGCCTCGAGGATGCCGCCGCGGGTCAGGCCGATGTCGCGCAGCTGCGCGTCGCTGAGGCCCGAGAGCGCCTTCTCGGTCGCGCGGGCGTCCTGCCGGCGAATGAAGGCGTCGCGCGCGTTCTCGAAGAACGTGACGACGCGGAAGATGGTGATGGACCCCAGCGGGGCCGAACGGTCGAAATCGGAGACGGACATGACAAGTTTTCCCAAAGCATGTCAGACGGGCATCGCCGTCTGAACTTGCACCCGAATTAGGCATCCGGCGTTTTGTCCACAATCGCCGTTTTCGCATGACGGCCATGCGCTTTTCGCCGCGACTTCACGGAAACGAGACGCAGGGCTTGGCGGATGTTCGCTCTTCGTGCTAGCGTTCCGGGCAACGGCAGGAACCGGGCAGGACCAACAGCCAGATGCGCGTCATTGGGATCGATCCCGGCCTGCGCCGGACCGGCTGGGGCGTGGTCGACGTCGCGGGAAGCCGGCTCAGCCATGTCGGCAACGGCGTCTGCGGCTCGGATGGCGACGATCTCGCCGAGCGCCTTTGCAGCCTGTTCAACCAGCTGACCGAGGTGCTCGAGCGCTTTCGCCCCACCGCCGCGGCGGTCGAGCAGACCTTCGTCAACAAGGACGCCGCCGGCACGCTGAAGCTCGGCCAGGCCCGCGGCATCGCGCTGCTGGTCCCGGCGCGCCGCGGCCTCGCCGTTGCCGAATACGCGCCGAACGCGGTCAAGAAGACGATCGTCGGCGTCGGCCATGCCGACAAGGCGCAGGTCGCGCACATGGTCCGGCTGCAGCTGCCGGGCGCGCTGCTCGCCGGACCGGACGCGTCCGACGCGCTCGCGATCGCGCTCTGCCACGCGCATCACCTGCGCTTCGGCGGCCGGCTCGACGCGGCGCTCGCCCGCGCGGCGGCGGCAGAGGCCGCGCCATGATCGGCAAGATCAGCGGCCGGCTCGACTACCGCGCCGGCGATCACGTCCTGATCGACACCGGCGGCGTCGGCTATCTCGTCCACTGCTCGGACCGCACGCTCGCGGGCATGCCGGCGCCGGGGTCGCCGGTCGCGCTCTATACCGAGCTCGTGGTCCGCGAGGACCTGATGCAGCTCTTCGGCTTCGCGACGCTGGTCGAGCGCGACTGGCACCGGCTGCTGACCTCGGTGCAGGGGGTCGGGCCCAAGGCCGCGCTCGCGATCGTCGGCGCGCTCGGGCCGGACGGGCTCGCGCGCGCGCTGGCGCTCGGGGACGCGACCGCGTTCCGCGCGGCGCCCGGCGTCGGCCCGAAGATCGCCCAGCGCGTCGTGCTGGAGCTGAAGTCGAAGGCCCCGGCGATGATGGCGGCAGCGCCCGCCGCCGCGGCGCATGGCGCGGCGCCGGCGATCGACGCGCCGGCTGCGGCCTCGCCGAGCCCGGCGCCGGCCGCGCCCGCGCCCAGCGTCAGCGCCGAGGCGCTGTCGGCGCTGGTCAATCTCGGCTATGCGCCCGGCGAGGCCGCGGCGGCGGTGGCCGAGACGGCCGCGCCCGACCTCGACACCGGCGCGCTGATCCGCGCGGCGCTGAAGCGCCTCGCCCCGAAGGCCTGACCCGATGACCGAACCCGATCCCGCCCCCGATCCGTCGCTGCGCCCCGAGCCGCTGCCGGAAGACGCCGACCGCGCGCTGCGCCCGCAGACGCTCGACGAGTTCGTCGGCCAGAAGGCCGCGCGCGCCAACCTGCGGGTCTTCATCGAGAGCGCCCGGCGCCGGGCGCAGGCGATGGACCACACGCTGTTCTACGGGCCGCCGGGCCTCGGCAAGACGACGCTGGCGCAGATCGTCGCGCGCGAGCTCGGCGTGAACTTCCGCATGACCTCGGGGCCGGTGCTGGCGCGGGCCGGCGATCTCGCGGCGATCCTGACCAATCTCGATGCGCGCGACGTGCTCTTCATCGACGAGATCCACCGGATGAGCCCGGTCGTCGAGGAAATCCTCTATCCGGCGCTCGAGGACTTCCAGCTCGACCTCGTGATCGGCGAGGGGCCGGCCGCGCGCACGGTGCGCATCGAGCTGCAGCCGTTCACGCTGGTCGGCGCGACGACGCGGCTCGGCCTGCTGACGACGCCGCTGCGCGACCGGTTCGGCATCCCGACCCGGCTCGAGTTCTACGACGTCGACGAGCTGGTCTCGATCGTGACCCGCGCGGCCCGGCTGATGCGCGCCGAGGCGACGCCCGACGGCGCGCGCGAGATCGCGCGCCGCGCCCGCGGCACGCCGCGCATCGCGGGGCGGCTGCTGCGCCGCGTCGTCGACTTCGCGATCGTCGAGGGCGACGGCAAGGTGACGCAGCCGGTCGCCGACGCGGCGCTGACCCGGCTCGGCGTCGACGACCTCGGGCTCGACGGCGCCGACCGGCGCTATCTCGGCGTGATCGCGGAGAATTACGGCGGCGGCCCGGTCGGGGTCGAGACGCTGGCGGCCGCGCTCTCCGAGGCGCGCGACGCGATCGAGGAGGTGATCGAGCCCTTCCTGCTGCAGCAGGGGCTGATCCAGCGCACGCCGCGCGGCCGGATGCTGGCGGCGAAGGCCTGGACCCATCTCGGGCTGTCGCCGCCCCGTCCGCAGCCCCAGATCGGCGACCTCTTCGAGGAATGAGGCCTTTCCGGCGGGAAACGGCCGAACGCGGGCCCGCGCGCGTTGCAATGGCGCCGCGACGGCTGTTAGCGTGGTTTCGCTCGTTCCGACGCACGGAGCGGCCTGTTTGGGGGACACTCGACATGAGACTTTTCGGGATCGGCGCGGCGATCGCGCTACCGCTCGCAATCGCGGCCTGCTGCGCCTAAGCCGCCGCCTCCGCCGCCGGAACCGGTGATGACGCCGGCCGAGGAAGCCTGCTCGGCGCTGGCGATCCAGGCCCAGGGCCTGACCGAGGGCGACGTGATGATCTCGCCGGTCTCGTCGACCAAGACAGGCGCGACCGTCTATGACCTGATGCTGAACAATGTCGGCTACACCTGCACGGTCGAGATCGACGGCACGATCTCCAGCTTCGGCCCGGCCTGAGCGGCGGGCCGAGGACTTGCGAGCAGGGGCGCGCGTGTGGCGGATCGGCTCCGTCGCCTGCGCGTCCGCTCTGCTGGCCTGCGCGCCCGCGCCCGGACCCGCGGCGCCGGATCGTGCGACGCAGCAGGCCGCCTGCGTCTCCGCCGTCGCCGCGCATTTGGGTCTGCCTCCCGGCGCAGTGACCAGCGGGTGGCGCTCGACCGCTCCGGATGGGGTCGCGCTCTTCGAGGTGCGCGACGGCGGCAGGATGCACACCTGCGAGGCCGATGCTGGCGGCAGGGTGCTGCGCATCGAGCACCCGGCGTCCGGCGGCTGAGGGAGCGCGCTGTGGCGCACGATTTCCGCCTGCGCGTCTACTACGAGGACACCGACCTCGCGGGCATCGTCTACTACGCGAACTATCTGAAGTTCATCGAGCGCGGTCGCACCGAGGCGCTGATCGCGCTCGGGATCGACCAGGCGAGCCTGCGCGACGCGGCGGGCCTCGTTTTCGCGGTGCGGCGCGTCGAGATCGACTATCTGGCGCCGGCGCGCTTTCAGGACGATCTGGTCGTGTCGACGTCGCTGGCGGCGCTGCGGGGCGCGAGAGTCGAACTCGTGCAGACCGTCTCGCGAGCCGGCCAGGCGCTGGCGCTGGCGCGGGTCGTCGTGGTCGCGATGCGCCTCGATGGCCGGCCGGCGCGCCTGCCGCCGGCGGTTCGCGAGGCGGTCGAGCGGCTCGGCGCTACGAACGCGGCGTTGTGATCCACGGCCAGAAGTGTTTCTACCCGGTTAACGCTGGGGATTTTATCTAGTTAATCCAGTGAATTGCGCCAAGGTCGCATCGTGCGACCCTGCTGCGCGCGACGCCGGAGGCGCGCGCCTTCCCCCTAGACATCTAGGCCGGTTTTCGGCACAACGGCGAAAAAATCGGGTGCGGGATGCGCCCCGGTCGCGCATACCCGGCCGTTTCTCCGAGCAGACCGAGCAGACAGGCAATCATGGACCCGACAAATCTCGACTTTTCGCTGCTCGCGCTGTTCCTGCGGGCGAGCTTCATCGTAAAGATCGTGATGCTGGTGCTGATCGCGGCCTCGTTCTGGTCGTGGTCGATCATCGTTCAGAAGCTGATGGACCTGCGCCGCGCCCGCGCCGAGGCCGCCGCCTTCGACGCGGCCTTCTGGTCCGGCGACCCGCTCGAGGACATCTACGAGCGCATGGATCCCGATCCGGCCGGCGCGTCCGAGCGCATCTTCTCCGCCGGCATGACCGAATGGCGCCGCTCGCACCGCAAGGACGGCGCGCTGATCGCTGGCGCCCAGGCCCGCATCGATCGGGCGATGCAGGTCGCGGTCGGGCGCGAGGCCGAGAGCCTCGGCCGCGGCCTGACCTTCCTCGCCACGGTCGGCTCGATCGCGCCCTTCGTCGGCCTGTTCGGTACGGTCTGGGGCATCAAGAACGCGTTCGAGGACATCGCGATGCAGCAGTCGACGAACCTCGCCGTCGTCGCCCCCGGCATCGCCGAGGCGCTGCTCGCCACCGCGCTCGGCCTCCTGGCCGCGATCCCGGCGGTGATCTTCTACAACAAGCTGAACCAGGACACGGAGGCGGTGGTGTCCGGCTATGACAGCTTCTCCGACGAGTTCTCGATGATCCTGTCGCGCCAGCTCGACCGGGCGGCCTGACATGGCCGCACGGCTCGAGCCCGGCGTCGGCCTTCGGTCCCGTCGCCGCACGGCGCGGCGCAGGCCGATGTCCGAGATAAACGTCACGCCCTTCGTCGACGTGATGCTGGTGCTGCTGATCATCTTCATGGTGGCCGCCCCGCTGCTGACGGTCGGCGTGCCGATCGAGCTGCCCCGTACCGCCGCAGCGCCGCTGCCCTCCGAGCAGGAGGAGCCGCTGACGGTTGCGCTGACCGCCGATGGCGCGATCGTCGTGCAGAACGTCGAGATCCCGGCGGACGAGTTCATTCCGCGGCTGCGCGCGGTCGCCGCCGAGCGTGCGAGCGACCGCGTGTTCCTGCGCGCCGACGGCGCGGTGCCCTACGAGGGCGTGATGCAGGTGATGGGCGCGCTGAACGCGTCCGGCTTCACCAATATCGGCCTCGTCACCGAACAGGGCGGTCCGCGGTTCGACGGCGCGGATCAGTAGGCGCCGCCCGTGCGGACAGAAGGCGCCCTCGTCTCCGGCATCGGCCACGGCGCAGTCATCGCGCTCGCGCTGTTCGGCCTGCCATGGTTCTCGCCCGGCGAAACGCCGCCTGTGCGCGTGACCGAAGTAAGCTTCGTCAGCGAAGCTGAGTTTGCCGCGGCTCAGTCTGCGGCGCCGGGTCCGCGGGCGCCCGAAGCGCCGCCGCTGGCGCCGGCGCCGAGAGTCGAGGAAACGCCCGAAGTTCTGCCAGAGCCGACGCCGCCGCCGGTCGCGGATAGGCCCGCGCCGCAGGCCGAGCCCGAGCAGGCGGGGCCGCCGCCGTCGCTCGCTCCATCGTTCAACCCCGAGGCGCCGCTGGCTGCAGCGCCCGAGGGGGTGACGATCGTCGCGCCGGCCACGTCGACCGCTGTCGTTCTGCCGCCGCGTCCGCGACCCGTGGAGCGGATCGCGCCGGAGCCGACGCCGGCGCCGCCCGAGGTCGCCCAGCCGGCCGAGACGGTCACGCCCGAGCAGTCGGACGAGCCTGCGCCCGAGCGCCTGCAGGCTGCGGCGCCCGAGGCGCCGCCCGAAGCCGCGCCGGAGACGGCGCCCGATCCCGCGCCGCAGGAGCCGACGCCGCCGCCGGCCGTGACGGGGCTCGTCGCGTCGGCGTCGCCCCCGCCGCCGCGCCCGGCGCGGCCCGCGCCGACGCCGCCGCAGCCATCCGAGCCGCAGACCCCTGAACGGCAGGCGGTCGTCGAGCAGGCTGCGGTCGAACCGCCCGCCGTCGAGCCGCCGCCAGTGGAGCCGGAGCCCGAGGAGCCGAGCCAGGCCGACGCGGTACTCGAGCGGTTGCGCCAGCAGGCCGCCGCCGACGCTGCGCCGGCCCCGACCGTGACGGAAACCGCGCCTGCGACCTCGCTTCCGGTCGGCGCGCCGCTGACCTCCGGCGAGCGCGACGGGCTGAAGCTCGCGATCCAGCGCTGCTGGAGCGTGCCGGCGGGCCTGCGGGATGCGCAGGAGTTGCGCGTGACGCTTGCGGTGACGCTGCAGCCCGACGGCAGCGTGATCGAGAGCAGCATCCGGATGATCGATCCCGCCACGCCGCCCGACAGCCGCTACGACGCCGCCTTCCGCTCGGCGCGTATCGCCTTGATCCGGTGCGCGCCGTATACGCAGATGCCGCAGGACAAGTTCGCCCAGTGGCAGAACCTGGAAATCGTCTTCAGTCCCGAAGGAATGGTGACATGGTGAGACCCTCGCGACGCGGCCTGCTGATCGGCGCATCCGCCGCGCTGCTTGCGCGCCCCTTCGCCGCGGCGGCGCAGTCGCCGCTGCGCATCGAGATCACCGAGGGCGTGATCGAGCCGATGCCCTTCGCGGCGCCGGCCTTCCTCGCCGATGCTCCGGGCGCGGAGGACATTGCCTCGCGCATCCGCCAGGTGATGATCGACGACCTGACCGGGACCGGCCTCTTCCGCGAGATCCCGCAGACCGCCTATCTGGGCCGGATCACCAACATCGACGCCCCGGTGCAGTTCGCAGACTGGCGTGCGATCAACGCGCAGGCTCTGGTGGCGGCCTCGGTCGGCGTCAGTGGCGACACCGCGACCGTGCGGTTCCGGCTCTGGGACGTGTTCGGGCAGGCCCCGATGGGCGAGGGGCTCCGCTTCGACGGGCCCGCCGCCTCGTGGCGCAGGCTGGCGCACAAGGTCGCGGATTCCGTCTATTCGCGCCTGACCGGCGAGGGCGGCTACTTCGACAGCCGCGTCGCCTACATCGCCGAAAGCGGCTCAAAGGCGCAGCGCCGAAAGGCGATCGCGATGATGGACTACGACGGACAGAACCCGGTCACGCTGACGGACGGGGCGGCGCTGGTCGTCGGTCCGAGCGTCTCGGAATCGGCGCGGCAGATCCTGTTCACCAGCTACGAGGGCGGCCGTCCGGCCGTCTACCTGATGAATGCGGGCGGCGGCGGCCGGCGCGCGATCGCGAGCGCCGGCGAGATCAGCCTCGCCGGCGGGTTTGCGCCATCGGAGAACCAGGCGCTGATCTCGGTGTCGCAGGGCGGCGCCTCGAACATCTACCTTGTCGATCTGGGCTCGGGGCAGGGCCGGGCGCTGACGCAGACCTCGGCGATCGACACGTCGCCGACGTTCTCACCGGACGGCAGCCAGATCGTCTACGAGAGCGACCAGGGCGGCACGCAGCAGATCTACGTGATGCCGGCCGGCGGCGGCGGGGGACGGCGGATCAGCTTCGGCGACGGGCGCTACGCGACGCCGCAATGGTCGCCGCGGGGCGACCTGATCGCCTTCACCAAGATCGTCGGCGGCCGGTTCCACATCGGGGTGATGCGGCCGGACGGCTCGGGCGAGCGGCTGCTGACCGCGAGCTACCTCGACGAGGGGCCGACCTGGGCGCCGAACGGGCGCGTGCTGATGTTCTACCGCGAGACGCCCGGTGACAGCGGCGGCCCGCAGATCTATTCGGTGGACATCACCGGTCGCAACCTGCGACCGGTTCCGACGGCGGGCTTCGCCTCGGCCCCGTCCTGGTCGGGGCTGCTGGCGTGAAGGCGGAAACGGGAGGTCAAGGCATGACAAAATTCATTTTGGCGATCGCGATGGCGGCGGCGCTTGCGGCCTGCGCCCGCGGGCCGATCGGCGCCGGCGACAGTTTTGGCGGCACGGCCGGCACTGGTTACAGCGGCGGCGCAGCCGACGGGTTCGGGACCGGCGCGATCACCGGCGGCGTCCTGCCGGGCAGCACGATCGGCGACACCGTGCTGTTCTCGGTCGACCAGAGCACGCTGAGCCCGTCGGCAATGGCGCTGATCGACCAGCAGATCGGCTGGCTGCAGGCGAACCCGGGCGGTCCGATCGAGATACAAGGCCACGCCGACGAGCGCGGCACCGAGGCCTACAACATCCAGCTCGGCGCCCGGCGCGCATCGGCGGTGCGCGACTACATGGTCAGCCGCGGGATCCCCGACAGCCGGGTCCGCACCAACACGTTCGGACGCGCGCGTCCCGTGGCGACCTGCGCCGACGAGAGCTGCTGGGCCCAGAACAGGCGCGCGGTCACGGCGGTCGTGGCCGGCGGCGCGGGCGCGTGACCCGGGCGGTCCCGGGCGCGCTGCGGCGGCTGGCGTTCGCGGCCGCCTGCGCTCTGTCGTTTGGCGGCGCGGCGCTGGCGCAGTCGGCCGATGCTGCGGCCGACTCGACGATCGCCGACGTGCGCGCGGATCTGGGCGTGCTGAACCGGCAGATCGCCGAGTTGCGCGCGGCGCTGGTCGAGACGCGGCCGGGGCAGGGCCTGCCGACCGCCTCGGCGACGGCGCTGACGCGGCTCGACCAGCTCGAGGCGGAGTTGCGCCGGCTGACGAGCCGCGTCGAGGTCCTGACCAACGACGTGAACCGCATCGTGTCGGATGCCTCGAACCGGGTCGGCGACATCGATTTCCGGCTTACCGAGCTGGAGGGCGGCGACGTGAGCCTGCTCGGGCAGCCCGAGCCGCTGGGTGGCGGCGTCAGCGCGCCGTCCAGCGCCGTGCCCGAGACCGGCGGCGGCGCCGAGTTCGCGGTTTCCGAGCGCGCCGACTTCGATGCGGCAAAGGCGGCGGCGGAGGCTGGCGATCATGCCCGGGCCGCCGAGCTCTACGGGGAGTTCCTCGCCACCTATCCGGGCGGGCCGCTGTCCAGCGAGGCTCAGTTCCGGCGCGGGGCGGCGCTGGCCGAGGGCGGAGACTGGCGGAGCGCCGCGCGCAGCTATCTCGACGCATTCAGCGGCGCGCCCGAGGGGCCGTTCGCGCCGCCGGCGCTGCTGGGCCTTGCGGACAGTCTCAGGGAGCTCGGGCAGACCGAGGAAGCCTGCCTGACGCTGACCGAGGTCGTCAGCCGCTATCCGGGCAGCGAAGCCGCCTCGTCGGCGCCGGGCAAGCGGCAGGCGCTGAACTGTCAGTGACCAGAGCGCCGGCCGGTCTCGCGGCCGCGGTCGCGGAGGCCATGGCGGCGGCGCCGGAGGGGCCGATCGGCGTGGCGGTCTCCGGGGGCGGGGACTCGGTCGCGCTGCTGCTGTTGCTCGCGGACTGGGCGCGCGGCGCCGGCCGCGGGATCGCGGCTATCACCATCGACCACCGGTTGCGGCCCGAAGCCGCCGCCGAAGCCGCCGAAGTTGGCCGGCTCTGCGCGCGGCGCGGCATCGTCCACCATGTCCGCGTCTGGGATCGAGGCGACCCGCGCGGCAATCTCCAGCAGGCGGCTCGGGATGCGCGACGGGCCATGATCGCGGATTGGGCGCATGGGAGCGGGATATCTGCCGTGGCGCTCGGGCACACGCTTGACGATCAGGCCGAGACCTTCCTGATGCGGGTGGCGCGCGGGTCGGGCGTCGACGGGCTGTCGGCGATGTCCGGAGCCTCCCGGATCGATGGCCTGCTGTGGCTGCGGCCGCTGCTTGGCCGGAGGCGTGCCGAGCTTCGCGACTGGCTGCAGGCCCGGGGCGTCGGCTGGGCAGAAGATCCGGGCAACGCGGATCCCGCCTATGACCGCGTGCGGGCGCGCGCGGCGCTGCCCGTGCTTGGCGACCTCGGGCTAGGGCCGGAGCGGCTGGCCGCGACCGCCAGGCGCATGGCGCGCGCGCGCGCGGCGCTTGAGGCGGCGACACGGGCGTTGGCCGTTCAGTGCTTGGTCGCCGGCGCCGCCGGAGACCTGACGCTCGATCCCGCGCCGCTCTGCAGGGCGCAGGACGAGATCGGGCTTCGGCTGCTCGCCAGCGCTTTGTGCTGGGTTGCCGGCGAGCCCTTTTGCCCGCGCATGAGCCGACTGGAGACCCTCGCCGAGGCCGTCGCGCGGGGCCGGGTGGGACGCGGCCTGACGCTGCACGGCTGCGTGCTTCGCCTCTTGCGGGACGGTCGCGTCGCGATCCGCAGGGAGCCCGCGCGCGTGGCTGCGCCGGTTCCGGCGGTTCGCGGCGTCTGGGACCGCCGCTGGCGCGTCACCGCGCTTCCCGAGGCGGCGCAGCCGGCGGACCTGACGATCGGCCCGCTCGGAGCGAAGGGGATCGCAGCGCGGCCGGACTGGCGCGCGACTGGCCTCTCGCGCGAGGCGCTGGCGACAACCCCGGCGCTGTGGTCCGACGGGCGTCTGGTCGCGGCGCCGCTGCTCGATCCGGCGGGTCCGCTTCGCGTGGAACGCATCGCGCCGCTCGCGCCGCCGTGGTCTGTCGGCGAATTGCGTTGAATCGGGACGCGCAGACCTTATGTTAGCGCAACACGGCGCGGTAGCCTCTGTGGCCGCGCCCATGCCATTGGAGTGCGGGTAGTGGGCAACACCAAGAATATCGCGTTCTGGATCATCCTCTTCCTGCTGATGGTCGCGCTGTTCAACGTCTTCTCGAACGGCAGCCGGACCAACATGGGCCGCGAGATCAGCTATTCGGACTTCCTGAACCGCGTCGACGAGGGCCAGGTCTCCGCCGTGCGGCTCGACGGCGAGCGGGTCTACATCACCGGGACCGACGGCGCTACCTACCAGACGGTCCAGCCGCGCAACACCGACGTGCTGCCGTCGCTGCGCGAGAACGAGGTCGAGATCCAGGCCGCGCCGCAGGAGCAGTCCGGCTTCATGTCCGCGCTTGGGCTGTGGCTGCCGTTCCTGCTGCTGATCGGCGTCTGGATCTTCTTCATGAACCGGATGCAGGGCGGAGGCCGCGGCGGGGCGATGGGCTTCGGCAAGTCCAAGGCGAAGCTGCTGACCGAGAAGTCGGGCAAGGTCACCTTCAACGACGTCGCCGGGATCGACGAGGCCAAGGAGGAGCTGGAGGAGATCGTCGAGTTCCTGCGCGACCCGCAGAAGTTCAGCCGCCTCGGCGGCAAGATCCCGAAGGGTGCGCTGCTGGTCGGCCCTCCGGGCACCGGCAAGACGCTTCTCGCGCGCGCCATCGCCGGCGAGGCGGGCGTGCCCTTCTTCACGATATCGGGATCGGACTTCGTCGAGATGTTCGTCGGCGTCGGCGCCTCCCGCGTACGCGACATGTTCGAGCAGGCCAAGAAGAACGCGCCCTGCATCGTATTCATTGACGAGATCGACGCGGTCGGCCGGCATCGCGGCGCGGGCTATGGCGGCGGCAACGACGAGCGCGAGCAGACGCTGAACCAGCTCCTCGTCGAGATGGACGGCTTCGAGGCCAACGAGGGCGTGATCCTGATCGCCGCCACCAACCGGCCCGACGTGCTCGATCCGGCGCTGCTGCGTCCGGGCCGGTTCGACCGGCAGGTGCAGGTGACCAACCCCGACATCAAGGGCCGCGAGAAGATCCTGGGCGTCCACGCGCGCCGTGTTCCGCTGGCTGCCGACGTCGACCTGCGCGTGATCGCGCGCGGCACGCCGGGCTTCTCCGGCGCGGACCTCGCCAACCTCGTCAACGAGGCGGCGCTGATGGCGGCGCGGACCGGCAAGCGCTTCGTAACGATGGCGGACTTCGAGAGCTCGAAGGACAAGGTCATGATGGGCGCAGAGCGGCGCTCGATGGTGATGTCGGACGACGAGCGCAAGCTGACCGCGTTCCACGAGGCCGGCCACGCAATCGTCGGCATCAACACGCCGCAGCACGACCCGATCCACAAGGCGACGATCATTCCGCGCGGGCGTGCGCTTGGCCTGGTGATGAGTCTGCCGGAACGCGACCAGCTGTCGGTGACGATGACCAAGTACAAGTCGATGATAGCGATGGCCATGGGCGGCAAGGTTGCCGAGGAGCTGGTCTTCGGGCCGGACCAGGTGACCAGCGGCGCCGCCAGCGACATCCAGCAGGTCAGCCGGATTGCTCGGGCGATGGTGACCAAGTTCGGCATGTCGAAAAAGCTCGGCAACATCGACTACGCCAACGAGCAGTTCAGCTATCTCGGCCCGCAGGGTGGCGGCACCAACGCAGGTCCGGACACGCAGGAGTTGATCGACGCGGAGGTCCGGGCGCTGGTAGACGAAGGCTACTCCACGGCAAGGCGCATCCTGACCGAAAAGCGTGAGGACCTCGAGCGGCTGGCCAATGGGCTGCTCGAGTACGAGACCCTCACCGGCAAGGAGATCGGCCGTGTGATCGCCGGCCTCCCGCTGAACCGCGGCGGCGATGACGACGACAAGGCCGATACCGGGCCGTCGGGCATTGCCTCGATCCCGAAGGCAGGCAAGTCGCGCCCCTCTCGCGGCGACGATGGCTTGGAGCCCGAGCCGGCGACCTGACGCTGATTCTGCGCTGACACTGGATGCACGGCGCGCCGCGAGGCGCGCCGTTCTCCGTTTCGGCAGTTCAAACGTTTTACTGTCATCATTTGGCATTAAAAATCTGGTGTACCAGATGCCTTGACAATGATCCGGTGATTCTGTTCCCTGATCGTCAAGGACGTCCCGGACACGGCGCCTCAACAAGCACCCAAACGAACTGCGGCGGGGAAACGTCTCCCTGCGCCGACGGCTCGATGCGCAATAGCAGGAGGAAATCTAGTGCATAACAACAGCGTCGCCGCGCCAGTCGGCGGGGTCGGAGGATTTGCCAATAATCGCTGGCTACAGCTCGCGCTGGGCGTGGCCTGCATGGTGGCTGCCTCCAACATCCAGTATTCGTGGACGCTGTTCGTCCCCGAGATCCAGGAAACGCACAGCTGGTCACGCGCCGCGATCCAGACCGCGTTCACCATCTTCGTGCTTGTCCAGACCTGGAGCACGCCGATCGTCGGGCATTTCATCGACACTCGCGGTCCCAGCCGGGTCGTGATGTTCGGCGGTCTCGCTGTCGCGCTCGCCTGGATCGTGAATTCGATGACCGGGTCGCTGTCCGGCTTCTATCTCGGCGGCGCGATCGGCGGTCTCGGCGTGGCCTGCGTCTACGCAACCTGCATCAACAACGCGCTGAAGTGGTTCCCGGATCGCCGCGGCCTAGCCGTTGGCCTCACGGCCGGCGGGTACGGCTCGGGCACCATCCTCACGATCATTCCGATCGCCAGGATGATCGAGAACTCGGGCTACCAGTCGACGTTTTTCTTCTTCGCCTTCATTCAGGGCGCCGTGATCCTGACGGTCGCGACCTTCCTGAGGGCGCCGAAGGCGCAGGACGGCGTCGCCAGGACCTACTCCTCGCACATCGCCCAGTCCCGCAAGGACTACACGCTTCACGAAGCGCTCCGCACGCCTGTCTTCTGGGTCATGCTCGCGATGTTCACCGCGACGGTCACCGGCGGCCTGATGGCGGTCGCCCAGCTCGGCGTGATCGCGGACGACCTCGGAGTGCGCGAGGCGCCGGTCAACATGTACTTCTTCGTCATGGCGGCGCTGCCGCTGGCGCTGATGATCGACCGGCTGATGAACGGCATCTCGCGTCCGCTGTTCGGCTATATCTCGGACCATATCGGTCGCGAGAAGACAATGTTCATCGCCTTCTCGATCGAGGGCCTCGGCATCTTCGCGCTGGCGCATCTCGGCGGCAACCCGGTGATGTTCGTTGTCCTATCCGGGCTGGTATTCCTTGCCTGGGGGGAAGTTTACTCGCTGTTCTCGGCGACTGCGGGCGACGCCTTCGGCACCAAGCACATCGGCAAGATCTACGGCGCCCTCTACACGGCCAAGGGCATCGCCGCGCTGTTCGTCCCGATGGGCAACCTGCTGATGGAGTGGACCGGAACCTGGGCGACGGTTCTCTACACGATGTCGGCGCTCGACATCACGGCGGCCCTCTGCGCCCTGTTCGTGCTCAGGCCGCTGCTCAAACGCCATCACGCGAAGACGGGCCTGCTCGTCTCCGAGGGAGCGGCCTCCCCGTTGCCGGCCGGCGCGTCGATCCGCTGAGCGGACGACAGCTCCTTCGGCCGGCGATCGACTTGACGGGCGGACCTCGGTCCGCCCGTCTTCCTTTTGCGCGCCGTCGATCGGAACAGGAGCTTGCGGCCGGCGGCGAAGACAGGGAGATTGAGCCGATGGACAGGACGCACGACGTGCAGCATCTGGTTGTGATGGGCGTGGCCGGATGCGGAAAATCTACGCTCGGGGAAAATCTCGCAGAGCGGTTGCAGTGGCCGTTCGCCGAGGGCGACCGGTTTCATCCCGCCGCGAACGTCGAGAAGATGAGCGCGGGATTCGCGCTGGACGATGCCGACCGGCGGCCCTGGTTGCGCGCGCTGGCGGATTGGATCGCAGCGCGTGACAAAGAGGGGCAGAACTCGGTCACGGCCTGCTCGTCGCTGAAGCGCAGCTACCGGGACATCCTGCGCTCCGGAGCGCCCTGGGTGCGCTTCGTGCATCTGCATGGCTCGCGCAGCGCGCTCGAGGACCGGCTGGCCAGCCGAAGCGGGCACTTCTTTCCGGCCGCGCTGCTTGATGATCAGTTTGCGACGCTGGAGCCGCTGGAGGACGACGAGGACGGGGTGATTGTGGACGTGCGGCTGGATCGCGGCGCGCAGCTGGCGACCGCGCTCGCCAAGCTTGGACTGTCGTGACCGCGACCGTTCGCGGGCCATTGTTGCAGTCGCCATCTGTGGTTATGCGACGCGCATGACGAAGTCCGATCAGACCTGCTCCGAAATGGCCCCGCTGCGCGCCGAGATCGACGAGATTGATCGAGATCTGGTCGCTCTTCTGGCGCGGCGGGTCGCTTGTATCGACCGGGCCATCGAGATCAAGCAGGCTGCGGGTCTGCCGGCCCGGATCGATGCGCGCGTCGAGGAGGTCGTGTCGCGGGTGCGGCGGGAGGCTGCCGCTTGTGGCGCCGATCCGGACCTGATCGAGGCGCTGTGGCGACAGATCATCGAATGGTCGATCGCGCGCGAGGAACGCGTGCTGGAGCGCAAGAAGCTCGACTGATCGGACGGCCGCGCCGCGCTCCCCGGCAGGCCGGGCGGACGAAGTCTTTGGCAGCCGCTTTTGGGCTGCTTCTGTCTTGTCCCGGCCACGACATAAAAGCAGCCCGCGCAGATCGTCCGCGCCCGGCAACGCGGCGCAGCCCGCCGGCTGGCGACCGGGATCGCGCGCGGCGTCATTGGGCGGCGGTGGTGGCCGCCATTGGCACCGACAGGCAGGGCGCGCCGGTCAGGATCGCCCGGGCCCCCGGATCGAACAGCGCACGCAGCGCCGGACTGTCGGCGCGCAGGCCGCCGGTATAGGCCCCGAACGCGGGCAGGATCAGCCGGCGCGCGTCATGCAGGAAGCAGGCCCGCGTGATAGCCCGGCCGCCGACGGGCAGGCGGAACTTCGGGTGATAATGGCCGGACACCTCCCCGGCGACCGAGCCGGGCGCGGCGGAGTGGCGCAGCGTCAGCGGTCCGCGTACGAATTCGACCAGATGGCTGCCCGGCAGAGCGAGCGGACCTGGGTCGTGATTGCCGGCAATCCAGATCCAGTCCCGTTCGGCCGCGAGCGCGCCGAGCCGGCTGAGGTCGGCCGGATCCAGCGAGGCGAGGCAAGCGGGATCGTCGAAGCTGTCGCCGAGCGCGACCACGACCGTTGGCGCCAAGCGCTCGATCTCCACTGCGAGCCGGCGCAGCGTCTCGGCGGTCTCGTAGGGCGGAAGCAGCGCGCCGCCGCGCCGCGCCAGGCGCTCGGACTTGCCGAGATGCAGGTCCGACACGACCAGCATCCGCTCGGCCGGCCACCAGAGCGCGCCAGAGCCGAGCGCGGTCAGAACAGCGCCGTTCAGCATGAAGTCGACAGCGGTCATCCGGCAGAGATGCCCGACTGCGGTCGGCGCGACAAGCGGAAAGCGGAGGGAGTCGGCTCGACGCGCGCCTATCGGCAAACGGATGTCGAGACGCCGGGGATCTCGAGAAGAGAGGCCGGTCGCGCGTCCGCATCGGCGCGCGCGCCCGGCCGGCCTTTGTCAGGTGTTTGCGGCCTTGCGCTTGCGCGCGACAGCCCCGAGGCCCGCCACGCCGCCCATCAGCAGCCAGATCGCGGCCGGCAGGGGCACCGGGGCCGGCGCCTGGCTGCCCATCAGCGTCATGTTCGACAAGCCGGCGTTGTTCTTGCCGTTCGGCGTCCACAGATCGAGGTTGTTCCAGGTCCCGGAGGCGAAGGACGTGTCGAGCAGGTAGGCGGCGTTGGACTTCCCGCCCTTGAGCACGAAGGCGTAGGACGCTCCCTTGGCGAACTTGAATTCCGGATTGAGCGACCACGAACCGGAGCCGTTGCCGGCATTGGTCGTGACCGAGAAATAGTCGCTGTTGAAGACGCCGGGCGCGTCGGTCGTGTTGATCTTGCCTAGATCGTCCCAGGCATTGGTGCCGAATACGCCCGCGCCGCCGTTGAACCCGTTCATTTGGGCAGGCGTCACGTTGCCGCCCGGGCCGCCCGGAATATCGGACTGGCAGGCGGTCGAGGTCGTCAGGTTGGCGGTGCTGCAGGTGGCTGCATGCCCCGGCCCGGACGCAAAGGCCGCGCCTGCGAGCAGCAGGGCAGCGGCAAACTTCTTGACGGCAGACATTCTACATGACCCTCGGTACTGAACACATCCGACCATCGGACGACGTCTTTTAGTCATGCAATTCTATAAAATGCCTGGCGACGTCAATACAACCTGCGGGATCATTAACCATTAACCGGCGCCTCGCTCGGGCCAGCGGTCGTTCAGCCGGTCCAGCCCGGCCTCGGCCAGCAACGCCGCGGCGGCGTCGGCCACCAGCCGGACCTCGCCGCGGCCGCGGATCGGCACGCGGCCGACCTCGAGCAGCATCGGGGCGGCGAGCGGGGTCAGGTGCGGCGCGCGCACGACGTCGATGCGGCCGGCGGCGTCGGCGAGCATCGTCTCGATCCGGCCGAAGTCGACCAGGCCGCGCCCGGCCTCGGCGCGGGTGATCCGGAGCAACAGGTGGTCCGGATCATGGCGGCGCAGCGTGTCGTAGAGGATGTCCGACGAGAACGTCGCCTGCCGACCGCTCTTGCGCTGGCCGGGCAGGTTGCGGTCGATCAGCCCGGCGATGACCGCCACGTCGCGGAAGGTGCGCTTCATCACCGCGTTCTCGCCGAGCCAGCCCTCGAGCCCGTCGCGCAGGCCCTGCGGCGACAGCAGCGTCGGCACATCCTCGGGCAGGCGCAGGCCCCAGATCAGCAGCGCGTAGTCGTTGGCGACGAAGCCGAGCGGGTCGAGCCCCGCCTCCTCCATGCGCCGCGTGACGAGCAGGCCCAGCGTCTGGTGCGCGTTGCGCCCGGCAAACCCGTAGAGCGTCAGGTGCGCGCGGCCGCCGCGGTGAAAGGTCTCGGCCAGCAGGCGGCCGGGGCGGGGCAGGCGGCTGATCCGGGCCTGCAGCCCGAGCCAGTCCGTCATCCAGCCCGGGAGGTCCCCCCAGCGCTCGCGGGCGTCGAGCAGTTCGACGACGCGGCGCGACAGCAGCGTGGAGGTCGCGAGCTTGGTGCCCATGAAGGCGGCGATGCGCGGCTCGCCGGTCGCCTGGCGCGTGACCTCGACGTTCATCTCGCGCAGGCTCTCGTAGCGCACCGTCTCGCCGCCGATCAGGAACGTGTCGCCCGGCGTCAGCGTCGCCGCGAAGTCCTCCTCGATCTCGCCGAGCAGCCCGAACGAGCCCTTGACGCGGACCTTCAGCTTCTCGGTGTCGACGATGGTGCCTGCGTTCATCCGGATTGCCCGGGCGCGGCGCGGATCGCGCAGCGACCACAGGCCGTCGCGCTCGACCAGCCGGCGCCAGCGGTCATAGGCGCGCAGCGCATAGCCTCCGGTCGCGCAGAACTCGAGGCACGCGTCGAAGTCGGCCCTCGCCAGCGCGGCGTAGGGTCCCGCGGCGCGCACCTCGTCGTAGAGGGCGGTCGCGTCGAATGGCCCGGCGCAGGCGGTCAGCGCCATATGCTGGCAAAGCACGTCGAGCGGACCGGGGCCACGGGGCGCGCCGTCGAGGTCGTGCTCGCGCACGGCGTCGAGCGCAACGTGGCATTCGAGCACCTCGAAGCGGTTGGCCGGGACCAGCACCGCTCGCGACGGCGCGTTGTAGCGGTGGTTGGCGCGGCCGATGCGCTGGACCAGCCGCTTGACGTTCTTCGGCGCGCCGACCTGGATCACCAGGTCGACGTCGCCCCAGTCGATGCCGAGGTCGAGCGAGCCGGTGGCGACGATGGCCCGCAGCGCGCCCATGGCCATCGCCGCCTCGACGCGGGTGCGGGTCTCGCGCGACAGCGAGCCGTGGTGCAGGCCGATCGGCAGGCTCGCGTCGTTGACGGCCCACAGCGCCTGGAAGAACAGCTCGGCCTGCGCGCGGGTGTTGATGAAGACGAGCGTCGTGCGGTGCGCCTCGATCAGGTCCATCACCGCGCGGGCCGAATAGCGCGCGCCCTGGCCGAACCAGGGCGGTGGCTCGGCCGTCTCGAGCATCGTCACGTCCGCCTCCGGGCCGGGGTCGGCCAGCAGCACGCGCGCGTCGCCGCCGAGGAAGCGCGCAAGCGCCGGAGGGTCCTCGACGGTGGCCGACAAGCCGACGCGGCGCAGGCCCGGGGCCAGGCGCTGCAGGCGGGCGAGGCCGAGCGCCAGCTGATCGCCGCGCTTCGACTCCGCCAGCGCATGGATCTCGTCGACGATGATACGCCGCAGCCCGCCGAAGATTTTCGGGGCCTCCGGGTAGCTCAGCATCAGCGCCAGCGACTCGGGCGTCGTCAGCAGGATGTGGGGCGGGTCGACGCGCTGGCGGGCGCGGCGGGCCTGGCCGGTGTCGCCGGTGCGGTCCTCGATGCGGATCGCAAGATCCATCTCGGCGACCGGGCCGCCGAGGTTGCGCAGGATGTCCGCGGCCAGCGCCTTCAGAGGCGAGACGTAGAGCGTGTGCAGTCCCGGCGCCGGCGCGGGACCAAGGTCGATCAGAGAGGGCAGGAAGCCCGCCAGCGTCTTGCCGCCGCCGGTCGGCGCGATCAGCAGCGTCGCTGGGTCGGCTGCGGCGTCGATCAGTGCGAGCTGGTGCGCATGCGGCGACCAGCCGCGACGGGCGAACCAGCCCGCGAAGGGCTCGGGCAGGGCGGGCGCGGGCATGTCCATGAGAGTGATCTACGGCGCGCAGAGCGGCGGATCGGTCATCACCCGGAAATTGCGGTACTCGGCCTCGCCGTCGGTCAGCGGCGCCCAGCTCGGCTTGTTGCCGCCGAAGAAGACGCTGAAGAAGATCGAGTTCGACCTGCAGCGACTCGTCGTCGCGAAACCGGAAGTCGGTCTTTTCCATCACTAGGTCGCCATCGAGCCAGTAGCGGATCACGCCGTCGTTCCGGCCAGGCGTGTTCATGACGACCTGCGAGCCGATATGCACGCACTGGCCAGGGTGGAGAACAGGAGCGCCGCCGTTCCAATCGCAGTCCCTGCCGCAGCCGCCGTAATCGCCCGGTTGCTCGCACCAGTACGCGTAGGTGGTGACGCGCCCGGCGACCAGCGCCGAAACGCCGTCGCGCGGATTGTTGAACATCGGGCGCGCGGTGAAGCGCTTGCAGGAGCCCCCTTGGCCGGCCTTGCCACCCGGCCCGCCGCCGATCAGCCCCGGCAGCTTGCCGCCGCTGAAGTGGAAGTCGTCGCTCGGGCAGAGATCGTATTCGAGATAGGCGCGCTCCATCGGCGCGAAGCGAAGCCGGTTCTGCACGCCGACGCCGTAGCAGCCGGCCGGAAAATGCACGCGCACGCCGCCCTCGATGACCTCGGCGCGAACCGCGGAGTTGCAGGCCGCGGTCAGGCTCGGGTCCTGCTGGTTCCAGCGCTTGATCGAGTTGGCGACGCGGGCGAGATCGGCCTCGTCTGGCGCGAAGACGGTCGCGACCGGCGCGCCGCCGCAAAGGCGGGGCAGATCGGCCGCGACCGCGCCGCCGGCGCAGAGCGCCGCGAGGATGAGCGTCGGCAGGATACTGCGCATTCGGGACCTCCGCGGCCAAGTATCACGGACGCGGCGGTCCGATCGCAACCGGTTCCGCAGTCGGCGGGCGGGCCGTCGGTCAGGGAAGCGTCAGCGCGCCGTCAGAACGGGATCTCGTCGTCGATCTGGCTGCCGCCTCGGCCGCCGCCGCTGCCGGAAGAAGAGCCGCGATCGTCGGGGAACCGATTGTCCTGATAGTCGTCTCCGGACGACGCGCCGCCGCCTTCGCCGCGCCCGTCGAGAAGGGTCAGTTCGCCGCGGAACTGGCGCAGAACGACTTCGGTCGTATAGCGATCCTGGCCGGACTGGTCCTGCCATTTACGGGTTTCGAGCTGGCCCTCGAGATAGACTTTCGAGCCCTTTCGCAGGTACTGCTCGGCGATGCGGCCGAGGTTCTCGTTGAAGATCGCGACCGAATGCCATTCGGTGCGCTCCTTGCGCTCGCCCGAGTTCTTGTCGCGCCAGTTCTCGGACGTCGCGACGCGCAGGTTGACCACCTTGCCGCCGTTCTGGAACGTGCGGACCTCGGGGTCGCGCCCGAGATTTCCGACGAGGATGACCTTGTTCACGCTGCCGGCCATGCGCCGCATCTCCCTATCTCGCGCCGCCGGTCACAGCTCCGGCGACAAAAAAACTGGCTCAGACAGCGTTAACGAGTCCTGAAGGCAGATGAAAGCTGACACGCCGGATCTTTTTTGCCATAGTCCGCGCAATTCCGGCACAGGCCGGACGCGGCGTATGGCAGGCGCCGAAAGAGACGGTGAGGGACCATGAGAAGCTTCATGATGGCGCTGGGCATCGGCCTTGTGCTGTTCGGCGTTTCCGGGGCTGAGGCGCAGAGCAGGTTGTTGGGCGGCGGATCCAACCTGTCGTCGGAATACCGCGCGTTGATCCGGCCGCCGGTTCCCGGCGCTCTGAAGGGCCAGCCCAGGCGACCGTCGCGGATCGCCGAAACCGACGACTGGACCATCCCGCGCTACTATGGCCCCGCCGGCCAGTACCAGGACATGGCCAAGGCGGCGGCGCGCAAGCACAACGTGCCCGAGGATCTGTTCCTGCGCCTGGTGCGCCAGGAATTGAACTTCCATCCGGCGGCGAAGTCGTCGAAGGGGGCGATCGGCCTGGCGCAGCTGATGCCCGGAACCGCGCGACTGCTGCAGGTCAACCCTCATGATCCACTGCAGAATCTGGACGGCGGCGCGCGCTATCTCAGCATGCAGTATCGAAAGTTCGGCGACTGGCGGCTGGCTTTGGCCGCCTACAATGCCGGCCCGGGCGCTGTCGAGAAGTACCGCGGCGTGCCGCCCTACTCCGAGACGCAGCAGTACGTGAAGAAGATCCTCGGCCGCTGACCGCTTCCGCCGCCGATTTCGGCGGATTGCCGCTTGCCTCGCGGGCAAGCGCAACCGTCGTGATGCACAGGCGTTGACCGCCACCTCGCATGGCCTTTTAACCCGCACGCGAGTCTGGGGGGAAGCGGATGGGGCGGCTGCTGATTATCGACGGGTTTCGCGGGTATTTCCTGCTTTTCATGGCCGTCGCCCATTTCCACGGGGTGACCGGTTCCTGGCTCGCGAACCTGCATCATCAGAATTTCGGCTGGGTCGAGGATGCGCAGGGGTTCGTCTTCCTGTCGGGTCTGGTCGTGGGCCTCGTCTACGGTCGCAGGTTCATGCGCCATCCCAGCATGGCGGAGGCCTATGCCTCGATCCTTGCACGCGTCCGGACGATCTATTCGCACCAGGCCGGGCTGGTGCTGATCCTGCTGGCAGCGGCGGTGATGCTCGGGCCGTTGGCGCCGCGCGATCTGGCGCCGTTCCAGCAGGCGCCGGCGACGTTCACGATCTCCAGCCTGCTGCTGGTGTCCTCATCGGCTAACCTCGGCATCCTGCCGATGTACATCTTCTTCATGCTGGCGACGCCGCTCGCGTTCTGGATGCTGCGCCGCGGGCTCGAAGCGCCGTTCTTCGCTGCGATCCTGCTGGCCTGGCTGGCGGGGCAGACCAACCTCGCGGGCATGGCCGTCTACCAGGCGCAGCTGGCCCTCAACGATGTCGGCGTTCCGGCGCGCTTCGGGCTCTACTTCAACTTGTTCGCCTGGCAGGCCCTGTTCTTCTGCGGACTTTTCGTCGGCTATCGGATGGCGGAGAACCGGATCGACCTCGGTTTCCTGCGCCAGGAGCAGTGGCGCATCGTCTTCCTGATGGCGCTCGGGGCGATCCTCCTGCTCGGCGTCTACGACCTTGCGATCCAGCTGCGCCTGCTCGGGGACGACTACTCGATCCGGATCCTGACGCGCAGCGACCGGGCCATTCTCGGCGTGATCTATCCGTTCGCCTTCGCGATCGACCTCTTCGCAATCGTCTGGCTGCTGCAGGCGGGGCCGACCGATCGGTCGCGCTGGGTTCGCCGCGCCGCGGCCTGGATCGACTGGCTGTTCACGCGCCGGTGGCTGATCGTGCTGGGCCAGCATTCGCTGCATGTGTTCTCGTTCCACATCCTCATTTACTACCTGCTGGCGACGGTGATGCCGATGGTCGAGCTGTCGCAACCGGCGCGAGCGCTGGTCCTCGTCGTGTCGGTTCTGTCGCTCTATCTCGCCGCCTGGGGCCACGGCGCGCTTCAGGCGCGTCAGGCCGCCGCGCGCGCCGCGGCCTGAGGAGGACCGGTCAAGCCGCAACCGCCGGGTCATTTGCCTCTGCGTGGACAGACTTGCACATGATCCCGTTTTGTTCCAGAACGACGGACTCGCATCGGGCGCGCGACACGCTATCTAGGGCAGGTCGAGCAGGAGCGGGACATGCCGGAACAGAAGTTCATCGAGATTCGCGGCGCGCGCGAGCACAACCTCAAGTCGATCGACGTGGACATCCCGCGCGACCGGTTGGTCGTGATCACCGGCCTTAGCGGCTCGGGGAAATCCAGCCTCGCGTTCGACACGATCTACGCAGAGGGCCAGCGCCGTTACGTCGAGAGCCTGTCGGCCTATGCGCGGCAGTTCCTCGACATGATGCAGAAGCCGGACGTCGACCACATATCCGGTCTCAGCCCGGCGATCTCGATTGAGCAGAAGACCACGTCGAAGAACCCGCGCTCGACGGTCGGCACGGTGACCGAGATCTACGACTACATGCGCCTGCTGTTCGCGCGCGTCGGCGTGCCCTACAGCCCGGCGACCGGCCTGCCGATCGAGGCGCAGCAGGTCAGCCAGATGGTCGACATCACGATGGCGCTGCCAGAGGGCACGCGCGCCTACCTGCTCGCGCCGATCGTCCGCGATCGCAAGGGCGAGTATCGCAAGGAGTTCCAAGAGCTTGTGAAGAAGGGCTTCCAGCGCGTCAAGGTCAACGGCGTGTTCCACGACCTCGACGCGGCGCCGGAGCTCGACAAGAAGTTCCGCCACAACATCGACGTCGTCGTCGACCGCGTCGTCGTGCGCGAGGGGCTGGAGACGCGGCTGGCGGACAGCCTGCGCACCGCGCTCGACCTCGCCGACGGCATCGCGATCCTCGAAACCGCGGTTCCCGAGGGAGAGGAGCCGCAGCGGATCACGTTCTCTGAGAAGTTCGCCTGCCCGGTCTCGGGCTTCACGATCCCGGAGATCGAGCCGCGGCTGTTCTCGTTCAACGCGCCGTTCGGCGCCTGTCCGTCATGCGACGGGCTCGGCGTGGAGCTGTTCTTCGACCCGCGCCTGGTCGTGCCCGATGAAGGGCTGCCGCTGCTGAAGGGCGCGATTGCGCCGTGGTCCAAGGGCCAGTCCCCCTACTACCGCCAGACGATCGAGGGACTGGCCGCGCATTTCGGCTTCAACAAGTCCGCGCGCTGGCGTGACCTGCCAGACGCCGCGAAGGACGTGCTGCTCTACGGCTCGAACGGCGACAAGGTCGCGTTCCGCTACGACGAGGGCGGGCGAGTCTACCAGATCGAGCGCGCCTTCGAGGGCGTGATCCCGAACCTCGAGCGGCGCTACCGGGAGACCGACAGCGCCTGGGCGCGCGAGGAGTTCGAGCGTTACCAGAACAATCGCCCCTGCGGCGTCTGCCACGGCTACCGGCTGAAGCCCGAGGCGCTGGCGGTCAAGATCGCCGACGTTCATGTCGGCGAGGTTGTGCGCCTGTCGATCCGCGAGGCGCTGGCCTGGATCGAGGCCGCGCCCGCGAGCCTGACCGCGCAGCGCAACGAGATCGCGCGCGCGATCCTGAAGGAAATCCGCGAACGCCTTGGCTTCCTCGTCAATGTCGGGCTCGACTACCTGACGCTGGCGCGCAACGCCGGCACGCTGTCGGGCGGCGAAAGCCAGCGCATCAGGCTGGCCAGCCAGATCGGCTCCGGCCTGACCGGCGTGCTCTACGTGCTCGACGAGCCCTCGATCGGCCTGCACCAGCGCGACAACGGCCGGCTGCTGACCACGCTGAAGAACCTGCGCGACGCCGGCAACACGGTGATCGTCGTCGAGCACGACGAGGAGGCGATTCGCGAGGCCGACCACGTCATCGACATCGGCCCGGGCGCCGGCGTGCATGGCGGAGAGATCATCGCCGAGGGCACGCCCGCCGACATCGAGGCCGATCCGGACTCGATCACCGGCCAGTATCTGACCGGCCTGCGCTCGATCCAGATCCCGGCCGAGCGGCGCAAGGGCAACGGCAAGAAGATCGTCGTCAAGGGCGCGACCGGCAACAACCTGCGGGGCGTCACCGCAAGCTTCCCGCTCGGGACCTTCACCTGCGTCACCGGCGTCTCCGGCGGCGGCAAGTCGACCCTCACCATCGAGACGCTGTTCAAGACCGCCTCGATGCGGCTGAACGGAGCGCGCCAGACGCCGGCGCCCGCCGAAGAGATCAAGGGCCTCGAGCATCTCGACAAGGTGATCGACATCGACCAGTCGCCGATCGGCCGCACGCCGCGCTCGAATCCGGCGACCTACACCGGCGCCTTCGGGCCGATCCGCGACTGGTTCGCCGGCCTGCCGGAGTCGAAGGCGCGCGGCTACAAGCCCGGCCGGTTCAGCTTCAACGTCAAGGGCGGGCGCTGCGAGGCCTGCCAGGGCGACGGCGTCATCAAGATCGAGATGCACTTCCTGCCCGACGTCTACGTCACCTGCGAGACCTGCGGCGGCAAGCGCTACAATCGCGAGACGCTCGAAGTTCTGTTCAAAGGCAAGAGCATCGCCGACGTCCTTGACATGACGGTGGAGGACGCCGAGACGTTCTTCGCGGCGGTGCCGGCGATCCGCGAGAAGATGACGACGCTGATGCGGGTGGGCCTCGGCTACGTCAAGGTCGGCCAGCAGGCAACAACGCTCTCGGGCGGCGAGGCGCAGCGCGTCAAGCTGTCGAAGGAACTGGCGCGCCGCTCCACCGGTCGCACGCTCTACATCCTCGACGAACCTACGACGGGCCTCCACTTTGAGGACACGCGCAAGCTGCTCGAGGTGCTGCACGAACTGGTCGAGCAGGGCAATTCCGTCGTCGTGATCGAGCACAATCTCGACGTGATCAAGACCGCCGACCACATAATCGACATCGGCCCCGAGGGCGGGGACGGCGGCGGCGAGATTGTCGCGACCGGCACTCCGGAGCAGGTTGCGCGCGCGCCGGGCAGCCATACCGGACATTACCTGGCCGGGCTTCTCGCCGACCGCCGGGTCGCCGCCGAGTAGCGCCCGAGGCCTGTTGGCCGCGGCTACTGGCCCACGCGCCGCAGGAACCGCTGCAGGCGCTCGTCCTTGGGCGCGTCGAAGACCTGGCTCGGCGGGCCGGCCGCCGCGATCCGCCCGCCGTCCATGAAGATCACCTTGTCGGCGATCTCGCGCGCGAACTGCATCTCGTGCGTCACGATCAGCATCGTCTGCCGGCGCTCGGCGACGCTGCGCATCAGGTCTAGGACCTCGCCCACCCATTCGGGATCGAGCGCCGATGTCGGCTCGTCGAACAGGATCACCTCCGCCCCCAGCGCCATCGCCCGCCCAATGCCGACGCGCTGCTGCTGGCCGCCCGAGAGGCTGGCCGGATAGCTGTCGCCCTTGTCCGCGAGCCCAGTCTCGGCCAGCACCGCCAGCGCACGCTGCTCGGCTTCCGCCTTCGGGCGCTTCTGCACGGTGACGAGCGCCTCCATGATGTTCTCCTTAGCGGTCTTGTTGGCGAAGAGAGCGTAGTTCTGGAACACAAAGGCCGTGCGGCGGCGCAGCGCCAGGATGTCGGCGCGGGACGCGGTCGCGGCGTCGACCGTCAGGTCGCCGATCGTGATCGTGCCCGCCTGCGGCCGGTCGAGGAAGTTCAGGCAGCGCAACAGCGTCGACTTGCCGGTCCCCGACGGCCCGATCACGACCACGCGCTCGCCCTGCGCGATGTCGAGGTCGATGCCGTCCAGCACCGTCGTCGCGTCGAAGCGCTTCGTCAGCCCGCGCACGGAGATCATCGGGCATAGGCCTTGTTCAGGTAGGTCTCCATCCGGTGCTGCCCCCGGCTCAGCGACTCGACGATGATCCAGTAGACGATCGCGACGACCAGAAAGGCCTCGAAGTAGAGAAAGCTGCCCGCCGCTTCCTTCTGCGCCGCCCCCATCATCTCGGTCACGCCGAGCGTGAAGGCCAGCGACGTCGCCTTGATGATGTCGATGAAGTAGTTGACCAGCGTCGGCGCCGCGACCCGCGTCGCCTGGGGCAGGATGATCCGTCGCATCATCTGGCCTTGGGTCATGCCGATGGACTGCGCCGCCTCCCATTGGCTGCGGTCGACGCCGGTAATCGCCGCGCGGATCGTCTCGGCCATGTAGGCGGCGAAGTGCAGCGTCAGCCCCATGACCGCCGCCGTCACCCCGTCGATGCGGGCGAAGGCCGGCGCGATCTGCGGCAGCCCGTAGTAGAACAGGAACAGCTGGACCAGCAGCGGCGTGCCGCGGAAGAAGCTGATGAACAACGCCACCAGCCAGTCGAGGCCGCGGACCCGGAACACCCGCTCGACCGCGAGCAGCGAGGCGAGGATTAGGGCAAGGATCATCGCGCCGACCGCCATCGCCAGCGTGATCGGCACGTAGCCGAGGATCACGGGGACCAGCCCGAGCATGTAGTCGTAGTCCAGTCCCCGCATGCGCTTACTCCGCCTGGGTGATGTCGGTTCCGAACCACTTCAGCGAGATCTCCGACAGCGTCCCGTCCTTGCGCAGGCTCGTCAGCGCCGCGTCCACCTCGTCGCGCAGCCCGCGTCCCTCCGCATCGTCGCGGAACGGCAGCGCGTTGCGGATCTCGGAGAAGGGCTTGCCGGCCAGTTGCAGCGGCAGCGGGCTCTCCTGGATCACCTGCGCCGAGGACACCCGGTCCATCACGAAGGCGTCGACCCGGCCGAGCGCGGTGTCCTGCTCGATGTTGGACTTGTAAGTCCGGATGTCGATCTCGTCTGCGAAGGGCAGGTCTCGCAACAACTGCTCGAAGTTCGAGCCGAGGTTGACCGCGACGGTCTTGCCGCGCAGCGCCTCGACGCCGTCGATCTCGTCGTTGCCTTCGCGCGTCACGACCTGCGCGCCGTCGATGACGTAAGGCTGCGTGAAGACGAACCTAGCCTCGCGCTCGGGCGTGATCGTGATCTGGTTCGCGATCGTGTCGATGCGGTCCGCCTCGAGCGCGCCGATCAGGCCGGAAAACGACATGGTCTCAAAGGCGATCTCGTGCCCGGTCTCCGCGCCAATCGCGTTCATCAGGTCGACCTCGAACCCCTGAAGCTTGTCTTCGCGGACGAAGGTGAACGGAAAATAGCCGCCGGACATGCCCACGCGCAATGTTCCCGCGTCCTGGGCAAGGGTGGACGTCCCGGCCAGGCCGGCGACCAGCGCGCCGCCGATGAGGATCGATCTCAGCATGATGAGCTTCCTTCTGTAACGAGACGGACAGGTCGTCCCTGAAACGCCGCGGGTCAATGCCACAACCGGACGGCGCGCACGTTTTCCGCAAACCTGATGGCCTTCTGCAGCACGGGCCTGCCGCAGGACCAGGGCCCGGAACTGGTCCACCGCGCCCGTCGGGGCCTGTGCTCAAACCTTGGTCGCTTCCTTCTCCCAGGCGCAGTTCTCTCGCCCGTCAGGGGAATTTGCGCTGGACACTCGGCGTCAGAGGCATACCCTTTGACGGTATCGTGAATGTCGCGGCGCCGCGGGGGCGCGTTCTGCGCATCCCGTCTCGTGAATCCGCCCGGTCCGCTGGGCGTCCAGGGAGAGGGAACCAGACGAATGAGCGCAGAATCCTCAGCGGCCACAGGCGGCCCCAGAATGTCACTGACGGCCAGGATCCTGCTCGGGATGGTGCTTGGCGTCGTCGTCGGCGTCATCTTCAGCCGGATGAATTCGCCCTTCATCGACGAGCAGATCGTCAACGGCCTGTTCGCGATGGTCGGGACGATGTTCGTCAACGCGCTGAAGATGCTGGTCGTGCCGCTGGTGATCTTCTCGCTGATCACCGGCGTCATGGGGATCGGCGACATCCGCATCCTCGGCCGCGTCGGCGGCAAGTCCTTCGGCCTCTACATCCTGACCACCGCGATCGCGATCGCGGTCGCGATCATGCTCGCGCTGCTGATCGGGCCGGGGCAGGGCTTCGTGATGGAGGGAGTCGACACGTCCGGGGTCACCGGCGCTGAGCAGCCTTCGGTCTGGCAAGTCTTCGCCAACATCGTGCCGGGCAACCCGATGGCCGCCTTCACCAACGGCGACATGCTGCAGATCATCTTCTACGTCATCGTCGTCGGCATCGCCGCGGTCATGCTCGGGGAGCAGTCGGGGCCGTTCGCGCGGGCCTGCGAATACATGAACGAGCTGATGATGAAGGTCGTCGGCATCGTCATGCTGTTCGCGCCCTACGGCGTGTTCTGCCTGATCGCCCGGACCTTCGCGCAGCAGGGCGTCGACCTGTTCCTCCCGGTCATGGCGTATGTGGCGACGCTGGTCGGCGCGCTGTTCCTGCACCTGTTCGTCACGCTGATGATCATCCTCAAGGTGTTCTCGGGCCTCAACCCGTTCGCGTTCCTGCGCAAGATCCGCCCGGCGCAGATCTTCGCCTTCTCGACGGCCAGCTCGAACGCGACGATCCCCGTGACGATGCGCTGCGTGACCGACAGGATGGGCGTCGACAACTCGGTCGCCTCGTTCACCGTGCCGTTCGGCGCAACCATCAACATGGACGGCACCGCGATCATGCAGGGCGTGGCGACGGTGTTCCTCGCCAATGTCTACGGCATCGACCTCGGTCTCGGCGGCTACCTGACGGTGATCGCGATGTCGGTGCTCGCGTCGATCGGCACCGCCGGCGTACCGGGCGTCGGCCTCGTGATGCTGACGATGGTGCTGACCCAGGTCGGCCTGCCGATCGAGGGTATCGCGCTGATCCTCGGCGTCGACCGGCTGATGGACATGATCCGGACTGCGGTCAACATCACCGGCGACGCGGTGGTCTCGGTCATCGTCGCGCGCAGCGAGAACAAGATCGACATGGCGATCTACGGCCGCGACGACGCCGGCCTCGCGGAGAACCTGAGCATCGATCACGAGGCCGAGGCGAAGCTGGCGCAGGAGGTGCGCCCGCATCCGGCGGAATGAAAATAAGGGCGTCCCGGATCGAGACGCCCTCAAGCTTGTGAAATCGCTTTATCGAATGCTCGGGCCGCGTCAGGCGCCGCGCGGCGCCTGACGCCTCTCTTGCTGCGTTTTGATCCCGCCCCACAACGGGATCGAAGGGCGGCGACACCGACTAATCACCCCTCACTATCCGCGTTCGTCAGAACCCGGCACACTCGCACACACGTCGCCCTCGATTAAGAAAACGTTGCAGCGGGACGTCTATTCTCCGTCATGCGATCTTTTTTCCAACCATGGCAACATCGCGGAGAAATCGCGCCCCCGGCCGCCGTCGCCGACGAAGGCGTCGTAGAGCCGCATCGCCGCTGCGCCGAGCGGCGTGGCTGCATCCACCTCTCCCGCCGCCTGCTGGCTCAGCCGCAGGTCCTTCAGCATCAGTTCGGCCGCGAAGCCCGGCGCGTATCCGTTGTCGGCCGGAGACTTCGGTCCCACTCCCGGCGCCGGGCAATACGCGTTGACCGACCAGCAGGACCCCGACGAGGTCGAGACCACGTCGAACATCGCCTGCCTGTCCAGCCCCAGCTTGTCGGCTAGCGCGAAGGCCTCGCAGACGCCGATCATCGATATGCCGAGGATCATGTTGTTGCAGATCTTCGCCGACTGGCCGGCGCCGGTCGGGCCGCAATGCACGGCCCGCGCGCCCATCACGCCGAACAGCGGCGCCGCGGCTGCGAACGCCGCCTCCGAGCCGCCGGCCATGAAGGTCAGCCTGCCCGCTTCCGCCCCGCCGACGCCGCCCGAGACCGGCGCGTCGACGGCCAGCAGCCCGGCCGCCTCGGCCCCGGCCGCTGCCGCGCGCGCCGAGGCGACATCGACCGTCGAGCAGTCGATCAGCGCCGCGCCCCGGCGCGCGACTGGCACGATCTCGGCATAGACCGCGCGCAGGATCGCCCCGTCGGGCAGCATCGTGATCACCGCCTCGCGGTCGCGCGCCGCCGCCGCCGCGCTCGGCGCCGAGGCCGCGCCCTCGATCGTCACGCCCGCCACGTCGTAGCCGGTGACGCGGTGTCCCGCCGCCACGAGGTTCCGCGCCATCGGCGCGCCCATGTTGCCGAGGCCGATGAAGCCGATCTCCATATCGCCGTCTCCCTTGCCGCCTGGCCTCAGGCCCAGGTCATGTCGTCGTCGCCGAGCGGCGCCAGCATCGCCGCGACCTGCGCCGGCCGCACCCCGTCGAGCGTGTCGCGCCATTCCGGGTTGCGGTCCTTGTCGATCACCTGGGCCCGGATGCCCTCGAGCAGATCGCCGTCCGAGAGGCTCCGCGCGGTGAAGCGGAACTCGCGGGTCAGCGCCGCCTCGATGCCCGGCTCGGCCCGTGCGGCCCGCACGAGCTCCAGCGTGCAGGCCATCGACAGCGGCGATTGCCGCGCCAGCGTCGCGCGCAGGCCCGCGCCCCAGTCGCTGGTCGCGAGCCGCGCCAGGATCGTCGCGAGATCGGCGCCGGAAAACGCGTCGTCGATCTCGGGCCGGAGCGCAGCCAGCCCGTCCTCGGGCGCGGTTCGCGAGAACTCGGCGACCATGCCTGCATCGCCGGTCTCGACCAGCCGCGCCGTCAGTGATGGCCAGTCCGCCTCCGGCACGTAGGCATCGGCGAACCCGGCAGCGATCGCCTCGCCCGGTCCCATCCGATGTCCGCTGAGCCCCAGATACTCGCCGAGCCGCCCGGGCGCCTGCGCCAGCAGCAGCGTCCCGCCCACGTCCGGGATCAGCCCGATCGCGCATTCCGGCATCGCGATCCGCGTGCTGTCGCCGACCACGCGATGACTGCCATGGCTCGACACGCCGACGCCGCCGCCCAGCACGTAGCCCTGCATCAACGCCACGTAAGGTTTCGGGTAGTTGGCGATCCGCGCGTTCAGCCGGTATTCCTCGGCCCAGAAGCGGCGCGGATACTCGAACTCGCCGCGCCGTCCGGCCTCGTAGATCTCGGTCAGATCGCCGCCAGCGCAGAAGGCGCGCGGGCCTTCCGCATCGATCAGCACAAGCGCCACGTCGGGATCGTCGGCCCATTCTATCAGCGCAGCGTCGATCCCGAGCGCCATCTCGTGGTTCATCGCGTTCAGCGCCTTGGGCCTGTTCAGCGTGATGTGTCCGATCCGACCCTTCTTGCGGACCAGCAGGTCCGGAGCGGGGGCGTCAGCGGCTTGGGCGTCGGTGTCCGTCATCTGGCCTCGGCAATGAGAGCGCGGGCGATGATCACCCGCATGATTTCGTTCGAACCTTCGAGGATCTGGTGCACGCGCAGATCCCGCACCAGCTTCTCGACGCCATAATCTGCAAGATATCCATATCCGCCAAGCAGTTGCAAAGCGTCGTTCGCGACCTTGAACGACAGGTCCGTGACCAGACGCTTGGCCATCGCGCAGTGCTTGCCCGCGTCCGGCGCGCCCTGGTCAAGCTTCCACGCCGCCTGGCGCAGGAAGACACGCGCCGCCTGCAACTCGGTCTCCATGTCCGCGAGCCGGAACTGGGTGGCCTGGAAGTCGCGGATCGCGCGGCCGAAGGCGCGGCGCTCGCCGGTATAGCCAAGCGCGCGCTCCAGCGCCGCCTGCGCGCCGCCGAGCGCGGCGGCCGCAATGTTCAGCCTTCCGCCGTCGAGGCCCTGCATCGCGTAGCGGAAGCCCTGGCCCTCGCCGCCGAGCAGCGCGTCGGCCGGAACCCGGCAGTCGTCGAAGCTGACCAGCGTCGTCGGCTGCGCCTTCCAGCCCATCTTGCGTTCGCGCGCGCCGAAGCCGAGGCCCGGCGTCCCGTCCGGGACCAGCAGCGCCGAGATCCCGCCCGCGCCATCGCCTCCGGTGCGGACCATCGCCAGGTAGAGGTCGGAATAGCCGCCGCCCGAGATGAACGCCTTTGACCCGTTCAGCGCCCAGCCGTCGCCGTCGCGCACCGCGCGCGTGCGCAAGGCCGCCGCGTCAGAGCCCGATCCAGGCTCGGTCAGGCAGTACGAGACAACCGTCTCCATCGCGATCACGTCGGGCAGCCAGCGATCGCGCTGCGCCTCCGAGCCATAGGCCGCAATCATGTGCGCGCACATGTTGTGGATCGAGATGAAGCTCGCCACCGTCGGGCAGGCCATGCCGAGCGCCTCGAAGACCAGCGTCGCGTCGAGTCGCGTCAACCCGGCGCCACCCATCTCCTCGGGCACGTACATCGCCGCCAGCCCCAGCGCCGCCGCCTCGCGCAGCATGTCGCGCGGCATCTCGCCCGCCGCCTCCCAGGCCTCGGCGAAGGGCGCGATACGCTCGGCGCCGAAGTCGCGCGCCATGTCCCGGATCGCCGTCTGCTCGTCGCTCAGCGCGAAGTCCATCCGCATCTCCACGAGGCCAGGGGAAGCGGCTTCGGACCGCGCGTCCGCCGCCGCCCGGCGTCACTCCATAGTCGGGATCGAGAAGGCGGCGCCCTCCTTAGTGCCGCTCGGCCAGCGCGCGGTGACGGTCTTGGTGCGCGTGTAGAAGCGGAAGGCGTCCGGCCCGTGCTGGTTCAGGTCGCCGAAACCGGACTTCTTCCAGCCGCCGAACGTGTGATAGGCCAGCGGCACCGGGATCGGCACGTTGACGCCGACCATGCCGACGTTGATCCGGCTCGCGAAATCGCGCGCGGTGTCGCCGTCGCGGGTGAAGATCGCGGTGCCGTTGCCGTAGGGGTTCGACATCGTCAGGTCGACCGCGTCGCCGTAGGACTTCGCGCGCACCGTGGACAGGACCGGCCCGAAGATCTCCTCGCGGTATATGTCCATTTCCGGCGTGACCTTGTCGAACAGGCACGCGCCGACGAAGAACCCGTCTTCGTAGCCCTGCATCCTGAACCCGCGCCCGTCGACGCGCAGATCAGCGCCCTGGGCCACGCCCTTGTCGACCAGCCCGAGGATGCGCTCCTGCGCCGCCTTCGTCACAACGGGGCCGAAATCAACATCCGCGCCAGAGGTATACGGCCCGATCTTCAGGCTTTCCACGCGCGGGATCAGCCGCTCCATCAGCGCATCCGCCGTCGCGTCGCCCACGGGGACCGCGACCGAGATCGCCATGCAGCGTTCACCTGCCGCGCCGAAACCCGCACCGATCAGCGCATCGGCCGCCTGGTCAAGATCGGCGTCCGGCATGATGATCATGTGGTTCTTCGCGCCGCCGAAGCACTGCACGCGCTTGCCGTTCGAACAGCCGCGCCCGTAGATGTATTCGGCGATCGGCGTCGATCCGACGAAGCCGATCGCCATGATCTCCGGATGATCGAGGATCGCGTCGACGGCCTCCTTGTCGCCGTTGACGACCTGCAGCACGCCGTCGGGCAGGCCCGCCTCCTGCATCAGTTCCGCCAGCATCAGCGGCACCGACGGGTCACGTTCGGAGGGCTTCAGGATGAACGCGTTGCCGGCGGCGATGGCCGGGCAGAACTTCCACATCGGGATCATCGCCGGGAAGTTGAACGGCGTGATCCCCGCGACCACGCCGAGCGGCTGGCGCATCGAGTACATGTCGATGCCGGGGCCGGCGCTGTCGGTGTAGTCGCCCTTCAGCAGGTGCGGCGCGCCGATGCAGAACTCGGCGACCTCGAGCCCGCGCACCACGTCGCCCTTCGCGTCCGGAAGGGTCTTGCCGTGCTCTCGGCTCAGAGCTTCGGCGAGCTTGTCCATGTCGCGGTTCAAGAGCTCGACGAACTTCATCAGCACCCGCGCCCGACGCTGCGGGTTGACCGCCGCCCACTTCACCTGCGCGGCCCTTGCGCCGTCGACGGCCGCCGACATCTCGGCAACGCTTGCCAGCGGCACGCGCGCCTGGACCTCGCCAGTCGCGGGGTTGAATACGTCGGCAAAGCGGCCTGAGGTTCCGGCGACGCGCTTGCCGTCGATGAAGTGCGTGAGTTCCTGCATGTTCGCTCCCCCGGCTTGCGCGTCAGATTTCGCGCAGCGCACCGTAGCGGCAAACGTCGTCGTGCGCAGGCGCAAACTTCGCGGATACGTCTTGCGATTTTGCAGGACTTCCTCGCCCCTGCCGCCGGAGGCCGATGCGGTCTTCCGGGGCGGGGCGAAGGGCCGGCGCGCCTGCCGCTATTCCGCCGCGTGCAACGGCTCCGCGGCAGGAGCGTGCAGCGAAGCCTCGCCTACGGCCGGCGCCGCGTCGAGACGGCCCCTGATCAGGTCGGCGACGCGCAGCGCCAGGGCGACGATCGTCAGCGTCGGGTTCGCGAAGCCGCCGGTCGGAAACACGCTGCTGCTGGCGACAAAGAGGTTGTTGACGCCGTGAACCTCGCCCTCGGCGTCCACCACCCCCTGCCGCGGATCGTCATGCATGCGCGTTGTGCCCATGTAGTGCGACGTCGACAACGCGCGGACCCGCGGCAGCCCGCCGGTCCGGGCGGGCTCGAAGCGGCCTAGGCCGGAGCGGCGCAGCGCCTCCGCGAGGAAGTCCTGCGCGCGCATGGCGTCGGCGATGTCCTCGTCGTGCCAACGCCAGTCGATGCTGAGGCGTCTGCAGCCGAGCGCGTCGCGCGCGTCGCTGAGAAAGACCCGGTTGTCACGCCGCGGCGGCTGCTCGACCTGCTGGAACACCTCGAACGACCTGAAGGGCGACGCCTCCGACGCCTGCTGCGACCAGCCGCCGCGTTCGAGGGTCCATTCGGGCTTCGGTCGCCGGCGCAGCGCCGCCGCCGCGATGCCGTCGGCGCCGAGGATCGCCCGCCCGACGTCCGACGCATAGGGCAGCTCGCGGCGGCGGATCGCGCGGCGCAACCGCGTGGCCGCCTCGACCCCGACCTGCTGCCGCTGACTGCGGCCCGCGTCCGGGTCGTCCGCCTCGACGCGCGGGTAGAGCATCATCGTAATCTGCGGCAGGCGCTCGCGCCGGAGCGCCGGTTCGGCGATCCGCAGATGCCCCATCACCGGCACGCCGTCCACGAGGCGCATGTCGTAGAACGCGGCGCGGCGGATCAGATCCGGCGCGGCGGGAACGAAGTACCCGGCCTGCAGGATGGGGTGGTCCATGTAGTAGCGTCCCACGAGGCCGTGACGGTTGCCGAGCCCTTCCGGCGCGGCGGCGCGCGACGACAGCAGAAGCTGCGTCGTGGCCATCGCGCCGCCCGAGAGCACGACGACGGGGGCGCAGACCCTGAACTCGCGCCCCGGCAGGGTCGCAACGCGCACGCCGGTCGCCGCGGCGCCGGCCGGGTCTGTCTCGATCTCGACCGCGGTGGCGTGGTGCAGGACGCGGACGTTCTGCGATTTGGACAACTGGTCGAGATAGCCCGCGTGGAAGGGGCCGCCGAGGCCGAACTGGAAGACCGCGGTCTCGACTTCGCCCTCATCCAGCGGCAGTCGCTGCGCCTCGGGCGACTCCCATTCCCCGGGACCGTAGCCGGCGTCGGGCGGCAGCGAGAAGACCGCCTGCGCCCGCACATAATGCCGGGCGAGCTCCCCTATCCGGAACGGCCAGCCGCTGTCGGGCACCCAGTCGCGCGGCTCGAAGTCGATCGGCTGCAGCGGGGTCAGCCTGACGCTGTTGGCGCTGCGCATGCCGTCGACGCCCCAGGCGCTGGCGTTGCCGCCGAACTGCCGACGGGCCCGCAACGGCTTTACCTTGGCCGTCCGAGGCTCCATCCGGATGCGGGCAGCTTGCCCGAGGGGCTGCAGACCCGGCTCGTATACGATCCCGCCGCTTTCCAGAAGGACCACCGGATGGCCCGCGCCATCGAACTCGCGCGCGAGCGCAATGCCTGCAGGCCCTGCGCCGACGATGCACAGGCTCGCGAAGACGACTTCGCCAGCGCTTAGCTGCCGAGCGTCAACCAACATGACGACACCTCACGAACAACACGCCCCGCTAAACGGTCGCCACTGTCCCCGGGGGAGCGCTCCGAGAGGCAGTCCCTCTGCACACAACAAAACACGGATTGCGCACCAGAATCACCAATTGCATACCAGATGTCTGCTGTCTGGCATAGTCTCCAGTCCGCTCCTGCGGCGCCCTGCGCCGCCGGTGTGCTGGGCGGTCGGAAGTCTTGCGCTTTTGCAGGACGGCAAGCCGGTGCTAGAAGGAGCGCCATGCGAAAGAATGCGATGAAGTGGGACGACCTGCGCGTGTTTCTCGCGGTGGCTCGCCATGCCCGGCTGCAGGCGGCCGGACGCAGCCTCGGGCTCGACCCTGCCACCGTCGGGCGGCGGGTCTCCGCGCTGGAGGAGGCGCTCGGCTCGCGCTTCTTCGACCGATCGCCGCAGGGCTACGCGCTGACCGAGGCCGGGCGGCACCTGCTCGACCACGCGCAGGTGATGGAAAGCGTCGCGAACGCCGCCGCCGAGGAGGCCGGAGGACGCTCCGACCTGCTGTCGGGCACCGTGCGCATCGGCGCGCCGGACGGCGTTTCCAACTACCTGCTGCTCGACGCCTGCGACGCGCTCAGCCGCGACAACCCGGACCTGCAGGTCCAGGTCGTAGCGCTGCCGCGCATGTTCTCGCTGTCGAAGCGCGAGGCCGATCTCGCGATCACCGTGTCGCCGCCGACCGCCGGCCGGCTGACCGTCCGCAAGATCGCCGACTACCGGCTGCACCTCTACGGACGGCGCGACCTGATCGAGCGAATCGGCCCGGTCCGCGGCATGGCCGACCTCGATGGCGTCCGCGGCATCGGCTACATCTCGGACATGATCTTCGACAAGGAGCTCGACTACTACGCGCTGCTCGGGCGCTCGGCCGAGCCGTCGCTGACGTCGAACTCGCTGATCATGCAGTTGCGCTGGACCCAGCGCGGCTGCGGCCTGTGCATCCTTCCCGACTTTGTCGCGCGCGAGCATCCCGAACTGGCGATGGCGCTGCCAGAGGACATCCGGCTCAACCGCGCCTTCTATCTGGTGCGCCACCAGGACGACGCCCGCGTCGCGCGGATCAACCGCATGGCCGAGGTCGTCGTCGACTGGATGCGCCAGGCTCTGCTGGCCGGCCCGGAGGCGCGGTGACGATCGCCGCCGCCAGGGAGATCTGGCGGCGGCATCGCCTGCTCGCGGCGGCCACGGCTCTGGCGACGCTCGCGACGCTGGTCTTCCTGACGCGCTTCATCGTCCAGGTCGCCTATTGGGAGACGCATCGCGACGCGCAGCTTCAGGGCTGGATGACGGTCGGTTATGTCGCCCGCTCGTACCAGGTCGACCGCGAAGTCCTGCTGCGCGCCGTCGATGTCGAGCCGGGCAAGGAGGATCGTCCGCGCCTGACGCTGGGCGACCTCGCGGCGCGCCGGGGAGAGCCGCTCGCCGCGATCGAGGCGGATCTGCGCGCGGCCATAGCGGCCGAGCGAAGCGAGCCGGGCGGCGGGCAGGGGACAGGGGAGCCGTGAACGCTGACGCCGTCCTCGCCTTCCTGCCGGCGTATGGCGCGGTCTCGCTGTTCCTGGTCGCCGCGTTCGGCTGTCTCGGAGTTCCTCTTCCCGGCTCTCTCGCGCTCCTCGCCGCGGGCGCCTTCGTCGCCAGCGGCGACCTGAGCTTGGCCCCCGTGCTGCTCGCCGCCTATGCCGGCGCGCTCGCCGGCGACCAGTCCGGTTTCTGGCTCGGCCGCCTCGGCGGCGGCTGGGTGGAGGGGCGCCTGAGCCGTGGCCCGTCGGGGGCTGCCGCCGTTGCGCGCGCGCGGGCGCTGACCGAGCGGTCAGGCTCGATGGGCGTCTTTCTCAGCCGCTGGCTGGTCGCGCCGCTCGGACCGTTGGTCAATCTCCTCGCTGCGGGCCTCGGGATGACCTGGATCCGGTTCAGCCTCGCCGGCGCTGCCGGAGAGATTGTCTGGGTCGGCGGCTATGTCGCGATGGGCTTCGCCTTCGCCGGCAGCATCGGCGCCATCGCCGCGCTGCTCGGGGACCTGAGCTGGATGCTCGCCGCCGGCGCGGTCGCGGCCCTGCTCGGTCTGCGGCTGCGTGCGGCGATCCTGTCGGCGAGACCGCGGCCGCGGCCGGACGCCTGACTGGCCTCAGATCGGCGTCGCCTCGACCAGGTCCTTCAGGATGCGTGCGCTCCGCCCGAGCGCCGCGTGCTCGGACAGGTCCAGTTCCGGGAACACCTCCGCCGTGACGCCGGCGGCGCCGACGACGCGCGGGATCGACAGCGCGACGTCGCGCACGCCCTCGACCTCGGCGGCGACGGTCGAAACCGACAGCACCGCTTGTTCGTCGCTCCGGATCGCGCGCACGATCCGCGCGAGGCCGGCGCCGATGCCATAATAGGTGGACCCCTTGCCGGCGACGATCGTGTAGGCGACGTTCCGGGTCCGCTCGTCGATCCGGGCGCGCACCTCCTCGGTGATCGCCGAGCCGACCTGGGCCGCGAAGGAAAAGATAGGGATTGCGCCCGCCTTGGCGCAGGACCAGCCCAGCACCTGGCTGTCGCCGTGCTCGCCCAGCACATAGGCGTGCATCGAGCGCGGCGAGATGCCCAGGTGCGCGCCGAGCAGGCTGCGGAACCGCGCGGTGTCGAGGATCGTGCCCGATCCGATCACCCGTCCGGTCGGCAGGCCGGACAGGCGCTGCGTCACCTGCGTCATCACGTCGACCGGGTTCGACGCGATCAGCAGGATCGTGTCGGGACAGACCCGCAGGATGTCGCCGACCACGTCGCGGAATACTGCGGCGTTGCGGCCGAGCAGGTCGATGCGGGTCTCGCCGGGCAGTTGCGCGACGCCGGCGGCGATGATGACGACGGCGGCGCCTTTCAGAGCGTCCCAGTCGCCCGAGCGCAGCACGGCGCCGGCGCCGAAGGGCATCGCATGGGCGATGTCGAGCGCCTGCGCCTCGGCCAGCGCCGGGTCGCGGTCGACCAGCACGATCTCGCTGGCCGCCCCCGTCAGCCCGATCGCGAAGGCGGCGGCGCTGCCGACCATGCCCGTTCCGACGATGCCGACCTTCATGCTCCGCCTCCCGCCCCGTGGATCGGGTCCAGCCTAGCGCAGGCGGGCTGCGGGGTCGACTGCCGGTCGCACGATGCGACCGGAATTAAGTGATTGATTTTGTTTTGGTTTACAGAAGTCGCGCCGATGCGTCGGATGCCGCGCAAGAGCCGCCGAGGGGACCGGCAGGTCGCTTGATCGCGGCGGCCGGTCGCCTCGGTCCCGCTGCAGGTCAGTCCTCGGGCGTCAGGTCGACCGCCGCGCGCAGGCTGCCGTCCATCAGGAAGGGCGTCGATTCGTGCAGGTGGACGATCCGCCAGCCCTCGGGACGCCGGGTCAGCGCCAGCGTCGCGCGCGACCACCAGGCGACCGGCGCCCCGTCGCGGCGGCCGGAGGTGTGCTGCAGTCCCCAGACCACGGCAAGGTCGCCGTCGACCGTCAGCGTCTCGTCGCGCGTCTCGATCTCGAGCGGACCGTCCCAAGCTGTCGAGCCAGGCCTGCAGGCCGGCGCGGTCGAGCCCGCGGTTCCAGAGCGGCGGCGCGAGGTCGGCGACGCGGGCGTCCGGCGCGTAGCACGCGGCCACCGCCTCGGCGTTCCGGCTCCGCAGCCCGTCGAGGCAGCGGCCGAGCACGTCCCGGACCTGATCCTCGTCCGACATCGGTTTCTCATCCAGCATCGCGGTTCCTCCCATCAGTCTGCGCAGGCGGCCTCGAGCGCCGCCAGGTCGGGTTTCTTCATCGTCATGAACGCGGCCATCGCGCGCTCGGCGCGCGCCCGGTCCGGGCCGGCCAGGATGTCGGTCGCCCCCCGGGGCACGATCTGCCAGGACACGCCGAAGCGGTCCTTCAGCCAGCCGCAGGCCTCGGCCTCGGGGACCGCCGACAGCCCGGCCCAGAGCCGGTCGATCTCGGCCTGATCGGCGCAGAGCGCCGCGAGCGAGAAGGCCTCGCTGAAGCCGAACCCGTGCGGCCCGGCGCTGTCCATCGCCATCAGCGTCTCGCCGGCGAGGCGGAACTGCGCGTGCATGACCGTGCCGGCCGCGTCGGCGCCCGCGCCGTCGTGCCGCAGGACGCCCTCGATCTCCGATCCGGGGAACAGCGCCATGTAGTCGGTCATCGCCGCCTCGGCGCTTGCCGGCCTGGTCGCCGGCGAACATCAGAGCCGGCGAGACCATGCGGCCCGACCGGGCCGGATCCCCCTCCATGATCTGCCAGGTCAGGCCCCAGCGGTCGGCGAGCCAGCCATAGCGCGGCGCCCAGGGATAGGCGTCGAGCGGCATCAGCGCGGACCCGCCCTCGATCAGGCCGTCCCAGACCCGGTCGACGAGCGCCCGGTCGGGCAGGGTGACGAAGAGCGAGATCGCCGGCGTGAACCGGAACATCGGGCCGCCGTTGAGCGCTACGATCCGCGTGCCGCCGAGCGTGAAGTCCTGCGTCATCACCGAGCCCTCGGGCTGGCCGTGATGCTCGAACCCGGCCTTGCCGTAGCGGGCGACGGCGCCGAGCGCCGAGTCCGGGATCAGGGATACGTAGCGCTGCGCGGCCTCCTCGGCCGCGCCGTCGTACCAGAGATGCGGGATGATCTTCTGCATGACCGGCCCGGCGTCACAGTTCGAGGATCGGCGTGAAGCCGCCGTAGATCATCCGCTGGCCGTCGAAGGGCATCTTCGCCGTCTCGCCGTTCATCCGCGGATCGGCCATGATCTTCTGCCAGCCGGCGTCGCGGGCCTCCTTCGAGGCCCAGGTGACCCAGGAGAAGACCACCGCCTCGTCCTCGGCGCGCTGCACCGCCATCGTGAACGACGTGACCTTGCCTTCGGGAACGTCGTCGCCCCAGCACTCGACATAGGTCTGCGCGCCGTGGTCCTTGAAGACGGCCGCCGCGTGCCGCGAGAACGCGATGTAGGCGTCCTTGTTCGCGACGGGCACCGCCGCGACGAAACCATCTACGTAGCTCATGATTGCACCTCCCTGGTTGCAAAGAGAAATTCGAGATAGCGGATCAGGTGGTCGACGCTGTCGATCGCCGTCCGGGGATCGCCGGTCGCCTTGGCGAGGATGAACGCGCCCTGCAGCGCGCCCTGGATGTGCAGCGCGAGCCCGGTCGCGTCGATCTCGGGCCGGCCGGCTTCGGCGAGCGCCCGCGCGAGGTCCGGCGCGATCGCGGTGGCGTGGCCGACGATGCCGGCCTCGCAGGCCGCGCGGATCGCCGGAGAGGTCGCGTAGGTCTCCTGCACCATCGTCCCGAGCAGGCAGGTGAATTCCGAGAACGCGCCGCCGATGATCTCGCGGCGGAGCGCGACGTATCCCATCACGCGGGCGACGGGGTCCGTCCGGCGGCTCCACTCCGCCCGCAGGAGCCCGTCCGCCATCTCGGCGAAATGCGCGGCCGCGGCGACGGCGAGGTCCTCCTTCGAGCGAAAATGATGGAAGAAGGCGCCCTTGGTCACGCCTGCGGCGCGGCAGATGTCGTCGACCGTGGTCGCGGCGTAGCCCTGGCTGCGGATCACCGAAAGCGCGGCGTCGAGCAGCTTGGTGCGGGCGCTGGTTTTCGGCTGGAGGGTCGGTTGGCTGGTCATGATTGCATCATACCGACCAGTTGGTATGTCTGGCAAGCGCGATGTGGCGCGGACGGCTGCGCGGGCGGATTTCCGCGTCAGCCAAAGTCGCGGCGGGCCACGATGTCCGGCGGGGCGCGGCCGTCCGGAGGGAAGAGATCAGGTAGCGGCGTTGGGGCGGCGGTCAGTCGCCCGAGCGGGCGGCGAAGCGGCCGAAGTCCGGGGCCGGCGTGTCCTGGCCGGCCTCGATGATCCCGCGGCGGATCGCCCGGGTCCGGGTGAAATAGGCGTGCAGGTGCGGACCGTCGCCGAGGCGGATCGCGCGCTGCAGCGCGAAGAGCTCCTCGGTGAAACGGCCGAGGATGTCGAGCGTCGCGTCCTTGTTCGAGATGAAGACGTCGCGCCACATCGTCGGATCCGAGGCCGCGATCCGGGTGAAGTCGCGGAAGCCGGCCGCCGAGTAGTTGATGACCTCGGACTGCGTGACCCGGCTCAGTTCGTCGGCGACGCCGACCATCGTGTAGGCGATCAGGTGCGGCACGTGGCTGGTGACCGCGAGGACGAGGTCGTGGTGGTCCGGGTCCATCACGTCGACGCGCGCGCCGAGCGCCTCCCAGAACGCGCGCAGGTCGGGGAGACCGGCCGCATCGGCGCCCTCGGGCGGGGTCAGCAGGCACCAGCGGTTGTCGAAGAGCGCGGCGAAACCGGCGCCGGGGCCGGAATGCTCGGTGCCGGCCAGCGGGTGGCCGGGGATGAAGCGGACGCCGGCGGGCAGGTGCGGGCCGACCGCGTCGATGACCGCGCGCTTGACCGAGCCGACGTCGGTCACCATCGCGCCAGGGCTCAGATGCGGGCCGATCTCGGCGGCGACCGCGCCCATCGCGCCGACCGGCACGCAGAGGATCACGAGGTCGGCGCCCGCGACCGCCTCGGCGGCGCTCGGCGCGATCTCGGCGAGGCCGAGCGCCGCCGCTTCGCGCCGCGTCGCCTCCGAGCGCGCGTAGCCGGTGATCCGGGCGGTCATCCCGGCGCGGCGCATCGTGTGGCTGATCGAGGACGCGATCAGGCCGAGGCCGATCAGCGCGACATGCGAATAAGCCATCAGACGCGCGCCCCGAGGAAGGCTCGGACAGTCTCGACGACGCGCCGGCAGGCGGCTTCGTCGCCGACGGTGATCCGCAGCGCGACCGGCAGCTTGTAGCCGGCGACGCGGCGCACGATGATCCCGTCGGCGCGCAACGCCCGGTCGCAGGCCTCGGCCTCGGCGGCGTCGCGGAAGCGGGCGAGGACGAAGTTCGCATGGGAGGCGTCGCAGCCGAGGCCTGAGGCGCGCAGCGCCTCGGTCAGCCAGGCGCGGTTGCGGGCGTTCTCGGCGCGGCAGAAGGCGACGTGACCCGCGTCGCGCGCGGCGGCCTCGGCGGCGGCGAGCGCCGGCGTGGACAGGTTGAACGGGCCGCGCAGGCGGTTCAGCACGTCGATTATCGGGGCGGGCGCGTAGCCCCAGCCGATGCGGAGGCCGCCGAGGCCGTGGATCTTGGAGAAGGTCCGGGTCATCACGACGTTGTCGCGCGCGTCGACGAGGCCCGCGTGGCCGTCGAACCCGTCGACGTATTCGGCATAGGCGCCGTCCATGACCAGCAGCGCCTGCGGCGGCAGGCCGGCGGCGAGGCGGGCGACCTCGGTCTCGGGGATCATCGTGCCGGTCGGGTTGTTCGGGTTGGCGACGAAGACGAGCCGGGTGCGGTCGGTGCAGGCGGCGAGGATCGCGTCGACGTCGGTGCGGCGCGTGTCCTCGGGGGCCTCGACCGGCGTGGCGCCGGCGCCGAGCGCGCTGATCCGGTACATGCCGAAGCCGTGCTCGGTGTGGACCACCTCGTCGCCGGGACCGGCATAGGCCTGGCAGAGGAAGGTGATGATCTCGTCCGAGCCGACGCCGCAGATGATCCGGTCGGCGTCGAGGCCCTGCGCCGCGGCGATCGCCGCGCGCAGGCTCGCGTGGCTGGTGTCGGGGTAGACGTGCAGGCTGTCGGCGGCGGCCTTGAAGGCGGCGAGCGCCTGCGGGCTGGGGCCGAACGGGTTCTCGTTGGAGCTGAGCTTCAGCGGCGCGGCGTGGCCGGGCAGCGTCGCCTCGCCGCCCACGTAGAGCGCGATGTCGAGGATGCCCGGCTGCGGGCGGATTGTGCGGAATGCGGCGCGCTCATGACGACCGCTCGTAACCCGGACCGGCGTGCGTTTCCAGCCGGAAGTTGCGCGGCCGCAAAGCGTGAGCCGGCAGCGCCTGCCGGCGCCGTTTCAGCGTGATACGGCTGTCAAGTCATTGGAAATAAATAGAGAAGTCCGTATCGTTAACCTGATCTTCACGCGCCCGGACCGCCGGCCTTCGGTCCGGGCGGTCGCAGGGTCAGGCGCCGAAGCGGCTTTCGGGCACGCCGGTGATCCCGAGCCCGGTGATCGCGAAGAGGCTGCCGCGCAGCACGCCGTCGCCGGGGAAGCGGGGCAGGGGCGGTTTCGCCATCGAGGTCACGTAGAGGATGTCGAGGTCCGGGCCGCCGAAGGCGACGCTGGTGACCTTCTTCACCGGCATCTCGATCTCGCGGTCGACCGCGCCGTCGGGCGTGTAGCGCATCAGCTTGCCGTCGTAGACCTGCGCGCTCCAGACGCAGCCCTCGGCGTCGACGGTCGCGCCGTCGGCGGCGCCGCCGCGCGAGGTGTCGACCTTGACGAAGGTCCGGCGGTTCGAGACGCCGCCGGTGGCCTGGTCGTAGTCGTAGGCCCAGATCTCGCCGGACCAGCTGTCGGCGAAGTAGAACCTGTCGCCGTCCGGGCTCCAGCACGGGCCGTTCGAGACGATGATGCCGGTGTCGAGCGTGTGGACCGAGAAGTCCGGGTCGAGCCGGTAGAGCGCGCCGTTCGGGCCGCTCTCCATCGTGTCCATAGAGCCCGCGACGAAGCGGCCCTGCTTGTCGACCTTGCCGTCGTTCAGCCGGTTCGCGTCGCGGCCGGGCTCGGGGTCGTGGATCAGCTCGACGTCGCCGGTGGCGAAATCGAGCGTGTGGAAGCCGCGCGCCAGCGAGACGATCGCGCCCTTGCCGTCCTTCCGGACCGCCATCGAGCCGATCTTCTGCGGTACGTCCCAGGAGCGGATCTCGCGTCCGTCATGTGTCGAGCGGAACACGCGTCCGTCGAAGCTGTCGATCCAGTAGAGCCGCTGCTGGTCCACGTCCCAGAGCGGGCCTTCGCCCAGCGTGGTCTTCACGTCGACGACGACGTCGATCTTCATGATCTTGCTCCCCTTATCCCTTGAAACGCGGTTCCGGCAGGCCCTGAACGCCCAAGCCGTGGACCGCGAAGACGAAGCCGGCCTCGCGCTCGGCGTGGTAGCGGTAGCGGTGCGGCCGGGCCATCGACGTGACGTAGACAATGTCGAGATCGGGCCCGCCGAAGGTCAGGCTGGTGGTCGAGTTCACCGGCAGGCCGACGATGCGGTCGACGACGCCCGACGGGTCGAAGCGGATCAGCCGGCCGGAATAGACCTCGCAGGACCAGACGTAGCCCTCGGCGTCGACGGTCGCGCCGTCGGGCAGGCCGCGCTGGTCGTCGAAGCTCGCGAAGCGGCGGCGCGAGCGGACGGCGCCGGTCTCGGTGTCGTAGTCATAAGCCCAGATCAGGTTCCGGCCGGTATCGGCGAAGTAGAACGTTCGCCCGTCCGGACTCCAGCACGGCCCGTTCGAGCAGATGATGCCGGTATCGAGTTCGTGCAGGCTGAGATCCGGGTCGAGCCGGAACAGCTTGCCGACCGGATCGGCTTCCTCGAAGTCCATCGAGCCGGCTATGAAGCGGCCCTGGCGGTCGACCTTGCCGTCGTTCATGCGTGGGCGCAATTCGCCCGGCTGGGTCTCGACGAGGCGGTTGGCGTCGCCGGTCTCGAAGTCGAATTCGTAGAAGCCGTCGCGCAGCGCGAGGATCGCGCCGCCCTTCTCGCGCAGCGCCATCGAGCCGATCGGCTCGGGCAGGGGCCAGCTCCTGCGGTCGCCGCCGGCCGCGTCGGTCGAGTGGATCGCCGGGCCGTAGCTGTCGATCCAGTAGAATCGCTGCTCGGCGACGTCCCAGAGCGGGCCCTCGCCGAGCTGGTCCGGACGGTCGCTGACGACCTCGATCCGAAGCATCAGAACGCCACCTGGTCGCCGCCCTTCAGCTCGAGGATCGTTCGGGCCTCGTCGGGGGTGGCGACCTCGAGGCCGAGGCCCTCGATGATCTTGCGCGCAAGCACGACCTGCTCGGCGTTCGACTTTGCGAGGTTGCCGCGCCCGGCCCAGAGGCTGTCCTCGAGCCCGACGCGGATGTTGCCGCCCATCGACGCCGCCTGCGCCGCGATGCGGAGCTGGCTGGCGCCGGCGCCGAGCACCGACCAGCGGAAGCTGTCGCCGAACAGCCGGTCGGCGGTGCGCTTCATGTGCGCGACGTCCTCGGGATGGGCGCCGATGCCGCCGAGCAGGCCGAACACGGACTGGACGAAGAACGGCGGCTTGACGAGGCCGCGGTCGGCGAAATGCGCGAGGTTGTAGAGGTGCGCGATGTCGTAGCACTCGAACTCGAAGCGCGTGCCGTTGTCGTAGCAGGTCTCGAGGATGTACTCGATGTTCGCGAACGAGTTGCGGAAGACGAGATCCCGCGTCGCCTCGAGGTGCTCCTTCTCCCAGTCGAACTTGAAGCTGTCGTATTTCTGGACGAGCGGGAACAGGCCGAAGTTGATCGAGCCCATGTTCAGCGAGGCGACCTCGGGCTTGAACTGCGCGGCCGGGCGGACGCGCTCCTCGACCCTCATGTAGGGGCTGCCGCCGGTCGTGATGTTGATCGCGGCGTTGGTGCTCTGCTTGATCCGGGGCAGGAAGCGCGCGAAGGCCTCCGGCGTCTGGTCGGGCTTGCCGGTCTCGGGGTCGCGCGCGTGCAGGTGCAGGATCGCGGCGCCGGCCTCGGCGGCGGCGATCGCCTCGGACGCGATCTGGTCGGGCGTGATCGGCAGGTAGGGCGACATCGTCGGCGTGTGGATCGCGCCGGTGATCGCGCAGGTGATGATCACCTTGGACTTGTCGGTACTGCCGCTGCCCTTGCGGGTGGTCTGGCTCGCCTCGGTCATTTGCCGAACTCCGTGTCGGATTTGCGTTTGTGGGCGGCGAGCGCCATCAGGCGGCGGTCGCGCCAGACCTGGCGCTCGGTCAGCCTGTCGGCGGAAACCTTTGCGCGGCGGTCGGCCTCGACGCGGTCGAGCACGGGGCCGCCCCAGTCCGCGCGGTGCTGCATCTGCGGGAAGATGTTGACGTAGATGCCCTCGTAGCGCTCGACGTAGTCTCGCACGCCGCCCGGCGCGTTCAGGTCGATGGTCTCGAACGGGCCCATGAACGACCAGCGCAGCGCGAGGCCGTCGCGGATGCCGACGTCGACGTCCTCGGCGCTGGCGTAGCCCTCGTCGACGAGGCGGAACGCTTCCTCGAGCAGCGCGCCCTGCAGGCGGTTCATGATGAAGCCGTCGAGCTCGCGGGTCATCACCAGCGGCGCATGGCCGGCGGCGACCAGGATCTCGCGGGCGCGCTCGATCGTCTCGGGCGCGGTCCAGGGCGCGGGCACGATCTCGGCGGCGGGGATCAGGTAGGGCGGGTTGATCGGGTGGACGACGCAGCAGCGCGCGCGGCCCTTCAAGGCTTCGGTGAAGGCCGAAGGCAGGATCGCCGAGGTCGAGCTTGCGAGGATCGCGTCCGGGGGCGCGGCCGCGTCGAGCATCGGCGAAGACGGCGCGCTTCGTCTCGACGTTCTCCGGCGTGTTCTCCTGCACGTAGTCGACGCCGGCGAGGGCCTCGGCGAGGTCGGCGGCGGAGCCGATGCGGGCGAGTACGTCGTCCGGGGCCCGGCCGTTCAGCAGGTCCTGGCCTGCGAGGTCGCCGAGCACGCCGGCGATGTAGGCGCGGGCGGCGACCGGGGCGTTCGGGTCCTGGTCCCACAGCGTGACGTCGTGGCCGGCGCGGGCGAAGCTGATCGTCCAGGCCCGGCCGACGAAGCCCGTTCCGATGATTGCGATGCGGGCCATGTCAGGCGATCTCCTCGGGATTGCGGTTGGCGCCTGCCGTCATCGCAGCGTCTCCACGTTGCCGTCAACGCCGAGCGACTGGCCGGAGACGTTGGCGCCGGCGTCCGAGAGCAGGAAGGCGACCATCGCGGCGACGTCGTAGGGGCTGGTCATCCGGCGCAGCGAGACGTTCTCGAGGTAGCGCGCCTTCATCTCGTCGTGGCCGACGCCGACCTGGGCCGCGCGGTTCGCGATGACGCCCTCCATGCGCGGGCCCTCGATGATGCCGGGCAGGATCGCGTTGACGCGGATGCCGGCGGGGCCGAGCTCCTTGGCGAGGCTCTGGGTGAAGCCGATCACGCCCCATTTCGCGGCCGAGTAGGGCGTGCGGAACGCGTAGCCGAAGCGGCCGGCGGCCGAGGACATCTTAACGATCGCGCCGCCGCCGGCGGCCTTCAGCAGCGGCACGGCGCGGCGGGCGCAGAGGAACTGGCCGGTCAGGCAGATGTCGAGGCAGCGGCGCCAGTCGTCGGGGTCGATCTCGTCGACGCCGCCGGTGGGCCCGGCGATGCCGGCGTTGTTGATCAGCGCGTCGAGGCCGCCGAGCGTCGCCGCGGCCGCGTCGAAGAACGCGTCGACCTCGCCCTGGTCCGAGACGTCGGCCTTCATCGCGAGCTCGACGCCGGGGCGGTCGCGGACGGCGGCGAGCGCGTCGTCGGAGACGTCGCAGAGCGCCACGCGGGCGCCGAGGCCGGTCAGCGTCTCGACGATCGCGAGCCCGATGCCGCCGGCGCCGGCGGTCACCACGACGCGATGGCCGGCGAGGCCGCCGAGCAGGGCCTCGGCCGAGGCGGGCGCGCTGTTGGTCATGGTCTTTCTCCCTGGTTCTTCAAGTCGAGCGGCGTTCGCGGAGCGCCACGACGGCGCCGAGCACGACGAGGCCGTAGATGATCGCGCGAGTGGCGTAGGGCAGCGTGGTGCCCGCGAGCAGCATCTGCAGCGCCGTCAGCAGCAGGACGCCGCCGAGCATGCCGAGGTAGTGGCCGCGCCCGCCGGTGATCAGCGTGCCGCCGACGACGACGACCGCGATCGAGGGCAGCAGGTAGTCGTCGCCCATGCCGAGGCTGGCCTGCCCGGAGAAGCCGGTCAGCATCACGCCGACCAGCGCCGCGCAGAGCGCCGACAGGATGTAGACGAGGATCAGCGTGCGCTCGACCGGGATGCCGGAGATGCGTGCGGCGCGCAGGCCGTTGCCGATGCCGTAGACGCGGCGGCCGAACGGGGTGCGGGTCAGGAGCGCGGCCGCGAACAGGACGAAGAGCGCGAGCATGGGCACGATCGGCGTCATGCCGAGCACGCGACCGGTCATCAACCAGCGCAGCAGCGGCGACGAGAAGCCCGCGGGCGTGCCCTGCGAGTAGAGCAGCGCCGCGCCCTGCAGCATGCCGTTGGTCGCGAGCGTCATCACGATCGGCGAGATGCCGAGCCAGACGATGCCGACGCCGTTGACGAAGCCGATCAGCGCCGCGAGCGCGAAGACCAGCGGCAGCGCGTAGATCAGCGCCGCGTCCGAGCCGTTGACGATGCCGGTGAGCAGGATGCCGGAAAGGCCGATGGTCCAGGGCACCGACAGGTCGAGCCCGCCGGTCAGGATCACCGCGCCCTGGCCGAGCGCGAGCACGGCGAGGAACGAGGACAGGACCAGCAGCGAGTTCCAGTAATTCCAGCTGAACGCAGCGCGGCCGAGCCAGAGCTGCGTCGCAACGACGACGGCGATCAGGCAGATATAGGCCGGCAGCGCGTAGCGCAGCGTCTCGGCGTTGCGGCTGAAGAACGAGGGCGCCTTTGCGGGCGCGGCCGGGGCCGCCGCGAGGGGCCGGCGCAGGCGGCGGTCGGTCGCGTCGAGCTGGCCGGGCAGCGCGCCGGCGGCGCGGGCCGACGCCCATGACCGGAGCGCCCGGATCTGCGTGGCGAGGATCGAGTCGCGGGTCAGCGAGGCCGCGAGCACGGCAAGGATCAGGATCGCGCCCTCGGCGATGGTCGAGTAGTAGGCCGAGACGTTCATCACCAGCAGGATGTTGACGACGATCATCAGGATGTAGGCGCCGAACACGGTGCCGAGCGGGCCGCCCTGTCCGCCGCCGAGCCGGGTTCCGCCGACGACGACCGCGGCGAACAGCGACAGCAGCAGCGGGTTGCCGACGAGCGGGTCGCCGCTGCCGGTCTGCGCGCTGATGAAGACGCCCGCGAGGCCGTAGCAGCCGCCGGCGGTCACGTAGGTCAGGAACTTGGTCAGCGTGACATTGACGCCCTGCGCCGCGGCGGCCTCGGGGTCGCTGCCGACCGCGTAGATCGCCGTGCCGAAGCGGGTGCCCTTCAGCCAAGCCCAGCCGAGCAGCACGACGCCGATGACGACGATCGGCATCGGCAGCCAGCCCGGGATCGCTTCGCCGAGGTAGAAGGCGCCGATGCTGGGCGAGATCATGCCGCCCGGCTTGTCCATGACGAGCAGCGTCACGCCCTGCAGGATGAACATCGTCGACAGCGTGACGACGATCGGCTGCAGCCGCAGCACGGCGACGAAGAAGCCGTTGAAGGCGCCGACCGCCGCGCCGACGCCGATGCCGACCAGCGTCCAGAGCGCGACGTTCGCCTCCATCGCCATCGGGTCCATCTGCGAGGCGAGCACGACGTTGACCAGCGAGATCACCGCGCCGGCGGAGAGGTCGAAGCCGCCGGTCAGGATCACCAGCGTCTGGCCGATCGCGGCGAGCGCCAGGGTCGCGCCGCCGCTCGCAAGGAACGAGATGTCGAAATAGGAAAGCGGCCCGGCGCCGACCAGATCGACGAGGCCGAGCAGCAGCAGGAACACGATGCCGGCGATCAGCGCGCCTCGGCCGCGCGCCAGACGTCGGCGCCACGCGGGCATGGTCGGCGGCGCGGCGCGGCGCGGGGTTTCGGCCAGGGCCGTCATGCTGCGCGCTCGGCGTGGTCGTGGCCATGTCCGAGCGCCGGACGCATGATCTCGGGCTCGGTGATCGCCTCGCCCTCCAGTTCGGCGGCGACGCGGCCGTCATAGAGCACCAGCACCCGGTCGCAGAGATGGACCAGCTCGGGGATCTCGGTCGAGTGGAACAGGATCGCTCCTCCGGCGGCGACGTAGTCGCGCATCATCCCGTAGAGCTCGTGCTTGGTGCCGACGTCGATGCCGCGCGTCGGGTCGAACAGCAGCAGGATCCGGCTTTCCGCGACCAGCCAGCTTGCGCGATGGCGATCTTCTGCTGGTTGCCGCCGGAGAAGGCGCCGGCAGGGGTCCAGAGCGCGCGGCGATCGACCTCGACCGCGTCGAAGGCCGCGCCCACCGCTTCGGTCTCGGCGGCGCCGTCGATCAGGCCGCCGCGCGCGAAGCGGCTCGACGACCGGGATCGACGCGTTGTCTCGGCCGGACAGCTTGCAGGAACAGGCCCTCGGTCTTGCGGTCCTCGGGCACGAGGCCGATCGCGATGTTCGGGCGGATCGCGTCGGCGGGCGAGCCGAGGCGGACCGGGCGGCCGTCGACGCGGACCTCGCCGCGCGCGATCTCGGCCATGCCGAAACAGGCGAGGAAGAGATCCTGCTGGCCCATGCCCTGCAGGCCGGCGACGCCGAGGATCTCGCCGTGGCGCAGGTCGAGGTCGACGCCGTCGAGCTTGGCGCCGACCTTGAGGTCGCGCACGCCGAGGACCGGCGCGCCGAGCGGGGCCGCGTCGGCGGGCCGGGCGGGATACGTCTGTTCGAGCGAGCGGCCGATGATCTTCTCGATGACGTCCGCGTCGCTGACCTCGGCGGCGGGCGCGGTCACGATGTGCCGGCCGTTGCGCAGGATCGTCAGCGTGTCGCAGAAGGCGCGGACCTCGCGCATCCGGTGGGTGATGAAGACGATCGTCGTGCCGCGCGCCTTCTCGCGGGCGATGATCTCGCCGAGCCAGTCGACGTCGCGGCCTCGCCAGCGTCGAGGTCGGCTCGTCGAGCAGCAGGACGCTTGGGCTTGCGCCACAACGCGCGGGCGATCTCGATCTTCTGGCGCACGGAGAGTTCGAGCTCCGAGATGTCGGCGTCTAGGTCGACGTCGAAGCCGAGGTCGTCGAGATGGGCGCGGGCCGCGGCTCGGGCGGCGCGGCGGCGGATCAGGCCCGTCGGCCCCATCGGCGCGTAGGGCAGCAGCAGGTTGTCGAGCACGGTCAGGTCGCGGACCAGCGTCATCTCCTGGAACGCGGTCTGCACGCCGAGCGCATGGGCCGCGCGCGGCGAGGCCCCGGCATGCGGATCGCCGTTCACGCGGATCGCGCCCGCGGTCGGGCGCATCAGCCCGGACATCAGCTTGACCAGCGTCGACTTGCCGGCGCCGTTCTCGCCGAGCAGCGCATGCACGGCGCCGGGGGCGATCGTAAAGCTGACGTCGTCGAGCGCGGTCGTCGCGCCGAAGGTCTTGCGCACGCCGTCTATCTCGACGGCGGGCTCGACGGCAGGAACGGCTGCGGTCGCGGTCATGTCGGCCGGACTCCGGTCAGGGCAGGAAGGGGACGGGCCGGCCGCGCGCGGGGTCGGGGCGCGCGCGGCCGGCGGGGGTCAGGTCGCGATCAGCCCTCGGGCTGGCCGACGAGCGCTGCGTTCAGGCCGATCTCGGGGGTCTGTTCGGAGAAGATCGACGCGAACCAGCCTGGGTTGGACACGATCGACGGCTGGAAGACGTTGCAGCCGTCGGCCATCTCCTGCCAGGTGCCTTCCTCGCAGAGCTTGACCGTGTCGGAGGTCACGACTGGCAGCGGCAGGATCGTGGTCTTCTCGACCTCCTTGCCCTCGAGCACGTCGACGGCGAGCTTCAGCGCCAGCGCGCCGGAATAGGGCGGCGAGGCGTAGGAGATGCGCTTGGCGCCGAGCGGGGCGTAGGGCATCGACGCGCCCTCGACCTCGGTCCCCTCGGGCAGCATCTGGATGCGGCCGCCGTTCGAGCCCTCGCCGGCGCAGGGCAGAAGTTCGGCGGTCGTCTTGCCGGCCTCGAGCTGCATCGCGTTCGCGGTGAAGCAGCCGGCCTGCATCCAGAGCCCGTCGATGTCGTCCCAGCTACGCGTGCCGAGGATCTTCGACAGCTCGGTGCGCGCGACGGCCTGGCTCCACATGCCGACGGCCTCGCCGACGATGTTGATGCTCGGGGTGCTGCTCGAAGACCGCCATCGCGGCGCTTGGTGCGCAGGTCGTCGACCGAGGTGCCCGGCACGCCGGTGACGATGACGATGTCGCCCTTGCCGTCGAGCTGCTCGACCAGCCACTCGGCGGTGACGCGGCCGGCTTCCTCCTGGTCGATGTGGACGTTGTAGGCGCAGGGCTCGGTGATCTCGGCGTCGTAGGCGAAGACGGTCACGCCCTTGTCGCAGGCGTTCTTGACCACCTGGTTCAGCGCGGTCGGCGAGATCGGGAACGTGACGATCGCGTCGGCGCCGCCCTGGACCATCGCGTTGATCTGCTGGATCTGGCGCTGGGCGTTCGGACCGGAAACCTGGACCTGCAGGTCGACGCGGTCGGCGTAGTCCGGATGCGCGGCCATCGCCTTGAGCATGTTGGCGGCCTCGGCCTGCCAGTCGTTGCCGATGTAGCTCATGCTGAGAAACACCTTGTGCTTCTCCTGGGCCTGAGCGGCGCCGGCGGCGAGCAGCGCACAGGCGGCCGCGCCGACGAGTGCGTGGGACAGGGATAGCTTCATCTGAGTCGTTCCTCCCGACGGTTGCAGGGGACGTTGCCCCGACGCGCCGGGAGTGCGGCTCCCGACCCGAACGAGGCTATAGATATTTGATCAAAAATCAACGATAATCTAAGGCGGGCGTCCTCATGGACGCCGGTCCGGGCGCGACTCACGTCGCCGGAAGGATACGGAAGGCGGCCGATGGAAGCATCGAACACACTGGCGACGGCGACGGTGACGCCGCTGACCCGCGACACGCTGCAGGAGCAGGTGCATCGCCAGCTTTGCGACCTGATCCTCGACGGCTCCGTCGCGCCCGGCGAGACGATCACGATCCAGAGCCTCGCCGACGCGTTCGGCGTCAGCCCGATGCCGGTGCGCGAGGCGCTGAAGCGGCTGACGGCCGCGAACGCGCTGACCGTGGTCTCGGGCCGCTCGGTCGGCGTGCCGCCGCTGTCGCGCGCGCGGCTGACCGACCTGAGGAACGTGCGGGTCGAGATCGAGGGGATGGCGGCGCGCTGGGGCGTCGCCGCGGCCGAGGACGGTCATGTCGAGGCGGCGCGGGGCCATCTGCAACGGCTGCAGGCGGCGGTCGCCGGCGGCGACCTGAAGACCTACCTGCGCGCGAACCACGCGTTCCATTTCACGATCTACCGCGCCTCCGGCTCCGAGATCATGCTCCGGATCATCGAAGACCTGTGGCTCCAGATCAGCCCGTACTTCCACAGGCTGCACGGCAGCTACGCGACGGCGAACGACCATCACTGCGAGATGATGGACGCGCTGGCCCGGCGCGACGAGGCGGCGATGCGGGCTGCGGTCCATGCCGACATCGACGCGGCCTACCGGACGCTGGCCCCGCAGCTCGACTGAGCCGCCCGGCAGCGCTTTTGGCGGCGCCGAGGTGAACCAGTTCTGGCCATTGCGGTTATGCCAGAGGAGCATTCGACGGAGGCGCCGCGATGGACGAGGACAAACTGGAAGGCCGCCTGCTCGCGCATCGGCGCATCCTGCAGCTGATCCTGAGCGAGCTTGCGGACACGCCGGCCGGCGAGCGGATCGCGACGAGGCTGCGCGAGCGCTCGACGCTCCAGGACGGGCAGGAGGATCCGGGCGCGGTGGAGACCGCCGGACTGGGTCTCGAATTCGCGATCGCCGCCGAGTTCCGGATGGTCGCCGAGGGCTTGCCCCGCCGCGGGCCGGACTTCGTTCGCCCTGCGGGATCGGAGGCGATGCAGGAAAAGCCCGCGCAGTGGGACGCCGTGGACGAGGCGTCGGACGAGTTGTTTCCGGCCAGCGATCCTCCGGCCCAGCCCTGACCGTTGCGCGATCCGACGCGCGGCTCGGCGGCCGTCGCGGCCACCCGACTGTCGCTGATCGTGCCGCTGCATACCGGCGCGCATCCCGATCTCACGGCGGTCGCGGGGATCGCCGCCCGTCAAGATGGCGCGCGCCGGACGCCAGAGAAGCGGCTTGGGCATTGCGCCGTTTTCGGATTGAATGCGCTCCGGGGCCAGCGCCTCTGGGGAGATGCCGAATGCAGTTCGATCGTCGTTCTTCCGTCGCCGGAGAGCATGCCGCGCCGCGCGGCGCGGAGGCGGCGCGGCCGCAGGCTGGCGGCGGCGCGGCCCGGAAGCCACGCCGGATCGCCGCGGCATGACGTTCGACCGGATCGCGCGACCGGCCGACGGCGCGGCCTGGATCACCGGCGCCAGCGAGGGCATCGGCCGGGCCACCGCGCTGCGGCTCTGCGCCGAGGGCTGGACCGTGCACGCGACCGCGCGCAGCCTGCCGGCGCTGGAGGCGCTGCAGCGCGACGCACAGGGTCCCGGGCGCATCGTCCCGGCGCCGGGCGACGTGACCGATCCTGCCGCGATGACCGCGATCGTCGAGGGGATCACGCGCGAGCAGCCGCTTGCGCTCGTCATCCTCAACGCCGGCGTCTACACGCCGATGCGCGCGGAGACGTTCCGGGCGGCGACGGCGCGGAAGATGCTCGACGTCAATCTCGGCGGCGTCGCGAACGGGCTGGAGCCGGTCCTCGCGTACATGATCGCGCGGCGCAGCGGCCATGTCGCGATCACCGCCTCGGTGGCCGGGTACCGGGGCCTGCCGGATTCCGCGATCTACTCGGCGACCAAGGCCGGCCTGATCGCGATGGCGGAGGCGCTCGCGATGGACCTGGTCGATCTCGGCGTGCGGATCAGCGTGATCAACCCGGGCTTCGTCGAGACCAAGGCGACCTCGGTCAACGCGTTCGAGATGCCGTTCCTGATGACGCCGGAGGAGGCCGCGAAGCGGATCGTGGACGGCCTGAAGCGGCCGGGATTCGAGATCGCGTTCCCGCGCCGCTTCGCGCTGCTGCTGCGCCTGATCGGGGCGCTGCCGAACCGCGCCTACATCGCGACGGTCCGGCGGATGACCGGCTGGAAGGACCGCACGGACCGCCCGGCGCCCTGAGTGAGGCGCGTCAGGCGGCGCCTTCGATCCGGCGGCGCAGGTCGCGCTGCGCCTCGGCGTCGAGCGGAAAGCGCCACATCAGCGCGACCGCGCCGAGCTTCAGCACGATCGGCGCGAGCGCGTAGAGCAGCGACAGGCCGGTCAGCGCCGAGTCCGTGTTCGCGCCGCTGGCGTTGAAGCCGATCCATCCGAGCGCGATCAGCGCCGCGCCCCCGCTGCCGGCCAGCGCGAACTTCTGCGCCAGCGACCACAGCGCGAAGAAGGCGCCGGTCCGCTGCGCGCCGGACCGGGCGGTGTCGAGATCGACGACGTCGGCCTGGATGGCCGAAGGCAGCGACAGGTCGGCGCCGAGCGCCGCTCCGCTCAGCACGCAGATGAAAGTGAAGGCGACGAGGTCGCCCTCGCGCAGCAGCAGCGCCGCGCCGAAGACCGCGCAGGCATAGAGCATGGCCCAGCACCAGACCCGATGCTTGGCGTGGCGGCGGACCAGCCAGGGCCAGAGCGGCGCCGCGAGCACGGCCGCGCCGAAGTAGACGATCAGCAGCGGCCCGCCCCAGTCCGGCGCGCCGAGGCGCTGCCCGACGAAGAACAGGAACAGGCCCGCCGGCAGCGCATTGGCCGCGCTGTTGACGAAGAACGCGAGGATCAGCCGGCCGAACAGCGGCTGGCCGGTGAGGACGCGGCCGAGCGAGCCGATGCTCGCGCTGACGCGGCTGAAGTCGCGCGGCTCCGGCACGAGGGCGAGGCAGAGGATGCAGGCGACGGGCATCGCGACGACGATGAGCAGGGCGATGTTGCGCATCCCTTCGGCCGAGTCCGCGCCCAGCGAGTAGAGCACCGCCGCGAGGATCGTGCCGACGAGCCCGGCGGTCTCGCGCCAGACCGAGACCCGCCCGCGCTCGGCGTAATCCCCGGTCAGCTCCGCGCCCCAGGCGAAGTAGGGCGTCAGCATCACGGTCCAGCCGAGGGTCAGGAGGAACAGCCAGAGCGTGAAGCCGGCGAGGCCGATGCCGGGGGCGGGGACGAAGAGCAGCCAGGCCGACAGCATCACCAGCGGCGCGCCGGCCGCGATCCAGGGCCGCCGGCGGCCCCAGCGGGTGGACCAGCGGTCGCTCGCGATGCCGGCGACCGGATCGCTGATCGCGTCGAACAGGCGCACCGTGATGAAGACCGCGCCGATCGCGCCGAGCGGCAGGCCGTGCGCGCTCGCGTAGAACTCCGCGAGGAACACGTAGACCGGAAAGTACATCGCCGCCAGCGGCAGCGCAGGCGCCGCATAGGCCGCCAGCAGCGTGCGCGGAAGACCGGGGACCCGTCGGGTCACGCGGAAGGACCTGCGCAGCCCGAACGCATCTTCGGACCGCCGGATGTGTCGCTCACCCGGACGATGGCTCGCCCCACCCCGAAGCCAGCCGGCAAGGCGACTTGATCCAACGCCCTAGCTAGGCCACCGCTCTGCCCACGCCATAGGCGATGGCTGCGACGGTGGCGCTCAGGATCGTGCCCCACGAGACATCGGCGATGACCATCGGCCAGGCCCAGCCGCGCAACGTCGCCATGTTCGTGGCCTCGTATGTGCCGTAGGAGATGAAGCCGACCACCGCGCCGGTCTTGACGGCTCGCCAGAGGTTCTGTTCCTCGAGCGCCGGAACCACCGCGAGATACAGAAGTCCCGCGACGAAGAGCGCGTAGAAGCCGAAGGCCACGCCGAGCTGCGTCTCCTCGCGCAGCATGTCCCCGATGTGGCGGGAGAACAGCGGTAGCATGAAGAACTTCAGGACGACGGCGTCGATCGCGAGAAAGGACGCCAGCGCCGCAAGATATATCCAGATCAAGGCGGTATTCCTTCGGTTGCCATCCTCTTAGGTCACGGGAAGCATCCCGAAGCTCCAGCCGATCCAGCGAGCCGGTCGTCGATGTCGGTCGCGGGCGGGCGGGTCGCCCGACCACTCTACACTTCGGCGCGGGCCGCTCCAGAGCGTTTTCCCAATGCTCGGTACAAGAGGTTTGGCTTGAAGCGCCGCCACTTCGGCGCAGGAACTGCGCCGCGCGGCTGGCCTCCGGCGGCCGTATATCGCCCGCTAGTCGGCCAGACGGCCGAACCCTTGATAGCGGATGCAATCGTCGAAGTCGTGACCGGCCAGGGAGGCGCGGGACGTGGTCGCCGCCGCGGAGGCCGGGATCGGATTCGGCGCCGTCCCGCCGGACGGGACCCATCGCGACGCTCGAGCGGCTGTCCTCGCTGGTTGACGTTTGCGAGGACGGGAGCATCAACGGGCCCGGCATTGCCGCGCTGGAGCGAAGGTCCCGCGCGGCGCGGTGGGAAGAGATCTGGCGGCAGGGCCCAGTTCACAACGATCGGTTCTTCAGGATCTTGCCTCCTCCTTCGAGCGGTCGCCGAAGGGAACGACGCCGAGCCGATCGCTAGAAGCAGCTTTGGCGCCGAGCATCTCTGCGGCTCGCCGATCTCCGTCCGGCTAATCAGGCTGGCCCCGAACAACTAAGACTGGGTCGGCTCAAGAGCGCCACCGCCGCCGTCCAGAGGCCGCGCAGCCGAAATGCCCGCGGTCGAGCAAAGAGCTGTCTCAGTCTCTCCGGGGCTTGGGGGCCGTCTCAGTCCGGGCCAGCATCACCACGCTGCCCGCGCGATCGAGCGCATCGGCGATGTTGGCGCCTGGCTCTTCGTCAGAGACGAGTTCGGTTGCACGACTCCATGCGCCGTAGAGCTTCAGCGCGCGGACGCCGAACTTGGTGTGATCGGCAACGACAGTGGTGCGCATCGCACAATCCATCATCGCGCCGTAAACGGCGGCGGCATTGACTTCCGCGTTGCTCATGCCGTCCTCCGTAACGCCGGTCGCGCCCAAAATTGCCCGGTGCGCGCCGAAGCTGCGCAGGAAGGAAACGGTTTCATCGCCGACGAGAAGGCCTTCGCGCGCGTCATACTGCCCGGGCGCGCAGATCACGGTCATTCCCGCGTTGACTCCCAGCGCGGCGACAATGTCGAGCGAATGGGTGACGACGGTCAGTCCGCGATGGTCTTGGGCAAGGCGGCGCGCGACATGGAGCGTCGTAGCGCCGCCGCCGATCAGCAGGACCTCGTTCGGTTCGATGAGGGCAGAGACAGCCGCCGCAATCGCCTCGCGCTCCGCCGTCATGAGGCGCATCCGCTCGGCGAGGGACGGCTCCGCGACGAAGTTTCGCACGGCCCCGCCGTACGTCCGGCTGATTAGCCCGCGCCCGTGCAGCTCGCGCAGGTCGCGGCGGATTGTCTCGCTGGAGACGCCGAGCGTTTCGACGAGCGAATTCAACCGGAGGCTCGGGACCGAGGTAAGAGCGTCGATGATACGCTGCTGGCGGGCGATCTTAGCGTAGCGGTACGCAGGTTTCATTGAGGCCCCCCGAGGCCGACCTTGTTTTTTTCAACAACCTACTGGCCTCTTTGACCGAATCCCACAGATATCCGCGGAAAATCACTCGCTGAACGCCAAATTTCTGGAGATGCTGGGCTGGAACATCTGGTTTTTGATTGACACACCACAAATTTTGGCCGCACTTGGCCGGATAAGCCTCAAGCTGCTCCGGCGCCCACGTTCTATGCCGTCAGCGTTTGCTCAGGATGCCACGCATGCTCGACTACGGACTATTCTCCTACGCATCGAAGCAGGAGGTAGTTGAAAAGTCGATCCGGTATTGGAATCCGGGCAAGACCAAGTTCTGGCTCGACACCGGCGTCGATCTCGTGATGGGTGCGCGCGAAGGATACGTGATTTGCGATGTTGACGGGCGTCGCCTTATCGATCTCCATATCAACGGCGGCACGTTCAACTTGGGGCACCGGAACGCCGAGTTGATCGAGACACTGCGCACTGCGCTAGATTACTTCGACATTGGCAATCACTGGTTCCCCTCGGTTGCGCGTACCGCGCTCGCTGAGGCACTGGTCGCGACCGCGCCCGAGATGCGCTACGCGGTCTTCGCCCCCGGGGGCGCCGAGGCGGCAGACGTCGCGCTCAAGTCCGCGCGCTATGCGACTAAGCGGCGCAAGATCGTGTCCATCATCAAGGGCTACCACGGCCATGCCGGCCTGTCGGTCGCTGCCGGCGACGAGCGCTTCTCCAAGATCTTCCTGTCGGATCGGCCCGACGAGTTTGTCCAGGTCCCCTTCAATGACCTCGACGCAATGGAGGCCGCGCTGAAGGGACGGGACGTGGCGGGCGCGATCCTCGAGACGATCCCGGCGACCTACGGGTTTCCGATGCCGGCGCCGGGCTACCTGCCCGGGGTCAAGGCGCTCTGCGAGAAATACGGCACGCTCTACATCGCCGACGAGGTGCAGACCGGCTTCATGCGCTGCGGCGAGATGTGGGGCTGGCAGTCGTTCGGAGTGGAGCCGGACCTGTTTATCGCGGCGAAGGGGCTGTCAGGCGGCCTTTATCCGATCGCGGTTTGCATGCTGGGCGAGCGGGCCGGCGGCTGGATGAACGAGGACGGCGCCGCGCACATCTCCACGACGGGCGGCGGCGAGGTCGGCTGCTTCGTGGCCGTGAAGGTGCTGCAGATCCTCCAGCGGCCTGAGACCCGCGCGAACGTGCGGGCGGTCTCGGAGTTCTTCGCCGAAGGCTTCGCCGAGCTGATCCGGCGGCATCCGGACGACATTGTCGGGCTGCGCCAGCGCGGCACGGTGATGGGCGTGGAATTCAATCATCCAGAGGGCGCGGTGGCGGCGTCGCGCGGGCTCTATGAGAACGGGGTCTGGGCAATCTTTTCCTCGCTCGACAAGCGGGTGCTGCAGTTCAAGCCCGGAGCCTTGATGACCCGCTCGCTGTGCGAGGAGGTGCTCGACCGGTTTGACGCTGCTATGCCGCGCATTCGGTCGTTCACGGCCACGCTCGGGCGGAGTTGAGCGCCGATGCGGCTCGATCCCGGCCTGCGCTTCCCCGACGACTCAACCGGCGCGATTCTCGAGCGGGCGCGCTGGGGGGCCGGCGCCTTTGCCAGGCTCGACCTGGAGACGACTCTGCGGATCGCGCGGGCGGTGGCCGAGGCGGGCCACGCGGCGGCGCAGGGCTATGCCGAATGGGCGGTGCGGGAGACCGGGTTCGGGGTCGTCGAAGACAAGCGGCTGAAGAACGAGCTGTGCTCGCGCGGAGTTTTCGAGACCTATGCCGGGCGCGACCACGTCGGTCCGGTGATCGACAGGGGTCGGAACATCTTGCGGCTGGCGCGGCCGGCGGGCGTGATCCTCGCGCTGACGCCGTCGACCAACCCGATCGCGACCCTCTACTTCAAGACGGTGCTCGCGATGATCACTCGCAACGCGATCGTTCTGAGCCCGCATCCGCGGGCAAAGGCCTGTTCAGCGGATGCCGCGGACGCGCTAGCGCATGCGGCGCGGGCGGCCGGCGCCCCGGATGGAGTGATTCAGGTGCTACGTGAGCCGACAGTGCCGCTCGTGGAGCGGATCATGGGCGATCCGCGCGTCGATCTGATCGTCGCCACGGGTGGGCCAGCAATGGTGGCGGCGGCCTACCGGTCGGGTCATCCGGCGCTGGGGGTCGGGCCGGGGAACGCCCCCGTCTTTGTGCATGCGAGCGCCGATGTCGCGACGGCGGCGAGGCGCATCGTCGAGTCCAAGTCCTTTGACAACTCAATCCTCTGCACGAACGAGTTGGTGGTCCTCTGCCACGAGCCGGTCGCCGACCGCCTGCTCGCGGCGCTGAGGGCCGAGGGCGCGCATGTCTGCGCCGCCGACGAGGCGGCGAAGCTGCGCGCCGTACTTTGGGACGCCGACGGCGGCTTCAACATCGAGGGCGCGCTGGGCAGGGACGCTGTCACGATTGCCCTGCTCGCCGGGTTCGCCGTGGCTCCGGGGACTCGCGTGCTGGTGGCGCCGATCGAGCGGGTCCAGCCGGAGGAGCCGTTCTCGCGCGAGAAGCTTGCGCCGGTCCTCGGCTTCGCCCGGGTCGCGGATGCGACCCAGGCGGGCGCGGCGGCGCGGGCGATGATGCGCGCGAGGGGGCGGGGTCACTCCGCCGGCTTCCACGGCGAGGATGCTGCCGCCCTCGTCGGCTTCGCCCAGGCGACGCCGGCGCTGCGCGTCGCGGTCAACGTGCCTTTGTCGCAGGGGGCGGCTGGCTTCGGCACCCATCTTGGTCCGACGATGACGGTCGGAACCGGCTTCGCCGGCGGCTCGGCGCTGGGGGAGAACCTGCGGCCGGAGCATCTGGTGAACTGGACGGAGATCGCCTTTGCGACGGAGGCGACCCTGCCGCGCGGGCTGGAAAGCGTCCGACCGTGGCGGGTGGTCCCGGCGCCCTCTGCAGAGGCGCCGATCCCGTTTAGCCAGGGCAACCCGCCGGGCGGGCCGGTCGGCGGGCGGCGCGCCGTCGTGCCGGGCCTGAAGGCCCTACCGGAGCCGGCCGACGACGACCTCGCCGTGCTGCGCGCGGAGATCCGCCAGCTGGTTCTCGAAGAGCTCCGCACGGCGCTCGAGCCCGCGTGACGCCATGGCCACCCTGCGCTCGTCCATCTTCATCGGCCAGTTGCAGCCTCAGACGCTGTGCTGTCTGGGGAGCTGGATCCGTGGGTCGCTACCCCGCGCCGGCATGGCCGCGCAGGTGATCGAGGTGGCGCCCGGGCTCGACATCGAGGCGCTGACCGACGTCGCGCTCAAGGAGGCCGACGTGAGGGCAGGCATCCTCGTCGTGGAGCGCCAGTTCGGCTATCTCGAGATCCATTCTCGGTCGACCGCCTCAGTGCGGACCGCAGCGGACCGGGTGCTCGGCGCGCTCGGCCGATCCGCCGGCGAGGCGATGGCCCCGAAGGTGCTCGCCTCCCGGATCGTCACCCGGATCGACCCGCAGCACGCGTTTCTCGTCAACCGCAACCGGGTCGGTTCGATGGCCCTCGCCGGCGAGACGCTGTTTGTCCTGGAGATGGAGCCCGCAGCCTACGCTATCCTCGCCGCCAACGAGGCGGAGAAGGCGGCGGAGGTTAAGCTCGTCGACTATCGCATGATTGGCGCCACCGGCCGCCTGTATCTGGCTGGAAAAGAGGCCAATGTCGGCGCCGCAGCGGCGGCTTCCCATGCGGCCCTGGAGGCCGCACGATGAGCCCGCCCGAGCGAGACGCCCTGCGCGCGATGGTGCGCGAGGCGATCCGGGAAGCTCTGGCTGGCCGCGGCCCCGCTGCTGCGGCCGGCTCCCTGACGGTGGAGCCGGTCCGGATCACGAGCGACGCCGATCTTGCGGCGTTCGTGCGGCGCCTCGCGTCGCTCCTGCGCGATCCTGCCGCCGCGTCGCGGATCGAGGCTGGAAGCCATTGGTTCACCCTCGAAAAGTCCGGCGGCGCGGAGGTCTCCGGCACGGCAGCGACGTTGACGGGGCTCGTCAGCGAGCGGGCCGTCGAGGCGGCGCCGGAAGGCGCCGTGCTGCGCCTCGGAACGGACGCCGTCGTCACGCCGCTTGCCCGCGACATGGCGCGGCGGCGCCGGATCAAGCTCGAAAGGGCGCGCTGATGCTCAAGGGGACTGTTATCGGCCGGGTCTGGTCGACCAAGCGCCTCGCCGAGGTGCCTGCAGGGCCGGTGCTCGAAGTTCAGGTGGACGGAGGCGCGTCGCGTTTGCTCGCATTCGATCCGCTCGGCTGCGGCGTCGGCGAGACGGTCATCATCGCGACCGGCTCTGTCGCGGCGGGCTGGTTCGCGGGCAAGGCTCCGCCAATCGACGCGCTGATCATCGGCTCCATTGACGAAGAAGCCGGATCGAAAATCTGATCCCAAAGGAGAAGGGTGCATGGCCAACAATGCCATCGGAATGATCGAGACGAAGGGCTACGTCGCGGCGCTCGCCGCGGCGGACGCGATGGTCAAGGCTGCGAACGTCACGATCGTCGGACGCGAGCAGGTCGGCGACGGCCTCGTCGCCGTCGTGATCAACGGCGATGTCGGCGCGGTCAAGGCCGCGACCGAGGCGGGCGCGGAGGTGGCGGGCCAGGTCGGCCAGCTCGTCTCCGTGCACGTGATCCCGCGGCCGCACGGCGACATCGCCAAGCACTTCACCGCCGCGCAGCCCGCCTGAGCCGAGGGTGGCCCTGCGGGCGGAGACAGCAGCGGGGGTCGCGCCCGCGGCGCGGCCGCGGGGCGAGCTGCGCGTCCAGTTGCTGATCCGGGACCTGCAACCGCAGTTCGCGGCGATGATGGCGACGCCGCCGCGGGCGCGCGGGTATCCCGCGCTCGCGGGACATCACGCGCTCCTCGTCGAGATCGCACCGGCGCTGATGATCGAGCGGGCGCTCGACCTCGCGCTCCGGCAGGACCCGGACCTCGAACCGGGCATCCTGTTCGTGGAGCGACAGTTTGGCGTGCTCGAGCTGCACGGCCCGGACCTCGACCGGCTCGAGCGCGCCGGTGCGGCCATCCTCGCGGGGCTCGGGCAGGAGGACGCGCGGCCGTTGCGGCCGAAGGTGCTGTTCAGCGACGTGATCGGGGACATCTCGGACCAGCACGCGATCCTGATCAACCGCAGCCGTCAGGGCTCGATGGTCCTGCCCGGGGAGACGCTCCTTCTGTGCGAGATCGCGCCGGCGCTGTTCGCCGCCGCTGCGGCGAACGAGGCCGAACGCGCGGCGCCGGGTCTGACGATGGTCGACGTGCAGATGGTCGGCGCGGCCGGGAGGATCTACATGTCGGGGCGGCGCGACGACGCGGAGCGGGCGCTGGGGCGGATCGTTGAGGCGCTGGCGGCGATCGACGGGCGGGAACAGTGACGGTCGTTTCGCGGGTGAATTCGACTGTGACGAGCAAGACGGTCGCAAGGGGGGGGCAGAGTGACGACGACGACAGAGTTCGACAGCCTCGATCATGACGCGCAGCAGCGGGCGCTGTCGGAGCTCGCAGGCGCGGCGTTGGCGCTCTACCCGCTGGGCGGCTCGCCGCAGGCGACGCTCGTCAACCTTTCCGAGAACGCCACCTACCGGATCGAGGGCGCCGCGGGCGGCAGGCGCTTTGCGCTGCGAATCCACCGGGAAGGCTATCACAGCCGAGAGGCGATCGCGTCGGAGCTAGCCTGGGCGCAGGCGCTGCGGGGATCAGGGATAGTGACCACGCCCCACCCGGTGCTCGGGTGTGACGGCGAGCCGATCCAGGCGATGGCGCACCCTTCGATGCGGGAACCGCGCAGCATCGTGCTGTTCGATTGGGAGGCGGGGGTCGAGCCAGGGATCGACGACGATCTGGAGGGGCCGTTCGAGGCGCTCGGCGCGGTGACGGCCCAGATGCACCTTCATGCCCGCAACTGGCGACGGCCGGAGCGGTTCACGCGGCTCACTTGGGACTTCGAGACCAGCCTCGGGGAGGCGGCGCCGCATTGGGGACGGTGGCGCCACGGAATGGGAATGGACCGGGAAAAGACGGCGCTTTTCGGTCGCGTCGTCGATCTGATCGGGCGGCGACTCGCGGCCTACGGCAAGGGGCCGGACCGGTTCGGGCTGATCCATTGCGACCTGAGGCTCGCAAACCTCCTGATCGACGGGGACGCGGTGAAGGTCATCGACTTCGACGACTGCGGCTTCGGCTGGTTCATGTACGACGCGGCGACCCCGGTCTCGTTCTACGAGCACGAGCCGCAGGTTCCCCGGCTGATCGACGCCTGGATGCGCGGCTACCGCAGCGCGTCGCCGCTCGCTCCGGAGGACGAGGCGGAGATACCGACCTTCGTGATGCTGCGCCGGCTGCTGCTGGTGGCCTGGATCGGTTCGCACGGCGAGACCGAACTCGCCCAATCGATGGGAGTCGAATACACGGCGGGCACGGTCGGACTGTGCGAGGACTACCTGAGCCGCTTCGGGTGAGGCCGCCGCTGCTGCTCTCGCCCGAGCAGCAGTACAAACCGACTGGCTCGGCAAATCATCATCCCGGCTCAGGGGTCGTGCGGCTGCGCATCAGGCCGAGGCCAGGGCTTCAAGCGATTCAGGCAGGATTTGGCCGCCGTCGACGATGATCGTCTGGCCGGTGACGTAGCCGGCTTCCTTAGATGCAAAGTAGAGTGCGGCGTGGCCGATGTCCTCGACCTCACCGATGCGCTTCAAAGGGATGGAGGCGGCCATGCTCGCCTCGTATTCCGCGCCGAGGTCGGCTAGCCCCTCGGTCCGTATGTTGCCGGGCATGACCGCATTCACGGTGATGCCGTATTTCGCGACTTCCATGCAAGCGGTGCGCATGAAGCCGAGTTGGCCGGCCTTGCTCGCGCCGTAGTGGGTCCAGCCCGGGTAGCCAGTTATCGGGCCGGTGATTGACGAGGTGATGACGATCCGGCCCTGGTCGGATTGCTTGAGCCAGGGCAGCGCCGCCTTCACCGACAGGAACGTGCCCTTGAGGTTGGTGTCCGAAACCACGTCCCAGTCATCGCCAGACATTTGCTCGAGCTTGACCGGCGGGAAAATCCCGGCGTTGGCGCAAAGCACGTCGATTCCGCCGAAGGATTCGGCGGTCTGCGCGAAGGCGGCGGCGAGCGAGGCCTCGTCGGTAACGTCGCCCGCGACTGCGATGGCCCCGCCGCCAAGCTCTGCCGCCGTCGCGGCGCCCTCGTCCCTGTGCCGGGACAGGATTGCGACCCTCGCGCCCGCCGTCGCGAATACTCGCGCGATGCCCTTGCCGATGCCTTTGCTGCCGCCGGTGACGACAACGGAACGGCCCGCGACCGAATGCGTCATGGTGTGTCTCCCCTTGCTTTATGGCGCCCCCGTCCGCGTTCAGCGCGGAAGGAGCGATATGAAGTCCTGCGTGCGCATGACGTGGCAGTAGATCATGTTGATGATCTCGAGCTCGCGGTCGTGAAGTTCTTCGCTGCCGGCGGCGCAGCAGTCCTCGAGCACGATCACAGAAAAGCTCTCGTCGGCGAGGCTGCGGACGGTCGAGGATACGCACTGATCGGTAAAGATCCCGGCGCAGACGACTGTCGTGATTTCCATGTTTCGCAGGATCAGCCTTAGGTTTGTGCCGGTCAGCGCGGAGTTGGTCGTCTTGGTCACGACGACCTCGTCGCCCAGGGGCTGCAGCTCAGGCACGAGCTGGGAGGCATGTTCGGTCTTGGGCAGCAGGAGGTTGTTCCAGCCGGGCAGCTTCTGGCTGAGCGAGCGATCGCGGCCGTCGTCCTTGTGGCAGGCGATGCGGGCGAACAAGCACTCGATGCCGCGAGCGCGGCAGAGCGTCAGCATCTCGGAGGTGCGCGGGATGAGCTGACCGGTCAGTCGCTCGTGGAACGGCGTCCAGCCGTCGTAGCGCCGGCGCTCGTCAATGCTGAGCATGTCGCGGTCAGGGCGCTCGACGTAGACGTTCTGCACGTCGATCACGAGGAATGCGGTGCGGGCCGGGTCGATGACCGGGTCGTCGGGCGGCGGCGCGCCATCGTAGTAGATCGAGCGGTGGGCGGTTTTCCAGTCCATGGGGCCTCAGAAGCGGAAGCGGAAGAGGCCGCGGCGCTCGTAGATCTCTGCCGCCTCCTCGACGAAGGCGGCGACCGTGTCCGCGCCATAGTCGTCGCGCAGCGTGCGGGCGGCGGCCATCAGATCGTCCCTCGAGCCGGCTCGGCCGGGGCGGAGCAGATCGTAGATGCGCATGATCACGTCGTTCGGCACGGCGACCAGATCGGCCCCGCGCTCGAGATTGCGCGCCAGCGTCCCGCGGCCGGCGTCGCGGGCGATCGCCGCCTGCTGCCTCAGCGCGCTGGCGTCGATGCGCAGGTCGTCCATGCCGATCTCGCCGGCCAGCACCGCGTCGAGCGTGATCTCGCCCATCGGCTTGCCGCTGCGGGCGCGAATCTGGTCCGGCCGCGTCTCGGCGAGCGGGTAGTCGGCGATGCCGGGAGGCTTGGTCATGCGGCGTCCGTGAAGTCGACGGCGAGTTCCTCGGGCTCGGCGCCTTCGCGGCAGAGGCCGGTCTCTATCGCATAAAGCAGCGCCACCTCGGCATGGAAGCGCGCGCCCATCGCCTCGCCGTGGGTTGGCACGATGACAGGTTCGGGCTCGCCGCCGCGGGCGTAGGCGGCGGAGTTGGCGCCGAGGCGGCGGTAGTGGTCGAGCGTGGTGATCGGGGCGTTCGAGAACAGCTCGAGGTTGTGGTGCGGCAGGCGATCGGCTTGGTGGATTACTGCGGTGCCCTTGGCCTGCAGGCCGATGCCGATGCCGGAGCCGGACATGCGTGCGGCCGAGAGCCCGAGGAACGAGGTGTCGGCGGTGTGGCGCATGCGGACGACGCGCGGGGCGCCGCCGCCCTCGCGCACGCCCTCCACGACGGCGCGCAGCATGGCCGAGACGCCTTCGCCGGCGAGGGTCTTGAAGAGTTGAATGCCGAAGGCGGGGCTGATGCCGATGACGACCTCAGCCGCGCCCTCGCCCCGCGTTGCGCGGCCGAGGGCGCGGTACTGCGCGCGGCGAGCCTCGGCCTTGCGGAACATCGCCTGGGAGCGCAGCACCTCGCGCTCGTCGAGCGTATTGCGGATACCGGCGATCTCCTCGCGGCGCTCGGGGCCGACGCGGTAGCCGGTGCCGGGGCCCTGGTAGTCGTTGGGGTCGTTAATTGCTGAGAGCACGCGGCCGTCGCGGACCAGCGCGGAAGTCTGCAGGTAATCGCCGGAAAGGCGGAGGCGGATCATGGCGAGCAGGTTCTCCGCCTCATCGCGGAAGCCGCGTACGGCGAGGGCCCGGACGACGTCGACGACGGTGATCCGGCGGACCTGGATCGCTGCGCTGATGCGGCTGGCGTCTCCGGGCGTGAAGCTCTCGGTGTCGTTCGAGCCGGAGGCGGCTGCCACGCTGGCGCGCATCTCGGGCGTGGGCCTTGCAAGGTCGAGTTCCTCCAGCACGGCCGAGATCGCGTCGAGCGCGCGTTCCCGAAGCGCGGCGGCGCCGTCCTCGGCGAGAGGGGTGAGGCCGCCGTCGGCCTCGAAGTCGCGCTGGAGCACGAGGAAGTCTTCGAGTTCCTCGCCGTTGATGAGCGACGGGTTGAACGAATTGTCGTACTTAAGGATCGTGCCCATCCCGGAGCAGATCAGGTCCGAGCCGGCGACGAGGTAGGGCAGGATCTTGGCCCCGACGCGGATCTCGGATTCGGTGGGACGCGCGTCGTTGCCTGAGGCGCACTCGAGATCGAGCCAGACGGCGATCAGGTTCTCGGCCATCAGCTCGCGGGCGCCGCCGGGCACGGACATGGTGACGGGCGCGCCGTCGATGCCGCCGTTCTGGGTGCCCTGCACGCCCATTGCGCGCTGCAGGCACAGGCAGCGCGCTTCGAGATAGAGGAGCGACTGCGCCTGGTGGAAGCCCATCAGCAGCTCGGCGCCGGCGCCGGAGGTCGCGCGCATCTTGACGCCGCGCGAAGCGTAGGCTGAGGCGAGGAAGGCCTTGGACCAAGGCGTGTCGTCGCCGTCGACGAAGGCGCCCTCGGAGCCGTAAACCGAGACGGTCTCGGCATAGGAGGTGAAGCCCGCCATTGCGATCTGCAGCTCCTCGGCCTCCTCGGACGAGCACTGGAACAGCGTGCCCCAGCGGCCGACCGCGGCGCCGACTGCGCAGGCGAGCGCATTCGACCAGGCATTGCGGGCGACGCGCTGGGTGGTTTCGATCTCGTCAAAACCAAGGCCCACCGCGACCGCTGCGTCGGCGGCGAGCTGGAGCGGGTCGTCCTTGGCGTTGGTTACGTGACCCTGGTTGCCGGGGGTGCGGCGGGCGCGCATCTTCGAGTAGGCGAAAGCGATCTCGAGCGCGTTGAGGCAGCCGACGACCTCGGCGAGGCGGGCGGGGGTGAGTCCGTGGGCGAGGCGGACGAGTTCGGCGCGGGGCACATTCATGTCGACGAGGCGGCGGGCAAGTTCAAGGGCCGGGATCGCCATCGCTTCGAGCGCGATCGCGGGGTCGAGGTGGTAGGTGGCGATGAAGCGGTCGATCATATCAAAATCTTCGGCCGCAACGCCGTCCATCATCGTGACGCGGCCGGCTTCGATAGCAGCGGCGGGCCGGGGATCGGACGGGCTCCACATGGCCGCGAAGCCACGGGCGGGGTCCTCCTTGGCAAACTTGTCGAGGCGCAGCGGGCGCGCGTCCCAGTCAGCGAAACGGCCCCAGCGGTTCGCGGTCACGACGCTTCCCTCCGGCGGCGCAGCCGCAGGACAAGGCCGGCGGCAAGCAGGAACAGAGCGGCGGCAAGCGTCGACATCGAGCCGAGCGCTGGAACCATCGGCGTGTATCCCGCGACCATCTTGGCGTAGAGCCATTCGGGCACCGAGGTGTCGGGGCCGGTGGTGTAGAGGGACAGCGGAAAATTTCCCCACGACAGAAGGAAGGCGAAGAGCGCGCCGGACCATATGCCGGGCCAGAGAATCGGCAGCGTCACTTCTCGGAAGACCTGCAGGCGCGAGGCGCCGAGGTCGAAGGCAGCCTCCTCCAGAGCCGGATCGAAGCCATACATCTGGATCGCCATCACCAGCGTCACCACCGGCACGATCCAGACGAGATGGGCGAGGACCGCGGTCTGCCACGACAGCTGAACCCCCAATGCGTTGAACCACAGGAGCAGCGCCAGCCCCATCACAGGCTGAGGGAAGAAAACAGGCAGGAGCACGATCTTCTGGAAGACCCCGCGGCCCTTCCAGTCGTAGCGGGCATACGCGAGCGCGCCGAAGAAGGCGATGACGACGGCGACGACGGTGACGGCGGCGGCCATCTTCAGCGACGTCTGGACGAGCATGCGGATCTCGATAGATTCCAGCGTCCGTGTCCACCAGTCGAGCGACCAGCGCGGGATTGGGAAGCGGAAGTAGCGGCCCTGGCTGAGCGAGGCGAGGAGGCCGCAGACAATCGGCAAGTAGATCGCAATGACGACGATGCCAGTCCAAGTCCAGATGAGCCGGTCAGAGCGGCGCTGGGCACGCTCGGCGGGACTGATCGTGTCGGCCTCCATCAGCGCCTCCCCAGGATGCGGTCCAGATCGATTCGGCCAATCACCGCCAGCGTGAGCCCGGCGACCACGAGCATGAGCAGGACAGCCAGCGCCGAACCCAGCGGCCAGTTTTGCGCATAGGTGAAGGCGATCTCGATATCGTGGGTGATGACGATGATAGACTGACCGCCGAGGATCTTGGCCTCTGCCACCGCGCCAACAGCCAGCACGAAGCTGAGCAGCATGCCAATCAGGATGCCTGGCATCGCGAGCGGCAACTCGATCTCGCGCCAGATCTGCAGCCGGCTCGCGCCCATGTCGCGCGCCGCCTCGATGAGGTCGCGCGGCACAGTCGAGAGGCCCAGCGTCATCGGGAACAGCATGAACGGTAGGTAGACGTAGACCATGCCAAAGAGCGTCGCGGAGATCGTGTAGAGCAGGTCCGGCCCGCTGCCGAAGCCGAGCGCGTTCAGCGATCCGTCGAGCACCCCGCCCTTGATGAAGAACAGCACCCAGCCGTAGAGTCGGATGTTTTCGGAAACGAACAGCGGAAAGACGAAAAGGAGACTGACGAGCCCCGACCAGCGGCCGAAGACGCGGGCGAGCCCGTAGGCTATCGGATAGGCGACGACAACGAGGATCGCCACGGTCAGCCCGGCGAGCGCCAGCGACCAGGCGAAGGAGATCCAAACCGTGTTCGCGGGGTCGAATATCGTCGCGTAGTTCACGAGCGTGAAGGTGCGGAATGCGTCGAAGCTGCGCGGCGTGGCGAATGAGAAGGCGAAGACGGCAACCAGCGGCGCGAGAAAGCCGGCGGCCAGAAGCATATAGACGGGAAGGGCGCAACGGGCGCCAGCCGACAGCAGGACGCCGCGTCTTTGGCCGGTGTCGGCCGCCCGCACGCCCTGCGCCGCCGCGCCGTAGGCCGCCATGGCCTCAGTCCTCCACGAACAGCGCGTCGCGGCTGTCCCAGCCTACCAGAACGTCCGCGTCGATCGCAGGCGCGAAAGCTCCGGCGCGGGATTCCTCGACCACGAGCAGCCGGTCGCCGACCTGCACGCGGTATTGCATGCGCGAGCCTAGAGAATACGAGTTGTAGAGCCGACCCCTGACCACGTTCTCCGCTTCATCCGGCCGCTGCAGCAGCCGCAGGAACTCCGGCCGCACTATGATGTAGCCGTCAGCAGCCGCCTGGTCTGCGACGCGGAAGCGGCCGGGCGTCTCGAGTCCGTCGTAGAGCCCGTCCAGCCCTCGGCGCGCCCGCACCACGTTCACCTCGCCCATGAACTCGGCAACGAAGCGATTGCGGGGGCGCGTGTAGATCTCTTCGGGCGTGCCGACTTGCACCACGCGGCCCGCGCGCATGACCGCGATGCGGTCCGACATCACCATCGCTTCCTCCAGGCTGTGGGTGATGTAGATGAAGGTCTTGCCGGTCTCCTTGTGGATGTCCTTCAGCTCCTTCTCGAGGGCCTTCTTCAGCTTGTAGTCGAGGGCCGAAAGCGGCTCGTCGAAGAACAGTACCTCCGGGTCGTAGGCGAAGGCGCGGGCCAGCGCCACGCGTTGACGTTCGCCGCCTGAGCAGCGTGTGACGTTGCGGGCGAAGTAGCTTTCTGGCAGCCGCATCATTCGCATCAGCTCGAGCGCCCGTTCGCGGCAGGCGGCAGGGCCGATCCCCTTCATCTTGAGCGGGAAGGCGATGTTCTCGCCCACGGTCCTGTGCGGGAACAGCGCCAGCGACTGGAACACCAGGCAGGTCGGGCGCCGGTTCGGCGGCAGGTCGTTGATGACCCGGCCGCGCAGCGAGATCACGCCCTCGCTCGACCGCTCCAGTCCCGCGAGCATCCGAAGAAGCGTGGTCTTGCCGCAGCCAGACGGCCCGACCACCGTCAGGAATTCGCCTTCCGGCACGGTGAGGTCGACGCCATCGACTGCCGACGTCGCGCCGAAGCGCTTGACGATGCCCTCGAGCCGCAGGATCGGCTCGCGCGCCCCCACCGGGGCGCGGACGCCGGCCGCCGCCTCGACAAGACTTAGCTTGGGCTTCGTCACCGCCATTCCATCTCTTTTCGCCGCTGCGCCGGGCTCGCTACGCACGCCCATTCCTGCGGCCGTCGCACCATCAGCCGCGCGCCCTCTTAGCGGCGGTCATCAGGTCGAGCGCCGCGTCATAGTCGGGCACGATGTCGTACTCGGCCGAGCGCTCCATCTCCTCGTCGAGCGAGTCCCATTGGATCGCCTCGAGTTCGTCCGGCGTGAACAGCTCGAAGCAGGCCGGGTCGCCCATCTGGCTGACCGGGTTGAAGGTGCCTTCGGCGAAGGCGACCGTGTGCGCCACCTCTGGTTGCTGCACGTACTTGAGGAACTCCTCGGCGAGCGGCGAGAGGTTCGGGTTGTTGACGACCGACGTGATCTCTATCCAGGCGATGCCGCCCTTGCCCTCGATGGCGCTGCGCAGCGGCGTGATGCCCCGCAGTTCGAGAAAGCCGTCGGCGCGCGCAGGCGAGACAGAATAAGTGCCGCCGGTCAGCTGGAAGTCGATCTCGCCCGAGATCAGCGCCTGGTTCATCGCCGCGATGTCGCCGACCAGTCGCGCGCCCCCGAAGACACGCCGGGCCGTCTCCTCGAACTTGGCCATCTCGTCGGCGTCATGCTCCTTGAACGGGTCGATGCCGGCGATCATGAAGATGCAGAAGACATTCCAGTCGTCGGATTCGAGTATGCCGTACCGGTCGGCGTTGGCGTCGTCGTTCCAGAGGTCCCAGCCCTGGTCCTCAGCCGTAGCCCGGCTGATCTTGTCGGTGTTTACGACGAAGGAGTAAGGCCCGAAGCGTTGCGCCATTCCGATCAGCTGCTCGCCGTCTTCGGACAGCGCCCAGCGGTACGGCGGGTGAAACGCCGGCAGCATCGTCTCGAAGTAGGGCTCGAAGGTCGTCCGGTCGAGCGGCAGGATCAGCCCCTCTGGAAGCATGACGTTGCGCGCCCAAGGGTTGTTGACGTTGATGAGGTCCCACACGTTGGTCTCGCCGGCGCGCAGCCGGTTTATCATCGTCGGGTCGTTGGTCAGAGACTCGGCACGGACATCCGCGTCGTGCGCGGTCCGGAACGGGTCGAGGACCTGGGCGGAGTTGTAGCCCTCCCAGCAGAGGATGTTGAGCTCCCGCTCTCGGCCTTGGGCGACTGCGCGACCGCCAAGAACCGGCCCGGCGAGCGTCAGCGCGCCCGCGCCGGTTAGGCGCATGACGTCCCGTCGCGAAAAGTCGACCATCGAATACCCCCTGTCGAAGAGCCCGCCACGCAAAGCGCGACACAGGCTTGAGTGGGCCGCTTGTGCGGCGGTTTGACCGAGATTGAAACACACTCTGTGGAGCTTTGCCAACGTTCAAGTGTAGGAATGCTGGCTGGGTTACGCTGGCGGCGCGCAGCATGGACCTTTACCCCGTCGTCCAGTCCAGTGGAAGTGGCGCAGCGGTTCACTTCCCTGCTCCTCAAGAATAGCGAATTGCGCGGTCCCGAACGGGTCACGTCCGTCAAGGTGGTGGAGATTCCGGTGTAGCCCGGTGAGAGCATCGGTCAGGCTGCCTGCGTTGTAATGCTGAGAAGCGGGTCGCTCTCAGCGGCGTCGATCTGGGCGAAGGCCTCGACCTGCATGTAGCGGTGCTGGCTCTGCCACTCGTCGTTCTGCTCGAAGAGCACCGCGCCGATCAGACGGACGATCGAGTCCTCGTTCGGAAAGATCCCCACGACGTCGGCGCGGCGCTTGACCTCCTTGTTGAGGCGCTCGAGCGGGTTGGTGCTGTGCAGCTTGGTGCGGTGCTGAGCCGGGAAGCTCATGTAGGCGAGCACGTCGGCCTCGCTCGCGTCCATCAGGTCGGCGAGCCTGGGCCAGCGGGCGCGGAGCTGGTCGGCGACGTGGCGCCAGGTCTCGACGGCGGCCTTCCTGTCGGGCTGGTTGAAGGCCTGCCGGATCGCGGCGGCGACGACGGTGTGCTGGCCCTTGGGCACATGGGCGAGCGCGTTCCTGATCCAGTGAACCTGGGGGCTGTTGAAGAATGCGCTGTCTCGTTGTTAGTAGGTTGCAGGTTGGGATTTCTGCGGGCGTCTGGCGTTCTTGTCGTGAACCCGGCTAACGCCCGCGCACTGATCGTTGACGGACGTCCGAGAGCGCCCACATCAGCGCCAGAATTGCGGTTGCGAGCCGCTTGAGATTGATCGCCGCCGCCGTCAGGAAGGACTGGATGCGCATGTTGTCGAGGCCGCGTCGCACCGCGCGAGCGAGGCCGTGCCAGGTCTTCGCCTCACCGTGGAAGCCCTCCGCGCGCCATCGGTGGCGGCGGTAGAGCCGGGTCTCCTCCTCGCCCCAGCGCTCGCGGCGCCGTCGCGCCCGCAAAAGCGCCGGATAGTTGTCGCCGACGACGACGGCTTTGTTGACCCGGCTCTTGGAGAGGCAAAGCGCCCGCAGGTCGCAACGGCTGCAATCGCGGGCCCGCGACGTGAAAAAACGGCCGTGCTTCACCCGCCGTCCCGGCTTGAGGATCTTTCCGCGCGGGCATTTCACGATGTCGTGGCGTTCATCGTAGCGGAACCGGCGCATCGGGACCGGACTGCGGATCGGCTCCTTCTTGGTCGGGATCACAGCCGCGATCTCGCGCCGCTCAAGCCCGCCGAAGACCTTCGCGTAGGCGTATCCGGCGTCGGCGGTCACGACCTTGATGGCGCCTCCGGTCGTCCGCGCCGCTGCGTCGAGCCGATCGAGGATCGCCTGACCTTCGTTGATCTCGCCGGTCGTGACCTCGACGTCGAGGATGACGCCGCATTCGTCGTCGACGGCGCCATGCTGCTTGTAGCTCGGCTCGAGACGCTGTCGCCGACCGCTCGTCGCCATGCTGGCGTCAGGATCGGTGACGCAGACCTTCTTGAACTTGCCGGTCTTGCGGGAGTTGCGCTCGGTCTCGGTCTCGGTCTCGGTCTCGGTCTCGCGGTTCCCGGAGGCCGCCGCCTCGACGTAACGCTCAGCCAGGCTCTCCCAGCTGACGTCGGCGCGGATCAGCGAGGCGTCGACGTGAACCACCTCGCCCCTGGCGATGCCGGCCTTCACGCAGTCCCGAACCGTGCGCTCGAAGATGCGACGGAACCGCTCGGCGCCCCACCGCTGGCGAATGCGCGTCAGCGAGGAATGATCCGGCAGTTGCTCGTTCAAGCCGTATCCAGCGAACCAACGGATCGCCAGGTTGACCTGCGCCTCGCGCATCAGGCGCCGGTCGTGCACGACGCCCAGCAGAAATCCGGCGAGCATCAGCCGAACGGCGGCTTCAGGTTCGATCCCCGGTCGCCCGACATAAGGCGCGTAAAGGTCGGCCACCTCATCGCGCAACCACGATAGATCGAGCACACGATCCACTCGAGCCAGAATATGCTCGTCGGGAACCAGGTCGCGCAGCGAACCGCAGACGAAAAACTCGAGCTGATCGCGGTTCTGACGTCCGATCATCCTGGCCCCCGCTCGAAACGCCTCGATCCATTGAGTCAGTGATCGGATAGTTTTTCAACAGCCCCACCCGACACCTTTGCCAGGTCGCATCGAACACCCGAGCGATGGCGGCCTTGTGGCCGGTGTGCGCGTCGGAGATCACCAGCTTCACGCCGTCGAGGCCCCGGCTCTTCAGGCTGCGAAGGAACTCGGTCCAGAAGGTCTCCGCCTCGGAGGGGCCCACGCACAGGCCGACGATCTCGCGCCGGCCGTCGGTGTTGACCGCCATAGCGATTATGGCGGCGACGGAGACGATCCTCCCGCCCTGGCGCACCTTGAGGTAGGTCGCGGCGAGCCAGAGGTAGGGCCAGTCGCCGGCGATCGGCCGGTCAAGGAACTCCCGCACCCGCTCGTCGATGTCGCGGCACAGCTTCGACACCGTGCTCTTGGAGATGCCGGTCAGCCCCATGGCCTGCACGAGGTCGTCGACCCGGCGGGTGGACACGCCGCCAATCCGCGCTTCCTGAATGACCGCCACGAGCGCCTTCTCCGACGTCCGGCGCGGCTCGAGGAAGCCCGGGAAGTACGAACCCTGCCGCAGCTTCGGGACCCGCAGGTTCAGCGCGCCGAGCCGTGTCTTCAGCTCGCGGTCGCGATAGCCGTTGCGCCAGGTCTGGCGGCCGTCGCCGCGCTCGTAGCGGCCGGCTCCGACCACGCCCTCGACATCGTGCTCCATCAACAGCTGCAGTACCGACTCGGCGACGGCGCGCAGGAAGTCGCCGTCATCCTGCTTTTGCAGCAGCTCGATCAGCGGCAAGGTGGGTTCGGTCATCGGGGTCTCCATCGGCCCGTGGTTGAAGTCCGCAAACTCCACCATAGCCGACGCCCTCGATGGCCACCCCGGATCACACCGCCGACGCGGCGCAAAATTCCACCACGTCCTCGGACGCTAACTCCCGAACGGGGTAAGGGGACCCCGGATTTTCAGAATTCCAGCAGCCAAACAGCCTTAGAAGGAGTTCGCTTAGGCGTCGAGGCCCAGCTTTGCAGGACGGCGCTCGATCCGGCACAGGGCCAGATGCTTGACAGCGTCATAGCTGATCGCGCCGAGCCGGAGCGCGTCGGTCACCGCGCCATCGACGGCCGTCATCGGGAAGGTCTCCAGCAGCCGCAGCACCTGCACTGTGCTCGCGCTGGCCCGCCGCGCAGCGGTTCGTGCCGCTTAGCCGCGCCTCCAGCAGGCGACGCAGCGTCGGGAAGGCGTCGGGCAGCGCCCAGCCCTGCAATGGCGCCGCCTGGTCGAGCGCGTTCGCCATTGTCTCTCGGACCAATGGCGTTCCAACGGCTCACCCTTCATCTCAAGCAGCGCAAGATAGTGCAGCGGATCGAACACGAAGTCGGCGCTGTCGTAGGAGCACGGATGCCGGGCGATCTCCTCCGCGCCGACCGAGATCGCCACGGCGTCCACGTAGCCCTTCGCCAGCATGTCGCGGTAGGCGTGGACGACCGGTACCGAGAAGTCGGTGGGGGAGCTGCCGCTGCTCTGGGACGAGCAGCGCGCTCTCTTCGACTGAGTACCAGCGGCGCAACGCTCCGTCCCACGAGAGCTCTGACCAATGTCGTGGCGACGAGCCGGATCCTGCTCCGAACCGTCGGCATGCGAGAATTTAGTTTGGTCGCCTGCAGAGCAAAATCGGATGCACATGCGGGAATTGGTCTAAAGGGCCGCTTTGCCGCCAAACCATACGGAGGACGTGGCCGAAATCACCTCAAAACTATTTGTAATTTACGCCAGAACGCCGCTTCCGCCGATAGCAGGCACTAAATCGACGACTGGTAGGCCCGGCAGTCATGGGCGAACCGGTCTCCGATAATTCCTCTGGGCAACAGGGAATAAACATGGAAAATCTGCGACATCCGAGCAGATATGAGCTTACCCGCCGCAGATTACTCCGATTTTTCAGCGGTTTGCGGCGGGTTTCCCTGTTCGCCGCGAACAGGGAAACTCCCGATCTCGAAATGGGTAGGGGGCGTCAGTTGCAGGGAATGCTGGCCGCCGAACAGCTTGTGGGAAGAATGGCTCGGACGGTCGGCATGCTCGGGGTCAGCGCCCTCATCGGCGGCGCGCAGCCTCAGGCGACGCGCGCCCAGAGGAGTGTTGTCGCGTGGCCGCGCGCGCCAAGTCGGGTCTGCTCATGCAGATCTACATTGGGATCGCGAAGCCACGCGGCCGAAGTGGCTTCCGTGAGGCGGCTCATCTCGGTTTTGCCGGCGTTGATTGTCTTGTGCGCCTGCGTGCTGGAAGGGATGGTGCGTCCGCACTCGACTTTCACCCAAGGTAAAAACCTGCCGTTTCGCAAAGCGTAACGTACGACGTGATCCTGGCTGAAGATCAACGCAAGCGGCTGCTCATGCAGCTCGATAAATCGTCGCGCCGTGGCCTCGTGGCTGATGTCCAGTTGCTGGCTGAGCAACGCTACCGCTTGTAAATCGGGATTACCGGCGATATGCGGGCTGAGCTGATAAGCCGGCGCCAACAGATCAATCGCGAAGCGATTTGCTTCGGCTTCCTGTCTCTTATGTTGGGATGCTGCGCGCCGTTCGCGCATGTCGTCGCCACTGCACCTGAATCCAGGTTCGTTCGTCAGCTCATGGTCCTCAAGAAGAAAATGACCCAGTTCGTGGGCGGTGCTGAAGCGTGCGCGGCGGCTGCCATGTCGGGTGTTCACCAGGATCTTGCCCCGATTACGGCGCCGGTCCGTGAGAAGCATCCCCTCGAACCCGTCGAGGGTATCCTTGCGGATCTCTTCGATATCAAGCGCGCGTGCGATCTCTTCGACAGGGACGGGCCCCTCGCGCATTCCGACCTGGGCATGCACCGACAGCATCCGGACCTTTGGATTCACGAACCCCGTGTTGATCGATCGGGACAACACCATTCTGAGCAGTTGGTCTGCGGGCTCATGACGCCCGCCGCTGTGTTGAACGCCGCAGAATGAGCGGGAACAGTGTTCACGCCGCGGTGTTGCCAGACATTGGTCCGGTAGCGGCCGTTCTGCCCGAATTCGAACGTGTTGATGTGTGCGGCATCGCCGTTCTTGAAAGCGAAGATCAGCTCGTTCCGGGAGCGGTAGACGGTCCCCATGCCGCTGTTGTCCTTCGCCCAAACAATCAGATTCTTCAGCTCGGTAAAGGCCGCCGCGCCCGCGGCCATCACCTCGGTCACGTGTCGCAAATCCATGCACACGAAGTGGATGGAGCCGTCGACGCTGTGATCGGCCAGATTCCTGAACGCGCTTTCCAGAAAGGCCGTGAACTCGCTCGACGTCATCTCGCCCGATGCCATGGCGAATTCCCGGTGCTTCATCCGGCCGCCGACATGCCCGTCGATCGGCACATTATACGGCGGATCCGTGAAGGCCATGCGGGCGCGCTCACCGTCCATGAGCGCCGCCACGACCGCCGGGTGCAGGGCGTCGCCGCAGATCAGGCGATGCGCTCCGAGTTGCCAGATGTCTCCTGGCGCACAGCGCGCAGGCGCAGAGACAGAGACGACATCGTCCTCCGGATCGCCGGGCTCTTCCGGAGTGAGGCCCTCAACCAGCGCATCGATTTCGGGAATGGAGAACCTGGTCACGCCGACGTCGAACCCGAGGTCAGCGTCGAGCAGGAAGGAAAGCTCTTCGGCAAGCATTTGCTCATCCCACCCGGCGTTCAGCGCGAGCTTGTTGTCGGCGAGTAGGCCCGCCTCTGCTCCGGAGTCATGTGCTCGAGCCAGCCAGTTCAAGAAGGGCGCTTCTGGCAATTCGCGCGGCAGGCCGAAGGGCATCAAGAACAAGCAGCCTGGACCCGGTTTCGAACGGCTGAAGGCGATCCTGCTCGAGGAGGCCTACAGGACGATCACCGTCCGGGACGGAGACAGGAACATTACTGTCCCGATGGCCCAGGCGATCATCCGGCACTGGCGGTCAATGCCGTGAAGGGGCAGCACCGTGCCCAGCGGCTGTTTTCGGACCTGCTGACCGCGACGGAGGCGCAGAACCGTCGGCTCAACGATGAATGGGTCGAGACCGCAATTGAGTAAAAGGCCGATTGGGAGTTCGAACTCGAGCGACGCGCGGAGCTCGGCATCACCGGGCCCGATCCGCTACCGCATCCGGATCATGTCCTGATCGACCTGCAGAAGGGCATTGTTCGGATCGTCGGGCCGACAACAAGGAAAGAGAAGGAGCAGTACGACATGTGGGCCGCGCGTAAGCGGGAGTTCCAGCTGGACCTCGCAGAGACGCGGGAGTGCCTCGCCAAGGAAAAGGACCCTGTCATGCGCGCCATCCTGCAAAGTGATATTGAGCACGACGAGCGGATTATTACTTTCATTAGCGGGATCGTACCCGACTGAGCAGTTCTGGCAAACCGGTGGAACCCTGGCACCGGCTGCCTGCATGCCTGCGACTCCGCGGATGTCTTCGGTCCAGCCTTGCTTCGACCCGGTCGGCGCAAGCCCGCGCCCCTCTGCCAGGAACAAGCATGCCGTTGGCTCGTTAACCGGTCATGATGGATATTGGACGGAGCGCCATGCGCATGGGGTCTGGAGGATTTCGCAGCGACGAGTTGGAAGCGCACATCAGCACTGAGGAGGAGCTCACGGATCTCGAAGGGCTGGCCCAGCTGCTCGACGCCCGCTACCGCATCCCCTTTACGCCGATCCGCTTCGGGATTGACGCGGTCCTCGGTCTGGTTCCCGGCATCGGAGACGCGGCGGCGGCGCTGCCCGCGCTTTACATCGTCCAGCGGGCCCACGCGCTTGGGCTGCCGCGAAGCCTGATCCTGAAGATGCTCGCCAATGTTGGGATCGATACCCTGATCGGCAGCGTGCCGATCGCGGGCAGCGTCTTCGACATCTACTTCAAGGCGAGCCGCCGCAACGCCGCCCTGCTGCGTCGGCACCTTGAGCGGCGCTGACCGCGGCCGCCGGACCATTTGTCACCTTGTTGAAAGCGCGCACGGATCGTTCTGAATTGACGTTCACGCTCAGCTAGAACTTCCCGTATCTCAGGTAAGCCACCTGTGGATCGACGCCTTCAAGGATCGATCTGCGCACTTGATTCTCAGCCACCGCCGCAGCTTCGGCCTCCCTCACCACCGACTCAACATCTTCCCGGTGCACCCGCACCAGACCGTCCCGGTCCCCGAGCAGAAAGTCTCCGGCGGAAATGATAACATCGCCGATGCGGATCGGGACGCCAGTCACCTTCGGCATCCAGTAGCCGACGATGTCGCGCGGCGTGAAGCCGCGGCACCAGGTCTGGAAGCCGATCGCGAGCAGGAAGTTCACGTCGCGAACGAAGCCGTCCGTCACGCAGCCGCGCACGCCCTTGTTCTTCAGCGTCTCCGCCGACAGCTCGCCCATGTGCGCCACGACCCGGTCGTTTGGCTGCGATACCCAGATGCTGCCCGCCGGCGCCTCCGAGAGAAGCCGCGTCCAGGCCAGGAGCGTCTCGTGCGCATCCGCGCCTTCGACGACTTCGCCCTCGATGGTGAAGGCCGGTCCCGCGAGCGCCTGGTCGGGCAGGATCGGCCGCAGTTCCGCCGGCAGCGTGAAGTCGCGGGCGCCGCCGGCGCGCATCACGTCGTGCACGACCCCGGTGTAGCAGGCCGCGAGCCTGTCGCTGAGGACCGCGTCTTCCATCATGCGGCCGGCAGGCAGGCAGGCCCGATTGGCTCGAAGCTCTTGTAGGTCAGGATGAACTCCTGATGGCCGAGCTCTTCCGAGCAGGTGCGCCGGCCCCGCCCCAAGCCGAGCACGAAGTCCCGGATCTCGGCGCCGACCTCGTCCAGCGAGGCCAGGCCGTCGAGGATCCGTCCCGCGTCCACGTCCATGTCGTCCTCCATCCTCCGGTAGGTCTCGGGGTTCGCGCAGACCTTGACCACCGGCGAGATCGCCGAGCCCACCACTGAGCCGCGGCCGGTCACGAACAGCACCGCATGCGCGCCGCAAGCGATCAGTTCGGCGATCTCGGCATTGTCGTTGATGTTCGGAAAGCCCCAGCGCACCTCGCCGTCCGGAACAACGTCGAGCAGGTAGAGGCCGCCCCCCGGCGGAATGTCCCCGGGCTTCAGCAGCCCGGAGATCGGCGAGCTGCCGGACTTCGCATAGGCCCCCATCGACTTCTCCTCGATGGTCGTGAGGCCGCCGTCGGCGTTCCCTGCGGCGAAAGAGCCATATCCGAGGGTCGCATAATAGCGCGCCGCCTTCTCGACGCTGGCGCGCAGTTCGGTCCCCAGCGCCGGCGTCACCGCCCGGTCGGCCATGGTGCTCTCGCATCCGATGAGCTCGCCCGTCTCCTCGAAGATGCAGGCGGCGCCGTCCCGGATGAGCATGTCGAACGCGCGCCCCGCCGCGGGATTCCCGGTGATCCCCGACGTGCCGTCCGAGCCGCCGCAGATCGTGCCGATCACCAGCTCGTCCACCGCCATCGGCTCGGGAGTCATCGCGTCGAGCGCCGCGCGCTCCGCGGCGACGAAGGCCCGGCCCGCCTCGACCGACTTGCGGGTGCCGCCGACGCGCTGGATCACGATGATCTCGACCCGGCGGCCGCTGTCGCGGATCGCCTGCGCAAGCGCATACTTGTTGAAGCTCTCGCAGCCGAGCGAGATCAGCAGCACCGCCCCGACGTTGGGATGGGTGCAGAGCCGCTCCATCATCCGCTCGGCGTAGGCATTGGGGTAACAGCCGGGAAAGCCGATCACGTGCACGTCCCGCTCGCGCAACGGGATGGCGATCTCCCGCGCCACATGGTGAGCACATTCCACCAGATAGCCCACGACGATGACGTTCCTGATCCCCTTGCGCCCGTCGGAGCGTCGATAGCCCTGGAGCGTCATGCGCCGGCTCCGTGCGCGGTCCGCGCGCCGTCGAGATGGTAGGTCGGGGTGTAGTCGCTCGCGAGATTGTGGATATGCACATGGGCGCCGACGGCGATCACCGCTGTGGCCGATCCGATCGGCGCGCCGTACTTGACCACCTTCTCGCCTTTGGCGATGGCCCGTCGCGCCAGCTTGTGGCCGAGCGGCAGGCTCCGGTCGACCGGGACGAAGTCGCCGCCAATCGCCACCGTCTCGCCAGCCCGGATCAACTTGCGCACCACGAGCACGTTGTCCCGCTCGTCGAGAAGCAGGAGTCTCGGATCGGTCAGGTGGGACGCTGCGGCGTCGGTCATTGAGGCGGCCCTCCGCGGCCGCCTTCCAGTCGTGCAGAAAGTTCGTTTCGAGATCCACACAAAAAATTTCCGTCTTGTGGGAACGAGCCAGCGGCGGATAGCGTGCGGCAAGGGTCAAGGCCGACACACCTTTTGCCGCGAGAGCGACGCGGGAGCGACCGAGGCGCAAGCGTGAATCCGCCAGTGTCGGCGGCCGATAACCGATAACAAAAATCAACCCGGGAGGACTGCCATGACAAGACTCGAAGGACTGCTGGCCGCAACGCTTCTCGCGACGACCGCCCTCGCCGGCGCGGCGGCGGCGCAGGAAGAGGTCACGATCGCCGTTGACCTGACGACGCTGACCTCGCCGTTCTGGACCGCATACAACGGCTACATCACCGCGGAAGCCGAGGCCCAGGGCATCGACCTCCTCGAGCCGTTCAACTCGGAGTTCGACACCGCCAAGCAGATCACCGGCGTGAAGAACGCGATCACACTGGGCGCCAAGGGGATCATTTTCTCCCCATTCGACTCGTCCGCGGCCGGCACGGTGCTGAAGACCGCCGAGGACGCCGGCGTCAAGGTCGTCGCGGTCGACGTCGCGCCAACCGAAGGCCCGGTCGCCATCGTCGTGCGCGCCAACAACGTCGCCTACGGCGAGAAGGCCTGCCAGTACATCGGCGAGCATGTGAAGGAGGGCAAGGTCGTCCAGATCATGGGCGCCCAGGCGTCGATCAACGGCCGTGACCGCGGCAACGGCTTCCGGGACTGCGTCACCAGGAACTTCCCCAACCTCGTCCAGCTCGAAGTGCCGACCCAGGCCTGGGGCGCCGACGAGGCCGCCGCCGGGCTCGACGCCGTGCTCACCGCCAATCCCGACGTGCAAGCGATCTACATGCACGCAGGCGGCGTGTTCCTCGCGCCGACGCTCCAGACGCTGAAGCGCAAGGGCCTGCTGCACCCGGCCGGAGAAGAGGGCCACGTCATAATCGTCTCCAACGACGGCATCCCGCAGGAATTCGACGCGATCCGCAACGGCGAGGCCGACGCCACGGTTTCGCAGCCCGCCGACCTCTACGCCAAATACGGGCTGATGTACCTGAAAGCGGCGATCCAGGGGAAAACCTTCGAGCCCGGCCCTACCGATCACGGCAGCACAATCGTCGAGGTGGCTCCGGGCGTGCTGGAGGATCAGCTCGACGCGCCGCTGGTCACCAAGGAGAACGTCGACGACCCGGCGCTTTGGGGCAACAACCTGTGAGCCGGCCGTGACCGAACCCGCTGAACTGGAGGGGCGCGGCGAACCGCGCCCCTCCGCCGGCCCGGCGATCGTCGAAGCGACCGACGTGTCCAAGCGCTACGGCGCCACCGTCGCGCTGCAGGACGCTCGGATCCGGGTGATGCCGGGAGAGTCGCACGCGCTCGTTGGGCGCAACGGCGCCGGCAAGTCGACGCTGGTCGGCATACTGACCGGACTGCGCGCGCCCGACAGCGGCGAGGTGCGGTTCTCCGGCGAGCCCGCGCCGCCAATCTCGGACCGCGAGGCTTGGCGCGCGCGCGTAGCCTGCGTGTACCAGCACTCCACCATCATCCCCGACCTCACCGTCGCCGAGAACCTGTTCGTCAACCGCCAGCCGCTGCGCGGCGGCTTCATCAGCTGGTCGACCCTGCGCCGCGAGGCGCGGCAAGTGCTCGACCGCTGGAACGTCGCAGTCTCCGAGGACATGCGCGCCGGCGACCTCCGCGTCGAGGCCCGCCAGCTCGTCGAGATCGCTCGCGCCCTCTCCTACGGCGCGCGGTTCATCATCCTCGACGAGCCGACCGCGCAGCTCGACGGCGAGGAGATCAAGCGTCTGTTCGTGCGTATCCGGGAGCTCCAGGCCCAGGGCGTAACCTTCCTCTTCATCTCCCATCACCTGCAGGAGGTCTACGAGATTTGCCAGGCGGTGACGGTGCTCCGCGACGCCCGCCACATCGTCTCCGCGCCGGTCGCGGAGCTGCCGAAGGACCGCCTGATCGCGGCGATGACGGGCGAGAGCGTCAGCCTGAACGTCGCCGACGTCGCGGGCCGCATTGTTCCCGCCGACGCCCCCATCGGGCTCGAGGTGGACGACCTTGCAGGCGAGGACTTCAGGAACGTCAGTTTCAGCGTCCGCCGGGGTGAGGTCGTCGGCATCTCCGGCGCCACTAGCAGCGGCCGGGTCGGCGTCGCCGAAGCGGTGGCCGGTCTCGGTCCGCACAGCGCCGGGGCGATCCGGATCGACGGCAGGCGGCTCCCGAGCAACGACGTCCCGGCGGCTTTGGCGCTGGGCGTCGGCTGCGTGCCGAAGAGTCGTCACGCCCAGGGCCTCGTGATGTCGCAGTCCGTCAGCGACAACACCACGATGACCATCCCCGAGCGCCTCGGCCGCCTCGGCTTCATCACCCCGCGCCGCAAGGCCGCCGCGGCGAACGCCGCCATCAGCGATCTCGGCGTGGTCACTGAAGGGCCTGACCAGCTCGTCTCGGCGCTTTCGGGCGGAAACCAGCAGAAGGTGGTGATGGGCCGCGCCCTGGCCAATGACCCTTCGGTGCTGGTCCTGATGGATCCCACCGCCGGCGTCGACGTGAAGTCCAAGGAGGCGCTCCTTGGCGTGGTGGAGCGCATGCGCCGCGACGGCAAGGCGATCCTCGTGGTGAGCGGCGAGCTCGAGGACCTCAAATCCTGTGATCGGGTGTTGGTGATGCGGCATGGCGCGATCGTCGCGGAGCACGAGGCCGGTTGGAGTGACAACGCCCTGGTCGCCTCGATTGAAGGAGTGTGAGACGTTGGAAACCAGCAACGCCGCTCCCGCCGCCCCTGTGGCCTCCGCCTCGATCGGGGGCGCGGCGATCGCCCGGCTGCGGGATCTCGCCCTCATCCCCGCGCTCGTGCTCCTGCTTGTCATCGGCTCGGTGGTCAGCCCCTTCTTCATGACCCAAGCCAACATGATCACGATCCTCACCTCCTCGGCCGCCCTCGCAATGGTGGTGCTGGCGGAGTTGCTGGTCATCATCACCGGCAAGTTCGACCTGTCGCTGGAATTGACCTTCGGCTTCGCCCCCGCGATCGGAGCACTCGCCGTCCTTCCGGCTGCAAACTTTGGATTCGGCCTCGAGGTCCCGACCGTGGTCGGCCTCCTTCTCGTGCTCGCGGTCGGGGCGGCGATCGGTTTTTTCAACGGCCTCCTGGTCGTCGGGCTGAAGCTCAACGCCTTCATCGTCACGCTCGCCATGTTGATCATCGTGCGTGGCATGCTCGTCGGCGCCACCAGCGGCCGCACCCTCTTCGATCTGCCGGACGCGTTCTACGCGCTGATGATCATCACCTTCCTTGGACTGCCGCTCGCGGTCTGGCTCGCTGCGCTCGCCTTCGTGGTCGCGGGCGTCATCCTGCGCTTTCACCGCCTCGGCCGCGCGCTCTACGCAATCGGCGGCAACCCCGAGGCGGCGCGCGCCGCCGGCATCCGCGTGGAGCGGATCACCTGGGGGGTCTACATCGTCGCGGGTATGCTCGCGGCGGTCGGCGGTCTCTTCACGGTCGGCTACGTCGGCGCCATCAGCGCCAACCAGGGCAACGGCATGATCTTCACCGTCTTCGCCGCGGCGGTTATCGGCGGCATCTCGCTGGACGGCGGCAAGGGCACGATGTTTGGGGCGCTCACCGGCGTGCTGCTCCTCGGCGTGGTGCAGAACCTGCTGACCCTGGCGCAGGTCCCGTCCTTCTGGATCCAAGCGATCTACGGCGCGATCATCCTCGGCTCCCTGGCCGTCGCGAAGTTCGCAGGGGGACAGGCGCAGGAGTAGCGTCGGCCGCTCGCGCCGCCGCACGGGGAGCGCTCGGGACCGGACCGTCAACTCAACCAAATGCCGCCGTCGACGGTGATATACTGGCCGGTGATGAACGCGCTGTCGCCCGAACAGAAAAGGCGATCGGGCCGACCGCGTCCTCGGGGTCGCGGATACGAGCCATCGCGGTCCTGTCCTTCCAGATGTCGCGGACCGCAGGATCATCGAAGTTCACGCGGCCCATGTCGGTGAGGATGATCCCGGGGCAGACGCAGTTCGCTGTGATCCCGAAGGGACCGACCTTGCGAGCACGCGGGTGAAGCCCATGACCGCAGCGTTGGAGGCGGAGCAATGCGCGATGCGCACCTCTGGACTGAGCAACCTGCGGTCTGGAAATTCTGCGCGTTCGGGGTCATGCATCCTGGCATTCCCACTTGATGTAGGCCTGGGTGTCCGAGGCCCATTTTTCGTCGATCTCGACCAGGATGGCGGAGACGAGGCGCTCGAGGGCGTCTTCGCCGGGAAAGACGCGGACCTTGACGGTGCGGCGCTTGAGCTCCTGCTGGACGGCGCGCTCCATCGGGTTTGATTTGCGCATGCGGCGGCGGTGGTGCTCGGGCAGCGTGAAGACGGCGAGGCCCTCGGGCACGCTCTCCTCCAGCCATGCCGCGAGTTTCGGGGCGGTGTTGCGGTAGGCCGCGACCAGCTCGGCGAGGGCGGCTTCGGCCTTCGCCTGCGCGTTCCAACGCGCGACTCAGCCCCATCCTTCCCCCCGTGATGGATGGCGTTCTGGGCGAGGTGGAACTGGCAGCGCTGCCATGTCGCGCCGCCCAGCACCGCCCTGCGGGCGGCGCGCAGGCCGGCGTGATCGTCAGAGACGGCATACTCCACGCCGCGCAGGCCGCGCGCCTGCAGGCTCTCCAGGAATGCGCGCCAATGGACCTCCGCCTCGGAGAGGGCGACCGAGACGCCCAGCACCCGGCGGCGTTCGTCGGGGCCGATGCCGATCGCCGAGAGCACGGCGGCGTCGCGGACGACCCCGCCGTGGCGCATCTTCTCGTAGCGCGCGTCGAGGATCAGATACCGGATCTCGCCGAGAGGCCGGTTGCGCCAGGCTTCCAGCTCGTCATCCAGAAGCTTCCCCGCCCGGCTGACCTGCGACGAGGACACATGGGGCCGCAAGATGGCAAGATCGAGCCGTTGCGCCGGCGAGCGATAGGGCCCCGGCATGCCGGGGGCGTCATCGCTATCAATCCTGTTCTCGGGATCAGGGAGCAGCGTCAGTCCGGCGCAACCCTATTTTGAGCACCGGCCCCTCCCTAGAAAAATGCTCGCATGCGCTGTCGCATCGGTCGCGGCGCGCGCCAACTCGGGCCACTCCACATCGGTCCGCTCAGGTTCAGCCTGCTCGCAGGGGTTGAGTCGAGCTTCGCTTCCTGTTGTTGTGCGCCGCAGGGAAAAGGAACCGCCGCCAATGACCGCCTTCTTCGAGAAGTCGATCCTGAACTCGCCCTATGCCGAGCCGCTGGAGCACTGGGAATTGGACGGGGACGGCCTCCCCACCGATGGGATCATCCAGCGACGCCGCAAGTCCGAACTGCTGACGCCCATTCCCAAGCCGAAGCACCAGAGCGGCAAGAGACAGCAGAAGGCGATGGTTCTCGACAGCAGCCACGGCCACTCGACCGAGGAGCAGGAGTACAACCCGACCCCGATCATCAACGACCTGCGTCAGGAGATCGAGCGCTGGCGCGCGCTGCCGAACCCCGACCAGTGGCAGGTCACTCCGGTCACGGCGACGCTGCTGCGCCACTGGCGCGCGCTGCGAGACGACGCCAGCCAGTCGGTGCGTCCGTTCTTCTGCCAGGTCGAGGCCGTCGAGACCGCGATCTGGCTGCATGAGGTCGCGCCGAAGGCCGGCGTCCGGGGTCGGCGCTTTCTCGACTGGCTGAAGCAGGCGAATGCGGAGGCGAACCCGGACCTCTTCCGCATCGCCCTGAAGCTCGCGACAGGCGCCGGGAAGACCACCGTCATGGCGATGCTGATCGCCTGGCAGGCGATCAACGCGGCCCGCAGCGCCAACTCGAAGACGTTCTCGCGCGCTTTCCTGATCATTGCGCCCGGCATCACCATCCGCGACCGGCTGCGCGTTCTGATGCCGAACGACCCAACCTACTACCGCGACCGAGGTCTCGTGCCGACAGGCATGCTCGCCGATCTCGGCCGCGCCAAGGTAGTCATCACGAACTATCACGCGTTCAAGCTGCGCGAGACGATGCAGCTCGCGAGCGGGACGCGCGCGGCGCTGAAGGGGCATGGGCCCGACATCGCCACCCTGGAGACCGAGGGCGAGATGCTGAGGCGCGCGATGGCTGACCTGATGGGGCTGAAGAACATCGTCGTGATGAACGACGAGGCGCACCATTGCTACCGCGAGCGTGACGCTGAGCAGGCGAAGCTGAGCGGCGAGGAGAGGAAGGAGGCCGAAGAGAACAAGGAAGCGGCCCTGCTCTGGATCTCCGGCATCGAGGCCGTCAAGAAGCATCTCGGCGTCGGCGCCGTCTACGACCTCTCGGCGACGCCCTTCTTCCTGTCTGGTTCCGGCTGGCCGGAGGGCATGCTGTTTCCCTAAGTCGTCAGCGACTTCTCTCTGATGGACGCGATCGAATGCGGCATCGTGAAATTGCCGCGCGTGCCTATCGCGGACAACCTGCCGAACCAGCCGACGCCGCTCTACCGCAATCTCTGGCCGACGATCCGGCAGAAGATGCCGAAGAAGCAGCGCGGCGAGAAGAAGCTGGACCCGCAGAAGCTGCCCGCCGAGCTCAAGACCGCGCTGGACGCGCTCTACGGCCACTAAATAAAGACCTTCAAGGCCTGGGAGAAAGCGGACGTCGGCGCGCCTCCGGTCTTCATCGTCGTCTGCAACAACACGACGAACTCCGAGCTGGTCTGCGAGTACATCGCCGGATACGAGCGCGAGCGCGGAGAGGGGGAGCTCGAGTTCCACCAGGGCGCGCTGGAGCTCTTCCGCAACTTCACCGATCAGGGCGAGCGCCTGCATCGCCCGCGCACCTTGCTGATCGACAGCCAGCAGATCGACAGCGGAGAAGCCATCTCGCCGGCGTTCCTCGAGGTCTACAAGGACGAGGTCGAGACCTTCCGCCGCGAGAAGGCGCACCGCGAGGGCACCGAGGCGGCCAAGACGCTCACCCCGGAGGAGATCCTCCGCGAGGTCATGAACACCGTCGGCCGCAAGGGTCGCCTCGGCGAGCAGATCCGCTGCGTCGTCTCGGTGTCGATGCTGACCGAGGGCTGGGACGCCAACACGGTGACCCACATCCTCGGCTTGCGCGCCTTTGGCACCAAGCTGATCTGCGAGCAGGTGATCGGGCGCGCGCTGCGCCGGCTCTCCTACGACCCCGACCCGGTGAGCGGGCTCTTTCCGGTCGAGTACGCCGACATCATGGGCATCGACGGCCTGAACTTCTCGGCCCGGGCGGTCCAGGCAGAGCCGAAGCCGCCGCGCGAGACCGTGCACGTGCAAGCCGTTCCGGGGCGCGAGGCGCTGGAGATCGCCTTCCCGCGCGTCGAGGGCTACCGCCTCGAACTGCCGGACGAGCGGCTGATCGCCGACTTCTCCGGCCTCGAGCCCTACCGATGGGGTGCTTCCGGAGGAGATCGGCGTGCTGGACCCCGATCCGCGAGCATCGCAACGGCAAGCGCAGCGGCGGCGCCGCCTTCTCCCGCGGACAGCTCTACGCACTGCTCGCCAACCCGATCTTCAACGGTCGCGTCAGGCACAAGGAGTTGATCCATCCCGGCCAGCACGAAGCCATCGTCGAGGAGGACCTCTGGCAGGCGGTGCAGGATCGCCTCGCCGCGAACCGGCGCAAGCGGATTGCGCAGAGCACGGCCCGCGCGCCGTCGCCGCTGGCCGGCAAGCTGTTCGATCCTGATGGAGCGAAGATGCGGCCCAGCCATGCGAACAAGAAGTGTTGCAACCAAGTTGAAGTGTCCGCCGGCGCGCAAAGTAGAAATGTCACTCTGGCGCTGACGGAGCGCGGCCGGACGGGCCGGAGACCTCATATATCGCAGGACCGTCCGGCCGCGCGGTCCGCCTGCAGGTCGGCGACGGACGCATAGACCTTCTTTCGGAACGCCACCCGGTAGAACTCGTCCAGCACGGTCTTGTGGAAGCGCTCGACGATCCCGTTCGTCTGCGGGCTCTTGGTCTTCGTGCGCGAGTGGTCGATGTCCTCCACCGGCAGGTAGAGCTCGTACTCGTGCCGCTCGGGGGCGCCGCAGTACTCGGTCCCGCGATCGGTCAGCACTCGGCAGAGCTTCACACCCTGCTCGTCGAAGAACGGCACGACCCGGTCGTTGAGCAGGTCCGCCGCGGTGATCGGCGTCTTGCGCTCGTAGAGCTTGGCGAAGGCCACCTTCGAATAGGTGTCGACGAAGGTCTGCTGGTAGATCCGCCCCACGCCCTTCATGTTGCCGACGTAGAAGGTGTCCTGGGCGCCGCAATAGCCCGGGCACTCGCTCTCGAACTCGCCGTGGGCCTCCTTGTCCGCCTTGGCCTTCTCGAGCGCAGCGAGCTGGGTTTCCGTGAGAATGACGCCATCCTGAGCCACCTTGGCCTCCAGCGCCTTCAGCCGCTTCTTCATCGTCTCGAGGTCATGGCGCTGCCAGACCCCGCGCACGCCCGCCGGCGACAGCGAATGGCCGCGCTTGCGCAGCTCGTTGGCGATGCGCACCTGGCCATAGGCCGGCAGCTCCAGCGACAGCGCGACGATCAGCGCCTCCACCTCGGGCGGCGTCCGGTTCGCCAGGAGCGGCTTGCGCCGCGACAGCTCCTGCAGCGCCATCTCGCCCCCGGTCTCGTAGAGCTCCTTGAAGCGGTAGAAGCTGTCCCGCGAGTAGCCCATCATCTTGCAGGCCTGGCTCACGTTCCCGAGCTGCTTGGCCAACTCGAGCAGCCCCACCTTCGCACGAATTATCTTCTGGTCCTTGGTCATCTCGACGTCCTCCAACGCCGAGGCCGGGCGTTCCGCCACCCAAACCGCTCCACGCCCGGCCTCGGCTCTCACCTCAGCTTCACGACCCCGTCTGTCAGATCAAGTCCTGACTTATACAGTTGATCGCAGAGGACGCGACGCTTCGCGTGTGGCTCCACGGTCGACCATTTGGGCATGGATCGCCACGCCCGCTGCACACAGCCACCCGCCGCTGCGTCAGAATGAAATGGTGACCGTGGTCCCATGGCCTGGCTCAGAGACCACATCGAGGCGCGCGTTGGCGTTCTGCTCCAATGAGGCGGCGATCAGCGCCCCCAGTCGTCCCCTTTTTGGCCAGGTCTCTCCAGGGGCAAGCCCAACCCCGTCGTCAGCGACCACTACGCTGCATCCGTCTCCGTCTGATATGCATCGAAGGGTGATCGTGCCGCCGTCACGATCCTCGAATGCGTGCTTGAGGGAGTTCGTCAGGAGCTCGTTGACAACAAGGCCAGTTGGCATCGCCGTGTTGATAGACACCGGATAGCTGTCGACGCTCATGTCGAGCCGAATGCCATCCACCGCATGCGAGGCCATCACCGCCGCGGCGATCTGGCCTAGATACGCGCCAAGGTCAACTTCCTCTGCATCCTCGCTCAGGGTTAAGGCGTCGTACAGAAGTCCAAGGGAAGCCACGCGCCCTGCCAGTCGCTCGAACCCATGCTGATCGGCGATTTCAGCATTCCGCATCTCCAACCGGATGAGCGCGGTGACCATCTGAAGATTGTTCTTCACTCGATGCTGGAGTTCGCGCAGCTGAGTGTCCTTCTCTCGGACCCGGGCTTCGAGCGACTGAGGGTCTAGTTCAGTTGGCGCGGAATTCACGAGCGCCACGAGCCGGTATGTCGGGCTCCCCCCGTCGTCCTCGATCACGTTGGAATGCAGATCCACAGTCACGGGAACGTCGGTTCCCGGCATCCTGAACCGCCCAACCCGGTCGTGGCGATCGACAATTGCGACTGCCAGAGACAAATCGCCCGGCTCATCCACCGCCTCGCCCTCAAGCACGTCCCAGTGCCGACGCTCCAGCGTGGCGACCTTCTTCCCAGAGACCCGCTCAAACTCAGGATTTACGTAAACGATGACTTCCGGGTTCCGAAGCTCGGAAACAGCTATCGCCACAGGCACATTGTCTAGAAATTCCCTGAACTGTACGCTCTCGAGGGCTCCCGCCAGATCGGAGCTTTCGATCAGGCTCTCGATCTTGTCGGCATCGGTGGACTCGGATGTCATGGACCTTGCTTCCCAACGGCATAATCGTCACCCGATGCTCCCACGCATCATCGGAGCCTGGCAACGCGCGGGGTTCAGAGAACGCTTCCGGACCATGGAGGCAAGCCCTAACTGAGTAGGCCTTCTGCGTCGCCATGGTCGAGGGTCGGCACGACGATCTCAACAAAGAGGTCACCGAGTTCGAGCACGCGATCGTCCTCTGGCGCCAAGCGCAGGATTCCGGGATCGGCGCTCGCACGAGGAAGTGGGCCGCGCTCGAGCACAACATCGTCCGCGTCCAAATTGCCCTTGCGGAGCACTTTGAGGACCCGGCTTTGCAATGTCGCGCCGAGGCCTCCGCCGAAACGGCCGTCGCCGCCCCGAACCTCGAGCGGGAGCCCTGGCGTTGGGCGACGGCGCTTGCGCCGCTGATCGCTTCGGGCCACGGCAGGGCGCAAGCAAGCCCAAGGGCGCGACACGGCGGTGCATCATTGCTCCGCTTCCGGCGCCCCAGTAGTTCGCGCCCTCTTGCGCCGCAGCCTTTCATGGCCGAATGGAATGTTGGACCGTCGCGTCGGCTGTCAGAGTGCCTTCAGCGCTGACGGGGAAGCAATCATTTCGCCGCGCCGCCGGGGCGCGGCGGATCGACTAGCGCGGGCCCGTCACGCCTGACGCGCCACGGCCTCGGGCGGCATCCGGCCGCGCAGCAGGATGGAGCCCATGATCGCGATGTTGAGCAGGTTCCAGGCGATCCCGTTGACGAACGCGAGCCGGTAGGAGCCTGTGAGGTCGAAGATCGCCCCGGACATCCAGCCGCCGAGCGCCATCCCGAGGATCGTCGCCATGATCACGAAGCCAATTCGCGCGCCGGCCTCGCGGGCCGGCAGGTACTCGCGCACGATCAAAGCGTAGCTCGGCACGATCCCGCCCTGGCTCAGCCCGAAGACCAGCGACACCAGGTAGAGCGAGGCCAGCCCGTCGAAGGGCAGGTAAAGCCCGAGCGCCAGCGCCTGCAGGACGGACCCGATCAGCAGCGTCCGCACCCCGCCGATCCGGTCGGCGATCAGCCCGGAGACCAGCCGGCTGAGGATGCCCGCCCCCAGCATCGCCGCGAGCATCTCGGCCCCCACCGCGACGCCGTAGCCGAGATCGGCGCAGTAGGCGACGATGTGGACCTGCGGCATCGACATCGCGACGCAGCAACCGATGCCTGCTGCCCCGAGGAGCAATGTCAGCGCCCGGGGCGACAGGCCGCTCTCCCGCAGTCGTGGCTCCGGCTCTCCATCCGGCCCGCCCGCGCCCGCCGGTCCGCGCCGCAGCGCCAGCGCCAGCGCCGGCAGCGCCATGAGGCAGACGGCGGCGACCAGCAGGTACGCGCTTCGCCAGCCCTCGGCCTCCAGCGTTCCGCGCAAAGCGAGCGGCCACACCGCGCCTGCGAGGTAGTTGCCGCTCGCCGCCACCGCCACGGCGATCCCGCGCCGCCTGCGAAACCAGTGCGAGATGTCAGCGATGAGCGGTCCGAAGCCTGCTGACGAGGCGGCGCCGATCACCGCCTGCACCAGCGCGAAGATGACGATCCCCGAAGACGCCGCCGCCGCGGCGAAGGCTGCCGCCAGCGTCAGCCCCGCCCCGGCGAGCACGGCGGTCGCGGCAGACGGCCGCTGCGGACTGTCACGCCGGCAGCCGCGGCGCTCCGCCTGACGCCTGTGGCCGCTCGCACGAAGGATGAGGAGACGGCGCTGGTCGGCGGCGCTCTCAGCAGAACCGACGTTGTTCTGATCTGCTGGCAGCACCAGAAGATCCTGACTATCGGCAACCTGGTCATGCGCGACCCAGTGACGGTGCCGCAGACTTGGCCTGAAGACCGCTATGCTCTGATCTGGGTGTTCCATCGAACGTGCGACGCCTGGAGCTTTCGACAGTTCTTCCGCAACCGGCTACGACGTCGAAAAAGGTAACTTTTTGTGGCGGCCGCGTTTCGTTGCGCTCAACGGCTGAACAAAACGGCACCCTGACCACGCCCGGCGTCATGCTCGCGCGGGCGAGCCAACCGTGGCTTCGGACAGCATCACGATCCTCGTCGGGACGAACAAGGGCGCGTTCCTGATCTCGGGCGGCGCGGACCGCAGCGGCTGGAAGGTGACGGGTCCATACTGCGACGGCTGGCCGATCAATCACGTGGCCAGCGACAGCGCAACCGGGACGATATGGGCCGGGGGCGGCGGCGACTGGCACGGCGAGGGCTCCTGGCGCTCTGAGGACAGCGGCGCGAGACCTGGGACGTCATCCGGCTGACTAAGGGCACGATGGACGACTGGGCGGCCAGCGACGCGGACTTCGCCAGCATGATCGGCTGGACGGAAGCGGCTCTGCCCTTCGGCGACGGCTTCGCGCAGATCCGGTCGCTATGCCACGCCCATGGCTGTCTCTACGCGAGAACCAAGCCTGCAAACCTGCTGCGAAGCCTCGATGGCGGCAGGACTTGGGAGACGATTGCCGACCTTCCCCGAGGACGAGATCTTCGACGGTTCATCCGGCTCCGCGCTCCGCCTTCTTTGCGGCGTTCCAGAGCGCGTCCATCTCCTCCAGATCCGACTGCGCCGGGGTCCGGCCCTGAGCGCGAAGTGTCGATTCCACCTCGTTGAACCTGCGCGTGAATTTCGCGTTGGCGGCGCGGACGGCCTCTTCGGGGTCGATGCGCAGATGCCGCGCCAGGTTCGCCATCACGAACATCAGGTCGCCGAACTCCTCGGCGATATGCTCCTGGTCCGATCCGGCCCGTGCGGCGACCAGTTCGGACGTCTCCTCCGCGATCTTGTCGAGCACCGCGCCCGCGTCGGGCCAGTCGAAGCCGACCCGCGCGGCCCGGTTCTGCAGCTTGACCGCGCGGGTCAGCCCCGGCAGGCCGAGCGCCACGCCGTCGAGGACGTTCGGCGCCTGCTGGCGGCCGGCCCGCTCGCGCGCCTTGATCGCCTCCCAGTCGCGGGTCTGCTGGTCGGCCGACTTGTCGCGGCTCTCGTCGCCGAAGACGTGCGGATGGCGCCGCACCATCTTGTCGCAGATCCCGTGCGCGACTGTGTCGAAGTCGAACGCGCCGGCCTCCTCGGCCATGCGCGCGTGGTAGACCACCTGCAGCAACAGGTCGCCCAGCTCGTCGCGCAGGTCCGCCATGTCGCCGCGCGCGATGGCGTCGGCGACCTCGTAGGCCTCCTCGATCGTGTAGGGCGCGATGGACGCGAAGTCCTGCTCGATGTCCCAGGGGCATCCGGAAAGGGGATCGCGCAGGCGGGCCATGATGGCGACGAGCCGCGCGACGCCATCGGCATCGTCGGGCGCCGGAATTGCGGATTCGGGAGCGACGTCGGTCATGGCGCAGACCCTATCCGCGCCGGCGAAGTGGTGAAAGGGCTGCCGTGCCGGCGCCCTGGCCCGCGGGAGTTGACGCCGGTCCCGCGCGGGCCTAGGGCGCGGGCCCGAAGGAGACGCCATGCCGATCATCAATCGAATCGCCGAGTTCGAGGCGGACATGACGGCGTGGCGCCGGCATCTTCACGCCATTCCGGAGCTGGATTTCGACCTCCACGAGACGGCGGCGTTCGTCGCCGCGCGCCTGCGTGAGATCGGGGTGGACGAGCTGCACGAGGGGATCGCCACGACCGGCATCGTGGCGCTGATCCACGGCGCCGAGGCGGGGCCGACAATCGGGCTGCGGGCGGACATGGACGCGCTGCCGATCGAGGAGGCCGTGGACCGCCCGTGGCGGTCGCAGCGGCCGGGGCGGATGCATGCCTGCGGCCACGACGGCCACACGGCGATGCTGCTGGGCGCGGCGCGCTATCTCGCGGAGACGCGCAACTTCGCCGGGACCGTGGCGCTGATCTTCCAGCCGTCGGAGGAGATGTCGGGCGGGGCGGAGCTCATGGTCGCCGAAGGAATCATGGAGCGGTTCGGGGTGGCCTCGGTCTTCGCGCTGCACAATGCGCCCGGCTTCGCGTTCGGCCGGATCGAGACGCGGCCGGGCGTGCTGATGGCCGCGACCGACCAGTTCCGCGTCACGCTGACCGGCCGCGGCGGACATGCGGCGATGCCGCATGACTGCGTCGACCCGATCGCCGCGGCCGTCGCATTGGCGCAGGCGTTCTACGCGATCCCGGCGCGACGGGTCGATCCGCTGGCGAACGCCGTGCTGTCTCTGACGGTGATCCGGTCGGGCACGGCGTCGAACGTCATTCCCGATGCGGCCACGCTCGAGGGCACGGTGCGCACGCTGGACCCGATATTGCGCGACCGCATCGCCTCCGAGATCGCGACCGCCGTCGAGGCCGTGGCGCTCGCGCATGGCGTGACCGGCGACCTCGACTATGAATTCGGTTATCCGGTGACCCGGAACGATCCGGAGCAGACCGAGCTCGCAATCCGGGTCGCCGAGGACATCGTCGGCGGGTCCGGAGTCGACGGCGACCGCCGCCCGGAGATGGGCGCCGAGGACTTCGCCTACATGCTCGAGGCGCGCCCCGGATCGTACGTCTTCCTCGGCGCCGGTCCCGGCGCCGGCCTGCATCATCCCGGCTATGACTTCAACGACGCGATCAGCCCGATCGGCGCCTCGTACTTCGCGCGGCTCGTCGAGACCGCGCTGCCGATCCGGCGCTAGACCGCCGGCGACGCGGGCGGCTCGATCATCGGTTCGCGCTGAATGAGCCGGTCCCAGACCACGGCCCCGATCGCCGCTCCGAGCAGCGGGGCGACCCAGAACAGCCACAATTGCGGGACCGCGCCGTTCTCGGCGAAGAATGCGACCGCGGTCGAGCGGGCAGGGTTGACCGACGTGTTGGTGACCGGGATCGATACCAGGTGGATCAGGGTCAGTCCCAGACCGATCGGAAGGGGGGCGAACCCGGGCGGCACTCCGCGCTGCGTTGCGCCGAGGATGATCACGAGGAAGATCGCCGTCATCACCGCTTCGCAGACGAAGGCGGACAGCATCGTGTAGCCGCCCGGCGAGCGGGCCCCGTAGCCGTTGGACGCGAAGCCCGCAGGCACCCATTCGGCCGCGCCGGACGCGATGACGTAGAGCACCACCGCGCCGAGGAAGCCGCCGACAACCTGTGCGACCCAGTAGGGGATCAGGTCGCTCCATGCCGCCCTGCCGGCGATGGTCAGGCCGAGCGTGACGGCCGGGTTGAAGTGTCCTCCCGATATCGGGCCGACCGCATAGGCCATCGTCAGCACCGTCAGGCCGAACGCGATGGCGATGCCGGTGAACGCGATCCCGAAATCCGGGAAGCCGCCAGCAAGAACAGCGCTTCCGCATCCGCCCAGCACAAGTACAAACGTGCCGACTCCCTCGGCAGCCATCCTTTTCAACATCTCGTTCCCCAATGATTCGGTCAGCGCACAACATTTTAGCGCCAAATTCGCCGACTGCGCACAAGTATTCTCTCTCAGCTGGCGAGTACAAGTAATCGGCGCAAGCCACGGAAATGATAACCGTCTGAGTACTCCGGGGTCTCGGCGAACCTCAGCCGCGGCAGGCGCGCGAACAGGATCGGCAGAGCCGTCGCCAGCTCCAGCCGGGCCAGCGGAGCGCCGACGCAGAAGTGCAGGCCGGCCCCGAAGGACAGATGCGCGGCGGGCGCGCGCCCGGGGTCGAACCGGTCGGGCTCGCGGAAGACCTCGGGATCGCGATTGGCCGCGGCGAGCAGGCAGCCGACGCGCGCGCCGCGTCGGAAGCGCGCCCCCTGGACCGAGACGTCCTCCAGCGCGATCCGGGCGAACATGTGCAGCGGCGGGTCGAAGCGCAGGATCTCCTCGACCGTGGCCGCGGTTGCGGCTGGCGTCGCGAACAGCGCGGCGGGAGCGAGGCCATGGGACAGGATCGCGTGGACGCCGTTGCCGATCGCATGCACGGTCGCCTCGTGTCCCGCGTTCAGGAGAAGCACGCAGGTTGCGATCAGCTCGTCGGTCGACAGCCGCTCGCCATCCGCCTCGGCCACGATCAGGCTGCCGATCAGGTCATCCGCAGGCCCGGCGCGCCGCTCGGCGACCAGGCCGCGCAGATACGCGGCGAAGTCGCGCGCGGCGGCGTTCGCCGCATCCTCGATCGCGCGGTCACGCCGCGCCTGGTACATCGCGACCATCGCGTGCGACCAGGCGAGCAGCTGGCCCGACATCGATTCCGGCACGCCGAGCAGCCGCGCGATGACGACGACCGGCAGCGTCTCGGCAAACGCGTCCAGCAGGTCGAACCCCCCGCCGTCGATGCCGTCGATCAGCGCGTTCGCCAACGCGTCGATCTCGGGTCCGAGCGCGGCGATCCGCCGCGACGTGAAGGCGCGCAGGACGAGGCCGCGGAGCCGCGTATGGGCGGGCGGCTCCCGGTCCAGCATCGACAGATCGTCAAGCGCGTAGAAATCCGCCAGATGCGGCGGGCGGACCGGCGCGAGGTCGGGCGGCGTCTCGCGCCCGAAGCGCCGGTCGCGCAGCAGCGCGTTGACGGCGGCGTGCCCGGCGGCGCAGGGCATGTCGTACTCGGCCCAGTGGAACAGCGGACCGGCGTCGCGGGCGCGCGCGTAGAAAGGGTAGGGGTCCTGGACGAAGGACGCCTCGCGCGGCGACTGGCTCAGCCGCTGCACAGCCAGAACCTCCGGCAGATGCCGACCCGCCCAGGCATCAGCCGGAGACGCTTGCGTAGATCTCCGTCTGCAGGCGTTTGCTCTCGTCGAGCCGCGACAGGTCGACCATCTCCCCGAACCGCCGCTCGAAGTCGAGCGGCGTGAAGCGGAGCAGGCCGGCCGCGTGGTAGAAGGTGATCTCGCCGAACCAGCATTCGTCGCCGCCGGCGTTCAGGAAGTCGACCCGGCAGAACAGGAAGGGCTCGGCCAGCCGCTCGGCGTACGCCATCAGCCGGTCGATGTAGGGCGGTCGCGGCAGCGCCTCGTCCGGCTGCATCGACCGCCCTATGAACAGCATGCGCTTCCAGTCCGGGTCGTAGAAGCTCTCGCGCCGATCCCCGAACCGCTCCTGCACCACCTCGATGAAGGTTGGCTTGCCATGGATGCAGTAGAGGCGGACCTCGCGCGGAGCCTCGCCGTTCTCGCCCTCCATCAGGGCCTCGACCAGAACGCCGGGTTTCACGTTCTTGTACTGGTATTCCCGGAAGTCCAGGTACTTGTTCTGCGTCATCCGCTGCCCGACGTCGGCGCGCACCTTGTCCCAGTCAAAGGCGGCGCGGTCGCGACAGATGAAGACGCCGCCCTGGTCGTGGTTCGTCTTCAGGACGAACTTGTCCTGAGGAATGCGGTCGGGGCGGATGTCGTCAATGTCGTAGGTGATCAAATAGGCAGGCGACAGGACCTCGGGGCCGACGCGCGCTGCGACGTAGTCCCGCGCCCGGATCTTGTCCGCGCACATCGTGTGCAGCGGCGAACGGTCGTTGAGCTTCAGCCACTGGAGCTTCTCGGACAGCTCCTTCGGGTTCTTCAGGTCCGGGTAGAAGCCGTTGCGAGAGCGGTACTGTCGCGAGATCAGCAGCCGGTCAGGATACAGGTTCCGCTGCACCAGTCTCCGTATCGTCGACCTCGCGGTCTTGATGTACTGCGTCACATCCGGCATAGGCACCCACTGTCGCTTCCAAGAGGACGTCCGCAAAGGCCGTCCCGCCATTTCGGGATTTGCGCCAGACTCGCTGGCGCCAAGGCGCATTATGCCGGGCCTTTCCCGCCGCCGCTACGCGACAATTCCGCGAGCACGCTTTTTTGCATCCGCCGCGCCTCGGGCAGGCGCGACAGGTCAACCATAGCGCCGAGCGCGTGCTCCATCTCCTCGGGCTGGTAGCGAACGAGACCCGCTGCCGGATGAAAGGTGATCTCGTTGAACCAGGGTCGCGCATCGGCTCCGACGAGAAAATCCACGCGACAGAACGGAAATGGCTCGGCCAGCGTCGACGCGGCGGCCAGGATCCGGTCCAGATGCGCCGGCCGGGGCAGGTCGCCCTCGATCGGCGTCGCGCGCCCCCGCATCGGCAGTCTGTCCCAGCCCGGGCCATAGAAGGCCTGCCGGCGATCGCCGAACCGGGCGAGGATCACCTGGATGAAACGCGCCGCGCCGTTGCAGCAGTTGACCTTGATCTCGGGCGGACCCTCTCCGCCGTCGCCGACCAGCGCCTCGACGATGATCCCGGGGCGGATGTCGCGATACTGCCGCTCGCGGAACTCGTAGTACTTGTTCTGTCGCATCCGGGCCGCCATCGCGGCGCGGACTGCGCCCCAGTCGAAGACGCAACGGTCGGCGCAGATGAAGACGCCGCCCTGGTCGTGGTTCGTCTTGGCCACGAAGCGGTCGGCGGCGATGGCCTCCGGGCGGAACCGCTCCGGATCCCGGGTCGTCAGATAGACCGGCACGAGCAGGTCGGTCCCGCAGCGCATCGCGACATAGTCCCGAACCGCGATCTTGTCGGCGCAGATCGTGTGCAGCGGCGAGCAATCCCGCAGCTTCAGCCACAGGACCTTCTCCGACAGCGCCTGCGGATCGGACAGGTTCGGAAGAAAACCGTTTCTGAACCGGTACTGCCTGCGGATCATGTAAGCGTCCGGAATCAGGCGGCGCTTGACCCACTGCGCGACTGCGCGGAACGCGTCCGGTCTGGGCGGGCGCGCAGCAACCACGGAAGGCTCGGCTAGTTTGGGCATGGCGGATGCGCTTCCGGATTTGCGCCTTCCGGCAGCCTTAGCCCCGCGCCCACCGGACCCGCAAGTCGAACTCGGCCTCACCGGCGGGAACCAGCGGATACGGGCGAATTGGCGAAATAGGGGCAAACCGATCGGGGCAGGGATCGCGGACCGTCGTCGGCGAGCCCCCTTCAGTCGCGCGGTAGGCGCGCGAGCAGCGCGCCGTCGTTCGGGTCCAGCATCTGCCAGTTCGTCATTCGCTTGCGGAACCACATGCGCTGGCGCCGCGCGTATTGTCTGGTTGCGGCGATCGCGGCCTCGGTCGCCTGGTCGAGACCGATCCTGCCGTCGAGATACGCGATCAGGTCCGCCGCGCCAAGGGCGCGCCCGGCCGGCGACGCCAGGTCGCCGCCGAGTTCGCGGAACCGCGCGCATTCGTCGAGCGCGCCGGCGCTGAGCATCGCGCGAAAGCGCGCGTCGATCCTGCGGCCGGAAGCCGCCGGGTCCGGCTGCACGACGATCCGGATCGCCTGGTCGGCCGGGACCAGCGGGGCCGTCGGCATGCGCTGCCAGTCGGACAGCGCGCGGCCGGTCGCGACCAGCACCTCCCAGGCGCGCTGGACCCGGCGCGGGTTGTCGCGGTCCATCCGCGCATGCATCGACGGATCGCCGCGCGCGAGGTCGTCGAGCATCTGCGCGATGCGGCCGTCGGCGATCAGCGCCTCGGAGCGCGCGCGGATCTCGGCCGGGATCCGGGGCACGTCGACAAGGCCTTCGGTCAGCGCCGACAGGTAGAGGCCTGTGCCGCCGACAACGATCGGCCGCGCGCCGGCGCTGCGCGCCTCGGCCAGGACCCGCGCCACGTCGCGCAGCCAGGCGCCGACCGAATGGCTGCGGTCGCAGCCGACATGGCCGTAAAGATGGTGCGGGACCCGGCGACAATCCGCAGCGCCGGGTCGCGCGGTCAGCACGCGCCAGCACGCATAGACCTGCAGCGCATCGGCATTGACGATCCAGCCGCCGTCGCGCTCGGCGATCTCGAGGGCGAGTCCGGACTTTCCACTGGCGGTGGGGCCCACAATCAGCACCGGCCGGGGGGCACTTCCGTGTTCGCGCATACCTAACATAATCTTGCTTATCCGACTATCCGGTCGGACGCGGGTGCATTCTATTCTGAACTGCGACAAACCACGGATTTCAAGGGTTTGCTCGGAGGACGTCATGCCCCACTCCCACCTGAACCTTGATGAGCGCCGACGGCTGGCGCGGCTCCGCGAGAGCCGGATGCCTGTCGCCTCGATCGCGACGGCGCTCGGCCGCCATCGCTCGACGATCTACCGCGAACTGAGGCGCAACTGGCGGCGCGACGCCGAGGTCCCGCAGGCCGACGGCTACTGGCCGGTGTCGGCGCAGGCGCTGGCGGACCGGCGACGCCATGTCCTCGGCAAGCTCGTCCGGCGATCCGAGCTCCGGACCGCGGTCGTCGAGCGGCTCGAGGATGGCTGGTCGCCCGAGCAGATCGCGGGCCGCCTCAGGCTGGATCAGGGCGGCCGGGACCGGCTGTGCCACGAGACGATCTATCGTTTCGTCTATTCGAAGGAAGGACAGAGCCAGGAGCTCGCCCGGCACTTGCCCGAACGGCGTCGGGTTCGCCGTCCCCGCCGTGGTCGCAAGCCCAGAAGCCTCGTCTTTCCCGAGGCTTCGCGTATCCGTCACCGACCTGCGGCTGTGAACGATCGTGCCGAGTTCGGCCATTGGGAAGCGGACCTGATGATTTTCCGGAAGGATCTCGGCCCGGCGAACGTGGCGACGGCGCTCGAGCGCGTGAGCCGCTTCACGGTTCTTTGGCGCAACAACGATCGCCGCTCGAAGCCGCTGATGAGCCGGTTCGTCGCGGCGCTGTCGCCCCTGCCCCTGTCCGCCCGCCGCAGCTTCACCTTCGATCGCGGTCTGGAGTTCGTCTCCTGGCGCGAGCTCGAGGCCGGCATGGGAACCAAAGCCTGGTTCTGCGATCCGCAGGCGCCGTGGCAAAAAGGCGCGGTCGAGAACATGAACCGCCGCGTCCGCCGCTATCTGCCCGCCGATACGGCGCTCCTCGCGCTCCCCGAGCGATCCCTGATCTCGATCTGCGAGCGCCTGAACGCCATGCCACGCAAGTGCCTCGGCTACCGGACGCCGGCCGAGGTCTTCTGCACGCACCTCCTGAAGGAAGATGCCATGAAAAAGTAGCCTGCCGCGTCGCAGTTCGGATGGAACCCGCAGCGCAAAGTTAAAATGTCCCATCTGAGCAAAGTAGAAATGTCACGCTTCCCCCGTCAAGGCATGGAGGCGTGCGATGGGATTGGTGCTGATAAGCGAGCGCGAACTGAACCGGATCGAAGTGTTGTCGCGGGTGCTGGAGGGCAGTTCATCGGTCGCGGCTGCGGCGGCCGTCTTGGCGTTGAGCCCGCGACAGGTCCGTCGTCTGCTCGGGACGTTCCGCAATGACGGCGCGGCCGCGCTCCGGCACAAGGCGCGCGGCCGGCGATCCAACAACCAAACCCGCGACGGCGTGCGTGACTATGCGATCGCGCTGGTCAAGGAGCGTTACGCCGACTTTGGACCGACGCTCGCCGCCGAGATGCTGGCCGAACATCACAGCCTCGAGGTCTCGCGCGAGACGTTGCGCAAGTGGATGGCCGCGGCCGGTCTCTGGCTCTCCAAGGCGCAGCGCCGCCAGTTCCACCAACCGCGCCGGCGCCGGGAGGCTTTCGGCGAACTGATCCAGATCGACGGCTCCGATCACCGGTGGTTTGAAGAGCGCGGAGCGCCGTGCACGCTGCTGGTGTTCATCGACGACGCCACGAGTACGCTGATGCAGCTGCTGTTCGTGATCTCGGAGAGCGCCTTCGCCTATTTTGACGCGCTCGAGCGGTATCTGGCGGCCCATGGCCGTCCGGTGGCGTTCTACTCCGACAAGCACAGCGTGTTTCGCGTCGCGAAGCAGGACGCCGCGAGCGGCCATGGCATGACGCAGTTCGGACGGGCGCTCTGCGAGCTGAACATCGAGATTCTCTGCGCGAACAGCAGCCAGGCCAAGGGCCGCGTCGAGCGGGTGAACCGCACCCTGCAGGATCGGCTGGTCAAGGAGCTGCGTCTGGCGGGCATATCCGACATCCCGGCGGGCAATGCGTTCCTGCCCGGCTTCATGGAGCGCTTCAATCGGCAGTTCGCCAAGTCTCCGGCGCGGCCCGACAACCTGCACCGGTCCCTGAACGTCGAGCCGGACCGGCTGCGCGACGTGCTGTGCTGGCGCGACCAGCGCTACGTCGGCCAGCAGCTGAGCTTCAGCTACGAGCGCAAGAAGATCATGCTCGAGGTGAGCGACGTGACGCGCGGGCTGGTCGGCAAATACGTCGACACCTACGTCTTTCCCGGCGGTCGTTTCCAAGTGCGCTGGAACGGCCTCGCCCTGCCCTACACGGTCTTCGATAAGGATCAGCGCGTCACCCACGCGGCGGTCACCGAAAACAAGCACCTCAGCGCCGTCCTCGCCTACGTAAAGGATGAGCAGGACAAACTGCCGCTGCGATCGATGAAGGCCGTCGGCAAGCAGCGGACCCGCTACGTAAAGACCGGCCGAACCTCTCCGGGACGCCCGTCGATGGTCGACGCCATCGCCGAGAAACGGCGGGCGGAAGCGACGCGCGAGGCGGACCGCGCGGCCGGACGGTCCTGCGATATATGAGGTCTCCGGCCCGTCCGGCCGCGCTCCGTCAGCGCCAGAGTGACATTTCTACTTTGCGCGCCGGCGGACACTTCAACTTGGTTGCAACATTCCGGTCGGACGACGAAGTGAGTCGCCCTATCCGCCCCCCGCCCGCCACAAGCCAGTTGACCCAGGCATCAATTCGTCCTGCAATGGCTACAGCCCTTCGGGCCAACAGGGAGAGAACGATGGGTGATCCGACAATCAACGGCAAGCCGGTCCACAAGGCCGTCGACGGTCTCGCGCGCGAGGCGCGCGAAGGCAAGCTCAGCCGCCGCGAATTCTTCGCGATGGCGACCGCGCTCGGCGTCACGACGGCCGGCGCCTACGGCATGCTCGGCCTCGCGGCGCCCGGCCGCGCGCTCGCGCAGGACGGCGCGCCCGGCGGCGCCATCCGCATCGCCCAGGCGGTCATGCGGATGGACGATCCGCGCATCTTCGACTGGTCGCAGAAAGGCAACCAGGGTCGGCTGATGTGCGAGACGCTGGTGCGCTACACGACCGACTTCACGTTCGAACCCTGGCTGCTGGAAAGCTGGGAGGTCAACGACGACGCGACCCAGTACACGCTGAACCTTCGCCAGAACGCGACCTGGACCAACGGCGATCAGTTCAACGCCGATGACGTCGTCTTCAACCTGAACCGCTGGTGCGAAGGCCACGTGCCGAACAACTCGATGGCCTCGCGCATGGAATTGCTGGTCGAGAAGAAGGGCGAGGAGACCTTCGTCGGCGACGTGACCAAGGAGGACGGCAGCGTCGTCCAGGAGGAACAGGTCCGCGAGATCTTCGGCGCCCGCGACGGCGCGATCGAGCGCGTCGACGACTTCACGGTCAGACTGAACCTGCTCGCGCCCGACATCACGATCATCCCGGCCTTCGTCGACTACCCGGCGCTGATCGTGCATCGCAGCTTCGAGGAGACCGGCGGCGACCTGTCGGTCGACCCGATCGGCACAGGCCCGTGGGAGCTGGTCTCGACCGAGGTCGGCGTCCGCGCGGTCTACCAGCGCCGCACCGACGGGGCCGCCTGGTGGGGCGACGAGGTCATCGGCCCGGTCTATCTCGACGGCGTCGAGTACATCGACTACGGCACCGATCCTTCAGCGACGATCGCGGCCTACGAATCCCAGGAAATCGACTCCGCCTACGAGACTCCGCCCAGCTATGTCGAGATCTTCGACGCGCTCGGCCTCGTCAAGGAAGAGGCGCAGACGGCCAACACGCTCTGCCTGCGGATGAACGTCAGCCAGCCGCCCTTCGACAAGAAGGAGGTCCGCAACGCGGTCCAGCTTGCGATCGATAACGCCACCGTGCTCGACCTCGGCTACCAGGGGCTCGGGATCGTGGCCGAGAACTTCCACGTCGCGCCGATCCATCCGGAATACGCGCCCCTGCCCCCGATCGCCCGCGACCCCGAGGCCGCGATGGCGCTGATGGAGCAGGCCGGCGAGACCGGCACGGAGATCGAGCTGATCTCGCTCGACGACGACTTCAACCGCAACACCTGCGACGCGGCGGCGGCGCAGATGCGCGACGCCGGAATGAACGTCAAGCGCACGGTGCTGCCGGGCAACACGTTCTGGAACAACTGGACCGGCTATCCGTTCTCGGCGACCGAGTGGAACATGCGCCCGCTCGGCGTGCAGGTCTATTCGCTGGCCTACCGGACCGGCGGCCCGTGGAACGAGACCGCGTATTCGAACCCTGAGTTCGACGCGCTGCTCGACGAGGCGCTGAAGCTCGCCGATGCCGACCAGCGCCGCGGACTGATGGAGCAGATGGAGAAGATCCTCCAGGACAGCGGAATCCTGGTGCAGCCATACTGGCGCTCGACGTTCCGGCACAACCAGCCGGAGGTTCGGGACCTGAAGATGCACCCGACCTTCGAGATCCACCTCGAGCGGACCTGGCTCGACGCGTGACAGCGCCCCTGCCCGGCCCGGCGCGACGGCGCGCCGGGCTGGCCGCCAGCCGGAGGCCAGCATGCTGACGTTCCTCGTGAAGCGACTTGGCGTCATGCTGCTGACCGCGGTCTGCCTCACCTTCATCGTCTTCGCGCTGGTCAATCTGAAGCCGAACCTCGTCAAGCTCGCCAAGGAGCAGACCGGCAGCCGCATCACCGAGCAGCAGGTCGAGTACTGGCTGGCCGAGAACGGCTACACGCGGCCGCTGATGCTGCGCTACGGCGAATGGGTCGGCGGCGTCGTCCAGGGCGATTTCGGCCACTCGACCCGGTTCAACGCGCCGGTCTCGGAGGTGCTGTGGCCACGGCTATGGCTGACGGCCAAGCTGATGTTCTGGGTCATGGTCGTGATGGTGCCGGGCGCGCTGCTGCTCGGGGTTCTCGCGGGAATGCGCGAGGGCTCCCGCCAGGACAGGGTCCTGTCGACGATCGCGATCGGCACGACATCGACGCCGGAATACGTGTCCGGCGTCGTGCTGACGATCATCTTCGCGAGCCAGATGGTCGGCCTGCAATGGTTTTCCGGCTCGGCCACCTCGGCCGCCGATGACGGGATCACGTTCTACAACTTCACCCTGCCGGTGCTGACGATCGCGATCTACGGCATGGGCTACATCGCGCGGATGACGCGGGCCTCGATGGCCGAGGTGATGACGCAGCAATACATCCGCACCGCGCGGCTGAAGGGCGTCAGCTTCTATGGCATCGTCGTCAAGCACGCACTGAGGAACGCGCTGATCGCGCCGTTCACCGTGATCATGCTGCAGTTCCCCTGGCTCCTGACCGGCGTCGTCATCGTCGAGACTCTGTTCAACTATCGCGGCTTCGGCTGGCTGCTGATCGAGGCGGCGGGCAACAACGACATCGACCTGCTGCTGGCCTGCTCGATCGTCGCGGTCGTGATCGTGCTGACGACGCAGCTGATCTCGGACATCGGGTACGTGTACCTGAACCCCCGCATTCGCGTGAGCGGCTAGATGGAGCTCGTCTACCTGACGCCGCTCGAGACGCTCTGGCGCACGCTCGCGCAGTTCCTGCCGGTCTGGGTCGCGATGGCGGTCATCCTTGGCGCCAGCTACGCGTGGCGGCGGCGGCTCGGGCTCTACGGGCAGGTCTTCGCCAGCGGCATCGGAGTGATTGGCCTTGCGCTGGTGCTGTTCTGGGTGCTGACGGCGCTGTTCTCCGACTGGGTGGCGCTGTTCGACCCATACACGCAGTTGCGCGCGCTGCAGAACAAGGGCCCGGGCGTCATCGACCCGGAGAACGGCCTGCCCTACCTGTTCGGCGGCGACATGCTGGGACGCGACGTGTTCAGCCGCATGGTCTACGGCAGCCGTTCGGTGATGGTGATCGCGCCGCTCGCGACGCTGTTCGCCTACATGGTCGGGATCACGCTCGGCCTGCCGGCGGGGTTCTTCGGCGGCTGGCTCGACACGGCGCTGACCTTCCTGTCGAACCTCGTGCTCGCCTTCCCGGTCATCCTGCTCTTCTACCTGCTGGTGACGCCCGAGATCCGGCAGACCGCGATCCCCTCGACGATGGCTGGCATCCTGTTCCTGTTCCCGATCATCTTCCTCCTGGTGCTGTTCACGAGCCGCTACCGGGAGCGGCCGACGACGCTGGCGGCCTTCGTCGCGCCGGTCGTGATCGTCGGCGGCTTCGTCTATCTCGGCCTGACCGGGTTCTGGGACCCGACCGGGCTGATCTCGATGGACGCCAACACGCTGAACATCTTCCTCGCGGTCGTGTTCATCTCGGCCCCGACGGTGTTCCGGATCGTGCGGGGCCTGACGCTCGACATCAAGACGCGCGACTACGTCGCCGCCGCGCAGACCCGCGGCGAGCGGCCCTGGTACATCATGATGTGGGAGATCCTGCCGAACGCGCGCGGCCCGCTGATCGTCGATTTCTGCCTGCGCATCGGCTACACGACGATCCTGCTCGGCACGCTCGGCTTCTTCGGGCTCGGGGTCTCGCCGGAAAGCCCGGACTGGGGTTCGACGATCAACGAAGGGCGCAAGCTGCTGCGGGTCTACGTCCATCCCGCGCTGCCGCCGGCGCTCGCGATCATGAGCCTGGTGCTGGGCCTGAACCTGCTCGCCGACGCGATGCGCGAGCAGTCGATGAAGGACTGAACATGGCGAACTGCCCCGCCCACCGTCCCGGAGACGCGCCCGAGGTCCGCACCGCGTTCCTGGCGAGCTGCCCGGGCCGGCTGGAGGAACAGGCCGGCCGGCCGCTTGCCGGCCAGTCGGGGCGCAACCTGCGCGCGGCGCTGCCCAGCCTGCGCGCCCAGTTCGGGCCGGAGTGGTTCCCGTCGCTTGTCCTCGATGACTACACGCTGACCAACGCCTGGGACCGCGTGGAGTACCCGGCGCTGACTGGACGCAGCGAGGCGACGTCGGCCGAGGTCCTGGCGCCCGAGAATATCGCCGCCGTGCGCGCCCGGACCGTGGACGCAGGTCTGGTCCGGATCGTAGCGCTCGGCGCGCGCGCCCGCACCGTGGCGCAGCGCATCGGCGCGCCCGAGATCCTCGCCGGGCCGCATCCGTCTCCGCTGCACGTCAACACCCGCTACAAGTCCGACCGCGCCGACGCCGAGGCGCGCAGCCTGCACCGGCTCGAGCAATGGGCCGCGCGACTGGACGAGGAGAGGCCATGACGGAACCCATCCTCGAGATCGACAACCTGTCGATCAGCTTCTTCACCCGCGCCGGCGAGATCCCGGCGGTGATGGACTTCTCGGCCAGCGTGATGCCCGGCCAGGCGCTCGGCCTCGTCGGCGAGAGCGGCTGCGGCAAGTCGACGGTCGCGCTCGGCGTGATGCGCGACCTCGGCGTCAACGGCCGGATCGTCGGCGGATCGGTCCGCTTCAAGGGACGCGACCTCGGCGCCGTCACAGACCAGGAGCTGCGCCGGATCCGGGGCAGCGAGATCGCGATGATCTACCAGGAGCCGATGGCCTCGCTGAACCCGGCGATGAAGGTCGGCCGGCAACTGACGGAAGTGCCGATGATCCACGAGGGCGCCTCGGCCGACGCCGCCCGCGCCCAGGCGAAGGCCATCGTCGAGGCGGTGCGCCTGCCCGATTCGGCGCGCATCCTGAACAGCTATCCGCACCAGCTCTCGGGCGGCCAGCAGCAGCGAATCGTCATAGCCATGGCGCTGATGTCGAAGCCGTCGCTGCTGATCCTGGACGAGCCGACCACCGCGCTCGACGTGACCGTCGAGGCGGGTATCGTCGACCTGGTCAAGGATCTCGGCCGCGAGTTCGGCACATCTATGCTGTTCATCAGCCATAACCTCGGCCTGGTGCTCGAGACCTGCGACCGGATATGCGTGATGTATTCCGGCGAGGCGATCGAGACCGGTCCGGTCGCCGAGGTCTTCGACGAGATGCGCCACCCCTACACGCAGGGCCTGTTCCGCTCGATCCCGCTGCCCGGCGCCAACAAGGCGACGCGGCCGCTGATCCCGATCCGGGGCAACTTCCCCCTGCCCCACGAACGCCCGCCCGGCTGCAACTTCGGGCCACGCTGCGACTACTTCGAGGCCGGCCGCTGCGACGCCCAGCCTATCCCGATGCTGCCGGTCTCGCCGAGCCACGGCTCGCGCTGCCTGCGCAAGGACCAGATCGACTGGGAGGCGCCGCCCGACGCGTCGAACGCACAGGCGCCGACCGTGCCCGGCGGCGTCGTGCTGAAGGCCGACAAGCTGCGCAAGTACTACGACGTCGGCTCGAACGCGCTGTTCGGCGGCGAGACGCGGGTGGTCAAGGCGAACGAGACGCTGACCTTCGAGGCGCGCGAGGCCGAGACGCTCGCTATCGTCGGCGAGAGCGGCTGCGGCAAGTCGACGCTGGCCAAGGTGCTGCTCGGCCTCGAGACCGCGAGCGGCGGGGAACTGGACCTCGGCACGCTCGACATCGCCGACCTGCCGATCGAAAAGCGCAACCGCGAGACGCTTGCCTCGATCCAGATGGTGTTCCAGAACCCGTTCGACACGCTCAACCCGAGCCACAGCGTAGGCTCCCAGATCGTTCGCGTCCTTGAGAAATTCGGCATTGGCGCGTCGCAGGCCGCGCGCCAGGAGCGGATGCTCGAACTGCTCGACATGGTCCGCCTGCCGCGCGCCTTCGCCCGGCGCAAGCCGCGCCAGCTCTCGGGCGGCCAGAAGCAGCGGATCGGCATCGCACGCGCCTTCGCCGGCGCGCCCAAGGTCGTCGTCGCCGACGAACCCGTCTCCGCGCTCGACGTGTCGGTGCAGGCGGCCGTTACCGACCTGCTGATGGACATCCAGCGCACCAGTCGCACGACGCTGCTCTTCATCAGCCACGACCTCAGCGTCGTGCGGTACCTGTCCGACCGCGTTCTGGTCATGTATCTCGGCCACGTCGTCGAGATGGGCGCCACCGAGGAGGTATTCGAGCCGCCCTACCACCCCTATACAGAGGCCCTGCTCTCGGCCGCGCCGATCGCCGACACCTCGATCGAAAAGACACGGATCGTGCTGCACGGCGACGTCCCATCTGCGCTGAACCCGCCTTCGGGCTGCCCTTTCCAGACCCGGTGTCCGCGCAAGCATCAGGTGGGCGGCGACCTCTGCGAGCGCGAGGTGCCGCCGATGCGCGCCCTGTCCTCGGGCCACCAGATCAAGTGCCACCTTCCCGACGAGGTGCTGAGCGCGATGGAGCCGGTGATCCGGGTCGCGGCCGAACCGGCCTGAAGTTTGGTTCCCGTTTCAGCGGCGCCCACGCCGGTTAGCGCGGAAATCCGCTCGCTGGCGTGGGCGCGCCCATCGACGCTTCCGCTGGCCGGGCAGCCGTCCTAACACGCATCGGCGGCCGGCAACGGGCCGATACGATGCGTTAACCTTACCCCGACAGGTTGCCGCTATGACAACCGTCTCGCGAGGGTTATGCTCGAGAGATGGGGATTGGGCTGTGGAGGACGGAGTCCCATGCGTATGAGTGTTGGCGGTCCCGAATCCGGATTTCGGGGGATGGGCGGACTGTTCGCGACGGTCGGCGTCTTTAGCGCCATGGTTAACATCCTGATGTTGACCGGTTCGCTATACATGCTGCAGATCTACGACCGCGTGCTGTCGAGCCGGTCCGAGGCGACGCTGCTGGCGCTGACGGTTCTGGTCGCCGGCCTCTACGCTGTGATGGGCGTGCTTGACTACGTGCGCCAGCGCGTCGCGGCCAGGATCGGAGCGACGGTCCAGGCGCGGCTCGACGCACGCGTGTTCCGAGCGGTGATGCGGCGCTCGGTGCTGTCCAGCGAGCGGTCGCGGCCATCCTCGGGCCTGAAGGATCTCGAGGCGGTGCAGCGGTTCATGGGCTCCCCGGTGCTGTTCGCGATCTTCGACATGCCGTGGGCGCCGTTCTTCATCGCGCTGATCTACACGTTCCACCCGTGGCTCGGAAACCTCGCGCTGGGCGGAACGCTGGTTCTGGTCGTCGTCACCATCGCGAACCAGATGACGACGCGCCGCCCCGAGATGGAGGCGACCGCAGCGACGATGCAGGGCGATTTATTCGCCGAGACGATCCGCCAGCAGGGCGAGATGATCCACGCGCTCGGCATGAGCGACGCGGCGCTGACTCGCTGGGGCCGGCTGCGCGACCGTGCAGTGCGCGCGCAACTCGCCTCCAGCGACAAGGTCGGACAGTTCTCGACCCTGTCCAAGACGATCCGCTTCTTCCTGCAATCCGCGATGCTCGGCCTCGGCGCGCTGGTCGTGCTGAAGGGCGAGATGAGCGCCGGCGCGATGATCGCGGGCTCGATCCTGCTCGGCCGCGCGCTGGCGCCGGTCGAGCAGGCGATCGGCGGCTGGCCGCTGCTGTTGCGCGCCCGCCAGGGCTGGGCGCATCTGAAGACGCTGCTGGCGAGCACGCCGGACGCGGTCGAGCCGACCGCCCTGCCCCGTCCGCGCGCGTTCCTCGACGTGAACCAGATCACCGTGTTCCCGCCCGAGCAGCAGAAGGCCAGCCTGCGGATGCTCGAGTTCCATGTAAAGCCCGGCCAGGCGCTCGGCGTGATCGGCGCGTCGGCCTCGGGCAAGTCGACGCTGGCGCGCGTACTGACCGGCATCTGGCGTCCGGCCTCGGGCTCCGTCCGGCTCGACGGCGCGGCGCTGGACCAGTACTACCCGGACGTGCTGGGCCGCTACATCGGCTATCTGCCGCAGGACGTCGTGCTGTTCGACGGCACGGTCGCGGACAACATAGCCCGGCTCGACCTCTCGCCCGACCCGGAGGCCGTCGTGCTGGCCGCGCAGCGGGCCGGCGCGCATGACATGATCCTGAATCTGCCGCAGGGCTACGATACGCCGGTCTCGGCCGGCGGCGCGCGGCTCTCGGGCGGACAGAAGCAGCGGATCGGCCTCGCGCGGGCCTTTTACGGCGACCCGGTGCTGATGGTGCTCGACGAGCCGAACTCGAACCTCGACGCCGCCGGGCAGGACGCGCTGAACCAGGCGATCCGCCAGGCCAAGGCCGACGGCAAGGCGGTGATCATCATGGCGCACCGTCCGGCTGGCATCGCGGAATGCGACCTGATCCTGATCATCGACGGCGGCGTCGCCAAGGCCTTCGGTCCGCGCGACGAGGTGCTGAAGGCGCATGTGCGCAACTACGCGGCCGTCGCCGGCCGCATCTCGTCGGAGGGCTGAGATCATGAGCGATCCAAACCCGAACACCGCCGGCCGCGAGGAAAACTGGAACCTGCGTCCGTTCCTGTGGCTCGGCTACGGCACGCTGCTCGCGATGGTCCTCGGCTTCGGCGTCTGGGGCGGCATGACCAAGATCTCGGGCGCGGTCATCGCCCCCGGCACGGTCGAGGTCGAGGGCAATCGCCAGGTCGTCCAGCATCCGACCGGCGGCGTGATCGCGGCGATCAACGTGCGCGACGGCGACGAGGTCGAGGCCGGAGACGTCCTCGTCGAGCTCGAGGGCGACACGCTGCGGTCGGAGCTCGACATCGTCGAGGGCCAGTGGTTCGAAATCCTCGCGCGCAAGAGCCGCCTGTCGGCCGAGCGCGACCTTTCGGACACGATCGAGTTCCACCCCGCGTTGATCGAACGCGCCGGCGAGGACCCCGAGCTGGCCGAGTTGATGACCGCCCAGCAGCAGCAGTTCGAGGCCCGGCACAAGGTCCAGGCCGAGGAGCTGGCCCAGCTCAGGGAGCAGGAGGTCCAGGTCGTCAAGCAGATCGAGGGCCTCGTCGCGCTGTCCGAGGCGACGCAGACCCAGGTCGACCTGCTCGCCCGCGAGATCGAGGGCCAGGAGACGCTGCTCGCGCAGGGCCTGACCCAGCTGACCCGCGTGCTGACGCCGCAGCGCGAACTGGCCCGGCTGAAGGGAAGCGCCGGCCAGGCCGACGCGGCGATCGCCGAGAACCGCGGCAAGATCGCCGAGATCGGCATCCAGCGCGTTCGTCTGGTCTCCGAGACGCAGGAACAGGCGATCACCGAGCTGCGCGATATCGAGTACCGGGAGATCGAGTTGCGCGAGCGCCGGCTGGCGCTGATCGACCAGATCGCCAAGCTGCAGCTGCGCGCGCCGGTCTCGGGCACCGTCTACGGCAGCGCCGCCGACACGCTGCGCGGCGTGATCCGCGCCGCCGAGCCGGTGCTCTACATCGTGCCGCGCGACGCGACGCTGGTCGTGCGCGCCCAGGTCGAGACGATGCACGTCGATCAGCTCCATGTCGGCCAGGAGGCCCGGATGCGCTTCTCGGCCTTCGACCACCGCACGACGCCCGAGGTTGACGGCAAGCTGATCAAGGTCTCCGCCGACGCGATCGAGGACCCGCAGACCCGGCATCGATACTATCTGGTCGAGGTCGAGATCAACGACGAGGCGCAGGACAAGCTCTCCAACCTCGAGATCCTGCCCGGCATGCCGGTCGAAGCCTTCATCCAGACCGGCGACCGGACTCCGATCGCCTACCTCGTCAAGCCGCTCAGCGACTACTTCTCCAAGGCGTTCCGCGAGAGCTGACGCCCGGATCCGGCGGAAAACGCTGGACGAACCGGCTTCCGGTCCTGCCATCTGTCCCCGTCAGAAACCAGGGGGCAGACAGCATGGACCGACCGGTTCGCTTCGCGGTGATCGGCATCGATCACCCGCACATCTTCGGCCAGGTCGATTGCCTGCTCGACGCCGGCGCCGAGTTCGTAAGCTTCCACGCGGACGAGGATCGCCTCGCCCTGCCCTTCGGCCGGATGTACCCGCAGGCCGCGCGCGCCTCTGACGCGGCCGCAGTGCTCGAGGACGACCGGATCGAGCTCGTCGTCACCGCGGCGGTCCCCGACCAGCGCGCCGGCATCGCGATCGCCGCGATGCGCCACGGCCGCGACGTGATGAGCGACAAGCCCGGCATGGTCAGCCTCGACCAGCTGGCCGAGGTACGCCGCGTCCAGGCCGAGACCGGCCGGATCTACTCGATCATGTATTCCGAGCATTTCGAGACCCGCGCGACGGTGATGGCCGGCGATCTCGTCGCCCGCGGCGCGATCGGGACCGTGCTGAACACGACCGGCCTCGGGCCGCACTCGATCGCGAACGCCGAGCGTCCGGGCTGGTTCTTCGAGCGCGCGCGCTACGGCGGCATCCTCGGCGACATCGCCTCGCACCAGTGCGAGCAATTCCTGTTCTTCTCCGGCGCGAACTCCGGCCGCGTGCTGTCGGCCAGCGTGGCCAATCGCGCGCATTCCGACCGGCCCGGCCTGCAGGACTTCGGCGACATCCACCTCGCGACCGAAGCCACCACCGGCTACGTCCGGGTCGACTGGTTCACGCCGAAGGGCCTCGGCGTCTGGGGCGACGGCCGGCTGACCATCCTCGGGACCGAGGGCTACATCGAGCTGCGCAAATACGTCGACATCGCCGGCGCCGAGGGCAAGGATCACCTTCTGCTCGTCGACGCGCAAGGGCCCCGTCGGATTGATTGTTCCAAAGTTTCATTGCCTTACGGGCCGGCACTGCTGTATGACATCCGCAACCGCACCGAGACCGCGATGCCGCAGGACCGCTGCTTCGGCGCGATGAAGCTGGCGCTGACGGCCCAGGCGATGGCCGAGACCCGCGCCGCGGACTGACCGCTCGGGGCGTCAGTCGGCGGGCTTCTCGCCCTTGCGCGCCTCGTCGAGCAGCATCGCGATCTCGCGCCGCACCAGCTTGCGCAGGTTCCGCCCGATCCGCTCGCCGAGCTCGCCCTGAAGCTCCTCGCGCACGATCGCGTTGATCATGCCGCGCAACGACGCCTCGTCGAGGATTGGCGCGCCGCCGAGCGGCCGCGCGGGCGCCACGTCGTCGTCGTCGTCCTCGAGACCGTCCGCAAGGATGTCGCCGGCGCGCAGATCCGCCTCGTCGACGCGCATCTCGGAGGTCAGCAGGATCACGTCGCTCGGCGGCCTGCCCTCGACGCGCGCCAGCGTCTCGGCCGAGACTAGCGCGCGGATCGAGGCCAGCACGTCCGCCAGCGTCTCGGGACCGTCGTCCTTGTCCGCTCCCGGCCGGAGGCTTCTTCGGCGTGTCGGTCACGGACGCTCCCAGCGCGCCCGGATCCGGTCGACGACGCTGGTGTCGTAGCCGCCCGACGGCGCGCTCTGGACCTGGCTGAAATAGACGTCCGGGTTGTAGCTCGGGATGCCGAGGTTAAGGTGCTCGACCGTCAGCAGGCCCATCGCGCGCAGCACCGCATAGGCGGCGACGTATTCGTTGCGCTGCGAGCGGACCACCTCGGCCTCGGCGGTCAGGCGCTCCTGGTCGGCGTCGAGCACGTCGAGCGTCGAGCGCGCGCCGAGCCGGGCTTCCTCGCTGACGCCCTCGAAGGCGATCTGCGCCGCGACGACCTGCTCGCGGTTCGCGACGATCGAGGCGCGCGCGACGGCGAGCTGCGTCCAGGCGTTGCTGACCTGTTCGACGACCTGGCGGCCTGCGTCCTGAACCTCGAACTTGCGCCGCTCCAGCACCTGCTGCGCCTGCCGGATCAGGCTCGAATTGGCGCCGCCGCTGTAGAGCGGGACCTGGCCGCCCAGCGACAGCTGCAGATCGAAGCCATCCTCGTAGGTTCGTTCTCCGCCGAAGAGCGGCGCCGAGCGCTGGCCCTGGTACTGGGCCGTGGCGCCGGCCTGGACCGACAGGCCGGACGCGGCGCGCGCCCGGTCGAAATCGTAGACCGCGCCGCGCTCGGCGAAGCGCGCAGTCACGATCTGCGGGTTCTGGCGCACGCCGATCGCCTCCGCCTCCTCGACGGTGGCCGGCAGATCCGGCGTCGCCGGAGGCTGGCTCAGGTCGCCCGGCAAAGTGCCGACGGCGGCGAGGTAGGCCTGCCGCGCGACCTCGAGGTTGCCGCGCGCGTCCACCAGGCGGGCGCGCGACGCGGCAAGGCGGGCCTCGGTCTGGCTGACGTCGGTCCGAGTGACCTCGCCGACCTCGAAGCGGTTGTTGGTTGCGTCGACCTGCTCGCCGAGCACGCTCACGTCGTTCTGCGCGATCCGCAGGAACTCGAGCGCCTGGATCACGTCCATGTAGGCCACGACCGCGTCGAACAGCACCTGCTGCTCGACATTGAGCAGGCTGGCGCGGCCGGCCGCGACGCCGTAGCGCGCGGACTCGATCGCAGCCTTGCTGCGGCCGTTATCGAAGATCAGCAGCGTCGCCTGGAGACCGGCCGACACCGTGTTGTCGAAAGGGAATTCGGTTACGTCCGACTGACCCTGCGCCTGTCCGAACAGGTTGACCTGAGGGCGGCGCACGGAGCGCGCCTGCGGCACGTTCTCGTCGAGCGCGCGCAGGCTGGCGCGGTTGGACTCGATCAGCGGACTCGTCTGGTAGGCCTTGATCAGCGCGTCCGTCAGGGTTTCGCCGGATACCGGACCCGAGAAGGTCGTCAACGCCGACGCGGCCAGCAACAAGCTGGCCAATGCTCGAATTCTCATGTCATGCCTCGGACTGCTGCCTGCCCTGTCGCCGGGCCTTGGCGCAATACTGGCCCGGATGGGGTCAAAACTCAAATGCTTTTGCCGCCTCGAACCCCGGCAGGACCGGCGCGCCGGCATCGAATGCACGCCTCCAGGCGACGCCGGCCTCGGTGCGCCGGCCCAGCCGCGCCTGCCCGAAGCCGCCACTTACGAAGATCGCGACGATCCGGCCGCCCGGCTTCAGCTGGTCGGCCAGCGCGTCTGGCAGCCTCTCGATGCCGCCCTCGATGATGATCGCGTCATAGGGCGCATGTTCCGCCGCGCCCTCGGCCAGCACGCCGGACTGGACGACCGCATTGTCGACGCCGTGCGCGGCGAGCGCGGTCTCGGCCTCGGCCGCCAGCGCCGGGTCTTCCTCGAGCGCGATCACCGCCTCGGCCATGTCGGCGAGGACAGCGGACGAGTAACCAAGGCCGCAGCCGACGTCGAGCACAAGATCCTTCGGGCCGACGTCGATGGCGTCGAGCATCTTGGCGAAGACGCGCGGGTCGAGCAGCACGCGGCCCTGGGCCAGCGGCACGTTCTCGCCGGCATAGGCGATGGCCTTCAGTTCGGGCGGCACGAAGTTCTCGCGCGGCGTCGTCAGCAGCGCGCGGATGATCGGATAGCTGGTCACGTCCGACGGCCGCACCTGCGTGTCGACCATGGCAAGGCGGGCAGCGTCGAAATCCATCATTCCTCGGGTCCTCGGCAATCGGCTCGCGCCGGTGATCGCACATTTCCCACAGGCAGGCAACGCGGGGCGAGGCCCCCCGCGCGGCCGGATCTCAAGTTCTGCGGCGCCGCCGTTCGCGCGCCGGGGCGGGCGCGCCGCCGCCGAGCCCGTCGGAGGCCGACGAGAACCCGCCGAGCGCCGCCTCGATCGTCGCGAGGTCGGGCCGTGGGCCCGCCGGCGTCTGTTCGAGCGCCGCGCGCATGGCGCGCAGATGCTCCGGCGTCGTGCCGCAGCAGCCGCCGATGATGCGCGCGCCGCAATCGCGCGCCAGCACCGCGTAGCGCGCCATCAGCTCGGGCGTGCCGTTGTAGTGGATGTGGCCCTCGACGAACTTCGGAACGCCCGCGTTGCCCTTGGCGATCAGCGGCAGCGCCGGATTCGCGGCGGAGAAGCCGAGCACCGTGCGCAGCAGGTCCGAGGCGCCGACGCCGCAATTCGCGCCGAACGCCAGCGGCGCGTGCGCGAGCCCCGCGACCATCGACACCATGTCCGCCGATGTCAGCCCCATCATCGTGCGCCCGGCCGTGTCGAAGCTCATCGTGCCGACCCAGGGCGCGCCGGCCCGGCCGATGCCGAGCGCCGCGGCCGTGTATTCCTCGGGCGCCGAGATCGTCTCGACCCAGAGCAGATCCGCGCCGCCGTCCATCAGGCCGCGCGCCTGTTCCTCGAAGATCTCGGCCGCGCGCTCGATCGTCATCGGGCCCAGCGGCGCCATGATGTCGCCGGTCGGGCCAATCGAGCCTGCGACCAGCACCGGCCGCCCGGCCGCGTCGGCGACCTCGCGCGCCAGTTCGGCCGCGATCCGGTTCAGCTCGTAGGCCCGGTCCTCGGCGTCGTGCAGTTTCAGCCGGCTCGCGTTGCCGCCGAAGGTGTTGGTCAGGAACACATCCGACCCGGCCTCGACCGCGCCGCGATAGAGCGCGCGGATCTTGTCGGGCTCGGTCTCGTTCCACAATTCCGGCGCCTCGCCGGCCTCCAGGCCCATGTTGAACAGGTTGGTGCCCGTCGCGCCGTCGGCGAGCAGCCAGCCGCGCTCTTCCAGCAGCGCCGCGAGCGAAAGCGTCATCTTCGTCGTCTCCTGATCAAGCCTGCTGCAGCGTCGCCTGCGCCAGCGCGCGGATCCGCCCGACCATCGCCCGGACCCCGTTCGAGCGCTGCGCGGACAGGTGCTGATCGAGGCCGAGCCGGCCGAGCTCGCCCGCGGCATCGACGCCCAGAACCCCCCGCGGGTCAAGCCCCGAATAGAGCGCGTGCAGCACCGCGATCAGCCCGCGCACGATCATCGCGTCGCTGTCGCCGCGAAAGTCGAACCGCGCCTCCGCGCCGCTTCCCTCGATCTGCGGCGCCAGCCAGACCTGGCTCGCGCAGCCGTCGACCTTGAAGGCCGGCGCGTGAAACTCATCGCCCAGCGGGTCCATCGCCTTGCCGAGATCGATCACGTAGCGATAGCGATCCTCCCACTCGTCGAGCAGCGAGAAATCTTCGGCGATCGCTTCGAAACTGGGCGTGGCCACGTGCGCGTCCTTCGCATTGTCCTGCCCTGCGCAGATATGCGCTCGGGCCGCCGGGGTCCAGTGCCGCGGGCGGTTTCGCCCTTCCCAAGCGCCCGATCTGCGGCTATCGGGTTCGACATGTCGTCGCGCCCCGCCCCCACTCCTCGCCGCCTCGCCGCGCTGGCCGCACCGGCACTCGCGCTGCTGCTGGCGGCGTGCTCGTTCTCGCTGGGGGACATGATCCCGTCCTCCGACCGCAATCAAGACTCGGCGGCCCAGGTGCGCGACCAGGAGGGCAACCTGCTGACCGGGCTGTTCACGCGCACGCCGCGTGACCTGCCCGACGCTGTTCCGGTCGCCGCGCGCGAGGCGAGCGTCGAGCGCGGCTATGGCGGGGTAATCCTGCGCGTGACCGGCGTCGGCCCGACCCAGGGGTTCTACAACGCGACTCTGGCGCCGATGAACGAGGGCCAGCCCGACGCGTCCGGTCTCGTCACCGTCGAGATGGTCGCCGTGCCGCCCGACGGCCCCGAGGCGGTCGGCCCCGAGCGCACCCGCCTGCTGATGGCCGGCGCCTTCATGTCCGACCTCGAACTGCGAGGCGTGCGCGGCTTCCGCCTCGTCACCGCGCAGGGCGTGCAGACGCTGACCAACCCCCCGATCCCGGCCCAGCCCCTGCCCGATCCCGAAGAGATCGACCCGGCGTTCTGAGCCGCTCCCGCGGCCGCTTGACAAGCCGGCGCCGCTCGGAGTTAACGGAGCCGTCAGGGTTCCCGGCCCACGGGTCGGGATGAAAAGGGAACGCGGCAAGGGACCATACCCCCTGATCCGCGGCTGCCCCCGCAACTGTGAGCGGCGAGCCCGCGTCCGAAAAGCCACTGGGGGCATCTCCCCGGGAAGGTGGACGCGTGGCCGAGACCCGCGAGCCAGGAGACCTGCCCTGACGTCACCCATCCGGCCGCGCGGGGCGCGCGTTCGGTGCGGTCGTCCCGCAGCGGTGAAGCCATCGCTGTCAGACGCGTCGGGCCCCGCCCTCCGCCGATGACATACGTCACCCGGTCGGGCCGCCCGCAGCGGCGCCCGGCCATCGGCCAAAGGAGGCGCGACATGCGCTCTCTCCACACGCTCGCGGGATCGGTCTCCCTCGCGGCGCTCGTCGTCCCGCTATCGGCATCCGCGCAGGCGATCCTGCTCGACCCGATCATCTATTCCGCCAACCGCGCGCCCAGCGAGGCGGCCGAGACCGGCGCATCGGTCTCGGTCCTGACCGGGGCCGGGCTCGAACGGGACGGCCGCCCCTTCGTGCTGCAGCAGATCACCGACCTGCCCGGCGTCACGATCAGCCAGAATGGCCCCGCCGGATCGACCTCCGGCTTCGCGATTCGCGGCGCGCCGCAGCAATACGTCCGCGTCCAGGTCGACGGCATCGAGATCTCCGACCCGACCGCGCCGCAGGTCACGCCCTACCTGAACGGGCTCCTCGTCGACGACTTCAGCCGCGTCGAGGTGCTGAAGGGCAGCCAGTCCGCGCTCTACGGCGGTCAGGCGGTCGGCGGCGTCATCACGCTCGACACGCCGCGCCCGACCGAGCCCGGCCTCGGCGGCCGGCTGATCCTCGAGGGCGGCGGGCAGTCGACGTTCCGCGGCGCCGGCACGGTCAGCGGCCTCGGCGAGAAGGGCGAGTTCGCGCTGACCATCGCCCGCTTCCAGACCGACGGCTTCTCCGCCGCCGAGGAGGCCGACGGCAACACCGAGGACGACGACTACCAGACCACCCGGATCTCCGGATCCGGCCGGATCTATGTCAGCGACAACGTCAACCTGCTCGGCTCCGGCTTCTGGCAGAAGGAGGAGGGCGACTACGACGAGACCGAATTCGGCGTCCCCGTCGACGCCTTCTCGACCTACGAGACCACGACCTACGGCCTGCGCGGCGGGGTCGAGATCATCACCGACAGCGGCGTCTCGAACACGCTGGCGCTCAGCTACTTCGACGTCGACAGCACGCGCAACGCACGGAACCCGGCCTTTGGCGACTCGACCTACGACACCGACGGCGAACGCGCCCGCGCCGAGTACGTCGGTTCCTGGACCGCGTCCGACGCAACGACGCTGCAATGGGGCGCGGACGTCGAGCGCGAAAAGGTCCGGACGTTCAGCAGCAGCTCCTTCGGCGATTTACGATTTGACGACGACGACTGGATCGCCGGCGCCTTCGTGCAGTCGACCATCGCGATGCGCGACAACCTGTTCCTCGATGCGACAGCGCGCGCCGACAACCATTCCGAGTTCGGCTTCTACCCGACGGGCCGGCTGACGCTCGCCTGGCTGCCGCAGCCCGACACGACGATCCGCGGCTCGCTCGGCACCGGCTTCCGCGCGCCGTCGATCTACGAGCTTTATGCCCCCGATTACGGCAATCCGGATCTCGAACCCGAGACCAGCGTCAGCGCCGATCTCGGCGTCACGCACCGCTTCTCGGACGGGCGCGGCGAAGCCAGCGCGACGCTGTTCTGGCTCCAGATCGACGACCTGATCGAATCCGATGCGCAAACGTTCGTCTATTCCCAGAACGGGGCCACCGCCGAGAGCAAGGGCGTCGAGCTGGCGGCGGGCTGGACCTTCTCGGAGGCGCTCGTGCTGACCGGCGGCTACACCTACACCGACGCGAAGGCGGACGGCGACCGGCGCAACCGCATCCCGCGCCACGACCTCGCGCTGGCCGTGACCGGCCAGGCTTTCCAGCGGCTCAGCTACGACGTGAACGCGAGCTTCATCTGGGACTTCTACGACGAAAGCATCGACTTCGACTCGAACGGCTTCGCGGAGAACTACTGGGTGGCGAACGCGCGCGTCGCCTACGCGATCACCGACGCGGCAGAGGTCTATGTCCGCGCCGAGAACCTGTTCGACGAGCAGTACCAGACCGCGCGCGGCTACGGCACGCAGGACCGCATCTTCTACGCCGGCGTGGCGGCGGCCTTCTGATGCGCAGCGCGGCCGCCCTCGCGCTGCGCGCTGGCGGCCGCCGCCCTGCTTCCCGTGGCGGCCGCGGCGGAGGATCCGCCCCGCCGCGTCCTGTCGATGAACCTCTGCACAGACCAGCTCGCGATGCTGATCGCGGCGCCCGGCCAGCTGATCTCGGTCAGCCACGTCGCGCGCGATCCGGTCTCCTCGGCGATGGCCGACGCGGCCGAAGCCTACCCGGTCAACCACGCGACCGCCGAGGAGATCTTCCTCGCCGAGCCGGACCTCGTCCTCGCCGGGGTCTGGGACCGGCCCGCGACGCTTGCGGCGCTGGACCGGCTCGGCATCCGGGTCGAGACCTTCGGGATCGAGGAGGACTTCGACGACATCCGCGCCAACGTGACCCGCATGGGCGCGCTGCTCGGCCGCGAGGCTCGCGCCGCCGAACTTCTGGCCGGGATGGACGCGGCTCTCGCCGCGCCGTCGCCCGAGGGCCCGCGCCCGCGCGCCGCGCTGTTCTACGCGAACGGCTACACCTCGGGCGCCGGCACGCTCGCGCACGCGATCCTCGACGCGGCGGGCATCGACAATGTCGCGGCCGAGCGCGGCGTCGGCGGCATGGCCCGGCTGCCGCTCGAGGTCCTCGTGCTCGACGCGCCCGACCTGATCGTCTCGGGCCAGGACTACCCGAGCCCGGCGCTGGCGCAGGAGGTGCTGCGCCACCCGGCCGCGCGCGCGCTGCGCGCCGGCCGCGCCGCGATCGCCGACAACCTCTGGACCTGCGGCACGCCGCTGACCGCGCAAGCGGTCGCGGCCCTGCGCAAGGCCGCCGCGCGATGACCGACCCGACCGGCGCGCGCTTCCGCCTGACGCTGGCGGCCCTCGTCCTGCTCACGGCCGCGCTCTTCGCCGCGCTCGCTGCTGGTCGGCCCCGCCCACCTGCCGCCCGCCGCCAGCCTGCGCGCGCTCGTCACCGGGCGCGCCCGAGGCGCCCGCGCTGATCCTGCGCGAAATCCGCCTGCCCCGCGCCGCGCTCGGCCTGCTGATCGGCGCCGGCCTCGGCGCCAGCGGCGCGGCGCTGCAGGGCTACCTGCGCAACCCGCTGGCCGAGCCCGGCCTGATCGGCGTCTCCGGCTCGGCCGCGCTCGGCGCCGTGGTCGCGCTCTATACCGGCCTCTCCGCCGCCTTCCCGCTCGCGCTGCCGCTGATGGCGCTGGCCGGCGCCTTCGCGGCGACGCTGCTCGTGCAGGCGCTGGCCGGGGCCGGGTCCTCCTCCATCACGCTGATCCTCGCCGGCCTCGCCGTCTCCAGCTTCGCCTCCGCGCTGACCGCGCTGGTGCTGAACCTCGCGCCGAACCCCTTCGCGGCCTCCGAGATGATCCACTGGCTGCTCGGCTCGCTGACCGACCGCGCGCTGCCGCACCTCTACCTCGCCGCGCCCTTCATCCTCGCCGGCATCGCGCTCCTGATGGCGCTCGGCCGCGCGCTCGACGCGCTGACGCTGGGCGAGGACGCCGCCGCCTCGCTCGGCGTCTCGCTCGGCCGCACGCGCGCGCTCGCCGTCTGCGGCACGGCGCTCGCCGTCGGCGCCGGCGTCGCGGTCGCCGGCGCGATCGGCTTCGTCGGCCTCGTCGTCCCGCACCTGCTGCGACCGCTGACCGGCCACCGGCCCTCACGCCTGCTGCCCGCCTCGGCGCTCGGCGGCGCGGCGCTGCTGCTCGCCGCCGACATCGCCGTCCGCGTGATCGCCCCCGAACGCGACCTGAAGCTCGGCGTCCTGACCGCGCTCGTCGGCGCGCCGTTCTTCCTCTGGCTGGTCTGGCGCAACCGAAGGACGCTGCAATGAGCCTGCTCTCGGTTCGCGACCTGACCCTGCGCCGCGCCAGCCGCGTCGTGCTCGAGAACGTGTCGCTCGACGTCGCCGCCGGCGAGATCGTCGGCCTGCTCGGCCCGAACGGCGCCGGCAAGTCCACGCTGATGCGCGCCGCCCTCGGCCTGATCGCCGCCGAGGGCGCGGTCACGCTCGGCGACGCGCCGCTGCACGACCTGCCCACGCGCGCCCGCGCGCTCCGCGCCGCCTACCTGCCGCAGGAGCGCGGCGTCGCCTGGGCCATCACCGTCGAAGCGCTGGTCTCACTCGGCCGCCTGCCCCATCGCGCCAGCGCCGCCGAGGACCGCGCCGCCGTCGACGCGGCGCTCGCCGCCACCGACCTGACCGCGCTGCGCCATCGCCCGGCGACCGAGCTGTCCGGCGGCGAGCGCGGCCGCGCGCTGATCGCCCGCGCGCTGGCGCAGGGCGCGCCGCTGCTGGTCGCCGACGAGCCGACCGCCGGCCTCGATCCTGCGCACCAGATCGCGCTGATGACGACGTTCCGCCGCCAGGCCGCCTCCGGGCGCGGCGTGCTCGTCGCGCTGCACGACCTCGGCCTCGCCGCGCGCTGGTGCGACCGCGTGGTCCTGCTCGATGCCGGCCGGGTCGCCGCCGCCGGCCCGCCCGCCGAAGCCCTCTCGCCCGACCGCCTCGGCGCGGTCTTCGGCGTCACCGCCTTCCTCGGCCGCGACCCGCACGGGCCGATCCTGGTCCCGAACGGCCTTGCCGGGACTTGATCCCCGGACCGCCAGCGCGCAAAACCCCGACAAACTCCGCGAGGGACGCATGAAATACCACAATCTCGGCCGCAGCGACCTGCGGATCAGCAACTTCTGCCTCGGCTCGATGACCTGGGGCAGCCAGAACACCGAAGCCGAAGGCCACGCCCAGATCGACTTCGCGCTCGAGCGCGGCGTCACCTTCATCGACACCGCCGAGATGTACCCGACCACGCCGATGAAGGCCGAGACCTTCGGCGAGACCGAGCGCATCATCGGGACCTGGGTCGCCAAAGCCGGCGCGCGCCGCGACGACGTCGTGATCGCGACCAAGATCACCGGCGAGGGCAACAAGGCCGCCGGCCGCGACGGCGCGCCGATCTCGCCCGAGACGCTGCGCGAGGCCGTCGACGGCAGCCTGAAGCGGCTGCAGACCGACCGGATCGACCTCTACCAGCTGCACTGGCCGAATCGCGGCAGCTACCACTTCCGCCGCAGCTGGACCTACGCGCCCGAGAAGCAGCCGCGCGGCGAGCCCGAGCGGATGCTGGCGCTGCTCGAGACCCTCGGCGCGCTGCGAACCGAGGGCAAGATCCGCGAGTTCGGTCTCTCGAACGAGACGACCTGGGGCACGGCGAAGTTCCTGGAGCTTGCGGAGGCACACCGCCTGCCGCGCGTGATATCGATCCAGAACGAGTACTCGCTGTTGCACCGGCTCTTCGACATCGACCTCGCCGAGCTCAGCCACCACGAGGACGTGGGCCTGCTCGCCTATTCGCCGCTCTCCGCGGGCTTCCTGACCGGCAAGTATTCCGGCGGCACGATCCCGCCCGGCTCGCGCGCTTCGCTGAACGAGACGCTGACCAACCGGATCAATCCGTACTCGATCCCGGCCGTCGACGCCTACCTCGCCCTCGCCCGCGAGCACGGCCTCGACCCGGCGCAGATGGCGCTCGCCTTCGTTGCCAGCCGTCCGTTCATGGCCTCGGTCATCGTCGGCGCGACCTCGCTCGACCAGCTCGCGACCGATCTCGGCGCCGCCGACCTCGTGCTGCCGGACGCGGTGCAGGAAGGCATCGCAGCCATTCGCCGGCAGTACCCGATGACGACCTGAGCCGTCAGGCCGCGGCGCCGGCCTGCGGCGCCGCGCCGCGGTCCAGCACCTCGCGCCCTGTGCGGGCTGCGAACGCGCCCGCCGCAGCCTCCGGCAGCGGCGCGGTCGCGGCGAAGACCCGCGTTCCCGCGCAGGCCTCCCGCGTCAGGCCCGGCTGCGCGAGCAGGTCGTCGTATTGCGCGGGCGTGCCGACGAAGGCGCTGGCCCGCGGCAGGGCTGCGAGAACCGAAACGGCGTCGGCGTTCTGCGACAGGATGATCCGCCCGCCGTTCAGCAGCATCGGGTTCAGCGTCGCAAGCAGTCCCTCCGCGCCGTGCAGCGGCTGCGCATGGACCAGAGCGTCGCCGGCGCGGAAGCCCCAGAGCCAGTGCAGCGACGCCACGTCCGACCACAGCGCATCGTGCCTGAGCGCCTCGCCAGACCCGTCCTGCAGGATCAGCGCCGCATCGGCGCCCGCCCGCGGCGCGACCGAGCGGTCCGACGGCAGCGTGCGCGCCTCGCCGGTCAGCCGCCCGCCGCCCGTCGAGTCGAGCGTGTAGAGAGCGGCCCGCGCCGCAGACGCGGCCGCGGCAAGACCCGGCTCGGCGGCCGGATCGCAGACGATGACCCGCGCTCCGATCGCGCCGATCGCCTCCGCCGCCGCCTCCGGGCCGAGCGGCGCGAAGACGCCGCCGCATTGCAGCGAAGCGAGATAGAGCGCGATCGCAGCCGGAGATTTCTCTACCCGAGCCGCCACCCGGTCGCCGGGCGCGACGCCCGACGCCTTCAGCAGCGTCGCGATCCGGCCGGTCTGCTCCAGAAGGTCCGCGAAACTGACGTCCGATCCGTCCGGGCAGGTCAGCGCCGGCGCGCGCCGGTCGGCGGGGAAGCCCTCGGCGAGGCGCGCGAACAGGTTGCGGTTCATCGCGCGTCCTCCCGGCCGGTTCCAGCGGTGGCGCGGTCCCGGCCGGCGAGGGCGCAGGTCCGGACGGCGGCAGCTGCGACTGACATTGCGGTGACCTCCGGTGATCGGCTCGTGCTGGTCCTCCCGATGTCTGGCGTGAAGACGTAAAGATTTCCCTGCGGCCCGTTCCCCGGATCGCGCGTGCATCTCAAGTTGTGCGCGCAACAAGATTGCGTCACCGTTTCCAACAATGACCGGAGGGAACCTGGATGACCGACGCGCCAAGCCACCAGGGAGACTATGACGAGGACATGCCCGGCGAGCGCTCGGCCGGCCTGGTATGGGGCCTTCGCCTCGCCGGCGTCGCGACCGCGGTCGCCGTCTGGCTGGCGCTCGGCGCATCGGAGGAACTGCCCTCCGACGCCCGCCGGGTTGCGGCGGTGGCGACGCTGATGGCCGTCTGGTGGATGAGCGAGGCGATCCCGCTCGCCGCGACCTCGCTGCTCCCGATCGTGCTGATCCCGGCGCTGACCGAGCGGACGGTGTCCGAGGCCACCGCGCCCTATGCGAGCTCGATCGTCTTCCTGTTCCTCGGCGGCTTCCTGATCGCGATCGCGATGGAGAAGTGGAACCTGCACCGCCGGATCGCGCTCTTGACGCTGCGCAAGGTCGGCGTCGAGCCGCGCCGGATCGTGCTCGGCCTGATGCTCGCGACCGGGTTCCTGTCGATGTGGGTCTCGAACACGGCGACGACGCTGATGATGCTGCCGATCGGGCTGTCGGTGCTGACGCTGATCAACGAGCGCGGGACCGGCGACGCGCCGGCCGCGCACGCGCATCGTCCCGGCCATGTCGACCCCGCCCGCGAGGAGAACCTCGCCCGTTTCGGCGTCTGCCTCGCGCTCTCCATCGCCTGGTCCGCGACGATGGGCGGCCTCGGCACGCTGCTCGGCAGCCCGCCGAACGCGATCGTCGCGGGCTACGCCGCGGACGAGCTCGGCCGCGACATCGGCTTTCTAGACTGGATGATGCTGGGCCTGCCGCTGGCGCTGGTCTTCATCCTGATCGGCTGGGTGATGATGACGCGCGTGCTCTACCCGTTCGACCTCGCCGAGATTCCGGGCGGCAAGCAGATGATCGACGACGAGATCGGCAAGCTCGGCCCGGTCAGCCAGGGCGAGCGCATGGTGATGATCGTGTTCGGCTCGGCCGCGTTCCTCTGGGTCGTGCCGGGCCTTCTGTCCGAGATCCCCGGCCTCGGCGACCGGCTCGGCTGGTTTGGCGACCTCGACGACACCGCGATCGCGGTCGGCGCGGGCATCGCGATGTTCCTGATGCCGGGCCGTGGCCGGACCGAGATGGTGCTGAACTGGCGCGACGCCGAGAACGGCCTGCCCTGGGGCGTGCTGCTGCTGTTCGGCGGCGGGCTCAGCCTCGCCGGCGCGGTCGCGTCGACCGGCCTCGACGGCTGGTTCGGCGCCCAGGTCAGCGGCCTCGGCGCGCTGCCGATCGTGCTGCTGGTGGCCGCGGTCGTGACGATCATTATGTTCCTGACCGAGGTGACCAGCAACACCGCGACCGCGGCGACCTTCATCCCGGTCCTTGGCGGCGTCGCGCTCGGCATCGGCGCCGACCCGATGACGCTGCTGATCCCCGCCGCCTTCGCCGCGACCTGCGCCTTCATGCTGCCGGTCGGCACGCCGCCGAACGCGATCGTCTTCGGCACAGGCGCCGTCACCATCGGGCAGATGGCGCGCGGCGGCTTCGTGCTGAACATCATCGGCATCGTGCTGATCACCGGCGCCTGCTGGCTGATCGGCGGCTTCGCGCTCGGCCTGCAGTTCTGACGCCGGCCGGCAGCGGGGGGCCCGCACGCCCCCCGCGCCTCGGCGTTACTGGAACGCCTTGTCGCTCACCGCATGCGTCCAGGCCCCTTCCGGCGCCTTGGTGATCACCGGATCCGACCCCGCCGCCAGCAGCGTCTCGACCGTCCGCTCGTAGTCCGCCGGGTCCAGCGCGCCGTTCGAGCCCGCGGTCAGCTTCGCGACCTCGCCCATCATCCGCTTCTGGTGCTCCTCGGTCTGCGCGCCGGTCTCGTCGTACTCGAGCACGATCTCGGCCGCCGCGTCCGGGTTCTCCTCGGCCCACTTCCAGCCCTTCATCGAGGCGCGCACGAACTTCGCCATCGTCTCGACGAACTCTGGGTCCTGCAGCCGGTCCTCGAGCACCCAGAGCCCGTCCTCGAGCGTGGCCACGCCCTGGTCCTCGTACTTGAACACGGTCAGGTCCTCGGGCGCGAAGCCCGCGTCGATCACCTGCCAGTACTCGTTGTAGGTCATTGTCGAGATGCAGGCCGCCTGGTTCTGCAAGAGCGGATCGACGTTGAAGCCCTGCTTCAGCACCGTCACGCCCTCGGCCCCGCCATCGGTCGGGATCCCGAGCGTGCTCATCCAGCTCAGGAACGGATATTCGTTGCCGAAGAACCAGACCCCCAGCGTCTGGCCGGGGAAATCCTCGGTCGACGTGACGCCGCTGTCGTTGCGGCAGGTCAGCATCATGCCCGACGACTTGAACGGCTGGGCGATGTTGACCAGCGGCAGCCCCGCCTCGCGCGCGGCCAGCGCCGAGGGCATCCAGTCGACGATCACGTCCGCGCCGCCGCCCGCCAGCACCTGCGCCGGCGCGATGTCCGGCCCGCCCGGCCGGATCTCGACCTCGATCCCCTCCTCCTCGTAGAAGCCCTCCTCGAGCGCCACGTAGTACCCGGCGAACTGCGCCTGCGTGACCCATTTCAGCTGCAGCGTCACGTCCTGCGCCTGCGCCCCGCCCGCCAGCAGCATCGCCGCCGCGGAAGCCCCGAACAGTCTCTTCATTCCCGTCTCCACTGTTGATGTCGTCTTTTCATCGCCCGCACGGGGCGGGCGCCTTCTCACCGCCCGCGCTGCGCGGGATGCCAGAACGTCGCCGCGCGCTCGGCCAGCGCGACCAGCCCGTAGAACGCCGTGCCGAGCAGCGCCGCCGCCGCGATCTCGGCCCAGACCATGTCGAGCGCCAGCCGGCCCACCTCGGTCGAGATGCGAAAGCCCATGCCGGAGGTCGGCGAGCCGAAGAACTCCGCCACGATGGCGCCGATCAGCGCCAGAGTCGTGCAGATTTTCAACCCGTTGAACAGGAAGGGCGCCGCCGCCGGCAGCTTCAGGCGCCACAGCGTCTGTCCCCAGCCCGCCGCATAGGTGCGCATCAGATCCGCCTGCATCGGCTCGACCGAGGCCAGCCCCTGCACCGTGTTGACCAGCATCGGGAAGAAGCACATCAGAACGACCACCGCCGCCTTCGACTGCCAGTCGAAGCCGAACCACATGACCATGATCGGCGCCATGCCGATGATCGGCAACGCCGCGACGAAGTTGCCGACCGGCAGCAGCCCGCGCCGCAGGAAATCGACCCGGTCCGCCAGCAGCCCGACCAGGAAGGCCGAGCCGCAGCCGATCGCGAACCCGCTCAGCGCGCCCTTGAAGAACGTCTGCACCACGTCGGTCCAGATCACCGGCAGGCTCGCGGCGAAGCGCGCGCCGATCGCGCTCGGGGCCGGCAACAGCACCGGGCTCACGCCGAGGCCCCGCACGATCAGCTCCCACAGGATCAGCGCGGTCGCGCCGAACACCAGCGGCGGCAAGAGCCGCGCCGGCCCCCGCGTCGCATGCCGCGCCAGCCAGGCGTTCAGCGCCCAGCCGCCGAGCCAGATCGCGAGCGCGAGGACCAGCGTCATCGCCGCCCCCTTTGACGCGGCCGCGCCGAAATGCCATCGAACCCGCGATGGCCCGCGCCCGCCCGCCCCTGCCGATGTCCCTCGCCGAGGCCCGCCGCCGCTGGCTCGCGGCGCAGCGCCTCGACGCGCCCGCGCCGTTCGGGGCCGGGCCGGAGGCGGTGCGCGCGGCGGTCGAGCATCTCGGCTACGTCCAGATCGACACGATCCATGTCATCGAGCGCGCGCATCACCACATCCTCTGGAGCCGCATCCCCGATTATCGCCGCGGGGATCTCGCCCAGGCGCTCGAGCACGACCGCAGCGTCTTCGAGTACTGGGCCCATGCGCTCGCCTACCTGCCGACCCGCGACTACCGATTCTTCATCCCCGAGATGAAGCGCCAGCAGGGCCGGCCCGACCGCTGGTTCGGCTCGGTCGCGCCGACCGCGCTGAAATCCGCGCTTGCCCGCATCCGCCGCGATGGGCCGTTGTCGATCCGCGACATCGACGACGAGCCGAGGATCGACAAGGACCACCCCTGGGCAAGCCGCAAGCCGTCGAAGCGCGCGCTGGAGTTCGGCTTCTTCTGCGGCGCGCTGACGGTCAGCCGCCGCGACGGCATGCTGAAGACCTACGACCTCGCCGAGCGCCATTTCGGCTGGGAGCGCCGGCCGCGCCCCGCCACCGACGCGCAGATCCTCGACTACCTGCTCGATCGGTCGCTGCGCGCCCAGGGCGTCGTCAGCCTCGACTCGATCTGCTACCTCGACGCGCCCCGCAAGGCCGCGATCGCCGAGCGCATCGCCGCCCGCGTCCGCGCCCGCCGGATGATCCCCGTGGCGCTCGAGGACGCCGGCCGGACCGAGCACTGGATCGCCGCCGACGCGGCCGAGCCGCCCGGCCCGCTGGAGCCGACCGTCCACATCCTGTCGCCGTTCGACCCGCTCGCGATCCAGCGCAAGCGCCTCGCGCAGATGTTCGGCCACGACCACCGCTTCGAGGCCTATGTCCCGGCGGCAAAACGCAAACTCGGCTACTTCGCGCTGCCGGTCCTCGTCGATGACCGGATCGTGGCGGCGATCGACCTCAAGGCCGACCGCAAGGACCGCGCGCTGCTGATCCAGCAATGGACCTGGCTTTCCGAGCCGCGCCACGACGACAAGGCCCGGATCGAGGACGCGCTCGGCCGCTTCGAGGCGTTCCAGTTCGGCCCCTGACGCGCTCACGCCCCGGCCCCCACGGCCTGTGTCCCCATCGCCCGCGCCGTGACCCGCTCCGCGAGCCCGATCAGCGCGACCAGCGCCGCCGCGACCGCCGCCGCCATGAACAGCGCCGACCAGATCTGCACGGTCTGCCCGTAATAGCTGCCCGACAGCATCCGCGCGCCCAGCCCCGCCTGCGCGCCGGTCGGCAACTCGCCGATGATCGCGCCGACGAGGCTCGCCGCCGCCGCGACCTTCAGCGACGCGAACAGGTACGGCGTCGCCGCGGGCCAGCGCAGCTTCGTGAAGGTCTGCATCCGGCTCGCGTTCCAGGTCCGCATCTGGTCGAACATGATCCTGTCCGGGCTGCGCAGTCCCTTCACCATGCCGACGACGACCGGGAAGAACGAAAGATACATCGAGATCAGCGCCTTCGGCAGCAAGCCTGTCACGCCGACCGAGTTCAGCACGACGATGATCATCGGCGCCACGGCCAGGATCGGCACCGCCTGGCTCGCGATGACCCAGGGCATCACGCTCGCGTCCGAGGTCCGGTCGTGCACGATGGCCGCGGCCAGCAGCACGCCGAGCGCCGCGCCGAGCGCGAAGCCGAGCAGCGTCGCCGACAGCGTGACCCAGGCGTGATAGACGAGGCTGCGCCGCGAGGTCGGCTCCACGTCGACCACGCTCCCCCAAAGCTCGACCGCAACCTGGTGCGGCGCCGGCAGCCGCGGCCGGTCCTGGCCCAGCGTCTCGCGCACGAGGTCCCCGAACCCGAGCTCGACCCCCGCCCGTCCCGCCTGGTCGTAAGCCCAGGGCGCGTTCAGGATCACCGTGAACAGGTACCACAGCGCCAGGATCCCCAGCACGACCGTCAGCACCGGCAGCGTCGAGCCCCGCGCGGTCATCGCGTCTCCCGCCAGGTCAGCAGCAGGTCCGGCAGCCCTTCCTCGTTCTCGCCCTTCCGTCCCGCCGGTCTCGACGAAGCCCTCGCGCGCATAGAACCGGCGCGCGCCGGCGTTCGCGACGAAGGTCCAGAGCATCAGCCCCTCGGGCCGCAGCGCCTTCATCGCCGCGACCAACGCCGCGCCGACGCCCGCGCCCCGCGCCGCCGCGTCGACGTAGAGCGACGCGACATAGCCCTCGCCGTCCAGCGCGGCGAAGCCCGCGACGGCGCCGCCGCGCTCGGCGACCAGCACGCGGCAGACCTTGAGGACGTGCTCGCGGTAGTGCCGGACCACGTCCTCCGCCGGATGGACGCGCGGCATCCAGGGCGTCGCATCGACCCAGGCGTTGAAGATCGCAGCACAGGCCGCCGCGTCCTCCTCCCGCCCCGGACGGACCGCGACTGCGGTTTCCCGAAGGTTAACGGGATCCATATTGTCATTACGGGTCAATAACTTGACCTCCGGTCGCATCGTGGGACCGGGCGCGTCTCAGACCGCATCGCCGATCCCCGCCCGCAGCCCGTCCCGCACCCGCGCCGCGATCTCGAGGAACTCCCGGCTCTCGCGGATATGCAAGGGCCGCTCCCTCGGCAGCGGGCTCTCGATCACGTCCGTCACCCTTCCGGGTCGCGGCGACATCACGACGATCCGCGTCGACAGGAACACCGCCTCCGGGATCGAATGGGTGACGAAGGCGATCGTCTTGCCGGTCCGCGCCCACAGCGCCAGCAGCTGCTCGTTCAGCTTGTCGCGCACGATCTCGTCCAGCGCCCCGAACGGCTCGTCCATCAGCAGGATCTCCGCATCGAACGACAGCGCCCGTGCGATCGACGCCCGCTGCTGCATCCCCCCCGACAGCTGCCACGGATACCTGTTCTCGAACCCGGCGAGCTCGACCATCTCCAGCGCCCGCGCCACCCGCGCCTCCGCATCCGCGCGCGCGAACCCCATGATCTCCAGCGGCAGCCGCACGTTGGCCGCGATGGTCCGCCACGGGAACAGCCCCGCCGCCTGGAACACGTAGCCATAGGCCCGCGCCGCCCGCGCCTCGGCCGGGCTGACCCCGTTCACCGTGATCGCGCCCGAGGTCGGCGTCTCCAGGTCCGCGGCCACCCGCAGGAACGTGGTCTTGCCGCAGCCCGACGGCCCGATGAAGCTGACGAAGTCGCCGCGCGCCACCGTCAGGTCGACGTCGCGCAGCGCCTGCACCGGCCCATCCGCCGTCTGGAACTCCAGGCTCAGCCCGCGCGCCTCGATCGCAGGCCCGGGCGCCGCCGCCATCAGACCCCCGAGGTCAGGTTGGCGAGATCGCGCACGACCTGCCGCGGCGCGGTCAGCTCCTTCCACTTCGCCAGCGCCGCCGCCACTGGCGGGAACGGCGCGCGGGTGACGAACTTGCCTCGCCCCGGCGCCGGATCGGCATTCCTGCCCGCCGACCAGATCACCTCGCCCCGGCTCAGCGTGTGCCGCGCGGTGGCGCTGACCTTGACGCCCTCGAAGACGTTGTAGTCGATCGCCGACTTCTGGCTCGCCGCCGTGATCGTCTTGCCCGCCTTCGGGTCCCAGACGACGATGTCCGCGTCCGCCCCGACCGCGATCGCGCCCTTCCTGGGATGCATGTTCAGGATCTTCGCCGAATTCGTCGACGTGACCGCGACGAACTCCTCCGGCGTCAGCCGCCCGGTCTCGACGCCATAGGTCCAGACCACGCTCATCCGGTCCTCGAGCCCGCCGGTCCCGTTCGGGATCCGGGTGAAATCGGTCAGCCCCGCCTTCTTCTGCGCGGTCGTGAACGCGCAGTGATCGGTCGCGACCACCTGCAGCGAGCCCGCCGCCAGCCCCGCCCAGAGCCCCGCCTGGTGCTCCTTCGAGCGGAACGGCGGCGACATCACGCGCCGCGCCGCATGGACCCAGTCCTTGTCGAAATACTCGCTCTCGTCGAGCACCAGATGCTGCGCCAGCGGCTCGCCGAAGACGCGCATCCCCTTCTGCCGCGCCCGCCGGATCGCCTCGTGCGTCTGCTCGCAGCTGACATGGACGATGTAGAGCGGACAGCCGGCCGCGTCCGCGATCATGATCGCGCGGTTCGCCGCCTCGCCCTCGACTTCCGGCGGGCGCGAGAACGCATGCGCCTCCGGCCCGGTCACGCCCTCGGCCAGGTACTTCTGCTGCAACGCCGCCACCACGTCGCCGTTCTCGGCATGGACCAGCGGCAGCGCGCCGAGCGCCGCGCAGCGGCTGAACGACGCGAACATCTCGTCGTCGTTGACCATCAGCGCGCCCTTGTAGGCCATGAAGTGCTTGAACGTGTTCACGCCCCGCTGCACGACCTCCGCCATCTCGTCGAAGAAGCGCTCGTTCCAGCCGGTGACGCACATGTGCCAGGCGTAGTCCCCGACTGCCTTGTCGCGCGACTTCGCGTCCCACTCCTCCCAGGCCGCCAGCATCGAGCCGTCCGGGGCCGGGATGCAGAAGTCGACGACCGTCGTCGTCCCGCCCGAGGCCGCCGCGACCGTCCCGCTGTAGAAATCGTCGGTCGAGGACGTGCCCATGAACGGCATCTCCAGATGCACGTGGGGATCGATCCCGCCCGGCATCACGTAAGCCCCCGAAGCATCGACCTCGGTGTCGCCCTTCAGCCCCGGCCCGATCGCCGCGATCTTCTCGCCCTCGACCAGCACGTCGGCCTCGATGCGCCCCTCGGTGGTGAGAACGGTGCCACCACGGATGACCTTGCTCATCTGTTCAGTCTCCCATCCAGTTCGCGCCCGCACCGACGCCGACGCCCAGAACCCGCGCGCAGATTGTCCGCGCGGCATCGCCACGCCGAAGCTCACGTCGGTCACCCGCGGCACCGAGCGCCGCCGTCCGCCGTGCGATACGCGATGCAGCCGCGCCGGAACTGCGGCCAGTCGGCATCACCTGCCCGCCCTTCTGTCGTTGGGAAAGCAATGCTCGCATCCGGCGATGATGCCAGCAGAGATCATGCCCTGTCGAATCCCGATGTGCGCGGAACGCTTCCCTCTCCGTGGCGTCGCCGTCAGCAGCGCGCCACGAACGCCGCGACGCGGGATCGGCCCCGGGCGTCCGTTCCTTCGCGGGTCCCGGCGGCGCATACGGTGCAGGCTCAAACAGCGATACTCCTCGCTCGGTGATGCGACCCGGCGATCAACTCTCTATCGCGGGCAGGTCCGGAGCGGCCAGTCCCTCGAAAGGATGGCGCCACGCGGGGATCGCGTCGAGCCGGGCATACCAGCGACGGAGGGCCGAATAACCCTCCAGGGGCAAGCCGGCGACGTCGTTGAACGGCAGGAACGTCGCCATACGAAAGTCCGCGTAGGAAGGGTCGCCCCCCACCAGCCAGATGCGCAACTCGAGGTGCGACTCGAGAATTCGGGACGATTCGTGGAACAACTCCAGTCCCTCGCGGACCCGCGCCGGATCGATGGGGCCGAGCCTGTACCGCTGTTTCGTGCCACGCTCGAAATGCACCATGTCGCAGGCCTGGACGAAGTTGGCCTTCCCCCAGCTGATCCAGCGGATCATGTCCGGTTCATCGTCGCCGGCGCGCCAAAAGGCCGATCCCACGAGGCGTGACAGTCGGCACGCGATCGCGTCGGCTTCCCAAAGCGCGCGGCCATCTTCGTCGAGGATCGGAATCCGCAGGCTGGGGTTCAACTTTGAGAATCGCGCTGCTTGGCCCGGCGCGAACGGCGCGGCGAACTCGAACTCGACCGGAGCGTCGAGGTGGCGCGCCGTCGCGACGGCCAGACGGGGGTTCGGATTCCGACTGAAGTAGAGTTTCATCGCCCGCCGTGCCCGTTCCGGTTCCGAAGGCGCGGCTCGGGCGCTTTCCGCTGCCCACGCCCGCGACACTCCAACTGGAGACCTGCGGAATGGATTGGAGCCGGAATTCAGCAGCTTGGACATCTTGCACTCCTCGCGCGCACGGTGTCACTCCACGATCTCCGCCGTCTCCACGACCGCGTGGAACAGCACGTTCGCGCCCTTCTCGGCCCAGTCCGGCGTGATCTCCTCGGCCTCGTTGTGGCTGAGGCCGTCGACGCAGGGGCACATCACCATCGCGGTCGGCGCGACCCGGTTGATCCAGCAGGCGTCGTGCCCGGCGCCCGAGACGATGTCCCGGTGCGAATAGCCCAGCCGCTCCGCCGCCGCCCGCACCGCGCCGACGCAGCCTTCATCGAACGTCACCGGATCGAAATGCCCGGTCGCCTCGACCTCGATGCCGAGCCCGAGCGCCTCGGCGATCCCCGGCATCTCCGCCTCCAGCTCCGCCTTCATCGCGTCCAGCACCGCCTTGTCCGGGCTGCGGATGTCGATCGTGAACACGACCCGGCCGGGGATCACGTTGCGCGAGTTCGGATACACCTCGACATGCCCGATCGCCCCGACCGCCGCCGGCTGATGCTTCATCGCGACCGCATGGACCAGCTCGGTGATCTGCGCGAGCCCGCGCCCGGCGTTCCGGCGCATCGGCATCGGCGTCGAGCCGGTATGCGCGTCGCGGCCGGTCAGCGTCACCTGCAGCCACCACAGGCCCTGCCCGTGCGTGACGACGCCGATATCCCTGCCCTCGGCCTCGAGGATCGGCCCCTGCTCGATGTGCAGCTCGAAGAACGCCTTCATCGGCCGGCCGCCCACCGGCTCGTCGCCCTTCCAGCCGATCCGCTCCAGCTCGGCGCCGAAGCCCAGCCCTTTCGCGTCCTCGCGCGCCAGCGCCCAGTCCAGCTCGTGCACGCCGGCGAAGACGCCGCTCGCCAGCATCGCCGGCGCGAAACGCGTGCCCTCCTCGTTGGTCCAGTTCGTCACCACGATCGGATGCCGGGTCCGGATCCCGAGGTCGTTCAGCGACCGGACCACCTCCAGCCCGCCGAGCACGCCCAGCACGCCGTCGTACTTGCCGCCCGTCGGCTGCGTGTCGAGATGGCTGCCGACATAGACCGGCGGCAGATCCGGCTCGGCGCCCTCGCGGCGCGCGAACATCGTCCCCATCGCATCGACGCCCATCGTGCAGCCGGCCGCCTCGCACCAGGTCCGGAACAGCGCCCGGCCCTCGGCGTCGGCGTCGGTCAGCGTCTGGCGGTTGTTGCCGCCGGCGACGCCGGGGCCGATCTTCGCCATCTCCATCAGCGAGTCCCAGAGGCGCGCGCCGTCGATCTTCAGGTTCTCGCCGGGGGCTGCCATCGCGCGTCCTTTCCTTCTGGCCCGCAGGTCCACGCGTCATTGATAGGAGCCTGCGCCAAGCGAGCGCAAGCGCCGCGCGGCCAGAAAGCGGCTGCGCTGGCGTCGCGCCGCGGCTATGCTCGGCCGAGTTCCCGCCCGCGCCAGGTCGGGAACCCGAGACAGAGTGACCGAGGGAGAACCCGATGACGCGTGTCCAGATGATCGCAGCAGCCTGCCTGTTCCTGTCCGGCCTGCTGATCGGCCTCGTCCTGCGATCGGGCGGACCCGACATCGACGCGATAGACGCGGCGGTGGCAGCCCGCATCGACGCTCTGGGCGCGCGCATGGAGGCCGCGGACGCGGAGCAGGAGGCCACGCTGGCCGCGCTCGAAACCCAGCTCGCCACGCTCGGCGAGCGGCTCGGCCCGGTCGAGTCCTCGGCGCGCGCCGGCGCCGAGGCGGTCGGCGGCGCCGCGGACCGGATCGGGGCGGACATCGAGGAGCTTGCCGGCTCGATCGTCGACACGATCCGCAACGCGACCGCCTCGCAGCTCTCGGCGCTCGAGAACGGCATCGCCGCGATGCGCGCGGCCCCGGCCTCCGGCGTCCAGGACGAGTCCGAAACCGAGGCGCCGGCCGAGACGGTCACGATCGCGCCGCAACCGTCCGCGGCGCCCGCGCCAGCGCCGCTCCGGCTCGGTCTCGGCGGCTCCGCCGACCTCGCCGACGGCGAGGTCAGGATATTCGTCTCCCGCATCGATCCGGTCGCCGGAATGGCGATGCTCACCGTCAACGACCACGTCGCGGAGCTCGGCATCGGCGAGTCCACCGAGGCCCCGGCCGACGGCGCGGTCTGCGAGATCACGCTCGACGACATCGACCGCAGCGAGGCTGTGCTGACCAGCCGCTGCGCAGCCCCCTGATCCGACCGATCGCGGCGCGCCGACCTGTGCCCAACAGTTCAGAGCGGGTAACAGGCGGCGCGTTATGGCGCAATATCAACGGTTACGGAGAGGGCGCGCGTGCCTCGAAGCGGCCCTAGTCCAGCCCGCGCAGAACGTCGCGCAACGTCCCGATCAGCTCGTCGATCTGCGCCTCTCGAGATGATCAGCGGCGGCGACATCGCGATGATGTCCCCCGTCGTGCGGATCAGCACGCCCCGGTCGTAGCAGTCGAGGAACGCCTGGAACGCGCGCCGCGTCGGCGCCCCCGCGATCGGCTCCAGCTCGACGCCGGCGATCAGCCCCTCGTTGCGGATGTCGATCACGTGGCGCTCGCCCTTCAGCGAATGCACCGCGTCCTCCCAGTAGGGCGCCAGCTCCGCCGCCCGCTCGAACAGCCCCTCCTCGCGGTAGGTCTCGAGCGTCGCGAGCCCCGCCGCCGCGGCGATCGGGTTGCCCGAATAGGTGTAGCCGTGGAAGAGCTCGATCAGGTGCTCCGGCCCGGTCATGAACGCGTCGTGGATCTCCGCCGTGACCATCACGCCGCCCATCGGGATCACGCCGTTGGTCACGCCCTTGGCGATCGTGATCATGTCCGGCGTCACGCCGTACTTCTCCGACGCGAAGGCCGCGCCGGTGCGGCCGAACCCGGTGATGACCTCGTCGAAGATCAGCAGGATCCCGTGCTTCGTGCAGATCTCGCGCAGCCGCTGCAGGTAGCCCTGCGGCGGGATCAGCACGCCGGTCGAGCCCGCCACCGGCTCGACGATCACCGCCGCGATCGTCGAGGCGTCGTGCAGCGCCACGATCCGCTCCAGTTCGTCCGCCAGATGCGCGCCGTGCTCGGGCTGGCCCCGCGAGAACGCGTTCCGGTCGGGCAGGTGCGTGTGCGGCATGTGGTCGACGCCGGCCAGCAGCGTGCCGAAGAACTTGCGGTTCGTGACGATCCCGCCGACCGAGATGCCGCCGAAGTTCACGCCGTGATAGCCGCGCTCGCGCCCGATCAGCCGGGTCCGCGACCCCTGCCCGATCGCGCGCTGGTAGGCGATCGCGATCTTCAGCGCCGACTCGACAGCCTCCGAGCCCGAGTTCGAGAAGAATACGTGCGCCATCTCGGGCGGCGCGATGTCGACCAGCCGGTTCGCAAGCTCGAACGCCTTCGGATGGCCCATCTGGAACGCCGGGGCATAATCCATCTCGGCGACCTGCGCCTGCACCGCCTCGACGATCCGCGGCTGCGCGTGTCCGGCGTTGCAGCACCAGAGGCCGGACGTGCCGTCCAGCACGCGCCGCCCGTCCGAGGTCGTGTAGTGCATCCCGTCCGCGGCGACGAACATCCGCGGCGCCGCCTTGAACTGGCGGTTCGCGGTAAACGGCATCCAGAACGCCCGCAAGTCGTTCGGAGACCCGGAGGCGGCGACCTTTACGCGCTCGGACATGGTTCAGACCCCTTGAAGCCCCGGAACGCGGCGACGGTTCCGCCGATCCGGGGAAAACGGCCGCGACCGGGCGGCTCGCCTGACGCTACCACCGCGACGGCCTCCGTCAAGAACGATCGCCGTGGACGCCCTCCGCGCCGGCCGGTTCGGCATCTCGCCTCTCTGTTAAGCGTAAGCGCGCGGACGGGAATCAGGTACGGAGCGCCCGAGACATTCTCGGGGGATCAATGCGTTGCGCCGTTCATTTGATTCAAGACGCGCACCTGCCGAATTCACCCTGTCGGGCCGCGCCCGATACCGCAGGGCCGCCGCCGTCGGTTATGAACTGGCATCGTCGAGACGACGTTCTGCTTGCCATGGAGCGACCCGAACGCTGACCAACCTTCTGTCGATCCTCTCGAGACCCCCGGCGCCGCCGCCGCCCAAGACGCCGCCTCCGGCGACGACCCCGGCGCCAGCGCTTGTCATCGCCACGCCCGAGGACGGCGCCGGCGCCTCCGCGTCCGGCCGCCAGGATACGAGCGGCCCGCCGGCGCCGGCCGCCGCGCCGTTGCGTGGACCCCTGCCCGGCGCAGCCGACCCCGGCGCCTCGACGGACAACGCCGCGGCCTCCAAAGCGGCCTGACCGCAGACCGGCCGCGGCCAGGCGCGGCTGCCGGATCTGCCTCTTCCCCGACGGCGCGCGACGCCGTATCGTCCGGACAACGCGTGTCCCGAGAACAATCGCGCCGACCAGGGGAAATGCCACCGATGCTCGATACCAGCCCGACAACCGCCGTCGACTCCATGCTCGAAAACCTCGCGGACGCGCTCGCCCGCGAGGACATCGCGGCGACGGCCGAGCTTTTCGCCGCCGATTGCTACTGGCGCGATCTGGTCGCGCTGACCTGGAACATCCGAACGATGGAGGGTCGCGACGCGATCCGCGAGATGCTGCAGAGCCAGCTTGCGGCGATCCGGCCGCGCGGCTTCGCGCAGGACGAGAGCCAGCCGGCCAGCGTCAACGGCGACGTGAGCGAGGGCTGGTTCCGCTTCGAGACCGAGCTTGGGCGCGGCTACGGCCATGTCCGCATCCGCGACGGACGGATCTGGACGCTGCTGACCGCGCTGACCGAACTGAAGGGTCACGAGGAGCCGCTCGGCTTCGATCGCCCGCTCGGCGCGCTGCACGGGTCCGGCAAGAACCGCACGACCTGGAAGGAAGAGCGCGACGAGGAGGAAGCCAATCTCGGCGTCACGCGCCAGCCCTATGCGCTGATCATCGGCGGCGGCCAGGGCGGCATCGCGCTCGGCGCGCGGCTCCGCAGCCTCGGGGTGCCCACGATCATCGTCGAGAAGAACGCGCGGCCCGGCGACAGCTGGCGCAAGCGCTACAAGTCGCTCTGCCTGCATGACGCGGTCTGGTACGACCACATGCCCTACATCCCGTTCCCGCCGAACTGGCCGGTCTTCTCGCCGAAGGACAAGCTCGGCGACTGGCTCGAGATGTACACCAAGGTCATGGAGCTGAACTACTGGGGCTCGACCGAGGCCAGGTCCGCGCGGTTCGACGAGGACGCCCAGGAATGGGAGGTCGTCCTCGACCGCGACGGCGAGGAGATCACGCTGCGGCCGAAGCAGCTGATCCTCGCCACCGGCCAGGCCGGCAAACCGAACATCCCGTCATTCAAGGGCATGGAGCGGTTCAAGGGCGACCAGCACCATTCGAGCCAGCATCCGGGCCCCGACAGCTTCGCCGGCAAGAAGGTCGTCGTGATCGGCTCGAACAACTCGGCCCACGACATCTGCGCCGCGCTCTGGGAGCACGACGTCGACGTGACCATGATCCAGCGCTCGTCGACGCACGTGTCCAAGTCCGACACGCTGATCGAGGTGACGCAGGGCGACACGTACTCCGAGCAGGCCGCGCGCAATGGCGTGACCACGGAGATGGCCGACATGATGGGCGCGACGGTGCCCTACGGGCTGATGGCCGACTTCCACCGGCCGCTCTACGCCGAGATGCGCCGCCGCGACGCCGCCTTCTACGAGGCGCTCGAAGGCTCGGGCTTCCTGCACGACTGGGGCGCCGACGAGTTCGGGCTGTTCCTCAAGTACATGCGCCGCGGCTCCGGTTACTACATCGACATCGGCGCCAGCCAGCTGATCATCGACGGCAAGATCAAGCTGAAGCAGGGTGAGGTCGCCGAGATCACCGAGACCGGCGTCCGGCTCGACAGCGGCGAGGAGGTCCCGGCCGACGTCATCGTCTACGCGACAGGCTTCGGCTCGATGAACGGCTGGGCCGCGGACCTGATCAGCCAGGAAGTGGCGGACAAGGTCGGCAAGTGCTGGGGCCTGGGCTCGGACACGCCGAAGGATCCCGGCCCCTGGGAGGGCGAACCGCGCAACATGTGGAAGCCGACCCAGCAGCCGAACCTGTGGTTTCATGGCGGCAACCTCGCGCAGTCGCGCTTTCACTCGCTGCATCTCGCGCTGCAGCTGAAGGCGCGTCTGGAGGGCCTGCCGACGCCGGTCTTCAAGATCCAGGAGACCCATCACCTGTCCTGACGCGGCGGCGGTGTCCCGACAGCGAACCAAGGCTCGGACAGGCGGCTGCGGCCGCCCGTCCGAGTCCTTTTGACAAAGGTTGCCAAAGCCTTAACGCAAGGGCCACTTGTCTTGCAATATCAAGAACTTGACCTCAGGTCGCATCGTGCGACCGGGCCAAAATCCAGGCCGGCCCGCCGGCGCGCAATCGGGCCGGCCGTCCGGAGCCGGGCGTGACGCACGCCCCTGCCCGCGCCCCCGCCGGCCGCCGGCAGGACTACGTCGCATTTCGCCCGATCCAGTCGCGCTGGAAGGACAACGATATCTACGGCCACATCAACAACACTGTGCACTACTCCTATTTCGACACCGCCGTGAACGGCTGGCTGATCGACCGCGGCCTGCTCGACCCCGGCCGCAGCGACCGGATCGGCCTCGTGGTCGAGACCGGCTGCCGCTATCACGGCGAAATGTCCTACCCCGACCGGATCGACGCGGGCCTGCGCGTCGCGCGGATCGGCGCGTCGTCCGTCCGTTACGAGGTCGGGCTATTCCGCAACCGCGACGCCATTGCTGCGGCGGAGGGGTTCCTCGTTCATGTCTACGTCGACGCAGCGAACCGCCGCCCCGCTCCGCTCGCCCCGGCCCTGCGAGCGGCTCTGCAGGACCTGGTGCATTGAGCGCCGCGATTGTCGGCCCGGACGGCAAAGCGCGTTGCGCCTGGTGCGCCGGCGCGCCGGATTTCTATCTTGCCTATCACGACGAGGAATGGGGGTTTCCCGTCGCCGATGACCGGCGGCTCTTCGAGAAGGTCTGCCTCGAAGGGTTCCAGTCCGGCCTCAGTTGGCGCACGATCCTCGCCAAGCGCGAGAACTTCCGGGCGGCGTTTCACAGCTTCGACTTCGAGCGGGTCGCGCACTACGCAGAGCCGGAGGTCGCCCGTCTGCTGGCGGATCCCGGCATCGTTCGCCACCGCGGTAAGATCGAGGCGACGATCAACAATGCCCGCCGCGCGTGCGAGATGGTCGACCGCGAGGGCTCGGTCGCCGCCTTCGTTTGGCGCTTCGAAGCCCCGCGCGGCGTAGCGCCGCAAACCGTCGCCACATCGCCCGAGTCCGTCGCGCTCTCCAAGGAACTGCGCAGACGCGGCTGGCAGTTCGTGGGGCCGACCACCGCCTACGCGTTCATGCAGGCGATGGGACTGGTAAACGATCATTCCGAGGGCTGCATGATGCGGCCGCGCGTCGCGGCGGCCCGCGCCCGATTTGCGCCGCCCGGCACGGCTGCATGACCCCTTTCAGAGAGCTTGAGCCTGCGATCCGGCAGCCGAGCGGCGGCATTCGGACCATTGCACCGCAAGGTTTTGGCGCGGCCTCTGAGCGCAAGTGGGCACTGTGTCATCCGACCTCAACCTGACCTGACGCGCAGCCGCCAGCCCAGTCGCCATGCTGCGCCCGGCCCCTGATGGGCTCTGGTAGCGCCTAGCCGGCATCCCCGGACAAGCCCGTCGATGCTCGCGCCCGGCTCGGTAAACTCGGGTCCCAGGGAGATCATGTCCCGGGGGATGGTGTGGGAGCGCCGTTCCTCGGAAGGTCCGAGCCTGATCAGGGCGCCCCGGCGGGCAGCCTGACGGTGGGATTGTCGGTGACGCGTGCGAGCGTTTCAAGGCTCATATGACGGCGCGCCACGGCCCATTCGTCGTTGGTCTCCAGCATCAGTGCGCCGACAAGCCGGACGATGGCCGCGTCGTTCGGGAAGATCCCGATGACGTCGGGGCGTCGCTTGATCTCCGGTTGACCCGTTCGAGGGGATTGGTGCGGGCGATCTGCGTGATAACGTACAGGATCTTTCGCACATTGCCGGGCGAGGCAGCTCCCTTCAGGATCGTTGAAAGGAGCTTGGGATGGACGAGAAGCCGGAGGCGAGGTCGATGGGACAGGTGATCCAGGTCGATGAGGCTCGGATCAGGGATCACCTCGGCGAGATGGTGCGCAGGACGTCGAGGAGGCGCTGAACGCCATGCTCGACGCCGGGGCGGACCGGTTATGCGGCGCCGGACGCTACGAGCGCAGCGAGGCGCGGAAGGATCGCGCGCCGGCAGCTACGAGCGATCGCTGAAAGGGGGGGTCCCGACCGGCGGCAGACCTTCGAGACGGCATCATCGAGCGCTACCGCCGCCGGGAGATCTCGGTCGAGGAGGCGCCGATGGAGATGTACCTTGCCGGCGTCTCGGTGCGCCGGGTCGAGGACATCGCCGAGGCGCTCTGGGGCACGCGGGTCAGCCCGAGCACGGTCTCCAATCTCAACAAGAAGGTCTACGCCAAGATCGAGGCCTGGCGGAACCGGCCGATCGAGGGCGCGCATCCGTACGTCTTTCTGGACGGCATCGTGATGAAGCGCACCTGGGCCGGCGAGGTGCGCAACGTCTCGCTGCTGGTGGCGATCGGCGTCAACGCCGAGGGTTGCCGCGAAATCCCCGGCATCTGCGAGGGCGCCAAGGAGGACAAGTCCGGCTGGTCGGCGTTCCTGCGGCGCCTCGTGGACCGCGGGCTTCGGGGCGTGGAGCTGATCGTCTCGGACGCCTGTCGCGGCCTCGTCGAAAGCCTCGCGGAGCACCTGCCGGACGCCCGGTGGCAGCGCCGCGTCGTGCATTTCTACCGCAACGTCTTCAGCCACGTGCCGGCGCCAAAGGTCCGCGAGGTCAGCCACATGCTCGAGGCGATCCACGCCCAGGAGACCCGCGCAACCGCCGCGGCCAAGGCCTCGGCGGTTGTCGACGAGCTCCGCCGCCAGCGTATGGGGCGCGCGGCGGACCTCGTCGACGCGCACGTCGCGGAAACGCTGACCTACCATGCCTTCCCGGACCGCCACTGGATCAGGATCCGCACCAACAACCCGCTCGAGCGCATCATGCGCGAGATCCGGCGACGAACCCGCGTCGTCGGCGCCTTCCCCGACGGTCAGTCTTGTCTGAACCTCGCCGCGGCGCGGCTCCGGCACATCGCCGGCGCCCAGTGGTCGACCCGGAAGTACATGAACATGGCGCCGCTCCGCGCGGCGCAGAACGAAGCCTACGGGGCCGTCGTGGCGTGAGCGAATGTGTGAAAGAATTCTGGGCGCTACCGCATCCACGCTCTTCTGACCGGGCGGGCGCTCCCGCCTCGCTCTCGCGACGGAACATCGGCGAGATCCGCGGCACGATCGGGTTCGAGGGACCCGTCCTCACCGATGACATGCAGATGCACGCCGTCTCGAGCCGGATCTCGACCGGACGAGCGGCGATTGCGGCGGTCAACGCCGGAAACAGCCTGCAAATCTACGCCAACCACCGTGGCGCCGACCCGATCGAAACCGTGCGAGCCGTCGGCTCTACGCTGCGATGGGCCGGTCCGGGCGTCGATCAGGCCCTCGCCGCACAGCAGGTCGAGCGCGTGGTGGCGTTCAGGTCGCGGCTGATCTGATCATCTGCGGACGCCCGAGATGGTTCCGATTACGGGCCTACGCGCGCCGACCGCATCTTTCGGAAAGCACCAGTTCTTGTGCGCGACCCAGGAGAAGGCGACACAGTCGCCATCGGATTCGCAGCTGCGCCGGCATTGGGCCAGCGACGTGTTGCGAAGTCCGTCCGGCAGGATGTCGAAGCCGACAAGGTCGATCCCGGTTCCTTCGCGGAACGGCCTGTCAAATATCTGCGGATCGACGCCGGCGTAGTCGAGGACACCGCTTAGAGCCTGTCCGAGAAGGGGCTGAGAGAGGTTGAGCGGCCGCCGTCGCCTGATTCACCGTGGTTTCTGGCAAGAGACGACGGAGGATCGGATGGCGTGGACGGCGGCCACCCGGGGCGACTATGTGCGCCCGAGCGGAAGTTATGCAAGCGATGTGACGGATCGGGAATGGGCGCTGATCGCGCCGTTGCTCCCGCCATCGCGGACAGGCGGGCGACCGCGGACGACTTGCCTGCGGCGGGTGGTGAACGCTATCTTCTACCTGCTGCAGGCCGGCTGCCAGTGGCGGATGCTGCCGCGGGACTTCCCGCCACGCAGCACCGTCTACGGCTACTTCCGGGCCTGGATGGCAGCCGGGGTCTGGGCGCACATCCACGACGTGCTCTACCGCCGGACCCGGGACCTTGAGGGCCGCGACGAGAGCCCGACTGCGGCCATCATCGACAGCCAGAGCGTGAAAACCAGCGCGGAAGCTCGCGGAATGGTCGGATACGACGCCGGAAAGCGGGTAAAGGGCCGCAAGCGGCATCTCGTCACGGACACCCTCGGCCTGATGCTGCGCATCGAGGTTCACTCCGCCAGTCTGCAGGATCGCGACGGCGCGGCGATCGCCCTCGACCGGATCACCCGCCGCCTCCCGTTCCTCGAACGCATCTTCGCGGACGGCGGATACCAGGGGCCCCGCGTCGCCGCGGCCGCCCCGCGCCCGGTCGAGATCATCAAGCGCACCGACCCCGGCTTCGTCGTCCAGCCCAATGCGCTGGGTCATCGAGCGCACCTTCGCCTGGGCCTGCATCAACCGACGCCTCGCCCGAGACGTCGAGCGCGCCGCCGAGACCGTCAAAGCCCTCTTCCAGATCGCGATGATCAAGCTCATGGCCCGCCGGATCGCGCGCTACCGGAACTTTTGAAGTCAGGCTCTTACAACGCCGCGTGCCGCGGACACGTTCTCGACCCCGGATTTTGGCCAGCACCAGCGCGTCTCGACCATATAGCTATAGGCGGCGCATCGTGTGTCGTCGCGGCGGATCCGTCCGCAGCCGGACAGGCTCACGTCGCGCACCCCGGTCGGAATCAGGTCGGCCCCGAAGAAGTCCAGATCCTCCAGATGGTCGACGCCGACCGGCGCAGCCGGAGCCGCGTCCCGAGGCCGTGCGTCAGGGGCGATCGCCGCGTCCTGAGCTTCCGCCGGCGGAACCAAACGACGGCGCTCCACGATATCGGGATGGGCGGCGACGAACGCGTCGGCCTCTTGCATTGTTCCGGCAATTCCGACATCCGCCGCGCCGCGCTCCAGCAGCGCCTTCTCGGGTTCGGAGAAATAATAGATGTCGGTGGTCGAAAGCATCCTCTCGTAGACAAAGGGCGGCGTCTCAAGGACGTTCATCATCCCGATGATGTCCGACGTCGTGTAGAGGGTAGCAGCCGTTGTTATGTCTGCCCGCTCAGGCGCTGTCGCGCCTTCGGCGTCAACGTAGAACTGATGCACGCCGAGGTCGCCATCGACGCGTCGAATCGCGCCGCCGAAGAAGACGTTCGCGCAGGAGGATTCGCAGCTGAGGCCGGACGGCAGAAACGTCGCGATGCCCTTGTCGTCGAGAACCGCCGCCAGTTGCAGCCCCTCGTACAGGTTCCCACCGCCGCTGGCAGTCACGACGAGCCGGATGTTGTTGTCCCTCATCGCCCGGCGCATCTCGAAGCTGTCTCCGGCGTTGATCTCTCCGACGAGGAACAGAACGTTCGCAAGTCGCGGGTCGAAGCGAAAACTGCCGTACTCTATCGCCTGCGCCGCGGCGCCCGATGCAACCGGTTCGCAGACCGCCATTGTGGCAAGCACAAGACCAGGAACTCCACAAACTCGCACGCCCAAAACGCCTGATACCAGCGCACGCTGATGCGGACTCACGCCGGGGATTCCCAAGGCCGTTAAAGTCTGAATCCATGGAGCGAACCAGAGGGAGGTTCGCCATGGCTGCTGCGGTGTTGCTGCGAGATGATTTCGACGGGCCTGCTCTTCGACGGCTGGCGAAGGGCACGAAGGACGCGGCGCAGGCGCGCCGGCTTCTCGCGCTCGCGGAGATCCGCGACGGGGGGTCCCGCGCTGATGCGGCGCGGGTCGGCGGGGTCGGTCTGCAGACGATCCGCGACCGGGTGCTGCGCTTCAACGCCCGGGGGCCTGCCGGGCTGATCGACGGCAAGGCGCCGGGCAACGCATCCAAGCTTGACGATGCCCAGCGTCAGGCTCTTGCCGCCATCGTCGAGCGCGGCCCGATCCCGGCCATCCATGAGGTGGTGCGGTGGCGGCTGGCCGATCTCGCGCAATGGATATGGGAGGGCGAGCCATTGTCCGCCATTGGTCCGAGGACAATGGCGAGCGGCATCTCGCTCAGCGAGACCACGGTGGGCCGCGAGCTGCGTGCTCTTGGCTACCGGAAGATCCCGGCCCGCCCGCGCCACTACGCGCAGAACGGGCTGGCCATCGACGACTTCGAAAAAAACTTCCGGCCGAACCGGACGAGATCCGCAAAAGGCTCCCGGCCGGAACCGAGATAGAGCTGTGGTGGCAGGACGAAGCCCGCGTCGGGCAGAAGAACTCAATCACCCGCCGCTGGGCCAGGCGTGGAACCCGGCCCCGGGCGCCGCACGACCAGCGCACCAAGTGGGCGTACATCTTCGGCGCGATCTGCCCGAAGAAGGGCAAGGGCGCCGCGCTGGTCATGCCCTGGTGCGACACCCCGGCGATGACCGCCCACCTGGCCGAGATCGGCGCAGCCGTCGATCCGGGCGCCCATGCCGTGCTGATGCTCGATCAGGCCGGATGGCACATGTCCGCCAAGCTCGCCGTCCCGGCCAACATCACCCTGCTTCCGCTGCCGCCCCGATCGCCGGAGCTGAACCCTGTCGAGAACGTCTGGCAGTTCATGCGCGAGAACTGGCTCTCGAACCGGGTCTTCAAATCCTACGACGACATCGTCGCCCTCCGCTGCGACGCATGGAACAACCTCATCGACCGACCATGGAAGATCATGTCCATCGGAATGCGCCAATGGGCCCATGGGTGAAGATCAGCGCAGGTTGGTATGACTGGTGCCTCTACTCGGCTCAGGATACCGGCGACGTCTGTTCAGATCTAACGATTGCTGCGCGTTAGGTAACCGGGACCGTCCCACATCCGGCGGTCACATCCAGAACATTGTTCTAAAACAATTCGTTACCTGTGGTCGCATCGTGGGACCGCAGCCGGACCCGGCTCACCGCACCCGCAGCCAAGCCCTGCGGAAGCTGACCTGCGCATCGCGCGGGATCGCCTCCACCGCCTGCTCGACCGTCGAGTCGTCGAGCCCCGTCGTCGGCTCGAACACCAGGTTCAGCGGCGCCTCCGCATCCAACCCCAGACGCTCCATCGCATCGGTCGCGTCGAACTGGAACCGTCGCCGCGTGCTGTCATGGCCGCCATGGCCGTCCTGCGCCTCCGCCGCCGGCTCCCCGGCCATGAACCCGAAGAAGTCGATTACGCCGATCTGCGCGCGATCCCCAGCCTCGTTGGCCAGGTACACGTTGTAGATGACCCCCGGTACTTGCTCGGCCTGCAGTCCCGCCACGAACACCGTCGCCCGCGCGCCCTCGCCGACCTGCCGCTGCGCCCGAAACTCTGGCCGGGCCGCCCCCGCCGCCTCGTTCGTGCGCCGGTCACGGACCTCGAGAGGCGCGACCGTCACGCCACGATTCAGTTCTGTCATGCCGTTCGACGCAGCCGCCAGCACCATCGATGCGGCCGGCGCGGGCGCCGGACAGAACGACCCGCCGGCATAGGAATAGCCGAGCTGCGCCGTCGTCAGCATATCGCGCGCCCGCCTTGCCACCACCTTGCCGTTCGCGTCGACGAACGAGAACCTGGCGTTCAGGACGCCGCTGCCGGTGGGCAGGCGGTTGCCGGGATCGACGCCCACCCAACATTCATAGAGCCGGTCGATGTTCGCGTGATGCAGGTAGAAGATCGGGTCGTTCGCCGCGGCCGGCACGAAGCCCATCAGCCCGGTCGGACAGCCGCCGCTCGAGACGGCGCAATGCACGGCGCCATGCGGGGTGGCCTCGATCCGCTGCCGGAACGTATTGAAGCTGGTCGCAGCCATGGCGTTGCTGGCGTTCGACGTGCTCGTGCTGATCCCGGCCGCGCCGGAGTTCAGCTGCGGTCGTCGCGCCTCGACCCGCAGCGGATTTGGCGCGACCTGTCCCTGTGCATCGACATAGGTTGCGTCCTGAAACGCTTGGGGCAGCCCAGGATCGGTCGCATAATCCCAGTAAGGCAGGCTCAGATCCGGATCGCCCGCCGCTTGCCGGAGGACTTGCTCGAAGTAGTAGAGGTACATCCGGTGCCACGTCACGAAGCTGGCTGTGCCGTGTTGGCACTTGCACCAGGTGGCCTGTTCGCCCGCGTTCGAGGCGGTCCAAGCCTGAAGACCCTCCATACCGGATCCGGAGACCGGCCCGCGGCAGGTTCCGCCGAAGTGCCCATGCATGTTGGCCCAGTAGACCCAGCTTCTGCGGAAATCCACGCTATTGCGTCCTGCGCCGTCGCGCGACTTCATACGAGCGACTCCCGTGCGCAGCGACATCAACTCCGACGGCGTCAGGTCAGTGATCGATTTGCGCACGGTCTGAGCCGCTGCTGGAGCCGGGGCGATCACCCACGTGGCTGCCAGCGACACGATCATCGCAGAGGCGAGCGCACGCCCCACGTCGATCCAGCGCATTCCACACCTCCTCTAGACAAGAACAGCCGCGCAGGAATCTCCCGCTAGCCAAGGAAATGTATCATGCGCGTGGCCAGTTTCCTAACGCCCCATGCCCCGCTGCTGCTTCGGCAGCGGACTGCGCAAGCGCCCGCCGGATGAAGCGCGATTTCGCCCGCGCATAGGCCGCGCGATCGTTGCGATGCCGCGTCGCTGCATCCCGCTTCAGCGCCGCGTAAGCCGTCGCCGTGTCTGGATGGGCGCGCAGGTGGTCCCGGAAAATCAATCTACTCCATTCAGGCGAACGCGCTGTAGCCATGTGAAGATGATGCGTGCGCCTCCCGCTCGCGCCACGCCGGATGAACCAGGCATAAGCGATGTCTGCATCCCCTGGACTTGTCGGCCGCCAAAGGAAATCGTAGCCGTGCGCTTCCAGCACCGGCGCGATGCATGATCGGACGGTCTCCATATCGTCGACCTCGATCATCATGTCGATGATGGGCTTTGCTGCCAATCCCGGCACCGCGGTCGCGCCGACATGCTCCACCCGCCCGATCAGCGACCCCAGCAGCGCGCGCAGTCGTCGGGCTTCCTCTTCGAACAGCGCCGGCCAGCTCGGGTCGTAATCGACGACCTCGACCGGCTCGGCCAGCGCCCGGGCGGCCGCACCCGCGGTCATCGGACGGGCCTCCGTACAGTCCGATCGCCCCATGCCGTCACTGCGAGGTTCATTGCCGTTTAGCTTCAGTCGCCTGTTACCGACGCGCCGCGGTCGTGGAAGCTGCGTCTTGTGCAGACCACCGCCTCGGTCTGATTCACAATGCCAGAGCGTTCAGGTTCGGTCCAATCCGCTCAGAACAGTTCGGCGTCCTCATCGGCCTCGGTCTCCGGAGCGTCGGAGCCCGGCGCCGGCCGGTTGTCGAGCAACCCGGCCGCGCGCAGTTCGGCCAGACCTGGCAGGTCGCCTGCATTCTCCAAACCGAAATGATCCAGAAAGCCTTGGGTTACCGTGAAGGTCATCGGCCGCCCGGGCGTCTGCCGGCGTCGGCCGAACCTGACCCAGCCGAGCTCCATCAGCAGGTCGAGCGTGCCGCCGGAGACCGAGACCCCGCGGATCTCCTCGATCTCGGCCCGCGTCACCGGCTGGTGGTAGGCGACGATCGCCAGGGTCTCGATCGCCGCCCGGCTCAGCTTGCGCGTCTCGACGACGTCGCGCGCCATCAAGAAGCCCAAGTCGGCGGCGGTGCGGAACGCATATCCGTCGCCGACACGGCACAGCTGAACGCCCCTGCCCTCGTAGCGCCGCCTCACCCCCGCAACCGCCTCGGCGACGTCGCAACCCTGCGGCAGACGGTCGGCGATCTCGGCGCCGCTGAGCGGACTGGCCGCCGCGAACAGCACGGCTTCGACCATTCGTTCCTGCTCCGGCATCGGCGGCACGGCGAAGGACGGGTCGAGGTGAAAGCGGTTCGTGGTCTCGTTCATCTGTCGTCTCCCTTAGCGCGCAGGTAGATCGGCCGGAACGGCCCCTCCTGGCGCAGGTCGATGCGGCCGGCCTTTGCGAGTTCGAGCGCCGCGGCAAAGCTCGCCGCCGTGGCCGACCGACGGCGCACCGGGTCCACGGCCCAGTCCCCAGGGAGCCAGGCGCTGAGTTCGGTCCAGTCCATCGCCGCCGGGATCAGCCCGCGCATTCGCTCAAGCGCGGCCTCCATCGTGAAGACCGGCCCGCGCGTCAGATGCAGCGGCTGGAACTCGTCGCGCGTCTTGATCCGGGCATAGGCGCGCAGCAGGTCCACGAGGCCGGCCTGGTGGACGACCTTGACGTCCCGCGCAACCGTCTCCGGCGCGCCCCGGGCGAAGACGTCTCGCCCGAGTTGGTCGCGCGCCATCAGCCGGGCCGCAGCGCCGCGCATGGCTTCGAGCCGCTCGAGCTGGAACGCGAGGTGTGCGGCCAAATCCTCGCCCGAGGGACCCTCTTCCTCCGGGTCCGGCGGCAGCAGCAGCCGCGACTTCAAGAAGGCGAGCCAGGCGGCCATGACCAGATAATCCGCCGCCAGCTCGATCCGGAGCCGCTTCGCCGCCTCGACGAACACCAGGTACTGCTCGGCCAAACGCAGGATCGAGACCTGCCGCAGATCGACCTTCTGGCTCCGCGACAGCGTCAGCAGCAGGTCGAGCGGTCCCTCGAACCCGCCCACGTCGACGACCAGAGCCTCTGCGGCGCGGCGGTCGGCGGTCGCGCCGGCGTCGAAGAAATCCTCAGGCATGCGCCGCCCGCCTGAGCGCGGCATAGGCGGCCTCGAGCGCGTCCGTGTCCGCATGGGAGCCGCCGCGCAGCGCCAGCGCCGCGGCGGCTCTCTCGGCCGCCCGCCCAGCGAGCACCGGCGTCGCCTCGATCACCGCCGCGGCCTCGTCCCGATTGCCGTTGCAATGCAACATCACGTCGCAACCAGCGAACGCCGCGCGTTCGACGCGGGTTGCGAAGGGTCCGCTCAAGGCGTGCATCGAAAGGTCATCGGTCATCAGCAAGCCGTCGAAGCCGATCTCGTTCCGGATTGCGCCGATGACCGCCGGCGACAGCGTGCCGGGCGCGTTGGCGTCGATAGCCTCGTAGACGACATGCGCCGTCATCGCGATCGGCAGATCACGCAGCGCCCGAAATGGCGCGAAGTCCCTCGCAAGCTCCCCGGCCGGCGCGCCGATGCGAGGAAGGTCTGTGTGGCTGTCGGCGCCTGCGCGCCCGTGGCCGGGAATGTGCTTCATCACCGGAAGCACGCCGCCCTCGAGCAGCCCTGCTGCCACCGCGCGTCCGATCCGAGCCGCATCGTCGGGATCGGCTCCATAGGCGCGATCGCGGATCACCGGATGGGTTCCTGCATGAACAAGATCGAGCACGGGCGCCGCGTTCGCGTCGATCCCGGCGGCAGCCAGTTCGGCGGCGATCAGCCCGTAACGCAGCCGCATCGCGCGCGCGCGCCACTTGACATCCGGAAGCCGCGCGCATTCGTCCAGCGCCGGCAGCCATTCCCGCCACGACGGAGCGCGCAACCGCGCGACACGGCCGCCTTCCTGGTCGACGAGAATTGGCGCATCGCGCGCCACCGCTGCGCGCAAGTCCGAGGTCAGCCTGCGCAATTGTGCTGGCCCCTCGACATTGCGGGCGAAAAGGATGAAGCCCCAGGGATCCACCCGGCTGAAGAAAAGGCGCTCGTCCGCTGTCAGCTCCGGACCTGCGCAGCCTAGGATGGCGGCCCGCGTCGCCATCTATTGCAGCGTCACCGGGATACAGTCGACGCCCCTGGCTCGCAGCGACTCGCACATCACCCGCGTCTGGTCCGCGCTCTCGAACCCGGCCACGCGCAGCCGGTAGAACACACGGGCATTGGCTGTGGTGCGCTCGACATAAAGGCTCTTCGAACGCAGCAGGTCCGGGTAGCGGCCGACCAGTTGCTGCCAGGCCTGCCGCGTCAGCGCCTCGCTGTCATAGGCGCCCAGTTGGACCAGACGCGTGCCCTTGCCGGGACTGGAGACCTCCCGCGCCGCCGGAGCGGCGGCTGCGGGCGCCGGAACCGGAGCCGATTCGGGCGCGGCCGCAGCGGCGGCTGCCCGCGCCAGGACGAGATTGGGCGGGCGCCGCAACGGGCGCGGGCTTGGCGCCGCCTCCAACTCCGCCACGGAGGCGGAATCTTCCAGCGCATCCCCCGCTACCGCGCCGTCCCATCGTGCGGGAGACTGCGCACCGAGGGCCTGGGAGACCAGCGACTGCGGAGTCACCTCCTCCGCGTCCTCCTGGCCCGGCATCCGCAGATCCCCGTCCGCCGACAGCTCCGCTTCCTGCAACGTCGCCGGCGACGCGACTACCAGCTCTCCTTGGGGCCCGTCCTCTTCCGTCAGCAGCACTGGCGGGGCCATCGCCGGCGTTGCCGCCTTCGTCTCCGGAGCCGGCTCACCCGCCAGAACCGAGTTTACCTCCAGCCCCTGATGCGCGGCGCGCAGGCCGCCCGGATCCTCTGGCTGCACGCGCGCAGGTCCGGCCATGGCTTGGATCACTGGCACTTCGGCCGCATCGCGGGTGCCGAGCCGATATGCCCACAGCGCCATGCCTCCGATCAGCGCAAGGAACGCCACCGCGCCGGCGGCCCGTCTAAGGCGCTCAGCGAACGGCCGCCCGCCGCCCGCAACGGAGTCGAAATCGTTGCCGTAAACTTGGGTCATGGGGGTCTTGCCTGTTTTCACATACCATAGCTTGTATGCGCCTCTGCTCCAACCCCTAAATGTTTAACGGATGCTTATCGCATCTCGTCCATTGGGGTGACGCCAAGGATACCAAGACCTGCCGCAATGACAACCGCCGTCGCGCGCACCAGCGCCAGACGCGCCTTGGTCACGTCCGGCGCGTCCTCGCGAATGAAACGCTGTTCCGGATCAAGCTTGCCCTGATGCTGGAGTCCGTGGAATTCGCTAGCCAAGTCATAAAGATAGAACGCGATCCTGTGCGGCTCGTGATGGTTCGCGGCGATCTCGGCCTGCCGTGGCCACTCGGCGAGCTTCTGCGCCAGCTTCAACTCGCCCGGCGTGCCGAGCGGGCTCATATCGGCCGACGCCAACGCCGCGACGCGAACATCGAAGCCGACGCCCTCGGCGCGCTTCGCGATCGAATGGGCGCGCGCATGTGCATACTGCACGTAGAAGACCGGATTGTCCTTCGACTGCTCCATCACCTTGTCGAAGTCGAAGTCGAGGGCCGCGTCGTTCTTGCGCGTCAACATCACGAAGCGCGTCACGTCCGGGCCGACCTGATCGACCACGTCGCGCAGCGTGACGAACGTGCCCGCGCGCTTAGACATCTTCAGCGGCTCGCCGCCGCGCGTCAGCTTGACCAATTGGCACAGCTTCACGTCGAGCGGCACCCGGCCGTCCGACAGCGCAGAGACCACCGCCTTCAGGCGCTTCACGTAGCCGCCGTGGTCGGCGCCCAGCACGTCGATCAGCTCGTCGAAGCCGCGCTCGACCTTGTCGAAGTGATAGGCGATGTCGGGCGCGAAGTAGGTCCAGCCGCCGTCCGACTTCTTGACCGGCCGGTCGACGTCGTCCCCGAACTCGGTCGCCTTGAACAGCGTCTGCTCGCGCGGCTCCCAGTCGTCGGGCGTCTTGCCCTTCGGCGGTTCCAGCACGCCTTCGTAGATCAGACCGCGCGATTCCAGCGCGGTCAGCGCCGCCTCGATCCGCCCAGTGCCGTAAAGCGACTTCTCCGAAAAGAAGTGGTCCATCTCGACGCCGAGCAGCTTCAGGTCGCCCCGGATCATCGCCATCATCTCGGCGGTGGCGAATTCGCGCACCTCCGCCAGCCAGTCCGATTCCGGCCGGTCGATCAGGCTTTCGCCATACTTCGCCTTCAGGGCCTCGCCGACCGGGATCAGGTAGTCGCCCGGATAGAGGCCCTCGGCGATCGCCGGCTCCAGCCCGCAGGCCTCGCGGTACCGCTCATAGGCCGAGCGCGCCAGCACATCGACCTGCGCCCCGCCGTCGTTGATGTAGTACTCCCGCGTCACGTCGAAGCCGACGAAACCGAGCAGCCCCGCCAGCGCGTCTCCGAAGACAGCGCCGCGCACGTGGCCGACATGCATCGGCCCGGTCGGATTGGCCGAGACGAACTCAATGTTGACCCGCCGGCCCGTGCCGAGACGCGAGCGCCCGAAATCCGCGCCCTGCGTCAGGATCGTCGGCAACACGCCGAACCAGACGGCCGGATCGAGCCGCAGGTTCAGGAACCCCGGCCCCGCGACCTCGGCCGAGACCACGCCGGGCGCTTCGGCCAAGTCCCAGGCCAGCGCCTCGGCGATCGCGCGCGGCGCCATCCGCGCCGGTTTCGCCAGCACCATCGCGGCGTTCGTCGCCATGTCGCCATGCGCAGGATCGCGCGGCGGCTCCACCGCGACGGCCGACACGTCGAGGCCCGCAGGCAGCACGCCCCGCGCCGCCAGCCGCTCGACTGCGGCGAGGACCGAGCCCTTTACATCCGCAAAAACGTCCATCTCTCAAAGCTCTCCAGGTGACGGGCTGCGAGTTAGCACAGGCCGAAGCGCCCCTCCACCGCAATCGCTGGCCTCCCGAGGCGCGTCGCGCTAGGTATCTGCGCCATGGTACGTCTATTCGCCGTTGCGCTGATCGCCGTGCTGGCCACGCCCGCCGCCGCGCAGGACGTGGTCACGGCGGACGAATTCGACCGCCTCGCAACGGGCCGCACGCTGCATTTCTCGCTGGGCGGCCTGGCGTTCGGCTCGGAGCAGTTCCTGTCCGGTCGCCGCAGTCTGTGGCGCTTCGCCGGCGACGCCTGTCAGTCCGGAACATGGCATGGCGACGGCGATCAGATTCTGTTTTGTCTACGACGCCGATCCGAGACCGATCTGCTGGCTCTTCCGCAGCGAAGGCGAGAACTTCTCCGCGCATCTCGTCGAGAATGGAGCCGAGACCGGCTTCAGCCTCGAGCTTTCGGCCATCGACAGCGCGCCGCTGCCCTGCCCCGGTCCCGAAGTCGGCAGCTGATCCTCCCAAACGCGTGCACGTCAGAAAAGGCTGCCCTGGCTCGGGTCGCCCCTGCGCCGCCGCTCGGGTTTCGCGCGCAGCCGACCGTCGGCAAACTCGATTTCGAAGCCCTTCGCCCCAGCCGCCGCCTCGGCGCGCGGGAGGACATGGCCGCGCTCGTCGCGCACGATGGCGAAGCCGCGTGCCAGCACGCGGTGCGGATCGAGATTGTCGAGCGTGCGGGCGAGGCCCGTCAGGTCGCGCCGCTTTACTTCCGGGATCGCCGCGCCGGCCCGATCGAGCCGCGCCGTCCGCGCTTCCAGCCGCTCGTCGAGCCGCTCGATCGCGCGCCGCAGACGGGTCGGGTCAAGTCCCTGCCCGGCCCGGAGCAACGCGTGCCGCCCGCGGTCCGTCGTCGCGTCCAGCGCCCGCGGCAGCGCGCGCGCCACGCGCTCCAGCCCGTGACGCCCGCGCTCGACGGCGCGTTCAAGCAGTCCCGGCCCCAAGCGCCCGGCCGGTCCCTGCGCCAGCCGCAGCCGTCGTTCGCGCGCCAGCGCCGTCAGCGCGCGCGGCAGCCGCAGGCCGAGGCCGTCCAGCCGCTGCGCCCGCTCGGCGGTCAGCGCCTCAGGCCGCGGTAGGCCGCGGGCCAGGTCGCGCAGTCGCTGCCGGCGCTGGTCCAGCGCCCGCGCCAATGCGCCGCGCCGCCGCTCCTCCAGCCCAGCAACGCCCGCCAGCAGCTCCAGTCGCACCGGCACCGCGATCTCGGCCGCCGCGGTCGGCGTCGGCGCGCGCCGGTCCGAGACGAGGTCGATCAGCGTCGTGTCGGTCTCGTGCCCGACCGCCGAGATCAGCGGGATCCGGCTGGCCGCCGCCGCGCGCACGACGATCTCCTCGTTAAACCCCCAGAGGTCCTCGATCGAGCCGCCGCCGCGCGCGACGATCAGGAGGTCCGGTCGCGGCACGGGCCCGCCGACGGGCAGCGCGTTGAAACCGGCGATCGCTGCGGCGACCTCGGGCGCGCAGCGATCGCCCTGAACCGGAACCGGCCAGACCAGCACCCGGCGCGGGAAGCGCTCGCCGAGGCGGTGCAGGATGTCGCGGATCACCGCGCCGCTCGGCGAGGTGACGACGCCGATCGTCTCGGGCAGGAACGGCAGCGCCCGCTTGCGGCCCGCGTCGAACAGCCCCTCCGCGGCCAGCGCCGTCTTGCGCCTTCTCCAGCATCGCCATCAGCGCGCCGACGCCGGCCGGCGCCATCTGCTCGATGATCATCTGGTACTTCGAGGCGCCCGGGAACGTCGTCAGCCGGCCGGTGGCGACGACCTCGAGCCCCTCCTCGGGCGTCGCCGTCAGGCCGCGCACCGAGCCCTTCCAGATCACCGCGGCAAGCACCGCGCGGTCGTCCTTCAAATCCAGGTAGACGTGGCCGGAGGCGGGGCGCGACACGCGCCCGATCTCGCCGCGCACGCGCACGCGGCCGAACTCGCCCTCCACGACGCGCTTCACCGCGCCGGCGATCTCGGACACGCTGAATTCCGGGGCGTTGCCGCCCGCGGCGGGCTCCTCGAACAGGTCCATCATCCCTCGCGCTTGCGCCTCTGCGCGGCGCACCATAGAACCCGGCCGCGGCGAGGCCAAGCGCGGGAGACCAGCCCTTGAACATCCTGATCCTTGGCGGCGGCGGTCGCGAGCACGCGCTGGCCTGGGCCTTTGCGGCCAATCCGAAATGCTCGGGGATTTGGGCGGCGCCCGGCAACGCCGGCATCGCGGAGGTCGCGACCTGCGTGCCGCTGGACATCCTTTCGGGCGACAGGGTGCTGGAGTTCGTCCGTGACGAGCGTATCGACTTCGTGATGATCGGCCCCGAGGCGCCGCTGGTCGAGGGGGTCGCAGACGTGCTGCGCGAGGCCGGCGTGCCGGTGTTCGGTCCAAGCCGCGCGGCGGCGATGCTCGAGGCCTCCAAGGCCTTCACCAAGGAGGTCTGCGCCGCCTGCGGCGCGCCGACCGCCGCCAGCCAGACCTTCACCGACCCCGACTCGGCGCGCGCCTACGTTGCGGCGCAAGGCGCGCCGATCGTGATCAAGGCGGACGGGCTGGCCGCGGGCAAGGGCGTGACCGTCGCGGAGACCGTCGAGCAGGCGCAGCAGGCGCTCGACGCGATCTTCGTCGAGGGGGTTGGCGCGCGGGTCGTCGTCGAGGAGTTCATGACCGGCGAGGAGGCGAGCCTCTTCGTGCTGGCAGACGGCGAGGAGCTGCTGGTCCTCGGCACCGCGCAGGACCACAAACGCGCCTTCGAGGGCGACGAGGGCCCGAACACGGGCGGCATGGGCGCGTTCTCCCCGGCGCCGGTGATGACGCCGCAGGTGACCGAGCGGGTGCTGTCGGAGATCATCCGGCCGACTCTGGCCGAGATGTCGCGGCGCGGGACGCCGTACCAGGGCGTGCTCTATGCCGGGTTGATGATCGAGGACGGCGCGCCGCGGCTCGTCGAGTACAACGTCCGCTTCGGCGACCCGGAGGCCCAGGTGCTGGCGATGCGGCTCGGCGCGCAGGTTCTGGACGCCTGCCTCGCCTGCGCCGAAGGGCGGCTGTCGGAGGCCCGCGCGAACTTCGCGGACGATCATGCGATGACGGTGGTGCTGGCGGCGCGGGGGTATCCGGGAGACCATGCGCGGGGCGAGCCGATCGGGTTGCCCGACATCGACGAGCCCTGGGCGCAGCTCTTTCATGCGGGGACCCGCGAGGTCGACGGGGCAGTGGTCTCGAACGGGGGGCGGGTGCTGAACGCGACCGCCCGGGGGGCGACGCTGCAGGAGGCCCGCGACCGCGCCTATGCGATGGCCGAGGCCGTCGACTGGCCGGGCGGGTTCTTTCGCCGGGACATCGGCTGGCGGGCGCTGTGACGAGCGTCCCAACGTGATACGCAGATCAAGCTGCTGATATTACATCCTAATCTGAATCCATACAATCTCTGCTGCGCTGCGCAGGGCCTGGCCAAGGCGGGACCAGGTGATTTTCTGGAGAACTCCGTCAAAAGGGAACGTCAGGATCTGCTGCCGCACGTCTCTCTCGGGAAGGAGCCGTTTCGAGATGATCTGCACGCTGATCGTCGGCATTGTCGGCGCGCATGGTTCAACCTCGGGCATGTCGCTGCGATCGGAACGGACGTGCGGACGGCGCCGTGTTCTTCGTCATCCGGCTTCGGGAGAACCTGCGCGTCG